>CAWDKV010000012.1:0-4204 GCA_963803015.1 uncultured Gammaproteobacteria bacterium | reverse complement strand
ATTCCCCGTTCTAAGCACTGCACTACGCGAAAATCTGTAATTCAGTTGGGAGTGACCCAAGGCTTTCCTTCCGTTTGGTCGCCGGGTTCGAGCAAACGCTGTCAGACGAATCCGAATAGCTGGTGCTGCGCCCAGCTTGGGAATTTCGGGCAAGGATACCGCGTTCAACAAGTGGGGCGATGTCGCTCAGCGCCGTGTCATGTGATCATTTCGCGAGCTGCATATACACAATCGCGTTTCTGAGGTCCAATTGGTCTTGGTCCTCATCGTGCAACGGTGGGCTTTCAGGCCACATAGACCTCATGAAGTACGCGATGACGAACATTTTGGAGGTCTTTAAACGCTGCACCGGTGATGATCGTTTGCGCCCCGGCAAGCTGATTTGACGCCAATAGGTCGATAAAAGGCTGCACGATGAAGTTCTCTTTATCTTCGACGGCTTCCCCAGCGAATTCACCAGGCAGATCGATTATGGAAATGCCGGGATAATGACATCCGGGCTGTGCACTCAATGTCAGAAGGCCGTATTGATACGCCATAAGGAAAAAGAGGCTGTCCGTGCCACCCAACGCAGCTTCCCATCGCTTCGTTCCGACCCTTAAATTGAAGTTATAGCGTGACAGCTCAACCGTCACAGGATTGTGCCGCCATGCGCCTGGCCGCATGCGCTCGATAGCCCTCAAATACTCGTTCATTCCATTCGAGAGCATCGACTCTGCCGTGCGAAAGTCTACCCGGCTTACGGCCTCGTCAACGGACTCTTGAAGCCGCTCAATGTCTTTCTCAATTGCTCGGATCTGAGACGTGAGCTCCGTGCCAATTCCCAGAGCGCCGTGTATACGGCCAAGTTGTCGCTGGCGTTCATTCAGTTGGCCAAGCGCCATATCAATTGCGCTGACTTCGCTCTGCACGAAAGCAGAGACAGCATTCCGAGCTGGCGCGAGCTGATTCTCGGTTGAACGCAATTCTTCCTCGCGCATGGCGATCCCTCTGCGAATCTTTGTCACGTCCCGATCTACGGTCTCAACGAGTTCCTGGGCTTCTTTGAGTTCTCCCGTGAGTCTGTCGCGTTCAAACTGCAACCTCGTATCGCCCCCGTCGGTGCCTCCATCGTCAAGTGGCAGGGTCTGATGACAGAGAAAACATTGGCTCGTATCGATCTGCGAATCCGCAACCGGTTGATCGCAGGCAGGGCAGTGAGTGATGTGCAGGTCTGCAAGAGCATTGCCAGCATCCTCGGCCCTAGCCATGCGGTCAAGCTCTTCGGTCAAATCAGCAATGTAAAGACGCAATTCGTCTGAGCGCTCGTTAGCGGACGCGAGCCTTTGACGCAAGCTCTCCAATGACGCGATCAGGGCAGTCCGTTTCTCGGCCAGTTGATCCGTAACATTTCGCTGGCCGGATGCAATGTTCTTATCCTTGGCTTCCGCGATTAAGTCAATCCGCCTCTGTTGAAGAGCGGCGATTTCGGCAGCGAGACTAGCCTCTGCGCGGTGGACTCCGGCCTCCGTAACGCCCGTAGCGAATCCAGCTTCGGTCAGCAAGTCTGCGGCGAGTTCATTGAGGGTCAATCCGTACTGTTCTCTGCGTGCTGTCAAGCGCTCCGCTTTCATCTTCAGCTCGACTAAGCGGCCGTACTCAGCTGTAAAGAGCCGTTCAGCCAGACCGAGAAACTGCAGAAGGCAGGCATATTGCTCCATCCATGGCTGCTGGTCCGCCAAGTCCCCCCAAAACCGTTGTTGCCGGTAGATGTGACGAAGCAACATACGAAAACTAAGCTGGGGCCATGTCTGTCCAGACATGGGGTTCCCTTTCGGGAAATGCAACAAAGGAATATTGAGTCTTTCCATGAGGAGGAATTGGAAATCGGATGGGCTGATCACACCACCGTTCACAAAAAGCTTCGTCTTGGCGCCAGCTTCTTTCCACCGACGTTCAACGAGGAACTGCTCTCCACCAACGAGGAGCAACGTGCTTGCCGCGTCGTATTTTTCAGCAAGAGTTGGGTCCGACGAATTCTCAAAAGGATTGGTGCCGGAGTCGCCGAGGAGGAAATCGAGCGTTTGCAGCCACTTTGTCTTGCCGGTGTTGGGAACGCCCACAAGTACGTTGACACCGTCTTCAAATTCAAGCGCTTCCGTAGATCCATTCCACAGTTTGCGATCGATACGTCGGACGGAAAGAAATGGCCCGCTCATCCGATCAGTTCTCCTAAAGGACGCTCTACTACTTCTTTCTCAAACATGGAGTAGATAAGCTGTTTGAGCGAATTGCCAGTCATCTGTCCAAACTGTTGCTTGACCAGCCGCATACGATCAACTATGGAACGGAACGATGGGCGCGAAATGAGAGCCTTAGCTCGATCCCGGCCCAGGTTCGTTAATGAAATCTGGTAGGCATTCTTGTGCTTTTTCACCGATATGAGCTGGTTCGCCTCCAGATAGGCAAGTGTGTGGTAGTAACGCAAATCCCAGGGCCCATAATGATGGCGGACCATCGCGGATTCCACGGCATCGCCGGCGTGAGCGATGATCGGCGCGTCCGGCGCACCGCCTGATTTGGCGGCTGTAGCTGCGGCAAAGAAATCGGGATAGCGGTTAAAGAAGTCGAGTTTTGCCATCTTGGTCAGCCCATCTATACGACCTGCAGTGCCGCAGACTTCGAGCAAAAGTAACAATCGGGCCGCATGAAATTCAAGAATGTCATCTGCCGCGAGTGGCAGGCTGACAGGATAGGCGGCGAGATGTTTAATCGACTTCATGCTGGCTTTGAAAACCGGTGAAGACAGCGGTCGGTTATGTCGTACATGCAGCCTTTTATGAATCCTGACTGGTCGTCCGTATCGCTCCGGCGTGCGGAGTTAATAATATCCATTCGTTCGAGGCAGAGCAGATGGAAACCTTGTCCATCAAGCTGGAGTTGGCCCGCCATCATGCGTGCCCGTAAAGAGGCGAGCTCCGATTTGACCCGAAACTGGAGTTTATCTGCGTTCTTTGTGGTCATGTAGCGCGAAGTCCGGACAATTTTTGCATAGCTGAGGCGCAGGTCGACTGCCATCCGCACTTGCTCTTCCGAAAGACCAGCCTCTTCCATCTTTCCGGCGAGCTTGCCGCCGGAGGGCGACGCAACTCCGCTGCGCAAGTCAGCCAGGCGGCGATCCAGCCAAGAACAGATTTGCACTCTCGTGACAATCTTTTCGTCGCGATTGGATCTCCAGCGCGCGGCTCCCGCCCTCTTCACCCAGAGCCGAAGGTCTTCAAGCAGTTGGTCCGATTGCTCAGAAAACAGAGAATAGCCGCGACGGCTCGCGAGACGCATTAAACGGCTAAAATTCATTTCCCGGATCGCCGATTGATCAGGTCGCTCCTGCCAAAGACAGTTCGCAACCCAAAACTTGACGTCATTCCCTTTTTTAGAAACACAAGCCAGCTTTTTGTGCTCGAATGCTTTGAGAAGGGCTGCCATTGCCGGTTCTGTAGGCTGACGACCGGGAGCATCGCGAGGGAAGGTCAGAGGTTTCAGTTCGCTCGCGACCTGACGAAGAGTGATAAGTCGGAACAGCGATTGCTCACGACAGGAATCCCTCCCCAGTGATCGTTCCAGTATCGACGTTCCGGTGCCGTTCTCATTCTTACAGACGAATGCAACCGTCCACAGCTGATTTATCTCCCCAGCCTTAACTTGCACAAATTCGGCGATGGAACATGGTTCCGCCGCCCTAACGATCACAAGGTCATCATGCGTCTCGAAATGAACCTTCTGAATAGTCGTGTCTTCTACCATGTCCAGCAGAAAACTGACGCCGACCTCGTCCTGATAGTCGAACCCAGATCGAGCAATCGGTCCGCCCTCCTCAGACGGAACCAGGTCATCGACAGAAGGCAACGGAGGCAAGTTCATTTAACTTAGTCCTGGAAGCTGTTGGTGCAAAAGAATTGTGGCGTTGATCCTACTACTACGTAAATCAAAATCTCAACAACAATGGGGGTGGGAGCCGGAGTTCCCCGTTAATCGCGGGCTAGCAGCTACGGACCTGCGCATTTTGTTTGGACCCGGCTAATCACGACTAGTCCTGCTAAGTCGGCTTTAGAGAATCGATATCCGTTTCTACGACGAGTACTAAACGCCGGACAAGGTTTCGGGAGATGTTGCGACATTCCCCTCGCGTACGCGCTTAGCTTCGGGCGGTATAGTGTATTAAACC
>CAWDKV010000011.1:0-846235 GCA_963803015.1 uncultured Gammaproteobacteria bacterium | reverse complement strand
TGGCGATGTGTTGCGCGTATCAGAAGTGAATGGCAGTGCAGCAAATGTGGGCACACAAATCACTTTAGCTTCAGGCGCATTACTGACAATGAATGCGGATGGCAGTTATGCCTATGATCCAAATGGACAATTTCCCACTTTAGGGGCTGGTAGCACGACAACAGATAGTTTCACCTATCAAGTAAGTGATGGCAATGGTGGTTTTAGTATGGCGACAGATACGATAACGATTACCGGCGTAGATACCCCACCAGTTGCAAACGATGATACCGGAACAACATTTAAAAATATGGTTTTAACAGTAGCTGCGCCCGGGTTGTTGGCAAACGATACTGATATTGATGTCGGTGATGTTTTAACCGTATCAGAAGTGAATGGCAGTGCGGGGAATGTTGGCGTACAAATCACTTTATCTTCAGGAGCCTTATTGACTGTTAATACTAATGGCAGCTATACCTATGATCCAAATGGCGCTTTTAATACATTGGCGCAAGGCAATTCAGCGACAGATAGTTTCACCTATCAAGTGAGTGATGGTCATGGTGGCGTCGATACTGCGACAGATACCATAACAATTACTGGTGTGAATACACCACCTGTTGTTGATAATGTTTCAGCAAGTGGGTCAGATACCGCATCTTCTATTCCAATCACTTTAATAGGGACTGATGTTGACACCGGAGATAGCATAGCAAGCTTTACCATCCCAACGTTACCCACAGATGGGACATTGTATATAGATCCTGCTTTGAGCGTTCCAGTCAAAACAGATACGCGGTTTCCAGCATCAGGAAATGATGCAACCCTATATTACGTGCCGATTATTATTCCAACAAATACAGATTATAATATTTCCTATTTTGGAACAGATACTTATGGAATTGATTCGGCACCAGCAACGGCTCAGATTGCAGTCATGGCGCCAGTAATATTAGATTTAAATCATGATGGACAAATTGATCTGATTTCCTTTAATGATTCTCAAGTCACCTTAGCAACTTTAATGGGAACAGCAGATAATTTTAATCATTCTATAGGATGGGTTGGTCCAGAAGATGGAATTTTAGCTTACGATCCCGAAGGAACTGGGCAAGTAACGCATATTAACCAAATTTCTTTTGTTTCTTATGTTCCAGGAGCCACAACCGATTTGCAAGGATTAGTAGCGTTTGATAGCAATCAAGACAATAAGCTTGGTGTGGGTGATGCAAGCTACAGCAATTTTGGCGTTTGGCAAGATAAGAATGGTAATGGTATTGTTGATGCTGGCGAGTATGAAACATTATCTCAACGGGGCATCACATCGATTTCTCTCGTTTCGGATAATCATAGTGCTGTTATTTCGGGTAATATGGTGAGTGGTTACACAACTTATGAAACGGCTGAAGGTAAAACCTATCTTGCTGCGGATGTGGGATTAACCATCCAATCTGAAACACATCAATTATCTAATTTGCCAAGTATAGATGCTTCTGCTACACAAGTGACTTTGACCTTACATGATATAGATGAACAATTAGGAACGATTAACTTTGTTAGTCTCACCTCGTCTTCTGCAATTTTGTATGATGAAAGCCATCATATTGAAAATAAAGTGACGCCACAGGTGAGCGAAACGTTTGGTTTAGCTTCAAATGACAGTGATATTGGGCCAGCCGAACGGTTCTATCCTGAATTGATGAAGCATGAGTATATCCAACATCCGGAGCATCAAATTATTTAAACGATGCTCCCTTCCATCAAAGGAGAGCTGAGTAAGCTTGCAATAAACAGGATGTCTGGAAGCCTCACCGTCCCTGTTGCACGGTTAACTATTTGATTTTGCATAAATTATTTTAATTATTCCGCCGCCAATCAAATCATTTTGTGAACCATATTTCATCTTTGAAGTCATAATTAGTATAAAAAGACTTCATGAATAGGATGAAAAATGCCAGAAATAACCGTTCAAAGCTTGATTGAAATGCTGACCAATAAGGATACAGATATTGAAGCTTTAGCAAAAGCTCTTGAAGTAGCCCAAAGAGAAAATATTAATTTTGGTAGTCTTTTATCGCAAAAAATCAATGATTTCTTTGATCAATTCTCAGAAAGTGAGAGTGAACTAAAGAATTTAGTGGGAAAATTTAAAGAAGCTAAAAAAATAAAAATACAAGACGCGATGCTTAGAAAATCTTTTCTCGATGCGGCTGAGGATGATAATGAAGATGAAAAAAATATTTTTAGAGAAGTAATGAAAATAAATAATGCTGCGATGTATAGAGTGGAATTGTTAGATGAAAAGTTTAACCCTCCTCCACTTTCAGGTATGACAATGAGTCAATTGTTCAAAAATGTTGGCCTACAAGGCAATAAATACCCTAAAGAAAATGTAGCAAAAGAAATTGTATCTCGCATGGATAAAATTTCTCCGGATCTTAACTTAACACACGGGCCATTAAATAAATCCATCTATACCATTCAAATGGAAGAACTTGTCAAAGATATTTTGTCAGGTAAAAAGATGGATATTCGAAAAACGGTTAACAATGAAGTTTTGCTCGCTATTCCTGATGAAAATAAGATATATAATATTACCGATATTATTAAAAATTGCGATTTAAGTCATTTGCAAATTAATGACAACTTAATGCAAAAGTACGTTACATTTTTAAAGGATAAAGCTCAATATAAAAAGTATAAGCCTGATATTTATATTAAGGATATTGAGGAGTTTAAATTTCCTACTGAGCAGGATTTTAAGGCCAGAGATCCTAAAGGCAAATATGACAACCTATCTTATGCTGAAAAACTGGCAATTAATATTTATTCTGGAGCAGCATATACTGATATGAATGGACTATTAAGAGGAAAAAAAGTCATTGATGATTCTATCCCTGCCTTACAAGAAATTATCTTACACACGGCATTTTGTGCTATTGGTTTGAATAAAATACCTATAGAACGTTATGAATTTGCGATGAGAGGTGAAAAAAATTTACCAGAAGCCATATTAAAGCAGAGAATAGAATGTGTAGAAAAAGGAGAGATTACATTTGAAAGGGGTTTTATCAGTACTTCTTCAGCAAAATTAGGAATGTTTGAGGGGAATGTTGTCATCATTTTTACGGGTGGTATTCAGGGGCAAGATGTAAGTGCACTTGCTATTAAAGATGATGAAGATGAAATATTGGCAATCCCCAGTCAATTATCATGGATAGGGTATACAAAGGATAAAGATGGTTGCTATTATTTTCATGCTCGAGCAGTTCGCACATTAAATGGGTTAAGCTTTGAGCAACAACAAGCTCCTTTTGTAGAGGAAGCTCAAAAAGGAACCCCAAAAGAGGTTGCTGAACAAGTGGAAAAGCCACAAAAAAAGATCTATAAACGGGCAAAGCCAGTAACCACAAGTTTTGCAGCAAGCAAAGCAAGTCCTCCTAGCTCGGAGTCAGTAGCTGCGCCCGTAACAGATCCTATTTCAAGCCCAAGAAAGAGAAATTAATACGTTTTACTGCATCAAGCTCTTCTTCATACCCTATGATATACTTTACCAATAGAATCTACCCAAACTTGGAGAGCAGCGATGAATATCAATGGCAATACTATTTTAATTACTGGAGGAACGAGTGGTATTGGACTTGAATTGACTAAACAACTGCTAGAGTTGGGGAATACTGTTATTATTACAGGGCGAGATCAAGATAAATTAGACAGTACAAAAGCACAGTTTCCAAAAGTGAATATTATTCAAAGTGATGCGAGCGATCCTAAAGCGATTGCGCGTTTGCATGAAAAAATGACGACTGATTTTCCACAATTAAATATGTTGATTAATAACGCCGGAATTATGCGCAAGATAAACATACAGGATCAACCTGTTGATCTTGTGGAAATCACGCGTGAGATTGATATCAATTTAAACGGCCCTATTCGAATGATAAAACAGTTTCTGCCACTATTGAAAGGAAAAAAAGAAGCAGCGATTATGAACGTTTCATCGGGATTAGCTTTTGTCCCATTGCCTATTTCACCAATTTATTGCGCCACTAAAGCGGCCATACATTCATTTACCCAATCGTTACGCGTGCAGTTAAAAAATACGAACGTGAAAGTATTCGAACTGGCGCCACCAGCAACGCAGACAGCATTATTAAGTCGTTTTGATGCTGAAGATCTGAAGGGTACCTCCATTATGAGTGTGAGCAAGATGGTGGAATGTGCAGTGAAAGGAATAGAAAATAATATATTGGAAATTCGACCTGGTCAAAGCAATATGCTCAAATTAATGAGTCGAATAGCACCACAATTTATTCTAAATCAAATGAGTAAAACAGTAGATAAAATGCTTGCACAATCAAAATGAAAAGAGAATACCCAAGATCTTGTTAATAGCTTTTTTGGGTACTGTTTTTCAATACCATTTTTAGAATGTGAGGTCTTTAATTTTTGCTAATTCTCTTGTTCTTCAATCCTTTAGGAAATCAATTTCACTCCCTTCTTAAGATATGTTTTCTCTTCATAGCATGCCTGAGAACGGGCACAATCCTAGTGAGCTAAAGCTAATAAAACCAACGTTTTTTTCTGGTTTACTGTACAAACTTCGGTGTAAATGTTAAGTTATTAATCCTTGGTGATTCAGTTGACTGAGAGTGATTGATTTCTAAAGAGAGCGAGCAGTTACTACTTACTCGTAGTATCTGCAAATCCCTATCTATCATAGGCTGTTGCAGTATCTCCGGATTGCAAACCATCAATTGTATGTAATACATACTTTCTTCTAAAGCGTATGTTAGGGTCTAGTTTAGAAAATTAGGAAGAATATATGAAAATAATCGATTTAAGAAGTGATACAGTAACGAAACCTTCATTGGGCATGAAGCAAGCCATGTGGGATGCCCAATTGGGAGATGATGTTTTTGGAGATGATCCTACTGTACGTCAGCTTGAGGAACAAACAGCACAGATCCTTGGAAAAGAAGCTGCTTTATTTGTGCCTTCAGGGACGCAATCTAATTTAATTGGGATCATGATTCATTGCCAGAGGGGAGATGAATATCTTGTAGGACAAGAAGCCCATACCTATAAATGGGAAGGTGGGGGTGCTGCTGTCTTAGGAAGCATTCAACCACAGCCAATACATTTTGAAGAAGATGGGTCGTTAGATCTCGATAAAGTTGTTAATTACATTAAGCCGCTTGATGATCATCATCCTAGAACAAAACTACTTTGTTTAGAAAATACCCAAGGTGGAAAGGTTCTGCCGTTATCCTATTTGGCCAAAGTGAATGATTTTTGCAAGCAACATCATTTATTATGTCATTTAGATGGTGCGCGCGTTTTTAATGCTCGTGTAAAACTTCAAATTGATGTGAAGGAAATTAGCAAGCATTTTGAATCTGTTTCAATATGTTTGTCTAAAGGCTTGGGGGCCCCTGTAGGATCAGTATTGTCTGCCTCAAAGGATCAGATCATCGAGGCCAGAAGATGGCGTAAGATGCTGGGAGGAGGAATGCGTCAAGCGGGGGTTCTTGCTGCAGCGGGCATTTATGCATTAAATAATAACATCGAAAGATTGCGAGAAGATCATGAAAACGCTCAATTGCTTGCAAACTTGTTAAGCGAGATTGAGGGTGTTGTCGTTGAAATGAAGGATATTCAAACGAACATAATATATATAAACCTCTCTGAAGCGCATGCACTATCTTTTTCTCTTTTTCTTAAAAATAAAGGGATCCTTGTTCCGAAAGGCAAAAGGATCCGGCTTGTAACCCATTTGGATATACAGCATCAAGATATTCTTGGTGTTGTAAGGGAAGTTAAAAACTATATGAGAGAACGCTAATTAGTTTTTGTTAGTTTTTGCAGATGGTTGTTTTTAGTTGCCATAGGAAAGAAACAATCGAGTCTATGCAAGGCGGGCAGGTACACGGATTTTTATTTTTTTAGGAAGCTTATATTTCAAATATAGATTATTGCTATATTCATCAAAGGTATTTAAAATATTTTTAGTTTTAAGACTTAAATTTTGGGGTAAATTTTGATAAAGAATGGTCCTGGAGCAAAAGGTACAGAATTAGATGATTTAAGCAGTAAATTAGCGAAAATCCACATAGGTGGCTTATTTCCTAAAGAACCCTGCGCGGATAACAAAGGGTTTGAGACGGCTCTAATGTCTTGCGCTGAAGTCATTCATGAGAGAAGGTTGTTATATCATAATGAATTTCCTAGGCTGGAGCTTGTTTCAATTGAACCCAAGCTTAGGCAAGGAATAGAAAATTACATATATTTTTTAAATACATTGCCAATATCAGGAAAAAAAACGCCTGGCAAATCATTAGAGCTGCAACAAGCTCTCAATTCTATCCAAAAAGACCTCGCAAGATTGGATAATTTTTTGTGGTTTATGTTTCCCTATGGCGTAATGGATTTCATTTCAGAATATATACTTGCATTGATTGGAAAAATGGAATTTATTATCTACAATGTTCTAGAACAAAACACCACATCGAAGCTAGTCATTCAGCCCCTTATTAAAACCATTATCAAACTCTATACATATGTATTAAATATCCCCAATGTGAGCAATGAAATCAAACGCATGGCGATTGAAAACTCACATTATTGGTTAGATCATATTTCTTCCAAGGGTAGTAAAGAAGAAGCAGTACTTCAATTAGGAGTGTTGAACTCGCAGCTCATCTTGGAAATAGGAGAGGGTAATCTTAGCTGGGCAATGAAAACATTAGAGCTTGCTAAAACACTTTCAAAGCGAGCTGAAATAGATGGCGGTGTCAGTCTCAACTGTTACTTGTTAGCTAGTAAATTTAGTGAAGAAAAACAATTCACCCATGCGTATTATTGGATGCAAGAGCATCTGGCTGGAAACCAAGTAGCAATTACTCAACAATTACCCTTTGAGTTACAATTGCTATTTGGGCAAAACGGATTAGAAATACAAACCAGAGAACGATTGCAAGAATATCGGAAAAAACATCATGAGAGTGTTACCGCTTTTTTGAAAGAAAATGAGGTAGATGGAAAAGTAATCAGAGATTCTGAAAAAGAAATTCTAAAAATCAAAGCAGACTTGTTTAACCCTGAATTAGCGCTACGTGAAATCCTAAAAAGATTAGGCACAAAACTGAAAGTAAATATTGGATTTGATAAAAAAGACGCATCAAAATCATTTCTTTATATTTGGCCATTAATTGAGGTGCCACTCGTAGAATTATCATCCATAATTCGTACTATTAACCGCGTTAGAATCGATTTTCGCCAAAGAGAAGAAGAACGTAAAGCGAATGAACAGAGAAAAGAAAAGCCTGTTGAACCACGCCACAATGCAAATAGTGGTCCCCTAAGCAATGATAAAACAAGTGTCTCGTCTCTCACACCGCCACCCCAAGAGCATGATGTCCAAACATCTGCAGTAGAAAAAACCGCTCCTGCTCCTGTTTCTCCTGATCCCGTTTCAAAAGACGATAACCTAAGCGGCTTTGATTTTAAATTAGAAGAGGCTAGGTATAAAGCACTAAAAGAACAAGAAAAACGGGAAAGAGAAAATCAGCGAGCAACACCATCTGATGCGGCTGAATTGGGTTTTGATGAAACAACAATTGGCGCCACCACTAAAATCAGCCAATGTCGGTTAAGAGGGTATGGCGAGACGCCATTTTTTGTAGGCTATCTGGGTGAGGAAAATCCAGCATCACTTACAGCCGATTCAAAAGAGCAAATAATCAATTCTCTTTTTAGGGATCCTAAAATAGTACCTAAAGAAGGTGAATCAGGTTTTCATCGGGTCAATGGCGTCTTAGTAGGCAAACATAAAGCTTTCCCCAATAGATTAATCCCACGTTTAATTCAAAAGGCTCCTGTTGGAATTTTTTACGGTTTTGGAAATTTTATTGATTACCACTCAGGTTCTGATAAAAAAACGTTTGAGGACAAAATTGATAAGATCCCAACGCAAACTGTCAGTTGTAAGAAATAATACTCTGCAGGGTCCTGCAAATATTTTCCGATGACACGAGAACCCAGTGCATGTTGAAAAATGCTATGGATTCTCGTGTCCAGCACGAAAATGATAAAAACAAATTGATCTTAAAAATTAGCGTGCTCTGCGTTTAAGAATGGTAGACGCTACCGCGTGGCTTTCAAAACAAACGCCGTTTTCTAAAGATGATTTTGTAAACGTGTTACTTGGAAGAAATGGTTTTTGATTAAATTCACAATATTCTACCATGTTTTTTGGCAACTCAACTTTTTCTAGTGTTGATAATTCTTGCATTTCCTCTGGCAAAAGACTGATATCATTTCCTAAAAGATTCAGCGATTTAAGCGCAGATAGCTGACGAATTTGAGGGGGTAAGGTTTTAAGATTATTGTCTTGTAAAATAAGACGTTCTAGTTGTTTCCAATATTCTGGCTCTTCAGTAAAAACTATAGCAGGGATGCGTGTGAGAAAGGAATCTCTACAAATGAGCGCTTTTGAGTATATTTCTTTACTACTTTGTATTTTTTGGCGAATAATCATCGCATTAATTTTATCTAAAATTTCTTCTTTTCTTTGATATTCGGCTTGCCATTGTTCATTTGGGACTTCTTTTTTCAGCTCTGCTAAAGCTTCTTTTAATTCTGGAGAACTATTTTGGATTAAGAGAGCTTCTCTATTGGTATCAAAATAGAGGATTTCTAAAAATTGAATCGTCCGTGTTATGTTGGCTGCTTCTTGTTCTGTTACTAAAATCCTGCCAACTTGCACTAATTTAGGCGCAGGAGCGGGATCAGGAAAATAGGGACTAAGAAGATTGTATACGCTTCCCCAAAACCCTTTTTTAGCTGGAGGTGCATTATTGTCTTCTGTCTCAGGACGTTTCATGTTTATTATCTCTCAATTTTTGAAAATTTATAATTTAACAAAAAGCTAGTTTAATTTCAAGAAAGATAAGGGAGGATACACACTATTGAATGGAGAAAAATGCGGAAACATGCAAGACCGAACCCTAATTTTAAGGTATTTCCTGATATATTTGTAAAAACCATCTGATGTAAAGTAGTCGTTTTTCAAAGGGTAATTCTTATGAAGGGTATGTACTACGCAAAGCCTGCACTTGAAGATAGAAAACGCAAAAAAGCAGGGCGAAGCAAGCAGGCACAAGAATTACATACTCTCATTATGGGTGTCTGTAATGCAAGAAATTTGAATGCCCTGGAGGAAGATTTATTAAAGACATCAGAATACATTGATAAAAATAGCTCTTCTATTTTGCTTGAGCGCAGTGTCAACAACGATTCTCATCTTGATGATGCTTTGCATTTACCATTTGATCGTCAAAAAGATAAGTGCTTTGCACAAGAGGTATCTTCCCGTTTATTTAATTTACTCGTTATGAAAATGCAATGTCGTCTTTATGAAGATGAATTCCCCAAGCTTATGCTGAGCAATACAACCAATGATGGCTTTATGGTTTTGCAGAGTTCTTTAAAATCCGGCAACTCAGAGACTGTTCGCCAGGTTATCGCTTTGTTAAAGCGCCACCCAGAGGCCTTGAAAGCAAATCTTGAGAACAAAACTAACGATGGTTTTATGGTTTTACAACAAGCTTTAACGTCTGACAATTCTGAAAGCATTGATCAAGTGATCGCGTTGTTAGAACGTCATCCAAAGGCTCTAAAAGTGAATCTTGAGAACAAAACCAGTGCTGGTTTTATGGTTTTGCAGGGCGCCTTAAAATCGGACAATACAGAGAATGTTCGCTTGGTTATCGCCCTGTTAGAGCGTCACGCAGGGGCGCTGAAGGCCAATCTTGAGAGCAAAACCATCGACGGTTTTATGGTTTTGCAACAAGCTTTAGCGTCGGGCAATGCAGAGAGTGTTCGGGAGATCATTGCCGTATTAGAGCGTCATCCAGGAGCCCTGAAAACCAACCTTGAGAACAAAACCATCGACGGTTTTATGGTTTTGCAACAAGCTTTAGCATCCGGCAATGCAGAGAGTGTTCGGGAGATCATTGCCGTATTAGAGCGTCATCCAGGAGCCCTGAAAGCCAATCTTGAGAATAAAACTACTGACGGCTTTATGGTTTTACAAGATGCTTTAAAATCCGGTAATGCAGAGAATGTTCGCCAGATTATCGCTTTGTTAGAACGGTTCCCAGAAATCCTGAAAGCGAATCTTGAGAATAAAACCAGCAACGGCTTTATGGTTTTGCAAGATGCCTTAAAATCCGGCATTACAGAGAATTTTCGCCAAATTATCATCCTGTTAGAGCGCTTCCCAGAAGTCCTAAAAGCGAACCTGGAAAACAAAACTATCGATGGCTTTATGGTGTTGCAAGATGCTTTAAAATCCGGCAATGCAGAGAGTGTTCGCCTGGTTGTTACGCTGTTAAGACGTCATTTAGATGCACTGAAAACGAATCTGAACCAAACTAACCGCTTTGGATATAATTGTCTTCATCAAGCAGCCAATAGTGGTAACTATTCTTTTGTGCAAATCGTTGAGAGTTTGATTGGGCAAGTTTATGGAAATGAAAGTGAAGAGTTTATAAGTGGTTTAAAAAAAGATGAAAGCAAATTTAAAAGACAAGCTTGGGGAAATCCTGATATTAAAGCTTTTTTAAATAAGTCCATTTCGTGCCCCAAGGAAAGTCGGGCCTATTACCCCACGGGTGGTTATAGGCATCAAGGTCGTTATGCATCACCTCCTACCTCCAAAATTAAAGGCGTCAAATTAAGATAAATCCTCTTTAATTGCCTTTAGGGTAAAGGTGAGTGGCGAGAAACCTAAAAGGTATAAATCTAATTTTTAGAGTAATTGCACGTATTTGGATAAACATATACTTAAATCTTTACTATAAGTCTTGTTATTTTTTTATTCTTAAACAATTTTTGCTTTCAAGGTTATGGGCTGGTTTAAAAATCATTCAAAAGCAGTCATAAAAACCAGAAAACGCCTTTTTTCTCTAGTGTTATGCAACAAACTGTATGGTATGCTGATCATTAAAGGAGCATTAAATACACTTAATTACTTGTACTTACAAGTAAAGTGGATACTAATAGAGAGGCATAAATGGATAATCAAACCGTAATAAAGTTTGTTCCCAAGGTTGCCGAGACTGCGGATCTATCAGCAGAGATGGTTGAAAGATTGCAGGAGGTTCTCGATAGGGTTTTTTTGAGCTCTGAAAATGCAGTTTTGCCTTATGAGCAAATGTTGACAGCTTTTATCGATTCCTTCTTTAAGTATATTCAATTAGACGATAATGCATTTCTAGACACCTTAGCATTACTACCTACAACAGCTGATGTTGAAGGTGAGCCTGATTTTCTCAATCTTGAATTAGAAGCACTCGTCAATATTCCAATTGATGAAGGTACAGCTAATGCTGTGACGCTTTCTTATACCGGGAAAGGTAGTGCTGTTCTTGACGCGGCAGTTACGGTTGCGACTCTTACAGATACCTACTTTAATGTTGCGCAAGCAATGGTTACTTCAGTCGGATTGCCACCGCAAGCGGTTCAAACAGTTACCGTCAGTTCTGTTACAGCGCCCCCCAAACCCTCACCTAACCCTACGGATACAACACCGATTACACCAGATATTGTAGTGACAGGTATCGATTCTAAAACACTTGACTTCGCCCCTCCGTTCTTTACTGCTACAGGCAATGTTTTTAATCAAGGCGCTTCTTTTAATACTCCTGGTGGCGTAGTCATCAGTGCTTATTTTGCAGAGCCTATCAGTGCAGGTTCTTCGGAAAGCAGGGTTTCAGGAGAGGTAACCTTAACCACACCACAAGGAAATACGCTAGTCTTTTACACGGCAAACATTGATGGTCATTCTGTAGGCGATTATGTCTTTACGGTCTCGGATCCAACTTTAATATCAAGTTTCCCAGCAGCTTATATCACTGAAATTAATGGATCTAGATATTTTATGTATCGGTTTGTCTATGCAATAACAAATGCTGAAAATCAAACGAATGTCGGTGAATTATTTTTCATGGTTAAAGATGACACACCGGTTGCCGGTAATTTTGCTCCTGTTGCAATGGCAGAAGCAGATATACAAAACATAGGTTCAAACGATAAATTAGTACCAGATGTATTAACTGGAAGCGTGCTCACCTCGCCGACTGCTTCTAATCCAAGTTATATTGATGCCAATGGTGGAACCATAAGCGATGTTACCTTAGCAGGAGGAACCACTGTAGTAGGGGCTACAACTATCACAGTAACAGATGCCGTGGGTAACAAATTAGTGCTTGATAGAGCAACGGGCACGTATACTTACACGCTAGTGCATCCGTTCACAAATGTTGACAATCAACCCACCACGCTAGTTTTCACTTATCAGATTACAGATAACAATCATAACCAAGCAACCGGAACTTTTTCTATTGTTATAGCAGATGACCATCCTATTGCCGTGAATGAAATTGGCAGTGCAAATGAAACAGCCTTTTTCGTTAGTGGCCAAGTTTTTACAGGAAATTTATTGACGGGTGACACTTTTGGTGCAGATGGTGGTGTGATTAGTCTTGTTAATGGTAAAGCAAGTGTAGGTGGGATTATTACGGTTGACACGACTTACGGTACAATTGAAGTATGGACTGTCGCCCAAGGTGGTCATAACATTGGTGATTATATCTATACGATTAATCCTGCTAAAACTATACCAGTGCCTGATAACTTAGGATCAGTGGTAGATACTATTACTATTCAATTAGTAGATAGTGATGGCAGTATTGCCAATGCAATTTTAAATGTCGCAGTTGAACTTAATCAACCGCCAGTATCACATAATGATGCTTATACGACGGATCAAAATACGGTATTAACAGTCGCTGCGAGTGGCGGCGTTTTAGCAAATGATGTTCTGCCAAGCGCTGGAGATATCGATAAAGTTATATCTGTGAATGGATTGGCAGTTAATGTTGGCGAACAAATCGTGCTCCCTTCAGGAGCCTTACTCACAGTCAATGCTGATGGCTCGCTCTCTTATAATCCCAACGGACATTGGAATTTTCTCGCACAGGGGCAAACAGGAACGGAAACAATTAGCTATACCATGGCTGACGCAGAAGGATTAATGAGCAAATCTACAGTTACCTTTACTATTACAGGTCTCAATGATGCGCCAGTTGCACATTCAGATACGGGGGTGGTCGCTGAGAATGCGACATTGTCGGTGCCTGTAGGTGAAGGTTCAGGCTTGGGATCAGGATTATTATTTAAAGCAACGGATGTTGATAATGGTAGTGTATTAACCATATCGGAAGTCAATGGCGTTGCAGCCAATGTGGGGACGCAAATAACACTTGCTTCAGGTGCTTTGTTAACGGTCAATGCCAATGGCAGTTATGATTATAATCCAAATGGACATTTTGATTCTCTAGGAGTGGGACAAACAGCGACCGATAGTTTCACCTTTCAAGTGAGTGATGGTCAAGGTGGTTTTTCAACCGCTACAGATACAATAACGATAACTGGCGTTAATAATGCGCCGACAGCCAATCCAGATACCGGCACGACAGATAAAAATTCGTCGTTATCTGTGCCTGCAGCAACCGGATTGCTGGTTAATGCGCATGATGTTGATACAGGGGATGTGTTAACGATATCTGCTGTGAATGGTCTTGCTGCTAATGTAGGAACAGTGATAACGCTGGCTTCAGGCGCTTTATTGATGGTGAATGCCAATGGTAGTTACGATTATAATCCGAATGGGCAGTTTGCGACCCTAGGAGTTGGACAAACTGCAACCGATAGTTTTACCTATCAAGTCAGTGATGGTCACGGTGGTTTTGTAACGACGACCGATACTATTACCATAACAGGTGTGGATACTCCCCCTGTAGCCAACCCAGATACCGCTGTAACAGCGGAGAATATGATTTTATCGGTACCAGCAGGAGCCGGCACCGGATTAGGTTCAGGATTATTATTTAATGATCATGATATTGATAATGGAACAGTATTAACCGTATCAGAAGTAAATGGTGTCGCAGCGAGTGTGGGAACGCAAATAACGCTTGCGTCAGGTGCTTTGTTAACGGTCAATGCCAATGGCAGTTACGATTATAACCCGAATGGACAGTTTGCGAGCTTAGGAGTGGGGCAAAGCGCGACCGATAGTTTCACCTATCAAGTGAGTGATGGTCATGGTGGTTTTGCGACTTCAACAGCCACTATAACAATAAATGGTGTGAATGCTGCACCAATAGCTAATCCAGATACAGCAACCGTAGCAGAAAATGTGACACTATCTGTGCCCGCAGGAACAGGATTACTGGCTAATGATCATGACGTGAATAATGGTGATGTTTTAACAGTTTCTGCAGTCAACGGGATTGCAGCTAGTGTCGGAACGCAAATAACACTAGCATCAGGCGCTTTACTCACGGTCAATGCAGATGGCAGTTACGCTTATGATCAGAACGGTGCATTTGATTCTCTAGGAGCAGGTAAAACGGCAACAGACAGCTTCACTTATCAAGTCAGTGATGGTCATGGTGGTTTTGCAACAACTACAGATACCATCACCATAACCGGTGTGGATACGCCACCCGTCGCTAATCCAGATACAGCCGTGAGCGCTGCTAATGTGATTTTATCAGTGCCAGCAGGCGCAGGATCGGGATTAGGTTCAGGGTTATTATTTAATGATCATGATATCGATAGTGGGACCGTATTAACGGTATCAGAAGTCAATGGTGTCGCAGCGAGTGTGGGAACACAAATAACGCTTGCCTCAGGTGCTTTGTTAACGGTCAATGCCAATGGCAGTTACGATTATAATCCAAATGGACATTTTGATTCTCTAGGAGTGGGGCAAACCGCGACCGACAGTTTCACCTATCAAGTCAGTGATGGTCATGGTGGTTTTGCAACCGCAACTGATACCATTACCATAACAGGTGTCAATACGCCACCTATTGCCAATCCAGATACAGCAGCCGTAGTGGAGAATGTGGCCTTATCCGTGCCTGCAACAACTGGGTTGCTGGCAAATGATACCGATGTTAATAATGGCGATGCCTTAACAGTCTCAGCAGTTAATGGTCTTGCAGCTGATGTGGGAACACAAATAACGCTGGCATCAGGCGCTTTACTGACAGTCAATGCAGATGGCAGTTACGCTTATAATCAGAATGGTGCATTTGATTCTCTAGGAGCCGGTAAAACGGCAACAGACAGCTTCACTTATCAAGTCAGCGATGGCCATGGCGGTTTTGCAACCGCAACTGATACGATTACCATAACAGGCGTCGATACACCACCTGTTGCTAATCCAGATATGGCGGTGAGCACTGCTAATGCGATTTTATCGGTGCCAGCAGGAGCAGGCAGTGGGTTAGGCTCAGGGTTATTATTTAACGATCATGATATAGACAATGGGGCGGTATTAACCGTATCAGAAGTAAATGGTGTCGCATCGAGTGTGGGAACGCAAATAACGCTTGCGTCAGGTGCTTTGTTAACGGTCAATGCCAATGGCAGTTATGATTATAATCCCAATGGAGAGTTTGCGAGCTTAGGAGTGGGACAAACAGCAGCTGACAGTTTCACTTATCAAGTGAGTGATGGTCAGGGTGGTTTCTCTACTGCTACAGCAACCATAACAATAACGGGGGTCAATACACCGCCAGTTGCGAATGCAGATACAGCAACCATAGCAGAAAATATGACTTTATCCGTCGCTGCACCCGCAGGATTGCTAGCCAATGATACCGATGTGAATAATGGCGATGTCTTAACGGTCTCAGCAGTTAATGGTCTTGCAGCTGATGTGGGAACACAAATAACGCTTGCATCAGGCGCTTTACTGACAGTCAATGCCAATGGCAGTTATGATTACAATCCGAATGGCGAGTTTGCGACATTAGGAGTCGGGCAAACAGCAGCTGACAGTTTCACCTATCAAGTCAGTGATGGCCATGGTGGTTTTTCAACTGCAACAGATACCATCACTATAACCGGTGTCAATACGCCACCGGTTGCCAATGCAGATACAGGATTAACAGCACAGAATGCTTCATTATCCGTGTCTGCAGCAATGGGATTGCTTGCTAATGATCACGATGTGAATAATGGCGATGTCTTAACGGTTTCAGCAATCAATGGGGTTGTCGCAGATGTAGGGACGCAAATAACGCTTGCGTCAGGTGCTTTGCTGACGGTCAATGCCAATGGCAGTTATGATTATAATCCGAATGGCGAGTTTGCGAGCTTAGGAGTGGGACAAACCGCAGCTGACAGTTTCACTTATCAAGTGAGTGATGGTCAGGGTGGTTTTGCAACAGCAACAGCGACTCTCACGATAATCGGAGTCAATGATGCACAGCTGGCCGCGAACCCAGATACAGGGACGACAGCTGAGAATACGATTTTGACAGTAGCTGCAGCAGCAGGATTGCTTGCTAATGATAGCGATTCAACTGCAGGAGCAGTATTAACAGTCGCGGCAATTAATGGTGTTGCAGCGGATGTGGGAACACAAATAACGCTTGCTTCAGGTGCTTTGTTAACAGTCAATGCCAATGGCAGTTATGCTTATGATCCAAATGGGCATTTTGATTCTCTAGGAGTGGGACAAACCGCAGTTGACAGTTTCACTTATCAAGTAAGCGATGGCAAAGGGGGGTATGCAACTGCTACCGATACCATCACGATAACGGGCGTTGACACGCCACCCGTCGCTAATCCAGATACAGCGGTGACAGCAGAAAATATGACATTATCGGTGCCAGCAGGAGCAGGCAGTGGGTTAGGCTCAGGGTTATTATTTAACGATCATGATATAGACAATGGAGCGGTATTAACCGTATCAGAAGTTAATGGCGCCATCGCCGATGTGGGAACGCAAATAACGCTTGCATCAGGTGCTTTGTTAACGGTCAATGCCAATGGCAGTTATGATTATAATCCCAATGGAGAGTTTGCGAGCTTAGGAGTGGGACAAACCGCAGCTGACAGTTTCACCTATCAAGTGAGTGATGGTCAGGGTGGTTTCTCTACTGCTACAGCAACCATAACAATAACGGGAGTCAATACATCGCCGGTTGCGAATGCAGATACAGCAACCATAGCAGAAAATATGACTTTATCCGTCGCTGCACCCGCAGGATTGCTAGCCAATGATACCGATGTGAATAATGGCGATGTCTTAACGGTCTCAGCAGTTAATGGTCTTGCAGCTGATGTGGGAACACAAATAACGCTTGCATCAGGCGCTTTACTGACAGTCAATGCAGATGGCAGTTACGCTTATAATCAGAATGGTGCATTTGATTCTCTAGGAGCCGGTAAAACGGCAACAGACAGCTTCACTTATCAAGTCAGCGATGGCCATGGCGGTTTTGCAACCGCAACTGATACCATTACCATAACAGGCGTCGACACGCCACCTGTTGCTAATCCAGATACAGCGGTGAGCACTGCTAATGCGATTTTATCGGTGCCAGCAGGAGCAGGCAGTGGGTTAGGCTCAGGCTTATTATTTAACGATCATGATATAGACAATGGAGCGGTATTAACCGTATCAGAAGTCAATGGTGTCGCAGCGAGTGTGGGAAATCAAATAACCCTTGCATCAGGCGCATTGCTGACAGTCAATGCCAATGGCAGTTATGATTACAATCCGAATGGCGAGTTTGCGAGCTTAGGAGTGGGGCAAACAGCAGCTGACAGTTTCACTTATCAAGTGAGTGATGGTCAGGGTGGTTTCTCTACCGCTACAGCAACCATAACAATAACGGGGGTCAATACACCGCCAGTTGCGAATGCAGATACAGCAACCATAGCAGAAAATATGACTTTATCCGTCGCTGCACCTGCAGGATTGCTAGCAAATGATACAGATGTGAATAATGGCGATGTCTTAACGGTATCGGCAGTCAATGGCGTGGCCGCTAGTGTCGGGACTCAAATAACGCTCGCATCAGGCGCTTTACTGACAGTCAATGCAGATGGCAGTTACGATTATAATCCGAATGGACATTTTAACTCTTTAGGAGTGGGGCAAACTGCGACCGACAGTTTCACTTATCAAGTCAGTGATGGTAAGGGTGGTTTGGCAACTGCGACAGATACTATCACCATAACAGGCGTCGATACGCCACCTGTTGCTAATCCAGATACCGCTGTGACAGCAGAGAATATGATTTTATCGGTGCCAGCAGGGGCAGGGTCAGGATTAGGTTCGGGATTATTATTCAATGACCATGATGTAAATAGTGGCGATGTCTTAACGGTATCGGAAGTCAATGGTGTCGCAGCTAGTGTGGGAAATCAAATAACGCTGGCATCGGGTGCATTGCTCACGGTCAATGCCAATGGCAGTTATGTTTATAATCCGAATGGGGAATTTGATTCTCTAGGTGTGGGGCAAACCGCAGCTGACAGTTTCACTTATCAAGTGAGTGATGGTCATGGTGGTTTTTCTACTTCAACAGCCACCATAACGATAACAGGGGTGAATACGCCACCGGTAGCCAATCCAGATACAGCAACCGTAGCGGAGAATGGGAGCTTATCTGTTACAGCCCCCGCAGGATTACTGAGTAATGATACAGATGTGGATGCGGGTGCTGTCTTAACAGTCTCGGCAATAAATGGTGTTGTTGCTAGTGTGGGAACACAAATAACATTGGAATCAGGCGCTTTACTCACAGTGAATGCAGATGGTAGTTACGCTTATAATCCAAATGGACATTTTGACTCTTTAGGGGTTGGTCAAACAGGGACGGACAGTTTCACTTATCAAGTCAGTGATGGTAAGGGTGGTTTTGCAACCGCGACAGATACCATCACCATAACGGGTGTGGATACGCCTCCTGTCGCTAGTCCAGATACAGGGACAATAGCGGAGAATATGACATTATCAGTGCCAGCAGGGGCAGGGTCGGGATTAGGCTCAGGATTGTTATTTAATGATCACGATATAGACAATGGGGCGGTATTGACTGTATCAGAAGTCAATGGTGTCGCAGCTAGTGTGGGAAATCAAATAACACTGGCATCAGGCGCATTACTCACAGTCAATGCAAATGGTAGTTATGTTTACAATCCAAATGGCGAATTTGATTCACTAGGAGTGGGCAAAACCGCAACGGATAATTTCACTTATCAAGTGAGTGATGGTCATGGTGGTTTTTCTACTTCAACAGCCACCATAACGATAACAGGGGTGGATACACCACCGGTAGCCAATCCAGATACAGCAACGACAACTGAGACTGTGGCCTTATCTGTGCCTCAAGCAACAGGGTTGCTGGCTAATGATACGGATGTGAATAGTGGTGATGTCTTAACAGTTTCGGCAGTGAATGGTCTTATCGCCGATGTTGGAACACAAATAACGCTAGCATCAGGTGCTTTGTTAACGGTTAATGCCAATGGCAGCTACGATTATAACCCGAATGGACATTTTGACTCTTTAGGAGTGGGACAAACTGCGACCGACAGTTTCACCTATCAAGTCAGTGATGGCCATGGTGGTTTTGCAACCGCGACAGATACCATCACCATAACAGGCGTTGACACGCCTCCTGTTGCCAATCCAGATATAGGGGCAACAGATCAAAATACGACACTATCTGTTCCTGTAGGAGAAGGCAGTGGACTAGGATCAGGGTTGTTATTTAATGATACGGATGTAGATAAGGGAGCAGTTTTAACGGTGACAGAAGTCAACGGTGTCGCTGCGAATGTCGGAACGCAAATAACCCTTGCATCTGGGGCTTTGCTGACAGTCAATGCAAATGGTAGTTATGATTATAATCCGAATGGACATTTTAATTACTTGGCAGCAGGACAAACTGCAACTGATAGTTTCACCTATCAAGTGAGTGATGGTCAGGGTGGTTTTGCAACGAGTACAGATACGATAAAAATAACCGGTCTCAATGATGCGCCTGTCGCGAATGCTGTCAGTACAAGTGGCGCTGAGAATAGCGCTTCTATCCCAATTACCCTAACCGGTAGTGTTGTGGATGTGGGAGATACTATTGCTAATTTCTCTATTGTCGCTTTACCACCTGCCACAGAAGGGGTTTTATACTCTAATGCAGCCTTAACTATACCCGTATCGATAAATACGGCTATTACTGCTTCTGGTAATACGGCAACCATATACTTTGTTCCTGCTGCCAATTTCGTTGGAGAAGTGGTATTGAATTATTTTGCAACAGATAGTGATGGTCCACTTAATTCAACTAATGTACAAGCAGCTATAACAGTAACCGACCCACCCGTTGTGAACAATGATGTGGTTGTCCATGCAGCTGCCATTACAGTAAGTTCGCCACTCGTCGTGAGCAATACTATAACGCAGGCGCCTGCAATTACTACCGCAACAACTCCGCCGATAGTAAACACACCTTCAAGTGTGAATGCGCCGACATTAGGGGTAAATCACAATGAAAAAATTAATTTAATCTCTTATGATGATGCCTATGCTAATATGGCGGCTTTGATGCTCATGGCAGATAATTTCCATCATGCAGTAGGTTGGCAGGATCCAAAACAAGCAGACGATGGTTTAGATAAACAAGTAAATGTAAACATTACGCATACACACTTAGAAGGATTAGTTGCATTTGAAAATAATCATGAAAATAAACAACTAATCGATGCAGACTTTAGGCATTTTGGAGCATGGCAAGTTAATGCACATGCCTTAAATTTACCCAATGGTGAAGGTCCACATGACAAGGGCCATATTACACCTGATTGGGTATTGGTTCACAAATTTGAACATGGCGAGGGAAAAATTCATCATGATTTTGCTGATGGGACAAGCTTGAAACCTGAACCGCCACGACTCACCCTGACTTTGCATGATATAGATCATCAATTAGGGACATTGAATTTCAATAGCTTAGCACCCTCTCATGGCATTTCTGAAAATCATCCTGTTGAAAATAAAGTAGTGTTGCCACCTTTACATGTCAGTGAAACAATTGGTTTAGAGACACATTATACTGGCGCTTCGTCGGTTGAGCATATCAATCAAGAATTGATGCATCATAATCTGATCCCGCATCCCGAACATCACATCATGTAAGGGTATATACCCATTGCACCTCAAGATACGATTTTCTTTCTTCGTCTAAACGCCACCTTGAAACGATGTCTCCTTGCGAAAATCTCAAAATAGTCCAAGCTATTCCTTCACTTTTCTCAGTCGACATCCTTTCAATCTCATCGTTTAGTCTCGAAACAAATCTCACATCTTGAGGTGTAATGGGTATAATCAGCCCGGTAATTTATCTAAAATATCACTCACCACTTCAAATCGTTTCTCAGTCTCTTCCATATCAAACATAAATCGGATTTGATTGGCTCCTGCAAATTTGAAATTTTTTGGGCTTAATTGGATCAATTTAATAATATTATCTGGGTTAATATTGGGCTCTGGTTCAAAAAGTATTTTTCCAGCACGACTGGATGCTTCAATTTTGCGGATCCCAATTGGCTCAGCTTTTAGTTTAAGCTCGGTAATTTTAAATAAATTTTTTGCCGGCTCTGGGAGTAAGCCAAAACGATCGATCATTTCCACTTGAAGCTCTTGCAAAGCCGCTTTATCTTTGGCATGCGCTATGCGTTTATAGAGGATAAGGCGAGTATGAACATCGGGTAGATAGTCTTCAGGAATTAAAGCAGAAATTTGCAGATCGATTTCTGTGCCTTTACGGATAGGCATATCTAAAGACGCTTTTTTTCCTGATTTTAAGGATTTAACTGCTTTATCTAATAATTCCATGTAGAGACCGAGGCCAATAGCTTCTATATTACCACTTTGATCTTCGCCTAAAAGTTCGCCTGCACCGCGGATCTCTAAGTCATGGGTGGCTAAAGTAAAGCCAGAGCCTAATTCTTCTAGTGACTCTAATGCTTGCAAACGTTTGACAGCATCTGAAGTCATGCTCTTTACAGGCGGCGTCATACAATAAGCATAGGCTTGATGGTGTGAGCGGCCGACGCGACCACGTAATTGATGCAGTTGTGCTAAACCAAATTTATCAGCTCTATCCATGATGATAGTGTTAGCTGAGGGAACGTCGATCCCCGTTTCAATGATAGTTGTGCAAACCAGAACATTAAAGCGTTGATGGTAAAAATCAGACATTACTTTTTCTAATTCACGCTCTGGCATTTTGCCATGCGCAATCGCCACTCTTGCTTGCGGCAAATCTTGGGATAATTGTCGTGCAACTTTGTCAATTGTCTCAATGTCATTGTGTAGATAGTAAACTTGGCCCCCGCGCATCAACTCTCGCATAATCGCCTCTAGAATGAGCGCAGGATTATGTTCGCGCACAAAGGTTTTGATACTTAAACGTTTAGCAGGAGGGGTTGCAATAATAGATAAATCTCTTAGTGAAGCCATCGCCATATTTAAAGTACGAGGAATAGGGGTGGCGGTTAAGGTCAAAATATCAACTTCAGCGCGAAACGATTTTAAACGCTCTTTTTGCCTAACACCAAAACGATGTTCCTCGTCGATGATTAATAAGCCCAAATTTTGAAACTTGATCTCTTCATTGAGCAGTTTATGCGTACCAATGATAATATCGACTTTACCTTCTTTGACCGCAGCAAGTGTTGCCTCTTGTTCCTTTTTGCTACGAAATCGAGAGAGTAAATCGATTCGAAATGGCCAGTCGGCAAAACGATCAGTAAAGGTAGCATAATGTTGTTGTGCGAGCAGCGTGGTTGGTATTAAAAGCACCACTTGCTTACCCTCTAAAGCGCAGATAAAAGAGGCGCGTAAAGCAACTTCTGTCTTACCAAAGCCGACATCACCACAAACCAGCCTATCCATAGGTTTAGGATTTTGCATATCTTGAATGACTTTTTCGATAGCGATAGCTTGATCTGGCGTTTCCTCAAAAGGAAATTGGCTCGCAAATTTAAAATAGTCTTCATTGGTTTTGGTGAAAGCATAGCCTTTTTTGGCTTCGCGTTTGGCATAGATATCTAATAATTCTGCTGCGACATCATAAGCTTTGGTTAAAGCTTTCTTTTTCGCTTTTTCCCATTGATCTGTGCCTAGCCTATGGATTGGCGCGTTTGCAGTTTGTGAGCCCCCATATTGGCTAATAAGATGTAAAGAGGAGACAGGTACATAGAGTTTTGCTTTATCTGCATATTCTAAAGTTAAATATTCAGCAGAATTATTATCGACTGTTAAATGGATTAAGCCGCGATAGCGCCCTACACCATGATCGATATGTACAACGGGATCGCCAATATTTAACTCAGTGAGTGAGGACAAGCCTATTTCTTGCTCTTCGGTCGCTTTTTGCCTGCGCCGGCGCTGCATGACTTGCTGACCATAAAGCTGATTTTCAGCAATAAAGAACCAGGCTTTATCTTTTAGATAAACGCCTTCGTCTATAGGGGCAATCGTGATGCCAATAGAATTGCCTTCATTGAAAAAGGATTGCCAATCTTTGACTGTTTGTGGTTTTACTTGAATCCGACTTAATAATTCAAGTAAAGTTTCCCGACGCCCCGCTGTTTCAGCACAAAAGAGTATTTTTGCTGTGGCTTGATTTTCTTGGATAAAATTTTGTAATTTAAAAAGCGGATTTTCCTTCCGTGATTCAATAGTGAGATCAGGGAGCGGCACTGTATTAAATTGCACGTCAGATTCTGTATTTGATTCTTGCAGTGTGATTTGTTTGAACTGATTGATCAAGCCAAAAAATTCATTTGTTTGAATAAAGAGTTCTTTGGGAGCGATGATTGGTTTTTGAATATCATGACGATATTGCTCATAACGATGTTGCACTTCTTGCCAAAATTGATCACAAGACTTTTCAATATTAAATGAACGAATAAGAGTAGAAGAAGAAGGAAAATAATCAAACAAGGTATTCGTGTGATCAAAAAATAAAGGTAAATAATATTCTATGCCATTGGGTGGAGTGCCTTGGCTAATATCTTGATAAATGGAAGATTGTTGTGGGTCGCCGGTAAATTTTGTGCGCCAATTTTGTCTAAAAAGCGTAATCGCTTCTTCTGTGAGCGGAAACTCCCGCGCGGGTAAACAGTTCAGGCTCTCAATTTTATCTGTAGAACGCTGCGTTTCTGGATCAAATAAGCGAATAGTATCAATTTCATTTCCAAAAAGATCAATGCGAATGGCTTCATTAGAGCCCATAGGGAAAAGATCAATAATGCTACCGCGTACTGCAAATTCCCCATGGTTCATCACTTGTGAGACAGCACGATAACCACTTTCTACTAACTGGATTTTTATTTTATCCCAAATAAAAGGCTCACCAGTTTTAAGTTGCAAACTTTGGCTTTGCACATATGCCTTAGGGGGTAAGCGATGCAACAGGGTAGGAACAGGAACAACCAGCAGTCCTTTTTCTAAAGTGGGTAATTTGCTGAGAGCAAGCAGTCTATCAGAAGTGATATCTTCATGTGGTGAAAAGGTATCATAGGGTAAAGTTTCTCGGTCAGGAAAATGCAGAACAGGCAGATCTGCTGGTAAAAAAATTTTTAATTCTCGTTCTAAATCGCTCGCTTTTCGACTGTCTGCGGTCAGAATGATTAAAGGCCCATTAGCTTTGAGCGCAGCTTGAGCAATAGCTAAGGGTAAGGCGCAGCCATGAAGTTTTCCCCATTGTAAACGCTGCTTAACACTGAGAGGAAGCGGCGGATCAAAAGGATTTGCGAACTTAAGCTTTTTTTCCATCTTGCCTGCGCGCCACTAATTTTTTGCGGTTTTCATAAGCTTCTCTGGTGATAGCAATGTCTTCTAAGTACCAATCTAAATGTTGAATAGAAATGGCTTGTTTGCTATCTACTAAAGCTTCAGGGGGGTTAGGATGAAAATCAACCAGTATCATATTCGCGCCACTGATAACGCCTTGTGCGGTGACATGATAGATATCACTGATACCATCTAATCCGCGACCCGAGATCCCAACAGAGTGAGAGGGATCAATACAAACAGGCATTCTGGTTAAACGTTTTATTACAGGAATATGTGCAAAATCTACCATGTTACGATGTGGCGAGCCAAAAAGAGATTTTACCCCCCGCAAGCAGAAAATGATTTTTTCATTGCCGCCTTTAGCAAGATATTCTGCTGCATGTAACGATTCACTTAAGGTAATGCCATATCCTCGTTTAAAGAGGATAGGAAAGGTGGATTGTGATCCAATAGCACGTAATAATTCAAAATTTTGCGCATTGCGTGTGCCAATTTGTAACATGACGCCTGTGGCGTGATTAGATTTTTCTAAAGCCTCAGTGATTTCTTCAACATGGCGTTCATGGGTGACTTCCATGGCAATCACTTTGATGCCATTTTCTCCAGCCAAATCAAACACATAAGGCAGGCACTCTCTTCCTAACCCTTGAAAAGCATAAGGGCTAGTACGAGGTTTATAGGCCCCCATTCTGGTACAGGTTTGGTTATGTCGCTTTAAGGATTGCATCATAGCTTTGACGGTATCACGATTATCCACTGTGCAAAGGCCAGCAAATATGAGCAGATTATCTTGAGAGAAAGTAACGCCATTATAGTCAAAAGCATATTGTGTTTGATCTAAAGGATTACGACCCAACAATTTATATTCTTTAGATATTTTGATGACCCTGTCGACCCCAGGAAGGGCTTCAATATTTTCTTTCGATACTTGATCAGTGTCGCCAATAAGATAAATCTCGGTGACCGTGTAAAATTTTCCCGGCGTGCGGTGAATTTGCACGTCAATATTAGGGAGTGCATGTAATGCTTGCAGGGTGTATTGATAATCTGCAGCTTGTTCGTCAATAGAAGCTTTTAAAATTACTATCATAGTTTTTGCCAGTTATAAATTACGTAAGTTTAGGAAATATACTCTTTCCATTTTGATTTTAGGCGTTGTTGCTTTCGCCCTCTCGCAATCCTCATTTACTTTTATGTAAACTCCGGTTGCTCGAGGCTCAGCGCCTAGCCTAAAAGCAAACTGGTTCGAGTGTATCTGTTAGTTGCATGGCATATTTTGGGCTTTCAACCAGTGAAAATTGCCGTATTGTTCCAGAGAGCTTTCTTACTGTCAAATCTGAGAGGAACGAAAGCTTAAATTAGGATAGACTTAACAAATGATTCACTATTGAACTGTAGGCCCATGTTTAACCCATTTTATCTCTTTATCGGTGCAAGATATACCAACTTAAAACGTCGCGATCATTTTATCACCTTCATTTCTCTGGTTTCGATGATAGGGATAGCGTTGGGTGTGATGGTGCTCATTACCGTACTATCGGTGATGAATGGTTTTACCAAGGAAATCCGCAGTCGTATATTAAGTATTACCCCGCACGTCATGGTAACCAACTGGGGCGGCCAACCTCTAACCGATTGGCAAACCTTATCTCAAACTTTGTTAAAACATCCCCAAGTAGAAGCAGTCGGCCCTTATGTAGATGGTCAAGGTATGTTGGCAAGAGGTAAAGAAGTGCAAGGCATTATGGTCAAGGGGATAGATCCAAATAATATCGAGGCGGTTTTTCCGTTGCGCTCCACTTTAAAAGAAGGAACAGTCGACAATTTACGGCCTGGTCAATTTGGAGTTATCTTAGGCTCTCACTTGGCTAAATCACTTGGGGTGAAGGTAGGAGACAGTGTGACCTTACTCATTCCAGAAGTCTCGGTGTCCTTAGTCGGCGCCTCCCCACGCTTAAAGCGCTTAACCGTGGTCGGCATTTTTGAAGTCGGTTACCAGTATGATGGTCTTTTCGCCTTTTTGAATATTCAAGATGCAGGCAAAATATTTAAAACTCGAGATGGGGTGACGGGGGTGCAAGTTCGCTTGAAAGATCCCTTTAGTGCCCCACGCATTGCCAGAGATATTTATACTGAGCTGAAGGGTCTCTACAATGTTTATGATTGGACAGTGCTCAACGAAGCTTATTTTAGTGCAGTCAAAATGGAAAAAACGATGATGTTTTTTACCTTGATTATGATCTTGGCAATTGCAGTCTTCAATTTAGTTTCCACCTTGGTAATGGTCGTGACAGATAAACGAGCAGATATCGGTGTGTTACGCGCACTCGGTGCACCTACGCGAAAAATTATGGCTATCTTTATCAGTCAAGGTGCCGTTATTGGCTTTATTGGTACAATTTTAGGCATTGGCGCTGGGGTATTATTATCCTTGAATGTCACGCGCTTAGTCTCTGCCATCGAGCGTCTTTTTAGCGTCAAATTTTTATCTGCTGATATGTATTTTATCAGTTTTCTCCCTTCACAATTGCAAGTCCAAGATGTGGTTTTGATTGGAGCATGCGCGATGATATTAAGTTTATTAGCGACTATCCACCCTGCTTGGCGAGCAGCAAAAGTGCAACCAGCGGAGGCTTTACGTCATGACAGCTAAATTACCCGTCGAGCCGATTTTATATTGCAATCATTTAAAAATGGATTATCGCGATGGTGAGCGCATTATTGAAGTGTTAGATAACATTAACTTCAGTGTGATGCCTTCTGAGTGTGTGGCAATTGTGGGGCGCTCAGGCTCTGGCAAAACAACCTTATTAAACCTGCTCGGCGGGTTAGAAACTCCCAGTGCCGGGCAAGTGGTGTTGCATGGTGCACCCATGCATTCCCTCTCCGAACACAAACGCGGTTATTTGCGTAATCGGGTTTTAGGTCTTATCTTCCAATTTCATCATCTGTTACAAGAATTTACCGCGTTAGAAAATGTTTGTATGCCTTTGCTGATCCAAGGTATGGCGGTTAAAAAAGCCAAAAAATTAAGTATGGAAATGTTAGAGCGAGTAGAATTACAGCATCGAATGCAACATAAACCTGCTTTGATGTCAGGCGGAGAAAGACAGCGTGTCGCCATCGCGAGAGCATTGGTAACCCGCCCTAAGTGTATTTTGGCAGATGAGCCCACCGGTAATTTAGATAATGAAAGTGCAGATAGGGTGTATCACCTGATGATGCAATTGGTAAAAGAATTTGCAACGAGCTTTGTGATTGTCACGCACGATTTAACTTTGGCGAATCGGATGGATAGAATTGTCACATTAGAACGCGGGAAATTACGAGAGGATTAATCCTTCATTTAGCCGAAAAATCATCTGCTTTGGTATAAAAGATCCCCCGCTCACTTGCGTGAGCGGAGAAATCTTAATCAAACTACATTCCTTGGCGGTGATGTCTTTTTCTTTCTGCAGAGGCTGCAGAAGCAGAAGGAGACGAAGGGCCACGGCGTGATAGATCTTCAGCATCAGAACGAGAAGCTGCATGTACTGTTGGCTGTGCCGCTTTAGAAAAACGCAGTACAGTAGGCGCAGGACTACGGCGCGATGGCGTGACAGCACTAGAAGAATGGCCATTATCAGTTGAAGGCGCTTCATCCCAGCGGCTTTTTTTGCCAGCCTGTTGTTCTTTAACTTTTGCTCGAGTGCTATGCGCTGGGCTACTTGGTGCATCAAGTATAGAGACTGTAGGCATAGGTGAGGAAGGTGCTTTTTGAGCAGAAGTAGTAGTAGCAGCTTCGGCTTGTAACTCCGCTTCCATCGCTTGGAAATGCTTTTCCAACTCAACAGCAGCATCTGCTTGCGCTTTTGCAGCAGCAGCCTCAGCTTGTGCTTTAGCAGCGGCGTCAGCCTCAGCTTTTGCTTTAGCAGCGGCGTCAGCCTCAGCTTGTGCTTTAGCAGCGGCGTCAGCCTCAGCTTTTGCTTTAGCAGCGGCGTCAGCCTCAGCTTGTGCTTTAGCAGCGGCGTCAGCCTCAGCTTGTGCTTTAGCAGCGGCGTCAGCCTCAGCTTTTGCTTTAGCAGCGGCGTCAGCCTCAGCTTGTGCTTTAGCAGCGGCGTCAGCCTCAGCTTGTGCTTTAGCAGCGGCGTCAGCCTCAGCTTGTACTTTAGCAGCGGCGTCAGCCTCAGCTTGTGCTTTAGCAGCAGCGGCAGCCTCAGCTTGTGCTTTAGCAGCGGCATCAGCTTCAGCTGCTTTAGCAGCAGCATCAGTTTGTGCTTTAGCAGTAGCTTCAGCGCGCGCTTTTGCAGCTTCAGCTAGCGCTTTTGCTTGTGCTTTTGCAGCAACTTCAGCTTGTGCTCTTGCAGCGGCAGCATCAGCGCGGGTTTTTGCAGCGACGTCGGCTTCAGCTTTTGCAGCAACGTCAGCATCAACACGAGTTTTTGCAGCAGCTTCGGCGGCTTGGGCTTTTGCACCAACGTCAGCATCAACGGGGCGTGCTTTCGCAGTAACGTCAGCGTCGGCATCAACGTCAGAATTAGCATCAACGTCAGAGTCAGCATCAATGCGTGCTTCTTGTGCAGCGAGAGCTTGGCGTTGTTCTTCGCGTGCTTCTTGTGCAGTGAGAGCTGCTTGGCGTCGTGCTTCGCGTGCTCTAGCAGCAGCTCGAAAATTCAATTCGACGTCATTGTCTACTTGAGCTCCAGAACGAGCTTTGGCAGCAGGGCGTTTAGATTTAAGCAGATTTTTAATTTTTTCAAGAAAGGGAGCACCAAAGTGGGTAGCTACTCCGAGCCCAACAACAGTAGCAACAAATGCAACGGGCGTGGTCAGAAGAAAAGCCAGCGCAGAAAATTGTGGGAATATTAAGAATCCAGTTGCGGCGATAGCAGTGCTGGCAAGAAACGCAACTCTGCCTCTGTTCTTTGCCCAAGCGAAGAAAGTTGCCTGTGGGGCAGCAAGAAGAAATTGTAGAACGCTAAATTGAGGAAAGACTAAAAATCCAGCTGCGGCAGCTGTGATCCCCATTGCCCATGAAAGGACTCCTCTATGCGTAGACCATAATCTTTTTACTCGATTAATAAGATTTGCCATCCGAATACTCCTAAATAACAATTAGCCTGAAGGCGAAGTTTATAAAAAGGCGGATTGTATGTTAGTCTTCGCGCACAAAGCAATCGCTAAAGGGCGGTTTTTTTACGACATACGGAATTTAAGAAATTTAACTTTCTGAAATATGGAGGGGCTTTTTATCTTTAGATAGGGAAAGAAGTGTAGATCCTCTGTTTCGTTGACGTTTTCTCCAACTTTTGGAGACAGTGTAACGCCAATAAATGCGAAGGGCTATGTTACCCAAAATGGCTAACACGCTTCCGCACAGCAAACTGCCCAGCATTAAAGGGGCAAGAGTATGATGAAGCTGAAAAATGGAATCTAGACGCAGTTCAGTCACAGAAATGCCCATTAAGGCGGCGCCCAGGGTGTAGGCAAAGGTAAACATGGGTAGATAGGTAAAAGGGTTAGCAATCCACACTAATAGTACGGAAACAGGGAGATTGGCTCGAAAAATCATGGCAAAAAAGGCCGCCGTAATCATATGGCCAGGTAAAGGCAAAAAGCCAATAAATAGCCCAATGCTGCAAGCAGTCGCAACGGAGAAGCGGTTAAAATGCCAAAGGTTGGGATCATGTAAGCGTTTACCAAAGATCTTTAACCATTTGCTGTTTTTGAGTTTGCTTGGATCCGGCAAATAACGCTTAATTAGTTTTTTGGCCATAGGAAATACACTCTACGTCAGCTTTCTTTATGTATACCCTTCCCAGATGAATTTTTGCCCCAGTTGCGTACCAAAGCGTACGCTCTTAGGGCTTCGTTTGCTTGGGATATACATCATCATATAAATATTACTCATAATAGTCGTTAGTTGGTTGAATGTCGATGCCGCCCAGACCGCTCTTCTCTCCGCTGAGAAGCTTGGTCTATTCAAAAAAGGGAATTGTGTCTTCGATTTTTTGAGCATACCATCACTTTTTTCTATGCAAATTATTTACTCATTTATGCTGATCACTTTTGCTTTAGGTAGTTTAGCCGGAGCAACCTCGCTTAGCTTCTTAACAAGTTTACCCTCTAACAAGTTGTTTGGAGTGATTTTCTGTTTAGGGTTATTCATAAGTTTAGGTGGGGTTTGGTGGGCTAACAAAACCGCAAGATCAGCTACTTTTTGGGTGTTTGTATTAGGAATAAGTTTAGGATTTGGCTGGGCATTTTTTCAAGCATCCAAAAGGCTCAGTTGGCAATTACCGCTAGAAGAAATGCAAAAACCCATTGAGATGGTGGGGAAAGTGGTGGGTATTACCCAAGCGCAGCAGCAAGGGGTAAGATTTGATGTGGTGTTACAGTCCTATCAAGGGAAAAAACTCAGCCAGCGCTATCCGGTCAAAATTCGACTATTTTGGGCACACCCGCAGTGTAAATTATGGGATGGTGATGTTATAGCAGGTACTGTTAAACTCAAAATACCCTGGCATTTAGCTAATCCTGGCGGTTTTGATCAAGAAAAGCAGCTTTTTATAGAAGGGATCCGCGCTACAGGTCAAGTGCTGCATTTAGACAATCATCAGCCTGGCAAAAGCTACTCGGTGACGCGCTTTCGGCAACAGATCTCGGAAAAAATGGATCATTTGCTAGAAGAGAAGCCTCTTTTAGGGGTTATTCAGGCGATGACTTTGGGTATATCAGCAGGAATAACCCCTTCGCAATGGCAAACCTTTCAGGGAACAGGCACTATTCATATGGTGGCCATTTCTGGGCAGCAAGTCGCATTAGTCGCCATGTTATGTTTTTATCTGGTTGCTTTTCTGGTCAGACGTTCCTCCAAATTAACTTCTCTTTATCCTGATAAATATTATGGTGCCATTGCCGCGATGCTAGGTGCTGTCGCCTATTCAGCGCTCGCCGGATTTTCTATCCCCACTCAGCGCTCTCTTATTATGATTATCATCGGTATGTTGGCTCTTTTAAATGGTCAACCCGTCTTCACTTGGACAAGATTAGCTTATGCCTGGTTGGTAATTGCGCTTATCGATCCGCTTGCTCCCATGCAGCTCGGGTTTTGGTTATCTTTTGGTTGCGTGGCAGCTTTAATTTATGGTCGACATCATTATACAGGCAAAAAATGGCGAGAATGGGTCTTCCCACAGTGGATAGTTTTTATCGCTTTGCTTCCTGTCTCCGTAGTGTTTTTTCATCAAACGGCGCTTTATTCGCCATTGGCGAATATGATTGCGTTGCCCGTGATTAGCTTTATTGTGGTGCCCTTGAGTTTTCTTGCCATCACGTTATTACCGATTTGGGGAGGGCTGGCAAATTTAATTTTAGAAGGCGCGCATTTTTCCTTAGCGAGTGTGTGGATTATCCTCGAAAAAATCACGCATTTGCCTTTCAATATTGTGCACTTAGGAGAAGCCTCTTTGTTGACGCTTTTCGTGGGAGGGGTGGGCGCACTCCTTTTATTGGCACCCAAAGGGATCCCCGGTCGTCATTTTGGCTGGTTAGCTCTTCTTCCCATTTTTGTGCAATCTAGCCATTTCATAGGATACGGAGACTGCCGATTGACGCTATTAGATGTAGGGCAGGGCTTGAGTGCAGTGGTGCAAACGCAGCATCATACCTTGCTATACGATGCAGGTCCTGAATATGGAAAATTCTCAGATGCGGGCGTGAGAGTGATAAAGCCATTTTTAACGGCAAATCATATTACATTCTTAGATAAAATTGTGATAAGTCATAGCGATTTAGACCATCGAGGGGGATTAAAAGGGTTGCTTGATGTTTCAAGAGGCGAAGTGCTAACCAGTGAACCTAATCGTTTATCTCTTCCAGCTAAGCAGTGTATGGCAGGACAAACTTTTGAATGGGATGGCGTGACTTTTAAGGTTTTAGGCCCTCTTTCCTTGGATATCAAAAAGCGTAACGATCTCTCTTGTGTCTTAAAAATATCCACGGCTTCACATAGCATTCTTTTATCAGGAGATATTGAAAAAATAGGGGAGAAAAAATTAGCGGCAGCGTTTAAAGAGGAATTAAAGAGTGGGATTCTAGTTGTGCCGCATCATGGCAGCAAGACTTCCTCTACAGAGGAATTTATTGCGCAAGTCGCACCTACTTATGCTTTATATCCTGTTGGGATGGGAAATCATTATGGTTTTCCTAAAGAAGAAGTGCTTGCCCGATATGAGAAAAACGGGAGTCAGAATCTCGTCTCGTGGCGTACGGGGGCCATCACTTTTGAGGTGCCGGCAACAGGTGAATTAAAGCCTCCCAGTTGTTATAGAAGGGTCTCTCAGCGTTTTTGGTTTAATCATGAGATTAGTAAATGAGCTTATGGTAAACTAGCGTCAATTTACCATGATAATTTATGTTAGTTGAAAAGCATACCAAGAAGGTACTTTGATGAATAAGCTCTCAAGTGGTCAGATCTATATGCGTTTATTATCGTATGTGAGACCTTATCTTTTTCCTTTTCTCTTGGCCATATTTGGCTTAATTCTCTATAGCATTGTTGATGCAGGGATGATCAAATTCTTACAACCGCTATTAAATAAAGGATTCGTTGAACGTGATCCGGTGTTTATTAGCTGGATCCCCATTGTAGTGGTGGGTATTTTTGTCGGACGAGGCATAGCCACTTTCTTCTCAACCTATTTTATGGGCTGGGTGGCAAGAAATGTCGTGATGAATTTTCGTCAGCAAATGTTTCAACATATGTTGCGTTTGCCTACAAAATATTATGATAAAACAACTACCGGAGAAATCTTATCTAAAATTACTTATAACGTTGAACAAGTTGCTAATGCCAGCAGTGATGCCTTAGCTGTTTTAATTCGAGAAGGGTGCACCGTTATCGGCTTATTAATAGTGATGATTAGCATTAGCTGGCGAATTTTATTTTTGTTTATCATTACCGCGCCGATTATGATTGGGATCATGTACCTCGTTAGTAAAAGAGTACGCTTCCTCAGTAGCCGAATTCAAGATTCAATGGGCAATGTCACGCATGTTGCAGAAGAAGGGATAGAAGGACAAAAAGTCATCAAGGCGTTTGGCGGACAGCATTATGAAACGACCGTATTCAATAAAACAACAAAACATAACCGCCAACAAGAGATGAAGCTGATTGTCACAGAAGCGCTCAGTATTCCTATGGTGCAACTGGTGGGTTCGTTAGCCTTAGCGATTACCATTTATTTGGCAACAGTGACGCCAGATCATGCGCTAGGCACAGCGGTTTCACCGGGTGCGTTTGCAGCTATGATGACAGCTATGATTTCTATTTTAAAACCTATCAAACAATTAACCAAAGTGAACAGTAATATTCAAAGAGGGATAGCAGGCGCTGCGAGCATTTTTGCTTTTTTAGATGAAAAACCAGAAGAAGACATAGGCACCAAAAACACGGATAGCATTGAAGGTAAAATCACTTTTGATAAGGTAAGCTTTAGTTATCATGAAACCACTCATGATGACATGGCCAAAACGCTTGAAAACATCTCTTTTGAAATCAATGCAGGGGAGACAGTGGCGATTGTGGGGCGCTCAGGTGGCGGAAAATCTACTTTAGTGAATTTGCTACCACGATTTTATGAAGCAGGGGGTGAGATTAAAATTGATGGGATTAACATCAAAGAAATGCCACTTAAAACGCTGCGTCATCATATTGCTATTGTGACGCAACAAGTGACCCTGTTTAATGACACCATTGCCAATAATATCGCTTATGGTTGTGAAAACACGAATCAAGATGAGGTAATAGCTGCCGCAAAATCTGCCTATGCCTATGATTTTATCCAACAATTGCCTCAGGGATTCAATACCATCATTGGTGAGAATGGCTTAAGACTCTCTGGCGGACAAAGACAACGCATCGCCATTGCGAGAGCGATTTTTAAAAGAGCTCCCATCCTGATTCTAGATGAAGCAACGAGTGCGCTAGATACGGAATCTGAACGCTATATTCAAGCAGCATTGGATGATTTAATGGCGCACTGCACGACTCTGGTGATTGCACATCGTCTGTCCACTATCGAAAAAGCGTCACGTATTATTGTGATAGATGGCGGGAAGATAATCGAAATCGGAACCCATGCTGAACTTATTGCAAAATCGGGTGTTTATGCGAGCTTGCGGACTTTGCAATATGAACCAGAACCTATAAAAATTGCCAACTGATGAAATCAGCTCGTTTTTATAAGGAAATTTCACAAAGTACATTGGCGTTTTGGTATGCACCCACCAAACTGGCTTGGGTTTTAGCGCCTCTGTCTTGGGTTTTTCAGCTTATTTGTTTCATGCGTTACCAATTTTATCTTTGGCACAAAAAAGAGCCCTTGCCAGTGCCTATTATTGTCGTGGGGAATATTACAATAGGAGGTACAGGGAAAACGCCTTTTGTTTGTCGACTCGTCAAGTACTTAAAGCAGCAAGGGCGCAACCCTGGGATCATTTTACGTGGCTATGGTGGGACTCCTGGCGTAGCTGTCATGAGCGTACAAAAAGAAAGCAAAGCTTTTGAAGTGGGAGATGAGGCGCTTTTATTAGCTCATAAATGCGACTGCCCCATTGTCATTGGGAAAAAGCGCTATGAGGCAGCACAATTTCTGTTTAAGAACCATACGGTAGATATCATTATTTCAGACGATGGGTTACAGCACTATGCTTTACCCCGCAATATTGAAATAGTGATTATTGATGGCGAGAAACGCTTTGGTAATGGGTTTTGTTTACCTGTAGGCCCATTACGTGAGAGCGTTCAAAGATTAAACCGGGTAGATTTTGTGGTGACAAATGGCCAAGCTCTCGAGAAGGAGTGGCCAATGCAGACAACCCTTGATGAAAAATGTGTATACCTTGATGATGAAAAAAGAGAGCGCCCCCTGGCAGATTTTGTCGGTGAAACAGTGCATGCGATAGCAGGCGTGGGTAATCCACAACGCTTTTTCAATATGCTAAAAGCAAAAGGGATAAATGTGATAGAACATCCTTTTCCCGATCATTATTCTTTTCAAGAAACAGATTTAATTTTTAGTGAGAATTACCCCGTCTTGATGACAGAAAAAGATGCGGTAAAATGCAAATCTATCAAAGGAAGAGGTGCCTGGGTCGTCTCTTTAAGTGTTGATTTGCCACCCCCTTTATTCGAAGAAATGATGAGGAGACTACAGCATGGATCAAAAACTGCTTGATATTTTAGCTTGTCCCATTTGCAAACAATCTTTAATTTATAAAAGAGAAAAAAAGGAATTAATCTGCAAAGCAGACAGATTGGCATTCCCGATCAGGGATGAAATTCCGGTAATGTTAGAAGAAGAGGCAAGGAAGATTTCATTAGACGAAGAGGTATAGAGATTCTCTCTCGAAAGAGACTGTGATGAGTTTACATACTCTCATTATAGGTAACTGATTGTTTTTGCAGAGGGTGTTTCAACTTTGCTGTTAGATAATTGAGAAAAACATAAGAACTTTTTTCCACTTTGATAGCTCAAAATAATTACAAAGTGTATTGCAACATAAAATATGAATGCAATAAGAGGCTCGTAATAGATTAAAAATTAAGAATAAAAAGGTGGAAATATGAAGCTATTTACCAATAAATATATTATTTTTAGCATAGTTGTGTTATTTCAATGCTCTAATGCTTTTTGCGCACTAACTTGTAATAGCGCGATTGATGCGTTGGCCTCTAAAGATAAAATTAAATATGAGCTGCAAAAAACTTTAAATAATTGTATGGCGCAACCGGAGTCAGAGCGTGATACATGCATTAAAACAGGATTTGAAACCTCCGCAAATAATGGAGACTATGTTGCCGCTGAAGTACTTGCCTCGAAGAGTTGCTCAGAAGGAAATGCTGCCGATGCGCAAAAGTGGTTATTAATGGTAATTAATAATCCAAACACTCCTCAAGAGGATAAAGATATTATTACTAAAATTTTAAATAATTGAGCTAGGATGCTTCAAGTAAGTGTGAAGTGGTGCATATTTCCCTATAGATTGATTTAGGGCCTATTTTCTCTTTGGCCGGTTAGGCTGCTTTTTTAATAATGTAATTGCATATTTGCGATTGTATCTACACAATTCTATTTTTTTCTGATCTCCCGGCATTCTTGTATCGAGGGTAGATAGCTTTTTCTTTTCACGGCATACCGTCACCCCTTCCCATGGTTACCTTAAATATGAGGTAAGGACGCGTTCTAGGGGCTAGATAAGTGGTAGCAAAATTATCTTTAATTTGATGCAACTCACGGTGAACTAATTACCATCACCTTAAGTCATAATGTTGAGAAAGTCTTTGGAGCCCTGAATATGTTGTATCTAAGAAGATTGCTCGAGATTGTAAGAGGTAATCCAGAGAAAAGCGCTGCCAATAAGCTAGGGGGTAAAGCATCTCCTGCCTCAGCAGCTGAAGCAGCAGCTAATCCTCCTGCAGCATCCCCTCTGCCTTCAAGTACTGCTGCTTCAGATTCAAAATCAAAAAGTCCGACACCAATAAGCAGCAAAGATCAGGGTATTAATAGTGAAATGCAAAACAAACTGCAGGATCTTTATCGGCAATGGGGCGCGACAGAGTCAACGGATTTTAATAAAGCATTTTTTAAAGCACGTAACGCAATTCTAGAAGCTAATAGAAATGGAGTTGTGATCGATATGTCAAATATTACGATATCAGATCCACCAAACGCTCAAGCGGTAATTAAATATTTTGAGGCTATAGCTGAAGCTCCAACAAAGGCTCCTGAGCAATTGGTGGTTAGTTCAAAGGGGCCTCTTCCGCCACCACCAGCTAAAGTAGCAGCAGCACCCCTTCTTGTACCAGTGAGAAAACCTGCCGCACCCGGAGCAGCAGCTAAAGCACCACGCCGCTTACCAGACCCTCCTGGATCAGCAGCTAAACCTGCAGTAATAATGGGTAAAAATGGACCTCCGCCACCACCTCCAGTTCGAGAAGGAGCGCCTAATAACCCTGCAGCCAGAGGAGTACCACGAGGGGGTAAATCTGCAGTAGTGTCCAGTGCAGCAGTACCACGTCGCTTGCCAGACCCTCCTGGATCAGCAGCTAAACCTGCAGCAATAATGGGTAAAAATGGACCTCCGCCACCCCCTCCACCTCGAGAAGGAGCACCTAATAACCCTGCAGCCAGAGGAGCACCACCAGGAGTGTTTCCTGCCTTTAAGGCAGCAGCAGCTAAAACAGCAGCAGAAGTCCATCAAAATCAAAATAAGGGCCCTACTGGCGCGGCTTCGCTTGCGGATCCCACAGTGATTAATAAACAGGGAGGAGGACGCCCTCCTAACAAACCCTAAATTTCTTTAGAATGCCTTAAAAATCGCCTGTTTTCATTGACAGACAGTTTCTTAAATGTCAGGGCAGAAATGCTCACTGATTATATTTGTGAGCCATCAAAATAAAGATGCTTTATGGGGGGAGAAGGCGGCTGAAGGCAAGGGCCTGAGTACTGTCAAGAGTTGTTTTCTTGACAGCGCACAAGGCCACATGGTGCTTTTTTGTGAGGAAAGGGACAAACAATTTCTAAGACGTAGACTTATCTTTGTTGTGTTCTAACTGAGCGTCTTGTTGATTCTTCTCAGTATGTGTTTCCTTTTTAGTCACAACTTGTTTGAGATGCGATTCTCTTACTGCGTGGGGCGCACTCTCATTGTTTAACGTCACTAAAGAGCTATGTGCTTCTTCTGCTGAGAGTTTTCTAAACCCAATGTTGCGTTGAACTTGCTCTATCGCTCTCTTTTCAGGAGATTGTTGTACTTGAGGTTTCACAATAGCAGGGGAAGGCACATGTTCTGGTTTGAGTGGTTGCACCGCATGTACTTGCTCAACTTTAGGCTTTTGATTCATGTCTCTTTCTACCCGAGGAGGCATAGCGGCCTGTGGAGTCTGAGGAGCATGTGACGTATGAGCATGTGAGGTTTGCGGAGCATGCGATGAATGCTGAGCATGTGAGGTTTGCGGAGCATGCGATGAATGCTGAGCATGTGAGGTTTGCGGAGCATGCGCTGTATGCGGAGCATGTGATGTATGTGGCGCAGGGGCTGTGCTGTGCAGAGGGAGAGGCGCAGGTGTCTGATGCGTTTGATGAGGCACACCTTGATCCTGGCTTCTGTCAGTGTGCGGCCCTCTCGCTTCTCTAGGCTTATAATCAGATCGGTCTCTGTTTGGCCCTTGCCCTTCATGACGTGGTCCTCGTCGATTACGGTAAGGTTGTTGAGGAGAACGACGTTGACTTTGGCCTTGACCTTGGCTTTGGCTCTGACCTCTATTATCTCTACCACCACCTCGGCGTCCTTTTTTATGCTGATGTTGACGTTGCTGGTGGTGACCGTCAGACGTGCGTTCAGCAGTTTCTTCCCGTTTAGGTTGTTCTGAAGACTGCAAATCAGATTTTTGTGATGCTTTGAAAAAGGCAGACCAAATACGCTTGATAAGACCTTGATCCTCTCCCATTCCTGTTGGTGCAGCTGCGACAGGCGCAAAGGCTTTAATGGCAGGCTCATCTGTTTTGACTTCATGGATGGAAGCCATAGTCATGTCTTTAGGTTTTGCTTGCGAAATAAAGCTAAAGCTAGGACGGTCTTCATGCGCACCGCCTTCTTCTTCTAAAAGGCGAGTGATTTCATATTGTGGTGTGACCATATGCGCATTGGGGAGCAGGATAATACGAATATTGTGTCGTTGTTCGAGATTTAACACGGCTTCTCGTTTTTCATTGAGGAGATAAGCTGCCAAATCTACGGGCACCTGCACGTTAACTTGTCTCGTATTTTCTTTCATCGCTTCATCTTCAATGATGCGCATGATAGCGCCAGCAAGTGATTGGACGCTGCGAATATTGCCTTGGCCTTCACAGCGTGGGCAAGCGACTAGACTGTAATCTCCTAAAGAAGGGCGCAGTCTTTGCCGTGACATTTCTAAAAGACCAAATCGAGAGATCCTGCCCAATTGCACGCGAGCTCTGTCGGCTTTGAGTTCTTCTCGTAGATGATTTTCCACCATGCGTTGATGCTTAGGTGAGTTCATATCGATAAAATCGATGACAATCAGGCCACCAATATCTCGAAGGCGCAATTGGCGCGCGATTTCTTTTGCTGCAACCATATTGGTTTGTAGAGCGGTTTCTTCAATATCACTACCTTCAGTGGCTCTAGCAGAGTTAATGTCAATTGCGATTAATGCTTCAGCGGGATCAATTACGATAGAAGCGCCATTACTGAGTGCCACTTCACGTCTAAAAGCAGATTCAATTTGGTTTTCAATTTGGTACCGATTAAACAAGGGGATCGCATCTTGATAGAGTTTTATACGATCAGCATAATCCGGACGGATGATTTGAATATGCTGTTTGGCATGTTGGTAGGCTTCTTCGGAATCAACCAATATTTCGGTGATATCTGGTCTTAAATAATCTCTGAGTGCACGGATGATGACGTCACTTTCTCGATGAATCAAGAAAGGAGCTGCACGTTCCTTAGACACTTGTTCAATGGCTTGCCATTGGCTAAGGAGTACTTCCAGATCCCATTTTAACTCTTCAATGTTGCGCCCAACACCTGCGGTGCGGACAATGAGTCCCATTCCTTCTGGCACTTGCAGCTGATTCAGAATATCTTTGAGTTCGTTTCGTTCATCGCCTTCAATGCGCCGTGAAATGCCACCTGCTCTAGGATTATTTGGCATCAACACAAGATAACAGCCAGCAAGACTAATAAAGGTGGTGAGAGCCGCGCCTTTATTGCCACGTTCTTCTTTATCCACTTGGATAATAATTTCTTGGCCGGGTCTTAAAGCATCTCTGATATGTGGTTTACCATTTTCGAGGATGTTGGGATCGCTAAAATATTCTCTTGAAACTTCTTTAAGTGGGAGAAAACCGTGTCTTTCAGATCCAAAATCAACAAAAGCGGCTTCTAAACTGGGTTCAACACGCGTAACGCGTCCTTTGTAGATACTGGCCTTTTTTTGGATCCTGCCGGTTCTTTCAATATCGAGATCGTATAAAATTTGATTATCGACTAGCGCAACACGTAATTCATCTTTTTGTTTGGCATTAATTAACATTCTTTTTGTCATAGTATTTGGCACATCTTAAGTGTTTAAATTGTTTAAAATTATACTCTTTCCAGTTTGATTTTAGGCGTTGTTGCCTTCGGGCTCTCGCAATCCTCATGTATTTTTTATACACTCCGGTTGATCGCCCCTCGGCGCCTAGCTTAAAACCAAACTGGTTCGAGTAAAGACTCTTTCCAGTTACTGGTTGGAGCAAATACTCTTTCCACTTTGTTTTAAGCAACAAAAGTGCTTTGAGTAAATATTTATTCAGCAATAATTGCTGAGAGTTCACACAACTTTGAAAATCCAATTGTTCAACTTGATTCGGGCGAAAAATAACCTTCATTTTATTTCGCCATTCGTCCACTTGGGCACGATTCTTTTTGGCTTCAACTGCTGAACTTAAGAATAAGCATGTTACCTGGCAGCTAAGCCTTTGTAACCACGGAATATTATCAGTTTTTCGTGCGTTGAACTAGTTGCCAGTCGAGGTTGGACTTGATAACATAAGTTGGAAACTTATTCTAACCCGAATCGGGGCAAAAAACCATATTATGACAACTATGTTAGCCAGTTGCCAATTAGTGAGCAAAGTTCAGCAAATTGTAGTGACACAAGATAATGTTGGGCAAAGATTAGACAATTTTTTGTTTACCTTTCTCCGTGGTGTCCCCAAAAGCCGAGTCTACCGCATCATTAGAAAGGGGGAGCTACGCATAAACAAAGGCCGTGTCGATGTGAGTTATCGCCTTGTAGAAGGAGATTTGATCCGGATCCCTCCTATTCGCCAAGGGGAAGAAAAGCCCGTTTTAACCATGCCAGATAGCAGAATGACAAAAATATTACAAAAGTCTGTTTGCTACGAGGACGATAAATTACTTATTTTAAGTAAGCCATCTGGAATGGCAGTGCATGGGGGAAGTGGTGTCTCTTGGGGGCTCATTGAGGCGCTTCGCGCTATGCGACCAGAGCAAAAATTTTTAGAGTTAGTTCACCGCTTAGATAGAGATACATCTGGCTTGGTGATGTTGGCGAAGAGCCGTAGCATGCTGCTGCATTTACATGAGTGTATGCGAGCAGGAACTATCCATAAACAATATCTCGCTGTAGTGCATCGCCGATGGCAGGGTGGCAAGTTAGTGGATGCGCCTTTGCGTAAATTTGTCACCCAGAGCGGTGAAAGAATTGTAAAAGTTGATCCACAAGGTAAAGCGGCGCAAACTGCTTTTTCCTTGTTAGACAGCAACAAGCATGCAAGCTTACTTCAAGCGACTTTGCTCACTGGTAGAACCCATCAAATTCGCGTACATTGCGCATTTATGGGGCATCCAATCCTCGGTGAAACAAAATATTCGCAACTTGATTTCGCTGAACAGGAAAAAATAACAGCAGCGAATCGTCTGTTATTACATGCACACAAATTGGTTATTAAATTACCTTATTCGCCATTTACTTTAACGGTGACGAGTGAGGTGCCGGCTGAATTTCAGGATTATTGTCAAAAATTAAATCTAAAAGTGAGGGAAATGAATGCAAGCGCAACCGGAATCTAGCTCAACTTGGGAGCGAGAGCTGATTGAAAAAGCTCTTTTAGAAAATGTCAAAGAACAACGTCGTGCAAGACGGTGGCGCGGCTTTTACAAGTTCTTGTTACTTGCTTTTTTTGCTATTGTCATTTTTATGATTTTCCAAGGTAGGCCAACAAAACAAGCGTTAAAAGAGCATGTTGCGCAGATTGATTTAGTAGGTACAGTCGGTCAGCAACAAGAAATTGAAGCCGAAAATGTGATTAGTAGTTTGCAACGCGCATTTAGTGAACAGCGCGTGAAAGCAGTTCTTTTACGGATAAATTCACCTGGTGGAACACCCGTGCAAAGCGCTTATATTTATGATGAAATTATGCGATTGCGCAAGCTCCATCCAGAGAAAAAAGTGTACTCCGTCGTTGCAGATATTTGTGCGTCAGGGGCTTATTATATAGCAGCCAGCTCTGATGAAATCTACGCGAATAATTCCAGCATTGTTGGCTCTATTGGTGTATTAATGCCAAACTTTGGTTTTGTTGAAGTAATGAAAAAAGTAGGAGTAGAACAGCGCTCTTTATCTGCGGGGAAAAATAAAATGTTTTTAGATCCCTTCGCTGAAAAAGATGAAGAACAAGTTCGCTTTGCAAAATCTCTATTAGACGATATTCATGGGCACTTTATCAAAGCGGTTAAAACAGGTCGAGGCGATAGACTCAAAGGGAGCGATGAGTTGCTCTTTAACGGTCTATTTTGGACTGGCGATAAAGCGTTGGCGTTAGGTTTGATTGACGGTATCGGCGATGCAGATAAAGTTAAGCGCGATATTATTAAATTAGAAGAAACGGTTGATTATACGGTTACAACTAATATTCTAGATAAAATGGTCTCAAGACTCGGCGTTTCTGCTGCTAAGCAATTTGCCGCAGAGCTTGGGGTTCATCAAAATATGCAATTGCGCTAAGACCTTTACATACGCTCTCTCTCAAAAAATGAGAGAGAGCAAGTGTAGTTCAAACAACCTCAATGCCACATTTTCTCAACATGTCACTTAAAGCTATCAAGGGTAAACCAACGATAGCAGTAGGATCTTCTCCTTCAAAACGTTCAATGAGGGCTGAGCCTAAAGTTTCTGATTTAAAACTGCCGGCACTATGATAGGGTTTTTCTTTTTCTAAATAATTATGAATCATCTTCTCGGTTAATGTACGAAATTTCACGCCAGTGGTCACGACCTGGCATATATCGAAGTGGCGCGTCTGCGAGTAGAGACACACCGCCGTGTGAAAGTGTACGACTTTGCCGCTCATAGTTTGCAATTGATTTTGGGCGTTTTCTTTATTGCCAGGTTTGCCGAAAATCGTTTCGCCGATGGCCGCGACTTCGTCAGAGCCTATACAGATGGCACCAGGAAAGTGCTCTCCTGCGATTCTTGCTTTGGCTTTGGCAAGGCGACACACCATTTCTAGCACAGGTTCATCTTGCAACCGCGTTTCATCGAGATCAGGAGAAAAGGTGGTAAAGGGCAGCATAAAGCGAGAGAACAATTCTTGGCGATAAATGGAGCTTGAAGCAAGAATAATAGATATCATATTAACCAACTAAATTACAATAATTTTAATAAATAAGATCATAGCAATGTCTGGCCCTTTGACTCTACTAGAATGAGCCGGTAAGATGTGTCCCCTATGTTAATTAATAAACTCCCTAAAAGATTTTCCCCGGAAAAGCTCTGTAAGCAGGCTCCTAAAGAGGGTAGTCGCTTTGAGGGTGAGCTCTTATTGGGTGAATTAAGTGGGTTAGCAGAAGAGTTTCGTGCGCAAAAATCTGTTAAAGTGCAGGTTTCTCTGATCTTTGGCTTAGATGAAGCAGGTTTATGCTGCATCAATGGGGAAATGCGGGTAGAGGATCTGGCCTTCATCTGTCAGCGCTGTTTAAAGCCTATGACACTCTCACTCCACAGCACCATTAAAGTGAGTCCTATAGAGGATGCAGAGCAAGATAAAGTGCTACCAAAACATTATGAGCCTTTATTAGCTGCAAATGGCGATGTGACCTTAAGTGATTGGATTGCAGAGGAGCTACTCCTTGCGTTACCCTTAGTGCCGCGCCATGAGTTGCCCTGTATAGGGGAGCCTGAAGTTGCAGAGCAATCAGAAAATGGTAAGACAAATGACTTTCGTAAAGCTTTATTAAAACTGAAAGACATGAAATAATTCAATTTTTATATAATAGATGGATACATAGCAAATGGCAGTTCAACAAGGTAAAACCACCCGCTCTAGAAGAGATCAAAGACGCTCACATGATAAAGTTGCAAAACCAACTTTATCTATTGATTCTGAAACAGGTGAAACACATCGTCGTCACCATATCACAGCTGAAGGCTACTATCGTGGTCGTCAAGTGATCCAGACTCCTCTTGCGGATGTCCCAGACGAAGAGTAGTCCCTTTGAATAAAAATATCCGTATCGCCTTAGACGCGATGGGGGGAGATCATGGTCCTTGCGTTGTGGTGCCCGCGGCCATGGACGCGCTTGAGGTTTATCCTTACCTTGAGTTGATCCTCGTTGGAGATAAGGAAAAAATTGCAACCGAGATTAAAAAAGTGGGCAACGCTGCCGCTTTGTCTTCTCGTCTTCATATTCATCATGCCACGCAGCAAGTGAATATGGATGAATCTCCTGCCACAGCTTTGCGCTCTAAGAAAGATTCTTCAATGCGGGTAGCGATTAATTTAGTCAAGGAAAAACAGGCGCAAGCTTGTGTCAGTGCTGGTAATACCGGCGCGTTGATGGCCATTGCGCGTTTTGTTTTAAAAATGCTGCCAGGCATTGATAGACCTGCCATTATTTATTCTATCCCGATTAAAGCGGGCGAAGAAAAGATGGGTCGCATGCGGATGCTCGATTTAGGCGCAAACGTAGATTGTGAGGCAGAGCATTTATTTCAATTTGCAGTGATGGGTTCCGTTTTAGCCAAAGCAGTCGATAATATTGCTGAGCCTCGTGTAGGGTTATTAAACATTGGAGCAGAAGCGATAAAAGGCAGTGAGGCTGTTAAAAAAGCAGCACACATGCTAGAAGAAACCGATCAAATTAATTACATTGGTTTTGTTGAAGGGAATAATATGTATTATGGCATTGCAGATGTTGTCGTCTGTGATGGCTTTGTTGGCAATGTCGCTTTAAAGTCGAGCGAAGGGGTTGCCAAAATGGCAGTAGAATACCTTCGTCGAGAATTTACCCGCAATCTTTATACAAAATGTGTGGCACTTTTAGCGATGCCTATTTTGCGTGCTATTAAATCACGTTTTGATCCCCGTCAATACAACGGTGCTTCTCTTTTAGGTTTAAATGGGACTGTGATTAAAAGTCATGGCAATGCGGAAAGACTAAGCTACTTGCATGCGATTAAAGAAGCGGTAGTAGAAGTCGAAAAAAATGTGCCTGAGCGTATCAGCGAGGAAGTGGCGCTCTATTTAGGCAAGCGGAATTCGGCATGATTTATTCAAAAATAAGTGGCACCGGAAGCTATTTGCCCCAAACCACTTTTAGTAATCAAGATTGGGAAAAGCGTGTTGAGACGAGTGATGCTTGGATTGTAGAACGTACTGGCATTCATTCAAGACATATCGCGGCTCCCCATGAAACAGCCTCAAGTTTAGCAACCGAAGCTGCCAAACAGGCCATTGCGCAATCTGGTCTTTCGCCTAAAGAGATAGAACTCATTATTGTTGCTACCGGCGCACCAGATAAAATATTTCCGGCAACAGCTTGCCTTGTGCAAAAAAATTTAATGATCCCAACGTGTATTGCTTTTGATTTACAAGCCGCCTGCACGGGTTTTATCTATGCATTGAGTATTGCTGATCAATATATCAAAACAGGCGCGATTAAACATGCCTTAATCATTGGCAGTGAATTAATGAGCCGATTGATTGATTGGTCAGATCGCAATACCTGTGTGTTATTTGGCGATGGTGCTGGTGCAGTTGTGTTAAGTGCAAGCGATACGCCAGGTGTGCTCTCGACACATCTTTATGCTGAGGGCAGTTATGATGAATTGTTGACGGTAGACAATATGCAACTGGGCGATCATAGTGCGCTTATCACAGGCTCTCCTACAGAAAACTTTAATCTTCCTCTAGAGCAATTAAACCCTTATATCAAAATGAATGGACAAAAGGTGTTTAAGATTGCAGTAACCAAATTAGGTGAGATGGTACAAGATATTTTAATCAAGCATCAGATCACATCAGATGAAATTGATTGGTTAATTCCGCATCAAGCCAACATTAGAATTATTCAGGCAACGGCTCAGAAATTAGGTTTGCCGATGGAAAAAGTGATTTGCACCGTTGCTACCCACAGCAATACATCCAGTGCGTCTATTCCGCTGGCTTTGGACGTGGCTGTTAGAGATGGTCGAGTCAAAAAAGGACAAACCTTATTGCTTGAAGCCTTTGGTGCGGGTTTAACCTGGGGCTCGGCCTTAGTAAAATATTAATTTAGCGTATAGGTGAATACAGTGACGCAAAATAAAAATTTGGCTTTTGTTTTTCCTGGGCAAGGCTCACAACAAATAGGCATGCTAAAAGAAGCCGCAACGCATTTTTCAGTGATAGAAAAGACCTTCAAACAAGCTTCTAGTGCCTTAGATAAAGATTTGTGGGCTTTAGCCCAAGATGGCCCTGAAACTGAACTTAATAGTACAGTAAATACGCAGCCTGTGTTGTTAGCAGCAGGAGTAGCGCTCTGGTGCGCTTGGCAGGAAGAGGGCAGAGTGAATCCCCACCTGTTAGCAGGACATAGCTTAGGTGAATATACCGCTTTGGTTTGCGCTGAGGCGTTGTATTTAGAAGATGCAGTGAAATTGGTTGCACTGCGCGGTCAATTGATGCAAGAAGCTGTTTCAGTGGGTGAGGGCGCAATGGCTGCCATTTTAGGCATGCCCGATGCTACTTTGTTGGAAGTATGCCAAGAAGCAGCTAAAAATGAAGTGGTTGCACCGGTGAATTTTAATGCTATTGGCCAAACAGTGATTGCAGGTAACAAACAAGCGGTAGAGCGAGCATGCGCTTTGGCAAAAGAGCGCGGTGCTAAAAAAGCAATTTTGCTCCCGGTAAGTGTCCCCTCGCATTGTGCTCTTATGGAGCCTGCTGCATTGAAGCTCGCTCGCGTTTTAGAAGGGGTGAGAATACAATCCCCCAAGATGCCGGTTATTCATAACGTCGATGTGCAATCTCATTCTCATCCGGATGATATACGACAATCTTTAGTGAAACAGTTATCTCACCCTGTACAATGGGTACAAACGATACAACTCTTTGCACAAGAGGGAATTAAAACGGTTTTTGAGTGTGGTCCTGGTAAAGTTTTAACGGGATTAATAAAGCGCACTGAACCTGCTATTCATGGTGTGGCATTGGAATCAAAAAGTGGGTTTGATGAAGCATTGAGTCTTCAAAGCTAAGTCTGCTTTGACGAGTAAAAATAAAGGGGATTTGAAGATGTGGCAGCTTTCTTCGTTAGAAGGTAAAGTAGCATTAGTGACTGGGGCAACGCGCGGGATTGGCCAAGCCATTAGTGTTGTCTTAGGTCAAATGGGCGCAACTGTAGTGGGAACAGCCACGACAACAGAAGGTGCGCATAAGATTTCTCAGTTTTTTACTCAAAATAATATTAAAGGTTTTGGCATAGCATTAAATATCACCCAACCAAACGAGATTGAGCAACAACTAAAAATTATTGAACAAGAAGTAGGTGCGCCGCAAATTTTGATCAATAATGCAGGTGTCACGCGTGATAATTTGTTATTGCGCATGAAAGAAGAGGAATGGGATGAGACCATTCAAACGAATTTAACTGGTGTTTTTCGTTTGACCAAAGCTTGTCTTAAAGGAATGCTCAAAGCAAGATGGGGTAGGATTATTTCGCTGAGCTCAGTTGTGGGCGCAACGGGAAATCCGGGACAAGCTAATTATGCCGCCACGAAAGCGGGTGTTATTGCTTTTTCTAAGTCACTTGCCAGAGAGATAGCCTCACGTGGTATTACTGTTAATGTGGTGGCGCCAGGATTTATTGCTACTGATATGACCAGCGTTTTACCCGAAGCGCAAAAAGAAGCGCTTTTACAAACGATCCCGTTGGGGCAACTGGGAAAACCTGAGGACATTGCTTTTAGTGTTGGTTTTTTAGCCTCTGAAGAGGCGCGTTATATTACGGGTGAAACCATTCATGTGAATGGCGGAATGTTTATGAGCTAACTAGCTTAATCTTGCTAAAAAGTAGCATGGCTAAGAGAATTTTGCTAGGATTTGCCTTCACCGTAGTTGCTAGTATTACTAGCCTTTATACTTTTGTTTGTTTAATTTGGAGCTAAGTCGAAAATATGGCTGAGGAACAAGTGGTCATGAGCAGCATAGAAGAACGAGTGACAGATATCGTTGTTGAACAGTTGGGGCTAGAGCGCGATAAAGTGCACCCCGAGTCAAAATTTGTTGATGATTTAGGAGCAGACTCACTCGACACTGTTGAGTTAGTCATGGCGCTAGAAGAAGAGTTTGAAATTGAAATCCCTGACGAAGAAGCGGAAAAAATTACCACTTTGCGGGAAGCCATTTCTTACATTGAACAGCACGCCAGCAATAAATAATCCTGATGAAATATTCCACCTCAGCGTTTGAGTTAGGGTAAATACTTTGACTCAAGCGTGACAGGTATAGTTGTGGAGTGATGAATGAGTGACCAGCGGCAACGTCGAGTAGTTGTCACAGGATTAGGCATTATTTCCCCTGTTGGAAATGATGTTGATTCCGCGTGGCGAAATATCATTGAAGGTAAGAGTGGTATTACGACTATCGATAGCTTTGATGTTACCCCTTTTCCTTCTAAAATTGCCGGGACGGTAAAAGACTTTGATCCGGGCATTTATGGTATTTCTCAAAAAGATTCCCGTAAAATGGATATTTTTGTGCAATATGGCATCTCTGCTGCGGTGCAAGCAGTGCAGGATGCAGGGTTATCTGCTCATCCTGACAATGCAAGCCGCATTGGGGTTTGTGTAGGCTCAGGGATCGGTGGTTTAACATTTATCGAAAAAAATCACGAAGAACTTCTCAAGTCCGGGCCACGACGAGTTTCTCCTTTCTTTATTCCTGGCGCCATTATTAATATGAGCGCGGGTTATATTTCTATTATGTATGGTTTTCAAGGTCCCAATCTTTCTTTTGCGACGGCTTGTACAACTGGTGCGCATAGTATTGGCATGGCTGCACGGTGTATTGCTTATGGCGACGCGGATGTGATGATTGCCGGAGGCGCTGAAAAGGCCAGTACGCCACTTGGTATGGGTGGTTTTTCTGCTGCAAGAGCACTTTCCACTCGCAATGATGCTCCAGAAAAAGCGAGCCGCCCGTGGGATGTAGACAGAGATGGTTTTGTACTCGGCGATGGTTCGGGCGTTGTAGTATTAGAAGAATACGAATCCGCTAAAAAGCGTGGTGCAAAGATATATGCAGAATTAGCCGGTTTTGGGATGAGTGGCTCTGCCTATCATATTACCCAACTCTCAGAAGGCGGTCTTGTTGAAGCTGCAGCAATGACAGCTGCCCTTAAAGATGCGCGTTTGACTGCTGATGATGTGGACTACGTCAATGCACATGGTACTTCTACACCCGTGGGAGATCTCGGAGAATGCCTCTCTATTAAGGCAGCTTTGGGTGAGAGAGCGAAGAAAATTGCGGTTAGTTCAACTAAATCGATGACGGGACATTTGTTGGGCGCAGCGGGTGCTATTGAAGCGATTTTTTCAGTTTTAGCTTTGCGTGATCAAATTGCGCCACCCACGATTAACCTTGATCAACCGAGTGAAAATTGTGATCTGGATTTTGTGCCACACCATGCGCGGGAAATGAAACTTAACGTTTGTATCTCCAATTCCTTTGGTTTTGGTGGAACAAATGGAGCTTTGGTTTTTAAACGTCTCGCCTGAAGGGGAAGAAGGCTTCCTTTTCTAAATAAGTGGGGGCCTTATTGTGCTAAACAAAAAACTAAATCTAGGATCAGTTTTACTCATTCTCCTCACGCTCATATTAACCTGTGTTGTCTCACTTGTTCACTTTATTCAAAGCCCTTTAAACAGTCGCACTGACGCTTTTGTTTTCACACTTCAATCCGGTACATCTGCCAAAAGCACCATTAAAGCCCTACAAAATAACGGGATGCTCAATCCCTTACAAGCCAATTTTTTCTCATGGATTTTATATGCAAAAGGAGCAGAAAAATCACTAAAAGCAGGCGAATATGAATTAACTTACAATATGACTGCTGAAGACTTATTCAATAAACTCATGAAAGGTGAGGTTATTTTACATAGTGTGAGGTTTCCTGAAGCATGCACTTTTGATGAAGCTTTAAATGTATTATGGCAACATCAAGCCATCAATAAAAATCTACAAGGAAAGTCCTCGCAGGAAATTTTGCGTAAAGTATGCGCAACTTGCTCTAGTCCAGAAGGAATTTTATTTCCCGATACTTATCATTTTAGAGCGAATACGACAGATACAGCTTTGCTACAATTAGCATATGAAACCATGCATGCGCATTTATTAAAAGAATGGAACAATCGAGCCCCCACTCTTATTTTAAAAAGTCCTTATGAAGCTTTAATTTTAGCTTCAATTATTGAAAAGGAAGCCTCATTGGTTGAGGAGCGCGCCTTAATTTCAGGCGTCTTTCAACTCAGGTTGGCTAAAAAAATGCGCCTGCAAACAGATCCAACAGTCATCTATGGTTTAGGAAAAGCATTTTCTGGAACAATAACGATGGATGATTTGAAAAAGGACACCCCTTATAATACTTATTTGCATGCGGGTTTGCCGCCAACGCCTATAGCCTTACCTAGTTTGCAATCGATACATGCTGCCTGTCATCCCGCTCCTACTGAGAAATTATATTTTGTTGCCAGAGGAGACGGCAGTCATTATTTTTCTACAACCTTAGAAGAGCATAATGCCGCTGTGACAAAATATCAGAAGTTAAGTGAGAAGAAGAAGCCATGACATCGCATAAAGGAAAGTTTATTACCATCGAGGGAATAGAAGGCGTTGGCAAATCCAGCAACCTCAAGTTTATTGCTGACATTATAAAGACCAAAGATAAGCCAGTACTGATGACCCGCGAGCCAGGGGGAACGCCCATGGCAGAAGCTATCCGACGAATTTTACTCGAAGAATTTTCTGAAACCACCTTACCCAAAACAGAGCTATTATTGCTTTTTGCTGGACGCTTACAACATGTTGAGCATGTCATTAAACCGGCTCTAGAGAAAGGGATCTGGGTGATCTGCGATAGATTTACTGATGCGACCAGAGCTTATCAAGGGGCAGGTCGAGGCATTGCTTTTGCTGAAATTGAGTTTATCAATCAATGGACGCTTGGAGATTTTGCACCAGATTGTACAATCATTTTGGATGCGCCTGTTAATGTCGCTTTTTCCAGAATTCATAAAAAGCGCGATTTAGATCGTTTTGAAAAAGAAAGAAGCACATTTTTTGAGAAAATTCGCAAACACTATTTGCATACGGCAAAAGAAAATCCTCATCGATATCATGTGGTAGATGCTGCTAGGGAATTGGTTGAAGTCCAAAAATCATTAAAAGAGATAGTGAATAACTTATGCAAGTAATGCCTTGGCACCAAGCTTCTTGGCAGAAATTAAAGGAGAGAGTGCCGCATCGATTACCGCATGCCCTGTTATTTACAGGTCCTTCTGGTATTGGTAAAACAGATTTTGTAAAAGCTTTTGCTCAGTTTTTGTTGTGCCAGACACCAAGTCAAATCGGCGCTTGTGGTGTTTGCCGTGCTTGTCATTTGTTTGATCTCGGCCATCATCCGGATTATCTCGTTTATGGGCAAACTGATACCATAAGCATTGATGAAATCCGAGATATTATTCCCTTTTTAGCACATACCGCTCATTTTGGTGGTAAAAGAGTGGTGACTTTATTAAATATGGACACCATGCAAAAAGCCGCGGGAAATGCCTTGTTAAAGACACTGGAAGAACCAACGCAGGGATCGCATTTATTTTTAACCTGTAAACAAGGGCATACCTTGTTGCCGACTATTAAAAGTCGTTGTGTGGTTGTTCCCTTGGCGCAGCCTGAGAGCGCTTTAGCATTGCAATGGTTAGAGAAGGCGCATCCCTCTTTCTCGCAGCAAACGTTAAATTCTGCCTTGATCTTAGCTGGTGGAGCTCCGCTCAAAGTGCAAAAGATGCTAGGAGAGGGCTATGATGAGAAATGGCAGGAAGCTTTGTTTGCAGCTTTTTTTGTGAATACTGAGGGGCATGTGCCAGAAGGGCTCATTTCTGCTGTAACAGAAGATTTACAAACAACCTTGCATCTTCTTTGTTACTATTTAGCAGATTGTATCCGTTGTATTTATGGTGCGCCTATGGTGACACGCCATTTTTCTGAAAAAATTAAAAAATTATCGGTTCAGCAACTCTTTTTATTTTTTGACAAGATTAAAGCTGCACTGGAAGCATTAAAACAGACCCCAGCTCTCAATAAACAGCTATTATTTGAGCACTTGTACTATGAATGGAATCAGCTTAAAGCTTGAAGATAAAATTACGCTTTATAAAATGTATATGCCGTTTATTACGGATGGCGCTTTGTTTTTTCCCACAGAACAAGAATACAATTTAAGTGACAGCGTTCCGGTCAGCCTTTCGTTTGCTTTTCATCCTAATAAGGTTTGTTTTGAGGGTAAAGTAATATGGATTACCCCGAAACTCGCTCAGGGCGGAAAATTACAAGGAATAGGACTACAATTTTGTGGAGAAGAAGGCGCTTTGTTGAAAACCTTTATCGAAAAGCTACTGGGCGATCATTTGCACTCGCAAGAGCTTACCTACACGTTATAAAAATAACAGTGTTACTTATATTTATTAATTAGGAAAAATACGCATGTTTGTTGATTCCCACTGCCATCTTAATATGATTGTCCCCTCTGGGGATTCTGCACAAATGCAGGCGGTATTAGATCAAGCAAAAATGGCGGGGGTAAATTATTTTCTTTGTGTTGCCGTGACTTTAGAGGACCATGTGACGCTATCCCAGTTAGCGTCTACCTATGACAATATTTCTATTTCTGCAGGGTTACATCCTAATGAAAACCCAGGAGAAGTGTTAGATGAAGCAACGCTATTAAAACAAGCATCCGATCCGAAAGTAATTGCCATTGGAGAGACAGGTTTAGATTATTTTCGTTCAGAAGGGGATCTCAGTTGGCAGCGCGAGAGATTTATTCGTCATATTCATTGTGCTAAATCTTTGCAAAAACCGTTGATTATTCACATGAGAGAGGCCATTGAAGATACATTAAGTATTCTAAAATTACATAAAGCAGATGAGATTGGTGGGGTAATGCATTGTTTTACAGAGAATTGGGAAACAGCTAAAAAGGCATTAGACTTAAATTTTTATATTTCATTTTCTGGAATAGTGACTTTCAAAAGCGCAACCGCATTACAAGAGGTAGCGAAAAAAGTACCTTTAGACAGAATGTTAATTGAGACCGATTCGCCTTATCTTGCGCCTATGCCTTATCGTGGAAAGCCCAATGTGCCAGCCTATGTGCGCCATGTTGCAGAATTTATTGCAGCATTGCGCCAGGAGCCATTAGAGTTGATTGCAGAAAAAACAACAAAGAATTTCTTTTCGTTATTTAAGCTTTAACCTTAGCTTTCCTGGTTATTTCAGGATTTAATTCTCTTTCCACTTCGTCTAGAACCAGCTGAATTGCTGCATACAAAGGAGCAATATTATGCAATTTAATTGCATTCGGAATATCAGCAAAGGGTCTTGCTGTGGAGTTTAATGAAATAGTGTTAGCTATAGGAGTATATACTGCCATTTTTATTCACCTTTTGAGATAGCAACCAATAGTATGTTTGTTATCTTACCATCCAATACGAGTTTGTAAACTTCTTATTACATTAATTTCTCATTTCATGGCTGTTATTAGCTAGTTTTATCAGACAAAAGGTGTAAAAGCGTGGATGTATACGCTTTGGAGCTGGAAAACGTAAGTGAGGGAATGTAAAAAAGCCGGCTGTTGCCGGCTTTTTTGAAATTATTTAAGCTTATTTGCAGCGCTTTGCTGAACGATTGGCCCTAAACGTGCCATTTGTTCTGCTGAAGGAATGGTCACTTTATCAGGGATCTCTTGATGAGATGTAAGAGTAGGCACACTAATGCTATCTGTCGCGGCCAATGCTGAATGCAAAGCGTTTTTTCTGCTTCTGAGTGATTCAGACTCGTCTCTGTTATTAATTTTATTAAATTGTGTAAAAACTAAAGCACGCATATTTGTATCTCAACCGTTTATATCAACTACCGTTCAGGAAAAGGATTATAACACGTTAAATCAAAAATGGTAGTTAGATGCCAAATAATTTTCTTAAATAACTATCTTACTATCTCAGTTTACCCCGTTTAGGGGGTTTTGGGGACTCTTGTTTTAATAATTTATCAAATTGCTTTGCCAGATTATAAGGTAGATATTTTTCAAATTTCTCTTTTGGAGGTAATTCAATAGCATCAGGGATGTGGGCTACCCTGGATGCTAATTCAGTCATTTGTTGTTGAAAGGATTTTGCCATACATACTACCTAGACATGAAATATCAAATAGTCATGATATAAGTATGGCACATAGCTTTTTAAATAAATGTGTAATTACAAAAGTGGAAGTTATTCTTGAAAGGGAGAATAGGGAAAAATACCTTCTTTTTCATAAAGTCGGCCACTAGCAACGCCTTGCTCATAAAGTGCTTTAAACTTTAAGATAAGAAATTCAATTGCAGCAGCGCGCTGATTGGGTAAACGAGACTCAACAATTTTCATCATTTGTTCTGCTTGAGCTCTAAAATCTAAAACGTTTCTGTCAGCCATTCAACTCTCCGTGGCTACGTTGTAGAGGCGATCCTGATTCTTTAGGCCTAAGGCCATAGATATATATATAGCATATACACTCTAACTTAGCCTGGATGCAAGTATACCATAACTAGTAAACAACGTTACAAATCAAGTAGAATTAGTAACAATTCCTAATCATGGGTATAAATATGTTAGAGCCAGTCAAGATACATATCACAGAAAGTGCGCAAGATCATTTCAATGCCTTACTGCAAAAAGAGGATGTTCCAGGAATGGGATTACGTATTTTCTTAGACCAGCCTGGTTTACCTACCTCGCACGTGAGTCTTGCTTTTTGTCCTCCCGGTGATCACCGGGGAGGGGATATCACACTAGATTTCTCTAGTTTTACACTTTATGTAGATAGGTCGAGCGTCTCTTATTTAGTAGATGCGCATATTGACTATAAATTAGACGAATTAGGTGGACAACTTGCCATTACCGCACCGAATCTACGAGGACAAAAACCCCAAGACGGCGCTATTTTAGCGGATAAAATTAATTATATTTTGCAAACTGAAGTTAATCCTAACTTAGCGAGTCATGGTGGAATGGTGAGCTTAGTGGAAGTCACACCAAATAATGAAGCAGTCTTACGTTTCGGTGGGGGTTGCCATGGTTGTGGCATGGCAGATGTCACTTTAAAACAGGGAATAGAAAAAACCTTATTGGCTCAATTACCTGAGCTAACCGCTGTGATTGATATTACGGATCACACTCAAGGTGAAAATCCTTACTATACAGAAGGGGGACATTGTGGTGGCTAAACGAGGGATTATTCGAACGGGCTTTATGACGGAAATTGATCAATTTCTGCGTGATTATGATAAAAATCGTAAGAATGTACCAGACTCAGTGCGTAAAGAAATGGAAAAGAGTAGAAAAGTAGCGATGAAGCGTGACAATGTTGTCGAAGAAACCCTCAATCCCATTTTGAAGGATTTTTAATCCACTAGACAACCTACTGTTTTCTCAGCTACACTGTGCCAAATTAGTCTAGCTAGAGGTGCCAAGTGGCAGATATCCCTAAAAGCTTTGATGAGTTCTCGAAGCGTGATGATAGAACAAGAGCTGCTGCACATGGTGGTTGGAGTCCTGAACAAGCCAGATCATTTTTTCCAGTAGTGAGCCCTGGGCAATATGTTCCCGCATCAAACCCCGGGATGGCAGCACAGCCAGAAATTGTAAGTAGACCAACATATTTCCCTAGTAAGCAACAGCAACCTGATATCTCTTGGCCAGAATTCTCACGAAGAGATGATTTCAACCCAAGACGTTCTAGACCTTAAGGTTTAACTTTTTCTCCACTCTTTTTTAAGCTATCACTAAGTATACCCACAGTAGATGATTCTTCGGCTAGGCGGCAAACTCTCAAAAGGAGTGTATAAGTAATACATGACTTTTGCGAGAGGGGCTTTGCAAACAACGCCGAAAATTCATCTGCGAAGGGTAGCGAAGATAGCTTTTTTTTTGGCAATGATTCAGACTTCGGGTAAGCTTAGGCCACAATAAGAATAATGTTTACATAGCATGACAAAAATTCCGCAGGACGCGTTCAAGATCTTAAATTTTTGGCAGGAATGCTTATGGCAAAACCTTGCCAATGAACTACCTTTAACTGAAAAAGTACTTTCTCCTTTTCAAGCGGTAACAAGTTCAGAGATTCGGGCTGGAAAAATAGCGCTCCCTTTTTGCCAAGGCTCAAGCGTTTGGATTGCGCCAATGGTGTGGGAACATTCCACCAAACCGAAACAATCTTGGATCCCACTTTGGATCCCCGCTCAATATAGTAAAGAGCTTCTTACGCCACGTTTTGATGATTATCCCTGGATCCCACCAAGTCAATTCGATATCTTAACAGACAATTTTTTATTAACGGAATCAATCTACCAATTTGAAGAATGTTTGCGTTTTGATTGGGAGGATGAAGAAGCGAAATCTCCAGATTGGCAACAATTTTATGGCACTTGTTTTGCGCTATTAGACGCCTTATCTGAGAGTACTTGGCAAGAGAGATTAAAAGCAAAGGGGTATCTTCTTTCAGATAAATCCTATGTTGCCGAGCTGGCAACGTTGCGCAAGCTGTTACCGTTTATGCAACGCTATAGTGAATGTCTTGATAAGGAAGAGGCAAGTCCCATATTACTGAGCTATGCCCAAATTGTAGATCCCAGTATTGAATATTCAGAGGCAGAAGCAGAGGAAGAGCAAAGTGTAGGAGCGGGATTTTGTGGACGTTATCCCGATCCTAACCCTTTAAGTCAAAATGAATACCAGATTGTCAGGGAAGTACTTGCTAAAGAGGAAGGACTCTTTGCGATTGGCTCTCCTGTGGGCTCAACTAAAGACAAAGTGATGGCAACCCTTGTGGCCTCTGCTATTGTCACTGCAACTGCGACTAATCAAACGGTTCCTGCTATTTATCGCCTAGCGCGCTACACAAGTGATTTTCAATACCCCATTCAGCCGTTTTCTGCTGATTTTTTATACCACAAAGGAAAGAGTGAGGAGCAGGACAAAATTGTATCGCTTTGTTTGGCCCTTCAGAGTGGGCTAACCGTAGACAGAGCTGAGTTGTCTCAATATTTGCAGCACGAATTACAGTTGCAATATGAAAATTACATTACTGGCTTAAATTTATTAGAAAATACACTTAAAGAAAGACTAGGCGCTGTTTTTGGTAAAGAAGGCTGCCCCAAGCAATATTTACAAGCCCTACAACAAGAAGATGAAGCTTATGAGTTGGAATATTCAGAGCTGCTAGATATGCAGTCTTTGATGCAAAAGAAAAAACCTGATTCGTTATTTTCCAGACTTTTTTCCTGGCGAGATCCTAAAAAAACGCCGGCTCAAACCATAAGTACTAAAGTAGCGAAGCAGTATTCTACCTTAAGTGAAATAGGGGATAGGATCCGCCAAGTTAAAGTGTTAAGAGCCAAAATTCATCTCCAGTTAGTAACTGTAACAGACAAAATGGCCACCTCTAAACACGGAAAAATATGGCAACAATGGCTCGATGATAATCAATTGCAGCTTCCTGAAGGTTTATTTAAAAAAGAAGATCTCTTTTCCTTTATTCAAAATGCATTAAGTGAGAAGTTGTGGCAGTTAACAATATATTATTGGTTGGCTAAGCAACCTGAGAATGCCACTTCTCACAATGAAACAACCTCTTCTTTATATAGAGGTTGGCAATTGTGCAAATGGCAAGCCTCTCCATTTTTGGGGTGGCATACAGTAGATTCTATCAAGGAAGAAGCGGATTTTATTATAATTGACGAGGCAAATAGACTGTTACCGCAACAGGTGGCGCCGTTATTAGCCAGTGTAAAAAAGGCAATCATTTTTGGCGATGAAAAAGATCTGCCAGCGCTAATGGCTACTACTTTGGTTCAACAAGAACAACGTGTTGTTAAATCTCAACTTGATGATGATGAGATTATAGAGCAATTGCACTATAAAGGGATGATGATAAGTGCAGGCAATGCATTTCAAGTTGCTTTGAGAAATACGCATTTACAAGAAGAAGGGAATTTTGTTCCAGTGCTCTCATTAACAGAAAGAAAGGTTTATCCGCTGTTTCAAGATTTTCTCTATTTTTTAAATTATAAAAAAGATTTACCAGGTTTGAAGCAAGGCCAAATAGAAGCACCTTCTGCTTTTTATACCCTGGATGTGAAAGGGAAATGCGAATATCAGCTTGACGGATGTGTCAATTTATTAGAAGCGCAAGCTATCATTGATTGGTTAAAAAGTGGACCCTATGCCAATAAAAGCAAAGGGGTTATTGTGGTAACCTCTTTTGTTGCTCAAAAGCAGTTATTAAAGGCACTTTTATCGCAACATCAACTGCATTGCGAAGTTTCAACATTTTATCAATTGGCCGCCACCTCATGGGATTGTGTCGTTTTCTCACCGGTTTATACCATAGAAGAGCCACGGCCTTTTGTGTTTGATCAAGGGGATAATTGGATTTATAGCCTCATTGTCAGGGCTGTCGAGACCTTTTGGTTAATAGGCGATCTTAGGGTTTTTGATCCCAAAATGCATAGTCCTTCAGGCTGTTTGGCAAAAGTTATTAGTATGAATCATAGTGAAGAGACAGCCGACTCAGTGGATTTAGCATGATGCGTGCTATAATGGCCTCAATTTGTAGACATTACTCAATTTCATTGACAGGTTTTTACTCATGCGCTTGCAAAAGATAAAGTTAGCTGGCTTTAAATCGTTTGTCGATCCAATGGTCTTGGATCTAAAAAGCAACTTAGTTGGTGTTGTTGGTCCTAATGGCTGTGGGAAGTCGAATGTCATTGATGCCGTCAGATGGGTGATGGGGGAATCTTCAGCTAAAAACCTGCGTGGCGGTTCTGCAACCGACGTCATTTTTAGTGGCTCTTCGACCAGAAAGCCAGTTGGTCAGGCTATGGTTGAACTTCTCTTTGAAAATACCGATGGTAAATTAGGGGGAGAGTACGCAAGTTATAGTGAAATTGCGATTAAGAGACAAGTGACTCGAGATGGGCAATCCAACTATTTTTTGAATGGACAGCGTTGTCGACGAAAAGACATTACGGATATTTTCCTAGGCACAGGACTTGGGCCTAGAAGTTATTCTATTATTGAGCAAGGGATGATTTCTCGCGTCATTGACGCCAAGCCAGAAGATCTCCGGATCTTTTTGGAAGAAGCTGCAGGGATCTCGAAATATAAAGAAAGACGTCGTGAAACGGAAAATCGGATCCGCCATACACAAGATAATCTTGACAGATTAAATGATCTAAAAAATGAATTAGAAAAGCAGCTGCAACATTTGCAGCGCCAATCGCAGACTGCTCAACGTTATAAAACACTACAAGAAGAACAGCAAACGCTGAGCGCTCAGCTAACAGCGCTTTCTTGGAATCGCATTGATCAGCAAATTAAAGAGTACGAAGCCAGAGTCAGAGAAGCCGCTGTCTTTTTAGAAGAACAATTAGCAGACTTTCAGCACCTAAAGACCCAACAAGAAAAGCAACGCTTAGAACAAACCAGAGCGCATGACAATTTAAATGAAGTACAAAAAGCCTACTATAGTGAAGGCGCTGAAATTTCTAAATTAGAACAAGCCATTTCGCATCATCAAGAAAGGCATGAACAGTTATTAACAGATAAAGCACAAGCAACAGAAACTTTAGTTACCTCGGAAAGATTATTAGAAGAAAGTAGCGCAACTTTACTTGAACTACAAATTCATCTTGAGGAAATCGAACCTCAGTTTGAAGAATTGGCTGAACGTTTAGTCCAAGCACAAGATATTCAGCAAGAAGCAGAGTTCGCTCTAGAAGAATGGCGCGAGAGTGCAACTCTATTACAAGAAAAAGCAGTATTACCGACCAAGCAAGCAGAAGCAGAAAAAGCCAAGATTACCCAGCTCGAAAGACAGATCCAACAAATTAGCGATCGTCAAAATCGTTTACAAGCTAAAAAGGCTGAACTACAAAGCAGTGATATGAGTTCTCTTGCTGTGTTTGAAGAGAAAATTGCTATCCATGAGCAACAATTTGATTTTGTTGCCGATAAATTGACAGCGTTGCATCAAGAAAAAGAAACAGTTACCCAATCGATAAGCACGCTGCGGCCTGCTATTAAAGTGCAACAACAAAAAGTCAATGAAATTCAAAATCAGCAAGCAGCTCTTAAAGCATTACAGCAAGCGGCTCTGGGTAAAGATGAAAAAGCGAAACAACAATGGCTCTTAGCACAAGGCTTAGCAGATAAATCCTTTTTAGTAGAAAACATAACTGTTGAAAAAGGTTGGGAAAATGCTGTAGAAACGGTACTGGGTGAGTTCATCGATGCCTTGACTGTAGAGCAAGGAGAGTTGTCAGCGATTAGAGAGCAGCTTCCAAGTTTGCAAGGAATTGGTTTGAGTGTCATTGCGCAAAAAGAGGGAGCGCAATCTGAAAGAAGAGACGACGACAATTCTCCTCGCTTAGTCAATCATATTCAGGGTGCTAATTTATTACCTCAAGATATTTTTAATCTTTTAGCTAAAGTCAAAGCTTGTCAAACATTATCGGATGCCATGCTTTTCTTGCCTACTTTAAAAGAAGGGGAATCTGTTATTACCTCTGAGGGCTGGTGGTTAAGTCAAAGTTGGTTGAAAATAAAAGCCAAAACGAAAAACCAAGAAGATGGGATCCTTGCCAGAGAAGAAAAATTAAAAGCGCTCTTGAACCAATTAGAAATTGAAATAGAAAAATTAGATCAATTACAAACTGAGCTTGAGAGCGAAGAGTCTCGGTTGAATAGTTTTAATAGTGAAAAAGAAAATCTTCAACAAGAGAAAAACAAGATTCAGCAAGAATTATCTTCTCTACAAAGTGAGTTGAAGATTAATAAAAATCGCTTAGAACAAAATCAACATGCTTATGAGCAAGTTCAGCAAGAATTGATCGAGTCTGAACAATATTTAAGTGAGATGCAAAAAGAGATTAATGCTGCGCGATTAAGTTTGCAACAAGCACTTGAAGACATGGCTTCTTTCATGCAGCAACAAGAGAGTATGGCTGCGCGTAAAAATAATTTACAAGAAGAAGTGGCAACTGCGCGTAATAAAGCAAGAGAATCTAAAGAAACCTTACATGCCATTGAACTTAAAATGCAAACTTTTAAAACGCAATCTATTGCATTAACAGAGAATGTCGATCGTTTTAAACAGCAAATTGAAAATGCAGCATCTAGAGTGAAACAGATTGAAGAATCGCTGGTTAAAAATAATGATCCTGTTATGGATCTGAAAGAAGTTTTAACCGAAAAGATTTCAGGAAGAATTACTACGGAAAATGCTTTGAATGAAGCGCGGGATTTAGTTGCTGAAATTGAAAATAATCTGCGTCAGATTGAACTACAGCTTTCAGAGCATGAAAAGAAGATCAGTAATTACCGCGAGCAATTAGAGCAAAATAAATTGCAATTGCAAGCTTTGAGCGTTCATCGAGAAAACGCGCTTGAAAAATTAAATAAGACCCAATTTTCCATAGAACAGCTGCTGGAAACCTTACCTCTTGAAGCTTCAGAGGAAAAGTGGCAGGCTGATCTAGAAAGTATAGAAAATAAAATCCAAAAATTGGGCGCCATTAATTTGGCAGCCATAGAAGAATTTGATGCGGCAAAGCAACGCTTTGAGTACTTAGAATCACAAATTAACGATTTAACTGAGGCTTTGACGACTTTAGAAGATGCCATCAAAAAAATTGATAAAGAAACAAGAAATAAGTTTAAAGAAACTTTTGATAAAGTGAATGATGAATTTATGAGGCTTTTCCCTTGTTTATTCGGGGGAGGGCAAGCCAGTCTCTCTATGACTGGAGAGGATTTGCTTGATACAGGAATAACCCTGATGGCTAGACCACCAGGGAAAAAGAATAGCACGATAATGCAACTCTCTGGAGGCGAAAAAGCGCTAACAGCTGTAGCATTAGTGTTTGCTATTTTTCAGTTAAATCCGGCTCCTTTTTGTATGCTAGACGAGGTCGATGCCCCATTAGATGATACAAACGTAGGGCGTTTCTGTAATTTAGTGCGAGAAATGTCAAAATCGGTACAATTTATTTATGTTAGTCACAATAAAGTGACGATTGAAATGGCTGAGCAATTGCAGGGTGTTACGATGCGTGAGCCAGGTGTTTCACGGCTTGTGACAGTGGATTTGACTGCCGCACAATCATTGATTGATGCATGAACAAATGAGAGAGGTTGAATAATGCAGTTATTATTAAGCATATTTGCCGTATTATTAAGTCTTTATATCCTTTTTAAGGCTTTGCAAAAAAATAAAAACAAAAAGCAGAATCTTGTTAATGAGGAATTTGATGAAGAAGTAATAATTCGTAAAGTAGAAAATAAAAATCATGAAATGGATCCTTTGCTTCAGGATTATAATAATGAACCTTTGCTAACAGAAAAACCTTCTGCTATCCCTCTTCCCGAGGATGCAGCACAGAGCTTTCAACAAGAAAATAAAATGAAACCTCAACCTCAGGAATATATCGCCTTTAGCATTGTGCCAAAGCAGCAAGATTCTATTCCTGGACGCTTAATTCTTTCTTCCTTAAAAGGGAATGGTTTTAGTCTAGGCAAACAAAAACTATTTCATCAATATGGTGATGATTCCCTGGAGAAACCCATTTTATTTAGTGTGGCTTCCTTGCTGGAACCAGGCATCTTTAATGAAGAAGAGATGGTACAGAATAATTATCCTGGTATTTTACTCTTTATGGTCCTTTCAAAATCTTTTGAGCCGCTTGAAGCTTTCGATAAAATGTTAAAAAATCTAAGAATAATTGCTGTTCAGCTAAATGGTGAGATCTTAGATAGTAACGATAATTTATTAACAGCTCAGCTGATTAATGAGTATCGTAATACGATAAAAGACTATCTCAATCGAGAAGACACAGTTCAAAAAATCGCTAGTCAGTAGAGTGCAGGATAAAGTTGTGGAAAGATTGAAAAAATGGGTGATTCTACTGTACATCAGAAAATTTTGTGGCTAAGAGAAAAAATTAATGAACATAATTATCGCTACTATATTTTAGATGAACCCATTGTTTCTGATTTAGAATACGATACTTTATTTCGTGAGTTGCAAACTCTTGAATCGCAGCATCCTTCATTTGTCAGCAATGATTCACCCACCCAGCGCATAGGTGTAAAACCGCAAGCAGGGTTTCTTCCCTTCGAACATCTTACCCCTATGTTATCTTTAGATAATGCTTTTTCCGTTGAAGAATTACAGCGCTTTGATAATCGTATTAAACAGTTGTTGAATGAAGATGAATTAACAGCAATTTCTTATGCATGCGAGCCAAAATTTGATGGACTGGCTGTTAACTTAGTTTATGAAAAAGGAAAATTAATCAAAGGCGCAACAAGAGGCGATGGCAGAGTGGGAGAAGATATCACTGCGAATCTTCGTACACTCCCGACTATCTCGCTAACATTGCGAGGAGATTTTCCGCAATTACTGGAAGTGCGAGGAGAAGTCTATTTGCCTATCAAAGGTTTTGAAAAATTAAATGAAGACGCTAGAAAACGTGGTGAAAAAGTATTTGTCAATCCTCGTAATGCAGCTGCTGGCAGTTTACGCCAATTAGATCCTCATATTACAGCACAACGTCCTTTGGCATTTTATGGTTACGGTGCTCAAATTATTAGTAAAGATAAGTCTATTGCTACGCATAGCGAATGTTTGCAGTTATTACAAATGTGGGGCATTAGAATATGTTCTGAAACTAAAGTTGTTTCAACTATCGAAAAAGTGCAACACGTTTATGAAAAACTGTTAAAAAAGCGAGCAACGTTGCCTTATGAAATCGATGGCATGGTGGTTAAAGTGAATAACTATGCCATGCAAGAGAAATGTGGTTATGTGAGTCGCGCGCCGCGCTGGGCGCTGGCGTATAAATTTCCTGCGCAAGAAGAGGTAACGCAATTAATTGCAGTTGATTTTCAAGTGGGCAGAACAGGCACACTCACCCCAGTCGCTCGCTTAGAGCCCGTCGTTGTGGGAGGCGCAACGGTGAGTAATGCGACTTTACACAATATGGATGAAATTGAAAGAAAAGATGTCCGCATAGGTGATTATGTTATTGTCAGAAGAGCAGGGGATGTCATACCAGAAGTGGTAAAACCGCTCCTTGAAAGACGAACTAAGGCGGTAAAACCAATTATTTTGCCCAAACATTGCCCAGTTTGTGGATCGGATATTGTGAAAATTGAAGGAGAGGCGCAAGCACGTTGTGATGCAGGACTTGCCTGCTCAGCACAACTTATAGAGAGCATAAAACATTTTTCTTCAAGAAAAGCGATGGATATTGAAGGATTGGGCGCAAAGCTGGTAGAACAATTGGTGACAGAAAAATTGTTGCATTCAGTATCTGATATTTATTCACTCAAGAAGAATGAACTTGTCAGCTTGGAAAGAATGGGCGAAAAATCTGCTGAAAATATATTAGAAGCAATTGAAAAAAGTAAAAAGACAACGCTTGCACGATTCTTATACGCGCTTGGAATAAGAGAAGTCGGTCAAACAACAGCTCAACTGTTAGCCGATATCTATTCCCTTGAAGAGCTCATAGAGCAAACTGAAGAAAACTTGATGGAAATACCAGATGTGGGGCCAGTTGTAGCAAAACATATCGTGGCTTTTTTTCATGAAAAGAGAAACAAAGCGGTCATTGCGGCTCTTGTCGCGCAAGGCATTACTTGGCCATTGGAGCGCGTCAATAAACAGAATTTACCCTTGTCGCAAAAAACCTATGTTATCACAGGAACTTTATCTCTTCCGCGTGAAGAGATAAAAACACGGCTAGAGGCGCTGGGAGCAAAGGTGACGAGTACGTTAAGTATCAAGACTTCAGGGCTAATCGTAGGTGAGAAGCCTGGATCTAAATTAGCTAAAGCTGAAAAACTACAGATCCCCATTATCGATGAAGAGCAATTGCAAGAATTATTAAAAGAAGAACAGAGCTGATTGCATTTACCGGTTTTTCTAAGCAAAATGAACAAACACCCCTTTGATATAGGCTTTTAATATGACGCAATCAATTGAGACGCAAGAGACCATCGAAAAGATGGATAATATTCGGGATTTTATTCGTTGGGCAATAACCCAATTTAATCAAGCTGACTTAGTATATGGTCATGGCACAGATAATGTGTGGGATGAAGCTGTCTCCCTGGTTCTGGCAACGTTGCATTTGCCGCCTGATATCGATGCTAATGTCTTAGATGCGAAGCTATTGCAAAAAGAAAAAGAGCTTATTGTCGAAAGAGTGCAAGCACGTGTTGAGAAGCGCATACCTGTACCCTATCTTGTGAAAGAGGCTTGGTTTGCAGGTTTAAATTTTTATGTTGATGAAAGAGTTATTATTCCGCGCTCTCCCATCGCTGAATTAATCGAAGAAGAATTTAGTCCATGGGTAGAATCAGAGAATGTGAAGAATATTTTAGATCTTTGTACAGGATCAGGATGTATAGCAATAAGCGCCGCGCTCACTTTTCCAGATGCTGAGGTGGATGCTGCAGATTTAAGTGATGAGGCTTTGGCTGTTGCGAAAATAAATGTGGAACGTTTTGGATTAGAAGAAAAAGTAAACTTGATAAAATCTGATGTGTTCTCAGGAATTAAATCTAAACGTTATGACATTATTATTTGTAATCCTCCTTACGTGAGCCAAGAAGAATACGATGCGCTTCCAATGGAATATAAGCATGAGCCGGAACAAGCTTTGTTATGCGAAGAAGATGGTTTGAATATTATTAAACGCGTTTTAGTTGGTGCTTCAAGTCATTTAACCTCTCATGGCGTTTTGATTCTTGAAGTTGGCTTTACTCAAGAAAAATTGGAAAATGCATTTCCTGAAGTGCCATTTACTTGGTTGCAATTTGATAATGGTGGAGAGGGTGTCTTTTTGCTCACTGCGCAAGAATTGAAAGAATTTAGATCCTTATTTTCTTAAATAGTATAAATAATGTCAGGTAATACCTTTGGAAAATTATTTAGAATCACTTCGTTCGGGGAAAGTCATGGGCCTGCAATAGGCTGTGTCGTAGATGGATGCCCAGCGGGCCTATCCCTCAATGAATCTATTATTCAGCAAGAATTAGACCGACGCAAACCTGGACAATCTCCTTATACTTCACAGCGAAGAGAAGAAGATATTATTCAGATTTTATCAGGTGTATTTCAAGGTAAAACCACAGGTTCTCCTATTGGACTCCTTATTCAAAATCAAGATCAGCGTGACAAAGATTATGACAATCTAAAAGACGTGTTTAGGCCAGGTCATGGTGATTATACCTATTTTAAAAAATATGGTTTTCGAGATCACCGCGGAGGTGGCCGTGCTTCTGCTAGAGAAACAGCGGTAAGAGTCGCAGCGGGTGCGATTGCCAAGCAATTTTTAAACATAAACGAGAATATAACTGTACGCGGATATTTAGCGCAAATGGGCGGCATCCAAGTAGAAGAGCAGAATATAGTTTGGGAAGAGATCAATCAAAATCCTTTTTTCTGCCCTGATAAATCTAAAATTGAAGCAATGCAGAATTTAATTACAACTCTTCGCCGAGAAGGAAATTCTATAGGGGCGAAAGTCTGTGTTGAGGCAATCAATGTGCCTGCAGGCTTAGGAGAGCCGGTCTACGATAAATTGGATGCGGATATTGCAAAAGCATTAATGAGTATCAATGCCGTAAAAGGGGTGGAAATTGGCGATGGTTTTGCAGTGGTCGCGCAAAAAGGCTCGATGCACCGTGATGAAATGACGCCGAATGGCTTTTTATCTAATCATGCTGGCGGTATCCTGGCGGGAATTTCTACAGGTCAAACGTTGCGCGCCAGTATTGCTTTGAAGCCAACTTCAAGTATTCCTCTCCTTGCCAAGAGCATCAATCTATCTGGCGAGGCAGTAGAGGTTAAAACCACCGGGCGTCATGATCCTTGTGTTGGGATCCGGGCAGTACCCATAGCAGAGGCCATGTTAGCTTTAGTGTTAATGGATCATTGGCTTTGTGTCTATGGTCAAGATAAAGGAATTTTAAAATGAATCTATTTTTACAAATTTCTGTAGCCATTGTATGCGCTTTTTTAGTTTGGCGTATTTACAAAGTTATTCAGGGAAATCCTGAGATGATGAGCAAAGAAAATGTGACGAAGAGCTTTGCAACGATGGGCGTGTTGGCTTTAATCTTGATTGGTGGTATAGCGATACTCGTACTCTTATTAAAGTCAAGTTAATATACTCTTTCCACTTTGCTTTTAGGCGTTGTTGCTTTCGCCCTCTCGCAATCCTCATTTACTTTTATGTAAACTCCGGTTGCAGAGCGAAGTGCCTAGCCTACGCGTGCCCTTTAAGGGTAAAACCAAACTGGAAAGAGTATACTTTTACCACTTTGACAATGTTTTAAATAAGGTCTTGAAAATGCTTAAAAAATACAATGTTGCGGTTTTAGGTGCAACAGGTGTTGTCGGAGAATCCATATTAGAGATATTGCACGAAGTGGATTTTCCAGTAAATAAATTGTTCGCTTTGGCAAGTGTGCGCTCGGACGGCAAGACCGTATTATTTAAAAATAGACCTATTTTGGTTGAAGATGTTGAGCAGTTTGATTTTAGTCAGGTCGAAATAGCACTTTTTTCAGCGGGGGGAGAGGTTTCTGCGAAGTATGCCCCTATTGCTGCCAAAGCGGGGTGTATTGTCATTGATAATACTTCCCACTTTCGAAATGATGCGGATATTCCTTTAATCATCCCCGAAGTGAATTTGCATGCTTTGAGTCAATATCGAACAAGAAATATTATCGCTAATCCTAATTGCTCAACCATACAAATGTTGGTAGCGCTAAAACCTATTTATGATGCAGTGGGAATTAAACGGATAAATGTCGCAACTTATCAATCTGTTTCTGGGACAGGCAGAGCGGCCATAGAAGAGCTGGCAAAACAAACAAAAGAACTTTTGACAGGCGAACCTGTTTCTCCAAAGGTTTATCCGATGCAAATTGCTTTTAATCTTATTCCTCAGATTGATAGTTTTGAGCAAAATGGTTATACCCGAGAAGAGATGAAGATGGTAAACGAAACCAGGAAAATTCTCGAAGATGATAACATCATGGTTAATCCGACGGCTGTACGGGTTCCTGTTTTTTTTGGCCATTCCGAAGCCATTCATATAGAAACCACGGAAAAAATATCTGCTGAGCAGGCAAGAAAGATATTATCCAAAGCTCCCGGCATTGTAGTCAAAGATAGACATGAAGCTGGGGGTTACCCCACACCAGTTACAGATTGTGTGGGTAATAATGCAGTCATAGTCGGGAGAATTCGAGAAGATATCTCTCATCCCCTCGGGCTTAATCTCTGGGTCGTTTCAGATAACATCCGAAAAGGGGCCGCGTTAAATAGCGTTCAGATAGCACAAGAATTAATTGAATTATTAGATTAATATGCGTCTTACTTATACACTCTGTTTGCTCGAGGGCTTGGGGCTTAGCCGACGTGTGCTCGTTAGAGTAAAAATCATCCGCTGTGGGTATATTTTATGCGCATTACTTCTCTTTTCAATTTGTCATTGTTATGCGATGACGCTTGGGGAAATAGAAGTAATATCTCATCTTAATGAACCGTTACAAGCTAGAGTTTTCATTGATGGTGGGAGTGATATTAAATCTGATCTAAAGGTTTTTGTAGCTGGAAGAGAATCATATCAACGCGCTAATTTAACGCCTCCTTCTTGGTTAGATAAAGTGAACGTAAAAGTGGCCACTGACATGAAAGGAGCGCCTCAAATCGAGATCTCTACAAGCGATCCTGTCGTTGATTTATTTGCGCATCTTTTGATCCAAGTAAAATGGTCAGACAATCTCTTAACCAAGCATTTTACTTTGTTATTAGATCCGCTCACGCCAAATAAAATTGCAGTGATTGATCCGCATATCGAAAAAACAAAAGATAAAGAAAATAGAGAAATGGACAAGAAAATTTTAAAAAAGTTAGGAGAGCTTGAAAAGCAAGTTAATACTTTAACGAAAGTAAATCAAGACGTTTCCAAAAAATATGAAGCTTTGAAAACGCAGCATGATAAATTACTTCTGCAAGTGAATAGAGTCGCTTCTGCAGAAATACAATCCAACAATACTCGAAATGTAATCGAAGTTCCATGCCCTAAGACAAATCCGCCAGATCTGACCAAACAAATTCATCATTTAACACCTCATGCCTTGTTGGCACTGATGCAAAATAATTATTTACACCTGAGTTTTCATTTCTTCAAATCTCAAATAAAAGACTAAACTTCCTCCCCTTTAATGCCGACCCTATCCTTATTGTTATTCGTCGAATTTCTTCGAATTAACTGCGAATTCATACAGGCTAATTAAATAACAGATCATACTTTGTGTGCTACAAAGGATACAGTTACTGTAAAAAGACTGTTTTCAAGGAGAAGATAAGTGTTAACCTCAAAATCCTTAAATAGTGTAAAAGAGATGCTTGCCCACCCTCGATTTTTATCAACGCATAAGATAATTACAAAACCTTATGCCCAAATCGAGATGCAACGCCAATATTGCTTACATGCTGAAAAGTTTGGTTCGTTTGTAACCAGTGAAGATTTTGCTGTGTTGCAATCGCACGCCATTGAAATAGATATCAGTGAAGAGCTGGCATTGTTAGACGAAGAGGGTTATCTTGAGGTAGCTATTCCTGCTTTAGGCATTGTGGATTTATTTCCTGATTCTGAATTTGCGACAAACAAACAATCTTTTGCGACAATTCTGACACTCAACGGCCTACAACATATAAGGCCAGATTATTATCTTGCAACAGATATTGTAGGCAATCAGTTTGAAGTATTAATGGAAGAAAATGGAGAGATAACTTTGCCTGAAGAGGGAACGGGTTTATTCTCTTTAATTAGCCATATCACATTTATCTATAGCAAAAAACAAATAACGGCATCCCATGCAAAATCGAATAATAAGCTGCTTATTTTACCCGTTGCTGAGACAAAATCCTCTTTTGAGATGCACATAAGTGTTTCTCATTTTAATCATGTGCAACAAAGAAAAGTGATTTCAATTCGAGAAATTCAAGTAGAATATCAAGACCCCTACATTACGCACGATCAAAAAATGGTTAGTGTTAACCCAGTAGGGGATGCTTACCCTGGATTATTTCAGGTTAAAATGGCAATATTACTTTTAGCCCCTTTTTTGGTTAATAAGCAACTTATCGCAACGATTAGATTAGAGCCGCTAAGTCATTTTAAGGAAGAGTTATTTTTACATGGCTGGCAGCCAACAGCTGAGAAATTGCCTCTTTACACTAAACGATTCGGCTTAAGCACTAAAGCATTATATGCTTTGCTGCAAAGTGTATATCCTTTGTCTCAATTGGTTAAAGATTATCTTAAGGGAGACTCTTTTGGTCTTTTGCAAAAAAGAGGTTACAACAACTTTTTGTTGCGAACTGATGCATTTTCACGATTTTATGATTTGTTGCTTCATGATCTTATTAATCAGAAATTAGTGGGGTCATATCTTTTTGATAGAGTCTCCCGAGAGTGCTTTTCAAAAGTAAATTTATCTTCCTTTTCGTTAGATGAGCATGACAAATCTGTTTTGCATGAACTTTGTCAGGAATTAAAAAATCATCGTTTTTCTGGTTTGGAAAGATTGTTTTTATCTGCAGACAAAAAAGAGCCAGCACTTGTAGATTTCTTTCATCTCAATTTGATTGATCCCTTAAAACATCATGTTATACCTCATGCTACATTATTGGTAACGCAAGATAACCACTCAATGAATGAAATCATGGAGTCGTTACTATCTAAAGGAGAGCAAGCTATGGTTCCTTTAAGCTTTTTTGAAAATGAAGATTATTCTGCGAACAAGAGCGATACCACTCATCTTGAGAGTGCTTCTAAATTAGATGAAATAGATAATTTTGAAGGGTTTGATACAATTTATCGATCTCGAAAAAGACCTTGGGTAACCCATTCTGAAACACCAGCATCAAGAACCACACCACGTGGGAATAAGATGAGGTAGAAACCTCTATCCTGTATAGAGGATATTTGGTATAGTTCGACTCAATTAAGTCATGAGAAATGGGACTATGCCTCGGATTGCTTTAGGTGTTGAATATAGTGGAGCACACTATTACGGGTGGCAGCGTCAAGCCCACAACATTTCTATTCAAGCGCATCTTGAATCAGCATTAAGTAAAGTAGCCGCAACGCCTATTTTAACTTACTGCGCTGGCAGAACAGATGCAGGTGTACATGCGACAAATCAAGTCGTCCATTTTAACTTTTCCCCGATTTCGTCTTCTAGGCCCTTAGTCGCTTGGGTGCGTGGTGTGAATACCCATTTACCCCCTGACATAAGAGTAATGTGGGCTCAAGAGGTGGAAAATGATTTTGATGCTAGAAAATCTGCACTTTTTCGCCGTTATCTTTACTTGTTTGTGAATCAAACTGTCAAGCCTGGCATTATGCATCGTTCCATAACTTGGGTTTTCCCAACATTAGATTATCAAGTGATGCATCAAGGTGCGCAGCATTTGTTAGGTGAACATGATTTCACCAGTTTTCGTGCTGCGCAATGTCAAGCAAAATCACCAGTGCGTCATCTTCATGCCATTGAAGTCACGCAAAAAGGGAATTGTATTTTGCTAGATGTAACGGCAAATGCTTTTTTACACCATATGGTACGAAACATTGCAGGTTCACTGTTATTAGTTGGGCAGGGAAAATATTCTCCTGAATGGATGAAAACGGTGTTAGAAGCAAGAGATAGACGCCAAGCTGGCGTGATGGCGCCACCTGATGGTCTTTATCTGATACATGTTAGCTATCATTCAAAGTTTCAGATTCCTAACCAACCTCGTTACCCCTGGTTTTTGTAGTCTGGTATAATATGAAATTTTTTGCTGTGGGGACTATTTACCTATGAGTTGGTTTCAAAAGCTACTTCCCTCAAAGATCAGAACCGAAGGGGCTAAAAAGAAGTCTATCCCCGAAGGGCTTTGGACTAAGTGTGAGGGATGCGAGGCAGTCTTATTCAAGGCAGAGCTTGAGCGCAATCAGGAAGTTTGTCCGAAGTGTCACCACCACAATCGTTTAACAGCACGTAAGCGTCTCGATATATTTCTGGATAAAACCACAAAAGAAGAGATTGGGGCGCATATTGAACCTGTGGATAAATTAAAGTTCAAGGATACCAAGCGTTACCGTGATAGATTAAGCCAAGCCCAAAAAGCCACAGGAGAAAAAGATGCATTAGTGGTGGTGAAAGGGGCTTTACATGGTATGCCTGTCGTCGCTGCGGCATTTGAATTTAATTTCATTGGGGGCTCGATGGGTCGAGTCGTTGGTAAGCGTTTCGTCATGGGAGTGGAGTCTGCACTAGCCGACAGAGTGCCGTTTATTTGTTTTTCAAGTAGTGGTGGCGCCAGAATGCAAGAGTCACTTATTTCGTTGATGCAAATGGCGAAGACAAGTGCAGCCCTGACAAAGTTAGCGAAAGCGCAGCTTCCTTATATTTCTGTTTTACTTGATCCTTGTATGGGTGGCGTATCAGCCAGTTTAGCGATGTTAGGCGATATTAACATTGCAGAGCCAAAAGCGTTGATTGGTTTTGCAGGTCCGCGTGTGATTGAGCAAACAGTGCGACAAACCTTACCAGAAGGATTTCAACGTAGTGAATTTTTGTTAGAACATGGTGCTATCGATATGATTATTGATAGAAGACAGTTGCGGGATAGAATTGCCTCTTTAATTGCAAAACTGATGCACTTACCTCAGCCGGCAACGCTTCCTTTGCAGAGTGCATGATGGCATGAAATTACCTGTGCTTTCATTAGATGAATGGTTAACGCAGATTGGCCTTCAACCTCATAAAATTGAGCTAGGGTTAGACAGAGTCCTTGAAGTGGGGAGATTGGGTGAATTACTTCACTTTTCATGTCCTGTTGTGACAATTGCTGGAACCAATGGTAAAGGGTCTACCGTTGCCATTTTAGCGAAGTTACTGCAAGAGGCTGGTCTACAAGTTGGTACTTATACTTCTCCTCATCTCATACGCTTTAATGAGAGGATCCAAATTGGCGGGCAGCCTGCAACAGATCAAGCTATTATGGATGCTTTTGTTGCTATTGAGCAGTTACGAGACGAGATCCCTTTAACCTACTTTGAATTCACCACCCTTGCGGCTTTTTATCTTTTTCAGCAACATCTCCCTAAATTGGATGTTCTGATATTGGAAGTAGGGTTAGGTGGGCGCTTAGATGCAGTGAATGTAGTGGATCCCAGTATCGCTGTGGTCAGCTCGATTCATTATGATCATCAACAATATCTAGGGGACACCTTAGAAGAAATAGCACTGGAAAAAGGTGGGATTTTTAGGCCAAAGATCCCTGTTGTCTTAGGTTCTTCAGCACAATTACCGGTATTGCTAGAGAAAGCCAGCGCAAACGACAGCCCGTTTTATTTAGAAGGCGAGCAATTTGATTACCTAGATGTAGCCTGTAAACAATGGCGATTTCAAGAGAAAATAATTGAGTTACCAAAATCAAAGTTACCGCACCACAGCTTATCTTTAGCGTTAGCAACCTATCATCTTTTAAGAGATAATTTTCTTTCATTGCCAGAAATTGGTAATATAACTCATGTTTTATCTGACAAAGCTATGGTGGCTAGGATGCAAGCATTTTACCATCAAGGTATTGAACTTATTCTCGATGCTGGTCATAATCCCCAAGCTAGCCAATGGTTAGTTGATAAACTTAAAAAGAGATCCGGTCGATTTTTTGCAGTATGGGCGAGTTTAAGTGATAAGCGATTAGAGGATATTGTCCATCCTTTGTTTCATAAAATAGCAGCTTGGTATGTTCCAGATTTGCCTGTTATTGAGCGATCACTTCCAGCAGAGGAGTTATCTCAGCTGCTCAGAAAACAAGGTGCAACCGCGGTGAGCGCTCATTCCTCACCTAAGCAGGCCTTACAAGCCGCTCTTAAGGACGCGACAAAAGAAACATGTATTGTGGTATTTGGTTCATTTTATCTGGTCAGCGAAATTTTATCGGCTATAGATTTTGACAAAACGCATTTAGAAAACAATGGACTGTATACTTCGAAGGAGAGTGAGAAATGATAATTGGCACACCTGATTTTATTTTAATTGGGTTAATAGGGCTTTCTATTGTCATTGGTATTTTTAGGGGTTTTATTAGAGAGTCCATTTCTCTGATTAGTTGGATCTCAGCGATTATCTTAGCAATTGCTTTTGCCAACCCTTTGTCAGTCTATATGACTTTTACCGACGTTGCATTCATCAAAATGCTTTCGGCCTTTTTAATCATCTTTGTCAGTGTCATTTTTGTTGGCGCGATATTTAATTTAATTATCGGCTCATTAGTGAGAAAGACCCCGTTTAGCATGCCTGATCGCATTTTAGGATCCTTGTTTGGCTTAGCTCGGGGAGTCGTGTTTATTACTGTTGCTGTATTAATTGCTTCTTTGACCCCTTTTCCAGAGGAAACGTGGTGGAAACAATCTTATATGCTTACTCAATTTCAAAAGCTTGCTGTGCAATGCCAAGCCTTGTTACCAGAAGAACAAGCAAAACTCTTTCAATTTACCAAGAATGATGATGAGCAAAAAAACGAAGACGAAGCCGAAAGTGAGGAGAAAATTATTCCTCATGGTTAAACTAAAAGCGCCTAAAATTAAAATGGGAAGAGTATAGATGTGTGGCGTAGTGGGGGTCTTAGCAACAACGCAAGTATCGCAGCTATTGTTTGATGCTTTGACTGTGATCCAACATCGTGGTCAAGATGCAGCTGGCATTGTCACATGGGACGGCAAAAAATTTAATTTAAAGAAAGGCAATGGCTTAGTGAGGGATGTTTTTAGAACACGCCATATGCAGCGTCTTGTTGGTAACATGGGTGTAGGGCATGTCCGTTATCCCACAGCTGGCAGTAGTAGTGGCTCTGAAGCGCAACCTTTTTATGTGAATTCTCCCTTCGGCATAGTATTAGCGCATAACGGAAATTTAACTAACGCCAGTGAATTACAAGATGCGCTTTTTCATGAAGACTTCAGACACATCAATACTAATTCAGACTCAGAAATTTTATTAAATGTTTTTGCGCATGAATTACAACGTGTTTGTCACTTGAGAATTACCAAAGAAGAGATTTTTAAAGCGGTTGAAGGGGTCCATAATCGATGCCGGGGCGGATATGCTGTGGTCACGATGATTGCAGGGGTTGGTCTTGTCGCTTTTCGGGATCCTTTCGCAATACGGCCTTTAGTATTCGGAGAAAGAATTTCTCCCTTTGGCAGGGAAATAATGGTTGCCTCTGAGAGTGTTGCTCTCACCTCTCAAGGGTTTTCTATCGTTGATGATGTGGGTCCCGGTGAAGCCGTATTTATAGATTTAAAAGGTAATATACACAGGCAGACTTGTGTAAAGAATCCCCAATTGAGTCCTTGTTTATTTGAATTTGTTTACTTTGCAAGGCCAGATTCAGTGATAGATAAGGCATCTGTTTATCAAGTCAGAATGAATATTGGTGTAAAATTAGGCGCTCAAATCAAGAAAGAATGGCCCAACGTCAAAATAGATGTGGTGATACCGATCCCAGAAACAAGTCGTCCAGTTGCCATCTCCCTTGCTCACCAATTGGGTTTGGAATTTAGAGAAGGATTTGTTAAAAATCGTTATATCGGTCGAACATTTATCATGCCTGGGCAAGCGATTAGGCAAAAATCTGTTAGGCAAAAACTCAGTATCATTGATCAAGAATTTAAAAATAAAAATGTTCTTTTAATTGATGATTCTATTGTCAGAGGCACAACTTGCCAAGAGATCATTCAAATGGCAAGAGAAGCTGGCGCGAGGGAAGTTTATTTTGCATCAGCTGCCCCTGCTATTCGCTACCAAAATATTTATGGGATTGATATGCCTTCTCGGCATGAGTTGGTTGCTCATAATCGCACAGTGGAAGAAGTCCAAAAAACAATTGGCGCGGATAGACTTCTCTATCTTGAACTGCCTGAATTAATTGATGCTGTGAAGAAATATAATCCAGATATTAGTAAATTTGAAAGTTCAGTTTTCGATGGTATTTATTTAACCGGTAAGGAAAGCGATTATTTGGCTACTGTCGAAAAAAATCGATCAGAAGCTGCAAAATGTGAACAATTTCATGAAGAAAATCCCTGTCACATTGATCTCTATAACGATGATTAGCTGATTTCTATTCTAAGCATTGGCTCAGCTGTTTTGAGTAAGATCTATTTTTGAGGATTTAATTATATGATATCAGGCGCTCAAACTACTACACTTTATTTTGATATTTCAGGTATGACATGTGCTGCAGGTTGTGCTGCGAGAATTGAAAGCGATTTAAAAGAAAAATTTGAAAAAGAACATATTGAAAAAGAAGAAGGAGAGGTTGTTGTCGACTTTCCAAGTAGAAGAGCAAAAGTCGTTGTCCCTACCTATATTAAACCTCAAACGATCATTAAGTGGGTAAAAGAGATTGATCCAAAATTTTCTGCCCACTATATTCCAGCTGGATATGAAACAACAGTCTGCTTTTCTGTAAAAGGCCTCAAAATAGCTGAAGATGCTCAGAAAATTCAAGAAATGCTTTTGAAACAAGAAACCTTAGTAGCAGATTCTACTGTTTATTGGGCAACAAAGACGATTAAAACAGTTATCGTGATGCCAGTTAAACCCGAAAAGAAACAACAAACTATAGATAAGTTGAAAAGTGACATTATCGAACTTTTCCCAGATAGAAAGCTTGAGATAAATCAAATAGAGACGCCTGACGATGAAACATATAGTCGGATTGAAACAAAAGAGTATTTGTATAAATCTTTTCTTAACGTTGTCGTTGGTGCTGCTTTTTTATTCCTTTCAGGATATATCCCCTTACCAATTACTTTTTTGGGTCAATTAGTAGGTTTGGGGATAGGGGCAATAACTTTAAGTGTGATGTGGGTAACGGGGAAAGAATTTTATCAGAGCGCATGGCGTGAGTTTTGGCATAAACGATCCTTTAATATGAATACGCTCATTTCATTGGGAACCGGGTCAGCGTTTTTCTATTCAATGATGCTGGTCTTAGTGCCTTGGCTTTTTCCTATTGCAGCCCTGCAGCAGTATCAATTTTTAGCAGTCAATATGATTTTAGGAATCTTCAATTTTGGTCGTGCAGTGCGCTCACATGCTGAGGAAGAAGCAAGACAGAACACAAAGAAAATTTCAAATGTTTATGTTGCAATGCAGCCGCAATGGGTAAAAAAACTGAGTAATTATCCTGACAATTTTGACGAGCCTATTCCAGAAGATCTGATAGAAGAAGTGCATTACTCTCAAATTAAAAAAGGGGACATTCTTCGTGTCGACACCGATGAATATGTAGCTGTAGAAGGTGAGATCCTCAATCAAGTTGAAACAAGCGTGAATCAAGAGGCGATGACAGGAGAGTCAGTCTTATGCAAAAAATCAAAAGGGGATAAACTTTATAGTGGTACTTTAAATAAGGGTAGCCCGATTTTTATTAGAGCCTCTTGTGCTGGTGAAGACGCACGGTTGATTAAAATCATTAATGACAGCACCAAACCTAGAGATGCGACTTCAGTTTCAAAAAATATTGATAAAATCGCAAAATACTTTGTGCCTGCTATCATGCTTTTTGCCTTGGCTTCCGGTTTTGGTTGGTTTCTCTTTGGTACTGCTCCCGTTTTGCCTTTGGTGATTAAAACAATTATGGCGGTGCTTTTATGTGCTTGTCCTTGTGCTCTAGCTTTAGCCACACCTATTTCTCTTGCAAATGCCTATCGCCAACTGCTGAAACATCATATTTGGGTACATGATGCTACTGCTATTGAAGCATTGTCTAAAACCAGTGCAGTAGTATGTGATAAAACGGGGACATTGACGTTTCCTGTTTATCACGAGATTTTTGCCGAAGATCCAGAATTAGATAGAGAAGATATTTTGCAATATGCAGCAAGATTGGAAAGGGAGGTTGACCATCCTATTGCGACAGCTTTCAACAACGCTGCAATTCACTATAAAAAAGCAGTGAAAAAAATGGTATGTCACGAGGTTATTAAAGGCGAGCAAGGGTTATCAGGTTTGGTCGATGGTAAAGCAATCCATTTGGGAACGGCCGGATATCTCAGTTCACAAGAGATACCAATAAGTGAAGGCTTGCGCGCAAAAGAAAAAGAGTATGCGGGTAGAGGAATGACTTCAGTCTATGTTGCTGTAAATAAAAAATGTGTCGCTATCGTGGCGCTTGAACATCAAATTCGCCCCGAAGCTAAATCAGATATTGAATACCTTAGAAAAATGGGGATTCAAGTCTATATGGCAACGGGGGATAAAAAAGAGATAACGGAGAAAGTGGCTACAGCGTTAGGTTTTTTGCCCCAAAATGTCAAAGCAGAATTGAGTCCCGCAGCCAAAAAAGCATGGATTCAAGCTTTGCAAAAGGAAGGGGCAGTTGTTGCAATGGTAGGCGATAATGTTAATGATAATCCTGCTCTTAACATTGCGGATGCGAGCGTGGCTGTAGGCCCTTGGACAAATGCTACCTCTAAGTCAAGTGTGACTATCAAGACAATAAATATAGCCACTTTAATTCTCATTTGTCGCAAAACGATGGAGAACATTTATCTTAATGTGATCTGGGCGTTGGGATATAACGCTTTCAGTTTAGCAGCGGCGTCTGGGGCGTTAAATCCCCTGGGTATTCTTTTAGGTCCACTAGGGGCAAGTTTTTCTATGGCTTGCTCTTCTTTGGGGGTCGTTTTAAATTCAAGTCGGTTAAATTCTACTATAGAAGAGAGCCTCCGTATTTTAAAAGGAAAACCTAGCCCTAATCCTCCTGGATTTTGGGCGAGAATCAAACCAATGAATCTACTTAGAAGTGTTTTTAGTGCTTTGAGAGCTTTTTTGTCTGTAATAGTAGAGAAACCTAAGACTTCCCCTCCTTCCCCTCCGCGAAGATCACGACAAAACATAGATTTTACGAAAGTGCGTCTATATGATCATAAAACGAGACAATTTGTTCGTGATGGAAAGCCTGATCCGTTTGTGCTGCCTGGAACTGTTAATACTGATATTGACACGATTTTAGATAGTGCGCCCGCTGCCCTGGAAGAGGGCGGGGATCTTTCATTGTCTGGTAGTCCAACAGTGAATATGGAAGGCAACACAGGGGCGGGGGTAGGGACTGATCGATCTGTAAAACGGAACTTAATGCATCAGTTTAATTTAACCACCGCAAGAGTAGTTAAAGCTCCCTATCAAGCAGATGAAGGAACGATGGAAGAAAGGGCAGCAGTACAAGGAATAAATCGTCCAATTTTCAATCAATAAACTCCGCTGCTTGCAGCGTATTTTTCAATAAAGCGACGACGGTCATTGGTCCTACTCCGCCCGGTACGGGCGTTATCCAACCGGCGCGCATTTTGGCTGTCTCAAAATCAACATCGCCGCACAGTTTTTTATGAGTATCGCGATTGATGCCAACATCAATGACCACGGCGTTTGATTTGATCCACTCGCCTTGAATAATCTTAGCTTTCCCCACAGCGGCAATTAAGAGATCTGCTTGCAAAATTTGTTTGGGTAAATCACGGGTTTTGCTATTACAAATAGTGACAGTCGCACCATGATTCAATAGCTCAAAAGCCATGGGTCTGCCTACAATATTAGAAGTGCCGATGATACAAGCCTGACAGCCCATCAATTTCAGATCAGTATGGGAAAGCAGTGTCATGATGCCACTGGGGGTGCAAGGGCGAAGTCCAGGTTTATTTTGTGCTAATTTACCGATGTTGTAAGCGTGGAAACCATCTACATCTTTATGGGGCGAAATTTTTTCTAGAATAACATCGCTTGGAATCGTTTTAGGTAAAGGCAATTGTACTAAAATGCCATGAATTTTTGGATCAAGATTAAGTTCTTCAATTTTGAGCAACAAAGTCTCAGCCGAGACTGTTTCTGGAAAAAAATGTGCTTCAGAGTAGAAGCCCACTTCTTCACAAGCATCTCGTTTTTTTTGGACATAAAGTTGAGAGGCATTGTCATCTCCAACAAGGACAACAGCGAGCCCAGGGCGGCTTTTTCCCTGGTCAACTCTTAGCGCCACTTTTTTTGCTAGGGCTAGTCTTTCTTCTTGGGCGATGGCTTTACCATCAATAATTTTTGCACTCATTTATTCTTTCCACTTTATGTTTTAGGCGTTGTTGCCTTCGCCTTCTCGCAATCCTCATTTACTTGTATGTAAACTCCGGTTGCTCGAGGCTTGGCGCCTAGCCTAAAACAAAAGTGCTTCGAATATTTTATTCTTTCCACTTTATGTTTTAGGCGTTGTTGCCTTCGCCTTCTCGCAATCCTCATTTACTTGTATGTAAACTCCGGTTGCTCGAGGCTTGGCGCCTAGCCTAAAACAAAAGTGCTTCGAATATTTTACTCTTTCCACTTTATGTTTTAGGCGTTGTTGAGAATTTTCTCACTTCGAAGTGGGAAACGCCAGTTCGAGTAAAATATTTAACTTACTATCTAAATACCATTTTTGTTAGCTCGGCAAGTTTGACGAGTAGCGGTGGAATGAGTATTATGCCCGTTGCTCGGGGTATAGCGCAGTCTGGTAGCGCGCCTGCTTTGGGAGCAGGATGTCGGGGGTTCGAATCCCTCTACCCCGACCAATGAGATATAAGCGCCTGTAGCTCATTCGGATAGAGCATCGGCCTTCTAAGCCGAGGGTAGCAGGTTCGAATCCTGCCAGGCGCGCCAAATGTAATGTATGAGTTTATGGTGGACGTAGCTCAGTTGGTAGAGCCCCGGATTGTGATTCCGGTTGTCGTGGGTTCGAGTCCCATCGTTCACCCCAATTAGAAGTATCCACAAGAGCGAAAATATTTAGGGCCGTTAGCTCAGTTGGTAGAGCAGCTGACTCTTAATCAGCGGGTCGTTGGTTCGATCCCTACACGGCCCACCATTTAGCACCAGCATTCATCCTTGATTTAATAAACGAAATAGGGTGAAGTGTGCCTTGTTGGGTATGAGAAAAATAGCGAGAGTGGCGGAATTGGTAGACGCGCTGGATTTAGGTTCCAGTGGGGTAACCCGTGAGAGTTCGAGTCTCTCCTTTCGCACCATTTTGGGTCACCCTACAATCTTAATTTTAGATTATTCAAAGTGAGGTAATTTCATGCAAGTGTCAGTGGAGAACACCAGTACATTAGGGCGTCGATTGAAAGTAAGTGTTCCTGATGCAATTATCCAAAAGCAAATTACAGAGAAGATGAGTGAGCTCTCGAAGCAGGCGCACCTGAAAGGTTTTCGCCCTGGCAAAGTACCTCAAAAAGTATTAGAGCAAAAATTTGGTAAAGCTGTGCGCTCTGAAGTGATTCATGAAATCATCAAGCAAAGTCTAGGTGATGCTGTAGAAAAGCAACATTTACAGCCTGCTGGCATCCCAAAGATAGAGCAAATTGAAGATGCTTCAGGGAAAAATTTAGAATTTACTGCCACATTTGAGATTTATCCTGCCATTACACTGGCCTCTTTAAAAGAGGTTGAAATTGAAAAACGTGTTGCTCAAATTACTGAGCACGATGTCAGCAAGATGGTAGAAAAATTACGCGACGAGCTTGCTCATTTTGAATCAGTGAATCGTCCTGTCAAAAACCAAGATAAAATCACAGTTGATTTTGCAAGATTATTAAGCGACCAAAATGAAAAGCAAGAACAACAAAATGTAGACATGATAGTTGGTATAGCCGGTGTTTTACCTGGCTTAAGTGAAGCTTTAGTTGGCAAGGAAAAAGGCGAGAAAGTTGAAATTAAATCGCGCTACCCTGAAGACTGGGCTGAATCTTCTGTTGCCGGTAAAGACGTCACTTTGTGGGTGACTATACATGACGTGAAGCAAAAGCAGCTTCTGACAGAAGAAGAATTAGCTGAAAAAATGCAAATGGAGAATTTCGATAAACAAGTACTCCAGGGCAAGATCCGTGATCGTATGGATGAAGAACTCAAAGATGCACTAAGAGATGAGCTCAAAGAAAGAGTATTGGAGAAGTTTCTTGAATTAAACCCGATTGATTTACCTCAATCTCTAATTGAGCAAGAAAAAGAAGCCATTTTGCGTGAAATTTCACGATCAAGACGTGGTGCGCCTTTGACAGCTCAAGAAATGCAAGCCGAAGAAATTGATGAGTCAGCAAAACGTCGTGTTGAACTTGGTCTTTTGCTGAATGAAGTCATTAAAGTCAATGCTTTAAAAGTAGATGGCAATCTTGTTCGAGCGGAAATTGAAAAACAAGCCTCACGGTTCCCTAATGCAGATAAAATAGTAGAACTGTATTACAAGAATAATGAACTCCTTTCAAATGTAGAGCGGATGGTATTGTTGGAACAAGCAGTAGACTCTTTGCTAAAAGAGGCCAAATTGATTGAGAAACAATCTTCTTTTGATGAAGTGATGAATTCACCTACTGAAAAAGCTTAACAAAGTGCAGTGAGGGCAGGATGCCCTTACTCAAAATGAAAAAAACATGTATATACTCAAATCAGATAGTTTTACTGGATATATTTAGAAAATAAAGGGAGAGGCAAAATGGTCGATAAGATGAGTATGGGATCAATGCCAAGTATTAATAACTTAAGTGTCCCTATCGTGATCGAGCAATCTTCTCGTGGGGAGAGAGCTTATGACATCTATTCACGACTCTTAAAAGAAAGAGTTATTTTTTTAGTGGGTCCTGTAGAAGATTACATGGCAAATTTAGTAGTGGCTCAGCTTTTATTTCTTGAATCAGAGAATCCAGACAAAGATATCCACGTGTATATCAACTCTCCTGGTGGCTCTGTTTCTGCAGGCATGGCCATTTATGACACGATGCAATTTATTAAGCCAGATGTGAGTACACTGTGTGTTGGTCTAGCTGCAAGTATGGGGGCAGTCATTTTAGCGGGTGGCGCTAAAGGAAAAAGACACGCTTTGCCTAATTCGCGCATGATGATTCACCAGCCACATGGTGGCGCGCAGGGGCAAGCCAGTGATATTGAAATACAAGCTAAAGAAATTGTAAAAACGAAAAAAAGATTAAACGAGATATTAGCGCATCATACTGGGCAACCGTTTGATGTTATTGCAAGAGATACCGATAGAGATAGCTTTATGAGTTCAGTGGAAGCGGTTCAATATGGATTAGTTGACTCTGTACTTGAAAAACGAGAGAAATAAATTTGATTAACGGTAGCGTTAAGAAGGTGGGTCCATGAGTGATCATCAAGGCGGTCGTGGTGAAGATAATGGCAAATTGCTATATTGCTCTTTTTGTGGAAAAAGCCAACATGAAGTTCGAAAACTTATTGCAGGCCCCTCTGTTTTCATATGTGATGAATGCGTAGAGCTATGTAACGATATTATCCGTGAAGAAATTGAAGAAAGTGCCATTGTTACGCCTTCTACTCAACTTCCTTCTCCGCACCAAATACATCGCATCTTAGATGAGTATGTGATTGGACAGACCAAAGCTAAAAAAATTCTAGCTGTTGCGGTCTATAATCATTATAAGCGCTTAAAGCATGGTAGTGGCAAATCAGAAGACGTTGAGTTAGGTAAAAGTAATATTTTGCTCATTGGCCCAACGGGCTGTGGTAAAACGCTTTTAGCTGAAACGCTGGCGCGCTTGCTGGATGTCCCTTTTGCTATTGCAGATGCGACGACTTTAACCGAAGCAGGTTATGTCGGCGAAGATGTGGAAAATATCATCCAAAAACTGCTGCAAAAATGTGACTATGATGTGGAGCGAGCCCAAACGGGTATCGTCTACATTGATGAAATCGACAAAATTTCTCGTAAATCTGAAAATCCTTCTATTACTAGAGATGTCTCAGGAGAAGGGGTTCAGCAAGCCTTATTAAAATTAATTGAGGGCACGGTTGCCTCTGTTCCGCCACAAGGTGGCAGAAAACATCCTCAACAAGAATTTTTGCAAGTGGATACCAGTAACATCTTGTTTATCTGTGGTGGGGCTTTTGCTGGATTAGAAAAAGTCATTCTTGAACGATCTGACAAAGGCAGTATAGGATTTAGTGCAAAGGTGACTAGCGCTAAGGACAAAAAATCTTTGACAGATGCTTTTGCTAAAGTTGAACCAGAAGATTTAATTAAATTTGGTCTTATTCCAGAATTCGTGGGTAGATTACCTGTACTTGCGACCTTAGAAGAGCTGGATGAGGATGCTTTAGTCAATATATTAACTGAACCAAAGAATGCTTTAACAAAGCAATATGCTAAGCTTTTTGACATGGAAAAAGTGTCATTAGAATTTCGTAAAGAAGCATTGCGTGCAGTAGCCAAAAAAGCACTTGAAAGAAAGACCGGTGCGCGTGGATTGCGTTCTATTTTAGAACAGAGCTTATTAAATACAATGTACGACTTACCTTCGATGGAAGGGGTGACTAAAGTTGTGATTGATGAAGCGTTTATCAATGGGGATTCAAAACCCATCCTTATCTACGAAAATGTAGATAAACCTTTGGCTACTCAGGATAGAGAGTCATCTTAGATTTAGGAATACGTCAAAATGGAGCAATCTGTGACTGAGAAAGATCCAGAAAAAACACTTATTATTCCTGTTTTACCGCTCAGAGATGTTGTGGTCTATCCGCATATGGTGATCCCACTATTTGTTGGTCGCGAAAAGTCTATCAAAGCGCTTGATGCCGCGATGTTAGAACCTAAAAAACAAATATTATTGATGGCGCAAAAAGAGGCCACGCAAGATAATCCTGTTGAAAAAGATCTCTATGAAATTGGGACTATCTCTACCGTTTTGCAATTGCTGAAGTTGCCTGATGGCACTGTCAAAGTGCTGGTTGAAGGGGAAAGACGCGGCCGCGTTATAGAATATACCCAATCTGATCCTTATTTCTTGGCGAATGTTGAATTTATAGATGATGTTGCTTTTCGTGATGAAGAAGCAGAAGTCCTTGTTCGCGCGTTAATGAGTCAGTTTGAGAAATATGTCAAATTAAATAAAAAAATTCCGCCAGAAATTGTCTCTTCAGTGGCAAGCATAGAAGATCCGGGCCGTTTAGCGGATACCATTGCTGCGCATATGTCATTAAAAATCCAAGAGAAGCAAAACGTACTCGAGGTCACAGTTTTAAGAGAACGCTTTGAGAAGCTGATGGCTCTGATGGAATCAGAGCTTGATCTTTTGCAAGTAGAGCAAAGGATCCGATCGAATGTAAAACGGCAAATGGAAAAAAGCCAACGTGAATATTATTTAAATGAGCAAATGAAGGCCATTCAAGAAGAATTAGGCCATGAAGCAAGTGAGCACGAAGAGCTTAAAGAAAAGATTGAAAAAGCGGGAATGTCTAAAGAAGCCTATGGCAAAGTTACCGCAGAATTAAAAAAATTGAAGATGATGCCGCCTATGTCTGCAGAAGCGACGGTATCACGAAATTATATCGATTGGATTTTACAAGTGCCTTGGAAGAAGAAATCTAAAATTCGCCTGGATTTAGATGCTGCCGAAGCCATTTTAGAAGAAGATCATTACGGCTTAGAGAAAGTCAAAGAGCGAATAATAGAGTTTTTAGCTGTACAAAAACGTGTAAAAGAACTCAAGGGACCTATCCTTTGCTTAGTCGGACCGCCTGGAGTGGGTAAAACCTCATTGGGACGATCAATTGCTAGAGCAACACAGCGGCAATTTATTCGTATGTCTTTGGGTGGCATAAGAGATGAAGCGGAAATTCGCGGTCATCGTAGAACTTATATTGGTGCTATGCCTGGGAAAATCCTGCAGAAATTAGCCAAAGCAGGTGTTAAGAATCCGCTGTTTTTGCTTGATGAAATAGACAAAATGGCAATGGATTTTCGTGGTGATCCCGCAGCGGCGCTATTAGAGGTATTAGATCCGGAGCAAAACAGCACATTTAACGATCACTATTTAGAAGTGGATTATGATTTGTCTGAAGTGATGTTTGTGGCTACTGCCAACTCTATGAATATTCCAGCTCCATTATTAGATAGAATGGAAGTGATCAGGCTTGCGGGTTACACAGAAGATGAAAAACTCAACATTGCCGAGAAATATTTGGTTCCAAAACAAATGACGAATAACGGTTTAAAAGTAGAAGAGTTGGATATCAAAGAATCTGCTTTAATGAATATTATACGCTACTACACACGAGAAGCAGGGGTGAGAAACCTCGAGCGAGAGATTTCTAAAATTTCTCGAAAAGTCGTAAAAGAAATTTTGATGGATCAAAATATCAAGCATCTTGATGTTGATAAAGAGAATGTTGAAAAATATTTAGGTGTTAAAAGATTCCGCTTTGGGATTGCAGAAGAACGTGATCAAGTAGGTCAGGTAACAGGGCTTGCTTGGACTGAGGTTGGGGGCGACATTTTAACCATTGAAGCGGTAGCTGTTCCTGGTAAAGGGAAAATTACAAGCACCGGTAAATTGGGTGAAGTGATGCAAGAATCTATTCAAGCTGCTACAGCTGTAGTGAGAAGTCGTGCTCAGACTTTAGGAATTAAGACTGATTTTTATGAAAAATTTGATATCCATATCCATGTGCCAGAAGGTGCAACACCCAAAGATGGGCCAAGCGCTGGAATAGGGATGTGTACAGCCATTGTCTCTGTACTTACTGGGATCCCAGTTAAAGCGCACGTAGCCATGACAGGCGAGATAACGTTGCGTGGGGAAGTCCTTCCTATTGGGGGATTAAAAGAGAAGCTTCTGGCAGCAAGACGGGCAGGGATTACAGAAGTAATCATTCCAGAAGAGAATCGGCGTGATTTAAAAGACATTCCAAAAAACGTGCAGGAAGATTTAAAAATACACTGTGTGAAATGGATGGATGATGTCTTTAAAATTGCATTAACACGCAAACCTCAGCCGCTTCCTGAGCCCGATAGCGCTGAAAAAAAGGCAGAGGATTCGAAACCCGCATCTAAAGATTTGCCTGCGCATTAATAGGGCCATCTACGCTTTGCTGAGCCTTACGCTGTTAGCCTACGTCGGTTTAGTGTTTCGTCCTTCTGCGACTTTCTTAGTGCAATAATCGCGCTTTGCACCAGCAGGCGGGGTTATTGCATTGCTCCCATCATAGCGAGATCCCTAAATTGCAACGCCTATAATACTTTATCTGGCTTAAATCAATATAATTTTGTAGGTTTTCTAGATACATTCACTTTGCATCTTATTTTCCATTAGTTCTTGTACAACCTCCTCTAGCATGATACTTTTCAAAACCTAAATTGAACTATCACCACTTGAAAAGGAAGAGACCTGTGGCAACTAACCTCGTTAATAAAGCGGAGCTTATAGATCACATAGCAGAGCATGCAGATATATCCAAAGCGGCAGCAGGACGTGCTTTAAATGGATTACTTGATGCTGTCATGGCTGCTTTATGCGGCGGAAAGTCGGTGTCCTTACTTGGGTTTGGTACATTTTCTGTTAAGCCTCGCGCGGCCAGAACGGGGCGCAATCCAAAGACAGGCGAGCCTATTCAAATAGCAGCTTCAAACGTCGCTTTATTTAAAGCTGGTAAAGTATTGAAAGATGCTGTAAACTCCGGCTCCGTTGTTCTTGAAGAAGATAAAGCCTAACAGTGACAAATTAAGGTGATGTCTTTGTTCTACTTCACTTGCAAAAGTGAAATTTCAACTATAATAAACGGGTGCTTAGCTCAGTTGGGAGAGCGTCGCCCTTACAAGGCGAGGGTCGGGGGTTCAAGCCCCTCAGCACCCACCAAATTGCGGAGCGGTAGTTCAGTTGGTTAGAATACTGGCCTGTCACGCCGGGGGTCGCGGGTTCGAGTCCCGTCCGCTCCGCCACTTCTTGTGCTCTTATGAGCACACTTCCCGGATTTGAGGTTAACACCATGTTGCAAGACTTGAGAGATAAAGCGCAGGGTTTCATTGCTTGGATTATTGTCGGCATGATTGCGCTTACGTTTATCTTATTTGGTACAGGAAGCATGTTTAGTGGCCAATCAGAACAAGTTGTTGCCAAAGTCGATGGGAAGAAAATTTCACTCCAAGAAATAGACGTTGCTTATCAGCGGCTACTTAGCCAGAGTAATGGGCAATCACTTAAACAACTCGATCCTACAGAAGTTAAAAAGAAGCTGTTGGATTCACTCATCGATGAAGCTATTTTATTGCAAGAACAAAAAAGGCTTGGCATGAGTGTGAATGCAGAACAAGTCAATGCCACTTTATACTCCATCCCCTTTTTGCAAGAATCTGGCCAGTTTTCTCCGAATACTTATGCGCGCTTTTTGGAAAACGCACGGTTTACAGATAGAGAATTTCGTTCTTTAATCCAGGATAATCTTCTTAAAAGGCAATTAGAACAAGGATTAATTCAGACCGCTTTTTCTTTAGATAATGAAGTTGAATTAGCTGCAAAATTTGTTTTTCAAGAAAGAGATTTTCGTGCAGCAGAGGTCAAACGCGATGCCTTTAAAGATGCTGTGTCATTAAGTGAAGATAATTTAAAAGCGTATTATGACGCGCATTTGACATCTTTTATGAGTGATGAACAAATTGACCTTGAGTATGTTGTTCTTTCTTTACCTGAACTAGAAAATCAGATATCCCCCACAGATAAAGAGCTTCAAGATTTTTATGAAGCTCATAAAGATCAATTTAGTGTTCCCGCTAGAGTCTTAGTGAAACATATTTTAATTGCGGTGCCAGCAGAGTCATCTCAAGATAAAGACGAAGAAGCTAAAGTCAAAGCTGATAAAATTTATCAGGAGATCAAAAAAGGCGAATCTTTTGATAAATTAGCTAAAAAATATTCCGGTGATAATAAAAGTGCTGCAAATGGTGGAGAGCTTGCTTGGATATCACAAAGCGAGATGGCTTCTGATTTTGAAAAAGTGGCTTTTACTTTAGACAAACCCGGTCAAGTTAGTGATCCTCTGCGAATGGAATCGGGCTATGAGATTATTAAATTAGTAGAAAAACAAGCCGAAAAAAGTCGTCCTTTTGCGACAGTAAAGGCAGATGTCCTTAAAAAATATAAATCACAAGTTGCGCAAGACAAGTTTTACCATATGGTAGATGAAATTAGTGTCATTGCTTATGAGCAACCTGACTCTTTGCAACCCATCGTTGATAAGTATCAATTACCTCTAAAGAAGACGGGCTATTTCAGTCAAAAAAATCCACCAGAGATTTCTGAATTACTCAATACTGCTGTGCTGACAGCGGCTTTTAGCCAGCCTGTAAAAGAGGACAAGAATAATAGTGAGCTCATCCAACTGAATGATGAAAATTATATTGTTTTACGTGTGAATGAACTCAAACCGTCTATACAAAAACCTTTTGCAGAAGTCAAAGCGGAAGTCAAAGAACAGCTTCTGAATGAAAAGTTGGATGAATTGGTAAAAGCTGCAGCTGAAAAATTGCTTGCTGAGGTACAAAACGGAAAAGGGGATAAATTATCCGTTAATTGGCAAGACTATTCTAAGGTCACTCGTTCAAACAAAGAGCTCAATCCCATTATACTGGATGCCGCTTTTTCACTTCCTAAGCCGCAAAAATCTTCTGACGAAATAGCGACATTGACACGTCTACAAACCGGTGATTATGCCGTGATTTGGTTAACGCAAGTCATAGATGGTGATGGGTCAAAACTGTCTATAAAAGAAAAACAAAGCTACCAATCTTCACTGGCGAATATTCTAGGAGAGCTCGAGTTTGCGCTCTACTCGACAGAATTGGTACGTGAAGCAAAGGTTAAAAAATATATCGAGAGAATATAGTCTTCACAGATGACTTTTCGGTACGAATTTCTGTTTGCTGAGCCTGACAATGTTAGGCTCGTTAGCTTAGTCTTCTTTTAAAATCAAATCTTATTTATTAACACCCCTTTTGCTAGATATTCATTTGGACGAAACCTATAACTGATAATATACGTTGAGGAGTTAGCGCCATGCTAGATCTGAAAAAAGAAGTACTCATAGCTGAAAACAAAATACGTCCCTATATTCGCGAAACGCCTTTGGATTTTTCAGTCGCGCTAAGCAGACTTACCCATTCAGAGGTTTATCTAAAGTGCGAAAATCTACAATACACAGGTTCTTTTAAGGTACGGGGAGCTTTCAATAAACTGTTGTCTTTATTACCTGCAGAGCGCACACAAGGTGTAGTAACCGCATCTTCAGGCAACCATGGGGCTGCGGTTGCTTACGGTTTAAGTCAATTGAATATTCCTGGAATAATTTTTGTTCCAGAAAATGTTTCATCAGCAAAAATGGAAAATATCCGCAATTATGATGCTCATTTGGAATTTTATGCTAATGATTGCATGCTAACAGAAAATTATGCGTTAGATTATGCGAAAAAAAATAATAGCATTTACATTTCGCCTTATAATGATCTGCAGGTGATTGCTGGACAAGGTACCATTGCGCTAGAAATTGCACGTCAGCTGAATCAAATCGATGTCATATTAGTGCCAGTCTCAGGAGGCGGATTAATTTCAGGTATAGCGGGTTTTATCAAATCGCTGTCTCCTGCGATACAAGTGATTGGATGCTTACCAGAAAACTCTCCTGTGATGTCTGAATCAATTAAAGCAGGGAAAATGATAGAAATGGCAACTTTGCCAACTCTCTCAGACGCGACAGGAGGAGGAATAGTACTAGACACCATTACTTTTGATATGTGTAGAAAATATGTAGATGATTATATCTTAGTGTCTGAAAAAGAGATCCAAAACGCTATTATCGCTTTAATTAAAACCCAACATCTTTTAGTTGAAGGGGCAGCAGGCGTGGCTTTAGCTTCGCTGTTAAAAAACAAAGAAAGATTTCGTGGTAAAAAGATAGTCATTGTTTTAAGCGGTGCCAACATAAGCGTTGAAACACTAAAAAGCGTTCTAGAATAGAATATGAAAATAATTCATTTAACTAAAATTAAGCAAATATTACAATCAATTGATATTATTCCTGCTATCGAAGAAGGATTTGTTGCCTATTCAAAAGGAAATGCAATTATTCCCCCTGTAGGTGAGCTATTGTTTAAAGAGCCACCGGGTGATGTGCATATAAAATACGGTTACATCCTTGGAAATGATTTTTATCTGGTGAAAATAGCTTCAGGATTTTATGATAATCCTAAATTAAATCTTCCCTCCAGTAATGGGCTGATGCTGCTCTTTAGTCAAAAGACTGGGCTACCTTTGGCTATCTTACTTGATGAGGGTTACCTTACTGATTTACGGACCGCAGCGGCTGGAGCCATTTGTGCGAAATACTTAGCGCCTAAGCATGTGAGTCAAATTGGCATCATTGGTACTGGCACGCAAGCTCGGTTACAGTTGCTGTTTTTAAAAAAAGTGGTTCAATGTACACAAGTGAAGGTGTGGGGTAGAGACAAAAAAAATCTTTTACATTTCCAAGAAGATATGGAAAAAGAAGGATTTAAAATTCAGACGACTCAACAGGTAGAGGATATTACATCAACTTGTAACCTCATCGTCACCACAACATCAGCTGCATCTCCTATTTTATTTTCACGCCAAATCAAAGCTGGCACGCATATTACTGCCGTTGGGGCAGATACCATACACAAACAAGAATTAGAAGAAAGTATTTTTGGTAGAGCAGATGTTATTGTGGCGGATAGTATTTCTCAGTGTGTAGAAAGAGGCGATATTTCCCATGCCATTCGCAAAAAAATAATCAATGAAGATAAAATAAGCGAATTAGGCAATATTATTTCAGTGCAAAGTAGAGGACGAATTTCTGATAATCAGTTAACCATTGCAGATCTAACGGGATTAGCCGTGCAAGATATACAAATTGCCAAAATAATTTATACCCACAATTAAACAGTGATATTCCCCTTCTTTTTGTCATACCTTTATATAACAGTCAGCAACTTTCACCTAAGGGAAGTCCTATAAGGTGTACTTTCTATAGCCGAATATGGCAAACTATCGGGCTTAATATATAGACGAAGCTATCAAACAAAAAAATAGTTTGTAAAACTCAGCTACTTATCCATTGAAAGAAAATTGAAATTTGCGATTTGAACAGGGAGTCATTCATGTTAGGTCAAAACCAGTGGTTAAAGTTACCTCTTTTGTTGGATGCTCAGAGAATATTAACTAAATTGCTAACGTTTAAGCTAATTTTATCTATTCTATGCGTTATATTATTTGTACTTTTCTTTGGTGAGCTCGTACCTGTCTCCGTAAAAGCATTTTTCTTTACACTAAGTAACAGTGTCAGAAAAATCCTGATGTTTTTGTTACCTTTCCTCGTGTTTCCTTATCTGGTAACGAGTATTTCGAGCATGAAATCCAAAAGCACTTATTTAATAGGTGGGATAGCGTTACTGATTTTAGTGTCAAATTTTATATCAATTATGATTGCTTATTTTGTAGGAACAAATGTTATTCCGGCGTTAGGTTTAAATAAAATCATACATATAGAAAGTGCAACAGAATTGATGCCATTGTTTGATTTCAATCTTAACCCTCTTGTCGAAATTGAAATCACCATGTTGATATCTATTTTTGTAGGCATTTTTTTAAGTTATCGTAAAAACGAAACAGCAATTAATTTTGTTAAGAAGTATATGAATTTTTCTTCTGCCTTTTTTCAAAAGGTGTATGTGCCCATTTTGCCGCTCTATGTTTTAGGAACCTTGTTTAAGTTGTCACATGAAATGGATCTGTTGACTCTATTTTCAGCTTTCGGTTCAATGATTCTTATGATATTAGCAACGCAATTGTCTTATATTTTTCTTATGTTTTACGTTGGCTCTCAGTACAACATTAGCAAAACGCTTTCGGCAATAAAAAATGCTAGCTCTGCAGCGATAGTGGGTTTTTCTACGATGTCCAGTATCGTCACTATGCCTATAACATTGAAAGCTGCAGAAAAAAATATTAAAGATCATCATATTGCGCATCTTGCAATAGGTTCCACTGTAAATTGTCATGATGTGGGGGAGTGTATCTCCTTACCCATGATAGCTTTGACCTTGTTTTTTATTTCTTTTTCAACTTTCCCTGATGTAAACACTTATTGCCTTTTTGCATTTTTAGTAGCAGCGGCCCAATTTACTGGGGTGAGTGTCCCTGGTGGAAGTATCATTGTGATTTTACCATTTTTAACAAAATATTTAGGTTTTACGCCAGATATGTTGAGTCTTATTATTGCGATTTCCATTTTTATGGATCCAATAGGTACAGCCAATAATGTGATGGGTAATAGTGCTTTTGCCATGATCATTCATAGAATCTACGAAAAGATAAGTAATATACGTTTTGTACGAGGCATAAAAGCTGAAACTACTACTGACTAAAAAGTGAGAGTTAGGGAAAAAGGAAATTTTGACATGGGATATATGCGTCAAAAATATACATTTAGCAAATCTATTCAAGATCAATTACTAGCATTACGCGGGTTAGACAATTGGCATGGTTTAGTTGCTGCAGTCTATGATTATAGTGTCATAACAGTAGCGATAGTGTTGTTTTGCATTTCGCCTTGGTTTTACCCTGTTAGTCTGATTCTAATTGGCTCTAGGCAACGTGCTTTTGCGACTTTGCTTCATGAATCGGTTCATTCCTGTCTGGCAAAGTCACGCCCTTTAAATCGTTTTCTTGGCACTTATCTGTCTGGATATTTAATTTTTCAAGAATATAATACGTATAGAGATTCACATGTTAAACAACATCATGCTTTTCTCGGTGATTCGCAAAGAGATCCGGATTATCATTACCATCTGGATGAAAAACTATACCATTATCATGGGTGCTTCCATTTTTTTAAACAGTACATTTTAAAACCGATTTTATTACTTAAAACAGTATCGTATCTCTGGTATTTAGTGCGATTTCGCATGGTGCCTAGTAGACGATACTTAAAGTCCTTTTTGGCTATGTTTGCTTATTGGGCTCTGATTATTGCAGTTTGTGCTTATTTTCATGTCACGCTTTACTTATTATTACTTTGGTTTATACCACTTTTAACTTCCTCAGCTATTATTGGCTGGTTTAACGAATTGGCAGAGCATTACCCGCTTATAGGAAAGCACCAAGTAGATCTCTATATGACTCGCAATCGTTTTAGCCATTGGCTGGAACATTTTCTTTGTAATACGCATGCCGAAAATTATCATTTGGTTCATCACTTACAAGCCACTATTCCATTTTGGAATTTAAAAAAAGCGCATCAAATTTTATGTCAAGATCCCCTTTATGAGGACTTGAATAAAAAAATGGGAGGGATTTTTCTTTCTAATAATGACAATCCCTCTCTTATCAACAAGCTACTCACCGAGCCTGCAATAAGTCGGTCTGGAAATGTTCAATATGAATAGTGGAACGATTTATGCTTTAGTGGCAGCCTTGTTAAATGCCTCAGTAGGCTCATTTAGCACAGGGGCCTTTAGCGCTGGTTTGTCACCAGAAAATGTGGCGTTCTATAAGTGTTTATTGGCGTTTTGTGTATTATCAATTTGGGTAATTTTAATTCCTGAACAACGAAGGCAATGTTTTGCATTATTCTCACATAGCCATAAGATAGCCTTAATGGCGTTATCAGGCATATTTGTCTTGTATTATTTTGAAACAACAGCTTATCAATTTAGTGCGATAGCGATTACCGTTTTTATTTTACAAGGCGTTTCAACTATTACAACTTTTGTGGGTAGTAAAATTATTTTAAAAATCCATCACAGTCTCACTGAGTGGCTTAGCATGTTGCTCGCTGTGATTGGCTTAATTTTTCTATATTCGTCGACTAATGTATTCTCACAATTAAATGTGGGTACAATTTTTGCTACCCTTGCAGGTGTGGGTTATGGGTTGTTTTTAGTATTGAGTAAAAAAGTAAGACTCCCTTTTCAGGGAGTCCCTTTGCTATGGTGGCTACTTTTATTTGGATGTTTATTTTTATTCATTCCGTTTTACTTTGGGGAACCTGAACTACCAACGTTTGAAGGTTGGATTTATATTGCGTGTTTGGGATTAATAGGCACCATTGGTGGGTTTTATTGCACCATAAAAGCCTTATTATTACTGAGCGCCTCAAAAGTACAATTATGTGAGCTCTGCGAGCCTATTTTTGCTTGTATGTTAGGTCTAATATTTTTTAAGCAATGGCTTACCATCCCAGATGTCATGGGTGCCTTATTTATATTCACGGCAATTTATATGTTGAATAGACCCTCACAAACTATTGAAATTGAACAAATCAGAGAGGAATCAAAATGTTAATGAAGTTGATAGTTGTATTAAGTAATCAGGTTGAACTGGGCAAAGCAATGAATGCTGTCGGGCACATGATGATAGGGGTAGGCCCCAGAATACCAAGAGGGAGATTTCCAGTTGTTGAATTATATACAGCTCCGAGTGCCTTAGTCCGTCAGTTTAGAGTAGAGGCTTCCCGTTTACACACCGCCTTACCTGCTGCTAGTGCTTTTTCAGATTTTTCTCATACGACAACAGATGGTTCAGCAAGAGATCATGCTGCACACACCCGTGCAATTCGGGAAGGCGCAATAAACTATTTTGCTTCTTGTTTGTGTGCACCTACTGAGAGCTTGCAGCCATTAACTCAGATATTAAATACCCAGAGCTATAATAGATTAAAGTTAGCAGAATTTGCGGCGCCAAATAGGGAATTATCTGATTTTGATTTGCTTGCGCCTTTGACTTATCCCACTGAGCCTGATTTCGTAGCTGATGATACGGCTAAAAAATTCTCGATATCTCTTTCAAATAAGCTAAGTGTGCCAGATTCAATTCATGAACTTATCCGATCTTGTATCATATTAGGTAACAGTGCTGAGAGGCATGCCTTGCGATTACATCAGTATCCTGACGCTGATGGTATTATCCATCCTGGGATGTCGGAATATGGGCTCGTTGCACTTAAAGCGAAGAACCCCAATAAACTATCAGAAATTGCGAGCAAAGCAGATCAATTTGCTTTTAACGTGCAAGCTTCTGCTGCAGCAAGTGCCACTGTAGAGCGAGAGATAGACTCAATCGCTAAATGTTTCAATAGTGCTAACCAACTGACAGCTATTGCTTTTTTTGGTCGAAGAAATCTTGTTAATGAGGCCACTGCTAAGAACAGTAGTTTATGGACTGGATCGTTAAGTTCTAATGATTTTGCGCCTATGGTTGCTGAAGCTACCCGCACTTTTACCGCGCAGTTTGACAGTATTTCTAGAGAGTCTTCTGCACCTAGCACTCCAGCAGCAGCTGCTGCTACAAATGAAGATGTGAATGCAACAGCTGACCATCTTGCAACGCTTAAGTTCTCCTAAACAAACAGAGTGAGTGCGGTTTAAAAAAGCCGCGCTCTTTCTTTTAACAAGATTGCACTTCACAAAGCGGACTTTTCTGACGGAGCGTGCTACCCAATTGATAAACCGTTTGTAAGATTATTTCAGCTGTCATATCGTTTAAATCACGTTCTGGGTTAAATTCTGTGATTTCTAAAGCCTTTAGCTTTTCATGCTCAAATAGTATGGGTAGACATTCTTTTACTTCATTCCAAATTAAGCCATTAGTCTCTGGTGAGCCAACACCTGGCGCTTCTTGTGGATCGATTCCATCTAGATCAAAGGATATGCCAAAGCCATGTCTCGCTTTTGAGACAATAGATAAGGCTTGTTGAAAAACAGTAGATAAACCCATTTTCACCGTATCTTCACTGGTAAAAATCTTAACACCCATAGACTGTAGAAATTCTGCTTCTTCGGATTCATAAGAACGCACACCAATCAAAACTAAATGTTTTGGATGAATTTTTGGGGAGCTATTGCCAATATTTAATAATTCCTTATCTCCACGGCCGAGAAGGATTGACAAGGGCATGCCATGATATGCCTTGGAAGGTGAGGTTTCACAATTATGTGCATCCATATGCGCATCAATCCAAATCAAGCCAAAATTTTCATTCGCATTTAACCCATCAATAATTCCTGACCATGTACCTATGGCACAGGAATGATCGCCACCAATAATACAGGGTAAATCATGGTTATTAGTTTGAATGAATTTTTTTGTTGTAGAACATAGGTTTTGATTATGTTGAAGAACAGCGTTAAAGTATTTTCCTTTATTGGGTAGGCAACTTAAATCTTGCATAGTTGGTGCAATAGTCTTGTGCCAATAAGAGGGGATGTTGTGCTTTGCAAGCTTGGCGACCACATTGTACTGCTCTTTTATATAGTCGGGACCAAGTGATGTACTTGTAATCTGTGCCCCATGCCCGAATGCTGAGCCAATGAATGCAATATCCCTCATAACATAACCTCACTCTTTACAAAATTAAATTTTCTGTTCGTCATTTATCGTTATTCACCAGAAAATGAGCGGAATTTTGGCTCTTTGACTGTATATTTATTTTTTAAAACCGCGATTGCTTTCTTAATGTTTTGTTCTTTCACCAAAATATAATCAGTATCATAAGTAGAAACGGTAAATACACTTATTCCAGCTTTTGCTAATGGATCTAAGAGTGAAGATAAAATCCCGATTAATCCAAAATCTAAAGGGCCTTCTACTTTGATTGCGTACCAGTCTGAAACGGATTGAACACCTGCAGGGACGTGTTTTTTATCACAAACAATGGATAGTTCTTCTGAAGTTCTAGTGATAGAAATAAAATCACTTTGAACTGTGCTAACCCAATCAGGAATAGGTGCTTTGGCATCTAATCTACAAATGGACAACTTTGTTTGCAATACAGAAAGGGCAAGTTTATTTTCTACTTTCTTTTCTGCTTGAGCATGTACTATGGGGAGAATGGAGCAGCTTAAAATGAAAAAGGTGAATGTTAACAGCGTGCGTAAACAATTTTTTCCATTTCTATTATTCATGGTACAACCCTGTCAAGTATATTTAATATTATTCTCATTTTTCTTCAGGTTATAGAGTTATCTGTCTTTATTTTCTAATTGAAGAAAAAAACCTGAAGCCTTGAGTAAATGGCTTTTGGATGGCCAGAGCAGAATAAAACTGGCACGAAAGGATAAACTCCTGGGGATCTTATGTCCATGCTATATGCACATTTCAGATAAAAGTTATTGGGAATTAATAACATGGCTAAGTGATGATTCCCATTGAAGGATTCTCAGTAATCCATTTGTGAGTAATTAATCCTATAATTACAATACACTTGTCATTATCAATTCGATGTAAGTTCATTTGGTAACTCTTTGTGTTGAAAGAGTGGTAATTTAAAGGAAAATGAACCAGGATATATAGACCAAAACAAGGAAGGTTGTGTGTTGGTTAGGAGACTTTTTTTAAGCGTTTGTTTTATTCTCTGCCTTTTGGGGTGTGATCACTCTCCCCAAAACAATCCCTATCCCCCAATGGACGGGAGTGAGAATGTTATTTATAGTGTATTCTCTGAAAGACCAAAGCATTTAGATCCTGCTCAATCTTATAATGCGAATGAGTGGATTTTTATTGATCACATTTATGAGCCGCCATTACAGTATCATTATCTAAAAAGACCCTATGAACTCATTCCCTTATTGGCGACAAAACTCCCCAGCATTACTTACCTTGATAAAGACAATAAAGAGGTCAGTGAAAATTCTCCAGATGTGGCTTTCAGCGTTTATCATGTAGAAATCAAACCAGGGGTTTATTATCAAATGCATCCGGCATTTGCACGAAATAAACAGGGAGATTTTCTTTATCACCATCTTGATGCGCAGGAAGTTAAAGATAAAAATCAAATCAATGATTTTAAACAAGTAGCTACCAGAGAAGTCGTAGCGGAAGATTTTGTTTATCAGATAAAACGTTTAGCAGATCCTCGTATTAATTCTCCTATTTATGGTTTTATGACAGACTACATTGTAGGTTTGCCAGAGTTGTCTCAAGCTTTGAAGAAAGAGAAGTCTGTCAATCCTGATCTGAGGGATTTTTCCTTAGTCGGTGTCAAGGCACTTGATAATACACACTACGAAATTAAGCTACACGGCAAATATCCCCAGTTTATCTATTGGTTAGCAACCCCGTTTTTTGCACCCATGCCATGGGAAGCGATTGCGTTTTATTCGCAACCTTTACTAGAAAAAAAGAATATTTCACTAGATTGGTTTCCGGTGGGAACAGGTCCCTTTATCCTTTCCGAAAATAATCCAAATTGGCAAATGACATTAAGTAAAAATCCGCATTTTCATGGCGAGACTTACCCCACTAGCGGAGAACCAGGTGATAAGGAAAAAGGGCTTCTTGATAAAGCCAATCAACCGCTTCCCCTTTTAGATAAAGTCGTTTTTCAATTAGAAAAAGAAAGTATTCCCTACTGGAATAAATTTTTGCAGGGTTATTATGATCAAGCGGTTTTGAATATGGATAACTTTGATCAAGCAATAAAAGCCAGTGGTGTTCAAGGGATTGAGTTAAATGACGCTTTAAAACGAAAAGGAATAAAAATAACAGAATCAGTTGACCCCAGTATATTTTATTGGGGATTTAATATGTTAGATAAGACTGTTGGAGGGTATACGACAAAGCAAAGAAAATTGCGGCAAGCCCTCTCTATTGCTCTTGATATAGAAGAGTATATTAATATTTTTTTGAACGGCAACGCTATCCCAGCGCAAGGCCCCTTACCCCCTGATTTTTTTAGATCTCAAAGTCAAGAAACTGAAGGGAATCCCGTTGTTTATGATAAAACAAGCAATGGGTTTAAACGAAAATCCATTGCAACCGCTAAAAAATTGCTCAAGGAAGCAGGGTATTCAGATGGGATTGATCCTAAAACAGGGTTGCCACTGGTTTTATATTTTGATGCCATTATCTCAGGGAACACGGAATCTAAAGCACAATTTTCTTGGTTGAGAAAACAATTTGATAAATTAGGTATTGAACTAGTAATTCGAGGTACCCAATATAATCGTTTTCAAGAAAAAATGCGTAATGGGGACTTTCAAATTTATATGTGGGGCTGGAATGCGGATTATCCCGATCCGGAAAATTTCCTCTTTTTGCTCAAAGGTGAAAATGGCAAAACCAAACATGGTGGCGAGAATGCTAGCAATTATGAAAATGCAAAATTTGATGCCTTGTTTGACAAGATGAAGAGTATGCCCAACAACAAAGAAAGAGAACAAATTGTTGAGCAAATGATAGAAATACTACAGGAAGACGCGCCGTGGATCTGGGGATTTTATCCTAAAACATATATTCTACGTCAAGTGTGGGTTGATCCCTTTACTAGAAATGCGATGTCACGCAATAGCTTGAAGTATATGTCTTTAAAACCAGAATTAAGAGCGAAGTTGAGAAAGGAATGGAACCCTCCAATAAGATGGCCACTTTTTCTCATCGGCGTGTTTTTGGTTTTAGGCTGTATCCCAGCAGCCTTAAGTTACTATCGAAAAATGCATAATCCGTTATCGCCTAAACCACCCTCGCGGCTTAAAAATGAGTGAAATATGTTTGCTTATATAATTAGACGTTTCTTGTATATGATCCCAATCTTAATTGGCGTAAATTTACTGACATTTTCTTTATTCCTATTGGTCAATTCTCCAGATGATATGGCGCGCGTACATTTAGGTCAAAAATATGTGACCCCTGAAGCGATTGAAAATTGGAAAGTGGAAAGAGGCTACGATAAGCCTTTATTTTATAACAAAGACAAAGTGGGGAGTGATAAATTAACCCAAACTCTTTTTTTTCAAAAGTCAATTAAGTTATTTTTGTTTGATTTTGGATCATCCGATGCGGGGCGAAACATTTCTTATGACGTTGGCCAACGCATGTGGCCAAGTTTAGCCATTGCTATCCCAACGCTTTTACTAGGATTAATAGTTAATATTAGTATTGCTTTACTTATCGTTTTTTTCAGAAGAACCTATCTTGATACAGTGGGCGTTATTATTTGCGTCGCCGCGATGTCTATTTCAAGCTTGTTTTATATTATTGGCGGACAATATCTACTTGCAAAACTATTGCGTTTAGTACCCATTTCTGGGTTTAGCGGCGGTAAATACATTTGGGTTTTTTTAATTTTGCCGATTACCGTGGGTGTTATCAGTGGTATTGGGGTTGGTGTTAGGTGGTATCGTACACTCTTTTTAGAAGAAGTAAATAAAGACTATATTCGCACAGCAAGAGCTAAAGGCCTGAAAGAATCTCTCGTATTTTATAAACACTTATTACGTAATGCTTTGATTCCAATTTTAACTAGCGTGGTGACACTGCTACCTTTATTATTTTTAGGAAGCCTTCTCTTAGAATCATTTTTTGGTATTCCGGGTTTAGGAAGTTATACCATTGATGCGATTGGACAACAGGATTTTGCTATTGTCAGAACAATCGTCTTTTTGGGCTCTGTGCTTTATATCATTGGTTTAATATTGACTGATATCTCCTATACGATAGCGGATCCTCGGATCCGTTTACAATAGAAAGGACACGAAACAAGATGCAATTCGTGATGTTATGGACTGACTTTTTTATTTATTTCCTCTTAATAATGGGGATATATGGCATAACTAAAATATTGTCTGAACCAAGACTCAGAAAAAAATGGCGCTCAATATTTTATCGACCTTTAACGTTAGTCTCTGCCATGATATTAGCCGTTTACCTAATCATTGGGTTGCTAGATACCGTGCATTTTAAAATAGAGGGTGATGGTAATGGCACCAAAGCGGGCATTGTGAGTGTATTGGATAAAATTCTCTCACCGATAGCGCATCACATGGAGAAAACTTATTCTAGCCCGTTTGCCACTCATGGCTTTTCTAAAGAAAATCTGCTTTTAGATAATGGAAAAATGGTCCGAGATTACCCCAGGTTACAATATGCGGGGGCGCATTTAAAAGATCCGAAATTCAAAGTGCAAGATATTAAAATGCGTCTAAAGCTTGTTTTTTTTCAAACACTTTTAATATGGTTTGCTTTTTGCGTCCTTGCTTTGGCAATGGGCTGTGTGAAACACCGATTGGCTTGGGAAGTGTTTTTTATGCGAGTGCTTCGTGGGCACACTTTATTTCCGTGGCGTTCTTTTTTAGTCACTTTTGGCATTTTACTTTTCATCTTTATATTTTTTGCTGCTTTTATACCTCACTACCATATATTTGGTACAAGTGAAGTCGGACAAGATGTACTTTATGAGTCCCTTAAAAGTATTAGAACTGGTTTAACTATTGGCACCTTGACCACACTGGTTATGCTACCCTTTGCTGTTATTTTAGGCGTCATGGCGGGGTACTTTAAAGGATGGGTCGATGATGTTATCCAATATCTTTATACCACGCTAAGCTCTATTCCTGGTGTTTTGTTAATTGCTGCAGCGGTTCTCTCTTTGCAAATTTATATGGATAGACATGCCGAATGGTTTCAAACAGCAGTGCAGCGCGCTGATGCTAGATTATTTGCCTTGTGTGCCATTTTAGGAGTAGCAAGTTGGGCAGGGTTATGCCGTTTGCTAAGGGGAGAGACTTTAAAAATATCACAAATGGATTATGTGCAAGCAGCACATATTCTTGGCGTGTCTCATTTTAAAATTTTGATAAAACATATTTTACCGAATGTTTTCCATATTATATTAATTACGCTGGTTTTAGATTTTAGTGGACTTGTTTTGGCAGAAGCGGTTCTTTCTTATGTCGGTGTTGGGGTAGATCCAACGTCATTTAGTTGGGGAACCATGATTAATGGTGCGCGTTTGGAATTAGCTCGTATGCCAGTTATTTGGTGGAGTTTAGTTGCCGCTTTTATCTTTATGTTTTTGTTAGTTTTAGCGGCGAATCTTTTTTCTGATGCAATAAGAGATGCCTTTGATCCAAGAAGTCAATCAGGTGGATTAAGATGAACGATAAACCCCTGTTAGTAGTCAAGAATCTTAAAATTCAAATTCAAGGGCGAGAAGTGATCCAGCCGGTAGATGGGGTTAATTTTACCTTACATCGAGGGGAGATCTTGACTATAGTAGGGGAGTCGGGGTGTGGTAAAACCCTAACGACTTTAGCACTTAACCGTTTATTACCTGAAAATGCTTATATTTGTCAGGGAAGTGAAATTTATTTGCAAGATCAAGCACTGCATCTCTTATCAGAAAATGAAATGAGAAAGATTCGCGGTGCTAAAATTGCAATGATTTTTCAAGATCCAGGGTTGGCACTCAATCCGGTTCTGACCATTGGCGATCAATTAAGAGAAGGATTAAAACTAGCCAATCCTTCGTTTAAAAAGAAGGTGTTGAATGAAAAAGCAGTAGATTTATTAACTAAAGTAAAAATTTCAGAGCCAATGTGGTGTTTAGAGCGTTATCCGCATCAGCTTTCAGGCGGAATGAAGCAACGTGTGATGATAGCCATTGCTTTGGCTCAATCGCCAGATATATTGATTGCAGATGAGCCAACAACGGCGTTAGATGTTACCACCCAAGCCCAAGTTTTAGCCCTGATTAAAGAGCTAAATCAAAAACTAAAAATGGCTATTTTATTGATAACCCATGACTTAGGTATAGTCTCGCAAATGGCAGACACTGTTGGGGTGATGTATGCCGGACATATTGTTGAAATCGCCCCTAAAGCCGCTTTTTTTAAAGAGCCCAAGCACCCCTACAGCAAAAAATTATTTGCAGCGTTGCCAGAGAATACGCCAGTAGGTCAGCCGTTAGCGATTATTCCAGGAGAAGTACCTCCTTTAAACCAAGCTTTTCACTTATGCCGTTTTAAAGAAAGGTGTCAAGTCGTGTTTTCTGCCTGTGAACAGCTCAAACCCCAATTGGTGCAAGATAAAGAAACCAAGGTGCGCTGTCATTGGTATGATCCCGTCATTCTTAAAATGCTGCCAACTGCCTTGCGACTACAGAATTTAAGTCCAGCAAAGCCGCAAAATTCTGATATTGTCATTCACTCGTATACCAATTATAAAGATGAAGACCCCATTTTAAAAATTCAAAATCTTAAAGTGTATTATCCTATTCATAAAGGATTTTTGAAGCGTGTGATTGGCCATGTTAAAGCTGTTGATGATATTAGTTTTGATTTATATGAAGGACAAACGCTTGGTATTGTAGGAGAATCTGGGTGCGGGAAGACCACTCTTGGCAAGGCCCTCATGCGCTTATTACCGGTCAAATCGGGCAGTATTTCCTTTGAGAATAAAAATCTTTTAAAGCTTGGCAAGAAAAAAATGCGTGCTATGCGTGCGGATCTACAAATGATTTTCCAGGATCCTTCAGTCGCAATGGACCCGCATATGGACATTGAAGAGATTATCGAAGAAGGGATGCTGGCGCTCAATATTGGAACGGACAAGGCCGAAAGAACGGATAGAATTAATCATTTATTGCACCAAGTGGGATTAAATACAGACATTAAATCTCGCTATCCTCATCAGCTTTCAGGCGGCCAAAGACAACGAGTGGCTATAGCGAGAGCCTTAGCGGTGGGGGCTAAGTTAATTGTCTGTGATGAACCAACAAGCGCATTGGATGTTTCGGTGCAAGCGCAGATTATTAATTTACTAAAATCATTGCAAGAAGATTTGGCTATCAGTTATATCTTTATCACGCATAATATTGGTGTCGTGCAATATTTGGCAGATAACATTGCAGTGATGTATCAAGGCAAGATTGTGGAATATGGTCCAGCGCGACAAGTACTCACTGCGCCGCAACATATCTATACTCAAACTTTGCTCTCAGCAGTGCCCACCCATCATGACTCTTCTCCTGCGCTCTGCGAGGCGCTTACTGATTAGTGTAGTGAAGAATATACCCTCTCTCGATTTACGAGAGAAGGCGATTTCATCACAACAAAGCATCTAAATTATCCGTAGAGCCTCCAGGCTGGGGTTTATGTCTTTTTCTAAGTGGGAGGGAATGTAGCTCTCTGACGGGTGCCTCATTAGGCTTCTCCGTCGCCTTACTCTGTTGGGCTTGTTGAGTTTTATAGGCAAAAGTAACCGATCGGGATGGTGGTTCGATAGCCGTAGGGGGGGCTTTTTTAAACTTTTCAACCTCCGCTATAAACGCAGTCTGTTGCAATGCTGCTTTTCCTTTCTCTACATTCCAAAGCGATTGAAATTTTGTCGCCTCAACAATCGCATCAATTTTTTCATCAATATCTTTTTCATGTTGTTTTTCCAAAGAATCTGCGTGTCGTTTAAGGCTTTCTTTTTCTTCCGTATCTTTTTGATGCTGTTCTTCTAAAACTTTGGCGCGTTCTTGCAGCGCTTCGAGCTGGAGCAGCAAACCAAGATTTTCGCCTCTTAATGTTTTATTTTCATCATGCAAGGCGGCAGATTGTTCGTTGAGTGAAACTTGTTGACCTTGAAGTTGCTTCATTTCTTCTTGAAGAACTGCATTTTCACTTTCAGCTTTTAACTTTAGCTCATGAGCACGTTTGATCTCACCTTGAAATGTGCTAACGAGTTCCGGATTGGGGTTGACGACTGTCTTCATATGCTTTAAAAATGCTAAAAAAGTATTTTTATCATATTTAAATGTATTTAAGAGTAATTCATTCTCTTCTGAAATTTGCGGATTTTGTTCACGGAGGAAGCGGGTTAGCTGTTGCCGTAGTGCTTGACTCTTTTCTTCTGGTAAAGAGAAAATGAGATCGAGGATTATATCAACAATTTTGTCTAGTTCCGTCTCATCTTGCCTTTGGGCAGAAGCTCTTTCCAGCATTGCATTGCCTAATGTGAACCGGGCATCCTCATAAAAAGGATTATGTTTAGGAATGTTAAGGACCCATTGTTGGTATCTACTAAATTCGTTCATCTTTCGATAAAATTTTTCTAAAAGAGACATCGGATTTAGGTTGTTGTTTTGCACTGTTAAAGCAAGCACATCCAAACTCTCAAGTAACTTTTCTAATTTACTTCTTTGTGTATTATCGTTCAATAGGTCTTCAGCTTGTTTCAATTTAAGCAAAAAATGTACATAGCTTAAGTAAGGCTCAGGAAGAATTTCTCTAATATTACTTGGTACAGGATTACCATTCTCGAAATACTGTGTTTGCCAATCTATTGCCTCTATTGGAAGTTGGACTAAAATCTGTTCGAAGGTTCGGTTGGCCCACTCTTTTTTGTTTTGCACGCTTTTGACGACATGCCAAATGGGAGAGGTAGTCTCATCATCAGTTTCAAAACTTTCATTCCAGTCAAAGTGTGGCAATAGCCCTTCTCGCGCGATACTTTCAATCACTTTTTGAGCGATGATGGAATTGTTTGCGATTTTAGCAAGAGCAAATAAAATAGAATGTTGTCGAACCTTGAGTTTCTGATCCCAGAAAACATCGCGAAAATGTAATTGCGCCGGGGCCACTTGATTTAAAACATGAATGAGAGGATGGACATCATTCGAGAATCTATCAAGAAAATGGTGAATGAAGCTGCTCAAAAGGGTTGTGCCAGCATAGATGCCTTTAGTTAATTTTTGATTCCAGTCAATTTGGGTCCAATTAAATTTCGATAAATTGACATTGAACACAACATATTGAGCCCACAGTTCTCCTTGCATGGCTTCGATAACAAGCCACTCAAAAAGGCTTTTGCCATGATACGGACCATCTTCAATTTTTGTATTGAGAAAAACTTCATTCCAGGAAAAGTTAGAAGCAGCAATTTCAGTAAGTGCGGCGCGCACAACTTGACTTTCCCATACTTTTCCTTGTGCTGCTCTTAATAATAGAGATCCCCATAAAGTATGATCTTTATAAGGTCCACTTTGTATCTTGAAACTCCAATACGCTCCTTTCCAGGCGGCGGGCTGAATGGGCATGAGTTTTAAGATGTGATTATCATGTCCTGAAACGTCTCGCATCATCATGAATGAGATCAATGTGACTTGCGTTTGCGTTGGCGGTGGCACTGATGTTGAAACTGCCCCTGGCAGGGGCACTCGCGTTGGTATTGGCACTGGTGTTGCCACTGCCATTACTGGTGTTGGTGCTGGCTCTGGTGTTGGCACTGGCCGTGATGTTGGTATCGGTGTTGGCGGCCGTGTCAGGATCAGATTGACATTAACTGTATCCCAAGCTAACGTTGAAAGGGTGACCACTTTTTGCATGCTTGAAAATGTTTTTTTAGCATAAGAAGAAGAGTCCATATTTAAATGAGACAACTCAAAAAGAGCTACATTAAGTGGTCTGCCTTTGTACTCTCCTCTTGTGCAGAGTGCTTTAAAGTTAATCTTTTTCCAATCCAAGGCTTCGTGGTTTAATTCTCCAAGGATTTTTTGAGCAAAAGAGCTTCCTTGAATGGCTTCTTCGATTAACCATTGCAACATCGCTTGATCTTTATAAGGGCCTCGGGCAATAGTAGCTTCCCAATTAAGATCTTTCCACATCAGACTTTGATTTGGGGCTTGAGCAATGGCTAATGAAAAATGATTGCCAAAATTCTGTGCTATGGTACTTTCCGTGAACGATTGTAACAGTGATGGCGTCCATACTACCGCTTGCCATCTTATAGGAGTAGATCCCTTAAACAACAGTGTAAGGCTTTTTAAAGCCCACTCTTGGCGTTCAATCAGTGCCAAATTTAGTAATTGCATAAGCGAAATGTCATCCAAGGATATAGTCGGCACTCTCTCTAATCTGTCCAAAGAGAGCTCAGCAATAATTTTTAGGGCAAATTTCTTACCCTGGATAGCCAGGATAACTAATAATGAAAAAATGGTTTTCTCTTTAAAAGGTCCTTCTGTGATTCTTTCATCCCAAGTTATCTTTGCCCAATCTATATGATTGGCAGGTAAGGGAATCAGCAGCTTATCAATAAAATCAATTGCCCACGGGATATCTGACATCGCTAGCTCAATATATCTATTTAAGAGTGAGTTGAGTATTTTTGTTTTAGGGTTAAAGACTCGCTGATCCCATTTAATTTCCTTAGGATCAAATTTTTCCAGAGGTATTTTGTGTTCAGAAAGCAACAAGGGGGGGGCTTGTTCAGGATTACGAATTAAATAAATAGCAAGTAAGCCTAAGCAAGAAGTGTCTTTTTTTACATCATTATCACCAAAAGAATTTTTAGCATCCCAATTGAGCTCCTTTTGTGCATCGATTCTAATCAAATAATTTAATAAGGATTTTGCAAATGCATCATTTTTATTTGCATAAAAAAGTATCCACCAGAGGCCAGTTTTTCCTGAATTTGGCTCTGTAAAAGTTTTAGCATCCCAATCGAGTTTTAAAATCCAATCTGGCGCTGGTGTGGTCGGGCTTTTAAAATTAAGCATCTTCGAGAAAGCTTCTTTTACCCAATAGCTATCATTGTCGGTAAAAGTGTACTGCAAAAACCATGTTAAAACAGTCATCCCAGCATGAGCGCCTTCTTTAAAATAGACATTCCAGTTAATTTTTTCTAGAGGAGCATGCGCAAAAATAAGTTGCAGAATCTCTTTTGCAATATCTGAATCAGTTTTTCTATAAGCAGAAAGACCTTTTATTAAATGGATAATCAAAGTCTCTTCTTTTAGAAGGGCATTGAAATCTAAATAGGCACAATCTTTATCTTTTAAAAAAGCCAGAATATCAGCAATTTTCTTTTTAACTTTTATGGCTGCTTTGAATAAAGCCAGAAGTTTTTCTTGGTGCTCGTGGTAGGCTTCTCGTTTTGCTTTTTTAGATTGATGATTTGATTTCTCAACAAGTTGTTGCCCGTCGGCTCTTGCAATCGGCGGTGCGCTTTCTTGTCTTACAGCAGATTGCAGTGTTTCGCTGTTAGCATTTGTATCTGCATTTGCTGGTTTTGGAGCATGCAATCTGTCGGTTCTTGCAATTGTCAAAGCGGCAATGGGGGGACGATACGAGTCAGATCTTCTAATCGTGAGACCACCAACAGTTGGTCTTGCTTGAGATTTGGCAGTTTTATCAGTTGCGTCGCTTTCTTTTTCGCCTATTTCTACCATATCAGAATTAGCATCTGATGATACATCAATGACTAACTCAAAATCTTCATGACTGTCGCTGGGGCCTTTATACATACATTACCTCTTTCATAATATTTAATTTTGCTTTGCTTTTTTCACAGCATAGCTTGATTGGATCACCTCCATGATTTCCCCTCTACTGATATCCTTTCTTTTTGCTAATTCAGCGACTATCAATGTGCGATGTGCATAGTCAATAAACGCTGGTATGATTTTTTTCTTTTTTAATTCCTCTAAACTAGATTTAACTCTTTCTTCAACCAATCTAACAAGCAGGGGTTTACCTTTTGGGTTTCCTTTAGGATGTTTAAATAAATTAGGATTGGTTATAGGTGTTTCTTCATAAACTTTTCTAGCGGCTAATTTCACCAAAAAGGTATAAGATCGTTGCTCAAAGTAAAGATCATGCTCTGATGATACTTTCGTCCATTTTTCTTCTTCTCTCTCTTTTGGTTGAAAGTAAAAGTGTTTTTTTAAAGCTTGTTCTATGATTTTGTTCCGAAATTCTTTGGGAACATTCCTTAAATATTCTTTTAAGTAATCATGTGCTATGCATTGATATAGTTCTATAAATTTCTCTTCCGGCAAATCAGTTTGAACCTGACGGAAATGCCACATTGTTTCAGAAATGCTCGTAATGATTTTGCTTATTTCAGCGATAAATAAGTTACAAGCTACAGATAAAGAAGATTTTTCTATTTCAAAGGTTGTAAGATAGATCCAGGTGATAAGAGGGTGACAATGCGTGTTTGCATAGAGTGTATCCAGTATTGCGGCGTTAAAGTGCAGCTTTCCCATTTGGGTGAGATGTTGGACTAATACTGTCGTTAAATATTGAGGATGACCTTCCCTTCCAAGCATTGCAAGCAGAAATAAAGGTGTAACGTGCGTTGTCCCATCGACAATTTTGCCATTAAAATCAAAGTTATTTAAAGGGACGGTTTTAAAAAGAGAATCTAAAGCTGTGAGAGCCCACTCTTCTGCTTTGAAGGCATAAAAAACAATACGAGAAAAAATACTCATATCTGGTTGTGAACAAACGATGCTCGTATAATTCCAGTTTATCTCAGAAGCTTTCCCTTCTAAAATAATGCGATTGGTTAACTCTCTTGCCCATACTTCATTTTGTGAAGCATGGGTAACGGTTTGCGCGAGAAGGGTTGACTCGACATTACCCTGGTCAAGTAGATGGACATTATCCCAATCGATAGTTTGTATTGTTGTGATGTTGAAATTGGCGACCAACTGGACGATTAGGTGGCGTTTTGCAGGATGGGGCACTCCTTGCTCATCATAAAATTCAGATAATAAAGCTTGAAGTTCTATTTGCCGTTCTCTAGAAGATTTTTCTGTCATCTCCCTACGTTCATAGGGCACACTTTTTTTAGACGCCGGTAGGTTGAGTGCAGGTTCATCTTTTTTAAACCATCGAAGCATAAACGCCCTTTATAGAAGCAAAAGTGTCATAAAAAGAATGACAGATTATATAAAATTAAGAACAGTAACTCAATGCTTAATAAAAATTAAATCTAGTTGAATAGCACATATTTTGAATTGAAAGAGATGAGATTCAATCTCGGATGAAATTACGGTGATATATCAGGGGAAGAATGTGGAATATAGCCCTAGCTGATTAAACAGCCGGATTGTTTCTTAGGCGAAGGGGCAGGCGCTGGTTTCACACTTTCCTTTTTCTCTTCTAGCAGAAGACTTTTGGGATGAAATCGGGCGAAAGTCAGCATATTCTTAGTGGCTTTGCTTTGACTATATAGAGGAAATACGCCTTGGATTATCACTGCTCTTAACTCTGATGGCAGCTTATGATTTGCTAGAATGCCACCAGCATAGCGCAGTTGTCCTTCAGAGGAGGAGAGCGCCTCTAACGGCAGATTAAAGTGCTTATTGCGCTCTGCTTCTGGAAGCTTCATTAAGCACCAAAGATTATACGGAGTAATTAATAAACGATTTTTATTAATCAAAAGTGCAGCATCTAATTTGAGCTTAGTTTCACGATCCATTCGACATAGAGATATGCTTAGCTTTAAGAAAATAAGAGAAGTATTCGGGATAAGGTTAATGATATCTATAAGGAAGGGTATTTCATTGCCTTCAAGATAAAGAAAATTCACATTGGTTTGCGCTAAGTTTCTGATGAGGGTTGTGGCACCTTTGTCGTCTATTTCATTGAAGGCAAGATTGAGGTGAGTCACAGCAGTGTTTTTCAGCTTTGTGGCAAATAAAGCGGCAGCTTCGTTGCTGATGCCATTTAATCTTAAGTTAACATATTTTACTGATGTCCTTCTTAGATCCAGCGCCATCAATTTTGCTGCTTTCGTTTTAAGCCCACAAATACGAATATAATTCACCAAGGTGCCTTGTAGTGCTTGCGAAAGTAGACGTAAATCTGAAAGTTCTGCTTCTAGAAAAACATGTAAAAATCGGTTTCCTTCTTGTGAAAAATGATGCTTAAACTCACTAAACTGCCCCTGAAAGACTTTTTCTAATAGTTTTCTATGTATCATTTCGAGTTCAGGAGAAATTTTTATTTCAAAAATATCTTCTTTAGGGCCTTGAATCACATTTCACCTGAGGATTTAAGCAGTGCGTAAATGGGGGAGAATTTTACCCCCAGAGATAAGAGATGTATGTCATTAAAGAAATGACATGTCACCGGGATCTTTGTTAAATATTTTTATACTTTAGGTTTTTTAATTAATCTCTCAGGTTGAGGTTGAGATGCATCTTCATTTTGTTTTCTTTTAGATTCACGATAATGCGTCCAGCCATGCCAAATAATATTACCCGCATCTACTAGTTTATTGCACCGCTCTCGTTGCTTTTTCTCACCTATATGTGTCCAAGCTTGATCTCCAAGCGTTCCGATTATTTTTTCAGCATCAAGCTCTTTTGATTTTTTTATTTCCTCAAACGTATTTTTGCTAAAAAAACATCCTGAAAGATTGTTTTTTTCGAGACTTGCTTTTTCGAATCTTGATAAAAAGTCATCATACTCTTCAGCAGGCTCGATACTAATCGTTGTAATGAATCCGTAGTCTCGTTTCTTTATTTCAATACTAGGTGGCTCAAATAAACCCATATGTACTCCAGGTCCTGTTATACAAGAAACCGATGTAACTAGTAATTTATTTCTTATAAGGATAAGAGCATCTCTTTGTGTTGCGAACGCGGAATTGTTTTCATGTAATTCTTTATAGAATACTTCTTTAGCGCGTTTTTCTGAAATGTCAGGTAAGTGTGTTCCGAAATATCTAAACTTTTTTATTAATTTAATATGCGCTATAAAAGTGAGATATTTGATATTTTCCAGATCTTTTCTGAAATCATAAATGGTTGCATGGGGATTTTCTTTAATAAAAGTCTCAACATATGCTAACACTTGGCATGGCAACATTTCCAGTTCAGATTCAATTATCTTTGGTTCTAAGAGCGCTTTTAACCATGATTTAGTATTGGCATAATTTTTAATGATAGTATTTTGCACAGTTTGAATTTGTTTAATAGCATCTTCATGCATTTTTAAAGTAGCAACGTCTTGTGCAACAACGATTGTTTCATTATTTAGAGTTGGAATAGGTATCGGGCTGTCTCTCATTATATCAATAGGGAAAACTACAGGTACTTGAGTTTCTATCACATCAGGCTTATTTTCCATCTTGACTTCAACATCAAAATCGCTGTAATTACCTGCTCTTTAAATCAGCGGCACGATTAGTCGAGCACAGTCAGAAGCGGCAGCCATACTGCCGCCAGTTTGGTTGCGACAATGAGCTATTTCATCCTGGGCAATTTGAAATATCGATTTATCTTGATCTTTTAATGGTGAAGTTTGTGTATCTACTTCACTATCAAAATCAATTGGTTGAATATCATATGTTTTACAAAACGGGATTAATGCCTTTAATGCGGAATTACTTAGGCAATTTGCACTATAGATAAAGCTTAATTTCCTGCTAGGGTTTTTTTGTCGCATTCTTATAAAACGCAACTGATTTTCAAGGGGTAAAAAGGAATCAGGACTTTTACTAAACCATATTTTATAGTGTGCTTTTGTTTGGACAGAATATTTATTTTGCATAAGAAATAATGTTCCAGCAGAAAATAGTTTGACATCGTACTATTTAAAAGCTAATTTAGAAAGTCAGATAAAAAATGACGTCACTTGAAAAAAACATAAAACAGGCAAACCCAATGGTTAATTTTGAGGTATTTAAAAACACAAAATTGTATAATTTGCACTTTTATTGCAGGAAAATATTATGCCAAAAAACAACAAAGCAAAGGCTAAACACGAGAGAGTGAAACCAGTCGTTTATGAGTATAAAACAGGAAACGAAGGCGACGCAGCTCAGGCTTTGCAACATCAAATAAACAACGAAATTGTTTCGGGATATTCTGCTGAGGAACAAGAAAAATTTTCGCAGTTACAACGTAAAATACAAACCTTTAATGCTAACTTTCTTCGAGGTGGAAAATTAGAGAGTAATATAAAAACGAAAGAGAGTATTAAAAAAGATATTGAAGATATCATCAAATGGTTTAAAGATTCAGGACTTTTTGCTGTTCATTCCACATTTAATCAAGCTACTGGTTGGATAGTTTCAGTAGAGAAGACACACAAAACGATAACATTAAGACTAAGGCACAACCCTGTTGATACTCTTGAGCAAGCAATGAGACAACTAACGACTACTTCAGAAGATTTGTCAACCACGGCTTTGACCCCGTCGCCGGCTTTACTTTTATCCGAGCGAACAGATAATTCTGTCGCTTTGTCGGCGCCTGAGCCAGAAACAGGAGAACAATTTAACTTAAATTTTTGGAAGCGTCCCTAAACATCAGTGGCATGGAATGGGATTTGATCCCGGATGAAATTATTTCACCGGGATCGATTTTGCAATTATCATTACATCATGCGGTAACCGCTTTCCTTTCCGTTTTACAGCAGGCGTTGTTTTGTGTTTTGTTACAATTTTACCAATACTCTTGCTCTTTTTAGCAACTTGCTTTCGGCTAGATTTACGCTTAGTTGCTTTTATAGGCGTTTTACGAGCGGTTTTCACTGTGGGTTCTTTGCGTGCTGTTTGATGAATTGCTTTGGCGGATTTAACCGGAACCACTAATTTATAAGGTCCATTTGGTGCCATGGTTTTCTTTTGGAGGCCCGGATTGAGCTTTTGTAATTGTTTAACGGGTACCTCAGTCATTTCGGCAGCTTGCGCGATATTCATCGCTTTTCCCGTATTTATCTGCGTAAAGACAGGTTTATTAGGGATAGTAGGCAGATCGACCCCATATTGTTCAGGTGTTTTAATAATGGCGGCAATCGCTAATAATTTTGGCACAAAATTAGAAGTTTGCTGCGGTAAATTGAGTGACCAAAAATCAGTAGGTTTTTTGCGTGCTTTATTATGACTTATGGCTCGAGACACTTTTCCTTCGCCTGAGTTATAAGCCGCAAGTGCTAAAGACCAGTTGCCATTAAAACGCTTATGTAAATATTCTAAGTGATCAAGTGCTGCTTGAGTGGATTCATAAATATCTTTACGACCGTCCCACCAGGTATTTTGTTTGAGACCATAAATTCTGCCTGTATCTGGCATTAATTGCCACAGCCCGGTTGCCCCTTTGGAGCTTCTAGCTAAGGGATCGAAAGTGCTTTCTACCATAGGCAATAAAGCAATTTCACTTGGCATGCCTCTTTTTTCTACTTCTTCAAGGATGTAGTACAAATACGGTGAGGCATTAGTGACTAATTCATTGACATATTCTTGAGATTTGGCACGCTTTAACTGATATTTGAAAGTAGGGTGATTTTTAGAAACAGGCAAATTAAACTGCTTGCGTAACCTACCCCAAATTTCACCTGTGGGAGAGGATATTGTCGATTTGTGATAAGAAAATACGGGTAGAATCGAACCTTTTTTGAGATGGAAAGGATGTAATTCACCGGAAGATATTCCATGGGCAAAAGGACAAAAAGCAACGAGCGCAAGAATAAAACTTAAAAACACTGTGCTTAAAGTATTTTTGGACTTTTTGTTGTTCACTACTGGCCTCCAACACCTTAAATATATAATGCAGAAGAGCAGTTGTTAGCTAGCTAGATGCTTGGATATACAATGCTCGGGCTGCAAAATGACGTTCGGACATGCTAATGAAATTTGGCCCTAAAAGCAACCCTTTAAGTTATCCGGCTTGATTTTTCCATTCGCGAAGAGAGGCAAAGATCTTGATAGGATCAGTCTCCTTGAAGCTAAAGTGATTTTGTACTGATTGAATAATGGCATTTTCTTCGCAGCGTAAAAAAGGATTAATTTTTAATTCATCTTTGATTGTGCTGGGTAGGGTGGAATGTCCCAATGCGCGCAATTTTAGCATGCTATCTAATCTTTGTTGTAGCAAAAAATTGTTGGGTTCAACAAGGCGTGCAAACTGCAAATTAGCGACAGTATATTCATGCCCGCAGTAGACTAAAGTATCAGGGGTTAAGGATTTTAATTTGGCAAGAGAGGCAAACATTTGTTCAGGACTGCCTTCGAAAATGCGACCGCAACCTGCAGAAAATAAAGTATCTCCACAAAATAAACTCTGCTCTCCTACATAAGCGATATGCCCTAAAGTGTGGCCTGGAATATCTAAGACCTGAAATACAAGTGTGTTATTGAACAGAGAAACCAAGCTTCCCTCTTTAACGAAATGGGTTATTCCCGCGACTTTTTCTTTTTCAGGGCCATACGCTGGAACATGAGGAAACTGTTGGCGTAAGAGAGCAATACCATTGCTATGGTCCCAGTGATGATGGGTAAGTAAAATAGCATGTAGTTTACAATTATTTTTTTGCAGGTACTCTATTACAGGATCAGCGTCTCCCGGGTCGACGACAATAATTTCAGAATTTTCTGGACTCGCTATAGCCCAGATGTAATTATCTTTAAAAGCGTTGATGGGTGTAATTTTGTAAGTCATGATGAGTTGCCTATAGGAATGATGGATTAATGTTAGCAGATAATAAACAACGCCTTAAATGGTATGCTGACAAGGCGGGCGCTAGACTTATAGCTTCTGAAAAGAAACAGTTAGAAGAGTCGCTTTCAAAAATATACGGCTTTCATCTCGTTTTGCTCGGTGAGCCGGATTTAAGCCAATTAGTAGACGCTAGTTTAATCCCACACCATATCTTAGTGAACCCCATGGCAAGGGAGGAAATAGAGCGCATCAGCGCTCTGGCAGGGGAATGGGATGCCATTCCTATTGCCTCTGATAGTGTCGATCTTGTGGTGCTTACCCATACCTTTGAGCAAGCGCAAAATCCACATGAAATTTTAAGAGAAGCCTATAGAATTTTGATACCTGAGGGACAAATCTTGATTACGGGATTAAACCCTTACAGCCTTTGGGGAATATGGTATGGCATCAAAAGGTTATTTGGACAATTTTCCCCCGAAGGAAAAATGTTAAGTTGTAACCGGATCAAAGATTGGCTGCAGTTGCTTAACTTCCAAATAATTGAAAGCAAAATGTTTCACTTTCGCCCCCCTTTGAAGCGACAAAATCTATTTGATAAGCTTGGCTTTGTTGAAAAAATGGGACATCATTGCTGGCCATTTTGGGCGGGTGCGTATACCCTCCAAGCCGTCAAGCGCGTTATTCCCTTAACACCCATTCGAATGAAATGGCGGGAAGTCGACAAAATATGGCAACCTGCTGAAGGGGTCGTCAAACCCACTACTAATATCCAACCAGAGAATCAATAACACCTGTGAAAAAAAATAAAGTCGAAATATTTACTGATGGTGCCTGCAGTGGCAATCCCGGGCCTGGCGGTTGGGGCGTGTTATTGCGTTATCAAGATAATGAAAAAACGCTAAGTGGCTCTGAAGCGCATACTACAAATAATCGTATGGAATTAATGGCGGCTATCATGGGACTCAAAGCTTTGACTAGATCGAGTATTGTAGATTTAGTGACAGATTCTATTTATGTCAAAAATGGGATCACACAATGGTTGCCGAATTGGAAGCGTAAAGGCTGGAAAACCGCGGATAATAAGCCGGTTAAAAATCAAGATCTTTGGGAGCAATTAGACGAATTAGCAAAACTGCATGAGATAGAGTGGATTTGGGTAAAAGGACATAGCGACCATCCTGAAAATGATTTAGTTGATGAATTAGCAAGAGAAGCCATTCTAAAAATGAAAGAAGTGAAATCATAATGCGGCAAATTATTGTAGATACTGAAACGACAGGATTATCACCGCAACAAGGGCATCGTATTATTGAAATTGGGTGTGTTGAGCTTAACCACCGGCGACTAACCGGAAGAACTTTTCATACCTATTTGCAACCCGATCGCAAAGTGGATGAGGGGGCAAAACAAGTCCATGGTATTGGCGATGAATTTTTGGTTGATAAACCGCGATTTAAAGACATAGTGGAAGAGTTCAAAAACTTTATTCAAGGCACAGAGTTAATTATTCATAATGCCCCTTTTGATGTGGGTTTTATAGAAAATGAATTTGCCTTGCTCAAAGACAAAGCTTGGCAAACGCTCAGTGTTCATTGTCCGATCTTTGATACTTTAGTCTTAGCAAGAACCAAACATCCAGGTCAACGCAATAATTTGGATGCTTTATGTAAACGTTATAGCATTAATAACCAACATCGTGAAAAGCACGGCGCGTTATTAGATGCGACAATCTTAGCAGAAGTTTATTTGGCTATGACCGGCGGTCAAGATAAGCTTTTATTAGGAGAAGAGCAGGTTTCCCCCTCTCAAACAGCAAAAGAACAAAAAGCCATGGAGATAGCCTTTTCAGCTTTTACAACGCCAGTTATTAAAGCCTCAGCAGAGGAAATGGCGGCCCATGAGTCATTTTTGAAAACGCTAGAAAAGTTGAGTGGAGCGTGCTTGTGGAAATCGGAAGAGAGCTAAAAGCGTTTAAGCCTCTTTTACTAGACAAACTCTAAAATAAATGATGATTAACCCAAAAATGGGTGAGAATAGAGCCGATATACCCGAGTAATATCGCCCAGCTCCATTTGAGATGACTTAAAAAAGTATAGTGTTTTTTGGCTTGTCCCATTAAGGCAACGCCAGCAGCAGAGCCTATAGAAAGCAAACTGCCACCAACCCCTGCCGTCAATGTCACTAATAACCACTGGCCTTCAGACATAGCAGGATTGACGGTTAGTACAGCAAACATTAAAGGTATATTATCGATTATCGCTGACAGTAAACCAATTGCTACGTTGCCAGGTGTTTGTTGATGGAAAGCACTGAAATGGTTTCCCCATGTTTGATACATGGTTTCAGAAGCTAATTGTAAATAACCAAATGCTGCCAGTGCGCCAACACATAAGATGACGCCGTAAAAAAAGAGGAGTGTATCCCATTCAATTCGGTGGAATTTACGGAAAATATCAAAGGTCCCAGATTCATCTAAATTCAAGGTGCCATTCATATTTTCTTTTTTAGTTTTCAAATAATAGCCAAATAACTTTAAATAGGCCAAGCCTAACATCATGCCGGTGACAGGGGGCAGTGTATAGTAGTGATAGAGTACAACAGTCGTCAAAATAGTGAGTAAAAATAAGAAAACAACGGTTAATCCTCCTTTGGCTATAACAATATTTTCTTTTACCGGCATTGGTTTCTCATTGGGTAATGCAAAGTGCATACACAGAGCAGGAATGAGAAAATTGACCACAGCAGGCAGAAAGATTTTAAAAAATCCAGCAAAAGCAATAACGCCTTTTTGCCAGACCATTAAGGTTGTGATATCACCAAAAGGACAAAAAGTGCCCCCGGCATTGGCGGCAACTACAATATTAATACAGGCCAAGCTGATAAAACGAGGCTGATTGACGCCAACCGCCATGACAATGGCACACATCACAAGCGCCGTTGTCATATTGTCTGCAATGGGGGAGAGGAAGAAGGCAAGCCAGCCTGTTACCCAAAATAAGGCTTTGTAACTTAATTGTCTTTTGATTAACCACCCTTTTAAAGCGTTAAAGACTTGTCTTTCTTCCAAGGTATTAATGTAGGTCATGGCCACTACCAAGAAAAAAAACAGCTCCGCGAATTCTAAAAAATTATGTTTGAATGCAGCTTGCACTTGTGGAAGCAGGCCTGAAGATTTAGCAGCTATTGCTACCAACAACCACATAATCCCGGCTGCCAAAAGTAAGGGTTTAGATTTTCGTAATTGAGTTAATTCTTCTGTTACAACAAAAAAGTAAGCAATAATAAAAATGATAAGGGCGACAAGCCCAAGAGAAGAATTTAACATATGGCAGGCACTTTCTTTTTATTGTTAATAAATTGTAACAACATGCTTGCAAAGACTAATCCTATTGGTAAAAGCGTTAAAGCGATTTGATAATCGATGGCAAGGATAAACCCCTCATGCTGGTGTTTCAGATTGTTCAGCAGCCAACCGACTAGGTATTGTGCGAGGCCGCCTCCTGCCATAATAAGGGTGTTGAGTAGTCCTATAGCCGCCCCTTCACATTGAGGTGGGGCATAGTCTGTGACTAAGGCGAAGCAAAGTAACATATTGGCGGTTAATAAACCGTAGCAAAAGAGGATCCCATAGAGATTAAGCTGTGGCATCTCAATCCAATATAAGAAAAAGCAAAGCATGGTCAATGCACCAAGAGTGGTGATACGCATTAATAAAAATTTATTGCTAATAAATGTGGCGAGCCAGCCAATCAATGGTCCACCTAAAGCTGTCCCGATAAAAATTGTATGGGTTATTCCAGCTGCATGAGTAGCAGGAAGTTGATAAGCGACTTTAATAAATTCAACACCCCACATCTCAGGTAAAGCAGCGATAGGGGCAACCAAGAGCGCACTATAAACGCCTAAAATCCAAATGGGTTTTGTTTTGAGGATTTTAAAAAGACTTTGTTGCATTTGCTTAACCGATATTTTGTCTAAAGGTTGAGATTTGCGCTTATCTTTAGTAAAGAATAAAAGTAAAAAAATAATAAAAAGACCAACAAAACTCATTTCCATCATTGCGCTTCGCCAGCCATCTTGTTGGGTAAGGTATGATAGGGGGGTTCCTCCTAACAGTGCGCCTAAAGTACCAAATAAATTGGTTAAACCCACTACTAAGGGAAAGGTACTTTTTTTCAACCACTGACTGGCAATTTTTAAGCAGCCAATAAAGGCAAAAGCTGATCCTGCCCCGATACAGATCCGGCTAAGATAAGCAAATCCTGTGTGAGAGGTAGTGGCAAAGAGAAAGCTTCCAAAGGTGAGAATGCCAGCAGCTATAACGAGCGGTTTGATGGGGCCATACCTGTCAATTAAAATCCCGGCTGGAATTTGGCACAAAGCATAAGCGTAAAAGTAGAGCGCGCCCATCATGCCCAATTGGTGATCATTGACCGCAAAAGCATCACGTAATTCAAAAGTCAAAATACTTGGCGCTACCCGATGAATAAATTCATAACTATAAAAAAGAGCGGCGATAAACCAAAGTGCCCACCCATAAAGGGGCCAATTAGCATGTTGCTTTTTATCTACCATGCGGGAATAGCGTGATTAGGGAACAAGGTGTTGGCTGCATTGATGACTTCATCAGAATGCAGTGCTGCCATTAATTTTTTATATTTTTCCTTATCTTTATCAGCAGATCGAATGACCACGATATTGGCATAAGGCGAATCTTTACTTTCAATAAATAATGCATCTCGATTGGGGATGAGTCCTGCGGGGATGGCATAATTTGTATTAATTACCGCTGCATCTAGATCATTTAATACCCGTGGTAATTGCGCTGCAGAAAGCTCTTTTATCACCAAATTTTTGGGATTATGAGTAATTTTTTTAGGATTTAAGGTAAAATCATCCAAGTCAGGAACGCTAATTAAATTTGCTTTCGCCAATAAGCGCAAAGCGCGTGCGCCATTACTGGGATCATTTGGGATCCCGATAAGCGCACCTTGTGGTAAATCTTTTAGATCTTTATATTTGTGTGAATATATTCCCATCGGGTAAATAAACATTTTACCAATGGACTCAATAGGATATTTTTTCTTGGCAATGACTATATCTAAATAAGGTTGGTGCTGAAACATATTGGCATCGATAGCGCCTTCTGCTAAAGCGGTATTGGGCATGACATAGTCTTCAAAAGAAATAATTTTAATTTTGAGGCCATAGTGTTTTTCAGCAACGTCTTTTGCTACTTCCACTAATTTTGTTTCGGGACCTACGATAGTGCCAATATATATTTCATTGTCGGCCCGCTCTTTGGGTGAGCAACCAAGTAGCAATAAGGAGAATAGACTAATGAGTAAAAATTTTACGCGCACAATAATCACCCACACTTTGAATTAGTTGAACAACTAGGATCATAATAAGCACTGTTATCAAAACAATGCTGGTTTCATAACGATAGAAGCCATAATCTATGGCAAGTTTACCCAATCCGCCACTACCATTAAAGCCAGCCATAGCAGAATAGCCAACTAGATTGACTAGGGTCAGGGTAAGCCCACTCACGATACCGGACATACTTTCTGGAAGCAAGACTTTGCCTATGATTTGCAGGGAAGTTGCGCCCATGGCTTTAGCTGCCTCAATAAGGGTGCTTGGCACTTCACAGATTGCCATCTCTACGGTGCGGGCAAAAAAGGGAATGGCTGCTAGCGATAAAGGCACAATGAGCGCCTTGATTTGGATAGAGCTTCCAGCAATAAATCGGGTAAGGGGTATCACGGCAATCATTAATATAATAAAAGGAACGGAGCGCGTCGCATTGACGATAAGCCCAAGTAAATTGTGGGTATATTTGTTTTCCCACAATTGTCCTTTTCTTGTCAGAGCAAGAATAATCCCTAAGGGCAGCCCACCGATTACAGCAAAGAGGCCTGAAAAGAAAACCATAATGCAGGTTTCAAACAGAGCTTTAATTATTTCATTCCACATAACCTAAAATCTCAACGTGTAATTCATTTTTTTCTAGAAATTGCATACTTTTTAAAATACTATCTTCATTGCCACGCATTTCGACAATCATGGTTCCAACGATTTGATCTTGAATCGTTTCAATATTGCCTTGCAAAATATTGATGGTGACACCATAAGCTTGAATTAAATAGCCAATAATCGGCTTAGAAGTGGCATCGCCAACATAGGCAATTCGAACTATCATGCCAGAGCTTTTGCCGGGAGAGGGTTGTAATTTTTCTTTAAAAACTCGTGGGATCTCCATTCTAGATGCAGCATTGACTAACATTTTGGCCACAGCTGTTTTCGGATTGGTAAAAAGCGCTATCACAGGACTTTGCTCTACAATTTCGCCTTGAGAGATAACTGCTACGCGATGACAAATAGTTTTAACGACATCCATCTCATGTGTAATTAGTAATATGGTGATCCCAAGCTCGTGATTTATCGTACGCAATAATTCTAATATGCGATGGGTTGAGCTTGGATCGAGTGCTGAAGTTGCTTCATCAGAAAGTAATAAATCAGGAGAGTTCGCCAGGGCTCTTGCAATCGCAACCCGTTGTTTTTGGCCACCACTTAATTGACTAGGGAATTGCTTCACGTGATTTTCTAATTCGGTTAAAGCCAGCAATTCGTCAACGCGAGCCTTTATTTGAGACTTAGAGAGACCATCTAATTCTAAAGGGAGTGCGATATTGTCGAAAACATTTCGGGATTGTAAAAGATTAAAATGTTGAAAAATCATTCCCATTTTACGTCTGGCTAAGCGCAATTGAGAGGGGTTCATCGTCGTGATACATTTTCCGGCAATATAGACGGCACCCGAGGTTGGACTCTCTAGATGGTTGACGCAACGGATTAACGTACTTTTTCCAGCACCACTTCTACCAATAATGCCAAATATTTCTCTTGGTTTGACATCTAAGTTTATATCTTTCAGTGCGGTTATCGTTTGTCCCTTGTGCTGAAATTGTTTACCTACATTCTTAATAGAAATCATAAGCTAAAGCCACGAAATATAATAGGTTACGATAATAACATAGGAGAATGGGAGTGGGTACTGAGTTAAACTACTCGGCCATCTGCTTATTTAAACAGAGGACCTTCCTTCTCCCCTTGAGGAGAAGGTGCTTTATTCATTATTTTTAGTTAGGTGCTTAATAATTTCAGGCGGGTTATCAGAAAATATCGCAAAAGCCCCAGCATCTAGTAGTCTTTTAGCTTCGAGGGGATCGTTTACTGTATAGGCAAGAAAAGGGATTTCATGGTGTTTTAAAAGCGCAATACTTTGCTCATTAAAATTCTCAAAGTGGCTATGAAAAGAGACATTAGACTTAGGTTGCAACTGTTCAATGATTTCTCGCGTGCAATGCGTGTTCAAAAAGCCCAGCGGCAGATCAGGTAACTCTGCATTAATGAGGTTGAGTAATGGCCAGTTGAAGCTTGAAACCAAAGGTAAAGAAACTCTTCTTGGCCAGTGTAAGCGCAAGATCTTGCAAAAAGTTTCAGCAAAAGTACTAATATGAGCCGCTTGTGCGTTTGCTGGAATTTTGAGCTCAATATTCAGGTTAAGTTCTAAGTTTATTAACTGAGGTAGTACATCTACAAAAAGAGGGATCTGCTCATTGGCGAAACGAGGATGAAACCAAGAGCCGGCATCGAGAAGCTCTAATTCCTTAAAAGTAGACTCGATAATTTCGCCGCGGCCATTCGTTGTGCGAACAAGATTATCATCATGAAAAATAACTAAATTGCCATCTTTGATCAGGCGGAGATCGAATTCAATCCAGTCTAATCCTAATTCAGCAGCGAGTTTGAAGCTTGCCAGCGTATTCTCTGGAGCAAGGGAAGCAACACCGCGATGACCAATGATCCCAGAAAGAGGTCGATTTGGAGAGAATCCTTCAGGTTTCATACTACTCACTCTGTTAGGTTGAGACTAAAAAAGAGTATAGTACCTAAAGCCCAAGTTAATCACAAAGCCATTATATTATTAGTATGTTAAGCAAAGAATTAGTTAATTATCTTTCATTAGGTGCGACGCTTCTCACGCCAACGCGCAGATTAGCGCTCAGAATTAACCAAGAATTTAACCAAATACGCGCGTCTGAAAGTGCGGCTTGGCTTTCGCCCCTTGTTTTTTCTTTGGAAGATTGGTGTTTAGCTTTATGGGAACAAAATGAAAGTAGTGGAAAAATCACACAGCAACTCCTCAATCGTCAGCAATCTTTATGTCGTTTCGAAGAAATAATCAGCGCAGCTTGCCAAGAAAAATTGTTACAAATAGGGTCGACTGCCAAAATGGCTTACCAAGCTTGGGAGCTTCTTCATCATTGGCTTATGTTAGAAGAGAAGTGGTTTACACCAGAGAATAAAGAGGAAGAAACTTTTCTCATCTGGGCGAAAACCTACCAAGATTGGTTAGATGAAAATGAATTCTTGGATAATGCGCAATGTGCTAAATCGTTGTTACCATTGTTAATGGAAGGTGAAAAGAAAACCGTTATCCTTTATGGCTTTGAAGATTTAGCCCCTGTCTATGTTTATTTTTTTGAGTCGTTAGCGCAAGCAGGCTGGTCTATTTTGTCACGTGATTCGTCAAGCGTAAACGACAAAAATCAGCAATATTGTTTTGGTTTTCCCGATCAAATGACTGAGTACCAAGCTGCTGCAAGCTGGGCAAAAAAACGATTTTTAGCAGGTGATCAACAGATAGCAATAGTGGTTCCTGAGCTTATACATACCCGCGAAATGATAGAAAAAGTGTTTGCACAAACATTTGATCCTTTATTGATATGCTCTCCTTCTCCAGAAATAAATCCTTATTTTAATATTTCAGCAGCACAACCTTTAGCAAATTATCCTATTATTCAGGCTTTAGGTGCTTTTTTGAAATGTGGATTGCCAGAATTTAGCATCAAAGACTATGCGACGGCCTTGAATTCTTGTTTTGCTGCAGGCTTTGAAGACGAAAAATATAAACGAAACCAGCATGTAACTTATTTAAAAACACTGTTAAAAGAAAAAATAACCCTGAATGAGTGTTTGAGAGCGTTGGAAAAGACAGACAATCAAGATGCTTTGAAGCAATGGATTGGGATTTTAACTAAAATTAAACACTTACAAGAGAATGATTCCTCTAAAAAAAGTGTTAGTGCGTTGGCAGAAAATTTTTTAGCACTCTTGCAATGTATAGGATGGCCAGGAGAGCGGCCTTTAAATAGCATTGAACACCAAGTGGTGAAGCGCGGGATTACTTTATTACAAGAGCTCAGCTATTTTGAAGAAATCATCGACAAACCTAATTACGCAAAAGTATTAGCCTTGTGGCAAACATTAGCTAACAATACGCCTTTTCAAGCAGAAAACAAAAAAGCACCCATTCAAATATTGGGTATTTTAGAAGCAGCAGGTCAGCAATTTTCTCATCTGTGGGTGACAGGATTACACAATGAAGCTTGGCCAGGCGTTACAAAATCTAACCCTTTTATCCCATTATCTTTGCAACAAGCGCATTTTATTCCCCATGCTAGCCCGCAAAGGGAATATGATTATTGTTTAAAAGTCACGCAAAGATTAAAAAGCGCAGCCGCAGAAGTTATTTTCAGTTACCCGCAAAAAGACAAGGGAAGTGATTTAGAACCCAGTGAGTTAATTAATTTGACGCCAAGTTCTTATGACATTTTGGAAGACGCAAATGATCAGAGCGTGCACCGTTGTGAGAGCTTCTTTTTACAAGAAGACAATTTAGAAATCTTGCAAGATGATAGCGCACCGAATCATCACAATCTGCAATCGATCAAAGGGAATGCAACAAGCTTAGCTTACATGGCAGCTTGCCCATTTAAAGCTTTTGCAGCATTAAGATTGAATGCAAAACAAGAGAGTTGGCCTGCATTGTGGTTACAACCAAAAGACAGGGGTGTGCTACTCCATCGTATTTTGGATACTTTTTGGCAAGAATATGAAAATCAAAACACACTCAAAGCCGCTTCTCCCGAAATTATCGAAGACAAGCTCAAGCTGCTGATTGCCTTAAATCTCAGGCCTTTTATGCATAAAGAAGCGTCTGAAATTTATTTTGAAGCTGAAAAAAGAACACTTTTTGATATGATTGCACTTTATCTAGACGTTGAGCGCACGCGTCCCTTTTTTCGTGTGCTCAAAACGGAAGCGAAAGCGCATGTTCATTTAGCGGGCATCGATTTTCATTTACGTTTTGATAGAATTGATCAAACGATAGAAAATCAATTAATACTAATAGATTATAAAACAGGTCAATTTTCATTGGAGGATATGTGGGGGGAAAGACCCCGCGCACCGCAATTGCCCCTCTATTATCTGGCTTCAGTTGAGGACAGACCTTCTGCGCTCATGGCGATTAAATTGCAATCCAAAGGGTGTCAATTTGAAGGAATAAGTGAAGTCGAGCTTGGCCTCCCTGGAGTCGAGCCGATGCGAGGAGAATTGACATGGCAGGATTTAAGAGGGTATTGGCAATCTCAGCTTTGGACTTTAGTAGAAAAATTTGTACAAGGTGACGCGAGAGTGTCTCCTCTTGAAGGTCCAAATACTTGTCAATATTGCGACTATCAATCGCTTTGCCGAGTAAATGAGAGAAAAGAATGATAATAGCTGATGCTGATGAACGCCAGGCTGCTTTAGATCCCCATTGTTCCTTTATTGTACAGGCACCGGCTGGATCAGGAAAAACTGAATTATTAACGCAACGATTTTTAAAATTGCTATCCTTGGCTCAGAAAGCACCTGAAGAGATTTTAGCAGTAACCTTTACTCGAAAAGCAGCAGGAGAGATGCGGCATCGGATTTTAGCCTCTTTAAAAAAAGCAAAAGAGGAAAATGAGCCCCCCATTGCCTCACACGAAAGAACAACTTGGGAGTTGGCACGCGCGGTATTAGTTCGTGACCAAGCGTTGCATTGGCATTTATTACAAAACCCTAATCGGTTACGTATCTTCACCATTGATGCGCTTTGTAGTTTAATCGTCAATCAGTCACCTATTTTATCGCAAATGGGAATGATGCCTGAGATAACTGACGATCCATCCAGAGATTATCAAGAAGCCATCACGGCATTATTAAAAGAGACGACTAAAGCGGATCCCTGGAGTAAGAGCTTACAAGATCTCTTATATCATTTAGATAATAATGTATCCTCCCTTTTTAATTTGTTGTTAACGCTGCTTGCCTCTCGTGATCAATGGTTGCCTTATATCGGGCAAATACAAAAAAATAAAACCTTATTAAGTGATTATTTAAATAATGCTATTTTACGGGTTATTGTAGATCATTTATCTTCACTACAGTGCCACTTTAATCAAAACCTTGAACATAAATCTGCGCTTTTGAGCCATTTGAGGCAGGCAGCTCTCGCTTGCCAGGAAGCGGGTATCGTCAGTCCTATTACCACGTGCCACAATCTGACCGAACTGCCAGAAACTTCACCCGAGGGGCTGCCAATATGGGAAGGGATCTGTAGTTTACTGCTGACGCAACAAAATACATGGCGTAAATCTTTTACAGTAAATATAGGTTTTCCGAGTCCATCAGAATCTAAAGACAAAGGACAAAAAGAAGAGAGAAAAAGACAAAAAGAGGGTATATTAAATCTGGTTGAAGCTTATGAAAAGCAGGAGAGTTTACTTAAAGATTTGCGACAACTCAGAAATTTGCCGCATTACCCTTTATCGTCACAACAGATAACCATCCTACTGGCTATTGGTAAAATTTTACCTGTTTTAGTGGCGCATTTGCAGTTAGTATTTCAACAAAAGGCAAAGGTTGATTTTATAGAAGTCTCCCTTAGTGCGCTGACCGCTTTGGGCGATGAATTAGCGCCATCTGAACTGGCATTAAAATTAGACAATCAATTGCGTCATCTTTTGATTGATGAATATCAAGATACATCGGTCACACAATATCGACTATTTGAAAAAATGATCCAAGGCTGGCAACCAGGAGAAGGTAAAACCTTATTTTTAGTTGGCGATCCGATGCAATCTATTTATCGTTTTCGTGGTGCTGAGGTGAGTTTGTTTTTGCACACACAACGGCAAGGACTGGCTAATATTATGCTGACGCCACTTAAACTGTCAGTCAATTTTCGATCACTTTCTCCCATTGTCGATTGGATCAATCAACATTTTACGAATATCTTTCCTAAAGAAGAGGACGTGGCTACAGGCGCTATTTCCTATAGCGTCGCTACCACCCCAGAGATTTTAAATTCTCCACATGATGAAATGATATATTTGCACCCTCATCTTTTTGAACAGGATATGACAGAGAAAGAGATCCTTGAAATTATTCAAGACTGTAAAAATAAAGGCATGCAATCTGTTGCTATTTTAGCACGTAGTAAAAGGCACTTGTTCCCTCTGATTCAATTATTAAAGCAAGAAAAAGTTCCTTTTGTGGCGCATGAAGTGGAACAGTTGGCACAAAGAAGTCATGTTGTCGATTTACTATCCCTGCTTAGAGCCACTCAAAATTTAAGCGACAGCATTGCATGGTTTGCTGTATTGCGTGCGCCTTGGTTAGGCTTAGGGCTGGCTGATCTCAGTATACTTGCCGAACAAAATAATAAGAGGATCCTTTGGCAGATACTAGAAGAAGAGAAAACTTGGCTTCTTTTGAGTCAAAATGCACAACAGCGATTAGCGAGAGCTGTGCCACTCTTGCAATATTGGCTTAAGCATCAAAAAAGGCAAAAATTGAGTCACTGGCTTCGTGGATTATGGATTGCTCTAGGAGGACCTGCTGCCTATGCAGAAAATTTTGATATTAAGGATATTGATAGAGTCTTGGATTTAATCGATACCTCTCTCTCAATGGATGGTACTTTAGACATTGAAGCCCTGGAAGAAAAACTCTTTGATAAACTAAGTGATATCACTATTTTAGATAATGAAAATACAGGGTTTCAGCTTGAGCTGATGACTATTCATAAAGCGAAAGGCTTGGAATTTGATTGTGTTATTATGCCTTATTTGCACAAAAGAGCCCGTAATAGGGATGAGGCATTATTATTGTGGTTAGAAAAACATCATCATGACGGGATAGATTTGTTGGTGGCACCAAGGCGGGCGCAAAAAGCAGAGAAAGATGGTTTGTATCTGTATGTTGCAGAGCAACTTCAACAAAAAGATAAACATGAATGTGCCAGGCTACTCTACGTTGGAACAACTCGCGCTAAAAAAGCCTTACATTTAATGCTAACGCTAGAGCAAGACAAAGAAGAGAAAGTAAAACCGCCGCCTTCGGGGAGTTTTCTCTCTTTGCTTTGGCCTCAGATCCAAGAGAGCGTGCTAGCGAAAATGCTAAGCAAAACGGATGATAATGTGAGGGCAATGCCAAAGTCTGAGAAATTAAATGGTAATCTAGTAAGATTAAAAAGTCACTGGGAGGCGCCCCCATTGGTGCAAAAAGTGCTGATGAGTCATCTTGAAGAGCAAGTTTTAATGCCACAGAATATTCCTCAAGTAGAAGAAACCCAAAACCGTGCAGCAGGAATTGTTTTTCATCGCTTGATGCAGCATATCATGAGTCAATCTGGTGAGCCGGAACTAAATAATGAGATGAAAACTAGCTGTAAGATTGCTTTAAAACGTTTAGGGTTAGCAGGAAAGAGATTGGAGGGAGCGTACTCTCAAGTCCTATCTGGCCTTAATAATGTTATCTCTGATCCCATTTGCCGCTGGTTAAGCTCTCCCTCCCACCTGGATAAACAAAGAGAATGGGCACTTTGTATTAAGCATCCACAGGGGACACAGCAGTGTGTTATAGATTATACTTTCGTTGATACCAATAACGTACGTTGGATTGTCGACTATAAATTGTCCTTATCTTCAGATACAACGCAAGAAGAACTTGAACGTGAAGTCGAAAAGTATAAGCCACAATTAAAAAAATATTATCAGGCTTTGAGGGCATATGAAGATAGAATAGTGAAGTGTGGCTTATATTTTCCTTTGATTAAAACATGGAAAGAAGTGAGCTTTGTGGAGGATGAATGATAAAACCTTTCAATAATAAATTAGTTGTTGCGATTTCATCGAGAGCTTTGTTCAATTTAGATGAAAGTAACGCCGTATTTGAAAATGAAGGATTAGCAGCCTACCGTGCTTATCAGCTTGAAAGAGAGCAAGAGATTTTAGAGCCCGGGGCAGCATTTGGCCTAGTCAAAAAATTTTTAAAATTAAATGAAGGAAGAAATGAGAAAGAGGCGCTTGTTGAAATTCTTCTTTTATCCAGAAACACTGCAGACACAGGGTTGCGCGTGTTTCATTCTATCCGGCATTATGGTTTAAATGTTACCCGAGCAGCTTTTGCCGGTGGTAAGAGCCCTTATGGCTATGCCAAAGCCTTTGGATCAGATTTATATCTTTCGCTCAATCCTGAAGATGTTCGTCAAGCCTTGACAACGGGTTGTGCAGCAGCGGCGATTTGGCCTGGAAAGGCATGCCATAACTCTGATTCTCTCAATATCGCTTTTGATGGCGATGCGGTATTATTTTCAGATGAAGCTGAGAAAGTTTTTAAAAGTAAAGGGTTACAGGAATTTAATGAGTCTGAAAAGAAGGCAGCAGGCGTCCCCTTGGCTGAAGGGCCTTTTAAAGGGTTTTTATCAGCACTACATGCTCTACAACAAAGAGAGGATTTGCCTATTCCTATTCGAACGGCGTTAGTGACTGCGCGATCTGCACCTGCGCATGAAAGAGTGATTCATACTTTTCGCTCTTGGGGCATTAGAGTCGATGAGTCATTATTTTTAGGAGGGTTGGAGAAAGTAGAATTTTTAACTGCTTTTAAAGCCGATATCTTCTTTGATGATCAAAAAGGTCACTGTGAAAAAGCCAGCCGAGCTGTCACATCAGGTCATGTGCCATTTGGTGTTGCCAATGAAAATTCGAATGTGTAGGAGATAAAATGCTTCCTAAGCAACGTGTATTAGGTGTTTTTATGTTAGCGATGATTAACGTGGCTGCGATAGTTAGCTTACGTAATCTCTCTATCATGGTTGAATATGGATTTTCTGCTATTTTTTATTACATTTTAGCCGCGCTCTCCTTTTTTATTCCCACCGCTTTAGTTTGCGCAGAATTGGCAACAGGTTGGCCTAAAGAGGGAGGGGTTTATCGTTGGGTGAGTGAAGCCTTTGGCAAAAATTGTGGTTTTTTTGCCATTTGGGTATCTTGGATGCTTAGTATTTCTTGGTTTCCCACCGTGCTTACTTTTACCAGTGCGGCCATTGCCTATATTTTTGAACCAAAATTAATGCACAACCCTTGGTTTATTGTCAGCACCATGCTAACTCTTTTTTGGGGCGCGACTTTTATCAATTTCTTTAATATGAAAACCTCAGGTTGGGTAAGTACTATAGGTGTTTTGTTAGGCACAATTTTGCCTGGCATGCTTATCATAGGCTTAGGGTTATTTTGGTTCTATTTAGACAAGCCTTTGAAAATTGATATGAGTTGGGCTTCTCTTTTACCCGATTTTAAAATCAAGAACATGGTTTTTTTTGCAGGCGTTTTACTCGCCTTTGCTGGAATGGAGATGTCTGCTTATCACGCCGGTGATGCTATCTCGCCTCAAAGAAGTTATCCCCGTGCTATTTTACTCTCTTCTGTCATCATTATTTTGATTTCGATTTTGGGATCACTTTCTATTGCATTTGTGGTGTCTCATCATGAAGTCACTTTATTTGCAGGCCTCATGCAGGCGTTTAACGAGTTTTTTTCTGCTTTTAATATGAACTGGATGGTTCCCATTTTGGCTGCTTTTGCTGTGATTGGATCGCTAGCGGGTGTGAATACTTGGATTATTGGTCCCGCTAAGGGAATTTTAACCTCAGCGGAAGATGGCTTTTTACCACCGGTCTTGCAAAAAGTGAATAAGGCTGGCATGCCTATTGGCACGATGCTATTTCAAGCCATCATTGGTTCACTTTTATCTTTGGTCTTTTTCTTTATGCCTAATGTCAATAGTGCCTTTTGGATTATCACCGCATTGACCATTCAATTTGCCATGATAATGTATGTGCTTATTTTTGCAGCTGCTATCACGCTGCGCTATACCCAACCCGATGTGAAGCGAACTTATCAAATTGCAGGGGGCAAGTGGGGAATATGGTTGGTTGCCGGAATCGGTTTAATCACGAGTGCCTTTGGTTTTGTGGTATGTTTAATTCCCCCAGCGCAATTGGATACCGGACACGTGTTCTTTTATGAAGGTTATTTAATAGGAGGCTTTCTATTACTTTGTCTGCCGCCGTTTATACTGATGAAATGGAAAAAACCACATTGGCATGCTCCACTAGGTACGCATACAGCAGAATAAATAATAACAAAGATGGAGAGGATAGCATTTACCAGTTATTATTATAAATATACTCAAAGCACGTCTAAAGCAAAAATGAAAAGAGGATATACTCGAACCAGTTTGTTTTTACCCTTAAGGGGCACGCGTAGGCTAGGCGTAGACAACAACGCCTAAAGACAAAATGGGATGAGAAAGGAGCAGTCATGAACTACCCAGGTATAATGCTACGTGATGCTATCGCTCGCGAAAACCCTCTGCAAATTGTCGGGGTTGTGAACGCACTCTGTGCTCGCATTGCCGAGCAAGTCGGGTTTCAGGCTATCTATCTTTCAGGAGCCAGTGTTGCTAATGCTAAATTAGCCCTCCCTGATCTGGGCATGACTTCCTTGAATGACGTTTTAGAGGAAGTTCAGCATATTACTGCAAGTTGTACTTTGCCGCTGTTAGTGGATGTTGATACAGGCTGGGGAAATGGTCTGACTATTCGTCGGGCATTTAAATTAATTTCTCGCGCAGGGGCAGCTGGCGCGCATATTGAAGATCAACAAGATTTTAAACGATGTGGTCACCGTGAAGGTAAAACGGTGGTGAGCACTCAACATATGGTTGGTAGAATTAAAGCCGCTCTTGATGGTCGTGAGCATGATTCCTTTGTTGTTATGGCAAGAACTGATGCGTTGGCGGTAGAAGGTTTAGAGAGAGCGATAGAAAGAGCTTTAGCTTATGAAGCTGCAGGAGCTGATGCTATTTTCGCAGAAGCCTTCACCACTTTAGAGCAATATAAACAATTTTGTGAAGCACTCACCATTCCAGTTTTAGCAAATATGACTGAATTTGGTAAAACCCCTTATTTTAATGTACAAGAATTTGGCTATGCTGGTGTTGCCATGATTCTCTATCCTTTGAGTGCTTTTCGAGCAATGAATGCAGCAGCGCTAAAAGTTTATTTCGCTATACGTCGAGATGGTACACAAGAATCTGTTCTCAGCATTATGCAGAGTAGACAAGATTTATATCACTATATTCGTTATGGCGCGTATGAACAAGAACTAGATAATTATCTACAACTTATGGATAAGCAAGATGATAAAAAATAAAGTTGGTGGTCTGGCGGGTGTGACAGCAGGCGAGACAGCCATTTGCACAGTGGGCCATGAAGGGAATAATTTACATTATCGTGGTTATTCTATTTTTGATTTAACTAAAGAAGCAAGTTTTGAAGAAGTAGCCTACCTTTTGATTTATGGTGAACTCCCGACACTGCAACAACTAAATCAATATAAAGAAAAATTAGCTAAAAACAGAGGCTTGCCCCCTCTTATTAAAGAACTTCTTGAAAAAATTCCTGCGCATACAGAAGCGATGGATGTGATGCGTTCGGTTTGCTCTTTACTAGGTAATATTGAGCCAGAATCCGAATCACATTTAGCAAGTGATATTGCAGATAGACTTTTAATGGTTTTTCCAGGTGCTTTACTCTACTGGTATCATTATCATTTGTCAGGTAAAAAAATTAATCTAGAAATAGAAGCTGATTCTGTTGCAGAATACTTTCTCGCCTTACTCCATGGTGAGAGCTATAAAGAAAATAAAATAGCTAAAGTGATAACCAAAACATTAGATATGTCGTTGATGCTGTACGCAGAACATGAATTTAATGCCTCGACCTTTACTGCTAGAGTGTGTGCTTCTACGTTGTCTGATGTCTATTCTGCGCTAACAGCAGCTATTGGTACACTCAAAGGGCCTTTGCACGGTGGCGCTAATGAAGCGGCTTTGCATCTAATTCAACAATTCCATGATCCAGCGCAGGCTAAAGAGGGGATGTTGAAGAAGCTAGAAAAGAAAGAAATTATTATGGGTTTTGGTCATAGAGTTTATACGGTGTCTGATCCACGTTCCGATATTATCAAAGCGCAAGCTAAAACGTTAAGTCAGCTATTAGGTGAACATAGTGTTTTTGCTATCTCAGAGCAAATTGAACAAATCATGATGGAACAAAAGAAGCTTTTCCCCAATTTAGATTTTTATAGTGCTAGTGCTTATTATTTTTGTGGGATCCCTGTTAACATGTTTACGCCGTTGTTTGTCATGTCGCGTTTAACAGGTTGGGTTGCACATATTTTAGAACAGAGAAAAAATAATAAATTAATTAGGCCAACAGCAGATTATATAGGACCTTCACCTAAAAAATTTGTACCTCTTGATAAAAGAGGGTAAAGATTAAAGTTACGCAAGAAAAGTTGAGCATCTTTTTTATCTCTTGAAATAATCGAGAGGGTTGCGTAGCAACCATTTATCTCCCTTTGTAAAAGGGAGACGCGCGGCTTGTCCTACGTAGCGATAGCGAAGCAGGAAGCGCAAGAGGGATTTCTTTCTTGATAAAATCCATCTCGCGGCTTCGCCGCCTCGATCCTTTACAAGAGAAGACAACCTGTTCGCGACATAAAAGAATGAGAGAAAGAAAGTGAAAAACAACGTTGATCCCCTCCTTGTTCAAATCGCAGATTATCTTTTTGACACTCAAATAAAAAGCGCACTTGCTTTTGAAACAGCCCACATTTGTTTAGCAGATAGTTTAGGGTGCGCCGCATTAGCCCTGACATTTCCTGCGTGTACGAAACTATGTGGCCCCTGGGTAACAGATACCACCATTAAAAACGGAGCACGTGTCATCGGGACGGCATTTGAGCTTGATCCTATAAAAGCTGCTTTTGATATGACAACTCTTATTCGTTGGCTGGACTTTAATGATACATGGCTAGCAGCAGAATGGGGGCATCCTTCAGATAATATCGGTGGCATTTTAAGTGTGATGGATTTTGTTTCAAGAAGAAGTCAAGACTTTGCGAACAAAGTCTATACTGTGCAAGATCTCTATACAGCTATGATACAAGCTTATGAGATTCAAGGTGTTATTGCCTTAGATCACAGTTTTAATGCGGTGGGTTTAGATCATGTTATTTTAGTTAAACTTGCGATAACAGGCATTGTGACAAAACTTTTAGGGGGCACCAAAGAAAAAGTGATACATGCCTTATCGCAAGTCTTTGTTGATGGACAAGCACTAAGAACCTATCGCCATGCGCCTAATGTCGGGAGCAGAAAATCATGGGCAGCTGGAGACGCAGTGAGCAGGGGGGTCAGATTAGCCTTTTTAACGCTGCAAGGAGAAGAGGGATATGAAACGCCCATTTCCGCTAAAAAATGGGGATTTAGTGATGTGTTATTTCAAGGTAAACCCATAACCTTATCGCAACCACTTGGCTCCTATGTGATAGAAAATATTTTATTTAAAATTGCATTTCCGGCAGAATTTCATGCGCAAACGGCTGTGGAATGTGCTTTAGCGCTTCACCAAGAAGTCAAAAATAATATGGTGGATATTGATAAGATAATTATAAAAACGCATCAGGCTGCCATCAGAATTATTGATAAACAAGGGCCATTAAACAATCCTGCAGATAGGGATCATTGTTTACAGTATATGGTCGCGGTTGCCTTACTAGAAGGAACACTGACAGCACAGCATTATGAAGATGAATACGCTAAAAACGTATTGATTGAACCATTGCGTGGAAAAATGCAAGTTGTTGAGAATAAGCAATTCAGTAGGGATTATTTAGATCCAACCAAGCGAAGCATCGCCAATACGCTTGAGATTTATTTTAAGAATGGTCAAAGCTTCACTTACACTACGGAATATCCACTGGGACACCGCTTACGTCGTAAAGAGGGCATTCCCCTATTATGGAAGAAGTTTAAACATAACATTGCTGCATTTTATCCAGAAGATAAAGCAGATACGCTTTATTCCCTTATGCATAAAAAAAATCTGGGAAGCATGGCAATCCCAGATTTTATCAATTATTGGATTATTTAAATTTACCGCTCTCTCTCAGCGCCAAGAGAAGGGCGTCGGCTGGGTCTTGGTTTTGGCGGGACGATTTCTCCATTGATAGATAAATTCAATCTGACTGCTTTGTCAGGGTCATCTCTATGCAGCTTTTCAATCGCTTTGCGTAAATGTTGCTCAACATCTCTATCTTGAATGCTGCTAAAATCTGTGCCGAGCACGGCGTTCTCTACTGCCATTTTACAAATATTGGTTAAAGTTTCTTCACTTTTATGAGTAGTATAGAAATCAACACCGGCTTGGCCATTATCTTGGATATGAATATCATAATTTGGTGGTTGAGCAGGAGGTTGCATTTTCATCTTCAAGTTAAAAGTTTCTGTCGCATTTAGCCCCATTTCACTTGATTGTCTAGCCGCTAAAATCTGATGGCTTGTTACGCCATAGTAATTTGGATCAATATTAACCTTGTTTTTAATCGATTGTGTTAACAATTGAAAATTGGATAGTGTTGTTCTAGAAGGGGGCTCAAATCTAACCGTCGGTGGTGTTGCAGTTAAAAAGTCTTCAACCACGGTTTCATCTTCAGGACTGTCTGATTCACGTACGGGTATGCTTCGTTTTGTAGATAAATCAGGTGATGATGCGGCAGCTGGCTGTGGTGCTAATGCGCTAAACAGGTCCATGACCTCTTCTCCTTCATCCCGTCTGGGAGGAGGAGGTGGTGGTACTACTTTTGTTTGTAGGGATGCTAGTTTTGTAGCTTCAACGTCTATGTCTTTTTTTCTTCTGGGCGGAGGGGGAGGAGGGACATCGGTATCATCGAGGCTGAGTTCAAGTTCAACACGGGGTTGAGAGCGTAAGGTTACTTGATCTCCACTCAAAGCTGGCATTTGCGCAGCACCTGCTGCCAAAATATCAGGGATTTGAGGTTCGGGAGGAGAAAGAGATTCATCTGCTAAGGTTTCTGCGTCTGGTAAGACTTCTGCGTCTGGTAAGGGTTCTACGCCAGCTAAGGCTTCTGCATCTGGCAGAGATTCATCATCGTCTGGTAAAGATTCGGTTTCGGATGGAAATTCGTCGGTTTGAGAAGATTCTTCTAAAGATTGTCTTTCTACTTCTTCACCTGCTCTTAGCGGTTGTGTCGGTACTACTGTTTCAAGAGAAGGTTCTATAGGGAGTCGGGCTGCTGCAGCAGGCACATTTGGTGCGGGTGCTAAGCCTGATTCACGACTAAATCCTTGTTGCATTTCAAGTGGCCAAAATTGCATTATTCCTGACGTATCTTTCGTTAGGTCTACATCAATTTCTAACTTTTGAGCGGGACCTTTAAATTGATCTTCTTGGCCCGCATAGACGGGAATAAAATCTCCCTTGCTAAAAGCATCAACACCAAACTCGGATTCAAGATTTTCTTGAAATGCTTCTTTAGATAAATGAGTGGTATAGCCTACAATTTTTCTTTGAATTGTTGGTCCGTTAATTGGAGCGCCATCAGATGATCCAGCAGGTGTTCCCAACTTTACCAAAAGGGCGTCGAATAAACCGGGTTGCGCAGGTGCAGGTTTAGCAGCAGGTTTGGCTATAGACGTTGGAGCCTTTTTTAAGTCTTTCCCTGCTCTAATCGCGGCTAATAAATCATCTTTTCCTTTATTCACTGGCGAGGCTGGAGATAGCTTTCCCTTCATTGGCGAAGGAGGAGCGGGTGGTGGTGGTTTAGATGCAGGAACACTCTCCTTTGTTGCGCTTTCAGAGCTATCAGTTTCAGTAGGGGCAACTGCTACAGGGCCAGGAGGATTCTCGGGCGATGCTGGTTGCAATTTACCTGCAAATAATTTATTGATCATTTCTCTTCTTTGACCAACATGCTTATCGGCTTGTGTATCTTCCTCTTCTTCATGGTCATCGTCATCCCAATCATTTGGCCCCCCTGAACTCATGATTTTCTCCTTAATTAACCTTGTTTAGATGTAGGTGTTGGTGGTGTAGTTGCTGGCGCTGGAGATGCTGCTAGTGCGCGAGGCGCAATCTTTTGTCCTTCTACCGTTAAATTTAATTGAGCGGCCCTATCTGTTGGCAAATCTCTGATAGCATTTTCTAGATGTTCCTTAATTCTTGCATTTACGTTTTGAAAATTAGTACCAGGCCCGGCTTGTTCAACTGCTAACTTGCATATATTTTTGAGTGTAGATTCAGATTCTAGTGCACTTTGAGAAGCACGAAATTCAACGCCGCCAGTGGCGTCATTTTGCAGATAGACAAAATTCTTAACGTTAGGTTTAGTTGTATCTGGTATGTCTAAAGTAAGCGTTGGTTTGTTGGCAAGTCCTCTTGTGGTATGAGGTGGTGTATCGCCATAAGTGGCGTTTGCAATACCATAAGTTGCTTTGATAGGCTCAATTTTTTGTTGTAGCGTTTTGATATCAATGTGCAGACCTGACATAGCTTGAGCCGGACCTGCTTTTGTATTAAGCATATGGGTAATGGCTGTAGGCTGCTGCCCCGGGGTAATAACAGGAACAGGATCTGCATCTGCTGGCAGTACTGCTGTCACTGAAACCCGCAGAGGCTGTGGTGTACCTGCTTGTTTTACCTTTGCTGGAGGGGGTTCAGGAGCTGAAAACCCCAAAGCTCCCGCCACGCGATCTGCCATGCGACCAAGGAATGATTTAGGCGCTGCAGGAGGTGGCGCCACTGGTTTGGCTATTGGTGCAGCAACAGAAGCAGCTGGTGCAGGAACAGCAGCAACTACGGCTGGCTTTCCAATTGGTGGTGCTATTGGTGCTGGTTTTGCTGCTGGAATAACCGCTGGTTTTGCTGTCAGAACTGGTGCGGGAGTAGGTGACAACTTTCTTACTGGCGCTGCTGGACGAGCTGCTTTTAATCCTTTCTCCAATGCCTCAAAAGTGCTTGTGCTCGTATCAGTTGGTGTTGGCGTTGCTGCTGTTCGCGGAGGAGGCGGCGGTGCTTTCAATTGGGTAGCTGCAGGTATAGCCGCTGCTGGAGGTGGAGGAGCCGCTGCCACTTTAGTCCCCGCTATTGTTGGGTCAGTTGCTGCGGGAGCTCGTGGAGGAGGAGGCGGTGGCGCAGCAGTAAAGATTGCTGATTCCATTTCTGCAGCATCTTGCCCAGCTGAAGTGACTTGGGCATGCAAATCTTGTCTTCCAGCTTCAAATGTTCCATTTGCGCTACTAGCAATTCTTGCCTCAACTTGAGAAAGCTCCCCTCTTTTCGTCGTTAATTCTGTTGTTAATCTTTGAGCCTCTGGGCTGCCTGGTGTTGCTTGCCCAAGCTGATTCTCTAATGTTCTTATGTCTCCTTGAAGCTTTATTTTCTCTTTATTCAGATTTTTTAATTCATCTGATTTATCATTGAACAGTTTCCCAAATTTAATATCAGCGACAGTTCCCCCTAAAGAGAGTGCTTTTAGCGCAAGTGCAACAAGAGCAACGAATTGCTCACCTAGCTCTTCACCACCACTACCTTTTACTTGAGGCCAATTTTCAATATGTTCTTTTAAGATGTTTTCAGCTTCTTCTCGTGATGTATCGACAGGTGTTGATGACTTGTCACCAGGCGGCGTTTTGGCTATTGGTGTTGCTGCTGCAGATGTTGTTGCTGCAGGTGTTGTTGCAGCAGGTGTTGTTGCAGCAGGTGTTGTTGCAGCAGGTGTTGTTGCTGCAGGTGTTGCTGCAGCTGTTGTTGCAGCTGTTGTTGCAGCTGTTGTTGCAGCTGTTGTTGCAGCTGTTGTTGCAGCTGTTGTTGCTGTCGCTAGTAACTTTGATCGTGGCGGAGGAGGAGGCGGATCTGATTTTGCTGCGGCAGTACCAGCCGTCGTGGCTGCTGCAGGTGGTGCTCCTGAAGATGCCGCAGCTGAGCTTTTTGCGCCTGGTGATTGTGCTGACAGCGGCGGAAGCGGCGCTGTGTATGATGATCGTAGTGGAGGCCGAGGTGCTTTAACTTCATCTGTAGCTGAAGGAGTTGCCTGTTCTGCTTCTTCTTCTATATCAGACCCTTCATCTTCTATGTCAGATTCTGTGTCAGAACCCACTGCAGGTTCCGGCTCACTTTCATCAGTTAACGGTTCATTTTCCGTAAGATCTATACTTGGCATTGCTTCAGCTGGTGGCGGTGGAACTGGAGGTGTTACTAATGCTGGTGGTGCGGAAGCTGCTCTTGCCGTACTCTCTGTTACAGGTAAAGAAGTTGCTGTTGCCTCTGTTTTTGCTATACCTGACTTTGCTGGCAAAATCCCCAACGTTGTTCCAACGGTTTCAACAATGTTGCCAAAAAACGAGGTGGATGTTGCTGTTTTAGCTGTCTTTTCTACTTTGACCTTTGCTTTCTTTTCTGCTTTTGCTTTCTTTTCCACTTCTGCCGCTGGGTTGATTAAAGTGGATGAATTCATTCTGATATTTGACTGTTGGTTTGCTGTAACTAAGTCAGTTAAGAATTGCTTTTGAACAAGATTTTCAGGAGAGAGCGTAATGAGTTCATTTAACAGTAATGAGTATCTAGGACCTCTTTGTATCGGGGCCATAGCGCGAGTTTCGAAATTTAATGGTTTGCCGGCTTGTCCCGTAGTAAAATTTATCGGTGCTGGAAGGGAGGTTGAAATAGAATTTAGCTTGTCAAACAATGCCGAAAAATTACTATCTGTTTGCAAGCCACCTATTGGATATAGGCATTTATTATACACTGTTGTATATGTTTCTAAGTTTTGATAGTGAGCTTCTAATGCTTGACTTAATTCAGTTTGATTTTTTACGTTGCCCGGTGAAGTTGCATATTCTTTTAATGCAGATTCAACTTTTTTTGAGCTTTCGTTCAAATTTTCTGCATGCTTCACAAGTGTGCGAAGATTCTCTAATTTCTCTCTTTGAGATGAATTGAATTTTCCTCGTTTAATTTCTTCATCGATTACTTCTGTGAATTGGGTAATAATTTCATTTGTAAAAGATCCATTCCGCGAGGATTCTTCTGTAGAAATGAATTCGTCTAATTTCTCTATTTGTTGACGAGATAAAATGTTTGTGGGTTCTGCAATGGGTTGATAGGTATCCGCAGGGGGCAGCTCATCTTCGCTTAGAGTATAAAAAGAAGATGCTGCTGGTGGTGTATCTGGTTCTGCTAGTGCTGCAGCTGGTTGTGCTGCTGGTGCGGCGGTTGGTTCTGCTGATGCAGCTGCAACAGGAGGGGAAGGCGGAGCGGCTGCAGCTTTCCCTTTTGCGATAGCAGGAGCATCGTCCTCCCAAATTTCGTCTTGATCATTTTTTTCGTCTTGATCATTTTCATTTTCATCATCAGCTACAGCAGCTCTTATATTTTTCTTTTGCAATCCTGCAGCGATAGACGCAGCTAGTTTTGCTTTGTCTGTTAGTTGTTCTGGTCCACCTGCAGCAGCATCAGAGGCAGAAGCGATAGGAGAGGCTGGTTTAGCAGTTGCCTCAACTACAGGAGCAGAAGCTGCGGCTGGGGCCTTTGGAAATGCTCCTTTTCCTTTTCCGGGAGGAGGAGGTGGAGGTGGCGCTTTTCCGGGAGGAGGTGGTGGTGGCGGAGCACTTGACGCGGAGAATGATGAGGTGGTGACTTGTGCAGCTGTTTCCGCATTTGCTGCAGCTGCTTCAGCAGCTTTAGCTTCTTCAGCTTTTCTCTTTTTTTCTTCTTCTGCTAGTTTTATTCGTTCTTGTACTGAAAGTCCTTTTTGATCTTGCATGATTTCCTTTGCAGCATCCGTTTTTTTAATTTCAGCTACACCTTTATTCCCTAATGCTTGCTGGAAGCCTCCTTTCAGGGCATTCCGCATTTGTTCTGGAGTAAGTTTTTCACTATCTTTACTGTCGGGTGTTCCCGTCTTACTTGCTGGTATGATCGGATCACCCCATTGATCAACTTCTGGTGCTTTATTTTCTTCGTCTTTTGGCATAAAGAAAATCCTCTTAATAATCGCAAAGACCACTATAAGACTATCGTTTTAACAGTAAGACTAGATAAGAAAGAGACAAGTTCCATGAAGATGAATTAAACAATAACTATAGTGAGTGTAGAATCACGAGTTGAGAGGTAAGTATTTAAGATAAGTATTTAAGATAGGTCTATCGGAGCTTGCGTTGTATACCAGAAATGACCATCAAACGTGTCGCCAGCTCTTCAATAGAAAGATTAGTCGAGCTTAAATAGGGAATATTCTCCTGTTTAAAAATATTCTCTATCGCTGTAATTTCTCGCTCACACTGCTCCAAGGTAGCATAGTTGCTATCTGGTTTACGGCTAGTGCGAATGGCATGCAATCTTTTTGGATCGATAGTTAAGCCAAATAATTTTGTTTTAAAAGAGCGTAGCATTTTGGGCAGTGTCGGCATTTCCAGATCTTCTTCAGTAATAGGATAATTAGCCGCTCTTATCCCAAACTGCATCGCGAGATAAAGACTAGTGGGTGTTTTTCCACAGCGTGAGGCGCCGACTAAAATTACATCGGCGGATTCATAGCCAGAGGTTCTGGCGCCATCATCAAAATTCAGCGCAAAGTTAACAGCTTCTATTCGGGAATTGTAACTGTTGTTGTTTCCTACACCATGGCTGCGTCCCATAGCATTGGCCGAGAAAACATTAAGCTCTTCTTCTAAGCCTGGAATAAAACTTTGAAAAAAATCTAAGTAGTAGGAGTCGCTAGTTTGTAAGATGGCTCGAATTTCTGGATTAACCAATGTGGCAAAGACCAAGGGCTTGCTGCCATCAATTCGGGCTGCTGTGTTAATTGTATTTGTGGCGGCAGTCGCTTTTTCGGTAGAATCGACATAGGGTAAGGTCACAGGTGTAAATTGAATGTCTTCAAACTGGGAGATTAAGCTTAGTCCTAATGTTTCTGCAGTGATCCCAGTTCTGTCTGAAAGAAAAAACACGGTGCGACGTAGCATGGTTTATCCCTTCTGTAGTAAATCCATCAACCAAAAGGCTAGCATGCCAGCTTGGAGGCAAGATGTCATCAGTAGACAGTTATGTAATTCCATTTAGCAAGTTAAGTATCAAAGATATAGATATCGTTGGGGGGAAAAATGCTTCTCTTGGGGAAATGATTTCTCATTTACACCATGCTGGCGTCAAAGTGCCAGGTGGATTTGCAACCACTGCGAGCGCTTTTCGCGCCTTTTTAAAGCAAGAAGATCTTGCTGCCAAAATTTATCGCATATTAGATAACTTAGATGTGGATGATGTCTCGCAACTCAAAAAAGCAGGAGACCAGATCCGAACCGCTATTCTGGAAACCCCTTTACAAGCTGGGCTTATTAAAGCAATCGAGCAATTTTATTACCAATTAGGCGATGAGAACGATCCCGCGCCCGCTGTGGCAGTGCGATCTTCTGCGACAGCAGAAGACTTGCCAGATTCCTCCTTTGCGGGTCAGCAAGAGACGTTTCTCAATGTTCGGGGCATAGATAATATTCTGACTGCTTTAAAGCATGTTTTTGCTTCTCTTTTTAATGACCGAGCCATCGCCTATAGAGTGCATCGCGGTTATGCGCATGAACATGTGGCTTTATCCGTTGGGATCCAAAAAATGATCCGTAGTGATTTAGCTTCAAGTGGTGTGATGTTTACTTTAGATACAGAGTCAGGCTTTCCGCAAGTTGTTTTTATCACCTCTGCATATGGTTTAGGAGAGATGGTCGTGCAAGGTGCCGTGAATCCAGATGAATTCTATGTGCATAAGCCTACTCTAGAGAGTGGCAAGCCTGCCATTTTGCGCAAAAATCGTGGCGACAAACAGATCAAAATGGTTTATGCAGAAGAAAGTGTTGCCGTTGGCAATCATTCTGCTGTTGAAAAAGTGGAAGTGTCACTTTCAGAACAATTACAGTATTCCTTAACGGATGCAGAAATAGAAGAATTAGCAAAACAGGCATTAATTATTGAGAAGCATTATGGACGCCCCATGGATATTGAATGGGCTAAAGATGGCATCAATCAACAGATCTATATCGTGCAAGCCAGGCCAGAAACAGTTAAAGCACACGCCAATGCCAAAATTATTGAACGTTATCACCTGGAGAAGTCGGGCAAAGTGTTGGCTGAAGGAAGAAGTATTGGTCAAAGGATTGGCGCCGGTGTTGTCAGAGTGATTAAAAGCACCGATGAAATGGATAAAGTGCAACCCGGGGATGTTTTAGTGACTGATATGACAGATCCGGATTGGGAGCCAGTGATGAAACGTTCTAGCGCTATTGTGACCAATCGTGGTGGCCGCACCTGTCATGCGGCGATAATTGCGAGAGAACTCGGGATCCCCGCAGTTGTGGGATGCACATCATGCCACAAGACTAATCAAAGATGGCCAAGAAGTAACAGTGAGTTGTGCAGAGGGTGATACTGGTTTTGTCTATGAAGGCAAATTACCTTTTGCTATTAAGACTATTGAACTTGGGAACATGCCACCTTTACCTTTTAAAATTATGATGAATGTGGCTAATCCTGAGCGTGCATTTGATTTTCAAGCGTTGCCAAATGCAGGGATTGGTCTTGCACGTATTGAATTTATTATCAGCCAAATGATTGGTATTCATCCCAATGCGTGTTTAGCTTTTGACACCTTGCCTGAAAATGTGAAAGAAAAAATATTATTGCGCTCAGCAGGTTATGCTAGTCCAAAAGAATTTTATGTTAAAAAACTAAGTGAAGGGATAGCGACTTTGGGTGCGGCTTTTTCTCCCAAATAGAGTGATTGTGCGTTTTTCTGATTTTAAATCCAATGAATATGCTAATTTACTCGGTGGAAAACAATTTGAGCCGGTAGAAGAAAATCCGATGATAGGGTTTCGTGGCGCGGCGCGGTATATTGAAAAAAGCTTCAAGCCTTGTTTTGCTCTTGAATGTGAAGCAATCAAGTACGTTCGCAACACGATGGGCTTAACTAATGTTGAAGTGATGATCCCCTTTGTGCGCACTTTGGATGAGGCAAAAGCGGTGCTCAGTACAATGGAAGAATTTGGCCTCAAACGCGGCGAAAACGGCCTAAAAGTGATTATGATGTGTGAACTCCCTTCTAATGCTGTGCTAGCAGATCAATTTATTGCTCTTTTTGATGGCTTTTCAATTGGATCGAATGATTTAACCCAGTTAACCTTAGGCTTAGATAGAGATTCGGGGATTGTGGCAGGGCAGTTTGATGAGCGAAATGAAGCGGTAAAGTGGTTAATGGATCGCGCTATTACAGCTTGTAAAGATCAAAATAAATATATTGGGATCTGCGGTCAAGGCCCTTCTGATCATCCCGATTTAGCCAAATGGTTGATGACAAAAGGAATTGATAGTGTTTCATTAAATCCAGATACCGTACTGGAGACCTGGTTGTTTTTAGCGAAGGAGCAAGGGAAGGGATAGAAGAGCAAACGCACTAGTTTTTTACGTAGTATGTGAGAGAAAGATCATGTTGTTAGGTGGCACTTTCCGATCCCCTCTACCAATTTTTCATTCTTTCAAAGAAATAATAATAATTTTGTGTCGATTCTTCATCAGGCAGAACAAGAGAAGTTCTATTATTGGTGCGGAGGGTAATTAAAATTGTGCCGGTTCTTGATGCTCCACAACAAGCGGCTCTTGATGTGCTGTATGCAAAAGAGGAGAATCGGCGGCAAACTTATGAAGAGAGCCGCCAGAGGGACCCGCTACAAAGAGATTGCTCAAAAATTTAAGAGGGTTAAAATAAGGGGTATGATTTCCACTGTATACGGTTGAGGCATCGATATGGGAATCGGTATCAGCATTCACAATTTTGACATCAGTTTGTGGTAAAGATTTTTTCCATGCTTTAAATTCAGCTTGATGGACAGTTGAAGTCAGCGCCTTCATCAGTAATTTTGCATTAGAAGCATCCGTCTCGGTAAACTCGCCTTTACTTTTCTTCTTTTGAATGCTGAGGTAGACATCACCCAATGCACTAGCAGGTAAAATTTGGGAATGAGACAAATAATCTTCTAACATATATTGGCTATGGAAGTTGTCCCATTCTTTAAAATACGTATGAGCTTGTTTTTCTGCTACTGCAGCAGAGAAGCCTTCATTCAGTAGTTCAATATACAATATCCCTTTTACGGCGTTACGATGGCTCTCCCAAGTACAGTTGCCAAACTGTTGATTCGGCATGTTAAGGGTATTTAACTTTAAAATTGGACCAAACTCATATTGCATGTAAAAGTCCATAAACATTCTGTCTTTGTTGGTTAAGACTTTGTTCATGAATGCAGAATTAATCGTGTTGTCGTTATAGATGTCATGTAACATGATGCCTGGCGTGTCTAAAGCATAGCGATCACCCGTATTGGCAATGGCTAAGAGGCTTTGTGTTTTAGAAACGATAACATTAATAAAGTGTTTATCACATATGGAAGGAAGTAAAACTGTTGCTCCGCTTTGATAAAGCTCAAATGCTTCTTCTGCCACAGTTGGATCGGCAGAGTTGTTTGCAAATTTGCTTGCATTGTCAAAAATGTCACGTACTTTGGTAAATAATTGCAGTTTAGTTTCATCAGCTTGACTGGCGTCTAATTTACTTACAAAAGCATCAAGAGAATTTTTGGCTAAAGGGGTAGTGTAATGCTTATAGTGGCCATCAGCCATAATTTTAAAGGGCTCACCGCCATCCAATTTAATTTTGCCAATAGTGTAAGTTTTTCCTGTGGGAAAGCTGGAGAGTAAATTTTTAGCTTGTACATATCCTTCTTGTAGCGGATCAGTCTCAGCAATGGTATCAGATATTTTCAAGATTCTTTCTTTGATCTCTGTGCTTGCAGTGTTACTAGCTGCAGTTTTTAAAGCGACACTGAGTGGGATCTGATAAGCGTCTTGTGCAGCATTTTGTAGGTGTAAATAAATCTGTTTGCTCTTTTGAGCAAAAGTCTCAAGGGTGCTAACAATCTCATTTACTTCATTTTGCAACTCGCGAGAATCTTTTTGTAAATTGTGTGCGGTAATGGCTTTTTCAAGCTGAGAAAACGCGATGGTTGTGGCGCTGAGATCTTTCCAAGTTTTAAGTTTAGGATCGGCGCCTTCTTGTACTAGGGTTCTGGCAATGTCATATTGTTTTCTGTCGAGAGCAATATGGAGAGCAGTCTGGCCTTCATAACATTTATCATTGACCATAGCGCCTGCTTTGAGTAAAAGATTGACGGCTTCTTTTTTACCAAAAATGGTAGCAACAACTAAGGCGGTTGCACTACGGGCATCTTCAGCATTGACATTAACACCTGCTCGTAAAAGCTTTTTCATTTCAGCCAGATTGCCTTGGCCTGCCGCAAAATGCATAGGAAAAGGGTTGTGTTTGGTTATGACTGGATGTGAAGAGCCACTGTGAAGACCGGTTCCTCCCGCTTCTGGGGGCGCTTCATACATTTCTTGCAGTATTTGAAAAATATTAAGCTCTTCTTCTTTACCCTCATCTTCTACAGAAAAAATTGATTCTTCTTTAGAAATGACCTCTTCTAACAAGAGAGGACAAATAAACTCTTCTTGAAATAAAGCGGGGTTAGTGGCCTCTTCTAACAAGAAAGGTGCAACAAACTCTTTTTGAGGTAATATGGGCGTAAAAAGGCCTTCAAGAGAGAACATGGGTTCTTCAAGCTGCGCAATGGTGAATAAGTTAATGATCGCAGTCATTTAAACGCTCTTATTACTAAAACCGATCTGGGTTATTTTTACCGCAACAACGCCATCTGCGAAGAGTGGTATGCTGAGTTGGATTGTTATATAGAGGGCGTATTATCACAAGCTATTCAGGACAAAGTGAGCGTTTAGAAAGATAAAAGGCCTATTTATTTTTTAGGTCGCTTTGGTTGGGGGGATTCTGGTATATGGGCATGCTTTTTCATTTCAGGAAGCGCATGGTGCTTAATTTCTTCAACTAAGGCTTGAATTTTTTCAGAAGACGCGTCGGATGGTCCCTTCTTTAATTCCGTTTCAAATGCATTAAAATAAAATTCGAAAAGCGCTTTTTGATTATTATCGTTGATTTTGCCACTTCTGCGTTGATGATCTAAAACATTGACTAAAGTGTTCATGGCTTGGTTAGCGTTAAATTCTAGTTGTTTAAATTCTGAGTTGCTCATGGATTTAGGAGAAGGGGACATGCTTTCCTGCTTTCTTTTTGGCGAGCTAGTAAATAACGTTGCGGGAGGCTGTTCCAATTCCATAGCACTTCGATTTTCCAGGGCGCTATGCACGGCCGCTTTAATCATCTGATTAACCTCAAGAGGCGCGAGATCACCAAAAATTTTAAATTGACCAGAGAGCGCTTCGCTATTAACTAATTCACTTGCAACAAATGTTTCTGGATAATACTGATTATGCCTTGCCACTTGAGCCAAATCCTTGTTCGGTGATTCAAACTCCCAGTGGACGCCATGATTGTGTACTCGAAAGGTCAGAGGGTACGCTCTATCTGGCAAGTTTTGTGCACCATGTGTGATTTTACCTACTTCAGGTCTTTTTTTAGCATCTTCAATGGAGGCAGGTGTATAAACTTCTAAGCCAATGGAAAGGCTATAGGCAAGCAGTGATAATTGTTCTGCTGAGACCATCTCAGCGTTGTCTAATTTGCCCATGGTGTCAGCATAACGGAGAGAGCCTTCGGCTAGCCAATAAGATTTGGCTTGGGCAAGAATACTGTCTTGCAACGCATTGGTTCGATTAAATATCACTTGTTCACGAATACGCTCTTCGCTTGGTATGCCTTTATTTCCTAGTCTGTCTTGCTCAATGACATGCGCTCTTTCACTTTCTGTTATAATTTGGCTAGTTATTCTACGTTGGCTTCTATCGTATTTGGTTTTAAGTTCTTCAAGCCAAGCTTCATTTGCATGAAAAAGAGGAAGAGCGACGTCTTTGACTTTACCGGTTTTTAAATATTCAGAAATAGTGGCGGCAGCATCTGTGTCCCAAGTTACATCAGGCAGACTAGCCAGTTTTTTTCCTAAGTGCTGTCGCAGTACAGGAGCAAAAATTGCTTCTTTGTCAGTGGGCACAGGATAGTTATCGAGCAATTGCTTAATATCTTCCCAGGTAGGCGTTTGAGGTAGCTGATAATATTCCTGGAAAGTGACGAGTAAAGCTTGATATTCAGGATTAGTCGCAAAGTTTTTTTGTAACTCACCTTGGCTTAATTGCTGATAAAGAAAATGCGTTAAGCAATTTAACCCACAGTTATTTTGCCAACCTGTTGTTTTACACAACAATTGTGTATTTAAGTTGATATAAGCGTGTTGCTCAAGTGGCATAAATGACTACTCTTTTAATAAGGTATACTTAAATAGTAGTCAAATTTTGCACGCTTGAGACAAGTTTACAAATTTATGCGACGAAGTTACTAGATCCACAGATGAAAAACTGTGTATTTACTCTTCCATTTTTCTCAAATTATCAATCAATTTCTCCGCAAGCCCAAGATATTGCGTCGGTCTTAATTCAATAAGTCTTTGCTTTTCTTCTGGAGGAATAGCCAGCGAATCAATAAACCGATGTAAAAGCGCGGCATTCACCATTTTATCGCGGGTTAAATCTTTCACCTTTTCATAGGGTTCAGCGATTTGGTAACGACGCATCACGGTTTGAATGGCTTCCGCTAAAACTTCCCAATTATGATTGAGATCTTCTGTCAGGATTTCTTCATTTACAGCTAGTTTATTTAGCCCTTGCTGTAAGGATTTTAAGCCAATGAGCAGGTATCCAAAGCCCACGCCAAGGTTGCGTAAGACGGTTGAGTCTGACAGATCACGCTGCCAGCGAGAAATGGGTAGCTTATTGGCAAAATGTCCGAATAAAGCATGTCCCACACCGAGATTGCCTTCAGCATTTTCAAAGTCTATGGGGTTTATTTTATGCGGCATAGTCGAAGAGCCAACTTCGCCTTTAAGCGCTTTTTGTTGAAAATACCCTAAAGAAATATAACTCCAAATATCACGGCTGAAATCGATTAATATGGTAGAGATTCGCATTAGGCAATGGCAAAATTCTGCCAAATTGTCATGGGGTTCGATTTGGGTGGTGAGCGGGTTGTAGCTGAGCTCTAGTTTCTCCACAAACTCTTGTGCTATTTTTTCCCAATCGCATTGTGGGTAAGCAATGTGATGCGCATTAAAATTACCGACTGCGCCATTAAATTTACCTAAAATGGGGTAGGTTTCCAGTTGTTTTATTTGCCGGATTAATCTTGCGACAACATTAGCAATTTCCTTGCCTACGGTTGTAGGGGTTGCTACTTGACCATGGGTGCGAGAGAGCATAGGTGTTTTAGCATGCTGTTTTATCATGGCCATTAATTGCTCTTTGAGTGCATTTAATTGTGGCAACATAATTTTTTTTCTAACACCTTGGAGCATCAAACCATAGCTTAAATTGTTGATATCTTCAGAAGTGCAGGCAAAGTGGATAAATTCCTTTATTTTGGCGACTTCCGGATTTTTATCAAATTTTTCTTTGAGAAAATATTCTACAGATTTAAGATCATGATTAGTCGTTTTTTCAATTTCCTTTATCCTTTGCGCATCTTCTAGGTTAAAGTCTTTGATGAGGTTGTTTAAAAAAGTCTTTGCCTCACGAGAAAGAGCAGGCACCTCAGTAATTTCTTTGATTTCGCTAAGCGTTTCTAACCACTTAATTTCAACAATGATGCGATAGTGCATCAGGCCAAATTCGCTGACATAGGGGGTTAGTTCCTGACACTTATTGTAATAACGTCCATCAAGAGGAGAAATGGCTTCTAAATGAAATTCATGTTGCATGAGGTACCTCTTTATAATTTTCTAAATTTTGGGTTTGTAATAATCCCCCTGGAGAGTCTGAGGATTGGATAATACCACCTCCCAGACAAACTTCGCCTTGATAAAGCACAACCGATTGACCTGGTGTGACAGCGCGTTGAGGATCTTGAAATGTGACTAAGATGTGATCATTTTCTAACAGAGTAACTGTACAAGATTGATCTGCTTGTCGATAGCGCACTTTTGCTGTTGCTGAAAATTGTTTAGCGTGCGGCGGCACTACCCAATGGATTTGGCTTGCAATTAAGGTTGATGCTAACTGCCAAGGGTCATTTTCATCTTGAGAGACAATAAGTACGTTACTTTGCAGATCTTTAGCAATGACATACCAAGGTTTTTCAAGCGCGCCTTTGCGCCCACCAATTTTTAGCCCTTGGCGTTGGCCTAGTGTATAAAACATAAGACCATCATGTTGCCCTAGAATCTCGCCTTCTTTATTTTGGATTTTTCCGGGTTGGCTTGGTAAAAACTCACTTAAAAATTCTTTAAATTTTCTCTCACCAATAAAACAGATCCCCGTACTGTCTTTTTTATTATGGGTCACTAAATTGGCTTTTTTTGCCAGATCCCGCACGGTCGGTTTCATTAAATGACCAACCGGAAATAAGGCATAAGATAAAGCATCTTGGCCTAGAGTATAGAGAAAGTAACTTTGATCTTTATTGGGATCAATTCCTTTTAAAAGCTTAAATTGTCCTTCATTTGAAACTGCTTTTTGAACGTAGTGCCCCGTTGCAATAAAGTCGGCGCCTAGTTTGGTGGCATGTTCTAAAAAGGCTTTAAATTTGATTTCCTTATTGCACAAGATATCAGGATTGGGCGTGCGTCCCGCACGATATTCTTCTAAAAAAATACTAAAAACGGTTTGCCAATATTCTTGAGAAAAATTGACAGATTCAACGGGAATATCGAGTTTGCGGCAAAATGTGGATACATCCTGAAAATCTTTTTCGGCAGAGCAGTATTCTAGTGTGTCATCTTCTTCCCAATTTTTCATGAAAAGACCTTTGACCACATAGCCTTGCTCTTTTAGGAGCAAAGCGGTGACAGAGGAATCGACTCCACCAGAGAGTCCAACAATAACAGTTTTAGTGTGATTATTTTGCACAGGAGTTAGTAGGTTAAACAACTATTTTAAAGTAATCGTTATTTTAACATGCAAGCAATATTTTTGCAGCGAAAACTGCCTTTGCGATACACTAAAAATGCTCTGAACTAAAAATCAAAAGGTAAACAATGGCATATCAAAAAATAGTTGTCCCTCAAGAAGGGGACAAAATTCACGTAAATAGAGATGCTTCTCTTAGTGTTCCAAATAACCCGATTATCCCTTTTATTGAAGGGGATGGGATTGGAGTGGATATCACGCCTGTCATGCGCAAAGTCGTCGATGCAGCGGTGATGAAAGCTTATCAAAGAGATCGCAATATTGCTTGGATGGAAATATATGCAGGCGAAAAAGCGACACGTGTTTATGGACCTGATCAGTGGTTACCAGATGAAACCTTAGAGGCTGTTACCGAATTTAGTGTGTCTATCAAAGGGCCACTGACTACACCCGTGGGTGGGGGGATCCGATCTTTAAATGTGGCTATTCGGCAAAGGCTTGATCTCTACCTTTGTCTTCGTCCGATTCGATATTTTTCGGGAACACCAAGCCCGTTATTGCATCCTGAGTTAACCAATATGGTTATCTTCAGAGAAAATTCTGAAGATATATATGCTGGGATTGAATGGCAGGCCGATTCTGTAGAAGCTAAAAAAGTCATCAATTTTTTGCAACAAGAAATGGGTGTAAAGCAAATTCGTTTTCCCATGCATTGCGGCATTGGCATCAAACCTGTTTCTAAAGAAGGCTCGCAAAGACTGGTTCGGCGCGCAATCTCTTATGCCATCGATAATAATTTGCCCTCAGTCACGTTAGTGCATAAAGGCAATATCATGAAGTTCACCGAAGGCGCTTTTAAAGATTGGGGCTATGCGATTGCAAAAGAAGAATTTGGCGCAAAACCCTATGAGGGTGGCCCTTGGCAAGTTATCACTCATCCAAAGACAGGCCAGCCGATAATCATTAAGGATGTCATTGCTGACGCTTTCCTACAACAAATTTTGTTACGTCCAGCAGACTATAGTGTGATAGCGACCCTGAACTTAAATGGGGACTACATTTCAGATGCGCTAGCAGCACAGGTAGGCGGGATTGGAATAGCCCCAGGAGCCAACCTAAGCGACGGTATTGCCATGTTTGAAGCAACCCATGGCACTGCCCCTAAGTATGCAAAACAAAACAAGGTCAACCCCGGCTCGCTCATTCTGTCAGCTGAGATGATGTTGCGCCATTTAGGCTGGTTTGAAGCAGCCGAATTAATCTTGAAAGGTATGGCTGGTGCAATTCAAAGCAAAGCCGTGACTTACGATTTTGCACGATTGATGCCAGACTCAAAAACAGTTAGCTGTTCGGCTTTTGGGGATGAAATTATTCGGCACATGAGCCAATAAGATCATTCAATTTCAATCGGCACACTCCCTCTCCCTAAAAAGGGAGAGGGACAGTCTTAGCATTCCATTTCACAGTTAAGTTCCATAACCTGCTTTTGGTGCTGATCTGTGTCGTCATGATCATCTAATTCGTCTGAAGCTTTCTCAGATCTAATTTGGGAGGCATGTAGCCCCTTAGGTCCTTGATTGATTTCAAACCGAACCATTTGGCCGGCTTTGAGGCACTTGTACCCATCCATGATAATAGCCGAGAAATGTGCAAATACGTCATTTCCACCATCAGAGGGGCAAATGAATCCGTATCCCTTTGCACTATTGAACCACTTTACTATCCCAGTTGGCATACTAACAATCCTTTTAAATTGAAAAAATGCGAGTTAAAAACAGCATTTAATTTTTTAAACAAAACGACATCCCTCAACTACTGGATGATTACACCCATAAATGTTGTACATAAACGCTTATTCAGTCAAATCTGAAATAATAAAATTTCAAATGTTAAGTAACTATCAAACTTATTTTTTCTATGCGAAAATGGGAAATGAAAGAATTTTTTAGTTCTACAAAGCGAGGAAGCCAATATTTGGCTAATATCAAAATATGGGCACAGTCTACGGACCCAAGATAAGCGATCCAATCGCTAAGGTCGGACAAAAGGTACAAGAAAAGACTGCAAGGAAGACCGAATGTCCGGCTAAGTATCAGGTGTATTTATTAAACGATGATTATACGCCGATGGATTTTGTTGTGATTGTATTAGAGCAATTTTTTGGTATGAGCTATGCTCGAGCTATCAAGGTGATGTTAGATGTGCATCGCAATGGAACAGGAACTTGTGGCATTTTTACTAGAGATATTGCTGAAACTAAAGTAGCACAAGTGAATGAACTTGCAAGACTGAATGAACATCCTTTGATGTGCAAAATGAGAAAATTGTAAAACTGTTTTCAACCGATGCTGGAGGGTCTGGTTCTATGTTGAGCAAAGAGTTAGAAATGACGCTCAACCTTGCATTTAAGGAAGCCAGAGATAAACGTCATGAATTTATGACGGTTGAGCATCTACTATTGGCGTTGCTGGATAATATCGCAGCCTCGAATGTGTTGCGCTCTTGTGGAGCGGACGTAGATAGATTGCGTTTAGATTTGCAAGCTTTTGTCGACGAAACGACACCCTTAATACCAGGGGCTGAAGCGCACCGAGAAACCCAACCTACCTTAGGTTTCCAACGTGTCTTACAAAGAGCCGTTTTTCATGTCCAATCTGCGGGCAGAGAAGAAGTGACGGGCGCCAATGTTTTAGCGGCTATTTTTAGTGAACAAGAGAGCCAAGCTGTTTATTTCTTAAAACAAGAAAATATTACACGCTTAGACATTGTCAACTTCATATCGCATGGGATCTCAAAAGTGGAAGAGCCGAGAGAAATGGATGAGCCTGAAATCGACCCAACCCTTGAATCAGATACACTTCAGGATACGACAGGAAAAAGCCCATTAGAATGCTATGCTATCAATTTAAATCAATTAGCCAAACAAGGGAAAATTGATCCCCTCATTGGTCGTTCAAGCGAAATTGAACGCACCATTCAGATCCTTTGTCGTAGACGCAAAAACAATCCTTTATTTGTCGGAGAAGCAGGCGTTGGCAAAACCGCAATTGCCGAAGGCTTAGCCAAAGCCATAATTGAAAACAATGTTCCAAAAGCATTAAGCCATTGCACAGTTTATGCACTGGATTTAGGCTCTTTGCTTGCAGGCACAAAATATCGGGGTGATTTTGAAAAGAGATTTAAAGCGTTATTGCAACATTTAAGACGCGACTCTGGCGCTGTTTTATTTATTGACGAAATTCATACCATTATCGGAGCCGGGGCAGCATCAGGTGGCGTGATGGATGCCTCCAACCTTATCAAACCGATGTTAGCAACCGGTGATTTGCGTTGTATTGGCTCTACAACCTATCAAGAATATCGCGGGATCTTTGAAAAAGATCGCGCTCTTGCCAGACGTTTCCAAAAGATTGATATCAAAGAACCAACAGTCGAAGAAACCATTCGTATCTTAAAAGGGATCAAATCTCATTTTGAAAAACATCATCAAATACGTTATACCGGACCTGCATTAGTGGCAGCGGCTGAACTGGCAGGACGTTATATTCGAGATAGATTTTTACCAGATAAAGCCATAGATGTCGTAGATGAAGCAGGTGCTTATCAAAGATTACTCCCAGAACGTCGACGCAAAAAAGTGATTGGCGTCAAAGAAATTGAAGATATTGTCGCTAAAATGGCACGTATTCCTTCTAAAACAGTTTCACTTTCTGATAAAACCTTATTAGAAAATTTGGAACTAGATTTAAGAAGTAAAGTGTTTGGTCAAAGTATCGCGATTGAGATGCTTTGTAGCGCTGTTAAAATGGGGCGCTCTGGGCTTCAAGATCCTGATAAACCAGTAGGCTCTTTCCTTTTTGCAGGACCAACTGGTGTGGGTAAAACGGAAGTTTCCAAACAACTAGCGAAAAGCTTAGGAGTAGAGCTTATCCGTTTTGATATGTCAGAGTATATGGAAAGTCATACCGTATCAAGATTAATTGGCGCACCTCCAGGATATGTCGGTTTTGATAATGGGGGACTATTAACGGAAGCGGTGACCAAAAACCCTCATTCCGTGGTTTTATTAGATGAAATTGAAAAAGCCCATCCTGATGTTTTTAACTTGTTATTACAAGTGATGGATCATGGATCATTAACAGATACAAATGGTAGAAAAGCAGATTTTCGTCATGTCACTTTAATTATGACAACCAATGCTGGCGCGGCCATTATGGATCAAAACTCTATAGGCTTTAAGGAGCAAGAACATCGTTCAGATAGTCTTGCTGCTATTAAAAAGATGTTTACACCAGAGTTTAGAAATCGCTTAGATGCCATTGTTCAATTTGAACCGCTCGATGAGATAACGATAGCGAAGGTAGTAGATAAATTTATTAAAGAATTAGCCGATCGCTTGCAAGATAAAGAAGTCTCTTTAGAAGTCGATGATGCAGCCAGAAAGTGGTTTGTTGTCAAAGGCTATGATAAAAAAATGGGCGCGCGTCCCATGGCTAGGTTAATTCAAGAAAAGCTCAAAAAGCCACTCGCAGATGAATTGTTGTTTGGACGCTTATCTTCTGGTGGTTTAGTGAACGTGATAGTAGAAGAGCAGGGGATTAAGATTATTATTAAAGAGCCTACTCAAGCCTAATATCCTCTTCTTATTTTTTTATTTTCGATAGCCCGGCGCAGCTGTAGCGAAGCCGGGTCTCAAGCCTGGCGTATCTTTCCATTTTGGTTTTAGAAAAAATGACCCTCATCCGCCCTACGGGCACCTTCTCCCAAGGGGAGAAGGGAAAAATGAAGGGAGAAGGTTCTTAGCGGCATGAGGGGCCCGACAAGAGCAAATACAACAAAGCTAAACGACTTTATCTTAAAGCTGAATATCGGGGATGAAAATCATTGTAAGGGAACATTTTTTGTGGTAGCTTACTGATTCATTTATTCTCTGAGGATAGGTTTATGCTCAATGGCGCTAAAGAAACAAAAATAATCTCAAGTGCGCTTGAACCTCAAAACCCCGCTTCACTAAAAGCTTTTATCGCACAGCTTGAAGAGCCGCAAGATCCTAACCAAGATCTAAATCTTAGAATAGTTATTAATGGTGATATGACACCAGAGATAGCACAGAGACTCTGCGCGAAACTACCAACACTCAGGATCTCGTGCTTTAAACTTGAAATAAAGTCTACTCAGTCCCAACCTTATTTTTCTAACCTGATTCAACTTTTTGTCAATGCAAGTTGGTCAAGACTTATATTACAAGTCGACACTTTAGATCGAAAACAATTAGATGCTCTGCGAATGGCGGTGAGAAATAATAAAAAAATTACTTCTTTTGCGTTAAATAGCACATATATTCATATAGAAGAAACAAAAAAAGAAGTTCATCTTAAGCCTGATGATCCCCTGTCGCTCCAATTGTTGGATGAACTACTTATAATGCCACAAGATCCTGATCAAGAATACAGTCTTGAAGTATTTGTCAGTGACGCTTTGACAGAACAACTAGCAGAAAAACTTTGCGCAATATTACCAAGATTAAGAATTGCATCATTTATTTTAGATATAAATAGTTTTCGACTGCAACCACATTTTTCTAAACTAATTCCACTTTTTGCTAGAGTAAATTGGACGAGTCTTGCCTTAGCAGTCAACAAGTTAGATGCAACCCAAGTAGAAGCCCTTCTGAATGTAGTGAAGAACAACCCTAACATTACTTCCTTTTCGTTAGAAGGAACGCATTTAGTAGATGAAAGCGATACCAATCCACGTTTAACGGTTTTTAATGATAGACTTCAAGCCTGGAGCTTAGCTGAAAAAAGACTGAAGCATTTAGGATTAAAACTGTCTGAACTAAATACTGAAACTGCGGCGAGGATCCTTAATCTTTTGGGTCCCTTGGGGTTAGAATCTCTCGATTTTTCTAGAAACAATACTGATGAAAAAGCGGAAAGATTCGATTTATTGTGTGCTGCACTTTTAAATCCTAAAACAAAGCTAACAGCACTCCATCTCACTACCCCTTTTGGGGGGGAGCCTGGAGATAATCAAACGAAATTATTTTGTGATACGCTAGCGAAAATACCTCATAATTTTGATTTGCATTTAACCTTTCCAGCAACTGTAAACCTTACAGCACAAGATTTTGTACTATTAAGAGAAGCGCTTTTCATCAATCCCAGATTATGTATTTACTTGAAGGGTTTCGCTACAAAACTTAAACCATTTCAAGAATTTGTTGATGCTATTGCACGGCTTTCTAATGAAAATTATCGGATCAGAACATTACCTCAACCGCTAGATGCGATAAGGCAACGTTATGATAGCTTGGTATTGTCTGGATATGGGGGGAAATTAAAAGATCTGGCTATTACTAAAGAGGTGAGCGCTCAAGTGCCGTCATTACAATATATTGTTGCAAGATTTATTGCACGAAACCCTCAACGATTCAATCCTGAAACGCTTCAGGAAAATTACCTAGAACAATTTCCAACCAGTTCATTTACGCAATATTATGCAATGTTAGAAGGGCTGCAGAATTTAAGTTTAAATCCGCAGCAAGACCAGAGTAGCACAGCTGTCGAGGTAAAAGCAGAAAATCCTAGACGTGATATCCTCCTGCGGACTTTTAATGTGCCTTCGGTGTAGGAGGCTTTGCCACATTTTGAAATTCTTGATGAATTTGTTGTATATCCGCAATTACCCTATTACTGTCTATGTCTGAGGAGCTAGCTGCGGCGGTAGTTGACGTGCTATTCGACACTTCCGATATTAAATGGCTTATTTCCTTTTCTACCTCATCATCGTTTTTTGATCGATTAATGGTTTCAATAGAATGATCAATGAGTTCTGAAACTGTACCCGCCCCTCCTTTTTTTAGTATTTTAGCTAGATCGCTTAGTTTTTCAATCAGATTTTCTTTAGCTGTCATTTCACTTATAGGAGCTGCTTGATGAGGGAGCGGGGCTGCCGCTTTTGTAAATGAATGATACCCCATCACAATTGGCTGTGGTTGTGGTGCAGCAGCAGCAGCAGCGAGCAATGATGTTGCATCAGGGAGTGGTGTTGAAGGAGGTAAGTGTGGTGGCGGGAGCGTCGTTGGAGGAGGTACTAGTGGTGTCGCAGCAGAAGGTGTTGCAGCAGAAGGTGTTGCTCGCCTCTTATATAGATCACAAATTTGCCCTATTTCTCTAACAGTATCAGCTTTTTTGCTAGCCATTGCCTCGGAAACACTTTCTAATTTTAAACGAGTGAGTTCAGTGCTCATTTTCTCTATTGTCTCAGAAGTGACACGAGGAAAGTTAGGTATGCTTTCTATCTGCGTAACAGCGCTAGCTACTTTATCTTTAAAAATTCCTTTATCAAGCTTTCCTCCAAGCTCTTTTAATTTTTTTACAATATGTTCAGGGCTTGCTTCAGATTTTTTGATACTCTTTTCTAAGAATTCTAAACAGGTTTTATCTTCTTTTGCTTTTAATGGTTTCAGAATTTCATTTGCTTTATTCATAAATGAAAGAGCAGTTGGATCAGTTTTTATAAAATCTTTAAATGCGGGATCTGCAGCAGATCTGTCCATCATGTTTTTTAAGAGTATCCTAAGGTCATCCGGTCTTACAAATTTTAGTGATTTATCATTTTGGTTGTAATATTCAAAAACAATTTTAAAGCCTTCAATTCCTGACTTGTTTCCTAAATTTTGGATTATTCTTGTTGTCTTCAAAAAATCTATTATGCTGCGGTGTTCAAGTAATTGATGACGTAAGTATTGACATGTGTTTCGATCTGCATTTTCAGGTGTTGATAATGCATTTGACATTTTACTCTTTATTTGAGATGCCGCAGCGGGCGTTATTCTTGGATCGATGGGGGCTCCTTCGATTGCATTGAGCAGTCCATTCATGGCCTCTGATTTACTTATGTTCAATATCTGTCTATTGAGAGTAGCGTTCTCTTTAGGTTCAGCTGGAAGTAACATAGTTGGAGTTTGTAATGTAGGAAACACAAATTGGTTTAAAAATTCAGCTTTGGCTTCCTTTGATTGCTTTTCGGTTAACGCGCCACCTTCTTTTCGTGTTATATCTTCAATGTATTGGCGATAAAAGGGCTGTAATATTTGAACAAGTTGAGGAGGAGGGTTGTTAAAAATGCTTGTTATTTTTGTTTTTGCATCTTCATCTCCTTCAGCCGCTTTTTTTACCAGTGAATAAAATTGAGCCATATCACGATCTGGAAAACCCAGATCAGTCATAATATCTCGTATAACTGGTTGCATTAACATATTTGAATTTCTATATACTAAAGGGATCCCGGATGCAGCTCCGTTTTGCCTACTCATATTTTCATAGCGTTTGCGCAGGATTTCAGTTGCTAGTGTAACTCTCTCATTCATTGGCAGTGCTGAAAATGCTATTTTTAATCTATCAGTTAATTCATCATTGTCACACTTAGCCAAGGAATCTATAAAATCACTACTCTCCATAATGCCTTGGATACTCATACTATCTCCCTTTTGATCTCTTCAATAGTAAAAGGACAGCTGAATAAATGATTAAGTTCAACATCAAAAAGGGTAGTTACACTGAAATTTTGGAAATATTTATAAGCGGGATTTTTAGGTAAAGACAAGCATGCTTGAATAAGCACATAAAGCCAGGGTTAACTTTAAGGGCAACTGCTTACCCTTTATAAGTCAAACCCAATATGAGTTAAGTGGATGGATCTTCTTTTTCAGCTGCAGGTTTGGCACCTTGAGGATTACCATCTCTGTTTCGGAAAATAATACGACCTTTGGTCAAATCGTAAGGGGTCAGTTGTACGGTGACTCTATCCCCCGTTAAGATTCGGATGTAGTTTTTACGCATTTTGCCTGAGATATGAGCGATGACGACGTGTTTATTATCAAGTTCTACTCGAAACATCGTGTTTGGAAGGGTTTCAACGACGGTCCCTTCCATTTCAATACTATCTTCTTTTGCCATGAGCGCCCCTAAAATGTGAAAAAAATACCCAAAGAGGCGCGATCCTACCAGATTTCCGCTTTTGGTAAAACATACGTTTCTTAAAAGTAACCAACTAACATATTTAAACTACGATTATCGCCCAAGATTATCTAAATATTTCTCTGCATCAAGGGCTGCCATACAACCGGTGCCGGCAGAGGTGACAGCTTGTCGGTAGATTGAATCCCCCACATCACCCGCTGCAAAGATACCTGGAACGCTGGTGGCTGTCGCATTGCCTTTGCTGCCGCTTTGCACTTTGATATAGCCATTTTCCATGGCTAATTGGTTTTCAAAAATTTGGGTATTGGGGGTGTGACCGATGGCAATAAAAACCCCGTCTAGCGCAATCTTTTGTAATAAACCCTCTGTGCTATGTTTCACATTAATGCCCGTGACGCCGGTTTCATCTCCTAAGACTTCCTCTAAGTGATGATCCCAGAGTATATCGACATTTGCATTTTTAGCTTTTTCAAAAAGATGATCTTGCAGAATTTTTTCTGCGCGCAAGCTATTTCGGCGATGGATTAAGGTTACTTTGGAAGCAATATTAGAAAGATATAAGGCTTCTTCGACAGCGGTATTGCCTCCACCTATGACAGCAACGTTTTTCCCGCGATAAAAGAAGCCATCACAGGTAGCACAAGCTGACACCCCTTTCCCCATATAGGTTTGCTCAGAGGGGAGACCTAAATATTTGGCACTGGCGCCGGTCGCAATAATCAAGGCATCGCAAGTATAATTTTTTCCAGAGTCGCCTTCTAAGGTAAACGGTCGATTTTTAAAATCGACTTTGTGAATATGATCAAAAATAACTTGAGTGTTAAACCGTAAGGCGTGTTGTTCCATGCGTTCCATCAAGTCAGGACCTTGTAGACCTTCAACGTCACCGGGCCAGTTATCCACATCAGTTGTAGTGGTAAGTTGACCACCTTTCTCTAATCCTGTGATCAGAACTGGGCTAAGGTTGGCGCGTGCTGCATAAATAGCGGCGGTGTAGCCTGCAGGACCTGATCCAAGAATAATAAGGCGATGGTGGTTTTGATTAGCCATTAGTTGTAACCTGTGAGCTGATGATGAATCTTTGAATATTACCTTATTCATAGGAATAAAAACCATAGCTAAGATAGGTTATCAACTCGTGCTAGAATGAAGATAATCTACACTTTGCCGAGCCTAGCTCGAGTATATCATTCTTACAATTTGAATTTAGTAGTTACCCTAACATGAAACAAGCAACAACAGTTGAATCGCCGCTGAAGTTAGAACAGATCAATAAACGGATCAGAGAGGGGTTATTTATTCTTCTTTGTTCGCTTGCTCTGTATCTGCTCATTGCTTTAGTAACTTATCATCCACAAGATCCAGCCTGGTCTCATACTGGCATGGGACAAGCCTTTCATAATGCAGCAGGCAAAACGGGGGCACTCTTATCCGACGTTTTATTGAGTGCTTTTGGTTATCTCGCGTATATTTTGCCTTTTATATTCATTTTCTTTGGCGTGTGTTTCTACAAAGAGAGATTAGTAAGTAAAGATACTTCCTCTATGATATGGATCCTGAGAGGAGTGGGGTTACTGCTTGCCTTAATCACGAGTTGTGGACTAATTGCGATTCATTTTGCGCATTCTCCCTCGTCATTGCCTATGAGCGCAGGGGGATTAATGGGGATTGGCATCAAAACCCTGCTGGTAAGCAATCTTAACTTTACCGGCGCGACTTTGATGTTATTTTCGCTTTTACTCGTAGGAATAACCCTTTTTACAGGTCTTTCTTGGTTTAAAATGTTTGATTATGTTGCAAGACGTCTCTTTCATTTTGGCAAAGATAAAGCTCTTCCTTTAGGGCAAAAAATGTTTTTTAAAAATGGCAAAATCAAGTTGTTTCAAGAAGATTTGCCTGATTTTCCCAAATTGCTTCCCCCTAAGAAAGCGAAACTGAAACAGACTGAAGCGCCTGTCAAGGCAAAGGCGGTATTTAACGATCCCCTAGAAGACGATTTGGAAGAAGAACCGCTTCCTCTTAAAAAAACCAAACTAAAAGAGACAATAGGTCTTTTTGTTAAAAAGAAAAAAGCCAAAGAAGAAGCCCTTTTGCCTGAAACTGCACTTCCAAGCATGCCGCACAGTACGCCCTCTTTAGGACTCCTTGAAGCCAAAAAAGCGATGAGTAAGCCAGGCTATAGTACAGCCGCGTTGCAAGAGCTCTCGCGCCTTGTCGAGATGCGTTTGTTGGAGTTTGGTGTTGAAGTAAAAGTGGTTGGCGTCTATCCAGGCCCTGTCATTACGCGCTTTGAATTAAACTTAGCGGCAGGCATAAAAGTTAACAGAATTACCACCCTAGCTAAAGACTTGGCGCGCTCGCTTTCTGTGGTCAGTGTACGGGTAGTGGAAGTTATCCCGGGTAAACCCGTGGTAGGTTTAGAGATCCCGAATGTGAATCGCGAATTAGTGACTTTAAAAGAGGTGCTAGAAGATGGCTCCTATCAACGCACATTATCTCCCTTAGCACTGGTACTAGGAAAAGACATTGCAGGCAAACCTGTTGTCGTTGATTTAGCGAAAATGCCGCATTTATTAGTAGCCGGCACCACAGGCTCTGGTAAGTCGGTTGGCCTCAATGCGATGTTATTGAGTATCTTATTTAAAGCATCGCCAGAAGAAGTGCGCATGATCTTAATTGATCCCAAAATGTTGGAATTAGCCGTTTACGATAATATTCCTCACCTTTTAACGCCCGTGGTGACAGATATGAAAGACGCTGCCAATGCTTTGCGTTGGTGTGTGGCAGAAATGGAAAGACGTTATCAATTAATGGCGTCGCTCGGGGTGAGAAATTTAACCGGTTATAATCAAAAGGTGCAAACAGCTGAAAAAGCGGGTAGGCCCATTTTAGATCCTTTTAGTGATCCATTAGCAGATGAGCCCCCGCAACCACTAGAGGTTTTACCTTATATCGTGGTGGTGGTAGATGAATTTGCCGACATGATGATGGTGGTGGGTAAAAAAGTAGAGGAGCTCATTGCCAGAATAGCGCAAAAAGCGCGAGCCGCTGGGATCCACCTTATTTTGGCGACACAAAGACCCTCAGTAGATGTGATAACAGGTCTCATTAAAGCGAATATTCCCACTCGTATAGCTTTTCAAGTTTCTTCAAAAATCGATTCAAGAACAATTATTGATCAATCTGGTGCTGAGCAACTATTGGGTCATGGCGACATGCTATATTTACCGCCGGGCCAGGGTATTCCACAGCGTATTCACGGCGCCTTTGTCAGCGATGATGAAGTACATAAAGTGGCAAATGATTTAAGAAAATTAGGAAACCCAACTTATATCGAAAATGTGGTAGAATCTTCCTTCAATCTCCAAAATTTGGCGAGTGAAGAAGAGACAGATGAGCTATACGACCAAGCGGTCTTTGTTGTCACGCAAGCGCGTAAAGCGTCGATTTCTCTTGTGCAGCGTAGACTTAAAATTGGCTATAACCGCGCGGCTCGTTTAGTTGAACAAATGGAATCCCAAGGGGTGGTGAGTGAAGTGCAGTCCAACGGTGGGCGTGAAGTCTTAGCTCCCCCTCCAGTAGAATGAGGTCATCATGCGAAAAAAGTTAATGCAATTAGGTGTAGTCGTACTCTTTTTAGGTCAAGGTGCAGCATTTGCAAATGAGGCATCCCAAGCACTAGTTAAAGCACTAGAAAATATCAAAATTTATCAGGCCTCTTTTTCTCAGCAGATTAAAGATGCTAACGGCGAGCTAGTCTCTAGCGCGAAAGGGGAGATGACAGTTTCCCGCCCTAATAAATTCCACTGGCAAGGTGTGTCGCCCGATCCTATTTTGGTGGTGGGCGATGGCAATACTTTATGGAGTTATGATAAAGAACTTGCACAAGTAACTAAACAACCGCTGCAAGCAGCGCTCACGGCCTCTCCTGCAAGATTACTAGCTGGCTCTTTAACCTATATTGAAAAAGATTTTAACATTAAACAAATGGATAAAAAGCAGTGTAATGCAGCCAGTGACACTTGTTTCCAGCTAGAGCCTTTGCAAAAAGATTCTCCCTTTAAAGAGGCTTATATCGGCTTTTCCAAAGGTAAAATCATTGTTGTCAGAATGACAGATGCATTGGGTCAAAATATTTATACTGATTTTACGAATGTAAAAGTGAATCACAAAATAAATAATCAAATATTTGTTTTTGTTCCACCAAAAGGTGTTGATGTGATCCAAGCGGGGAATTAAGGGTTTATGTTCTTGCCTCTTGCTGCCAGGTTACGTCCTCAAACCCTAGAAGAGTATATTGGTCAAAGCCATCTTCTAGGGGAAGGCAAACCCATTAAGCAATGTATTTTGCATCAGCGTTTTCATTCAATGCTATTTTGGGGGCCTCCGGGCTCTGGTAAAACGACCCTGGCGCAATTACTAGCCTGCTACGCCGAGGCTGAATTTATCAAGATGTCCGCCGTGCTAGCGGGTGTAAATGATATTCGACAAGCGGTTAAAACGGCGCAAGAAAATCAAGCGCAGGGCAAAACAACCATATTATTCATTGATGAAATTCACCGCTTCAATAAAGCACAACAAGATGCGCTCTTACCCTTTGTGGAAGAAGGCCTTTTAATTTTAATTGGCGCCACCACAGAAAATCCCTCTTTTGAAGTAAATAATGCCTTATTATCTCGCTGTCGCGTGTATGTTTTAAAGCCACTTTCATCTTTAGAATTGAAACAAATTATTAAGAATGCTTTAGAAAAAGATGAAGAGCTCAAAAAATATGAGGCTCGCTTTCAAGAAAATATAATTGAAAGACTCATCCTTGCGGCAGATGGCGATGCGAGGCGTCTTTTTAATATTTTGGAAGTATTGCTCGGTAATTTAAAAACTCTTTCACCCGATCAAACTTTGACTGAAGAGTTGCTGGAACACTTATTGCAACAAGATTATCGCAAGTTTGATAAAGGCGGAGATGTTTTTTACGAACAAATCTCAGCCTTACATAAATCAGTTAGAGGCTCTAACCCAGATGCGGCGCTTTATTGGTTATGCCGGATGCTAGATGGCGGGTGTGATCCAACGTATCTTGCTAGAAGGCTTGTTAGAATGGCGGTGGAAGATATCGGCAATGCTGATCCAAGAGCGCTTACGCTTGCAATGGATGCATGGCAAGCCTTTGAGCGTTTGGGATCTCCAGAAGGGGAATTAGCGTTAGCCCAAGTAGTCCTTTACTTGGCCTCTTGTGCTAAAAGTAATGCCAGTTATGTTGCCTTTCAACAAGCGATGAGTGACGTCAAGAAAATGCCTTCCTTTGATGTGCCTTTACATTTACGAAATGCCCCGACTAAAATGATGAAAAATATGGATTATGGGAAAGCGTATCGCTATGATCCAGATGAACCCAATGGTTTTGCGCAAGGTCAGACCTATTTCCCTGATAAAATGGGGGAGCGTCAATATTATTTTCCGGTGAATTGTGGATTGGAAAGTAAAATTGCAGAAAAATTACAGTTACTAAAAGAAAAAAACACTTCGAGAGAATCTTAAACATGAATGATCCCACATTGCTCAGAAATAAATTAGAAGAAGTAGCCGCCAACCTTGCTAAACGTGGTTTTCATATTGATATAGCAAAAATGCAAACTTTAGAGCAGGCGCGCAAGACGCTGCAAATGAAGTTGCAAGACTTGCAAAATAAGAAAAATACTTTATCTAAAAGCATTGGCCAAGCCAAAGCCAAAGGGGAGGATGTCACGCATCTGTTACAAGATAGTGAAGAAGTGACTGTTTTAGTTAACGTGACCGAAAAAGAATTTGATGAAGTGCAAAAAGAGCAAATGGATTATTGGAGCGAGTTTCCCAATATGCTGCACGAGAGTGTACCTGTTGGAAAGAGCGAGAATGATAATCTCGAAATCAGACGTTGGGGTGAGCCCAAAACCTTTTCTTTTGCGGTGAAAGATCATGTTGATTTAACCGCTGGAAAAAAATTCATTGATTTTGAATTGTCGTCCAAAATTTCTGGTGCGCGCTTTGTCGTGTTAAGACAAATGATTGCTAAACTGCACCGAATGTTGGCACAATTTATGCTTGATGTGCATACCAAAGAGCATGGCTATGAAGAAATGTATGTGCCTTATTTGGTAGAGTCGCATGCTCTCTATGGTGTGGGGCAATTACCTAAGTTTGCAGAAGATCTTTTTCACCTCAAAGGTGAAAAAGCACTCTCTCTTATCCCCACTGCGGAGGTGTCTTTAACCAATCTAGTGCGAGAGAGCATTGTGCCAGGAAGCAATTTACCTTTAAAATTTGTCAGTCATACCCCGTGTTTTAGAAGTGAGGCTGGCTCATATGGTAAAGATACCAAGGGTATGATCCGTCAGCATCAATTCGATAAAGTGGAATTAGTGCATGTGGTTAAACCGCAAGATTCTTATGCGGCCTTGGAGGCGCTGACTCGCCATGCTGAAACGATTTTGCAACGCTTACAATTGCCTTATCGCGTGATGGCGCTTTGCAGTGCGGATATTGGTTTTGCTGCGGCAAAAACCTATGATCTAGAAGTTTGGCTGCCTAGCCAACAGCGTTATCGAGAGATTTCTTCTTGCTCTAATACAGAAGCTTTCCAAGCTAGACGCATGCAAGCGCGCTATCGTGAAGATGAGAAAAGCAAGCCAGAATTAGTGCATACCTTAAATGGATCGGGCCTTGCCGTAGGCAGAACGCTGGTTGCCGTACTTGAAAATTATCAAGACAGTGATGGTAATATCAAGGTCCCCGACGTGTTAGTACCTTATATGGGAACAGACATTATTTCGTTGTAAAGCTCACACCTTTCTAGCTGCATAGCGTGCAAATGCACGCTACACAAATGCACGCTGCAGCGAACTTTTTTAGTTTTCAACCGGTCTTCTATATAAGGTTAGTTTATCTTATAAAGAGGAGTCTATGATTACCGTTGATGCTTTCAATAAAATCAAGGACTATATTCACGCGCATAAAGACAACCCACAAGTAGCTGACTTAGCCTATCAATATATCCAGAATCTTTACCCCGATTTGCCAATAAGCAAACAATTTGCTCAAGAACTTGTTGAGCTTGTACAAAACAGCGATAAAACAGGTGTGCTTTTTAAACAACTGCAAGCCATTGCTCCTTTTTATGGCACTAAAATTGACCTCTATGGCTTTGATGAAAAAATTTATGCCGATCTACTACTTTTTACAAAATTATCTTGTTTGATGGAAGGGAATACCAACGCAGAAATTAACGCTTATAAGCTGGCCATCATATTCGGCAATTCAAATACAGCAATAAACTATATTGAGAAATTTGAAAAAAATAATACCGTATTGAATGGACAGGTTGTTTTTCAGGCATGCTTGTTTGATTTGCCTGAAGGAGACAATTGGGATCTCAAATCTTGGCGAGCTCTCTTTGGAAAAAAATTGCAAGATAGTGATTTTAGAGAGAGTGGGGTTATCACCTATGCAGCCAAAATACAAAAAATGTTGGAAGATGAAGAACAAATAATGTTAGATACGCCCATCGAGGTACTTGACTTAAGGAATAGGATTCAAAAACTTGCAGTTGAAGCTGGGAAATTAGAAGAACAAATACAAGAACTGAATAAAAGTGTGAAAGAAGATCGTAAAAACAATGAAGCTATTTCACCAGAGATGGAAAAGCTCGTTGCTGAGCTTGGTCAACTTAGTAAAAAGCAAAAGGAAATTAATAAGAATAAAAATACTTTAATTAATGAACTCGCTAAATTTCCACCGCTTTTAGCGGATGCAGATGATAAATTACTTTTAGATTGTGTTCGTCAAGTGCGATACAAGAACAGCAAACAAGACGAGTTGGCAGCGTATTTGTTTCATAAATACGGTGTGCCAGAAGCCGTGTTTGAAGAATATTTGCGTTTGCAAAGCATCGCCAAAAATAGTGACAAAGCAGTTCCCCCAGTGATGATTGATGGCTCTAAATATGGCCTAAAAGATTGCTATTTAATAAAGTTACATAAAAAAGATCCTAAAGGAGCAATGCTTGGTCATATCACGGCTTGTTGTCAATCATTAGGCAAAGCTGGTGCAGCACCCACCCATCATGGGATGGTGAGTGAAAATGGCGGGTTTTATGTATTATGTAAAGGTAAGCCACCTAAAGATGGGAACACCGCAGTTATCGAACCCAAAAATATACTGGCTCAAACTTGGGCCTGGAGGGGGCAAGATGGTTCTATAGTATTAGATTCAATAGAATCACAACCCAATATTAGAAAGATCCCAGAAAACGAAAATAAAATAATTAAAATGTATAATGCTTTAGCTTATCAATTAATAACAGAGCATTCTGTTAAACGTGTCTTGGTAGGAAAGGCGCAAACGCCAGCATCTGTTGGTTATGCAGTCAGTAGCTCTCCTGCCCTCCCAGTTGACTATAATGGCGTTCGAGATTCAAAAGATCAACAAAAGGAAGTCGCCAATAGTGCTTTACCATTTTATACTGTATTTGGAATCAATTTTGATGAGGAGCTTGCACAATTTTCAGCCCTCCCAGCCGAGGAAAAAAGTCAATATGATGAAAAGACTATTTTAAAAATTATTTCAAGAAAAGCCACGCCAGAACAATTTGCAACTTATTTGAAAGTGGCTGGTGTACAAAATATATCTGATTACATCAATCAACATGACATATTATATGAATGTATCAGGTTTAAAAATAAAGCATTGATTCCCTATTTGCTGCAACAAGGTGCGGATGTTAATAAATCAAAGGAGGAGGAGGGATTAATAACACCTTTAATAGCAGCTAATGAAAATTCGGCAGATAAAGAAATATATAGATTGATGGTTGATCATTATTTAGGACAGATCCTCTCTAAACCCGGAGAGGTTGATGTTAATTTTCATAAAAACCATGAACCAACTCTTTTAGTGTTGGCGGTAAAAGCTGAACTGCCGGAGAGGGTGAAAGAATTATTAGAGCGCGGCGCTAAGCTTGAAACAAGTCAGAGTTTATTCCACAAAATCCCATGTACATCAGAAGCTCAAGAAATTAACAAGATTATTTTAGAAAAATGGCTGAGCGACACCAGCAATCCAATTGATGACACTTTTCCTTTGTGGTCCTTATTGATGTATGCTTGCCAATGGGGAGATTTACCACTCGTTCAAAAATTAATCGAACGTGGCGCAAATGTTAATTTAGTAGCAAAAGGCGATGAATCACTAACACCAATACAATTAGCCATTCAAAATGACCGTAAAGATATTGTAGATGTTTTGTTAAAAAGTGGTTATCAAGTGCAAGTAGGGGATATTCGTTTTGTAGAAATGAAGGGCAAATCTACTCTTAGTGCTGAAGATGACTTGTTACAAATGCTTTTAGCAAGTAGAACATGGGATGAGGAAAATCTTAGTCACTTGTTAAATCTAGCAATTGAAAAAGATAATGTAATGCTATTGAAAGCTGCGATGCAGATTGGCGCACGTGTTGATATGAAATTAATATACAGAGAAATCACAGCGGCACATAGTCCACTAAGTGTTGCGGCGGTTTTATCCTCTCCAAAGACTTTTGCCTATCTGGTAAATAAGGGTGGAGATGTCAAAGACCCAGATATATTGTCTGAACTTTTAGAGGAGAATAAGCCAGATGACAAGAAATCATTGCTTGAAGTCAAAATAGCAGAATCAAAAAGGCAAAATGTAATCAGAGAATACTTACGTTGTTTAGTTGATAAAATAATACCTGAGAATGATATAAACCAACCGATCATTAACTGCAGGAACCAAGATCTAAATTTATTAGAAGTGGCGGGATTTTTAAACAATACAGAGTATTTTTCCCTCTTGCTGCAAAAAGGTGCTAAGTTGCCCCCATTTTCTAGTACGAAACTTTTTAATGATTTGAATGTTAACAAAGAATTTAGATTGGTATTAATTCAGGCTTACCTTAATTCTGACAATATAAAAAATGAAATCAATGCAGTCCAACATTATGGTCATAGCTTATTAAGCTATGCTTGTCGATTGGGCAATTTGGATCTAGTAAAATCATTAGTTGAAAAAGGCGCTACCGTAAGAGAGCAGGAATTTGAGGAAGCAGCATTTTCGGGAAATGTTGAAATATTATCTTTTCTCTCAAGTAAAAGTTCATTTAAACCTTTTCCATTGTCTCTTAGATCGGCAGTGTCATTAGGTCATCCTGAAGTTGTAGCTTACGTGCTCGAGAAAGGTGTTCAGATTAAAGCTCAAGATATAACGAAATTGAATGCGTGGCAAAATCCACTTATCCGAGATATGATTCTTGCTCGTTATGAAGAGCAACAACGCCCTCAAGGTAGACCTCAACCTCTCACTCATTTACGAGATATAACAAATCGACAGCCAGCGCAGGCGAATCCCGTTATGAGTGAACCTGTGATTAAACCTCCTAGACAAAAGCCACCTACATAGGTGGATAGCATCTGTCACTTTTAGTGCAGTTGCACGCTATGAAGGAACTTTCTTTTTCACATTAGTGTCTTTTTACTATAGCTCTAAAGTGTTTTGGAGATGAGTATGTTTACAGGCAGAGTATTCAAAGAAATAAAGGACTATATCCATGCGCATAAAGACAATCCACAAGCGGCTGAATTAACCTGTCAATATATCGAAAATCTTTACCCTGATTTACCAATAAGTAAGCAATTTGCTCAAGAACTGGTTGAGCTTGTACAAAACAGCGATAAAACAGGTGTGCTTTTTAAACAATTGCTAGCCATTGCCCCATTTAATGGTACTAAAATTAACCCCTATGGATTTGATGAAAAAGTCTATGCTGATTTACTGCTTTTCACCAAATTGTCTTGCTTGATGGAAGGCAATACGGGTGCGGAAATTAATGCATACAAGTTAGCCATCATGTTCGGCAACTCAAATGCAGCAATAAACTATATTGAGAAATTTGAAAAAAATAATACCGTATTGAATGGACAAGTTGTTTTTCAGGCTTGCCTATTTGACTTGCCAGAAGGTGATGATTGGGATTTAGACGCATGGCGAGCAATCTTTGAAAAGAAACTGCAAGATAGTGATTTTAGAGAGAGTGGCGTCATTGCCTATGCCGCCAAAATACAAAAAATGTTGGAGGATGCAGAAGAAATAAGTTTAGAAACGCCTATAAAGGTACTTGACTTGAGGAACAGGATTCAACAACTTACAAATCAATCTAGAACTTTAGAGGATCAAATACAAGATTTGAATAAAAGAGTGAAAGCAGGCCGTAAAAATAATGAAGCTATTTCACCCGAGATGAAGTTCCTTGCTGAACTTGGTAAAAAGCAAAAGAAAATAAATAACAATAGAAACACTTTGATTAATGAGCTTGCTAAATGTCCACCGCTTTTAGCGGATGTGGATGTCAAATTGCTTTTAAAAAGTGTTCATGATGTTAGATATAAATACAGCAAACAAGACGAGTTGGCTGCATATTTATTTCATAAATACGGTGTGCCAGAAGCAGTGTTTGAAGAGTATTTGCGCTTGCAAAGTATCGCTAAAAATAGTGATAAAGGACTGCCGCCAGTGATGATAGATGGCGCTGATTTGGGCCTAAAAGATTGCTATTTAGTAAAGTTAAATAAAAAAGATCCTAAAGGAGCAATGCTAGGGCACATCACGGCTTGTTGTCAGTCTTTAGGAAGGCGTGGTGCAGCACCCACCTATCATGGCATAGTGAGTGAAAATGGCGGATTTTATGTATTATGTAAAGGTAAACCACCTAAAGATGGGAATACCGCGCTTATCGAACCAAAAAACATATTGGCAGAAGCTTGGGGCTGGGTCGGGCAAGATGGATCTATAGTACTAGATTCTATTGAATCACAACCCAATATTAGAAAAAGCCAGGAAAATGAAAATAAAATAATTAAAATGTATAGTGCCTTAGCATATAAATTAGTAACAGAACATTCTGTTAAACGTGTCATCCTAGCTGGGGGGCGAAACGGGTTCCTTGCAAATTTAGTAGGTTATGCACCAACAAGCAATCCAGTAATACCTGCTGATTATAATGGATATCGTGATTCAAAAGAAAATCAATGGGAAGCAGCCAATAGCGCTTTACCACTTTATACCTTATTTCGGATCAATTTCGATGAAACACTCAAACAATATTTGGCACTCTCGCCAGAACAAAAGAAACTATATAATGAAGAGATTATTTTAGATCTTGTCTTAAGAAAAGCGACTCCGGAGCAATTTGCAGTTTATTTGAAAGCGGAAAATATACAAAATATTTCTGAATATATCAAGCAAAAAGACATTCTGTATTTTTGTCTTATATTAAAAAATAAAGCACTACTTCCCTATTTACTGAAACAGGGGGGGGATGTGAATCAGCCTAGTGGTTATTCTAAAGTAAAACCTTTAAAGGTTGCTCTTGACCTTGTGGATAAAGAAATTAATCGAGTGATGGTTGACCATTATTTAATGCAAATTCTCTCAAAGCCTGGAGATGTCAATATTAAAACTGAAAAAGAAGGGTTCAGTCCTTTAGAGCTGGCAGTAAAGGCTGAGTTGCCAGACAGAGTTAGAGAATTGTTAGATAGAGGAGCAACTTTAGAAAAGAATCAAAACCTATTTTACAGAAATCCAGAAACACCAGAAGCCCAGGAAATTAATAAGATCCTTGTGGAAAAATGGTTGAGTATTACAAGCAACCCAATTGATATGACTTTTGCCTCCTGGTTACACACGGGCTCCTGGTCACTCTTGATGTTTGCTTGCAAATGGGGTGATTTACCGCTCGTTCAAAAATTAATTGAACGTGGTGCAAAAGTGAATTCTACTGGGATTGATGGGCCTATGGGATTGGCTATTAAAAACGGACATAAAGATATTCTTGATTTTCTATTGAAAAATGGTTGTGAGGTCACATCTTCTGATATTTCAGCTTCTTTAGAAGATGAAGCACTGTTACAAAAGCTACTTGCAAGTAGAACATGGGATGAGAAAAGTCTTTGTTTATTGTTAGGCATTGCAATGAGTAAAGATAATGTAACCCTACTAAAGGCTGTGATGAAAATTGGCACTCGTGTAGAGATGAAGATACCTTATCAAGGTGGTTCGTATAGTCTACTCAGTGTAGCTGCGTCGGCATGCTCTCCTCATACTTTTGCCAGTCTAATCAAAAATGGCGCTGATATACTAGATCCGCAAATATTGACAAGTCTTTTGAAAGAGCTAAGGCCCTTTACTGAACAAGAGCTTCTTGAATTTAAAATAGAACAGTCGAAAAAACAAAATATCATCAGTCAGTATTTACGTTGTTTAATCGATAAGGCAATGCCAGAAAATGATATTGATCAACCCATCATAGAGTTTCTCGGTGAAAAGCATAATTTATTAAGTATTACAATGTTGTTGAGAAATGCGGAATATTTTTCACGCTTGCTGCAACAGGACGCTAAGTTGCCACCATTTTCAAAGACAAATTTTGATAATTTTTCTTCTGCTAATAAAGAATTTGGGTTCGCATTAATACAAGCTTATCTTAATTCAGGAGACATCGAGAATGATATTAAAGAAAAAAATGTTTCTGGTGTTTCTTTGTTAAACTTAGCCTGTGGATTAGGATCATTAGATTTAGTAAAATCTCTTGTTGAAAAAGGCGCAACAATAATGGAAGAAGATTTTGAGAGTGCTGCCAAATTTGGAAATATTGAAGTATTATCTTTTCTTTCTAGTAAAAGTTCCGAACCTTTTCCATTGTCTGTTAGTTATTCACTAACCGTTTCTCATCCTGAAGTCGTAGCTTATGTGCTCGAAAAGGGGGCCAAAGTTAATGAGCAAGATATTGAGAAAGTCAATTGGATTTGGAAAAACCAACTTAACAGTCATACGAACTTCACAGTTATCCGAGATATGGTTCTCGCGCAGTATGAGAAGCAGAAGCAACAATATTCACGAAGCAGACGTCGACCACAAGCTGTTACTCCTTTACACGATATAACAAATCAGCCAGCAGTGCATGCAAGCCCTGTTCAGGATGGACCTGATCTCATTGTGAATAAACTTACTCAAAAGCCACCCACATAAAGTGATTTAAGATTTGTAAAATAATCATGCAAATACACGCTATAAGTGTTAGGGCAAACGCACTTAATTTATAGAATCTTTGTAATCCTTTTCTCAAAAGGGTGAACTCTTTGGCTGAATATTGGCACTTCCCCTCTACCAATTTTGGGAAAGGGTGGCGCGAAGCGACGGGTGAGGGAAGATAAAAGTAAATCCTATTTATAATTTACCCTCACCCGCCCTACGGGCACCCTCTCCCAAAATTGGTAGAGGGGAAGTGCCACATAACAACATGATCTTTCTCTGATATTTTTCGATAGTTGTAATCTTTCTCTCACATGCTTCGTAAAAAACTAGTGCGTTAGCCCTGCAAATACACGCTATAAGGGAACTTTCCTTTTGATCGAAGAGTCTTTTTAATATGCCTCTCAAGGTGCTTTGGAGCTGAGTATGATTACAGGTGTCGCATTCAAAGATATAAAGGACTATATTCATGCGCATAAGGACAATCCGCAAGCTGCTGACTTAGCCTATCAATATATCCAAAATCTCTATCCTGATTTACCTTTAAGCAAGCAATTTGCGCAAGAACTGGTTGAGCTTGTACAAAATAGCAATAAAACAGGTGTACTTTTTAAACAACTAGAAGCCATTGCGCCATTTTATGGCACTAAAATTAACCCTTATGGATTTGATGAAAAAGTTTATGCCGATTTACTGCTGTTTACCAAATTGTCTTGTTTGGTGGAAGGGAATTCGAACGCAGAAATTAATGCATACAAGTTAGCCATCATGTTCGGCAATTCAAATGCAGCAATAAACTATATTGAGAATTTTGAAAAAAATAATGCGGTATTGAATGGACAAGTTGTTTTTCAGGCTTGCTTATTTGATTTGCCAGAAGGAGACAGTTGGGATCTCAATGCTTGGCGAGCGATCTTTGAAAAGAAGCTGCAAGATAGCGATTTTAGAGAGTGTGGCGTCATCACCCATGCAGCAAAAATACAAAAAATGTTGGAGGATAAAAAACAAATAAGGTTAGAAACGCCTATCGAGGTACTTGACTTAAGAAACAGTATTCATGCCCTTACAAATCAAGCTAGGGCATTAGAAGATCGAGTACAAGCTCTGAATATAAGTGTGAAAGAACACTATAAAAACAATGAAGCGATTCCACCTGGTAAGGAAAATGAACTAGCTTTGCTTCGCAAAGAGCAACAGAGCATTAATAAGAGTAAAAACAATTTGATTAAAAAACTTGCTAAATATCCACCGCTCTTAGCGGATCTAGATGTCAAATTACTTTTAAAAAGTGTCTCAGATGTTCAATATAAACGCAGCACACAAGCCCAGTTAGCAGCGTATTTATTTCATAAATACGGTGTGCCTGAAATAGTGTTTGAAGAATATTTGCGCTTGCAAAGCATCGCTAAAAATAGTGATAAAGCAGTTCCGCAAGTGATGATAGATGGCGCCAAATATGGCCTAAAAGATTGTTATTTGATAAAACTAAATAAGGATGATCCTAAAGGTGCAGTGCTTGGTCACATCACGGCATGTTGTCAGTCATTAGGTAGGCCTGGTACAGCAAGCACTTTTCATGGGATGGTAAGTGATAATGGCGGATTTTATGTATTATGCAAAGGCAAGCCCCCTCAGGATGGTAATACGTCACTTATCGAGCCTAAAAATATACTGGCTCAAACTTGGGCCTGGAGGGGACAAGATGGATCTATCGTATTTGATTCTATTGAGTCGCAACCTAATATTAGAAAGATCCCTGAAAATGAAAATAAAATAATTAAAATGTATCATGCTTTAGCTTATCAATTAGTAACAGAGCATTCTGTTAAACGTGTTTTGGTAGGAAAAGCACAAACACCCGATGCCGTTGGTTATCAAGCGAGCACGAATCCCGCCCTCCCTATTGATTATAATGGCTATAGAGATTCAACAACACAACAGGAGGTCGCTGATAGCGCTTTACCACTTTATACTTTATTTCAAATTAATATCGATGAAGCGCTTGCACGGTTTTTAGCACTCTCACTTGAACAAAAAAGTGAATATGATCAAGAAGTTGTTTTAAAAATTGTTTTGCGAAAAGCAACGCCAGAACAATTCGCAGCTTATTTGAAAGCCCTTGGTGTGGAAAATTTTTCTGATTGTATCAATCAGAATGACATGCTATATCAATGCATCAATTTAAAAAATAAAGCGCTGATCCCTTATTTGTTGCAACAGGGGGCGGATGCTAATCAACCTGCAAATGAATTCAATGATACTCCTCTCACTGCAGCTAATCATAGGTCGTTAGATAAAGAAATGTACCGATTAGTGGTTGACCATTATTCAAGGCAAATTCTGTCTAAATCCGGAGATGTCAATTTGCATAGAACAAATGAGCTAAGCCTTTTAGCATTAGCTGTAAAAGCTGAATTGCCTGAAAGAGTGAAAGAATTATTAGCTGCTGGCGCGAATTTCGAAGCGCATCAGGATTTGTTCCACAAAAACCCAAGCACACCAGAAGCTCAGGAAATTAATAAACTCGTTTTAGAAAAATGGCTGAGTGATCAGAGCAATCCTGTTGATATGGCTTTTCCTGATTGGTCTTTATTGATATATGCTTGTCAATGGGGAGATTTATCACTTGTTCAAAAATTAATTGAACGTGGCGCATATGTTAATTTTGTATCAAATGGACCTGGAGTACGGACACCAATGCAATTAGCCATTCAAAATGGCCATAAAGATATTGTTGATACATTATTAAAAAATGGTTGCCAAGTACAAGCCACAGATCTGTTTGTTTTTGAAATAGGTGGGGATTCTACTTTTATTGTAAAAGAAGATACTTTGTTGCAAACGCTTTTAGCGAGCAGAACATGGGATGCAGAAAATCTTACTTTATTGTTATTTTATGCAATTGAAAATGATAATGTAAAGCTGACAAAAGCATTGATGAGTGTTGGTGCTCGTGTTGATATGGAAATAACTTATTTGAAAGATACCTATAGTCCACTTTCTCTTGCTGCGAATTTTGGATCTCCCAGTGTTTTTGCTTATCTTGTGAAAAATGGGGCTAATATTATGGATTCAGGTATATTCCATAACCTCGTGGAAGTGAAAAACCCAGATGACAAGAAATCGCCCCTTGCAATCAAAATAGAAGAATCAAAAAAACAAAATATAGTCAGACAATACTTATATTGTTTAGTTGATAAAGTCATACCAGAAAATGATATTAATCAATCCATTGTTAGCAGTAGAGACAAAAAGCTAAATTTGTTAGAGGTGGCAGCCTCTTTAATGAATACGGAGTATTTTTTATACCTGCTGGAAAACGGTGCCAAATTACCCTCTTTTTCTAATACCAATATTTTTGATTATTTTCATGTTAATAAAGAATTTAGTTTGGCATTACTCCAAGCTTATCTTCATTCCGAAAATATAACGAATGATATCAATGCAATACAAATTTATGGTCAAAGCTTGTTAAGTTATGCTTGTCAATTGGGAGATTTAGAACTGGTGAAAGCATTCGTTGAAAAGGGCGCTACAATAAGGGAGAAAGATTTTGAATATGCCGCGCAGGGTGGCAATATTGAAGTAATATCTTTCCTATCTAGTAAAGGTTCATTTGAAACTTTGCCATTGTCTGTTGGTACAGCAATTCTGTATGGTAGCCCAGAAGTTGTGTCTTATGTGCTTGAGAAAGGGGTTTGTATTAAAGCTAATGATATAGAGTTTTTAAATAGCATATGGCGACGTCCATTACAAAGAACAAACTTTGCAGCGACGCGAGATATGGTTCTCGCTCATTATGAAAAGCAACAACATCCTTCTCAAGTTAGACATCAACCTGTTACTTTTCTACAGGACCTGACGAAGCAATCCTCTACACAACCCCCTGCTGCTGCGCGAGAGGCTCGTCAAGCTGATAAAACAAGACGAAAACCAAGTGCTTGACTCACTGTATCTTGCGCCGATTTTAACGCGGTTAATCAATAGGCAGTTCTTTAGCAGAAGCAGATGAACCGGTATACTGTCTCATATTTTTTTCAAAATATGAGAGCGTAATGAAAAAAACTTTGCTGGCTAGCTGTTGTTTGTTATTTTCCTGTCATATTCCAATCCTTGAAGCGTCCCTAGAGAACCTAGATATCAATGGGTTTCTCTCTGTGGGTGGCGCTTGGTCTAGTGTTGATTATATTGAGGTGGGTGTTGATCCCACTTTTGTTTCAACAATTGATGATAGACCTAGCTTTGATAAAGACTCCGACGTTGGTATTCAAATAACAAAAGCACTACATAGCAATGTGAGTGTGACAGCAGAATTTCTAGGACAAGGTTTTGAAGATTTTGATGTAGGGGTTTCGTTAGCTTTTTTAAAATACGAACCTAATGAGAAATGGCAATATCGCGTAGGGCGGCTTCGCACGCAACCTTTAATATTCTCTGAAGTGATTTACGTTGGTTATGCTTACCCTTGGATACGCCCACCTCAAGAAGTGTATATTTTAAAACCTAATGTATTTCGTCAATTCACAGGAGTTGATGTTCAATATAAAATGCAGATTTTGTGTCAGGACTTAGTTTGGAGCGCTTTTTATGGTGCTGCCACCACGCCTCTTTCTTTGCCAAATGCGCTTATTTTTCCGAATAGTCAATTTTTTCCAGCCCCACTTGCTTTCACCACGGAAGATACCATTAAATTAAAAATGCGCGATGTTGGCTCTTTTTCTCTTAAATATGGCGATGAAACTTTTAATATCCATCTAGGTTACGAAACCTTAAGAATGACAGCCGAACCTAACTTTGCGATTTTTCCGCGATTAAATAGATTTTTGGACACCCAAATTGCAGCGGGTAACCTGGGAAGTGATTATGAAAATTTTTATAATCTCTATCAAGTGAGAACCAGTTTGACAGGAGTGGGCTATCAATTTGACTGGAAAAATATAGTCAGTATGGGAGAGTGGGCTAAACGCCATTCTGCTACACCCGTTGTGGCTAGTGCGATAGGCTGGTATCTCATGGGGGGGTATCGTGTGAATAATCTTCTCCCGCATATCACTTTTTCAAGACAAAGAGTCGAAGATAATTGGACCAGACGTTTCCCTGGTGTTGTCAATCAAGCTGCTATCACCGCTTTTGGAGCGACGCTTGATGATATTTCTCGCGCCATAATCAGTACGAATACGGGATTTGAAGGAGGAGTAGGGGATGAGACTTCTTTAACTATAGGCCTAAGGTGGGATATTTATGAAGGGATTGCCATCAAAAGTGAATGGCAACATGTCCACCCAGATAATCATAGTCGCGGCTTGTTTAATCTTCACCCGCATAAATCAGTCAACCTCTATAGCCTTGGGCTAGATGCGGTGATATAGGAGAAAGCGATGTTTCAGCAATTTAAAAAATCGATACTTAGCATACCAATACTGTGTTTATTATCTTCATTTACTTGTCAGGCGGAATTGGTAGTCATAGCGCACCCGAGCCAAGAAACGAATCGTATTTCCACGAAAGAGCTCTACCGTCTGTATACGGGAAAAACAAAAAAGCTCAATAATAAAAGTAAAGTTGTCGTATTAGATCAAAAAGCAGGTTCAGCTTCTAGAGAAGAGTTTTATCGTGTTGTCATGAAAGCGACCGAAGCACAAATGAAGATATATTGGGCAATCAGAATATTTTCTGGTCGGGGCGCTGCTTTGCTGCAAGAAAAAGATGATGCGGCAGTGAAAGCAGCTGTTGCAAAAGAACCAGATCACATCGGTTATATCGACAAGGCTTTAGTAGATAATTCAGTGAAAATATTATATACGGTGCGGGATCTTTACCATTAATGCCAGCTCATGCTGGCATTAATGGTTGTTTGCTGGGAATGGGTCAGTCTCTTCTACCTGCAAAGAAGGAAAGTATTTGCAGTAAGGAAATGAACAGGTTGTAGAGTGCAACGAAAATACTCACTGTTGCCATGATATAATTTGTTTCACCGCCATGAATAATTTGACTGGTTTCAAATAAAATTATCCCAGAGCTAAAGAGTATAAAACCAGCAGAAATTGCTAGTTGCATCATTGGCATGGGGAAAAAGATTTGAGCAACAACAGCCAACAACAAAACGATACCACCACACATTAAAAAGCCCGAAAGGTAATTAAAGTCTTTCCTCGTTGTGAGAGCATAACCAGAGAGCGCAAAAAAGATAATGCCTGTACCACCAAAAGCAGTCAGGATGAGTTCTTTACCGTTGATGTAGTAATGAAGGTACATATTGAGGATAGGACCAAGGGTATATCCCATAAAGCCAGTTAGTGCAAATACACCAACTATACCTAAGTAACTATTACGCATGGCGTTGATGAAAAACAGTATGCCAAAATATCCTAATAAAGCGAAAAGACCTAAAGGCTTTGCATTGGTAGCCATGGCAACACCCGCCATCGCTGCACTGAAAAGGAGAGATAAGCTTAAGAGGATATAAGTATTTTTAATGACTGAATTTGTTGCTAAAACAGACTCAGTTTGAACTCTTGTAACTGAAGCCAGCCTATTAGACATGAGATTCTCCTTTGGAAAATAATTGGGCTATTGAGGTAAATATATCATAGTCTATTCATTAAAACCCCAATCAAACTAAGTATAGCACCCCGTTTAATTTGATAAAAGCAATACAATCAAAAGGTTAGCCTTTTCGGGTGAGAAAAGAAAGAGAATTTGCAATAAGAAAATACCTTGGGTAGACTCTGCCAAGGTTATGGAGAGGTGGCTGAGCGGTCGAAAGCGGCGGTCTTGAAAACCGTTGAGGGGTAACCCCCCTCCCAGGGTTCGAATCCCTGCCTCTCCGCCAAGTATGTATTTGCTTAATGCGAGTGATATACTCTAGAACACTTCTAACTTTAATAACTTGAGGTTACCACCTTTGATAAGCCTTCTAATTGTTGATGATCATGAGTTGGTACGAGCAGGCATTAGAAGCCTGTTGTCTACGGTCAGTGGGATAAAAGTCATAGCAGAAGCGGCTTCAGGTGAAGAAGCTATCAAAATTGCTCGTGAGAAACGCCCAGATGTCGTGTTAATGGATGTCAGAATGCCTGGCATCGGTGGATTAGAAGCGACTCGCAAGTTATTACGTGCCGATCCCGATCTCAAAATTATCGCTTTGACGGTTTGTGGAGAGGAGCCTTTCCCTTCCAAACTTTTACAAGCAGGTGCCGCAGGTTATCTTACTAAAGGTTCCGGATTAGATGAGATGGTTCAGGCTATCAATTCTGTCCACCACGGTAAACGTTACCTTAGTCCAGAAGTGGCTCAACAGCTTGCACTCAAGCATTTGTCAGATGCGGAAGCTTCCCCATTCGACGCACTCTCAGAGAGAGAGCTCCAAGTCATGTTGATGATAACCAGTGGACAAAAAGTACAGGAAATTTCTGACAAGCTTTATTTAAGTCCAAAAACAGTGAATAGTTATCGTTATCGCCTGTTCGAGAAATTAAATGTCCACAGCGATGTTGAATTAACCCATTTAGCTATTCGTCATGGCATTTTGGACACGGAATCTTCAGCAAACTAAGAGAAAATGTTTGATCCAGATACCTTTTTACCTTCTCTTACGACACGCCCCGGCGTGTATTGTATGCGTGACAAGCAGGGGAAGGTTCTCTATGTTGGCAAAGCTAAGAACCTTAAAAACCGTTTAACCAGCTATTTTCGTACCCTTCTTGATGCCCGCATTCAGCATATGGTCAGTAAAATCGATAAAATCGATATTACGGTGACTAATAGCGAAAAAGAAGCCCTTCTTTTAGAAAGCTCATTAATCAGTGCTCTAAAACCAAAATATAACGTAATCTTTAGGGATGATAAGTCTTATCCTTATTTATTTATATCCAATCATCTTTATCCGCGTTTAGTTTATTTTCGGGGCAAGCAAAAAATAGAAGGGAATTATTTTGGGCCTTATCCCAGTTCAGCTGCAGTAAGAGAAACCTTAACTGTTTTGCAAAAATTATTTAAAGTCCGTCAATGTGATGATACTTTTTTTAATCATCGCACCAGGCCTTGCTTACAATATCAAATTCAGCGTTGCACGGCGCCTTGCGTAGGTTATGTCACACCAACTGCTTATGCCGAGCAAGTTAAAAATGTTACCTTATTTTTGCAAGGAAAAGAGTCGACTATTATTAGCGATTTGGTCAATAGAATGGAAAAAGCCTCACAAGCACACGATTTTGAATTAGCTGCGCAATTGCGCGATCAAATTCAATATTTACGCAACGTGTATGATAAGCAAATTGTTATTCACAAAACAGGTAATGTGGATGTATTGTTTGTAGCTGAGTCAAGAGGTTACTTTTGTATTCAGATGCTGACTATCCGGCATGGGCGAATTTTAGACAGTGTTAGTATTTTTCCAAAACAAGTGGGGGAAGGGGAGAGTGCAGAAGTTTTGCGCTCCTTTATTACTCAGTTTTATTTAGGGGATGAACCAAAAGCAGATTACCCTAATGAGATAGTGCTCAATTTACCCATTGAAGATCAGGAATTAATCGCCACGACTTTGTCACAACTTGTGAAACACCAGGTCAAGCTAACGAATTCTCACCGTGGCGTAAAAGCACAGTGGCTAGACTTAGCCAAAGAGAACGCACAAGAGGCGCTCAAACAAAAGGTGCTACACAAAGGGGGACTGCTACAGCGTTGGCAAGATTTAATCAAAGTCCTAGGCCTCAAGCAGCTAGAGCGTGTTGAATGTTTTGATATTAGTCACACGCAAGGAGAAGCTACTGTCGCTTCTTTAGTAGTATTTGAAGAGACGGGGGCTTTAAAAGCAGATTATCGTCACTATAACATAGACGTGAAGCCTGGTGATGACTATGCGGCGATGGAGCAAGTTTTGATGCGTCGCTACAGCAAACAAAAAGAACAAGACAAACCGTTACCTAATCTTATCTTGGTTGATGGCGGAAAAGGGCAACTGCATTGTGCGCAAAAAGTGATAGCAGAATGCCAAATGTTAGATGTATGTCTTATGGGTATTGCTAAAGGCCAAGGTAGAAAACCTGGATTAGAAACCTTGTACGTCAGTTTGCCACAAAGTCAGGAAGTACAAACCATACATCTGCCACCTACCTCAGCTGCCCTTCATCTTTTACAACAAATTCGGGATGAAGCGCATCGCTTTGCTATCACGACCCATCGACAAAAGCTCAGCAAAAAACGCAAAACCTCTGCTTTAGAATCTATCCCGGGTATTGGAGAAAAGCGCCGTCAGCAATTACTGAATTATTTTGGTGGGCTGCAAGCTTTAAAAGGGGCAAGTGAAGCAATGATTGCGCAAGTGCCAGGGATTAGTGCTGCCTTAGCCTCGAAAATATACGCGGCCTTGCATAAAGCCCCCCCCACATGCTAGCCTTCATACTAGGCTAAAATTAATTTCAATACGGGCCCGAAATGGGAAAGGCATTTTCTAGCATTCCAAACCATTTTACAGTCGCACGGATCCTTTTGATCCCGTGTTTGATTGTTGCTTTTTATTTGCCCACAAAATACGCAGGCTCTATTACAGCCACTATTTTCTGCATAGCTGGGATCACAGATTGGTTAGATGGTTATCTTGCTAGAAAATTAAATCAAACTTCTCGTTTTGGTGCCTTTTTAGATCCAGTTGCAGACAAGCTCATTGTTGCTGTCGCGCTCGTGTTACTAGTAGGTGAATATGGCTCGGTCTTAATTACGCTTCCTGCAGCCATTATCGTTTGCCGAGAGATTGCTATTTCAGCGTTGCGAGAGTGGATGGCTGAAATGGGACAACGCACCAGCGTGTCTGTTAACTTAATAGGAAAGCTTAAAACAGTTATTCAAATGGTGGCGATTATTGTTCTTTTAACGCAACCAGCAAATTGGTCCTTACCTGGCGTAAAAGTAGGGATCATCTTAATGTATGTGGCTGTTTTCCTTACACTTTGGTCAATGTTTACTTACTTGCGTTTAGCTTGGTCTACCTTAACAGAAGACTAACTCTTTCAGTTAAACATTTTGATTTAAGTTTAGCTTGACAGCGCAAGTGAAATCTTGAAGAATGCACTGCTTCAAGGCGCGGGAATAGCTCAGTTGGTAGAGCACAACCTTGCCAAGGTTGGGGTCGCGAGTTCGAGTCTCGTTTCCCGCTCCAATTTATCGACGAAGTCGTATTTAATAGGTTTACTCGGCTGGGTGGCAGAGTGGTCATGCAGCGGCCTGCAAAGCCGTGTACGCCGGTTCGATTCCGGCCTCAGCCTCCAATTTTATAAATTTGCCCGGGTGGCGAAATAGGTAGACGCAAGGGACTTAAAATCCCTCGGGAGTTAACTCCATGCCGGTTCGATTCCGGCCCCGGGCACCAATAAAGACTGTATTTTTCAATGTTTTTGTTAGTTTCTCGTGTATTAGGTTAGTTCATGTTTGCACCTTAACTAATCCGGCGAGCGCAGTACGAGCGCAATTCGCCTTACACAAGGGCAAAAACATGGCTACAAAAACTCGTCTTAAAAGCGGACATTTCCGCATTCAATTTCGTGTGAAGAGCTTAAAGCTCATCTCAGCAACATTCCCCACTGAAAAAGAAGCAGATGCATTTGCAGCTCGCATCGAGTCTGAATTAGCTTCTATACGTGATTCAGAGAAAGCTAAGTTACCAATTGATATGGCTGCTCTCTATAGATCCCTCCATCCTGATTTAAAAAAGGCTGTTCAGTTGTTGCCCAGTTTTGCCCGCGTTTTGGGGGAGGTGGCAGGTAATGAATTAACCCTTTCTCGTCTTATCGATCAATTCATGTTCCAGTATCAGAAAAAAGATCAAAACATCTTAAAGCGGCTTGAATGGTGGTGCGAACATTACGGACACCTGCTAGTAAATGAAGTATCTGAAGATCATGTTCGTCATGCCATCAATAAACTTTTAACTGTAGGTAGCACTGGAAAGAGTCCTGTTTCACCTCAGACCACCAATCGTTTTAAAGCTAATCTTTCGTCTGTTTTTGAGTTTGGGAAAAACAAATATCACCTAAAGATGAATCCATGTCGTTATATTAAAGCCAAACCTGAAGGTAAGGGCAGAAAGCGTTATTTGACCCTAGATGAACAGCAGCGATTCGTCGAAGCCGCTAAACAAAGTAAATGGGACAAGTTTTACCTTTTGGTACTTTTAGCAATCACAAGTGGGGCGAGAAGAGGCGAGCTTGAAAAACTGCGTTGGTGCGATATAGATTGGGAGCTCTCTCAGGCACATTGTAAAAACACTAAAAATGGATCTGATAAGATTTTACATTTGACCGATGTTGTCATGGCAGAGTTAAAAAAGCACCGTAATATTGGCAATGGTTTAATTTTCTTGGGTCCTAAAAACGTTCAAGGCGCTTACGATTTTAGAATGGAATGGATGACAGCACTTGATCAGGCTGGCATTGTTTTAGTTAACGAGAAGGGTGAAAAGCTGGTGTTCCACAGTTTACGTCATACCTTTTGCTCAACTTTAGCAAATACAGGGGCAGAGCTTCATGAAATAGCATCTCTCGCTGGGCATAAGAGTATTCAAACCACAATGCGGTATACACATTTAGATAATAAGCGATTGTCATCTGTAGTCAGCAAGACATTTGAAGGTTTAGGTGCAGGTGGGTAGTTTTGTCCCGATTCAAGAGATTACAACCTAAATACTTTGTATGTTTTGGGTAATATACACGTTTAAGCCATAAAAAATATATAACATAATCAGTTACATATATTGATTTTTCTATGCTTTTAAACCTTAATGCATTTATATTAATTTAAAATAGTTGCATTAAGTTCAATAACTTGCTATATTACAGGGTATGAAACAAGTAAAACGATGCTATGAACTATTGTCGCAGCTCTCTGCCGGGCAACTGTACTCCTGGGATGATCTCAAGGGATATTCAAATTCGCTTGGTAGAGATGTAAAGCGACTCCTCGAAGAAGGGTTACTTAATAAAGTAGGCCCTGGTTTGTATTTGTCTCCTAAAAAAAGCCGATTTGGGGCTGTACCGGCAACAGAGCAACAGCTTGTTAGAGGCTTTTTAAAAACAGATGATTTTTTATTGGTCTCACCTAATTATTATAATGGTTTGGGCTTGGGGTTAACTCAGTTAAAAAACGAGGTATTTGTTTATAACAAAAAGAGACATGGTGCCGTAAAGCTATCAAATCGGACATACCAATTCAAATTGAAAGCAAAAGATTATCCTAAAGAGCTTACAAAGGAATATTTGCTTGTTGATTTAGTGAATAATCTTGATGAAGTTGGTGAATCACCATCAATGCTTCTGAGAAATATTGCTAATAGCGTGCAAGCAAATGAATTTAATAACACACAATTATTTATGCTAGCAAAGCAGTATGGGCATGTTTATACAAAGAAATTCTTTGCTGCTTTAGAGCTTGGTAAGCAGTATCCAGTTAGGAAGGTTGCATGAAATTTTTACATGAATTAGATGATGCTGAAGTACTATTTAGGTCTATTGCAGAAGAAAAGCGAATCTTCCCATACTTAGTTGAGAAAGATTATTGGATAATGCATGCACTCTGGGGATTGCAGCAAAATTGTTTCGAGTTTGAACTGAAAGGAGGGACATCCCTTTCTAAAGGATTTGAGATCATAGATCGTTTCTCTGAGGATATTGATATTCATATCCATCCTGATCCGAAGTACAATTTAACGAGTAAAACCAGACTGACTGATAAAAAATATATTGACCTTAGAAAATCTTTTTTTGATGAATTATCTAATCAAATTGATATCCCAAACATGCAATCCAAAAGAGATACAAAATTTGATGATGAATTGTTTAGGGGCGCTGGTATTAGCCTAGATTATAAAAGTTTCTTTGAACCACCAAACGGTATAAAACAAAGTATTCTACTTGAAGTTGGTTTTGATACTGTGGCACCTAACACACCAATAGACATTAGTTCTTGGGCGTATGAAAAAGCAAAAGATGCTGTTCCAAATCTGATTGACAATAGAGCGAAAGCTGTAAAATGTTATTTGCCAGAGTATACATTTGTAGAAAAGTTACAAACAATAAGCACAAAAGTACGAAATCAAATAAAAGACGGAGAGTTTGGTAAGAACTTTTTAAGGCATTTTTATGATATTCATCAACTTTTCCAGCAAGAGCGAGTAAGAAAATTTATTGGTTCTGAAGCATATATCAACCATAAGCATTCAAGGTTTCGAAAAGACGATGAGCCTGATTTGAAAAATAATATTGCTTTTAATCTTGATTCGGATGCCCAGTTATTTGCAGTATACCAAAACAAATTTTCACAAAATTCGGCATTGTACTTTAATGGTGCACTAACATTTAATGAAATTTATGCATCAATCCTTGAAATAAGAAACATTGGTTAATAACTAAAACAAGTTTGATAATTTCTATTTTTTAATAACTAATTTTGATAAAATTGCTTTACCAGCTCTAGGGCAGGCCGCCCGAAAAACGATACCTTCATCGCATGAGCTGGACTTTTAAATGAAGGAAAACACAGGAAGGTAGTGTTTATGAATAATTTATATTTTTTATCTCAATTTTTATGTCATAAATTGCATGATATTTTAGATGTGCTCCTTAATAAACTTTCGCTCCCATTATATCTTTATGATTTTGATGAAAAAACATCAGATTCTGTGCTAATTGAGATTCCCAAGACGCAAGCAAATAGAATTTTATTGGAGTCTCGTTCTGGCAAAAATACTTTTTTACTCGAAATAAGGCATTCTCCTTCCATTAAGAAAGAGAATGATCATAATATTTATATGTCAAAAGAAGAGCATTTGGCTCAGGTGCGATTGCAAAGAAATACTGTGATACTTTCAAAGGATAAGGAATTCATAGATGAAATTACTTTTAAAGAAACAAGTAATTTAAAGAAAGGATATTTTACTGTTGAAGATTTTGTTGTGATTTCTGATGAAGATTTAATTGCATATTTTCGGAATAAGAATTTAAGTGAAAGTATAGATCCTGCTAAATTAAATAAATTGCTAAAAAATCTTTTAAGCTATGAGAGAGATATTGATGAGTTAATTAAATTAATGGAAGTATTCAATCCTAATCATAGCAAGCGAAGCAGACCTTTAGTTTGTGCAATAGAAAGCTGGGCTGCAATGCAAATTGATGGGGAAGAAAGTTCAGGCAAACATTCATATCTTACTCGTTCAAAAAAAGTAATTGAAAATAGATTAAAAGATAAAGGATATTCTTTCTCTAGCAATCTAGTCGAACAAATTAGTTTTGTTTCAAATGCCGATGAAGATAGGGATAAAGGAAGTATAAAATACATAACAAAAAAAGAGGTGGATACCTCACAAGCCTAGTATTATCGAAAGTGAAACCATAATAAGCATTAATTTTTCCCTCTGGTGGGTACCTTAGGTACCCACCGAAATCATCAATCCTGCTCTTCAATTAAAAACTAATTCAGATTATAAATTCATCTAAGCAAACATGAACTACTTAATGCTTACTCAACAGTCTTAGTATTATTAATTGTTTAGGTGAAAAATGAAAGAAGCTGAATTAGATCAATATTTAGATTTGCGCTCTTTAGTCGAGCGATATCCTCAATTTAAGGAAAACCAATTACGTTGGTTTATTGTTAAAAAGAAAGAACTCGGATTGGAACCTGCAATAAAGAGGCTTGGTCGTCGAATTTATTTCCACGTTCCAACCTTCATCCAATGGATAAATGAGCAGCATTCATGAGGGATGCGAAATCCCTGGGAGGCCCAATAAACATAAGGGTTCATCGGTAGATGGGCGCATTTTGGGCGTAATTTGGGTAAATATTGCCAGGAAGCAATTACAATGAATACAAATGAAAAAGCCACTGTGGGTAGCACCCCAACAGTAGCTTCAAAGATATATTGTGAAAGAGATAATAACCTTACTTGTGCCATTTTGAAAGCTGTAATCATGCATCGCTATGACTGGGAGGATATTGACTTTGATGAAGCTGAGGCGCTGTTTCAGTTGCTTCATAGGCTTGGAGGTTATGGATCATGAGGCGAGATGTAATATTAGACTTTACCAAAGACATGATCTCGAAGGGTTTTAATCCACCCACTACAATAGCACCGGATGGCAAGATACGTCGTTTTTCGACCAATGGCAAACCACAAGATAAGGCTGGATATTGTGCTCTCTTCGATGATGGAATCCCTGCTGGCTATTATGGGTGTTGGAGGACTGGTGAGTACTATACATGGTGCGCTGATATTGCCGAAAATTTATCTCACGAAGAAAAAGCGATTTCCCAAGCAAAAAAAGACGCAATTCGTCTAAAGAGAGAGACAGAGGAAAAGGAACGACATGCCCAGGCATGTGTTAAGGCTGATAAAATATGGAAGAAAGCAACTAAAGCACCTAACGATCATCCATATCTAGTGCAAAAAGGAATTAATGCACATGGGATACGAATATATCGAGGCTTGCTTGTTATTCCTATGCGTTATGATGGCAAACTCCACTCTTTGCAATTTATAGGCCCAACGGGTGAAAAGAGGTTTTTAAAGGGTGGCCGAATAAGCGGGTGCTATTTTAGTATTGGCAAACCCGACAAAGATCTTGATGTTTGTGAAGGGATATCAACTGGTTCAAGTTGTCATGAGGCCACTGGACATGCTGTAGCTATTGCTTTCAACGCAGCAAATATTGTACCTGTTGCAAAATATCTCCGTAACAAATTCCCAAATATACAACTAAGAATTTGTGCTGATGATGATGTAGCTGTCAAAGGGAATCCAGGACTTACGAAAGCAATTGAGGCAGCTTTAGCGGTCAAGGGACTACTAGCGGTTCCTAACTTTGGAGAAAGCCGCCCCCATGGTATGACTGATTTCAACGATCTGGCCAGCTACCAATCCCTCGCAGCAGTTAAAAGTTGTATTGAAAATGCTAGTGACCCATCAGGAGAATTACCTAAATTAGATGCAATTTCAAATACTAATAATGATGAATGGCCGGAGCTTGTAAGCTTAAATGACCACAAGTTACCTCAGCTTAATCTTGCTAACTTGCCGAGTTGGGTTGGGGAGTATGCAAAAGCTTTGTCAGCTTTCAATGAAACACCACCTGAGCTTGCTGCTGGAATGTTGCTTGTAACGTGCGCCACAGCAGCTGCACGCCGCTTAAAGGTTATGGTTAAGCCAGGTTATTTTGAGCCCTGTAATCTTTGGATTGTTGCTGCTTTACCCCCAGGCAATAGAAAAAGCGCCATCCAATCCGCCGCTACAGAACCATTAATTGTCTGGGAGCGTGAACAATCCGAAATTTTAAACCAAGAAATTAAGCGTATAGCCAGCGAACGCAAAACAATGGAAGCCAGAATAAAAGAAATTAGGACTAAAGCTGCCAAGGTTAAGGAGCCCAATGACGCCAAACTGTTGAGCAAAGAAGCTGCAGATCTGGAAGAAGATTTGCCCAATATACCTATACCACCTCAACTTTGGACATCTGATGCCACGCCAGAGCGATTAGGCGTATTGCTGGCAGATCATGGTGAACGCATGGCTTGGCTGTCCTCAGAAGGCGGCATTTTTGATCTACTGCAAGGCAGGTACTCGAATGGCATACCCAATCTTGATTTGTACTTGAAGTCTCATAGCGGTGATTCAGAAAGAGTCGATCGAACGGGACGACCACCCGTATTTTTACTAAATCCTCTACTCAGTGTTGGCTTAAGCCCACAGCCAGATGTATTGCGAGGCCTGACTTCAAAGCCGGGATTTCGTGGTCGCGGCTTGCTCGGTCGATTTCAATACTTCTTACCCTCATCACCATTGGGATCTCGGACATTGAAAGGCCTGCCAGTATCTGACACTTTAACTAACGCTTATGCTGCAGGGATAAAGGCCATGTTAAATTGGGAACCTGCTATTAATGAAAACGGTGATCAAATACCCTACATTTTGCAATTAAGCTCAGAAGCTTATTCTGAATGGTTTCTCTTCGCTCAAACTATTGAAATGATGATGTTGCCTGGGGGTGACTTAGAGCAATTTACCGATTGGGCAGGAAAGGCGCCTGGGGCGGTTGCTCGTCTTGCAGGTGTATTACATGGAATTCTCCATGCACATGGCAAGCCTTGGGATGTGAACATTTCTGCTGAGACCATGACTTGCGCCCTAAACATTATGGCTGTGATGATGCGTCACAGTTTAGCCGCCTTAGATATAATGGGAGCCGATCCAAGCATTGCTTTAGCCAGACAAGTTTGGGATTGGATAGAACGAAGGAGACTACCTAGTTTCACCATTCGAGAGGCGTTTAACGCACTGCGCAGTATATTCCCTCGTGTTAAGAATATTCGTGATGTGATTAATGTATTAGAAGAACGTGGTTATGTGGTAGTGATCGAGACGATAAGCATTGGTCCAGGCCGACCGCCATCACCTACAGTTAGAGTGAGATCACAAATTCTGGAGGGATGGAAATGAGTTGGCGAGCAATACTGGGGATGGTCAGTTCAACTGAATCTCCTTCTACGCAGAATTCGCAAAATCCGCAGAAAACTCATCTACAAGATAATAATGCATATTGTGCGAATATTGCGCTAAGAAAATCAAAATTATTTGAGGCCCTAGCTACCATTTGCCAGAACCTACCCATCACAGCTATTGAAGTTCATGAAGCCCTTTCGCAGCAAGATATTGAAGATTGGTACAATGATAAGATGAGTATTAATGAGTTGGAGGCCTTTTCTAGTTCCCTTGTACAACGTAAAGTGATGGATCAAGGAAAAACCCCTTCTCATTACACACAGAAAGCTATATGCAAATGGTGTGGGCCAATTTGGTTATGGATTTCTGAGGAGGTACTAGGATGTCCTTGGTGCTGGAATAGAGCCACAGGCAAACCAATATCCCACCCCTTCGAGCACTAAGGGTGAGGAAATTTGCCTAATGATTTCGATAAAATCCTGGAGGACGTATGGGTGGCATAGGCAGTGGACGGCATTATTGTTGGGATATTAAAAATACAACAGATAGTTACCGAATTATTGATATACGAGATTGGCATCGACAAAAATTGTTTATCCCAAACCAGTCTTTTATAGCTAAATGGGCTCATAATAACGAGACAGCTTTATCTATACGTGTTGATACTGAGCCACAGCGCATTATGCTTTCTTATCACTATCAAAAATCCAATAATGACCGGGTAGAGCTCAATTATCCCATTTATCTTTCATGGACATCTTGCCACTATGGCAATAAACGGCTTTGGTTTCTTTGTCCAATTAAAGGCTGTGGAAAGCGCGTAGCCATACTGTATGAAGGCAAAATTTTTGGATGCAGACGATGTTGCCAGTTAGTTTACCAATCTCAACGTGAAGATGTTGCTTACCGTGCTCTACGGCGTGCAGAAAAAATATGTAAAATGCTTAACATTGAGCATGATTTTATTGATTGTGAGAGAACTAAACCTAAAGGCATGCATTGGAAAACCTTTAAAAAATTAGTAAAAAACCATCATGAGCTAATGGCTAAAGGAAATGCTTATATGGCAGATAAGGTATTGCTTGATTTTTTGTAATCCTTTGCATTAAAAATATTTTTATCACGATCCATAATTTTACAAAATAATGGCAAAAGTTCTTGGATATTATAAATATTGCTTATAGATTTGACTTTATCTATCACATTTGATGGTGACCATGTTTTTCCAGAAACTAAATTTTTTAATTTTATTAATTCAGCAAACGGTTCTATAACTTGACGTTTGCTTCTGAAATGTCTGTATATAAAATTTAAAATTTTCCATACAGATAAAACACCTGCGGTCAAGCTCCAAGATATATTAAACATCCACTTTAGCATTAAGCACCAAAATAAATATGAAAATGACAATCCCATACACTTAAATAAAAAGGACGAAAAACAATATTTTAGCGCACTATTTGTCGATGCCATAGCTACAGAAATAGGCTTAAATAAGCCACTCTTATAAAAAATAGTATTTCTATTTAACTGAATACAGTACCTCAAATATGAATTGATAATAAACCATTCAAAAGTAGGAGATGAAAACCATTTTAATGACAAATACTCTGAAATTAATTTGTTAATTTCTACAATATTAATGCTGGAATGATCATTTACCCATGGAGAAAGAAAATCTTCCCTAAAGTTGTGATCCTTATAAAATACATTATGTCCTTCATTCTCATTCTTAAACATTCCATCCCAATATATTGCTTCCCTTAATCTATTAATCATTTCAATTGCAATTTCAAATTCATCCGTTCCTACCTCAAATGAAAGTTCATCTGCGTAACTAATTATTTCTTGAGCTATGCAATTAGATACATGTTTTGCTTGGCCAAAATAGTGATCATTGATTTTTTCAAAAAAACTGTTTTTCATAACATAATTACTATTTCCTAACGAAAAAAATATGAGTTAAATATATCTGGATCACGTTTTATCATTTTTGAAACAAGCGGCGACAGTTCTGGAATGTTTACTTTTTCATCGATTGCATTAATTTGCTCCATAATTTTAGCTGGCGACCAAGACTTTGCTGAAATATTTGCCTTAAGATCTACCATCTTAAATAAAATAGAAAGCCTCTTTTTTCTCTCCCACAAACTCTTAATAAAACCAATGACTTCTGATATTAAAAAATATAAATATCCTAAGAAAAGAAGTAATGCAGTCACAATCCAGTCTTTTTCGAAAACTATATTTATCAGAAAAAGTGGCAGTATATATAATAAACATCCTATTAATAAATTGAATCCTTTTTTGAAAATCAAACTATAACAGTACTCCAAGAACGTTTTTGGGCGAGAAATCGACATTCTTCTGGAACCACTGCCATAAAAAACAATTTCACGATAATTATTAATAGCAACTCTAAGGTATGAATTGATTACATACCATTCAAAAGTTGGTGATGAAAACCATTTACAAGCTAGATAGCCACAGATAATGACTTCTAAACGAGAGGAATCAAGAAAGAAATCATCGTTACACCACGGATCAAGTAAATTATCCTGCCAATTAAAACATCTGTATAAATGCGTTGTTTGATCGTCTTTTCCCCAATGGAGTGTTAGTTGCAAATCCAATATTAGATCTAGAGCCTCATGAATATTTTCTTCCGTTAAATAGTGTTCATTAAAAAAAGTTTCACAATACTCAAAGACTTCCTCTATAACAGACTTAGCAAAATATGTAACCTGTCCAGAAAATTTGTGATCAATCTGTTCATACGCTATTTTTTTTACTTCGTTCATAACCGCTTACTTCATTATTTCTAATTTATGTGTTCATAGAATTGCCTTATCCATAAGGTTATTCGAATCAATGTATTTAGTTAGATTAATAATACCAGCGATAAAATATATCATGTTGCGCTTTAAAATGCCACTTATTGGGCGTGGCCTGATTGGGCGTGGTCAGTTTTACTTTCCTAATGGAAGAAAAGCATCCCAATCTAGTCAAAATAGGCAAAAGAATTCGAGAAGCCCGTAAGCAGAAAGGGTTCTCTCAAGAGGCTTTTGCTGCTGAGGCACAGCTAGGGCGAACTTACATGGGTAGGGTTGAGCGTGGTGAACAAAATATATCTATTCAAAATTTAATCCAAATAGCTTTGACTCTTAAAGTCGAAGTAGGCGAGCTTATTCCCGCCCTTGGAAATCTAAAGAAGCCGTAAATTCTTTTAAGCCTGCTCTCTTGCAGTTGCGCATGCCTTAGGTTTTATTTTATAAAAATGGAGAGTGGAAGCTCTCCATTATGATCAATTTAAAGGACCCGTAGGTTTGTTCAACGTTTGATGAAATCCCCGAGTATTTCCTCCCAAAGTATTACTATTAGGGGATTTTGTGCCAAATGCCCCTGTGAGAGGATTAACATTCCCGCGAGTAGACCAATTGTTATAGCTGTTACAATCAGGTGAGCTTCTATAATGAGGTTGAATGTACATTGTGGCAAATGGCTGGACTGCAGAGCGCAGAAAGAGACAATCAATGCTTATTCACACTTGGAATCCATCAAGTAAATCTACAGGGTCTAAAACAGAATGGGGTAAAGCCTGATCAAGTATTAATGCATTTAAGCATGGAGGGAGATCTAAAACTACTGAAGAAAGGATCGATCTTTTAACTGATATATTTAGAACACAGCTACGATTATTTAATGAACTAAAAACAAAAATATAAAGAATTTGCAAAATAACTTTGTAACTTTTTGTTAGCATTTCCAAACATCAGATGCGGGAAATAAATAAACGTGAGGATATTGAACAGACAAATTTGCCGTCTCTTTTATTGTAAATAAACCATCCCATGTTGACTTGATTTTTGTTTTAATTAAAGCTTCATTTGGTTCCTTGTGATATGAAATTGCAATTTTAGTAGGTTTGTTTCTTAAGATTTGCCGTAGAATGTGCTGGTCGGAATCGTCAAGGCTCCAGCCTAGAATAACAATATTGTCACTTGGCAAGCTTGGCAACACGCCATAAAAAACAAGACTTGTATATGAATTCGCTTCAATTGACTTAAGTTTTGCTTCGGTTTTTCCCTCGCATATAATGATAGGAGTTAACTCTCTTGTTGACCATTTAGTATCGATAGTAGTCAATAAATTATTTCCTTCTTCAATCTTAATCTTAATTGGAACATTGTCAGTGTCATTAGCTAAAATAATATTTCCATGAGGGTAAAAAACTAAAGATACTTTTCTGTTATCATCTTTATTTGTCCTAAGTTCTTCATAGAAAGGTGTTAGAAGCAATCTATCCTCAAGATCATCTTTTATATAGAAGCAATCTTTAAAAAAAACATTGACAGCTGTAGTTCCTCCAGTCTTTTTAATCGCATAATATTTTTTCATTGACCAGATCATAATCCAATATAAAATAACATCATAATTCAAAGAAATAATGGTTCTAAAATTTTGCAAAAATATGACCTTGTTTTCAAATTCCTTTTTGTCAAAAAAAGAAGAAAACTCACCTATATTATGAATTTCAGGGTGAGTAGCTTTGACTGTTTGATATAGCGCCTTTCTTACTTCATCATATTTGTTAATTATCTTGCCGTGCGCTGATTTTTCATTCAACATGGCAGTAATTTTTGCAGCGTTGGCCAAGTGCTTTAAAATATATTCAAAATTATTTGATTTGAATTCAGTAAATATTTGTGATGCTTCGGTTGAGATTCGTCCAAATTTTTCAGCTTCTTTAAATAAATCCCTGTAATCAAATTTGCTGTATATTTCAATGCTTGAGCCATTCCCTAAGATTAGGCTGCCATCTTCAAAATACTTTTTAATTTCTTCCCAGCCAACAATCTTGATGTTCATGCATCACCAATTGTATCGAGTTTACCTACAGTATAGAGAGTATTTTCTGTTAATTTGTTCCCAATGAATGCCAAATATTGTCACATAACGATGTCTTGTCACTTGTATTTGCACTAATGGATATATCTGGTTGACCTTTAAGTCAGTGTCATTTTGTAGCGTTCTCCATTTAGATTGTTCTGTATAGAAATTTATTTTTATATGGCAATTGCCGATATTATTTAAAATATTATCGGAGAATAAAATTGACTATAGAAAAATTCAGGGTATTCAAATCTCATAGTGATAAAATAGTAAAGAAGGGCAATTCCATAAATAAGTTTGTTCTGGATAGTCCTCCTATTCCTAGTCGTTAATTACAACTTGGCGGACCGGTTTGGGGTAACTCCAAAACAGGCCCGCTACAGACACTATAAGTGGATAGTTGGTAATGATTTATTAAGGATTAAATGATGACAAACAGCATTGAATTATTAGGTTTGAAGTCAGCAATAAATAGAGCGAATGAAACTCTTTTTGGAAATGATGTTGGTTTTAATAATAATTTTGAAGAAAGAGAAAGAAAAGGATTGTATAAAAGGCTATTAGAAGAAGCTGATACTATTTATAAAAGTAAAAACTCTTTTATAGAAATTCGAAAAGCTATTTTGGAAAATGTTTGTAACTATGCAAATTGTGCTGTTTTGATTTTTACACCAGAGTCAATTCATGGATATTTAAATGATAAGGCAATATCAGGTGAATTAACAAAATATATTTGGAAATTATCTGAATGCAATGAAATTGTAAAAAATATTAGGAATGAGTTGGGAGAGAAAGTAAATAATGATATTTTATTCAAAGAGATATACAAGAGATTTAATATTTATCATTTAAAGATGATGTTTTATGCCTGCTTGCGGGATGATTTTGAAAAAGTTGATAAAGATAATGATTGGATGTATTTTCTTATATTAACTATCTGTATAATTTTCGAAGATTATTACAGGGAAAGCTTGGGGCTTGAAAGTTTAGCTATGAAATATCATGGCAATGACTATAAGTTATATTTTAAGGCTTATAGTGATCTAGTTGTTGGGGGCGAGCAAAATCCTCTACAAACTTATAAAAATCTAAAGGAAAAAACAAATACAAAAGAAAATGGAATGGCATTTGCAATTAAAAACGCAAGTGATATTTTATTCCATTCAGAAAATGATTTAGCAATGAATACTCCTTTAGACTTTCGTCAAGAAATATTAACAAATTTAATTACAGAAGCAAAGGATGTTTGTAAACATTCAAATCCTTTTTTGGAAATAAGAAAAAAACTACGTGATATAGTGTGTCAAATGGCAGCTCATGCGATTTTAGTTTTTACTCCAGAATACATAAGTGCCAATATTGATGAGCCTGCAATATCGGGAGACTTGAGAAACTATATATGGAAACTTTCAGAAATTAATGAAGGAGTTAAAAAGTTACGCAATTCTTTAGGAAGCAATGTTACACAAGATAAACTTAGTTCGGTTATCTTATTGAAATATCAGATTTTTCATTTGAGAATGAACTTTTTTTCTTATCTGAGAATTGATTATGAAAAAATTGATGAAAAAAATGATTGGCTAAATTTCTTAGTTAAATCATTTTATATTCTATTTGAAGATATATATAGAAAGGATTTAGGTCTTCTTAGTTTGGCGAATAGATATTATGGAGACAATGCTGCGCTGAAATTTGGAATTTTTGCTGATATGGTTTCGTCTGGTTCGAAAGACCCAATTCATGATTTTAATGAGATGGAAGAAATGGTTAAAAGAAATAAAGAACAAGCTAAAAATATATATGAAGAAAAATATAGAAACTTTAATAACAAATCTAATATTCGTAATGACGAAGACAAATGGAGTTTTTGATACATAACCACGGCAGCTGCACTGTGTTGCTTAGGTTGAGAAATTTATTTTATCCAAACACTGAAACATATCAATTTGAAACGCTCTATTTCGTGATAGCTCCTAGATTGTTTTCTATGACTGTGGTCCTTTTGTTTGGATAGCATCTGGTTGAATTAACAGAACATTGCTATCTTGCTTCTACTAACTTCCGCATTCTTGGAACTTATACAGAAAATAATAGTCTCTATATTGACTTATTTGAGATTCTTTATTTCATCCTTGCTTAAGAGGGAAGTATGTGTGCATGTCTTAAGTGTTTATGTGATTGTATAAGCTCCTTATTGGTATGTATCAAGAAAATAAGTGCTCATTGGGTCACTGCTTTTGTAACTTTTCTTATGGCTGTATTAATTACTGTGCAGCTTTATCAATTAAACAAGTTAAAAAAATTCGACAACTTCAACCACTTCAATGAAATATATGATAGCTGGTATGATGAGATGCCTAAATGTTTAAAAGACGAAAGTTCATGTGAACCATGGGAAAAGCTTTCACCTAATGACAAAGCCTGGGTAAGACGTTACTTTAATCTATATACCCAAGAATATTATTTTGAAATTAATGGCATGATTCCCGATGAAATGTGGAATGATCTTATTCATGGTACAAATGGGTGCAATGGTGCGGCTATCGTAAACCTTAGGGAATATTCAATTTTGGTTGAAGGGTATTATGCATGGAAGGAAAAGGGAGAGTTTCAATTCCCTGAAAAATTTACTGAGATATTAGATAAAAAGATAAAAGAATGTCGATTGCTACCACCAGATAGAAAGTCATCTCCGGCTAGAAAGCACCATAAATAAGTTATCAAAAATGAGAGATTAATTGGGAAACTCGAAGATATCCAAGAAGAATAATAATTTTTACAGGCTCACAGGCTCACAGGCTCACAGGCTCACAGGCTCACAGGCTCACAGGCTCACAGGCTCACAGGCTCACAGGCTCACAGGCTCACAGGCTCACAGGCTCACAGGCTCACAGGCTCACAGGCTCACAGGCTCACAGGCTCACAGGCTCAATAAATTTCAGGGTCATCTTACAGATTGGCGATTGATTAAACCGAGTTGCAACTGTCAGCTTCCTCTTTAAATACGATCATACTCCTCCTTGTTTTAAGAGATCATGGAGTTTATTTCGCTGATTTTGTAAATGATGGTAAAAGGGGTGCAAGTTCTGTTCGGTGTGTTTCATTATTTTAATAACTTCGAAGGGTATAGAACCCTGAAGATGGCGATTCCATATTTCAACAAACTCAAATAAAGTTGGATAAAACACTCGGGTTTCCTCATCAGCAAGCCACAATTTATCTCTAAATAAATTCAACATTTTATTGTAGGCCGGAATTAGTTGATTTTGTAATTTTTCGTTATCATAGCTAATAATTGCCTTATATTTTTGCAATTCATTATTATTTTGATCTTGAAATTGAGGACCTTTATGAGCAGCGCTATACGCATTCCAAGCAGAACTAGCAGCACTTGATAATTTTTCTCCTAATTCGCTATTGATTCTGATTTCCTGTTGTAAGCCAAGCATAACCGAGTAAAATTCGCTTAATTGCTTTTCAATAAAAGCAATTTTACGGTGTTCACGATTACGTTTAGATGTGAACCAAGATGTTAGAAATGAGCCTGTTATGACACCCATCAAACCAGAAAAGAGTGACAATACATAAAACCAGTTGACAGTTTCCACAGTAATTTCCATAGTAATTTATCCTTATCTGTTCAAGTGAGAGATAACGCTTGTATATCTCACTTACATTGGAAAAGTATCGTCTAAAATCTAGATTGTCTAAAGTGTTTTTTATAAGTTGAAGCAACGCTGCAAGTATTTGATGTTCCTGTTAAAAAATAATAAATTTACTAGGTTCTGACAGTTTTATGTAAAGTGGTCACGATTTGATGGCACGGTAATAGTTATTCTGTGAAAGCTCAAAGTTCTCCTTACGGAATTACTTTAAATAGAAAATTGATAAATTTTAACTAATTCTTTTTTCGATAAATAGTTATATTCTCGACATCAAATTGTTCTGCAGTGGGATTCTCATTTATAGCCTTTTCATTGGATATTAACAGTAAGTCACGAACTTCCTCTTCTTTCAGCGATGCATTTTTGCCAATAAGTATTTTAACTAAAGATTTTTTCACTCTTTCGCTAAAAATAAATTGATCATTGCTGGTCTTGAAATTAGATGGTATTGGTTGAAAATTAGAATTCATCGTATATAATCGATGCTCTTTTTCATCTTGAAAACTTAAACTCTTGTAACGCGGGATCTCTGAATATATTCTCTTCAAAAATTTAATTGCGCATTTATTCCTTTTCTCTCCTTTGAGCAAAGCTAGCAACTTAAAAAAGGTATCAATATATTCTTTGATAATGCCATTGAAATTAGCTGGATCAACATATTCTGATTTTAATGCTACATGCCCAAAACCTCTCTTTCTAATTTCACCTCTCTCTTTAATCTTTTCCTCATGGTTCCTATGTGAAAAAAAATCTTCGCTAAATCCGAGTGCATAACCAGCTGATGCTTTACCTTCATTGCTTCCGTATGTATTCCAAAGTTCAGTGTTTGAATCATCTTCACAAAAAGATATAATATAACATTCACTATTATTCATGTGGTCTTCAAAATATTGTTTAAATGAATTTTCAATGCCGTCACCGTTGACTTTATTATTAAGATAATCACGAATTATTTTGAGTTCTAAAGGATCCGATCTGCCTGATTTATCTGATTTAACACATAATTTTTTATAATTAGTTAGCCATAAAGATCCTGATTGAATAATTCCTTTAAGTCCATTTTCGTCTGTATAATGAAATAGAATATTTGTAATGTTATCGCCTTCTGAAAATTTAGACCTATGTAATTGATTAAATCGGTTCTCTAGCTTTGTTTTTTCTAAACACTTTGATTTATTATTTTTAAGCCATTTCAATATTTTTTTTCTCATAGGTAATCTGATCAGTTTTTAATTTCAAGTCATCACTTAACATTAATCTTAAAATTATAGTGCCACTTCGCTCAGATGATTTCTAAATCTCAGTGAAGATATTTTATCTGACACTAAAAATGGGATTTAATGTCATTTTTAATTATCATCTTTCTTTTTTTTCATTAACATTCTTCCTCCTTTTTTTGTATGATCAATGTCTTTTATTAAATCTTGTAATGATTGGGGCATTTGGCGGTGTAGTGCTCCCCATTTAGACCGGTCCACCTAGTTGTAAATTAACGACTAGTAATAGGACTATCAATATGACTATATCTAAAGCTTCTAACATCACCGAAGTTATTTGTTCAACCCAGAAAAGAAGACGTTGGACTCCCTTTGAAAAACAACAAATTGTTCAAGAAACCTACCAACCAGGCGTTTCAATCTCGTTTGTGGCGCGAAAACATGATATACCTCCAAGCCAACTATTTTATTGGCGAAGAATCTTGGAGAACGGAGCCATGACTGGAATCAAATGTGAAGAAGAAGTTGTCCCTCAAAGCGAAGTAACAGCACTTAAAAAGTATATTAAGAGACTGGAGCGCACATTAGGTCAAAAGACTTTGGAAAATGAAGTTTTACGAGAAGCAGTTAAAATTGGTCGCGAAAAAAAACTTATCTCGCGGCAACCCTTGCCCGGTCTGGAAGATTTGGATTAAGAGTTATTTCTCGAGCCTTACAAGTAGCTCGTTCACACTTAATGGTGATGGTAAAAGCGATGATAAAACGAGTAACACGATACAATAAGCAGCAGGATAATGAACTACTGCCTTATATACGAGAAATTATTGATATAAAACCAAGCTATGGTTACAGAAGAGTAACTGCTTTATTGAACCGAAAATTAATGGAAAATAATCAAGAAAAAGTAAATCATAAGCGAGTTTATCGCATTATGAAGCAACATGGATTACTGCTACCAGTTTATGGAAAAAAGCCCCAGAGAACTCATGATGGCAAAGTTATTACCTTAAAAAGCAATACTCGCTGGTGTTCTGATGCTTTTACCATTCAATGCTTTAATGGTGATAGAGTATTCGTGGCTTTTGCCATGGATACCTGTGACAGAGAAGCTTTAAGGTATGTTGCATCAACCATTGGCATCGATGGCGCAGCTATTCGAGATTTAATGCTAGAAAGCGTTGAATATCGATTTGGAAAAGTATTAAGATTGCCTCATCAAATTCAATGGCTAAGCGATAATGGTCCTTGTTATGTTTCTCATGAAACAGTAGCCTTTGCAAGAAATCTAGGCTTTGAGGTTTGTACCACACCTTCCTACAGCCCTGAAAGCAATGGCATGGCGGAAGCATTTGTGAAAAGCTTTAAGCGGGATTATGTTTGGTTTGGAGACCTTAAAGACGCTATTAGCGTTATGAAGCAATTACCACAATGGTTTGATGAGTATAACGAGAATGCGCCACATAAAGGTTTAAAAATGATGTCACCTCGGCAGTATTTGAGGGTATCAAGCGGGAATTAGGTGGTTCGGTTTAGCAGGGGCAACTCCAGGCGGGTAATATAATTTACGAGTTCAACTATTTCTTTTAAATTTTCATCTCCAATCTCAATTGCTCCTTCAACAGTTCTTGGATATCTTATTTCTGAATAACTATCAATTTCACTTAACAGTTGTTCTTGCTGACTTGAAAGAATAATTTTGATACCAGAATCTCTCAATTTCTTAAGTAATTTTTTAAGATGGTGAGTATTTTCGAATTGATTAAATTGTTCTAGATGCCATGCTTTTAGTATTTGTTCTAGTCCCAAATGAAATAGATAGGCGGCTGAATCATAACATCGAGGCATAGTAGTAGCAAATAGGTAAATACCTGATTGGCAATGGTCCAATCCAAAGTGAATAAAATCTTTAGCAGAATAGCCCTCAACTGTAGAATAAATTTTCTTCATCGCGTTTCTCAAATTCAATTATGACGTACATTCAATTAGGTATAGCAAAGAATAGTTATATGTGAGCGCACTACGGGCGCAATAATCGACCCAAATATACCCAAATCCACACAACCCCACTTGAACTATGTCCTTGATTAATATAGAGTTACCTCTTGTACATTTGGGTAGAACATGGACTTAAAATCCCTCGGAGCTTAAAACTCCATGCCGGTTCGATTCCGGCCCCGGGCACCATTAGATTTTGCTAATTTCGCTTTCAGTGAAATGTTACAAAACCATGCCCCGCCGTAGCTCGAAGAGCATAGGAGGTCAAACAACGTAGCCTTCTCTGTTTAGGGGCGCATACATCAGTTTGTGAACATAAGCTCTTAATCTGCCATTCTCAAAATTCCAAAACCCATAAGCTCTCCTCTGTTATGCTTCATCTTTTATAGAGCTAACAGTGTCTTCTTTAGTGAAGGAATTGTTCATATTCAAATCGGCTCGTTGCCTTTTTGTGTTGCTGTCTTCTTATTCTTGCTCACAAAACATCGCATATTTTACTTTGATAGCTAGAAAGCTTCCTATCTATATGATATCCTAGCCTTCCCTATCAACCTTAGATACTTAAGGCAAATATTCTTATGAGAAATTTAATATGTAATGAGATTTTGTTAACAAGTGGTGGTGGTTGCCTTGTTTCTTGCTATAGTCACATTCCAGGAAACATACATGGTTCGCTTGAGGGTGTTATACACATGCCGCAAGTTCCGTTTGCGCAATGTAACCCTAGTTCTTCTCCTCCTCCTTCATGGATGAGTAGTGGTGGTCCCCAGTTTTGCGCTAGTAATCTTTTTAAATGTTCACAGAATAATTGCATTGCTACTGCATGGACTACTGATTCTAGTTATGGTTATTTGCTCGATGAACCATACTATTGATAAATAAAAGGCCTTAAGGAATAAGTTTTATTTATTATTTATTTCTCAGGAAGCACTGCCAAATTTTTTATTACGGTTGATGATAAATTTATGGTTAAAACACTTTTTTCTTTTTTTCGCAGAATGTATCAGACCATGTTTTGTAGTCTTGTACCTTTGAATAATGTTGGAGGTGGTTTTCAAGCCTACTATCTAAAGATTACAGAGCATAACGACAACTTTACCACGCAGTTGCCTCATGAGGGGTGGTTAAAAATTTTTCTATTTTTGCCCTGTTCAGATCTCGCCAGTCTAGCCTTAGTGTGCTCTACATTTAAAACAATACTAGAAAATAGTCCTTTTTGGGGAGATATTGCCCTAAGAGAAGAGCTCACTGATCCAAACTGGGGCCAAACACCAGAAAAGATAACAAATAAATTAAGATTAAAAAACTTTCTTGCTGAAAGTAAAGTGATAGAAACAATCTATCCTGAAAAATTGCGTCAAGCATTGGGGGGAGCGAAGAAAATGACGCTTTTACCTTTATTAGATTTGCAGGGGAGAGTGGGTAGTACAGGTTACCTTGACTTTGTTACCCCACCAGAGATGAAAGGATACAAAATAAAGCGAGGAGTAGATGTTTGTAGGCGACCCTTTGTCACCATTTGTGTTGAAAGAGGCGATGGCCCTGATGTGGAAACTTTGTTTCAACGTTATGCAGGGGGAGGAGGGTGGAGACTCGCTGGACATCATTTTCGAGGAACACTCCTGCCCCTTTCACCTGATGATTTGCCAGATGATAGTACTTACGAATATTTAGGGAGATTAGCAAGGGAGGAACCTTGTGGTTATATTGTGTTTAGAGCGGATGGTACTAAGGAAGAAAAGTTGGATCGTCCCGCTAAATTAAGCGATCAGCTAGCGTCGCAACCTGAACTCGATTCTATCGAAGCGCCTGAACCCAAAAAAAGGCGATTAGCGAGATAGTGATACTCGTTCCATTCAAATTCTATAAATTCTCATGCAATCCTCAAGTTTTTACATGAATGAGATGATACACAAGAATTATCATTGATTAATAAATAAAGCTAAGTCCGTTAATTCTATTCTTATAATCATTTATTTTGATAAAAAGGTGTTGCTAACTCTATACTAGCTTGCGATGGAAGAACTTGGCATTGAAATAGCAAAATTGAAAGAAATTTTAGGAAAGACAAACAAGACATTTTAAAATGTCTTGTTTGTTATTTATGAGTTTAGGTTAGGGACTCTTTTTACGTTTCGGCGCTAGAAGAGGAAGGGCGATAAGACCAATAATTCCAATCAATGCAGCGTTGATTAAAAACCTATCAAAAAGATCTAATCCGGTATTTTTTACCACAGGTTTTTTCGGCGTCCGTGACGGTGTAAAAGTTCTTGCGTAGCTAGGGCCATAAGTTGGCATAATATTTCTCCCCCGAGGAAATTAAAATAAGAGAAATCTTACGACAAAGTTAGCTGTATGTCAAATATATTTTTGTCTTCTGGGGAAAATGCGTGTAGCTTCAAGTTTTTTGGCTGATAGCAAAAATATTTAACTATTGCATAGGCATATATGAAGCGAAGTAATATCATTTGAGATTACGAAAAAAATCTTAGGTAAAGTGATGAATAACAAACCCTATTTCCCTGCGTGCGAACGAAACCAGTCGTATATTTTAGAACATCTCAAACCGCTTTTGCTTCAATCCAAAAATGTGCTTGAAATCGGCTCAGGAACAGGGCAGCATGCCGTTTTTTTTGGTAGAGCGCTATCGCATATTCAATGGCAAACAAGCGATCTTGAACCTTGGCATCAAGGGATTAAAATGTGGTTGCATGAAGCGAATTTAAGTAATGTTTTGCCACCCATTTCTTTAGATGTAGACAAAGATACTATCTTAGAAAATTATTATGATGCTGTTTTTACTGCTAATACCTTTCACATTATGTCTACGACAAGTATGGAGCATTGTATTCAAAAAGTAGGGCATGCTTTAAAGGAGGGGGGATTATTCATCCTTTACGGACCATTTAAGTTTAATGGCATGTTCACCTCTCAGAGTAATGCCGAATTCGATATGCTGTTAAAAACTCAACAAGCCCATCAAGGGGTAAGAGATTTTGAAGTCATAGTCAATTTGGCTAAATCTGCTCAACTTAGTCATGAGCAAACACTCCCCATGCCAGCAAATAACTTTATATTAATTTTTAAAAAATAGCATTAAGATGCCACACCAGATCTCCAACCTTTATATTTCAATTTCAATTTGAGAAATCATTGGTTCTATTTTATCTTTTTCAGCAATTAATAGTTTATTGATATGAGGTCGGATAAGATCTAGTTTGGTATATTGAAAATGTTCTTCTCCCTGAAATTGATCAATATTATTTCTTTGTAAGTTAAGAATATGTAAATCTTGATTTAAAGCCTTTCGTAAAAGAGGGAAGAGTAAAATCTTCTTCATCCAATAAGGTAAAATGCCTTTTTTGGTTGTGATAAAAGCCGTAACTTTTTGCTTTTGTTCTTCAATAGGTAGAATGAATCCAGTTATCATCATGTTAAGATTATTTTCAGATCGATATTCGAGTTGACCTATAGAGGGTAGAATAAATCTACCATAGCTTTTGGATCGTTCCTTCTCGAACCATTTTGAAATAATACCACTGCTTTTTGATTCATCTTGGTAACAAGCTTCGATGCTATCAGGTTGACGGTTGAGAGTCACTTGAACTTTTTTTCGTAGATTATCTTTTCTTACAAGGCCGGGATGCACAAAATGTGTATGCATTGAATCTAAAAAGTTTTCAAGTAAATTTTGAAAAGTGGCTTGTGCGTGAAATTCTACGAGGAATGTGTCATATAAGGAGTCTTGATTATAAGGAATGAAAGAAGGGCTTGTTTCATTGTTGGGGTTCAGGCTTATCCAGATAAAACCATGTTGTTCTTTAACCGACAATCTAGGAATGACTATTTTATTTGGAATGTTCTCTGACAGCATACCTGGAATTTTTGTACATTTGCCCTGGCTATCAAAATGCCAACCATGGTATGGACATTGTAAACAATCATCGATTAATGTCCCTTTTGATAAAGGGACATTGCGGTGTGCACATCTGTCAATTAATGCATGACATATGCCATTTTTTTTGCGAAAAAGAACAATTGGCGTGTTGAATATTTTGTATGATTTAATCTCATTCACTTTAATATTTTTGCTTTTGCATAGCAAAAACCAATCATACTTAATTTTATCTAAGGATGATGCGTTCATAATTCGTATTTAGTCAAAAGGGGTTTGCAGATTTTATTTGCAAAAAGTAGTAATGCGTGCCAAAAAATTCTTCTAAAAAAAGGTAAATGTTGAAAATAAATAGCAGTATATTCTATTTTGGGGATGCCACCTCGTAAACGTTTGAACTTGGGGGCGCCTGAGCTTAAATTGAGTAAATAATTATTTTCTTGTGCATAATTTAGTGTTAAAGCGATTAATCGACGATACAATCCTAATTGAGCAGGTAAGCTGGTATCATAGCCAACCAAAGGAGCGGTAGTTGTGTTTTCAATAGTAAAAAAGCCAATGACACCATCTAAAATGCCCTCTTGATTACGAAGACCGTAGATGTCTAATAACCTTTTTTGATGGCATGATTTAATGAAGTGAGTGGTAAATTGCGGATTGTGATATGAATATTTATCTAAATATAATAAATTATATAACTCAACAATTCGTTCAAAATCACTTTCTTTGATTTCACTAGCATTGCATAGAGTGTAATCTTTTTTTGACAATAACTTTTTATCTATGATGACATTTTTTTTATGTTGATATGGTGCTTGATGATGGTCAAAAATATAGACTTGTCTACTGGCCATCAAATAATAGCCGTTTTTTAAAAAAGATTTAATCAAATCTTCGTGTTGATATTCATTCAAAGAGCGAAAAGCAATCAAGCTATTTTTGTTTCTTGTTGTTAATTTTTTTGTAATTTTGCAAATATTTTCTCCGTCCCAGCTTGGGTACAAATTTGTGGATAATAAATAATTATTAACAAAGGTGAGATGGTTGATTTTGCCAAGTTTACAAATGGAGCTGAAGCAAGTTAAGAAAAATGAAAGAGATACTTGAATGAATTTATTTTTTATTTTAACGAGCTCTTCTTTAGCATAGAGAATAAAGGCTGTATAGGGAGATACCACATAAGAATTGTCAAATTGTCCATCATTCATGGTTGCAGGAAAAGAACATTGGCCATATTTTAGCATAAAAAAATTTGTTTTAACGTTAGCAATAAGCTTTTCACTTTTATTAAACAAAAAGAGGGAACCCCAGCTCTCAGTAATATTTTGCTTCATATAGTCTCTCCGTTATATTCAATATCGCTGGTTGTCACATCATGAATGGTCCTGCCAGTAAAAAAGCTTGTGCCGATAATATCTAAAAGACTATAAAATTGATAAAAAGATGGCCAAATATCCTCTTTGTGAAAAATAACATCATTGGCTTGTTTCCAGTCATCTTTAAATTGTTTTAATTTTGAAATAGAAGAAATTTTTGGTAGGCCATAAAGAAGCATTGCTGTTCCAAACATTTTCTTCGTTGTAGAAGGTCTTTCATCGAGTGTTGGTTGATTTCCCCAAAAGCAATCTCTCAATTTCTTTAGATGGCTTATTAAATGCAAGCCACTGGTAGCGCGTGGATTACATTCTAGTACATAGCAATGTTCATGGTTTTCAATAAAATCAAAACTAATTTGTCCATGAAATTGATTTTCTTGAACAAATTGATTGACAAAATTTAGTATTTTTTGATGCTCAATTGCTTCAAAGTAAATGCCGGCGCCTTTTCCGGCTCTATATTGGCATTGGTAAGTACAATGAAGGGATAAGTTACCACGATAGGCAATACTATAGGAAGAATATTCCTTACCATAAATTCGTTTTTGAGCTACCCAGGGTTTGGGAGGAGAGATATTTATATTTTTTAGATCATTGTCATTGGGAGAAATTAAGGTTTTGGAAGCAAAGCGCGAAAATACGGGTTTAAATACATAATCTATTGTTTTAGGAACGTTTTTTTTGATATCGTGAAAGTGATTTAAAAGAATCGTTTCAGGTGAAAGCACTTCATAACCGGTAATTTTTTTGTGAAAATCCCATTTGCTATGAAGTTGATATAGTTTTTCAAAATGATCGCAAAAAACATCCGTTTCAGTATTAATAAGATTTTTGAACCGTGCGATATAAAAGATCTCTTCACAAGTAGGTATAATGAGATCAATTTTATTTTCTAATGCAATTTTATTTAAATATTTAACGTATGCCACAGGGTTTTCTACAGGTTTGGGTAAGAGAAAATAGTTTGTAATGGCATTAGAAACCCGTGATAGGGGGGTGCGCACACTATCGGCTAAATATACTGTATCACCACATTCTTTGAGTTGTCTGGCTAAGTCTAGAGTAATTGGCGCACGCGCTCCAGTTAATAAAATTCTCTTTTTCATATCAATGATTCCTCTGGGTTGAATGCGCGATGAATTCTTTTTAATTTTTCATTTAATGGTTGATTTATATAAGGCGTAAAACAGATTTTTGGTGGTTTTACTTTCAACTTGTGACATAAAAGATGAATTTGAGAGAGCACATCGTTCAATATTTCATTGCCCATTAAATCAAGGGATATTGACCAAGAATCAACATCTGTTTGCGTGACATGGAAGTATTCAATGCTTGAAGAAGCATGCGTAATCGCACGTGTAATATAATCAGGGAATATTTTCGTTAAGGTGTGATTTTCAACGGATTGTAAATATAGTATTTCATCGCATCTTCCCTCAACCTTATCTATAGCAATATTGGGTGAACCACACGGGCAAACTTCTTTTTTCACACATAAAATATCGTCTAAACGATAGCGGATGATAGGTTGTGATTCGCGAATTAAATCCGTGATAATGGGGATAAATCTCGTTTTTTCATCATCTAACCATTCCTTTTCTAAATATATCCACTCTTCGTTGATATGCAGTGTCCCACATTGGCAAGTGGTTCCTAAAAAACCTTCAGTACATTGATAGACTTGATGCACTGGTCTTGCAAAATGCTTGGTAATATGATCTTTGTGGTGATCTTCCAACACTTCGGCAACCGAAATAATTTTATCTGGTGCGATATTTAAAATATTTTTTTCTTGTTTTAAGGATAAAAGTTTTAAAACTTGTGCAGGTGCAATAAGTATATCAGGCTGATAGGCGTTCAAATCCGTTATGTTTTTATCAAAATCACGTATTAAGTCAAAAAATTTAAATTGCATTCTTTTGCGTTGGTTAATGGTGGCGTAAAGGTTACTATTGGCGCGTAAAAAGAAGGCAATTTTACATTTTTTGAAAAAATATTGCGGCATAACTTTGGCTAACATATAGCCAACCCATTTTACACGTTCATTACCATTCACAATAAATAAACCGCGATTCCCTGATGTGCCAGAGGAAAGCCCAACAGTGACACCATTTATCATGGGCGTGAAATCACGAGAAGATTCAGCTTGTTGGGCCACCTGCATCAATTGAGCTTTGTCCATGTTTTGTGTGTTTAATTGATTAAAATGTGCCATCATTTGTTTTTTATTCATCAAAGGCCAGTTTAAAAACGGCTGATTCAGAAAAGGTTTGTAAAACGAGGATTTTTTTAGTATGCGTGTTTTTAATTGCTGTAAAAGTTTTTCTTGATGCGTCTCTAGTGCCTTTCTATCCTTGAAGGCAAAAATATATTTTGTTTGGAGATAATAAAATAAAATCTTTAATGATTGCATGATGCTTTTTCGTTAATTAAAGATGAAAGGGTGTGTTCACAATGAGATGGCACAATTATAATATCTGGATTTTTTTTATTTAAGTGATGCAGTTTGTTTATCGTGTTTTTGTAAGCATTCACATCTTCCATAATAAGATTTGCCAGCCGATGTGGTAGTTGTAAGTTGGTGTAAGCGAGAGCGTCCCAACAGGCATCTGCAACCAAGAAATAAGATTTATTCTCCGTTTTGCATAAAAGTCCAATTTGACCCTTTGCATGACCTGGCAAGAGGACAGCGATGACGCTGCCATCAGAAAAAAAATCATAACCTTTATCAAAAGGGGAAAGTATATTGTTAAGCGTAATATTAGGAAAGTTATCGATATAGGTTAAACGAGAGACAAAATCTGAAGGTAACAATCCAGGAAGAAACCCTTTTATAAGTGATGGCCATGCTTTTTTTGATTTCAAAGCTTCATAACTTTCCTTCAGGCAGTAAAAAGTTGAAGTAGGGAAATCTTTTAGTCCAGCTATATGATCAGCATGAAAATGAGAGAGTATTACTCCCTGGATCTCTTTAAGAGAGATGTTGTTTTTTTCTAATTGTGTTGCAATCGCATTTTCTTGTTTGAAGGTAACTGGTGTAACCCATGAATATAGTTTTCCAGGGAATTTTTTGGTTTGTTCAAAAAATTCTTGGGAATATCCTGTATCGAATAAATAAGATCCAAATTTTGGATGATGAATCAATGTAACAAGCGCAGGGTATTTTTTAACTTTCCACTTGCCACCTTTAACGCATAAAGCTTCAATATGTTGACAAAATCCCACTTGAAAAAATTGCAGACTAACAGTCATTTTTTTTTCCACCATTGTGCCGTACGATATATGCCCTCATTTAAAGAAACTTGTGGTAGATACTCTAAATCTCTTTTTGCGGCGGAAATATCTAAGGTTTGAGACAAGCCAAGAACACCGACACTATATCGCGTTAATTTTGGCTCTGTTAGGGAGCGCCTTGGAATTTTAGCTAAACATTCTAGTAGGGTTGCCCAAATCATCGCACCCGCGTAATTTATTCGCTTAAATTGAATGAGCAAACCCATTTCTTCAAATAGTTTGACTAAAAACTGCCTTAACTGGATAGGCTCGCCATTAGTAATATTATATTTTTTACCATTGTGTGCATGAGGAGCATCCATCGCTAATAAAAGAGAATCTACTACATTGTCAACATAGGTCATATCGATGATGGCTGCTCCATCATTGATTAATGGAAACTGATTATTTTTAATTGCTTTCATTAGCCTTGGTAAAATGGCATTATCTCTCGGGCCAAATAGTGCACGGGGCCTTAAGGTTATAACAGGTAAACCAATTGCATGCGCTTTATCAATATGTTTCTCTGCTTCTTTCTTGCTTTCAATATAAAAATTTGCCGAAGTTGATGTAAGAGTATGATCTTCTTTGATGTTTTCTTTAGGAGTGAAATCAAAATAAATACTAGGGGATGAAACGTAAATCAATTTTTTAAGATGCTTGCTATTAAAACAAGCATGGATGATATGTTGTGTTCCCAAAACATTAGCATCATAAAATGCTTTCTTTTTTCCCCATGGCGCAGATAAAGCCGCACAATGAAATACATAATCTTGATTTTTACAGATACTTTCTAATTCTTTTTTATCTTCAAGGTTTATTTTTTTAAAATGAACGCCTAGTGCTGTTAATTGATTGCCAATTAGTTCGTTTCGACCCAGTGCTGTTACAAAAAAACCATTTTGTTGTAAACGTTGACACAGATGTTGACCTAGAAAACCTGTGGCACCGGTGACGACTACTTTCATGTTTAATATTCCAAAAGAATAACACCCATTGAAAAACCAGCCCCTGTTCCTACCATAAGCACTAGATCTCCCCGTTTAATCATTTTCTTTTGCACATTAAGATGAAAAACGGTGGGGATAGAGGCTGACATTTGATTTCCTAAATGACTTATCTCATCAAGGAATTTGCTTTCATCAAACCCTAAAACCTTTTTGATATGGTATAAAGCTAAACCACTGGCTTGATGAGGGACTACCCAGTTAATATCCTGCTTACTTATCTGATTTTTTTCCAAAAATTTATCTAACATGTTTGGTAGTAAATGTTTGGCTATTTTAAATACTTTCTTTCCTTGCATGTGAAACTGATATTTGTTTGTATCAAGCACTTCTGAATTGGCTTGCGCTACTTTTGTACCCATTCCTTCAAGCACGCAATAATGTGCTCCTTCTATATGAGTTTCAAAATGCGAGCCTACTATCCGACTGGTATTGTTTTTTCGAGTAGAAGAAACAACAACTGCTGCCGCACCATCACCAAAGATGGTACAACTCTCCGGATCGGACCAATCCAATCCGCTAGAAGGAATTTCGCTTGCGACTATCAATACATTTTTGTATTTTCCACTTTCGATACAATCTGAAATCAGATCTAAAGCGGTAAGAAAGCTTAAGCAGGTTGAATTGATATCAAAACAAGGAATAGGGGTTTTAAGTCCTAAATGTTCTTTGATTAATACTGCAGTGACAGGGATAGCCTGTTGCATCACGCCGCAAGCAGAAACAATGCAATCCATGTCTTTGGGCTCAAGATTAGCGTTGCTAAGGGCTTCTAAAGCGGCTTGCGCGCCCATATAAGAGTTTGTCTCTTTATTTACGAAGTGCCTTTGCTTCAGTCCGGATTTTTTCTCTACCCAGCCAGTGGGCTTACCCATTTTTTGGTCTAGGGTTTCGGATAAAACAATATGAGAAGGAAGAAAATGGCCTGAACCTAAAATTTCTATGTTTTTCATATCATGTTACTTAGTTGTTATTTAATGTGAGCAAATGTTCACATACAAAAAGAGGTGTGTCAATAGTGTAATAAATAATTTAGTGATAAGGGGTTCCAACATAAAAAGTTAGTCAAGTGCCAGAAAATGGATAACGCGATTGCTGCCCTAATGGGTTACTGTTGCCGTATGCCTTGGGGGCGGCGGTGGTGGATATCTTCGAATAAGATCAGGGTATCCCTTGATAATAGGCATGATAGCTTTGGTCATACCGGCGGGCAAAGTAGGATTTTGTGGATAGCCATCACCATATTTTTGTTTTAATGAGGTAAGTAGCGCTTTAAATGTGGTCTCTTCATTCTCATTCCTAGGGATCTGAAATTGCATGCCCGCATTGCAAGCGTCTGCAGCAATTTGACATATTTCAGTAATCGCTTGAGTCTTTTGATTTTCAGGTGTCATGCTACCTATACAGAATTGTACACCGCCTTCTTTTTTTTGTGCGATACATTTTGGATCGTTTGGTGCTTCCCCTAAATTAATCTCAAGTTTTTCAAGTTCTCCTCGTACGTTGGACACAGGCTGTACTTGGTACTGATAGTGTGTAAGGTAAGTGTGTAAGGCACTAAGGGTTAATCCGGTAGCTTCGACGACTGGAGGCGGAGTAGTTCTACCTAGAAGACCTGGTGTGAGAGTAGGAGCGGTAGCGGTTAATAATACAGCTGGATCTGCTGGTGCTGGGGCAGCAGGCGGAGCTTTAGTAAGTGGAGGTGTAAGAGCAGAGACATTCACCTGCTGGCGCAACCTTTCGATTTTTTCACCTGTTATGTCAGTATATTTTATTTTAATAAAACCATTTGCTATATAATCATGTTCAAATATATCTGATAGAATCTGCACCATATCATCACTTAAAGCTGTATCACGAATCAAAACTCTGTCATCTTGATAAAAAAAGTCATTATGGGCTAAGTTGAGTAGTCTTTGTAATTCTTCTGCTCTTGGTAATCCCATTGATCTTTGCACGTTTGGAGACAGAGGTAGTGGAGAAGGTGTAAGAATCGACACATCAAGAGCTGATGTGAGAGTAGTAGGGCTAGCAGGCGGAGCTTTGGTAAGTGGAGGTTGTGGGGAAGGTGCAGACACATTCAGCTGACGGCGTAAACTTTCGATTTTATCTGCCGTTATGTCAAGATAAGATATTCCAAATACAGAATTTCGTATATATCTAGGATTAAATAATTTATCTAGAATCGCCAGCTGTTCCTCAGTTAAAAATGGAGAACGATCAGGCCCATCAAGGTCATCAGGAGTATATTTAATCACAACTCTGTCAGGTTGATATTCAACTACGTTATGGGGTAGGTTGAGAAGTTTTTGTAATTCCATTGCTCTTTGCACTTCTGGAGGAGGTGTAAGAGTAGAGACATTAAGAGCTGATGTGAGAGTAGTAGGGCTAGCAGGCGGAGCTTCGGTAAGTCGAGGTTGTGGGAGAGGTCTAGGTGCAGACACATTCAGCTGATGGCGTAAACTTTCAATTTTATCTGCCGTTATGTTAGCAGTTTCTATTGCAATTAAAGTATCTCCTATATAATCATATTTAAATAATTTTAATAGAATGTTCACCTCTTCAACACTTAACTCTTCTTCACGAATTAAAACTCTGTCATCTTGATCAAAAAAGTCAACATCGGTTAGGTTGAGAAGTCTTTGTAGTTCTTTTGAGGGAGACAGAGACGGCCGTGTTTTTTGATCCATTAATGCGAGTACACGATCAAATTGTGTTTTGTCATCAGCTTCAGCGTTAACTTGAAATTCTCTCGTTATGGTGTATTGCTCTGGGTTGCCGGGGGTACTCGTCACCCCATTTTCTTCTAATGATGTTTTCAATATATCAATCAAACCTGGTAGGTGTGGTATACTGGAAAGATCGACAACTATATTGTCCCCTTGTAATGTAAATAAATTCGGGGGATAGGCTGGAAATTTTTCAACAAATTGCTTCAATCTTTCAAGGTTTTCTTTTGGAGTTGGCACAAATATCTCCTTCTCAATAACTTTATTATATATTATATGGAGAGTTATCTGAAGCAAAAAGTTCAAAATGGGTGCAAGTAAACTTATTGAGGTATTTAATCGGCAATTAAGTTTGGGTTAATTCTTTTGATTGAATTGATTGCTTCCGCCACTAATAATTTATCCCCCATATCTGAGGCATATAATATGACGGTTAATCCGCTATGGAGTGCCAAAAAACGTGCATATTGCCAGGTAGCAGGGTCGACAGGTCCGTAGAGTTCAAAAAATTCCGGATGACAACGTTGAGGATAAAAGCTCCAAATAACTGCTAAATCCACGGATTTATTATTAATTCCAACATCGCCCCAATCAATTGTTCCGGTTAAATGGCCTTGATTAAACATTAAATGTCTGCAATATAAATCACCATGAATAAGACATTGTTGTTCTTTGTCTAATTTGATTTTAAGTGCTGATTGCATTTCAATTTGAAATTGCGCCATATTAATGGTGCAAAGTTTTTGAGCGATAATTTTACTCACCCGCTCAGTTAAGGAGGCAACCACCTCTTCCACATTCGTTCTATCATAGACTTGAGATTTTGCGCCCAGTTTCAACGCGTGGGTGGCATTGATACTGTGCAACTGTTTTAAAAAATTGGCCATAATGGTGATACTGGCTTCGCGCTCTTGCATGGTTAAATGGGCATGACAACCGGATTGACCAGGTATTTTTTTATATCCATGGAATGGGTAAGGGTAGAGCAAGGAAGGTTTGCCTAAATAAATCGGGTGCGGGATCTCTACACAACGAATACTTTGAAGTTTTGTTAACACCGCATTTTCGCGCTCTATTAATGGCACGGCAATATGTCGGTGTGGAAATCTAAAAATGAGATTTTTATTGATTAAATAGACTTTATTATCCCAGCCTTCACCAATACATTGGATGTCATGGAGAGGCAAAGTAGGAAATTGCTCGGTGAGGCATGTTTTGACTAGTTCATCACTAACCAGTATTTCGGCGTGCCATTGTTCACCACTCATCATTATCTCATTTTGCTAATTAAGGCGACAGTTGACAGATTTGCCAAGTTTCGTCTTTCTTTTGATATAAAAATCTATCGTGAAGACGGTGATCGGCTGCTTGCCAGAACTCCATGCTTTCAGGTTTGAGTATATAGCCGCCCCAGAAATCAGGACGTGGGATAACAGCTTGATTAGCATATTTTTCTTCTAATGCATAATATTTAGCCATTAAAAAATCGCGATCGGGAATAATGCTGCTTTGCTTAGAAGCGAGAGCAGAAAGGCAAGAGGCTTTGCTGCGTGTGGAAAAATATTTATCTGAGGATTGGCTGTCTAGCATTGAAACAACGCCAGTAATTCTAACTTGACGTTTAGATTTTGGCCACCAAAACACTAAGGCAGCATGGTTAATTTCATTTAAGGCAGTGGCTTTTGGGCTTGTGAAATTGGTGAAAAAAGAAAAACCCTTTTCACTAAACTCTTTTAATAAGACAATACGAGCACTGACTTCATATTTGGCATTAACTGTCGCTAATGTCATCGCTGTGGGCTCTATTTCGCCTTTCTCTTTTGCGGCTTCAAACCAAATAGCAAATTGCGTGAGAGGATTTGTGGCCAAGTTATCCTTGGTTAAAGTGGTCATGCTAATTTTCGATTAGCCAAAGTGGATCGACTTCAAATTTATCTGCAATCATTTTTAAGAGTTTCCTATTGGGAACGACTTTTCCTTCTAACAGATTTTTGCTTTCAATAGAGGTTAAACCAAAAGTTTTGGAAAAGTAGGCTAGACGCTCATTCTGTGATTTAGGAATATTATTGTAATCAAGTAGAGCGTGAATATTCTCTAGAATATGGGTATGCATAGGCATGTGGCTTCCCCAACACTATTTTGCGCTGATTATAGCTTGATTCTAAAAGCAGACAATACTTTTTGAAAAATAATGACACCCAAGGGTGTTGGGTGTATAACACAGTGATAGTTGGCCTTAAAGAAAAGTCCATCCAAAATTGGCAACCAGTAGATAATTATTTCTATTTTGGTTGCCGAATAAATGTTGTGTTGGAAGGAAACCTGCGCCTAATTGCACAACAAGGTGCTCTCCGGAAATCCACAATGAAGGCGTGACATAGACAACATTCCCGCCAGAATTGGGATCTTTGTTGTCATTTATTTTATTTTCTTCTGTATATTGGCCATCTATTTCAACCATCCAATCAACGATTAATTTTGATGGAATAGAGTAGATGTTTCTGCCAAAGCCAGCTTGGTAAAGATATTGGTTGCCAAATTTTGTACCATCGTGAGAAGTAGTAAGTACGACACCTGGCGATACAAAACCAAACCAGTTGTTATACATTCTGACCAAGGTTGTTCCTAAAAAATAGCTAGGTGCGCCAGCCCCTGTAGGGGGTTGTTTGTCGCTCGAGCCAGTTGGGAAAGTCATATTGGCAACGATGGTGCCGAGATCGACAAAATCAGAATTTTTGTAATTGTAATAAGCATATTCTAATTGTAAAAACATATCTTCTAAGCCTGAAGAGCGCTTAGCGCCTTGTTTGTAACTGGCTGCTATGGGCACATTAAAGAAAATGGAAAAATTATCTGTCACCGCATATAAAATGCTTGGAACGACATCGGCTGCGTGCTTGTTGTCACCGACATAATCATCTAAAAATGCAAACACTTGCGTTTGGCCTTTATCCAACATATTTTGCCCAAAACTCACTAAGGCTCCTGGCTGTTGTGCGGTTGGTAAAGCAAAATTACCTGTTTTAGGGGGCTCCACTTCTTTTTCATCTGCAAGAGCTAATGAAGAAATAAGAAAATAGGCTAAAAAGCCAAAAAGGCATGGTGGGGTTAATTTTTTGACTAAGCGTAAGTGAGACACAAATAACCTTTCCATCTAAATATGACATCAGCTTTGAGTATAAGCGATATAGTAGTATTTTTTATAAGTTAGAAATAAATCTAAAATTTATCTTGCACCTTTAGGGTGCTTATTGTTACCATAATGTTAACTTAATAAAACGTTGTGGATCAGTAATAGGACAGAGATGAAAAATCTCATACTTCCCAAGAACTTTTATTTAAATGAAAGTGTTTTAAGCCTGAGCCAGATGCTATTGGGCAAAGTTTTGTTTACAAAAATAGATAACATCATCACTGCGGGGATCATTGTTGAAACCGAAGCCTATTCTGGGCCAGAAGATAAAGCCTCTCACGCCTATAATAATCGTCGCACACAAAGAACAAAAACCATGTATCTACAAGGCGGAGTAGGGTACGTTTATCTTTGTTATGGTATGCACCATTTGTTTAATGTTGTGACAGGCAGCAAAGAGGTACCTCATGCTATTTTAATTAGAGCGGTTGAACCGCTTCATGGCGTAGAGGAAATGTTGAAACGCCGTCAAATGAAAGTGCTAAAGCCTTCTTTAACCGCGGGTCCCGGTGCTTTATCAAAAGCATTGGGAATAACAAAAGTGCATGATGGTTGCTCTTTACTTCAATCTCCAATTTGGGTAGAAGATCATGGTATCTGTGTTAGCAAAAAAGAAATTATCGCAAGCCCACGAGTAGGCATTGATTATGCAGAAGAATATAAAGACATGCCTTGGCGATTTCGCTTAAAAAACAGTATTTGGACCAGTAAAGCGAAATAGCAAAAAATCGTTAGCCATTTAAAATATATTTTTGAATAGCTTGATAAGCAGGCACAGCTGTTTCTCCGACGTGGTGCATTAAAGCAGCTTGCTGGGTTAAAAATGAAAGGGTTTGAAATTGCTCTTTAATCAGGCTCAAAAATTGTTGTTTATGGATCTGATTGAGGACTTGCCAATTTCTGACTCTGCCGAGAGTTAAATGGGGATCGAAATGACGTTTGACAAGAAATTGATAGCGATTTTCTGAAATTTCCCCTAACTTCTGATTCATTTTTTTATGAATGGCGAGAAATTGATGTAGTGGCTCTAATCTTAAGACAATGGCATTACCATACATTTTAATCTCTTCACTATTAGCCATAATTGGTGCAAATTGTGAAATACTCGAAAAGCCTAGCGCAATAGTGCGAATATCGTTAAGGGCAACATCTGCTATATATCCTAATGTTACATGTAGATCATCCAGGTGTGTCCAATTAACCCGAACCAAGGGTGAACGTTTAGCCTCACAACGATGCAACTTTTGAGTGATCGCTAATCGATTATCGTAACTAGGAACAACGGCTAAAAAAATATTATTTTTCACATGGCCTTCCGTTCTATTAAGATTTTGAATCATTGTAGCTGCTTCAACCGCCTTCATCTAGCATTCTTTGAAACAGTGCAATCATTCATTTGAGATCAAGGGAACAAAACAGACGTTTTCTAGAATTTTCTCTTCAATACGATTTGCTGATTTTTTAAACAGTGCCAGTTTTTGCACACGATGCACTTTGCCAAGAGGAATAACTAAAATTCCCTCCTCAGCACTTAATTGTTCTACTAAAGCACGGGGAAGCCGTTTAGCCGCAGCGGTAACAATAATTCCGTCATAGGGTGCGTGCTCTTCCCATCCTAAAGCGCCATCACCATGTTTAAAATGAACATTAGTATAACCAAAGGTCTCAAGTGTTCTTTTAGCTTGGTCATAAAGTGCTGCAATTCTTTCAATGGTATAAACTTGCTTAAAAATTTGGCAAAGGATAGCTGTTTGATATCCTGAGCCGGTACCAATTTCTAAAACGCAAGAGAAACGTTGACAGGTCATTAAAGCTTGAGTCATCAAGGCGACGATGTAAGGTTGTGAAATGGTCTGCTCACAATCAATGGGTAAGGCATTGTTGTCATAAGCTCGGTTTTGTAGATAGGGGGGCAAGAAAGCCTCACGTGGTACCCTTTTAAGGGCATCAATCACCTTTGGATGGCTGATCCCTTGTTGTTGCAGCTCTTGAATTAAGACAGAGCGAGTACTCATCGTGTAACTGCTCCTTTTTATATTCAGAAAACCTACTTATTATAATTATACCCTCTTTAACACCTGAAAATGAGATATAATTTTTATCGTAACCCCACAAGACAGGATGAACGGGGCAGAGATCCCTTCACAATTCAATGAGGAGCAAAAGTATGGCCAGTACAGATTTTATGGAAAAAAAATATTCCCTTGAAACGTTAGTGACGAATTATTGTGAAGAAATTAAGCAGTTGCGCTCTTTATCAAAAGGCCCGCAAGATGAGACTAAAATTCAAACTTATTATCAAGCAGCCAATACTTTTAAAAATATAGCGATTATGGATTTAGTGCAGTTTGCGCTGGCTTGGGGTAAAGGCCAGAGTAATCGTGGCGCGGAGATCCGCAATGCGCTCTCTATAGTGTTGGGGAATAGGGTCCCGCAACCCTCCAAGATAGATCTAGCTTATGCCCATTTACTTTTAGACTATGCAAGAGCCTTCAAAGAGCACAGAGCTAATCTTAAAGAGTGGATGTTACGGTTTGTCATTAGTAGCCGCTTTTCCCCATTGAGTAGTTATTTTGAAGAAGCTATCACACATGTGATTCAAGATACGCAAAATAAGATTGTTTCTTATCAAGCAACCTTATAATTGGGTTAGACAACGAGGCTAATCCCAATAGTTATCATGATGAAGCCAATAGTGCCATCTAACCACTGCCAAACTCTGGGGTTTTTGAAGTAATGGCTTAACCGACTGGCGCCATAGGTTAAGCCAAAAAACCAGACTAAAGAAGCCGTAAGTGCTCCAATAATAAACGGCAAATGTTCTTCTTGGGGCGCTTGCGCCCCTACATTCCCTAATATCAAGAAAGTATCAATATAGGTATGGGGGTTGAGCAACGTAAAGGCCAGCAAAGGGAGCAAAGTGTTGAGCTTGCTAGTTTGCTGTGGACTTTCGAGCTCTGCCACTAAAGCTTGGGGTTTTAAGACGCTAAAAAAAGATCGCACCCCATAAACGAGGAGAAAGAGGGCTCCTCCCCAACGCAGAGCATTATCTAGATAAGGAAAATCGGTGATAAATAAACCTATGCCGGTAACGCCTAAAACAATAAGAATAGAATCACAGAAAAAACAGGTGAAGGCGGTTAAAAACAAATGATGTTTTTTCAGCCCTTGTTTTAAAACAAAAGCATTTTGAGCGCCTATCGCAATGATAAGTGAGCCACCGATAACAAAGCCTTTAAATAATGGGGTAAAAATCATAGGATTTTCCGATAAAAGAGTTCTGGCTTAGTATTTTAGCGCAAAGACAGCTCATAGCAATGAGAATGCGATAATTTACTATTTGAGGAGGTTAAACGGAGTCAGATCTCATTATTAGCAGATTAACTATCAGTGCCTTGGTTAGCCGTTTTGCCACCCTTCAAGTGGCGTCAAAATTTTGACGCTTATTTGACAATTTACCAATATCAGCCAGTCTAAATATATACCTGTCCTGATTTAGGACTCTAAATGATTACAATTTAAGGTTCATCCATGTGGATTGTACGGCTAGCATTATCCAGACCTTATACATTCATTGTGATGGCGATTTTAATTCTTCTCTTTGGCATATTAACTATTTTACGAACCCCCACCGATATTTTCCCTGAAATCAAAATTCCCATTGTGAGCGTGATCTGGAGTTATGCGGGGTTACCCCCTGAGGAAATGGCCGGACGCATTACCAGCAGCTTTGAGAGAGCTTTAACCACGACTGTTAATGATATCGAGCATATTGAGTCACAAGCTTTGCTGGGGATAAGCGTTACTAAAGTCTATTTTCATGAAGGAACGAATATTGATGTGGCCTTAAGCCAAATCACAGCGGTGTCTCAAACCTTATTGAGAAGTTTTCCGCCAGGGACAACGCCTCCTCTTATCCTTGTCTACAATGCCGCCACGGTACCAGTATTGCAGCTGGTGCTCTCCAGTAACACCTTACCCGAACAAAGACTTTTTGATTTAGGTAATAACTTTATTCGTACAGGTCTCGCGACAGTACAAGGAGCGGCGCTGCCTTATCCTTATGGTGGGAAAGTGCGACAGATCCAAGTGGATTTAAATCCTCAAGCTATGCAAACCTATGGTGTTTCTGCGCAGGATGTGAACGCCGCCATTGGCAACCAAAATATCATTTTGCCCGCAGGGACTGAGAAAATTGGCAGTTTTGAATATATTGTCAAACTCAATGCCAGTCCAACAACGGTAGAAGAATTGAACGATTTGCCTATTAGAACTTCTAGTGGCGCAGTATTATATGTGCGTGATGTGGCGCATGTTCGTGATGGTTTTGCACCGCAAACAAATATTGTCCGCGTAGATGGTAGTCGCGCGGTGATGATGTCCATTCAAAAAACCGGAAAAACATCCACACTAAATATTATTAGTCGTGTCAAAGCTTTGATACCGAAAATAAAAGAATCGATGCCGCCTGAATTAAAATTAAGTATGCTTGGTGATGAGTCTATATTTGTAAAAGCAGCTATTCAAGGGGTTGTCCAAGAAGGGGTGCTTGCCGCTATCCTAACTGGTTTAATGATTTTACTATTTTTAGGAAGCTGGCAAAGCACCACGATTATTACGATATCTATTCCACTTTCTATTTTAAGCTCAATTATTGCGCTCTCCGCACTTGGCGAAACCATTAATATTATGACCCTTTCAGGTTTAGCACTCGCTGTAGGAATTTTAGTGGATGATGCAACCGTTGCTATTGAAAACATCAATTGGAATTTGCAACAAGGCAAGGAGGTGGAAAAAGCCATATTAGATGGTGCAAACCAAATAGCTATCCCAGCGCTGGTCTCCACTCTTTGTATTTGTATTGTTTTTGCGCCCATGTTTTTTCTGACAGGGGTATCTTACTACTTATTTGTGCCTTTTGCTGAGGCTGTTGTTTTTGCGATGCTAGCTTCTTATTTTCTTTCGCGTACCTTAATACCCACTTTAGCAAAATATTGGTTACATAAAGAACAACCTAACGCATCGCAAGAGAGTTCAAATCGTTTTGTAAAGTTTCACCATAAATTTGAGAATAAGTTTGAAAATTTTCGGCAAAAATATCGTACCCTACTTGAAGCCATTTTGTTAAAAAAAGAAATGTTTATTATCGTTTTTTTAGGATTTTTGTTTGTATCTTCTGCCTTAATATTTCCTTGGTTAGGCTCAGATTTTTTTCCTACGGTTGATGCAGGCCAAATGAAGCTTCATATACGCGCCCCTACCGGTACCCGCGTAGAAGAAACGGCAAAATATTGTGACAAAATAGATGCAAGGATTCGCCAAATTATCCCTGCTAAAGATTTAGAGAGCATTGTTGATAACATAGGATTGCCCAATAGTGGGATCAATTTGTCTTATAGCAACTCTGCGCCTGTTGGGCCCGCGGATGCTGATATTCTCATTTCTTTAAAAAGAGGGCATAAGCCAACGGCAGATTATATGCGCAAACTGCGAGCAACTTTGCCAAGTGAATTTCCTGGTGTTACTTTTGCGTTTTTGACTGCAGACATAGTTGGTCAAATTTTAAATTTTGGTTTACCTTCACCCATTAACATTCAAGTAGTTGGCTTCAATACAGATGCTAACCGCAAATATGCGAATATGATATTAGGAAAAATTAAAAAGATCCCTGGAATCGTAGATGCTAGAATTAAACAAGCATTTAACTATCCAGAATTACATGTTAACGTCGATAGAAGCCTGGCTAAAGAGCTTGGTTATACTTACAATGATATTGGCTCCAATTTGTTAATTACACTGTCGGGCAGTTTTCAAACCTCACCCACTTTCTGGCTCGATCCTAAGATTAATGTTTCTTATCCTATCGTCACGCAAGCGCCGCAATATGTAATGGATTCTCTGCAAGCACTGCGTAATGTCCCCATTACAAGCTTAAACGCATCATCTCAGCTTCAGATATTAGGTGCCCTGGCAACCATAGAGCGTGGGGTGGGGCCGGTAGTAGTATCTTCTTATAACGTACAACCCATTATTGATATCTTTGCTTCGATTCAGGATAAAGACTTAGGAAGCGTTACAAAAGAGATTAATAAAATTATTTCTGATACAGCAAAAGAGGTTCCCAAGGGTTCCAGTGTCAGTACAGCGGGTCAAATGCAAACTCAAAAAAGCGCTTTTAGAGGGCTTTATTTTGGTCTTATTTTTTCTATCGTTTTAGTTTATCTTCTGATTGTCGTCAATTTTCAGTCGTGGACTGATCCCTTCATTATTATTACGGCACTGCCTGCTGCGATTGCAGGTATTGCTTGGATGCTATTTATAACCCAAACCACATTAAGCGTGCCAGCACTAACAGGGGCTATCATGTGCATGGGAGTGGCAACAGCTAATAGCATATTAGTCATCAGTTTTGCGCGCGATCATATGGCTAAAGGTAATAATGCTCTGTCGGCTGCGGTTGAAGCCGGCGTGACACGCATTCGTCCAGTATTAATGACTGCTTCGGCGATGATTATTGGTATGTTACCTATGTCTTTAGGATTAGGCGATGGTGGTGAACAAAACGCGCCTTTGGGCCGGGCTGTGATTGGTGGATTATTATTTGCAACTGTTGCCACGTTGCTTTTTGTTCCTTCTGTTTTTTGTTTAATCCATGGACGTAGAGAAAATAAATTAAGAGAAACGCCACATGTTTAAGAAAATGAAAGAAAGTATTCCTCCTGAGTATCATGCCAAGCTTTCAGGCTTTATTGTCATTGCCATGCTTATTGTGACTGTAGGGGTTATAGCGCGTGTCCAATCTGAAAATGCGTTGAACAAGGTGACAAAAAAACAAGCGATTAATCATGTTGCGACAGTTATCGCTAATCCGGGTAAAGCTAAAGAGGAACTTATTTTGCCAGGAAATGTGGTTGCCTGGCATGAAGCAACGATTTTTGCACGTACCAATGGTTATATTAAAAAATGGTTGGTGGATATTGGTAGTAGGGTAAAAGAAGGAGATTTGTTGGCGATTATTGAAATTCCAGAAGTTGAAGCGCAATTGCGCCAGGCAGAAGCAGATCTCAATACAGCTATAGCCAATTATGATTTAGCGCAATCTACAGCTGAGCGCTGGAAAAATTTGTTAAAAACCAATTCAGTTTCAAAGCAGGAAACAGATGAAAGAGTTAGTTCGGCTGTTTCTTTAAAAGCAACAATGAATTCTGCGCGCGCAAGACGTGATATGTTAAAAGATCTCGTTAGTTTCAAGCGCGTGGTTGCTCCTTTTGATGGCATTATCAGCAGTCGATCGACAGATATTGGAACGCTTATTAATGAGGGAAGTAGCTCTACCACGTTGCCACTTTTTAATATCGTACAGGCGGATAAGTTGCGAATTTATGTCAACGTGCCGCAAAATTATTCATCACGTATCAAACCTGATATTATCGCCACTCTCCATTTTTCTGAACACCCAGGAATAAGTTACCCTGCAAAACTATTGCAAACAGCTAAGGCTATTGATCCTGCTACACGCACATTATTAACAGAATTTGAAGTCGACAATTCAAAATATGAATTATTACCCGGTGGCTATACGCAAGTGCATTTAACGATACCAGCGGAAGAAGGAAGTGTCATCTTACCGGTAAACACTTTAATTTTTCGATCGCAAGGGTTGCAAGTAGCGACAGTTGATCAGGAAAATAAAGTAACTTTAAAGTCGATTAAAATTGCACGAGATTTTGGTACAGAGGTGGAAGTTGATTCTGGTATTGCTATTGGAGAAAAAATTATTGTTAACCCCCCTGATTCTTTAGTTACCGGTAGCAAAGTGGAAATTGTGAAGCAAAAACAAGGGACAGCTCACTCATGAAACCGTTTTCTCTGGCTGCTCTTATCACGCTCACGCTCTTGCTTGTATGGGGATGTTCACTTGAGCCACGATATAAACGTCCAAAGATGTCTATCCCCAATACTTATAAAGAAGATGCCCTATGGAAAATAGCCCAACCCAGTTTTGCTAATGCCTACACGCAACGCTGGTGGCTTGTATATGATGATCCTATTTTAAATCAACTTGAAGACGAACTAAATGCAGCGAATCAAGATATAAAAATTGCGCTTGCTCAATATGAGGGAGCGCTTGCCGCCTTAAAGATAGCGCGCTCTGCTTATTTTCCGACTCTTAATGCCGATGCGCATGCCTTGCGCATTCAAACCTCTAAAACGATAGCCAATCCTGGAATAGTTAATCATTATAATGATTTCCTATTAGGAACCGATCTTTCCTATGAAATCGATCTTTGGGGAAAAGTAAGAAACTCAGTCAAAGCGAGCAGAAAAACGGCTCAAGCGAGTAGAGATGATTTGGCTGCTGTGCAATTGAGCTTGCAGGCCAGCTTAGCGACTACTTATTTTTCATATCGAGGGACTGAAGCGAATATACGTATTTTAACGCAATTGCAATATGCCTACGAAAAAGCTTTAGAATTAACACGTAATAGATATAACGGAGGTATTACGCCGGAAGCAGATGTTGATCAAGCTGTTACGCAATTAGAAAATGTCAAAACGATGTTACTAGATGCCAAATTAAACTTGGCGCAACAAGAGCATGCGATGGCTATACTTGTTGGCAAAGCACCTGCTGCTTTTTCAATTGCGCCATCCAAGCAGCAAAGCAAAGTTGTCCCAGTTGCACCCACATTGCCCTCGACTCTTTTAGAACGACGACCTGATATTGCAGCAGCTGAAAAACGTGTTCAAGCGGCAAATGCTACCATTGGCGTGGCACGTGCCGCTTTTTTTCCTAATTTTAACTTAATGGGAACGGTTCTGGGTTTTGAAAGCGCGCTCATTGGCTCTTTATTAAAAGCCCCCAGTCTTTATTGGGCGGTGGGCCCGAGCGCTACTATGATGCTCTTTGATGGTGGCAATCTAGAGGGGCAACTTGATCAAAGTTACGCTTCATATTGTCAGAGCGTAGCGACTTACCGGAAAACCGTATTAAATGCTCTGCAAGAGGTAGAAGACAATTTAGCGGCACAACGTTATTTAGAAAAGGAAAGTGTCACGCAAGCAAATGCAACGATAGCCGCGGATAAGGCTTTACAGCAAGCTAATTACCGCTATGAAGGTGGTATTGCAACTTATTTGGACGTTGTGATTGAACAAAATACATCGTTGATAGCGCATCTTGCATTGATTGATATTCATACACGGCGTCAAGTTGCTAGTGTGCAACTTATCAAGGCGCTGGGTGGTGGTTGGGAAGCTGCCACAGTTTTAGGATTCAGGAATTAGAAAGTTCTTTTTTATTAAGCTATAAATGCCATAGAAAAAGGGAACAGCGCCGAAACCACCAAAAAATATGCCATACCATAATTCTTCGCTTTGCCAAAATAGAACACCCATGATGAGAAAGAAAATCCCTAAAAATATTAATGTGAAGCGATGAAGAATTAAAGATCGATTAGATTTTTTAATAATATTAATATTGTTATTTATAATATCATCAATCATCTTTGCTCTTTTTTGACAAGATTCGACATTGCATGAAACGAGACTATCTTGAGGTATGCAATGCTGACAAATACCTTTATGACAAGCTGGACAAATGGCAACAGCATTAGTATTGATGTGATTGTGGCAATGCATATATTAATCCCTAAAAAACTAGAGAAATGTTAGCAAATATTACCAATGCTTTTAATAACGAACCGACAAGTGGTATTAAAACGCAGATATGATGACCTTTCTTCAAATGTCTACGATTAGCTAACTAATTATTGTCTTTTCATTGACATTCATTTGTTACCATTTTACTCTAATGGCCTGTTTAGTCCTGCGCAAAAGAGTCAAAATCATGCTTTTATTCGGTAAAAAAGACAAAAAAGAAGAAAAGGACGTGGGGAAAGATAAAAAAGGTAAAAAGGATAAACACGATAAAAAAGAGCATAAAGATGGTATTGCTGCGCTGGCACTTAAAGCCACGGGTAAAGCAGCCTTGTGGGCAGCGAAGAAAACAGTTGTCACAGCAGCAAATGTTGCAACGGCAAGTGTCGTTGAAGCAACAAGTCAAATTGTACATGCAGCCGGAAATGTAGCCTCCTCTGCATTGGCTCCAGCCTCAGCTCATTCTAGTGCTTCATCAAAAGAAAAAAAGGGCTCTTGGGCGCAGCATAATGCACCTTGGTTAAAAGAAGAAGGTCGCATTTTTTTACAAAAAATTTATGCGCCGGAGACAAGTTTTGCTGATGCTCATCACGCAGGTTCGCTTATTCACGCGGATAATAAGCTTTTCATGCGCTCTGGTCTGAAGAAAAAAAGCGAGCACAAACCCCTTTATCATCAGCTAAACCGCAGCTCGATTACTAAAACAGTGAAATCTGTCAACCGTTTGGTAGGTGGCAATAAAGTGCATGCGAACGCAAGAAGAGAATATCTAATAGCAATAGTTTCGGTGATGTGGCATATCCATGATTTAGCGATTCAGGCAAAACAAGAGCTTAATAGAGGATCTTACAAAATCGTCGATCCAGATGAAAAATTGTTTCAATTTTTAATGGGTTATGCTCGGTTTGCCACAGGCAAAGAACAGCCAGAATTTTTGTTAGGGGCCAATGATTTTGCCTATAAGCGCGATCCACAGTGGTATTTGAGTTCACATTATACGCATCCTAGTTTTCAGAGCTGCCAATATGGGATTGATATGCGCTTATGGGGTGGACATCCCACTTTAGATATTTTACCAAATGAAAGTTCGCATATGCTGTTTGGGCAAGTTCTGATTAATGGTACCAAACATCTCTTCTTGAAAACAGAGCAAATTGGTCTAGGACATCCCTTGGAATATCTTGAGCATGGCTCGCACCTCTTTTTTAGCAAGGATAAAGCAGGGGCAAAATATAGAAGAGAAAGCACTATTCCTTTAGATCTCAATAAAGCATTTGAAGAATACCTAGCAGCTTCTCCTGGTTTGAAAAAACCAACCCCTTACACTATCTCCAAAATGTATGAAATGATAACGAAAAATGTTAATTCATCATCCGCTCAGCAAAAAGCTATCCGAGAATTTGCACATTGTTTAGAAAAACACAGCTATGAGATTGATGCCAGTATTAGAACAGGTCAAGAGGTTATCCTTGATTTTACCCCTCTAAAGCCTAGTGAAAAGAGTAAATCAGTGCGTATGGGGTTGAGTTAAAAGAAGAACCACTATTCTGGTCAGTCAAACTATTACGTTAATAATCAATTAGATACGCCATTTTATTTCAAAATTTAAAGAAATGAGTAAAACCAAGGGAAATGAGTTGTGAGCAATATACCCATTGTTATCCAAGTTGCTAAAAAATTAGGACCTTTAAGAAAACAATTAATCTTTGTTGGTGGAAGCATTGTTGAGCTATTACTGGATGCAGAATATCCTTTGGCACCTCGTCCCACTTATGATGTAGATACCATAGTTGAAGTTTATAGCCGTAGCGCTTTCGCTAAGATTGAAGAGAATTTGCGTACTCTAGGCTTTAAGAATAATCTTGCAGACCAGGTGGTATGCAGGTGGCAGATCGAGGGTGTTATCATAGATGTTATGCCAACTGATCCAAAAATTTTAGGTTTTAGTAATTTTTGGTATAACGCCGCTGTAAAAAATGCTCGAGAGCATTTGCTAGAGCCAGGGTTGATTATTAAATACCCTTGTGATCCAAAGCTTTGACCTATTCGTAGTAGCTACCGACGAGACATGAGTAACTGCAATAATTATTCGTATTTATCTGTATTTTCTCAATAATTGACTTATTTAAGCTGGTTAAATTATAATCATTTCACTTATCATTTAATACCTGCTCAAATATGTTTGAAACTCTCACCAACTTCTTAAGTAAAATTTGGTCTAGGATATCTCGTAAGAAAGAACCTGAGCCTCAAAATTTATCCGTTCCTTTACCTCTACCAATCATACCTCCATCCCCTCAAGTACTAAGCTTTATAAGATACTTTAGACACAAACATAATCCCCATAAAAAATTTGGTGGTTTAAATTTAAAAGGGGAACCCCAACACAATACTAATGTAAAGTTGCCTTACACTTTGTTAAGAGAAGAAAATACAAAAATCAGGACAGTCTTTTTGAAACTCTGTGGCGATGAGAACGGTCCTTATGTTATTTCCCCCGTTATTGATCACTGGACCACAGCTCAGAATTTGAAAAAAATTATCAATTCCGGCGCTTTTTATGGCAATGCCTTTCTTAAACAACACAGAGTTGTCTTTAATGAAAATTGTTTGGCTGCCTCAGATCTCTTGAATTTAGATGGAAATGTGATTTGTTTTTGCCCAGGTGGCTTTGTAGATAGTAAAGCCCTTGAAGGAGAAGATAGAATACGACTGCGGGTTGATTTAAGAAAAGCAAAGCTGAAAGGGAAATTTAATACATTTTTCAAAATTACTGACTTATGTTTTAATTGTTATTCTGTTAATGTGCAATTAACAAAAGAATTATCAGCATATTTTTGTGGTGGAACAGGTTCTTGTTTTTCTGTCAAATTAAAATTTAAAGAGACTGAAATAAAAATCAATTTTAGCAAGAACGAGCTTATATTTTATGGAAATTTGGTAACTATTAATCGATTTTGTTTGTTGATGTTTTTTATTGCGCTTGAAAAAGCCAAAAAGCAAGGCTTTGAAAATAGCGTATTGGACATCTACAATTACTTAAATACCAAAGATGAGAAAGAGTTAAGAAAGCTTTTAATATGTTTCGCACAAAATATGACGATGTATGCTGAGTTCAATTTTAATTGCATGTTATCTTTAACCCCAAATTTAATTTATGATATTCATAGTGCGAAAGAAAATACGACTTATTCTCTTCATGACTTTCCCCCAGATGTTTACGCCAATATATTAAAAGATATTAGCAATGGCATGTCTTTTGATAACGCTTTTCGTGATCTAAATAAAAACCCCGAAGTCATTAAATCAATTATTGGTAATGGAGATATTACGCTGTATGGTATTCCTTTATTCAGTGACCATTCAGTTGATGCAAGAGAAATTTCTGCTGAGCTGTTTTCTGAAGGTAAGGGGTATGTAGAAACGAGAGCAGGTACAAGAGAGGTGCCCGCTTTAAGTTACCATGATAGAATCGATGAGCCGAATTTAACCCTTCCAAGGGTTGTTATCTAATTGCTCTGTTACCACCTAGATTATCATCTGGATTAACAGTTATCTGATCCTTGCTTGTTATCAGCTTACATTTGAGTCCACTTGATGTTGAGCACACTTAGATTCACGCTAGAATTGCTAGAAAAACAAGTGCAATTACCCAGGTCTTGTTCCCTGAACTTTTTTAACAATAGTAAGTCTTATTTATATAATTCCTGTGGGATATAAGAGGGTTATTATGGGCAAAGAACAAGTGTCTGCGTTCTCAAAAAAAATTTATTCTATTGAGAAAAGATTGCCTGATTTAAATGCAGATAATATAGTTGATTTGATTGCTAAAAGGAAGCAAATTTCAGATGAAGAATGGAATTCCTTTGATGTGCCTTATTCGCAAAAGAAATCATACTATGAAATTATACAAAGCGCTTTCAATTCTGTTTTAGGAACGAGAGATAAAAAATTAACGCATTCGCTTTTAAGTATTTTGCCCGAAGAGGATTTTCGTGAAGAAATAGGAGAGCGCCGTCTTAATTCTTTTATTGATCATTACTTAGCAAGAGAAGAGATTGATGAAGAGCAAGCCAATATTTTACTGTCTAGTCCCTCCCTTGTTGCTAGTCAAAACCAATATCCTAATATCAACATCGCCGTAAATGCTGTAAAACGAAAGGATAAAGTTAATATTCCCCTCATTTTACAAAGGTACCCAAATCTTAGCCAAAGCTTTGTTTTTGCATATCGAAATGAAAAACAATATGACGAACTCATCTCTTTTCTCGATAAATATAAGATTAAAATGGATGATGCTGAAATTCAAAATGAAACTAACTACATCTTTCAAATGGTTGTGATTGACAGTATGTCGCAGTTTCAGGAAAAAGGGTATCTTAGCAATGAGCAGCGCCAAACATTGGTAAGCGGTGTGAACTACCTTCGTTGGTTATTAAATCACGGCGGAAAAATTCGTGAAGAAGATCGCAAATATTATCAAGAGATTGCAAGAAACCTAGAAATATTAAAAGCAATGCCTGTGCCAACGCTTAACGATAGTGGATATCGTGAATTTTATGGTGTCGTCAATGCTATGTCACAAAACCATCTCTTAGCCCACCGAGCGGATACGAGAGGGGAGAGGGAAATAAGTGGTATAAAGTATGAATTACATGGGAGTAGGCCTCCCATCATGCTCTCTCAATTGAGAACATCATTTCAACGCTTTCTTTCTTCGACTTTAGCGCAAGAAGCGAAAAGACAATTATTGAATACTCCATTCGCAGCTTTAGGTAAAGAGAAATTATCGACTCTATTAGAACAAGTTGAGCAAGATGTAGAGAGCATTGTTTCTTATGCTGATGATAAAGAGATTAGTCAGCATTTAAAAAACAATCAACTTCTACTCATTTCTACAGTGTTATTTTTTAAAAGAAATGACACGCATAACATGGTAGTGGGGTTTTATAACGACTTTTGTTTTATAGCTGATCGCAGTAGACCAAAAGAGAGCGGTATTGAAATTTATCGTTTGCAAGGAAAACGTCAAGAAAAACAACAAGCCAAATTGGAAGTGGCAAAAATTCTAGCGGATTCTGATCAAGCCAAAGTCGCATCGTCCCTTACTTTTGGTCGAACGTTTACCAAGAGTATGGTTGAGAAATTAAAGATGCAAAAAGTGGCGCTTATACCATTAGCAGAACAGTATGGTGAGAATTGCACGTGGAGCTCTAGTGCTAAAATGTCATTATGGATTTCAATCTATGTACGGCTTTTTGAAGCCGCAATTCAATTGAAAGAAGTTCAATTACTCTCTGATGACAAGAAAATGGAAGTAGCGCACCAGATGGCGCAACAACAAGCTAAAGCTTTATTTTCATTGTGGAGCCATGATGATAAATATCAATTTATAAAGCAGTATTGTGATTTTTTTGAACAACCTCATATGAAACCCTATGGCCCTGATCCCATTTTATTATGTGAAGTGTATCTCCGAGCTAAACAACGCGCAAGAGATCAAGACATTGTACGTTTACTTGAAGATAGAGCAAAAGAATATCTCACACCAGCTAATATGGAAAAAGCAAAACAATCACTTTACGAAATGGCGCAATCGATGCTTAAAGAAGCCATTCCTTCTTATTTAGTTCCCAACAATGATTTTTATAAGGAAGTAGGAATGAAGTTTGCGACACTTTTCTTATTTTCTAGCAAGAAAATTGTGAGTAAAGTTTATGATGAAGTAGAGAAAGCGATTAGGGAGCAAAGAATAGAAGATGTCTCAAAAATACTAGATAGTGCTATAGCAAAATTTGATTCTACGCTACCAAAAGGTGTACAAGAAACGAATGAAAATATGCAAAGAGGGAAGCCCATTCATGTGTCATTTAAAAAAGAGAGAGCAGATAGGGAAAAATCAAATCCGGATGATTATGTGCGAATAATGGATCACTATATAGATAATTTGCTTGATCTTATATTAAAACGTGATCTGTCGAAAGCAAAGCATTTAATGCAAGAGTTTGCGAAAAAATATGATACAGAAGATGAAGAAGATTACTCTTTTGATCTTGCACTCAGAGTGCTTGCGAAAATTACAGGAGAAAGCAGCTCGCCTTCTCAGGTGCCAAAAAAAATATTTACTAAAGCTGAGCAAGATAGGCTAATAGCAGATTTGCTTAATTTACAATTGATAGGGGTCGCAAATGTGGTTGATTATAGCAGTGATATGAGAGAACACGGGTTTAGTCAATATCCTAAAATTCAATCTACAGATGCTTATAAGCTTTATGAATCAATGCAACATTTGCAAGATTCAACAGATTCTCTTAAAGCGTATTTTAAGACGATAGAAAATGAAAAAATCAGAATTGAATTTGCTTCTAGAATGTTGGGAGATTTGCTTTCGGATGAAGGACTTAACTTAGCTCAAAAACTAGCTATAAAAAATAATCCAGATAAAAAAATGGTCTTTGCAGAAGTGCTTATCAACCTTGGTGCGCAAACTAATGAAAATCAAGAGGAATTGAATAATTTAGACAAAACAGGAAGATTGAGTTCATTAGCTGATAAAAATGAGAGAGAAAATAAATTCAGATATCGTATAGGCTAAAGAGAGAATAAGCGATTGTAGAAGATAAATTACTATTTTTTAGTGTAGATACACTTTCCTTTGGATTGGAACTTTGCAGCAACTTCTTCGGTCAATATGTAAAGAAATTTTTTTACCAAAGAGGTTGCTTTAATGGTAACACAAGATTTTTTTATTGAGATTCAGGGGCTTAGAAGAAAATATCATGATGCTTCAAAACAAAAAGATCCGGCAAAAAAGCAAGCGTTGCTAGAAGAGGCAAATAAAAAAGCGCAAGAATTGAAGGATAGAATTAAACAAGAAAAAAAGGAAGTTTACCCCTATGTTGAGACTCTAATAAAACAATCTAAAGTTGATAAAAACTTACCTCTTTCTGAGGAAGAGAAAAATATTCCTTTAACCGATAAAGTGTCGCATCCGGAAGAGCTGATGTATAAGCCTTATTTTGACGATGAGGTTTACCAAGAATTATTGCTGTATTGCAGAGTTGCTTTTGCGTTTGAAAAAAATGGCATGGCAGAAGATCATGCGCTAAAGCTAACCGCCTTATTTACCAATTTAGATGAAAAAGGAGAAGTTGATCGAGTCACTACTGTTGAAAGCGCCCTTAAATATTTAGAAAAAAATAAAAGTGTTCATGATGCTTGCCTTTTTACGATACCCTCTCCTATGCATTGCAATTTTAAGGTTTGGCGAGAATTGGCTGCCAAGTATATCGATCAAGAATCCTTTAAAAAGATTTTTGGTCAAGCAGAAGGGATAGAAGATCTTATTAAAGAAGATTTAAAACAAGCTCAACTCGATAAAAGAAAACCCGACAGAGCAAAAATAAGAGAATTAAAAAGTAAGATTGAAGCAGATTATAGTGAATGGCGAAAGCTCAATAGAAATCAAGCTGAACGTAAGAAAAAACAAGCTAGATATGAAGAGCTGAGTCGCAGTTTAATAGAGGATAAAGAAAGTCTCCTGCAGCTGCGAGCAGGATTACCCTTAGATAATGATATGGATTTACTGACTCTTCAATGTTATCAAGAAAGGTATATTGCCGAATCTAGTCAATCTTTTAAATATATTCTGTCCAAAGGGTTAACAAAAAGAGATTACACGAAATTTCTCAATCTCGATAGGCAACATGCGGGTGAAAATATCCCAGATATGACAATAGATGGGAAAACTCTAGGGTATGAAAGGTTTTATTTAAAAAAGGTAAATGTTGCAAATGAAGACGAGGCCGCAAGAGCGGGTTGTTTGGGGAAATTATCCTATTGCTGTCAATCTTTATCAGGTGAAGCGGGTGAGCCTTGCGCTATTCATGGTTTAACGAATCCCAATGGGGGGTTTTATGTCTTGTGTGAGGGTGACGTAAATAATCCGAGTGTGTCAGATCCAGTGATAGCGCAATGTTGGGCATGGCGCAGCCACACTAATGCGATTGTTTTTGATTCAATCGAGTCAGCACCTTTGTATAGAATCATGGTGCCGATGATAGCTCAATTTTACCGTCGCCTAGGAAAAGATCTTTGCTTAAGTGGCCATACACACAAAGTTGCCTGTGGTTCAAATTCAGGGGTTTCTTCATTCGTTGGTGTTCCCATCATGGATGTTAGTGAGCAAGCCAGAGATTATACAAGTTATAGTGACGCTGCTGAACAAATTGGAATATTTGATATAAATAAACTTTATTATTTTTATGAGATAGATGATGACGTAAGAATGCCAACGCATAAAATAATTGAAGAAGTTATGGCAAGCGAAGCGCCTCTTGCAAAATCTATTATTTTTGGCGAAATCATGAATTTCTTGTTAAGAAATAAGGAAACAAATCCTAGCTTGTTAGCCAAAATATCAGAAATGGCCAAATCAGCTAATAAAGAACAAGAGTATGAAGAATATTGCCATGTTCTAAGTGCGTTTATTGATAAAACTATGAATATGGAAGAAATATTTTCTTTTTTAGATAAAGATCGGTTTTTTGTTAATGCAAGAGATAAAACTAATTCTACGGTACTTATGTACATGATTTTAGAGGAAAAATTTGAAGCTGCTTTAAAACTCATTGAGAAAGACGCAGATATTAATGTCAAGACAAATGATGGTATAACAATATTAATGAAAGCAGTTGGTGCTTCTAAGTTAGATATTGTTGAGAAATTAATAGAAAAGAAAGCTGATATTAATGCCAAAGATAAGGCAGGCATAACTGTTCTAATGAAAGCAGTGGAAACACAGAACCCAGCAATTGTTGAAAAATTGCTAGAGAAAGGCGCTGATCTTAATGCCAAAGACCAAGAAGGTGTCACGGCCTTAATGCGAGCAATGGCAATTGGCAATTTAGAAATTGTTCGAAAGCTGGTTGAAAAAGGAGCCGATATTAATGCTAAAGATAACGCAGAAATAACCATTTTAATGAAGGCTGTAGAGACACAGATGCCAGAAATTGTTGAGACATTGCTAGAAAAAGGTGCAGATTTTAATGCCAAAGATAAAGAAGGCGTCACGGCGTTAATGAGAGCAGCTGCAATTGGCAATTTTGAAATTGTTCGGAAATTGTCCGAAAAAGGCGCGGACCTTAATGCTAAGGACAATTTTGGTTATACCCCTTTAATGCATGCTATGCGAAATGAGGAGCTCAATCTTCTTGATAAACTGGTAGAGTTCGGAGCTGATTTTGAAAGCAGAGATATGTTTGGTGCGACAGCACTAATAAATGCAGCGGCTTTAGGTAAACTTGATGCTGTTAATAAACTGCTTGGAATGGGTGCGAATATCAAGGCAGTTAATAACATTGGCGTTTCAGCATTAATAATGGCAGCCAATCGTGGACATCTCGAGCTAGTTGAACTGCTTCTTAATAAAGGGGGAGAAATCGATCAAAAAATGGATGTCTCAACAGCCTTAACATCTGCTTTTATTTCAAAAAAATGGAATGTTGTCACAAAGCTATTGGAGCTAGGTGCTTCTCTTGATGTGAACGCTGAAAATACTGATGGTCTGCCCTTGTTAATGATAGCAACTTCTTCAGGCAAGTTTGATATGGTTGAAAAGCTATTATCGAAGGGAGCCGATGTTAATGCTAAGGATCGTAGTGGCAGGTCTGCTTTAATGATAGCGGCAGCTAATGGTCAATTGACGATGGTTAATGCATTAATTGCGAAAGGCGCTAATGTTAATGCTAAAAGTGATGATGATAGAACGGTACTTGCTTTTGCAATTAAGACTGGCAAATGGGATATTGTTGAAAAACTTATTCTAGCAGGTGCAGAGGTTGGCCCCGTGATGTCTTCTATTGTAGAAGCCCAGAAGGTCGATTTTATAGAGAAAGTGCTAGCGACTAGGGAAGGTAATAAACCTTATTATTTTTATGATGAAGATAATAATGCCAAAGAGTCTACAAACAAGCTAATTGAGGGCTTAATGAGAACTGAAACGCCTCTTTCACATTCTCAACTTTTTTATGAAATACTAAATGTGGCATTAAAAAGAAACCCCTCTACTTTACTAGATAAGATAACTGAATTGGCGAAGTTGTTTAATAAAGAGCAAGAATTCGAGAGATACAGCAGTGTTTTAAGTTCTTACAAAAATCTCACAATAGGCAAAGAAGAATTGATATCTATTATAAACAAAGATGAGATTTTTGTGAATGCGAAAGATATTGATGGTAATACAGTTTTGAGACAGGTAGCAGGTAGTGGTAATTTAGAAGTTGTTTTGAAATTGCTAGAAAAGGGCGCAGATATTAATGCTAAAAATGACGTTGGTGCAACAGCACTTATGCAGGCAGCCAGTAATGGTAAATTAGAAATAGTTGAGAAATTGTTAGAAAAAGGCGCGGATATTCATGCTGCAGGTACGAACGGCAGGACAGCACTCGGATGGGCAGTTTTTAAAAACCAATGGGCTGTTGCTGAGCGGCTTATCATAGCTGGTGCCGATGTAAGCTCTGTCAAGCCTGCTTTAGAGAAGGCTGGTAAGCTTGATTTAGTAAAAAAAGCACCAGCTAAAGTTAAAAAAGAAAATAATGATCCCAATAAAGAAAAAGAGGTAAAAACGTCAACTCTTAATCCATCGAAAAAAAGGCCGGATCCAATAGTCTCTGCTTTTCAAATGGAAAGGGCCTCCGAATCTGGTCCAAAAGATAAATTAGCTACAGCAGCTGTCCCTCTTCTTCATACTGATCCTAGAAGACGTTAAAGTATGTTAATTATCTAGATTGCACCTGGGCCGCCCATCCTATTAGTTTATCGGTTAATTGTAGAGCGCGTTGCGCTTTTCTAGTACAGTCTTAAGACATTTGCTGCAATTATTTGAAGAACGCGTCCTAGAGTAGGTGGCGTGATTTTTTAATAGAACAGTGGCACAATCAGTAATTGAGCTTTTTTTGAAAATATTATGACGAACAAAAATACTTCCGTAATTCATTTTTTTATTGCTGTCATTCTCCTTTGGGGAATTAATTGGCCAATGAATAAAATTGGTATTGAGTATATGCCCTCAATTTGGCACGCAACACTTCGTATTGGCATAGGAAGTGTCAGCATGTTCATTTTAGTTTTATTAATAGGTAAATTTAAAATCCCACGCAAAGAGGATTTACCTGTAGTACTGATTTCAGGTTTTTTGCAAATGGGCATGTTTTCGATGCTGATTAATCTTGGTTTGATGTATGTTGAAGCGGGACGTTCAGCTATCCTGGTCTACACCATTCCACTTTGGATAACACCATTGGCCCTTATCTTCTTTAAAGAAACCCTCAATTGGTTAAAATTGTTGGGGCTGCTCTTGGGGATCGGAGGGATTTTGATTTTATTTAGTCCCTGGAGTATGGATTGGTCCAGTACAAATATTATTTATGGTAACTGTTTTTTGATAGGGGCCGCTATCACGATGGCGGTCTCTATTTGTTGTTCGCGCAATATGCAATGGAAGAGCTCACCGTTAGAATTGCTCCCTTGGCAGCTCTTAGTGGGTACGCTGCCAGTATGGCTTATTGCTTACCTCATGGAACCCGAACCGCATATTGAATGGAATCAGATCTCGTTATCGGCTATGGCTTATACAGCAGTACTGGCAACCGCCATAGGAAATTGGGGACTTACTGTTGTAAGTAGAAATTTGCCCTCCATTACAGTGTCACTCGGTCTTCTGGGGGTTCCTATCACCGGTGTGATATCTGCTGCTTTGATTTTAGAAGAGACTATCACCTTGAGTATGCGATTGGCGATGCTCTTTATCTTCAGTGGTCTGATATGTGTCGCTTTGAGTGGCAAAATAAGAAAGATTGAATTGGCTTCGGAGGCATAGGGCAAGAAGTTGCTTTAAAAACGGTTTATAAAATAGAAATTAATCTGCCAAGGATGTTCAAGATAAGCCCTCACCCGCCGCACTCATTTTTATAGCAATTCTATACATAAGCGTGGCAGCGGCCTCTCCCAAAATGGTAGAGGCGAAAGACTTTCTTTTAGATGGGTTTGTAGTTATCACGTTCTTGCTTTGGCATCAGCTTCCTTTTGTTCTTACTTTATATTGTGTACGTTTTACTTTGTCTAGTGAGGCGTCTACATAAACTTTCACGCCCAGTTTCTGCAACATGCTCGGTACACTTCTTTCGCCTCTACCATTTTGGGAGAGGCCGCCGCCATTTTTAACGAGAGAATTTTTTCATAAATCAGTGCGGCGGGTGAGGGTTTATCTTGAACATTCTTGGCTTTTTTATCCTAACTTAGCGCGTTTATTTTTAGGTGACTCATCATCAAGGGACTCTCTCTCACTATCGGTTTTCTCTTCTCCCACTTTACGCTTAGCGACATTTGTTAGCATTTCTTGAGCTGGCATAGGCTGCAATTCCGATTGTTCAGTCGATGATTGGAATGTCGCAGGAGGTAATGCTGGGAGTGCAATAGGCATTGTGGCTTGAGGTTGATTGTTTGCTGCTGAAGTGACAAAAGGCAAAGAAATAGCTGGCACAGGAGATAAGTGACTCATGAGTTTATGGTAAACATGCTCTAAAGCAGATGCCGTATAAAATTTACAAGCACGCATAAATCCAAGAGCGCCAATCAGAGCAACAAAAAGCAGTTCTTGTCTACATCTTTCTAACAGAAAAGATACAGTATCTAAATGCTTACCCTTAGCAGCAAAAATTAGCGCTACACTTTTATCGTTAATTGAAATCTCTTGATCTGCTTGAGTTAACAAGGCTTGAACAACGCCAAGATGCCCCTCACTGGCAGCCAATTTCAGCGCCAACCCTTTATCTTTAGCTAAAATCTCTTGACCGGCTTGAGTTAATAAAATTTGAACCACGCTAACATGGCCATTATGAGCAGCATTCCTCAGCGCACAACCTTTATAATCTGAGATCTGTTGGCCAACTTGGGTTAATAAGGTTTGAACCATGTTTAAATAACCATTTTGTGCAGAGAGCATTAGCGCAGAACCTTTATAATGAATTGAAATCTCTTGGCCAGCCTCTGTTAACAAGACTTGAACCATATTAAGATGACTTTCTCTAGCAGCCAATTGCAGCGCCAAACCTTTATCTTCAGCTGAAATCTCTTGACCACTTTGAGTTAACAAAAGTTGAACCACGTCATGATGGCCATATGCAGCCGCAATCCTCAGCACTTCACTTTTATCTTCAACTGAAATCTCTTGACCACTTTGAGTTAACAAAAGTTGAACCACGTCATGATGGCCATATGCAGCAGCATCCCTCAGCGCATCACGTTTATACCTAGCTTCAACCTCTTGATCACCTTGGCTTAATATCATTTCAATTGCTGGCAAATAGCCATACTCAGCCGCTGTTAAAAATGCTAACCCTTTGCCATTAGAATTTAATTTCCCTAATGCTCTTCGATGCCCATTAGTGGAAGCTAAGATATATAATTTCTCTTTAGCTTCATCTGTTAGTGCTGATTCTTCAATCTTTTCAATATCACCACGTAAACTTGACAAAAGTAATGGCTTCATTGATTTATATTCATTTCTATACTTAATGCTAGCGTTAATGCGTTGATATTCTTCGATAAACAATGCTTTTGGTGAATAAGCTTTATTAAGCCCAGCATATTTTTTACGCAAATAAGGAAAATGTTGATGAGTCAAATTTAGCCATAGCGCAGGATCATTAGAGACACTTTGCCATAGCCTTCTTACCAATGCTTTGTTCAATAAATCACGTGGACTTAAATAAGAAAATATAAGAGCCAATATTTCTCTGGGTAAAGTATTTATGTGTACGGGAAATTGATTATCTAACACAGGGTTACCCTCATTTCAAAGTTGGCAAAAAATGTAACATGTATAAATAAAAAAGAATGTCATACAAAAATAACGAAGACTGAGAGGTAGATAATTTTGATAGAAGGTTTAATTAGCGCATAGATACACGTCTATTTTTCGCGGCTTGTTGGGGATAAATAGTTTAGAACGGAGCGCATTATAAACCTAAAACTAGTAAGAGAAGGAGTATATACATATAGCATTGGCGTCTTTTGCTAGTTACGCCGACCAGCTTTTGAGCTACAGTAAAATTTTGAGCTGGGGTCCTGAGAGACAAAGCGACCTTGGTAAAGCCGAAACCTCGTGAAGGGTGACACAAATGAAAACACAAACCGCGACTCCAGTAAGAGCCCTTGATCGCGCCTATATCAACGGCCAGTTCGTCACTCTCCATGGAATCCAGGTCGTCGATCTGGTGAACCCGACAGATAACAAAGTTATCGGCAAGGTCACCCTAGCAGACGAAATCGACACCCGAAAAGCCATAGGTGCTGCGAAAGAGGCCTTCAACACCTTTTCGCAAAGTAGTAAGGAATACCGGATGGACTGCCTGCAGCGGTTGCACGACGCCGTGGCCAAGCGAATGGATCAACTCGTTGAGGCGACGGTCGTGGAATACGGCGCACCTCAAGACCGCGCGAAGGGATCCAACAACCTTGCGGCGAATATTTTCCTGCACTTCAAGAAGGTCCTCGAGGATTTCGATCTGGTCAAAACTGTCGGCACATCTAAGATCGTGATGGAGCCGGCCGGCGTGGTGGGCATATTTACGCCATGGAATTCGAGCGCCGGCTCGATAGCTATCAAGGTGGCACCGGCAATTGCTGCCGGATGCACGGTTGTCGTCAAGCCTAGCGAGATGAGTGCTATGCAAACGGAAGTGTTGATGGACGCCTTTCATGAAGCCGGGTTGCCTCCTGGCGTCATCAATGTCGTGATGGGCCTCGGCGAGGTCGTCGGAACGGAGTTAACGAAAAGTCCCGACATTCAGAAAATCGCGTTCACCGGTTCGACGCAGATCGGAAAACTGGTCGCCAAGAACTCCCTGGACACAATGAAACGCTTGACGCTGGAGCTCGGGGGCAAGTCGCCTAATATCATCCTGGACGACGCCGATCTATTCACGGCGATTCCGATGGCCATCAACGCCTGCTACCTGAATAACGGGCAGGCCTGCATTGCGGCTTCGCGTCTGATCGTGCCGGAAGAGCGCCTCGAGGAAGTGAAGCGATTGGCCAAAGCGGCCGTCGAAAAAATTAAAGTGGGCGATCCGAGGGATAAGAACGTCACTCTCGGCCCGTTGGCCAGCACAAAGCAGTACAAGCGCGTGCAGGAGTACATAAAGTCTGGCGTAGAGGAAGGTGCGGAGCTCGTCATCGGCGGGGAAGGTCATCCCCAAGGACTTGAGGGTGGGAATTTTGTCAACCCTACTGTGTTCGCCAACGTCACCCGAGATATGCGTATTGCGAAGGAGGAAATTTTCGGACCGGTCTTGTCGATACTGACATACAAGACAGAAGCCGAGGCCATTGAAATCGCTAATGACACCGAATTCGGCCTTATCGCTTACATAAGCTCGGCGGACCCCGAAAGGGCCAACCGTGTGGCGCGAGAACTCGCCGCCGGCCGCGTCCTGATCAATACTTTAAGTCACGATCCATTTGCTCCCTTCGGTGGGTTCAAACAGTCAGGGATCGGTCGGGAAGGCGGGATCTTCGGGCTGCAGGAGTACTTGGAACCCAAAGCAATAATCGGCTAATCTGAGGAATGTCCGTTTTCATAGCTGAACATTTCTACTTTTATAAAGGATGATGAAACCATGGCTTATGAACTGTTGCTGAAAGGCGGTTTCGTTGTTACCGTCGATGATTCGCTCGGAGACTTACCAGATGCTGATGTACTAATTCAGGATGGTGTGATCATCGCCGTCGGTCCCGGGCTTTCGACTTCAAGCTCGGATGCAGAAGTGATCGACTGCAAAGGCCATCTTGTCATCCCTGGGCTCGTCGACACCCACCGTCACGTGTGGCAAGGAGCTATTGGTGCTTACACGCCTCAGATGACCGGCGCGGGTTACGGTCCGGCGGTGCTCAATGGTATTTCCACGTGGTACGAGCCGGAAGACATTTATGCCGGCGCCCTCTGGGGTGCGTTGCAGGCGCTTGATGCCGGCATCACTACAATTGCGGATTGGGCACACAATCTCCGGTCAGCTGCCCATGCCAATGCCAATCTTCGCGCTTTGCAAGAATCTCAAATTCGCGGCTATTTCCTTTACGGAGGCCCAGGACCGACGAGTGATACGCCTAATCCGCCGCATCCTCGGGACGCGCGTCGGATGCGTGACGAGCATTTTCCGACAGGTGTGAACGGACGCTTGCGCATGGGTATGGCACTTCGCGGACCGTGCTTTACTTCCGTAGAACAAAACACCGAAGACTTCAAATTCGCGCGAGAACTTGGGCTCCCGATTTCAACACACGTTGGCATGGCAGGAACATCAAATGCCATCATGGTGCTTGAGCAATGCGGCCTACTAGGTTCCGATGTCAATTACGTTCATGGCAACATGCTGACTGATCAAGAGTTTGACTTGATCGCTAAAAGCAAAGGCACCATATCGCTTACTCCGTCCACGGATATGCTTATGCAATTCGGAACATTTCCTGCAACCGGGCCTGCTCTGCAACGAGGAATTGTATGCGGATTCGGCGTGGATACTATTTGCAGTTGCGGAATCGACATCTTCTCTGAAATGCGATTGGCGCTAGCAGCGGAGCGTTCAAGAGCGAACGCCTCCGCGTTGGCACGAGGTGAGCAGGTTCCAACCGTCGCGCTCCACCAGAGGGACATGCTGCGACTCGCAACGATTGAGGGTGCTCGTGTGTGGAATTTGGAAAATGAGATCGGCAGCCTTACACCGGGAAAACAAGCTGACATCACGGTCATTGATATGCGATCGCCGCATCTCGATGGTTATGGGGACTGCATCGCTACTATGATTCTGGGAGCCGGCCCGGCTGATGTAAAAACCGTGATTGTTGGAGGCGATATAATTAAGCGCGACGGAAAACTTGTTGGAGAGCATATCAACAAAGCCCGCGAACTTATGTTGGCGAGCCGTGAGCGGCTGCGTGCACGCGAAGTCGCAACGAAACGGCATGCGCCATGACAGATTGACGCAATATAAGGAGAAACCACATGTCACGTATCTTCATTTCTGGCTCATCCGCTGGCCTCGGTCTTATGGCCGCCGAGCTTCTCTTCAGCCAAGGTCACCAGGTGGTCCTGCATGCCCGCAACGCTGAGCGTGCAGAGGACGTTCGTCGAACGCTGCCCCAGATCGAAGCGGTCGTGATCGGTGATGTCGAAACCATTGCTGGGGCGAAGGATGTCGCTGCTCAAGTCAATGCACTGGGGCGCTTTGACGCCGTGATCCACAATGCGGCTGTTGGTTATCGAGAAATGCATCGCGTTACTACCGACGGCTTGCCGCATGTCTTCGCTATCAATACGCTGTCGGCTTATATCCTAACTGCGCTGATAGAACGGCCGAAGCGTCTCGTCTATCTTAGCTCCGGTATGCATCATAATACGGACGCCAATCTGGACGACATCCTCTGGACTAAGCGAAGCTGGAATAGCTCGCAGGCTTATGCCGAGAGCAAGCTCTACGATGCGATGCTCGCTTTTGCCATCGCACGGCGCTGGCCGGATGTTCTGTCGAACTCGCTAGAACCAGGCTGGGTGCCAACAAAGATGGGTGGCGCGGGCGCACCGGACGACATGGACCAAGCGCATCTCACTCAAGTTTGGCTCGCTGCAAGCGATGATCCCAAGGCAAAGGTGACTGGGAAGTATTTTTATCATCTAAAACAGATGGACTCAAACCCACAGGCCAACAATCTGGCGCTGCAGGACCGCCTCATTGCTTTCTGCACAGAGATTTCCGGCGTGGCATTGCTGCCGGCCTGAGACAGTCTATCGTCCACTTAAGGATTTTTGCGATATTGTTGAACAATTTACACAATTTGACAAAGATGAAATTGTTGAACCAAATTACCCTATTGAAACCAGTTAAGCCTAGAAGAATAGCAAATCAAACGAATTTTTTGTTGAGTTATCTCTTAAATCCGTATTCATGCACAACGTTAAGAATGAGATATCCATTAAGTTTTTACGCAAGGACGGCGCACACTTGTATTTTAAATATATTACATCGTTTGCAATATATTAATGTATTTGCCCCTTTCCTTTATGCAATCGCTTCTTTTTTAGTTCAAGTGACTCTAAAAAACTCGAAGTTTCCAAAGTTAATTCATCAACTTCGCGTTTGTGTGGTCTTCGTGTTTTGGTAGAAAAATTCACTAAGACAGGCGTCTTAGATGAAACATCAGAACTTGTTTGTATATTGGAGGGCATAGGCGTAGTAGCAACGTTTCTTAAGTGCACCGCGACATTCTTCACCTCTTCTAAAATTTTCTGATATAGCTCGTTGGTTAAAAGCTTATGTTCTAAAGCTTTTTCTAAAATAAATTCAATTGTATGGTACTTTTTTTTAATCTCGCATGTTTTATCAATGATTTCAGCATCTGTCTGTGACATTAATAAAAGGTCATCAAGTTCAAAAATTTTACAATAATTGCCACAATGCACGAGACCGCCAATTTGAGGGCAGGCTGGTTGCAATAGCTTGTAAATTTTAGCGGAATCTAGTCTTTTCTCTCCTTGAGAATAATAGAAGGTTATTTCTTTTAAGTCGTCCGTGATTTCTATCAAATCAATTAGTTCATTTTTTACGGTATAATGCTTTGTCATAAAATGGGGACCTCAATTATAGCTATATTTTATCGAATTCTATTCCTTAGTGAATTCGTTAATACCTATGGCGATTGCAATCGGTATAGTTAATACCCCTAAACCTAGTAAAAGGGGAGCTGAACTTTGCGTACCAGCACTAATGATAACAAGGATGGGATAAGCCACGATACTACAAACGATCCAGTCACCTATAAAGTTATTATTTACACCACCAGAAACTTCTTTTATTTCGTTTTGACTGAGTTGCTGCATTTTTACCTCTTCATATTAAATTCGCAAGGTAGATAACTATAATTTGTCAGGTAATATAGCATGATGATTTATACAAAAAAATCAGGATTTTGATGACAAGAGTAATCGTTAGTAGGGGCAACTCCAACAAAGAATGATATTAGAAATTAAAGTCGGAGAAGGAAGGTTACGATCAATTTGGATGCCCCCATGGAAGTTCCAAAATTCATATATTTCAAACGAGGATAGTTTTGTAAGTCTTGATTTAATTGGCGCCTCGGGCAGGAATCGAACCTGCGACCTGCCCCTTAGGAGGCGCAAGATATATATTCCTTTAAAATCCATTAGCGTTCATAAATGGATGTAAAATAAGACATTTTGGTGTTTGCTTTGTCTTTTATCTTCCATTAGAATTCCGCTAAATCCTAGCGTTTGGTTATACCCATGGTTATACCCAAACAAATAGAGCGAAACGGAGTTTCTATGTCTGAAAGCATTATCGATCTCGCGTATGGTGCCTTTTTTGAAGGGCTTAAAAAGCGTGTCGAGTCATCACGTTCTCAAGCAGCTCTTAAGGTCAATCGTGAGCTTATATTGCTGTATCACCATATAGGGTTTCAAATCCTTACTTCTCAAGTTGAACACGGTTGGGGGGCAAAGGTTATTGACCAACTTAGCAGGGATTTTAAAGTCGCCTTCCCAGAAATGAAGGGGTTTAGTCCCCAAAACCTGAAATATATGAAGAGATTTGCCCAGGAATACGGTGCCGATGAAATTGGTCAACAAGCTGTTGACCAATTGCCATGGGGGCACAATGTCGCGTTAATGTATGGAGTTTCTGATAAACAGGAGCGTGCTTTTTATATTAAAAAGGTTATTGAGCATGGCTGGTCACGGAATATCCTATCCATACAAATTGAAACTAATCTTTATAAAAGAGAAGGGAAAGCCGTCTCAAATTTTAAGCACCAATTACAGGAACCACACTCAGAGCTTGCTAGTGTTACCCTGAGAAATCCGTATTTTTTTGATTTTTTAAGCCTCGGTAAAAATGCTCATGAAAGAGAAGTAGAAAAAGGATTGATTGAACATATCGAAAAGTTTTTGCTTGCACTTGGGGAAGGCTTTGCTTTTGTAGGGCGGCAGTATCATCTTTATGTAGGGGAGCAAGATTTTTATATCGATCTCCTCTTTTACCATCTTAAACTTCGTTCATTTATTGTTATTGACCTAAAATCTGGAAAATTCAAACCTGAATATGCAGGAAAAATGAATTTTTACCTTTCTGCAGTTGATGATTTATTACGTTACCCTGGTGATAATCCTTCTATTGGGTTGATCTTATGTCGATCTAAAGTAGGCGTATTAGCAGAGTATGCCTTACGCGATATTAATAAACCCATTGGTCTTGCTGAATACAGATTGACCGATGCGTTACCAAAAGAAATAAAAACAAACTTACCTTCCATTGCAGAACTAGAGCAAGTTTTATCTCAAGATTTAGATGAAGAGAAGTCATGAGCAAGCTCAATGTCAAGCTGATTCAGTATGCTGCGCCTAAAAAAACAGAATATAGATTACCTGATGGTAAAGGGCTTTTTCTCAGGGTGCGCCCAAGTGGATCAAAAAGCTGGCTCTATTGCTTTCGATTGCTTGGTAGTCGAGAGTTACAGCAAATGACGTTAGGTACATTAGAGGATGTTCCCTTAAAAAAAGCTCGTTTAGAGCTTATTGAGCTTCGTAAGTTGGTAGCAGAGGGAAAAGATCCAAGAAATGTTCGCGCCGCTGCAAAAGCCAAGAACTCACAAGCTATAACTATGCAGCAACTTTTTGAAGATTGGATTGGTTACGTAAAGATAGCTGGAGAAGTAACGCCACTATGGGCTAAGCGACACGAGGATCGGTGGCGGCTTCATCTAAAGAAGCCGCTTAGCAATATTCTGGTTAGGGATGTTAACCGCGCTCACTTAGCGAATGCGCTAGATGCCATGACTCGCAAAGGCACAAGGGAGGAAACGCGTAAAGCCCTCACTACGCTCAACTTGATGATGGATTATGGCTTAACGCGCCATTTTATCGATTCTAATCCAGCTCGCATGCTCAAACCCAAAGATTTTATTGCTACTGCGAGTCGACCACGGGATAGGGTATTAACCTTGCAGGAGCTTCGTAAGCTGTGGCAAGCCTTAGATGAAGCAACAGCCATACAAAATAGGCTCTCTGGGCAAAACAGTATGTCAGTTGTGACTACTACTGCCATCAAGCTTCTCATTCTAACAGGGGCTCGTCGTGGGGAGGTGGCTGGGATGAAATGGGCAGAGATTTCAATTGAAAGTGGAACATGGTCATTACCAGCAGAACGGACCAAAAATCGCCAGGCCCAGATCATTTATTTCTCTCCGCTCGCTATTCAGCTTTTGCTCGCCCTTAAGCTTCACACCAGTAACTCCCAGTTTGTATTTGATACAGCTCGGAAAGAGGTACCAAGCCATATTCACGAAGATACCCTAACCGGTGCTCTGCTTAGGCTTAGGGGCGCAAAAGGTTCTAAAAACTTTGCGCCGCTGAAGGAATTGAAGCCTTTCACTGTGCATGATTTACGCCGCAGCGCAGCAACTGCATGGGGAGAATATCTTAAGGTGGCGCCCCATGTAATCGAGAAAATGCTTAATCACCAGCCTTTAAACAAGCTTGTCGCGACATATCAGCATGCGTCATATGCGCATGAGCAAAAAGCAGCTTGGATAGCATGGGGGGGAATGATTGAGCATCAAGTTGCACAAAGATTAGAAAACGTCATTGTGCTAAGAAACGCTTCCTGTACAAGATAGCTGTAAAAATTAATATTCTGTTTAAGGTTGTTATTAATGTCCAATTCAGAAATAAAATATTCTAGAAGTGAGCTTGCAAAGCAGCAGTTGCGAACGGCAGTTTCGCTATTTATAAATGACAAGGACTTATCTTCAGTAGTTACTCTTTCTGCTGCTGCTAGCAACGTATTGAGTCAACTGGTTCGTAATTCTGGCAAAGAGCCATTTATTGATTATGCTTGCAGAGTTCATGATGCACTTAAAGGAATTACGCCACCGCGTACAAAGTATAAGAATTATATTGACAACATGTTAGGGATAAATGTCCACAAACACATGAGCCAGTCTTGCTTTTATACCTGTACTTTAGATTTGCATAAGTGCGCGGTTGGTTCACTAACAATGGCTATAGCTGATTTTGTGACATTATACGGCCAAAAACATGACTTTATAATAGCATTTTTGTCATGGGCATGGATCAGGGAAGAGCCTCTTAAGATGATGGAGCTATACAATAATCGGCCTGATAAACTGAAGAAAAAAGAAAAAAAACCTCATAAAATAGAATGGGAAAATGTTAAAAAAAAGACTGTTATAAAATCGAAAAAGACAAAGAAAATTCGCTACCAAAGATTCTTGTTAGCAGCCAATCAATTAGAAACGGCAATAATGTTGTTTTTGACTAACGTAGATAAACTATCTGCTATAACCTTGGCCGGAGCTGCGGATGTAATTTTGTGTGAATTAATAAATAGAGAGGGAAAGAAAAATTTCACTGATTTATTGTCTGAAAAGGAAAGTGAAAAACGTAGTCGCAAGGAAATAGGTAAGGAAATTAATAATTTATTGCGCATTAATGCGCTTAAACACTTTGATAAAGGCGATGAAGAGTACATATCGCTAGATGTAGATGAATGTGCTGTAGCGGCAATATTAAAAGCGTTAGTAAATTATAATATGTTAGATGGTAAAAACGATAAATTAATTATGGCCTTTCGATACTGGGTGAGGATTAATTTGGATCCTAATAAATATAATTTTTATGATAGAGATAATGGGTAAGAAAAAATCATGGTAGTGGGTTTGAAATTTGGCAGCCATACCCTATAGGTCATATCCAGTCTTAAATACTGCGTCATGTAGTTCTCTAAAAGCTAAAAAAATATACTAGTATTTTCCTGCAATGTTCACTACCATCACGTAACAACCTCTAAGAGCTAATATTTAGTTTTGAAATTTGGAGAAGCTACGTGATGTCTACCTTATTATATTTGCGCCTATTTAATGAATCTCATCAACTTCAGCTATTAGATTTATGTATAAGTGATGTAATAACACTGCAATATTATTCAACACAATCATCCCAAATAATCAAGCTTCATAAAAATCAAGCAGAACATATAAGATGCGTGTTTCCTAAGGAAGTGATTGTAAGTAATAGTTATCCTTTTGCATTGATACCCAAATTGACTGCGGAAGGACATTTAAGTAGTAATCGTGCCCAAATGCTTATAGCAGGGAATTTGCAGGTTAAAGAGTGTGACGCTGCGCAGTATTTAGATGAATTCAATGTTAAAGAAAAAATAAGTTACTTAAATTAATATATCTCTTATCAGTCGGATATGCAGGTTATGTGCCAAATGAAACTAACGAATTAACTGGCGGTAAAGCAAAAAGTCTTTCTGATATTGCGTCATCATTAGGCCTTAAAATTGATAAGGAAGCCGCAAGAGATATGCTTAAGGAAGCCGCTGATGAATGGCATTCTCAAACAGTTAAATCACGCGTTAAAAAAACATTGTCAGTTTAATTGTTTCGGTATTTTCTAAGAGTTGCTTACTTCAATATAACCCTCCTTGCAAGCTTAAAACTTTTTTTTTGGAGCGGGAAATGGATCCCGCTTCATCATTATAAAAGTTAGTTTTTAATCGTAAGTATATGAATTTATTAGTTTTGTTGAGCGGCAATATGATTCCGCTCCGATATTAATTGAATCCAGATTTATTTGATTTTACTTTGGCGTTTCCAATACGCGTTGAAGGATTTCATTTATGACCAGTGCAATTTTAAGACTCCCCATAGTAAAGAAAAGAACAGGGTTATCAAGGAGTACGATATATGTTCGTATTAATGAAGGAGTATTTCCCAAACCTATTAATTTAGGAGAGCGTGCCGTTGGCTGGCTTGAAAGCGAAATCGAATCATGGATAGAGCAACAGGTTGCTCAAAGTCGTGGTGCTCATCAGGAGGGTCGTAAATGATTTATGAAAAGTTAACACCCGTCCAATGGGCAGCGCGAATCCCTATTAAAGGTAAAGCAAAGAAGCTTTTACTTAAATTAGCATTAGTCGTTGATATATTTGGTAGAGGCACTATCTGCAAGGCGCAACTTGCATATGAAGGATTTGATAGTGCCTTTAAATATTTAGTCAATAAGCGAGTAATTATATCTTATCAGTGTGAAGACTCAAATGTTTATCATTACCAACTTAGGCTCCAGATATCACCAATGATATTCCGATACAGTGAAGTAAGGGGGGCTTATGGGAAGGATAAGAACAGTTAAGCCAGAACTTTTCAAACATGAGCAGCTTTTTGATTTAGAAAATGTATCTGAATTACCTTTGAGATTGGCTTATATAGGTCTTTTTACTAAATGTGACCGAGAAGGTAGATTTAAATGGCGTCCTCGCGAACTAAAGCTAGACATACTTCCTTATGATGATATTGATTTTAGTTATGTGCTAGAAGTACTCAGAGAAAGGAAATTCATTATTCAATATGAGGTTGATGGTGAACTATTCGGTTACATCCCTTCTTGGCATAAGCACCAAGTAATAAACAATAGAGAAGCTGAAAGCACCTTGCCAGCGCCTGTTTTAAATGACGCGATATTAACGCGAAAGCAACGCGTGACTCACGCGTCAAGCACGCCACTTTCATTTGCGCCAGGGGAAGGGAAAGGAAGGGAAGAGGAAGGGAAAGATATATGTAAAGTTTCTCTCGAAATTTCACCTCATTCTTCTATAGATGATGATTTTGCTAACACGGAAAAATCTAAAATAGGCACGAATGAATCAATACTACCTCAACAAAAGGATGAAGTTCTGCAAATTTTTGAACATTGGAAATCGGTAATGAAACATCCGAATGCCAAGCTTGATTCAAACCGCAAAAGAAAAATTCAATCTGCTTTAAAACTTGGGTTCTCTTTGGAACAACTAAAACAAGCGATTGATGGATGTACAAACACAGCTTTCAATATGGGAAAAAATAATGAAGGAAAAAAATATGATGGTATTTCCGTGATTTTTAAAGATGCTGAACAAATCGAACGATTCATAAGCAACGCATCAGTTAATAACAATAAATCAAATTCAAGCGCCACTGTTAGTCAAATAGATCAACTTGCCCAAGGAGCAATATAAATGCATATGTATTCCGCTAAAAATATAGTTTCTCTACTAGATCAAAATGCTGAACGAGTTGTGCAGTATTTACTTCCGAATGGGAAACAGAAAGGACATGAATGGTGCGTGGGCTCAGTTAATGGAGAGCTTGGAGAGTCACTTAAAGTGTGTCTTGAAGGTAACAAACGTGGAAAATGGTGTGACTTTGCCGGAGGCCCTAGTGGCGACCTCCTTAATTTATGGTGTCACTGCCACAACCTAAGCGTCAGTGAAGCGATTTTAGAAGTGAAGCAATGGTTGGGTATAGCCTCTCTCATTTTTGAGCCACAAAGACGCTCTAATTGGGTTAAACCAGAGGTTAAAAATGGCTGCCCACTTCAACAAGACTCCCCCGTCTTTCGTTACTTAACAATGGAGCGTAAGTTAATGCCTGAGACTCTTCGGAAGTTTCAACTCCAGGAAAGCAATGAGCAAATTGTATTACCCTATTATGTGGACAACAAACTTACATTTGTGAAGTACCTTCAATTATTACGCCCCCATGGAAAGAAAGTCATTCACGCGAGTCCTAATTGCGAACCTTGTTTATTCGGTTGGCAAGCAGTTCCGAAGGAAGCGCGAAATCTTGTTTTAGTAGAGGGTGAAATTGATGCAATGTCACTCCATCAATATGGGTTAAACATGGCTATATTATCATTACCCTTTGGGGGTGGCACGGGCGCTAAGCACCAATGGCTAGAGTATGAATTTGATAGAATTGCTGCATATGATGAAATCTATTTGTGCTTAGACAATGATGCTGAAGGACTAGCAGCTACTAAGGATTTAATAGAAAGATTGGGTAGATATCGATGTCGTATTGTTAAACTACCTCGAAAAGATGCAAATGAATGTTTGCAAGCAGGTATAGAAGCTAAAGAAATCCAAAAGTGCTTTGATAATGCTCAATTATTTGAACCGGAAGAGCTGAAACGCGCAAGCTCCTTCGTTGAACAAGTAATTGACGGGTTTTATCCGCCAGAGCATTTACCTTTAGGGTATGAGCTACCTTGGCAAAAAGCGAGAGATATAGTCCTTTTTAGGCCATCAGAGCTCTCCGTCTGGACAGGAACGAATGGTCATGGAAAGAGCCAGCTGTTGGGTCAATTCATGCTTAGCTGTATGCAACAAGGCGCTAGAGTGTGCATTGCTAGCTTTGAATTAAAACCCAAATCCTTGCTTGTGCGACTAACACGTCAAGCTTCTGGGCTGCGTAATCCTACTAATGAATATATTCGAGCAATTCACAGCTGGTACGACGACCGCTTATGGATTTTCGATTTAGTAGGCACTGCTAAGATAAAACGCTTACTAGAAGTCTTCTTCTACGCCAGACAGCGTTATGGTATTGATGTCTTTGTAATTGACTCTTTAATGAAATGTGGCCTATCAGAAGATGATTATAATGCCCAAAAACATTTTATTGAGCAGCTCTGTGATTTTAAAAATCAACACAATTGCCACATACACTTGGTTGTCCATCCACGAAAAGGGGCAGACGAGACAAAATTACCCAATAAATTAGATATGAAGGGTAGTGGTGCTATTAGTGATTTGGCAGATAATTGCTTTTCTGTTTGGCGGAACAAATTGAAAGAAGAGGATATAGGTAAACTTCGCGGAAATACTGAGTCCTCACCTGACCTTATGGAAAAATATGACTGCTTGTTGATGTGTGATAAACAACGAAATGGAGAATGGAATGGCAAAATAACCCTCTGGTTTAATACGGACTCTTTTCAATATTTAGAAAACTGCAATCAAAAACCCATACAAATGGTGCCTTTTTCGAAGGTTGGAAATCAAGGTGTAGTATGAAAGATGTGAGTAAAAATCTTCCTGTTGAAGCAATGGAGCAACTTACAAGCTTTTCAACAGAATTGCGATATTGGTATGATAGCCAGACAAAAATGGCTAATCCATTTGAAAATGCGGTGAAATTTGATTGTTTGGCTCTTGATTCGATCGCGCCGAAAGATGCTATTGAAGGGATGTTGTCGTGTCATATGGTAGCTACCCATAATTTGCTGATGTACATCATTGCAAGAGCTGGCATAGAAGTAAAAAGCAGTATAAACGGCAAATTTCCTTGCTCGCATGCTGCATCTAAACTAATGAACGCTTTTACTCGACAAATTGAGACTTTAAATCAATATCGCAATCGTGAGAATTTAAGGCCAGTGGTTGTTGGTCAAGTTAACGTTGCATCTGGTGGGCAGGCAGTAGTAGGAAAGGTCACTACTCATACTAATTCTAGTAGATATAAAAATGAAAAATGACGGATCTACCTCATGCGCCCAGAAGGTTATTTTACTTAAACATGGGGTTCCACAGGGTAACCCCAATTTGAATGCTAAGCGATGTGGAGCAAAAGCTAAGCAAACTGGGAGGCCTTGCAGGGGGATGGCTATTAGAGGAAAAAATCGATGCAGACTTCATGGAGGGAAGTCTACTGGTGCTAAAACAATTGAAGGAAAGAAACGCGCAGTAAAAGGGAGAGAAATGCATAAGCTTTATAGTCGAAACCATATTAAGCTATTACTCATAGCTAAAGAAACATGTAAAGCGTCAATACTCTTCTTAAAGTCTATTAAGTAAATTTATAGATATTAGAACAGTGTTGTGTGGCATGATTCAACTCATTTTTTAATTACTAAGTAAAAAAATCAAAAAATAGGTGTTTTTGGCCATAATATTCATAAATGATTAAGAGGTTTTAACAAGATATGGAAACAAAAACATTTGACTTACATCTAATTCCTTTTCGAATTTTGGAGTCCAATTACTAGCAAGTTCTTGAGCTTTGCTAACCTGTTTTAAAGTCATTGTTCGAGCAAGCAAGTCTCTCGTTTTTGCTGCATTAAAATAACCCTGACTAGCACTAAGGTTAAACCAGAAATGTGATTTAATATAGCACTGAGTAACGGTAGTGCCCTTGAAATATTCCGCGCCCATCCTATATTGAGCGGGAGGAAATCCTTGATTAGCTGCTCGTCGAAACCACTCTGTGGCAGCTGCTTCATTTTTTATTACACCGTCGCCTTTTCCTAACATTAAACCTAGATTATATTGTGATGCAGCATCACCCTGCTCAGCAGCTTTTAGAAAATACTTGCTTGCTTGTTTAAGATCTTTAGATACTCCTTGGCCTGAGTGGTGCATGCAGCCCAGAAGAAAATTTGAATGAGCATCATTATTATGAGCAGCTTTTCGTAACCATTTAATAGCTTTATCATAATCCTTTGGTACTTCCTTCCCTGTATAATACATATCTCCAAGAAGATTCTGAGCAGCAACATGTCCTTGTGCAGCAGCTTTTAAATACCATTTTATTCCTTCCGAGACATCTTTAGAGACACCTTTCCCATTAAAATACATATTTCCTAAATAGTATTGAGCTTCTGGATGATTTTGTTCAGCCGCATTATGAAGCCATTCTACAGCTTTAAGATTATCTTTTAAAATTGCTTTTCCTGATTCGCGCATCATTACAAAAAGTTGAGTTATGCTTTTCCCATATGTGTCTTTTTTGCTAATTATTTTGAAATCATTATTCAAAACCCCATCGCTTTTTACCTGATTTGCAGAGAGTGGTTTAACAATAGAAGTACAGATAAAAATTAACCATAGAAATCGGTATATCACTTTTATGTCCTTACTAATGTGGAATTTAATGTCTCATTATTTTTGATTTAAAACATTTGCTGAGGCTTAAATCTTTTTAATAATCGTCAAAACCACAAGATAGTTATCTTTATTACTATGTTTCAATTCGAAAATATAACATATTTATAATTGAAATGCCACTTATTGGGTGTGGCCTGATTGGGTGCATGATTGTTTACTGTCTCAATGGAAAAGAGGCACCCAAATCTAATCAAAATTGGTAAAAGAATTAGAGAAATCCGGAAACAAAAAGGATTTTCTCAAGAAGCTTTTGCTGCTGAAGCACAGCTAGGGCGGACCTATATGGGAAGAGTTGAACGGGGTGAGCAAAATATATCTATCCAAAATTTAATTCAGATTGCACTGACTCTCAGAGTAGAGGTAGGTGAACTTGTTCCTCCTCTTAAGCAATTAGCTAAAATCTAAAGATAAATACGCAATTTGAGTTCTTAAGCTATAACACCCATGCACTATAAGCTAACGTCTTGTGAGTATCTAAACAAAAAACAACGCGTTGTCGTCCTACTAGTGTAATTTAGATTAAAGTGATTACAGTCTTCTCTAAAGCCTCTGGCTTATGGTATCCGTGATTTTAATACCACAATGCTCTCTCTATTGATATGCTTGGTTGTATAAATTTTTATTTTCTCAACGTTTAGAGTTTAATAACCGGTTTGTCTCATGTCAGAACTTTATTTTGCTGGTTTAGAAGAACTAACAAAAGCAAAGAGGACTCAGAAGAGCAGTTACCCCTTTTGGTTATATAAACCCCATTCCTCAATGGTAGCATTAAATTTTTGGAGTGATCCCAACTCAGTAGATCCATCTTTTTTCGTATGTTTTAAGAAATTTAAATTATTTGTTGGTAGCCTTTTTAAATATGTATGTGGTAATTTTGCGCCGCATACTCGAAGAGTAGTGATAAGATGCAGCGTTTTTTTTGCTCTTGTCATAGCAACATAAAACGCATTTTCCGTTATATAGTTCATATTTGTGTCATCAAATCCAATAATGAATACATGCTCGGCCGTTAGGCCTTTACACCCTGGGAAACTCATTAATTCAATAGCATTTAGGCTTTCTTGTGGAGTATAAGTTGTGTCAAATTTAAAATCCCTTATTTCATGTTTTAATATGTCCACAGAATCCTTGTTATTATCTCTAATTATTTTAATAAAGTCTAAATCACAAAACTCTTTGACAAGTGCGTCGATATCATTTAATTGATGCCTCATGTAAATATCTTGAATTATTTTTGCGTTATTTTGAATTTCTCTTATTTTTTTATTTTGAATTTCTAATATATTTTTGCCCGTGGTTAGAGCTTCATTAACTATCAAGTGTGCTTTTTCTATTTTTTCATGCTTTAGTATTTTTCTAAATATGTAATTATTTTCTGGATTTTTGCTTAGAGTCAAATAATCTAGTAAATATTCATAAGTGCTTGAAGTTAAATTTGGACCAACATGTTGATGTTCTTCGATAATTTCTTTGATACCGTTAAAATATTTAGTGCATTTTTGACTAGGTGAAATAACGAATAAGAATGGATTAATTGATTCATCTAGATTTATTTTGGTTTCTACATCAGCAATTTCACTTGAATGGTCAGTAATGAAACTTTTTATATAACTCATGGCTGAACTGGGTTGTTGGCAAGCTATTACACGGATTTTAGAACTCTCATCTGTAGAATTGATTGGAATGTATATTTTATCTATTGACTCGGGATCTTTTGATCTATTGTTTTCAATAAAGAAACCTGCAGAGGTAACGATGTTAGATGAACATCTACTGCAAAAGGGTAAAAATGCCCTTTTAAAATCAGTATTATTGTAAATCTCTCGTATGTATTCTTTATGAGAATTTTTCAAAGTGTCATATAAAACTTGGTCATCATCGCCGGCAAATAAAGTATATTTAGAATCTAATGTGAGTTTATTTATTATTTCTTTTTCGCATTTGTTAAAATCTTGATATTCATCTACGATTATAAAGTCAAATTTTATATCTTGTATTTCGCCATTAATCAGCCCTTCATAAGCGAATTTAATTTGATCATCAAAGCTTAATGCCTTATAAAGATGTATCATTTTTAAATACAATTCGTGTATTTTTTTCCATATTGGATCTTTCAGGCATTCATCTTTATAATTTAAATTATGAGTTTGGTGTTGAAAATTATTAAGGGAATATGTATCCTTTCAGCCTCACATATTTTAATGATATCTAGCCAAATATTTTTCAAAATAGCAAATTCAATAACCTGGAAATGATTCACAAAAGAAGGTGATTTCTTTAACATTTCATACGCAGTAGCATGTAGTGTTTTTGAGAGTATCTGCTCTTTCTTAGATCCTACCTCTGGATCATTTTGAATTTTGTCATTAAGCTCTTTTGACAGTTTGGCAACAAATGTAGTTATTAAAATTTTAGCATTAGGATTTTGTTTAAGAATAAATTTAATTTTTTTTAAAAATAGATGACTTTTTCCTGTTCCTGGTCCAGAGACAATTACTAATCTTTCAGATAAATCATTAATTATTTCGTTAGTTATCTTTTCTCTCAATTTTGTTCTTTGTGAGGCATTCATTTTTGCTAAATCGGTTTTTAACTGAACCATAAGTTTTTTATCAGGAGGACTTGAAAATATCCAGTTCATGCAACATCCTTTCTAAGCACTTAAAATAGTTCCTTAAGACAGCTTGAAAGATGGATAGGTTCAAATCACCTGAATAACTGTAGAGGGATCTAGTAGCGCAAAATAATTTGCTAGATTCAAAACGTAGTGTTATGAAGAGGCCTTAAAAAGAGATATAAGATGAGCTTGCAAAATATTCATGGCAAATTTAAAGTCTTCAAAGATTCCATTTAGTTCTGAAAAAGGAATATATTCATCTCTGTTGTCAAATATTTTGATATTTTTTTTCATTATTATTAGATCCCAATTTTCTCGAGTGCCCCTTGAAATATCTATAGCAAGATACGCTCCGCCAATATGAGCCATAAAAATTCTGTGATCCTTAAGAAGTTCGCACCATTCAATATTGTGACCATGCTCAGAAAGGATAGCGCTTATTTCAGAATCAATTTGTTTTCTAGGAAATCTATTTCCAACGTGTTGATGTATTTTTAGTACAAAGCGTTTAGTGATTTGCCAACAAGAAAAAAGCTCAAAAAGCAATGCTTCTATATCAGCTATCAAGCAATATTTTAGATCGTTATCAACTGAAAACGAAGTTCCATCCTTCATAATGCTGCTAACATTATCATTTTCATGAGTTTCAACTAAATTATAGAGTTCTTCTATTTCATCCTTTATGCGAGAGACTATTCGGCGAATTATTTCGCGCTTGAGTGAAATATATGTTCCTAATTCGCGCTCTTCATTTCCTAAACTGTTAGGGGTAGCATTTGAGGCTCCAATGATGCGAAGGGCCCAATTATCGCCGCCAAGATCTGTTAAATGAATCCAATGTGAAATAGTCATACTTTTAACCTTTATTGAGGTCACGTGTTAAGCATAAATTGATTTTAGTTTTATTTATTGTCAGCTGCATTTAGAAATTGAGGTGCTGATGCTATAGAAATATGGAAGTTTTTAAACAAACTTAATAATTAAACTAATGGCAATAGGTTTTTGCTTTTATGATCTACAAACTGACTATGGTTAGCAAAACGTAGGGTGCTTTTTCTTGAGTAAGAATCAATTTGGTTATACCTGTGGTTATACCAGAATTGGTTTGGCTGAATCTTGAATAATTAATATTAATGTAAGTCTTTGATTTTATTGGCGCCCCGGGCAGGAATCGAACCTGCGACCTGCCCCTTAGGAGGGGGCCGCGCTATCCACTGTGCCACCGAGGCGAAGAAAAGAAGAAAATTAGAATAGGATTTCGTAGAGTGCTGTTACAACCAATGACAGGATAGCAAGACCGGCAAGCAGTTTTAATAAGGGGATACCGTAAGGTTGGTAAGGCTTTAAATCGATGCTTTCAGTTGGTTTTGGCATAATGGACTCACTTCAAAAAATGACAAGGAAGTATATCATGCTCACTTGTTAGCTACCATGTTTACCATATAAGTTTAATAACTGACAATATTGAATGGGAAATTACTAGCAAAATCTTGATCTATACTCACTCAAACGCTCTCTTGTTAAATGCTATGCGAAAAGATAAAAAGTTATGATGATTACTATTCCTCCGTTAGAAGCTTCCCATTCAAGTCTTGCCTATAAACCGTTTATCAATAACATCCTCTTACAAATTGCTGCAAGTCCTCTCAATTGTGTTATTACAGGTGATATTAACGAAGCGGCCTTTATCGCGAATGCCATATTGACTCACGATGCTTTGGCGCCGGTTAAAACACTTTTCTTGCCCGCTATTGAAACCATTCCTCTTAGTGCGCAACAAGAATTGGTGAATAACGCTAAGGAAGTTCGAATCATTGCTACTTCAAAGTATGATCTGCATTTTGCACTCAGAACAGAGTGTTTGAATGGTGCTTTGTTTGAGCTTCTCAATATACTCGTTGTGAAAATTGCCTCAACCGCCTTGCCTCATAGAAGCCAAACATTTACGCAAACTGTCTTGGTGAATCCTACTCATTTATCTGAAGAAAAAATCTGTCTTAAAACGCTGCTACAAGAAATTGAAGAATCTTATATTCAACAGGCTTTAACAGAAACAAATGGTGTAGTATCGCTTGCTGCAGCAAAGCTTGGATTACGTCGAACAACGTTAATCGAGAAAATGAAAAAGAGATCAAAAACGCTTTAATAACGCTATTCTTTTATATGACACATTATTCTCTGTAAACACTAATCTATTTAAATCCATGTCATAACGTGTATTTCTTTCCTTTATTTTTCCAGCGTAGCTTTACGTCTAGTAAAAAAATCATCGCAAAAAATCTTTGCTAAGCTAAGTTAAGAAGCATAAATAAATTTATGCGATTGTGCACAGATTGTTGTAGGTGAGGTTGAGAATGAAGGGAAGTTGCGTAAGTAATGTTGTAATGGAAAATCCTAACTGTGAACTTACAACAGAAGATTATATAAAGGAATATACACCTTTAGTTAAGAAAATTGCGCATCATTTGCTGTTTAGAATGCCTGCGATTGTGCATTTAGATGATCTGATCCAATCAGGGATGATTGGTCTTATTGAAGCAGCTAATAATTTTGATAAAACAAAAGGGGCGAGTTTTGCAACCTATGCTGGTATTCGCATTCGGGGTGCAATGTTAGATGAAATTCGCCGTGAAAATTGGGCGCCGCGATCCGTGCATAAGAACTCAAGGAAAGTAGCACAAGCCACACGAGAGGTTCAAAATGCTACTAAAAGAGATGCGAGAGATGTAGATGTTGCCAAAACACTGGGTGTAAGTTTAGAGGAATATCATCAGTACAGACAAGATACAGGTAATGCCAGAATTTATGCTTTTGATGATATTGGACTTTATGAAGAAGCCATTGAGTGCATGGTAACGAATCCTATTACAGGTCCTCTAGAGAAGTTACAACATGAAGACTTCAAAGAAAAATTAGCGACAGAAATTGCAAAACTACCTGAAAAAGAAAAACACGTGTTAATCCTTTATTACGAAGAAGAGCTCAATTTACGTGAAGTAGGGGAAGTTTTAGGGGTCAGTGAATCTAGAATCAGTCAAATTCATTCACAAGCCATGTCTCGTTTAAAATCCAGGCTGGTTAATTGGCTGTAGGATTTGAGCATAACTGGTTAGGTAACTACATTTTCTAATTTAGCTTTAAAATTGACTTTGGAAAGTGAATTTGATTAAAATCTGCATACTTTTTGAGTAAACTGTACAAAAAGGTTTAGCAGAAGATGATTTTAAACCGTGTTAAAGCTTGGTTTTCCACACACAATATCCTGTCAAAATTATTTAAAAACATTGTCCTTTTTGCAATTTTTGGTTTTATTCCTGGAGCTTGGTTTGTAGGTGTACCGTTAATCTTTCTCTATGGTTTGTATAAGAAAGAGATCATTGCGCGAGCGCTTGTGCGTACAGCGCGCAGAATTTCTGCTTTTTGGGCAGATATGTCAGCTGAAGTTGGTGCTTATCTTAGTGATCAAATTGCCAATCATCCTCTTAAAGTCATAAAATTTCTTACTTCTCTTTTTTCTTTTTGCAACCATGTCGATGCCTTTTTGTTTTTTAGGGATCTATGGTCTTTATCGCTTCACGCCAGATGAATGGCAAGCTGCTTTTAACAGATTTTGGGAGCGTACGACACGCTTTTTTACAGTTGGGGTTGCTAACACCTTAGATAGAATGAGTACCAGTAAAAAATTAATTCTAGGTACGGCAATGAGTGTGGCACTGGCTTTGTTTGCACAGTCTGGTGGCCCTTTATTTATTGTTGATTTAGGTTTTTTCGTGGCACAGTATGCACTAGTGTATGTTGGTTTTACTGCTTTCTTTAAAGATGCAAAAACTTGGCTGAGAACACCTATTTCAAATGTCTTTACTAATTTTGGAAAAATACTCGGCACCTTATGGGGCAGATGGTTATCCTATGAAATTTTTACAGGCACGATAACAGGGAGTCTTGGTCCTGCCATTGGTCAAGTGAGATCGCAAGGGGTTATTTCTGCAGTGATCCCTTCTATTCTCTCACCACGTAGCGGTTGGTTTGCTTTAAATTCTGGTTATGCCAGTATTCTAATGTCAAGAGTAGCTACTTTATTTAATAGTGTTATCTCAGGATTATTTTTTAGTCACAACATGCGACTGTGGGGAGATTTCCAGGGTTATGTTGGACCCAATAGCTTTCAAGTTTTTACCTTGATGATTATTGGTGGCTTAATTGGTTATAGCGCCGAAAAATTTGTTGATGCGCTTTATCAAAGTCTCAAAGACGATGGTTTAGAACTGATGGAAAAGGCGGTTCCCCATGTGCAAGCGACAAAAAATCAGGCGTATCAAATGAGATGGCATCTAGCATATGTGGCAATGATGACCCCTATTGTTTTAGCTTCGCCTGCTGCAGCATCTATTTTGGCAGTGACCGGTGGCAGTGTACTCGGAGCTGTTGTATTTACCGCGAGTGCCGCAGCATTAGCCTTGGCTAGCGTTTATGGAGCAGGATATGGCTTGCGTCAGCTTATTAGGCGGATTATGCCAGAACATGCAGCTGCGCCAGACAGAGCGTTCCCAGCGCTTCAGGCAGCGGCTCTGCCTTCTTCTAAGCCTTCTCTCAGTGAAGAGGCGGCGTTACTGCTACCGCCTTCACCGCCAGTGATTACCCCTGCTTTTGCTGCAGCATTAGAGGCGGCTGATGTTACTGTCAGTGGAGTGGAACCGGCACCCACACCTATTTTGGTAGAGGGTGATCCAATTAACGCTGCTCGGCTTAACCTATAAGATTGTTGGCGTGCATTTTAGAAAATAATTTAAGTAGATTTTTTTGCAGAGTGGTGGAAACACCACTCGTTAACCTTTCGATTAATTTTTGTTTAATTTCATAACCTACTTCAAAAACCTGGTGGGTTTTAATTTTTTCCATAATAAATTCATCACTGGTTTGAATCGTATCAATTAATTGATACTCCAGAGCCTGTGTAGCATGCCAGTGTTCACCTGTGGCTACTTTTTCAATATCGAGTTGTGGGCGAAAATCCACAATATGTTGCTTAAATAGTTGATGGGTTTCTTCTATCTCTTCTTGAAATTTCTTTCTTGCCTTGTCGGTGTTTTCGCCAAAGAGCGTCAGCGTTCTTTTATATTCTCCAGCGGTATGCTGTTCATAGTCGATATGATTTTCTTGAAGCAGACGATGAAAATTAGGTAATTGCGCAATAACGCCAATAGAGCCGACAATCGCAAAAGGCGCCGCAATGATTTTATGACCAATCACCGCCATCATGTAACCACCACTGGCAGCAAATTTATCGACTGAGATAGTCAGATGCAGCTGTTTTTGGCGGATCCGATTCAGTTGAGAAGAGGCTAATCCATAACTGTGGACAAAGCCGCCAGCACTTTCTAAAACGACTAGCACTTCATCGTGGGGGAGGGCTATTTCTAAAACGGCATTAATGGTTTCTCTGAGCTGAAAAATCTCAGATGCTTTAATATCACCATCAAATCTTAAGATAAATAATCGTGGCTGCTGCGCTTTAATTTTTTCAAATTTTTTATCTTGTTCTTTTTGTGCCTTGAGCCATTTTTTATATTCTTTTTTAGGGAGTGTTTCAGCTTGTAGACTATATTTGAGGTCGTCCATTTTTTCGTTGACACTGGTGACAACGAGAAAGCCTTCTTCCTCTTGGTTCTTTCGTGCGATTGAAAAGATGGCGCCGACGGTGACCACAATAGCTATAACTAATGTTAGCGATTTGGCTAAAAATAGGCCGTACTGCAATAAAAATTCAGTCATATGGCTATACCTTAAGGGGTTAAAAAGAAATTAGTTTGGGCAATTTAATCACTTTATTTTTGTTAATTCTAGAAAAAATTATGAATTACGTCCAAAATGGGTAGCACGAATGAAGAAATAGTTGGTACCATTACTCTTTTTATGAAACGTAGAAAATATGCACTTTCAAGGTAAAAATATAGCGCATCATCAAGGAAGAAGATATTTATTTAGAAATATTAACTTTTCTCTAAACAGAGGAGAGCTCCTTCTTGTTAAAGGGCAAAACGGATCAGGTAAAACAACCTTATTAAAAATTTTGACGGGATTGGTCTTGCCACAAAAGGGCCAAATACAATTTGACGGTGAGAATATTTTAACTGCCAAAACGTCTTTTAATGCAAAAATGGGCTATTTGGGGCATAAAAATAGTCTGAAGATGTGGTTAACGCCGCTAGAAAATATGACTTATCATACTGCGTTGGCAAACAATCAGCTCATACCCTCTGAAGGGTTAGAGGAAATGGTAGCAACATTAGATTTAAAGATGCATTTAAATACGCCGTGTCGCCAACTTTCGGCAGGGCAATGTCGAAAAGTAGCTTTAATTGCCATGCTATTAAAAGGAAAAGCGCTTTGGATTTTAGATGAGCCCTTTACAGCATTGGACAGTGAAAGTGTGGCCTATTTCAAAAATCACTTTTCAAAGCATCTTTTGCAAGGGGGCATGATTATCTTATCCAGTCATAATAAATTGGATGAATTTTTGCCTCAAATTATCGATTTAACCAAGCAAAAGCAAACATGTTAGGCATATTTGGCGTTTTAATTAAAAATGACTTGAAGTGCTTGTCCCGCAATGCAGCAAAATGGGTGCAGCCACTATTCTTTTTTGTAATTTTTATTTTTTTATTTGCGATTGGACTGGGTTTCGATTTAAAAGAGATGGCACGCATTAGCCCTGCTGTCATTTGGGTTGCTTTTTTAGTGACCACTTTATTTAGCATTGAATCTGTTTTAATGCATGAGCATCAAGAAGGGGTGTTAGCGCAATTAACTTTGAGTCCCTATCCGCTTTGGTGGGTTGTTATCGCAAAAGCTATTGCAATTTGGTTAGTAACTTCTCTTCCGCTCATTTTAATTGCACCGCTACTAGGGGTGATGCTGCAATTGCATACCCTAGAAATTGGTGTGTTAGTGCTTTCTTTACTAATAGGTTCGCCTGCCTTGTCTTTGTTGGGGCTGCTGGGCGGATCACTGACCTTAACCATGCCAAGTTCAGGCATTTTTTTAGGGTTACTGCTGTTGCCGCTTTATATTCCTATTCTACTTTTAGGGGAAAGCACATTGATAACGATATTGAATAATGAATGGCCTGTTTTTCAGCTAAGTTTGCTGGGTGCCATTTCAGTTTTAAGTTTTACTTTAGCGCCCTTAGGCATTGCTTCTGCGTTATCGGTTTCATCGGATTAATAGTATGTTTAACGCACTTAAGAAATTAGCAGGAACAAGATCATTTTATCATCTGTGTGGCGTTTTGATGCCCGGGTGTTTTATTTTGTGTCTGGCGTTTTTAACTTATGGGCTTCTTGGCGGTCTATTTTGGTCACCCGCTGATTATCAGCAAGGAGAAGGCTATAGAATTATCTATGTCCATGTTCCTTGTGCTTTTCTCTCTCTTCTGATTTATGGGGTTATTGGTTTTTATTCAGCAATCTATTTAATCTGGCGCGTGAAAGTGGCTGATATTATCGCTTTTTGTTTAGCGCCATTGGGTGCTTTTTTTACGCTAAGCGCTTTAGTGACAGGCGCCATTTGGGGTAAGCCTATGTGGGGGGCTTGGTGGATTTGGGATGCAAGATTAACCTCAGAGTTAATTTTGTTGTTTCTTTATTTAGGTTACATTGGCTTATACAATGCGATAGAACAACCCAAAGTGGCGGCTAAAGCAGGTGCCATCTTAGCCATTGTAGGGATAATCGATCTCCCCATTATTCATTACTCAGTGAATTGGTGGAGCACACTTCACCAAGGTTCTACTTTACTAAAAAAAGGAGCGCCAGCTATCCATCCTGCCATGTTGTACCCCTTGTTGAGTATGATTTTGGCATTTAGTTTTTATACGGCGGCAGTGGCTTGTATAAGGATACGAACAGAGATTGTGAGTCGAGAAGAGCAGAGTCGGTGGGTTATCGCGTTATTTAAAAAGTGGCAAAGGAAGAGGCAATGATATTTTTTGGCGGATATGGGTATTACATTGTAGGTGCCTTTGGTTTTGTGCTAACCGGCATGGCTTATTTGTTACTACAAAGTGTTTGTAAGTTAAATTGCACCAAAAGAGCGCTTTTAGCGAAAGATGAGACCCGATGACACCTAAACAGAAAAAAAGATTGTTTTTTACCTTTTTCTTGCTAGGGGGGTTAGGCCTGACAGTCGCTTTAGTACTCTATGCTTTATCGCAGAATATTAATTATTTTTATACCCCAACGACTATTTTGCAGCAAAATCAAACCAATAAAGTGATGCGACTGGGTGGCATGGTTGTAACAAATAGTGTGATAAGAGATAAAGACATTAATATAGAATTTACGCTAACCGACTATAACAACCAAATTAAAGTAAAATATAAAGGCATTTTGCCCGATCTATTTAGAGAGGGGCAAGGGATTGTTGCATTAGGTAAATTAGAGAAAACAGGAACATTTGAGGCAACGCAAGTTTTGGCTAAACACGATGAAAAATATATGCCACCTGAATTGGCCAAAGAGATGAAAAAACCATGATTATTCCTGAATTAGGTCATTTTGTTTTAATTTTGGCACTAGCTAGCGCGTTTTTACTCGCTGTTTTACCCCCTATTGCGGTATTCAATAAAAAGTTCGCTTATTTACAAGCCTTAACCAAACCTGCTGTCACCAGTCAGTGCTTTTTTATCACCATAGCATTTTTAACTTTAACATATTGTTTTATTCAAGATGACTTTAGTGTGGCTTATGTCGCGGAAAACTCTTATTCAGCTTTACCCTTAATCTATAAAATATGTGCGGTGTGGGGAGCGCATGAAGGCTCATTATTATTGTGGTCTTTCATACTCTCATGTTGGACATTCGCTTTTGCCTTAAGATCTTATACTGCACGATATCAACACATCACGCTTTCGATCTTGGGGGCGATTAATGTTGGTTTTTTACTGTTGTTATTGCAGACCTCTAACCCTTTTACCAGGCTTTTGCCTTATATGCCTAAAGAAGGGGTTGATCTTAACCCTTTATTGCAAGATCCTGGTTTTGTGCTGCATCCTCCTATCCTTTATATGGGATATGTCGGCTTAGCGGTGCCTTATGCTTTAGCTATGACAGGGATGATTTTTTCTAAAGAAAATATGCCTTGGGCGACTCTAGCCAGACCTTGGGCATTATTGGCCTGGGCGTTCTTAACTGTGGGCATAACCTTGGGCAGTTGGTGGGCATATTATGAATTGGGCTGGGGGGGATGGTGGTTTTGGGATCCCGTTGAAAATGCTTCGTTTATGCCTTGGTTGTTAGGTGCCGCTTTAGCGCATGCTCTTTTTATGTCGATGAAACAAAACACTTTTAATGCCTGGGCTGCTTTTTTGGCAATTAGCACGTTTATTTTAAGCTTGTTAGGTACCTTTTTAGTGCGTTCAGGTGTGGTATCTTCGGTACATGCTTTTGCCAGCGATCCCTTGCGTGGGAGTTTTATTTTAGGATTTTTAGCGCTGGTGATGCTGTGTTCATTTGGTCTTTATATCACTCGGTTTTCACAAACCGTGCGTTCACAAAAAGTGCCTTTTCTCTCTAAGGAATCCTTTCTGTTTTTAGGCAATATTTTATTTTTGGTTGCCACAATGACAGTGCTTTTAGGGACGCTTTATCCACTTATAACAGAAGTATTATGGCATGATAAAATTTCAGTAGGCCCCCCTTATTTTAATCAAGTCTTTATTCCTTTAATGTTACCGCTACTTGTATTGATGGCTATAGCGCCACATGTTTCTTGGAGCCAAGACACTTTTGCTGCCTTGAAAAAGAAGATGAAAGTAACCACTTTCGTTTTTGGAAGCGCTGCTATCGTTTTAGGTTTTTTCTTAATCAAAATCCTCTCGTGGTGGGCTTTTGTTGGCGTTTTAGTGGGTGGGTGGATCCTGATTGCAACTTTAGGAAAGGTACTGACTGATGTCCCTCAGGGACGGTTTAGCATAAAGTGGACAGGTATGATTTTTTCGCATTTAGGGGTGGGGATAGCCATTTTGGGGATTACGTTAACCACCGTGTTGGAAACCGAAAAAGAAATGAGCATGAAGATAGGCACTTCTGCATCCATTGGCCAATATACTTTTTCGTTTAATAAATTAGAAGATATTAATGGTCCGAATTATCAAGGTAAAAGAGGGGAATTTTCAATTTACACGCAGGGTAAGCACATTGGGACATTAATGCCGGAAAAGCGATTTTTTATCCCGAGAAATCTTCCCATGACAGAAACTGCCATTATGCCAGGCTTATTCCGCGATTTTTATATCGCTTTAGGAGAGCCTTTAGAGAATGGTAACTGGACGGTGCGCTTATACATTAAGCCGTTTATTCGGTGGATTTGGTTGGGCGGACTTCTTATCGCGTTGGGTGCAGGATTTTCAAGTATACAAGCATTTAGGCAAGAAAAGAGAATAGTGAAAGCGGAGTAATGAGTATGAAAAAAACAATTTCAATTTTTTCAGTTATATTGTCAATCACAGGATTGATATGGCTTTTAGGGCAAGGCATTGCGATTGGTCGACAAACTGATACGGCAGTGGGAGTCGGTAAGGCTTTACCTGCTTTTGAAGCGGTTGATGTCAAAACTAACAAGACAGTAACTAAACAGAGTTTATTAGGCAAAGCCAGGATTGTACATGTTTGGGCTAGCTGGTGTGGCCCTTGCATAGAGGAGCATGGCTTATGGCTAAAAATGAATGGGGTTTATCCTGATTCTGTAGTGGGTATTTTATATCGAGATAATCCTGAACGAGCAAAAGCTTTTTTAGAAAAGAAAGAAGATCCTTATTATTATTTAATTGATGACTCCCAAGGAAGTCTTGGTTTAAAGTTAGGGATTCGAGGGACGCCAGAAACCTTTATTATTGATAAAAAAGGGATTATTCGTTATCACTATACAGGATCATTCTCGCGCTCCGTTTTTGAGAAAGAATTTTTACCCGTATTTAAAAAACTTTGGGATGAATGAAAATTAAATTATCTGCAGTGGGTATATTTAGTCTTTTTTTGCTCTCGATGCTAATATTTAATGGGCTTTATGCTCAAGAGCAGCATTTTGTCGATCAAAAAGAAGAGGCAGCATTTCACAGACTGTTAAAAGAGTTTAGATGTGTGACTTGTCCGAATCAATCTATCGCGGATTCTAAAGCGCCGATTGCCGAGGCAATGCAAGATGAAATTTATCGTCGATTTAAAAAGGGAGAATCGATTGCAGAAATAAAAGGATTTTTACAAGAAAACTATGGGGATTATGTGCTTTATCGACCAACATTGAAAAAGCAAAATGCACTTTTGTGGTTTGGCCCCTTTCTTTTTTTATCTCTTGGGTTGATAGGGTGGTTGAAATGGAGAAGATAATGGTGCTGATGCCTTTATGGAGTGGCATGATTATCTTAGCCATGTTTGCTTTGATTTTGCTCCTCATCCCCCTTGTGCGGGCTCCTAAAAGTAAAAATAAAAAGTACTTTATTCTTTTTCTCATCCCCTGCTACATGGCAACGGTACTTGGTCTTTATGCTTATTGGGGTGGCAGTAATAAAGTAAGTGATAAATTAGCTATAGATAAAATTAACCAGACTTTAGCCACACTTTCTACCCAAGCGAATTTAGATCCAGACAGCGTTATGTTGGCGTTTAGTCAATTGGAGAAAGAATTAGCTTATTCAGCTCCTGCCCAGGCTAAATTAGGAGGGCTTTATTCTGAACTTGGCATGTTTGATAATGCAATAGCCAGTTTTGAACAGGCTTTAGATCTGAATCCTCAAGACAGTGATTATCTTGAGCAATGGATATATAGTCACTCCTTACGCCAAGGGGGAAAATTGCCCAAGGCAGTCAGGGAGGAAGCAGAGAGCTTAGTTGCGAAGGACCCGCAAAAATATAATATAATTAACTTATTGGCGATAGATGATTATTTTCATGAAAATTATCTGAAAGCCATTACACAATGGCAGCATTTATTAGTAGCTGACACTGAACTAAAGCCGGAACAAATGATCCGAATCCAAAGCGCCATTAAGACCGCTGAGGAAAAGCTTGATAAAAATATAGAAAAGAGTAGTGCTGGTATAGCTTTTAAAGTAAACGTAAAGTTAAAAGAAGCAAGTAATAGCCAGATTGGACCGGATGATACCGTTTTTCTCTTTGTGCGCCATAAAATGGGCAGTAAAATGCCGTTGGCCGTTTTAAAGAAAAGAGCAGATGAACTACCGTTCACTGTTTGTTTGGATGACAAACATATGATGGTACCTGGCTCAAAGTTTATCCCTGGCACTGAGGTGGAAGTTGTTGCTAAAATTTCTAAATCAGGTGATCCTCTCCAAAAGGATGGGGACATTGTCAGTAAGAGTGCAACTCTGACAGTGCAAGAAGGTGAGAGTGTTGTGGAATTTGTTTTATAAGGAATAATAAAATGACAGTCAATCGAAAATCAAAATGGCTCTCAAATGACGCCCTCGATGCGCTCACTGCAGTTTTTCTTATTGCCGTGGTCGTGACAGGCGTGTGCTATTGGTTGGCGGGCATGCCATCTTAATATGCCACGCATTCGTTTTAGACCGTTACAAATACCCGATTTGGAATTAATCTATCATTGGTTTGCCAAGCCTGAAATCAATAAGTGGTTTGCTGAGGGTAAAACCTGGTCTTATTCTGATATAGAGCACAAGTACTTGCCGAGAATTGTGGGTAAGGAAAATACGCCGAGCTTTATCATTGAGTTTGATGAAATAGCCATCGGCTTTATTCAATATTATCCCTTAACTGCTTCTTTACCCAACAGTTTAACCCCTGAGAAAGCCGCGGAGTATCAAATCGATTTGGCAAAATCAGCGGGTATTGATGTTTTTATAGGAGAAACATTGTTATTGGGCAAAGGCTATGGTCCGCAAATACTGATTAGGTTCTTACATGATATTGTGTTTAAAAATTACGATATTGCCTTTATCGATCCAGACAAGATTAATGCCAGAGCGATTAAAGCGTATAAAAAATGTGGATTTCAACTGGTAAGAGATCATAAAGATGAACAAACAGTATTGATGTTCATGTTTAAAGAAGCCCTCAATAATCCTTCACCCTTTTGTGCGACGCTTTTGCGCAAAAAAGTGTGATTTCTCTCAAGTTTTGGCCTTGCGCCGTGTTACCCGATTAGGAGCATTAACGTCAACGCTATTGTCTTGACGTGCTTGTAGCTGGTTTTCAAAGCCTATTAAGACTGCCCGTGATGGTTGTTCATCAGAGCTATCAAGAGGTTTTGGCATAACTGGTTTAGCGGGTACTTTCTTAGTCTCATGCGTGCCAAAGCAAACAGATGCAAAAGAGAAAACAGAGCGGGGATGCCTGATGACATGAGAAGCAAAGGTGCTCAATTTCGTGTAAAAGGACAATTCATTTCCATAGTGGGTTAAAAGGAGTTTTAACATGGGCTCGTTTTGTATTTGTGATGCTGTTTTCACGAGTAGCTGTCTTTCATTATTTGTCAGTTCAGATGCGATATAAGGCAAAATGACTTTTGTCGTGCGAATATCTTGCCAACGCGCTGCCTGAAAAAGAGCTACTTTCTTATTTTTAAGAGGGATATCACTATGCGAAGTGTGCAATATAACCTCCATAGTCTCGAGGTCTAGATTTTTCTGTGCCAAATCAAAAATAATTTTTTTCTCAATTACTGGAATATGTTCTGAATGATAATTAAAACAGTGCGCTACGAAAGCTTTGGCTCTATTTTGAAAAGCTAATAATACGCCCTCTCCCATGGCGATAGTGGAAATTTTATCTCTTGTATATTTTAGAATATCCGCTGTTATGGTTAAATTTCGTTGAATAATAGATAGTTTCCAACCGAAATTTAAGTCACGCTCTGGTATGTCTTCGCCATTTTCTTTGAGCAACTTAGATGCTAAATGGGGTGCGCCATTGGTGCAACTTGTAATAAATGAGGACACGATACTTTCTTTTGGAATGGCAAAATGGCCGTGTTTAGCCAACACATCTATTACTTTTGTCCAATGATTAAGTAATGCTGATTGAAATGTAGCGACTCTATCTTTTTCTGAAATATCTTTAAAGTGGGTAAGAATCTCATCAACAATTTCTTCTTTACCATAACTGCCTGCTAATTGAAGCATTTCACTTGGGGTTTTTTCTGGCTGATTAGATGGATTGTTTACCAAATAATGAAACACGCCTCGTTTTCCACCACGAATCGACGCATCAAGCGCTACGGCATGATAATGGTTTCGTTTGCTGGGTGAGCATTCAAGAAAAACGTGTACTAGTTCTGAATTATCTTTTTCAACTGTGGTTAAGAGCATTCTTTCAAGTTCTATTTCTGCATGATTTTTATACTCTTCAGTGAGTATTATTGTCTGTAATTTTTGTAATAAAACTTTAGAGATTGCGCTAGCGTTATGTTCAAGCGCAATCTTCAAAGCAGCAATAAGAGCAGGGCCTAGGCGTCCCGGGTTAACAGTTTCATCGATGTGTGCAAGCAGTACGAGCAAAGCATTTAAACTTTTATGAGCACAGAAGAGTAAAGCTCGAGGGATAGCTCCAATAAATGGGGCACGAGGTATCTCGGTTGCCAAATAAGCCACAATTTCAGGTTGATTGCCTCTACACGCGTTCAAAAGGGCCGCAGTTTTAGCCCCGAGGGTCACCGCAGGATCCGGCTCCAGCGCTTTCATTGCATGCAAAGAGCCATTTTCTGCACCATTACAGTAGGCATCAAGTATGTTTTGATCAGTGAAGAACTGATGTTCTGTTGCTAAAAGGGCGCTCACTGTTTGAGCGTTATTCGTTATCGCAGCATGCTTTAATACATGGTGTAGATGCCTATTTTCTAAGCTAGCTCTCGCCTTTTGATGACCATTGGCTAAAGCCAGTTCGGTGAGATATCTCAGGCTAATAGGATGGAGGACGGGGGGTAAATGGTCTAGATCGCCTCTTAATGCGGTTAAAATACAGTGAAAAGGGAGGGATTTATATTTGTTCTTAATTACTTTGTATTCTTTTACAAATAGAGGAAAAGGAGCGGCATTAAACTGCTCGTTACAGTTTGCGATGAGATAGGGAAAAAGCTGTTTAATATAGCCTTGCCAAATAGCTTTATTTTGAATTAAACGGTGAAATCTTTTGTTAACTAGCCCCATATTGAGGATTTGTTTAATATCCATTTCTTCTAGTAATTTAAAAAATAAATCTTGTGGGATTTCATCAAAAGGCATAGGAACAGTCAGAGTACGCGCTTTAGGGTGAAGTGAAATCAGGGAAAATAAACGTTTTTTTAAGTTGTTTAGAGTGGAGGGTAGCATGGGGTACCTTTCAAGATGTCGTATCGGTTAAGCATCAGTTTGGCAGTTTACTTTTTATCATTAAGAATAAGGCCTGTCAATATTTTCCAGTATATTGCATAAAATCTGCTGAATCAGCTTGTCTTTTAAACAATCCTGTAGGCAAATTCCTTACGTCTTTTGTATGGCTTCCTATAAATAAGCGCAGGGATCCCATGAACTTTTTCGACTTGGCAATAGTCATATTGTTGATTTACATGGGACATATAAGGCATATATGGGCAAAGAAGCAGTAGACGCACTCGAAGAAAAGGTTTCTGTCGTTAAGCAGAGATATCATGATTTAAATACAAATGAAATATTTGACATGATTACTTTAAGAAAGCAAATTCCAGCAGAAGAATGGAATACCTTTGAGGTCCCCACCTCTTTAAAAAGAGAATACTACGACATTCTACAAAAAGTGCTGAATTTTGCCTTGGAAGAAAGAAATAAGAAATTAACCCATTACCTTTTAAGCATTTTGCCGATAGAGGATTTTCTAGAAGAAATTTCTGAGCATCGTATTAATTCTTTTATCGATAATTATTTGGCACGTGAAGATATCGATGAAAAACAAGTAAATATCTTGCTCTCTGCGCCATCACTCGTCGCTAGTCACAATGAATATCCTAATAGTAGTATCGCGTTAAGTGCTGTCAGACGAGATGATATAGTCAATATCGCTTTGATTTTGCAAAGACACCCCAATCTTCGTCAAGGGTTTATCTTTGCTTATCAAAGCGAAAAACAATATGATAAACTTCTTTCTTTTATCAATCACTACAACATTGAGATGGATGCTAAAGAGATCCAAAGCGAAACAAATGATGTTTTTCAAATGGTTGTCATGGAAAATATGAGGCAGTTTTGTGAAAAAGGATTTCTAACAGATAGTCAGCGTCAAACACTGGCAAATGGCATGATTTATCTTCGATGGTTATTGAATCATGGTGGCAAAATGCTTGAAGAACATCACCAATCTTTTCAAGAAATAGCCAAAAATCCTGAAATGTTAAAAGCGATGCCGATGCCAAACGGTGATAGTGAGTATAGTGAATTTTATGGCATTATCAATACTATGTCGCAAAACCATCTCTTATCTCACCGAGCAGATGTAAGCGGAGAGAGGGTCATAAGAGGAATTAAATATGACTTGCATGGTAGCAGCTCTGCTATGATGTTATCTCAATTAAGAACCTCATTTGCACGCTTTCTCACCTCAGCATCCGCGAAACAGGCCAAAAGACAACTCATGAATTCTTATCTTGCAGTATTAGGCGAAGAGAGGCTGTCCACTCTTTTTGAACAAATTGCGCAAGATATAGAAGGTATTGTTTCTTATGCTGATGAAAATGAAATTGAAGGTCATTTACAAAAAGATCAGCTTCTACTGATTTCCACCCTATTGTTTTTCAAAAGAAATGATACGCTTAAAATAGCAGTTGGGTTTTATAATGATTTTTGTTTCATTGCAAACAGCAGCAGATCAAAAGATCCGGGCATTGAAATCTATCATTGCCAAGGAAAATCTAGAGGGAAACAAAAGACAAAATTAGAAGTTGCTAAAATTTTAGCAGCCTCTGAACAAGCCAAAGTCAGCTCGCACTTAACGTATGGTCGCAATTTTAATGAAAATATGTCTAAGCAATTAAATATGACAAAAATAGCACTTATACCATTATCGGAACAGTATGGCGAGAATTGCGCCTGGGGCTCTGCTGCCAAAATGGCATTAATGATTGCCATGTATGTGCGTTTTTTTGAAGCAATACTTCAGCTAGAGGAGGTGCAATCACTTCCCTATGACAAAAAGATGGAATTAGGGCATCAGATGGCTCAAAAACAAGCTAAAATCTTATTTTCAATGTGGCGTCACGAGGATAAATACGAATTTATCAAAGAATATTGCGATTTTTTTGAACAGCCTCATATGAAAGGGTATGGACCTGATCTGCTTTTATTATGTGGCGTCTATCTTCGTGCTAAACAACGCGTTAAAGATCAGGATATTGCTCATTTGCTGGAAGTAAGAGTAAAAGAACATCTTACAGCGACTAACCGAGAAAAAACGAAGCAACGTCTTTATAAAATAGCAGCGTTGATGCTAAAAGAAGAAATGCCTTCGTTTGATAATTTTTGTACTTACAGCCTTTCCCTATAACATTGCTCCTTTTTTACTTCCTATAAAACTTGGCAGCTTTGTTGCAAAAACTTCATTTACAATGAGTAAATTTCAGTTTTTGCGCCTCGCTGCCAAATTTTATATATTGTAAAATTAGGAGCAATGTTATAGAAGGGCTGTAAAAGAGTTTCTAAGCAGCAGTCTTAATCTTGGCACTCAGTCGCTCGTGCCAGAGGTAAGTTGCTCCTAACACGGCTGCTGGCATGACAATAAAATTAGCAAAAGGAATACTTGCTAGTAGAGAAACCGCTAAACCAAATGTTAGACAAAGTCCCCGTTCCTTTTTCAGTAATATTAAAAAATCCTTAAATGGCATTTGATGATTGTCTGCGGGGTAATCTAAATATTGAATAGCCATCATCCAAGCACTAAACCAATATAACAATACAGGCGAAAGCAAGTTAAGAACCGGAATAAAATAAAGGATCCCGGCTAAAATAAAGACACCTAGCATTCTGGGAAGAGTATACCCAAATTTAACGAGCTCACGTTTTGTTGCACTCACAATCATGGGGGTTAAAGCTTGGTTGGGGATCTTTTCTGATGTTAACTGCTCTGACAAAGCTTCACTCAGTAATCCATTAAAAGGGGCACCTAATAAATTAGCCCCCAAAGTGGCAAGAATACTGAAAATGCCTAGAAAAAAAGTAGCGATTAAAGCCATCAACGCTATTTTAAAGGTAAAGAGTAAGCTGTTTAACCATTGCAGCCAATTGGGTAAGCCAGAAAAGTGAAAGAAAGTGAGTTTATGCCATAAGTAATTTAAGCCAAAGCCAAAAAGCAATCCAAAAATCAGTAAATTAATGATGAAAGGCCAAAGGATATAGGCTCTCACTTTTGGCAATAAAAGGGATTTGAGACCCATTAGGGTGTAATGAAAGCCTTGTAAGTTCTTTGTGTTCACGCTATTCCTTCGTTTCCAAAGCCAATGTCTGTATATTCGTTATACTGTTATTATAACCGAGAACCCGTATAGTGAATAAGTTGTTTTAATGGCTAAATATCTATTTATAATGGTGCTAGCAATCCTTTTGCTTTCTTGCAGTGCCGAGAATAATTCTACACAGAAGCAAGATCCGCTGAATGTGTGCGCTTCCTTACTGCAGACACAGGGCACTAAAAAGGCTTTCCCAGCTTGTTACAAAGAAGCTTCACTTGGTCATGCTCCGGCTCAGTATGAGATAGCGCGGTTATATGAAGAAGGGGCTGATGGCGTTAAAAAAAATGAACAATCAGCTAATGCATGGTATCACCATGCAGCAGATCAAAATTATATTCCCGCTCTATTGAAACTAGCTAGTCAGTATGCAAAAGGTCAAGGTGTTGAAAAAAGTGATAGTAAAGCTTTTACTTGGTATGAAAAGGCTGCTTTATTAGGAGATAAGTCTGCGCAAACCGCCATCGGATTATGCTACTTAGAAGGAAAGGGAATAGTTCGCTCTCCAGAGCGTAGTAAAGTATGGCTGACGAAAAGTGCTCAAGCTGGGGATAATCAAGCAAGATTTCAACTCAGTAAATTATTACTAGAGGGGGCTCCAGTTAAGAGTGAACAATTTGAGGCGGCTCTAAAATATTTGCATCTGGCAGCAAATGAAAAGCATGTGCCATCAGAGCTTATGCTGGCGGATATATACCGAACCAAACTAGATAAAAAGCCACAGGCTATGGCTTTATATGATAGTGCTATAACGACGCAAGATCCCAGTGCGCAATATCATGTGGCTATGTTAATAAAGGATCAACAAATATCCTCACATTATTCTATGCTTACTTTAATTCAGCAGGCGGCACACCAAGGATTTATTCCTGCAGAGCTTACATTAGCGAAAATGTATGAGGAAGGAGATAGCGTCCAAAATAATCCGCAATTAGCCTTTCAATGGTATCTTTCAGCTGCAAAAAAAGACGATCCGGAAGGGGCTTATCAAGTAGGCATTAGCTATATTTTTGGGAATTTTAACCAGGAAAAAAATCCGCAAGAGGGAATGAAGTGGTTGAAAATAGCAGCTAATAAGTCGTGTTTTCCCGCACAATATATTTTGGCTAGTTTATATTTAGAGGGTTATCCTGTGTTAGAAAATAGCTTTCTAGCAGTGCGATATTTATCTCATCCTGCCAAAGAAGGTTCAACCGATGCGCAAATAAAATTAGCCAAGGTGTTAATTCAATTTAATGTGCCGCAATTTGATAGATCTGCTTTTTATTGGTTATCTAAAGTTGAAGATAACCCTGAAGCAAAATTCTTATTAGGTGAACTTTATCGCAATGGGATAGGGGTGGAAGTTAATTTCAAAAAAGCAGCTGAAATTTTTCAAGAATTAGCGGATAACGACCACGCCTTAGCGCAATGCAGACTTGCAGGACTTTATTACTTTGGGCAAGGCGTCGAAAAAAATCATGGCAAAGCAAAATTTTATTTACTTGCGTCTGCGGAACAGGGTACAGAAGAAGCAAAAACGTGGTTGGCAATTTTCTTTAAAGAGGGAGCTGAATCTGAGGGGGAATCAAACGATCAAATGTTGCACTTTAAAGTTCAGTTGAAAGAAGCTGCAGCGTTGTATCATAAAGGATTGGATTTATTACATAAATCAGAGAAAACTGATTTTGATCTGAGTGAAGGACTAAATGATCTAAAAGAATCTGCAAGTCGTGATTATATTCCGGCTTTAAGAGAATTAGGCAGTATTTGTGAAAAATCATTATTCGGTTGTAATGATATGGCAGTAGCATGCGATTGGTATAAGCAAGGAGCGCTGTTAGGAGATGTTTATTGCCAGTTTCACCTCGCTGAAATTTACTATTTAGGCATTGGTTTAGAAAAGGATTATATCACTTCTTATGCTTATGCTAGTTTAGCTGCTAATCAAAATCATAAGGAAGCTCTTTTATTAAAAGAGGATATTTTATCCGTTCTCAGTGATTCAGAACGCGCTTCAGCCGAGGCGCTCTATCAACAATTAGAAGAGAGTGTTAAGCAATAATATGTTAAAAGCTGCGGGAAGTGTTTTTAAAAGGTTTATCCAACTTCTTATTATCCTTTTGATCTTATTAACTAGCGTAATGATTTATTTTATCTACTATTTTGATCCTAATAATTACAAAGATCTCATCGTTAAACAATTTGAACAAGCGACTGGCGGTAAAGTTGATCTAAAGGGTGACATCAAGATTAAACTCTTTCCAGAGCCTCATGTTGAGTTAAAAGATAGTGTTTTTAATATAAAAATGTTTGGAAACGATGTCACTTTTATCACAGAGTTTTTAGAATTTGATTTGGCCCTTGAGCCTTTATTGAAAAAAGATATTCATTTTTACGCGATTTTGTCGAAGGGGATAAAAGTAGTCATATCTCAAGACAACAAAGCCCCAAGTGAAATAACCTTTGATAAATTCAAGGGGAAAGTTGATATTTCAGATTGTTGTCTTAAATTCTCTCATTTTTCTTTAACTTCCATGAAAAACACATTGCACGGTAATATTTTCATCGCATCAAAAGGCGATAAACCAAAAATATCCGGTGATATATTTGCTGAATTTTGGCAGTTTTCTGAAGACAAAGACCCTTCTAAAAACGCTTTAGCTAATGTATTGCAAGCTTTAAGCCCTTTTGAAATCTTTTTAAAAGTACAATTGAACCAATTGCATTATAATAAAACACTATTTAACAATGTAAAATTTAACTTAAGCTCAACTGATAATATTTTTAAATTGGATCCAACCCTTGAAGTGGCTAAAGGAAAGTTGTCAGGAAATATTAGTCTACAGCCAAAAAAATCCACCTTAAATATTGCTTTTGACCTTAAATTAAAGCAAGTTCAAGCAAAAGAAGTGTTGGATATGCTAGGTCTTAGCCCTCCACCTGTAAAAGGAAATTCAGATTTAGACTTTCGAGGTAATACGATTGGAAATGGACTATCTGAATGGCAATCAGGTTTAACCGGAACGCTTGCCTGGCGTTTTCAAGATCTTAAATTTGATCAGGTTAAAAATAATCCTGTGAAAGGAGATGTTACTCTTTCATTTACTAAAGGAAAAGTTAAAAATATATCAGGTAATTTTTTAGTCAATAATTGGCAATTTGAAGAAGATCTGAATCCTTCCAAGAATGTTGTGACAGATCTTTTGTTAAGTATTGCACCTTATAAGCACTCATTTGCAGTTAAAGTGAATAATCTGCAATATAAAAGAGCTCTTTTTAAAAACGTACAATTTCTTTTAACATCTGAAAATAAGCTTATTAAATTAAATCCTACTGCAGATTTTGCTAATGGAAAACTGACAAGCCGTTTTACTTTGCGACCTGACAAAGATAATTCTAAAATTGATTTTAATATTAATTTGAGAAATGCTGATGCACCTGCTGTGATAAGCAACTTTGGACAGAATAAGCATATCGTATCCGGTAAATTAAATTTTGATCTCAAGGGCAATACTGTTGGTAATAATATGTCTAAATGGATAGCCAGTTTATCCGGGAATATGTTATTAAATTTAACAAGAGCAAGATTACATCCTAATGCTAGAAAAACTATTTCACAATTAGGAGATGAGTTTAGATGCATCGTCATGAAATCTAAGATAAGAGAGGGTGTGATTCGAGGTAAAAATAATTTGGGGTTCGACTCTTCCTCTCTTTCAGGACTGGGATCGGGGGAATACAATTTGAAGACAGATCAATTAAATTTTATTTTTCAGATGGTGACCAATAACAAGATTAATCTTAATTTAGGTGGAACGTTACATACTGTAAAAGTGACGGGGACACTAGAAGATCCAAACGCTAGAATTACTTCAGAAGAACTGATGCGTCAAGGGAGTAGGATAGCGCTAGGCATAGTGACAGGGGGATATTCACTTTTAGTTGAAAAGCTGCAAGACGTGCTTTTACAGAAGAAGTCCTCTTGTCAGGTAGTGTTGGACGGTTCATAATCTGGTTCGAGTATGTAGGTAGATTTATAGGGTATATATGCAAGCAATTCAGTGGCAAACCACACCCAGCTTAAAAAAAATAGAGCGACTTGAAAAAAAGCTATTACATTGTATGGGTAGAGCTATTGCAGATTATAAGCTCATTAAAAATAATGACAAAATTTTGGTTTGTGTTTCTGGTGGTAAAGACTCTATCACGATGCTTCTTTTGTTAAAGAAATTACAAATACGTGCTAAAATTAATTTTGAAATTTTTAGTTTTACACTAGATCAAGGTCAGCCTGGTTGGTATGACACACACTTGCGAGATTTACTTACGTTTCACAATATTCCCTTTGAAATTTTAACGAGAGATACTTATTCCATTGTGAAAGAGAAAATCCCGGAAGGCGCAACTTATTGCAGTTTATGTTCTCGTTTACGAAGAGGCATAATTTATACCTATGCGAAAAAGAATGGTTTTAATAAAGTGGCTCTTGGCCATCATCGGGATGATTTAATTTCAAGTTTACTGATGTCTATCTTCTATAACGGTGAAGTTCGTTCAATGCCTCCTAAGTTATTATCTGATGATAAAAATCAAATTTTAATCCGTCCCTTAAGCTATTGCCAAGAAAAGGACATAGCTGAATATGCTAAACTTAAAAACTTCCCAATTATCCCGTGCAATTTATGTGGATCGCAGGAGAATTTAGCTAGGAAAAAAGTGAAGCGCTTAATTGATCAATTAGCGTTAGATAACCCAAAGATCCCAAGTAATATGTTAAGCGCTTTGCAACAAGTAAGACCAAGTCAGTTAATGGACAGAGATCTCTGGGATTTTCATAACTTAGAAGAGAATCAAGAAATGGCAGCTTCTAGTGAGATAGCTATACTGTAATTAAAGGATGTAAGTAAAGGAATTACCATGACAGAGGTTGATCCCAGATTTATTCAAAACCCAGTCAGGTTGTCTGACTCCAAGATATGGGAAATCCAGAAAAATTATTTCTTTACCATGGGCGTGGATGCTTGGAAAGAAGAAGTTCCTTTCTACATTTCTAGTAATGCCTTTATCGGCCATCGTTATGCCTCGTTGGTTTTTCATTTTATCAAAGACTACATAGAAAAATTTCCCCAGAGCGTGCATGAGCCTTTTTATATTATAGAGTTGGGAGCAGGTACTGGAAAATTTAGTTTTCATTTTCTCAATGCATTGAATGAACTTCTAGCCTTAGATAAATCCACTTTGTCATTTTCTTATGTCATTACAGATATTATCCAAAAAAATTTGGATTTTTGTGAAAAAAATCCTAGCTTACAACCTTTTATAGAAGCCTCACAATTAGATTTTTCTGCATTTGATATGGAGAAAGATACAGATTTTTATTTAACGAGAAAACAGTGCAATTATTCAGAGCTGAAATCTAAAAACCCCTTAATTATTATCACTAACTATGTTTTTGACTGTATTAAGCAAGATGCATTTGAGTACGAAAAGGGAACTTTTAAAGAAGTTAAATTAGGTTTAACTAGCCGTTATCGCAATTATAATATTCAAGATGCAAAACACTTAGATGATTTGAAATTAAAATTTGAAAGCAGTGAAGTAAAAGTTGACGATTATTATAAAAATCCGACATTAAATGCAATTTTAAAAGATTATGCTCTAACGTTAAAAGATCAAGAGGCAAATTTCACCATTCCATTAAGTGGTATTCAATTTTTAGATAATATCAAAGCGTTAACCAAAAATAATTTTTTCATGATATCCGGTGATAAAGGAGTTTCTGTTGCTGAGAAAATTCCGCTTCTCAGTAAAGAATATCGCGCAACCTATGATGGTTGTTATTCTTTTATCGTCAATTTTGATGCGATGGGATCTTATTTGAAAAAGAATGGCGGCGATTATTATCCGTCAAAAAATTCAAATCATTTTAAAGTTAATTTGTTTGCTGAGGGGTTTTTCTTTGCTGATCTGCCAAGAACGAGATTAGCCTTTGCGGAACTAGAATCGCTTGGGCCTGATGAATATTGCTATATTTATGATGAATTCTTAACGAATGGATATCGCTTTGCCTTAAAAGCGCTTTTTTCTTTTTTACGCTTAAGCAAATGGGATCCAAATGCTTATGGCGCGATTCATGAGAGAGTTCTGGAATTAATGCCAACCGCAGAAAAACAGTTATCTTCAGATATTCCTCAAGATTTAATAAAAGTACAAAACAATATTTATCATATTAATTTTGGGCCAGATATCTATTTATTGCTGGGGCTTTTTTATCAAACACAAATGAAAGAAGATGAAGCACTTAGTCAGTACCAAAAATCGCTGGCAGTTTTTGGTGATACCGCTGCGACTCATAATAATATGGCTATTATTTATGAGAAAAAGAAGAATTTTGGTAATGCTCTTTCTCATTATCAAAAATCGGTAGCATTAGATAAAAATAACCTTTTTGCGAAACGAAAAGTATTAAAACTATCAGGCAAACCCTATATAGCTATGATAATGCCTCTTTTAAAGGGGACGTTTGTGGTTGCTGTTTTAAGCGCTATTATTTACTTTACTTTTTCACTAAAACCTTAGTGAGATGGATTTTTTTGTTTTGCACGAAGTTTTAGATTAAGCATCTCAACCAGTGCAGAATATGCCATCGCAAAATAGAGATAGCCTTTGGGAATATGTAATCCCATTCCTTCGCCCAATAAAGTAAATCCGACTAATATCAAAAAGCTTAAAGCAAGCATTTTAATAGTGGGATGATTATCGACAATCTCCCCAATCTTTTTGGCAGCAAACATCATGACTAAGATGGCAAGAATAATAGCTATCACCATAATTAAAACTTTATCTACTAAGCCAACCGCCGTGATAACAGAATCGAGGGAAAAGACGATATCTATAATGCCAATTTGTAAAACAATGCTAATAAAGCTGGTTTTTTTAGAAGAGGGCGCTAGCGAAGAGGGTTCGTGTTCTTCGAAGCTTGTATGTATTTCATGGGTACTTTTGGCTATGAGAAAAAGACCACCTAGGATAAGAATAATATCTCTTCCTGAAAAGGGAGTATCAAAGAGTGTAAAGAGCGGTTTAGTGAGATGCATTATCCAAACTAAAGAGAGCAAGAGAGCAATCCTCGTTGCCATTGCAAAGGAAAGCCCTAGCATACGTGCAAGGGGTTGTTCCTTTTTGGGCAATTTCCCCACTAATATGGTGAGAAAAATAATATTATCTATGCCAAGTACTATTTCTAGTACTGTTAACGTAACTAAAGCTATCCAGGCTTGAGGATCAACAATCCACTCGTAAGTCATAGGTTATTAAGCAACCACCGTTGTTTTCTTAGAGGGAGGATAGGGTAAAATAATGTTGAGTAAAACCCCTACCAAGCCGCCTAAACCTATACCACTTATTGCAAAATTTCCGGATCCTAATGATAAGCCGCCTACAGAGATAACTAAAATGATACCTACAATTGTCATGTTTCGAGGAGTCATGAGATCTTGTTTGGACTCGATAAGTAAGTGCAATCCTGTGACGGTGATAGCACCAAATAGCAGGATCAAGATCCCACCCATGACAGGGACAGGAATCGTTTGAAAGAAAGCGCCTACTTTACCAATAAAGGCTAAGCTGATAGCGACTAGGCTTGCCCAAGTCATGATGCCAGGATTATACGTTTTTGTAATCGCTACACCTGCAGTGACTTCAGCATAAGTAATGCTAGGTGGTCCACCTAAGCTGGATGCAACCATGGTAGCAACGCCATCACCAATTAAACTGCGATGCAGGCCGGGATAACGTACATAGTTACGGCGCGTGATGCCACCTATAGCCATAATGTCACCAATATGTTCAATAGAGGATACTGCGGCAAGCGGTATCATAATAAGAGCGGCTTCCCAATTGACTTCAGGAAAAGTAAGGTGAGGCAATTGAAACCATTGCGCTTGCGAGACCGCGGTTAAATCGATAATGCCTAACCAAAGGCTAGAGATATAACCAAAGACTATGCCGACTAATATAGGAACGAGTTTTAACCTTCCTTTACCAAAGAGTCGTGTCACAATGGTGGCACCGAGTGCAATAGAAGCGACAATTAACGCTGTTTTCTCGTTGACTAATACGACTGAACCGTCACCCGATTTCCCTAATGCCATATTAATAGCCGTGGGCGCTAAGACCAGACCAATATTCATAATGATGGGGCCAGTAATGAGAGGGGGAAATATTCTATTCACAAAATCTTGGCCGCGCACATAAACTAAGGCGCCCATAAAATAATAGACTACACCACAAGCAGCCAGACCAAATAAGGTGCCAGGTAATCCCCAGGTTTGGATCCCAAAAATGGTTGCAGGAACAAACACAAAAGATGAACCTAAAAATACGGGAATTTGCCCTTTTGTAATCAATTGAAATATCAGAGTGCCTATACCGGCTGTGAACAAAGCGACATTTGGATCCATGCCTGTTAACAAAGGAACCAGAACTGTGGCACCGATAGCGATAAAGAGGGTTTGCGCTCCCAGTAAACAATCACGCAATTTAAAAGAATAATCTTGAGGATGAGTTTGGATATTCATGCGTGTATATTACCTATTAGGTTAACAATATGTGAGAAAGATAACATAAGACTTTAAAAAATACTATTAAATCAGGCTAAACTTCATCTGAGCAATGATAAACGGTGCTTGCTGGAAAATCTATGTTTTAATGGCAAAGATTGTCAGTAAAAACTGTTCAACCAACTTCACAGCTGGATATAAGAATTCACCGAGAATACCCGTACTAATAAGAAGAATTATTAACATAAACCCAATAAGAGGGGGAATTTGATTAAAACGTTTGTCCCAAGGATAGGGTAAAAGAAAAGTTATAAATCGACTACCGTCCAAAGGCGGAATAGGAATTAAATTTAAAATCATCAATATTAAGTTGATCAAAACCCCAGCTCTTCCCATAAAGACAAGGGGAAGACCCGCATTGATTTTAGAGGCAACCAAGCTTAATCCTATTTTAACAATAATCATCCAAAAGAGCGCCATGATGAAATTAGACGCAGGCCCTGCCAAAGCCACTAATGCCATATCTCGCTTGGGATTTCTAAGCTTTTGTGCCACTACGGGCACAGGTTTAGCCCAGCCAAAAATAAAGTGTGTTGTGACAAATAGAAATACTGGCAGGAGGATAGTCCCGAAGAGATCGACATGCCTAAAGGGGTTAGCGGAAATACGGCCTGCCTTAAATGCAGTATCATCGCCTAATTTGTAAGCGACAAAGCCATGAGCTGCTTCGTGTAAGGTAATGGCAAAAAGAATAGGGATAAACCAGATCAGTATTTGTTGTACTAGTGTAAATTCAGGCAAAGAAAACCCCTTTTCAGCGTATTTTTTCGTAAAGACTCGTTGTTGTAAAGCCCCAGCTCATTAGTTCAGAGCCAATGTAGAGAGGTTGATAGGAAGTCTGGGGTAGTTTTTTACTGGTTACCAGAATTTTGCTACCAATTTTTAACTTATCCAGTTTAAGGATAAGAAGTTGCCAGGTTTGAGCAGTAAAACTGGTGGCGTTTATGAAAACAATATCTGCTTCTTCGAAATTCGAGTCAAGCAAATTAGCGCAAATAAAATCAATTTGTGAATGTGACAGTTTTTTAGGATGTTTTTTGAGTAAAGAGTGCCAGCGAGACTTGGCCATTTCTTGCAGCTCAGTTACCACTTCAATCCCTTTAACGGTTAGGTTTGGATAACAAAGCTTGGTCGCTATCATAACTTTGCCACTTCCTGAGCCTAAATCATAAAAAACTTGATTATTTTTAGGAGAAATAAGTCGTAGTAGCGCTAATATAGTGGGAATATTGATTTCGCCATAGACTAAATCTTCAGAGGTTAAATGTTTATAGTGCTCACGTGCTTCCACAGAAAGTTTGAAAGGATTAACATCTTTATAAAGAGTATTGATTTGTTTTGTAATTTTGAGATATTTTTTATTTAACAAATAGGGTCGATATTTTTTGATATAAAAGAGCAACGTAACCGCTGATAGGCTGATAAAGTAAGTGGCGAGTCTAATAGATAAAATCATTAGGTTTGTACCCACAAGTTTCAATTAGTTGTAAAAATGCTTTGCCTACAGCAGTCTTTTGACTGCCTCTTGCAAAAACATTGATATAAATTCGAATAATATAATGAAATTCTTTGCGTGAGAGTATAGTCAATATTTTTTTAGCACGATTGACATCATAAGGATTATTAGGAGAACAAGCTTGAAAAAGTACAGCACCCAACAGCGAGGCTTTAGATTTTTGTCGTTGCAGTGACATTTTATCAAAGTCTAATATGTAATCTTCAATAGCTCGGTCTTTATCCCACTCTAACCATGTTTTGTAAAATCGCATAATTTCAGCAATCAAAGGCTCAATTTTGGTTTTATCTGCAAGCTTATCAAAAAGCAGTATACTTAACATAGTCGGAACCGAAGATTCGACATTGGCCCAAGAGCAGTTTCCTGTGATCTGATGTTTTATCGGTAACTTAATAAGCGGTTTTAAACCTAAGTTTTGATAGATCTCAACCTTCATTTCTCGCTCGGAATGGGGGTCATAAAGTAAATGCAAATAAAAGTTATCATTGATCTTTTCTGGTCTGCCAACCGTATGAATGACAATAGGATCAGTCATTTTGTACACACCACGATCACATTTCCCGAGAAAGTCTCCATGTCTGATGAAAGTAATCGCGTGTCCCCTATAAGAGACCGGAAGCAACAAAGGATCAGCTTTCATCAGGCCAAAAATGGTTGACTTATTGGATTCAATATCTTTAGTGATATGTTTAAATTCTCGAAGTTTGGAAGCATTTTCAAAAGCGCGAATAATAACTCTTAATTCATTTTCATGGATATCCATGCGATGCGCGACATAACTACTGATAAATCGAGATAAAGACTCACGAACGATTTCAAGGGTAAATTCTAAATAAAATCCCTCTAAATCAATAGACAAGAAAAGTCCTTCTGGCGTGACAACGTCGCTATTGCCCTTTAGCTCGAAACGGTGGGCAACAAGTTTAGTGCTAATAAAATCGTTAGCATAATCAAGATTGGCACCAAAATCAGTGAGAAGCTTTATCAATTCTTTATTTTTGCGCAGAAGTGGATAAAAAAGGACGGGCTGTCCCATGGTGTTATAAGTATTAGCGCTGGCACCATTTTTAAGTAATAGAGCAGAAATTTCTGTATTGTTATTATCGACTGCCCAAAGTAGTGCTGTAGAGCCACCCATATCTACTAGATTGACATTGGCGCCGTATTTTATTAATAACTGCACCATATCAAGACGATTGCGGATACAGGCATTAATGAGAGGGGTAAAACCATATTCGTCTATGATATCAACGGGCGCGCCACTACTTAGGAGTTTTGCGACCCCTTCATAAGTTCCTTCCAGGATTTCTTTTGAAAGGGACACACTTTGCTCCTAGCTAGATTTGCGTTAAGACCTTATTGTGGCCGAGGTTTTGGCGGCGTGTATGTTGGAGTAAGATGCAATCTGTTTGCCATACGCAATTTGAGTTCAAGCTCATAGGCTTGTTGCACTTTTGCGTTTTGCAGTGGCGTCCATTCTCTTGGATTTCTGTTTTGAGCAATGATATCAGCTGCATCATTGAAAATATTTTGTCTTACCTTTGGATCAGCTGCATCTCCCATTAGTTTTGCTAATAAAGGATTCGAGAGGAAATTCGCTGAACCTCTACTAGGCTCGGTACCCAATTCTCTCTTATTGACGACATCAGGATTGGTTTCATACCGCGGGGTGTTCTCTAGTGCCAAGAATTTTTGTACGGTATCTAAAAGGCCAGTTTCTTTTAGAACCTTATCAATTTCACTATCAGGCGCACTAGAGCCAAAAAGAGAAATCAGCTCTGCATCTCCGACTTTAAAACTTTGCCCTTGGCCTTGGAGTTTTTGATTTAGGCTATTTTTTAATGCCTGGACGCCAAAATCCCTTACTAGCTGTAAGTTCTTTTCAAATTGCGTAAAGGTGCTTTCAACCAGCGCTTCAGCCTCAGTTTGTTTGGTAGCCATATGTTTCTCCTGGATTTAATTAACTGCCTAACTATTTTCTATATTTATAAATATCATACTACAGGGGTTATTGCTAGAGTCAAAGCCCTATCTATCTGTTTTTTAGGCTAATTTGTCGGAGTTCTCTGCCGCACACCTTTAGTTTAGTTGTATATACAACAAGTATAGTTTCTTATCAACTCAACATGATTTTTTGACATAACCCAAAAATAGTGTATTTTGGCGACACTCGAGCGGTTGACTTGCAAATAGTCCATTTCATTTCTGGGCTAACTCAGGTATTGTATGCAACGATGCTGTTATCGTTATTTTTTTTGTCTATTTTTTAATCAATAGGGAGATACTATGAAAGTTAAATTGTTAGTCGCATTAGTTTCTTGCTTGGCACTTACTGCTTGCAACAAGTCCAAAGAAGAATCTGCCAACGTAGCCGATGATGGCGCAACACAAACTGAAACGGTTACCACTGAACATACTTCTGTTACAGGGCATGATAAGCAAGCTGATGCTGATGCTGCTCAAGCAAAAGAAAAAGCTGATGCTGCCGCAGCTTCTGCTGCTGCCGCAGAGCAAGCTAACAAGCCAGCGACTGACCAAGCGCCTGCAACTGTTAGTACAGATGCCGCTCCAGCAGCAGCTCCTGGTACAAGCAACACCACCACTACTACCACGACTACTCCAGCTGCTCCTGCTGCGCCAGCCGCACCAGCTCCTCATGACAACAGCAGCAGTGCACCTGCTGATACCAACGAAATGTAATTTGTTTTTTCGTTAGTTTGTTGAATCCACTTTTGGGCATATCAAGATGCCCAAAAGTGGAATCCTATTTTCTAAAAAATCCAATTCCCCACCTTATTATCTTTGAAGATAACTAATTCTATTTGTTAAATTTTCAATTGATGTATTTGCAATGTTTTAACTCTTTTGTATACTGCAGGTACAATTTTCTCAAGTAACAAGAGAAGAAGTTAACTTGCCAAATAAAATAATTCAATTTTTAAAGTTTATTGCGGAGTAAGTCTTAGTCGTTTTTGTAGAAAATTCAATTGGAATGGGAACCCAGGTACGGGTATGAGTATTAATTTACCAGCTGAAATGGAATCCTCTTGGAAGCACTATTTATTTAGTCTCAAATTCCAATCTGTGCACGCCTCTGATATTGCTAGACATACTCAAAAAATCCAACAGATTTGCCAAGCTCCTTCAAATGAATTGATCTCTGAATTAAATACACCTGTCTTTTGGGATAAATTAAAATCAGCCACCTTATTTAATTATGATGTGATTTGCTTAGAAGAGTCATGGAAACAAATCAGCCCACTGGTGCATTTAAACTCAAAACAACTCCTTATTTTACTTGAAGAAGAAATAGAGCCTCTTGAAAATGCTTATCTACTTTTAGAAGCAGAACTGATGAGTTTCACTGATAACAGTGAGGGATTAGGGAGTGGGTGGTTATTACGGCTAAGGCAATCAAAAAAAGAGATTAATGCAAAAATTACAGAGAACAGAGCTGTTTTATCAACATTGAAAAAAATGATTTATGATAGTTTATTATTTCGATGTTCTGTATATGAAATGTTGCAAAAACCACGAAATGTGGATGATGCATTAAGTGCTTTTTGTAGCAAAATAAATGGTTTTAATGCGACAAGCACGCTTTTGATGCCGCAAGAACTGGGCGCTACGCTTGATGATGATAAAAGATTAGCTATTTACGACATTTTGTCACAAGCAAATTATGATAAAGCGCTTTTGCACCAAAAAGTACTCGCTTGTGTACCAAGGCGAAATCATAGTGCCTTGTCTTCTCGCCAAGAAGTTGTTAAACGCCTTAGCGAAGTTAAAAAATTCTGCCACGGTATCATGAGAGATCTTGATTTAAATGGTCATGGCGCACATTTTTTCTCTTTATCTCAGCAATTAACTACTTTGTTTTCTGGGAATCACTCTTTCTGGGGGAAAGATTTATTCAAAAAAATAGGTCAAAATCTAGAAAGATGGGGTCTCTTTTCTGTTGCGCATACATTATGGAATTTTCGTTACCTTTTATATCTTTTTGCTAGTTTGGCGATATATCATCAACTGATTTTCCTATTGCAGCCTTTTATAATTGCGACATTAGGTATTAGCTTATTTAATACTGTCTCCACAGCCATGTTCTATACCCTAGGTGTTGCACCTTTATGGTATTTAGGCTGGACAGTACTTGAAGATTTAGGCATAGAAGGCATTAATCTTTTAACGCGTTGGAAAAAACAGACCATTTTGCATGCTTTGCGTTTTATGGAAGAAGTGGAATTTTTTCTTTGTGCAAAATTACATCGAACAATTATTGATTTGCCCCATTTTGATATTCAGTATATTACACAAAAAATCCATAATTTTCATGACCAATTTAAAATGATAGAAGAAAGTTTAAACACGTTTCACTTTTTAGAAAAATGGGCAACAAAAGGTGTACTAAATCTAAAGATTGGCGCAGTTAAAAATAAACTACTTTCTCAACAGCAAACTATCCAAGAGCAACTCCGAAAAATAGCCGAGCATATTGCAAAACGTGTAGATGAAGAAATTGATTTGCTCAGAGAATCTATATCTGAAGATAAATTAGAACCTATTTTACCCGTAGGACAATTGCAAAATTTAAAAGAATTTGTTGATACCTATGGAGATAGTAAAGCGCAGAAGGAGTTCGATAAAAACACAAATATATCTGAAAAATGGCTTAATCAATTAAAGAAAAGTCAATTTTCACTTGTCGCTAAAGAAGACAATGACAGATTTAAGCAACCATGGGGCGGTCATCAAATTCGTCAAGACATATTGAGAGGTTGGCACATTTTATTAGAAGCTTCTCTTCTCAATCCAGCTAAAAAAGCGGCTTGTTTGCAATTGAATTTAATGCTTGCTGGTGTTGAAGAAATGAGCAGAGTTAAATTTGAAGAATTGCTCAGCACACTTGAGCTAGAAAATTCTGCTGAAGTCATGCTCAGTATCGGCGCGTTTCTTTTCCAAACTTTATTGCAAAGACCTTCGCAACATGCTGCACTCTTACCACAAGAGTATAAAAACATTATTATAGAATGGCATCAGAAATATGATGCTGACATTAAAAAAGCAAAAATCGAAATTGATAGCATTTTACTCACAGCCAAAACGCGTCCAGAAGTGCTGACACAAGAATTAGAAGCACTAGATGATGAAACATTAGGAAAATATTATGAACTTTTAGATGGTGACGCCATATATGTTCATGCGACAGGTCAAGAGCTAGATGCAGAGTCAAAAAACAATAAAATTCGCACTTATTTTGAGGCTTATTCAGGAGAACATAGCCGGGCTTTTCGTTTGTTAAAGCTAATCCCTGAAAAAGAGAGATTAAAATTTACCACAGAACTCGCATGTAAACGAATTACTTATCTTTTAGCAAATTTCAGCAATGGCACGATTAGCAAACAAGCCTTTGATCCTGTGGATGTTGAAATGTTTCATTCTTTTGCTTTGCAGAAAAAGAACGGCTTTTCGTTTGCTGATATTATTAGGAAAAATGAGCACTTTTTGGGAGAATGGAATCCTCATTTTGAAGAATTTTTGGTGGCATGCGCCAGAAAAGGATTGCCGAGTAGCTGTAAGCTTTTAGATGCTTATCAGGCTAGAACAGGCAGGCAAAAAGCATTCAAGATGGAGGGGCTTGGTTTACAAAATTGTGCTCAAGAATCAATTGCTGTAAGCGATACTTCAGAATCAGTGGATAATCCAAGATCAATAAGAGTTCATTAACAGTCTCTTCATGATATCGTTTTAGTGCGTCTACATTTGGTTTTAGTTGTTTTTGAATCCACTACCCGTTGGGGAGATGATGATGGTCGACAAAGATATCAAAAAACAGTGTAAAACGGTAAGGCTCTCCTTTTTATCCACGCTTACACAGGATGTTGAAGCGGCGGCATTTATGCTGGGGAATCTTTATCGACACCGTCAAAGCGCAAAAAAGGAAGAAATTGCACTTATCAATGATACCCTCAAAGAATTAAAACAAAAAATTACCGTAGAGCAAATTTCAAAACTGTGGCAAGGCATGCACGCTTTTCGTCCTGATAGATGGAAAGTGATGGATGAGGGGACCAAAGAATCTCTTCACGCATTAAAGAGAGGTATGTTGCAAGATCTTGATTTTGTTAAAGGTATGAAAACAGCCGATCTTGTGATCCTAGGGCAACATCCCATTTGGTATAGAGAAGCTCTTATAGCCTTGGTGCGTCAACATTTATTGGCAAAGCGTCAAATAGATCCTTTTAATAACGGCACTTTTAGCTTTGACTTATTGTTGCAAGGAGGGCCTGAGCAAAATTATCTGTATCTATCCGGTTACCTTCAACAATGTGTTGAGTTGCCAGTTAATTTGATTGTTGAAATGGGTAAGAGTAACCCGCAAATTGCTGCATTTATTATGTTAGATTGTCAAAGTCATGCTTCTTTTTTTGAGATTAGCCGCCAATTTATCGAAATAGACTCATTAAGAAAGGGGATTGCCAAATTTTGGAAATCCTATATCGAGCATTATGCATTAAGCCCGGCTCAAATAGCCTATTTGGAAAATGAGCTTCCCAAGCTTAAGGAATATAGTGAATTTAAAGACATTTCTTTAAATACGCGAATAGAAGGTCATTATACTTCCAATACCTTTGAACTGGCCTCTCTTTTAACCCCTGAAACTTTTGATTTAGCGTCACTCACTGTAATGGGGCCAACTGCTTTATATTTAAGCTCTGGTATTTTTGCGCATGGGGCAAGTATTGTATCATTTGCAGCAGGATTAGCAGGGGGCGCGACGACAGCCAAACTGGGCAGTTTAGCTTTAGGAGTTTTATGGAGTGCCCCACAAGTTGCTATACCTCTTTTACTCTATGCTGCTATTGCCTATAAGGCAGAGGGATGGTTCAAAGGGCAAAAGAAAGAGGAAAGCGACCCTGAAAAAATGGGCTTAGCCTGCAAACTGTGATCTTCCCTTGTAAAGGATCGATGCCGGCGAAGCCGCGAGATGGATTTTATCAAGAAAGAAATCCCTCTTGCGCTGTGCGCCTCTCCCTTTTACAAAGGGAGATATAGGGTTGCTATGCAACCTCCCTGATTTTTTCAAAGAAATAATAAAAAATTTGTGTCGATTCCTCAGCCACAAGGGGAGAAGGGATCGGAAAAGAATTGCAAGCAATGGTGATTTTTAACACCCATTCCTTGTATCTACATACCTCAATTAGAGGTTAAATTTGTAACTACAATATTATTTAAATGGTTGACTTACGGATAGGTAAAATATATTCTGCGTTGATATTTTTATACATGTCGAAAGGATATAAATATGACTGCAGGTGGACCCGTAGCACAATCTAGACTCATTGCCACACCAGAACCTCAACCCCACTTAGCGCAAACACCGCACGCGCCTGCACCTTCTTCTGCATCGACTCCCTCGCCTCAACCTCCGCTTCCAGAAGGATCGGGTGCGCCTATTACGCCAGCAATGCAGCAAGCACAGGAAGCCCAAAAGGAAAAGGATTGGTATGAGAAGCGAAAAAAAGAGTTTCTGGCCATTTTTGCGGCTGATAAAAATTGGAAGCTTGAAAATGCGGAGCCCCAAAAAGATAAAAAATTTATTTTTAAGAACACGGTGTCTGGTGAAGGTGCTGTCATTGAGGTTTTAGCTAACAAAGGAATTTCTCTTTCAGGTGATGCAACCCATGAAATTGCACAAGCTGCGATGCGTTATCATAGATCAGAAGATACCCCTGAAATTCCGATTAGATTTAAAGTTGAAGCGCAAAATCAAAAAGAGGCGAGTGACTTTATTAAGGGATTAGAAGCGGGCGGTTTTAAATTAGGATTAATTACGAGTATTGAGATCAATGGTACTAAAATGTCTCCTCAAGAGTTTGAGCAATTTATGCAAGTGCTTAAAGCAGAAATTACGCAGTGTAGGCCTACTGTTCCTTCTACTTAATCTTTGCGAATTGATTTTTTAAACACCATTAGAAACTTCCGACTTTAGAGCACCTACACGGGTGCTCTGTCACCTATTATGATTCTTTTATCGGGTATATTTTCAATAATCTCTCCAGTGTTGCATAATTATATAAAGTAGTTAACTTAGTGAGAGATGTTTATTATGCCAGGGCCAGCCATCATCAATTTAGATCGCAATTTTTTATGTAGAGCCACAGGTTGGCAAAATAATTGTGGACTAAATTGTTTAGCGCATTTTCTCGATCATCTATTGAAGACAGACTTTTTACAAGATAATTTATCGGCTGATCCAGAATATCTCGCTTTACTTGATACTTTCCAGGAATATTACGAATTAGATAAACCGCCGACTTGGCAAGAAGTGAAAGCACTGCTAGACAGTTACCCTGTTGCCACTGACAAAGAAGGGATTTTAGCACCAGTCTTACGCTTACACTTAGGGAAAATACTTACTCGCATACCTGAGGTTACTTGGGATACAGATGCAGCAGCTGCCATTTCGGATTTTATAACAACAGCAGACGTCAAAGATGTTGCACTCCCAATCTACCATTCAAATGTAGTATGGTTTGAATATCTTAGAGGCCAATATAATGAAAGATTAGAAGCCTTAAATGGAGAAGATATAACTGAAGCGCAGGCAAGTCAAGCTCGCATTCAGTTGTTGGCTAACAACAAAGGTATGCCAAATGAGCAACAGATTGCTGAATTAGTTCTATTCAGTCGAAAAAACCAGCTACTTGATAGTATTATTGATGAAGCGAAACCTTTTTGGCTAGCTATCGGTAACCCCAATTATGGCCACAGGATGGGCAGATTAGAAAATGCTGAATCAGTTTCAGCAGAGCAATTATCTCTTCTCACTGAAAGTCTTTCTATTGGTTTAGAAGTATATACCCAGGCTTCAATTGAAGATGCCCAAAAAAGGCCTGAGGTCGGTGCGCGGACCCATGGTGCGCAAAATTTGCCAGAAAAGGACTTTTTGCTGACCCTCAGAGTATTTAACAGTGGCGCGCATTGGGAATATGAAGAACCTACAAAAGATCTGCAACGGCTTGCAGCACATAATAAATATTATCCTGCAACGTCTATGACACGTCAGTTTATGAGCAATGCTAATCTTTCTGGTCAATTTAAGTTATTTGCTGATAATGCAAGTAGCAATGTTGCAGAAACAATTAAAAAGGCCGTTCAAAGAAATTTTGCTGGCCCAGTTGCTGCCGCTCTTGAAGAAATAGAAGAAGATTTATCTGTTCCACCAGCTATCGCTTTTAGATCGGTAACAAGAAAACCTGTAGTTCCCGCTGCGAGAGCAGCTACGCCTGTTAGCAAAGCAGTGCCTCCAAAGGCTACTGCTGCACCAGTTGCGAAAGCGCCTATTCCGGTTGTTGCAAAGGCTGCTGCTGCGCCAGTTGGGAAAGCGCCTATTCCGGTTGTTGCAAAGGCTGCTGCTGCGCCAGTTGCAAAAGCACATATTCCGGTTGTTGCTAAGGCTGCTGCTGCGCCGGTTGCGAAAGCGCCTATTCCGGTTGTTGCAAAGGCTGCTGCTGCGCCAGTTGCGAAAGCGCCTATTCTAGTTGTGAAACCTATAGCATCAGCACCTGATGTGACAATGACGCCTACGTTACCTGATACAACAGGTTCTGCCTTTAATTCAGCAGTATTGGAACAAATAAATAGCATAAAAGACGATGCTCAAAAAACACGTGCAACTCAACGTGCTGTGGAACTTTCTCATCGATTGAATGCTGAAATTTTAGATTTTCTGAATAAGGAGCCACAACTTGCCGCAAAGTTTTTAGCGCAAGATGATAAATTTATCGATACTTTCGTGCGCGTATCGCCAACGGCTCAAAAAATTAAGCTCAAAAATCTACCTACTAGAATCAATCTAGAAGGTGAAATGAGACCTAAGAATCGCTAAAAAAATAGTACTAAAAATAACATTTTCTCATCAATAGATCTTCTTCAGTGCCTTTTTTGTATTCAAGTGAATTTTGCCAGACCTCCGCACTTTGTTGGATCCCGCGGCCTTTGAAGATTTGACTTAACAAATATTGCGCTGACATATTGCCATCATAAGCCAGTCCAATTAGGCCACCTTGTAAACAAGTTTGATATTTATTAATAGCGGCGTCCCTGTTTAGATTCTTCAGAGCGAAAAGGTTCATCACAAGCATGCAGTGCGCCAATACATAATTGGTATCTTGATGTTTCTGAGTTTGACATTCTGGTAATTGATTAAATTTACCTTCAGATTGCGCTCTGGCATATTCACTGAGAATATTCTTAGCGACTGGATTGTCTTGTAAGGCGGTGAGTTGAGGGAGCACACAATCGGGCTTCATATTATTAGCGTTACTACAGTAATCCAAAACACCTAACACTTGGGCGTCGCCTTGTGTTGGCGTAGGGCTAAATTTCAAGTTTCCTATATAACTACCCGCATCAAAGCTAAATACTTGATAACTTAACGTTATAAGCAGTGCACCTAATAAAAATTTAATTTTCATTTCTCTCTCTCCTTATCTCACTTTATCATTATAGAGCAAAAGGCTTTTAGCTTAGTATTTTGTGTTCATTTTGTTGACATTATTATAAAATACTTGCAAATAACTCTCGCGTGAGGAAGAAATGAAGTGAATAAGCTAATCAGATCAAACGTTTTTTCAAAATTCAAATGTCTTATATGGCTGGGGTTGTTGTTTTTTCCTCTTTGTACTTGTGCCTTAAGTGAAAGACATTTAATTATTATCTGTCATGGTGATAAAGCGGGTTTGATAGAGCAAGCAAAAGTGGGAAATAATGAGGATGAGAAAAATATAAACCATGCTAAACAAATATCAAACTTACTTTTAACCTATGGCTTTGATAATCGCTCGATAGCGGCTGTTTTTGTATCACCTGATAAAAATACCCGTGATGTGGCGCAAAAAATTGCAGAGATAGGACTTTTTGCTAAAAATAAAATACACATAGATAAAAGGTTAGCAGATAAAGAAGGCAAAACGAAAACCGCACTCCCTTTTAATATAAGTATTAAAAACAAAATTACGCTTTCAAACAAAGAAGTTAGAAAAAAAGTACTAGCCGTTTATGATGAAGTAGAAGACCAATATCAGACAGGGCATGTATTATTTATCACACCTGGCCTTCCTGCAATGGAGCTGATAGATGGTTTAATCCATTCAAAGGTTCAGTTACGCACGGCCCAAGCTTATATGCTACCGTTAGTAAAACGAGACGTATCCTAGTCTTAAGGAAAGATACTTGCGATTAAGCATTTTCGAGACCACCCATCAAGGTAGTCGCAAAAATAATCAAGATTATTTTGCTCATAAGTTTTCAAAAACTTGGGGCTGCTTTGTAGTGGCAGATGGTTTGGGTGGGCATCCCAAAGGTGAGCTCATTTCTAGCACTTTTTGCGAATGTCTTTTGAAAGAAGTAGATAACTTCGCGAGTAAATTCATTCTTGATCCCATTAATCAGATGGAAGAATTAATCCTTAAAGCGCATCAAGTAATGTGTGCTGAGATTATTCACCAATTTGGTGTTATCGATTGTCATACTACCTTTGCTTTTCTTTGGATAGATGATAAAAATTTAATTACAGCGCATGTTGGAGATTCGCGAATTTATAGAATGGATAGTCATAATATTATTTGGCGAACACCTGATCATACTATGGTACAAAAGATATTTGAGGCCGGGGAAATTACTGAAGAAGCCTTTGCAACACATCCTTTGCAAAATAGGCTCACCCGCACGGTAAACCTCTTTGAGGCGCCCTCTCCAGATATTTTTGTGCATTCACCTTTAGAAAATGATGAATTAATCGTTTTATGTACAGATGGATTCTGGACACATCTTGTAGCAGGGGATTGGAGATCTCTTTTCTATGCAGAAGATAAGGGGAAAAGAGCACAAGAATTGGTAGACAAAATTGCCAGAGAGCATGCGGTGGATGCGGATAATATAACTGTACAGCTGATTTACAAAGAGTGGTAAAAAAGACCCCTCGCTTTTAAGAGAGGGGATACGGGTATATTAATTTACAAAAAAGCTTTATTGACACATTCTACGATATAAGTCACTTGCGCATCAGTCAAATAAGGATGCATGGGCAAGCTCAGCACGCGTTTGCTCGCTTCATCAGCTTTATCTAAAGTCTTCTCTGATCTTGGAAAATGCAAGTATGCAGGTTGCGCGTGAAGCGGTTTTCGGTAATAAACGTTATTAGGGATCTGTTGTGTGTTTAAGTATTGAGCAAGAAAATCCCGTTCTTTTTCATTTTGGCAACTGATGGAATATAAGCCCCAGGCATGGGTAAATCCTTCGGGGGTAATAGGGGTTTTAACGCTATTTTTTAATCCTTTATTATACATTTCAGCAATTTCTGATCTTCTTTGCCACTCTTGCGGGAAAATGCGTAGTTTTTCCTTGAGAACAGCGGCTTGAATGGAATCCAAACGACTATTTAATCCAATATGGATATGCTCATAGCGTTGGGCGCCCTGGCCATGATTCCTGAGCGATCTTACAATTTTGGCTAAATCGAGATCTGTTGTAAAAATAGCACCACCATCACCGTAGCAAGCTAAAGGTTTAGAGGGAAAGAAGCTGGTAGCGGTATATTTTGTTAACGAGCCAACTTTTTTGCCATTAATTGCGCCACCAAAGCTTTGAGCCGCATCCGCAATAAGCCATAAGGAATGCTTGTCAGCCAAATTTTGCAAAGCAGGATAGTCAGCTGGTAAGCCAAACATATCTACAGCAATAATACCTTTAGGTCTTAAATTTGTCTTTTTAACTTGAGCAATGGCTTGTAATAAGCTTTCAGAATCAATGTTATAGGTGTCGGGACAGATATCGACGAATATAGGTGTTGCGTTAAGCTGGGCGACGACTTCTGCTGTTGAGGCAAAGGTAAAAGTAGGAACAAATACAGCATCTTGAGGGCCGACGTTGAGCGCCATCAGGAGTAGAGTTAGCGCATCGGTGCCGTTGCTGCAGCTAATGCTGTCTTGAGCGCTTGTGTATTGAGAGAGACTTTCTTCTAATTCAGCTACTTCTGGCCCAAGCACGAAGCCGCAGTGCGCTAGCACTTTTTGTATGCCTTGATTGATGCTATTTCCTAAGAAATCGCGTTGTGCTTGCAAATCAATAAATTCTATTTTTTCAACTTTGGTTTTTAGCATACGAGACTACAGTCATGTTAATAAAACGAAGCCTCGCATCATAAACTAGTTAGGTATTTTTTTCTAACTTTAACTCATGTAAGTCTCTTCAGATAGATTTTCATTGGCCTTTGGCTCGAATTTGTCCACTTTGTGAGTTAATATCTTAACTTCTGAAACCAAAACAGGTTGTTGTTTAATCAGAGACTGCATAGCAGATTCAAGAATATTAGTGATGTTGATCCCTTCTATGCTATTGGTTCGAGGAGCTGTCTCTTGAGAAATACAGTTTAGAAAATGGGTACATTCTTCTGAAAGCGGCTCTGCAGGCTCTAATGGGAAGTATTCGCCGGTTGTAGCTTTGGACTCAAAAATCTTTAACTTTGTTTCCCAAGGTTGACAGTCATCAAAAATAGCCATGCCCTGGTTGCCAACTAAAGTTAATTTTTGCTCTTTAAAAGGATGTACCCAAGAAGTAAAGACATGCGCCTGAATATTACGCTGAAAATGCAAGCTCATCATACAGGCATCAGTTTGGGTATGTGGCAAATAACTAGAGCCCACAGCACTAATCTGATAAGGCATTTCACCTACCAAAGCCAAAATCATAGACATGTCATGAGGGGCATAGTCCCATAAGACATTTTGCTCGGTTTGAAAATTGCCAAAATTAGAACGATGGCTACAAATATAATGAATGTTGCCAAAGACGTTATCTTGCTTTAATTTTTTTAAAGTCTGGAAAGCGGGGTGATATTGCAGTAGATGACCTACCATCAATATTCTATTTTGCTTAGAAGCCAGTTGATGCAATAAAACTGCATCTTTTACATTTAACGCAAAAGGTTTTTCAATAAACACATGTTTATTATTTTCGAGCATTAAATAGGCAAGATCGGTGTGGGTAATAGAGGGGGTGGATATCATCACGCCATCTATCGATGGATCTTTAGCAATTTCCTCGAACGTTTTGCTCGGGACCCCATATTTTTCGTTAAAAAGTCGCGTCTTATTTGGATCTATATCACAAATACTGTGTAATACACCTAAGTCACTCATGACTCGAATAAGATTTTTTCCCCAGTTTCCACAACCAAGGACGGCGATTTTTAAGTTACTATAATTATACTTAACTGACAAAGTTCATCCTGCTAGTTACATTTGGAAGGTTTAAAACGTAAGATTATCGCATATTTTTTTTATTTAGCTAAGTCTAAACCGGGTTAAAATACAAATGGTAACATTTAATCCAAATAAATAGTTATTAAGTTACCTTTCGTTTTTTATGGAGAACCTTCATTTGCGAAGAAAGTGCTTTACTCTTGTTTTAGGTCTACTGATAATTCTTTCTCCTTATGTCAGGGCATATCCAGACAACTTCCAAGAAGCAAAAAAAGTGGCGAAAACATTGTGGTCGTCTCATCGGACCTTCTACTGCGGTTGTTCTTATAACCAATATGGTATTATTGATTTTGAAAGCTGTGACTATGTGCCTATTGATGAGCGCAAAGATAAAAGGATAACCTGGGAACATGTTGTCCCCGTTTCTTGGTTTGGGCGCAAGCTCCCTTGTTGGGACGAAGGGGGATGCCAATTAAAAAATGGGAAATCTTTTCGGGGAAGGGAGTGCTGTAGAAAAATGGATAAACGTTTTCGTGAAATGGAAGCGGATTTGCATAATTTAGTGCCATCCATTCGGTCGGTAAATATGGCAAGAAAAAATTATGTGTTTGGAGAATATTATTCCCCCCAAAGGGAAAAACATTACTACCACAAATGTAGAATTATTATAGATGACAAATATCAAGTTGTTGAACCTTGCGATGAAGTGAAAGGCGCTATTGCAAGGATCCATTTTTATATGTCAAAAAAATACGATATTCCCTTAACTGAACAGCAAAAACGCTTATTGACTGATTGGGATAAACGTTTTCCTGCAAAAGAGTGGGAGAAAACGTGGAACGTAAATGTTGCACAGATCCAAGGTAATTTAAATGAGTATGTTAAATGAAAATTGCTATTTTATCTCGTAATCCAAAAATATATTCCACCCGCCGGCTTTATGAAGAAGCGCATAATCGCGGTCATCAGGTGCAAGTAATTGATGTACTCAAATGCTATATGAATATTACTTCCTATAAACCTTCAGTCCATTATAAAAAACAAATATTAACTTTTGATGCAATTATTCCAAGAATTGGCGCATCGGTAACGGCGTATGGCACTGCTGTTTTACGTCAATTTGAAGTGGGTGCTGTCTATTCGGTTAATGAATCTATTGCAATTTCGAGATCACGCGATAAATTACGAGCGCATCAATTATTAGCTAAAAAAGGAGTTGGCATGCCAATAACGGGGTATGCGCATTCTGCTTTAGCAACAGACGAATTGATAGAATTTGTCAAAGGTGCGCCATTGATTGTAAAGTTGATGGAAAGTACGCAAGGAAAAGGAATTGTCCTTGCCGAAACAGATAAAGCAGCAGAAGGTGTTATCAATGCCTTTCGTGGATTAAATGCAAACTTTTTAGTGCAAGAGTATATTGAGGAAGCAAAAGGATCAGATATTCGCTGTTTCGTTGTTGGAGATAAAGTGGTTGCCGCGATGAAAAGAACGGCCAAAGAAGGCGATTTTCGTTCCAATTTGCACCGAGGTGGCACCGCTTGCACCATAAAATTAAAACCCGAAGAGCGCGCATTAGCGGTGAAAGCAGCTAGAGTGATGGGGCTGAGAATAGCGGGCGTTGATATTGTTCGTTCTATTCATGGTCCTTTAGTATTGGAAGTCAATTCCTCACCAGGATTAGAAGGCATAGAGCGGGTGACGGGTAAGAATGTCGCAGATATGATAGTCGAATTTATTGAAAAAGATATCGTCAAAAGGTATCAGTCACGCGAAAAAGGTTAAATCTCAAGCTGCATATCCCATCGTGCTTATTTGTCGCAACTTTTTTGTCGATCCCGCGGACAAGCCGCGGGATGCAGCGATACCTATTTAAATAATAGATTGATATCGTTTTCTTCTGGAAAAATAGTAAATTGCTGAAATTCTTTCATGTCAATTTTCAGGTTACTTTGTTCCATACGCTCTAGATTAACCGTGAGGCCGACTGCATTGGCGCTTAACATAATGAAATTCATATTACCGCCTTTTTCTGCAAAATCTGGCATATCCCCTATAAGCAAAACCGGTTTTTTAGTATAAGCTTCAATAATTTTGCTGCTATTTTTTAGCTCAGATTTGCTGATATAAATAAGGTTACAATTTTGTTCAGGCTTGAGGGCATCTGAGATTTTAACCACATTAAGCTTTAATCCATTGACAGTTGTCCCGTTTAGATTTTTCAGACTATCCCCATCAGGGAAACTGCCAAGTACACACAGACGTACATTTTTATCTTGAATGGCAGAATTGGGCCACGTTACTATCTCGATTAAATGTTTGATTATTTTTGATTTCTGCAAATATTGCCACTTTTCACTATCACTAGGCCCACCAGACATAGCATTAGTAGTAACACATACGCAAAAGAATAAACCAAGTAGAAGGTTTAATTTTTTAAATATGTAAGTAACCAAAATAAATCCTTTTTTTTATTCATTAATTATTCCACTTAAGAGTTAGTGTAATGGAACTAGACAAATTTTCCCATTATTGTTTGAGTTTGCACCTATAATAAAAAAAAGAAGGGAATCTTATGTTAAGTGAGCTTAGCCAAGAAATAGAGTTGTTTACTGAAACCTCTAAACAATACATTCCTACTATGTTGAGTTTATTAGCTGGTTTGTGGGTTTTTAACTACATTAATTGGAAAACAGGCTCAAGACTCAATCGCTGGGGTATTTGGCCAAGACATGCTAGAGGATTAATTGGGATAATTCTCGCTCCTTTCTTGCATGCTAATTTTAACCACCTGTTATTTAATTCAATGCCTTTGTTTTTTCTTGGCTTGTTTGTCATGACTTTAGGATTACCAGCATTTTATTCAGCAACTGTTATTATAACCCTTTTAGCAGGCTTCGGAGTTTGGTGTGTTGGGCGAAATGCTATCCACATTGGCGCGAGCGCACTTATTTCTGGCTATTTTGGTTATGTCTTAGCTTCAGCTTATGAGCACCCCACAATAACAACTTTCTTTTGCGCTGCTGTTGCCTTTTATTATTTCGGAGGAATTTTATTGAGCTTGTTTCCAACAGAGGAAACAGTCTCCTGGGAAGGACATTTAATGGGGTTTTTGTCTGGTCTTTTCGCTATGTATATCAATCAACACTACTTACCTACTATTGTCTTTTATTTTCAAAAGCTCGTCGCACTTATCATCCACTAATTGGTCTAATCTACATAAAACGTAGGTACGATTATGCTGGATAGTATATACACGGTTATTAGCCAATTAAAATCCTTGCAGAGCTTAAAAAGAGAGCAAACTGTTCCCATTGAGAATCTCGTACTGGAAGGCGGAGGAGTGAAAGGCCTTGCCTATGCTGGTGCGCTGCAGGTTTTAGCTGAAAACAATCTTCTAGACACAGTAATACGGGTTGCAGGTAGTTCCGCTGGCGGCATTGTGGCCTTACTTTTAGCTGTCGGACATACCCCCGATGAAATTCTGAAAATCATGAGTGAAGAAATTAATTTCAAAGAACTCATGGATAGTAGAAATAGTGTTGATCCCACTAGAATTTTTAAAGCTGCAGGCATGCCGCTAGGTGTGTCAGATCTTTATATGTTATTTCAACATAAAGGACTTTACAAAGGAGATAAATTTCTAGAATTAGCAAAAATGATTTTAAAAAGAAAAATAGAAGAGAAACTCAAAGAACAGATCATTAAAGAAAATAATGATGAAATAGAGAAATTGAAAAAAAATAACGACAATAGTGAGGTGGTGGCTGAATTCGTCGAGCATAAATATCGTGAAATGTTAGAGAAATACTATATCACAGATCCTGCTCTTATCACCTTTGAACAGTTAAACCTACTCAGACAAGATTATCCAGATTTAAAATTTAAAGAACTCTATGTGACTGGGACAAGAGTGAGAGACGGAAAACTGAAGGTTTTTTCGGAACAAACCAACCCTAAAATGCCAGTCGTCCTCGCTATCAGAATTACCATGAGTTTTCCCTTGGGTTTTGAACCAGTTATGTTTGAAGGTGAACTCTATATGGATGGTGGGGTCGCTGATAATTATCCTATGAGAATATTTGATAGACCGCAATTTCTATCACATGGCCGAAATGAAGCGAATGTTAACCCCGCTACCTTGGGTTTTCTTGTTGATTCTAAAGCGGAAATCCAAGAAAGATGGGGAGTGAAAAGCGATAAAAGTAATTTGCATTTATCAACTCTAATAGAAGGGATTCTAAAGGGATTGCAGATGAGAAGTGAAGTATTAAAACAATTTTATAGCACAAATTCTATTCAGATATTTGATGAAGATGTCGAAACGATGGACTTTAATCTTAATCCTGATACTGTACTAAAACTCATCTTCTCCGGCAAAAAAGCCATGCAAAATTATATAGATAATTATCGCAACGATGTGCGTTATCATAATTTGCCAGATTATCAGACATGGCAAGAAAAGATTTATTCAAAAACACCACAAGAAATAACCTTGATGTTGGAAAACGAAATGTTTCCTTTGTTGCAAGAGTGCACCACGCTATTGGCTGTATTAAAGACATTGGATATTTCAAAAGAACTAGAAAATCTCAAAAATGAAACTGCAGAAATTTCGAATGATGAATATGAAAAACAAAAGAATATATATGACGAATTGGAAGAATTGGCCAATTATTGCATTTACTTAGAGAGACAATTAGAAATTGTTAAAAGTGAATCTCAATTATTAAATGCTCATAAAAAAACATTGCAGGAGCGTCTGGAGTCAGCATCAAGCCCTTTAGAGCGAGAAGAGCTTAATGCACAACTTGAAGATTATAATGCTGAAATTTTTTTTAATGAAGATAAACGGAAAAAGATAACTAAAGAGATAAAGCAAAAAAGAGAGAGCTATCAAGAGGTTAGTCGGTATGTTAAAAAAGAAGTGTATGAAATTCTGAATAAAATAAGAATTTTGGAAAAGATCCAGCAAGATAATCTAGTTGAAAGCTTGTCTGGAATAGAGGAGATTCTACATGAACAAATGGATGAGGTGCTAGCTGTTATACAAGCCTCAGTCAAGCATTATCCAGATCCAAGATTATCAAATTTTGAAAATCAATTGTATAAAATACGTCAAAGAAAAAAAAGAGAAATTCAAAATGTTTACCAAGAGCAACATTTTTATTCAGAGAAAGATGCTGGCCAGATAGCCGATTTGTATGATGAAATTTTTCAGGATGTGCTGGCATTTGGTTACACCTTAGAACAATCTCAGGTGTATGCTTTACATTACTTATCTGTACGCAATTTGTTTAAAGGTAAAGAACAAGAGTTACGGATAGATTTTTTTAAAAATCTTCTTATAGAAAGATTAGTCGCATCAAATATTATAAAAGATACTGATGAAAAATCAGTGGAATGGTTTAAAAAAGAGTGGGAAATTATTTTAAATCGGATTTTGCAAGATCAAACTAGTGAGAGAGGTTATGCTGAATTTTTAGCAAAAGAACAAGTCTTAGAAAAATGGAATGGACTAAAGCAAGAAAAGAAATTGGCGAAATTTCTTAATCTAAACTATGCATACACGGCTAACTTACAAGAATTATTGCAATTATTAAGTGTTGGGAATTGGGCAGGGAGTATTAACCTCACGAATGAAAATGATACAGCCTATAATGCAACAGAGATGAAAAAAAAAGAGGGCGAAACTTTTGGTAAGCATGCCTCTTCTTACCAGGTCAACACAGTAGTTTATAATACCCATCAAACATATTCGTATTTGTCCATGGACAAAAAATTCAAGATGCCACCAATTAAGGCGCATGTTTTATGCCCAGAGTTTAGCCGATCAGATAAAACAGATGAAATAATTGTTGCTTTTGAACAACCGGGGCAAGCAGAAAAAGAAAGTCAGTTTTCATTGATTTCAAAGCATTCAAAAAATAGAGAAACGCAATTTGAAGAACACAAAAATGCAATTTTACAACAAATTAAATTTGCACTGCGTCAAGTGAAGGAGAAACGAAGCACAAAGTCAGGAAAAGTGTGTTTAACGATAGTAGGGGAAGGACTTGCCGGTCAAGATGCGCAAATGCTCTTTTCTGCAATCATTAAACAGCTCAATGAGGGGGGGGCTGAGGACATATTACAAGAAATTGGGAGCTTAGATTTAAAACTAATTGATCCCTGTCGCGTTTCAAATAAATTAAAACGAAATACCAAAAAGCAAATAAAAAAGTTAAAAACAAATAGACCGTTATTTGCACTCTCAGGATTCAATTTAATTCATCAAAAATCCTATGCGGGTGTAACTAAAAAGCGTAAGCCTAGAAATTACATTGGGGAGGCTAATATCCTCAGTGGATTAAGCGTTGATGAGACCCAAGTGGTCGCAGAGTTTCGAGATTTAGTTGAAGAAACCCACCTCTATAAGAGACTTGATAATTCAAATAGTGACAAATTGGAAAAAGCACTTAATAAAAAAAATGCGCTATTTGCTGGGATCTTATATCGGAAGTTGAGTTCAGGTTTTAAACAATTTAAAGTGCTCTCGCAAGGTCTTTTTAATGATTCATTGCCTTATCTTACAAAGATGCTATTAGCTTTGCCCTTTCAAGTTGGTAAAGGTATTCTAAGAAGAACCACCAGTCCGCTATATAGATTGTATCGATTATTCAAAAAATCTAAACCGAGTCTGATTGAGAAGGTAAATTGGCAAGCTGTTTCAATCCCTGTTCAAGAACAAACGCACGGAATGAAGAGTTGGGAGACGAGATTTAAGCAGATACTTAAGCAGTTAAACCATGAACAGCGTTTGAGTGAAACCGAGAGGCCCCCCCTTGAAAATTTAGTTTTGGCAGGAGGCATGGGTAAAGGTGCAACTTATGCTGGTGCTTTAATTGAAATGCAAAACAAAGGAATGCTAAACCAAGTCAAGCGTGTTGCAGGGAGCTCAGAAGGAGGACTTGTTGCAGCGCTTTATGCAATAGGATTTGAAGCTGAAGAGCTTGCAAAATTAATGATGAATGAATTTAATTCAAAAACGCTACAAGATGAGGTTGTGTCTTTAGGAGGTTTAGATAAGCTGTTTACCATTAAAGGAATTGATGTCACCTTATCTGGCATAGTTACCGCTTTAGCAGAAAAAGGGCTTTATAAAGGTGAAGCGCTTGAAAAGCTTCTTCAAAACGTCATTAAAATAAAGCTAGAGAATAAAGTAAAAAAGCTCCTATATGAAAATTTAACCAAAGAAGAGTTAGCGTCTATTAAGGGAGATAATGAAAAAATTGAAGCTTTTTTACAAATTAAGCTCAGCGCTCTCAAGCAATTATATGGTTTGGATGATTTGAGCGATATTACATTAGGCCAGTTAAAAACGCTCTCTAGCGATTTTCCCACATTAAATATAAAGGATATTTATCTTACGGGAACAAGTCTTCAAGATGCATCATTGAAAATTTTTTCCTACGAGCAAGATCCTAATATACCGCTTGTAAAAGCAATTAGAATAACCTGTAGCACGCCAGGAAAGTATGTCCCAGTCGCTTATGATGAAAAATATTATGTCAGCGGAAATATTGCGAATGATTATCCTATAGAGGTTTTTGATCAGGCTCAATTTTTATCTCATGGACTCAATGATGCTGGTGCTAATCCTTGTTCATTTGGATTAATGATAAATGAGGAAGCTTATCGTGATCGCTGGGGAGGGAAAGAATCACCTAAAAGTGAACTGACATTAGGGAAGTTTATAAATAATGTACTAAAAGGGATGTACGCAAGAGCTTCAATTATATCGGATAAATATACTGCCAATACACTTATACTTTCAGAAAAATTTAAAACTAGCTCTAAATTAAAGAGATTATTGTTTTTTGGAAAAAAACATACGCGAGAAGAATCTCAAAGTATGGTGGATATGGGGAGAGCAGAAGTCAATCAATACCATACCCAATATATGGGGAAAGAAGTTATTTATTCTCAAAAGAAATACCAAAATACAATGCATAAATATTATGCTAAAACATCTGTTGAAAACCAACGTATTTTAGAACAAGAAATATTGCCTCTACAAGCCAAATTGCAAGTTTTAATAAATGAAGCAAAAGAAAATGTTTCAGATCTGACTCAAGACGCAAATTTATATGTTCAACTTCAAAACGCATATCAAGCTTTGTTAGATGAAGAGCAGGTGTTAATTAGAGCTTTGGCCTTAAAAGGGATCCAGTATAAGAAATTAGATAAAAGATCAATGCTACCCATTAATAAAGAAAGAGCTATTATTCAATCTTTGCCTCATGCAAATAATAAAAAATTAAGAAAAAATTTGCACCAATCTCCTTTATTAACGGCAGTGAGTTCCAACAAACAACCTTTCACAACAAAAAGTACACCTCGATCTTTTATAAGAGAAATTTTTAAAGATGTCTTTCCTGAATCCCACTGGCATTATCAATCTCAACAAAATAATCATACTTTTTCTTCAAAAAATACCAATCAGAATAAAATACAAATCGAAGAAGATAAAGAAAAACTTTCCTTTTATGGAAAACCGACACAGAAAATTGTGGAGTCTGCTAAGACTTACGAAAAATGGATCATGTCTAAAAATCAGATCTTAACTTTTGAGATAAAAGCACGGACGCTTGAGGATGCTTATACATTTCTAAGAGAGCTCTCAACTTCAGGATTTGCTATTGAAGAGATTCAGAAAATTAAAATAACCGATTCGCCTGTGTTGGTTGATGTAAAGAAAGTTATCCAAGAAGTTCGACATCAACTAAGAGTTCCTAGTATAGGAACAAACCCTGACACACTTACCTTAAAGCCTTGAGGGCTTTAGCACTTAGATCTGTCTTCCCGGAATTTAGTGACATTAACGCTCGCAAGCTCGCTAAGTGTCGCTAATAAATTCCGGGAAGACAAAACCAAAATTTTTGGCCTAATAGCAGAAGGACTAAACAACCTTATGACTAGAAGCTGAATTTTCTTCAGAAAATCGTACACTTCCACCAGCGGAACATGCACCTAATAATACTGACAATATGATCAATAGTGTGATTTTTTTCATATGAATATTCCTCTTATTGTTAATATTAAATTTACAATGGTGAGACTAAACAAAATATAAAAAAGTTCCTGGTTTAAGGAACATTTGTATTAATCAACAACTCTTAACAGATATGAGATGAAGGTGATGTAGTAACGCAAGGGGATATGTATGAAATTAAAGCATTTAGTAGCTATTTATGACAGCTACAGCAAAAACCAGAGCTGGAGTCAGTATATAGTTGGTGACTTTACTCCTACAGTAGTGAGATTGCAAAATGTAATTAAACTATTAAAAAATAAGGGGCTAAAAGAAGAGGACTCACTCCCTGAAGAAGTTGTAGAGGCTTTGAGGAAAATTGTAAAAAAAGATAAACAAAAGCTGATGGAAGATCCAAGTTTCGTCGTGGCGAATAGTTCTAGACGAGTCATAACCACAATGTCAAGTCATTTATCTCTTGATAAATTACACAAGATATTTGAAGAAACTCAAAATCATCTAGATGAAATTCGTAAAAGATCTGAATATGATGCCAGTCATAACCAAGAATTAGTTGGGGAATTTAACGAAAAAGTTTGGGAAGCAAAAAATCCGAAGGGGATTAACCTAGCATTTATTAGTAACTTTCATTTTATTGATTTGACTCGCAAAGAGGGCGGTTACATTCTTACTCGTGAAATGGTAAATACTTCATTCATTCGACTAGAATATCTTGAGCAAGCAAGACATGCTTTGATTGACATTCAAGATAAATGTGACAGATTAATGAAGAAAGGAACTAGTAAAGAGGTAATTTCAGCTTTTATCAATCCTAAGGAGTTAAAACAAACTTGGGGAAACTTAATTGCAGAATACAAAAAATGTGCGGATGACATCTTAAAGTTAATTGGAGATACAATTCATGTGAATGTGGATACATTACATAAAGAGCCAATTCTAAGACTTGGTTTTACATTTGATTCTAAGTTTATTAATGCCATAACAACGATTAACAATTCCTTGAAAGCGATAAGTGAAAAAGATCTTCCCGATAAATATAAAAGAGATTTTCAAGAGATAAAGGCAATACTTCAATCTGCTAATGATCAGCTTGTTGAATATAAAGGACTTGAAGCTCGAAGAATTCAAGAAAAAAGTAGCGTTTCTGAGGTTGAAGCCGAAGCTAAACTTAAGTCTCATCTTAAAAAACGCTGGTAACAAACATCGTCCTGTTCAACAGGATAATAGACAGATGTATCTCATATTCAATCACTTACTAACATCTTCTACTTTTTTTACTTCATCACTTGTTTCTTTGGGTGAACAGCTCTTACATTTGCAGTGTCTGAGGCAAAAATTGTAGACTACGGCAATCACAAAACCAGAGATGTAGCCTTCAACAAATGCCCAAAGAATGCCAATTACAACGCCAATAGGTGTTGCTGCAAAGCCAACGTAAATTGAGGAAAATAGTTCAACCCAATGTTCCCCAAATTTTAGCTTCCAAGCGAGCACTCCTAACACTAAAACAGCTAATGCCCAAGTAATGCCGAGTGCAAAGCCAAGTGCACATGCACTTAATTTTGACACTTGGCAAGTTTTTGACCCTTCCATTGTTTTATCCCCTTATAAAAAAACCACTCCTAATTTTATTTTATGAAATGGGCAACCAAATAAATAGTCTTGGTTTATATATTTATTTCAGGGAACTTTAGGCACATTGTACAGAAGCCTCTTGCATGGATTTTACAGTGATCCCTTTGCTCCAGAGCATCCCGAAGGCGCCAATTAAGGAGCAAATAGGTATCAAAAGCAAGGTGAAAGCATATGCTTGGACATCATAACTTGGCACACCATTGATAAGTGTCATGTTTCCAAAAACATCCATGAGTGTGCCTATTGCACTATGGAAAAATGAACCGCCAATCATATTAATGCAGTTTAAAAAGGCTACTGTGATGCTTAATAGATGATTCGGGACGATTGAAGCACCAATAGCGAATACCAATACTTGATAACAGCACAAAACCCCTATGCTTAACATCAGAAGCTTCATCGAAAACGGGGAAAGGGTATTATTAAAAAATAAAAAATAGCTCAACATCACTGACATTAAAACGCCAGCAGCAAAAATAACCTTATGGTTAGATTTTATTTTTTCAGCTATATAGGCCAAAATAGGCCCACCAAATAACATACCGACAAATATGAAACTCACTATTCCAGCCGCTTCAGGCTTACTCAATCCTCGTGCTGCCATCAGATAGGGTACGCCCCAAACATCAGCGAAACCTTCTAATGCTCCCACCATGAGAAGATTAGAAAAAGCAAGCATAAGCAAAGAGGGCTTTGAGAATACAAATTTTAAGGCGCTAAGGACAGGGGTTTTTGTAGTTTGCACCTCTTGCTTATTTTTTAGTAAAGCAAACACCAATATACCAATTGCTATCGCGACAAGCCCCAACATGAACAGAACCCTTTCCCAGCCCATATTTTCTATTAAAATACTGACGGGACGTCCCCCATAGACAGCGCCAAGCAGACCAAAGCTAAAGGTTAAGCCAACCAACCTGCCATATTTTTCTGGTGGGAACCAGGAAGAGATGATTTTTGAGGCGCCTAAAAACCCGACAACTGAGCCTGCGCCAATTAAAAACCGGCTAAATAAAGCAACCGGCCAAGCTGAAAATTGGGTAATAAGAAGACAAGCAACGCCACACAAGAGGGCGCTTAAACTGAGAATGAGGCGTGGTCCAAATCTATCTAGTAAAATAGCGACAGGGATTTGCATTCCTGCATACCCAAGATAATAAAGTGAAGCAAACAAACCAAAATCAGTGGCGGTTATCTGATATTTAGCTAAAAATTCAGGCATGATTAACCCAGGGAATAACCGCAAAATAAATTGGAACCCGAAAAATAGCAGGGGCAAAAGCCACATCAGCCAGGGCAATAATCGTGCACGGGTCATTTTTGTTTCCTCCAAAAAAAAACCCCCGGATTCTGCGGGGGTTTTAGTGTAAAAAAAGTCGCTAAAAGGCCCACCGCTCACCAGAGGTAATAATAATGGGTAATATACTCACAGCAGATGTTTTTTCGGCTAGACGGCAAACTCTCGAGCAAAAGGAGTGTATAAGTAATACATGACTTTTGCGAGATGAGCTTTGCCAACAACGCTGAAAATTCATCTGCAAAGAGTATAAGCGTTGAAATAACATGGTATGCCTTAAATTCTATAGATTCTAAAAATTATCACATTTCAAGAGACAACTGCAAGGTTGAAGATATTCTTGCATCTGGTAAGTTTTGTAACTTGTCTGGTTGTATGAATAATGTGCGTGTATATACTATATTCAGGTGAGTAGATCTTCTATTACTTCTAAAGTAATCTCATTGTAATTTTCTAAATTTTTGTTTTCTTCTTTCAATAAGAGCATGTCTTGAATTGCATCTTGGATTTTTGGCGGAAAATCCGGATTAATATCTTTACCTTTTGGCCAAGACTTATCTCTGGTTGCACTATCTGGCCAGCGAGAATAAGCAAGCCAAAGTCCATCCTCTCCTTTATGTAAACAAGAGCCAAGTGCGCCGCAATTTTCTTTAAAGTAATGGGCAATTATTTGCCAATTGCGGCGATAAGCCGCTTCTTGGTGTGGTTGTAATTTGAATTTGTAGATTACAGCAAACATAGACGGTGTTCCTTAATTTTGTTCTAGGCGTTTCAGATTACGTTTTTTGAAATACTGTAAATCTGGCACGCTCGCAAAAAACCGATAGACCACAGGAACAATAAATAACGTGAGTACAGTACCGATAGTCATTCCCCCGACGATAGCCCAACCAATTTCTTGGCGACTCTCTGCGCCTGCGCCACTGGCAAATGCCAAGGGAAGTGCGCCTAACACCATAGCAGCTGTTGTCATGAGAATAGGACGTAGTCGTAAGGTGGTTGCTTCTAAAATAGCTTCATCTAAAGGTTTGCCTTCTTTTTGTAAGGCATTGGTAAACTCAACGATTAAAATACCATGTTTGGTAATCAAACCTACAAGTGTAATAAGCCCAATTTGGCTAAAAATATTGAGTGTTCCCCCTGTTAGAATGAGAGTGATTAAGGCGCCTGCTATTCCTAAAGGCACGCTAAACATAATAATAAAGGGGTTAATAAAGCTCTCAAATTGTGCGGCTAAGACTAAAAAGACCACTAATAAAGCTAAACCAAAGGTGATATACAAGGCACCACTTGTTTGCTTAAAGGCACGAGAGGCACCCGAATAATCTATTTGGATCTTATCTCCTCCTACTTCTCTGGCAATATTTTCTATATGTTGTAAGGTTTCCCCTAAACTGTATCCTGGCGTCAATGACGCAGAAATAGTCACGGCCGGTAATTTATTGAAGTGATTTAAAGTGCTCGCAGTGGTGATTTCTTTTCCAGTGATAAAGCTGGAAAGGGGAAACATGGAGCCATCTTTTGCGCGCACTAACACACTGCCAATATCCGTGGGATTTTGGCGCAAACTTTTATCGGCTTGTACAATAACATCGTACTTTTTAGCATGACGAGTAAATTTGGTGATCTCTTGGCCACCGAGCAGAATTTGAAGATTTTCACCAATGGTGTCTACATCTACGCCGCCATGAGCTGCTTTATCACGATTAACCGCCAGTTGAACTTGAGGCTTGGAGAGTTTGAGATCGCTATCTACATTTTGTAAACCAGGATAAGCTCTTGCCTTAGCAAGAATTTGATCAATGATGCCTTGAAGTTCAGCATAAGTCCCTGGAAATTGAATAACTAAGCCAATTTGTCCTGCTAAAACATCTTGTTCCAAAGAAGAGGGGGGATTGATAGCAAAGGTCATGAGTCCAGGATTTTGAAATAACTGACCATTTAAGCCATCCACTAATTTTTGTTGAGAAATATTCCTCTCGTTCCAAGGTTTTAGAATTGAAAATGAAACAGCTTGTTGGACATTGGGCCATCCTACAATTAAAAAGTAACTTTCGATTTCTTTAATTTTTTCTAAAAGGGGCTCTGTTTGGATCGCATAATGACTTGTATAATCGATAGTTGAGCCTTCAGGTGCTATCCCCAAAGTGATAATAAATCCTCTATCTTCCGTAGGTGTCATTTCAGATTTTAAGCTCATAAACATGATGAGATTTAATCCGAGAATGATAACGAGCCCTCCTAAAACCCAAGTACGATATTGTAAACAGCGTGTTAAGAGCGCTTTATATTTTTGAGTGATTATTGTCAGAATATTTTCGATAATATAGTAAAAACGGCTATGCGTTGCCTGTTCTTTGAGCAGTTTTGAGCACATCACGGGTGTCAGTGTTAAAGCTGTAAAGCCTGATATGACCACAGTCCCAGCAAGAACCACTGCAAATTCAGTAAACAGTTTGCCAATTTTACCTTCCGCAAAAGCAATAGGTGCAAACACGGCGACCAAGGTTAATGTCATTGCAACTACTGCGCTACCTACTTCTTTTATTCCTTTTTTCGCCGCTTCTAAAGGAGATAGTCCGCTTTCAATATGGCGATAGATATTTTCTAACACTACAATAGCATCATCCACCACTAAACCTATAGCCAGCACCATTGCCAATAGCGTTAAGATGTTGATGCTAAAGCCCCACATATGCATCAAGGCAAATCCCCCAATTAGAGCAATGGGGATAGTCACAATGGGAATTAAAGTCGCGCGTGGTGATCTTAAAAAGAGAAAAATAATCAGTACAACTAAAACGATTGCTTCTAGAATAGTTTTGAAAACCGCCCTAATCGATTCTTTAATAACAGTCGTAGAATCATAGCCAATATCAATTTTCATCCCTTGCGGCAAACTAGATCGAATAATGGGCAGTGTTTCTTTTAAGGCATGAGAGATATCTAAAGGATTCGCTGTCGATTGCTTGACAATACCTAATGCTAGGGTAGGTTGTCCGTCGTATCTTGCAATAAATCGCTCATTTGCGGGGGCCAATTCAACATTGGCGACATCGCCTAAGCGTAATAAGTAGCCTTTATCATCACGTAAAATGATATTTTTAAATTCATTTTCTGTTTCAAGATCAGTTTTTGAGTAAACAACAAATTCTTTGGTATCACTTTCAAGACGCCCAGAGGGCATCGCTATATTTTGGTGGCGCAAAGCATCAGAGATATCTTTGACAGTGAGAGAATAAGCTGCGAGCCGACTTGGGTTAATGCTAATGCGCATGGCAGGTTTTCGTTCTCCCACCGTGATAATATTGGCTACCCCAGGTAAAATCTCTAATCTGTCTTTAATATAGCGTTCAGCATATTCACTGATTTCCATCATACTCTGATTTTGGCTTGAGATGGCAAGCCAGATAATAGCATCAGAATCAGCGGCGACTTTAGCAATGTGAGGCTCTTTCGTATCTTTAGGGAGCTCGGCTTTCACTCTATCGACGTTGTCTCTAATATCATTGGCAGCAGCATCAATATCCCGATTCGGTTTAAAAGCAATCGTGATTTCACTGTATTCATCTCTACTGATAGAACTGATGTAATCAATTCCTGAGATGCCAGAAAGGGTATCTTCAAGTGGACGTGTTACTTCATTTTCAATAATTTCGGCGGAGGCGCCTGGATAAGCTGTTTCTATGTTGACAATAGGTGTGGTGATATTGGGAAATTCTCTTACGGTTAATGCGCGATAAGAAATAATGCCCGCTAGGATGATGAGTAAATTAATCACCGTTGCAAAAACGGGGCGTTGAATACAAAAATAACTGAGTTTCATATTTTTTTCTTTATTTTTGTTGTGGAATAAAAATTGAGGCGCCGTCAAAAAGACGCATATGGCCACTCTTTGCGATCACATCTTTCGAGGTGAGTCCACTTAAGATTTCTACGGTGCCATTTTCTCTCACACCAGTTGTGACTTCTGTGAGGATAGCTTTTTGATTTACTATTTTATAGACATAGTTTTTACTGTGGGCCATAAAAAGGGCTTGTTCAGGCACAACCAGCGCTTGTTGATTTTTTTCAAAAACGATTTTGATTTTTGCAAACAACCCTGGTCGCAAGAAACCTTGGGTATTAGGTAGGGTTGCTCTTGCTTGAATCGTTCTTGTCGTACTATCAATATGGGGAGCGATAGCATAGATTTCTCCTGAAAAGACTTTCCCTGGAATCGCTTCAATCATGATTTGGATGACTTGTCCAACTTTAATTTGGTGAAGGTATTTTTCCGGTATTCTAAAATCGACTAAGAGAGAGCTCGTGTCATCTAAATTAATTAAAGCTTGTCCGGGTTCGATATAATCGCCTACATCCACTTGACGTAAGCCCAAGATCCCAGAGAAAGGGGCCGTCAGTCTGGTTTTATCGACTTGTGCTTTTGCGTGATCGACACTGGCTTCGTCAATTTTTACATTGGCATACGCTTCATCTCGTTCACTTTTGGATCCTGTTCCCTTTTGCGCTAAGGTTTGCAAGCGTTCATATTTTAATTTGCTATGAGATAATTTGGCTTTGGTTTGATTGTGAGTGGCCTTTTCTCCCGTGTTGGATAGCTCAATTAGCAAGGTGCCTTTTTCAACTTTGTTACCTTCTGCTAGATTCATGTGTGCAATTTGCCCAGGGATCTCTGATTTGATCACAACCGAACGGTTTGCTCGCAATTCTCCATTCGAAACGACTCCATGAATGACTTCTTTTTGCTCTACTTTAAAGGTTTCAATAGCGGCAGGGGGCATTTGCGGAGCCTCAGCTGCCAGTAAAGGGGTAGTGCAAAAGCAGGTTAATGCGAGGATGAAAGATCTGATCTTCATATAGTACGGTCTCTTATTCTTCAAATTCTTAAACAAATAATTGCTTAGTTTGCCACTTCTTCCCTTGATATCGTTTTAAGAAGGCCAGCATATTAATTAAACTAAAGCCTGCCATCAAATACAGGGTGCTACTGGCTGGGGCCTCAAAGTAGTTCATCATAATATAATAAGGCATGACAGCAAAAAACCATGAGTTGAAGGCATTCATCAACATAATAAATCGAGTATCACCCGCTGAAGTTAAGATCCCGGCGATAATCCAAGTTGTATTTTCAAAAATAAAAGCCAGCCAAACCCATTTACAACTAGAAGTGGCTAAGGCTCTTAAAGATTCATCGATAACATTTTGTTCAGATAGAAAACCTTGAACGAGATAATCTGGAAAAATAATCAAGGGGATAGCTAACACTAAAGCAAGCGTCAGCATTAAGCCAATACCAGACTTAAAAACCTTGGCAATTAACTTAAACTGACCTGCTCCTATCAAGTTAGAGCTGACAGCACTGACCGCTTTTTGGTTTCCATCCGTAATAAAAGTCAATAATATCCAAATACTTTGGCTGATAGCAAATAAAGTAATATGTTCAAAACTTGTTTTGGCTAACATAGCAGTCACCATCGCCCAAGCCGCAATCGATACCATGTGACCTGCAGCATTAGGGACACCTATTTTCAAACATTGCAAAAAGACTTTAGCATCAAAATGCCATAAATGAGTACCGTAACGTTCACGGCTTGATTTTGCTAAAAAGGGTATCACTAAAAACAAGGCATTACAGACTTGTGCTGTGCCGGTTGCAATGGCTGCGCCTTTTGCTCCCATAGCAGGAATAGCAGAGACACCAAATACCAATAGGATATCTAATACTAAGTTGATTAGGCTGGCGGCTATGATAGAAAGGGTCACTATCCTCACTTTTCCCTGACCAATATAAAATGAAGCTAGTGCTGCATTAAGAGAGAAAATGGGGCCAAAATACATCAACCAAGTAAAAAAGCCTTGTTCATGCTTAATCACTTCATCCGATAATAACCACGGTGGTCCAAAAGCCCCAATAAGAAAAAAGAGGGGGGCTGTCATGATTGAAAACCAAATCATTTGCCAGACAGGTTTAGCTAATAAATGATATTGTTTGGCGCCGTTATATTGACCAACAAAGACTTCTGCGATGGCGGCAATAGAGAGACCCCCAAACTGGAAAACAGCAAACACCATTCCGGATGCCGCTGCAGCGTTCATAACATGAGGGCTGTATTGGGCGAGCACAAGCCTGTCAATGAACAACATCATTGTTCCAGAGAGTGCGGAAAGCATAAGAGGAAAGGCAAGAGCACAGAGCTCTTTTAGGCTACCAACAGGATGTCTAGTTAGATTACTAGAAATTCTCGCTGTTTGATTTTCCTGGATGTCTGTTGCGGTAAGCATGAATAATTCCCCATTAAAACATTATGTGCTTGCAAAGAACTCAAATTAGGCGCAATGCCTTGAGTCATTGTGACAATAGTGTTTTTCATGGTAACTCCTTATCCACACGACAAAGAACTTCAAAGATTGACTAAGATAAATTCATTTAAAAATTAAATCAAGCTATTTATTAAGATTTAAACAGGATTATTTCACACCACACTCTTAGCTGTCATGTCTCTTGAGCTAGACGTTTATTGGGAAGAGATAGGTGGCATATTAGGTTATGGGCTGCTTTTCAGGATGCCATTTATCAGCCCGATAAATGGCGATGATATAACAGCGGTCGAAGCGAATAGGCTTTATTAATGCATAAGCTAACTAAATAATAAATGAGGTCGGTACATTTATCCAAATTATTGATTTTCTTCTATTTTTTCTCTGCTTATAATACAAGCCAGTAAATTTGATAATATAGTATAGGACTACTCGGATGAAGCAGGTGGCAAGTTCTTTAAGCGAAAAATTGAAAATAAGAGTTAAAATAGGCCCCAAACCATTACAAAAGAAGAGTGGTTCTCCTCATTTATCCTCTGTAAAAATACCGTCATTTGCGCCTATTTTTTTTGAAGAATTCAATACTTGTGCATCTACAATAAAACGATTAATTCACCAGCATTTCCAATTTGAAATTAAGCCAGCGTTTTACCAATTTATGATTGAAATGAATCACTTTCAATTCGAATTTATGAAAGACGAGCTATTCAGTTATCAATGCCATCTTATGGTGTTGTTTCATCGCTTTCTCAATGCAAGATGGCCAAAATCGGCTGAACTTCCTCATTTGATAACGCAACAAGAACTCTTAAGGGCTTACATGGGGGCAGTGATTGTTTCTTCAAAATTAGTCAGTGATACCAGTGTGTGGAACGTAGATATCTGTAAAGGAATTGATGTCATTTACAAGGCAAAAATAAAATTAATTCAAAGTCTTCTTGCGCCACATGAAGCTGTCATTGCAAAAACATGTCATCTTAAAATAGCAGTTCTGCGCAATATCATAGTGCATCTTACAAAATTTCCGCCACATAAAATCGATTTTAAAAAATTATTTAAAATGGGAAGAGCACTCCCTCCAGAATCATTTGAAAAATTTCAACAAGCTTTTGAAATCTTAGAGGAATGTCGGACTTTAAAATTACTAGATAGCAGTTCATACAGAGAGATAGAGCTTGAATTTCTTCAAACATTAGATTGGAATGTCAGTTTATTTGCAACAGAGATCCAATCTGATTGGTTGCTGGTTTTTTCAAGAGATTATGATAGATCTTTTTCTACGCAGAAAGATAAACAAGAAAGGGGCAGGTTTGAATCTTTGCTCCAAAACTTTGGCCAAATTAAAAAAAATCTCGCGCCAAGAGAGCTAGATGCGCATGATGATAAACGTGTAGTCAATCCTGCACGCTCTTTATTTTATTGCTATGAAAAACTCGTAGAGCCATTAACGCCAAGCCCAAATCCAATTCAAAATGAAAGATCTCTACAAAGACACAAATGCGCGATTAGAGGATAACGACATGATCATCTGAATAGAAGAGCATGTCGTCTTATGGTAAGCGTTTGACTTTAGCTTGTTTTGCAAAGGACAACGTTTATTATTCGGTAATGGATGAAATTTCTGTCATCTCGACGGGTTTATCGAAGCTGTCTTGGGAATCTATTTGTACTGTTGGTTTTTTCTTTTTATTTTTATTATGGCAGTTCGGATCTTTACAGCCACCGGAAATAGTTATTGCTTCAAAATCAGTGATATTCTTCATAAAATAGCTCCTAGTCATATTGTGCGGTGAAAGTAGCAGATTTTAGTTGTTTGAATAAAATAAAGTTTGAAAGTTTAAAGAATTTCAGTTTTCTTGTAAATAGCATATCAAAAAAGCTAATCAGATAAATAAATAGCAAGCTTCTCTAACAGCTTACTATTTTAAACGCATGATAAAAGGATTAGGCACATCAGTTGCTGTTGAAATCCAAACGCTCTTTGTCTGTAGATAGTCATGAATGGCGTCCTGCCCAGACTCACGACCAAGACCGGATTGTTTGTAGCCGCCAAACGGCGTCATATAACTGAGCATGCGATAGGTATTCACCCAGATGGTACCTGCTTGAAGACGCTTTGAAATCTCAAAAACTTTGCGCATATCTTGAGTCCAAAGCCCAGCGGCCAAACCAAACACGACATCATTTGCAATCTCTATTGCTTCTTCTTCATCTTGAAAAGGGATAACGCTCAAAACAGGACCAAAAATTTCTTCCTGTGCGATGCGCATTTTGTTACTCACTCCGGTGTAAATAGTAGGCTCGACAAACCAACCAGATCCACATTCTGGACGAGAGGCTTTATGGCCCCCTAACACGCAAGTCACTTTCTCTTCTTTTGCTACTTGTAAATATTGAAGCACTTTTTCATATTGCGGTTGAGTGGTCACAGGTCCCACTTGTGTGTCAAAAGAAAGGGGATCTCCCATTTTGGCTGTTTTGGCAATTGCTACCACTTTGTCTACTAATTCATCATGGATATTTTTTTGAACCAGCAAGCGTGATCCGGCTATACAAGTTTGCCCCGTTGCTGCAAAAATACCAGAAATGACACCTTTGGCCGCATTCTCAAGATTGGCGTCATTAAAAACAATATTGGGAGATTTGCCGCCTAATTCCAGGCTGACTTTCTTAATCCCTTCTGCAGCATTTTGATAGATTCTTTTGCCAGTCTGCGTCCCACCAGTAAAGGCAACTTTCGCAACACGGGGATGTTTCACGAGGGCATCGCCAATTTCTTGACCAAACCCGGTTACCACATTAACCACACCCGGAGGAAAACCTGCAGCCTCCACTAGCTTCATGAATTCTAAAGCGGAAGCGGAGGTATATTCAGAGGGTTTTAAAACAATAGTATTACCAGCAGCCAAAGCGGGGGCTAATTTCCACGTGGCAAGCATTAAAGGAGAATTCCAGGGCACGATTGCTGCGATAACACCGAGTGGCTCGTAGCGTGTGAAATTAAAAACATCTGCTTTATCAATAGGGAGGACAGCACCTTCAATTTTGTCGGCTAAACCACTGTAGTAATAATACCATTGCGGCAAATAATGCAATTGAGCGGACATTTCTGAGATCAACTTGCCATTATCAGTGACTTCAATTTGAGCTAACTTGTCAGCATGCTGGGCTATTAAATCGCCTAATTTTCTTAAAAGCGCACCGCGTTGTGTTGCATTGAGTTTGGGCCATTCTCCGCTCGTAAAGGCTTTGTAGGCGGCTGAAACCGCGCGCTCCACATCTTCATTGCTGCAACGTGGAATTAAACACCAAGGCTTTCCTGTGAAGGGATTAAAAGATTCAAAATACTGGTTGTTTACTGAGTTACACCATTGACCATCTATATAGATCTGATATGTGGGCAGCTCCATTGCATTTTTCCTTTTATGGTTTTCTCAAATGATTAAGACAAGTTAACGGCTATTTCTTGCAGCCAAATAGCGTTTTCAATGGATTGATCAAATGAGGTTATCGCATCATCATTTTTTAACCATGGCCCTTCTTCATCTTGGATTTCCATGAGATATTCTCCAATTTCTTGGCATAAAGACAAGTATTTTTTATCTTTGGTATATCGATACAATAATGAGGCTGCCCAGCCAACTTTATGGCTGTAGTGAAAAGATTTGAGGCTATCATGACAACTGAGTGCAAAATCGGCATATTGTTTGGCATAGTTTAGATAAAGTTCATTTCCAGTAGCATTGTAGAGTTCAACCAAATAAGCACAAGGCAAACCTATCATAAAATAGGCTTGATGAGGCTCATTTCTTTTAATCACATAAATCATTTCTTGATCTTTAGGATAATCTTTAATATGTTTTTTTTCATTGTCTATAAAAAGATAATGAAATTTTTCAATATCAGACTGATGATTGATACTCCAGCCCAGAAATTGCCCAGCATGGATAGCTTCTTGTTTCATGCCACAATAAAGCGCCAGGCGACCTAATTGCGCTGTTGTAATGACATCCATGGTAGTATTTTTGACGCCCCAAGAGCTGCTTGTTGTAAAGCCACCATGCTCTTTACTTTGAAACTTGACAAGATATTCTATTGCAGGATAGGAAATATCAAAACGGCCCAATCTTTGTGAAGCAATCGCAATCCAACCTAGTACGTAACCCCAAAATTTTTCCATAAGCGGAATATCAGTCATTTTTTTCTCAAAAGTAATGGCATCACTTTCTTTGAAAAAGTTCGCTTTCATGTAGTCTAGAAGATGGTTAGCTAAAATTCTTTGGCCACTGACATTGAGTAGATAAGGCAATTTGTAATAGCAAACCAGATCATCAGGATAGCCTGTTAGCTTTCCATTAGTAGAAATTCGTTTGATGGCCCACGTGAGAGCTCTTTCGGAATGCATCTGGCAGGATTTTATAAAATCAGTTTGTGTCATTTTATTCTCAGTTAGTGATTAGTGATGGCAAACACTATACTGTACGTAACAAAGGGAGTATGTAGGCAACTAAATAATGGATATGTTCTTTCTATTTTGCTTTTAGGGCTCGTCGAAGCAAAGCTTCGCCGAGCTTGACAATGTTAGCCTGGCGTAGCTTTTAGCGAAGGAGACCCAACATCTGAGAAGGCTAAAACGCAAAACAACGCACACTTTTTCTAATAACATTTCCGTGAGCTTTTATCGCTTATATTTAGCGATCCCATTTGGCTGAGCACTTCAGGTACTTCTGGACGTATCGATTTTCTAAATCCTAGAAAAACTACTTTATTATTTCGAACTGGATTATATTCTTCAGGAGCAATATCCTCCATTAATGCTTCAATATCTTGGTGTTCTTCAGGGAAGGGTACCAGAAAGTCCTTAACCCAAACGCTTTGATCTTGAATGTAAGTAGGTCCTTGAGATCGCACAAAGAGATCAAACCTTAAGATATTTTCTTTCGTATTCTGATTAAGCCACCCGCATCGATTTGCATATTTTGCCATTTTGATGAGTCGAGGATAGGGGCCAGTGTATAAATTCTCGTCACTTTTAATATTAAAGGTTAACCAAATAGAAGGATTTTTTATCATATCGATAATAAAACAAAGCGCAAGATGAGAAGGAAACCAATCATTATCAAATAGAATAGGCTTGCCCATTAACCGCATCCTATATTGATTATAAATCTTTTCAAGATTTCTTATTTGATATTCTGTCTGTAAAGCCAAGTCAAATCTACGCGTGATTACTTCGTGAGGGCTTATAAGGGACTCTTTTTCTATATACTCTTTTAGGTCATCTTGAGACTTGCTGAGAACAAAGTCTCGCAATAGCCATATATCAGTACTCCAGGTATTATTAAAAGTGTCACGTGCCAAAAGGATAATTCTTTCTATCGCTTGGCGAATAGGATAACCATACCATGTACAAAGATCGGCATGAATTCTATCATGTGCTCTATAGTCTGTGTAAGCCATACGGATGCCATGTACCCTGATGATTTCTGGGATAAATCCAAGAAATCTAGATTCGGCACTTTCTGTGACTCTTGCTTGCCGTTGGGAATAGAAGTCAACATCGTTAATCTGCTGCTTTCCTATACGTGAAATAACAGGCATCCAATCCTCTATTCCAGAGTTAATCAGTCCTAGCGCATTTTCAAGGCCATAAGAGAATTTCAATATACCATGATATTTTGGTATATTTGGATGAGATAAATCTACATTCAATAACTTTACTGGTTGATATTTCTCATCATCCATTCTTAGCTTGAAATTATCTGGTGAAGGAGAAGAGCCATTTTCGTCTAGTTTTTGCTCATAAAAAATAAAAAAGTATCTTTCAGAAAGCGGCAATTCAAGCATTAAGTTTCTTAATTGCTCTTTTTCAGCAGTATTAAGCATTCCACCTTGATAGTTTTTCATCAAAAATGGAAACAGATGATCTTGCGCTTCTTGAGTGAATTCTTGCGTGTCTGTAAAAATAGGACAAGCAAAAAAATCTCCGTAAACATGCGTGGATTCAATAATATCTGAAATAGTTGTTTTTTGGATCCAACTAATTTTGCCTGCGCTAAATAGATTTAGCGCACTGTAATGCATTTTAGGATCTCTAAAATAAGGAGAATCCCAATTTCCAAGTGTAATCACGCTTAAAAACAATTGATCTAGAGTATAGCTGAGCTGTTTAGGCACAGTTTGGTCATTCAACAGTGTGTAAAATTCGTCATTATGATTGCCATTAGGATTAAACGGGATAAAACGAAATGAATCTCTTTTTTTTCGCCACCAAGAAGCAATGGTTGTTACTGCCTGCTCATACTTTCTTCTTTTTTCTGGATCTAGTTGCGCAAGATCTGACACCGTTCCCCGTCTAAATCGCTCTCGTATTAGCTGCCTGCTACCCGTTAGAGAACGATATTTTGCATAAAAGGGAGCCCACAATGTTGTGCTATGTATCACAAGGCTTATGCTAACGCGCTTTATTCGCTCACGGATAGAATTAAAATCAAAAGCATTTCTAAGGGGCATGCATCAAGGCTCCAATCTACGAGATTTTAATAAAGATAGAATTATAACTATATTGCTATCATTACACAATTTTGTAAATACATTTAAATGTTGGTTAACTATATATTAAATTGGTCTTGTCAGCTGGTATTTTGTCGAGTTTTTCTTGACTAATCTTCGAAAGATTACTAATGTCAGCATTCTCAATACTAGAAACTGAGAAAGATAACTTGGAGATGACGATGCCACATTCGCTGACCTTAAGTCAATTTGTAAAAATAATACGATCTTTAGAATTAGAAGGTTACATTCGCCAGCATTTTACCTTAACCGTTCCTTACCGAGACACCGTGCAATTACCATTTGAAGTCACTTGTGCATTCGGCAGACTAGATCATTCTTTGCATGATCCTCGATGGAGAGGGATGTCTGTTTCGCCTTTGAAGTATTTTGATGATTTTCTGCTTCAGTTAGTAGTTCATGCTAGGAGCAATGCTTTCAATCCCACTGTTGAAGACAGCCATGTTGAATATTTATTAGGATTTTTACTACACCTTGATTTGCAAATCACGCACGATAATGAAACAAGAAACTTTGAAGAATCTATGTTTGCACAATTTCCAAGAAGTGTGGCTAGTTATATTCGTTGGGGCCATTACCCCACCAAGCATCCCATATGTGTACCAGCAGAAGGATATGACTTTTTATCAGCAGACTGGCGCAAGACTCAAAATTATCCAACTATTGAGACATTACAGGAATGTTGGTTAAATCTTGAACGAAAAAAAATAGCAGAAGCAGAGCAACAGCAACAATTAGTTTTGCTTGAACAAAAAAAACAACAATTGGAAAGAGAGGCTGAATATAATCGCCGCCAACAAGAATTAGCTTTTATAAATAAACATTGTTTTGTGGATGTCTTGACCTTAGAACAGTTTTCTTACGTTTTGGAAGGTTTTATCAAGTCAGGAAAAATTAAATTGCCTTATCATGGCCAATTTTTTAATCAAGACTCTATTTTGTCAACTGCACTGGCTACCAAGATAGTGCAATTTTCGCAACTGGCTCGCCAGAACATCCACTTGCAGAATAAAAGTCAGGCTTTCATTCAATTAATAAAAGACATTATTGCGGAGGCTAAAGCGCATTCTCCCGCACGTCAGGCTGCACAGTTACTATTAGGGTTTTTAATGTATCATAATTTTCAGATCTCAGATGGTTATCATGTTTGCAAAATGAGAGAAATTTATTGGTTAGAGGCCAATCCTGTTGAGAAAATGCATCTACAAGCAGGGCAAGATTCAATCCCTGTTTCCAATCCTCAATGGTTACAGCAACAAGGTTTTCCTGGTAAGGATACATTAGAGCTGCTGTTAAGAAGTCCAGCCCCTTCTCATTACTTACCTGGATATCAAAAACAAGCTGGTTTTATGGAAACCACCCCAAATTTTGGAGTAGTTTACCAACCTCAGAGACCCCTTACTTTTAGAGGGTAATTTTGAGATCCGCAAAGCCGGTAAGGATCACTCAATAGAATAGATAAGAATAGGTACACCCTCATAGTGGGTTGATTGTTCTAAGACCATGCCGGTTTTTTCTGCTACGCGAATAGACGCAATGTTAGAGGGGTCAATGCATGAAATTAACCTTTTAATGTTTAACTGATTAAAGGCATAATCTCGACAAGCTTTTGCTGCTTCAGAAGCATACCCTTGGCTCCAATAAGGTTTTGCCAATCGATAAGCTAATTCTATTTCACTTCTATTTTGTATTGAAAAGGTGAAAAAGCCACAATATCCAATTAATTTCTCCGAGTGTAAGACGGCATATTGAGCAAAGCCTATTTTTTGATAAGAATTTATGCACCATTGCACAAACGTTTTTGTCTTTTCCTCTGAAAATGGACCACTGAGTGAAAAATGCATGACATCCTCATCTGAAAGAATAGGGTATAATGCACTCACATCGTCAATATGAAAATCTCTGATAGTTAGGCGTGATGTTTTAATGATCATTTTTTTTATGCTTTCCAAACTGGTCATTTATCAAAGTATCCAACAAGTAAGAATCATCTGGGAAAGGTTCGACCCGTTATGGTGCATGCGTAGGATCCCAGGCAACATGGCGATTGCGGTTTAATTGATCCAATACATTCATATCATGTTCATTGATTTCGAAATCAAAAATAGCGATATTTTCTAAAATTCTTTTTTGAGAAGACGATTTAACAATAGGAATGACTTGATGCTGCAGACACCACCGTAGCATGATTTGAGCAGGGCTTTTATGATATTTTTGCGCGATTTCAACTAGTGTTTTATCATCAAGTTTTTTACCACGCATCAAGGGACTATAGGCTGCAAGCTGAATGTTTTGTTTTATACAAAATTCATTCAGTTCTTTTTGATACAAGAAAGTGTGAAATTCAACTTGATTGACAGCTGGAGACACAGTAGAAGTATCTAATAATTCGGTAAGATGCCTAATGGTATAATTGCTGACACCAATTGATTTAACTTTGCCTTCGTTTTTAAGGCTAATCAGCGCTCTCCAAGAATCTAGTCTCTTTTCTTCGACTGGCCAATGGATAAGATATAAATCAACATACTCTAGCTTGAGTTTCTTTAAACTTACATCAAGTGCTCTTTTGGCTTGATCATAACCGTGATCAGAATTCCAAAGCTTGGTGGTAACATAAACCTCTTCTCGAAGAAGGACACTTTCGCGAAGAACTAGACCTAAATCTTCTTCATTTTGATATAAGGCAGCAGTGTCAAAATGGCGATAGCCTGCCTGAATGGCCCAGCGAATACTCTGTTGGCTTTCTATTCCAGGCGCCACTTGATATAAGCCAAATCCTAGGATTGGAATGTTACAACCATCATTTAATTGCCATCGCGTATTGATAAACATAGGGATCCAGTAATGCTTTGAGTATATTTGTTAAATATAGGCTTCACGCCGTAAATTACAAGAGTGCTTGCGCACAGGAATAAAACTGAAACTGCGCAAATCGCCATTAAAAAGTTATTGACTAACGATAAAACATGACTAATAATCAATAAGTCAATTATGAACACAAGGATAGCTTAAATGTCAGATATTCAACTATTTAGCAAAAAAGTCCGTTTTCTATTTCGAGTTTTTTTGATTGCAACACCACTCTTTACGATGTTTTATTGGCTAAATGTCGAGCAAGCCCTTTTACTTGAAATAAATCCCTTTTCTATTCCGTTGGGAAAAGTAACTTTTAATAACTTGAGCAAAATATTAGGTTTTATTGTAAGTGTTATGCCAACAATGGTGGTTATGGCTTTGTTTTATCGGCTGGCTTCATTATTTAAAAATTATCAGTTGGGAAGAATATTTTGTGAAGAAAATGTGTTTTGCTATAAAAAACTGGGAAAGTTATTGTTTCTTTTAGCATGTATTAATTTTCTATGCTCAGGATTGATGAGTTTGGCTTTGAGTTTTCAAAATCCAGTAGGTGAGCGCTTTTTAGCTTTATCATTTGGCACGCCGCAAATACTGCCTATTATCATTGGTTTGGTTGTTATGGGTATTTCTTATGTCATGGAAGAAGCTCATCACCTAGAAGAAGATCAGCGTTATACGATTTAAGAGAGAAGCAATATGGCAATAATTGTAAATTTAGATGTTATGCTCGCCAAACGAAAAATGCGATCAAATGAATTAGCAAAACTTATCGGGATTACTGAGCAGAATTTATCGATTTTAAAAAACAGCAAAGCAAAAGCGATAAGATTTTCAACTTTAGAGGCAATCTGCAAACATCTAGCGTGCCAACCAGGAGATATTCTGGAATGCACGCAGGACTAACACATTTGATTACCTTCTGCTGAGAAATATTTTGGCTTCTTCGCACAACTCTTCCGCTTCACTTTTACGTTTAGTGGGAGGGTTTTTCTTAAGAGGGTAGTGATTTAAGAACGGCTTGGGCTCCGTGCCGGTTTTTTTATCATCATGCTTATCTGTCTTGGGAAGGGAGAGCTGTCGCACGGGTGCCTTTGATTCGTTCCTTAATATGGTTTGACGAATCAGATCTAAAGATTTTATTTGGAATTTTACTAGTTCATGAATTTGCTCTAGCAGCACATCATGATTTTGAAGTTTTAGAATATCAGCACTCAGTTCAATACGAAATGCTCGAAATTGTCTGCTATCCACATTTTTGACTTTATGCATTTCTTCAAAAGGAATAATATTTGAACGCCGTTCAAGATTGCTCGATGACCAGGATATGTCGTTGGGCTTATCGATATTTCCGTAATATTCTATGCTTGCGGGTCTATCGACATACATGATGGCACAACGTTCATGCCGGTGAAATATTTCATCGCTTTGTGCATCAAGAATGACATCGACAACTCTGATAGTGTCATCTTCAAACAATATGCGGTGGTGCTTAGGATCGCAAACAGCGCCGTCGCAAGCTAAGTGTTCAAAGACTTTTATGCTAGATTGAGGAGCGTGAGCTTGAATAGCGGCTTTTATTAAATTTGATAAGTGACTAAGTTGTTTTTTCATAGTGAGCCAAAAGTTAGTTTGGTTGATGATTAAAGCGCATTCTAAGCGTATAAACGAAAGAATTCAACTTAAAAGAGGAGGGTGTATTCAAGACTAATTTTAGGGTTCCTCTAAAGAAAACTTTCCGGTTTGTTCATCATAGGCAAAGAGTTCTGCATAACGCGCCCAAGAGATAACTGCTCTCAAAGTTTCTTCGGCAGAGGCAGAGGGCATGTAATTATCAATTTCTTCGCGAAATTGACTCATTGGAGCGGCATGATCAGATCGCTCGTCAAGAACATGGCGGATATGAGCTGCTAATGGCACGTATTTTTGCAGATGTTCGCGGAATATTTTTTTCCGTTCGTCAATGGTTTCACCTGCAAATTTTATCCCTTTGGCAGTTAACTTTACATCACCACTTTCTAATTCACAAAAGCGAAAGAGCTGAAGAATTTCCGCTATTTTTAAAATCTCGCCATCATCCATATTCAAAGAGACAGATAGTTGTGGAAGATCAGCTTGTCCCTTATGAACAGAGGCTACGGTCTCCATAAAACCCTGCAACAAGTTAGATGAAGTGTATGGTAAGACCATGCCTATTCCCATACCTACAAAGAGCCCAGTTTTTCCAGGCGTTCTAGAATCTTTTGATATCATTTTATCGTAGATAACATCAACTAATGCGCGAAAATCAGGTGCCAGACGATTTCGAGGGTGGGGTAGTGTCACAACGATTTCATCGATGATCTGGCCAGGGTTAGAGCCGAAGATCAAGATACGATCCGCCATTAGGACCGCTTCTTCAATATTATGCGTGACCATCAATATGGATTTAATAGTCATTTGCCCTTCTATCCATAGATCGAGCAAGTCAGTTCGCAATATTTCCGCTGTCAAAATATCTAAAGCCGAAAAAGGTTCATCCATTAAGAGCAAGAGTGGTTTAACTACGAGCGCGCGCGCCAAGCCAACACGCTGCTGCATCCCTCCTGATAATTCGCGAGGATAAGCGTTTTCAAAGCCATCCAGACCGATGAGATCTATAGCAGCTAGTGCACGGCGACGACATTCATCGGGTTTTATATTCTGCGCCTGAAGACCAATTTCCACATTTTCAAGAACGGTTAGCCACGGAAAAAGTGCGAAGCTCTGAAACACCATGGCTATACCTTCACTAGATCCTAGCAATGGCATGCCTTGTATGGTGATATTGCCCTCTGATGGTTTGAGTAATCCTGAAATGGATCGCAAAAGAGTGGATTTTCCTGATCCAGAACGACCTAATAAGCAAACAATTTCATCTTCATAGAGCGTGAGATTGATATCATCTAGTACTAGAAAGTTACCACCAGAACCCTTATGGTAAAAATGGCGTACTTTGCTAATTTCAACGAGAGAATTACGGTTGAGCATGATACAAACCTCTTCAGTCAAGACGCGTATATTGCGCGGCGTAAGTATAAAGACGCCGCCAAATTATTCGATTGATAAAAATAACAAATAGTGACATTACAGCAACACCAAGAACAACCTGGTGTGTATTGCCCGCTTCAGTTGCTCCGGCAATATAAGAGCCTAAACCTTGAGCTTGTAGCTTGGTTGAGCCCCAGTGCACGACTTCAGCGACAATACTGGCGTTCCATGCGCCACCAGATGCTGTTAAAGCACCTGTCACATAATAGGGAAAGATACCTGGCAGGATGACTTTGCGCCACCACAACCATGATCGAATATTATAGAGTGTGGAGGCTTCTTTCAGATCATTCGGAAAAACACTCACACCGGCCATGACATTAAAAAATATATACCACTGGGTCCCTAAAATCATTAAGGGTGATAACCAGATATCGGGATTGAGATTGTATTTTACGATACCAACGACAAAGACAGGAAACAAAATATTGGCTGGAAATGCAGCAAGAAATTGCGCTAGTGGTTGAATCCAAGCTGTTAGCTTTGGACGTAATCCTATCCAAACACCAAGTGGTACCCAGATAAGACTAGCCAAAGCGATGAGAACGAGGACTCTAATGGCAGTGATCCCTCCTAGAAAAAAGACCTCAAAAACCATTTTTCCTGTAATAGACACACGTAAATAATTGATTAAAAACAGAACAGATCCTGCCAACAAAACAGAGATAAGTAAAAACCATAGCATATCAAAAGATTTGCCTAACCATGCATGCGTTGGTAAAGATTGAATTTTAGTAGTAGTCTTATGAGGCCATTTGACACGCAAGATTAACCCTTTTAAAAAGACCAAAGGTCTCATCACAAAAGTTAAAGCTTCACTGCGTTTGATAATATTATAAACCCAGGATTTAGGCTGTTGTTGGCTGGCTGTTCGCCCCATACTGAACTTGTCGGCCCATGAAACAATGGGGCGAAAAATGAATTGATCGTAAATGAGGATGATAATGCCCATAGCTAGCACTGCCCAACCGACAGCGCTTAAGTCTTTGTGGTCAATAGCCAAAGCTAACCATGATCCAATACCAGGCAAAGATATTTGAGTATTGCCAACTGAAATAGCTTCTGAAGCGACAACAAAGAACCATCCGCCAGACATAGACATCATCGTGTTCCAGACTAACCCCGGAATAGCGAAGGGAACTTCCAGTTGCCAAAATCTTTGCCAACTATTGAGAGAAAATTGTTCGCATACATCTTTTAAGTCTTGAGGAACAGTTCGAAGAGATTGATAAAAAGAAAAAGCCATATTCCAAGCTTGGCTGGTAAAAATAACAAAGATTGCAGCTAGTTCGACTCCTGCTTGATATCCAGGAAAAACCCCCATGAAAATAGTTACAGTGAAAGTCAAGAATCCTAATACCGGTACAGATTGTAAGATATCAAGGGCAGGGATAATAATCATCTCCGCCTTGCGATTTTTGGCTGCCAAGGTTGCGATGATGAATGTAAAAACCAGAGAAGCAATGATTGCAGCGAACATACGCAATGTCGTGTATAGCGCGTATTTGGGAAGATTGTCTAAGGATAAGGTGATAGGGGTCATTTGCAATTTAGCGAGGGTTTGGTTCATGCCATGCGTGCCCACCGCTATCAATGCTAATACTGTCATAATAAGCACGAAAGCAATAAAATCATAAAAATTGGGAAAATGTTTTAACCGCTTTAGATCGCCAGAAGCTTTTATATTGGCTCGAACAAAGGGGTATCGAATCATTATTAATCCAGCAGAATAGTTTTATGAATTATAGCTTATAGCCTTGCTGGATATTTAGTAATTTCCTGTGGAGACAAAAAATCCCATTCCAACTCAACTATAATTGACAGAAGAAAAGTGAAGGGGGAACAATGGATTATCAATTAAAAAACAAAGTAGCATTGGTGACTGGCTCTACAGCAGGTATTGGCTACGCAGTGGCAACAGCTTTAGCATCAGAAAGGGCGACTGTTGTTATTAATGGTCGATCTGATAAGCGCGTTGAGAGTGCTATAAAAACAATTACAGCCAAATATCCTGATGCTAAATTAATAGGGGTTGCAGCTGATCTCAGCACTGTCGAAGGTTTTAAAATACTATCTCAAAAAATACCAACCGTTGATATCCTGGTCAATAATTTAGGGATCTATCAAGTTAAACCTTTCCTAGAAATATCAGATGAAGAATGGCTTCATATTTTTGAAACCAATGTCATGAGTGGCATACGTATCTCTAGATTTTATCTGCCGCAAATGATAAAGAAGAATTGGGGTAGAATTATATTTATTTCCAGTGAATCTGGCATACAAATTCCCCCAGAAATGATTCATTATGGTTTGACTAAAACAGCGCAACTCGCTTTATCAAGAGGGTTGGCAGAAATTACAGCAGGCACGAATGTGACGGTTAATGCGGTTTTACCTGGACCGACACGCAGCGAAGGCGTTGAGCAATTTATGGCTGACATGGCAAAAGAGAGTAAAAAAGATCAACATCAAATCGAAAAAGAATTTTTCTTAAATGTGAGACCCTCCTCATTATTAAAGCGATTTATCACAGTAGAAGAAGTTGCTGCATTAGTTGCCTACATTTGTAGCCCTTTATCTTCCGGAACGAATGGTGCATCTTTACGAGTGGATGGTGGCGTTGTGCGCTCAATTGTATGAGAGCGTGGCTGTTGTTGTAAGCGGTTAAAATTATCTAGAGATGAACGTTTTATGTAGTTGGGAAGTCTAACATAAATTACGTTATACTTATATCTCATAAATGCGCATGATAGGGGGATATTTTGGCTAGTACAGTGAGCCCTTTAGCGGGTAAGCCTGCCCCGACTTCCATTCTCATTAATGTAGAAAAGCTTGTCACAGCTTATTACACTGAGATCCCTGATCCCTTAGTGGCTAGCCAAAGAGTTGTATTTGGCACTTCAGGGCATCGAGGCTGCGCTTTAGAAAAAGCCTTTAATGAATGGCATATTCTTGCTATTAGTCAAGCCATTTGTTTATATCGACAGCTGCATAAAATTGATGGCCCGTTATTTTTAGGGATAGATACGCATGCACTTTCTATGCCTGCATTTGCAAGTGCCCTTGAGGTCTTTGCGGCGAATGGTGTAGAGGTCATGATTGCTCAAAATAACGAATATACGCCAACCCCTGTGATTTCACATGCCATTCTTGTATACAATCAAGGTCGCTCTACAGGCCTGGCAGATGGCATTGTCGTTACCCCTTCACATGATCCACCCCATAGTGGTGGTTTTAAATATAACCCCCCGAATGGTGGTCCAGCTGATCTGAACGTCACTAATTGGATTGAGAAACAGGCAAATGCCTTTCTTGAAAATGGTCTCAAAGGTGTCAAAAGAGTTGCATTTGAAAAAGCACTTGGTGCCGCGACAACGCATCAGCATGATTATCTCAATGCTTATGTGAATGATCTGGGTAATGTTATTGATATGGATGCCATCCGTGGGTCCAATATTCATCTCGGAGTGGATCCACTCGGTGGAGCTGGTGTTCACTATTGGCCAAAAATTGCCGAGCTCTACAAATTAAATCTGACTATTGTCAATAATGAAGTAGATCCTACTTTTCGTTTTATGACAGTAGATTGGGATGGTCAGATCCGGATGGATCCTTCTTCTCCTTATGCGATGGAAAGATTAGTTGAACTAAAAAATCGTTTTGATATTGCTTTTGCTTGCGATACTGATCATGACCGACATGGCATTGTTACGCGCGAAACAGGTCTTTTACCGCCTAATCATTATCTTTCTGTAGCAATATTTTATCTTTTTCAACATCGCCCCAAATGGAGCAAAACAGGCGCCATTGGCAAGACTATTGTCAGTAGTCAAATGATTGATCGTATCGCTAAAAAATTAGGACGAAGTATTTATGAAGTGCCTGTGGGTTTTAAATGGTTTTCAGCGGGTTTGCAAGATGGAAAGCTTGAATTCGGCGGAGAAGAAAGTGCGGGCGCTTCTTTTGTGCGTCTAGATGGCAGTGTTTGGACGACAGATAAAGATGGCATTATTCCTGCTTTATTATCGGCAGAAATGACTGCACGTCAAGGACGCTCACCTGGTGTGATATATAATGAACTGGAAAACGAACTTGGTAAATCCTTTTATAAGCGCATTGATGCGACAGCCACACCCGCGCAAAAGAAAGTCTTAAGTCAATTGTCCAGCCAACAAATTAAAACCACTGATTTAGCTGGAGATAAAATCCAAACTATTCTTTCTCATGCACCAGGCAATGATGCTCCAATTGGTGGGGTGAAAGTGATTACTGAGAATGGATGGTTTGCGGCTCGCCCTTCAGGGACAGAAGATATTTACAGGATTTATGCCGAAAGTTTTAAGAATGATGATCATTTGCAAAAGATTATAACGCAAGCGCAACAAATGATAACTGATGCCTCAAAAGTGTAAAAAGAAATGGAAAATAAATGATGGAAAACAAACTGCAATGTGAAATCGGTATAATCGGTTTGGGAGTCATGGGGCGCAACTTGTTGCTGAATATGGCTGATCATGGCTTTGTGGTTGCAGGTTATGATAAAGATCCAAGCAAAGTGCAAAGTTTGCGTGAAGAAGCACAAAAGCGCTCTATCCACGATACACCTGACATCAAAGAATTTATTCAATTGCTGCGTCGCCCTCGTGCTGTCATGTTATTGGTGCCAGCTGGAGCCATCGTTGATTCTGTTATTCAAGAGTTGTTAGGCTATCTGGAACCAGGCGATCTCATTATTGATGCCGGTAATTCCTATTTTAAAGACACAGATGTTCGTACACAAAATTTAAAAGCAAAAGGGATCCAATTTCTTGGTATGGGAGTTTCTGGTGGGGAAGAAGGGGCACGTCATGGACCAAGTATGATGCCAGGCGGTGCGAAAGAATCTTATGAGCGCATTCGATTAGTGTTAGAAGCCGTTGCTGCCAAAGCGAAAAATGAACCTTGCGTCGCATATATGGGACCGGGTTCTTCAGGTCACTTTGTGAAGATGGTTCATAATGGGATTGAATATGGCATTATGCAGCTCATTGCAGAGACTTACGATTTAATGAAGCGAGGACTTGGCTTAAATAACGAACAATTGCAAGAAGTATATAGTGAGTGGAATGAAGGGGAGTTAAACAGTTATCTGATGGAAATAACTAGCCATATTTTTGGTAAAATCGATGAAAAAACAAATAAAAAATTGATCGATAACATCTTGGCTGTCGCTAAACAATTGGGCACAGGAATGTGGACTTCACAAAGCGGGATGGAATTGCAAGTGCCGGCTCCGACTATTGATATAGCGGTTACAATGCGTGATTTATCCGTATTTGCTAAAGAACGCTCAGAAACAAGTACACTTTATCCGCGAACTAACGCCCATATAACAGATAATCATGAACAATTTATTATAGATCTGCGCAGCGCATTATTTACAAGCATCATCATGGTTTACGCTCAAGGTATGGCTATTTTGCAAGCGGCCTCTGATAAATATGGATATGAGCTTTCACTGGAAGCTATTTCTCGTATTTGGCGTGGTGGTTGCATTATTCGTGCGGCGCTTTTAGAAGATATTTGCTTGGCATTTCAATCCAAAAAGAATTTGTCTAATTTATTATTAGCGCCTAATTTGGCGAAAAAAATAAATGAACACCAAAAGTGCTTGCGTAAAATTGTGTCACAAGCAACAGCAATAGGTATCCCCATCCCAGGACTGATGAGCGCATTAGGATACTTGGATGCCTTTAGTAGTCCATGGTTACCCGCAAACCTGATTCAGGCACAGCGCGATTATTTTGGTTCACACACTTACGAGCGCATCGATATGCCGGGCACCTTTCATACAGAATGGGAGGAAAAATGAAGTCACCACATTCTTTAGATGAGTTAAGTATTAATACTATTCGTATGCTCTCAATCGATGCTATTCAAAAAGCCGATAGTGGACATCCTGGCTTGCCGTTGGGGGCAGCACCTATGGCCTATGTTTTGTGGACACACTTTTTAAAACATAATCCTTCTAATCCTGAATGGAGTGATAGAGATCGTTTTGTTCTTTCAGCAGGACATGGATCAATGTTGCTTTATAGTTTGTTACATCTAACAGGTTATGATGTTCCACTGGAACAAATTAAACAATTTCGGCAGTGGAATAGTATTACGCCTGGGCATCCTGAGCGTGAATTAACGCCAGGCGTGGAAGTGACCACTGGCCCTTTAGGGCAAGGTTTCGCCAATGGTGTGGGTATGGCGATTGCAGAAGCGCATTTAGCCGCGCGTTATAATCGCCCAGATTTTAAAATTATCGACCATTTTACCTATGGTCTCGTCAGTGATGGCGACTTGATGGAAGGTGTGGCTTCTGAAGCTGCTTCGCTGGCTGGGCATTTAAAATTGGGTAAACTCATCTATTTATATGATAACAATCATATTACGCTTTCTGCTTCTACTAGACTGACTTTTACAGAAGATTGTGCTAAACGTTTTGAGGCTTATGGTTGGCACACCTTGATTATTGAAGATGGCAATAATCTAGAAGCAATAAAAGAAGCTATCGAAAAAGCCCGGGCTCAAACGGAACAACCTTCCTTGATCTTAGTCAAAACCCATATTGGTTATGGCTCTCCCCATAAACAAGATACCTTTGAAGCACATGGCTCACCTCTGGGTAAAGATGAAGTTAAATTAACTAAGCAAAATTTAGGATGGCCTGTTGAGCCTGCCTTCTATATTCCTCAAAATGCGTTGACGCACTTTAGAAAGGCCGTAGTGAATGGTAAAAAATATGAAGCCGCCTGGCGTACCCAATTTGCTGCTTATACCAAAAAATATCCTAAGCTAGCAAAAGAAGTAGGACAGCTATTTAAAAATGAATTACCAAAAGGCTGGCATGAAAATATGCCTGTTTTTTCTGCTGATAGTAAAGGAATAGCAACCCGGGATGCTTCTAAAAAAGTGATGCAAGCCATCAGTCCTACTCTTCCTGGTTTAATAGGGGGATCGGCAGATTTAAATCCTTCTACCAAGACAGAGCTTATCAATTTTGGTAACTTTGAGAATCCAACTAAGGCTGTTGGTGATTTGCAAGGGGCAGTCGATGGCGGTTGGAACTATGCCGGCAGAAATATCTATTATGGTGTTCGAGAGCATGCGATGGGATCAATCTCAAATGGTTTAGCTACCTTTAATGGCATTATCCCTTTTACTGCAACTTTTCTCATTTTTTCTGATTATATGCGACCAACCATACGCCTTGCAGCTTTAATGAAAATTCAAGTTATTTATGTGTTCACTCATGACAGCATAGGATTAGGCGAAGATGGTCCTACTCATCAGTCAGTAGAACAATTAGCAAGTTTACGAGCAATCCCTGGTTTGATTGTTATTCGTCCAGGAGATGCAAATGAAACAGCGGTTGCATGGCGGCAAGCAATTGAAACGCGAGATAGACCAGTAGCGCTTGTTTTAACAAGACAAGCTGTTCCCACACTCGACAGGAAGATATATGCTCCCGCCAAAGGGCTTTCCCAAGGCGCTTATGTTTTGGCCGATCCGCCTAAAGGAAAACCGCAAATTATTTTAATTGCAACGGGATCGGAAGTAGGATTAATCGTCGCGGCCCAGCAAAAGTTACAAAAAGCCAAAATACGCGTGCGCATTGTTTCCATGCCCAGCTGGGAATTGTTTGAGGCCCAACCCAAGAAATATCGTGATGCAATCTTGCCTCCAACTATTCCTTTGCGTTTAGCAGTTGAGACGGGTGTCGCGCAAGGATGGGAGCGCTATGTAGGTGATAAAGGAGAAGTGATAAGCGTGGAAAAATATGGCGCTTCTGCACCAGGGGATATCGTGATGCGAGAATATGGATTTTCAGTTGAAAATGTTTGTAAACGCGCTAAAGCGTTATTAAAAAAAGCATCAAAAAGATAAAAAGAATTGGGAGAGAAATAAATGCAATCAAATCCTTTAAAAAAATTGGAAGCTCTGGGCCAATCGATTTGGCTTGATTATATTAAACGTGATCTAATTGCAAGTGGCGAACTGAAAGGCTTAATTGATAAGGATGGTTTGAGAGGAATAACTTCTAACCCCTCCATTTTTGAAAAAGCGATTGCTCAAAGCAATGATTATGATCAAGATATCCAAAAAATGAAAAAGGCGGGTAAAGATCTTAATTTTGTGTATGAAGCGCTTACCCAACAAGATGTGGGCGACGCTGCGGATGTGTTTCGGCCGCTTTATAACAGCACTAACGGGCAAGATGGCTATGTTAGCTTAGAAGTGAATCCGCATCTGGCGCATGATACAAAAGGAACGATAAATGAAGCACGCCGATTATGGAAAGCGTTAAATCGTCCAAATGTTTTTATCAAAGTGCCAGCCACGCTTGAAGGACTTCCTGCTATTCAACAACTGATTAGTGAAGGCATAAATGTGAATGTCACCCTGCTGTTTGGTGTACCGCGTTATCAAGCAGTTGCCGAGGCGTATCTTGCAGGACTAGAAGCGCGCGCTGCAAGTGGTCAATCATTAGAAAAGATAGCTTCAGTGGCAAGTTTTTTCTTGAGCCGTATTGATGTATTACTGGACCCACAGTTTGAAAAAATGATGGCGCAAAATAATGATAAGACCATTCTAGCAAAGAAAATGCATGGCCAAGTCGCTATCGCCTCAGCCAAAATGGCTTATCAAATTTACCAGACGATAATTAAAAGCGATAGATTTAAAGCATTAGAGAAAAAAGGCGCACAAGCGCAACGTTTGCTTTGGGCAAGTACAAGCACCAAAAATCCTAATTACAGCGCTGTTAAATACGTAGAAGCGCTTATTGGACCCCAGACAGTGAATACTGTACCCATGGAAACTTTAAATGCGTATCGAGAGCAAGGAAGCCCTAAACTTCTTTTAGAGACGGATGTGGCATTAGCAAAAGAAGTCTTTCAACAGTTGCCGCAACTAAATATAGATATTGAACAAGTCACAAAACAACTTGAAATGGAAGGCGTTGAAAAATTTAACACTTCTTTTGATCAATTGCTGACAGCTTTGAAAGGAAAAATGTCATGAATACTGTTTTTCAATTCTCTGTAGGGGCTGCACTTGAGCAGATTAATGAAGAATGTCGTCTTTGGGAAAAAGAGAAAAGACTAGAAAAATTATGGGCAGGGGATGCTTCTTTGTGGACAAATGCAGATGAAGCCCAATGGTTAGGATGGTTAAATGTCTCGACGATGGAACTCACAGATGTTTCGCGTATTGAAGCCTTATCAGCTGAAATTAATACAAAGGGTTATGCGCATATTGTCGTGTTGGGAATGGGGGGCTCTAGCCTTTGTCCTGATATGATGGCCAAAACATTTGGAGAAATAGGAAACTACCCACGTTTGCACGTATTAGATTCAACTGATCCTATGCAGATCCGGCATCTTGAAGACAGCATAGATTTGAAAAAAACTTTTTTTATCGTTTCAAGCAAATCAGGAACGACCTTAGAGCCAAACATTTTTAAAGAATATTTTTATACCAGATTACAAACTGTATTAGGAAAGTCAGACGTAGGGGATAATTTTCTTGCCATTACCGATCCTGGTACTAAACTCGAGGCAATCGCGAAAGAGGACAAATTCAGAGAAATATTTTATGGCGTTCCCTCCATTGGTGGTCGTTATTCGGCTCTCTCTAATTTTGGCATGGTACCCTCAGGATTAATGGGCATTAATGTAAAAGAATTTTTGTCTTATGCTGATAAAATGGCTGAAGCTTGTTCTCCTACTGTTGCGCCAAATGATAACCCAGGCCTTTTATTGGGCATTATTTTGGGCATTTGTGCTAAAAGAGGTAAAGACAAAGTAACCCTTATCGCTTCTCCAGATATTCAAGCCTTGGGGGCATGGCTTGAGCAATTACTAGCTGAATCTACGGGTAAACTTGGAAAAGGCCTCATCCCTATTGATCAAGAACCAGTAGGGGATCCTGCGAGTTATGGTAAAGACAGGGTTTTTGTCTATATACGCTTAGATGATTTTCCCGATCAAGCACAAGATAAGGAAGTGCAAGTTCTTGAACAAGCGGGCGAGGTGGTGATCCGCTTGAATTTACCGAATAAAACACAATTGGCTGGTGAATTGTTCCGCTGGGAAATGGCAACAGCAGTAGCAGGAAGCATTATTGGCATTAATCCCTTTAATCAACCGGATGTGGAAGGCAGTAAAAAACTCGCTTACAAAATCGTCACGGAATATGAAAAGACGCATAAAATTGCAAAGCCTAATCTCCTGTTTTCTAAGGGAGAGTTACAACTTTTTACAGATGAAAAAAATGCGCAAGAGATTACAGAAAACATGAAAGGGTCGCCTAGCATAGAAATGTATTTGAAAGCACATTTAAATCGAATAAAGCAAGGAGACTATGTCAATATATCTGCATTTATAGAAATGTCGGATAAACACACGGCATTGCTGCAACGCTGTCGATCATTGATCCGCGAGGAGAAAAAGGTAGCGACTTGTCTAGGATTTGGTCCCAGGTTTTTACATTCAACAGGTCAAGATTACAAAGGGGGACCCAATACGGGCGTTTTTTTGCAAATTACGGCTGATCACGCAGATGATATTGCCATTCCCGGCGCAAACTATACATTTGGCCTAGTGATAGATGCACAAGCAGAAGGGGATTTTGAAGTTCTTGCTGAACGCTCGCGGAGAGTTTTGCGAGTTCATCTAGGTTATAATGTGGCAGCGGGTTTGCAGCAATTACATGCATATTTGGACATTGCTCTCAGAAAAAAACAGGATGAATCATGATTTTAGAAGAGCAAAAGCAGCCTCCTGCTAAATTATGTACTTTAGTGATCTTTGGTGTCACAGGGGATTTGACCAAACGGCTACTTTATCCTGCCATTTGCAATTTGGGAAGTAAAGGATTACTAGATGAAAAATTTTCTATAGTCGGCGTTTCTAAAGAAAATCTTACGAGTGAAACTTTTAGAGAGCGACTGAAGAAAAACATTGATGAATTTGTTATTGATCCCGCATCTAAAAAATATGGGCTAACTCTAGCGGAGCGCGTTTATTATTGTCAAGGGGAATTTATCGGTCCGAATGTTTATACGAAATTAAAAGAGACTTTGTTGGAACTTGAAAAAACAGTTGGCAACAAAAATGTCTTGTTTTATTTTGCAGTTCCACCAGATCTTTTTTCAATTGTTGCCGAAGGCCTGAGTCAAGCACAATTACTTGTTGAAGAAAAGGGCAGCTATTTTCGAAGAATTGTTGTTGAAAAACCATATGGTCATGATCTAGACTCTGCTAAAAAATTGAATCAAAAGCTACTTTCATTTGTGAACGATTTGCAAATATTTCGTATAGATCATTTTCTTGGTAAAGAAACGGTTCAGAATTTACTTGCTTTTCGCTTTTCAAATGGTATTTTCGAACCGATTTGGAATCGACGTTATATCGATCATGTTCAGATCACAGTTGCTGAAACTTTGGGGGTTGAATTAAGAGGTAATTATTACGAACAGGCTGGCGCCTTACGTGATATGGTACCTAATCATCTTTTTCAGGTACTCAGTTTGATTACGATGGAGCCGCCCTCTTCTTTTTCTGCAGATTTTATTCGTGCTGAAAAATTAAAAGCGTTGCGTGCCGTTCAAGTTTTAACACCAGAGCAAGTATTTTCTCAGGTTGTGCGGGGTCAATATGGACCGGGCAAAATCAATAGTGTTGAGATGTTGGGTTATACCTCTGAGAAAAAAGTAAACCCACAATCCCCTGTAGAAACTTATGTTGCCTTAAAATTATTTTTAGATAATTGGAGATGGTTGCATGTTCCTTTTTATTTGAGAACAGGCAAACGTCTCAAAGAACATACTTCAGAAATTATCATTCAATTTAAGTCGGGCCCATCGACATTGTTTGGTGGAGGGAGTAAAAAAGTTTTGCCCAATTTGTTGCATATTAATATTCAACCGAATGAAGGCATTTCTTTGCGTTTTAATGCAAAAATACCTGGGCCCTCGGTAAGGTTAGGGCAGGTGAATATGAAATTTCAATATAGTGATTATTTTGGCATTGAGCCCCAAACGGGTTATGAAACCATTTTATATGAATGTATGAATGGCGATCATACTCTATTTAAAAGCGCAGAGATGGAAGAAGTGTCATGGACTATTGTGCAGTCAATCTTAGATGTTTGGGGCACGATAAAGCCGCATGAATTTCCTAATTATGCAGCAGGCACATGGGGTCCCCAAGAGGCAGATTTATTGCTAAAAAAAGATGGTAGAGAATGGTTTAATGATTGAAGCAAATATATTTTCTAACCCGCAAGATTTATTTTTGTCAGCGGCAGAAGATTTTAGTCGTCGCGCTCAAGCTGCAGTATTAGCCAAGGGTGTATTTACAGTGGCACTTTCAGGTGGCAATACGCCACAATCCCTTTTTGATACTTTAGTGGGAACTAAAGCCTATCAAGAAAAAACGCCTTGGAATAAGATAAAATTTTTTTTTAGTGATGAACGATATGTGCCACTTAATGATTCAAAAAGTAATTATCATATGGCATTTGAGCATTTGTTTTCAAAAGTGCCAGTCTTAAAAAAAAATATTTATCCTATCCCAACGCACTTTAAAGATCCCTTAGAGGCTGCAAAGGATTATGAGCGTACACTTCGGAATGCTTTTAAACTTAAAGAAGATGCGTTTCCTAACTTTGATCTGTTATATCTTGGTTTGGGTGATGATGCGCACACGGCTTCTTTGATGCCTTTGAGTGATGTGGTAAAGCAGTATTGTAAAATATCTGATAACACCAATTTTCAGTTAGTTACTTCTTTATGGGTAGCACAACAAAAAATGTATAGAATTACTTTTACCCCTCCGGCTATCAATCATGCGGAAAAAATTATTTTTTTAGTGACCGGCGCCAATAAAGCAACGGCTGTGAATAAAGTATTAGAAGGGCCACCCGATCCTGAACAATATCCGGCACAACTTATTCATGGTGGGCACCATAAAACGCTCTGGTATCTTGATGAAGCGGCAGCGAGCCAATTAAGTAGGTCGAAATACCCATGACAACAAAAGCTATTTTTCTTGATTCGGATGGTGTTTTAAATACAGCGATTATTAAGAACGGCAATCCTGTCGCGCCGACAACACTCAGCGAATTAGAAATTCCTAATGAGGTTAAGCCTGCACTCGATAAATTAAAATCAGCGGGGTATTTGCTGATTTGTGTGACCAATAAACCAGATATTGAACGAGGTTTGATGACCCAAGCTGATGTTGATGCAATTTATAATAAAATTCGTCACGATTTACCCTTGGATGATGTTTTTATTTGTTATTCAGAAAACAGTGATTGCTACAAACCCAAGCCAGGGCTTTTATTAGAAGCAACTCAAAAATATAATATTGATTTAACCTTGAGTTTTATGATTGGTGACAGGTGGCGTGATGTGGGAGCAGGGCAAAATGCACCATGCCGCACAATCTGGATTGATAGAGGCTACTTAGAGCAAAAACCAAATCCGCCTGCAGATTATACTGTCCATTCTTTAGCCGAAGCTGTGGAATGGATTCTTAAGAATTAAAGTATTTGTCTCTTTTTATTAATCTTAAATGCTTAATGTCACAATATGTTCCTGTCCATCATCCTGTAATGTAATAAAATTTTCAGTTAATGGCCTTTGGTCTAGGGTGATCCCTGTTTTACCTGAAGCACGGCTAATGGTTATTTTATATACTGTATTACCATACTTATAATCCAACTTAAATCCGTCCCAATTGTCAGGTAAAATAGGGATCATATGTAATTGTTTACCTTCTTTCAGCTGGATCCCAAGTAAACTTTCAATAATAAGCCTATATAACCAACCGGCAGATCCCGTATACCAACTCCAGCCGCCTCGACCAACATGAGGGGGCACGCTATATACATCGCCGGCTAGAACATAGGGCTCAATTTTATAGCGCTGAATTTCAGTCAGAGTACGACCGTGGTTAATTGGATTGAGCAGCTGAAAAAGATCCCAAGCAGTTTGAGTGTCGCCTAATTCAGCAAAGGCCATCGCGGCCCAAACCGCAGCATGTGTATATTGACCCCCATTTTCACGGATCCCAGGCACATATCCCTGAATATAACCAGGATTGGGTATTGATTTATCAAATGGTGGCGTGAGTAGTTTGATTATGCCGTCTTCTGCATTCACCAAATGATGGTTAAGCGCATCCATAGCTTGTTTAGCACGCGTAGGATCAGCAGCGCCTGATAATACTGACCAACTTTGTGCTATAGAATCAATTTGACATTCACTATTACTAGCAGAGCCCAAAGGTGTGCCATCATCAAAGTAAGCCCGACGGTACCATTCTCCATCCCAACCATTGGCCTCTATCTGTTGTTGTAATTTTTTGCTTTCAGCATCGCAGAAGGTCGCGAAAGCATTATCCCCACGACGTGTGGCTAAGGAAGAAAACTGTTTGAGTACCTTATACAAGAAAAATGCCAGCCAAACGCTTTCGCCTTTACCTTCTTTGCCTACCATGTTCATGCCATCATTCCAGTCACCAGAGCCCATGAGGGGTAAACCATGTACACCATACTTTAAGCCATTGTTAATAGCTCGTACCGCATGTTGATACAGGTTAATCACCTCATTTCCAATGGTTGGTAACTCGTAATAGGACTCTTCTTCTGCTTTGAGAGGGCGGCCTTGGAGGAAGGGCATGGCTTCATCGAGTATAGTCATATCACCTGTTGCTTCGATATAATGGCAAAGCGCAAAAGGCAGCCATAGATAGTCATCTGAACAACGCGTACGCACGCCACGGCCTTGCGGCGGATGCCACCAATGTTGGACATCTCCCATCTCAAACTGATGGGCAGCACAGAGTAATAAATGATTACGGAAGAGATTAGGGGCAACATGGGTCAACGACATCACATCTTGTAATTGATCTCGAAAACCGAATGCACCAGAAGATTGATAATAGCCGCTGCGTCCCCATAATCTGCTTGACAAGACTTGATATAACAACCAGCCATTAGCCAAGAGATTAACCGCAGGATCAGGGGTTTCTACTTGGGTTACGCCAAGGGTTTGTTGCCAATGTTGACGAACTGATGCCAGAGCAGATTGAGCTGCAGTCACGCCATAATATTGTTGCGCTACAGCCTCAGCTTCTTGTTTATCTTTGCCGGCCCCTAAAGTAAAGACAATGTCACGTGTCTTGCTTTTTGCCAAATCAAAGGATAATTGAATAGCGCCGCAAGGATCTAATCCTGCTCCTACACGTCCTGATAAACGTTTGCGTTTCAAGGCTGTGGGTTGTTTCAGTGATCCGTTGCGGCCAAGAAATTCAGCTCGATCTGCTGTGACAGTGCGTGCATTTAATTCTAAATTTGAGGTGGCCGCATCAAAAAAAGCGGTGCGCTCACCAAACTCCGTGTTATAGTGGTTTTGCGCTAAAATAACGCCATTTTTTGATAGCTCTGTTACCACATGCATGGCATTTTTATCTCGGAGATCTCCCAGCACCCAGCTGACATAACCTGTAGCAGATAGTTTACGATTGCGCCCAGAATCATTACGTATTTTTAACACGGCAAATTTTATAGGAGCATCTGAGGCGACATATATCCATAGTTCTGAATGGATGCCGTCTTCAATATGTTCAAAGACACTGTAACCAAAACCATGGCGCGTTTGATAATCACCCCGTCCTCGGCAAGGCAAAGCTGTTGGTGACCAAATCTCTCCAGTTTCATCATCACGCAGATAAAAGGCTTCTCCTGCAGAATCTTGTAGCGGATCGTTGTCCCAAGGCGTTAGCCGAAATTCATGTGCATTTTCTGTCCAAGTGTAGCCTTGGCCGCTTTCTGATACCAAGGTACCAAACTTGGGATTAGCGAGCACATTCGCCCAAGGAGCAAGTGTGGGAGCGCCATCGACTAACCTAATAATATATTCATCCCCCGCATGGGTGAACCCACCATAGCCGTTAAAAAAGTGTAAATCTTGCGAGAGAGGAGCAAGTTCTTGATTCAAAGTGCTGCGCGGCGATTTGCTGATAGGTAAATCAGGTATGACAGGGGGGCTCACACGACGGCGGCTGAGTTGTTCTTTCAAGGTCCCACGCTTATCGGAGAGAATGACGCGTGCCACCGATTGCAATAAGATGGCATCTTCTAGTGGTACCTGCTCTGCAATACGCACCACAATACTGCCTGCATGGTCTGTCGTCGTACTAGTCGTGACAAGCTCATGATTTGATCTTGTAATGTTTGTCGGTAGCTCATATGCTCTTCATTCATGATAACCAAATCGACTGCTAAGCCTTTGCGTCGCCAATAAGCTTGTGCATGAATGAATCGCGCATGAGATCAATGTTCGCTGCATCTTCGATATACAATAATACAATGGGTAAATCTCCAGAAATGGAATAACCCCATAAACCGGATTGTCCACGCCGATTACTGGCCAGGATACTCGGATCTGCTCGCCTGGTATTACTTGAATAAATGATAGCGCCAGCCAATCTGCCATAGAGTTGCGTATCCGCTTCAGAAATATTAAGTTGATGCAATAATACTTGGCCGTATGTCCATGCTAACCCAAAAATACGGTTTGCCAAACGGCGATCATGGTATTTTTCAACCAAGGCGACACATTGTTCACGCGTATCCGCTATACCGGTTAGCAGATCAAAGGTGACAATGGCACCAGGCTCAAGCGTTAATTGGCAACGAATAGCGACAATGGGATCTAAGACGGCACCTTGAGTATTGGAGAGAGCACCTTGCTTCTGTCATGGCAAGAGGAGAGGCTAAGGTACGGCCACGACCGACGAAACGTGAGCGATCAGTTTCAAAAGATAAGCTAAATTCTTGTTTGCTACTCACATTAAGGAGATGACATAGCCAGGGTGGCTTTGTGCTGAATCTTGCGGCCGGCGCGTGGCTAAAATAGCTTGTTTATCGGTCAAAATTTCAGTTTCAACAAATAAATTGCTAAAAGCAGGTTGTGCTTGATCAGCTGTTTGAGGTGCCAAAACGATTTCGCCGTAACTGGTAAATTCAATCGTGCGGGCCAATCTTGGTATGATTATGAATACGTAATCGTCGAAACTCTATATCATCTTCTGGAGAGACCACGATTTCAGTATGCATATCAGAGCCCTAGAGCATGACGATGAAATCCAGCATGCGCTTCGGAAAATACGGCTTTAAAATTCTTTACAGTGCCTGCAGTGGGTTGATAAGTAGTCGACCAAAAATCGCCAGTCGCAACATCCCGGATATAACTAAACAATCCCCAATTATCACAAGTACTGTCTTCACGCCATCTGGTCACTGCGATATCTTTCCAACGGCTGTAACCACCACCGGCTTGTGTTAGCACCACATGATAACGGCCATTAGAGAGCAGTTGAACTTGTGGCGTATGGGTATTAGGACTATTAAATACCCGCATTGATGCTTCAGGACGACTGGCTACAGCACTGGCATTGAGCGCTTTAGGTATTTGTAAATACAACGCTGTGGGTTTGGGGATACGTTCTTGCAATAAAAGTAAAGTCGCTTGAAATAAGGGATCGGCGATAAAACGTTGTTGCATGGGTTGTTCATGTAATAAATATGAAAGCGCTAAAAAGCTCATTCCTTGATGATGCGACATAAAGGAGCGAACTAATCCTCTTTTGGCATCATGAGGTAAGCGTGATCGTGTAAAATCAATAGCTTCATAAAAACCAAATCTTGCCTAACGCATTTTCTGTTTGCTAATCGTTGCAAATTGAGGCAGGCCTCTTCCGGTGCAACCATAAATGCCATGACACTCGCATAGGGAGCAATGACCAAGTCTTCTTCCAGGCCGCGCTTTAGGCCTAATCCAGGCACACCAAATGCGCGATACAAATAATTGAATTGCGTATCAACAGCATTAAAACCTGATTCAGATACCCCCCATGGCACGCCACGTTGTTTACCATAAGTAATTTGTCGGTTAACCGCTGCACGATAAGTTTGATCAAGCAATGTATCGCGATAAGTAGGCATGACCAGTAGTGGCATTAAATACTCAAACATCGAACCACTCCACGAGATCAGGACAGGCTCTCCTCCGCTTGAGACTAAGCAGCCGGCCTAATGCAAACCAGCTTTCTTGCTGCACTTGTCCTTGCGCAATTGCAACGAAATTACCTAGACGCGCTTCAGAAGAAAGCAAATCATAACTGCTGGGATCGGTTTGCTGTTCATCAACATTAAAACCTATCGTCATTAAATGGCTAGCTTCATCGTAAAGAAAACTCAATATCCATTTGCGCTAAAGAAAATGCTTGAGAGGCTGTGACTTTAATTAAGGAAAGGTTTTCTTTAGCGTGATCGATGGCTTCTTTTTGTGCTGGACTCATTTCTGCAAGCTCTGCCGTGAGGCTTGCGACATCATGCAAAGAGGCATTTGCCTTTAATTCAGGAAAAGCTACAAATAATTTTATTTCGTCCAAGAAAGCTTGACATTGTAAGAGTAATTTGTTTGACCAGATAGCTACTTCGTTTGATGATGCATCAGGTGACGCCATCAGCGTAGCAATATGTTCTGCAGCCTGATACAGTTGATTGCAATGGGCCAAAGCATGGGACCAACTGGTTGTAAATGAGGCCTGTGCTTCTTTAAGCAATTGTTGAAAATGCGTGAGTGGTAAAGGATGCGGCTCAATAGTGGATGTAGTCAAAATATCCCAAGTATCTTCTAAACCATCTAAGTATCGCGTACTCAGTAAGGGATCATCTGGAAGCGCTAGTAAACCTTGTCGCAAGGTCAAAAGGTGACCTGCTAGATTTCCGCTATCAACAGTAGAAATATAACGCGGTAATAAGGGCGCAAGTGTTTCAGTGTTGTACCAGTTATATAAATGACCGCGATATTGTTCAAGGTTAGTCATTGTTTGCTAGGGCATTTGCTGTACGTGTCAGTAATTGACTAATGTTAATATATCCAAAATCATAAGCAGTCAAATTAGCCAGTAATGCCAAACCCATATTGGTTGGTGAAGTGCGCCGCGCTAAAGCTTCTACAGGTGCTTCTTGGTAATTATCAGGTGGCAGCCAATGATCTTCTGCGGTAATAAAGGTTTCAAAAAATGACCAAGTTTTACGCGCCATCCTATGTAAAAAGCGTATTTGAGATGGATCGAGCTTGGGCTCTTTTCGTTGAAACGGTAAACTCAACCAACGTGCCATGAAAGGGGAAATGAGCCAAAGCACCAACAAGGGGGAAGCAAATAACAAAGAATCAAATCTTCCCTCTAGCACGAGTATGCCAATAGCAATCAATGCTGCGGCTGGGCCCATCCACATACTAGCTATCCATTCTGCGAGTGTGCCCTGTAGACGCTGGTTCACTTGATCAGAAGGGGTCCACTCTAACAAATGTCGTTTTGAAACAACAAGGCGCCAGCAAGTAATAAGAATAGCGTTGAGGCTATACCAGGCTTCATGTGGTAAACAGGCTAAATATAAAATCAATTGCCCAGCACGTCGATAGACAATTTGAATGATATGAGCAAAATGCTGACTTGGCAGTGTGTCGCGAGGCTTACACACCAGATTCCAGGAAAGTATTGATGACAGCTGGTAATACTACGATAGCGACAATAACACCAAGCCAAAACCAAGATTCTGGTAATATTGTCCAATTTAAGATTAACAGTACTAATAATGCCATTGGCACTAGACTGCGACGTAAATTATCAAACAATTTTAATTTTGACAAAAAGGATAAGGGATTCGCTACGCGATGACCATGATTGGCTAATACGCGTGGTAATAATCCAACCCGCAATTTGCCAATCTCCCCGGATCCAACGGGTACGTCGTTTGGCATCTGCTAAATAACTGCTGGGTGACTTTTCATATAAAGGGACATCGCTTAAAAAACCAGAACGTAAGTAGCAGCCTTCTAGTAAATCATGGCTGAGAATATGATTGTCTGGAAAACGTTGTCCTAATACTTGTTGAAATAAATCAACATCGTAGATACCTTTACCTATGAATGATCCTTCATGAAATACATCTTGATAGACATCAGAGACGGTGCGGGTATAAGGATCAATACCAAATTCACTACCGCAAAGCCACACATAACGAGTTAACCCTGTACTAGGTAACGCTTCAGCTACGCGAGGCTGTAAAATACCGTACCCCTCTACTACACTTTGTTTTCTCTAAGTCATATCTTTGGTCGGTTGAGTGGATGAGCCATGGTTCCAATAAATTGTTGCGCTGACTCACGCGGTAATTGGGTATCGCTATCTAAGGTAATCACGTATTTGATCTGAGCTTAGGGGCTCAATATTTCCGACGATTAATGAAAAATGGCGTCTCGATATTTCCTCGTCAGGAAATTATTTAAATCGGTTAATTTGCCGCGTTTACGTTCTTTACCCATCCAAACATTTTCGCTGGCATTCCATTGTCGTAGGACGGTGGAATAGAAAAAAAATATCTTTCTTTACCGGAGATAATGTGCATTTAGATGCAGCAATGAGCTTATTGTGCTAAAGTCAGTAATGCCTCATCTTCTGGCATATGTTCTGTTGGCGCATCATTGAAATCCGTGAGTAAAGCAAAATGCAAATGTTTGTCACGATTGCCAAGAAAGCGTACTTCCAGTGCTTCAACCAATGATTCAATTCCTGCTAGCACTTCCCAACATAGCTGGAACCACCACCAAGGTGCGAAATGCAGATGGAATGCCTTTAGAGAAATCCATTCGCGGTAACGGCTGTGGTTTGACCAGTAATGTCGCACCTAAATTAACCAAAGCTACACGCAAGTTGACTGCCACATATTGCAATAGCAATACCTAATACCCAAAGCCATGCACTGACTTATCGCATCTTGATTTGCTTTTGATAGTAAGCCATAAATTAATCCGCCTGTAATAAGAAGAATACATCCCAGATAGATCGTAATGCCCATTTCTTACCAAATCGGCAAAATTTTTGCCAAAAAGAGCAGGATGCACCCAGCGCTTTTTCCAGTTGTGGTAATCCCTTGTCAATGAGATAAAAACCGACATGACAATAACGGGCATGATCAGGATGAGTACTATCACCTGCAGTAATGCTGTCTGCTTTTGTTTTGCTAACTTGATTGCAGCTATCGGCCACTTCTGATTCTGAGACGCAAACTGGCACGCGATAAACGCTCCACCACATGGCGTAACGATCACGTGTGCCAAAATCCATTTTGCCATAAGTATCGGTTGGATCCTTGCTGCAATGTTTGATCAACCACACTCATCGCTTCAACAAAATCACGCCAATCTACTTCACTTAAACGTCGTAAACCAGCGACACTATTACTGACGGTGACTTGATTGGCTGCCTGTTGTTTGTTTTCTTCTTGAACTAATCTGTTCAATCGTAATCCTTCTTCTGCTAAATGTTGCTCAATCCAGCTAAGAGGTAAAGACAAAGCAGCACCCTGTAAACGTCGTGCCAATTCTGCTACAAAAGCACTGCTCATTGGCGGGTCAGAACGCGCCATATCAGCAATGACAATGACGAGTTTCTTTGGTTCTGACACAGCCACTTCTATCATGCGATCTGCCCAATAGCTCGCAAGATTGCGATCATTTCTATCTGCGACAATTCGCTTACTCGCATTACTCAGGTTTTCAATCAACGCGACACCCAAAGTGATAGGAATGGCCCACAACTCCCCTAATCGTTAGAGGCGTGACGCTTTGATAAGCAGTAATAAAACGACTTAAATTTTCTAAATCCCAACGCCCATCACCGTGTTCAATGATTTGCAAAGCAATATCATAAATTCGTGGATACCCAGGTATTCTGCCTGCTAATTGTGGTAATGCTCTACCATATCCTTTTGGTAGATGGCGTCGAATATTGAGGATTTGTTCTTGAATCAAGTAAAAATTATCAAGCAACCATTCTCTGGCGGGTGAAAAGCTATTATGAGCTGTAGCTTCATTATTCAAAATTTCGCACGATTTGATTAAAGTGGCTTCACTATCGGCCAATCGACGCAACAACATGTCTGGCACAGATTTTTGCGCAAGCTCATGCGATAATGCCAAAGTGATGCCGTGATCGTTCCATCTGATCTGCACTAAATAGTTCTGCAGGTATGGGCGGCTCAGCTAGGCCTTCAGTTGACACTTTGCTTTTTAGGTGTAGCCATTCTTGAATGCTACTCATCAGCGTTTTATTATCCATTTTCAAAATTTGTCCTTATTTGGCTCGTCATTTTCAGCGGATAAATATCCTCCTGTGAAGCCTGCACGCTTGAGACCGCTAACAAGGTAGGGGCAGCTTCGCATTAAACGCCACAACAAGCCAGTTCTATAATTTTCGATAAGTAATACAATAGGTCCTTGATTTATGCCGTAATGCCATGGTGATACCCAACCAGAAGGAGAGGACTTACTTCTATAGGTTAGGTTGAATGTCGCTTTAAAACCGTAGCGATTTCCCTCTTTGAGTTTCAGTTTATAAATGCAGTGATCGATCATGGGTAACACAATTTCTGGAGCAAAAGGCAAAGAGGAGATTGCAGCCCATGGCGCAACAGTGCCATCGTCAGGTCCGTAAGGTACGCTGCGCGCAATATAATCGAAGAATTGGCGTTCAATACCATCTAGTTTTAGCGCTTCAAAACCTGGACCATCGCTGGCAGTAATCCCCCAGCAACATGCACTATAACCCACAAAATCAAGAGGGTTACGGATAGCATACTGTTGTTGTATATAAGTCGCTCGTCGGCTGTTTTCAAAATAATCACATTTTTTATCGCGCATATAGACATCTTGAATAAGGCGAAAATCTACCCAAATATGCGAGAGTTGGTGAGTAAAAAGCGATCCAGAATACAAATAATCGATGTTGTAAATATTTTTCCATTCATAAGTATTGGCCCACGCTGTATAGCTGCTTTGAGGTATAGGATAGGTAGGTGAACCTAATCCTAAAATATAAAGCAGCATAGCTTCATCGTATCCTTGCCAGCGAAAGGGCAGAAATCCACTTTCTGGCTTCCAGCCATGCGTTATCGTGTCACCCTGGTTTTGTGCCCATTGCCAGTCCACGCGACAATAAAGTGCTTCGGCAAGGGTTCGGATTTCTTGTTCCTTAGCAGAATTAGCATCAAAGTAAATACTCGCTGTTAACATGCCAGCTATTAAAAATGCAGTGTCTACGGTGGATAATTCACATTGCCAAGCACGTCGTCCGGTTTTCATGTCAAGAAAATGATAATAAAAACCTTTATAGCCTGTTGCATCAGGTTCCGGGCCTTGTGGACTGTTCCAGAAAAAACGCAGTGTAGTGAGAGTGCGCTCTATTGCTGCGGTGCGAGACATAAAGCCACGCTCCACGGCAACAGGATAAGATGCTAAAGCAACGCCGGTCGCGGCAATACTTGCTGGCCAATTGTCTGAGGTCTTATCCAGTATTAATCCGTTAGCAAGATTCGTCTCATGTAAAAAATAGTCAAAAGATTCAGATTGGAGTTTTTCCAGTTCGGCATCAATCGTTAATTTTTTATGCATCATTGGATATCTTCGCTATTTTTCAACACTAGCGTTATTTATAGTGCTGCTGATTTAAATTTGTATATAAAAGTATAGACAACTTTGCGCATTTGAAATGCGAAGAGGGTGTTGGCAAAAAGGGTAGAACGCAGCAAAACATAAGCTAAACTAAATAAGAAAAATTTTTAAAAATAATTAGGAAAATATCAAATGAAAAATGCTATAAAGAAGGCCGTCTTTCCGGTAGCGGGGATGGGAGTGCGTTTTTTACCCGCAACTAAGGCCAACCCCAAGGAAATGATGCCAGTGGTAGATAAGCCGTTAATACAATATGCAGTCGAAGAAGCGATTGCAGCTGGGGTGAAAGAGATGATTTTTGTCACGAGTAGTACCAAGCGCTCTATAGAAGATCATTTTGACAGTAGTTTTGAATTAGAAGAAAAATTAAAAAAACAGGGAAAAGATGAATTGTTGGAAATTGTACACAATATTCTTCCCAAGGGAATATCCTGTGTTTATATCCGTCAAAATGCACCTCTTGGTTTAGGTCATGCTATTTTATGCGCTAAAAGGATTGTAGATAATGAGCCTTTTGCCGTGCTATTAGCTGATGATTTAATTGAAGGAACCACCGATGCTTGTTTAAAACAAATGATTGAACAATTTGAAGCAGTACAATCCAGTATTGTCGGCATTCAAAAAATAAAACCTGAAGACAGTGAAAAATATGGTATTGTGGGTTTTAATGAGAATATTAAAGCTCTCAGTGAGCTTGAAAAAATAAGTCGGATTGTTGAAAAGCCAAAATTAGCAAATGCACCCTCTTCATTTGGTGTGGTTGGACGCTATGTTTTGACTCCTACTATTTTTTCATTATTAGAAAAGGTACAGCCAGATAAAAGTGGTGAAATTCAATTAACAGATGCAATTAGTCAACTTTTGGAAAAAGAATCTGTTTATGCCTATCAATTTAAAGGAACACGTTTCGATTGTGGGAGTAAATTTGGCTATCTGCAAGCCATCGTTTCCTTTGGTTTAAAACATAAAGAAGTAGGTGACCGTTTTAAAGAATACTTGGCAACTTTGCAAAATGGGTAAAACCTTGCAGATAAAAACCCTTTCCTCGGAAGATCTTCGCAAGATTGACGCCTACTGGCGAGCAGCAAATTATGTGTCGGTTGGACAGATTTATCTCTATGATAATCCACTTTTAAAACAGCCACTGCAATTATCACATGTGAAACCGATGGTGGTTGGTCATTGGGGGACAACTCCGGGCCAAAACTTTATCTACGTGCATTTAAATCGCGTTATCAAGAAGCACTCTCTAAATATGTTTTATATCGCGGGCCCTGGTCACGGAGGACCTGCTTTAGTGGGTAATACTTACCTTGAAGGGACATACAGTGAGATTTACCCAGACATCAGCCAAGATGAAGCTGGGTTGAAAAAGCTTTTCACGCAATTCTCGTTTCCTGGAGGGATTTCCAGCCATGTTGCACCGACAACACCTGGCTCGATCCACGAAGGCGGGGAACTCGGTTATTCACTTAGTCATGCTTTTGGAGCGGCATTTGATAATCCCTCCCTGATCGTTGCCTGCATTATAGGCGACGGAGAAGCAGAAACGGGTCCCTTAGCTACTTCTTGGCAATCTAACAAATTTCTCAATCCAATAACGGATGGTGCGGTTCTTCCGATTTTACATCTCAATGGTTATAAGATCAGCAACCCGACGGTTCTGGCTCGGATCCCACATGAGGAATTAGAGCAATTTTTACATGGCTGCGGCTGGAGGCCCTACTTTGTAGAAGGTGACGACCCACAAGAGATGCATCAACTTATGTCTAGTACTTTGGATAAAGTGATTGAAGACATTCAGCAACTTCAAAGTAATGCTCGAAATAAAAAAGAATCCACACGGCCGTCTTGGCCACTGATTGTCCTCAGATCACCAAAAGGCTGGACAGGACCGAAAATCGTTGATGGTTTGCAAATTGAAGGTACATTTCGCGCACATCAAGTGCCGCTTTTAGTAGATAGCGATCATCCGGATCATGTCCATCTGCTTGAAATATGGATGAAGAGCTACAAGCCAGAAGAATTGTTTGATGAAAATGGCAAATTGCTGCAAGAGTTAGCAGAGCTCGCTCCTAAAGGCACCCAGCGAATGGGTGCCAATCCTCACACCAATGGTGGTATGCTGCTGCGTGATTTATGCATGCCTGATTTTCATATTCATGCCGTGAATGTCCCTAGCCCAGGTGAAGTTAAAGCTCAAGACACACTGGTGCTAGGAAAGTTCCTGCGCGATGTTATTAACTTAAATCAGGATCATCGAAATTTTCGCATCTTCGGGCCTGATGAAACTCTCTCCAATCTCTTGGGAGCGGTCTTTGAAGTGACTAATAGGCAATGGGACGCGCAAACCCAAAAGAATGATGAATTTCTTGCTTCGAAAGGACTTGTCCTAGACTCAATGCTCAGTGAACACCAATGCCAGGGTTGGCTGGAAGGATATTTACTGACTGGGCGACATGGACTTTTTAATAGCTATGAAGCATTTATTCGCATTGTCGACTCGATGTTTAGCCAACATGCTAAGTGGCTAAAAGTAACCTTGGAATTGCCTTGGCGCCGAAAAATTGCCTCTCTAAATTATTTGCTTGCTTCCCATGTTTGGCAACAAGATCACAATGGCTTTACACACCAAGATCCGGGTTTCCTTGACCATGTTGTGAATAAAAAGGCCGATATCGTACGCCTTTACTTACCACCTGATGCCAATTGTTTATTAGCGGTTTTTGATCATTGCTTGCGCAGCCGGCATTACGTTAATGTGGTGGTGGCGGGCAAACACGCATTGCCTCAATGGCTTTCTATGGACGCCGCAATTGTGCATTGCACACAAGGAATTGGGATATGGCAATGGGCTAGTAACGATCAAGATTCAGAGCCAGACGTCGTGATGGCCTGCTGCGGTGACACTCCGACCCTTGAGATCCTCGCTGCTGTTTCAATTTTGCGTCATTATCTGCCTCAGCTTAAAATTCGCGTCATCAATGTGGTCGATCTGATGAAGCTACAGCCTCAAAGCGAACATCCTCATGGCCTTAGCGACACAGATTATGACTCACTTTTTACCAAAGATAAGCACATCATTTTCGGTTTTCATGGATATCCTTGGCTTATTCATCGATTAACTTACCGCAGAAATAACCATAACATGCATGTTCGCGGTTATAAGGAAGAAGGTACCATCACGACACCTTTCGATTTGAGAGTGCAAAATGATTTGGATCGTTTTCATTTAGTACAAGATGTAGTGGATCGCTTGCCACAGTTAGGTACCAAGGGAGCTTACCTTAAACAAATTATCCAGGACAAACTTATACAGCACAAACAATACGTCAACAAACACGGCGAAGATATGCCGGAAATCAGGGACTGGAAGTGGGGTAATCCCAGTTAAGATTTTAGGGTAAATAACATATGATTGCCGAAAAAAAGTATTTGAACACAGATCCCAAGGTTGGTCTTACTACTGAGCAAGCAAATGAGCGTCTTAGAGAAGTTGGGGAAAACGCAATTGTTGAAAAAAAAACGAGTGTACTCGTAAAATTTTTTAAATATTTTTGGGGGCCGATTCCCTGGATGATTGAGTCAGCTGTTATTCTTTCCGGCATAGCTCAGCGTTGGGAAGAATTTACAATCATTTCGATTTTACTTTTGATAAATGCTTGTGTCGGGTTTTGGCAAGAATATCAAGCTGATAATGCAATAGAAGCTTTAAAGAAAAAACTAGCATTAACATCACGTGTGTTACGTGATAGTAAATGGCAAATGGTTCCAGCAAGTCATTTAGTTCCTGGCGATATCGTTTTAATTGTAAACGGAAATATCATCCCCGCTGATATGAAGTTGATAGCTGGAGAATATCTTAATGTTGATCAATCAGCGCTGACGGGAGAATCTTTACCCGTAGAAAAGAAAGTAGGCGATGGAGTTTATTCAAGTGCAATTGTGCGACTGGGCGAGATGCGTGCAATTGTCACTGGAACAGGAATGAATACATATTTTGGTCGTACAGCAAAACTGGTTGAAACTGCAGAGCCACGTTCACATTTTCAAAAAGCAGTACTGAAAATTGGAAATTATTTGATTGCGATCACCCTAGTTTTAGTTGCGATTATATTGACGGTGACGCTTTTAAGACATGATCCTATAATGGACACTGTTCTTTTTGCTTTGATTCTAACAATTGCAGCTATTCCGGTTGCGTTGCCGGCTGTTTTATCTGTGACAATGGCGGTTGGAGCTTTACATCTTGCCAAAATGAAAGCCATTGTGTCAAAATTAGTTTCAATTGAAGAATTAGCTGGAATTGATATTTTATGTTCAGATAAAACTGGTACACTTACTCAAAATAAATTGACCATTGGTGAACCAATTGTTTTTGAAGCTACAACCAAAGAAGAGTTAATGCTTGCTGCAGCTCTAGCCACAGAAGAACAATCTGATGATGAAATTGATAAAACAATTTTGCATAGTATTCCCAAGAATGTCAATCTCAAACAATATGAGATTACTAAATTTACACCCTTTGATGCAGCTCAAAAACGTACTACAGCTGTAGTTAAATTTGAGAATAAGATTTTTGATGTATCTAAAGGTGCGCCTCAAGTTATTCTTAGCTTAGTTCAAAACCCCGTCCTTCATAAACAAGTGGAAGACAAGGTTAATCAATTAGGTGCGCAAGGTTACAGAACACTTGGTGTTGCACAGAAAGAATCTAATGGTGTTTGGCATTTTCTGGGTTTGATACCCATGTTTGATCCCCCTCGTGAAGACTCAGTCGAAACGATAAAATTAGCTGAGAAAATGGGCCTTAAGATAAAAATGCTCACAGGCGATCATATGGCAATAGCTAAAGAAATTTCTCGAAAACTAAATTTGGGCGATAATATTGCTTCTGCTAGTGCATTATTTAAAGATAATAAATTAAATGTTGAAAACTTAGATCAATATGATGGATTTTCAGAAGTTTTTCCTCAGCATAAGTTTGAAATTGTTAAAGCCTATCAAAGAGACAATCACATTGTAGGTATGACAGGAGATGGCGTCAATGATGCGCCAGCACTTAAGCAGGCTGATGTGGGAATTGCCGTTAGCGGAGCAACGGATGCTGCGCGCTCAGCTGCAGCACTCATATTAACAGATTCTGGACTTAACGTTATAATTCGTGCCATTGAAGAAGCTAGAAAAATATTTGAACGTATGAATAGTTATGCAATTTATCGTATTGCTGAAACTGTTCGAATACTTTTGTTTATATCTTTAAGTATACTGGCCTTTAATTTTTATCCGGTTACAGCAATCATGATCGTGTTGTTAGCGGTTTTAAATGATTTTCCAATCATGATGATAGCTTATGATAATGCGCCAGTCGCGCAATCTCCAGTTCGTTGGAATATGAAACGAGTTTTAGTGATGAGTACAGTATTAGGCGTATTGGGAGTTTGCAGCACTTTTTTATTATTTATCGTTGTATTAAAGCATTTTCAATTGTCAAAAGAAATAATCCAATCCATTATCTTTTTAAAATTATTAGTTGCAGGTCATCTCACAATTTATGTAACTCGTAATAGAGGATCACTTTGGGAGCGTCCATGGCCAAACTGGCGTCTTGTTGTTATTATTGAGGCAACCCAAATTATTGGAACATTGGCAGTAATCTATGGATGGTTTCTAACACCCATAGGGTGGACTTATGCTGTAATTATATGGCTCTATGCTTTAATTTGGGCTGGTATTGCTAGTGTCGTCAAAATGTTGGTGTACAAATTGATAAACTTAAAATCATGAATAACGAAACAATTCTGGTTGTCAATGCAGGTTCTTCAAGTATCAAATTTTCGTTATTTGATTCTGAGCAATTGACTTTAATTTATCATGGGGAAATAGAAAAAGTATTTAACGCGCCGCAATTATCAATTTTCGATAAGAAACATAACCTTGTCCTTGAAAATAAAGATATGTCACCAGGTTATGAGCCATCCATGCAAACATTTTTCAATTGGTTTGAAGGATTATCCAGTGATAACAAATTAAAAGCGGTGGGGCATCGAGTGGTACATGGGGGGCAAGATTATTTAGCTCCCGTCAAAATTACTAATGAAGTGGTAGCTAATCTAACAAAATTAATCCCTCTTGCGCCTTTGCATGAACCTCATAATCTAGAGGCAATTAAAATAGTTAACAAAATTTATCCTCAAGTTCCTCAAGTAGCCTGTTTTGATACTTCTTTTCATCGTACTCAGTCTAAATATGCTAGCTTTTTTGCCATTCCTAGAAAACTCACCGCTGAGGGGCTCATTCGCTATGGCTTTCATGGGATTTCTTATGAATATATTGCTTCTGTTTTGCCGCAATATTTAGGAAAGATGGCAAGCGGCAAAGTAATAGTCGCTCATCTTGGCAATGGTGCCAGCATGTGTGCCCTATATGAGCAAAAAAGCATGGCAACCTCGATGGGGCTGACAGCGTTAGATGGCTTAATGATGGGAACACGTTGTGGCAATATTGATCCCGGGGTTATCTTGTATCTACTACAAGAAAAAAAATATACGGCAGAAGAACTGACACATTTGCTTTATGAACAATCAGGTTTGTTGGGTGTTTCTGGAATAAGTGGTGATATGAGACAGCTTGAGCATAGTGAATTGCCGCATGCCATCGAAGCGATTCAATTGTTTTGTTACCGAGCAGCACGAGAATTGAGTGCTTTAGTAATGGCATTAAAAGGGTGCGAAGCAATTGTTTTTACTGCGGGTATAGGTGAAAATTCCGCTCTTGTCAGAAAGGGCATTTGTGAATGGCTAGATTGGCTGGGGGTTGAGATAAACCATGCTGCAAATGAAAATAATTTATCCATTATTAGCAAGAAAAAAAGTAAAGTGAAGGTTTTAATCATTCCTACTAACGAAGAATATATGATAGCTAAACATACCTTAGCTATTTGTGACTAATCTGCATGACTAACTTTTTATTCAAAGATGCCTAAAATTTACATTCGTTATAGAATATTAGTCATCACATTCCTCGAGAATTTTATGGCAATAAACTGGAATTTAAATAAGGATATCTTGTTTCACGCTTTTTCTCTTTTGCGATGGCAAGAGTTATTAATTGTGGAAAGAGTTTCGACTTCTTGGCAGAGCATAGCGCATCATTTTTTAGCTAGGTTGAATGAAGGTGAGAAACTGCAAGCTTTCAGAAAAGCAGTTGAAAAGGGGCAAGTATCTGTCGTTGGTCTGCTACTAACAGAGGCTAGAGGAGGATTCAGGGAAGCCCATGTGGAAGATGCTCTCATAGAAGCCGCTGGCAAAGGCCATCTCTCAGTTGTGCGTTTCATTTTATCTCAAGAAAGCAATAACATAAGTTTTTGTGCTAAAGGAACAGCGCTTTGGGTAGCTGTCAATTGGGGATTGCTACCGATGGTGCAATTACTATTAAAGATGGAACATCAAGCCATTTCTCCTTTTGCAAAAGGAGAAGCGCTGAGATTAGCTGCCCGACATGGGTATTTTTTCATTGTTCAAGAAATCTTATATCAAGTATCTCCAACTATTACTGCTAAAGACAAAGACGAGGCATATAAAGCTGCTTCGCAAGGACTTCACTTTGTTGTTCAGGCTTTATTATTAAGTTATAAATATGAAGAACAATTAGCTTCTCTTAAAAATAGTATGCAACAGATTGCTCAGTTTGGTTTGCGTCCACTCACCTGCCTTTACAAAATGAGATCTACAGTGCCTCCCTTAGCACCAAATAGTCCTATATCCGCTCCTCTTCCCGAACAACTCAGAATAAATCGACTTATGCGATAAAATCTGCTTTTCCTCAGATAGATGACTGCTATTTTTGAGTGTTTAATAGTATAATTCGCACATTTTAAGTCAAAATTTTGTTTCAGGTTTCGGTATGAAAAGTAGTGGCCCCTATTCAAATGACAGCTCTGACTCTGCGGTAACAGTTGCTTTTTTGCCGCCAATGCCATCCACGCTATCAGGGAGTATCCCGAAGAGGAAAATGGACGAAATTAGAACTGAAGGGCTCAAAAAAACAAAGGATGAAACATCCGTTGACAAAATAATGGTTCATTCGAGCAAATCTCTTATTAGTGCTTGGGGAAGTGATAAACAAGCGCGCTGGGGCCAGCTGACCTATCTTGCAATTAAACTAGCGGTTACTAAATTGCAATCTGGAAAAATTTCTAAAGTTTCAGAGCTATTTACAATTTTATCTCATTTTAGAATGGTGATAGGTTTGATACTTGATCATCCTTTTTCAACTGGATATGAGCGCGTTAATCTTTCCAAATACGAAGTCACATCAATAATTCCTCATCAAGGGAAATATAGCGATTTATACGAAGAACTTCTGACAGAATTTCAAGAGCTAAAAAAAGAGTATCCCCACTTGGTGCAACATGACAAAATAACACTGCTCGCTAAAAAAGCACCCTATTTAAGAACAACTATAAGCACAGATCAAAAATCAAATCCACATCCCGACATTCACTTGCAGCATGTTAAAAAAAGTGATATTGCAATGGCTCTGCAACAAGCGGAGCAGCCTTTTGCAAAATTAACTACGGAGTCTGAGGCCCCAGAATCAGTTAAACGCCAATTAATTCGTGAAATAGTATTTTACTATGTAGATACGATGCCTTTGGCACTGGGTTCTTCAGCTGTTGGGCAAATGATTTATCACGTGTTAGAAAAATCATTTACCGGGAAATATTCATGCTTAGGTCGGGCGAGGAGTAAGCATGGTTTTGAATATGGTCTTTCTCTTGATATTGCAGCGATGCTAGCCGTAGATTTTTCTTCTTTTGATAATTATTTTACTGAAAATATCGTGGATTTATCAGTAAGTGTTGTCGATCTGTCAGATGAAAAAGTTGCCGAAATTATTGATAATACGCAACCTATTTCAAAAGAGGATATGTTAGCACTCATTGATTCCCAAATAAACGAGTGCTTGTTATGGCAAAAAGCATTGACCGCAACTGTAGGTAAACTAGCTCTGCCTCGTGAATATGCTATTCAGTCAAAATCATTTAAAGTATCTCAAAAATTTTCTGGCTTAGCAGAGTCTTTCAAAGCGATGAAGTTTATTATTTCAGGGTATTATCTAACTGAAGTAGTGGATTCTAGTGTTTTAAGTTACTTTTTGACACATCTTTTAAATACTGTGAAATTATCTAAGGAATTAATGTTACCTGAGGAGCCAGGTTTTGAATACACACAATTTTGGTCGGAACTCCGAGCTCTGCAATTAAAAGAAGAGCCTAGCAAAACAGCGTTGCCCTTTTTAACGCAACAAAAGTCAATATTGAATCAGTACAGATCGATATCAGTTGAAGAGCACCGTCAAAATCAAGATAGTGAAAAAGAGAAGAAGAGCTATTTTTCATGGTGTAGAGGGATGTAAATCTGAGCGTTTATTGATTAAAACTAGCTAAAATAAATAATGTATTATAAAATCTCTCCATTCAATGTCCATATAAGTAGTGATTCATGCCAAAAGTGATTATTTTACCCTTGAGTTTTTGTGTTGACACTAAACCCCAAAACAGTGTAGATGCATTTTCTAAATTAGGCGTTTCCAAATTTATGATGGTGCGTCATTGGCTAACTTTGGATAAAATTTTTAATCGCTATCGCAAAGGTGAGTTAACAACGCTTGAATTTAAGCGTGAAATTGCTAAAGTTACCCCCATAGTAAATCAATTGAGTGATGAACAATTTGATTCGGCTTGGAATGTGCAGTGCCAGGTCACGCAAAGCACTCGCGCAAAATTTAAAGAAATCGAGAGGCTAATAAAAGAAGGGTTGGAAGTCTATTTTTTAAGTGGTACCAATGCGCTTCATATCAGCCATATTGAGAAGCAATATGGCAAAACAATTCCTGGGAAAGGATATTGGTCCTTCCAACACAAAAAAATAGGAAAGGATTTATTGACGAGGTTGTTAACTCAAATCCACCACGAAAATACACTCTCTCAACAAGATGTCGCTTTATTTTATGCTCAACCAAGTCCACCTCCTTATCCTCGTTTAGGGCTCTTGAGCTGGTTGCTGGCCCCATTTGGAAATTGGTTTCATCGTCAAGCGGTGCAATATGTTACCTCTTTAGAAAAGGAATCGAGGCAACATCAACAATTTCGTTTAGTTGACTGCAAACTGAGCGAGCTTGGTAGTATTACCAAAGCAGTCAATGAACTAGGTTGGATAGCAGCAAAGCCCGTGGCAATAAAACAAAATAAAGGTTATTTTTTGCGAGAGAAGCCAAAGCAAGTTGAACGCTTTGGTGTGCCAGATCAAAGCATTCAACCACAAAAGAAAAGTAGAAAGAGTATATAGGGATTACATCAAATCAAAGTTAGCTTCTACCAAGAGAGGATGACTAATATGATGAATGGCTTGTAACTGAGGTTCGGTATTTACTAGCGGTATGACAGTTTCACTCTCAAATAAGTCTGCGCTGTCATTCATTACATCCGAAAGCTGTAAAACTTGCGCTTGCTTTTCAGGCAAAAGCGGCGCACTTCCATCTGGGAGAATATGTTGATTAATAAGCATATATTCCTCAAACACCAGATTGTCTTTACTAAAATCAAATCTTGCTAATGAGACATCTTTAATATGTGTGTCTTTAATTAAATCTGGTATGAGCGCTCTACCTGCATCTGTAATTTGATTGTAATCCAGGATCAAATGCTCAATCGAGGTATTCTTTAAGTCTAGTGACATAAGATCTTGATCTGTAATTCTATTTGCGGATAGATCCAAGGTTTTTACATGAGTGCCTTGCAGATGCAAATCGGCTAATTCACTTTCAAATCCGTCAAAGTCATGCAATTGCAGATTTTCTACATTTGTGCCGGATAATTGTAGTTGAGAAAGTTCTCCATATTCAGCATCAATGATGAGCGTTTTTACATCAGAACCTTGAAGACTTTTTGAAAGTCCTGCTAAATTACCGTGTAAACTCCAAGCATCTAGCATAAGATAGGTGACTTTGGATCCTTTAAATTGCAAGTGAGAGAGCGCATCTCCACTAAAATTAACGTTATCAAACTCTAACTCTGTGATGTTGGTTCTAGATAAATTAATTTTTTCTGCGATTTCTGCAGAAACGAGTTCTTGATCAAAAATAGCAAGATCTTTAACTGACGAGCCATATAAATTCTCGAATATTTTCAGAAAACCACGCTCTGATGCATATAGATTCGAAAAGGTTAACACTTCCAAGTGGGTTTCACTGATGGGCATAGAAGCAATAGTGCGATCATCTAGATATCCTCTGATGCTCAAATTTCGCACATTAGAATCAGAAAGAGTATCGAAAAATTCACTCATTCCATTACTTGTGAGCTTATTAGAGGCAAGAGCAAAATCGTAAATATTTCTACCGGCAATTTGTTGCGTTATTTTTGTGGCCTGGGTTGAGTTTATATCTGCTCTTAAAGAAAAATGAGTGACAGAAGGGGTTTTTGCAATGACCCCAACCAAAGAACTAACATGCTTATTAGTTATGCTAGTTGGTGGAGATAGGCTAAACGATAAATGGTTATATTGTTCTTGGTTTATTTCTGAAACCATTGGTGCAATATCACCATTCAAAAAGGCTGCCATTGCTGGTTGGAGAGTGGTTTCAGGATAATATGACTTATCACAGTAAAAGACGCCATTATATTTTTCCTTATCATATTCCATTTTTTTATTTCCTTATCTTACTTATATTGCTTCTCACAACTGTGAAAGTGCAGGTTATGATATATGTGACGGCAGTTCAAGTGCTAAAGCTATGCATTGGCTAAGCCTGATGTGTCTAGGCTTTCATCGCACCAGGTGTAGATATACTCAAATAAATGGGAACTCCCTTTTGACACTCACTGTCACAGATCCATGCAAAAAATTAAACCAAACATAAAAATACAAAGTAAGCTGCGGAGACTGTTTTGTTGAATAAATATATAGCGATATTAATTAATTATAAGAGATTTATCATACATGCAGTTGTTATTTTATTCACGGCAGCCATATTTTCTCAGGTTTGTATCGCAGAAAATAAGGCGTCCCCAATAAATCCAGTGGATATATCAACATCTATCTTTGTTAGCAATGAAATAAAAAATTCTTGCCAGGGCGAAAGGAACCTCTTTATGAAAAGAACCGCGATATCAGTTGTTGACTCCCATACCTGCAAAAAATTGGTTGGTACAGACTCACCCTTTATGTTAATAATTCACAAAGGAGAGAACCTAACCGACACGATTATCAAATGTGCTGACGCCATTAACATTAAAAGCGCGATGCTCACAGGCCTTGGGGCATTGGAAAATCCAACACTTGCTTATTACAATTTGGAAACTAAGCAATATCAAAACAAAACTTTTTCTGGCATTTATGAATTAATCTCGCTCAATGGCAATATTGCTTTTGCGGATGATAAACGCGTTTTTCATATTCATGTTGCAATAGGTGACGATAAGTATCATGTTTATGGCGGTCATTTAGTGGATGCGTTAGTGGGCGTAACAGCAGAAGTGATGTTTGTTCCATTTAAAGCGCCCATTTTTAGAAAATTTGATTCTGATATTGGACTTAAATTAATCTCTCCTGACTCTTAACTAAGGGGTTTGTACTATGGAAACGCTTCAATTATCTCCATTAAAAATTAATCCCTCGCGAGTCTGTCTTGGCACTTGGGCCATTGGTGGTTGGGCGTGGGGGGGAACAGATGAAAAAGAGTCCATTGATACTATTCTTAAAGCCTTTGATAAAGGAATTAACATAATTGATACCGCGCCTGTTTATGGGTTTGGGGTCTCAGAAGAAATTGTAGGTAAAGCCTTACAAGCATTTGGCGCACGAGAAGACATCATTCTTGCAACTAAAGTTGGTTTGGAATGGAAAAATGGCAAAGTTTTTCGGAATTCTTCTCCGCAGAGATTAAAAAAAGAACTTGAAGATTCTCTAAAACGCCTGCAAACCAATTATATCGATCTCTATCAAGTTCACTGGCCAGATCCTATCGTCCCATTTGAAGAAACAGCAGAAACTTTGCTTGGTTTCCAAAAGGAAGGAAAGATAAAAGCCATTGGTGTCAGTAATTTTTCACCCAGTCAAATGGATGCTTTTAGAAAAATTGTGCCTATTCATACTTCACAAGACCCTTTTAATCTATTTGAACGTGGCATAGAAAAAGAAATTTTCTCTCATAGTGAAAAAAATGGCATTGTCACTTTAGCTTATGGTTCCCTGTGTCGAGGGTTATTAAGCGGAAAAATAAATGAAAATACTACATTTAAGGGCGATGACTTGAGAAATCAAGATCCCAAATTTAAAAAGCCGTTATTACTGGAATACATTAAGGCAATTCAAGCCTTAAATGCATTTGCCAGCGAAAATTATCAAAAAAATGTTTTAACATTGGCTGTGCGTTGGGTTCTAGATAAAGGCCATACCATTGCGCTTTGGGGGGCACGCCATCCAAATCAGCTTGATGATATAGACGAAGTTATGGGTTGGAAACTTGATGAAAATGCGTTAAAAGAAATTGATAGCATTCTCAAAAAACATATTAAACATCCAGTGGGCCCAGAGTTTATGGCGCCTCCTGCTAGGAAAGACGAGTCTTGAGTGATTTAGATGGTTTGGAGAGAAATATGAATTCAAATAACATGAAAATTGCTTTAATTGGGATTGGGAAAATGGGCAGCTCTCTAGGTAAAAGATTACTAGAAGCTAACTTCGATTTAACTGTTTACAATCGGACTGCTTCTAAAATGGAACCTTTAACCTCATTAGGAGCCAAAAGCAGTAGTAGTCCAAAAGAGGCCGTTGCACATGCTGACGTTGTTATCACATGTCTTTATGACGATAATGCAGTTCTTCAAACCGTTCAGGGTGAAGGTGGTTTTTTACAATCTATGCCCAAAGGCGCAATTCATATAGGGACATCGACAATTTTACCTGATACTTCTAAAACGTTAGAGGGACTACATCAAGAAAATGGTAGTATCTATATTGCAGGCAACGTGATTGGTATTCCTAAAGTTGCTGAAAAAGGGGAGCTCACAAGTATTGTAGCAGGTCCTTTAGATGCAATTGAGAAATGCACTCCTATTTTTAAATGCTATTCATCAAAAATAATCCATGCTGGTACGAAGGCACATCAAGCGAATGTCATCAAAATCTGCAACAATTACTTACTTGCCACTACAATTGAAATAACCGGACAACTTTATACATTCGCTGAGAAAAGCCAAGTAGATGTTAGTATAATTCATGATTTATTACATTCCGTATATGGTCACCCAGGTTATATATTATATGTAGACAAAATTAAAAATCGCAATTTTGATGAGGCAAACTTTGCCTTGAATGTTGCGTTTAAAGATTTGCGTCTATTTCAACAAGCTTTTACTGAGGCAGGTGTTGTGCCAGATATTATCAATATCATCACCAATAAATTTATAATCGCCACAGTGCAGGGTTTGGCCGAAAAAGATTGGAGTGCTATTACCGAAATTACACGGCATCAAGCAGGTTTAAAATAAACTAAACGACACTTCAGATGCATTTAGTACGTTAAGCCGTTCAAGATTCAATCACTTAGAGAAAAAACAAATATATAAACATATTGATCATTGTTAGTGGGATCCCAATTTTAGAAAACTCTAAAAAGCTAAATCCTTTATTGCCTCGTCTTTCTGCATTCTGAAGAATAATGATATTACTTGCCGCGCCTAAAAGAGATATATTGCCAGCAATTGTACTACCAGCAGCCAAAGCTAATAAATGTGTTACCTGAAAATCAGGGTTCATTAACAATGGTAAATATAAAGCGACCAAAGGAACGTTTGAAATAAATTGGCTAAGTGTAGTACTTAACAATAAGATGATATGCGTTTGAGTCATCAATGTTTTCCAGTGCTTGACAATGGCTTGAAAAAAATCACTATCCCAGACGCTTTGCATTAAAATGAACATGCTGGCAAAGAAAATTAACGTTCCCCAGTCAATTCCTTTGATAAGTTCTCCTTTCTTTTTAGAAAAGAACAGAAGGAGTAAAGCTGGCAACAATGCTATATAAAAGAAATTTATATGAATTTGAAAATAGTCTCCAATTACTTTTATTATTACGAGCAAAAGCATTACTATTAAACTCATTTTTACAAGAATTACTGTGTGATGATCGTTAATAGCTACCGGTGTTGGCTTTTCAATTGTTTCATCCAATTCTTTTCTAAAAATGAAGTAAATAAAAAAATAAGCAATGATGAGATTAATAACTGTTGGAATGGCTAATACTTTTATAAAGTTTATAAAGGGATCAGTCATATTTCCTTTAATTGCTATCAAAAGATTTTGTGGATTCCCAATGGGTGAAATGACACTGCCTATGGTTATTGCATATGCTAAAGCTAATAAAAGAGGTTTCGCGAGCTTTCTGTGTATTTTACACAGTTGTAAAATGATAGGTGTGCCAATTATCGCAATCGTGTCATTCATTAGAAGAGACGAGCCTAACCCAAGAACAAAAATGATCATTATCAAAGCATGTCTTCCAGTCTTTGAAAAACTAAACAGACGATCAGTTAGTTCTGTTAAGTATCCGCTGGATTCAGCTGCCTGGCAAATAGTAAAGACACCAAATAAATAGAGCATGATATCAATATCAATAGCAAGGACAGCTTTTATTGGTGTAATTTGTTGGAATATCAAAGTTAATACAGCACCGAGCGTCATGATAGTCCAAATGGGAATAGCTATATTAATTACTTTACGAAAAGCAATCATAATTAATACACCGAGTAGAATTATTATACTTATTGGCATCTGTATTAACTCTTACTTCTTATAACGATTTAGAACAGCTTTTTAAGATTTTAATGATTCTTTGTTTCTGGCATAAACAAGCCATAGAATATAAGTCCTATTATAGCAATGCATGCAAGGCTCATTAATCCACCATTGAATCCAAATATTTTAGCTATAAATCCAGCACCTAGATTGCTTATTGCTGCACCAATAGAAGTACATGCAGCTATTAATCCGACAGTGAAATTAAATCGTCCTGTGCTTTTAGCTATATCGGAAATAGTAACGACTGAAATTACACCAAAAATGCCTGCTCCGAGCCCATCTAGTAATTGTATTGCTAAAAACAAATAAGGATTGTTAGTTGAGATATATAGTAAAGCTCTTATAGCTAACACAATAAATGCAAACATAAAAATGGGCTTGCGCCCACAATGGTTCATTATAAATCCTAAAGAAAAAGCTACAACTGCCATAACCATTTGGGCAAGAATAATACTACCAGCCATAAACATTGAATCGCTTTGTGGATTCTTTTTTGCTAAAACCTCCCCGACCAATGGAAGCTGAGCTGCATTAGAAAAGTGAAATAAAATCACTGATATACTAAATATTATGAGTGTTTTATTTGTTAGCCATATTTTAAGTGAGATGGGAGCGTCGGTTTTTGTTGATCCAGTAACCTCAGGTAACTCTCGTGCTGCACTTTGATCAATTTCTTTGGGATTAATGAGTAACAGCGAAATGATGCTGGCAATCGAGAAAATCATTACAACATATAAGATCCATGCATGTCCTAACCATTGAGCAGTTATGCCTGTTATTAATGCCGTGGCCAAGTTACCAATATGATTATAGAATTCATTAATACTGGTACGTTTTGGGAAACGAGATCTTTTTACCATACCAATTGTAATGGCAGTAATGCAACAAGGGACAAGAGCAGAGGCTGCTCCAATTAATGATTGCGCTAGTATAATTGGAATGAGAGATTGAAAACTTAGGATGAAAAAACAACCTATGATGATTGATAAGCACGAGACAACAATAAGTAGCCGCTTAATTTTTAGCATGTCGACCAGGTAACCGCTTGGCACTTGACTAATTAGTACAGCCACATTCATTGCTGCCAGTGCAATACCAATTTTTCCGGCATCCCATTGCAGCTCAGATTGGAAGTAAATAGCTAAAAATGGTCCAACCCCGCCTTGGACATCTGCAATAAAGAAAATTAACGCGCTTAGTCCTAAGAGGCTTTTAAAAGAAGGTGTTAGATCTGGAGCAGCATTTACCTCTGATGCTAGCTTTATTGATGACATCCAAGTTACCTAAATTGTTTTCGTAGTACTGAGTATAGAACATATAAAAACCATATCTATTTGGGTTAGCTATGCTCATTTTTAAAGTCACCAACTACCACTGTCTACTGCCTGCAATCCAATCGATAGCTAAAATAGCTAGGAAACTAAACTTCAAGTTTGGAATCGATTACGGCAATCATGCTGATCTAACTATTTGTGGGGTCTTGACAGTGTTTCTATTATATGAAAATATATAAATGAATATTTATTTATATATTTGTGGGGTAGAGAATGCCATCTAATGAGGATTTAAAATTAGGTAAATTTCGATATAGGTTGTATCGAGAACATAAATATATTTTTCATCTCTTTTGTGAATTGCTGCAAAAAATAGCTAAAGCGAATTTTTGCTTTGATGAAGACAGAAAAATGATTCAAACAGAAATCTATAACTTGCATTTACTTTTAAACGCGCATGCTGCCCACGAAGAAAGCAGGATTCATAAGTTGTTGCAAGAGAAAGGCTCAGAATTGTATTTGAAGGCATCTCAAGATCATGATGAACAAAATCAATTCTTCGATCTCATTAATGGGAAAATAAATGCTCTTGCTCAAGGTGATATGAGTTTAGATGAAGTGAACTTCTGTGGCCATGAAATTTATTTAGATGTAAGAAGATTTTTTGTTGCTAATTTAGAACATTTTGACTATGAAGAGAGGGTATTGATGCCAGAACTTCAAAAATTATTAACGGATGAGGAAATAAGAGGTATTGATGCAATAAGCTATCAACAGATGCTTCCAGATCAAATAATTGATATGATTGCGGTGCTATTTCCTCATATGAATCTTGATGATAAATTTGTCTTTTTAAATGATATAAAAGAGTTTGAACCAGAGAAATTTCATTTTGCCTGGAGGGGCATAGCACCTAAACTAGGAAAAAACGAAAGGGAATCAATTATTGGTAAGTTAGGAATGCGCTAATGGCCAGAACCAAAAAAGTAACGGATGATGCCATATTGCACATCATTCTTGAAACAATTGTCGAAGTTGGTGCAACAGAGTTTAGTTTGGAAGACTTAAGTAAGAAAACAGGTCTTTCGCCGGCGACTATGTTACAAAGATTTGGTTCGAAGAAGGCTATTTTGCACAAAGCGTTGGAGCTCGCAAATCAAAATTTAGATAAGACATTCACTAATCATGTCTCAACAGCTAAGTCTGCTCTGCATAAAATTAGTGATATGTATATCGAATTGTGCAGTGCTTTTCGTTCTCCCAAAGATGTTGCCAAAGGACTAGATATTCTTAAGTTAGATATTACTGAAAAAAAATTAAACACTATCACAAGAAGCTATTTCGATATTCGCAGAAAAAAAATTCTGTCGCTATTATCACAAGCTATTGATCAAGGTGAGATTTCAGATAGCATTTCAATTATTCATCTTGCGGAAAACCTTGAAGCTTTATGGCAAGGTGGTATTTTACAATGGGCCTTGATAGGAAATGGTTCTCTTAATTCGTGGTTAGAGACACGGCTAAATAGTTTTTTTGACTTGTTAAAAAAGGATAACATATAAATCCGCTCTTTGAGTTGGTCAACGAGACAAGTTGGCGCGGTAAACCACAAGATCATATTTATATTGCATGGATCTTTCACAAAAAAACGCGTACGATTTTTCCTTTGATTCATCTTAGGAGCTTCGTATGTTTGATCGAAAGGTCGTGTGGGATTTTGCGAATGAATGGTTAGATGCTTGGAATAAACATGATGTGGATCTTATTATGAAGCATTATGATAATTCTATTGAGTTTTGTTCTCCAATTGTTCAAAAAGTGCTAGGCAAGGCTGATGGTATTGTTTATGGCATAGATAATTTGCGAGAGTATTTTTCACGCCAACTTAAAACTTTTCCCACTTTGCATTTTCAATTACTTGATGTTTTCGCTTCACCCAAAAGTGTCGTGCTTTATTATAAAATCAATCGTGGGTTAATGGCCGCTGAATGTATGATTTTAAATTCACAAATGAAAGCTATACAAGTTTTTGCTAATTATGATAAAAATGACATAGGTTAATTAGAGAAAAAAAATAAAAAATTATAAAAATATAGGGAAATTTTATGAAAATAGCGCGTATTCATTCTTGGGGAAAATCTGATGTTGTGAAAATTGATGAAGTAGCCGTTCCTTTCTGTAATGATGATGAAGTGTTAGTTGCTGTTCACGCTGCAGCTATGAATCCTGTTGATTGGAAAGTACGAGAAGGATATTTCGCAGATTCAATGAAAGACCCTTTTCCGTTTCCCATGGGATGGGATTTTTCAGGGACAATCGAAGTTGCAGGAAAGCAATCTCCCTATAAAAAAGGAGAGGAAGTTTACGGGTTGATTCGTTTTCCAAACCCGGCGGGATGTTTTGCTGAATATGTTGTTGCGCCCATAACAGAGATTAGTCGCAAGCCAAATTCAATGGATCATAACCATGCAGCAGGTATTCCACTAGTGGCGCTTACTGCCTGGCAAGCACTCTTTGACACATTTAATTTACAGTCGCATCAAAAAGTGCTTATTCATGCTGCAGGCGGTGGCGTTGGACAAATTGCAGTGCAATTAGCTAAATGGAAGGGAGCATTTGTTGCAGCGACAGGATCTCTTGCAACCAAAGAGCTGTTGTCTTCACTTGGCGTAGATCAGTTTATTGATTATCAAAAAGAGAAATTTGAAGAAAAAATAGCAGATGTAGATTTCAGTGCTTGATCTTGTTGGTTTGGATGTAACAAAACGATCTCTTAATGTGATGAAGCCTAAAGGCAAATTAATTTGCTTTACTTCACCTATAAGCGAAGAAGTGGCAAATGAGGCCAAAGCGAAGAATGTTGATGCTATGTTTACAATTGTTCGATCAAATGGTGAGCAATTGCGAATATTAACTCAATTGATAGATGATGGCATTATTAGAAATAAACTTGAAAAAGTTTATCCTTTGATGCAAATAAAAGAAGCGATGGATCTGCAACAAGCAGGACATTGTCATGGAAAAATAATTCTAACAATGTAAATATTTCCCTCACAAGAGAACCTTAACACCTTTGTTTAGGTTCTCTTTGCAGATGATGAAGTAAGAGCAACAAATGCTTATTCGGATATTGTATGATAACCATTAAAATGATAGAACCGAGTTTGGCTGAAAAGATATGTCGGCAACTAACTGCTGGATTGCCAGAGTGGTTCGGTATTCCAGAGGCGAATGAGCGTTATGCCAAAGGTTGCTTAGAACGCATCTCATTTGCAGCGACCATAGACAATCAATATGTAGGCTTGGTTGTGCTTGAGTTTCCTTTTGCCAATAATGCCAATATTTATTGGATGGCAGTCGATAAAGCATATCATGGTCAGACAATAGGTCATCAATTATTACAAGCAGCAGAAAAATATTGTTTTGCAAAAAACATTTCAAGCTTAACGGTAGAAACATTAAGCCCGAAGCAAAAAGATCCCTTTTACACTAAAACCTATCAATTTTATGACAAATGTGGGTTTATACCCCTGTTTGAACTTGAGCCCTATGGCCCAGATCTCTTGATGTGTTATATGCAAAAGTCTATTTTTTATGGCAAAACAGTCCTGCCATCATTGCATAAAAAATCAACAAATTACATTGTTAGAAAGTTAGAAGAAAATGATATCACGTTGATAGTTTCCTCATTTTATCAAATTGGATGGGATAAACCGCATTCACTTTTTCAGCAGTATTTAAAAGAACAACAAAATGAGAAACGATTCATATGGGTTGTTTTTTATGAAACTAATTTCGTCGGCTATGTTACTTTAAAATTAAATTCAGAATATCACCCATTTAAAGACCAAAATACGCCGGAGATAAATGATTTGAATGTGTTACCACATTACAGAAATCAAGGAATAGGTACAATACTGCTGGATATGGCTGAAAATCAAGCTCAAAAGATTAGCCATATGGTGGGAATTGGTGTTGGTCTTTATCCAGATTATGGCGCTGCACAGAGGCTATATGTTAAGAGAGGTTATATTCCCAATGGAAAGGGGATTACTTATCAATATAAAGGAGTAATCGCAGGCCATGAATACAAAGTTGATGATGATTTGATTTTGTGGTTTGAAAAAAGGTTGAAAGTTGGTTCAAGCCCTGGTTCAACATTTAAATAACGGAGATTTTAGGTTTTATGGACACAAAAAAATGAAAAAGAAAATCATATTGTTTAATCAACTACCAGAATCTCTTCTAGCGCCCTTACGTCAAGATTTTGATCTGGAAATATTTGCTTCTCCCCAAGATAGAAAAAGCAGCGCTTTTAGTCAGGCTATTAAAAATGTGCATGGCATGATTGGGGCTTTTATGCCTGTTGATAAAGATTTGCTGTCACAAGCACAAAACCTCGAAGTTATCTCCACTATCACTGTAGGTTACGATCAATTTGATATTCCCTATCTTAGCCAACGCGGCATCATGTTAACCAACACGCCGGATGTACTCACTGAAACAACCGCTGATTTGGGATTCTTGCTCATGTTCGCCGCAGCTCGCAGATTAAAAGAAATGAGCGATCTTATCTATCAAGGCCAATGGCAAGAGAGCGTAGCGTCCCATTATTATGGGGTTGATATCCACCGTAAAAAGTTGGGAATCATTGGTTTTGGTAGAATTGGTCAAACAATTGCAAAACGCGGTCATTTTGGCTTTGAAATGGAGATATTGTATTATAATCGCCACCGAAAACCAGAAGAGGCACAATATCAAGCGAAATTTTGCGAACTAGATGAACTGCTGGCAACAGCAGATTTTATTTGTGTGACAGTGCCATTAACTAAAGAAACGAAGGGCCTTATTGGCGAACGTGAATTCAATTTGATGCACAAAGAGGCTATTTTTGTCAACATTTCTCGAGGTCAAGTTGTCAATGAAAATGCTCTAATAAAAGCATTACAAACCCATAAAATTAGAGCTGCCGGATTAGATGTATTTGCCAAGGAGCCTTTGCCGTTAGACTCACCTTTATTAAAATTACCAAATGTGACACTAACACCGCATATTGGCTCAGCAACTACAGAAACACGCACTAATATGGCAAAGCTTGCTATTAGTAATCTTGTTGCCGGTTTGAGCGGAAAAAGACCGCCTAGTTTAGTGAATACCGAAGTATGGAAGGGTTAAAGGAAGTTTATGTTTATTGTCTATGTTAAACATTATTTGAATCATGATGGCCTGATTTACTTTAACCAAAATTGGTTTCCTAAAGTGCAATCTATTATGAGCTTACAAAAAGGGTATCATTCTGTACAACACGAACATATGAGAGACACTCAAGATTGCGTTAATGTGACGGTTATTTTTGAGACTAAAGTACTCTTAGAAGCATGGGCCGATCATCCTGAACATGAAACCCTCGTTAGAGCATTGGATGTCTTCCGCAGTAGGCAATATTGGGAAGTCGCAACGACTCATTCTCTAACAGACAGTCTTGATGTGCTCGAATGGGAGAAAATTAATGTTTAGTTTACTTTTACCCAAGATAATCAACCAATGTAAGGAATTTTAATTCTTAATAGATTATATATTTGAAAAAGGGGAATGGATATTATGCGTTTTACCAATGTAAACTCTGATGAAATGATTCAATTTGAAAAAAAGATAGGCTATTTCTATGAAGCGGCAAATCCAGAATTAATAGCCCAGCACTACATTATGGCATTGCAAACGCTAGAAAAACTGGGCATTGAAGCCACCGAAATTGAACTGGAACAACATATGCTGCCTGCACTTCAAAAAGCTTACAGTGAAGTTTTGAAACAAACGCAGCTTCAATTTGATATCAGCACTGTGGCGAAACTAGAATTTTCCCTTATATTAGCGCAATCTAAGAAAGCCTCTTTTGAAACAATTAACAATATAATGGTTGAGCTGTATCGCCATGTTTTTGATTCAGATGATTTTAGCATTCGAAAAGCAGCTATGCTGAGAACATTCTTATTTCAATATAAAGTTGCCATTTTGCAGAGTGAAAAGTCTCTTTCAAGTCAGGATATGGATCTTTTACTCAGTATGGCAAAATTAAGTGAAGTGGAATTGCGCAAGCAGTTTTAGAAAAAGCAAATTGATTGCTTTGAAAAACGCTGATTCCCTCTCATCAGCGTCTTAGAGTGTCTTGCAATAATTTATTAACGTTTTTTCGCTGGAGTCCATACCGGTGAATTTGTGGGTGAGATTAATTCAGTAGCCTGAGAGGTTGGATTTTTCTCGTCAGAGCCAGAGTTGCCGTTGGAGCCTAAATGCTCTCTGCTTGGCGTAACGGTTGGAGCAGGCGGAGCAAGAACCAAATTTCTAAACTCGCTTTCCAGTGCTTTAGGAGTTGGATCATTTTGAATATCAGCGAACAGTTTTGGATGACTATGCATTAACATTGATCCAATAGACATATCTTTTGCTTCACCTTCTTCAGGATGAGAATCTAAATGAGAGAGTCTTATTTCACTTCGAAACTTCTCCCATATCTTGAGGAAGATTTCGAGAGTTTTGTTTTTTGCTGTATAAGCTAACAGCCAGAGGATAGAGATCCCTTTCTCAGCACCCCCTTCACATTCAACGAGTAGATGGGCAAGCTCAATTTCTTTTTGAAATCTGTCCCAGACTGCAATAAAAGCTGTTGACTTGTTTTGAGCGAGCGCAAAAGCTAAAAACCAGAGTGGTGATATTCCTTTGTTTAACCCTTTTTCTGCTCGGGTGAGAAAATCCTGGAGTTTAATTTTGTCATGATATTTACTCCAGACTGTGTCTAAGGCACCGCAGTGGTCGTTAATAAACGCGCAAACTAAAAACCAAAAAGCAGTCACACCTTTGTCTGGACCATCTAGTGATTGAACGCGCAAATCTTCAAACTGAAGTTCATCTCGAAATTCCTTCAAGAATTCAAGAAAAATTTCAGATTTTTCACTCACGAGGGTAGCAGCTAAAAGCCAAATTGTAGAAATCCCTTTTTCAGAACCCTCTTGCGCTTGAACGCGTAAATCTGCGAGTCGAATTTCGTGTTTAAATTTTTGCCAAACTGCAAGAAAAGGCTCTGGGTTGCCGTTGGCGGCAGCTGAAGCTAACCACCAGAGTACAGATCTGCCTGCAGCAGGCCCCTTTGGGATGGGGAACACTAAATCGTTGAGTTGAATTTTATCTTTAAATTTCTCCCAGACTTCGAGGAAAAGTTCAGGATAGCCATTTTTGGCTGCACGAGCTAACCACCAGAGTACAGAGATGCCATCTGGGGATTGCACAAGTAGATCTTCGAGTTGAATTTGATCTTTAAACTTCTTCCAAGTGGTGAGAAACGCTTCAGTTTTGTCTTTAGAGAAGCTCGAGGCTAAATGCCATAGCGCAGATATACCTTTGTTTTTACCCTTTTCAGCTCTAGAAACTAAATCTTCGGCGGCTACTTCGTCTTGCAATATATGCCATATTTTAGAAAACAGTGTTAAATTATTAACACCAACACTGAATTTAATAAGCTCGTTTCTAAGTCTTGCCCGTGAGTGCATTAGCGCATTGCTAAGCTCTTTTGCTTCCACTTGGCTAAGGTCTTTTAATTTGTCGTCTGTTGCTAGTGGGGCTTCTCTTGAAAGAAATTCTTTGAATTTTTTATTAAATAAATCAAAGCTTACATATACATAATTCAATTCAATCAAATCATATTCATGTTTTGTAAGTTCCTTGACGCCGGCGATAAAATAAGGGTTAAAGCGAGCCGTTTTAGTGCGTACATAATTTGGAAGTGAGAATTGTAGAGGTTTTGCGCCATTAGTAGCCATAGATAAAGCTATCCCATTTCTGTGTTAGAAAATAGCTCGGATACTAACAAATAATACTACAAATATGCCAGCTTATTCGGTTGCATTTCATCGGGATTTCACAAAATTTGGCAAATATGAGACTTTTTTATGACATTAATGCTGTTGGTATTTCATTATACTTTCTAACTATTGTAATGGGTCGTTGATAGAAGAGGCAGAGAGTTTTGCGAAGCCTGATATAAGGATTCACAAAAAAAGAAAAGCATAGCCTCAAGTAAATATGAAAAGAAGAGGGTAGGCGAGATAATTCGGCCCGGATGCCGCGCATAAAGCGCGGCAAGTAGCCATTATTACGTTAGTGCTTTGTACTTTTCTTAGTTGATTTTTTTCTTGTGCCAACATGACTCCCTGATGGTTTAGTTGTCTTTTTTGGAGTAACTTTATGTTTAATTTCTATTTTTACTTGTTTAGAGGCTTTTTTTGCTTTTGAAATAAGTGCACTCCCTTCACGAGAAATGACATCTTGCAATTTTTTCAATAAAACTTCTATTTTTTTAACAGTAGCACTATTTTCGAATTCATCAGCTATGGAATAGATGTCCTTTTTTATAGTATCTAATTCTTTTGGCATCATCGAGTTAAGCACCTTGGATGCTGAAGTATTCTTTTTCAAACTCGCTGACGAAGCTTTCTTCTTAGTACTTTTGCTTTTGGTTGGAGCCTTTTTCGTTATCTGTCTGCGATTTGGTTTGCTGGTTTTAGCTTGTTTCTTTGTGGCATTGATAGCTTTAGGTTTTGCAGATGGCATTTGATTTCCTTACGTAAAAATAACAAATATTCATTAAGTATTAGCATATAAATTGCTTATGTGCCTTTAAAAAGACTGGGTTTAAATTCAGATTTTTTAAAAAAACAATCAGGTAAGTAACAATTTCAATTTAAATAGACTAAAATCGTGAATATCATTCGTATTTTTTTAAGGGAGAATCTTTATGTTACGTTACGCTGCCATGGCCTTAATCGTTGCTTTAGTTTCATTGCTCGTCCTTATGTTGGGTGGTGGAGCAGTGTGGTTGGGCAAACTTATTTTCTTCGTAGCTTTAGGGGTATTTATTGTTTTATTCGGATGGGACATGTTTAAGCGTTATAAAGGAAAAAGAACTGCTTAATAGTTTAGGGGGTTATAAACAAACTCCCACAATAGCAACCTCATCTAGCTTTAAGGCAGCTATTGGTAAACGTTTAATAAGCGAAGCGCAATAATTAAACACTTATAAATCAATAGCTTAATGCGGAGATTGACGCCTATAATCTCCGCTTATTGAGAAGATGAGCTTCTAAACAGAGAACAAGTACGTTCTTTTGTGGCACGACGTTAGGGCTAGATATTAATTCGATTTAATAAAGAATGGTAAGTCTGATATTTCACCCACTATTGAAAGTAATTACCATAAAAATTTAATTAACGCGATTATTTGGACTTTGTATATTATCCTCTTCCAACCTTTGATCTTCTTCATCGTAAACGGGCTCTTTCTTACAACTCTGTGCTGTTTTAACGGCAGTAAAGGCTGTTAAGCTACAGACAGCTGTCCCAGCTGAAATCAATAATGCCAGCTCTAATGCGGATAAACCTTTGGATTTAGGACTGAAATTTTTATAAACTGGTAACACTTTTTGATAAAATTCCGCTTGTTTTTCAAGAGGCATAGAAAGCACGTAGACGTTTTTTTCCGCATCTGAAGCGGTATTATTTACGGTCATTTGACCAACGTTGCCAATATTAAATGCAAAACGAGTCACATTATAGAATTCGGGATATAAGAGATCTGTCATTGCTTGTAAATCGTGCATAGGATATGTTCCATTAGGAAAACAAGGTACATCCAAATATGGAACCACACCGGTTGCGCGCGCCATTTGCGATGAAGGTGGATTGTTGGCTTGATTTAATGTGGCATCTTGCTGTTTGCCCCATAAAAGTCCGGGTTGTTGAGTTAAATCCAAGGGGGCTAGCAAAATTGAAATACCATATTTTTGACAAACAGCAAAAACATTTTGCGCGGCAGGTGTATCAAAATAAAAATTAGCTTCAGAATTTTTCTCATTGTCTGACACGTTAAATGGTGCATTGCAACCGGCAGTTTGACTAATGCAGCCTCCCATGATTGAGATAGCATTAATATTTTTAGCAAATGAGCCGGGCGGTAAATGTTGCTCGGAGTCCATTTTTTCCAACTCTGTTAAAGTCTTAGACAATTCGGTTAATGCAGAAGTAGAAACTAAAGTGATGGCTGTTTCTGGAGTAGCTTTATAAATTTGTTCGGCAGCAAATTTATAGCCACGCTTGGACTCTGGAGACATAGTTACTTTTGGCCACCCCCCCACGTCGGATTCACCATCGTAGCCGTAAAAATGCGTTGCATTAATACCGGTATTCATTTCTTGAATATCTGTTTGGTTATTTGCAATTGCTAAAGGTGCAATAGCACCAGGGTAGACTTTAATATCCTCATTGTCTGTTAGAGTTAGGAACTGCATAGTATTGAGCAGCGTTTGTGGCAAAATTGCGTTTCCTACACAGGGAACAATACCAACAACCTCTAATCCTTTACCATTTTCTAGGCGTGATCCATTGGCTCGCGTGGCTAATAATTGCATCAGTGCAGCACCATCATCAACGCCCGGATCTAACTCCATATAAAGAACTCTAAGAGTGTCTTGTGGAAATAAATTTTGGTAAACGTCCTGAAAAGAAACAGAGACATTTGCTTGAGGAGGGGCGATTTGTCTTGGGGCTTTTTCTCGCTTTACCTTGGTAACAGAAGCTGCAGTAAAGCTTGGCTGATCGTCATTTACTGTACCAATTAATTTGCCTATCCAACGACCCAACACGTAAAAAGGATCGTTTCTTCGCTCCATTTCAGCAAGAATTTTTTGAACGCCATCTGTTTGTTCACTATGTGTATTACGTTTATCGCCAATGGAAACTACAGCAGCAGTGGCTGCTGCGGTTGGTGGGGTAATCGTTGTGGCAAGAGCTTTGTTGTTAGTAAAAAAAGATAGCATAAGGCCTCATTTTGTTGGAATATAAGATTTTGATAAAATTAGAGAAAAATTTAAAAAAAGTACTTTTCCAGAAGGCGCGCTTTAAGTTCCTCTATTTATTCGCCATTTTTGTATGTTTTTTAAAAAAACATCTGTTTATGACTTCAATTCGATAGTTATTTTTGTTCCCATGCATCAATTATAAAGGGGGATTACACTAATTTATTCTCCTTTTCTGACAAGTTTTTGCTTGTTTAGAATAGCTGCTTAGTATATAAAGAATCTGTATGTTTTTAAAATAGGGGTAAAAACACCCTATTGTTGCAGAGGAGCGAATACTTATGATGAATATTAATCAGATTTTCAACCTCTCAAATTTAGAAAAGTTGCAAGATTTATACATGACAAGCATGCAAAATGCCTTTTGGCTTAAAGATCTTAATGGCAAATACCTCAGTTGTAATAACTTTGTGACAAAGAAAATGATGGGACTTTCAAATGAATCTGATTTTGTCGGCCTTACGGATTTTGATTTACCTTGGAATAAAATAGCTTCCTTTTTAATAGAAAATGATCAGAATGTCATAAGGAACAAAAAATAAATGATTTTTTTCGAAAATGATATAAAATCATTTGATAACACTTGTTTAAATGTTATTAGCTGTAAACACCCTGTCTATTCTCATTCCAATAAAATTATAGCTACGTTCGGTTTGAATTTTATTTTATCAGAAGGAGATGAAATATTTTTTGGCGAACAGAATCTTTCTGGCATCTTCAAGATGAATTTCAGCAAGTTAGATTTAAGTAAACGCCAAGTAGAATGTTTAAAGTGGTTAATACGAGGTATGACGATAAAGCAAATTGCAAAGAAATTAATTCTTTCACCCAAAACAGTCGAACATTATATTGAGGCTCTGAAAAAAAGGTTAAATTGTAAATCTCGATCAGATCTGATTGAAAAAGCTTATGAAATGGGTCTTGTGAAGCATTTTTAAAGATAGCGTATTTTTCTCCTTAGAATCTTATAGTCTATTAATAGGGTAGTTTTTGGATTATCGCGATTTGAAAGGAAATGCAAATTGTATCGCAGGTTTAGAGTCCTCTGCTTATTTATCAGAAGAATATTTTTCAACAATCTGTTCTGTCAAATTAGTGATCAATTCTTCTGCGAGATAAGTCGGAATAGTGGGATCATTTTTTAATGTATAGATACATAAAATAAGTTCAGGTTGTGGAGCAAATTGAATGAAACCTACATCATTTGTTGCCCATTTAGTTGTGCCAGTTTTATGAAAAAATTTGATATCTTTTAAATGAACAAGTTTTCGCGGCTGTCTGGTATTTAGCATCTGCTGGCTGAGAATAAACTTGATGTCTTGATAACTCTGTTGACTTGTTGCTTCACACTTAACAATTTTCTCTATCAAAGTCCCCATTGCTCTGGGGGTTGTCGTTTCTGAGAGCAGTAAAGGATCATAATCTGGGTTTTTCTCTGAAGCAGCAATTATTGTTCGAGTAGTGTTTTTTACTTCCATAGGGTGGATATTGAGCGCCTGTAACGTATCATTCACTCTCTTTAGTGTAACTTTCTTGATTATAATATCCGTTGCACTGTTGTCGCTTATCGTTATCATCAATAAAGCAATGTCTTTTATAGCTAATGATGTACCAGGAGCAAAATGTCTAAGTAAACCAAAGCCTGGAACAAAATCCTCTTCGGAAATTTTAATGGGTTCAGTTAAGGTAAGAAGCCCCGCATCTTTATCGCGATATAGTTGTAAGAGTAGAGGGATTTTATAAGTACTAGCCATGGGAAAAAGATCATCAGCATTAAGAGTGATAATATGATTGCTTTTAAGATCATGAAAGTATAAACCAACTTTACCTGGGAAAGTTTCTGCCATGACTTGTAATTTTTGAGTTAGTTCGTTTTGCATAGTTTTCTCTTGCTAAAAAAAGAGTAATGCTCTTTTTTAATTATTTAAACGTATAACCGTGATATTTTCCAATCTAAGTGCGCTTTTATGGTTGGCCATTCTGAAGAAATGATACTGTAAACGCAAGTATCTCTGAGAGTGCCATTTGGCATGATGATGTGATTTCTAAGAATGCCATCAAGTTTGGCGCCCAGACGCTCAATTCCCATTCGACTTTGCTTGTTAAAAGCATGAGTACGAAATTCAACAGCGATACAAGAAAGATTCTCAAAGGCATGCTTTAATAGCATTAATTTACATTCGGTGTTGAGCGCTGAGCGTTGTACACTTTTGCGGTACCATGTTGAACCGATTTCTACTCGGCGATTTTCTGAGTCAATATTGAGAAAAGTAGTCATGCCAACTGCTTTATTTGAAATTGGATCTATAACTGAAAAAGGTATCATGTTACCGCTATCTAAAAGACTTAATCTTCGTTCAATCTCTTCTTCCATTTTGCTTGGTTTTGGAATAAAGGTATACCAAAGTTTCCATAGCTCACCGTCTTTCACGGCTTCAACAAGATCATCACAGTGCTTTTGTGATAATGGCTGTAACAGAGCATGCACGCCCCGCAACTCAATTGGCTCTATCCAACTCATAAAACCCTCAAAAATTCTTAATCTCAAACCTTATCGGTATCATATGGGTTTGGCAATACCCTTAATGAAAGAGGGTGGTACGATTATTTTGAATTCATCTGTAGCCGCTTTTCTTGGTCAACCAGCTTTAAGTGTTTATTCGGCATCGAAAGCTGCTGTGCGCTCATTTGCACGAACTTGGTCGCAAGATCTAAAAAATCGTAAAATCAGAGTCAACAGTATTAGCCCAGGTCCTATCCAAACCCCCATATTTAGTAAGCTGGGACTTACTGAACAACAGCTCAAAGATTTTGAAACCCAAACTTTGGAAACTGTGCCATTGGGACGCATAGGAACACCTGATGAAATTGCCAAAGCCGTGGTCTTTTTAGCATCGGATGATAGTAGCTATATCACCGGCATTGATCTATGTGTTGATGGTGGATTTGGTCAGGTTTGACAATGGTGTGTAAATTCATGAGCGTCGGGAGGAGCTGTCATACTCATGGTCCCGGCGCATGTCATTTTTTAGGCACTACATTATCTATTGTTAATATACACGTACCAACTAGCTTAACATAACTCATTGAATTTATTATTTTTCAGGTTATCCATTCCTTTCAGCCGATAGTTATGGCTTTTTTGATGTTTTGCTTCGTTAATAAATGAGTTCAGATTTTATCTGTTTTTCTGACAAAAAATCGGAAAAGCTACCTCCCTTCTAGCTTACTTATGATAAAATTTACTAACTTTACTGCGGAATGTGAGGAACTGCACATGTTAACCGGTACACAAGAGGATCGGAAACCACAGGCAAACCCTGTACCTGAGTATCATAAGCCCTATTATTATCTTGATAAGCCAGCTTCCGCTTTCGTCGAGCGAACATTTGCCGATTTTAAAGCAGTGAGTGCTTATATAGAAGAATGCGTGACTGTTATCATGGCTGATGTAGAGGCAATTATGAAAGCTCTTAATGAGCTTCATGTGACCGTTTTAGGACAAGCAGTTGAAGGGGCGATGGATGAAACTGAAATTCGCCGCGCTGTTGAAGTATATGAAAAAATCAAGACAATTTACGGTGCAAAATTTTCCGCACTAGGTGGAATAGAGAGTGTTTTAGCGAATTTAAAAGCCTATCTTGTTGCGCAATGTGCAGACGAAAGAGTTCTTGGATCTCAAGAGAAGAGACGATTTAAGAAGGAAGACAAATCTGAAATTCAACTAGCCAAATCAGCGCTAAGAGCACTTTTAGATCCAGCACCAGACTCTAGATGGGGAAATTATTTACATAGCGCAGAAGCGGACATAGGAATATCAGCAAAAAATAAAATTATACCCTTTAGGGAAATGTTGGCTTTTTATTGGTTGGCTGCCACGGATCCCAATATGCCACTGCCTCCTGAATTAGAAGCAAAACGCGCTCAATGCCTTGACGAAGAGAAAAAGCATGTTCTTTACTCTCTGGCAGATATACGTAGAGCACACAACAGGAGAGGGGATTATCGTGGACAAGATGATTCTGTTGATGAACCATCCTGTCCTCCTGGCACAGCTGGCCGTATGGGAATGCATTTGCATAGCCTACACACGGTTTATGAAAGACATATCTCGCCAGTAAAACAATATCATCGCAAAATGCACGCCTTTATTATTGATGATTTTAAATCGCTTCCAACAACGCAGCAATTTGCCATCATGCAAGCACTTAATCGACGGATCCAAGGAGAAGAAACAGAGACTTCAAAGAGAGATTTTTTCACGTATATCTCAGCAATCATGACAGATGAAAAGAGTAAAGCGTTTAGATGGCGTCTTGCTCAAGAATTTGCTGACTATGGGAACTATGAAGAAGAAATAGCTTGTTTATATTTTGCGAATGCAGTCATGAAAATGATATACCGATTTGATCAAGATTTATATCAACGATTTGAGCAAGTGACTTTTGAGAGTTTAATCAGAGATACAAAAACTCAAGTGGAGACAAGCTTAAAAGACATTGCTGTTTTGGATGAAAAAAGAGATGCACTTGCTGATATTTTAGGAAAAATTGAAGCTTTACGCCTTAAAATGCAAAAGTTAGTGCGTATTCAACCGCAAACACTGACTGATTGGGACGCATTGCAAAGAGAAATTGAAAAATTACAGTGTGAATATTATCAATTACACCAAGAGAAAGATGAATGTTTAGCCTTTATTCAAAGAATTGCAAGTTCAGCGTTCTTAGAACGTTTTAACACTTTATATACACAATACGCTGAAACTTTCTTGAATGATAATTCAAGGTTAACGCCTGATGATGTCATGAAAATACCCTTTGAGCCCTTTTGGTTAAAAAAGTTTAAGGCCTCATTTACAAAAAGTGAAGGACTTTGCAAATTTTCTTGCCTAAATATGTTGCGTCAAAACCAACTGATAAGAAAACGACTTGTATTGAACTTATTTATTGAGAATCTAAGTTCTTCACCATTGATGGGAGATATGCGAGAAAATGTAAGCATGTTAAGGTCGATTCTTGACACGTGTCAATTATCTGGCATAAAAGCACCCGAAATTATGACAGAAATTCCGCGATTTGAAATTTTGGATAATGCACTCAGAAGAAGGGTTTCCCAAAAGATCTTTACTTTTTCGCTTACTTTACCTGAGGTGCATAGAGGGCAGGATTGTGCATTTTTAAACCAAGTTATAACCGATCCGCTCTATTTAGAACGTTTGATCACAAAAGAAAGTGATGAAGCGCAATTTGTTCTGAGATTATGTCGCGAATTAAAAAGAGCAGAATGTTTGTTAGGGGCAACAAGATTGCTACCAAGACCCGCGACATCTAGTACAACACCAGCAGCAGTAGAAGCTTCTTCTAGTGCATCTTCATCTAATGGATTAAAAGGTGGGATAAAGAAACTGGCGAAAGCGTTTGTCAAAAAATTTACAATATCTGAAAGAACAGCTTCTGTCTTTCCTGATGGAGAAGATGAGACTGGGGCAATTCAACAGCTTTATCGACAAACTTATGCGGAGTATGAATCTAAAACTGAAACAGAGTCAAGACTTTATAGTGGTACTGCGCTTACAAAACAAGAAGTAGAATTAGCGCAAGGCTACATTAATACGCCTTCTCATGCGCAAAAACTCTTTGCACCAGAGGCATATAGGCCGCAAACAGTAGCCCAGATAACGGGGGAGCATGAACGTGAAGCAGAGGTTTCGCTTGTTAATTACTACAACGGCGGATCTGTTCAAAAAGTATATCTCCCTTTTGCTGATCTCAAACAGTATGCATCTATGCATTATAAAGAAGAGTGTGATTTAGCCCATCCCGCTGAAATATTATCAAGAAGTTATGGCAGCCAAGTCGTCAATAATGCCAATGTTAATCATGTTTTGTCGTTCTTTGCTGAGTTAAATAATGTTCTTAAAGAAGATGGAACAGTTTTTGAAATTGCACTTCATAGACAAACGTCACTGGATCTGCAAGCGATGTTACAAACTTTAGAAACTGTTGAACGCATTCAAAATCGTCCACAATTGCTAGAAAAAATTGGAGAAGCTTTAGCAAAACGACCTCAGCGTTATCTGGAAAGTAAATCGCAACAAAGCCAAGATGCGTGGGAAGAAGAGATGATCCCCTTTTGGCAAAAGGAAATGATGGTGCGTTTGCAGAAAAATACATTTGTGATAAGACCCGTGTAGTTCACAAGAAAAAGCAGAAACTGTTGTAGGGGGATGATTAGTAGGATCAAAAAACCCTTGGTAAGACTGTTAACGGGATGAGATTTAGTTCCTGGAGTTACACTTATTTAAGTTTTCTTGATTCACTAGGTGTTGTTGAGGGTTCCGGAGGAGTTGGTGCTTTGTTCGTTTGGGATTGCGTTGGTGCTGCTTTGGCAGAAGCACTGAAAGTTAATTGAGTAGATGCTTTACTACTCGCATGGACTGCGGCCACAGTTTCGGCAGCAGACTCTGCTCGTGCTTTCGCTTCATATTCACTGGGATACATCTTTTTATAAGCCTTTTCGAGTCTAAGTTTAAAGCCGTCTGTATTCATACTTTCTTGAAGCTTTTGGGCAATTTCTTCTACGTTCGGATTTTTCATCAGTTTTGCATTAGCTTTATCATCTTTACGTATTTCTTTTAGCCATTTTTTCTGTTCATCATCTAAATCAAGACCAACATAATTAATTGCTTGTTCAAGCATATTTACATGATTGAGTTCAATATCGGCTTTTTCTTTATAAGAACGAGAAACAGTTTTTTCAGAAAGTATTAGTTCACGAAGAAGCTTATCACATCCTTTTTTGTCTCCTTCCTGGGCTTTTTTAACAAAGTCTGGATTTTGCAGAAGTTTGTCTAAGAGAGGTTTTTCATTCAAAGTGCTATCTTTAAGCAAAGATTGTGCTGTATTGATTAATCGATGAATATTTTCTAGTTTTTCTCCTGGAGATATTCTCTCGTTGTTCCTTATTTTGTCGAGATCATTTAATATATTAGTTCCTAAATCTTCTTCTATAACTTCAAGATATATACTTCTATATGCCTTTGTTAATTCTCTCTTTGCGTTTTGTTCTTTTTTTGTTTGTGGTACAGAAGATGCAGGAACAGATATAAAAGTTGGAGGTATTGCAGATGGAGCAGGCGACTGAGGAGCTGCTGTAGCGCTGGCAACTTGAGCTTCAGCAGAAGAAATGGCTCGTTGCGCTTTTGCTGTTTTCATTCTAGCATCGATGTCTGCAAATACTGATGCCATAGGGCGGATTGCTGCCTGACTTGCCACTTTTTGTTCTTGTGCTGCCAATGGTTTTACTTTTGCCTCATCTTTTGCTAAAGCTTCATATTCAGTACCAGATATTGGGCCAGACTTTGACATAGTGTTTTACCTGTATTCAGTTAAATATCAGACAAAACTAGCGTATAAAAAGTTCAGGTTTCAATTTTGTATATGCAAGTTAACCCTATGGTCAGGTCAAATGACCAATAGTTATTACTATTGGTCATTTGATTTAACCATAATATGATGCTACATTTACCAAAATTACCCCTAACAAGCATCATTTATGGCAAAACACCCGATCCCAGTCCCATTGCTCGATACCTTAGAACATCTGACTAAAGACAACATTTCAAACAAAGATGTTCTCGCTGTGATAGATTTCTTGGAGCAATATAGCGCCAACAAAGCAACCTTTGAGTCTTACCGTCGTGAAACCGAACGACTTTTACAATGGTCATCATTAATTGCTGCTAAATCTGTGTTTGAATTAAAGCGCCAAGATATTCAGGATTATATTGAATTTTGCTTAGAGCCACCCAAATCCTGGATTGCAATCAAACACGCTAAACGCTTTATTATCAGTGAAGGCATAAAAATCCCAAATCCAGATTGGCGCCCTTTTGTTGCTAAAGTTAGCAAGCAAAAACACAAAGATGGCGAGACGCCAGACAAAGCCAACTATCAATTGTCGCAAAAAGCTATCCGAGAAGTTTTTACTATCCTGAGCAGCTTTTACAATTACTTGGTACTAGAGGAAAAAGTTCCAGTGAATCCGGTGGCGCTCATCAAACAAAAAAGTAAGTATCTGCAAAAACAACAAAAACAAGCACCCGTTATGCGCTTATCAGAACATCAATGGCAAACTTGCTTGGATATTGTGCAAGAACTAGCTAGCGTAGAACCCGACAAACATGAACGTACCTTATTTATCTTATCCGCGCTTTATCTTTTGTACCTTAGAATATCTGAATTAGCGGCAAGTGATAGATGGATCCCCCAAATGGGCCACTTTTACCAAGACAGTAATGCCAATTGGTGGTTTATTACAGTCGGCAAGGGTAATAAAATGCGGCACGTGGCAGTGAGTGACAGCATGTTGGTGGCCCTCAAACGTTACCGCAAGAGTCTTGATTTAAATCCCCTGCCCTTACCCAATGAGCAAACTCCCCTTCTACCTAAAGATATAGGAAAAGGGCCTATCACCAGTACGCGCCATATCCGAAGATTAGTTCAGTTATGCTTTGATAAATCTATAGAAAAACTCAGAAAAGAGGGCTCTATCAGTGATGCTGATGCGCTTGAAGCTGCCACAGTGCACTGGCTAAGGCATACCGGTATCTCAGATGATATAAATAAGCGCAACCGTCCTGTGGCGCATGTGCGAGATGATGCTGGGCATGGCTCTAGTGCGACGACAGATCGGTATAATGATATTGAATTGAAGGAGAGACATAAGTCGGCTAAGGGGAAGTAGCCATATCTGTCTATCAAAAGCTTGGTTTTAAGCCCTTATTTAAAAATAACACTTATTCTTTTGCGAGGTCGGCATAAATTTTATCCAAAAAAGAAGGCATCGCAATCGATAATAGTTGTCAATTGGAAGATGGGCTCCTCTTTGTCGCATATACCTTGTCATATTTATTATGACTTGAAATTCAAGCCTACAGACAGCATTCTGTCTAACTATGTTCAGATATATTGCAGTTCTATTCATGAAAAGAGGCATTGACGACTTAGGCGAAAATAACTTGTTCGCACAGACTCCTTCTAATCAAAATCTATTTTCTCGGATTGCAAAAGCTTTAAAGTATGCTTTTTCTTGGATTTTTGGTACCCAAAATCATCTCAGAGATAGCTCCGGTGTGGATAACAATGAGATTGAGATCAATTGCAGAAAAAAAGTACAAAGAGATGATGGCGTAATCAAAAGCTCTGGTCTCGAAAATAGCATTTTGGTGCAACAGGTCTCTGCGAATGCCGCTATGTCTCCTATCTTGTTACTCCCTCTAGACGTGTTAAAAATCATAATGGCGCATGCTTCTTCCCAAGAAAGAGCATTTCAGCCAAATACTAATGCAGTTTGCAGGCAATTCCAAAAGGCAACAGATGAATATCGTTTGATACAATACAACAAAAAAAATGAGCCTAACCCACCTCCTGTTGGTGGATATGAAAGAAATCCTGCTCTAGAGAAACAAGAAAAAGAAATAAATTATTTATTAGAGAATGAGGCTGCTCTTTTAAGTATTACAAATAATTTGCCTATTATGAAAGATTGCTTGGAAAGACTAAAAAAATCTGCAGTCATACCCGCTAGTACTCGTAGATTTTTCATCTGTGAACAAATCTTAAATACTCTCAACACAGTGATAATCGAGACGAGAATTCAAATAAGTCAATCTAGCGTAAATCCTCAAACACTTAATTGCGAAAATTGTCATCTTACTCGCTTGCCAGAAAAGGTTCTTAAAGATCCTCAACACAAAAATTATTGGGGGAAGCTTCAAAGGTTTCACCTCTACGATAATCAGCTTCGCTGTCTGCCACCTAAAATCGGGCAGCTCGTGGCGCTTAAAGAGCTTTACATTGACAACAATCAACTCCGAAGCCTGCCTCCTGAAATAGGACAACTGAGTAAGCTTAGATTGTTTTCGCTAAATAACAATCAGCTGCAAAGCTTGCCTTCTGAAATCGGGCAGCTCGTGAAGCTTGAAAGACTTGATCTTGACAACAATCAACTTCAAAGCTTGCCCTCTGAAATTGGGCGGCTTGTGGAACTTTACTATCTTCATCTTGCCAACAATCAACTTCAAAGCTTACCTCCTGAAATTGGACAGCTCACCAAACTTTCATTACTAGATGTTGCTAACAATCAGCTGCAAAGCCTGCCCTTTGAAATCGGACAGCTCGTTAATCTTCTATTGCTTATGCTTGAAAATAATCAGCTCCAAAGCTTACCCTCTGAAATCGGGGAGATGGCTGCACTTAAAAAGCTTATGTTAGTTAACAATAGGCTTCAAAACTTCCCTGATAATTTAAGGGAAAATGTGCTTTTCAAGTTTCAGAGAGGATTTGACCCTCTCCCTCTCACAAAAACTCAAGTTCTTTCTTCACAAAGAAAGCCAAGTTCTTCTCATGAAGACGAAGCAAAAAAAACTCTAAGGCTATAAAAACACGTGGTACAGCGCTGGAACACCGAAATACTGGCCAATAAAGTCTTTTTAAAAAGAAGCCCTGCGCTTTAATTTTTTATCGGTTATCGAGGCTGAGGAAACATTACCTTGAGCTTCTGTTTCAGATAGCTTAAATTGATCAAAAGCAGCCGTTAACGTTTTTTCTTCAAATGAAACTTGTGGTGCGCTTTCAATCACCTCCATGATGTCCTTAATCCTTTCTGCAACCGCCTCTAAATCTTTAGAATTTTCAAATTTAGGACAAGCAAGAATATGTTCCGAACAATTGAGAAAAGTCTCTGGATATTTTTCAGCTAGTTCAATCAAAGATTTTTCATTAAAACAATTCGCATTTAGAAATACAAGATGAAGAAAAGCATTACTCTCAAGACATAAACGATGAAAAAGACGATTCTCAGCATCAGGATAATAAATCTTGAACCCATCATCAAATAGATCTTGGGCCAAAGTTGGATGATAAGAAAGCAGTAGGAATAAATTCTCTTTAAAAATTTGCTTGTAATCACTATCACTTTGCGACCAATAACCCCCGGAGCTGAATCGATTTCTTTTAGGTTTATCGTCATAGACTATAAATCTATAAAGTTCCATTATCAGTAACTTTGCAATCGGGGCGCTTGTTTTGGCAATCTTTACCCAGTCTTCAAGAGTAAGGTAAAATTTGGGATGAGAATATATAGATAAAGCGAATTCGTGATCACTTTTAGCTAAATTATGCAGTTCATGATAGTGATATTGGTAATTCCCTGTTAGCAATATCATCCTCGTTGCTGGTACATAACCTTGTTTTGAAAGATGGGCCAAAACAGTTTGTTCACAAGTTCCCCATGAGCCCAGTTTATCAATGAGTCGTTTCTCGGCGGCAGGATAGACTGATGAGAATTTCATAAGAAACGTTGAGTCATCCGATTCGGAAAAAAGCGCATTCAATTTACCTGGATTGACTGTATCGGCTTTCTTAACGAGATTGGCAAAATTTAAACTTTCTTCTGGACCATTTTGCATCTTTTACTCTCTTAATTATTTATAACCCAAAGGAAGTGGGGTTTTTAACAACGAAACATATCAGCTTTTCTTCACTCACTCAAGAGATGAGAAGGGTATTTAAAGGCATCGATTGTTATTTTTCCTCCTCGCACTGGAAAAGGTCCCTGAAGAGAAGCATCGCATTAGATAGATTTGCGTAGACTTCAGTTTAAAAGGTTAAAACAATTCCTGCTCCATAAAGAACATCCTCAAGATCTCTGTTGTAAAAGTTCAAATTTAGATTTAAACCAAGCGAATCTTGTAGCCAAATGGTTTGGCCTAAAGTTAGCGATCCATAATTGAAACTGCCATGATTATGTAATTTATGCAATCCTAAAAATCCTAAATCTAGAGTGATGTCATTATCGTAATGGACGGCGTTGTATCTTAAAATGGCATAGGGTTCCCACCACTTTAATTTATAGCCAATAGCCCCTCCAGCGTAAGCGTAGGAAGAGAGTGAACTAGCGCCTGCGCCGCCTTCAATTGAGATATTTAAGCCTTTTGGGTTATTGAGTAGCGAATATCTACCCCAACCGCCAAAAACGTCAGCAAAAAGTTGACGTTCAATCAGAAGACCTAAATCCAAATTTTCAGTGACGCCATAACCCCCTCGAGCAAAAAGCAACGCCGTGTCACCGGATTCAAAACCAGAATTCACGGAAACCTTATTTTTTCCAATGGGTCTTGCGGAATAATGATTTGAAAATGGCGCAAAAGTACAAGCTTGCAAAAAAAGGCAAAAAAATAGCAATGGAATGAACTTCATGATTTATTTTTGTTTTAAAAAAGTATGAGCCCATTGTGAGCGATTGATCACTTACTGTCAAGGGGAATGCAAAACATAATAAAAAAGGATGTCACTTATTGTAAAGAAAACAACTAATTTACGGCTCTACCTGGCCCAAAAGCTTACGGTTCTTTTTCTCAATCATCTAAACTCGTAGCGCGAATTTATGCAGAAGAATCTCTTGCAAAATCTTTCATGATTTTTGACGAAATTATAAAAAACCCAACTCCTGAAAATGTTGAAAAAATTGACTTAACAGCCAAGGATGAGCTGGGAAAAACAATGCTTTGGTGCCTTGTCGACGATCTATTCACCTTGCAAGACGTGAAGGTTGTAGATGCTTTGTTAAAGCGTGCATGGACTGAATGAAAAGGAGGATGGATACCCCCTTCAAAAAATCGTTTATTGGTGGAATTATAATATGGCTAGCATTCTTAAAATTAAGATTTTCAAATTGTTTTGTTCATTTAAATTTAATCTCTCACTCACGGTAATATACTTATTTTCTGGAGATTTTGAATTAAGATTTTTCAAATGAAGAACAATGAATATCTCATTAGAATCTACTAGCTTTTTTAAATCAGCTTTGTCAAAGACAGGAAGTTGCTGCTCCTTATGTTGGAGGCCTTTGATAATTTTGTTTTTTAATTGTATAGGTTTTTTATCAACTTCAGTGAAGAAGAAACAATCTGTGACCCAATAGTTTTGATGTGCTTTGTCAAGCATCACAACCATCGAAATGGGATTGTCTTGATTATTTTTAACTTTCATCATGGAAATGGCAATTGGTAGATCGCCTATCGAGGTTTTAAGAGTTAAGTCTTCCTTATGATGGCAAACGACAACATTTTCTTTTTGTTGGCAAATGGTATTTTCCGCTATAAATTTGAACTTATCTTGATCTCCTGAAGCCCCAGCAATAGTATTTCTGGATATTAATACTAGTAACATAAGTATGATAAAGTTAAATTTCATAAATATCTCTCATATGATGAACATTCTAAAATAGGGTTACTGCATTTCTATTTACTGAACCACCACTTATATTGACTAGATAGGTTAAGTTAATTTTTTTCAAAATACAAATTCCTTAATGAAATGACATAAATTTTACTTCGACAAAGAGAGCGAATGTTCACATATGATACGAGCTCTGTCAAGGACGTAATAAGATAGGTGTAAATTGTTATTCGACAAACTCATCGGCTAGCTCTGAAGCGTTTGAATGTTGGTTTCTTCTTATGTGTCACTTTAAACTATTAAAATCCTAGACAAATCAGATATGTTTTGTGATAATAATTGCTATTTCTGAAAATAATTAGTGTATTTGGGATTTATAATGAAATTATTAAGTAATGTTGAATTATTTCAAATTTCGGGTTGCGGCACATTTAGAGTCAATGGTAGAACTGTATATGTTGATACCACTGGTATTCCTGGAAATTGCGTGACCCAAATTGAAAGGATGACTCGTGATATGTTTGCTCACGCTAATGGAAATCCTTCTGCTAGTAGTTTGTTCACTAGAATGGGTTCTCATGTGGATGCGCTCATGAACTCAGGTTGTGACGATTATCTTGCGACTTACAGCGCACGATTGAATAACGCTAGAGTTGTCTAGTCTTTTGTGCCAAGGATGGCAGGATGACTAAAGCAAGCACAAAATAACGCTGTTATTCAAGATAATTAGATTTAAAATATTTTTTTGCAGCTTCAACGAAGATCAATTCTCTCTCAGGGTAACGAAGAGCGGTTAACTGACCACCAAAAACACAACCGGTGTCTATGTTGATGGTATTATTCACCCACGCTGGCTTTGAAATGGGCGTATGCCCGTAGACAATGAGTGTTTCACCCCGATATTCCTCTTGCCAAGCTCCACGCAATGGAAGTCCCAACTCATCTGTTTTACCTGTGACTTCTCCATACATGCAATAAGCTCGGACTTTGGGGAAGCTTTTTCCAAAATACTCTTTTTTTAATCCAGCATGTGCCACTGCCAATTTACAATTGTCGAAAAGATAATGGCTTGGAAGCCCTTCTATAAATGAAATGATAGATTCTTTGAATGTTGAAGTTTCAAGACTAAGCTGTTCCAAAGATTCAGCAAGTCCATGCGTAATTTTAACATCACGGCCTTGAAGTTTTCTTTTGAGCTTATCATCATGGTTTCCGATCACACAAAATCCTGAACCATGAGATACGATATCCATCACAAATCGTAATACTTCGGGGGTTTTAGGTCCCCTATCTACCAAATCACCCACAAATATGAGTTTGCGCTTTTGAGGATGTGAAACCGTATATTTTTGATCAAAATGAATTTTATAGCCTAATTTTAAAACCAGCTGATACAACTCATCAAAGCAACCATGAATATCTCCGATCAGATCAAATGGCCCGGTTTCATGATTTTTATCTATCAATGATGATTGCTGTTCACTTTTAAGGCTAATGCGCTTTAATTCTTTGTCCAAAAGATTCACCTTATAACAGTAAAACACATTCAAGTATTATAGAATATGCTCCCTGCTCTTTTCCTATTAATTGCTTTAGCTCAGTGAAATTCCACTCAACTTAGTTTCCATTTTCGCTTGATCAAAATCGGCTGTTGAACTTTCAGGCTCAGTTTTACTATGACTTGTTTTGAAAGCGGGCGTGTATTCTTTGGCAGAAGGAGCCATCTGCAAAGACACTTTCCTTGCTTCAAAAATCCCTTGTAAATCAGCATCTGTTTTGCCAAGTGCCTTCAACTTTAATAATTGTTCGCAAAAAGCAATATTTTTTTTGACAACTTCATGATATTGCCAATCCGCAAGAGAAGTAGGTAATTTTTTTTCCTTTAAAGCTTCCAGGATACAAGATTGTATATGACTTTGCAGAATGTTGCGATTTATATTGATGTGATTAATAGCGATACTATAACGACTCTTGGGATTGTACTTATCAGTTCTTTTGCGCAACAAAATACTGGAGAATTTATGGACAATTGCCAGGATATTCATGAAAATTAAAGCATCACGTCCATTTCCATTGAAAAAAGGATGGATCTCAGTTTGCTCTGCGTAAGAAAAAGTCATGAGCTGCGCAAGGCTTTCCAGAGAGCCTTGATTCGTTTTTAGTTTTTCAATTAATTGAACAGCAAAATTATGCAGAGCTTGAGGGATCTTCTCCGGAGGCAAGCATATTTTAATTACTTGATTAATGATCTTGAGATCACTTTCACTTAGCTTACCTTGATGTTTGGCATCAATCAGCTTATGAAGTTTTTTGTCAAAAGTACGGCTACGTTCCAACATTACTTTTTCTTTGGGATTGAATTGCTCAATTTTCTTGGCAATTCTTTCATTAAGATTTTTATAGTAAAAGCGTTTTTCTTCAACTTCCTCAATAGTCCGATCTTCATAAACTCTATTGAGTATGTTCATAAATGGTTTAGCAATTTCCTTCAAACCATATTTCTTGAAAACTGGAGTAACATTAGCGTTACGAGCAATCTCTTCTGCCAACTCATCACGCATATCCAAGGTCTTTTCCCATCGGAGAATGGTCTTGGGGGGATACTCTCCAGGGACTAATAAGGCATTTTGGCTTGAGAGGGTTTTACCAACAAATTTATGAAGATTCCTGATCCAGAATACTATTCTATCCGGTGTCAAATCAGCATAATTATTACTCTTGTGCCTTAAGAACTCAGGAATAATCTCATTTTCAGCATATAGCAGCGCCTCGCTCAAATCGATTTGTTGCTGAGCTCCAAACATAAATTCACTAACTGGATATTCTGCTCCCATTTCAGGGGATTCTGGCTCAAAATCGAGTACTATTCGGGGGTCAAAATACTTAAAATCCAATCTCATGTGAAAACCTACGCGCTTATTTACTGAAAAATTGAACGGCATACTAGTATCACTAGATAACAAAAGTCAATCTTCTAAGCAATTATGAGCAACTACACTTTATTTAACTTCTCATTTTATGGGTATAATCTGATTATTGATTGATGTGACATAATCTATTTCAGCAAGAGATCCTTTATCTTAGTAAAGCTCTGATGGCTGATGAATAGATTGACATACCGCCCAATAAATAATATTTACGAACAAATTCTAGTAATCTTTCATTCACGACTTCAGTTAATTGTTCTTTATTCTTAAGCGTAATATTGTTTAGAAATTTAATCAGTTGATGTTGCTGTGGATGAAGCAGAAATTCCCTGAAAGAAAGTGGCTTTTGATATAAAAAGCTGACTCGTCAGACTGGAAATCGAAACTCTGTTTCAGCAATGAAAAAACCATAAAATACACTAGTAAAGAAATTTATGGCTTTGGTTTCCCTTGCACAAACTCAGTGGCTGTGCCGAATGCGGTATCCCATATGAATTGAAATGATATTTTTCCTCCCAACTCATCTTCAAGCAATTTATTAACTTTGGGTTGAAATCTTGGCATCATTTCTTGAGAAAATTGCAAACTTGCTTGAGAAAGTATACCTAATTTTAATAAAGCACTACACCCTGCTTCTGTCTGACATAGTGTATAGAGGGCACTTAGCTCTGCATCGCTAAACTCTGCGAGCAGAACAGATTCAATCTTTTTTTCAAGCGCTTTTACATCAAATATCTCGGACCAAATTCTCTGCATACCCGCTTTTAATGAGTGCCTACGAGATGTTAATCGAGAATCACTACTGGCAAGCTGATCCATCATTTTTTCTATCAACGCATTAGTCGATTTGGTATCAGAGCAAAATAATTGACTCAATCTTTGTGCTCTTTCTTTGTTACCAGAGGGAGAATGAGGGAAGGCAGATGTGTTTTTTTTCGAACTATAAAAAGGAGTTAATAACTTAGACAGTGCGCCGGTTAGTGACATGACTTTTTGCCTCAATTCTAAAAGAAAAATAGTATCGAGTTCTCACCCTATTTTCAATAATTATTAAAATGCAGCGTAAGCTTGCATCATTTTCATCAGGTATTTAGCCAGTGCTTCAATCGAACCATCTAGTCCACGTTGATGACGTATGTGTACAAGCACTATTTGCGGAACTTAAATAGATTCTATAGGTCTTAAAATCATCTATAGAACAGTATTTCAAGAATCATGCAGTCATGCCGGGTTATCCTCAAACAGGTGTTGCCGCTATTAACTTTATCTTAATCGGTATTTTGAAAAATAGGGATGAAAATAATCGATTACAGAAAAACCTTGACTTCTTTCTCCCTAAAGGAATTGTTGATCTGGTTTTTTTGCAGGAAATGCTAGAAAAGATAGCGCCCGAGATTAAATTTGAAGTGATAACGCCTGACTCAAAATGCACACTTAATGAAGACTCCAATAAAGTAAGAATATTTTCAGGGTTTCGTTTAGATGATGAACATTACGCACAATTATATTCGGCAAGAAATGATATTGGCTTAGGCTCTGGGGACAATACCCTTCTTAAGGTGGTTTCTTCAAGTGAATTACCATTTTTTCAAGATAAAATTGACTCTATTCGAAACTTTAATCAATATGGGATAATCACTTTAATAGAAAAAATGATAGATGAACAAACCCAAGCTAAGCTAAAAGAAAATTTACAAGATTTAAAAAAATACTTTAAGGAATTAGCGAGTTTCGTTCATGGTGGCCCAGGATATGTAGGAAAGTTTGATGTTTCTAATGAGGGCGGCAAAAATAGTTTTGATTTTGTCGTACTTAGAAAAGATTATGATAAATACTACGATTATATTAAAGTTGTTTCTGATTTAGCAAAAAATCCTGGTGTCCAGGAGGCTTGGGGAATGGTTGCGCAGCGAATACAAGTGGAATTTAACTATCGAGATAACTTTAAAGGCATATTAAATGGGGCTATATTGATGAATAATCCACAGCTTAGGATTAAAGTTGAAAATCAAAAAGAACTCAATTTTGCTGAATTTAAGGAATATGTGATGGCATTGAATCGTGCTGTGCCCTCAACCCCAGAAACTTCCAGAAAAAAGGCACTTGTTTTCCGGTTAAGCACCCCACCCTCTTTAAAAATTGTTGACCCACCTTTCATGCATGAAACTTCAAAAAGTAAGCCCAGCAAGCCTGAGTAAGGTTTGGTGGCGAAATGGCTAGGCAAAAAAGATTTGACCCTAACGTTGCGTCATACTTTAGTCTGATGTTAAGGAGTACAAACAATGGCCCAATGGTATATAAAAGAGTTCAGTAAGATCTCAAATGTGTCGGTACGCACATTACATCATTACGATAAGATAGGCTTACTAAAACCCTCTGTTCGTCTACCAAATGGTTATCGTTTATACGCCGAGACTGATCTATTGCGCTTACAGCAGATTATTTCTCTCAAGTTTTTTGGTTTTGAGCTATCTGAAGTACAAGGGTTATTGAATAAAGAATCAAATGCATTAGAGCATTTTCTTGCCCAAAAGCAAACGATTCGAAATCAAATCACCCAGCTTGAGAATGCCGACAGAACATTGGAGAGGATTATTCAAGACCTTAAAGACAATGGATCAATTCATTGGAATAACATTATTCAATTAATTGAGGATTATCGTATGACTAAAGAAACCAAAATGATCTGGGGGCCAGATTTAGATTCAAGTAAACAGCAAGCATACCAAAAGTACATGGTTGATATTGGATTGGCAACCCAAGCACAAATTGATGAATGTAATTTAAAAGCGCAAAGCTGGAGTGTAGATAAAATTAACAGCATCAAAGATGAGCAAGATAAACTTTTAAAAGTGCTTGCAGCAGCCATTGATAAGCATTTGCAGCCCGCAGATAAGGATGTTCAAATTCAGATCCGCAAACACTTTGAAAGTATCAAAAATTTCTGGACGCTCGATAAAGAAGGCTATAAAAAACTAGCACAATATTATTGTGAACATCCTGATTTTGATAAATTCATTAGCTCCTATCATCCAAAGCTGACCCAATTTTTGGCAGAAGCTATGATGGTGTTTGCTGAACGCGAATTATCCTAGTCTTTTTTCCATTAACTATCTACACCAGAATAGTCTTGGCTATTCTGGTCTTACGTAAGAGAACCTCAACTATTTTTCTAAGCAAGTATGAATAATTACATTCTTACACATGTGGTTGATTTTCACTTTATTTTAAGTAAAATGCCATTCACAAATGTTAAAGGATGATAGATGAAAAGTGGTATAAAAGACAAAAAAAAAGCCCATACTGTAATAGAAGGAAATGATTCTGCCTCTGCCAATATTGTTCAAAATTCTCGCCTTTTGCTCACCCCGCTTGACGTGCTAGCATTAATCATGGCACATGCTACGCCGACTGGAAAGACTTTTGGTGCTAATACGAGTGCGGTTTGTCATCAATTTCAACAGGCGACTGATTTATTTCGTTTTACAAAATACAGGAATAAGCACTTGAGACAGGATTCTATTGAAAAAATAGAAAGTGAAAGGGAAGCTTGTATCGATATACAAGATGATGAAGTAGATTATTTATTCAGCAATAAGCTAGTTATATTAAGAATAACTCAAAATTCACCAACTGTAATCGCTTGTTTTAAAAAACTAGATAGCTGCGCAGATATCCTCGATGATACTCGCAGATTTTTAATTCGCGAAGATATTATCTTTCAAATTAACACAGCGATTATTGATTCCAAACTTCAAAAACTACAATTAGAAAAATCTTTTGGGGTATTAGACTTAGGGGCTTGCTGTCTTACACGCTTCCCAGGAAAAATAATTAGAGATCCTAAATATAAACATATTTTTGATTTCCTTGTAGAGCTACGTCTTAACAGTAATTACCTTCTAAGCTTGCCGCCGGAAATAGGAGAACTTACGACGCTTAGGAATTTAATCTTAAGCAACAACCGAATTCAGAGTTTGCCTCCTGAAATTAAAAAATTAACAGGGCTGCATATACTTAGCCTTTATAATAATCAACTCAACATCTTAGTAGCTGAAATTGGCGAATTATCTGCCTTGCAAACACTGCTTCTTGACAATAATAAGCTCGAGGATTTGCCTTCTCAAATTGGTAAACTTGGCAACCTGAAAAAACTTGATCTCACTAAAAACAAACTCAAGATATTGCCAGATGAAATTGGAAATTTGAGCTTGTTACAAATATTGTGTCTAGCTGATAATGAACTTCAAAGCCTTCCTCAAAAATTCACCGAACTGATACTGCTTGAGCTAGTACTTGATAACAATTACCTGGAAAGTTTGCCAGAAAATCTAAAGGCAGACATACTTTTCAATAGTAATTACAGATCCGTTACTAAAGACGAAGTGCTTGCTTCTCAACGAGCTCCTTTACGGCTAATGGATAACCGATTATAGAAGCTTCAATCCAAGAAGGATTTTAATTAAAAAAACCACTTGTACTGTATTTCACAGTTTCTGAACCATCAGGATTTTGTATTGTTGTTGTTACAGGTCCATAAGCACTGACATCTACCGTAATAAGCGTGCCATCTGGTTCCGCTGTTATTTCGGTTGAAGCGCCATTTCCGTTATTAACAGCTGTTTGGATACTGCCATCTGACAAGATCTGGTAAGCAGCCATTGCTGAAAAAGAAACTAAGTAAAGTAACAGCGACACAACGCCACAAAATAATACTTTCTTCATACCCCCTCCTAATTTCTTTCCTCAAAGACTTAAACAAATGAGTAAATACACTTTAAATGCATTCTCTTCTACCTATTATATTGGCACTAAGGTTTTCAACCTGGCAATCCATTTATTTTTATTCTTTTTACTGGCGTTAAAATCATCCACATGGTTTCTTAAATTTTCAATTATTTCAAGGAGTTCTAATGATTGTGTTTATTTATGAGAAAAACTATATTTTTATCCAGACTAAAAGAAACCTTTCTGATAAATGAAAACTCTAATCAGCGTTATTAATTAACAATAAGTTTGGAGGATCTATGAAAATAGTAAAAATCGTCTCTCTAGTTGCTTTTTTATTGGCGCTAGGTGGTTGTGCATCAGGACCATTAGGTTTTGGGTGTTGTGACTCCGTCGCACCAGTTAAAAAATGTTGCGATTAATCTAGACATCTGTCTCCTCCTCTAATCTATCAAGATTAAAGGAGGAGTTTTTTTGAATCGCTTTGTCGCCCTGTCCATTCTTACAATTTCTGTTTAGCTGAATAAAAATATAGCAACCTTGAAGAAAAAATGGGAGTTGAATAAATCAATGCTGCTAATAGAGTGCTTTGAAGCTGATGGAATTTCCAACTATCTGCCAGTTATAAAAAATGCAACTAGAATAAAAGAATTGCACCTTTTTGAGATCAATAATGAATTTTATCAGTATTTTTGTTATGGCTTGTGTTTTTATATTGTATTCTTCCTCTATCTTCCCATTAGAGAAATCATTGTCCGTAACTGTCAAGAATGAAACAATTGATGAAGAAAAACAAATGATTGATTCTATAGAATATGCTCTTGATGCACGTGATAAAATCAAAATTATAAATTTAATGCTGAATGAAGTTGCAAACAAATATATTGTTCAAAAACTAACATTTTATCTTCGGCATGTTGATAAGGTTGATTTAAAAAAATTAGAAACCATTTTAGAAGCTGAGGTGCGTCCAAAATATTCTGACCCATACTATAATGCAATAAAAAATGAGAATTTAAATGTTTGCTCTCTTCTGCAGAAATTTAATATAAATCCGGGAAAGCGGGATCGAAAAATATATCTTTCTAAATTTAATGTAGATGATATTACCCTGCAATCTCCGCCCTCTTTTTTGCAAAAATTAAGTGAAATAACATTGAATGAAAAAGTACATCAAGAAATTGAGCAAGAAATTGACAAAATTTACAATGAATTATCTGAAAAATTGCAAGCGGAAAAAAATAAAAGTATAAAAGAAAATAAACCGTTGCTGATATTAATTGGTGAACAACATTATTCTTTAAATTCCTTTATGTATGAGTTAATTATTTTGCATCTTATACAATCTTATAATATTGATACACTTTTTACTGAAGCTTTTTCTGCTAAATCTTATTCGGGATATCATTGGTCTAATGCGGTGGCTATTGAAAAAGTAGCACTACAATTAAATATACATAAACAACCTGTTGATCTTTTTGCTTGCCATCAATCTTTTGTGGAGCATTCATTGGCAGATTGCGCGAATGTTCCACGTGTGACTTTACCCTCCGAGTATGATTGGGTTTCACCGGAAGGCGTAGAAGATAGAAATAAAGTCATTGCACAGGAAATAATTAAATCGGGTAGTAACAAAGATAAAATAGTAATTGTAGGTAGTGGTCACATGATGGGGCTTAATAGATTGTTGTCATCTCATTTTCATGTTATCCCTCTTTCAGTCGCTAAACTCGCGCAATCCCATCGGAAAGCTGAATCCACTGTTTATGCGAAGGAAGCAGTAGAATATGCTAAATCTGTGGAACTTCCCAATTTTAAATTTCTCGCTAACCAAAGATTATTTTTAAGTGCAAATCTATATGTTGATAAAGCAAAAGAAGGATATAAACGATACCAAGCTTCTGTTCAAAAATCTCTTTAAAGGGTTAAGTCTTAGGTACACTAAGAACAATATGCGAAGTTATCAATTATCGAAATCTAAGGCGATTTAATCTAAATGTCAGATGATTTTCGGCATCACTTTGAGTGCTGTTATTGAAAGATCCGGATTGTGAGTTACGAACAGCATTCGTTAGTCGCTCTTGCATCATCATAGGCGTTAATGTTGGTGATTGCGCTACCTGAGGAAGTAACGTAGGTTGTTGAGTCAATGGTTGGGTGGCCAAGGGAAGTGGCACAGGCTCCTTAATTTCCTCAATAGATACCGAAGAATGAAAAGAAAACAACATATTTCTTAAAGATGCCGCCGTTTGTAAAGCGTAGCACTTATAGGATCGAGTGAACCTAATAGCATTAATAATGGTAGCAAAGGGTAATTCGTGTCCATATCTATTTAATAGAAAAGACTCAATGTCTTGATGCCCATTTTGAGCAGCTAAGCATAGCATCAGACCTTTATCACCTACAGAAATCTCTTGCCCAGCTTGAGTTAATAAATGCTCAACTGTGGTAAGATGCCCATTTTGAGCAGCTAAGCGTAGCGCCAAACCTTTATCATAAGCAGAAATCTCTTGTCCAGCATGAGTTAATAAATGCTCAACTACGGTAAGATGCCCATTTTTAGCTGCTAAGCGTAGCATCAGACCTTTATCACCTACAGAAATCTCTTGCCCAGCTTGAGTTAATAAATGCTCAACTGTGGTAAGATGCCCATTTTGAGCAGCTAAGCGTAGCGCCAAACCTTTATCATAAGCAGAAATCTCTTGTCCAGCATGAGTTAATAAATGCTCAACTTCGGTAAGATGCCCATTTTTAGCTGCTAAGCGTAGCGCCAAACCTTTATCATTAGCAGAAATTTCTTGTCCAGCATGAGTTAGCAAATACTCCACCACGGTAGAATGACCATTTTCAGCAGCTCGGAGTAATGCGTATTCTTTGCTAACAGTAGGAATCTCTTGTCTAGCATTAATTAGCAAAGGCACAATTACGTTAAGATGCCCATTTTTAGCTGCTAAGTGTAGCGCCAAACCTTTATCATTAGCAGAAATCTTTTGTCCAATTTGAGTTAGCAAATACTGAACCACATTAAGATGCCCATGTTCAGCTGCTAAGCGTAGCGCCCAACCTTTATCAACAGCAGAAATCTCTTGTCCAACATGAGTTAATAAGTGTTCAACTACGTAAAGATGCCCATTTCTAGCTGAAAAGTATAGTGCCCAACCTTTAGGATTAGTAGAAATATTTTGTCCAATTTGAGGTAGTAAATACTCAACTGCGTCAAGATGTCCATGTTGTGCTGCGTAACGTAGTGCCCAACCCCTGTCAATCGTAGTAATATTTGTTAATGCTAATATCATTTCGCAAGATGAAAGATATCCCATGCTCGCAGCAAGGATAAATGCACTCCCTTTTGCATGATAATTTAATTGTTCAAATTTTATAAAATGACCTAATGCCGAAGCAATGATATACAAAGTGTTTTTGGCTACTTCACTAATTTGAGCTGCTTCAATTTTTGCAATATCGCCTCGTACACTTGCTAAAACATAAGGTTCTATTAGTGCATATTCAAGATTTTTTCTTATCATATCTTCTATGCGATAAAATTTTGATAAAAACAACTTTTTTGGGTTATTTTTGTATCGATACGGTGTTTTCTCAACCAAATAGGGAAAATATCGCTTAATCAAATTTCGCCATAGCACAGAATCATCGGCTGCCTGTTGCCACCGCTTCCTTACCTGCGCTGCATTTAATAATTCTCGCGGACTTAAATAGGAAAGAATGAGTGCTAGGATTTCAGCGGATATACCATAAATAATTATTGCTGAAGGTTGTGTATTTGACATAAGTATCACGAGTTAAATTACGGTACTATTCAGGCAACTTTTGGCAATGCCAAAAGTCAGCAACCAGAATATCACGCCATAACTAAAAATTCATGCCAGGAAAATCCTGATGATGACGCGATTGTCAAAATAAATCCAATGTTGGCAGCAACAGACAGGCGTGATTTTAAATATATTATGGCATCTATGAACGGGTTCCAGAGAGGTACAAAATTTAAGATGTGATATTTTTTAATTAGAGATAAATAAGGCTCCTGCATGTGCACCAACATCATTAATATCAACTAAATCAGAATTAGCACTGGTGACAAACAAGGTTTTTAAATTGACGCCACCAAAACAGCAGCTGGTTAAGTTTTTTGCAGGAAGTTGAATACTATTCATAAATTCCCCTTGTGGAGAATATTGATATATATGGTAACTTGCCCATCCTGCAACCCAAAGGCAACCTTTTTTATCTACGTATAGACCATCTGGATAACCTTGTTCTTCAGGATATTGAATCAATATTTCTCTTTGATCTATTTCACAAGTATCAGAATTAAATCGATATTGATAGATTCTGCGCGTAATCGAATCTGTAAAATAAAATTTAGTTCTATCTAGACTCCATCCCAATCCATTGGAAGTAATAAATCCTTCATCCATTACTATGATTTCACCAATAGGGCTTATTCGATACAGTTTTCCAATTGAATGTTGATGGGATTTATCCATTGTTCCTATCCAGAGATTGCCTTTTATATCTAAACGACCATCATTGAAAACTTCTCCCTCTTTGTTGTCGGTGATAAGATTTGTTTTTATCAACAAAACAATTGCCTTTTTAGCATCAATAGTAATTTTTACCAGCGCGTTTCCCATCACGCCGATAAGATTTCCATTCAAATCAAGATCAATGCAGCTCATTGGTGATGGCAATTTAAATGTCTGTGATGTTTTATTTTTATCGTCATAGCAAAATAAATGTGGTTGTTGCGTATCAATCCAATATAGGCATTGACGTTGAGGATCCCATCTTGAGCTTTCACCTGTTATTGCTGTCAGGGCATCTAAAACCCGAAAAGATTTATTCACTTCTGAAGCTCCTTTACTTCTGCTTCTTTGTTGCGCGACTCATCAAATAATGCTGCTGAATATGGTTATCCTTGAAATATTGCAAAGCTAACATCTCAAGTTCGGTTCTAAATTGCTGAAGACGCTCAGGGTCTTCTTTACAGTCTTGAACGAGTTTGAGCACGGGACCAAGTGTTTTTTCAACGGATTGCTTGTAATGACCTAAACTCAACGCTGGAAAATACATAACGCCTTGGTCAAATAATAAACCTTCAACGTTCTCTCCAAGTTGTTGACGAACAAAACTAGGATCTCCCCATAGGGCCGGTGGTGAAACTCCCATAGGTGGAGGCGAATATTTGGCGACAAGATTAAATAAACGCCCCACATATAAATCAGGTGGCCATGTGGAAAATGCAATAGTCCCACCAGATTTTAGTACACGCAGCATTTCCTGAATTACAATTTGTGGTCTAGGAGCAAACATATGCCCAAATTGACTCAAAACCGCGTCAAACGTATTGTCTGGGTAAGGAAGAGATTCTGCATCTCCTTCTTTTAAGTCTACGGTTACGTCTGCTAGAGTAACGTTTTCTTGCGCACACTGAATTAAATCCGGACTTAAATCCAAGCCATAGACCTTAGCTCCCAATCTTGCGGCAGTAATTGCAACAACGCCTGTGCCACAACCGACATCCAAAATTGTATTGCTAGAATGGATGCCTGAAAATTTCACTAACGTTGCAGCAGTCATGGTGGTGACAATTTCAAGGGGGGCAAATACTCCCCAACTCTTTTTTTGCATCTCTTTGAAAACGGTAAATTTATCTTCTATCATGGTTGATTTTCACATCCTTTTTTATAATTTCATGCTTTGTCTTAAAGACTAAGGATGCCACATGGAAATTAAATGTTTAACATTTTTAATGGCAACTTGAATATAGGACTCTGAGTGATTTACGCATTATGTAATATAACGTTATTCATTACAAAATCTGGGGATTTTATGGCTTGATATGCAGCCTGTTTTGAGTAAGCGATCTAATTAATATGGTGCGTGACAAAAAGGGGAAAAGATTACAGGATTAGCTTTATTCGAGTGGAATAGCAAAGTCATTTTAATCGCTTTAGGACTTTGTAATATTATACAAAAATCCTAAAGCGTATTTTCAGCTGTTATGCTGGCATTTGCCCAAGCAATACCAACACCAATACAATCAGTAAAACCAATCCAATGGAGCCACTGGGATAATAACCCCATCCATTACTGTAGGGCCAAGCTGGAACTGCTCCAAGCAGTAACAGGATTAATACAACAAGTAGAATAGTGCCTAACATATTTATATTCCTTTGAGTTTCGGAAGTTTAAAAAAATAAGTCCCATGTCTTAACAAAATATTCACTTTTTAAATTTGATGTCTCTTTTTCATTAAACATTTTTTATTAGCATGAGCACCTAAATAACTTCCTAAGGAAGCTCCCAACGCACCAAACACAAGAACTAGGAAGATAGCAATGGTACTTTTTCCTGCATTACGTACTTCAGTAGTTGACGCTTGAACTGTTCCATTTTGAGTTGGCTGCTCTGTATTTGCGTTTTGAGTAGCCTTAGACACGTTCATATACTGATTGTGAGGATTTTCATTTCCCACATTCTGGGTATAGCCTTCTGGTAGAGTAAGGTAAGGTGATTTTAAAAAGGCTAATGAAGCTGATTGTGCAAAGAAAACGATAAATAATAAACTGATAATCAGATAAATTATCCAAGCTAAAAAACCATGCGTCATACCGTGTATGCAGCTATAACATTTATTTTTGGTTACGGTATCAGTAGCAACAACGCTTGCTGGAATGTTGGTGTTAGGATTATTGGTAACATATTTTTCTTGAGATGCATTGCAAGAACAAAGATGGAATATTTTAATTAATTTACCTGTTTTCCAACCCGAAACAAATAAAATAACAAAAGCGCCAAACAGTGTAACAAGGTAACCATCTAATGCTAAATTGGCAACGCCTTGATCAGTGGTTTTGTACATCACCAAACCAACACCCACTGTTAATAAATTAAACAGCAAAGTTAACCCAAAAGCGATTAAAGCACCTGATAAAACAGCTGACCAGGTAATTTTACTACCATGACAATGAAAACACCTGTTTTTTTCTATAGTATGTATATCTAAATTTGTATTGCTATCCATGTATATAGTCCTTATCCTGAGTTTACTTTATTAACCCCTAAGATTAATGTAATAGCACAAATTTTTTGGTTATGCCACTGCATCTGCTGTATTTTTTTTCTTTAACCAAAGATCTATAGTGCTATCAATGCTATCGACGGTTTCTACAACTGCTAATCCTGAGTTTTCTTCAAAAATTATTCTTGGGGAACCAGTTTGGTTACTAATAGCGACATCTCTAAAAGGGATATAAGCTTTTACGATACCAATTAAGACCCCCTTTTTCATCGGGTGTGTCCCTGCTAGAGAGACCAATTCTGGCTTGCTGACAACAGGGCCACCACTATTTCCTGGGAAAATATTCGCATCAATTAAAAAACTCGACTGTTGCCCTTCTAGTAAATCTCTTATTCTAGCGATAGAGCCTGATCTTGAAATCGCATAATTGTAATTTCCGGGAATGGAAACATTTCCCATAGGAAAACCAAGAATAAATACTGAATCACCTTCAGATACGCCATTTCTCTTCATGCTTGGCACGCGAAGCGCATCTTCATCAAGGCGAAAAACGTTGTATTTTAATTTTCTTTGTTCAAGTGCATCTGCGTTAATAGGGAAAGTTGCAAGGTCAATCTCATCGGTATGATGCCCTACCCAGATGAGCGGCTTACCGTCTGGTTGCAAATCAATGGGAAAATCTTTTGCACTATGTTCGTGTGAATGGTTAAACCTTAATATAATATCTTTTTTATTTTTGAGCACATGCTTATTTGTTACTAAGAAAATATGATATTTCTTTTCATCTGATTCATCTTGAGAGTCTATTGGTTTGCCAACAAGCGTGCCTGTTCCAACCCAAGAAATTTCAGTTTTATTGGGTACGCCAATAGATACGACGCAATCTAAGAAAAATGAGGGTAATAACGCCATGGTGCTATCCTTTCAATCCGTTCTGAACAAACATTTATTCTTTGTTAGAGCTAAACTATTACACTAGCTTAATATGATGATTTATGTTTACTTTATTCGAGTATAGCTTTTCTACATCAAGTTTTTTCAAGTAGATTAACTAATAACCATAGATAACATCATATTGAAAAATGCTGATAATCTGCTAAATTGAGGAATACACAAAGTATCTTATGTAACTCCATTATCCTCATTTATCAAAAAATTGAAATCGTCTGACACAACCCAGGAATGAGTAATATGAAAAATATGAAAAATGTAAAAAATATCCAAAGCAAAAAATCTACCTCTTCTCAGCTAGCAACCCCTAATGATTTGGGCGAGAAAGCTTGCGCCGCTATTGCGAAAAGTATCAATCCACTGATTGCTGATGTCTTTGCTTTGTATGTTAAAACGAAAAATTTTCACTGGCATATGTCTGGCAGTCATTATCGGGATTATCATCTTTTGTTTGATGAACAAGCAGATCAAATTTTTGCGATGGTAGATGTGTTGGCGGAAAGAATTAGAAAATTAGGCAAGACAACCATTCATTCAATTGGCCAAATTCACCAATTAAGTAGATTAAAAGATGATAATGATGAATTCGTCGACGCTAAAGAGATGGTTAGACGATTAATGAATGATAATAAAGAATTAGTAGCCAGCATGCGCCAAGCACATGAAGTGTGTGATGAACACAAAGATGTAGCAACCACAAGTATTTTAGAAGTATTTATTGATGAAACGGAACGCCGTGTTTGGTTCTTATTTGAAACACAGGTTGACTAATAAGAGCTGTAATTACCTCTTACGAAAATTGGATTGTCATGGTGATTTGAACTCGTAGCCGGACAATCCATACCTCAGATACGCCTTAATTTATATCTCCGCTAAAACAGAAAAGCGCAACACGCTTTGAGCTTACCACTTTTTTATAAATAACTGATTGTTTTTACAGTTTTGACCCTGTATTTTACTTCAATGCGTTGAACTTCTTTCCGAGAAGCTTTGTCCTAAATGTGAATGTTAGTATTAAGTGGAGGATATGAAAATGCCAATTCCAGAACCCAAATCTAAAGAAGCATATGAAGAATATGCAAGCAATGTGGCAGGAATGAAAAGAGAAGTAGAAGCTGCAAAACGTGGTACACCAGGTCGCTCCGTAAAGGAAGCGAAAGCCATTTTGGAACAAAATGAAAAATTATTAAAAAGTGAAATAAAAGTTGTGGAAGATGCAATTAAAGAGCTTAAAAAGCAACTAAAAAAATTCGATCAGCAAAATCCCAGTGGTGATGTTCTTGGTGAAAATACGGAATACCTTAGAAAACTAAACGGGAATTTGAAAAAATTTGAAAATGGTTTAGATATATTAAAAGCAAAAGCAAGGCCAGCTCCTATGATGCAAAGTTCGCAATCTCAAAGAGCGACAAACGTCGACTCAGCATCTGCAGCGCATACGGAAAGACCGTTAACAGCGTCACGACGAAGACAGGCAGAATTTGATGAAAGTGCAGCAGCTCAGCACCATGCCTCAGGCTATAAGACGCCAAAAAAATAATAAAATACCTTGAGTGAGACGAGAAATCATTGCATATTCTAGACGTTATGGATTCTCGTCTTTTTGCTAGCTCCCACAAGCTTCTAAACGGGACAAATGCCAGAAAATAGAAATAGATCAGAGTTTTTGGTTATTCATTAATAAGTTTGATTTCAATTCGCTCTTTGCCACCACCAACGTTGACTCTTTTGAGAGTGACATGCCCTACTTCTGCAGTAGATTTCACATGCGTGCCACCACAGGGGACCTTGGAAAAACCTGCTATCTCCCAAAAACGTCTTTGTCCTTCAACATCTGAAAACCCCGTTAAGATAGGCTCGTTTTTGGCAATGATTGCGTTATATTCACGCAATAAACTTTCAAATAGATGGGAAATGTTTTTGTCATAGACAAAATCTATCCTTGCTTTGGTTTCAGCGATATGCGCCCCTATTTTTTCAATATCTAGTTTTCTAGTCACAAGCTCTAGAACCAATTCAGCAGCGAAATGCAAACGCATTAGCTTATATCTGCGCGGCCAATCGATTTCCATTGTCACTTTATCACCAGAGACTAGCCCATGCCCTTCTGGCAGTGTGTAATAAATAAGATTTCCCTCTATTTCTGAATGGGTGATGGGTAGGCCATTCACATAGGCTTTATCACTTTCTTGTCCGCCAGAAAAGGAAAACGCTATTGTTTCATCGAACAAGAGACGATTTCCATTTGCTGATGAGACAGTGGTGGTTAAAGTAGATTGATAGGGATCATCCCAAAAAACTTTTCGCATTTTTTCACCTTCAAAGCTATTTTATAGAAACAATTTTCCCATCGGTCAGGTTTGCAATATCAATAGAGTGTAAACTGAAAACAGTATGGGGTGTTCCTGCTGCCGCCCATAATATTTCAAATTTCAATAAGTCTTCATCAATAAAGATAAAATTAATTTTTTGTTGGTGCCCAACTGGCGGAATGCCACCAATTGCAAATCCTGTTATTTTACGGGTGAAATCAGCATCGGCTTTAACAATTTTTTCGCCAACTAATTTTTCTATTTTTTTCTCATTCACTCGATTTATACCACTCGCCAGAATAAGAATGGGCTGATTTGTATCGATTGAACGAAATAATAACGATTTCACAATTTGGGCAATATCACAGCCTATAGTTGTTGCTGCATCCAGCGCGGTACGCGCACTAAAAGAGAGCGCCTTCACTTCAAAAGAGTGTTCTCTTTTAGATAAGGCCTCTTGTACACGTTGGGCACTTTTACTCAAAATGATATGTGTGTTCGTCATTTTACACTCTCATCTTATCGCCAAAGTGAAAATTTTCTGGTTAAGTTGGTCACTTTTTCCCAATCCCCAAACAAAACAATTCCGTAGTAAATAAGATTTTCATCTTTCACTAATAATGTCCTCTCAATTTGCTCTTTATAAGTGCCAACAGTCATCGTATCGGTGAAATCATTAAAAATGATATTGTTGGCAATAGCTTCTTGCCGCAATTTTCTAATTTTGTTCGAATTTTCTGCAAGAATAATAAAAGGTATTTCTGAAATGGAGGGATGGATCCCGCCATTTGCATCTTTATAATCCGTCAAACGCAATTCCTCTTTACCAATAGCAGCGCCTAATCCTATACACATATGCGCCAAAGCATTCATTATTTTACCCGGCTCTATGCTTTTATTAAGAACAGCGACCAACTTGTTTTTGAATATATCTTCTGACATAAGACTCTCTCCGCTCGCTTTTTATTTCACTATTTGTGCGTTATAACGCATAATAACCTATACTAGCATCGTGCGCTATAACGCACAAGAGATTTCCAGATAGGTGGTATTGGTGAAAGATGTATATAAACAGATTGCTGTAACCTTACGAGCACTGCGTCACGAACGGGGCTGGAGCTTGGACAAGGCCTCAGAAGAAACAGGCGTCAGCAAGGCCATGCTGGGTCAAATTGAACGAGAAGAGTCTAGCCCTACAATCGCAACCTTATGGAAAATTGCCAGCGGTTTTCAAACCTCTTTTTCTTCTTTTATTGTCGATATCAGTGCTGATTTTAACGCGCCTATCTATCGCACAGGCGAAGCGCAGCATCTTCACCCCACGGATGAAAAAATTCGTGTAATGCCACTCTTCCCTTTTGATAAGCAATTAAATTTTGAGCTTTTTATTATTGAATTATTGCCCGGGTGCGAGCACTTGTCGCCGCCCCATAAAGAAGGCGTTATCGAACATGTGATTGTAGTCGAAGGAAAAATAGAAGTATTAGTAAATGGCACGTGGCAGTTTTTAAGTAAAGGTGAAGGGCTAAGATTTGAAGCTAATCAACCCCATGGCTACCGAAATGTCACAGCAAAAATAGCCAGTTTTCACGATATTATTCATTATCCAAATAAGAGCTAGACAATATCCAGAATCCCTTCTTCATTTGACATATCATCATCATCTTCAAAAACACAACTAACGCTACTGGGATCATTCCAAGCAACACTCGACCAATCTGTGGAATGTACTACTTTATTTACTTTGGTATTTCCAAAGGCATCAAAAGCAATTTCACGAGCACGCGCTTCACTTTTAGCTCTTATTCGCACATAACCATTGCTATTAATCGGGGTAAGTTTCCATATCTTCATATAAAGACCTTTTATGATGATTTGTATGCCTACCTACATTATAGATTTTTTATTTGATAAAAGTTGATCTGCCGTGTATTCATTCAGTGGTCTCATGCTCTATGCCACGAATGAGTTATGTGTGGGATTCCCGCAATAAAGCAGTATCAAAAATACATAGCAAGAGCACAAGCAGCTTATAATACACCAGAAAAAATTCAAACCACCCTATACCTTAACCTCGTTTACGTTTTATATGCGCACCTCTCTCAATCGCATCAGATTCAGATTCGTATTCAGATTCAGGAACAGACACAGTGGTTGTGGTTGCTGCCTCTGGCAACGCCACACTTTTTGCAGCAGAAGACGCTGCCTCTGAGGGAGCGCCAGGAGGTGGCATGCGCATTTCGGTCGTAATTTGTTGCGCGTGTGCAAACATTAATAAAATTGGATTTGCATTTTTCATCGTTGCGTCTATAGCTTTCTTGAAAGCTTCTTCTAGTTGTTTATTATTTTCGTCCAAAATATTTTTTGTTAATTCAGCCATGCTTCCCGTGTAGATAACCATTTTAGCTAGAATTTTTTTGCCGAGGGGTGATTCATAAAATTCTAAAAATGCTTCAATCTCATCTTCTTCAAAAACTTCTACTAAGTGACGTAAAAATTTTTCTTTACTGGTGTCTAGCATGAATATTTTATTTACAATTTCATTTAAGTCTGCAATTAAGCTTTTTTCAATTTCAGCGGACATGGTTTGTCGTGTATCTTGATATATGCTATCTCTGATACTTTTCGCTAAGCTTTTTGCTAGAGTCTCTATCATGTCTGCATTGAAATGAAGATTGAGAAATTTTGTTGCCGCAGCCATTTTCTTTTCTGATGGCGGTTTTGGCGTTGCTGCTGCTTGGCTTTGAGGGGAACTTAACATGGTATATTCCTTAATATTGATAAAGAAAATAAGATAGTAAATCTTATTACTTATTATTACGCCCATCAATGCTGTTGTGAGCGTATTTCTAGCTATCGGTCAATTAGCAAAGCTATTCGACTTTCGAACAGCTAAATATTCAAATTCCTTTATTCTTAAGTTTTTTGAGATTAAGGCCTTGGCGCTTTTTTTACTAGTGCAGGTAATTTTTGTGAAGCCAGCACTTGGGCTTTTGTAAGGTACTCCAGAGTATTGGTGTCCTCCAGAATAATATCCTCTCTTAAATTAACTGGTAAGCTTTGTAGATAATTATGTGAAACGTCAAGCCATTCAAGTGCTCGTAACTGATCTATCTCTGGTGATAAGCTTTCTAGTTGATTATTAGAAAGGAAAAGCCATTTAAGCGTGACCAAGCGCCATATTTCTTGCGGTAAAACTTGCAGTTTATTGTGAGAAAGGTAAAGTTTTTTCAACTTTATCAACTGCCCGATCTCTGCTGGTAACTCTTGTAAATCGTTGTAAGAAAGGAAAAGATTTTGAAGTTCGAGCAATTGCCCAATTCCGGACGGTAAGCACTGTAAATGATTGTGGGTAAGATCAAGGCTTTTAAGTGCTGCCAAATGCTCTGTTTCTGGGGGTAAGCTTCGCAAGTGATTATGAGGTGCATCGAGGTTTCTCAGCGCGGCTAACTGTCCTATCTCTGGCGGTAAGTTCTGTAGAAGGTTGTGAGAAAGATAAAGCCATTCAAGCGCTACCAAACACCCTATTTCCGGGGGTAAACTCACGAGTTTATTTTCGTTAAGGAAAAGATGTTTAAGCCCTATTAAACGCCCGATCTCTGGCGGTAAGTTTTTTAGGTGATTACCATAAAGGAAAAGTCGCTCCAGTTTAGACCAATATTGAGCATATTTTGGATGAGTAATCATTTCTTTAGGAAAGCGCGTAAGATAACAATTCGAACAATCTAAGTGTGTTGGATTTTGACTTGCGTTGCTTTTATTTATTTTAGCGCAAATAATTTCCATATTTAACTTATCTAAAACTGCCTCTCGTTTTAAAAATTCTAAAAAATCATTTGAAACAGGTTTTTTTAACTCGACAAAACAATCTCTTATGACTGAAGATAATTCTTTTTCTAAAATTGCAGACTCATTTTGTAAAAAACATATGATTTCTTCTCGTTGTTCTTCAAGTGCTGGGTTAGTTTGCAGGTGCCCTTTATCTGATATTTCCTGTAAAATTTGAGGTTTAAATGAATTTAAAATATCAGATGTTAGCTCAGTCTCTATATCTATATTTAGCGCGCCTTTGGCGACGTGACCTTTAGGTGTACGCAGAACGTAGGATAATTGCTTGTTATTTTCTTGAGCTATGTATACAGTTGTTTTTTCTAATTTTTCGTCTGGCATATTGGTTCGCAATAAACGAAGTGTATACTCTACTATTTTACAAGCAAAACTGGCTCGTTCTTTGAGTTTTCTTTTATTATATTGATTGAGCAATGTAATGGTGTGAGAATCTCGCCATCCTTTTGAAACTTCTCTTAGAGTGCCAGATTTTTTATCCCTAGATGCTGGAACAAAATGGAACAAATAACTTAAGACTCTCGGAGGAAGAGTAGAAAATGGATCATTTACTATTTCCATAGGAGAAGAAGTTGCGTCTGCCATCACAGCATTTTCTGAGCTAGCTGCCACCACACTTGAACGACGATGTTTTTTATCATTGCCTTCATTTTCTGTGTCAAGTGCATTTATGCCATGTTTCATTTTAAGTTTCTTCAAGAAATAAAAAAAAATTATACCTAAAAAAGGCATAGCTTTAAATTTTTTAACTAAAATGACCGATGAGAGCTAGTTGTGGGATGACAAAAGGTGTGAAAGTTAAGAGCTTTATTTGCTTGGCACCTATTATTAAATAAATTAAACTATATTATAATTTCAGCTACAATTGAGATTTAAATTTGAAAATTGAACGACTAGACCATTTTGTTATAACTGTCAAAGATATCAATGCGACTGTAAATTTTTATACTCAAGTGCTTGGTATGGCATTAGTGACTTTCGGAGAAAATAATAGTCGCAAAGCCTTATCATTCGGGTTGCAGAAAATAAATATTCATCAACATGGAAATGAGTATGCCCCTAAAGCGTTAAAACCTACTCCTGGTTCAGCAGATATTTGTCTGATTACAGATATTCACATTACAGAAGTTATCAATCATCTTAATAAATACAAAGTAGTTGTTGAAGAAGGTCCGATAGCTAGAACGGGGGCTTTAGGTCCTATTACTTCTGTTTATTTTCGTGATCCAGATGGAAATCTTATTGAAGTGTCGAATTATAACTAGAAAATAAGAATCTTCTCAGAGAATATTTTGAAACTGTTCATGGCTTTATTTTAAAGCTTTACACCTATAATACCTAAAGAAGCAATGAATCAATAGTTTTGCCTCCTTTTCCAAACGCAAAAATTAGTTATGGTAAAGAGCCTTCCCACTTTAATTAAATTTTATTGCAGTAAGTCATCATTCGGTATGTTCTTTTTCTATGTTTAAAAGTTAACTTCGCTCTTATCAACATTAAAATAAATTAATTCTTAACCATTATTAAGTGTAGCGACTAAATATCTCTTTAATGGTATAGAAGTGTTGTTTGTCATTATCCCTTTGCGTGGGAGCATGGTATTATTTTGGAAATTGATAAAATTAGAGACAAAGCTGTAGTGCTCCCCATTTAGACCGGTCCACCTAGTTGTAAATTAACGACTAGTAATAGGACTATCAATATGACTATATCTAAAGCTTCTAACATCACCGAAGTTATTTGTTCAACCCAGAAAAGAAGACGTTGGACTCCCTTTGAAAAACAACAAATTGTTCAAGAAACCTACCAACCAGGCGTTTCAATCTCGTTTGTGGCGCGAAAACATGATATACCTCCAAGCCAACTATTTTATTGGCGAAGAATCTTGGAGAACGGAGCCATGACTGGAATCAAATGTGAAGAAGAAGTTGTCCCTCAAAGCGAAGTAACAGCACTTAAAAAGTATATTAAGAGACTGGAGCGCACATTAGGTCAAAAGACTTTGGAAAATGAAGTTTTACGAGAAGCAGTTAAAATTGGTCGCGAAAAAAAACTTATCTCGCGGCAACCCTTGCCCGGTCTGGAAGATTTGGATTAAGAGTTATTTCTCGAGCCTTACAAGTAGCTCGTTCACACTTAATGGTGATGGTAAAAGCGATGATAAAACGAGTAACACGATACAATAAGCAGCAGGATAATGAACTACTGCCTTATATACGAGAAATTATTGATATAAAACCAAGCTATGGTTACAGAAGAGTAACTGCTTTATTGAACCGAAAATTAATGGAAAATAATCAAGAAAAAGTAAATCATAAGCGAGTTTATCGCATTATGAAGCAACATGGATTACTGCTACCAGTTTATGGAAAAAAGCCCCAGAGAACTCATGATGGCAAAGTTATTACCTTAAAAAGCAATACTCGCTGGTGTTCTGATGCTTTTACCATTCAATGCTTTAATGGTGATAGAGTATTCGTGGCTTTTGCCATGGATACCTGTGACAGAGAAGCTTTAAGGTATGTTGCATCAACCATTGGCATCGATGGCGCAGCTATTCGAGATTTAATGCTAGAAAGCGTTGAATATCGATTTGGAAAAGTATTAAGATTGCCTCATCAAATTCAATGGCTAAGCGATAATGGTCCTTGTTATGTTTCTCATGAAACAGTAGCCTTTGCAAGAAATCTAGGCTTTGAGGTTTGTACCACACCTTCCTACAGCCCTGAAAGCAATGGCATGGCGGAAGCATTTGTGAAAAGCTTTAAGCGGGATTATGTTTGGTTTGGAGACCTTAAAGACGCTATTAGCGTTATGAAGCAATTACCACAATGGTTTGATGAGTATAACGAGAATGCGCCACATAAAGGTTTAAAAATGATGTCACCTCGGCAGTATTTGAGGGTATCAAGCGGGAATTAGGTGGTTCGGTTTAGCAGGGGCAACTCCAAAAGCAAACAGCGTGGAAGAAATATGAACGAAACTCAATACATCTCTCAAAATAAAGCGAGAAACGAAAAATACACTTCAATTTTAGAAAAATCCCGTAAAGGTGAAGTGACTGTCAAAAAAATAGCCTCTTTTGGCGGAAAAATGATGCGAAAAGATAAAGTGCATTATCATTTTTTTGAAAATCATTCTCTTTATAAAAATGCCCTTTATCTCACGTTTTTCTCTTTAAAATTACCGTATGAATATAAAAACTCACAATATTTAGACAAAAAAATAACTGATAGTGAGGCTTTAGAAATTTTAAAGCTATTTGAGATGAGAATTTCTGAAAGAATTCCGGTAGAGTATATCACGCATGAATCTTATTATTTGGGATTCAAATATTACGTCAACAAAAATGTGTTAGTACCCCGCTCTCTTATGCATAATCAATTTGACGAGTTTTTAGCTAAAGTCAATTGGGAAAATTACCGCGTATTGGATATGTGTACGGGATCGGGTTGTGTAGGCATTACCTTAGCGCTCTTGAATCCAAAAATTAAGGTTGATTTAGTCGATATTTCTCCGCAAGCTTTAGAAGTGGCAAATATCAATATTAAAAACCATCAATTGGAAGATAGAGTACGATGCATTCAAAGTGATTTATTCGAAAATATTCACGATAAATATGATTTGATTATTTCGGCCCCACCCTATGTAACTGAATATGAATATAAACATCAGCCGCAAGAAGTTAAAAATGAACCTAAACTTGCTTTAACTGCCGGGGAAGATGGTTTAGATATAGTAAATAGACTTCTTGCTCAATCAAAGCAGCATTTAAATCCTAATGGTCTGCTCATTACTGAAGTAGGATATACAGCAGCCACCAATTTAAAACGAAAATATCCTCGTCTGCCATTCAAGTGGTACAAATGCCGCTCTACTTTAGGTTATGAGTCCATGACAGATTGGTTGTTACCGATAATTGAGTTCATGATTCGGTGGACCGGCTATTTAGATAGCATTTTTATCTGCGAGGCTAAAGGATTGCCAGAAAATTTTTAACGCCAACCTTTTTCAGCACTGTGAAATATATATATGCAATGTCAGATCAGCTGAAATCTTAAAACTGAGCGCCGAAAAATCCTAAATAAGTTAAAACAACACCAAGTAAAAGGACAGAGCCTGTTATTATGCGATAAGGTGTGTTTTGTATACATTTAGGAACAATTCGGCCAAGCCAATTACTAAAAAACAAACGTATCACGCCTTTAACAATGGTTAAATAGCCTAGAACGGTGATAATAATCGGTCACCCCACCCAAATATTATGAGTAAGTACAATCGTCAAACCAAATAAAAGGCTTAAAACGCCAGACAGCATAATGGCTGTATTGCTATTTGCCGAATCTAAAATCACTGCTTTCATTCGCTCAGAATTCACCGCCATGCTTATGGCAATGATAATTAAATATAAACCAATTAATTTTGCATAAAAAACTGAGAAGTCCATACAAATCTCCTCATAATTCTATTCCCTCTAATATACTAAGACACTTTGAGAAGCAAGCGAGTTCAAGGAATAGGGCAAACGCACTAGTTTTTACGAAGCATGTGGGAGAAAGATTACAAGGATTCTATAAATGAAGCGCGTTTGCCCTGGTTCACGGGAAGTATTGCAAACAGAGTAACTACACATTTTGTATCGAATTGAATGTTAGCTTCATACCATTTACAGATATAGTAATTTGTACGACTTGTGAATAGAGATAGATAGAATAGAATGCCACAAAAAGTTATATGGAAGTGACAGCTAACCTTTCTAAAATTCTTCTTTATTTAAGTAACAAGCGCAAGACAATCATGATTCAAGCCCCCGTTCCTTCAAACAAACCAACACCATTTAAACACTTCATCGAAAAAATTGAATTAAGATGTAAAGAGCTGGAAGAAAAAGGGATTCATCTCTTATTAAGTAAATTCCTCTTTAAAAGTGACTTGCTAAAAATTTATAGGTACTTAATTGCCAATCAAGATAAATTTGAAAACATATTAAATTCTAATTCAAATAAAGAAGAGCCTTTTGCTCTGCATATAAGCAAAGGTATTGGAAACAGGACGGTTCAAATTGTTCAGGATATGGACGATACATTCGTTTTAATTTTAGAAACGAAAAAAAAATTGGCTAATGGAGAAAAAAATAACAAAGCACTTATTCGCGAAAACGCCATAAAAAAAACGAAAGTTTGCTGGAGAATTGACACCCCAGAACCTATGGAATGGAAGAGCTCTGTTATAACTGGCGAAAAGAAGGTAGCCTCAGTCAAAAAAATAGCCCTGGAAGTGCAAGCATTGTGCAAAGCTACAAAAAGCAATATTCCCGATTTACCCTGCCCTCTTCAATACTCATTAATAGGTGCACAGTATGTTTCAAAGAAATCAAAAGAATTAAAATTTAATCTTTATGCTCCTCGAGAAAAAAATGCGCTACATACTGTAATTTTACGCGCATGGAAAAATCTAACAGAAAAAGATGTGTACAGAATGATTCGCGGGCTTTTATGGGCGATTCAAATTCTTCACAGTAAGAAATTAGCGCATCAAACTATTCAAGAAAAGAACATTTTAGTCTTTGAAGACCAAGAAGGTTATTATATTAGATTAAATGACTTTGAGCATATGCAGTCATGGGGAAGTTTGGGGGCTCTAGCGAATAGTTATTATGAATCTCCTGAAATTCGCATAGCTTATCAAGGTAGCAATGATCATTTTGGCGAATTTTTCAGAGCGCATAGCTTGAGTTATGCCAGCACTATTCTTGATACATTAATAACAAAAAAACAAAGTTTGGTGCAGTTTACAAAAAGTCAAGAATATCAATATGTTGATCCCAGCAATGACATGTGGTCACTCGGTATTATCATTTTTGACCTATGTGTAGGAATGTTTGTCACAAAGCAAAAAGATTTTGACATATATGACCATCCTCTTATTCGTGGTTTGCTTAATCCAACAAGAGAGCAACGCTTGACGATAGAGCAAGCACAACAAACCTTTTACTCCTCGCATGACTCCTTGAAAAGAAAATTGCCTAAAAGCCTAGTTCAACCAAAAGTAGCGCGTTTCATTGCCAGATTAATGGAAAGAGCAAGATATTTAAAAACAAATGAACTTTATCCAGAGCTTATACCCTATATCACAAAGCTAAGTTTACAGTCTATTTATAATTACTTGATATCTGAACCAATGCGGTTCCAAGAAAGGCTGGCCTATACAGATCCCTCCTTTATGCATTTAATGGCTATGAGAATAGCTGCAAGCCAAGAATTACCTAGAGTAATTCAAATAGTAGAAGATTTAGATGGTGAGCTTGTGCTCATTTTAGAAACTAAAAGTAAAACCGATAAAAATACGAAAAACAAAAATACGCCGATTTTTGCTGGTGGCACCAAAAGATGCAAGCCTTGCTGGCGAATTGATACCCCACAACCCGAAGAATGGTTAAGTGCAGTTGCAAAAGGAAAGGAAGCCGTTGAAAGAACAATTCAAGATGCACTGCGTTCACAAAGTTTATGTAAAGATACTATTAATGAAATGCCTGATTTACCCTTCCCTATTCAATATTCTTTAATTGGAGAACCTTATTTACACAAAAAGACATCTGAACTAAAAATTGCCATCTATTCTCCGCGGGCTCTTAATTCTTTAAATATCGTCATTTATAGAGAATGGAAAATACTTACTGAAGCAGATAGCAGAAGAATAACGAGAGGACTTTTGTACGCTATTAAAATAATGCATACTAAAAAACTAGCTCACCAAGATCTTCATGCGGGTAATATTTTAGTTTTTCGTGACTTAAATGGCATGTATATTAAAATTATTGATTTTGGATCAATGCTGCCATTTGACCAATTTGGAGCGCAAGCACCAGAAAATTATGAACCGCCTGAATTACGTTCAGCTTACCCAGAAAATCATAACTTTGCTCTATTCTATAAGAATCATCCTCATAGTTATGGTGCTTATCTTCAAACGAAATTAGTGCAGCATAAACTTAATCAAATACCAAACTCTCCCCAAGCACAAGCATATCAAAAAGTAAATCCTAAAGGAGATATGTTTCAAATTGGTTTAGTCCTTTATGAATTGTATACAGGAATAAGGGTTAGTAATATCGTGCCTCACGAAGTAGAAGCTTATGATAACCCTCTGATTCGTGGATTGTTGATGGCGAATCGAGAGGATAGATTTACCATCGAACAAGCGCAATACATTTCCTCATCTTACCAAGGGAGTCTAAAAAGAGGTTTACCTGTCTCTCGTGTTCAAGCTGTTGTTGCGCGCTTTATAGCTACCATTCAAGTTAGGCTGCGCTTTTTACAAGCAAATGAACTTTATCCAGAACTTCGACTCTACATCACAAAACAGGATTTACAAACCATTTATGAGTACATTGTATCTCAAGCAGTGATAATTCAAGAAAAACTAAGGTATACCGATCCCGCCACAGATCTCATGGCATTAAGAATCGCCAAAAGCGCAGTTTTACCTAGAACGATACAGATAGTACAAGATTTAAAAGGGGAATGTGTATTAATTTTAGAAACTAAAAGTAAAGATTGGAGGGGTAAAAAGATCCCCTCTAATATTTCACTTGGTTGGAAAAAAAATAAACCTTCTTGGCGAATAGACACCATCACTCCTGAACCAACATGGACTACAGCTGTGATAGGTTCAGAAGATATAAGCAAAATTTTGAAATACGCTAAAAATTCACAATTGCTATGCAAAAATGCAAAAGCAGAAGAAGAAGAAGAAGGCGATCTGCCCCACCCTATCAATTGTTCCTTTATTGGTGATACTTATCAAACAAAAAAAAGGCCTATACGACAAAAAATATCTATAATATCACCTCGAGCCAGCTTTGATTTAAACAAAAGTTTTACTAACGGTAAATGGCAGAATTTTACTGCATATGAACGCAATAGAATAGCACGAGGACTTTTATATGGTATTCAAATTATTCATGGCCTAGGATATGTCTACCATGATTTAAAACCCACTAGTATCTTAATTTTTGAAGATAAACGTGGATATTACGTTAAGTTGAGTGATTTTACCAATATAGAGAAAGAAGGAGATTATCTGTCCTCTCCCGTGCTTGGCTATGAAGCTCCTGAAACTTTAAAGGCCTATAACAGAAATCATAACTATACCGATTACTATAAAGTGAATAATAAAAATGTTCAGACTTACGGAAAATTTGTTTATGACCAAATGTTGACATCCGCCCCTAAGACTGTAGTCACAGATGATGAGATGAAAAAACTTCGTAAAGCAAATCCAAAAACTGACATGTGGGGTTTGGGCGTTCTACTTTTCGAGTTCTTTATGGGAAAACTTGTCCAAATAAAGCAGCATTTCACGCAATTGGCAGAAAATAAGAATGAGCTCATCCGTGGTTTATTACAACCAGAAAGGGATAAACGTTTAAATATTGAGCAGGCATTAGCTTTGCAAGATAATTTAAAAGAGCCCTCATTAACAGCATTAAACACCGGCTGTGCACCCCAAATAACACCTGTTGATGCTTTATCATGTAATGTATCTCAAATGCATATTCAGGCTATAGAGCTTATGCCGCAATCTAATACTTTTACCCCTGGATTTAACGCTAGTGCCAATCAAGTTGATTTGAGACTGGATGTTCAAGCTCAATTGAAAGAAGCAAACAGTCAGCTAAGACCTACAAGTTAATATTTTCCTCTTCGATTACATTAAGGTATGGAATAAATGAAAAACAATGAGATAACCCTCAAGTTAGGTGCAGGCTCTTTAATACCTGGCTTAACGCAATCTGGAATATTTGATGTCATTGCAAGTTATGTGCCCGCATATAGATGGCATGGTCAGAATAAACTCCATGTCGTGTCTAAATCTTGGAATGTAGCCGTGAGCCAAGCACACTTGAGTCATAAAGGAAAAGCACACTCAGCTTCTAAGTCAATCAATGCATGTCACACAGCGCAAGAAGCACTTTTTGTGTTAAGTGATGAAGCGCTTTTAACCCATTGTAGATTCGGTGAAATAATTCATCTTGTAGCCTTGCATCCTGAATTAGCGAAAAGATTCTTATCTTCACCTGAAGTACAACAAAAATTAGAACCTCATTTTCTGCCTGAATTGGCGAGCAAAAGCGATGAGGTCGCTAATTTCCTTCTTGATTCAGACAATCTAAGAAAATTGCTCGCAGGTTGGCATTTGGCAAGACTTGGCAGATATCGCCCCGAATTAGCATTACGAATTCTTAAAGATGAAGGGTTGTGCGCTAAACTCGATAGTAGAAATGTTTGTGAAATGGGTGAATATCACTTTGCAGTTGCCGACTTTATTATGAAAAATGACAAATTAAGGAAAAAACTTAAAGAGTTTCGCATTGTAGAACTTGTCAAACGACATGAAACCTTGGCTCTTGGGCTACTTGATACACCAGATATTGATGAAATGAGCTCTAGAGAATTAGCTTCTCTAGGTAGCTATCATGTCAGCGTTGCGCATCAGATTTTGGTGACTGATAAGTTTTGGCAAAAGATATTTTCTCACGATTTGGTGACATTGGGTCATTCACATGAAGACATTGCTTGGCTCATTTTAAAAACACCACATTTGAGGGCTAAAATCAAAACAGGATATGATTTATCTCGCCTGTGCTTTCGTCATGAAGCGGTTGCTTTTTATGCTTTAAAAACTCCGCATTTACGTGCCCTGCTCTCCGGTGAAGATTTGGGCCAACTTGGTAGTCGTCATGCAAGTATTGCACAATACATTTTAGCTACGCCCGAGCTACATAAAATGGTTTTAGATTGCGAAGAACGTTTTCTCACTTTTACAGGTCAAGAAGTAATCTCAAAAGCGAAGGGATTAGGCTTAAAGTTAATGGGGCAAAACAATACAGAAGCTGCGCGCCATATTGTCCAAACCCCTTTATTATATAATCAACTAAGTAGTGTTGAGCTAGCTTTTCTGGGTAAAAATCATGTAGAAATTGCTTGGACGATTTTGAAAAACCCAACATTGCGCAATAGACTAGATGGCCATGCATTAGCTCTTCTAGGCGAGCATAACATTGAGATAGCGCGTTATATTCTGGATTCACCAGATTTAAGTTCTAGGCTAAATGACGGTGATTTAGCGTGCCTGGGATTGGAGCATGGAGAAATAGGGATGCGTATTTTGAGAGAGGCAAGTTTACGTTCTAGACTCGATCAAAGATTAATCGAAATATCTAGAATTTACCGCCCCAAAGAAATAAGCGGGGATGCACTTCACATAGGAATGGCCAAGCATATTTTAAATTGTCCTGAACTGTGTAAAGCCATAAACATGCCAACGCATCAATGTGGTGTGTCTTTTGAGAGTAAGGCCGTGATAGCATTGCAACAGACCTTGGAAGTGATCTCAGTTATCCATCATATTGCCAAAGAAATTAAAGCAAAACAAATAGATCCGCCGACTGTTGAAAGTATCACGCAGACTCTAGAGCACCTCCATCTGAACCCTCCATCCAGGCCAAGATAAGTCATTTTTTTTGATACTTGTCTACCTGCCCTATTCTGCCATGCCAGCGTTCGCTGGCATGGCAATCCTGAATCTCTCATCTCATAAACTTTTCTATACAAAGATATCAAAACTGAGTAATTGCACGCTTTTTTACTGAATTAAATGTTAGTTTCATACCCTTTACAGATATAGTAATTTGCACGACTTGCGAGTGAGGATAGATAGAATTAAATGTCATAAAAAGTTATTATATGAATGTGACAATTAATCTTTATAACATTCTCCCTTATTGACTAACAAGCGTTATACCCCAATGATTAAAGCCCCAATACCTCGAAAAAACCAAGCTATATTTCAACGTTTCTTCAAAAAAATTGAATTAAGATGTAAAGAGTTGGAAGAAAAAGGGATGCATCCCGTATTGGGCAAATTCATCTTGAAAGATGGGTTGCTAAAAATTTATAGAGACTTAATTAATAAGAGAGATAAATTAGAAAAAATATTAGATTTAGATTCAAATAAAGATCCCTCCTTTATGGATTTAATGGTTACAAGAATAGCTGCAAGCCCAGAATTACCTCGCACATTTCAGATAGTACAAGATTTAGATGGCGAGTGTGTACTTGTTTTAGAAACTAAAAGCAAAACTTATGAAAATACAAAAAACAAAGATACCCCCGTTTTTTCTGGTGGTACCAAAAAAGGTAAGCCTTGCTGGCGAATTGATACACCAGAACCCGAAGAATGGGTAAGTGCAGTTGCAACAGGTATAGTAAACGTTGAGAGAACAATTCAAGATGCTCTTTGTTCACAAAAATTATGCAAAGATACGGTTAATGAAATGCCTGATTTACCCTTCCCTATTCAATATTCTTTAATAGGAACCCCTTATTTACATAAAAAAACGTCTGAACCAAAAGTTGCCATTTATTCTCCACGTGCAATTAGTTCTTTAGATATTGCCATTGATAGAGAATGGAAAATGATAACTGAGGCGGATACTAGAAGGATGACGAGAGGGCTTTTGTATGCTATTAAAATCATGCATGCTAAAAAACTAGCCCACCAAGATCTTCATACGGGTAATATTTTAGTTTTTCGCGATTTAAATGGGATGTATATTAAAATCATTGATTTTGGAATAATGCTGCCATTTGGTCAATTTGTCGCACAAGCATCAAAGGATTATGAGCCCCCTGAATTTCACTCCGCTTACCGTGAAGGTCATGCCAACGCTCAATTCTATAGCAGTCATCCTAATAGCTATGGCGCCTACCTCCATGCAAAACTAGTAAGACAAAATCCTCGTTTCACTGCCCAATCTCTTCAATCGCATGAATATCGAAAAGCTAATCCTAAAAACGATATATTTCAAATTGGCTTAGTTCTTCATGCATTGTATACAGGAATAAGGGTTAGTAAAATCGTGCATCAAGAGGTAGAGGCTTACGATAATCCCCTTATTCGTGGGTTGTTGATGGCGAATAGAGAGAGGCGTTTTACTATTGAACAAGCGCAGAACCTCTTTTCATCTTACCAAGGGAGCTTAAAAAGAAGATTAGCTGTCACTCGTGTTCAACCAGTAGTAGCGCGCTTTCTAGCTACCATTCGAGTTAGGTTGGGCTTTTTACAAGCAAATGAACTTTATCCAGAACTCCGGCCTTACATCACTAAATATCATTTGCAAACAATCTATGAATACATCCTATCTTTAGCAGATACGATTGAAGAAAATCTAGCGTATACCGATCCCTCTGTGAGAGATCTGATGGCATTGAGAATTGCAAAAAGCGCAAACTTGCCTAGAACGGTACAGATAGTACAAGATTTAAAAGGTGAATGTGTATTAATTTTAGAAACTAAAAGTAAAGATTGGCAGGGCAAAAAAATCCCCTCTAACATTTCAAATAGCTGGAAAAAAAACAAGCCATCTTGGCGAATAGATACCATAACACCTGAACCATGGTGGACTACCGTTGTAACTGGGTCTGCCTATATAGACAAAATTTTGGGATGTGCTAAAAGTTCACAATTACTTTGCAAAGATGCAAAAAAAGAAGAAGATGATGATCTACCCTATCCCATTAACTGTTCGCTGGTTGGTGATGTCTATCTAACAAAAAAATCGCCTATACGCCGTAAAATATCGATAGTTTCACCTCGCGCAAGCTTTGATTTAGATAAAAGTTTTAATAACGGTCAATGGCAAAATTTTACAGCCTATGAACGTAACAGAATAGCGAAAGGACTTTTTTATGGCATTCAAATTATTCATGGCCTCGGATATGCATATCACGATTTAAAACCCACTAGTGTTTTACTTTTTAAAGATAAGCGTGGATTTTACGCTCAAATCAGTGATTTTACTAATATGATAAGATGGGGAGAATATGATTCTTCTCCAGTAATTGGATATGAAGATCCTGAAATCTTATATGCTTACAACAGAAATCATTCCTACACCAATTACTATAAAGTGAATAATAAAAATGATCTGACTTACGGAAAATTTGTTTATGCCCAAATGTTGGCATTAAGTCCGCAGCCTCGTGTAATCACAGATGATGAGATGAAAGTACTTCGAAAAGTAAATCCAAAAACCGATATGTGGGGTTTAGGGGTACTTCTCTATCAGTTCTTTATCGGAGCATCCACCCTAACAAAGGCACATTTTATGCAATTGACAGAAAATAAGAATGAGCTTATCCGTGGTTTATTACAATCAGAAAGGTCTAAACGTCTAGATATTACGCATGCCATAGCTTTGCAGAAGCATTTAACAGAGCCCTCTTTAACAGTGTTAAATACCGGTGCTACGCCCCAAATAACCCCTATTGAAGACTTATCAAACAAGGTAGACAAAATAGATATTAAGGATATAGCGCTCCTACCTCGAGCGAATACATTGACACCTGGGTTTAATGCTAACATCGATCAATCTGACTCCAAACAAGACATGGGAGCTCAAGCGAGAAATACAAATGGTGAGTTGAATAATACTTTCCAATTCAGAGCCTAAAATCAAAGAGCAAAGAGTATAAATAACCAGTAAAGTTTTATGTAGAGATACCCGATTAAATACTTATTGCAAAAGTTTTGTAGGATATTTTTTATGAGACGAATGAAGCATTTGATGGGATTTGCTCTCATCCTTATAGGGTTTAATGCAACTTTTTGTAAAGCAGAGACGAGTTACTCCCTTGAATATGCGTCAAACTCCCCTATTAAAAGCGTCCCATTAAATAATGCCTCGCTCAAGTTAGAAATTTATGCGTATGATAACCCCCACGGCTATATCCATGTCAAAACCGATGAGAATAAACAATTTTCTCTTGGTCACAGTCATAATTTTGCAGTGTTAGAAATAACCGGAGAAGCAAAATATCATGCCCGTTGCTCAGGCTATGCTACATACAAAAATGAGAAAATAAAAATAACTTGTAGTCCCCGATAATTTTTCAATGTAGTATTTGGGTGACTAGCTGCCCTTGTGCATAATCATGTCTTTGAGCTTAAATATCTTCCCAATTCATCCGTAAATGTGGTTCAATTTGCCCTTCAGTAGACTAAAGATTTTTCTATCTTTACCAATTGGACAATAATGATGCATTTACTATATGAAATTCAAAGCCAAGATTGGAAAACACCTTATTCAGAGCAAATGCAATCCCAAGCGGTAGACGCGCTTGAAAGTGGCAAAATAATTTTATTTCCACACTTGTCATTCGAGCTTAGTCCTGCTGAAACCGTTTTTTTATCGACAGAATATTCCCTTCCCAAATTTAAAAACATTAGTTATAACATAAACAAAGATATAGTTCGCGGAGCCAATTGCAAAGGCCATCTTTATGAGACCCTCAAAGGCATGATGACGCGTTATGCGCAATCTGCCCATGGCATGATAAATCAGCTATTCCCGAGTTATGGGTCAACCATAGAAGTGGGTCGAACCAGCTTTAGGCCTATTGAAATTATGGGCCGTGTGCCCAAATCTTTTCGCAAAGATGATACAAGATTACATGTGGATGCTTTTCCTATGTCACCTACTCAAGGAAAACGCATTTTTCGTGTTTTTACTAACATCAATCCAGAGGGTAAAGATCGTATCTGGCGCGTGGGTGACTCTTTTCATAACGTTGCTACCCATTTTTTACCGAAGGTACATAAACCATGGTTTGGTCGCTCATTTATATTAAACACACTGGGTTTAACAAAATGCTATTGCACCGAATATGACTATATCATGTTACAGTTTCACGATCAGATGAAAGCGGATTTAGGCTATCAAAATGAGGTTTTGCAGCATGAAATTCGTTTTAAACCTCATTCCACGTGGATAGTGCAAACCGACTCCGTATCTCATGCTGCTATGTCTGGCCAGTTCGTGCTAGAACAAACATTTTATTTACCCGTCAACGGCATGGTGCATCCTGAGCTTTCCCCTCTACATACACTTGAAAAATTAGCCGGACGAGCATTAGTTTAGAGCGTTTGCTTAGGGTTTCCCTTTACTTGGCATTGCTTTAGAATGGCGCTCCTCAATTAATAGTAGTTAGATATGCAAATAGCTCAATCTCCTTTCAAAGCTCAACTAGCAAAAAAGACGGCAGCTCTAACGCCTCTAAAAGAGATTACGCGAGAAGTGATTGCAACTGGTCGGCAAAGTGTTGTTTTAGCTGAAGGCGATAATCATGTGCTTTTGGTTACACCATATCTGGTTGCAAAGCAAAATTTAGAATTACTAAGAAAACTTAATACGCGGACTTGTCCTTTTGCATGCCCTCAATTAGTAGCACTCAATGCTAACTTAGGAGAGCTTATCAATCCGTTAAATCCAGATAAAGCACGAAATTTTACAAAAAAGCAATTTAGTATTATGTATCCTAAGATATGGTATGACAATGTGGTTTATCAGCTTCCTCGTTTTGATGGCACACTTGAGGATTTAAAAGAATACAGTGAAGAGTCCATTAATCAATTAAACAAAACCTTAACGGAATCACTGACATTTTTGCATAAAAATGGTTTAACCCATAATGATCTTTCTTTAAAGAATATCTTTTACAGCGGTCAACATCCGCATTTACAATTTCATTTGGGCGATTTTGGATCAGTCACAAAAAATTCTAAAATAACACATGAGACATTACGCCTAAAAGATTTCATGCGGTTAGGGCGTGTGGTGGCCCAAGCACAAAAAATTCTTGAACGGAAAAGAAAATCTTCAATAGAAAAGGAAAAGCTAAATCAATTAATATATAACTATGGAAACTCTCGAAAACGAAAACGGCTCGATCAAGAAACTCCGGATATAATTGAGCCTGCTCCCAAACGTGTTGCGAGAAAACTCCATTTTTTATAAAAGCACACTGAATATTTATCAAGCACTTTAAACAAAGTACGCTATCCTCGTTAAAAGATCTTAAACTTATAGAGACATCCAACGGATCTCTATAAGCGAAAAGGATCTCAAGTGATTGAAGCGCAGTTAGTAACAAAATATTTCGATGATTTTTGTGCTGTTGACAACATTTCTTTTACTGTTCAGCAAGGGAAGATCTTTGCTTTTCTAGGTCCTAATGGTGCCGGTAAAACAACCACTATCAAAATGCTCACTACCATGCTTAAACCTAGCGCAGGAACGTTGCATGTTAATGGTTATGACACTGTTCAACAATCGCATCAAGTGCGGATTAGCTTTGGTATTGTTTTTCAAGATCAAAGCTTAGATGAAGAATTAACGGGTTATGAGAACATGGTGCTCCATGGTGTACTTTACGGGGTATCCTCTCAAAAAAGAAAAGAGAAAATCCCTTATTTATTGAATTTAGTGGAGCTTATCGACAGGCAGCATGATTATGTTAAGTACTACTCAGGTGGCATGAAAAGAAGGCTTGAGATTGCTCGTGGGTTATTACATGAACCTAAAATTTTATTTTTGGATGAACCTACCCTAGGTCTTGATCCCCAAACTCGTAATCATATCTGGAGTTATATTAAAAATTTAAGTGTTACTCAACATGTCACCGTGTTTTTTACGACGCATTATATGGAGGAAGCCGAAAGAGTAGCTGATGAAATTGCGATTATCGATAACGGCAAAATTGTTGCCCAAGGCACTTCAGAAAATCTTAAACAAATAACGGATAAACAGACACTTGAAGAAGCTTTTATTGCTTTAACTGGACATGTGATGAGAGAAGAGAATGCAACAGCGACAGATCAAATGCGGTTACGACGTCGGATTTGGAAAAGATAATGAATGCAATATACATTCTTTGGCTAAGACAACTTAAGCGCTACCTGCGCTCTCGCGCACGGATGATAGGCGCATTGGGACAGCCTCTGATCTTTCTTTTAGCTTTTGGATTTGGTTTTGGCCCGGTATACCATAAAGCCGAAGGCGGTGATTATTTGCAATTTATGGTGCCAGGTGTCATTGCGATGGGTATATTATTCCTTGGCGTGTTTACCGGTATTGATATGATTTGGGATAAACAGTTTGGATTTTTAAAAGAAACATTCGTTGCTCCCGTTTCAAGATTCAAAATTATATTAGGTAGAACACTTGGTGGGGCAACAGTTGCCGTTGTGCAAGGGTTGGCTGTTTTGATAATTTGTGTTATCGCTGGGTTTCGTTTAGAAAGTTTTCTGCTATTTCCCGTTGCTTTAGGATTTATGTTCCTAATAGCAATATTGTGCACAGCCATTGGCACTGCCTTTGCCTGCATTCTCGATGATATGCAAGGCTTTCAGCTCATTATTAACTTTTTTGTTATGCCACTCTTTTTCTTTTCTAATGCTCTTTTTCCTGTGCATGAACTTCCGCCCGCATTAAAATTACTAGTCCATCTTAATCCTTTAACTTATGGGATTGATGGTTTAAGAGGCGCATTGACTAACAGTGTACATCAAAATTTTGGCATCGATTTTTTGATTTTAGGCAGTATCACCGCCCTGGTTCTAGGGATAGCTAGCATTTTATTTTCAAGAATACATTTATAGATATACTCTTGTAGGTATTTTTCCTGAAAATAGCCACCGTTGTGACTGCTATAATGACTAAGTAAAATTAAAATATAATAGAAATTAGGTTAATTGTGATAAAAACCCTATGTCTATCCTAGATAAAATATTAGGTCGACCGCTTGCAACGTGGGAAGCCAAAAGCCAAGAGTTGACCATTGCAACTGGCGTTCCTTCGGTAGGACTAGACGCCCTCTCCTCCATAGCATATGGTCCTGAAGCTGCGCTTATGCTGCTATTGCCTCTTGGTGCATACGGATTACACTTTTTTCCGTTTATCATGATTGGTGTTGTGATATTGCTGATGGCACTGTATTTGTCTTATCAACAAACCATTGCAGCTTATCCTCAGGGCGGCGGGGCTTATATTGTAGCCAGTGACAATCTTGGTAAACGCGCGGGCCTTTGGGCTGCGGTTTCATTACTGATAGATTATTTATTAAATGTAGCGGTAGGTATATCCGCAGGAGTGGGCGCCATTGTCTCTGCTATTCCCGCCCTACAACCCTATACCCTGTCAATTTGTTTATTTGTACTTCTAACCTTAACCCTTCTTAACTTACGTGGTGTACGCGAATCTGGTTTGGTTTTTATTATGCCAACTATCATATTTGTCTTATGTATCGCCGCCACGCTAGCCATTGGAATGTATCAAATATGGAAAAATGGCGGCTCGCTTCACCCCGTTATTCAACCAGCAGCACTCCCTGCAGCAACAGCAACAGTGAGTATATGGCTGTTATTAGGGGCTTTTGCCAATGGCTTAACCGCCATGACGGGGGTTGAGGCTGTCTCTAACGTTGTGCCACTATTTCGACAACCCAGCGTTATCAATGCGCAGCGCACCTTAACTATTATTGTGATGATTTTGGCATTGCTTTTACTTGGCGTAGGATATGTGTGCCCTGCTTATCAAATTGGTGCGATGGATGAAACCCAACCAGGGTATCAAACTATTTTGTCTCAGCTTACTGCGGCCATATTCGGAAGAGGTGTATTTTATTATATATCCCTTAGCAGCATATTCATTATCTTAACTTATTCAGCTCAAACCAGTTTTGTGGGGTTTCCAAGAGTGTGCCGACTCTTAGCTGAAGATGGTTATTTGCCCCTAGCCTTTGCTGAGCGTGGGCGCAGGCTTGTCTATTCCATTGGTATTGTTGTTTTAGCTTTCATGTCTGCATTGCTATTAATCGCCTTTAAAGGGATCACTTTCGCGCTTATTCCTTTATTTGCAGTAGGGGCTTTTAGTGCGTTTTTATTCTCGCAAATAGGGATGGTCATTTATTGGTTAAAAAAAGGCGCAGCAAAAAATCACTATAAATTATTTGTAAACGCTTTAGGCGCATTTTGCACAGCCATTGCGCTCGTCATTATTGTGGTAGAGAAATTTATTGATGGCGCTTGGATAGTGGTTGCAGGCGCATTGGGGTTGGTCTTGTTATTAAATAAAATTAAACGTCATTATAAAAATGTCACGCAACAATCTAAGCAAAAATTAAATTCACAATCCATGATCCGAGAGCCCTTTATAGTGATTATTCCCATTTCAGGCTGGAACTGTGTGGCAGAAAAAGCATTACAATTTGGGCGTTACATTTCAGATGACATTACTGCTGTTTTTATCAGCACAGAAAATAATGCAAATCAAGATGTCAAAAAGTTATGGAAACAATATGTTGAAGATCCGGCAAATGCTGCAAATTATCCTGCGCCTCAGCTTAAGATTATTCATTCTGCTTTTCGGCAAGTCTATAAACCCATTTTGGACTTTATCAGTGTGGTTAAAAAGGAAAATCCGAAAAGAACGATTGCAGTGATTATTCCTGAGTTGATAGAACCTCACTGGTATGAATATATGCTTCATAATTTACATGCAGCGGGACTGCGTACTTTAATTTATTTACAGCGTGATCAAAGAATTATTGTGATCAATGTGCCATGGTTTTTGAGATAAATTTCAGCGATGTTTGACAAAAGTGCCTGCTTGAAACTCTTCAAACGCTTTTCTCAACTCGGCTTGTGTGTTCATGACGATAGGTCCATACCAAGCGATAGGCTCTTGGATGGGTTTGCCTGAGATAAGTAAAAAACGTACGGAGCGTTTATCTGTGGTAATGGTGATGTTTGTTCCTGGACCATAAAGAACAAGCGTGCCATTATCACAAACACAAGGCGGCTTCATATCAAAGTAGTTAACGCCTGCTGCTGCATGACCAAATGGCATATGATTTAAATCAAAAAAACCTTCACCATCAATCACATACGCTAAAACGGTATGATCAGATTGAAAAGAACGCGTAAAGGATTTGCCTGCAGAGATTTCCACATCAAGATATTCCGGATCGGTGACGATATGCTGCACAGGGCCTCTTATACCCTCTACCGTTCCGCATATAACACGGATCTTGGCTTCCTCTGACGTTGTCACGATAGGAATTTCATTTTGTTTCACTTCACGATACCGAGGTTCCATCATTTTTGATTTTGCTGGAAGGTTTGCCCAAAGTTGAAAACCTAACATTTCTCCTTTGCGATTTCCCTTAGGCATCTCTTGATGGATTATCCCGCTGCCAGCAGTCATCCATTGTACATCCCCTGCCCTAATGCTTCCTTTATTACCCAGGCTATCCCCATGCTCTACATCTCCATCAAGAACATAAGTAATTGTCTCCATTCCACGATGAGGGTGCCAAGGGAAACCTGCTTTATAGTCGTGCGGGTTTTCAGAGCGAAAGTCATCCAGCAGTAAAAAAGGATCTAGTAAGGGGACATCATGAAAGCCGAATACACGTTTAAGATGAACACCTGCCCCTTCAATCGTGGGTTGGCTTTTCCATACTTTCTTAATGGCTCGTTGAATGAGATTGCTAGTCATTTCAATTTCCCTCACAAAAGCGATTAAGTTGGATTTTGCTTAGCGGATATAGAAGCAATATATCTCATGAGTGCTCCAACATTGCTTTTATTCATATTGACAATTTCTCGATAGAAATCAATGATAACTTTGGATTCAATCTCCGCAGGGACGTCACTTTTTGTAAAGCTAAAAGTATCATTGACCACTTGAGCGCCATATTTATCATTTAATTTGATCATCAAGCTATTAAATATAGGGCGAACTGTAGACTCAGGAGGAGGCGCGGAGGGGTTTTTGATTGCTTGAGCAATAACATTCTTTTTTGCATCGACCATTTTATCTAACGCTAGCTTAAAGTCAGGATCTTTAGATAAGGTAGGCAAATCCTTTATAATAGAGACATCTGCTTTTTCCATCCTAATCACAAGTTTAGGATCATGTTGGGAAAGAATGTCATAAAATTGCTTCACTTGAAGAACATACTCATAAATTGCATCATCAGGCGCATTTTTTAGATCATTAATAAAAACTTGGTTAACATATATCAAGGAATAGGCAACAAAACTTTCTGGTGCTTCTTGTTTTTTAACACTTCCCTTTGCTTTTTGCATTAATTCTTCATATAGCTTAGGGTGGTATTCTTTTATTGCTGGAATAATAGGAATGCGGTTGACCGCGCTGCTAAGCGCCCACTCATTAAAAGGGGTTAAAAGGAAAATACTCGCTAAACCAAAAGCAATACAAAAAGTAGCCAAGAAGGAAAGAAACCATATTGCGATTTGTCTGGTTGACAGATTTTCGTTTCTTTTCTTTAAATAAAGCCATACACCGTAGCCTACTATGGCAGCAGCAAGTAGGCCTATAATAATATTCAGGATTTGAAATAAAGTCATAGAATTTCCATATATTAGATCTATTGCATTGTATTCTTATAGGATATTTTTATAAAACAGACCATCTTTTCAGGCCTGTTGCCTAGAAAAGTTAGTTATGATACCCTTCTTCCGAATTATTGTACTTGCCGCAAATAAGACATTTTATGTGGATTGATCTCAACCCGCTTCGGAAAAATCGCGATTTTCGATTTTTATATTTAGGTCAATTTGTGTCCCTTTTTGGCACAATGCTAAGCTATGTTGCCTTACCTTTTCAGATCTATGATCTGACAAAATCCACTTTTGCTGTGGGTATGTTAGGGATTGTAGAGCTTCTTCCTCTCTTGCTAACGGCTTTTATAGGGGGGGCTCTTGCTGATGTCATGGACAGAAAGAAGCTATTGCTGTGGTCTGAGCTAGGGATGGCGTTTGGTTGTTCACTGCTGCTGATTAATGCGTTATTGCCTCAACCTCATATCTGGTTAATTTATACTGTAGCGGGTGCTTTATCTGCTTTGAGTGGTCTGCATCGCCCTTCACTCGATGCCATGCTGCCGCGGCTTGTTTCCCATGAAGAAATTCAAGCGGCAAGTGTACTTGGTTCTCTCAAGGGCACTGTCGGGATGATCGGGGGACCTGCTGCTGCGGGTTTGTGTATTTCTTATTTAGGCTTACCTTGGACTTTTGCTGTCGATCTATTGACGTTCGTCGTTTCGTTGATTGCTCTCTCTTTGATCAAAAGCATGGTACCGCCAGAGCAACAAGAACGTCCAAGCTTAAAAAGTATTGGTGAAGCGATACGTTATGCTGCAAGCCGCCATGAGTTACTGGGCACATATGTTGTCGATTTCGCGGCGATGGTTTTTGCCATGCCGAATGCCTTGTTTCCTGCCATTGCCCAATCTTTTGGTGGAACTAAAATATTAGGGTGGCTATATTCTGCCCCCGCTATTGGCGCACTGGTTGTTATTGTGTTGAGTGGTTGGACAAAAAAAATAAAGCGACATGGGGCTGCTGTGATTATCTCAGCAACATTATGGGGTTTATCCATGATAGCCTTTGGTTTTGCGCCAAGTGTCATTTTGATGCTGTTCTTTTTAGCCTTAGCGGGCGCTGCCGACGGTGTCAGTGGGATATTTCGCGTCACCATCTGGAATGAAACCATCCCCGATAGAATTCGCGGCCGTATGGCTAGCCTGGAAATGGTGAGTTATATGAGTGGTCCACTGTTAGGTAATGCGTATGCCGGTTTAATTGCCTCTATGACCACTACCCATCTTGCTATTACCTCAGGCGGGAGTTTATGTGTTCTGGGCGTTTTTCTGAGTGCAATACTTTTGCCCGGCTTTTGGAAATATACACGTCGTGACAATCCTAACCTCAAAGCGTAAATTCACAGATTACCTAAAAAAACTGAGCCACCAAACTTTTCTTAGTGATTTAGATGAAATCTTCTGATGATTATGGGACAATTTGTGATCTTTTATACCCAAAGCAGATGATTTTTCGGCTAGGCGCCAAGCTCCTGAGGCCCCAGGAGCGTACACTTTGGTACGTGACTGGGGTGAAGGAGCGCAGGCAACAACGCCGAAAATTCATCTAGGAAGGGTATAATTCTAATGTAAGGCTAATCTTGATATGCGTGAAGAATTAAAAACTTGTTATCGCGATATTTGCGACAGAATTAGCCAAGATTTCTTTTGTGAAGAACTTTCTGCTTTCACCCAAATCTCTGAAGACTTTCCTTGGGATCCAGAAGCTGATTTAGATGTTGTATATGCAGCAGTCCTTGTTGGACTCAGAGGACGGAATAGACCTGTTTATGATATTGCCCGATTTAGATCTGATCCTGTCGATATACAAAAAGATTTCCAAGAACTACTAGAAAGAGCTTTTTTGCCGAAGATGGCTGCAACATTTAGCGCTAACAATATTGATTTCATGATGGTGCTTTTTCAGCATTTTGTGCATGATGGAGAATTTACGCCAACTGCCATAAGTGAAGTCACTCTCTCTGATGTACCCCCCGAAATAAAATCTGAAGCTATTGCTTTGCATTACCAAGAGGCATGTGAAATATATGCCTTTCCCACATCACTTTTTGTAAAGGAATATGAAAATTGGAACGTGAATGCAGGTTACGCTACTATCCGAGGTGATATATATCCTATGGCTTCTGAAAGTAATATGGCGGTGGATAGTATTTTAAAAAAAGAAAATCTGACGCCTATATTGCGGCATGTAATCAAACTATGGATTATACATAGACTTGTTTCTGAATTTAAAATAGAAGATCTCAAAAATTCCAAATTTTTCAACACGCCTGACATGGAATCTGAGCTCATGGCGCTGCAGCAGAATATTACCGACAAAATTAAAAATTTGTTGCGACTCTCTCAAGAGGAAAGAAGAGCAGTGGCGAAATCAAAGAAAAGTGAAAATATATATTCACTTTCTCCTTGGATATTTAAATTAGCGCAGCGTTTTCCCTTGTTCAAAATTTTTGTCGGGCATAGTCATTATGATATCCATCAATGCCGTGATCAGAAGTTATCCTTTCGATCCCAGGTTTTATTTTATCTTCAAAGTCATCTCAATCTGGTTTTTTGGAAATACTTGTTTTCAAAGTCGAAAAAAAACTGGCTTAAATCAAAAACTGCAGCGCACAAATTTATTGCGGGTGAAGCGAGATGGACCTCCTTACCAAAAGCCTACTGGCAATTATTGAAATCCTGTTTTCTAATACTATGGTTACCCTTTATTGGCACCTATTTAACCGTGTCAGGTTTAACGTCACTTCCCTTTTCGGGGTTACGTCAAACACTTGGCCTTTCCTTTGACGGATGGGCAAATAAGTCTATCACTGTCATTGAAGCCCTGAAAGATTTAGGTTTATTGGCCATTGCTTTACCCTTGACTTATCTTGGGTTAACCGCAATTAGCGCTGTTTGTCTCGGGACCTTTGGTTTAGAGTTAGCAGCAATCAGTACTTATTATTTATTCATGACACTATCCTTCCCTATTCTTCTTGTCCTTTTAGAAGAATCATTTCATACCTTTCCTGGATGGGTAGTTGTGAATGGCTATAAAGTTTATAAAGAACAAAGTGACTATGCTTCCTATACGCAAATGCTAAGAGGCATCTCAACTAATAAGCTTATAAGTTTACACGGTTTTATTTTAGTATTTACCCTTGCTGCGTTTACAGGAATTGTTGGTATAAGTTATTTAGTAAATCAAGCTTTGCAGTTTTTCAATCCTAAACGACTCAACAACGAAGAGTTATACAATCAAGTCCAAAATTTAAGCCACTCGCTAAAATTTAGAAAATTTTTGGCAAGCTTAGCTCAAAAAGCGGAGAGTTTATCATCTGATAAAACAGATCAAGAGACATTATCCACTTTATACTTGTGTAAATTACCAGAAAAGCAAAAAAAGACTTTAAAAGAGTATCTGAAACAGAAATTGGCAGATGAATCAACGCCAGACAAACGAACTTTAAGTTTGGCGCGGCAATATATTGATGCCCCGTCTTATTTACCCTCTTGGAAACTCATCGATAGATTAAAAAGAGAATTACCAGACGAGAGTTCACCGGAGCTTAAAGAAGCAGTAAAGCGAATACACGACGTCTATTCAAATAAATTGACTCACTGTATTTAGTTACTTTTTTTCCCCGGTTTAGGTTCTTGTGGCACCACATTTTCCTTACCACTAATACTTTGTTCTATTTTTGTTTTCAAATCAGTAGATAGAGGAAGGCGCTGAAGATCTATACCTTGCAATTCAGGGGTTTTTTTAAGTTCTTCGCATTTTTGATCGCAAAGAGTCTTCAGTGGGGCATTAAAAAATTGATTTGATTCTTGTTGTTTTAGCCCTTCTGACATTTTAGAAAATACATAGTATACCGCTTGAGCTTGTTTAACCGGCTCACCTCTACATTCACTTTCAATATCTCTCAAAAGTTGTTGTAATAAACTAATTTCGTCGTGGCTCGCTAAGGCTGTGTTACTATTTATAGCCGGTTTTTTCATCCATCCCAGCGACTCGTGAGTCCAGTGCTCTTTTCTTTTCCCTCTCAATTTTTGACATTCATCTCTGATATCTATTGATAAAATTGCTTGTAAATTTTTATCTTTAATGCTTGTGCTAGAACCAAATTGTAAAGGAACGATGGGAGGAAATGCTGACGTGCTTCCTGAAGGAGTTGCAGAGCTAGTTGCTGAAGTAGTTACTGGACCTGTTACAGAAGTCGTTTCCGGAGCACTTACTGGACCTGTTACAGAAGTCGTTTCCGGAGCACTTGCTAAACCAGTTACTGGATCTGTGACAGAGGGCGCTTTAGGCATAGCGCTTAAGTGTGGATTTTTTTTGAAAAAAGCTATTTGGTCTCTCAATTCTGGCTCTAAATCAGGTTGTTTTTCAAGTACAGTACAGATGTATTTGATTATTTCAGTTAGCGGTGGCCTTTTTTCGGGGTCTGAATTAAACAATTCTCCCAGTGTTTCTCGCAATTCAGGATTCATTTTTGAAATATTAATTTCATAAAATTCTAAGGGATCCAATAATATTCTATAATCTTTGAGGTATTGTTGGCTCATTTCAACATAAGAAGCATAATAATTAAGTGCATGGGAATTTCCAAGATCAGTAATAAAAGCTAACATCACGCCAAGGGCGTAATTATCGGATGCGGGAGAATACTCACTTTGTAAAATCTCAGGCGCGACATACTGAATCGTTCCTTGCGCTTTTCCCCCTTTTTTTGATTTTTCTCCTGGTTCAAGAATTCTAGAAAAACCAAAGTCTATCAGTCTTAATTTGACGTTATTACCCTCAACAGTCCCGGTGACATTTTCAGGTTTAAAATCGCCATGGACAACGCCATTTTGATGAGCCGCTTGAAGTATCTGGCAGCATTGTAATCCAATGAGAAGTTTCTGTGTTCTTGTGAGTGAAGGATTTTTTCGATTTAAGATATTAATTAGATCCTCTCCTCCCCATTCCATGATAGTGTATGTTTTAATGTCAGTATCTTTTTTGGTATCTTCGCGAGTCGCTATTGCAGGATCAATCCCTTTTTTTTTCAGATTTTTTACATGCGCGTACTTCATGCCAGGATCCTGACGGACCACCCTTCCTTTATTTATGCCAGTTTTTTTCCCTGCTTCATATTCTTGCAAATTAGTCACTTCAGCATCATCAACTTTGATAGCAAAGATTTCTCCATCTTCTCTCATTCCTTTTTTAACTAATCCAACGCCTCCTTGAAGATTCATAAAACAATCCTTGTTAGACAGTGCATAAATCTCACCTGAAACACTGTCTCTGATAAAAGAGTAGTTTGCTTGCCTTACCCCGTTTATTCCATTTTCATGATCAGGATGCACGGACCATTTATCAAATTTACTGGCATCTGGATTATTTTTAAAATGTTCTTTTGCTTTTAACCAGTCTTCAGGAGTTGGGCTAAAGTCATCCACAAACAGTCTCCTTGCGGAATTAATTGATATTAAGAAGACAATTTGACTTTAGGAAAAGTTCCGTTACGAATAAAATGCCAGTGTAGATGCACTAGTTTTAGATATGTTGACAACAGTTTTCGTGCCAATCTGTTTTCTACAGACTTAGTCTATCAAGCCAAAGTGGAATGTTACAATTTGAAAAGGCATTATGTTTTTTTAGCTGCTACCTGGCAACTCCCATAAAATCCAATGATTTGATTGTCATCTTCTATTAGACGCTCCGTTTCATGATATTTTTTCTGCCATGTCTCTTCAGTAGTGCCATGAGATAATTCTGTCTTTTTAAATTCCTTCAGCCCATTTAGCAGATGGATTTTTTGCTCTTTTTTCCATAAGAGTGGTTGCGCCAAGTGGCAATCAACAATAGAGAATCCACTTTGCTTGGCATAATAATAAAGCTTCATTCCAAAATCACCATCTCTGCCCTCGTCATCTCTCTCTTCGCTTGGGTGCTTTAGTTCAGGCATATACCCATTCCAAGCAAATGTCGGGGGATAGGCAAATGCTGCATTGACTAAACCTTCTTCACCAATGTATATCCCATTTAGATTTAAAGCATCATAAAATAATTTGATAGTGCTTCGTGGAGAATGTAGATGGTGTAAAACAAAGCGACAATAAATTAAATCAAAGGTTTGGTTAAGCGATAAAATATCATAAGCAGATAAAGTGAGATATTCAATATTCTGCCATTGCTTATCAGTTGCTTTTTGAGCAGCATGTACTTGATCTGCGCTGTTATCGATGGCGATAACCTTTCCGCTTTCCCCTACTTTTTGGGCTAACCATCGACTCATCACGCCGGTACCACATCCTACATCTAATACTTTCATCCCCGGTTTTATGCCGTTGCGCGCAATAAAGGCGGTAGTTGAAGGGTTAAAAACCAAATCTAAGAGTTCCAGCCCCTTAGAGCCGTCTTTTCCTATTTCACATTCATATTTTTCATTGTGTGTCATCTATGCATTCTCTAATTTATTTTCATATTGACCAAGGCTTGCCAGAGAATTTAATTTGGCGCGTTTTAAGAATGCTTGCTCTGCGATAGCTTTATTTTCTGCTTTACCCAGCCAAGCTTTCATCGCGGGTTCTTGCAAGGCTCTCGCATAAGAGAAACTCAAATTCCACGGCAAGGTAGGCATGATTCGATGCATGGCATTTAAGTTTTGCGTGGCTTGCTCAGGTGTTTGGCCGCCTGAGAGAAAATTAATCGATGGTACAGCAGGAGGCACTGTGCGACGCAAGAGAGAGAGCGTTGCCTGAGCAACTGCTTCTGGGCTTACTTTTTCTACACTATTTTTTCCTGGTGTCACCATGCTAGGTTTTAATATGACAAACTCTAGTACTACTTTATGAAGGTGAAGCTGATGAAAAACGCTATGTAAGACTTCAAAAGAGACATCTAAGCATCTTTGCAAAGTATGCTCTCCGTCGATCAAGACTTCTGGCTCTACAATCGGGACAAGGCCATTTTCTTGGCAAAGTGCAGCATAACGCGCTAAATCTATCGCATTGCTTTGAATCAAAAACGCAGAGGGGGTTTCTTTTGAAATTGAAAAGACAGCACGCCATTTTGCAAAACGCGCGCCTTGTTTTTTGTACTCTTTTAAACGATCAGAAAGGCCATCTAGCCCTTGTGTATAATTTTCAGTTAATGATCCAAAAAGAGGGGTAAGCCCCTTATCTACTTTTATGCCAGGCACAATTCCCTTTTGTACAAGTAATTGAGAAAAGGAAATGCCTTGAGATGTTTTTTGGAATAACGTTTCTTCAAATAAAATGACACCTGAAATATATTTTTCTATCTGAGGTGTCGCTAATAATAATTCACGATACTCTCGTCGCGTTTCTTCTGTAGAGGGAATATTCAGAGCATCAAAACGCTTTGAAATAGTACCTGTGCTTTCATCTGCTGCGAGCAATCCTTTTCCAGGAATAGCCATTGCTGTAATGGTAGATTGGAGCTCGTTGATTATTGAAGGAGAAAGTTTAGTCATAATATGCCTTTATTCTTAATTGATAGTTCAATTATATACTCTCCCTGCCTATCGTTTAAATGACGCGACGCATCATTGTCTTAAAATATCTCGCGTATTTTTTCAATAAGGGTGAAGGGCTCCCTTTCACGTGCTAACTTTAAATATTATAAGCCTCCAAAGCGCGCTAGCCTCATGGCATGAGGAAAATGATCTGCTTATTTATACCGTAAATTGGCAAAAGTGACCAAAAGGATCTCTTTACAAAGTTTTAGAAGCTAAAAATCAAGCGGGAGTATCGGTCTGTGGAAGAAATTGGTCGGCGCCATAGCGTCAATAAAGGGAATAATCTGCGTGCGGCTGTTTTTGGCATTAATGATGGCCTAGTCTCCAATGCAAGCTTGATTTTGGGTATTATCGGTGCAAACACAGATCCGCAAATTGTCGTATTAACCGGTGTGGCGGGGTTGCTAGCAGGTGCCTTTTCAATGGCAGCCGGTGAGTTTGTGTCTGTCAGCTCACAGCGAGAACTGTATGAATATCAAATTGGGTTGAAAAGAAAAAAAAAGCAAGATCGTAATAATGCTGGAAATATTCTTACGCCTGAAGAGTTAGGATTAAATATCAATGAATTAATTTCTCCTTATAGCGCTGCCTTTTACTCCTTTCTTTTTTTTATGATAGGCGCCTGCTTACCCCTTTCGCCTTATCTTATTTCCGATAAAATGCATCATCTATATTCTGTCGTTATTATTACAAGTTTAAGTTTATTAACTATCGGGGCTTTAGTCAGTCTCTTTACCGGCAGAACAGCCCTGAAAGGGGCGGGGCGGATGCTAATGATTGGACTAGGTGCTTGTTTAGTCACCTATTATATTGGACACCATCTGGGCGTGATGTTGTTATGATGATGCGCGCCATGATATTGGAAAAAGCAGGCTCTCCTTTAATAGAAAAATTACTACCTATCCCACAACCTCAAAGTCATGAGGTGCTGATTGAAATCAATGCATGCGGCATCTGTAGAACTGATTTACATGTTGTAGATGGAGAATTAGATAAACCCAAATTGCCACTGATACCAGGCCATCAAATTGTAGGAAGAGTGGTTAAATTAGGAAAAAACGTCCATTCTTTGAGCATAAATGACCGCGTTGGCGTACCTTGGCTAGGGTTTAGTTGTCAACATTGTGATTTTTGTCTCCATGGTAAAGAGAATCTTTGTGATGAAGCAAAATATACCGGCTATCAGATCAATGGTGGCTTTGCTGAATACTGTGTTGCTAATGAAAATTACTGTTTTAAATTGCCTGAAAATTATGATGATTTGCAAGTGGCACCTTTATTGTGTGCTGGATTAATTGGTTACCGCGCTTATCGTAAAGTGCAGATAAGCAAACACTTAGGTCTTTTCGGCTTTGGTGCTGCTGCGCATATATTAATCCAAGTTGCGCTACATCAACAAAAGCAAGTCTATGCTTTTACCCGAGCTAACGATATGGCTGCACAAAAGTTTGCCTTAAAGTTGGGAGCACACTGGGCGGGAGACGCAACGCAATCCCCCCCAGAATTATTAGAGGGTGCCATCATTTTTGCGCCAGTGGGTGAATTAGTGCCACAAGCACTGCGTTTGACCAAGAAGGGCGGCACTGTTGTCTGCGCTGGGATCCATATGAGCGATATTCCTTCTTTCCCCTACTCTCTACTTTGGGGAGAAAGAACAATTTGTTCAATTGCTAATCTTACACGCCAAGATGGCATTGAATTTTTAAAATTAGCACCACAGATCGCCGTTAAAACGGAAGTCACGCCTTTTCCTTTAAACCGAGCCAATGAGGCTTTAGAGGCATTGCGTGCTGGCAAATTTCAGGGCGCTGGTGTTATTGTCATTAAATAAAAAAGTTATCCCCGCTCTTTGGCATTATCCGGATCCCAAGCGAGATCAAAAGAGATTTGGTTATTTTGTAAATCAGATTGAAATGCCTTTTCAAGATTTTTTCTACTTTGTTTGGCTTCGTTAATATACTCTTTTTCTTTGCCATACAGCTTAAACAATCGTCTTAATGATTCTTCATCGTGCTTCTTAAAAAAGCGAACCGATCGCAAAGCATAGTAAGCAGGGTAACCCAGTGCTTTTAAGGCATCCACTCCCATAGCAAGAGAAGAATCAAAGGTTTCTCTATAAATTTCATTGAAGTCACTCTTTAGAAAATCATAAGCTTGTGTTCTACCACGCACTCTAGCCAAGATTTTTAACTGAGGATAATGTTCTCTAACATGTTTTGCAATTTCAAGGGCTTTATCTGAATCGTCAATGGCTAAAATAAATAATTTAGCATGGGCAATACCTGCTGCTTGCAAAAGATCTAAGCGAGAGGCATCCCCATAAAACACTTTAAAGCCAAATTTTCTAATCAACTCTATATTTTGCGCATCTAGATCAAGAACGGTTGCCTTTATTTTGTTTGCACTTAGCAATCTACCAATGATTTGGCCATAGCGACCAAAGCCGGCGATGATTACTGGATTTTTTTGATCTTCAATAGCATCAAAGGCTTTCTTTTCTTGAATACGAATAAAATAAGGAGAAATGACTTTCTCATATAAGATAATAATAAGGGGCGTTAATATCATACTGATAGCAACTGCAAGTACAAATTGATTAGCGGTATCGGTTTGCAATACTTTATTTTTTACCGCATGCGAAAATAGAACAAAGCAGAATTCCCCTCCTTGGGCCAAGGTGAGTGAAAACAATAAGCTATTCTCCGTATTAAATTTGAACAATTTAGCAATAACATATAAAACAGCGCATTTCACCGTCACTAGCAGAACAACTAGTTCAATAATGGTAAAAGGATTGTCAAAAAGAGTACTGAAATTAATATTAGCGCCAACTGAAATAAAGAATAATCCTAAGAGCAGGCCTTTAAAAGGCTCTATATCCGCTTCTAATTCATGGCGGTATTCACTTTCTGCTAATAATGCTCCTGCTAAAAAGGTACCCAATGCTGGTGACAAGCCTATTGCTTGCATAATAAGTGCATTACCTATCACTAATAATAGGGATGCAGCAGTGAATACTTCACGCAAATTTGCCTGGGCAACAAAACGAAAAAGAGGTCGCAGTAAAAAACGGCCAGCAAAAACAATGCCCAGAATAATACCAAGTGAAATTAAAGTTTGTTGCCAAATGTTAAAGCTAGAGATAAAAGAGTGATTCACAGGAAGAGAGGGCTTTGAGAGCGCCAATAATGGGATGATTGCCATGATAGGGATTACTGCAATATCTTGAAATAATAAAACTGAAAAGGTTGCTTGCCCAACTGGAGATTGAATCCACCCTTTTTCAGTAAATATTTGCATCACTATCGCAGTTGAAGACATAGAAAGGATCATGCCCAACACAAAAGCAGTGGAAAGAGGATTGCCAAGCAAATAAAAAAACAACGTAAAGATAAAGCTCGTGAGCGTTATTTGCAGCAGTCCTAACCCTACGATCTGTGATCGTAATTGCCAAAGTAAAGCTGGTTTGAGCTCTAATCCAATTAAGAATAACATCATGACCACACCAAATTCGGCAAAGTGCATCACATCATTCGCATTTTCACCAACCATGCCAAGCGCATAAGGGCCAATAATGATACCTGCAATCAAATAACCCAATACAGATCCAAATCCTAGCCGTTTGGCAAGCGGTACAGATAAGACTGCAGCTAAAAGGTAAATCGCTGCCTGATAGAAAAAATCTCTGTATTCCATGGTTTCCCTATAGTGTTGAGATAGCGTTGAGGTAAGGCAAGCCAGCCAGTTTAGAAAAGTCTACTTTGTTATCCCGTATGGCATGTAAAATATTTTTTAAGTGCTCGGCCTGCGTTGAAATTTCTTCAGCAGTTAAAGTCAGTACGCCATGAACAGCAAAGGGTGGCAAATATTGCATACCACATAAAAAAGCAGTTTGATGAATGGGCGCTAATAATTGTTGGATAGAGAATCGATTAGAACCTGCTATTTGATAAGAGGACTCACTTCCTGCTGTCGTAATAACGGAAACAAGCTTTTTGCCTCTTAGCGCAGTGCCATTTTCACCATAGGCAAAACCATGCTCTAAAACTAAGTCAATCCACTCCTTTAAAAGAGAAGGAAGGCTATACCAATAAAAAGGGTGCATAAAGACAATGATATCGTTTTCTAAAAGAAGATTTTGTTCCGTTTTAACATCGATATAAAAATCAGGGTAAGTTTCATAAAGATCATGGAAGGTTATCCCTTCACTCTTTTGGATTTCTTTCATTAACTCACGATTGACGCGAGATTTTTGGATTGCGGGATGAGCAAATAAGACTAATATTTTTTGATATTTTGTTTCAAGCACGCTCAAATCATCAACTTCCCTATTCAAAAATAGCTTAGACTCTCTTTCTTAAGCATTATAATGCAAGGCTAACGCTTTAACACAGCAAATAACCCTAGATAACTTACGGCTAAAGCGCCCTTCTCATAAATGTGCGATTTAATCTCAAGCCGACTTTTGCCTTTTCTCTCTAAGCGTTTTTCAAATTTAAGCCAATCTTCTAATTCAGGTTTTAGGCTGACAGCTTCAAAATCTTGCGTAACCGGTTTTAAATAATCTATTTCACTTTTGCATATGACAATATCAATGTTACCCAACTTATTCATTAAATTGGTATAGAGTAGTCCCCAGCATGCCAAAGTGGCAATAGCATGTAAACTGCCGCCAAAGACGGTTGATTTATGATTAATGTTATTCAAAAATGGCGCTGTCACCACAATCTTTTCATTTGAAGCATATTTAACCACTGCACCTAAAGCTTGTGAGAGTGGAATATGCTCATGAATGTATTCATTTAATATTTTCTCAATTGCCATTTATAAACCAACCAATTTGCAAAATAACGCTACCCCTACAGGCAAAATATCATCATTAAAATCATATTTGTCATTATGACAACAAGCGCTATCTTCACCATTGCCAATTAAGAAATAACATCCTGGTACACTATGTAGAAAAAAAGAAAAATCCTCTGCTGCTCTTGAAGATAAGGGCTTTACACTGACTTTGTGCTCGCCTAATAACGCTTTTGCATGATTAAGCACAAATTCGACTTGGGATGCAGGATTAATGGTAGGCGGATAGATTTCTTGAAACTCAATTTTAGCTGTAGCCTGATGTTCTTTCGCAGTTGTTTCTATAAGCCTGCGCAATTGCTGTTGGGTTTCTTTAGATTTTTCAAGTGATGAGGCGCGTATTGTGCCACTTAGAACACAGGTTTCAGGAATAATATTAGAAGCAATCCCACCATTGAACCGCGTAATAGTAATAATAGTTGGTTCATCATGGGATAATTCCTGCATCAATTTGTCAATTTTTTCTAATAGAGGGGCCGCAACACGAATAGGATTGATTGCCAATTCTGGCTGAGCAGCGTGGCCACTTTTCCCATGCACTTCTATGGCAAACTCTGTGTTGCCATACATAATACAACCCGTTCTCGTTTGTACGTCCCCAACGCGAAGACCTGGATGATTATGATAACCAAAAATCACATCGACCGGTGGGTTCTCTAACACACCCTCTTCTATCATCGCTTTCGCGCCAGCACCACCCTCTTCTGCGGGCTGAAAAATAAATTTTATTTTGCCGGTCAGCTGTGCTCTCATTTCATTTAAAACATGAGCCGTTGCAAGCAATGTCGCGGTGTGGCCATCATGCCCACAGGCATGCATGATTCCTTTATTTTGCGATTGATAGGGAAGGTTAGACATTTCTGTTATCGGCAAAGCATCCATATCAGCGCGCAAAGCTATCGTTCTGCCTGGTTTGCCAGAGTCTAAAAGAGCAACCACGCCAGTTTTGCCAATCCCCGTTTGTAGGGGCAATCCCAGTTTATCTAATTCTTGTTTTACCAGCTGAGCCGTTTGATGTTCTTCATAGCGTAATTCAGGATTAGCGTGGATTTGACGCCGGATGTCACGATAATAAGGCGCTAGCCTTTGAATAAGGTTATGCAGATTTTGCGACATACAATCCTCACCCCATATTTATTTAAAAACCTAACAAAAATTATACTAATATACTGGCTTTCCCTTAAGGGGCACGCGTAGGCAAGGCGCCGAGGGACGAGCGACCATGCTTCGCTAAAAAGTTTCGCAAGGCAGGCCTGAGTTTAACATAAAAGTAATATGCTAGAGTGTAGGCCACAGCAAATAAGAGGAGACGACAAATGCACTATTATTTAAGAAAAGCAAAGCCTGAAGACGCCCCTCTTTTAACAGAGATTGCGTTGCGTTCTAAAGCGTATTGGGGGTATGCACCCGAATTAATTGATTTATGGCACCCTGAATTAGAAGTGACATCAGAGATGATAGAAAATACGATTAGTTTTGTAGTAGAAGAGCACGGCGAAATCAAAGGATTTTGGTGTCGCCCTGCTATGGAAGAGCTATCTGATGGTAGATTATTCATCTCCCCAGAGTCTATTGGCAAAGGCTATGGAAAAATACTTTGGCATGCAGTGATGACTGAAGCTAAAAAATTGAATTTAAGATATTTGACCTGGGAAGGAGATCCCAATGCTTTAGGTTTTTATCTAAAAATGGGAGCCAAACAAATTGGCAGTATCGAATCCAAATTTCTTCCAGGAAGAATGTTACCTATTTTGCGATTTTATTTGTGATAAAAAGCCCCTTCTCGCATCTCCTCTAAATTATAAAACAAAAGACGAAGCGTCTTTAACACTTCGTCTTTCAATCCCCAATTATGGTTTATGTCGGAATTTTTCTTTTCTATTTTCTCTTTCTTTATGCCTTGCATCCTCACGAGGATTATCTTGAGGAAATCTTCTTTTTTCTGTGCCGACATCCTCTTCTTCCTCTGATGGTCTAGGCCTATATTGCTCTTGTTTGTCTTTTCTTTCTTTTCTAATTTCTAGTTCATCTTTTTTATGTTTCATGACAGTTCTCCTTTTTAGTGATAATAAACATATGACTACGCAAAATAGTAGTGTTTTACCTAACTCTATTCATAGAATATTTCAGTTAAGTTGTGTTGTATAGAGTAAATAAAAAGATTTAAGGGGAACTTTTTTAAATAAAAGCATAGGTGTACACTCAACAAACCAACGTGCTTGAGCATAGTGTTGCGTAAGTGGGATAAAAACGATGTCAGATTTTAAAGATTATTTTTCTACTCAAGCTCCGGAATATGCTGAATATAGACCCACCTATCCTTCTTCATTAATTGATTTTTTAGTACATATTTCACCCGCACAAAAATTGGCATGGGATGCTGGCTGTGGCTCTGGGCAGCTGTCTACTCTTCTAGGTGATAAATTTGAACGGGTCATCGCAACAGATGCTAGTCAAACACAAATTTCTAATGCTGTCCCACACCCTCACGTAGAATACATTTGCACAACAGAAAATACGCGCATTCCTCGCAATAGCGTAGATTTAGCCGTTGCAGCACAAGCTGCACATTGGTTTAATCTTCCACTTTATTATCAAGAAGTAAATCGCGTATTAGGGCCGGGCGGAGTTATTGCCCTTATCACTTATGGGCTGATGTCGGTCAACAAAAATATTGACGCCATTATTAAACCCTTTTATTCAAAAACGCTCGCCTCTTACTGGCCGCCTGAACGCCACTATGTAGAAGAAGGCTATCGTTCTCTCCCTTTTCCATTTGATGAAATAAGTGCGCCACAGATGGAAATATGTCATCACTGGTCGCTTATGCAACTCTTTGGGTATATTCATACTTGGTCTGCAGTGAATGCCTTAGTCAAAACAACAGGAGAGAAAAAAATGGAGGAACTCTATCAAGATATTGCCAAAGCATGGGGGCCAGCAGATAAGCTTTATCCTATTCGCTGGCCATTATCCATGCGGTGTGGTCATCTATTAATCACTTAAATGCTTTTTTGAGTATAGTTTATAACTGGAAAATCAAAATAAGTATCCGCAAAGGGCTCTTGGGTAAATGTAAAATGCCACCATTCTTGATCAATGCCTTTCCAACCAAAATCTGCCATCAATTTCTTTAAAAACTGCCTATTTTCATATGCTATCAAGGGTACATCAAGGTTATCTGGATGAGATAAAGGATCCATAAAGTCAAACCGCGTTCCCATATCGATAGCTAGCAATTTGCCATTAATGTCATCGACAATTGTGAGATCAATTGTGCTTCCCCGAGAATGACTAGATTTTCTAGCAATATATCCCAACTTGAAGAAATCTCTTTTATCTAGGTTGGGATAATAATCCTGCTTGGTTTTTTCACAAGAAGATTGGCTCCAATCCCAAAAATCTTCACAAGAGGATTGCGGTCTATAAGCATCTAAAATCAAAATTGTCGGATTAGACAATTGAAGTTCTGCTTTTACAGATGGTTTTTGTATATATTGCGCTATTTTTTTAACAGATTCAGCTGCTACCTTGGTTAAAACTGCTACACCATCTGGCGCATAATTCTTTAATGGACGACCAATAAGATTATCTGAGCCACAATATTTAAGATCAATTTTTAACTCAGGCACCGCTTCTGACAAAATTGTAAATTCTTCTGGGAGAATGTTTGTTTTCATTTTAAACCACCAAATTACTACTAAAAATATTATCTGACACTATTTTTTCTGGTTTTCATTTAAGCTAAAGACAGTAAAATTTGAACTAAGCCATTGGGCTCAGAATAAAAAGGCGAGTGATCGCAATCCAAACTATAAACTGTACAGGGCGTTTCCTTTTGCATTCTTCTTTGAGAGGCAAGTGTTATCGCCTGATCGTCCCGGCACTCAATGTATACCCGACTTATTTTTTCAAAAATCAAAGGGTCAATTTTAACGGGTGTTATCCAAGGCACAAAAGGCTCAACACATAGTCGCGGCAATATTTTTGCTAATAGCAGATCAGAACATCGATGATAAGCAAATTCCTTCATATGCTCTAAAGGAAATGTCAGGGCATTTTCTTCAGGGATAGCATGGATAGCGCGTGTAATCGGCGTTAAGGGTTGTTTTTGCGCTATTGCGCTTAAAGACTCTCCATTTTGCGGTAAAAATCCAGCTAAATAAACTAAGTGTTTAATCTTCCTAGGGTAGGATTGGGCAACATGAGAAATCACCATGCCCCCCATACTATGCCCAACCAATATCACAGGCTCTTGCATGTCATCCATTAATTTATTAATGCACTCAACGTAGGAATTGAAATTAATGCTCTTAAGCGTCATGGGATTATTGCCATGCCCTGGCAGATCTGGCGCGAAAACGTGGTGATTTTGTTTTTTTAACAAAGGGATCACCTCTTCCCAACACCAGGCACCATGCCAAGATCCATGCACTAATAAATAGGTAGCCATCTCTTCTCACTTACAAAATCTTTTTTCCAAAGCTAGATTACTTGTTAATAGGTGTACTATCAAGTTCAGAGCACATATTTTCCTTTTATAGTATTAATCCTACCTCATATCAAAATGATGCTTTAGGTAGTTGAATATATAAAATAGATGACATAAATTGTCTCCTCTCAATTTATCGATTCCCGGAGGAGCTATTGTAAATGAAAGCTGGTGCAACTACCCCGTTTAATAAACCGAAAACCCTTCAAGAAAGTTTTCACCTCTTGAAAAATAAGGTGCAAGAAGATGGTCTGACGTTTAAAAATATTGCAGGCGGGATATTTCAAGCCTTATCAATGATGCTAATTTGTGCACCAATATGGTTGATCAGTAAAACTTTTTTTGGTCCTATTTCTGTTCAAATCGCAAAAGCATTCGGCCAAGTTGCTTACAATTTAGTCTACATTCCATTATCTCTTTCTGTATCACCCTCTTTGGCAACTACATTAGCCTACAGTGCCTTCATCTCTGTTGGTGTGCTAATAAGTGCTTTACATATAAAGATATTTTTAGAAACACTCTCAGCTAAATCCATTTATATCAGTTTAACTACCATTCTTCCTTTGCTCACTTTTGTTGCTGCGTTAAGTGTCAATTTGCCAGGTTTAGGAATTTTAGTATCTGCGGGTTTATCGGGGGGGTTGGGCATGGTTATCAACCCATTAACAGAACTCATTGATAATCCTGATTTCCGTCAAGCTTTTGGAGAGTTAATGTATAATGCTTTCTTTGGTACTTCTAAAGATAAAGAATTACCCGCTTTGACACAAGTAGGAACAACGCCTGCTATAGAAGAACAACCCATTTTATCTACTAGCCCTCTTTTAGCTGAACAAACTCTTCTTGGACCAAGTACTGCTCCTGTTATTTTTGCTCCGCCACCGATGCATTATCAAAGCGCACAAGGACTTTTAAACAACGGTACAAGTAATATTGATCCTTTGTTACCAGTTTCGAGCGTGCTTTCTGCACGCCCTTTATCGCAAGCTGCTCCCTTGTTGTTGCATCCCGTTGTTAGCACAGAAAGTCCCTTATCTTCATTGAGCCAAAGTGCTGAATCTCTTTCTGTAGTCGCATCACCAGAGAATGATAATGGCCTGAATACTGCGGTCGCAGCAGCCACCCCTGTAGAAGCACCGAGACATAAACGGAGTGCAGACGAAATGGCAGCGGCGACGCACAGCACATTGAATCCAGAGACTGAAACGCGCGGACTCAAGCGTGGCGCCGATGCGGTGAAAGACCCAACTTATCTAGATGCAACTGCTGCGCTAACTACAATGGACGTTGATGGCGCCGCGCGTTCACGACAGACAAATGGTGAAGATAGTAAAAATAAATTGAATCGTACTCAAGAAGGAAAGGCTGATGTCGGTCTAGAAAGAAAATCAGCAGCACCATAAATACACTCTTCTCAGATGAAATTTCGGCGCTCGTCTACGCTATGCTCAAAGAGCCTGACAATGTTAGCGTGGCGTAGCTTTGGCGAATACAGGTCATTGGCTGCGCTCCGCTTAAATCAGAGGATTCACCCAACACAATTTGACCGCAGATAACAAAATAATCGAAAGAATCTTTTTCATTTTATTTTTAATGTAAACATCTATGCTTTTTCAGCGATGTAAACTATCAGCTCTTCATTGTTAATTACTTTTTTGAGTCTTTTAACATTACTAAAACCATGTTTTTCTAGAATAAGCTCAAATTCATACAAGAAGTACCAGCAAAGATGCATAATGTCTTCTTCTTTAATAATGACGTTGCCATCAATTATTTTCTCGTATGTACTGTAACTAGTGGAATGCTGCTCGAATTTGTTTGCTTTGGAATGTGACTTATGAATAATGATGCTGCCATTAGGTAAGATGGTGCTTTTTTCATTCCTTTCTTCTTCGCCATCAAGATACATTGTTTCCCAAGGAATAAACAAATCAAAAACTATTTTTCCTCCAAGCTTTAAGTGTCGATGTAACTTTACTAATGCTTCATAAGCTACATCGCGAGGATATAACAGTTGAAAAGATCCAAATGGTATAATAATACCGTCATATTTTTGGGTTAAATTAAGTTCTGTCACAGATTGTTCAAAGATTTCCGCATGTAAGTTATGCTGCTTTAAGCGTTCTTTACAGCTTGCTAGCATATAGGGTGAGTTATCGAGTCCATGCACCTTATAACCCGCTTCTAACATTGGTATCAGTAACCTTCCACTCCCACACATTGGCTCCAGTATCAATTGGTCCTTCCTAAAAAACTGACCATAAAAGGCAATTTCTTGATCAGTGGCAAACGGTTTATCATTGTCATAAAATTCAGCGCAAAGCTTCCCATAAACGTCTGAATCAGAATTTGTCTTTAGGTTTTGATAAGTCTTATTCATTTTTTCTACTCGGGGTTTTTCTATAAAGATAAGTAACAAGCATTTTCCGATTTTATATTGATTTTTGCAATAATTTCTTTAGCAATTATTAGTTTTCTCGTCCCAGCAAAGCCAATTAAATATATTATTGTGTTTTCAACCATCTCTTGAGAGTCCAAAGATCTCGCCGGCGTCATTCCCGCGAAAGCGGGAATCCAGTAATCATAATAGACTGTCATAGAGGTCTTGCCATTGAGGATTTATACGTTCAATGAGGGCCAATTTCCACTGGCGACGCCATTTTTTTATACATTTTTCTCTTGCGATAGCTTCTGTGATATCGTCAAAAATCTCATAGTAGATTAAATGATGAATACTGTATTTCTTGGTAAATCCTTCCACAAGATTTGATTTGTGTTGATGAACCCGTTTGATTAAATCAGATGTTACACCGGTGCAAAGAGTGCCATTTCTTTTATTGGCTAATATGTACACAAACGAGGACATGGTCATTTCCTGTTTTGCTTTCTGTATGCATTAAAATCTCATAAAATGAACCCATTGACGATCCCCCTATTTTAGATAAAATTTGTTTTGCTAAAAAAAAAGAGGGGCCGAATGAAATTATGGAATACCTGGCTATCATTAGTCAATCAAGGTGATAATGCACTGTTTTGCTTAACGTCAACAAGACAACTTTTTCTGAGGGCAGGGTATGAATTTCCTTGAGAAAAATCTGCAAAATGAACTATGCAGAGATTGGCTTTTTATAAAGTTAATAATTTCTGGATTCCCGCCTTCGCGGGAATGACGCCAGCGAGATCTTTGGACTCACGATATGGATTCCCGCCTTCGCGGGAATAACGCCAGCGAGATCTTTGGACTCACGAGCATATTAAACGCAAAAAAAATAGTATCTCTTGTGCCCTTCAGGGCAATCTTCAAGAATATCAGAGACCTCATATCCATGCTTGAGAATCGAAAGTATCGGTATGTACTATCAGTACCCATGGTTCTCGCTTTTGATTCAACTTTATTAATAAGAAAAGAACCTAGATTTTGATTACGATAGCCTTTTTCGATAAACAAAATTTGGATATATAACTTTTCCACTAATCATCAAAACGCTTAACATAACGATGGCAATAAGGCTGATGCCCTGATTTTTGATAATATTCTTGATGATACTCTTCTGCTTTCCAAAAAGTACTTACCGGTAAAATGCGTGTAGCGATACTGTAACCTTTTTCTTCCAGCTGCAAAATAAGCTTCTCTGCGGTGCTTTTTTGTGACTCATCATAATAAAACACCACGCTTAAATATTGCTCGCCTAAATCAGGACCTTGGCCATTTATTTGAGTGGGATCATGAATTTCAAAGAAGTATTTAGTAATTTTCTCAAAGGTAACAATGCTGGGATCATAAAGAACCCGTATGGCTTCAAAATGCCCTGTCTTTCCAGTGCAGATCTCTTTATAAGTTGGGTTATTTTTGTGGCCACCGGTATACCCTACTTCCACTTTAAGCACGCCAGGCAACTTTTTGAAATAGTATTCTACTCCCCAAAAACATCCTGCCGCTAATATCGCTTCTTCTGAATCTTCCACCTTCACATTCTCCACAAAATCTAAACTGCGAGAATTAACGCAGTGCCTGGTATTTAAAGGAGTTAACATTTCACCTTCAAAAACATGTCCCAAATGCGCCCGACATCTTTGACATAAAATTTCAACGCGGTGGCCATCAGCATCTCTTTCTCTTAAAACATGATCGGGGATCTCTTTATCAAAGCTTGGCCAGCCACAAGCAGAGAAAAATTTTGAGCTTGCACGATATAAGCCTAAACCACATTGACGACATAAATAAGTCCCCGGTACGTCAAATTCATTATATTCGCCAGTTGAAGGATATTCCGTTCCTTTATCTCGTACTATTTTCAAAATAGAAGGAGTCAAACTTGCTGATTTATCACTCATTTTAAGCACGCCAAATAACGCGCAATGGTTTCTTTTAAGCCAAAACTCAAAGCATCACAAATAAGAGCATGCCCTATCGATACTTCTTTTATAGTAGGGATTGCTTTAATAAATGCGCTTAAATTTTCAAGATTAAGATCATGCCCCGCATTGAGCTCTATTCCTTGTTTATTAATCTCTGTAGCTGCTTTTTTATAGACATCAAGCACTTCTTCTTCTTTTGATGTGCCATAACCATGCGCATAGGCTTCTGTATAAAGCTCAACTCTATCTGTCCCTATCTCTTTCAATAATGTAATTTCATGTTCGGTGAGTTTATAGGGATCAACGAATAAAGACGTTCTTATCCCACTAGCATGCAAGGATCTGATAACCTTCTTTAAAAAATCAACATTTTTTTCAACATCCCAGCCTGCATTCGAGGTCAGTACATGAGGGGGATCCGGTACTAAAGTGCATTGTGCAGGCCTAATTTCACTGACTAAGGCTAGGAAATCATCATCAGGGTAGCCTTCGATATTAAATTCGACATTAATTTTCGGTGCAATATCATAAACATCCTTCCTGCGAATATGCCTTTCATCTGGACGGGGATGCACCGTAATTCCTTGTGCACCGAAAGATATAATATCTAATGTTGTTTTCAACACATCCGGGTTATTTCCTCCCCGAGAATTTCGAAGAGTGGCAAGCTTATTTACATTAACACTTAATTTTGTCATCAATTGTTTCCTTAATTTTATCTATCATGCCATGTTAATTTTATCGCCAATAGATTCTCAGCTAGGGGTTGTTTTCGCTGAATGTTCATTTTCTTAAATAACATAAAATGCTTGATTTGATAATAAAGCGAAGGCAAAACAAACAAGGTCAAGAGTGTGCCACATATCAACCCCCCCACCAAAATAAACCCTATTGCATGACGTGCCTCTGCGCCTGCGCCTGTTGCAAAAATTAAAGGGAGGATACCTAAGAATCATTGCTCCGGTTGTCATTAAAATGGGGCGCAAACGTAATCCTGCGGCTTCTTGAATAGCCTGTAGCAACGTTTCACCTTGTTTCAATTTTTGATTAGCGAATTCTACAATCAAAATGCCATGCTTAGTAATAAGACCACTCAAGGTAATTAAACCAATTTGCGTATAGAGATTGAGTGACTGGTTGAACAAGTAAGCAATTAATAATGCACCAAAACAAGCTAAAGGAATAGTTAGCATAATAATAAATGGATCGGAAAAATTCTCGAACTGGATAGACAGAATCGCATAAATAAAGACCAAAGACAAAATCAAGAGCCACATCATGATAGAAGTGGTTTCATTATAGGATTTTGCGGCGCCTATCCATTCTTTTTTAAAATCTCCAGGAATAACCTTATTAACACTATGTAAAAGATTTTTCATAGATGGTTCAATTTTCTGATCCTTTTTCAGCGCAGTGGTTAAATTAACCGAACGCATCTGATTATGATGATGAATTTCTTTAGGAAGTGTTGATGGTTTCATCTCCGCAATAGCACCGACCGAGATTTTTTTATCTTTTGGCGTATTTAAATATAATTCATTTAACGTCCAAGGCATAATATTGCCTTTGATGGTGATGGGATAGCTTATCCCTTCTTTGTGAAACGAAAGCGATTGGTCTCCACTAAAGAAAATTTCCACCATCTTAGCAACTTGAGAAGGTGAAAGGCCTGCGCGTGATAAAGTATGAGTATCTAGAGCAAGCTTGTAGCCAGGCGTGTCAAGCTTGAGGTTATGATGAACTGAATCAAAAACACCTTGCTCTTCAATTTCCTGTCTTGCATTATTTAAATGTTGCAAAAGCGTTCTATAATCTCCAGCGGTAGAAATCGCCAGTGTGAGCTCAGAGCCATTCATGGCATCATCCATCCCCGGCAGACCTGAATCCCAACTCCAAGCCCAGGCATCAATCGAAGGTAATTGAGACATCATGGGTTGTATTGCAGACATGATTTCTGAGGCGGAACGTTTTCTGGCACCTTGATCTTTTAAGGGTATGCAGATACTCCCTCCCCATTCCCCCATGAAAGTTAAATAGCCTTTTGCTTCTGGGATAGACTTTAATTGCTTTTCAACAAGAGAAACCACGCTTTCAAATGAATTCATATCTTTACCCGGAATATAAGGGACGTAGACACCAATAAGCCCTCTATCTTCTTTTGGTACGGTTTCCTGAGGTAATACATTAAATAAGAAAATAACACCTAAAACTACAGCAAAAGCACCACCACAAATCCATATGCTAGACGCTAACATTTTTTCCAAAGTAGCTCGATAAAATTCTTGGGCCTTTTTTAGGCTTAGGTCTATCTTAGATAAAGGTTTAGTTTGATGAGGTTTCAGCATTTTTGCACACATCAAGGGAGATAAACTCAAAGCAACAACCCCTGATATGAAGACAGCTCCTGCCAAAGCCACTGCAAATTCAATAAATAATTGTCCAATCACGCCCTCAATAAAAGCGAGGGGCAAGTAAACACTCGCTAACGTAAAAGTCATCGCGACCACGGCAAAGCCAATCTCACGGCTTCCCTTTATGGCTGCTTCCAATGGAGATAATCCTTTTTCAATATGTCGCGCAATATTTTCAAGCACAACAATGGCATCATCTACTACTAAACCGATGGCTAAGACCATAGCGAGTAAAGTCAGTGTGTTGATAGAGAATCCAAATAGTTTTAAGAAGATAATGCTACCGATAAGGGAAATGGGAATGGTCACCAACGGAATAAGCGTCGATCTGAGGTTACGCAGAAAAACAAAGACAATGATCAGAACAAGTAATACCGCTTCTACAATAGATGATTTAATATTATGCAAGGAAGCTTTAATAAAAGCAGTTTGATCAAGCATCACCTCAATTTGCAGATCAGGAGGCAAGGTTTTTTGCAGCGAAGATAGCTGTTTGTGCACCAATTTAGATACTTCAACTGGATTAGCATCACTGGCTTTATCAATTGAGAGCATAAGCCCAGGTTGACCATTGAGTCGGACCCTGAACGATTTATTATCAGTAGCTAATTTAACATCAGCGATAGAATGTAGGAAAACTGCCTTGCCATTAGAACGATTTTTAACAAAAATCTTATTAAAATCGTCTACTTCCTTGAGGTTCAGCTCGATGGTGGTAGGCACTTCATTACGATATTTTCCAACGGGCCATGAATGCGTATACTTCTCTATTGCTTGATAGACTTCATCTGCATTGACACCAAAAGCGTACATTTTATGCAGATCTAAAACTACCTCCATGGTATAAGGCTGCCCTGCCACCTCGACTGAAGAAACACCATCAATACTTCTAAAGGCATTTTTGAGATAAAGGTTGGCAAAATGTGTGAGCTCACCATAGTTTTTATCAGTTGATGAAAGAGCAATGGCAATAAAAGGGATCCCGTTTGAAATGCTTTGTCTTTGAATAACAGGCTCGGGCACTTCTTTTGGTAAATGCGCTCGAGCCAAATTGATTTTATCTCTTAAAACACTTAAGGTTTTATCAAGGGATGTGCCCTCTTTAAAAACAAGCATGATGTTACAACTGCCTTGGCTGGATTGCGAGGTCATGGATTCTAAGCCTTCCACGCCGCCAAGTTGATCCTCCAAAGGATGCGTCACCCCAGATTCCACAAGTTCAGCACTGGCATTGGGAAACTGCGCAGTCACTGCTAAAACGGGCAGTGTGACTTCAGGATATTCACGTACTGCAATATTTTTAAAGCAAAGTAGCCCTACAATAAGAATCATGCTATTTAACACTAAAGCAATGACAGGGTGTCTTATAAAGTATTCCGTTAATTTCATGATTTTTCAGTCTATCCTTCGCATATGAATTTTCGGCGTTGTTGGCAAAGCTCTCTCGCAAAAGTCATGTATTACTTATACGCTCCTTTTGCTCGTGAGCTTGCCGCCTAGCCGAAAAATTATCTGCTGTGGATATATTATTAGTATCAATTTTAACTTGAATGTCTGGATAAAGCCGAGCCTGTCCACGCGAGATGATGATATCCCCCTCTTGAATGCCATCCGTTACTTCCACTTTGTTTTTCTCTTTGAGACCGAGCCAAACAGGAGTTAAAATAGCTTTATTTTCTTTCACCACATAAACAAATTCTTTACCATTTTTATGAAAAACGCATTCAGCGGAGATAACAGGAACATTTTGATGCTCAACTAATGAGAGATCGACATTAACCGTTTCACCAATAAAACAATCCTGACATGAAAAATTTACATAAGCTGGTACCATTAAAGTGTCGGGATCGATCATATTTTGCACGACATCTAACGTCAGTTGTTTATCATTGATTACCATCTTTTGACCAGGATGAATTTTTGTAAGATATTTGGCAGGAATATCAAATTCCACACCGAGTTCGCTAGGATCATAAAGAGAAACAATTTTATGCCCTTCCCTTACTTGCGTGCCTTCGCGAACTTTGTAAACCCCTACAAATCCATCGAAAGGAGCAATATAATGTGATTTCCCACATTCCATCTTAGCGCTTAAATAGCTTTTTTGTGCATCCAACCATTGGTGTTTTGCTTCTTCTAGATTTCTTTTACTTACCGCATTGGTTTTCGTCAATGAAAGTATTCTATCGTATTGCGCTTTGGCAAGTTTTGCTGATTCAGCTGAGAGTGCGACCGACTTTTCAACATCAACATTGTCAAGTTTTGCGATAAGTGTCCCTTTAGACACTTTGGCGCCACTTTGCACAATTTGTTCAAGATTACCACTGGTTTTAGCTACCAGATCGATAGATCTTTTCGCTTTCACGACTCCTAATAAACGAATAGTTTCGGTAATCGTGGATTGCTTAACCTTTTCAACTTCCACAACTTTAATCTCTGGATTGTTTTTAGTCTCAGCATAAGTTTGGGGAAGAAAGAAAACACAGATTAAACAAACGAATAAGAGAAGATTCTTTTGAATCATTAAAGCCAATCTCCTGCATGAATATTAAGATGCCAATCTTCTGAAAATTTGTTCAAATCCGCAACAGATTTAGGGAAGTCGCCTAGCCACTTTTTATAGACTTCTGCTGGTAGGGTCGCCACCTCTAAACCAAGACAGACCAAATCATCCAATTGACAAGGAGATTCTAAGGCAGCTAACATCACCTTGGTTTTGTTTTTTCTAGAAAGATTTAACATTTGAGTGACTATTTCAAGTGATTTTTGAGCTGCAGTCTCAAGATTTGCGCTCTCTTCCTTATGGCGCTTAATCATTCTGGAATAATAAGGCGCAGCATATTTTGCCCCAAACAAACTCGCTAAATGATATTGGCGCAGCGTATAAATCGCAGTGGCTAAAACCGGGATCCCTTCTTGCTGTAAAGCATACATAGCTTTATACCCTTCTTCAACACAAGGAATTTTAACAATGATACGGTTGCTGAGGGCATAAAGCGCTTTAGCTTGTTTAATCATTTGCTCTGATTCTTGATGAGTTACTTGAACGCCAAGCGGGCCTTCAAATAATTCAAGTGCCGTTGCAATACTTTTAAGGGGCAGAGGATCATGGCGTGATAAAATGGTAGGGTTAGTCGTCACCCCATGCAAAAGACCTAAACTTTTTGCGTGTAATATAATATCTTTGTCTAATGAGTCAATCCAAACTTCAAATTTGTTCTCTAGTGACACGGGCTCTGTTTCTCCTTTTACCCTTCTTTATATTTTAATTTTATACTCGCAAGCTTAAATCCGAGTTGCACTAAATTTTTACAACGCGTCTTTTCTTTTAAAGAGCAAATATGGTACTTCACTGTTCTCTCACTCACGCCAATTCGATGCGAGATTTGTTTGATGCAAAGTCCTTGAGAAAGATATTGCGCCACTCTTGCTTCTTTAGGCGAAATTTCAATTATTTTATTGCCAACAACCACTTGACTCTCTAACAAGGATTCAGCGATTAAAGAAAGCAAGTCACTAGCTTTCAAGGGTGATTTATAAGGGTGCAAAATAATGGATTGTTTTTCACCTTCTTGACGCAGCCCCAAGGTTTTATCTAAGAAATCTAGCGAAAAAGATTCATATTTACTCAGAAGGGTTTTATCTTTATCTTGATTGGGTTTGGCTGAGACTTTTCTGCCTAAATGAAAGAAATGAGTAGAACCCTCTTTTTGAAAAAAGTAAGTGAAGCCATGATCAATATCAAATTCACTCGCCCTATCATAAATAGGTTGACGATTGAGATCACACCAAAAAGTCACCCCATTCTTATTAAAAATATCTTGATGTTCAAAAACAGCGACGTTATAGAGCGCTTCTCTATAATAGTGCTCAATCCATTCGGGATGAGAAGTCAGGCGATAATGGCGTCCATTGGGTAAATAACATTCATAAGTTAAATAGGTGATTTCTTCGTCTTGAAGTTGGGTGAGAAGCCCTTTGACATCGTGCTTTGAGGTAAAAGCAACATTAGCCTTATAAAACGCCGACTGCATAATAATCTTCCTTTAAAAATGCAGCAAAATTATGCAATTTTACAATTTCTAAAAGGATTTGTAACCACTATTCCTTATTCTGATCATAACTAATTTAGCTGTCAGGCAAAAAATTGGGTTACATGGGCTTTAATGCAATGGTATCCTTGGTTGTTGGATCTTTAATTGCTTCAATTAACTCCCCCGTTTCAGTCTTGATCTTTTCATCTAGCTTACGCCCTTCTGATAGAGGCGCTTTTGTTGCTGCTAGCACTTTTACCATGGTAAGGAAAGTGTTTGCTTGTACAAAATATTCTTCGTATTCACTGACCATACTTTGATAAATTTCTGCAGGTAATATTGCTTTTTTAATATTGAAGCGAGCGCCTGCTTCTGCAATTAACTCGTTTGTTAAAGGATCTCTTAATTCCTTCTCTTCTCTTTTTTGCCTTCCCAAAGCTTCTGTGATGCACTCTTTATGATAAAATTGTCTACTTAGAATAAGAATATGAGCAGGGTTATCTTCAGTGTACTTCTCTAAGCAAATAGAACAATTTGTATTTTGTTCCAGATTATTTTGTACCCGAGAAAATGCACTTTCAGCGCGCGCTATCATGTCAGATGTAATATGTTTTTGGGTCAAATTGACATTAAATTGATGTTTCAGCAACTCATCCAAGGTTGGTAAAATGATATTTTCTGATAAATAGAACCCCTTTTCTTCAATAGCACTATATATATCATTTATATCATCTATTTTCTTCTCTCTAAAAATCACATGCCCCGTGTCTTTCTCTACTCGATATTCATTTAAACACAGGTGAAATGAATTTTTGTTGTGTGAAAATGCAACATTTAATTTATCTTCATGGTCAGCCCATAACAACAAAACATTTGTTTTAAATTGTTTTAAATAAACATTTACCCATTCTTGTGTGACCCCAGACGTTGGCAAAGGGGGACAGAGGGTAGATACAATAAAATTGATTTGGATGGGATCTTTAGGAGGCGGTGGCGGCGGCAGCTCTACAACATTCACAATAACTTTAGAAGGACTGCTTGGTGCAGATAATAGCCCTTTTACGAAGTTAATAAATTGCCCTAACATCGTTATTCCCCTCAACACCCTAAAATTGAAGTAAATCAACCCATTAACTAGCTGATTAGCTAAAAGAATGAGTAAGTTGGCAATTTACCACAATGACTACAGAGACACAAGAAAGATTGGTTTTTGAGCTGTTATTCGAATTGAATAATGATAATGGTATAAATTTAGAGGGGAGATTGAAAACAAAAAACGCGTTATACCGAAAAGATATAACGCGTTTTCTGCTGCTTACATGCTTAGCAGCTTAGCCACTTTGCTTGTTTTTCTCTTACGAGCAGCGCCGGTATGCTTTTTAGCAGCAACTTTACGCTTAGTAGCACCAGCTGCTTTCTTAGCGGCTGGGCGCTTTTTAGCAGTTGTTGCTTTCTTAGCTGTGGTCGCTTTTTTAGCAGTTGCTTTTTTGGCGGCTGGACGCTTTTTAGCGGTAGTCGCTTTTTTAGCAGTTGCTTTTTTAGCTGTGGTCGCTTTTTTAACGGTTGCTTTCTTCGCAGTCGTACTCTTCTTAGCAGTAGTCTTACGAGCTTTAGCAACTTTAGCTTTCGCTACAACTTTACGCTTGGTAGCGGTAGCCTTTTTGGCTGTTGCAGTTTTAGCGGTCGCTTTCTTAGCGGTTGTACGCTTAGCTGTTGCCTTCTTAGCTGGTTTAGCGGTTGAAGTTTTCGCAGCCTTGCGTTTCGTTGCTGTTTTCTTACGGACGGTCATCTAGCCTCTCCTCATACTAGGGTAACTATCACAAATTTAGCACAACAGTTTAAAAAAATAAAATATATATCCAGTCACATTTGCTCTGATTAGAGAAAATGATGACAAAATGTGTGTGTGTGAAATGTGATTTGTCTCTTTTTTTGATCTCACCCAAGTAGGAAAATTTTTTTATTCTTTAAGGACTTAGCTCATTTACGTTTACTTTAACAGAACTTCAAATTTCAAAAATTCTAACCTGAAAATTATTTTTAAAATTTCTTAAAATTTTTTTAAATTATCTCAAAACTGCCCCTTGCAAACTCGCTTCCTGCTTCTTCTCGGCAATAAAAGTTTCCATTTCTGCTCGTAACGTAACATGATCTTTCACTTCAAGAAAGTCCAGACGATTCTCCGGACAGATCCCTCCAAATCTTACATAAGTCGACTTGTCATACACATGCTCTGTTCGCTTTTCTTCCCCATTGATCTGAGTTGAGGTGATAGCAACAACCGGGTTTTCCATTATATCGAAGGTGACAACATTATCGAAAAACTTCTCAGGCACGTCATTGATATCAACACCCACTTCCGCCAATTGTGCCTTGAAACTAGTCGCTGGAATGACCGATATTTCCCCTTCTAAAGGTGCCCTTTCCTCTAAAGCAAAGGCGGGCTCGACCTCTCTCAGGCCAGGATAATCTGCTAAAACAAATTCCGGAAAGAACTCTCTGGGCGCCCTTCTCGTAAAGCTATGCAACACGGTTAAGCTAGCAGGAAGCAATGCATCGGATAAAGGATAGTCCGGCATGGTTAGCCCTTGTGCTGCACCCGATAGGGCTGTTTGCCAAAGATTGTTATAAAGCGCTCTTTCTCTTGGTGTCTCTTCTTGTTTCAAAAGTGAAATCACTCTCGCTACAGTGACACTCACTCCAACGATGACAGATATAATTTGTCGCAACATCCTCTGACTCCAATATGATTTTTCTTTTAAAAAATGATTGTAAACATTCTTGATCCATAAAAAAGTTGCGCGAGATATATGGTGAAATTATGCCGATAAAAGGTGAGCAAAAAGACAGTTGATGAACTCAAAATACATAGAGTTTTTAATTTCTAGTGTTTAAAAATCAATCTGCGCGCATAAGCAGCAACCGTTACAAAATATTCAATCTTAGTGGAACTTTTTGTCTCTTCCCTTTCTCCAAGCATGGCGAACTTTTTTAATACATGGAGAAAATAAAGATGAAATATGCCAAAACAATCGTACTGTCCTTAATTGCCATCCTCTTTCTTGCTGGTTGTGAAAACATGTCCCCAAGCGAAAGACGTGTATTGGGCGGTACAGCGCTTGGCACGGCTGGTGGCGCTGCTATCGGGGCGATATCAGGCCATGCAGGCGCTGGTGCTCTCATTGGTGCTGGTGTTGGAGCAGTGGGCGGCGTTCTCTATGATCAAGATCAAAAAGCACGCCGTTACTAATACAAGCCTATAGAGACAACATTGTTGCTTGTTTTTTTTTAAAACAAGCAACATTTCCTCCATAGATTTTTTAGGGATTAACGTATTATGTTTAAAAAGATACTCTCATTAGCCATCTTACCGCTCACCTTCGGTGTCATTTTTAGCAGTACACTTTTCGCTAACCCTACTACTGTACGCGGGATTTATATTAATCAAAGCACGCTCGAAAATCCTAAGCTGCTGAATGAATTAATTACCAAGTCTAAAGAAGTGGGTATTAATACCTTTGTTGTAGATCTCCTAAAAGATACCAAAAATTATCACAAGGGTATCAGCCTCATTAAGCAAAATGGGATCCGATACGTTGCACGTGTTGTGCTCTTTCCGAATGGCGGAGATGAAAAACAAATCAAGTCTGTTGCTCATTGGCAACAAAGATATAAAAATGTTGAAGCTGCTATCGGCTATGGTGCGGATGCCATTCAATTGGATTATGTTCGCTACTCCACCAAGAGACAGCCTTCACCTCAAAATGCAAAAGATGTCAAAGAAGTGATCAAATGGTTTAAAGCGCAAGTGGCAGCCCACCATTTACCACTGCAAGTAGATATTTTTGGTGAGGTTAGTTTTAAAGAATCTCCTCGCATAGGACAAAACATTAAAGTATTTTCAGACACTATCGATGTCGCTTGCCCAATGGTTTATCCTTCGCATTACACACCATTTAACGAGCATTTTCACAAGCCATACGATACTGTCTATACTTCACTCACTGCATTGAGAAAACAATTTAATAACGCCCCTCCTTTTAAATTAACGCCTTACATTGAGGCTTCTAATTATCATTACTCGATGTCTTCAGGTGAAAAACAGCGTTATATCTTGGCACAAATTAAAGCCGTGGAAGACGCTAAGGCAGATGGCTGGTATGTTTGGAGTCCAAGCAATTCCTATCACAGTTTGTTTCAAGCGCTGAGTAATCGTGCAATGGCTTCTAAGCCTAAACTAGAAAAACGCGAATACGTACTCAACCCTTAATCAGTAGGCAGGTGCCTAGCCTCGAGCCAACGGACGGCAAAAAGGCCAATACCCACAGCAGATGATTTTCCGGATTTTTCGACGTTGTTGGCGAAGCTTTGCTTCGACAAGTGCCGAAAATTCCTCTTTGAAGGGTATACGAACACACGCTATTTCTTTTACAATGCAAAGGTGTAGTCAGTCATGGAGCGTTGTACATATGACGTGGTTCACCAAGTTTTCGCCATTCATTCAGGCTGTTGCTCATAAGTTGGGCTATATCCCCCCTCCTCCAGAAATACTTTGCGATTGGGATGCTTTAAAATGTCATTACGAGAAGCTAAAGCCGGTTTTTGACATTTGCAAAGATAATGCTTGTGTTTTTCAAAATCTAATTGAGTATGGCTCTAAGTACGATAAGTCGGTTATTTTTCGTGAATTCTCCAAAAATTATCTTCCTTATATTGCTGTCGCAACGCTTGCAACAACCCTTGCCATCGGCCTTACAATAAGACAATGCAAAAAAGGCAAAAAAAGAAAGACGAAATAATGCAGCAAGCTTCCCCCCTTATTCTTTGGCTAAGACAAGATTTACGGATCTCAGACAACCCTGCTCTTTATTTTGCGGCAAAGCAAAAACGCCCAATCATCGTGCTTTATATATACTCCCCTAATCAAACCGTGTGGCCTTTAGGGGGCGCGAGTAAATGGTGGTTACATCATAGTTTGCTCACTATCAAGTCCACTCTCCAACAACGCTATGGCTTAACGCTTGTACTAGCAAAGGGAGAGCCTCACGCTGTTTTAGACAAACTTATCAAACAGACAAAAGCAAATGCCATTTACTGGAATGAATGTTTTGAGCCACATTTTTTAGCGCGTGATCTACACATTGAAACGCTGTTAACCAGAGAAAAGATTTCTGTACATAAATATAATGCTTCCCACCTATTTTCACCTTGGGAATATCAGAATAATGCTGGGCAACCTTTCAAAGTTTTTACGCCATTCTGGAAAAAGCTACAACAACGAACTATTCGAGAGATTTACCCTACTCCTCAATCTCTGATTACTTACAAGATAGAGACGAAATGCCAATTAGAAGATTTTGATTTGCTCTCTCACCCCGCTTGGTATACCAAGTTAGAAAAATATTGGCACCCCGGAGAGCGCGCAGCAAAAGATAAATTAAAACGTTTTGTGCTCAAAGCAGCGCAGGACTATCAGTGCAATCGGGACAGACCCGATTTAGAAGGGACTTCTATGCTCTCTCCCCATTTACATTTTGGGGAAATCAGCCCTGTTCAAATATGGCATGCGACTCAAAATAGTGTTTTTTTATCTGAAGTGGCTTGGCGCGAATTTTCTTATCATCTTTTACACTATTACCCCGATTTGCCGACACGTGCTTTTAAACCGCATTTCAATTTTTTTTCTTGGCATCCTTCCCCTTCACTTTTAAAAAAATGGCAACAAGGAAAAACAGGCTACCCTATTGTTGATGCAGGAATGCGTCAACTTTGGGAAACCGGTTGGATGCATAATCGGGTTAGGATGATAGTGGCTTCTTTTTTAGTCAAACACCTTTTACAACCTTGGCAACAAGGAGAAGCATGGTTTTGGGATACACTAGTGGATGCCGATCTCGCGAATAATGCGGCTTCTTGGCAATGGGTTGCAGGCAGTGGTGCCGATGCTTCACCCTATTTTCGTATCTTTAATCCCGTATTGCAGGGGCAAAAATTTGATCCCAAAGGCGACTATGTCAAAAAATGGATCCCTGAATTGCAAATGCTTGATATAAAATATTTACACCAACCTTGGCAAGCACCAGAAGAATATCTAAACAAAGCTAAGATTAAGCTTGGAAAAACCTATCCGCTGCCAATTATCGAACACTCTTTTGCAAGGCAACGTGCTCTTGGAAATTATAAAAAAATGAAAAATAGTCGCTAAGGTTTGGGGGTGGGCGTGGGTGTGGGAACAACACCTTCCATGTTATTTTTTCCTACAAATAGCCCGCCAAGTTGATGTTTTATATTATTCCAACTCCACGTGGCTGGAAGTCTTTCAGGTAAATACCAGATTTGTTGATAAACTGTTGCGGGTGCTGCGCCTAAAAATTGTGATAAACGTTGCAAATAACTCAAATCTGGCTGCGGCTCATTTCTGATTAGTGCGCGATTTTGCTGATGCTGCTCTACCTTTTCTTTTAAAAATACAACCAAAGAATCTAATAAACCCAAAGAAAATCGCACACCATAATACAACCCCATCAACGCAGCCGTAGCCAATGTACCAAGGGATACGGCAAACCAAATTTTAGCGGTTAAGACACTTGAGGGTAAAACAAAAATTATCCCCCACTTTGCCAACATGTGAATAAACAAAGCAGGCAAAGAGGTGAAACCAAATAAGGTGCTGAATAAAAGAATGCTGCTAATAGCTGCCAGCATAATAGCAGCAAAGGTAATACCTACAGAGTTAGACGAATTAGAGGGATTAGGGGAATTGGCAATGTCATTTTTAACAGGCGACGGCTGACGTACAGCAAGTTCATCGAAGCTCTTAGTCAACACATCTCTACTAAATTTTCTCTTTATAAATTTAGAATCACCCCCTAAGTATTTTAAAGAAGCGGAAGCTATATTCTTTTTTTTCTTAACCTTGGCTTCCTTGGCTTTGATAGGCTCGCCTTCTTTCACATCTAGAAGCACTTTTGTTTCGTCTTCTATCGCTTTGACTTTAAATAGCGGGCAGGCAGCATTAACTTGATCTTTGTTTTTGAAGTTCGCATAACGAATAGCGCTTTCTTTGCTTTCAAAAACAAAACACTTTTCTGTTTTGGGAAAACAATTTAGATAATCAGGGTTTTCTTGAAGTGGAAGGGCAATGGCTTCGCCAACAACATAATACCCCATGCTCAACCTCTTATAAAAAGCCTTAAAAAAAAAGCCCGTTGTTTTTGCAACAGGCTTTTATCAAATACGCTATTTCACTACTCGTTAACAAACCCCAGGCGCTGCTACTCTGGCTCTTTGAACATCTGCTTGGATAGCTGCCAAGTCTCTTAGCGCAGCTTCCTCTGCAGCTTGTCTAGCCGCTGGATTTGCTTTGTTCGCTTTTAGTTGACTAAACAACATTAATTCGCGCTCCAAGAGTTTGGCTCTATGAGCAGAATCAGACTCCGCATAAACAGCTTCGAATTGAGCAGCAGGATCATTATCTTGATGCAGATCATAGCCAAGCTGTTCCGCTAAAAGAAGCGCTTGTGCATGTTGTGCTTCATTAGCCGCTTTAGCGCGCGATTCAGTATAGCCAACATATCTTACTTTCACGTTATCATAGCCCGCTTTACCGTAATGGGCGCCAGCTTGAACAGCTTTGATAACTGCTTTGCACACGCCAACAGAAACTATTCCAATCGCTAACGTACCCATAGTAGTCAAGCTAGCAGCAGCAGCACTCTTTAGTCCCATAGAAAGGAACCACTTCATTAAGAGCCCCGTACCACCGGTAAGGTAAAATAAAGTAATACCGACTGCTGCGAAACCAAAAACAGGGCCCCACTTGCTAGCCGTATCAGCAAGACTTCGTCCAAAAGCTCTTAAGCTTGCCCCTAATCGACTAGAAAGTGGAGCTGGTCTTCTGCTAAATACCGAGTGTGATGGATCTTGGTTAGCAGAGGAATAGGAGGCAGCAGCTGCGCGATTGCCTTTCATATAACCCCAAGCATTGCTTGGTGCGTTTCTTACAGTCGCGACCGCAGTCGCCCATCTGCTTTGAGGCCGCTTGTCTCCTGAAACCAATCCAACTTCATCTGAATCATCATCAGCAAGGGTATACATCTGAGAAGGAACATCAGACAAAGACGGATGAATATGACTTAACATCACAGCCCCGGTAAAACGACACTTTGCAGAGTCAACAGGATAAGTATTGATAGTTGTCTGGTCTGTACCACTGGAGAGGGAAGCAGAAGGTGCAGGAGGAATGTCTTCCCCAGAATAATCCATTTCAAAGTAAGGATAGCCTTGATCCGGAGCACGCTTGCTTTGTATCTCGCCAGCACGAGCAAGGACTCTCGCATCATCCAAACTCCTTACAACGATGACCTGCGGTGGCATTGCGCGAGGATCAAACCCTACCACCGCTGCGCTAAAATAATTAACCGATACTGGTGGGTGCCACTTTTCAGCGGTCAGCCATCCACCGGTTTTTTTGAAAGTTACAGGATTTTGAGCTACTAAATATAATGTTGGCATGTCAACCTCTCCTCATTATTACTGTGTTACACAGCAAGATTGTTTGCTATCAGAAATTTCCCTAAGCGTTAAAAGTATCAACCCTTAATCTGGCTTTTTGCCTATTAGGATTGCCTCAACCTGACAACTCTCTTGGTTGACCATCCCAATTTGTTTTGCTCTTTTTTGCCTTCCGGGCTTGTTGACCAGAGAGGCAATAACATCAACAGTATAATTATCGAGCTAATTAACAGCACTGCGAAGAACCCTTGCCAACCCCAGGTATCAATCATAATTCCTGTTGGGTAGCCCGCAAATGCAGCGCCAAAATAACCTAATGTTCCTGCAAAACCATTTGATGCGGCAGCGGCTCTCTTATCGACAAACTCTGCTGCTGCTAACCCTACTATCATTTGTGGGCCAAAAACAAAGGCACCAATTAGAGCAAGTAACAACATATCCAAGTAGGCATGATCTGCGGGAACATATTTAAAACCTACTAGCGAAAGAATTAATCCGAGCGAACACACTACCATCGCTGGAACACGATTACCTTTCGAAAAATAATCTGAACCCCAACCTGCGGCTATCATACCAGCAAAACCGCCAACTTCAAACCAAAATACGCCGCTACTCGCCAACATATCAGGCATTCCTTTGGCTTCCATCAAATAAGGAAATGTCCAATCATTAATGGCGGTTCGAACAACGTAAACAAAGAAATAAGAAACAGAAAAAATCCACACGTATTTATTATTTAAAACTTGTTTAAATAATATTTCTTTTACCGAGAGTAAAGAATGCTGCGTTGCATTAGATTCATAACTATTCACATCTTGATTGCGATATTCTTCTACGGTAGGCAATCCTAATGTTCTAGGAACATCTCGCAAACGATTGATTAGAATAAACCCCATAATGATGCTGCACACAGCAGGAACAAACATGGCATAACGCCAACCGTAATGCATAGCACAATAAACGGCGAGTAAAGGAATAAGCGCTCCCCCCAAATTGTGTGAAGTGCTACAAATGCTATACCACAAACCGCGCTCAGATTGCGCAAACCAATAATTTAATTGCTTACAACAAGCAGGCCAACCCCAAGCTTGAAACCAGCCATTTAATCCCCAAAATAAAGCAAATAGCCAAAGAGAAGAAGCACAGCCAAATAAGATATTTAAAATTCCCGTGATGATAAGGCCAATTGCCATAAAATAGCGGGGATTCGATCTATCAGACATGACGCCACTGACAAATTTACTGATCCCATAAGATATATATAAGATAGAGGCTAATAGGCCCAGTTCAGCTTTGGTATACCCTAAATCTTGCATCATGTAAGGCATAGCAAAAGTGAAACTTTTACGGGTAAAATAAAAAATGGCATAACCAAAAAAGATGGAATAGCAAATCCTAAATCGCCAAAAGCGATAGTCTTTTTGAATTTCTTCCTGTGATTTAGTTATGGGCTGGTAGGGGGCAGGTTTTAAAAAATCTAGACAGTTCCAGATCACGTTTCTCATCTCCTAATACTTAACCAAGAAAGTGTTTATTGGGACGCAGCAATACGCTTCTGCTAGGCAGGAATATAAAATGTGAGGAATTGTTCAATCTGAATAAGTTACTCAATTGATTAATTCATATATGGTTTACATAGGCGCAGAAGATACCACGCTCAAGGCAAAACGCAAAATGCATCGAGAATGTATGTCAGCCAGCTAATATTGCAATTGCTTCAATTTCTATTAAAGCCTCTTTAGGTAGGCGGGAAACCTCTACTGCGGCGCGCGCGGGGTATGGCATAGTAAAAATCCCTTTCATTATTTCATTCAGCACGGAATAGGTGTTTAAATCTTTTAAATAAACAGTTAGTTTGACAATGTTTTGCAAAGACCCACCGGCTTCTTTTAATACGGCATTTAAGTTTTTAAAAATCTGTTTTGTTTGTGCTGTCATGTCATCTGCAACCAACTGCATGGTTTCGGGAGATAACCCAATTTGTCCTGATAAAAACAGCCATTCTCCTCTTTTTATCGCTTGTGAATAAGGCCCTATTGCTCTAGGCGCTTGTTCTGTATGAATGGCTTCCATTTTATATTTCCTTAATGTTTAGGGCGACCGGGAAAGGGGAAAATATTATCTAAAGATTCACTCGCTTTATTAGGAAAACTGTCTTCTTTTAAAACAAATATGAGCATGATGGTATCTGAACGTAAGTAAGTCTCTCCTGTATATTGACGCGCAACGTCATCTCCTTTTCCAAGGACACAAAGACTATCTCCTAAATACCAATAGGTTTTCTCTAGTTTTATCGCGCAATCTATTAGCTCACCTCTAGACCAAGCTTCGACATCCACTTTTGACATCTGACCCCGAAATACCGTAATACCATCCGTATACTTATTCACCTCGATCTCGACCCACACTTTTTTTTCTTCGACTTTGTTCTTACTTTTCATAAAATTCCTTGCTGTCTTCTTTGTAATATAAACTAATTATTTACTCAGTATACGAATTAATCGATTGAGTAACTTGTTCAGATCGCATATTATTTTAGCTAGAAATTACAGTGAACTTAAGCGCACTGTAAAGGGTCCCATCCTAAACATGATTGTATTTCTAGTGTTTATTAAGGGGGCTATGATGCTGTATAAATTAACAACCATTGCGTTAATATCTCTCCTTTTATTAGCATCCCGAGTTGAAGCCTACGGATCTTACGGTAGAAATATTTGTAATCAAGCCGGGTTCTCCTGTCTTGTTGTTCAGTCCGGCGAGAATTGGAATAACCTATTTCCCGATCCGATAAGTCGGATGATTGTAAAAAAAGTTAACCGAATGAATACTGGATTAAGCTCTGGCATGATCATTGCCGTACCTGAAAATCTTGATTCTATAGATCTTCTTTCGGTCGCCCCTTTTCCCCGCAGGATAACACCAATTGGCGCAAAGCTCATTAAAGTCAATTTGAGCACCCTAGCGTGGGGGGCCTATACCCCGGATGGGACCTTAGTAAATTGGGGACCTGTTTCTGGTGGGAAAAATTATTGCCCAGATGTGGGAAGTGGCTGTGCCACTGTACAAGGCAATTTTGTCATTCAGGATAGGATGGGACCTGATTACGTCTCCAGCAAATTCCCGATCCCAGATGGGGGTGCACCTATGCCCTATGGCATGCATTTTTATAATGGCTATGCTCTACACGCTTCGGCAGAAGTCCCCGGATACAATGCTAGCCACGGTTGTATACGTTTATTTTATGAAGATGCAGAGTGGCTTAACTTAAATTTTGTTAGTGTTGGTTCAACAAGGGTTCAGATCTCTAATTAGGGATTTACTAATTAAACGCAAATGGTTATCATTTACGTTTGAGGCAAGAGCTGCATCGCTGCAGATTCAAACTACAAATTAGGTTAGTTAGCATTACATTTAACCATCAGACATTTACTAATCAAACTCAAGTGACTATTATTTGCGTTTGTTCTTTTTAAGGCACATAACAAATGAATATAGGCTTAAGACTACTAAACGAAGCAGAAATCAACCAAGTCAGTGGCGGACATACTCCTGCTATGACAGGAATAACAATATTGGGGACGATTTGGCTTATTCTGGAAATACCCCACCTAATAATGGGAATTGTAGAATTTACGAATTGGGTTACCGATCTTCATGCTGGTTGTGAAAGCGACAGTGATGGGCATGGACACGGTCACAGCCATGATCATGTTGGAGATTATATTAGAGGTTATTTTTGCAAGACTTCGTGAGATCTTTAACCGGATTGCACTAAATTCTTATCCCCTCTCCCTGTAAGGCAAAGGGGATAAGAAAAAATATTAATCTACTTCTGCTATCCAAACATTTAAGGTATCAATGATCTTTTGCGCTTGATCTTTACTTGAAATATTAAACTTCGATTTAGCTTTGTATTCGTTATTTTTCTTCTGATAACGACGAATACTATATTTTACCGGACCATAAATTTCTTTGCGCGCATCCCAATCTTGATATTTAAAAATAATGGTGGTCCACGCTCCTTTACTTAAAACAACTTTATCCAGCTGCTTTAAAGTAACAATGCCACCATCAACATATTCCATTGTAATATCATCAATTGTTGATGCCATAATATACCCTTAGAAATTCAAGTTAAATTCTTTTGTCATTAGTTTTTGGCTGATTTGTTCTGACAAACTCAAGCCTTTTTTAAGCTCTTCCGGTGTTAAAGTTTCGAGTAGTTTGTCTCTTTCTCTCTCAATTTCTTTACTGCCACCTGTCGCTGCAACTTTGAGCCAAGCATACGCTTTTGCTCTATCGACTGCAACACCTTTACCATCCCGATAACATAAAGCAAGGTGGTATTGCGCAGCATGCTCTCCTTTATAACTCGCACTTTCAAATAAAATAACAGCCTTGGCTGGATCGGGGGGATCCCCAATCCCTTTAGAAAACTTAAACCTAATTGATATTGCGCGCCCATCTGTCCCTGTTGAGCTGCAAGTGCCAGCCAATATGTCGCTTTACTTTCATTTTTTGACAATATCCTTCCTGTTCGATATTCCATGCCAAGGTTATATTGTGCATCCATGAAGCCTTTCTCAGCTGCTTGCGTATACCATTTAATCGCTTCTTTTGGGTTCGCAGTCACCCCTATACCCACATTATAAAAATTACCTATTTCATTTTCTGCAGAACCATCCCCACGCTCTGCGCCTTTGCGCAGCAATTCTATGGCTTTTTTATAGCTCTGCTCGCCCCCTAAACCATCACGATAACAAATCGCTAAATGATAATAACCTTCTGTGATGTCTAAATCGACTGCCTTTTGAAACCATTGGCAGGCCTTTTTGGGGTTCACTTCAATACCCAATAATCCTTGCATATTGGCTTTTCCGTAATAGATAATCGCGTCGCTATCCGCTTGTTTTAGCGCTCTATCTAGCCATTCTTTTGCAGTAGCTTGCTGCTTAGAAGAACCATAGCCCGTACTATAATAAGAAAATAATTTATATTCGGCGGGAGCATAATTTAATTGTGCTGATTTTTCATACCATTCTAAGGCTTTTAATTTATTTTCTGTTTGATTAATGCCTTTTTCTGCCGCAATGCCCAACTCATAAAGTGCGGGCGCATATCCCCTATTTGCTGCATTGACTAATAACTTCTCTGATTGTGGCAAATCTTGTTTAACGACGTCTCCCTGGCGTAAAAGTAAAGCTAAGGCCACTAAGCTTTTTTCATTATTGCTTTGTGCGGCTTTCATTGTCCATTTGTAATATTCTTCTTTACTTTTCTCAACACCTATACCGTCTTTATAAGCTTTAGCCAGAAATAACTGCGCATCCACATTGCCTAAATCTGCCGCTTTTTTGAAATATTCTATTGCTTTTGTCATATCTTTTGGAACAATCGTGCCATATTGATAAGAAGTAGCTAGTGCATAATAGGCAGGATCATATCCGAGCTTGGAGGCTTGCAAAAATAGCGCTAGCGCTTTTGCATCGTCTTTTTGTACACCATTGCCTTTGCTGTAATTGAGCCCTAAAGCAAACAGGGCAGCCGGATTATTCGCAGTGGCAGCTTCCGCAAACCATTTATTTGCTAACATATAGTTAACGTCTACGCCATAACCTTGATTATAAATTAACCCTAACATATATTTTGAGTCTACATTCCCAGCCGCAGCGGATTGTTCGAATAAGGGAAGCGCTCTGACGTAAGATACGGTGGTGCCAACCCCTCTAAAATAAATAAGCCCCAGATCATATTGTGCACCAGCATGTCCTTTAGCCGCTGCCTTTTTAAACCATTCAATCGCAACCTTTGGATCAGGTTTAACTGTTTTTCCATCCAAATAAAGAAGTCCCATTGAAAACTGCGCATTGGCATCGCCCGCGTCGGCCGCTTTTTTGAGATTGTCTAGATCTTGATCGGAGAGTTTAGTATTGGCATCAATTCGGATTGTTTGCGGGTCTGCTGGCATCCCTGCTTGCAAGGTATGACAAAGTAAGACACAGGGCAGCAAGCCACTAAGACAAGCAAGTAATTTATTTTTCGAGGCTTGAAGTACTTTGATCATGTTTCCACCACTTAAGTTTACAGCAATATGATAATGGTATAAAAAACGTTGCACGTTCTCTATGTAGAGTCGGCCATTCCACTTTTAAATGTAGCTCTTACTCAAGTATACCCACAGTAGATGATTTTTCGCCTAGGCGGCAACGTGGCAGGGCTAGCGCCGAAAATTCATCGATGAAGGGTATCGAGCTTAATCTTGTGCCATTTTATCTGTACAGGTTTTACAGAATGAGGTTAGGTTGATATCTATATACCACTCTAGTTCATGATCCCAGTATCTTGACAGGAAAGGCTGCTGACAATAACTACAAACACACTTAATTTCATCACACTCATCGATTTTAGTTTGCTTTGGCTTTTCAGTAACAACCTTGTCCATGGTTTTTCCTTAATAATTAAGAGAGCGACAGCCTAGGCTACTTTTACTAGAAATTTCTTCCATTTTAAAGTAAATATCACTTATTCTGTTGATATCAAGTTATAGAACCACTTTAAAACATCTACAATAAGCTATTTGACAAAGTTTTTTTACAATTTCACTTGAATAAAACTTAAGATCCAACGAAAATAAGGCACCTTGATTGCTTAATTTGAGTGAATGCATGTTACTGTGTTTAGACGTCGGAAATAGCCATATTTATGGCGGGATTTTTGAAAACCAACAATTGGTTTTTCAATTCCGTTATCCTAGCCACCGCTGCACATCAGATGAGATAGGTATTTTTCTTAAAACGTATCTACGCGAAATTGGTCAGAGTCCAAACAACATTCATCATGTGGCGGTATGCTCTGTTGTGCCATCGCTTGATTATTCTATTCGCTCTGCCTTTATCAAATATTTTTCTATAGAGCCCTTTGTTCTCCATTCTAAAGTGAAGACTGAACTCAATATTGGTTATCAAAACCCCCTTGAGGTCGGGCCTGATAGATTAGCTAACGTTATTGCCGCTACCCGACTCTATCCCAAGCAAAATATTATTATTGTTGATTTAGGAACAGCGACAACTTTTGAGGTTATTTCTGAAAAAGGAGAATTCTTAGGGGGAGCAATCTTGCCCGGGCTCTCTTTGCAAATGCAAGCACTCAATGAAAGAACCGCTAATTTACCTCCAGTCAAGATTTTAAAACCGCAAAAAATCGTCGGCCAATCGACACTGGCTAATATTCAGTCAGGGCTCTATTACGGACATTTGGGGGCCATCAAACACCTATGTGAAAAAATGACGCAAGAAAATTTTACCAGTGCGCCCGTTATTATCGGTACTGGCGGATTTGCGACCCTTTTTGAACAAGACAAGGTCTTTACTGCCCTGCATCCCGATCTGGTGTTGCAGGGCCTAAGATTTGCCTACGAGCTTAACAGCTAAGCTTTTGGCTTTTGACGCGCGAGAGCGGCATGAACGCGTTGCTCGCGCGCAACCCCCTCTGGATTGGCTGGCACAACACTAGGATGCACTAAGAAGGTTGGTGCAGGAATAGGCAATTGTGTGCCTGCAGATGGCGTGGCAACAGGTACTCGCGTCTCGCAGACAGTAGAAGGTGTCGCAGGAAAAATGGGGGCTTTAGCTCGATATTGCAGCTTAATCCCAACGGCAGTTCCCACTACTAACATCGCTAGCATGAGTGGGGTACTGTAGAAGCTCAAAGCAAAAGCAGCAAGCCCTGTCAAAATAAAGGGCGCATACGCTCTGAAACGTGCCTTCAATGAAAGTGGCTTTTGTTTTATTTCTTCACCTACTTTAGCGGTCGCTTGAACAGGAGCGACAGGTACACTCTCAACTGCCTCTGGTTTATTTTCTATAGGTTGTGGCAGCACTGGTGTTCTTTTTTGCAAAAAGGCTAAGAAACTCTCTTCTTTGTTCTCTTTTAATGCCGCTTTAAAAGCTTCTAAGATTTGGATTTGCTTTTGTATATTCTGCTTGGCTTCGGAACCTGAAAAATCGTCACGCCATTGGCAATGCGTTTTCAAGGCTGCAAGATAAGGTGCAAAGTTTTCTATTACTTTGAGATCATGGCGAAAAATGAGATTTCTTTTTCTTTCCAAATCATACAACTCTTTGTTCTCTTGGGCTAAAATATCCTGCGCACGCTGCAAAAGAGCTTGATAATCAGCTGAGCTGGACTCGCCTAAGGTTTCTAGCTTTTGGTATGTTTCTTTTGCCGCTTGCCAAGTCCCCTCCCCCCAATTAGGTGGATTGGCAATAAGCGCTGCTTTTAATTCTATCCATTTTTGCGCCATCTCATTTTTCAAAATGCCGCTGAGTCTAGCGTCTTCTGGCATTTTAATTTTAGCTAACAATTCACTGCTTAAAATAAAGGGTTCCAGGAAAAACAGCGCTAAAATATCTGGCTGTTGTGTGGCTTTATTTAAGTGCGCACACAATTTTTGCAAATAATCCAGTTTCATTGTGACTTGAGGAATGTGTGTTAAATGAGAGGTGAGATAATTTTGCGCATTGAGCAGATCACTACCATGGATTTTTTCACGTATTTTTTTTCGCACAATATTTAGCATTTGATCAGTCTGTTGATGAACAGCAAATGTGTCTGTATAGGTTTGAAAAAGCGACAGAAACTGATTAAAGCGATTAGTAACGGAATCTTCCTCTAAAAGATGATGTAAAAATTCTCTTTTAATATCTACTTTAACATTTTGAGGTAGACGAGCATAAGCATCAAGGAAAGGCTTAATAGTGCGCTCTCTTAACGCTTGGCAATTATTGGGGCAGTCCTTCTCATAAAAATCAAAAGATTGCATGAGCCCACAGAGCAAAGCATCGTCAATATCAAGGGCTCTACCCGCGAGGATAATATTGATAACCGCTTGTGAGCCATCAGATTCTAAATAAGCATTAAGAAGAGCGGTATCGGAAGAAGATGGAGAAGAAAGCATACTTTATCCAACTAAATTATTAAATTCAAGTAAATTAGATTACCAATAATTAGGGGGAAAGTGAAGTCTATCTCCAAAAAAGGGATCATTTAGATCCCTTTTTTGATAAGCGCCAAGCTCCTGAGGCCGCAGGAGCGTACATTAAATTCATCAAGAAAGGGCATATTTGTTACTAATATAGTTTTCCATGATTTCGATAAACTCTTCGGCTAGCCTCTCTCCCCGCAGAATTTTAAACTTCTGACCATCGACAAAAACAGGCGCCGCAGGCGTCTCTCCTGTTCCTGGCAAGCTTATCCCAATGTCCGCATGTTTACTTTCACCAGGTCCATTGACGACACAGCCCATCACTGCCAGCTTTAAGTTTTCAACCCCAGGATATTTTTCTCGCCAGAGTGGCATATTTTCCCGGACATGATGTTGTATTTTTTGTGCTAATTCTTGGAACACGGTACTCGTGGTACGACCACACCCTGGACAAGCCGTGACCATAGGAGAAAATGCACGCAAGCCCATGGCTTGCAAGATTTCTTGGCACACTTGTACTTCTTTGGTTCTATCCCCCCCTGGTTCAGGCGTGAGGGAAGAACGAATGGTATCTCCGATCCCTTGCTGTAAAAGAATAGCAAAGGCCGCCGCGGTCGCAATAATTCCTTTACTACTCATCCCTGCTTCGGTTAGCCCCAAATGTAACGCATATTGGCTTCTTCTGGCTAATTCAACATAAAGCGGCACTAATTCTTGAACATTACTGACTTTACAAGCAATGATGATTTTCTCTTTTCCCATGCCCAGTTTTTCAGCTTCCATAGCACTTGCCAGTGCTGAAATAACTAAGGCTTCACGGGTGACTTCTTCCACGGATTTGGGTTGGGCAGCTTTAGCATTATCATCCATTAATCGCACAACCAGATCTTGATCTAAACTCCCCCAATTGACACCAATGCGTACAGGTTTGTCGTTTTTCAATGCCACTTCAATCATGGTGCTAAAATTGGCATCATGCTTATCTCCAAAACCGACGTTACCTGGATTAATGCGGTATTTGGCAAGCGCCATCGCGCAATCTGGAAATTGGGTAAGTAATTGATGGCCTATGTAATGAAAATCCCCAATTAATATGGGCTCATCCCAACCTAAAGTGACCAGGCGATCTCTAATAAAAGGAACCGCTTTGGCGGCTTCCTTGTTATTGACGGTGATCCGAACTAATTCTGATCCTGCTTTCCAGAGTTCATAACATTGTTGTGCTGTGGCTTCTATATCCGCTGTATCGGTGTTGGTCATCGATTGGACAACAATGGGGGCGCCCCCTCCAATGGTGACACTGCCAACTTTAACAGGAATAGTTTGGTGACGCTTTTGTAAAAGGGCACCCATAAATTGATCTTGTCCTTGAAGGAGATTTATCTTGTTTTGCATAAATTTTACACAAGTTACCCAACTGTTTTAGGAATGGTAATTTTATCATTATTTTTAATTTTCAACCTAGTTCTTCTGTCTGAAAAAAATCTATACGTAGTACGTACAACACTTCTTCTCTAAACATTATTTAGTTGTTGGCCCTACATTGAGATCTGAGTTTAAGATAATCCTCAGAACGATTTGAGGAAGCCTAAATGAGTATGGGACCAGAGATTTTTGGCAGAAAGCCTAAAACACGCAAAGAAGCAGAGATCTGGCAAGTCTGCTCTCGCCTCAAATCACAAAAGCGCCGTCTGACCTATCTCGCCATTGGAGAAGAACTTCTCACTCTGGGCTATAAGCGAGGCAGCCACTCCGATATTCATCGTTACCTAAAATCTTGGAAGAAAAATCATCACCCCCCTGCTTCCAACCAAAGCAATGAAGATAATCAACTCATTTCCCTTTACCAACACCATTTAAGACAAATGGATCAGCTGTGGGCAATTATTTCTACCTTGAGAAAAGAGAATCAACTTTTGACTAAAAAAATATCATCCCTACAGCAAAAAAAGACGCCGAAGCTGAGGATCGCTTGTCTGGCTTATGCAAAAACGGATTAAATTTTAATTTAGCTAGATTTATTGAAGTTATATAATATTCGATTTTAGAAACAAAGCTCTGATAAGATGGTCAAACCTTGTTTAACCCTAAGTTAAGCTATTTTGCCTATGATGACTGTAAATTGGATCTTGTGCCTTATCGTCCTATTATTTCCTTTTCTTTGTTTACAGCTTTATCTTTCTTTACGCTTACGCCAACAATTTTCTACCCTTTTTCGTCAAGAACAAGCACAATTTCAAGAAAAGTTATTTCAAAATCTTATTCAAAACCAACAACACATTCATGACACGCTCACTCAATTTTCAAGGCAAACTGCTGAAAGTAATCAACAAAGTTTATTTCATTTACAAAATACTTTACGCGAGAATTTGTTAGATTTAGACAAACAGATCCACAGTATTTTGGGGCGCACCACCAGTCAATTAACCGAGCAGTTTGACAAACTCAATCAATTAACCCAAAGCCAATTATTAAAAATCAGCGAAGCGGTTGAGATGAAGTTGGCCCAAGGTTTTGAAAAAACCAATGAAACCTTTACCAACATTATCAAACGTTTAGCCCTTATTGATGATGCCCAAAAGAAAATCACTGATTTATCTGAAAATGTGGTCAGCTTACAAGAGATTTTATCTGATAAACGTTCGCGCGGTGCATTTGGCGAAATTCAATTACTGGCCTTGATCCGAAATGTGATGCCAGAGCAAAATTATGCTATACAACATACCCTCTCCAATGGCACACGTGTGGATTGTTTGTTATTTCTCCCTCACCCCACTGGTAATATTGCAATTGATGCGAAATTTCCCTTAGAAAACTATAAAAAATACCTTGATAATGAAAATGACACCAGTCAACGTCAAGTCGCAAAACAACAGTTTAAACTCGACATTAAAAAACACATTCAAGATGTCAGCCAAAAATATATTATTCCGGGAGAAACCAGCGATGGTGCCCTCTTGTTTATTCCAGCAGAAGCCATTTTTGCAGAAATTCACGCGCATCATCCAGATTTAGTAGAATATGCTTTCCAATTGCGCGTATGGTTAGCCTCCCCTTCGACGATGATGGCCATTTTAACCACAGCTTGCGCAGTGTTAAAAGATTCAGCCACTAGACAACAAGTCCATATTATTCAACAACATCTGGGGTTTTTAGCCAAAGATTTTGCACGCTTTGAAAAACGCATGGATAATTTATCACGCCATTTACAACAAGCTAATCTGGACGCTGAACAAGTGCATACTTCGGCACAAAAAATCACCAAGCGTTTTTCGCAAATCGAAAAAGTCGAAATAGATTTCCTTGAAGACCTTCCCGCCCCTTTAGAGGAGAAAAGTGATGCCACTGTTTGAAAAACTTGTAGCAGGATTGGAAAGCGCAAATTTAACCGCAGATGAGCTGCGTCAACTTCAGCAAATAGCCCCTAACTTAGGGCCCTTAGTTGATACTGTTTTAAGCCATAAACTTAGCAAATTAAAGACTTGCACAACCGCAGAAAAAGCCGCTATTGCTACTTTTATTGAGCACATAGGTTATGAAATCACCCCTGCGCAACCTGATGAAGATACACTTAGATCTTTGCAAGCCGTGCCTTCGTTTATAGAAAAATCCTTGACTGAACTTATGCCCTTTGCACATGCGCCCTTATTAGAATGCTTAAAAAATCACGCTATCCCCAATACTAATCTTAATGAAATAAGCCGCTGGTGTGATGCTTTAAATACCGCTTTCACAGGTCTTGCTAGAACAAAACCAAGCCGACTCCAGGAACGTTTCTTTAAGCAAGTATTCAAATTCACGGATCAAGTTGGGTTAGATTTTGCAAGTGAAGGTCTGAATATGATGAAAAATGATAGCCTGACAATTGATGAGGTCCAATCCTTTTTTGAAGAACTCGTAGCTGTACAACAAACTCTTCTCAAAAGAAAAAGATCTTATGAGCCGATGTCTTATCATCCTGATGATATTCTTGCCCAATTAGCAACTAAACAATCTAGTTTTCTCCCTCTGCTTGAGGCAAGAGAAGCAAGTCAGCACTCGCAAATTGAGTCAGATCAGCCAAATGAGTCAGAAATCCCTAGCTTCTGTGCTCTTAGACGACAAAGGCAAACTGCTTCACAGTAGGCGTTTGCGAGTGGTTAAGGAAAAACCAACAAAAGCAAGAAGCAGCCAAAGTGACCACGGTGCTGGTAATTCCATAAATGCGACATATCCGATTAAGGTATTGAGGAAAAACTGGCAAATATCAAAAGGCGCTAAAAAACAAACTTCAGCATAAACGAGTGCTGTGCTGACACAAAATATTGCCAAAGCGGTTAAAGCGCCGGCTAATAAAAGCCATGGCCAATGCACCATTTCCGGGGTTACCCAATTGAATAATGCAGGAACCAAAGAGAGCGGCACAATAAAAAGAAAAAGGTAAAAAGTCAGATTTTGCGGTGATTCGCCAAGCTTCGCCAATTTTCGGGTTAAAATTTTAGCAATCGCAAAAGAGAGTGAAGACAAGCCTATAAAAAATAAGCCTTTAAGATTCTCTGTGTTTGCCATAAACGCAGAGCCTGGTTGAATAAGTAACCAAGCAATCAAAAAACTTGATCCAATTGCGGCAGCCTTTAACCACCCTAGTTTTTCTTTCAAAAACCATTTGGCCAGTATGACGCCTAGAATGGGGCCCACAATACTTAAAGCAACAGCTTGTGCTACGGGGATATACACCAAAGCAAAATACCAAGCGATAATCGCCACAGCAGAAATAGCCACTCGCCCCAGATGCAGACTGAGATTTTTAACAGGGAACGCGGGTTTCCGTTGTATTATCCAAGGCAGAAGAATAGTGAGCGCAATCAAATCCTGAAAAAAAACGATGGTGGTGACGGGTAAGTGGGCCGTGAGTGAGGTTTGTGCTCCGCCCGATAAATAACGTGCAATTGCATTCAAGCCTGCGTAGCAAGCAAAGGCGGCAATTTTCCAAGAAGCCCCAAACCAGGGCCTGTCTTTTTCAAGCATTTGCCTTGAAATCAAGTTGGATCCTTTAAGAAAGTCATTTTTCGCCATTATACGAGGTGTCCCAGTTGAATGAAAGCCGCCCTAATTACATGTATACGCTTCTCAGATGGGTATACATACCAACAGTCCCTTTTTGCATTATGAAAATAACTAAGCCATGAACTAAACTTCAATAGAGGTAACTCCCCCGATCCATCTATTGATAAAGAGTTTATTCTTGATGTTTCAAAAAGTAACAAGCCGATTCATTGACTGGTTAACCCGAGAGGAAGTTGATCCTTCTTTTCCTCTTAGTGATTTTGAACGTATTCGTTATGAAGTTCGTCCAGGCGATGTCTTACTTATAGAAGGACGCAGCAGGATCAGTGAAGTGATAAGACAGATAACGCAAAGTCCTTGGACGCATGCCTGCCTTTATATTGGCAGGCTATATGATATTGACGATTTAGCGCAAAGAGAAAAACTAGCTAAATATTTCACCGGTGATCCCAATGTACAATTGGTGATAGAGGGATATGTTGGTAAAGGAACGATAGCAAGCCCTCTTGATAGTTATAAGGGTGCCCACGTTCGGATCTGCCGTCCCAGCGGTTTATCGAGGCAAGATGCGCAAAAGGTAGTCGCTTTTAGCATTAACAAATTAGGCTCCGAATATGATGTGCGGCAAATTTTTGATCTGGCTCGATTTTTAGTGCCTTGGTCTATTTTGCCAAGACGGTGGCGCTCCAGCTTATTTGAGCACCATATTGGCGTCTCCACCCGGACGGTTTGTTCTACCATGATTGCTGAAGGCTTTGCTTCTATCGATTTTCCTATTTTACCTGTGGTAAAACAACATGAAGAAACGGGAATAGAGCTTTTTGCGCGTAATCCTCGTTTATTTACACCACGAGACTTCGATTATTCCCCTTATTTTGACATTATTAAATACCCTTTTGTCTCATTTTCAGACAGCCCTTATAGAAGTCTCCCCTGGAATCGAGAGGGACTCTACAGTGCAGATGGCGAGAATATTATTGATCCCAGTAAACCTAAAGAATCTCGCTTGAAAAAATTTAAATCCAAAAAAGAAAAAAAGAAAGGAAAAGAACCCGTGTTGCCGTCAGAAGAAAACAAAGGTCAAAAGGAAAATACCTCTGAGGAAAACAAAACTTCAGATAATTCCAGCCATACCCTAAACAACACATCGCTTGATTTTTTTTCTTTGTTAACCAATCGATTTTCGTCGTAATACCTTTGGCGCGCTTTCCCCTATTTTCAGGAGCTGTCTATAATGATATTCTCTCTCAATCAGGAGAAAGCTAATGGCAAGCCATCCACCCCTTTTTGAACGAAAAAATAGGAATATATCTCTGTTATGTCCCTGTGGAACGGGGAACGATTACGATAACTGTTGTGGGCTCTATATAGAACAAGGTCTGCCCGCGCCGACCCCTGAAAGCCTCATGCGCTCTCGTTATAGTGCTTTTGTTAAAAAGAACATTCCTTATATCGCCAGCACCATGCGGGGAGAAGCTGCCAAAGACTTTAAACTAGACGGCTTGGCTGCTTGGTTAGAGACTGTTTCGTGGCTGAACCTCCAGGTCATTACCAGTGAAACACCATTAGAAAATAAGGGTTATGTGAGTTTTGTCGCAAGCTATGAAACCCCTACACAAAAATTACGCTTAGCTGAAAAAAGCGAGTTTCACAAAATTGCGCAAAGATGGTATTACGTGAAGGGAACCCACCCTATGCGTAATGAACCTTGTCTTTGTTTAAGTGGTAAAAAATATAAAAATTGCTGTGGACGGTCAGAGTAATTGACTTAGTCGAGTTACATTAATTCTATATAAATCAATAAGTTATGTATATAAATTCTTACCAATCATCGGTCTATTCCTACCATTAGTCCTGATAGAATTGGCAATTCAAACGTTCCATGTTATTTCTTTGCGCTGTAGTAACGAGTCATAAATGAGGTTATTTTTATGCGTCCTGCAAGCGAACAATCCGAAACAGATTGGTCAGAGGTTGAAAGAAAGATCTCCGATTTTGCCAAAAAATATAGCTTAATTGGGATCGGCATTTTGGGTCTTTTGTTATCCTTTGGCCTTGGTGGTCAATTTCTCGCCGTACTGGGGGGAATCGCTGCCATGGGAGCCTACTTTGCTTATCCTAAAGAAATAGAACAATGGCTGGAAAAAAACCAACCTATGATTGCCGGTGCTGCTTTTGGATTCTTTTACGCCGGCCCCATGGGGCTTATTCTCGGTGCTTGGATCGGGCAGTTTTTACATACCAAGTATGAGCAAATAACAAATGCTGCAAATCAAGTGGCTAGAGTCGTCAGGCCTGTGATTGCTTCAGGAAACTGGATCAAGGAAAAAACGGGCGCGCTTTATCAAAATACCTTATCAGGTCTTAAAATGGCAGGTGGGGCTATCATTGGCACCGGTGTACCAGATGAGGAAGAAAGTGTAGAGCCTGAGGTTAGTTTTACCGACATTATTAATTCAGGCAGAAGTCTCTTCTCTAAAGGAGCAGATTTTTTGAACACCCAACTTTCCAATGTCACAAATTATTTACAGACACAGCATGACGCGGCACCTCAAGTTGGTGCATCCAGTGACACACCTTCTGAGCCATTGCCTCTAGCCAATGCACCTGTTTACTTAGCGAGCCAAGGACCAGGTGCTGTCGCACAGGCTAACTCTGCTGCGCCTGAGCCCCCTCTGGAAACACCTGATGCAACGCCTTCTCAAAAAAGGAAAAAAAGAAATCCTGAGTGGCTCTTCCCCCTGACTATTATGTAATCAGCGCTTTTTTAGAGACGGCACACAAGGCCGTCTCTTTCCTCTTACATCCGCGTTACTGTCTGTAATCCCAAAATCGTCATCCCCTCTCTTAAAATCTTTTCGGCAAGAGCACACAGCGCTAATCTTTGATTTTGCTCAAGCGATCCCTGAACACGACAATCTCTAAAAAAGGCGTTAAATTTTTGCGCTAATTCATATAAATAATCACACAAGCGATTCGGCATTAAATCGTCGGTGATAGCGCTCAACACATCTGCAAATTGGCTAAGATGTAAGCCTAAGCTTATTTCAGCAGGATGTTGTAATTGAATTTCGCCTATCTCGGGATTGACAATTTTTCGTTTAATACCATGGATCCGCACATAAGAGTACATTAAAAACGCAGCGGTGTTGCCTTCAAAACGCAGCATTCTATCGTAACTAAACATATAGTCACTCATCCGATTGCAAGAAAGATCTGCGTATTTAACCGCATTAATACCTAATTTTTGCGCAATTTCTGCTATAACAGATTCTGCCAAAATGGTTGAACTGCTTTGATTTCTCTCTTGTAAAATGGCTTTGGCTTTTTCTATCGCATTATCCAGAAGATCTCTTAATTTTTCTGTTTCCCCTGAGCGGGTTTTAAATTTTTTGCCATCAGGGCCCAACACCAAACCAAAAGGAACATGGTCAACGCGTACTTTACTCGGATCAAGGTAACCCGCTTTTTGTGCTGCAGCAAATAGCATCGCAAAATGCATGGCTTGCCCACTATCAGTGACATAAATGATGCGATTGGCTTTTTCCACTTCTACCCGATGTTTGATAGCCGCCATATCTGTTGTGGCGTAATTATATCCCCCATCTGATTTTTGCAGCATGAAAGGTAAAGGCTCGCCTTCGCGGTTGACAAAGCCCTCTAAAAATAGGCATTTGGCACCATCTGATAGGGTAATGAGGTTTTTTTCCTCTAAATCTCGAATAATATCTGCGAGGTATGCATTATAAAAAGATTCTCCACGCTCAATTAATTTGACGTCTAATAAGTGATAAATTTCTTGGTAAGCCCGGCGAGAAATCTCACAAATAAATTGCCAAATATTCAAAGTCTGCGCATCACCTTGTTGCAAACGCACCACTTCTAGCTGCGATTCTTTTTTAAACTGCGGATCATTATCAAACAGCGCTTTAGCCGCTTTATAGCATGCTACAAGTTGAGATAATTCTACTTTTTGCCAATCTAATAACAGATCTTGGGCATACTCCTTAATATAAGCAATCAACATACCAAAAGCGGTGCCCCAATCTCCAATATGGTTGAGTCTTAGTACGTTGTGGCCATAGGTTTCAAATAAACGTGCTAAACAATCCCCAATAATCGTCGAGCGTAAATGCCCCACATGCATTTCTTTAGCCGTATTGGGTGAGGAGAAATCAATAATCACTTTTTGTGGCTCTCTTGCCAGAACCCCGCCATGCTTTCTGTTTAACATGTCTTGACAGTAATGGCTCAGCAAACTTGCAGACAAGGTCAAATTGATAAATCCCGGCCCTGCAATCTCCACTTTCTCCCAGTTTGATTCTGCTTTATCACTGAGGCTCTTTTGCACGCTTTGTGCAATCTCTCGCGGGTTGCTTTGAAGTTTTTTGGCTAATTTCATTGCGCTGTTGCATTGATAGTGGCCAAATATATCCTGAGTAGAGCGAGTGACTTCGATATCACTCTCTATGATGCCCGCATCAGGATAGACTTCTGTGAAAGCCTCCAACAGTGTAGCCACAATCACTTGCTTGATAGTTTTCATTTCACTTTCACTTCTTATTTGTGTCAATTATGGAATTGGAACCTGCCATTGGTCTGTATTCTACTGTATTCTGGTCACAAAATGGGAAGACAAAGCGCCTGCTTTGAGATAAAATTTAGCTCTATTAGTTTACTTGCTTAATTTATTGAGGGTTATATCTTGGCTAAAGTCAAAATGAGCTTAGAAGCATATAAAAAGCGTAACCTCGAGGTTCAAGAACTACTCGCTAGTATTGAATCTGCAAGTAGTACCATTATCCTGCATGAGCCTTTTTTGAAAAAAAGCCTTCAGCTCGAAAAAATCATTAAAAGGTTAAAAGCATTTTTGAAAATGTTAAGCTCTTTGGCCAAGCTCAACCCTTTAAAATATCGGGAATGGTGGCATAATGCCTATGCCAAGCCTCAAAAGAACGCGCAAGCACCATCAACTAGCGTTACAGCTGCTGCTACACCTGAGGCTACCATTAAAAGCGAGCCTCTGTCGCCGCCGTCCCCAACCTTGGCACCCACTGAAAAAACGCCAGACGCTTTACCGCCCCGGTTTTTCCAGCATTAGGTTATTTTCTTGAATTAGATTTATATGTAATTCAATGCTCTGGATCCGCCATTCGCGATTCATCCAACTCGTTCCGGTAGCAATATAATTGATTTTTATGGGAATTTTCCTACCTGTCTTTGTGGTAATTGTCCCCATAACATAGCCTGTGGTGTCATCATCACTTTTAAAGGTTTTAATCCAATCACTGGTGCGATATTGATTCAGGCCAGTTTGTTCCATCTGCGCTTTAAATGTTTCAAGGGTATTCTCCCTTTTATATTGATCAGACATAAATCCATAAGCGACATCATAATGTCCTTGTTGCAGGGTTATAAAAAAACCTTTAGCACTGACTGAAAACACATTGACCATACTAAAAGCAAAAGACATTAAAAAGCTGAATAGAATGCAACCTATAAAAAAATAAAGTATTTTTTTCATGCCATACCTTGAATTCAGTGAAGAGCCTTAGCATAGTATATATGCTTCATTCAGTCCTATGACAACTTTTTAATTCCTAACGAAGGTGCTGAGGCACTCATTGGGGTGGCTTGAAGGGCTCCCTCTCTTTCTTGGGCGACAGTTATCTCTCTTGTTACATCACGTGCTGAATAAGGGCCGCTCTGAGATGCCCGTAAATTTCTATAATATTGATAATACTGCGTATCCGTAGGGGTAAAATGATAAAGGCCATATTCGAATCTGGTTGGCGCATAGATTTTGATCACATGTTCAAAAAATTCGGCATGCGCTGCAAAAGGACGACCTGGTTTAAAATACTCCTTTTTTAATGACAATAACAAGGGATAGAGTAAAGGAATAGAAAACCCTCTCGCATACAGATTATTTAAAAAAGTTAACAGTTCTTGCTCTTTGTCATACGTTATTCCGGAAGTATAGAAGGTCACGACTTGATGTCTCACCGATACTTTCAGAATATCTTGTTGTGCTTGTATTAATCTTTCTAATTCAGGTAGTACCTTTTCTTTAATCACCGCATCTAAAGCGGGGATATCAAAAGCGGTTCTAAAATTACTACGCGTCGAGGTTAAAAGAGTGTAAGGGGGGGAATAATCAGAAGCATCATCAGCGGGGCCTTCAGCAAAACAATCACAGAGCGCTTTAAGGCTCTGCATTGCAGCATCAAAAGCTGCTAACTTAAGAAATTCATTCTCATTCATTTGCGAACGAAATACTGCTAAGCGTTCATAAAATTCTGAAAAAGTAGCAAAATTGCTCATCGCAACTGTCCTTTTTTCGAATTGAAGCCGGGCTAAGGATAAAAGGGAGTGCGCTCAGAGTCAATTCTTTTTTATAAATACCCTCCCAGATAAATTCAGGTATAAATAAGTTAAGAATCTTATATATTCAACGCATTTAGGTTTTAATTTTTATAAGCAATAAAGGACTTCACACCCTTCTTATTAAAATGCTGTTTCAGCACTTTCAAGGTTTTTTGTTCAATTTGGCGCACGCGCTCTCTCGTCAATTCCGTGTGTTCACCTATGCCATCTAACGTTGTTTCATCATGACCATTTAAACCAAATCTCTTTTCTATGATTTCACGTTCTCTTTTATCCAATTTGGCTAAACAATCATTTAATTTTTCATTAATATCTTCATAGTGAAGCGCTTCGATGGGATCAATTACTTTTTCATCTGCTACCACTTCTTGCAAGGATATATCTTGATTTTCGTTAATAGAGGCATCTAAGGAATATTCTTGCAACTCAATGTTTACTAAATTTTCCAAATATTCTGTTGAAACTTCCATTTGTTCAGCGACATCTTGTACCGAGGGAACAACGTCATGTTGACGAAAAAGTTTCTCTTTTTCTTTTATATATTTTCTATATTTTTTGATGATATGCACGGGTAAGCGGATAAGACGGGCTTGATTCATAATGGCTCTTTCAATGGATTGTCTAATCCACCATGTGGCATAAGTAGAAAATCTCGCACCATGAATGGGGTCGAATTTATCCACTGCGTGCATCAACCCTAAATTACCTTCTTCAATTAAATCAGGAAGGGATAATCCTTTTTGGCTATACCTTTTGGCAATGCTGACCACTAGGCGTAAATTAGCCTCAATCAGCTTTTGTTTAGCCTGCTTATCACCATTTATTGCCTTGAGTGCTAAGTCTTTTTCTTGCTCTGCTGTTAAAAGCTTAATCTTACCTATTTCAAGGAGGTAACGATAAAGGGATTCAACATGTTTTGAGTTATCTGAAAAAAAAGATAGCATAGCTCTCTCCTCTTATTTTGCTTTATTGGAACAAACAAAGAGAGAGAAAGTTCAGATTGAAATACTGTTTATTAATTCAGTGATTATTCACTGGATCGGGGAGGTAAGAAACGAATGGGATCGATTGGTTTGCCGTTTTGTCTTATTTCAAAATGAAGCTTCACTTGATCAGTATCACTTTTGCCCATCTGCGCAATGGTTTGACCAGTTGCAACTTCACTTCCCTCTTTCACTAAAAGCGCATGATTATGCGCATAAGCTGAAAGAAAATCTTCACTGTGTTTTATAATAATAAGCTTACCGTACCCCCTTAAACCTTCTCCGGCATACACCACTTTCCCGCTTTGCGCTGCCGTGATTGGCGCGCCAAAATGATCTGAAATATCAATTCCTTTGTTCAAGTGCGTCGCATGTTCCGAAAAAGTCTTCATAACTTGACCGCGGGCGGGCCAAACCCAAGCTCCCGGCTTTGCTTTCAGATTAATTTCGGTCTTTTTAGCTAAAAGTGGCTTATTTTTTTCTTTTCTTCCCAGGGTCAATGCTAAGTGCTGACCAGGATAAATTTTATATGGCATGGCAAGATGGTTTACCTTGGCAAGGTCTCGATAATCTAAACCATATTTAAAAGCTATCTCATAAAGCGTTTCACCCGACTTGACCGTATGCTGATTGTCATGATGTCTATTTCTGGCGGATTTGCTCGTCACCGGTGCTGGCGAGTCTCTTACTAGCAGTTCGCATCCAGAGAGTAAGCATGCAAAACTAAAATAAAGAATGGCGTAAAATAATCTCATTACTTTTAGCCAAATTTAAAGCCGGTGGACCAGCGACCGATTGACTCTAGCGCTTCATAATCTGTCAAATCAATTTTTAAAGGTGTGATGGAAATATACCCTTGGTTAATCGCATGAAAATCTGTGCCAGGTCCGGCATCTTGTTCTTTGCCAGCAGCACCAAACCAATAGATAGGATTGCCACGTGGATCTTCGCTAGTCAAAACCGACTCTGCAAGATGCCTTTGCCCTAAACGGGTAACCTTCACGCCTTGAATATTGTGCCATTGTCTATTAGGCACATTCACATTTAAAATAGTATCTTTTGGCAGAGGCTGTTTTTGGATCTGCTCTAATAAAAGCTGCGCAAATTTGCCAGCGGTTTCATAATAGGCATGTTCTTTGTCTCGGCACGTCAGAGAAATTGCAATAGCGGGATAGCCTAAAAAACGCCCTTCCATTGCCGCCGCAACCGTACCAGAATACAAGACATCATCGCCTAAATTAGATCCAGCATTGATCCCCGCCATAATCATATCTGGATGTTGCTCTAACCAACCGGTAATAGCGAGATGCACACTATCTGTAGGTGTACCATTAACAGCATAAAAGCTATTGGCCTGTTTGGTGATGCGAAGGGGTAGATCTAAAGTAAGCGAGTTGCTGGCTGCGCTTCTATCGCGATCGGGCGCCACCACCGTAATTTCGGCATAAGGCGCTATCGATCTGGCTAGCTCTGCTAACCCGGGTGCATTCACGCCATCATCATTGCTTAATAAAATTTTCATCATTTTGCTTTATGTTTTAGGTTATTTTTTGAAGTAAAATTACTGCCTGAGCAGCGATGCCTTCTTGTTGACCCAGTGCATCTAAGCCTTCATGGGTTTTCGCTTTAATATTGATCTGATTAATTGAAATTTGCAAATCTGAACTCAAATTTTCTTGCATGAATCGGATATGAGGTGCCAATTTAGGTGCTTCAGCAATGATAGTGCTATCAATGTTAACAATAGCATAGCCTTCTTCTTGAATTTTCTGATGAGCTTCTCGCAACAACCAGCGACTGTCAGCGCCTTTATAACGAGGAGAGGTGTCTGGAAAATGCCCCCCAATATCCCCTAAAGCACAAGCACCCAGCATGGCATCAATAATGGCATGAATTAAAACATCCCCATCAGAATGAGCAACAAAACTCTTAGAAAAAGGGATCAAGACCCCACCCAACACGACACCGGTTTGGCCACTATTTTCTGCCAAACGATGGATATCAAAACCCTGCCCCATTCTTAACACACTTCCTCCCTGGCTTTTTTGAAGTGTAATAGCAATTCAATATAAGCTTTATCAGAAGCCAATGTTAGCTTAGGATTGGGGTAAGCTGCCGGTACAATTTTAGGGTGATAACCCAGTTCTTCTAATGCTTGGGATTCATCCGTTACCTGTATCCCTTGTTGCCTGCAATGGATGAGCGCTTGAAGCAAAATATCTAAACGAAACATCTGTGGCGTTAAAGCTCGCCAGCATTGCTCTCGCGATAGGGTTTGTTTAATCGTATGATTTTCAACCCATTTTAAGCTATCTTGCACAGCTGAACACAAAATCCCACCCACTTCATCTGTCATGAGTGTCTCTAGCAAATGATGGAGATCTGCCTCGTGTAAGCAAGGTCTGACTGCATCATGCACTAACACCCAATCACTGCCTTTTGCCTTCGATTTTAGATAATGGAGAGCATTTTCAACAGACTGCGCGCGACTTGCCCCACCTTGCACCGTTTTTATTTTAGGTGTTGAATCATAGGGCAAAGTGACAAATTGCTGATCTTCTTCTGATAAAGCAACGACAATACCTTCTACCCAGCTCTGCGGTAAAAATAGATCAATCGTATGCTCGAGGACGGTTTTATTAAAGATGCGGGTATATTGTTTAGGGAGAGTTTGGTTAAAACGTTGGCCTAAACCTGCCGCAGGCAAGATTATCCAAAAGGCATCAGACTTAATTGGCATTAGGTGGCTCCTGAAACAAGGTTTCTCCTTGCCGAATCATGCCTAATTCTATGCGAGCGCGCTCCTCAAGAGCCCCTAATTGCGTTTTCAAATCTTGTACTTCTGCATCCAGTACCTGGTTACGCTCTTTTAACGTTTTAGCTTTGTCTTGCTGTTCAATGACTTCATTCTTTAAAGCAAGCACTTTAATCACTGAACCTTCACCAAACCACAACCGCACTTGTAGTAACAAGAAGACGATAAGTAAGGTAATGTTCAGTGCTTTCACTTAATCTTTCCATCTAGAAAAGACTTGTAACCCCGCGTAAGGCGCTTGTGCCTGTTCTTCTATCCGCAAAAGCTGATTGTACTTTGCTGTTCTATCACTGCGACAAGGTGCACCGGTTTTAATTTGTCCAACGTTCATGCCTACTGCCAGATCAGCAATAAAAGTATCTTCGGTTTCGCCAGAACGATGTGAAACAATGGTATTGTAACCCGCACTTTTGGCTAGGTTAATCGCTTCAATGGTTTCGGTTAATGTGCCAATTTGATTGAGTTTGATTAAAATGGCATTGGCGATTTGTGCTGTTATCCCTTCTTTGAAAATGGCAGGGTTCGTCACAAATAAATCATCCCCAACAAGCTGGACTTTACTTCCTAACTGTTGCGTCAACAGTTGCCAGCCTTCCCAGTCATTCTCTGCCATGCCATCCTCTATGGAGAGGATAGGATAATGTTTCACCCATAAGCTCAATTCATCCACATATTGCGCTGAACTCAAGACTTTGTTTTCAGAAGCTAAATGGTATTTTTTATCTTGATAAAATTCAGATGCTGCCACATCCAACCCTAGAAATATCTCTTTTCCTGGCGTAAATCCTGCAGTGGTAATCGCTTGCATAATCAAGTCTAGTGCAGCACTGTTGGAGGGTAAATTGGGAGCAAAACCGCCCTCATCTCCGACATTGGAATTTAATCCTTGCTTTTTTAATACCGATTTTAAAGCGTGATAAACCTCTACCCCATAACGCAGTGCTTCTGCAAAAGAAGGCGCCCCGGTGGGTAAAATCATAAATTCTTGAATATCAACACTGTTATCTGCATGCGCGCCGCCATTAATAATATTTAGCATGGGTACAGGCAGACTGAGTTTTTGCGTTGAGGTTAAAGCAGCAAGATAAGCGTATAAAGGTTGTCCAGCCTCAATAGCTGCGGCGTTTGCACAAGCCATAGAGACTGCCAAAATAGCATTTGCCCCCATTTTTTCTTTTGTGGGGGTTCCGTCTAGGTTGTTCAAAATAGTATCAATTTCTTTTTGAGCGCTCGCCGATTGCCCTTTAAGTGCCGGAAAAAGATGTTGCGTGATGTTGTTGACCGCTTTGGTCACGCCTTTACCGTTATAACGTTTGCTATCTTTGTCTCTTAATTCTAAGGCTTCTCGACTGCCGGTAGAGGCGCCTGATGGAACGCAGCTTCTAGCAGAAACACCTGAGGTTAAAATGACCTCTGCTTCTACAGTAGGAAACCCTCTTGAATCTAAAATTTCTCTTGCTAAAATATTTTTAATTGTCGTCATGCCTTCATTCCCTGCATTAACTCATTTTCTGGAAGTTGTTCTTTTTTTATCACATCATCGATGGCTTTTAAGGTCGTCAATAATTGTTCCATTTTATCTAATGGCCAAGCATTGGGCCCATCACTCAACGCTTCGGCAGGATTGGGGTGCGTTTCCATAAAGATCCCAGAAATGCCCGCGGCCATGGCTGCACGCGCTAAAACGGGCACAAATTCGCGTTGACCACCGGAAGCATTACCTTGCCCCCCTGGTAACTGAACAGAATGGGTTGCATCAAAAACCACAGGGCAACCTGTTGCGCGCATAATGGCTAAAGAACGCATATCGCTGATAAGGTTGTTATAACCAAAACTCGCCCCTCTCTCGCAGACTAAAATATGCTGATTGCCCACCGCTTTTGCTTTGGCAACCACTTGTTGCATATCCCAAGGCGCTAAAAATTGCCCTTTTTTGATATTAACTGGTAATCCTTGCGCTGCGACACTTTGAATAAAATTAGTTTGTCGGCACAAAAAAGCAGGTGTTTGCAACACATCGACCACGCTAGCCACTTCATTAAGCGGTGTCTCTTCATGGACATCCGTTAAAACAGGCACCCCTACTTCTTTTTTCACTTTTTCTAAAATTTTTAACCCACTCTCCATGCCTAAACCGCGAAAGCTTTGGTAAGAAGAACGATTGGCTTTGTCAAAAGAAGATTTAAAAATAAAGGGAATGTGTAATTTTTCCGCTATCATTTTCAAGTGACCGGCCGTTTCAATACAAAGTGCTTCACTTTCGATGACACAAGGACCTGCAATAAGAAAAAAAGGATTATTCTGTCCTACTTCAAAATGACATAATTTCACTCTATGCGGCTCCTCTCAGACTGCTTTTGCGACTTTTTTAGGTGATAACTGTTGGCTGCTTGAATAAAGTGGATAAATAAAGGATGTCCCTTTCTTGGTGTGGAGGTAAACTCTGGATGAAATTGACAGCCAATAAACCAAGGATGAGAAGGCAACTCTATCATCTCAACGAGGCTTTCATCTGCTGAGCGACCGCTGACCACTAAGCCTGCCTCAACCAATTTATCTAATAATCGGTTATTGACTTCATAACGATGGCGATGCCTTTCTATGATAACAGGTTGACCGTAACATTCTTGAGCTTTGGTTCCAGGTACAAGCTTACATACTTGCCCCCCTAAGCGCATCGTTCCGCCTAAATTCTCATTTTCTCCCCGAAATTCTTTACTCCCCTCTTGGTTAATCCATTCGGTAATTAAAGCGACCACTGGAAAAGGGGTTTTGGGATCAAATTCGGTGCTATGTGCCATTTTCATATTGGCTTTGTTTCTAGCAAATTCAATAATCGCCGTTTGTAACCCTAAACAAATTCCCAAGAAAGGGATCTGATTTTCCCGTGCATATTTTGCAGCAAGAATTTTACCTTCAACACCGCGTTCACCAAAACCACCAGGAATTAAAATGGCATCTAAATTTTGGAGTACGGTATTCTCATCTTGACGTTCTAATTCTTCAGATTCAATATAAACGATTTCAACTTTTGTTTGCGTATGAATACCCGCATGGATGAGGGCTTCATTTAAGGATTTATACGCATCAATGAGATTAACATACTTACCAATTAGTCCTACGCGCACCGTTGTTTTAGGATGATTTTGTTTTTCTACTACTTTTGCCCAATCAGACAGATCGGCAGGTTTTGCCTCTATCTTTAGTTTTTCAATCACAATTTGATCAAGTTTTTGCTGATACAGTGCTTGTGGAATTTGGTAAATAGAAGGCAAATCAATAGAAGTAATAACGGCTCTTTCTTCGACGTTAGTAAAAAGCGCAATTTTTTTACGCTCGCCAAGCGGCAGATCTCTTTCACAACGGCAAATTAGAATATCAGGCTGGATACCAATTGAGCGCAACTCTTTGACCGAATGTTGGGTCGGCTTGGTTTTTATTTCACCGGAAGTCGGCAGATAAGGCACTAGTGTTAAATGGATAAAAAGCGATCGATCTTGACCTAATTCCACCCGTAATTGTCTGATGGCTTCTAAAAAGGGCAAGGACTCTATATCACCCACCGTTCCGCCAATTTCCACCATCACAATATCAGCGCCATTGGCAACGTTTAAAATCCTCGATTTAATTTCATCGGTGATATGGGGGATGACTTGCACGGTCGCGCCTAAATAATCGCCGCGTCTCTCCTTTTGGATGACATCAGCATAAATGCGACCTGTTGTAATATTGCTTTTTCTAGACATGGTCGTATCGACAAAACGTTCATAATGACCCAGATCTAAATCGGTTTCTGCACCATCTTGGGTCACAAAAACTTCCCCATGCTGGAAAGGGCTCATCGTACCCGGATCCACATTAATATAGGGGTCTAATTTGAGTAAGGTGACCAAAAGGCCTCTGGATTCAAGAATGGAAGCTAAAGAAGCTGCGGCAATGCCTTTCCCCAACGAAGAAACCACGCCACCTGTAACAAAAATAAAGCGCGCCATGCATCACCTTAAGTTTTAAAATGTAAAAAATGTATTTGAGTAGCGTAAATACTCGTACCGCTTGAATTCTGCTCATTTCAGGCTTTTGGAGTATCGTACCGGCTGGAATAGTACTTTAACAGGTTTTGCGCATTTCACCAAACCAGTATTTGGTTATCTTGCTTTTTTTGTTCAATAACCCAACCTTGATCTAAAGGAGATTTTACCTGCCATCCTTCACAAACAAAAAGGGAGCCTACAGCAACCAATTTTTCTTGGTAATAAAATAAAGGGATGTTGTTTCTTTGCCAAGGGGGAATATCATATTCTTGCAACCATTTTTTTAAAGGTCGCGTGTGCATTTTAGCACTGGGTTTACATTTTTCTCCGCCAACTCGAAATCTTATCTCCAATTTTCCTTCAGGTAATAAACTTGCAGATACGCCTTTTCCTGTTTGGAGAAGCGCATGCCAAGTGGTGCCATCCGCTAACGCCAGAGATTGCTTGAGATCCCAACTTCCTCGCGGCAAACTAAATTGATGTCGAACATAATATAAGCACTGTTTGTACCACTCTAAGGTACCCCCTTGTAAAACAATAGAGGGTTGAGCATCTCTTTGGGCTGTCAAAAATTGCTTTAGAATAGTGTCTAACTGTCGGGTACTCGGCATTAATATGCCCTGCATATCTAACCAGTAACGCAGTAGATATTGTTGTTTTAAGGGAGAGTGGCCCTTTAAAGCATGCAGATCTAAAGCATTATTTCCTGTCAGGCAAGCATTCAATACTGGCTTTAAACATTCCGCTAATAAACTTTGGCTTTCAGCGCAGTGCGTTGCTCCGCGTACGATACATGCCGCCATACTTGGATTAAGCGCTTTTAATTCAGGGAATACCCGATGCCGTAAAGCGTTGCGTGTAAAGCGGATGTGTTGATTAGAAGGATCTTCAACCCATTCTAACTGATGCACCTTGGCATAAGCGGCTATCGCTTGCTCTGGCACTGCTAGTAAGGGTCGTACTCCCTGCCCCAACCCTAAAGTTTTGGTATGCGGCATCGCGGATAATCCAAGAGGACCTGCACCACGTAAGAGTTGCAATAAAGCAGTTTCAGCTTGATCTAATTGGTGATGCGCTGTTAACAACATCTCATTGATTGCCAACGCTTGTGCAAACACATTTAAACGCGCTTCCCTAGCCAATGCTTCAATGCTCTCTCCCTTCTTAGGGCTCAGTTTTAATGAAACAATTTTGAGCTCAATGGCATACGATTGACAAAGTACCGCGCAATGCATGGCCCAATTATCAGCGTCAGCTTGCAGACCGTGGTTAATGTGCAAGGCTTTTAAAGAAATAGAAGGATAGCGAGCACAAAGTTCTCGCAAAGCATGCAGCAATACATGTGAATCTCGACCACCACTATAAGCAACAACCAAGGTTTGCGGCATATGGGGAAGACTAGATAGCCAATTTTGAAGAGCGGTTGTGACCAAGTCTGACATCAATTGCCTCTGTTGTTCCCCGAGATCTATACTGCTTCTACTTTAAAATTAGAACTCCGCCTTTGCGAGCTCTTAGCGAAGCAATCCAGGATTCAATTAGAATAAGACTGGATTGCCGCGTCGCTTCGCTCCTCGCAATGACGAGAACTCAAAATTTCAACTCCTAAATTTGATGTGGCTTGAGTAGATTTAGCCTTCGCCTAAACGCATGAGCCTATCATAGCGATGATCAACCAAACGATTTTTGGGAATACTTTTTATTTTTTGTAAATTATTAATGAGGTGGGCTTTTAAAATACTCGCCATTTTATCAACATCGCGGTGCGCACCGCCTAAAGGCTCTGCCACAATTTCATCAATTAATCCTAGCGTCAATAATTTATCAGCTGTAATTCCCATCATCTCAGCCGCTTCTGGTGCTTTCTCAGCACTTCTAAATAAAATGGTGGCACAACCTTCTGGAGAAATAGTGGCATAATAGCTGTACTGCAACATCAAAACTCTATCAGCCACACCAATGCCTAAAGCGCCGCCAGAACAACCCTCGCCAATGACAACCGCTAAAATCGGGGTATTTAATTTTGCCATTTCAAATAAATTGCGAGCAATAGCTTCGCTTTGACCACGCGCTTCGGCATCAATACCTGGATAAGCGCCTGGTGTATCAATTAACGTAATGACCGGTAACTCGTATCTCTCAGCCAAATCCATGAGTCGCTTCGCTTTACGATATCCTTCTGGGTGAGCCATGCCAAAGTTACGACGGATCTTTTCTTTAGTATCTCGTCCTTTTTGCTGGCCGATAACCATAACAGGCTCACCGGCCAAGCGTGCTATGCCTCCGACAACCGCTAAGTCATCCGCAAACACCCTATCTCCATGCAATTCATCAAATTCAGTAAAAATCCGTGAAATGTAGTCCAATGTGAACGGTCTTAAGGGATGGCGCGCTAATTGTGCGGTTTGCCAAGCATTGAGTTTACGAAAAACACTTTCTGTTAATTCTCGGCTTTTCTTTTGTAGCCTGTTAATTTCTTCCATGATGTTAATTTCACCATCGGAGCCTACTAATCTCAGCTCTTCGATTTTGGCGTCTAATACGGCAATAGGTTGCTCAAACTCAAGGTAATTTGATTTCATAACTTTATTTATCCTGATCGAAATAGTAGCAGCTTCTAACCCAAAATCTTAAATCGCGGCAGTATAGCACAGGATTTTAATACTTACAAAACACTCAACTAACTAATTAAAAAAATACGTTCTCTGACTTGTAATTATTCGATTATGTTGCCATATTGTTTAATATGAATATCGAAGTTTACAAGTTAGTTAGTAGTATTAAGCTAAATGTACTTCATATTCAGCTTTAGTACTATCCATTAACTACTTCAGGAGTTTCTAGATGAAACGGACGTCCAAAACAGCTTTAGCTCTTGCAGCAGCAGCAGCAGCTTTATTTGCAACAGGTTGTTCTTCACTTTGTGGTGAAGCACCTTGCGATGCTTTAGTTAAGTGCACCGGATGCAACGCTTGTAAAGGCGCTAGCGAATGTGCAACACCTGACACCGCTTGCAAAGGTCACAACAAATGCAAAGCTAAAGGCTGGTCATATATGACCAAGAGCGAATGCTTGGCAAGTGGTGGTCGTGTTATCGAATAACCCACTTTCCTGCATGCAAAAGCAGCAAATTATATTTGCTGCTTTTGTTTTTTTGTTCTCTTCTACACTCGAACCAGTTTGGTTTTACCCTTAAGGGGCACGCGTAGGCTAGGCGCTTCGCTATGCAACCGGAGTTTACATAATAGTAAATGAGGATTGCGAGAAGGCGAAAGCAACAACGCCTAAAATTAAAATGGAAAGAGTATATAAAAACTGATGAATAAAAAAATGACTATAGCACCAAACGATAAATTAGCGCCGCTTGGTTTTGGTCTTGGTTTAAGAACCGATCATTATCATGAAATTATCGATAACAAACCAGACATTGATTGGTTTGAAATTCTCAGTGAAAATTACATGGTTCCAGGTGGAAAGCCCCTCTATTATTTAGATAAAATTAAAGAACATTATCCCATTGTGATGCATGGCGTTTCGATGTCTCTTGGCAGCCTTGATCCTCTTAATTGGGATTATTTAAAACAACTCAAAGCACTTGCCAAACGTGTTGATGCCAAATGGGTTTCCGATCACTTATGCTGGACAGGGATTGCGCATAAAAATATGCATGATCTCTTACCCTTACCGTTAACGGAAGAAGCGTTAAAACATACCACGCAAAAAATTAGTGAAGCCCAAGATTTTTTGGGTAGACAATTATTGATTGAAAACCCCTCTACTTATCTCTCTTTTAAAGAAGATGAAATGACAGAATGGGATTTTCTTGCTGAAATGGCTACACAAGCAGATTGTTTACTTCTTCTTGATGTGAATAATATTTACGTCAGCTCTTTTAATCATCGTTTCAATCCAGATGATTACCTTGCTGGACTGCCACTAGGGCGTGTGCAACAAATTCATTTAGCAGGTCATTCTAATAATGGCGATCATATTATTGATACGCATGATGCAACGGTAATTGATCCGGTCTGGGAGATCTACGACAAAGCACTACAACGCTTTGGTCTTATCTCAACCATGATTGAGCGAGATGATCATATTCCGCCATTGCAAGAATTAATTAATGAACTCAATCGTGCTAAAACTATAGCGAACACGGTTATACATAAAATGCGAGAATCTGCTTAAGGGGTTAAATCATGGGGCTGAAAAGCTTACAAGCTCAGTTTCAAGATTATTTACTACATGGGGGACCAACAAAGCTCTTACCCAGAGTAAATGAAGGGGGCCTCCACCCACAAAAACGATTAGAAATTTACTATGATGCTTATCGTTTACGATTATTAGAAGTGCTCAGTCTCGATTACCCCAAAACCCTCATGCTATTGGGAGACGATGATTTTGAAGCTGCTTTTTTAAAATACTTAGACAAACATCCCTCCATGCATTTTTCAGTGCGTTATTTTGGCCAGCATTTTCCCGACTTTCTTGAGCAAACGCCGCCCTTTGCTGAAGCTTCACTCATCGCTGAAATGGCTACTTTTGAATGCGCTGTTTCTTACACTTTAGATTCTGAAGATGGTCCAGTAGTGACTTTAGAAGATTTGAGTGCGATTTCTCCGTCAAGATGGGCCGCACTTTCTTTTACGCTGCACCCGAGTGTGATTAGCCGTCGCTTTGAGTGGGATACGCCGCAATTATGGCAACATATTGATAAAGAATTACCCCCTCGCCCGCCAGTGAAACAAGATTCCCCTGTGACCTGGCTTTTTTGGCGCAAAGGCATACGCACGCTTTTTCAATCTTGTAATATTGCAGAAACCATTCTTTTTGAAGCCTTAATTCAAGGTGATACTTTTGCTGAGATGTGCGAAAAGTTGAGTGATCTCGTCCCTGAAAAAGATATCCCGCTTGTTGCGGCAAAAACTCTTTACAAGTGGGTCAGTGAAGAGATCATCTCTAAAGTGAATTAAGGACAAAAGCGATTTGCCTCTTCTAAACCTAATTGTTCTAATTTCTCAGCCACTGCTGACAGCGTCCTATCTGGTTCAATCTCAGCGAGAGATTGGACTTTTCGATTGAAAGCCGGCGTAAAAGTCTGTGCTGTTTTATAGCTTACCCCATCTTCTGCCAGATTTTCTTTTAAAAACCATACATAATGCTGCCGCAACCTATCACTACTACCTAAAGATAAAATAGCACCACCATAAAGATACTCTGCCACATTGAGGTATCCTAAATCTTCCCATAATCGCGCTAAGGTAATATAGGGTGTTTCCCAATGAGGCTCATTACGAATTAAATCTCTTAATATCTCAGCGGCAAGTTCGTAATCTTGTAAACCAATCAAAGCTCTGGCTTGGCCATAGAGGCAATTATAATAGTGCTTAGCGTTAAAAGGGCGCTGACTAAATGCCATTTGAGATTCCCAAATGAAGTACTCAGAAGCTTCCTGGTATCGCTCTTCTTTTAACAGCGTAAAACCCTTTTTTAATGGCATATAACACCCCTACCTTACAACTAAAGCTGCGCATTATACGCAAAGGGTTTTCTTTAGGCTAGGTGTCTTTGTTGGCTCTCGCCTAAGAACCTGATACTACCCGATCTTTTGGGCTTCAATTCTTTGGGCTCTACAGGCTTGACTTCAACTGGCTCTTGTTTTGCTTCAACTGTCACTGGGGGTGCAGGCGCAGGTTCGGGGACAACTAACGCAGATTTAATCGCCAATTTCACTTTATTTCCCGTTTGATTAGACTGATTGGTGAGTGAAAATAAAAACTCACCGGCTTCACTGGTGACAAATTGCCAAATGACTTTTGAATTGGGCAGCAAGGTTAAGGCTTCTTGACTAACTCCTGGTGATCCTTGCAAATTCTGCGTAAAAACAGCTTGGCCAAATTTTTCAAATTGCAATGAAAGTGGATACGGGTTGTTGTTCACAATAACCAGTAAGTAAGGTTCACCTTGTTGCAATTCGGCAGGACTTATTTCTAAAAGTGGCGCTTCACTCGAGCCACTAACCTTGATATCGACAAGCGTAGGACCCATATGTGCCCATAAAGTGTTGCAATAAGCGCTTAAAACTAAAAAAGCAGTAAAGACAATGCCGTGCATAATGATCCTAATATTCAAGCTGTATAACATGATTAGGCAACAAAGACTTGAGGTGCTGTATTGCATCGGCCGTCGGCTTGATATGCCATGTTTCACCTAATTTTAAAGCAATTTTTCCTTCACGTGTTTGGAACTCTATTAAAATTTGGCAAGATCCTTTTTCTAAAAGCAATAGCGATTCTTTTAAAATATGAACTTCTTCTTCTACTTGTTCTTTGTCCTGAAAATGGAGGATAATTTTTTTAGCAAATTGCTCTCGACTTTTCTCTAAAGTATAAATATTTTCTGCGCGAATTTTAGTTGTTCCTGAATGACTATCTAACGTGACCTTGACATCCATAACCACCAACTGATCCTTCACTAACATTTCTCTATTTTTTTGATAAGGCTCAGGGAAAACAGCTATCTCAAATCTATCCAGCTCATCGTCTAAGGTTAAAATTGCCATCCTATCGCCATTTTTGGTTTGCATTGTCCGGATAGCTGTGATTATGCCTGCAAAGCGCTTCTGTTGTTCTTTCTTTGTACTTTTGACATCACGGTATTTGACTACTTGCATACTTTTAAGCTCAGCTTGTACTGCTTGCAGAGGATGTCCAGAGAAATATAAGCCTAGAGATTCCTTTTCACCTTGTAAACGCAATCCTTCAGGATAATCTTCTGCTTCATGCAAAGTCAGAGGCACTTCTTCTTGCAGCATATCTTGAAAAATATCGCCTTGCCCACTGGCGACGTTCTGACATAATTTCAACGCATGGCTAAGCGCCGTATCTAAATTAGCCAGCATCCAACCTCGGGTGTGTCCTAAAGTATCTAATGCGCCTGATTTAATTAAAGAATCCAATACGCGTTTATTGACTTTTTTACTATCAATGCGCTTACAAAAATCAAAGAGATCTTGAAAAGGTTGCTCTTGGCGCTGCTCAATAATATGCAGGATAGCAGCTTCCCCCACTCCTTTGATAGCGCCTAAACCATAGACTATTTCTTCTTTGTCATTGACGGCGAAAGCGTAAACACTTTGATTGATATCAGGAGAAATGATATTAATTTTGCATTGACGGCATTCTTCAATCATATTCACCACTTTATCGGTATGGTCCATATCAGAAGAAAGAACCGCTGCCATAAAGCTACTGGGGAAATGCGCTTTCAACCAGGCTGTTTGATAGGAAACAAGCGCATAAGCGGCGGAGTGTGATTTGTTAAACCCATAAGCCGCAAATTTTTCCATTAAATCAAAAATCGTCGTCGCTATTCTTGCGTCAGCACCATTTTTTACTGCGCCTTCAATGAAAATAGCTCTTTGCTTTGCCATTTCTTCCGGTTTTTTCTTACCCATCGCGCGGCGCAATAAATCAGCGCCTCCTAAAGTATAACCTGCTAATACCTGGGCAATTTGCATCACTTGCTCTTGGTATAAAATTACCCCATAAGTAGATTTTAAGATAGGCTCTATGGAAGGATGGAGATACTCCACTTTTTGCCGACCATGCTTACGGTTAATAAAATCATCGACCATCCCTGACTGCAGAGGACCTGGTCGAAATAAGGCAACTAAAGCAATAATTTCTTCAAATCTGTCGGGTTGCAGCCTTTTAATGAGCTCCTTCATTCCGCGAGATTCTAACTGGAAAACCGCAGTCGTTTGGCACTTTTTTAATAATTGAAAAGTCGGCAGATCTTCCATATTAATGCGCAAAATATCAATTTCAGGCTCACCTTTTTGGCGTAAAAGCGTATTCACGTTTTTCACAGCCCAATCAATAATAGTGAGCGTTCTTAAGCCTAAAAAGTCGAATTTGACTAAACCAATTGCTTCTACATCATCTTTATCAAATTGAATCACACCTTGGGCATGCTCACTTTCATAATAAAGGGGTGCAAAATCGGTTAATTTACTCGGCGCAATCACCACGCCTCCAGCATGTTTGCCTACATTGCGGGTAATGCCTTCTAATTTTTTTGCCAAGTTGATTAGATTTTTGACTTCTTCCTCTTCTTGATAACGTTTTTGCAAAGAGGGTTCTTGCTCTAAGGCTTTTTCAAGAGTGATCCCAATCTCAAAAGGAATAAGCTTGGCTATTTTATCCACAAATCCATAAGGATGTCCTAGTACCCGGCCGACATCACGCACCACCGCTTTTGCCGCCATCGTACCAAAAGTGACAATTTGAGAAACACTTTCTTTGCCATAACGATTAGAAACATAATCAATCACTCTATCGCGATTATCCATGCAAAAGTCTATATCAAAGTCAGGCATCGATACCCGATCTGGGTTTAAAAACCTTTCAAAGAGCAAGTCAAATTCTATTGGATCAAGATCGGTAATCAATAACACATAAGCTACTAGCGAACCTGCACCCGATCCTCTTCCTGGTCCTACAGGAATACCATTTTGTTTTGCCCAATGAATAAAATCCGCAACGATTAAAAAATAGCCTGAAAATCCCATTCGGGTAATGACGGCTAACTCTTCATCTAAGCGCGCTTGATAGGCTTCTCTTATTTCAAGAATTTGCTCTTTACCATAATTTTTAAGTTGAAACTTAAAATCAAGTCGATGTTCTAAACCTTGCTGAGATTGTTTTTTTAAAAGTTGTTCCTCACTCAAATTCTCAGGCACAGGAAAAGAGGGTAAGATAGGCTCATCTAGCGTTAAAAGAAGATTACAGCGCTTGGCAATTTCAACCGTGTTCAAAAGTGCTTCTGGTACATCCTGATAAAGCTTTTGCATCTCTTCAGGAGAGCGTAAAGTTTGAAATTCCGTGTACCCTTGATGATTCACCCAATGCTCTAAGGTTGCTCCTTCTTGAATGCACACTCTTGCTTTGTGTGCTTCAAAATCTTGGCGCTCCATAATAATCACTTCATTGGTTGCAACCAATGGGCAAGAAAATTGATGCGCTAATGGCAAAAGCTTGGCTTCATACGTTTTTTCAAAAGGACGTTGATTACGCTGCCATTCAAGATAAAATCGATTTGGAAATAAGTTTTGCCATTCTTTTAATAAAATTTCTGCTTTTTTATCATTTCCCTGGACAAGCGCTTGGCCTATTTCACCAAATTGCCCACCACTTAAAGCGATGAGACCTGAATTCTCATTGAGCCAAGATTTTTTGATCAAGGGAATGTTGAGCCGTTTCCCTTTTTGATAGGCTTTACTAATTAATTCTGTAAGGTGTAAATAGCCTTCTCTATTTTGACAAAGGAGTACTAATTTACTAAAGGGGAAATTTTGATCTTCATTTTCTAACCAAAGCTCTGCACCGATAATAGGTTTGATACCATATTGGATAGCAGCTCTATAGAATTTAACCATGGCAAAAAGATTACAGACATCGGTAAGAGCCAAGGCTGGCATGGCCATTTTATGTGCTTGTTCACAAAGTGTGGGAATAGGGACAATGCTATCGATAATGGAATATTCAGAATGGCAATGTAAGTGAACAAATTGTGTCACAATTATGTCCCCAATAATTCCCGAACAGGCGCAAAACTCTTGCGGTGCAAGGGAGTCACACCAAATTGTTTCATCGCTTCTAAATGCATTTTGGTTCCATATCCTTTGTGTTGGGCTAAGCCATATTCCGGAAATCTTTTGTCAAAGACAGTCATTAAATAATCTCTTGCCACTTTGGCGACAATGGAGGCTGCGCTAATTTCTGGAATAATGCTATCTCCTTGAACCACGGCTTCTACGGGAAAGTTTACCTTTGGGCAACGATTACCATCGACTATCACCTTATAATCTCCTTTGACTTGGAGAAAATGCACAGCGCGAGACATGGCCAACATACTGGCTTGTAAAATATTATATTTATCAATTTCTATTACGCTACAAACCCCAAAAGCCCAGGCGATAGCTTTCTCTTTTATTTCAAGGCTGAGAGCATTGCGTTTTTTCTCTGAGAGTACTTTTGAATCACGCAGCCCCTTTATTCCTTTTTTAGGATTTAAAATCATTGCAACAGCTAACACAGGTCCTGCTAAAGGTCCCCGCCCTACTTCATCTACTCCAATGATTAGACTCAAGATTATTCCTTAATTAAACGAGTAATCGCATTCGCAGCGGCGGCGCCTGCATTCCTTTTTAACAGTGTATGGATTTTTGTAAATTCAGCAAGAGAAGGGGAAAATATTTCAGGGTTTTGTAGAAAGTCATAGAGTTTTTCACCTAAAATTTCTGGTGAAATTTCATCTTGTACATATTCAGGCATCACTTTTTTACCCGCGAGCCAATTAGGTAAAGCAATATAGGGCACTTTAATCAGCAACTTAGCCAAACAAAAAGTCAAATATGACGTTTTATAGGCGACAACTGTTGGTCTTTTTACTAACATTGACTCCAACGAAGCTGTTCCTGAAGCCACCAAGACCGCATCAGCAACTTTCATGGCTTGTTGCGCACTGGGCAAGATTGTAATCAGTGGTGCGGATGTAGCCAAACATATTTCTTTAAACTGTCTTTCGCGCGTTTTATTTGCACACGATGTCACAAAAAGGATTGTCTTATCCTTTGCTAACAACCACTTCGCTGTTTCCAAAAAGGGCGGTAAAAGATGCTCTAATTCTTGTGCACGTGAACCGGGTAACAACGCGACTATTTTACACTTCTCAGATAATTGGCTATCACGACGTGCTGCTAATTTATCTGAGTAGAGAGGGATAGCATCTGCTAATGGATGCCCTATGCAAGTGACGTTAACCGCATGCTGCTCATAGAGCGGCGTTTCAAAAGTAAATAACGTTAACATCAAATCGACTGCTTTTTTGATGAGCTTAATTCTACCGCTGCGCCAAGCCCAGATGGTAGGGCCGACCACATGAACCGTTTTTATCCCTGCCGCTTTAAATATTTTCTCTAACGATAAGTTAAAATCGGGGCCATCAATACCAATGAAGACTGTGGGTCTGGTTTTTAAAACATATCTTTTAATGTAAGAGCGCATACGTAAAAGAGAGGGAAGACGTTTTAGTGGCTCAATAAAGCCCATAACAGAGAGTCGCTCTAACGGGAAAAAAGAATGAAAGCCCTGCGCTATCATTCTTGCGCCTCCTATCCCTTCAAAGGAAGCATCAGGGTAGAGAACCCTTAAAGCTTCAATTAAGGAAGCGCCTAAACTATCAGCAGAGTCTTCTGTGGCAACAATAACAAAATGAAGCGGTTTGTGATTTTCCTTATCACTCAACCTCATTAACGAATGATGCCCCGTTCAGAATTTTTAATAAAATCCACCATGGTTTGAATATGAACGCAATCTGGCACCATCTCTTCAAGCTGTTGTAAGGCTTCTTCTAAAGAAAGTCCTTGGCGGTACAGCGCTTTATAAGCACGCTTTAAGTGTACAATATCATCAGCTGAAAATTGGCGTCTCTTCAGACCTTCTACATTTAAACCATAGGTTTGCGCAGGATGACCTGACACTGTCAGGTAAGGTAGTACATCTTTGACGATAATACTGCCCCCAGCACAAAAACAAAAACTACCTATATTACAATGCTGATGGACCCCAACAAAACCTCCCAAATTAGCATAATCTTGCACGGTAACATGTCCGGCTAAAGATGCATTGTTTGAAAAGACTGTATTATTTCCAACGTAGCAATCATGTGCCACGTGGACATAGGCCATAAAAAGATTATCATTTCCTATCCGCGTGACACCGCCACCAGGCTTGGTTCCACGAGAAATAGTCGTGCATTCTCTAAAGGTATTATTGTCACCTATCTCTAATCTTGTAGGCTCACCGTCATATTTTTTATCTTGAGGCTTTTCGCCTATCGACGCAAACTGAAAGATTTTATTATTTCGACCAATTTTGGTGGGGCCGTTTATCACAACATGGGGACCAACCCATGTTCCTTCCCCAATTTCCACTCCTGGACCAATCACCGTATAATGTGAAATTTCAACATTATCGGCAATTTTAGCACTTTTATCGATTATGGCAGTATCTGCAATCACTGACTTGTCTTCCTCATTGCACTTAATATATTAACTGAGCAAACGACTTTACCCTCAACCGAGGCTTCGCCATGGATTTTCCAAAAATTGGATTTATTACCCACAATTTCAACAGCCAAAACTAGCTGATCTCCAGGTAAAACCATTTGTTTGAATTTTGCATCATCCACACCAGCTAAATAAAATAAATAATCACTTGGGCCACTTTGTGTTTTCAAGTAAGCTAAAATAGCCGCTGCCTGTGCTAAAGACTCAATAATCATTACGCCAGGCATCACAGCATTTTCAGGGAAATGACCTGTAAAATAAGGCTCATTCACCGTTACATTTTTGATTGCTCGCAAAGAAGATTCTTGATAGTCAATTACTTTATCGACCATTAAAAACGGATATCGATGAGGCAAATATTTAATTATTTCATTTGATGTAAGTTCTTTACGGTCTAATGACACTCCTAACCCTCCTCTTTTGCTTCTAGTTTTTTTTCTAGGGTTATTAAACGGTTTGCTAATTCATCTAATTGATGAAATCTAGCAAGGTTCTTTTTCCATACTTTTATATCGTTTTCATTGGTCGCTGAAGCATATATGCCAGCCTTGCTAATGGATTTTACAACGTTGGTACAACCAACAATAGTCACAAAATCAGCTATAGAGATATGGCCATTTATGCGGCTTCCCCCACCAATGAGACAATGCTTACCAACGACTGTACTGCCAGCAATACCAGAGCAAGCAGCTATAGCTGTTCCTCGACCTATTTTCACATTATGACCAATTTGAATAAGATTATCTAAAATGACATCATCGCCAATTTCAGTATCTTCGATAGCCCCTCTGTCTATGGTCGTGTTAGCGCCAATCTCGACTCTATTGCCTATTTTAACCCGGCCTATTTGCGGCACTTTAAGCCAATTTTCACCCAATTTGGCAAAGCCAAAGCCATCACTACCAATAATCACACCACTGTGGAGGGTACAATTGTCACCAATCTCACATCCTTGATAAACCGTTACTTGTGGATAAAGTATCGTGGCTTCTCCAATAACGCAGTCATCACCAATAGAGCAATTGCCTTGCAAAACAACGCGAGGACCAATTTGGACACGCTTTCCAATCACACAATGCGGGCCAATGTAACTCTGAGGATCAATCGTGGCACCTTCTCCAATCACAGCAGTAGGATGCACTAAAGGCATCACATTCACTGGTGGATATAGAAGCTGAACGACTTTCGCAAAGGTCAGTTTAGGATCTTGTGTTATCAGCGCCGCTGTCGGGCAGTCTGCCACATCATTTTCAGTTAGGATAACGGCGCAAGCCTTGGTTTGTTTTAAAAAAGGCTTGTATTTTATCCCAGCTAAAAAGGTGAGATCGTTTTCTTTGGCTTGCGAAAGTGTTCCTACCCCTAGGATCTTAACGTTTGGATCTCCTTTTAGCTTTGCGCCAATTGCAAGAGCAAGCTCCCCCAAACTCATCGGTTGGGGAAGCGCCGCTTTAAGATTAGGGGAAATAAAACCCTTTTGATTTAGCATGCCAATTATCCTAGGGCTTTAATCACTTTTTCAGTGATATTGCATTGCTGTGAAGCATAAGGAACAGCATCGACATGAAGAATCAAATCATATTTATCGCTTTTCGCAATTTTATTGATTTCTGCATTAATTTTTTCAACAATCTTTTTCATTTCTTCTTGTTGACGAACTGTCGCATCTTCACGGAAATTATTTTGTTGTCGTTGCAATTCGCGTTGAGAAGCAACAATTTCCTTTTCTAATTTGCCTTTTTCAGCTTCACCCATCACAGCGCTATTTCTTTGAAATTTTTCTGATTTTTCTTTTAGATCTTTTTCAAGCGCGACGATTTTTTCTTCACGTGGTCTAAATTCACTTTTCATTTTTTCCAAGGTGGATTTAGCTTGAGGAGAGCTTGCAATAATGGCTCGCATATCCACCACCCCTATTTTGAGATCAGCCATTGCTTGCAGGGGAACAACCGCTAACATCATTAAACCAATTATCCCTTTGCCTACTTTCTTTGCCATTTTCATGAGTTTCTCCTCGCTTTAAAAGACTGTACCAAATGTAAATCCAAATTGTTTTAGCTTATCTCCCCTAACAATGGTCTGATTGGGAGGTTGACCTACAACCACATCCTCAACATTGTTTAAAGGAATTCCGTAGAATAAGGTTAGGGGCGCTAAAGGCGACATCCAAGTTAAAGATATACCTGTTGAACACCGTAAGCCTGATGCATTCGTCGTGGTGTAATGTGATAAATCATAGACTTGGCCCACATCAAAAAATACACCATAACGAATTGATTTTGTCTCAGGCGCAAAGAAGTTTGGCAAAATAAGAGTTGTTTGTGAAGCAACTAAAAAGTTACCACCAAAAGGATTACCTAAAGAATCTCTAGGACCTAAGCTGTTTTCATCAAAACCTCTTACCGTGCGCGTTCCCCCGGCAAAGTAATTTTTATAGAAAGGTAAATCTGTCGTTTTACCATAACCATCGCCATAACCTAACGTACCTAGTGTCGTGAAAATAAAATCATGACCTAAACTTTTATACCATTGCGCATTGTAATTGAGTTTATAATATAACAAATCAGAACCTGGAACCGTGAAATTTGCGCTTAGCGATTGTTGTAAGCCATTTCGTGGAAACAAATAGCGATCAAAAGAATTATGTGACCAACCTAGTGCTAAGGCGAATTCTGCACTTTTATTGAAATTGAGTTCTGAGTCAGTGGGACCGTTTTGCATAATGAAATTCGTGATTTGGGTTGGATCATAGCCCACACCTTTGGTACGCAAATCCGTTGATTGATAACCAAAACCATAAGTCAATCTATCATAGGGTGAAATGGGCATACCAAAAGAAACCGTACCACCATATACGTCTGTAATATAAGGTGTGATAGGAGTTGTATTTGCAAGATCGGTTTTACTATAAAAAACATTAAAACCGCGGCTGATGCCATCCATTGTATAATAGGGATTGTTATAGGAAAGATTATAGGTTGTATAAGCTTTACTCTGCATAAAGCTTAAATCCATACTATTACCCGTTCCCATAAAGTTCCGGTTCGTCACATTGGCGTTAAAAAGCAATCCGTCAACATCGGAATAACCAATACCACCACCGAGCTGCCCTGCATTCGTTTCTTCTACGTTATAAACCACATCTACCTGATCGGGTTTGCCCACAACAGGCTGCATATCCACTTTGACATTAGAAAAATAGCCGGTACGGTTTAAGCGTGTTTTGGAATCTTCTATCAATTTGGTATTAACGCGCGCCCCTTCTCCTTGAATGATTTCACGTCTCACCACTTGATCTTTGGTTTTGGCATTTCCTTCAATAATAATGCGACGCACAGTAATGACATTACCGGGCTCAAAGTAAAAAGTTAATTTTACTGATCGCGCAGCGTCATTGAGCTCAGGTACAGGGTTAACTTTGGCATAAGCATAGCCTTCTTGCCCTAGGCGTTCGGTAAGATGTTTTACAATCTCAGCCACCTTAGCGCGAGAAAAAATTTCCCCTTCGTTTAAGGGGACCAAAGGCAACAATTTATCTGGCGGTAAAACGGTATTGCCTGCAAATTGAAATTCAGACAAGGTGAATTGGTCACCTTCTTCTATGTTAACCGTCACAAAAATATCTTGCTTGTCTGGTGTAATGGAAACTTGCGTTGAGGTGATGCGAAAATTGAGATAACCTCTATCAAAATAAAAAGTACGCAAGGCTTCTAAATCAGCATTTAACTTTTGTTTATCATATTGGTCTGCACGAGAAACCCAACTTAAAGCATTGCTTTGCGAGAGCGTGAATGATTTTAATAATTCTTTTTCAGTAAACTTTGAATTTCCAATGATATTGATAGATTTGATACGTGCCGCACGCCCTTCATCAATATCAATTGTAATATTGACGCGATTATGTGGTTGGTTCTCAACCTTTGCTTCAACCTTGACTGAATATTTACCGTTACTAAAGTAAAGACGCTCTAATTCATTACGCATTAACTCTAAACTGGCGCGATCAAAAACATGCCCTTGGGCTAAGCCTAGATTCTTGAGTGTAGAAAGTAAGTTTTCTGTTTTAATATCTTTATTGCCAGAAATAGTAATACTACCAATAGTTGGCCTTTCAACTACCTTAATCACCAAAACACTACCATCACGATCAATGCTGATATCTTGGAAGAAACCTGTTTCAAATAAGGCTTTCACAACTTCACCGGTCTTTGCTTCGACCATTTCATCACCAACGTGAACTGGCAAGTAGTTGTGTACTGTCTCTTCTTTAATGCGCTGCAATCCTTCAATACGGATCGCCTTTACGGTAAAGGCATCAAAGCAAAAAGCTAGCGTGATTTGCTGAGACAGTAATCCAGCTGCTAAGTACATCCAGTGCTTTTTCATAACTATGTTTTTAACTTACTCAAAATGGGCCAAACTTCATTTTTTAATTGTGGTTATTTTGTTTGCGCCATACTAACACAGCCCAAAATAATTTGAAGACTATACTAGCTTTGGTTCTAAAATTAAAACCTATTTCGTTAATAGAATGAGTAAGATCTGAAAAAAGGAAAGATAAAACAAAAAGAAGGGCTGTGAAGTTCAAAAATAAATTTAGCCCACTCTGATAGATACTATGCAGAGTGGACTAACTAATACGGCAGTATTATCTATCTCGATCTCTGTCTCTGTGATGATGACCACCACGATCTCCACGATCTCCGCCACGATCACCTCGCTCAGAGCCTTGTTCACGCTCACGAGCAAAGTTAACTACTGCTTTGCGGCCAGCGAGATCTTGACCGTTCAACTCTAATGAGGAAGAAGCGGCTTGAGAATCAGCAAAAGTGATAAAAGCGAAACCACGGGGACGACCAGTAACGCGATCTTTAGGTAAGGCGATATCTGTAATCTCACCGAATTTCTCAAAATGAGAACGAAGTAAAGACTCATCCAGTGTGTAACTCAGATTACCAACATAAACTTTATTTTGATGCATAAAAATTTCCAATAAGACGAAAGTTAAAACAAATCTAAGAGGGAGCCTTCCATTAGGGTCAACTGCACCACTTAAACCGGGTCATTATACCGCAAAAAAATCAATTTGACAGACCCATTAGATAGACGGTGGACTTATTGCGATAATTATACCGTTTGCAAAGACCAATCTTTTCTGAAAAGATCAGCGCCAGCATCTTGTAAAATGCAAGGTGACAGAAAAACAACAAATATTCATGACAGGGAGCACCTTATGAAGTTTTTACGGTCCTTATGTCTGTTGCCTCTTTTCACTCACCCTATAGTCAGCGTTGCTTATAATGAAACTGGCGAAGCGCTCCCTCTTGAAACAACGCATTACAACAATGCTTTACCTAATGCTAATTGGTGGGTCAATTTAGGCGTAGGGGTAGGCTCTTCATTTAATACAGGTAGAACTTCTGAACTAAATGGCAAAGTGAGCAGTCAACTGAGCTTTAATGGCAGGCTTTCTCCTCACACAGCGCTCACTTTTTATTCCAATGCATTGGGCTCTGATTCCGATGCAAGAGATAGTGGAATTTTGTATGGCTATGTCAACAGAAAGCCTAATTGGTATTATTCTGCTTCGGCAGGGATTTGTTATACCCGTATAGATATCAAAACTGATTGGACAATTTCAGATGGTTGGCTTTACCGAGACAATGCTTATTGGTCTAGTAGCGTGGGTATTCCACTGCAAGTCCAAACCTTTTGGACGCCTTTTAGGCATTTTGGTATAGGGCTCATCGGACATGGTGTGGTAAGCAAAGATCCTTATATTAATGCTTTACTCGCCATTCAGTTTTACGCTTAATGATTTTGTCTTGCCTTTAATCTGCTTTTACTTTTAAAGTGCAACTCAAAACATGCATCATTTTATCAGGTGTTCGCACTAGATATTGATTAAGATAGCCTGTCTCAAGAAACATTTTCTTGGCGACAGGAATGGAGAGTCCAAAAAATGCTCTATTTTGATTGATAAGGTTATTGTTTACCCAGGAAGGGTGATTGAGATTAAAAAAGATTTCATCAAAAATGACCACTGCGTAATTGGGAGAGCATTGTAAAGGCATACTGAATGTCACTTTTTGCCTCAAGCGCCAAGAACAACCTTCTTGATGGTCCTCCACGCGTTGCTCTAATCTTGTTCTGCTTGAAAAATTTAAAGAATACTTTTCTTGGGGATCCCACGCCAATTGCTGCCATAATCGGTACTGGATCTCGTCTTCCTTACCGGGATTGTGCGTTGTGCCTAAGCTATTTCCAATCCATAACGACACGGTAGGAGTCGATTGATAGCCTAATCCTGCATGAAGATAAGCTTGATGAAAACTCTCTTTACGGGTGATAAACTTTAATTGCGGCTCTAGAGAATATAAGATTTTTTTATTTTGGTTAATTGGACCCTGTAGCGACAACGTTGCCCAAAGCTCTGCTTTTTGCTGCAAATTATTTGCTATGACAGTCTGAGAAAACATATTTAATAAGATTGCCGGCAATATAATACGCTTAAACAAAGCAACCTCTTTTTATCTCTTAAAACGCACGCACTAAATCATTGTAAAAAGCAACGATCATTAAAAATAGCAAAAAGAACATGCCGACTTTAAAGCCAAACTCTTGGATCCGCTCTGAAACAGGCTTCCCCCTTATTATCTCTATAGCGTAATACAGCAAATGGCCGCCATCTAAAATGGGAATGGGCAATAAATTTAAAACACCCAAACTGACACTAATCAAGCTTAGAAAACCCAAATAATATTGCAAACCAATGTGGGCACTTGCAGCGGCCCCCTGTGCAATCGTCAAAGGTCCACTGATAGTTTGCAAGCCTAAATGACCCGTTATCATTTTGCCGATAAGCTGAAAAGAGAGCACAATATTTTCCGCCGTTTTTTTCACAGCGGCGATAAAACCATCATAAATACCGAATTGTTCTTTGCGCAAAAGATTCTCTGGCATAGGAACAGGTTTGACGGTCAGACCAACAAAGCCAATTGTTTCACCCGTTTTACTTTGCTGGGGGCGAGGCGTTACGTTAAGGGTGATATCTTCATTACCGCGCTTAAGGGTTATTGCCAGCGGTTGAAAAGGACTTTTACCAATCAAATCACCAAAATCTTTCCATTCTTTAATTGATTTACCATTAATTTCTATAATTCTGTCCCCAACTAAGATCCCTGCTTTGTCGCCGGGCTCTCCAGATAAAACCTCCGCAATAATCGGATCCATAGGGGGCTGGTAAAAAACTATTCCTAAGCTTTTTAACAAATCAGCGCTATCGCCTTTTAACTCCCAATCTTCCAAATTGAGGAAGTAGTTGTTGGTAGAGTCTTCCCCCTGCTTAGTTTTGATTTCTAAGACACCTTTATCCCCTACTCGTTTCATTAATTGGCGCATCACTTGCGGCCAAGTTGTCGTTTCAACCTGATCGATGGCAACAATTTCTTGATTGGCGACCATGCCTGCCCTTTGAGCAATAGAGTCTGGCACAATTTCACCCAGAAGTGGCACCCAGCTTACCGTTCCTATCATGAACATAAACCAATAAGCTAAAACGGCGAAAATAAAGTTAAAAAGAGGTCCTGCAAATACAATGGCAGAGCGCTTCCAAACAGATTTACTACTAAAGGCATAGGGTTTATGCTCATCCAGCACCGGCCCTTCTCTTTCATCTAACATTTTGACATAGCCGCCCAATGGAATGGCGGCTATCACATACTCCGTTTGTTTTTTGTCAGAAAAGCGCCATAACGGCTTACCAAAACCAATTGAAAAACGAATCACTTTGACGCCACAACATCGCGCGACAATAAAATGACCAAACTCATGAAATGCGACCAATATGCTGACTGCAAATAAAAAGGCAAAAAGTGGAATAATTATTTGGCTCATTTAATTTAAACTCTTTGCGTGAATAAGTTGATTTGCTTTTTCTCTTGCCAAGCTATCTGCATGGATAATTTCTTCTAAGGTCTCACAAGGTAAATCATAGTGTTTATCTAAAACACTTTCGATGATGGCTGGAATGTCAGTGAATCTAAGACGATTACTTAAAAAGGCATCAACAACAATCTCATTACTGGCATTTAACACGGCCGGTGCCGCTTTTCCTAAAGTTAAAGCTTGATAGGCTAGCGCTAAACATCTAAATTTTTCTTTATCTGGCGGCAAAAAGGTAAGTTTTCCTACTTCTAAAAAAGACAATTTAGGCACGCCACAACTAATTCTTTGTGGCCAACCTAAACAATAAGCTAGCGGAACACGCATATCATGCGGCCCACATTGCGCTAGCACAGAGCAATCTTCATATTCAACCATGGAATGCATAATACTTTGCGGATGGACAACCACTTCAATTTGAGCAGGATGCAATCCAAATAAACGACTGGCTTCTATTACTTCCAATCCTTTATTCATCATCGTCGCACAATCTACTGTGATCTTCTTTCCCATTTTCCAATTCGGATGCTGACAGGCCATCTCTGGTGAGATAGCCATAAAATCTTTATAGGGCGTGTCTAAAAATGGACCGCCAGACGCAGTTAAGAAAAGTTTTGTCACCCCTTTAGGCTGTTTACCAATTTTATAATCCTTAGGTAAACACTGGAAAATTGCATTATGCTCACTGTCAGCAGGTAACAACACTGCTCCTGATTTATCTGCTTCCCTAATCAATAATTCTCCCGCCATCACTAAGGGCTCTTTATTGGCAATAATGACTTCTTTGCCCGCCTCAATAGCATATAATGTCGGCTCAAGACCTGCGGCGCCAACAATTGCACTCACCACTTTATGGACACGGGGATGAGAAGTAATGGTCTTGAAAGCTGCCACTCCTGATAACACTCGGGTTGCACACTGATGTGCATTTAAGCGTTCTTGTAAATGAGCGGCTTGTTCTTTATTCGATAAAACGGCAAATAAGGGCGCAAATTCACAACATTGGCGAAAAAGCATTTCTATGGAAGTATGGGCTGTCAAAGCTATCACTTCAAATAACGCGGGGTTCTCTTTTATGACAGCTAAAACACTTTGACCAATTGATCCCGTTGAGCCTAATAAGCAAATTCCTCGCTTTAACATGTGTTACCTCATTACCCATAAAATGAGAAAGGTATATACCGGTAAAGTGGAAATTAAACTATCAATACGATCTAAGACACCGCCGTGCCCAGGTAATAAACGACCACTGTCTTTGACTCCTGCTAAGCGCTTCATCAAACTTTCGAATAAATCACCAATTACCGCGAGAAGAATGGTGAGGCAGGCTATTCCTAACCACAAAAGCAGATTATCCCAAACAAAAAAGGATGGTTTGCTAAATAAGAGTTCTTTTTCAAGAATTGCAAAGATAAGTGCTGCCATAAGAAGACTGCCGCCTAACCCGCCCCAAAATCCCGCTTTAGTTTTGCCAGGACTGATAAGCGGGCAAAGCTTTGCCTTCCCCCATTTTCTGCCCGCAAAATAAGCGAAAATATCTGTTGACCAGACCAATACACACAGCACAATCAACCAAATGGGCCCTAAAGTGAAAGAACGCAAAATAACCAGTGAATACCAAGCAAAGCTTAAGACAAGTAAACCTAAGACGGCTCTAAACGCGTTATGATTGAGATATCGAAATCGCTCTGGTTGATAAAAGAGAACCCACACTACAGGAAAAATCCATAATAGTGTGCCTATTAACAAAAGTGCAAAGGGGTGTTTACTTAAATAGAGTACCCCCATTAAGGCAGCGACAACAACGATATAGGTTATTTTGCTTAAAAGAGTGGTGAAGCCGCAAAAACCTGACCACTCGTTTGCTCCTAGTAAAAACAATCCACCTGCTACCAAAGCAAATAAGGGAGGAGAAAAAGTCAAGATCCCCCAGAGCACTATTGGAATGAGAATGAGGGCAGTTAACAATCTTGATAATAACATGATGCAGTTACCTTTTTTTCGCCGCTTTTATTTAAAAATATACTCGAAGCATTACAACTGTTCGCCAGTTAAACCAAAGCGTCTTTCACGCTTGGCATATTCCTCTAGGGCATGTTCTAGCTCTTGAATGGTAAAATCTGGCCACAAGGTCTGTGTAAAATACAACTCTGTATAAGCTAATTCCCAGAGCATAAAATTACTCAATCTTTGCACACCGCCTGTGCGAATAAACAAATCAGGCTCTGGGCTGCCTTGTAAAGATAAGGCTTGATAAAAATTAGCTTCTAATTGGCGAGGTTGGTCTCTACATTTTTCAAATGCATTCTGCATCGCATTTAAGATATCCCAACGTCCGCTGTAATTAACGGCAATATTTAATAGCAAGCCTGTGTTATTTTGGGTTAACGTTTCTGCTTGCGAAATAGCTGCGATAAGGCCTGGATGAAAGATCGAGCGATCGCCTATGACACGCAGTTTAATATTATCTTGGGATAAACGATTAATTTCTTTGCGCAGCGCTAGGAAAAATAGCCGAAACAAATTTCTGACTTCTTTTGAGGGTCTTTTCCAATTTTCTGTCCCAAAAGCAAAAAGAGTGAGCACCTCAATCTTATTTTCAAGACAGGCATAGATAACGTCACGGGCAACTTCCACCCCTCGTCGATGTCCGCTAGTACGACTCATGCTCCGCCCTTTGGCCCAACGTCCGTTACCATCCATAATAATAGCCACATGTTTGGGGACATTAAGTGGGTTTGGCTTTAGACCAGGGTGATGTGCGTATTTTGAAGTTTCCACCATAATGAAAAAAATTAAATTTCTAACAAATCTTTTTCTTTACGAGCAAACACTTCATCTACTTTATGAATAAAGCTGTCTGTTAATTTTTGAATATTTTCAACAGCTCTACGCTCATCATCTTCGCCGATTTCCTTTTCTTTTAATAGATCCTTCAGATCTTGATTGCAATCGCGACGAATATTACGAATGGCGACTTTGGTATTTTCAGCTTCTAATTTTACTTTTTTGATAAGCTCGCGCCGTCTTTCTTCACTCAAAGGAGGAAGCGGCACACGAATAACATCACCTGAGGTAGCAGGATTTAAACCTAAATCTGAAGTGCGGATAGCTTTTTCAATAACAGCAGTTAGCTGTTTTTCCCATGGCTTCACCGTTAACATGAGAGGCCCCTCTATCCCTATTGTCGATACTTGGCTAAGAGGCGTTTCATTACCGTAATACAAAATAGTAATGCTCTCAAGCAAGCTAGGATTAGCCCTGCCTGCACGCAGTTTGGTTAATTCTTCTTCCAAAGATTGTATACTTTTTGTCATCCTATCTTTAGCATTTTTTTGAATATCATTAATCATGATTTTCTCCCTGCTCGACAAGTGTTCCCGCTTGCTCACCTGTAACAATTCTTAGTAAAACATTTGGAATGTTAATATTAAAAACACGAATAGCCATATTATGATCACGACATTGGCTAAACGCCGTCAAATCCATTATCCCAAGCTCATTTTCTAATGCCTTAGCATAGGTGATACGCTCGTATAATACAGCCATCGGATCAAGAGCAGGATCGGCAGAGTAAACACCATCCACGTTCGTCGCTTTTAAAAGGATGTCTGAGCCTATTTCTATCGCGCGCAAGCTCGCAGCAGAATCCGTTGTAAACAACGGATTACCAGTGCCTGCAGCAAAAATAACAATTCTGCCTCTTTTTAAATGATGAATCGCTTTTCTGCGATCATAATGATCAACAATGCCACTCATAGGAATAGCTGACATGATCCGCGTATCCAACCCTGCTCTTTCAAAAGCATCTCGCATCGCGATAGCATTCATCACCGTTGCTAGCATGCCCATGTGATCGCCTGAAATTCGACCCAGGCCTGCTTTAGACAAGGTTTTGCCACGAAACAAATTGCCACCGCCAATGACCATTCCTACTTCAACCCCGAGCTTGACACATTCACCCACTTCTCGAGCAATGCGATCAAGCACTTTAGGATCGATCCCAAATGATTCTTCGCCCATAAGCGACTCACCACTGAGTTTTAATAATATCCGTTTATAAACGGGTTGAATTTTCGAGGTCATGCACGGCTTCCTTTTACTTGAGCCATCACTTCTTCTTCAAAACTCTTCTTAATAACTTCGATCCCTTCACCGACTTCAAAACGGATCAATGTTTTGACGTCTGCTTTTGTTGATTTGAGTAAGCTGCCAACAGACTGATCAGGATCTTTAAAGAAAGATTGTCCTACTAAACAAATTTCATCCAGAAACTTCTTTAACTGGCCAGCTACTATTTTTTCTGCGATATCTGCCGTTTTGCCAGTTTGTTTTGCTCTTTCTATTAAAATTTCTTTTTCTTTGGCGACCAATTCAGCAGGGACTTCTTCAGGTTTAATATACTGCGCCTTATTTGCAACAACTTGCATCGCCATGTCTTTGGCTAAGGCTTGGCTTCCCCCTTCTAATACCACTAATGCGCCAATTCGGGCATTGTGAACATAAGCGCCGATAAATTGCTCAGGTGTGACATGAAAATAGGCCAGACGGCGAATTTGAATATTTTCACCAATTTTGGCAACCATATTTTGTCTGGCTACTTCAACGCTGGTCTCACCATCAAAAGAAGAATCTAAGAATGCTTGCAAAGTTTCACATTTTTTTTCTAATGCACCATTTGCTAACTTTTGTGTAAAGTTAATGAAAGTCTCTTCTCTTGCTACGAAATCGGTTTCGCAGTTTACTTCAAGAACAATCGCTGATTTTTCTGCTTGCGCTATTACAATGCGGCCTTCAGCTGCTGTTCTAGCGGCGGATTTTGCCGCCTTACGATTACCTGATTTAGCGATAACATCTTCTGCTAGCGTTAAATCTCCGTTGGCTTCCTGCAGCGCTTTTTTACATTCCATGATGCCAGCGCCAGTGCGACGACGTAACTCATTAACCATACTTGCTGTGATATCTGCCATAATACTCTCTCCAAAATAAAGGGGGCGCTGCCCCCTTCTCTTCCCAGCTTAAAAAACTGGTTCGAGTAACATAATTTAAACTATTTACTTATTCTTGATCGTCTGAAAACTCAACATATTCCGCATTTTCCTCTTCACTGCGACCGCGTGTATTGGATTTTGCTTGCAATATGGTATCCGCAACAATCGAGGTATAGAACTCGATTGATTTAATAGCGTCATCATTTCCAGGAATGATGTAATCGATATTGTCTGGGCTATTGTTGGTATCGACTACCCCAGCGACAGGAATACGTAAGTTATTGGCTTCTTCAACCGCTATTTTTTCCTTGCCCACATCAATAATAAATAAGGCATCCGGTAGGCTGTTCATGGCTTTGATACCACCTAAACTGCGTTGTAATTTTTGCAGTTCACGATTTCTCATCAAAGCTTCTTTTTTCACCAATTTTTCAAAAGTGCCATCATCTCGCATAGCTTCTAAATCCAACAAGCGCTTAATCGATTGTTTAACCGTTTTAAAATTGGTTAACATGCCGCCCAGCCAACGATAATCTACATAAGGCATGCCACATCTTTCGGCTTGCTCTTTGATAATCAGGCTAGCGCTTGGCTTAGTGCCTACAAATAAAACTGCGCCATTACGAGAGGCCACGCGTTTAATAAAATGCATCGCTTCTTTGAATAAAGGCAAGGATTTATCTAAATTGATGATATGGATTCTATTTCTTGAACCGTAAATATAAGGCTTCATTTTAGGATCCCAAAAACGGGTTTGGTGGCCAAAATGAACGCCTGCTTCTAGCATTTGACGCATAGTGATTGAGGTCATATTTTTTCTCCAGTTGGGGTTAAGCCTCCATGTATCCCACTACCCGACCAACTCCTATCTCATTGAGACTTAAAGTTAGCACCCCGGATAATGTGTCGACACATGTGTGAACTAGTTAACTCAAATTAATGATGATTTGCACATCATCCACGCGATTTTATACCATATGCGTCTCTACAACAATAAGGCGAAGAATCTGTGTCCATAACCATCAAGAATCATGACGACATTGAAAAAATGCGCGTAGCAGGCCGCCTGGCAGCAGAAGTTTTAGTAATGATTGAGCCTTATGTAAAAGCCGGGATCAGCACTTTAGAACTGAACGATATCTGTCATGACTACATTGTAAATGTTCAAAAGGCCATCCCTGCCCCTCTCAATTACAAGGGTTTTCCAAAATCTATTTGTACTTCCCTCAATTATGTCGTCTGTCACGGCATTCCTAATGAGCGAAAATTAAAAAATGGCGACATTATCAATATTGATGTCACCGTTATTAAAGAGGGATTTCATGGCGATACCAGTAAAATGTATGTCGTAGGGGAGCCTTCCATCCTCGCTTCGCGCTTAATTCGCGTTACAAGAGAGTGCTTATTGCTGGGTATTGAGCAGGTCAAACCTGGTAATCACCTGGGTGATATTGGCTACGCTATTCAAACTCACGCGCACAAACATCGTTTTTCAGTAGTGAGAGAATACTGCGGTCATGGCATTGGCGCTATTTTTCATGAGGATCCGCAGGTGATGCATTATGGCAGCCCGCACACAGGCGTTGAAATCGTTCCAGGGATGACCTTCACTATTGAACCCATGATTAATGCAGGTAAACGTGAGACCAAGCTCTTACCAGATGATTGGACCGTTGTCACCAAAGATCATAGCCTTTCAGCACAATGGGAACACACCCTTTTAGTCACTGAAACTGGCTGTGAAGTCCTTACTAAAAGAGACGAGGAAACTGACTTATAATCATCCGCAGATAAATTTTCGGCTCTGCTGTAGGTGTAAAATGCTGAAATTACCTTTTCTTTTGCGACGAAAAAACAAATAAGCTAAGAAAAAATATTGCTTCTCTGGGTGGGATACGGTTTAATTGAGAGTTGTGGCTTTGGCTGCAAAAGGGATAGTTTAAAGGATTTTAAATTTCTCAAGGATGCGAGACCCTACACCTATGACCAATTGGCTCAAACGGATATCTGACGTGATATCTCCCTCAGAAAAGGATGAAGCTAAGTCAGTGGACCTAGAAGATTCATTAAATGAAAATGTGGCTTTGTTTAACACAAAAGAACTAAAGAAAACTAACACATTTTTTACGCATGTACGCTTACAGCGTTCTGATCCTTCTTTCGCCAATAGACACGAAATAGCGCCCCCACCTTACCAAGAGCCTAAAAGCAGTTATACTCAATTAGATGCACCAAGCAAACCTATCGCAGGTTCTAATGAGGCCAACATGCGAGATCTCGATGAAAAACTCTCTGCTCTGCAACGCTTACGCGATTTACCCCGTGGTACACAAGTCGAATCACGTATAGCCGCTATTACAGATTTGCTGGGTGAAGGGGAAATATTTAAAACCTTAAAAATACTCCGCTGGCCACAAGGTGTCATTTGCCCACGTTGCAAATCCAGTAATGTTGTGCGCCGAGATCCTCCCTTTGATGCCCTTGATCAACGCCACTTCTATATTTGCTTAAACTGCAAAGGTGAAGGCAACCCAAGCGATTTTGACGATTTCACGGGCTTACCTGTTGATTCTCTTTCTGCATTAAGACAATGCATTCTTTGCTGGTATCTTATTGGCTTTTGCACCTTGTCACAAATTGCCAAAGTACTGGGCCTTAGCATGAGTGAAGTGATGAAACTCGCGGCTATCGGCACAGAGCTCACCGAGTTACCTGAGAATGAGGCAGAAAAAACCTTAGCGCTGCAAGAACATGCCGGAAAGGCAAAAAACGCTAAAGAAAAGAAGCGAACAACTGAAATTGAAAAGCAAGAAGAAGAAACTAGAAGCGAGAGTAAAGCTATCTATAAACCAGGACCAAAGTCAAAGAAGTAAGCAGATCATCGCAGCTGCATACCAGACTCACTTCTTGGTGCAGACAGCGCTGCTTCAACTTGCGTCATTCTTCCTTGTTTGAGACCCATTTCATTCTTTTGCTGCTGCGCTAAGTGTGCTGTCATCGCATCAAAAATCTTATTCTCATCTTTCCTATCTGCCTCAGATGCGGTTAGTATTTTATTGCCCGGACTACTTTCAACATTCTTAAATAATTTATACCCAGCACAAGCATTAGCCTCTTTGCTGCTATTGAGCATCAGACTTCTGGCTTTCGGCACTTCCATAGCATATTGCGCAAAATAGGCTTTTTCGTCTGTGTTAAAACTTGCTTGAGGTGAGATTTCTATAATAGCGCCAGCTGCATTTTTCGCATAAAACGGTTGTCCCCGTTTAATGGCTTCCATTTTATATTCCATGAGAATTTGTAGCGCCGCTTCCGGTAAAGGATTTCGAGTATAATAAAGCTCAATCGGTTTTTGAGGGGATGTCCCTTTGCCATATTCATTAATAGCGACCTGCACAAACTCTTTGGATTGTTGTCGTAGATCAGCTAATGCTCTTTGCGCTCCCCCCCACAGCTTCACATGGCCACCGAAGGGTTTGGTGCCCAAGAGATTGCTCCTATTATAACTAAACGTTCCAATAACAGCGCCCCCTTCATGCTCGATTTTGATCCGTTTTTGGTATTTTTCTTTTACTTTATAAGTAGGCTGGGTGGTATCAAAACCGGTATTCCCGGTATAGCGCGTGTCATAGAATTTTCTTTTAGCAAATAAGTTATCTTGGATGGCAGAATCAAGCGATCCCTTGAGTTGATCTCTCACCCGTTCATCAATGCCTTGTTGTTCGAGTAAATGATTGATTTCTTCCCAAGCTTTAGTATATTGCGCCTGCGTAAAACGGGTGTCGCTTTTAGATAAGGCTTTTAAACTTTCGAGTTTTCTAAAAATAAGATCTGCGGTTTGGAATTTAAGTAAAGCTTGATCCTTCGCAGCAGTATCCGTATCAGGCACATCATAGTATTGATTTAACGCTACCTCTCTTGCATATTCTGCCACAGGCAGCATATTTCTTAATTTTCCGCCATAAAATTTTTTATCATCACTACGCTCTTGTAATTGTCTCGCCAATTCAAGATAAAACTGTTCTAAATCCGCCGGATCTCCAAAATGCGCTGCTATTTCAGGATTGATCTCGGCAACAGGCCCTCCCTCAGGAGGGGGCAGAGCTAAAATAGGCGCAGGTGCGGCTGTCGCTGTCAGTACAGCCCCAGGTGCATCTGGTACAGGTGTTGCGCCGGGCGCGCCTGGTATTGGCGCACCCGGTGTTGGCGCACCTGTTGAAAATAGAACCGTTTGATTTAGATTAGGACCCGCTCCCTCTACTGTAAACAAAGGCGGTAGCTCAGGATCGGGTTGCGGACCAGGCCCAACCGTGACTAAGGGTTGCAATTGACTTGTTGCATGCCCGAGGGTATCTGCAAACTGCCCTAAATTTCCTGTGTTTTGATCTGTAACCGCAGGTTTACCCACCGCAGGATTAACCGAAAATAATTTAGTTGGACCTTTATTACTCATTATTGCTCACCTTCTTGTTCAGCAAGTCCTCTTTGATAATTTTTGGTATCGCGAGGACTCATTAAATTCTCGGGTTTAGGATCGGCTATAAACTTGGCTAAGATTTGATATTTATGATCGATATAATTTTGCACACTTTTAGGCAATGTCGGATCGATAGGTGGCACGACAATTTGCTGATAAGCCCCAGTGCCAATAAAATAATAAATTTGGCTAAAAGAGCTTTCACTTTTTTCTTGATTAAAAGTTCTGCCATCATTTTCAACAACATTGATGCCTATACAATGCAGATCATATTCATAATGTTCTTCACCCTTTGTTTTCAAGACTTTTGGACGCATGTGTTCACCAAAGGTAGTTTTTCTTTCCCCTTCATGCGGTAATTTATGGGGGGGTTGATAAGCATCTTCTTCTTTACCTGGTAAAAGAAGGAGAGCCTTATCCGGCGGGTACTTTTGGATCAGCACTTCTCTACTGGGTACTTTTTTAAGTCTAATAAATTCCACCTTGACCTCTCCCCTTGCGTGTATCCGCACATAAATGGGCAATCATGTTTCACTTATTAAGACTGAAAAAGAAGTAAAAAAGTTTCTTTAGTCTTGACTATGTCGTGAGGAAAGCGTCTTGGACGAAAAAGAAGCAATATTACGATTATTTAACCAGACTTTGTCTTTAAAAAACCAAAAAATCAAGAGTAGAAATCCAGTATAGAGAACTCCCAATAGTGGAAAAGCCATCGCCCCTACCTGAAATTGGATCCCATACCATCCTGCTAAAGTATGAATGTATAGGGTTCCTAGTACTCCCATAAATAATGAGTAGCTGTGTTTACTCAAGCCTTTTTTCTTACTTGCCGTATTGACTGAAAGTCTATCCTCTGTCTCATCTTGTAAGGGCATGACGCCTGAAATAAAAATCCCCACATGATGCCTGCCACGCAAAAGGGCATTGACAATAAACCAACCAGCAAAGGCTAATAACACAAAAGTAAAAGGTGTCAGCAACAATTGCGTTTTGCTAAATAACCAAACATAGGGCGTCTTGCCATAAATAAGAGCCACTATCATCAGAATAAAAGGGATAAAATAAAGGCCCAGAATATATTCGCGTAGCGTTCGACCATAAGATATCTTTGCTAAATACGAGCCTGCAAGAGGCATCCAGGTAAACATCCAGCCCCAATAAAGTACAGCAAATCTTGTTTCAATGGGGACATTTGCAAAATAAGCATGGCATTGTGGACACTGTGATTGCTTATAAAGATGAGGATAAGCTTCCATAAACCAAGCGTTGCCAAAAGCCGCAAATAAAAGCATTATCGTGGTCAAAATGATATAGAAACTAAAGAGCCAATTCATCCCTCTGGCAGCTATTTTATTTATCACTCTGCGGCCATGCTTCAGTGCAAGAACAGGGATCAAGAAAGATAAGATCATAATGGTGACAACAGGAATAGAAAAATGGGGCGTTTTAAAGACTGATTCCAATCCATAACTCAAAGTCAGCACAATGGCCGCAGCAATAACCGTCAAAGCTGAAATCGTCGCACCACTGGCTGCATTTTCTGTAGCTGTTTTTGCTAAGGGTTGCAAAAAAGGAGGACAAAAATATCTGGCTATCTGATAAAAATAAGGACTCCCTTTTTTAACATAAGTGCAATAAGCAATAACAATGCCCCATAGCCCATAAACACCCCAAGGAAAGATGGCCCATTTCCAGAGACTAAAATCTTTAAAGACGTCTAATGCCAGCTGAAACGAAAGATCTCCTCTCGCATAGGGAGGACCTCCCTCTAAAAAGGCCACAAACGCAACCAAAGTTAAAATAAAAAATGCTATTTGGCCTTTCAGAAGTTGCCAACACCATCGTCCAAAAGAGCGTTTATTCTCTTGCCCTCCAAGGGGAACCTGACCTGCTGGCGTAAAGACGATACCTACTAAAAAGTAGCTGATAAAACCGAGGCCTACTGTTAAATAGAGTAGCCAGTCTGGCTTTAGAAAAGAAAGCCAACCTGCCAACACATAAAAAAGGATAGCGATAGTGGCTTTAATAAATGTTTTATGTTTCATTGCAAAAAAAATGGGCAATCACTTGCCCACCTAAAAATTAACACTGCACTTACTTTAGCTAAACAATCCTTGCACAGCAAGTTACTCTAAAACCAAACTGGTTCGAGTATATGATGCCTACTGCCCACTACTACCACCAGAACTACTACCACCAGAATTATTGTTATTAGCATTAGAGTTCGCATTAGCTTGAGAGGTTTGTTGTTGCGCTTGCGCTGCATAAGTTTGAGCTTGAGCAGTGGCAAGTTGCAGTTGTTTTATCATCTGATTCATCGTGATATTAATTTTCGCCATCATCGCATTCATCGAAGCCATTAAAGCCATTTGCTGTTCTTCAACATGAAATTGCTGATTTTGTACCCAAATACTATAAGCTTGCATATGGGCTAATTCGCGCAATATGGCTGAATCGGATGAAGCGCCTAGTGCTTTATACCATTCAGGATCCGTGAACCGTTGGTTACTATAATTGGTCATTGTTTCCATGACCGAATTACCCCCTGATGTCGCAGGCGTGCGTCTTGCCACGATATCACCAAAGGCGCTCGTACTAAGACCCATTACTGCACCATAACCCATTTGCTCAATTAAATTTTCCTTTTGAGAACCTGTCAAACCCAATCCACCAAACGCTAACTTTGCTTTCACATCGTCAGGCACGGGTGTAGGAAAGGGATCAGTTAAAATAGTCACAATTTGTTGCGCTTGAGTAGATGAAATGTTCGCTTTGGTTAAATTAGGGCTGTAAATCAACACTGCAGGATTGACCAAATTGAAATTAGAAATATCACCTTGCGTAAAAAAGCTCTGCATTGTGTTATATAAATTAATTGGATCAGCGTTTTGAACAGCGGTTTGTACACTCACGGTTGTACCACTAATGTTTATTTGCGAAGCAGCACTCAACACCCCATAGTGACTCGCTAAATTGACATTATTAAAAGCCAGCGCTGTTGCTGTAAGTGTCGCTTGCCCAATAGTAACCCCTGCTGTAATCGCATCATCAGAACCAGGCGCTACTTGATAAAGCAATTGTTGGTCATATTGGTATTTTCTAAAAATTTCGCCTGCTTGAAAGTTAATTAATGCAGCTGTTGCTTGTTGTCGGGAAAAATCTGTATTGAGATAATTCCAAATATTACCTAAAAAGAGGTTTGACTGGGTTAATTGCGTATTAGAATCTTTATCAATTGTGTCTAATTTGCCGCCAAGCGTACTGGCAGAATTATTAATGGCGTTCACAATATCAGAACAACAACTACTACTAAAACCACCTGAGTCTGAGGCGAAGAGTGACATTGGAGCTAGCGAGCCCATTACCAGCATCGCATACGCTGTCCTTTTTAAGCTTAACGTTTTCATTTTGCCCCCACTTTTTATTTTCAAAATCTACAAACCTTGCGCCTTTAGAGCCTCTATTGAAAGAGGCCATTTACGGAATTCGTTGGGCTTGGCGTGCCTACAATGCCGTTAGGGCCGCCGCTTGCTGTTCCCCCCGCACCTGTAGGGCCGCTCGCGCCACCAGCATTGGCACCAACATTACAGCCATTACCCGATCCAGTTGTCACCATTGTTATACCATCATTGGTTTTATTTAATTGAAAAGAAGCTAAACTACATTGCCAAAAAGGCGGTATCGGCGCAAAACCACTTAGTGAATTAATCTGATCTTGAATATATTGCTGATATGTATACTGTGAAGCTGACCCCCCTGGCGGGACAAGATTTTGAATCGTACCATCAATCACTACCGCTTGATTTTGCCAAGTTGCGGCAAAAATTGTGGGGCTTAGCATTAGAACAGCTGCTGTCAGCAGTGCTTTTATCGTATATTTATTCATGGTTGGACTCCAATGCTTTCAAAACCAAGTTAATTCTTTCAGGCGCAAACACTCTAGCTAATAATTGTAATCTTTCAAATGCTAAATTGCGTTTTAAAAATAATTCAGCATAACGATTTTTATTGGCGGCGTCTTTGGTTTGTTCTTCTGCATAGATAAGTAATTTTGATGCTGTCCCGGGCTTTAAAACATCGAGGAATTGCATTAAGCGCAACGCTCTCGATGTTCTGGTATTGGCGAGAAATTTGATAAGAACAGATTCGTCAGTTAATTCAAATTCAGAAAGGGTATCTAATTGGTTACCAAGATAGATTAAGGATTGTTCAATACTGGGATCTTGATCCGCAGCCCAAGCCTCTATCCCTTCCATAGAAGTAACGATACGGTATAGCGTTCTTTTATCGTAGTCATGCCAAAAGCGATGAACTGCATCTATAGACATATCTGGCATTTAAACTCTCCTTTCCCCATCATATTTATTATGTTGCCTTACTTTAATAATACCCCTGAACAAAAAGCATCTCTAGCTCTTGGGTCATTAATTTTAAGGAACTGATTTTTCTTTCCATTTATCTATTGGTCTTAGAAGGAGAGAAAAAAGTTCCGGCTTATTTTAAGGGGATATCCCTCAAAGCACCTAATAGTAAAAAAATCCCGGTTTAATTATTATGCCTCATATAGTTACATGTTAAACTTATATTAATGATCAGACATGAAATGCTGGAAATATTTTAGGCGGCAGGATTTTTTTTAGGTGTGTATACAAACATACTAATTATAAAGTTAAACAATAATAAGGAGTAGCCTTACAATACCTACTAAAATAAAGTGTAGATCTCAATTTTGAAAGCGAGGAAATCATGGGAATCTTTCGATCAGGCAAGCGCATTCCAGGCAAGCTCATCGATGTACGAGTAGACAAATGGATGAGTTGGGATTATTTAAATGAAACAGCGGAACGCTTCAAATATTTGCTGGTTGATATCGTTGTACCCAAAAAGGCAAAGACCTCTGAGACTTTTGAAGAAGCGCTCGACAGATTAGAACTCACCGAAACAGATCTCGAAAACCGAAAGGTAGAATTTACAAGATTACTTTACTTTTTTATTGGATTAGCTGTATCCATTATCTTGTATGGACTATTTGTTGCTTTTAGGGGAAGCCTTACGGCTGCTCTTATCGCTTTTTGCTTATCAATATATTGTCTTACGCAAGCCTTTCGCTTTCATTTTTGGCTATTTCAACTCAAGCATCGTAAACTAGGCTGCACTTTTAAAGAATGGTTAAACTCAAGCATTGAAGAAACAACAAAAAAAGAGTTAACAGTCAAAAAAGATCAGCTGACAGCTAAAAGGCGAGACAATGAAGACAATGCTCCTTAAAGCATTTTTACTTATTTTGGCACTCTCGCTGCCCGCAGTTGCTTACGCAGGTGTTTTTGATGTTCCTTCTACGGATAAATCCATGCAATACCTTGGCATGGTATTTGGTCCGGTAGGATCTCTACCTATTACCTCAGCAAGTACTTCACAATTTAGTCAATTAATCTATATCTTTAATCAAGTTATCCTGACTTTAGGGATAGTGATTGTTATTTATACTTCTTTTGTCGGCGTCATTCATACCGCGCAAGAAGGTGAAGTAATGGGGAAAAAGTGGTCCTCTGTGATTATTCCCTTTCGCGCAGGGTTAGGCGTTTATCTTCTTTTACCCTCCAGCACAGGTTACAACTGGATCCAAATTACCGTCATGTGGTTTATCGTCCAAGGCGTGGGCGCTGCAAACGCTTTATGGGCACAAGTGATTACTTCTACTCAAACTGAAAGCAGTATTCATACAGATACCCGCCAAGCAGATCTCGAAAATAGTTATACTACGGTAAACGCTATTTACCAAAGTACCCTTTGTATGGAAGCCATCAATAATAATCCAGAGGCTCTCATGTTACTGGGTGATCCCGTTTCTGTATTTCAATACGGCGATAGCATCCAATTCGGACGTGCCTCAATGATGGGACAAGAAACCCCTATATGTGGTTCAATCACTGTCCCTGCCGTCACGAGCTCTATTCTTAGCTCATCAAGCGATACCGATACCACGCTGCGTAAAAGCATCATTGCAAGTGCCATTATGGTTGCTCAAGGAGCCCTGGTGCCTTCTGCTGACGAAACAGTCCTTGTTGCGCCTGCTGAGTGGTCTCTTTATAGTAATTTCATTCTTGCAGCCAGAAATTTGCAGGACGGTGTACAGCAATTAACCAGCACTTTTAAGTCTTTGAATCAAGTCAATCAGGATGCTATCACGAATGGCTGGATTTTTGCAGGATGCTATTATTTTCAGATTGCTTCTCAAGGCGCAGCCACGGATGTGAGTGTCAGCATACCTGCTCAAGCTTACGATCCAACCGGTCTCAATAATCTGCTCGGCTCAACGCTCGGCAATAAAATAAATAACATTATCACAACATTAGGTACGCAATATGAGGCGCAGGCTTTAGGCAGCATTAATACATTAAGTGCTAATCAGCGCGCAGGAGGGTCGATATCTATTAATCCCCCTACTGCCAATAAGAGCGCGGTGCAAGCTATTATCGATACCGTGTTTGGCAGCTTATTTATCAACTTAGCCGCCAGTATCGGAACATTGATGACCACCAATGCGGGCGATCCTATTATTTCGATGGCCTCTTTCGGCGGTGGCTTAGCAACGACAATTGAATTACTTTTTTGGGCTGCTTTAATTGGCATTTTCTTGTTATGGCTCGGCACTTCGGTTTTGAGTTGTATCCAACCTTTAGGACATACCTTAGATTTCGTCCTGATGATAGCCATCCCTATCATCACGCTTTGTATCACATTGCTCTGGGCTGCGGGTATTTCATTAGCCCTTTACGTCCCGCTTATTCCTTATTTAGTCTTCCTTTTTAGTGCTATTAATTGGATCATTCTCGTCATAGAAGCCATGCTTGGCGCTCCCCTTATTGCTTTAACACTTATTGTACCCAGTGAAGACGAAATAGGAAAAGCAGGCGCTGCCATCGTCATTTTACTAGGGCTCTTTTTAAGACCCGCGCTGATGATTATGGGTTATATTCTAGCTACTGAATTTTTAATCGTCGCCATTGGGATGCTTAACTTTGGATTTGCCGGTACCCTCAAAGCCAGTATCTCGATGGGATTTGGTATCTTTGGATTTATAGCGCTTCTAATGTTGTATACCGGCATTGCCATTGCCATGGTCCATGAAGCATTTAGTTTAATTTATGTCCTTCCTGATAAAACGCTGCGCTGGATGGGTGGCACCCCAGAATCTACTGAGGTCGGCGGTCAAGTCAAAGGATTAGAAAGCAGTGTGGATAAAGGAACGGGTCTGGGCAAAGGTATGATGAAAGGTGCTTTAAGTTCCGCCCAAGGCATGACGAAGAAAGGCGGCGGTGGCGGCGGCATAGGAATGAAGTAGGATAAGTGTCATGAAACTAAAAATTATATTTTATTGGCTCTTCACTACCGCGTTGGTATTATTGCCTAATGCTCTTTTTGCTTTTGAATGGACAAGTGATCCCAACGATAAATCCATTTTTTACTTAGGCCAAGTTTTTGGGGTTGTGGGGAATGTCTTAAATGGCGCGGGCAGCCCTTTGCTCGGACAATTATTCAGTATTTTTAATATCGCTGTCTTATCTTTGGGTGGACTGGTTGTCAGTTACACCATTATTTTAACCACCATCAATACCGCACAAGAAGGCGAAATGATGGGGAAAAAATTCTCTTCCATTTGGATCCCCTTGCGCTCTGCCATAGGTATAGCTTTCTTACTCCCCACTGCCAGCGGTTATTCACTTATTCAAATACTTCTGATGGACATTGTGATCCAAGGTATCAATGCTGCCAACCAAGTATGGGCGGTAGTGGCAAATAGCTTTAGTGGTGGCACTAGTGCATTCGGCCAGATCGATATTAATAATGCTTCACTCCAAAGTGCTGCTCAGAGTTTGCTTAACAGCATGGTTTGTGCGGAAGTCTTTAACAATAACCCCAGTTGTCAAGCGTCTATTGGTGGCAGTTTTTTCAGAACGGTCACCGTTGTGCCTTATACCAGTAATAATCAATTACTCATCGGGATACCGGGCGATTCTAATTATGGTAACTTATGTGGTGGCTTACAAGCCGCTCCCCTTCCCGCTAACGCTTTAGATGCAACTAGCTGGAATGCGGCAAATCTTTCTGCATTTTCCTATGCCGCCTCTGATCTCCAACCTGCAGCACAACAAATTTATAGCTCATCTGATCCTTTAACTTGGACGAACACAAATGTCATCGCTACCGCTGCAAATACTTTACAAGGACAAATTGGATCAGCTCCGCAACTACCACCAACACAAAATGATCAAACTAAAAATGCGCTTTCCTATGGGTGGCTATTTGCGGGAAGTTATTATTTTTCACTGATTGCTTCTACTGCAGATACCATCTATCCCGCTCCAACAGCGCTTGACACCAATACAACAACGGCAAGTACAGCTTGCCAAACAGCTTTAACCAGCTATTTAACGACAGCTGCTAACTATTTAAATTCAACTACAACAGCCAACGCGCCGATGTCTAGTCTTGCTAATGCTTTTTCTGGCACAAAAGCCAACGCCCTGACAGCTGTCTATGATGCTATCACCGCGCCTATACGCGACTTAGTGTATTCTTTTCTAAATTATTTAACGACCAACTCAGGCGATCCTATTTCTTCTTTACGCACAGTCGGATCAAATATCATGATCACCTGTGAATTAATATGGATAACGGTGATGGTGGCAGGCTTTATCATTATGTTAGGCGCCTGTACCTTGTCTGGTATGCAGCCGGTGTGTTGGATGATAGGCGCAGCACTCACCGTTTTAGTTCCGATTTTAACTCTCATTATTACTTTACTCTGGGGTATCGGTGCTTTGCTCGGTATTTATGTCCCCTTAATTCCTTATATTGTCTATACCTTTACAGCGTTAGGCTGGTTCTTGCTCGTGATTGAATCCATCGCCGCAGCGCCTATCATTGCTTTAGGTTTAGTCAGCCCTTCTGCAGAAGAACTGGGTAGAGCAAGTCCTGCCATTCAACTTATCACCAATGTCTTTTTAAGGCCGAGCTTAATGGTCATAGGCTTTGTTGCCGCCTCTAAATTAGTCACAACGGTCGTCGCGATGGTGAATTTTGGATTCCAAGCCACCGTTGAAGCATCTGTTACTGGTTTGGGCATCTTCGGTTGTATTGCGCTGCTCACCCTCTATGGCGGTTTGGTTTTAGCGGTTATTCATGAATGTTTCAGCTTAATTCACGTTTTACCGGAAAAAATCATGCGTTGGATTGGCGGTCAAGCTGAAACCTCGCAAATCAAACAACAATTGGATGCTGCTAAGCAATCTGTTGAGAAAGGTGCTGAAATGGGCGGCGGTATGATGAAAGGAAGCGCGAGTATGATGCAAGCGCAAGGCGCCAAAGCCATGAAAGGTGGCAAAGGCGGCATCGACTCGATTGCCTTGGGTGGCAAATAATTTAATCATTTTTAGGCTAAAAAAAACCCCACTCATATGTGGGGCTTTTTTTTAACGCTAGAGAACTGAACTTAAGGCTTTGGAGCAGGAGGTTTGGGCTGCGCTGCTTTATTGGCCATCATCGAATCATAGGCTTTTTGTTGCGTATTAGTTTGGCTCTGATCATATCCTTTACTGTAAACATCGCCTCCCACTAAGAGGGTTCGTCTTTTTTGTTCATCAGTCAAAGAATTTGGCCCTGACATAAATGCTTGATAAGTATCCCAACTGCTTAACCAGGATTCTTCATAGCTAGGTGGCGGGACAAGACCATTTTGTCGGATTAAATCTCTAGTGATAGCTTCATTATTGAGTGCTTCGCCATAAGGGTTCCCTTGTGAATCGATTAGACGAATAGGAGGATATTTACCATCATCTCCTGGTATATAGGCCGTTCCTTTTAGTTTTGCATCATTAAAAAAACTGTGTTGCACCCAATAATGCGTACCAAATATTGCCATTAATACAGACGCTATCATTTTAGTGAGGATTTCACCTACCTGGCCTTCCGGTGTCAAACCCGCCTGATAAGCGACTTTCTCTAAAGCACCTTGCTCTCCAGGGCCTGATACAGGCATATACCCTTGCATAAGTTCACGTGTCTTAGCAATATTTTGACGCATTAACTCTTTATGTTCATTTAATAATTTATCTTGTAGCGCTTTTTCATCATCAAAATTTGTAGTAATGCTGGGGCCTACTCCTGACATACACGCATCCTCCTAAGGGTTTTCGGAAAAATTAGAGCTATTAAACCATATTGAAATGAATTTGTAAAGTTAGAAAGTTGTATTAATTTAATAATTACATACCTAATTTCTTCTTTTTCTCTCCCTCTTGACCAGGCCCACTATCAAGCATTTGACCGACAACGGGGATGCCTTTAGCCAAGCCCTTCAGAGAATCCATTGCTTTCATAGCTATATCAAGGCCTGGAAATCCTCCTCCGCCACCAGGTGGTTTGGGTCCGGCAGGATCGCCACCTTCCATTGAACCGGTAGCTTTACTCATAAGGCCACCTAGCATCTTTTGACCTTGTCCTAACATGCTGGTCAAACTTGATAATCCTGACATCAAGGTTGAGGCAACGCTCATAACACCTGGGCCGCCCGCACCAATATCTTGCCCTCCGCCAAAACCAGGAAGGGATGGCATGCCGCCACCACCGCCTCCTTTACCCATTCCGCCCATTAAACCTTTTATCTGATCAAGACCGGGCATTCCACCGCCGCCGCCACCACCTTTGCCGCCCATGCCACTAATCATTCCCATAGCTTGGGTCGGGACTGAGGTGAGTGCGTCTGTGGGGCTTCCACCTTTACCTCCGCCACCAATCATTCCCAAAGCCTGAGTCGGAGCTGAAGTGACTGCGTCTGTTGGGCTACCTCCCCCAGCTCCGCCGCCTCCCGGGGGTTTTGCTACATCTGTAACTTTACTCGCTGCCCCTGTTACAGTACTTAACGGATTTGCTCCTCCTTCAGCAGGGCTAGGGGATTTTGGTCCATCTTTTTCTCCGCCACCTGTAAGACTAGTAGCGGCACTCATTACAGCCGTCGGCGCTTCTGTGACAGTACTAGCTACTGCCTGAGGTGCTCCCGTGACTGCTTCAGCTGGACCTCCTTCCTCACCGCCTAACATGCTTTGCATTTTCGATCCCGACATAATATCTTCTGGAGCTTCTGGGCTTGGCCCTTTATCGCCTCCGCCACTTAACATGCTTTGCATTTGCGATCCTGACAAGATATCTTCTGGGCCACTACCGCCTCCTCCTGGACCTGCCATACCACCAGCCATATCCAACGGCTTTGTTGCCATTGATGCCATGTCTCCTGCTCCTTCCGCAGGGTTAGGTAGAGGACCAGCTGAACTGCTAGGGGCTGCCGCAGGACTACTGTCTCCGCCAGGCGCTTCCATTGGTAATACATTTTTTAGTGCGTCTAAGGGGGCTTTTAATGCTTCTTGCGGCGCTCCCGTTACTGCTTCAGCTGGACCTCCTTCAGCAGGAGGACTAGAGGGTTTTGGCCCACTTGCCTCCAATGGGTTTGGTACCATTGATGCCACTTCTCCAGCTCCTGCCGCAGGATTAGAGGGAAGTGGTCCATCTTTTTCTCCGCCACCTGTAATACTAGTAGCGGCACTCATTACAGCCGTCGGCGCTTCTGTGACAGTACTAGCTACTGCCTGAGGTGCTCCCGTGACTGCTTCAGCTGGACCTCCTTCAGCAGGAGGACTAGAGGGTTTTGGCCCACTTGCCTCCAATGGGTTTGGTACCATTGATGCCACTTCTCCAGCTCCTGCCGCAGGGTTAGAGGGAATTGGTCCATCTTTTTCTCCGCCACCTGTAATACTAGTAGCGGCACTCATTACAGCCGTCGGCGCTTCTGTGACAGTACTAGCTACTGCCTGAGGTGCTCCCGTGACTGCTTCAGCTGGACCTCCTTCCTCACCGCCTAACATGCTTTGCATTTTCGATCCCGACATAATATCTTCTGGAGCTTCTGGGCTTGGCCCTTTATCGCCTCCGCCCCCTAACATGTTTTGCATTTGCGATCCCGACATAATATCTTCTGGAGCTTCTGGGCTTGGCCCTTTATCGCCTCCGCCCCCTAACATGTTTTGCATTTGCGATCCCGACATAATATCTTCTGGAGCTTCTGGGCTTGGCCCTTTATCGCCGCCGCCACTTAACATGCTTTGCATTTTCGATCCCGACATAATATCTTCTGGAGCTTCTGGGCTTGGCCCTTTATCGCCTCCGCCCCCTAACATGTTTTGCATTTGCGATCCCGACAAGATATCTTCAGGACCACCACCGGCCGCGGCGGCTCCCGGTAATACATTTTTTGCCGCATCTAATGGTGCACTCGCTGCATCTAAGGGTGCTTTTGCTGCTGCCTGCGGCGCTGCCGCGGCAGCACTAAATAATTCTGTTGGCCCTCCTGCAGGGCTAGAAGGTTTAGCTTCTGCTGTTGGACCAGGTGTACTTTGTGTGAATAAAGCTGCATCCCCTCCTTTATTATCTTTACCACCAGCGCTTAAACGTGCGCTAATCCCAGTAGCTTCACCCACTGATTGCACAGCATCTTTTACTCCACCAAATAATTGCTTTATTGCTTCAACCGCCATAGCACCAGCTTGTTCGCCAGGATCATCTTTAAATTTATCTGCTACTTCTTGAAACCCTTTTCCTGCGCTCTCTAAGCGCGCTTCACCACGATTTAGCCCTTTCTCCGCAGCTTTTCCGACATTATCTGCACTAATATCTACATCTACGTCTGCATTGATCCCAGCTACGTTTGTACTCGCTGTTGCACTCGCACCTGCAGGACCTACCTTGGCTCCAGCATCTGCACTCACAGGGCCTGCTGCTAATTTAGCATCCGCTGCGGCACCATCTTTACCTAATGCTGCTCCGGCACCTGCACTCACAGGGCCTGCTCCTACAGTTGCATCTGCTGCAGCGCCATCTTTCGTTACTGAGGCACCACCACCTGCGCTCAAAGGACCTGCTCCCACAGTTGCATCCGCTGCAGCACCATCTTTCGTTACTGAGGCACCACCACCTGCGCTCAAAGGACCTGCTCCCACAGTTGCATCCGCTGCAGCCCCCTCTTTCATTACTGATGCTCCGCCACTTGCACTCAAAGGGCCTGCTCCAATATTTGCATCTGCTTCAGCGCCTTCTTTACCTATTGAGCCACCTCCCCCCCCACTCACGGCGCCTAATTGTCGCTGTTCATGCGCACCTACGTTAGTCGCTGTTAGCTCACGTTCAGATTCCGCTGACGCAAGGCCACCTACATTACTTTTGAGATCCGTTTTAAGGCCTTGCTCTGACGCTTCTACGCTGCCAGATGCGCTTGATGGACCAGCCTGAACGCTCCTTTGAGCACTTGCCCCCTCTGTTGACAGGCTTTGCGCTGCTGTTGCAGACGATACTGGTGTTGCAACACTAGCAGCTTGCTCGACTCCTGGCGGAGCTGCTGGACTAGGAGTAGAAGGTGAAGCCGCAGAAGGATCACTACCTGGCACTGCTGATTTTGCTATATCTGCTACAGGTGCAGTTGCAGTTTTAGCTATTCCTGTAGCCGGTGCGGTTGCAGCTTGAGCCACACCTGCAGCTGGCCCTGCTGCACCCGTTACAGGCGCTGCTGCTCCAGTTACAGATTCTGCGGCACCCGTTACAGGTGCTGCTGCTCCAGTTACAGATTCTGCTACACCCGTTACAGGTGCTGCTGCTCCAGCAGTTGCACTTGTTGGATCAGGTACTCCAGGGAGTTTACCTTCAGGACCGGTTGGTTTTGCCATATTCCCTACACCTTTAATTTATCTACACGCACAAAAATAGGACATATTCTGTTCATATATATGACAAAGCCGATAGGGGAATAGTTTCGTTATTTTATTGGAAATATTTATCTATGTTGATATACATGCTTAAAGCTTCAATGATAAACAGTGAAGCTTTAAATTTATAAGTGAAAGACTGGATACCTCTTACTTTAAGCTCGTTTTTTTCTCGGCTGCAGGTGGTGTAGGAGGTGCTGTAGCGGCATCAGGCGCTGCAGGAGCAGGCCCTCCAGTGCCAGCTGCGGGCTGCGTTGGCTTGATTCCATCAATTGCTTTTCTTTTTGTATCATGGCTGCTCGTTACGGATGGACCTCCCACATTAAGTGCAGCATCTACATCCATGGATTTCTCTGCTCCTTGTTCTAAATCGCCGGTTAATCTATTCAACATTCCTAGTAATTCTGAATTAAACTCTCCCTCTGCTTCAGGCGCAGCGTTATTTGCCGCTGGACCATTTACGTCTACTCCGACAGCAATAGCCGGCCCTTGCATGCCAACAGAGGCTAGGCCTGTCGCTAAACCTTCTATCAGACCTGGTTCTGGTGTTGCTGGTGCAGACTCTTCCCCAGAGACTTCTTCATTTCCTGTTACTGGCATATCACCTAACACTTCATTTTCTTCATTTACAGCTTCTGGTTGCTTATTTTCATCAGCATTAGCGCCTAATGTTAAATTAATTGCTGGCGCTGGCGCTGATTGTTCAAATAGAAGATGTATGTCTTCTATTGGATCCGCTTCTACAGATAAAGCGACTCCTTCTAGTTCCTTATTTTCTTCATCTTGCTTATTATCTGCTTCTACTATGTTTTCTTCGTACATATCTGCTTCTGCAGCTTCTTCTGTTACTGGTGCGCCCACTTGTGCGTCTATATCCGATGCTGCTGCTGATACACCTGCTGCTGTAGCTGGCGCTGGTGTTTGAGCCGTAGCGTCAGCTCCCAGTTTCGCATCTACCGCAACTGGCGCAGGCGCAGATACTGAGGCTTCTAATCCAGGTACCGTTGCTTGCATCAAAGGTGTTGAGACAGAGGCCCCTACTCCAACGTCTGCATTTACAGCTGGCCCAGACGCAGGAGCTTGTGCATTTTCCAGTTGTGCCGTTGCTTTGTTACCAAAACCTCCAATAAATCCGCTAAGATTCACGCCAAGTGATGGCATGACACTAGATAACCCACCAAATAATGCTTTAAAAAAAGCCCCTATAGCTGCTGCAAACATGGCACCTAATTGTTCGCCAGGATCTTCATGTTTTTGAGCATCTTGAAATGCATTCCCGGTGCTCTCTAAGAGATCTTTGCCAAAACTTGGCTTAGTCGTTGATGCTGCTGCAGGCGCGGGGGCATCTACTGCTGGTGCTGGCGGTGTAGTCGATGAAGCTGTTGTAGCTGCTGGCGCATCTGCTTCGGATGCATCTGCTTCAGGTGCTGGCGGTGTTGTCGATGAAGCTGTTGTAACTGCTGGCGCATCTGCTTCAGGTGCTGGTGGTGTTGTCGATGAAGCTGTTGCAGGCGCCGGTCCAGCAGATGTTGTTGGGGGATCCCTTGGCGGTGGCGCAGGAGGAGCGCCTTCAGGTGAAGAAGCTTGTTTTGCTTCATCTTCTGCTTTAAATCTCGCTACATTTGCTTGCACCTCTTCAGGTGTTACATTTCTAGGAGGTGGTGCTGGCGGTGTGGTCGATGAAGCTGTTGCCGGTGGCACATCTGCCGCTGGTGCTGTCGGTGTAGTCGCTGTAGCTGTTGCAGGTGGCGCAGCGGGCGCTTGACCACCTGTTTGTAAATTTTGAGCAGTACTAGATAGCCCTTTAACCCCATTCATAACTTCATTCACACCATCCATTGCTTGCTGAACATCCCCTGATTCAAGCGCTTTAAACGCTTTTTTAAATCCCCCGCCTGCAGTCATCGCGTCCTGAAAACCCTGTTTTAATTCCGGAGGTATCTGAGCATAGAATTGCTTTAATTGATCCAAAAATGGCTCAACAAGCGGCTTTATTTGCTCAGCCATCATCTTATTAATGCCTAGCGAATCGGTCACTTCAGTTAACTTTGCTGCAGCTTGTTCACCTTCGCCTCCTGCTTCAGCAGTTGCGGCTAGCGCTCCCGCTATAACTGCAAATTCACCACCCTCTTGTACTGCTTTAGTTTTTAATTCTGCTTCTTGGCTAAGCTCATCGGCAGTTGGTTCTATTCCTTTTTCTTTATTTTGATCTATCTTATCTGCAGCATCTAGCCATGCAAAAGTAGCCGTCCCTGCGTCAATTCCGGATTCCACTGATGCTTGACCAGGAACACCCGGCGCAACATCACCTGCTCCTGCTAGACCAGCCATGTCTCCTCCGCCAGCTAGACCAGCCATATCTTTTCCATCTGCTAGCTCAGCCATCTCTCCGACACCTCCAGCCATGTCTCCTCCACCACCTAAACTTTCTTTTCTTGGTGGTGGTTCAGGCGCTGGACCATAAACAGGATCTTTTATTTCACTTGCTGCAGCAGCTTCTTTTCTAGCGGCATCTTCTGCTTTAAATTGCGCCACATTTGCTTCAACCTCTTCAGGCGTCACATTTCGTGGTGGAGGCTCTGGTGGTTGTTCTTCTCCTGCTGTAGCTGTTGCAGGTGTTGACGCTGTTGCTGGTGCTGGTGCTTGTGTCGTCGTCGTTGGGGTTGTTGCTGCTGGCGCATTTGTTTCGGCTTTATTTCTTTCTCTCTCACTACCCCCATATATTGGTCCACTATTATCTTTATTTTTCTCTATAAATTCGTCCACTTCTGCTTCTGTCAGAGTTGTGTATTTACTTAGTGGTTGCGACTCGGGTTGTTGTTTTCCAGCTGCTGGTGCTCTTGGTGGTGGCGCAGGAGGGGTTGCTTCAACATCCTTCTCGTCCCCCTTTGACACAGGAGGGCTTGCTGCACTTGGGGCTACAGCCTCTCTTCTTTTACCCAAAGCGCCAGCCAATAGATTAAATAATGAAGGGTCTGGTCCCGATATAGAAGCGGAAACTCCTGGTAGCTTCCCAATAGGAGACGCTGGAGGGGGAGCAGCAGGGGGAGTAGGCGCACTCGGTTTTTGAGGTGCTGCGGGTGCAGCAGCTACTCCTGCGCTAGCCTTATTATCTTTATTATCTTTGACATCATCATCGCCCCAGTCTTGCTCAAAATCATTTTTTGGATCTACAGATGCCTTTCCAGACTGTTTCGCTTTTTGATCTATGACCGCGCTCAAACCTCCCACTAACCCACCTTGTTCTGCAGGCTTTACTTCTGCAGGTTGTGCAGACTTTAATTTTGTTCCCTGAATTTGGGCTAATAAATCGCTTTTGCTCCCTTCTGCTGCAGGCGTTTTAGTAGTTGGAGAAACCGCAGCTCCTCCAGCTTTACTAGGAGGAGGTGGCGGCGGTGGCGCTTTTGGTGCACTTGCCTCCGCGGTTTGAGGTGCTGTTACTGTTACAGTTTCAAGCTCTCTCTTTTTTTCATCATCTGATGGCATAGAATCTTACTCCTTTATGTGTAGACGCACATAAAACAATTCAATTTTGTTTATATTTTTATGACAAACAAAAAAGAAGAATAGTTTCCTATTTAATTTTGAAAAAAATTTAAGTACCTGATTGACCGCCCGAGGTAATCGGCAAGGCAATTCTGAGCATGGCAAACAATTGATCAAGCGCGTCTTGTGTCCCTTTAGGATCAAAGGTTAAAACGTCTCTAGGCGGATAATAGGTCGCTTTAATCACATCCTGGATGATATTATCAGCGATCTTGATGGCATCTTGTTCAGACTTACCCGCCAAGCGTTCAATATTCATTAACGCTTCACGTGTACGTCCTTTCAATAGTAAAGGATTGGAAAAACGTTGCATGTCCTCTTCACCCACAATTTCTTTTGCAAAATCTGGGACAAAGACTGGCGTAAATGCATGCACTTCATTGGCAAATTCTTGTGCTTGTTCAGCTTCAATTTCTTCACGCACTTTGCGTTGTTTTTCTACTTCTTTTTCTAAAATAGCAATCACAGCCGCAATACTTCTTTCAAAAGGTTTTAAGGTTTGATAATTATAAAGTGCCATGGCAACCACATTAATATCTTCATTGATAGCGGGGGGCTCCATGACAAATTGTGGCGCAGTGAAGACTTGCGCAAAACGACGAATACGTTTATCTAAATTGACTAACGTTTGATCAGCAGGCCTTTCAACCGATAAAAATTGATTCACTTGCATGCGCTTTGCTGGTTTTGGATTAGCATAAAACATCCGAGCGCGAATAATTTTCGAGCGATAAAAGATATGCGCATCCCCTTCACGTTGATCTCTTAAATCTAATAAATCAATACGGGCGCGTTTCTCAACTGATGCGTTACGAGAATCCGAGTAGTTGTTACTCATGCTACCAGAATTGACTTGGAAGCCGCTCACGCTTGTAGCATAAGTTTCACCTGCGGTTTTATTAAAGAACTCCCAAGTATCTGTTGGATCTTCCATTTTCATACAAATTTTAATATTGGTATTTGCACCAATGGAAGCTGCTTCTTCTTTAGATGCTTTTTGGAACGCAGGTAAATCTTGTCCAGCAAAAATTGCGGAGAACCCTAAAGAACGTGCTTGCGCTGGTACCACAGCAAACCCTTTTACAGCATAATAACCGTACTCATCCATAATACAGACATAAGGAGTTGGCGAATTGGTAGGTTTGCGGAAAATAACATCGCGATAGTCCCCTTCTACTTCGTCTCCTAAACCTGCTGCCATCATCGCCTTTAAGGACGCAATAATAATTTTACCTAAGTTGGATAATTCTTCCGGCGATTTTTCTAAGGCAGGCAATAACACCACTAATATGCGGCGATTTAACACCACGTCTTTTAAATCTACTTCGGCTAAATTGGTACGGATAATATGTCCATAAGTATCTGCCAAGGAGCTAAATACCCGGCCTAATTGCATGGTAATAAACCCATGTTGCTCACGTACTTCACCTGCTTGATTCCCTTTTTTCGCTTTATTATATCCAGGTAAATTGTAAACATAGTTATCTATTGGATCCAGAATGATTTGAGGCAAACCATCTAATGATACAGTTTCTCTGTTCATTTAAAGGGAAACTTTCTATCAACCACTATCATTTCTAATTTTTCTAGAATGAAAATAATTACGAATAGTGTTGGCATCAAGAAAATATGACCTTCATCACGCATAGCCACTAATACTTTCATCAATGCTTCAACGAAGGCAATGGCACGGCCTTTCCACATATCCCCATCTCCACCGCCACCACCAGAATCCATTAAGCTAACCACTAACTGAGATAACATACTCGAAGAACCGTTAGCAAATGGATTCATGGTATTAGAGAATCGTGGATTTTTGAGCACCGATAATATCTCGTGCACCAGTCATAAAGTTAATCAGTAATATATCATCTTCACGCCCCATGCGTCTGACCATCGAAAATACTTTGGCATAAAGAGAGTTATCACCTTTACCATCTACGTAGATAAAACCACTACCTTGCATTAATGAATTAAAAGCAATAGAAACTAAGGCTTCTGTTTTACCACTACCGGTTGAGCCGAAAATTAAAACGTGGGTACGCATGTCATCATTAGAAAACCAAATTTCTTTTTGAGTATTTTTTTCATTACCAAAAAAGGCTATTCCACCGGCTTTTCGGGGTTTGGTGGTACCGGGGATACAATCGTTATAATCGGGTAATTTAGAAATCAGGGGCATTTTAACGGGTAAAGTCACTTTGCGCGTATAAGCAAATAAAAAAATACAAAGACCTATTAATCCTGAGATATCAGCAATAGCGGGCATTATGACAGATATAGCAACTGCTGTGCCTAGCATACAAGCAACATAAAGAGGATCCGAGAAAAATACCGCAAGACGCTCACCTAGTGTGCGGGTGTCCCGCGCCATCTCCCGCGCGCCGTGCTCATGTTTCTCTTCTAAACCACGAATAGTCATTTAAACCTCCCCCTTAGCCTACAGTTTGCTGAGGTGGTATTTCTTCTCCTTCAGCAGGAATATACACCATGTTAGCAACCGCTAGTTCTAAAGCCTTTACTGCTTCATCAACCATCGGAACAGATAAGGGTCTCCCCATTTCTTTTTCCGCTAACCAGTGTGCAAATACGCCCCCCACTTCTGGTACTGCAACTTGTCTCCCTACACAATTAAGAGTGTACCACAATCTTCTATCAATTGGCTTTACCCACAAAAAATCTGATGAGGCTAATACCCCATCGACGCGTGCAAGTACGAGCATTGAAGCCATTAAAGTCGAGACATAAGCATGTCGTGATTGACATAATTTTGCCCCTTTACATTTACCATATTTTTTGAGGAACTCTTCCGTATCCGAATAGTCAATTGTACCTTTTGCTGCAGAACGTGACAGTTTGGCAAGATAACCACGGCAAGCATCGGTATCGTGCTCAGCACGTGCTAAAAAGACAGCATAAAGCGCTTTAGTATGCGGTGGTAAATTGTCCACACCTGACCATAAGGGACCCAATTGAGAAGCAAAAACTTGTTGTGCTTTTTCCTTAATTACTGTCGCTTTAGTTAAACCATCTGCCTTCCAGGCAGCTTTTCTATCCGCTATCATTTCTACTTTTAATAGATTTTCAGCTCTAGCAAATTGCATAGGATTTTGCGACATGGCCCAGGGGCCTTTGCTAATATCTTCCGCCATTAAATCTATACCCACTATAGGGGCAATTTGCGGATAATTTTCCTTTTCTTGCTGCATTAAAGTATCCATATTGTACGCTTTGGTAAAGCGCATAGTTGCAGTGCCTTTGAACATAATGACGGCCAATATCACTAAAACAAAACAAATGGGATACATTAAGAATTGGCCAATAAAATGGCTGATTTGATTAGTATAAAACATGGTTAACAGGCTTTGATCTCCTAAGGCCATATTCACACCTTCTAATCCTCTCTTTACATTTTCACTATGAATAAAGAAGGAAATGGCCAATAATTCATATTTTTTTACCATGAGAAAAGCGTATTTTAGTTTTTCTGAATAAAACCACCAGATGAGGCCGCCGATTACAAAGATGGAGCCTAAGATCCATAGTAAGGAATAGGAGTCATCTTCTCCTTGACCACCACCGCCACCACCTTGCTTACTCATCTTTTATCCTCATCTCATTAGTCATACATTAAATCATCTAACGGCGTAATTTCCCGAGAGGGGGCATGTTGAATTAATTCGATTAAAACATCTGCTGCACAAAGCAACCGTAAAGAATTAGGCGTAACTTCATCAAATTTCACACGCACCCCTAACATTGCTCCTTGCGAATCCTCAAAGCTCACTCCTAAACCATAGCCTAAACAAAAAGAACACAATTGATCTGCTCTGCGCATGATGGCAGGTAACAATCCTGTTTCAGTAAAAACTTGTTCTATAGAAATGGGTTGCTCACGCAATACAAAATTGCAGCGCAACACTTTTGCTATTAAACCTATCTGTTCAGCAATGGGTGTCGTCATGAAGACTCCTATTTTATAATCTTAGCTTGGAAACCTACTATCTCTAATCTTTAGAGTACCTTAGTTCCTAATAGTTCAGAACGAATTTAAGTTTTTTTGGGGGGTATAGGAAAAATCGCTGCATATCCGCCTGAATGCATATATACTGTGAAAAGGCTAAGTGAGCAATATATTACTCAAAGCACTTTGATTTTTGGTGAGGCACTATGAAGAAATTATTATGGATGATAACCCCCGCCCTATTGCTGGCTGGATGTGCATCAAAACCTGCTTATAAAATATCTAATGTTGAAGAACAGCTCATTCACACAGCTCTCTCTGTTGAAGATTCTTTGCGCACCTTAGCCTTAGCGCAAGATGTTTATGAGAAAAATGCTATCAACACAGACATATTGATCACTCCTGAAGGCGGAATGGGTGGCTTAACGAGCATCGATTGGGCGGGCCCCATTGAGCCCTTACTTGAAAAAGTTGCTTGTCTCACGCGCTACCGGCTCAAGGTACTTGGCCCCATACCCGCCATCCCCGTTCTCGTTACCATTTCCTGTCGAGAAAGAATAATTGCCGATGTTGTCAAAGATGCCGGTCTACAAGCAGGTAACCGTGCCAACTTGGTTGTATATCCAACCAGTCGAATCATTGAATTGCGTTATACCTCTAATGATCAACCCACTATCTATAGCAGAAAAGCTAACGAGGATTTGTACGCGCAAAATGCTTATATTAAGTAAGTGCATTTGGTCGTACATGTAGTTTATACAGATGATGGGTTATACTCTTCTTAATAAGGGAGTCTTTAAGGAGACATGGTTTTAATATGAAGCAGTTAGTGATAATCTTTATAGTTGGCACGATTACTGTGATTGGTGGCTGTACAACTCCCCAGAGCACTATTCAGACAGATCCTCCGCTTTATAAATATCATGCAGAAGCTAATGCCACCCTACCAGGGAGCGGGCTATCAGGGATCCGTTATCAATCCTTACGTGAAGCGGCTTTAAGCACCGGTGCACGTGCCGGTCTTGCCTGGCGCGCCAGTCAGATTAATGCTCTGACAGAATCCCACGCTAAAGAACTTGATCTCATTTATAATTTTACGGCTATGTTATTAGACGATAATGTCCTCCCGCCTGTACTCATTGAAGGCAGACAAAATCTAGAACAAACCTCTGACGATATTATTCGTGTGTCTGATAGAGCCTATAGCATTCAATCCCAAGCGCGCTTTGTAACCATGGCGCCCACCTGGCGAGAATATCTTCGACTTGAATATGCCGATCCTGGCATGCCAGATAGTTCCTTACAGCCTCGCACCAGTAGTGAGAAATCAGTATGGGATAGATACATTGATGAAGGCTGGCAAGCTGGCATTACGCAAGCAGATGTTATTTTTACTGAAAATCTAGGGCGACTCAAACGTGATTATCAGGGTATGGTGATTTATCGCACCTTGCTTGCTCAAAACATGGTTAGCCTACCCTATGTTGCTCAAGTCGATTTTGGCGTCACCGGTGGTGATGCACAAATGGCGATTAATGATAGAGTATTTAGAATTACTGCTAAACCTCAATTTAATATAGCCAGTAATGAATGGAAAACGCAGATGACTCCACAAAATAGGCAGCCTCCACCCGATGACAGATAATGTAGATGCAAAAAAGTACTTGCTTCCTGAAGAACCTCCTCGCTTTAGCGCGCGGGACATGGATCGCATGTTTTTGCATTGCACTAAAGAAGGGGCTTCTGATATCACTATCCAATCCGATTCGCGCATATTAGCAGAAGTGCATGGTCGTCTTTATCCCGTTACTCAACGTAAAATTTCGCAAACTGAAGTTGGCGAAATGCTCAATTGGATTTACGGTCCTAATGGCACCACGCAGATCTCATCCGGACGAGATGTCGATACCCATTATGAAATCAAACCTGATAGAACTTCCCGTTTTAGGTTTCGTATCAATGGCACACCTTGCCAAGTAGAAGGCCATGATGCCATTCAAATTACCGCGAGAACCATTCCTGGAGAACCCCCTCCTTTATCCACGATGAGCGTTGATCCACGTATTCTAGAGAATATGGCCCCGATGCAAGGTATTATTGTCGTCACAGGCTCAACGGGTTCAGGGAAAAGTACCCTTCTTGCATCCATTATTAGAGAAATTGCTTCCGAGCCCGATGCTAACCGAAAAATTTTAACTTATGAGGCTCCCATAGAATTCGTCTATGATTCTATCGAAAAGCCAACTTCAATTATCAGTCAAACTGAAATCCCAAAGCACTTGGCTTCTTTTGCTGATGGTGTAAGAAACGCTTTGCGTCGAAAACCAGGATTAATATTGGTGGGGGAAGCGCGCGATGCAGAAACGATTGCTGCGGTAATAGATGCCGCACTCACCGGTCACCCCGTGTATACAACCCTACACAGTAATGGTGTAGCCGACTGCGTTCGCCGCATGATATCTACCTTCCCGCCAGAAGAGCGTAATGGTCGGGCCTTGGATATTTTAGAATGCTTGCGCATGGTCATTTGGCAAAAATTAGTTCCGACTGTTGATGGTAAGCGTGTCGCTCTACGAGAATATTTAGTCTTTGACGAAGAGATCCGAGACATTCTTGTTACAACCGAAGTAGATAATCTTGCCAATCAAACTCGTCAATTATTAAAAGAACGCGGTCAACCGATGATAGTGGATGCCAAACGAAAGTTTGATGAAGGTCTGATTAGTGAAAGAACCTATAATCTCATGGCAGCCACTTCAAAAAGCGCTGATCGCGATGCTGGGGCAGTTAAAAAAGAGTAGACATAATACCAGGGTAACGAAGGAGGTTTGATGAGACATCCAGACACAGTCCACTGGCGAGACTCCGCAAGAACACCGATGTTTTTTGTCGTTGATGCCTATTCCGCTATTCCTTTATTGTTATTCACCCTTCATATCCGCTTATGGACTTTTGCCCTAGCGTGTTGTGTGTGCGCATTTTTTATGATACTAAGAAGGTTTGGGTTTTCCTTACCTGTTTTTTTCCGTTGGCTTAGGGCTTTTACTGCCGGCAACGTGCGTTCTGCAAGACCTTGGGCAGGCAGATTGAAGTAAGTTTTTAAGCTATTTTCTCAAGGAAGAGGAGTAATACTATCTGTGCATATTCAATGCTATACTACCTGTAATTTCGTGCATAGCTGTTCAGACTTGTCTTCTCAACTTAGTTAGGAACAATCTGAATAGTGACAATAATGCTCTAGGTAATAAGAGCTGAAGAGGATAATCAGCAATGGCAGGCGAATATTCAGATTTAACTTCAAGTTTACCACCTGAACAACCTTTGGGCTCCTCCAAAGCTACCAAAGCAAAACCCGCACCCGAAGATATCGTGATGGGAGAACCTTTAAAATTAAGGGTTAATTTCTACCGTGATAACTATCGCAAATTAATGGTGTTAACAGTCATTCTTGCGATTTCTGCGATCTTATTATTAGCGTGGATTTATTATCAAAGAACACACAAACCTATTCCGCGTTATTATGTGACTTCAGCGAATGGCCAGCTTAAACAAATAAGACCATTGACTCATCCTAATCTAACAACGCATACCCTATTGGAGTGGGTTATTGAAGCAGGTACAACCGCTTTTAACTTTGATTTTACTAATTATCAAACTTCGATCAAAAATTTAAGTGTTTATTTTACACCTGCGGGTTACAAAAATTATCTAGATGCGCTCGCTAAAGCGCAAACCATTGAGCAAGTTGTAAGCAAGAGTTTAGCCGTTAACTCGGTCCCTACTGGGATACCTGTTATTACAAAAGAAGGTCCCACCCCTGATGGTGTTTACGCCTGGCAAATTCAACTTCCTCTTCTAGTAACTTACCAAAGTCTTTCTGAAGTAACTAAGCAAAACCTTATTTTAACTATGCTTATTTCTGAAATGCCCACTATCAAATCCCCTAAAGGCCTTGGCATCGCTTCTATCACGGTGGCGGAAAAGACCTGATGCAAAAGAGTGTTCAAAAACCAACTGACAAGTCAGGGACCCCTGCTCCATTCATGGAATTAAGCGGTCGATTTTTTGGGGATAAACACATCTTAATCCTTACCACGCTTGTCTTACTAGCAGGACTTGTTGGTGCTTTAGTCGCATTTGCTTTATATGAAATATCCTCTACGCCAAGCCAGGTAACCTTCCCAACAACTGATGATGGCAGATATTTTGCCCCTGCTCCTTTAAATGAACCCGGAATTACACAATCCAGAATATTACAATGGTCAGTAGAAGCTGTAACAAGCGCTTACTCTTTTAATTTTATTGATTTTAAAAAATCTATTTTACAAGTGAGAAGGTATTTTACGGATGCAGGTTACCGTCAATATCTAAAAGCACTCACTGATTCAAATATGGTAAATACCATTATTACCAATAAAGACGTTATCTCAGCGACACCGACTAGTGCACCGATTATTTTAAAAGAAGCTATTCTTTCAGATGGGAGTTATTCCTGGCAAATCAAGCTTCCTATTTTGGCGCTCTATGAGAATTCATCAAAACAAGTGCGACAATTTCTTATTGTTGTGATGACAATAAAAAGAGTGCCGGAAGAAGAGTCAGAAGATGGAATTGCGATCGATTCTATTTTAGTCAGAGAAGGCAAAACTTAACTACACTTAGCGTATTGATTAGATTTACAGATGTTGCAATTTTTCTAACAAAGGAAATAAAGGGAAAGGATGATGGTGCCCGACCAAAGTGATGCCCAAAAACCTAAAGGGAAAGTAGTCCCCGTTCAAAAACCCGCTGTTTCACCAAGTGGTAAACGTGTGCCTGTTACTACACCTTTACAAATAGTGATGTTACGCAATTTTTTTTACGAAGATGCGTATCGTCATTTAATGCAAATCTTCTTACTCCTTTTAATTTTAAATATCGGCTTAATGGGATTTGGTTTTGCAGAAGCAAAATTATTACCCTCACCAACTTACTTTGTGGCAACCCCAAACGGTGTGCCGCTTAAACTTATTCCTGTCGATAAACCAAACATGTCAGACTCTGCTCTTTTACAATGGGCAGTGGAAGCCTCAACCAACGCTTATACTTTCAATTTTGTTAACTACAGACAATCTTTGCAGGAATCTAGCGCTTATTTCACCAAAAATGGCTATATCGCTTTTCTGAAAGCGCTTAAAGAATCTAGAAACTTAGAAGCTGTCAAAAAAAGAAAGCTTGTCACCTATGCAAGACAAACTGGCAATGCAGTTGTATTAGATAGCAGTGATACCAACCCTAATTTAAGAACAAATGGCGCTTATACTTGGCTAGTACAAATTCCTATGTTATTAACATATGAGAATTTAACTGAAAAATTTCCACAAAATACCGTATTGACAGCTACTATAGTTCGCCAATCAACTTTGGTTTCTGAAAAAGGAGTGGGGATCCATTCTTTTGTGTTAAGAGTGGTTTAAGGATCATAGAATGAAAGCATTAAAACAAAATATATTACGGCTCTTAACATTAAAGCACCCTCTTGCCATTTTCTTATTGGCTTTTTTTGGCTCAGCGCAAGCACTCGTGTCATCAGAATCACAAGGCCAAAAGACGCCTGCTGCGCCTCCTCCCATTAATGCAGTGAACAATCAACCGGCTCCTGTCGCTATTGCTACACCTACTCCACAAAGTGTACAAGTGCAAGATTTAACGAAAATGTCCCCCGCTCAAACGCGTGAGTTAATGGATAAAGTCCAATCGCTCAAACCGCAACAAATTGAAGAACTCTCTAAACAAGTACAAAATCAAACGCACGTTAATGATAATACGGGCCTCATTGAAGCCGTAGAACCTGCACACCCGTCTCAAGCTGTTGCAACCGCCACCCCAACCATGGCCTCTGCTGGTAGCTCAACTGCATCAGTTCAAACAACCGAAGCTGAAAGGCTAGAAGCAAATAAAGAAGAGATGGCTTTTAATACTGTTGTGGAAGACGTTTTGCCGATGAGTCCTGAGCAAATCATGAAATTACATAAATTTTATGATCTCACCTTACAAGCTAAAGCAACGTCCCCAACCGCACCGCCAGATCCACATTTTACATCAACCGTTGTCAGCTTAGAACCAGGTAGCACACCGCCTATTGTTCGATTGTCTGCAGGTTTTGTCACCTCAGTGGTCTTTGTCGATTCAACGGGTTCTGCTTGGCCAATTAGCGCGTATAGCATTGGTGATCCGCAAAGTTTTAACGTGCAGTGGGATCAAAAAGGAAATACTTTATTTATTCAAAGTATGAAGCAATATAGCCATGGTAATTTGGCAATCAGATTATACAATTTAAACACACCCGTCATGATTACTTTGGTATCTGGTCAAAAAAATGTAGATTTCCGCGTTGATATGCAAGTGGCAGGTCGTGGTCCCAATGCAGTAGTACCCGTTATTGAAACACCTTATGAAGTTACTGCTAATGTGAACCCACTTTTGATAAATATTCTAGATGGGATCCCCCCTAAAGGGAGTATTAAACTAGGTATTGCAGGAGGAACGGGTGATGCTTGGTTTTATGATCATAAAATATATTTTCGATCTAAATTAACTGTGCTTTCCCCCGCGTGGACAGCTACTACTTCAAGCCCAGATGGCACCCATGTTTATGAACTGATGCAAACACCCCGGATATTAGCGTCACAAAATGGGAAAACAGTCGATATCAAACTTTCAGGGTTATAGAAATGGCAAAAAAACTTAATTTGATGGCAGGGTTATCAAACGCCAAAACACGGACTTTCGTGATTTTATTTGGCACCGTCATCTTGGCCGGTGTCGGTATTGCGATTATGCGATCTGGGAATAATGGCCCTGCCGACAACTTATCGAAACAAGGCTCGCAAACTGCTGAAATCCCGAGTTCCATTCGATCAACACCTGGCAGCGTGGTCCCTGAAAAATATCGCGAACTGCAAGAAGTGGAAAATGAACGTCGTGCGCAAGATGCTTTAAAGAAAAAATCGAGTGCCATTCCTACGATTATTGGCGCAATTGCGAATGACTCAAACTCTCCTGAAACTTTAGTTGATCAAGCTTTCGGGCCAAAATTAGAAGCAGGTGGTGCAGGCTTTGGCAAATCTGCTGCTGACAAAGCCAGAGAAGATCAAGAAGCAAGAATTAAACAACAAAGAGATAAACTTGAGCAAGATAGATTAGCAAAAGAACAAGCAGATCAAGCACAACGCGCAAGACTCGCCGCTGAAGCATTAGAGAAAGACAGACTTGCAAAAGCACAAGCCGACGTGCAAAAACTGGCCAATCAGATGAAAGCGTATGCTTCCGGTGCTTATAGTGATTGGAACAAAATTAGCCAACAAGCCTACGTGCGCGGTGAATTAGCAGACAAAGAATACAAAATTGAAACGTTGACAACAACAACCACTACAACACAGACCCCTGCTAATGCAACGAGAATTACACGTTCTGGTTCGCCAAGTAGTCGATTACGTGTTGCTAAACCGAGATTATATATCAAGGCTGGATCTGTTTTATTTGGTGTTTTAGATACTTCGGTTAATAGTGATGAACCCGGTGCGCTCTTAGCAACTGTTGTTAGCGGAAAATACACCGGCGCTAAAATGGTGGGTAATTTTACGCATCAAGCACAACAAGAGTCTGTGCTTATTAACTTTACGCAAATGTCTATTCCTAAATATGCTAAATCCATTACCGTGCAAGCTGTGGCAATTGATCCCGATACAGCCCGAACAGCCTTAGCCTCAGATGTCGATAAGCACTACTTACTCCGGTATGGTATGCTCTTTGCTTCATCCTTTATCTCGGGCTACGGTAAAGCGATTGCGAGCCAAGGCACGACAACAACTTCACCTTTAACCGGTGCGACCACGAGCACGACGCCGCCGCTAAGCAACAAGCAAATTTTTGAAGAAGCCCTCGGTGAATTTGGTACACAATTAGGCCAAGCGACTAGACCATACTTTAATACGCCTTACACTGTCACAGTAGATCAAGGGACAGCGGTGGGGATTTTATTCTTATCAGATGTAGAATTATCAAGCGATATGCAAGTTCAAGGGGAAAGCCAATGATTGATGATAAAGAGCATAACAATCAAGAAGAGCTTCACGAAGAATTCGAAGAAGAATTCGAAATTGAAGATGACGTTCTTACCCCCGAAAATGAAATCGGCCATGAACTAGACGATGCAGCAGCACCTGCTAAAACCCAACGTACAAGTATGCTTTTACCCATCCTAATCGGTGCTGGTATTTTAGGTTTTATCGGTTGGAAAGTTTATGGCATTTTCAAAACGACGCAAGCCACGCAAGCTATTGCATCCGCTAAAAAAGCGGCCGACGAAGAGCTGCCAGAACCTGCATCAGCTAACGAAGTTGCTTCAGGCGAAACAACTGGCACGGCTAAACTACCAGAGCCGGTCAAACCAGCTGAACACCTTAAAGCTATAGAAGCTGCTAAACCAATGGCGCCAATTACCCCTGCTGAACCGGCTAAACCAATCGAGCCGATTAAACCGGGAGAACCGGTTAAACCAATCGAGCCGATTAAGCCGGTTGAGCCAATTAATCCCATCGAGCCTGTTAAGCCTCTCGAGCCAGTTAAGCCCATTGAGCCGATTAAACCCGCTGCGCCTGTCATGCCTAGCAAGCCCCTTGCTCCGAGCATCCCTGCACAGAGTCTTGAAATTGCCCCACCTGCTCCCAATGCGAATGCACCGAGTAAATTACTTGAGCCCTCCTCTACAGGCATAACAACAAATAAAGCACTCGCGCCAAGCAAAGAAATTGAGCCTGTGAGATCAATGCCAGCAGCGCCAGCGCCTAGCAATGTGACGCCCGTTACTGCGCCTGCGCCTACACCTCCGGCACCACCCTCAGTTGAAGCACAAGTCTCCCCTAGTGCTCAAACTGTTATTCTTCTCAATGATCAATTGAAACAAATGCAAAAAAATCTTGAGCTGCAAGAACAATATTACCAAAAGCAGATCAAAGATCTTGAAGGGGATGTGAAGAGTTCATCTGAAAATTCCGTAAATGCCACTAAGAGCGTCAGTGCTCTTCAACATGATGTCGCGAGTTTATCTTCTACTATTCGCACTCTGACGCAAGAGATTAGTGCACTTCGTGAAACTCAGAAGAATCATGTGCGAGCAAAAACTGACGAAACAGCTCCTAGAGTCTCGACCAAAGCGCCAGCTAGAAAAGCAAAGGTCAAAGCACCCACAGAGTATGTTGAATACAGTGAACTGCCAAGTTACGAAGAACCAAGACATGCAGCAAAACACCACCATGCTGCAGCTAGCAATAGTGCCACCAGTAATTTAGCAATTCACGCGATAATTCCTGGAAGAGCGTGGCTTAGATCGCCTGATGGTAAAACTATTTCTGTGAGCGAAGGTGATCCGGTAAATGGTTTGGGTAAAATCATCAAAATTGATGCTTATAATGGCGTCGTGGTAACGAGTTCTGGCGCTATACTTCGATAAAAGAGTGCTATAATTAATGATAGCTATAATAGTTTCAACTTAAGGAGATATTATGAAAAAAACTAAACCATTACTTTCACTAACAGGTTACTTTTGTGCATTATTCGCTTTGTCACTTACGAGTCATATCGTATTGGCAAGTAGTGGTGCAGGACAGTCTATAGGTGATGTCGCGGCTAACGTCACCGGCACGATGAGTAACGTGGCGAAACTTATTACAGCAGGAAGTTATGTCGCAGGGGTCGCTTTTGCTTTAATGGGTATGTTGAAATTTAAAGCACATAAAGACAATCCCCAACAAACACCTTTGAGCCAACCAATTGTGCTATTAGCTATCGCAGCAGGATTAGTCTTCTTACCAAGCCTTATCTCTACAACTGGCCAAACAATCTGGAAAGGTGGCGTACGCGCAACTGATACCGGCGGCGGTTTAGATAACTAACAGATATCGAATTATAAAAAGAAGAACAGATAAGCTGAGTGAGGGAACATGAGCACGTTTGTCGATCCCGTCATAGATAGCATTGATTCATTTTTGTCTTGGCTGGGATCCTCTCTTGGCCAAACAACTGATCATTACTGTACAATGGAAACTGCAGATAGCCGTCATACGCTCGTAGGGCGAGACGGCTCTTTAGTCTCCATTATCCGCGTCCATGGTGCAACCGAGCTCGTGGGACCGCAAGAATTTGATAGGATCCACCACGGATTGATTAATACCCTTTCTCCTGCTTTATCTCGTCTGGGTCATGCCGTACAAGTCTACTTTCATTACGATAAAGATCTGGTCAAAGATGAAATTCGCGATATCTTTAGGCCAGCTATGGCCACATGTGAACGCCTAGGAATGAATCTGCATGATTTATTTGAGGAAAGAACTAACCACTTAGCAAAATATTGCGCGACAGAAGATTGTTTTTTTGTGCTGTGGACTAGACCCAATTCCTTAACGAAAACGCAATTAGAGCAATCTAAGAAATCCAAAGCGGAAAAAACACGTGAAGTAAAATTACCAGGCATGCCACGTGCACAGCATATTTTGACTGCCATTCCTGAATTAAGAGAATCACATGATTCCTTTGTGCGAAGTGCCGTCAACGATCTGCGCGATGTCAGTATCTATGCCGTATTACTCGACATCCATCAAGCTGTTTATGAAATGCGAAAAACCGTCGATCCGGATTTTACCGATAGAGATTGGCGACCAGTTTTACCTGGCGATAGGATCCCGATTAGAAACTTACAAGATGCAAGTAAGCGCGATATTTCTGAAATTATGTGGCCCCCTCTTGTGCCGCAGATTATCCCTAGGGATGGCGAAATTCTTGATCTCAGAACGTGTCGTATTGGAGACAAGATTTACGCAACACATTATATTGATCTTTTCCCGCAAGAAATTAAGCCTTTTTTCGAGTTATTTAAAAAAGCATTACATTCCAGATTTCCCTGGCGCATATCCTTTCTTATCGAAAGTGATGGGATTAAAACACTTGGCATCAAGCCAATATTAGCGGCCGTTTTAAGCTTTGCTTCCTCGCAGAATCCGCTAATTACAGATGCGGCCGAATATTTAAAGCAACTCGATTCCAGCACCGACTATGCTATTGTAAAATTCCGTGTTACAGCTTCGACGTGGGCGAATGTCGGTGAAGAGCGTTTGCTGCGCACCCGAGCAGCAGAGCTCGGCAAAGCTCTACAAGGTTGGGGTCAATGCGAAGTCGGAGAAGTATCTGGAGATAGTTATGAAGCAGCGCTGACGACATGCCTTGGTTTAAATACCCATAGCATTGCCACACCTTCTGTTGCTCCAATTAATGATGTCTGTTTTATGCTTCCTTTTACTCGTCCTGCTTCCCCTTGGGTAACAGGCGCTGCGCTTTTTCGGTCTCCTGATGGCAAGCCTTGGCCTTATCAGCCTGGCTCTACCCAACAAACAACATGGATTGATCTCGTTTATGCCAGACCTGGTTCTGGTAAATCTGTATTGTCCAACACCATTAATTTGGCCTTATGTTTGCAAGGGGGGATAGCCCGGTTACCTAGAATAGCTATTATCGATATTGGTCCTTCAAGCTCCGGGTTAATTTCTCTCATTAAAGAAGCCTTACCGCCGGAAAATCGTCATTTAGTGGCTTATCACCGTCTTAGAATGACACCAAAATATTCTATTAATCCCTTTGATACGCAGTTGGGTTGTCGCTTCCCTACCCCATTAGAAAGAAGCTTTTTGGTCAATATGATAACCTTATTAGCGACCCCTGTCGGTGAAGAAAAAGCCTATGATGGTATCTCTGATATGGGTGGGATGATTGTAGATGAACTCTATAAAAACCTCAGCGATCAACAAAATCCCAATAAATATACGCGCGATTTAGAGCCAAATATTGATAAAGCCTTAGATGAAATCAACTTTTTTGCTGATCCGCATACCTCTTGGTGGGAAGTGGTGGATGCCCTGTTTAAAGGAGGCAAAGCCCATCACGCTATGCTAGCACAGCGCTATTGTTCGCCGATGGTTTCAGATGCGGTGGCTATCTGTCGTAACAAATCGATTGAAGATCTCTATGGTAAAATTGTTGCCCCCACAGGCGAGCCTTTAATTGCCGCTTTTGGCCGGATGTTATCTGCAGCGGTTCGAGAATACCCCATTTTATCTACTATCACCCAATTTGATTTAGGGGAAGCAAGAGTTGTTTCCTTAGACTTAGACGAAGTCGCCAAAACTGGGGGTGAAGCTGCGGATAGACAAACAGCCGTTATGTACATGCTTGCCCGTTATATTCTGGCTAAGAACTACTACTTAACAGAAGAAAGTTTAGAAGACTTTCCTGCTATGTATCAAGAACATCATCGTCAGCGCATTATCCAAATCCGTGAAGATCCTAAACGCTTAGTGCTTGACGAGTTTCACCGTACATCCAAAGCCAAAGCTGTGCGAGATCAGGTTGTGGTTGACATGCGGGAAGGACGAAAATGGAAAGTCCAAGTGGCGCTCTTATCGCAATCTCTTGATGACTTTGACTCTATCATGGTGGATTTTGCGACTTCTATTTTCATCATGGATGCAGGCCCACAGCAAGCTATCGATAAATCGGTAAAAACCTTTGGTCTCTCTGATACTGCAAAACTCGCGTTGTCGACACGTGTCCATGGTCCACGTGCGGAAGGGGCAACCTTTTTAGCACAATTTGCCACCAAATTAGGGATGAATACACAATTATGTACTTCAACCTTAGGACCTATTGAATTATGGGCATTTAATACAACGGCAGAAGATGCGCGGATCAGAAACAGTTTATATAAGAAAATTGGTGCAGCTGAAACACGTAAACTTCTTGCTATGCTTTACCCTGCTGGTAGTGCCGCTAAAGTTGTAGAGCAGCGACTTTCTAAGCGTAAAGAGTCTGGTCAGAAGATAGATGAAGGTGTGGCGCTCAGCGTTATTGATGAGCTTATTAACGAAATCCTGCAAATCTATGAAGGAACAGCCAGCACCACCACCGGTTCAGGCACTGAACTGCAAATGTAACCCCATTTCCCGCTCACTGAGCGGGAAATTCTCTGCTTTAAAATTTAAACTTTTGCTTACCTTCTTCCAGCAGCTGCTGTTTAATAACTTTACGATCAAAGCCCTTTACAGCAGCAACCCGATTGAGGGTTTCTTTTTGCCACAAGAGTACCTCACGGCGCACATGGAGTGGCTGATTATCTGAAAGAAATTCTTTGCTCATTTTTCTTAATTCATTGCCGAATTTACTTCCCTTAAGATCATACCCTTCATTATAAAGTAACGTATCTACTTCCATTTCAAGCTTGGAAGTCTGGTTGCGATCTTTAAACTTATCCCATCCTTTTTTAGCAGCATACAGTGTAAAAATGGGCGCTAATATCATAAGCGCTGTTTTGCCAACAAATGGCGCCCAGAGAGTTGGAAGAAGGGTCATCAATGCTCCCCCTGCAGCAGTCAAAGCAATTATGCCAAATAAAATTTGGTACATTATCTTTTTTCGATATGCCCTTTCTTGATTTCGTGCATCTATCCTGCGCTCAATTTTCTCTAGCCAGAGCTTATCTAATCCTTTAACAGAGTCCCTAGTTAGTGCTGTACGTCTAGTTATTAAAGCGGGATGCTCATCGTTGACCTTGACATTAATTGCTTGTTCTTCAGCCTTGGCTTTTGCTGCTTGTTCTTCAGCCTTGGCTTTTGCCGCTTGCTCATCAGCCTGGGCTTTTGCCACTTGTTCTTCAGCCTGGGCTTTCGCTGCTTGCTCATCAGCCTTGGCTTTCGCCGCTTGTTCTTCAGCCTTGGCTTTCGCCGCTTGTTCTTCAGCTTTGACTTTCTCTGCTTGCTCATCAGCCTGGGCTTTTGCCGCTTGTTCTTCAGCCTTGGCTTTTGCTGCTTGTTCTTCAGCCTTCCCTGAAGCTAAAGCTTGTTGCAATGGCATAAAGCCATCCTTCGTCTTGTTAGCTAGAATATCCTTTAGCGCTTGCTCTTTTGCATATTGCTCAGATGATTTTATCGATTCAGAAAATTCTTCCTCACTAATTCTTCTCATTTCTGCTCTTACTTTTGCAAAATCTATTGTTGAAGATTTAAACGAAATAGTTGGCGTATATTGATTGCTATAATCAAAACTAGCGTCAAGAAGAGTAAGTTCTGTTTCTTCACCGTATGAATGCATTGCGCGTGATACCATTGTTAAATAAACAGCACGATTTTTGTCTTTTATTGTTTCTCCATTGATATTGAAACGGATAGCGAGCGGCTCTTCAGCATTTTTGCTGACATCAATTTGTATAATAGGGCGAATTTTTTTATCTTGAGCTTGCAAAGTTCTTGCAACAGCAACGACATCAGCATAATTTAAGAAGGCTTGTTGAATATCATTGTGTATACTTCTCCAGGAAGCGTAGGCTTCCTCAATGCTCATATTACTAGGGCTGAGGTGATTTCCTAATATAAAATATTTCATCTGGGCTCCACAATTAAACGACAATAGGTGTAAATACTACAAAAGACGTGCTATTTAATGATTAATAAGACTGAGTATTTTAGTTATGTCGTTTAGATATGTCTGTCATAAAAATGTTTATCATCCATTTTTAAATCACAGATTGATGGTTAGGGCCCCGGAGGGGGCGAATACACCTCAGACAAGAGAAAGCCTAGCATTGAATAAAATAGAACGGGAAATTTAAAACGCTTTCCCAATTAATAAATAAGCCGCGCGATTACCCCCTTCTGCCAATCCATAACCTAGATAAATGGGACCAAGGATAGTATCCATACCAAAGAAGATACTTCCCGCCCCTCTTAAGGAGTGCTTAAATATTGAATTTCTATCATCCCAGACATTGCCACTTTCAAGAGAAGCGCCAAGATAGAGCGGAAAAGGATAATTAGGAAGAACGTTTATTGTTTTGAATTCATAGTAATAAATAGCATGAAAAAGTGCAGCTTGGCCGCCAAATAATTGATCAATGGCCAGACCTGATAACCGAAACAAGCCTCCCAGTTTAAAGAAATAATCGATAACAGGCTCTCCTCTCAAGGTTGAGCCGTAAAACCCACCTAATACCAAATTATTTTTCCCACAAGATTGAGCAATGTTCCAATCTATTTGGACTTGATCAAAATGATTGCTATGCGTGGCATAAGTCGTGGTAGCTCGTATTCCCTTGTGGGGGAAAAAGCTGTCATCAAAGGTATCGATTTGAAATAAACCATAAAGAGCAGAATCTTTGAAATTACCTTCTTCCAAAATGGGATCACCAATTTTTACGCGATAATCGATAAGGCTAGTGATGCCTCCTCCTTCAATCCGCCCCCACTCTCCAAAAACTCTACCAAAGGCTAGCTCGAGATCAGATCGAGAAATAAGATAAGTTGCCAAGTCATCATTATCAACGTAGACATTAAAAGATTTTCTTTGGCATTCTGCTTGGGGGTTGATATACCATTTTAGATTTGTACTCAGAGGCTGATAAAGTTCCGCGAAAAGGCTACTTTTTTCACCAACTGTCACGACTCCTCTCAGCTCACCATCGAGTTCGTTTAAAAGAGTGCGCGTCAGGCCCGCTGTTAAGGTAAATGAGCTCCCCCCTTCAAAATCCGTCGACAATAAAAAACTACCTTGAAGATAAGTTGGCCCCCAGCTCCTTTCCTTGGGAACAACGATTAAAGTTCCGTCTTCATCGGTATAATGAATGTTTTGAAAGAGCTCCAATCCGTAGAGCTTATTGATATAGCAATTTATTTCAGAAATCCTATGTACGCCGGGGCTAATAGGGAGATAGTCATAAAAGGTTTGTGTACCAAGCGGGGTATTATTTTTAACCTCAACTTCATTTACCAGAATGCTGTCTTGATGCTGCTTATGGCGAGATTGATGATGCCTTACAAGTGGTTTTAATTTGTTTTCTTCTGCGATAGTCTGTTGTTTTCCTCTCTCATAGGCTTGCTTGAGTTTTATAGGATCATCATAATCCGTTGTATCAATACCCGCTAAATTTGGCGTAATGAGTACATCCCTTTTTGTCAAAAGGGAGAGACTTATCTTCACATTTTCATTAACATAAATATTAGTTAACTGTTCAAGAACGCTGCCCACATTTATGATTTCATTTTTTGGTGTCAACCCTGTACCAATGTTAACCACAATCAGAATATCCGCACCCATTTGTTTAGCGACTTCAACAGGGACATTACTCATTATCCCCCCATCCACTAATAAGTAGTCTTTGTATTCAACTGGTGGAAATATTCCCGGAACAGACATACTACCGAGCATAGCCAGAGCGAGATCGCCCTCTTTTAGAACAACTCTTTGTCCTTTAATCAGATCGGTGGCTACAGCCGCAAAGGGTATGGGAAGTCTGTCAAAACGATGAACTGTCTCATTAGAGATGGTCAACATTTTAAAATTTTGGTAGAGCATTTGCCCTTGCCAAATACCACGTGGTAATTGAATTTGCCCGTTGTTAAATCCAAGCACTTCTTGTATTAAAAAGATGTCATCGTCGCGTTTTCTTCTAAAATAAGTATTATCTCTATCAGGTTCGCTCTTTAATATCCTTCCCCACTGCAGGGGCAATAATTTATCTCTAATTTCTTTACCTGAATATCCCGAGGCATAGAGCGCGCCTACAACAGCTCCCATGCTAGTCCCCACTACCATATCAACAGGGATCTGCATCTCGTCTAATTCTTCTAATACGCCGATATGCGCAAATCCTCTGGCTCCTCCCCCACTTAGGACTAAAGCGACTTTTGGTCTGGTGTTTTCATCGGCGTAGGCTATTTGGGAGATGATTAAAAAGAGAATCCAGAGCAGTTTTGGGAAGAAGAAAGGACTACGCATTCAATTTCAATCTATAGTGTTAAAAGAGAAGAATTCTATGTCTAATTATATTTGTTAGTCATCTATGAGAATATGCACCCATCTTATTAACAGCAAAATAAATTAAGGTAAGATACACTTAATGTGGAACCTTTGTTAAAGGGTGCGCCTCTAATCGAGAAGAGGAAAGTAGTGATTATTTTATAAGTATGATGATAAACTAAATATAGAAAGTCATCCTGTAGGGTGTAAACGAAAGGTGAACCAATGATTAATCCATCCTCTTTTAGTCTAGATACAATGTTATCAAATTTATCTGCTTCTTTTGGCAATTTACAAAGCTTGATTGTTGCTTTCTCCTACGTCGCTGGCCTTTTTTTAATCATCAAAGGTATTATGGGGTTTAAAGCCTTTGCCACCCAAACCATGAGTTCTGCTCAACGCGGAGAGTTTGCAGGGCCGATGGTCAGCCTTATCATTGGATCTTTATTATTCTACCTCCCCAGCACCTTCAGTGGCTCGCTGACTACCATCTTTGGCTCAAGCCAACTCGGTACTGCAAGTGATATTATCGCCTACCAAGCTTTAAGTGGATCTGACCAATGGCAAGAGATCAGTAATGTTGTCGTGCAATACATGAAGTTAGTAGGGCTTGTCGCTTTTGTAAGAGGTTGGATTATCCTCTCTAAAATGGGCCACTCTAGTTCCCAACCGGGCAGCGTAGGCAAAGGAGCCATCCACGTCATTGGCGGCATTTTATTAATTAATATTGTAGATACCTTTAACATTCTGGCGACTACCTTTGGTTATACTGGATAAGCATGAGGGCCCTTCACAATGATATTATTACCGATTATCCCCACTGCTCAACGTGGAACGTGGCGTTCCTTTTATGCCAGAAAATCTAACAAGAACTTTTTGGCTCTTAAAACGAGAATTTTGCAGCGCGATAATTACACTTGTCGCTTTTGTGGTTTTTATGCCAAAGAATTTCAAGAAGTAGTCAATATTGATCAAAATTACAAAAACAATACACTCGACAATATGGCAACCGCTTGTTGTTTTTGTACACAATGCTTTTTTCTAGATGCAGTGGGTTTTGATGGTAGCTCTGGCGGTGTGATGATTCACCTACCAGAAATCAGTCAAGCGGATCTCAATAATTTCTGCCGGGTACTTTTTTGCTCTATGGATAAAGAATCTGCTTATAAAGGAAAATTACAATCTGTTTACATGAGTTTTAAAGATAGAACCAAAGAAATCGTAAACTGTTATGGCCCAGATTCTTCTGATCCAAGAGTATTTGGCCAAGGCCTCCTTGATGCCAGCTTAACTAAAGAGCAAATGCAACACGACGTTTTAAAACATATTCGTCTCTTGCCATCTAAGAGAGCTTTTACTACCCAAATTGACTATTGGAAGAAAACCGTATTTGCTAAAGTACCCCTTTAGAAATGTGATGGTGTGTTGTGTTCGATATGCGATATATGAGGTGTTACGATGAATACTTTAACTCAAGGGCGTAAAAATGCGTCAACGCTCAAACCGCTGGTGAGCCTATGTTCTTACTTTGGAGCATTGGCATCTTTGTTTTTTGTTTCCGAAATAGTTTTTGCAAGTTCTGGCGCTGGGCAATCTATAGGTGATGTTGCTGCTAACGTCACAGGTACGATGAGTAACGTAGCAAAACTTATCACGGCAGGGAGTTATGTTGCCGGGGTCGCTTTTGCTTTAATGGGTATGTTGAAATTTAAAGCACATAAAGATAATCCTCAACAAACCCCTTTAAGCCAACCAATTGTGCTATTAGCTATCGCAGCAGGATTAGTCTTCTTACCAAGTCTTATCTCTACAACGGGGCAAACAATCTGGAAAGGGGGCGTGCGCGCAACCGATACAGGTGGTGGCTTAGATAATTAAACCACTTCTCCTCCTCTCTCTGAGGTCCAATTATTATCATAATTGGACCTCTTTTTGTAGAATTATCCTTCCATTTTCCTTTTTGTTCTACGATCTGTGCGGGCGGCATCTTCTTGATCCGATGTTGGTCCACTGTGTGAGAGTTGGCGACGTCTTGAACTAAGTGCACGATAAGGCGTTACAGGAGGCGCCGTCTCTTCAACAGCAGCCTCAGGCTCAACATCAGAAGTTTGCACCGCTAAAGGTTCAGGTTCAGTAGGTGCTTTTGCAGGCGGCACAGGTTCGCTAGCAACAGGAACATTCACAGGTATGGATTCAACAGACGTATCTGCTGCAACAGATAAAGGTGCCGTAACAGGCACAGATACCGCAAGGCCACTCTGAGCAGGTGCCAGTACAGCAGGCGGAACTTGCGCTGCCGCCTTATCCAACTCAATGCTTTGATGGACTTCTAAAAGAGTAGCGGTGGTTGCCGCCTCTGCGACAGCATCAATTTTGGCTTCGTTTTCAGCTATATCCGCTTTAGAAAAGGCTTTTTTTCCCTCTAACACTGCAACAAAAGCTAATGCACTCATTCCAACCAGAAGCCAAGGATTAGTTGGTAAAAACGCAGCTAGTTTAAAAAACAAAGCCAGACTATAAGTACTTCCTAAAATTGTCACCACAAGCCCTAAGCCGCCATAAATAATCTTTTTAGGGGTGCTAAGCGCACGGAATTGCTGATAGACACTCGATAAAAATGAAAATGTCGCATTGATCCATTCACTCTCTTCTTGATGCATGAATTCTTTCATTTTCGCTTTATATTCTTCGCAAGCGATATTCACCGCTAGAATGGTCGCAAACAAAAACTGAATCACTTCTTCATCTTCCGGTGTTTTAGTTTCCACCTTGAGTTTTTGTTTTAATATTGTTCGCATTTGTGCGCGCAATTCATTGCATTTTTTAAAGATAAGCGTTGCATCCAATTCTGCCAAGGGTGTAGCCTGAACCGACGAAGCCACAGAAGTGCCTGATAATTTCTGGATTTGAACATTTAGATTATCAAGAATTTTCGCAAACTCGCTCAAATAACTAGCGCCTCTTTGAGAAAAAGACGTCGATTTTGCTAAGGCTTCATCTATTTTAACATTAAAGCCTAGCTCTTTAAGTGAATATCCCAATAAAAGTCGAATATCATTGGATGCATCTTTATAATTGCCTTGAAAAAATTTCTGAATTAAATTTTCTTCAATTCCTAAGTTATGCGAAGCAATTTCAATTGCTCTTAAAGTAGCGAAAGGACCACAATTATAACCATCCAATTGATCTCTTTTCGCAATACTGTTGAAAGTAACATGAAACCCTTTTTGTTTAAAAAATTCTTGAATGGCTGCTTGGTAAAGTGCGCCTAGTTGCCAGCCTAGAGAATCATAGAAAACGATATCCGCTGTCATGGTTTCTCTATTACAATTGACAACAACGACATCATAATGTGTATCATTATAATCTGTATAATTTGTGCCGGTACGCATGGGAATAATAAATTGTTGACATGCGTCAAAGGGCAGATTTTTTTTACGCGGATTTGCTAAAAAATTATCGGGCTCTGTTGTCATCGCTTCTAAAAAACACATCACTAACTTTGATAAAACAAAATTATTATCGGCTAAAACACGTATCGATTCATTCAGATTTAATTCTCTTTCTAAAAGGGCTCGCTTTTTTTCTTCTGCATTTCTGAGCGCTAATTCTTCTTTATTTTTACATTGACTAGGTTCTATCAGCGGCTCTTTTGAAGGAAGTTGTGCCTGATAAGCTTCATGCGCAATAATTTTTCGATAAGCGACATCTCGGGCTTGCGCTACAATTTCGGTTAAATGGATAACAGGCAACACCCCCACATTTTCCCTAAGGTGTGCTCTTGAGGCCACTAAAGAGCGTAATATGCCTTCTACCTGTTCACGAGTAAAATTGGAGATTCCGGTGATAACATCTTCTGCGCCATTCCACTCAGGAGAGGCCGAGGCTTTTTCTTCTGTCGGTGACTTGGACTTCAAAACAGCTTGTGAAAAATTGCGTTGATTCGCAATTAAGGCTACTCGGATTTCCTCAGCTGAAATTTCAATTTTCGCTTTGGCTTGAAGAGGTTTGGGCGTTGGAGAATTTATCATTACTACACTCCAGTTATTGATTAACATGATAAAATAGGCACAAATTATATCAGAGCTAACTAGAAAAGACAGCGTTCTAACCGATCTTTCAATATATTAGTCGAATAACTTATTAAATATTAAGAGATAATCCTTAAAAGACTTGTTAAGCTTTACGAAATTGTTTAAGAGGCCACCCCCATGCAAGACACTGAATTAGAAGCCATTATTACCAAAGCTTGGTCACAAAAAGACGAGCTCACTGCTAAAACTTTTCCCCTAGAGATCAAAAGAGCAATTGAACTCACGTTGGAGCGTCTGCAATCAGGCACAGTACGAGCGGCTTCCCCAGACTCAAATCAGATCTGGCAGGTACATACCTGGGTAAAACAGGCGATTTTGCTCTATTTTAAACTGCAAGAAAATAAAATCATGGATGCAGGATTCACCCAATTCTATGACAAAATCCCCTTACAATTTCAAAAGCATACCCAGCAAGATCTCCTAGAACAAAAAATTCGTCTCGTCCCGCCGGCTTGCGTCAGAGCAGGCGCTTATATTGGTCCCAATACTATTTTAATGCCCTCCTACGTCAATATTGGCGCTTATGTTGGAGAAGGCACAATGGTCGATACTTGGGCAACCGTTGGCTCTTGTGCCCAAATTGGAAAAAATGTGCACCTCTCAGGTGGCGTAGGCATTGGTGGTGTTTTAGAACCTTTGCAAGCTAGTCCAACCATCATTGAAGATAATTGTTTTATCGGTGCTCGCTCAGAAATTGTAGAAGGCGTTATCGTTGAAAAAGGCGCTGTCATTTCCATGGGAGTCTACATTGGTCAAAGCACCAGAATTTATGACAGGGAAAACGATACTATTTTATATGGCAGAGTGCCTGCGGGCGCTGTCGTCGTTCCTGGCAATCTTCCGGCTAAAAATGGTAAATATAGCCTCTATTGTGCGGTTATCGTCAAACGAGTGGATGAAAAAACCAAAGAAAAAGTGGGACTCAATCAGCTATTACGTGAAGCAACCTTGGAGAGTCAAGATGAGTGATACCCTCTCTTTATTACAAGCGTTGATAGCCTGCCCCTCAATAACCCCTAACGATAGTGGTTGCCAAACGATATTAACCCAAAGATTAGAAAAAATGGGGTTTACCATCCAAGATCATTCGCAAAATCACGTGCGTAATTTTTTTGCTAAAAAAGGCAGTAATCAACCCGTTTTTTGTTTTGCAGGCCATACTGATGTTGTTCCCCCCGGCGATGAAAAGTTATGGCAAAATCCTCCTTTTCAACCTACCATTCGCAATGGGTTTTTATATGGTCGCGGCGCTGCCGACATGAAAAGTGGCATTGCTGCCATGGTAACGGCGTGTGAACGTTTTTTAAAACATCATCCACAGCATCAAGGCGCAATCGCTTTTTTAATAACGAGTGATGAAGAAGGCCGAGCTATAGATGGCACCGCAGCTGTTTTAAAACAGTTAGCTTTGCAAAATGACATCCCACAATGGTGTTTGGTCGGTGAAGCCTCCAGCCAAGATAAATTAGGCGATACCATCAAAGTAGGCCGTCGCGGTTCAATCACCGCAGATTTAAAAATTATCGGTAAACAAGGTCATGTCGCCTATCCCCTGCTTGCTAACAATGCCATTCATGTCGCACTCAAAGCGCTCGATGATATTGCAAAAGTGGCGTGGGATAAAGGGGCTCCGCCTTTTCCCGCAACGAGTCTGCAATTTACTAATATTCATAGCGGAACAGGCACCAACAATGTGATCCCAGGCGCATTAGAAGCACAATTTAATGTGCGTTTCTCACCTGCCTCTTTACCTGAAAACATTAAAAGCAAAGTCCAAGCCATATTAGAAGCGCATGATTTGCAGTATGAAATAAACTGGCACTTATCAGCAAAACCTTTTTACACAGATAATAAAAGCGTCTTGATTCAACGAGTGGCACATACTTTAGAAACAGAACTAGGTTATCAACCTACCCTTTCTACAACAGGTGGCACCTCTGATGGTCGCTTTTTTGCTGAATATGGCTCGGAAGTGGTGGAATGTGGCCCCATCAATGCCACCATTCATCAAATTAACGAATGTATAGCATTAGAAGATTTGGAAAAACTATCGCAACTTTACGAGAAAATTTTAGAGAGCTTATTATTGGCTTAACCCTAGGTCAATGAATGGAAAGGTTGCGCTTTCTTTGCAACATCATTGCGTAAATAAGTAGGCTTTAAGGCGTTTGCGGGAGCGCCCTTCTCCCCTTTTTGCCAACGTGTAGCAACAATTTTGGCAATGTCTAAGGCATGGGGATGTCTCTCTCTTGCCAAAGCATCATGCGTTGGATAATAAGTCTCCCATCCAGAACCAATCGCAACAGCCTGAGGATACTTCTCAGTGAAATGGAATAAAGTTTGTGGCGAGCCTACTTGTTCTCTCTCCATTAAAACAAGAGCTTGGTCTTGCACTTGATAAACCCCTGTGTAAACTTCGCCCATTCTAGCATCTAAAGCGGGAATGATGTGGTGGTTGTTTTCTCTTATTTGATAGGCCAAAGCTTCTAAAGTAGATACCCCAAAAAGCGGTAGCTTTAAACCAAATGCTAAACCCTGAGCCAATGAAATCCCTAACCGTACCCCGGTAAAACTCCCCGGTCCTTTACCTACAGCCAGACAATCGATAGCATTTAACTTAAGATTGGCTTGCGCTAAGAGAGTGTCAATCATAGGGAAAATCCGGTGTGTATGTTGTTTGGGAGCTAATTCATAACAACTAAAAAGCGCGCCATTAACCATCAGTGCGACTGAGCAGGCATCAGTCGCCGTTTCTAGCGCTAAAATGTTAGGTTGTGTCATATACTCTTTCCAGTTTGATTTTATGCGTTGTTGCCCTCGGGTACTCGCAATCCTCATGTATTTTTTATACACTCCGGTTGCTCGTCCCTCGGCGCCTAGCCTACTCGTGCCCCTAAGGGTAAAACCAAACTGGTTCGAGTATAGGCAACAAACCCTAAAAAATGATTGACCAAGACTATAACTAAAATATCAGACAATTGCTCGCGTTTTATCTCCCACTTACGCTCTCTTATCTCCTATTTCTTTCCTTTCGCTTTGCATTACCCTAGATTGTCATTTCGATAATTAACTAATTCTATTGTGTGTAACTATGCCTCTTGCAGATTCACGTGTTGAACAAAGCAATGCCTTGAAAAAAGAAGAGGTGCGGCTATTCGCCAGCGCACAGTTTCTTTGTGCTACAGCTTATCTATTGCCCGAAGCACCCCACGCACAGCGTCTTCCCATTTTAACTGAAGACGGCTCTTACAAAGTCTATGAAATAGTCAGGATCCCCCTCAAAGAAGAAATGTTCACTTTTATCTTATTACCAATTGATAAAACCTCTAAAGAGGTTAAGGTGATTTTTCGTGGCACCGATGAATCTAAAACGAAAAGCCTGCTGATGAATGTCGAACTTCATGGACCTGGTTATCTGAGTTTTCAGCAAGAAAAAAATAAGTTGTTTTTTCATTTTAAAGAAGCCATAAAGCGGCATTATGGTTCTGATTTCCAAGATATACATCTAGATGTAGCCGGTCACAGCCAAGGAGGTAGCTTTTCTCAATTATTTACCACAGAATTTTTAAAAAGACGATCTCAAACAGCTGCATTTGACGGAATAAATCAAATTCAAATGTCATGCCTGAACTCACCAGGCGTGCCACACAGCGTAGCAGATGACGCCAATACTTTTTTATTAAGGCAATTTCTAACAAAACCTCTCAAAGTAAAGGTTAATTACGGCATGGTAGGAGGTGATCCTATTCAAATGTCTGGACGGGATATGATCTTAGCCAAAATGCCTTACCCCATTGTAGAAGCGCAATTAATGAAAGTAGATTGTGGACAAGAAGGTGCTTGGGTTGACGATATTACACTAGAGGATGGTTTTCAAATATGGGAAGATTTCATCAAATTACCTTATAAAGCCTATTTAAGACTCAATGGTGTGCACGCCAATTGTAATTTTAGTGCCCCCTCTCCTGTAGATAAAACGGGGGAAATCAAAGAAAAGTATCCTTATCAATTTTTTACCAATAAAAATGCTGAAGATATTTCACCTATGATTTTTGAAATATATAACAAGGCACTTTGGACCCAATATTTCACTTTTCCATTGAATGCTCTTCTCTATTATTCGGGAACTGTTATAGCCAAAGCTGCACCCTATCTGGATCCCTTGTTACCAACAAGTAATCTGAACACTTGTGCTGTTCATCCAAGTGTGGCATCACAACAAATGCAACCACCTGGCATTTTGAATTGGTTTAGTTACAACCAAACCCCACCCCAAAAGTGTGGATTCATTGCTAACTGTATCAATCAAGAATTAACACGAGAAGAAGAGAACCCATCAGAAGATTCCAATGGGCTTTATCTAAGCTAATTACGCCGCACGACGTAATTGGGTGCGAGAAGAACGAGCAGAGCGGCTTTTGCCAACTTTGCGGATTGCTTTTCTGCCACTGGTTTTTCTACCACCGACTTTACTACCACGTAAGCTCTTACGCTCTTTGCTTGTGGTTTTTCTTGCTTTGCTTTTGCGTGAAGCAGTTGTCGTTTTGCTGGTTGATTTCTTGTTCGCAGCAAGAAGTTGCTTACGCAAGCTTTTCATTTCATCTTGATGAAATTTGCGAATTTTTTTCATTGCACTTACAAATTTCTTTTGCAGAGCTTTGCGCGCTTTCGTAGCTTCTTTTTTCTTGGATTCTAATCTGAGTTTCCATTCTTTGCGTATTTTTTCAAGAGTATTTTGATTTTTCTTGATAATCGCCTGTATTTTCTTTTCAGCACGTTTTTCAACAAGCTTGGCCTTTCTCATCATGGTTTGCATACCACTTTTTTTAGAAGCTGTTTTTCTGCTAGAAGTTTTTACACGTCTGACAGCGCTTCTAGATTTACGTTTCATTGTCATTTCTATTTTCTCCAATATTTACTTGACAAAAAGCACACACTTGAAACATAGCACAATATCGGTTAGTTTTCACAAGTACAAAATGAGAAACACTAAGAACTTATTGGTACTTTTTTGAAGCAATAAAGTGATCTAGAATTAAGGTATTGTTTTTATTATAATTTTTTTGAAGTGATGCTTATGTCAAGCATGTGAGTGGCAAATAAAAAAATGCTGAAATTCCCATAGCAAAAATTTGTTTCGTATCATTTATGTTCTTAAAAAGAACCACAAAAACAAAGTGGTGCTATGGGTTTTATTCTTTTAAGAGCGTCATTACTTAGAATCTATACAGTGGCTCGCTCTATTTTCCTACTTTCTCGCGCAGAGCTTCAATCTCTATTTTTTTCGCTTGTGCAATGAGCTCTTTTAAACTCTTCGCCGTTTGCAAACCCGCATGGTGTAAAACCGCAAACTCACGACGAAAAATCATGAGTAATGGCACAGATCGCACATTAAAATCAGAAGCTAATCCAGGTTCGGCATCAATATCCACTTTTGCAAAGACTACTTCCGGATCTTCTATACTCAATTGCTCAAGAATTGGATTAAACGCCATACAAGGAGCACACCAAGTGGCAAAGAAATCGACTACGACGAGATCATTATTTTGGATAGTCTCATCAAAATTTTTTCCATTAAGCATTAGTATTGCCATAACTCAATCCTTTATTTATACCTTTTCCTGATGAATACTCTTTCACCCCAATCACGTGCCCCAGTACGCTCCTGGGGCCTTGAAGCTTGGCGCCTAGCCAACTGCTTTGGATCTATTCAGCAAGACTCTCAAATATTACATCTGCTACTGCTAAAGGTGGTTGTGTTGCATCAATTTTTACGTATTTTGGTGCCTCATCAGATTTAGAAAGTGCCATCCGCATGTAGTAAGTTGAAACAGGCGCAGTTTGAGCATGATAAATATTTAAACGCTTACGAACCGTTTCCTCTTTATCATCTTCTCGATGAATAAGAGCCTCCCCTGTTATATCATCTTTGTTTTCCCTTTCTGGCGGATTGTGCTCAACATGATAGACCCGTCCTGATGCAGGATGAATCCTACGGCCGCTTAATCTTGCAACTAATTCATTATCAGGAATTTCAAATTCAATAACTTTATCAATCTTAATCCCTGCTGAATGCAAACTCTCTGCTTGTTTGACTGTTCGAGGAAAACCATCTAACAAAAAACCTTTAGTACAATCTGGCTTTTGGATGCGATCTTTGACTATGTTGATAATAATGTCATCAGACACTAAACCACCCGCATCCATAATCGATTTTGCCTGCAGACCCACAGGCGTTTTATCAATAATACTTTGCCTTAAAATATCCCCTGTAGAAATTTTAGGGATCCCGTAACGCTCCATAATATATTGTGCTTGCGTTCCTTTTCCAGAACCTGGTGGTCCTAATAATATTAACCGCATATTTTTATTTCCCTCTATACTCGATTTTTATCCTGTATTTTGCATTCCTGCAGCAATCCCAGAGATGGTAACCAATAAGGCATCTCTTAACTCCTCATCCCCCTGAACATTAGAATTATAGCGAAGGCGACTCAGCAATTCTGCCTGTAAGACATGAAGTGGATAAAGATAAGGCACTCTCAGACGAATGGTACGCAACAATATTGGATTGCCTTCCAATAATTCTTGGGTATTTAAGGCTTTCATAATCATGTCGCAACTCATCTTGAATTTATCGCGGAGCATTTTCCCCAATGGTGCAAATTCTTCAGAGGCTAATCTTTTTTCATATAACGAAGAAATATTGGGGTCTGCTTTGGTCAGCACCATCTCTATCATACTGAGCAGTGAACGAAAAAAAGGCCACTCCTTCACCATCTGATTAAGAGAGTCGGTCTCTTCAGGGCTAAGCGTCTCTAATGCTTCTCCCACACCTAACCAAGCAGGCAGTAACAAACGATTTTGGGTCCATGCAAACACCCAAGGGATAGCTCGCAAACTTTTAAGGCCTCCTTCGACATTGCGCCTGGCAGGTCTTGAACCAATAGCCAGTTTGCCAATTTCACGCTCTGGCGTCACTTGGCGGAAATATTCTACAAAAGAAGGGTTTTCTTTGACAACTTCACTATAAGCTTGAAATGATTTTAAAGCGAGAGATCCCATGAGATCGCGCCATTTTTGTTTAGGCTCTGGGGGAGGCAATAGCGTCGCTTCTAACACTGCTGTTGTGTACACTTCTAAAGAACGTCGCGCTCTATGCGGCAAACCATATTTATTTCGTATCACTTCACCTTGCTCTGTGACGCGAATAGCGCCCCCGACCGATCCAGGTGGTTGCGAGAGAATAGCCACATGGGTCGGTGCACCACCTCGGCCAACCGAGCCCCCTCTACCATGAAATAAAGTTAATTTTATGTCATATTGTTTTGCCACCGCAAGCAAGTTTTCTTGTGCTTGATATTGCGCCCAGCCTGCCGCTAAGATGCCAGCATCTTTACCTGAATCTGAGTATCCAATCATAATCTCTTGTCTTCCCTCAATATGACTTCTATACCAATCAGAAGCCAAGAGCTGAGAGACGCACGTATGTGAAGATTGTAGATCTTTTAAAGTCTCAAATAAGGGAACAATTCGTAGAAGTTTTTGAACCCCTGCTTCTTTTTGCAACAAACAAACCGCGAGCACATCACTAGGCTCTCCTGCCATAGAAATAATATAAGCACCCATTTGTTCTGGCAGTTGTTTTGCAATCACTTGAAAAGTCTTCCAAACTTCCAGAGATTGAGAAGACCAGGGCATAGCAGAAGGGATTAAAGGCCGTGTCCCTTGTAATTGTTCAATTAAAAATGCTTGGCGCTTGCTTTCTGACCAAGATAAATACGATCCTAATCCTAAATATTGCGTTAATTCATCAAATAATTCACTATGTTTAACTGATTCTTGACGAATATCCAAGCGGGTTAACACAATCCCAAAACAATGGACAAGTCGAATCACATCGGTTAATTCCCCTTCTGCAATACAACTTGCGTGGCACGCCTTTAATGAGTCATAGCATTGCATCAAAGGTAATAAAATTTGATCTTGATGCGTAATAATATCTCGCACCTGTGTAATGCGGCCTTGCAATTTTTCTTCAGCCCATTTGCAGGTCGCAATCAATTTTTTCTTCAATGGGCGAAGTGCTGCGCGGTAAGGCTCTAAGACATCCCCTACTACCTCTCGTAAAGCCTGACTACAGGTTTGCATGGATAATGAAGCGCTTAAATAGTTGACTTCACGCAAATAAAGATCTGCCGCCATCCACCTTGCCATCAGACACACTCTTTCGGTAACCTCTGCTGTGACATTAGGATTACCATCTCTATCTCCGCCCATCCAGATCCAAAACGAATGGGGCAAGTGGTGAGAGGAAGTCTTACGCCTGTATATTTCTCTAAGTTCCTATCTAACTCGCGTAAATATTGCGGAACAGCTTTCCATAGACTGCCTTCAATGACCGCAAAACCCCATTTTGCTTCATCTGTGGGAGTGGGTCTGCGACGTCTGATTTCATCTGTTTGCCAAATAGCAGTAATTTCGCGATAAAGTAGCTGTTCTAGTTGTTCATTTTCAAATGGAGCAATGAGCTTTTCATCAAACTCACCAAGACATTGGGCAATACGGTTAAATTTCTGCATCAAGGTACGTCTCATGACTTCCGTTGGATGCGCCGTCAGCACTAATTCAATTTCAAGATTTTGCACCGCTTCGATGAGTTCTTTTCCTTTGACTCCCCTCTCTTGAAAGGCGATAAAAGACGCTTCTATGGAACCCATTTGGATAGACGTTTGCTGTTGCCGCTGGTACCAACGCGCGCGCCTAATGCGATGAACATTTTCGGCAATATTCGCCAGATTCAGAAAATGACCAAATGCTCTTACTACCCCTAATATTTCAGTAGGAGAAAGATCTTGTAAGAGAGCGGTTAATTCACCTATCACATTGCGAGAACCACGATAAGCTTCTATTGACAGTTGGCGGATGATTTCTATCTTATGATACAACTCCTCTCCTGCTTGTTCTTGCAGCGTCTTGCCAAGAAGGTCGCCCAATAAGCGTACATCATGCCTCAAAGCAGCAGTGGGATCAGATCCTTGCATATTGTCCTCATCTCATTATTTTTTGACAACTTTAACACTCAATAGGTTTCGAGCAAAAACTATTTCCAATTTAGACTTCTTAATAAACTGGCAGAAATGCATCTCTGCTATTATATTGAAAAAGTTATTAAAAAAAGGATCTACTATGAGTATGAGGAAGACAACTCGCTCTCTTAATATAAATGATGCCTTGATGTCTCATGAGTCTTGGAAGATATTCCAAGTAATGGCAGAATTTGTTGAAGGTTACGAGAGATTAGTTCGTATTGCGCCATCCGTGAGTATTTTTGGCTCTGCCCGAATACAACCTAATCACCCCTGGTATCATCAAGCGCAAGCAACAGGTAAAGCTTTATCTGATGCAGGTTTTTCTGTGGTGACAGGTGGCGGACCTGGCATTATGGAAGCAGGTAATCGTGGCGCTAAAGAAGGTCCCTCTTTAAGCGTTGGCTTAAATATTGTCTTACCGCATGAAGAAGTCGCAAACGACTATCAAGATATCTCATTACGTTTTCGTCACTTTTTTACCCGTAAAGTTATGTTTGTCAAATATGCCTCTGCTTATGTCGTGATGCCTGGTGGCTTTGGCACATTAGATGAATTGGCAGAAATTTTGGCTTTAGTACAAACGGGCAAAACGCGACGCATTCCTATCATCTTAGTTAATGCTGAGTTTTGGAAAGGTTTACTTGATTGGTTTAAAGCGCAAATGGTGACGAATGGCACCATTAATGAAGAAGATTTAAATCTCTACCAAATTGTCAATGAACCAGATGAAGTGGTCACGGCTATCCAAGATTTCTACAAAGAAAGAAGCCCGATTGCTTCCCCTAGAGAAAGCGAGTTGATGTCTGATCTATAGCGATAAAGGGCACGCATGTGCCCTTATGCTCTTTCCATACTTTTAGCTTCGAGTATATTTTATTTTGTGACGCGCTTCGCTGCTTGCCACCACACTTCCAAATCCTCTAAAGTAAATTCATCCCACGCTTTGCCACTTTTTTGCACAGCATCTTCTATAAAATTAAACCTTTTTTCAAATTTCGCATTGGCTTTACGCATCACCGCTTCCGCGTCGGTATTCATATGTCTTGCTATATTGGCGCAGACGAATAAAATATCTCCCAACTCTTCTTTTATTGCTTCAGTCTCATTTTCCCGGCAAGACTCTTCTAACTCCGCCACTTCTTCTCTTAATTTATGCAACACAGGCTCAAGATTTGGCCAATCAAACCCCACTTCGGCAGCTCTTTGCTGTAATTTTTGAGCACGGGATAAACCAGGTAAATTTAAGGGAATATCTGCCAACACACGGTTATTTTCTTGTAATTTCTCTTTACGCTCATTTGCTTTAATGCTTTGCCAAAGTTGATGTTGTTCTGCTGCATCTTTGACGACAACTTGTCCAAAGAGATGAGGATGGCGAGAAATGAGTTTTTCTTTTAACCCCACCATGACAGCATGCATGTTAAATTTTTCCTGCTCTTGCGCAATCTGACAATAAAACAAAATCTGCAAGAGTACATCGCCCAATTCACCTTGCAATTCTCGATAATCCCCTTTTTCAATGGCATAAGCTACTTCATAAGCCTCTTCAAGAGTATGTGGGACAATAGATTCAAAGGTTTGAGCCAAATCCCAAGGACAACCAGATTTAGGATCACGCAATCTTGCCATAATCAACAGCAATTCTTCTAATAATTGGCTCTCAATTGTCATTTTTTAGGCTCTTTAGAGGGGGCGGCTGCATGCAAGCGCTTGGCTTCAATCACATTGGGGAGATGCATTATTTTATTTAAAATATTTAATAAACTGCTTAAGTCTAAGACTTCGACCGTCAGTACCATGCTTGCAATGTTCTCATCACGGTTAGTGGAAGTGTTTGCTGAAATGAGATTAATTTTGTCATTACTTAAAACAGAAGTAATATCTTTCAATAAACCTTGTCTATCATAAGCTTGAATACTGATATCCACTGGATACACATTTTTCTTCAAGGCACCCCATTCGACGTCTATCAACCGATTTTTATCTTCAGGACGATTTAAAAGGGTAAGGCAATCTTGACGATGCAGTGTTATCCCGCGACCAAGGGTAATAAAACCGACAATCTGATCACCAGGCAACGGTTTGCAGCAACCGCCAAAGTGACAAAGTAAATTGCCAACCCCTTGGATGGTAATTTCTGAATGCGAAGGACTGTGTCTGGATGTTTGCGTTAAAATCTCTTCCGATTCTAAATGAGGTGTCTCCAATCTTTGCAATGCAGTTAATACCTGCCCTACGCGTAAATCGCCCCCTCCTATTGCTGCATATAAATCATCTAAGGTTTTAAAATTATATTTTTCTAAGATTTTATCTAAACCAGAAATTTCCAACCCACTACGTTTACATTCCTTCTCAAAAATTTCCTTACCTTGGATAATATTTTTATCTCTGTCTTGACGCTTAAACCAATTATGCACTTTGGCTCTAGCTCGCGCGGTTTTAAGATAACCAAGATGGGGATTTAACCAATCTCTACTTGGCGCCCCTTGCTTGACCGAGAGGATCTCCAGTTGCTCACCCGAAGACAATTGGTAGGTTAAGGGTACAATCACCCCATTAACCTTTGCCCCTCGGCAACAATGACCCAATTCCGAGTGTATTTGATAAGCAAAATCTAATGGAGTCGAGCCTTTAGGCAAATCGATAATATCGCCCCGTGGCGTAAAGATATAGATTCTGTCTTCTAGTACTTCTTGTAATAAGATTTCTTCAGAATCGTCTTTATTCTGCTCGGCCACATCTAAAATTTGCCGTAATGCATTAATCTTTTTCTGGTATTGCTTATCTAATTTTGCACCTTCTTTATAAACCCAATGCGCGGCCACACCAAGCTCTGCCTCTTGATGCATATCAAATGTTCTAATTTGAATTTCAATTGTTCTGCCTTCAGGGCCAATCACTGCTGTATGCAAAGATCGGTAACCATTGCCTTTAGGGGTTGCGATATAATCATCAAACTCATGAGGTATATGCTGCCAAAGGGAATGCACTATGCCCAATGCGCCATAACAATCTCTAATATCAGGCACCAAAATACGAATGGCGCGCACATCATAAATGTCTTTGAAATCGAGATTTTTACGATTCATTTTGCGCCAAATACTATAGATATGCTTTACCCGACCATAAATTTCCCCTTCGATATTTTCTTTCGCTAAAGCGGATTGAATTACCTCAATCACTTTTTTAACATAAATCTCGCGATCAATTCTCTTTTCGTCTAATAATTTGGCAATGTGTTTATAGGCTTCGGGCTCAAGATAACGGAAAGCAAAATCTTCCAATTCCCATTTAATTTGGCCTATTCCGAGACGATTAGCTAAAGGCGCATAAATATCTCTTGTTTCAAGAGCAAGTTGGCGACAAGTTTGACTATCTAGGACATGCGCTGATCGTAAAGTGGTGATTCGTTCTGCTAATTTAATTAAAACTATCCGAACATCTTCAACCACCGCTAATAACATACGACGAAGATTATCATGGGTAATTGTGGCATGAGGGCCTTTCACTAAACTAGTTTGTTCAGTAATATGCTTGACCCCAGCAACCAATACCATCACATCTTCACCAAAATGCTCTTTAATGGCTTCTAGGGTGAGAGAACCATATTGCGCAGGAAAATATAAAATGGCAGCTAGCATCGTTGCAATATCTGGTTCTAAAGATAATAACGCTTCAGCGGTCAAGAGTCCTTGACGTACACAAGAGATCTTTACAGGCGTCAGATTGTGCCCGGCATGTTCAAGACTGAGCGTTGCGGCTTCTCGTAATAATTCATTGTCTACTGGATCACGATTTTCAGTTACACGTTGTATCCAGGAGTCAATATCAATGCTACCTTCTCTATTGGTCGGTAAATCCTCTCGTATTTTTACCATTGTTATACCCTTCCCATATGAATTTTCAGCGTTGTTGCCTGCGCTCTTTCAGCCCAGTCACGTACCAAAGCGTACGTTCCTGGGGCCTCAGGAGCTTGGCGCCTAGCCGAAAAATCATCTGCTTTGGGTAAACTCCTAGCCTTTTTTAACTTTGAGAATAACCCCATCACTTCAACATGGGCAGTATGTGGAAACATATCCATGAGACCCACTTTTATTAAATGATATCCCAGTTGGTTTACTAAAATATCAGCGTCTCTGGCGAAAGTAGCCGGGTTACAAGAAATATATAAAATCTCTTTTGCTTCAAATTGTTTTAGCTGAACAATTATCTCTTTAGCACCACTTCTGGGGGGATCTAAGAGAATTTTGTCAACTTTGAGAGAAGCCCATTCTTCCTTTTGACAAGGTTTAGTTAAATCAAAAGCATGAAATGACGCGTTTTTGATTTCATTTAATGCTGCGTTTTCAGCAGCACGCTGCACCATCGTTTGCGATCCTTCCACACCAATCACTTTTGCGAGCATTCTCGAGAAGGGTAGACTAAAATTCCCTAGCCCACAAAAAAGATCCAAAAGTGTCTCATCGTTTTGTGGGGACAGCCATTCTAATGCTTGATTAATCATCTGTTGGTTCATGTGCGGGTTCACCTGGATAAAATCCAGCGGATGAAAATCAAATTGCAGATTTTGATCTGTTAAAGCATAAGATAAATGAAATGGCGTATTCGCGTCCTCTATTTTATGTACACTATCATGGCCTTGGGGCTGTAAATAGATGGCATAGTCGTTTTCTTTGCCAAAACGCTGTAATAAAGCCACATCTTCTGGTGGACAAGGTTCGAGGTGACGAAAGACAAGCGCCACTATTTTATCGCCAATAGAAACTTCTATCTGGGGAATATGCTTTTTAATGCTGAGCTGCAAAAGTAAAGCTTTGAGTTTATCTAGATTATCCCCCACGCGTTGATTGAGTATTTTACAACTTTCTATGCGCGCTATTTTATTGGCACTTTGCTCTCTGAATCCTATTAACAATTCGTCTTTACTTTCAAGGTAACGTACGCCTAGACGTGCTTTTTGTCGATAACCCTTGTCTTGTCCTTGCAAAGGCGGAGCAAATTGTTTCGCCTCTACTTTGGCATTTTTGAGCAAATCTTTTAAAAACTGTGTTTTATACTCAATTTGTAACGGTTTTTGTAAATGCTGCAATTGACAACCGCCGCATAAGCCAAAAAAATCACATATGGGATTAACGCGCTCAGCAGAAGAGGTTACAAGCTCTGTTGTCGTTGCTTCCAAATATCTTGAGTGTGATCGAGTTACTCTCGCTTTGACGCTTTCTCCAGGGAGTGCGCCAAATACAAAACAGACCTTTTCGTCAAATCGTGCAATTCCCCGGCCATCGTGCGATAAGCTTTGGATTTCAAGGTTAAGCTCGGTATTGACCAAGGAATTTCTTTTGCGAGACATTTTTATCACCTTAAATACTAACTTATAATGCTCTAGATCTTATCATGTTCTGCTTTGCCAAGCGTTGAGAAACGCTTGAAAATGAGAAAAAGACCCTTTTTGTAAAAAGGTTTTTACTGCTTCAATCTCACGTTGATAGTCCTCATGGGTGAAATGTCCTCTTATCAACTGAAAACGCAGATAAATAAGGTAGGTATTTAAAACATCGATTTCGCAATAGTCGCGGATCCCTTTGAGATTACCTTGGCAGTATTGGTTAAAAACATCTGCCCCACTCATCCCCATTTTTCCGGGGAGATCTAACAGGGTTGCAATCTCATCCAAGCGAGCAAAGGCCTTTTGCTGGTAGGCTGCGAGCGTATCCATTAAGTCCACATGCCGAGTATGGTATCTATTGAGGTAGTTGTTATACTTAAAGGTGGATTCGATCTCTCCGCTATCCCAATAAGTGGGAGCCTGCACCCCGTGCAGTAAAGCACGATAATGTAATACCGGCAAATCAAAACCAGAGCCGTTCCATGACACTAAGCTCGGCTTATATTTTTCTATCCCGGCATAAAACCGTTCAATCAGCTCAGACTCACTGGCTTCAAGAGAGCCCAAAGACCAAACGTTAAATAAATCCCCCTTACGCAACACAATGGAAATCGCCACTATTTTATGCAAATGGTGGCGCATAAAAGTCTGCCCAGTGGCTTCTTTACTCAAGCTTTGCATAGCGTTAGCCACTTCTACATCAGATAAATCGGGTAGGTTGAGTATGCGCCTGCCGCCTTCAATATCTGGGATGGTCTCAATGTCGAATACAAGGATATTCATTAGGCTTCCTTACTGAGTGGAAAGAGTATATTTAGTCTCAATCATATTTGATACTATGCTTGGTTTCGATATTTAAGAGAAAAATCATCCCATGTCAGTCACCGCAGCGCAATCCAAACGTAGTCAATGGTCCTCCCGTTTTGCTTTTATTATGGTCACAGCAGGGGCTGCTGTAGGGCTTGGCAATATTTGGAAGTTTCCTTATATGGCTGGCAACAATGGCGGCGGAATTTTTGTTCTCTTATATCTGTTTTTTATCTTTACGGTCGGCGTGCCTGCGATGATAGCTGAACTCATTATGGGGCGACGGGGCAGACAAAATGCAGTTAACTCTATTGCAACCCTTGCCATTGAAGCAAATTGTTCTCCACGCTGGCAAGGGCTAGGCTGGCTTGGTTCAGTCACCTTAATTTTGGTACTTAGTTTTTATAGTGTGGTAGCCGGTTGGTCTATCGCCTATCTTTTTTATGCCATCGATGGCTTATTTACCAATGCAACACCCACCACCATTTTAACCATTTGGGAAACCTTACTCGCTTCCCCCAATCAACTATTACTCTGGCATAGCATTTTTATTATGCTCACCATGGGCGTCGTCGCTTTAGGGATTAATAAAGGCATAGAAAAAGCATCAGAATGGATGATGCCTGCTTTATTTTTAATCTTAATTTTTCTGGTTATTTTTGCCGCATTCAAAGGAGATTTTTTCTCGGCTTGGCGTTATTTATTTTCTTTTAAACTAGAAGAAATCACCTTGCGCGCTGTAGTCGATGCTTTAGGGCAAGCGTTTTTTTCGCTGGCAACAGGTGCTGGCGCTATTTTGATTTATGGCTCCTACCTCTCAAGAGAAGTTAACATTGTTAATAATGTGCTCATTATTACGATTTTAGATGTGCTAGTCGCATTTTTAGCCGGCCTTGCCATTTTCCCCATCGTTTACTCGCATGGCCTTACCCCTGAAGGCGGCCCAGGCTTGATGTTTCATATCTTGCCTATTTCTTTTAGCCATATGCCCTTTTCAGGCTTTATTGGCAGTTTATTTTTCATCTTACTTATTTTTGCAGCCTGGACCTCTTCTATCTCGATGGGAGAGCCTTTGGTGGCGCTCTTAGAAGAAAGATGGAAAATATCACGTAAACGCGGTGCGTTTTGCGTTGGCTTATTTGCTTGGTTCTTAGGCCTGGCCAGTGTCTACTCTTTTAACTATTGGGCAGATATTAAGCTCTTTGGTAAATGGACTATTTTTACAGCCATTACCGATATCTCTACCAATATTTTATTGCCTATAGGCGCCTTTTTGTTTTGTGTCTTTGTGGGTTGGAAAATGCAAGATAAGCATGTGAGAAACGAATTTGGTAACCAGCCAGAATGGCTTTACCAAACTTGGCGGTTTAGCATTCGCTATGTGGCACCCCTTGGGATTTTAGTGGTGCTCATAGCGAATTTTTTCTAATCCTCATGACCGTGGTCTTCTTTTACTTGTATCAGAAGGGCTAGCTGCTGCTGAAGGAGTTTCTTCTTTCTTACCCGTTAATTTACTTTTTAAATAATTGAAGATCCCAGGTTTACGTTGATTTGAAGAAGAAGAACTAGCTGCAGCTCGCGTACTTTCGCCGGCAGCAGTCGACTTGTTAGCTACTGGCAGGTTAGCTAAGACTTGACGGGTAACAAGTTCTCTTAATTCATCTATGTTATTATTATTTTTTACCGATACTAAGGTGCTTGTTACATTTTCTGTGTGAGCAAATTGCTGAAGAGCCGCTTCTGGGATTTTTCGATCACTGGCATCAGATTTTGTGCCAACTAATATAATTTTGGTTTCGGGGAGGAGGCCAGCTCTACAATCATCAAGCTGTTTTTTTGCTTTGATCAAACCTTCTGGATCTGTTAGATCAACGCAGATCAATGCTGCATGTAACCCCCTTGTAAAAGAATCTATTTTAGTAGGTGCATATATCATTAATCTAGCAGTTCCATCAGTTCCATCGCTGGTGAAAGCCGTTCGTACATCGCTACTGATTGGATCACTGTACAAATCGCCCGCAAGCGCACCAATTAACTTTTTCTTTCCTGAATTTTTATCACCAAAGACCCCAACCTTCAAACTGTATGAGTAATCGCCTTGAGTCATAGAATATCCTCTTAAATATAATTTTTAATTAGTACTAAAAATATTAGTACAATTCAATAAAAATTAGACTTATATACTGTGCATTTAATCAACGCGATATCATATTTTATTTACTTACCCCCTCATCCTAACCTTCTCCCACCTTAAGGGGGAGAAGGGATTGGACAAGAGCTAAGCGCACTAAGTATGAGATAGCCCCTAGCAAGACAACTTTGAGGTCAAATTACTCACGGGTGCTTCGGGTAACGTCAAAGTTCTCTCGTCTTCAGAGGAGTACTGTTCATTTTTTGGAAAGCCCTGGATCAGCACGCCCTCTAGTTCAGATGAAACATCATCTGAAAAATCATCGCTTACTGAGAATCGCAAGGAAGGGGGATTTTGGGTCAAAACAATCTCATCATCTTCTGAGGGTTCAGCAGCAGGTTGATAGAAAGGCGAACTCTCTTCATCCTGCTTAATTCCTCTGATTTTATGCCATAAAACCTTTATATAATAAGCGCATACACGATAAGGATTTTCATGTCGTAATTTTCTAGGCCAAGTGAGTGCTTCAAAGAGTGCCTGTTTTGTTTCAATAGGCGTATTCGGATCTGCTTTTGCTTTACGATAAGCCTCTACCAAATCCTCTTGCGAAATCGCATTTTTAAAACGATGCAACAACACTTCGGCAGAATCGAACAAGCTCAAGCGAAGAGCGCTAATTAGCGCATGGCCTGCTTTGGCCCAGGGTATTTTAGTATAATGATTATTCAGCAAAGTAAGCACACGTTCTGGATAACCCGCTTTAATGACACAATCTAGCATCTTAAGATTATCTTCTTCGACATATCTTTCGCAGGTTAATTTTTCAAACACCTTTTGAAGCAACGCGGGATTTTCCATGCCAACTGCTTTTGTTAGGAGAAGATACCATTCAGCGGAAGAAAATAAAGCACTATGATTTTCTACCAATCTTAAATAAAGGGCATAAGGAACACTATCAACCGGTTTATGCACCATACGATTAATAAAACCGTGCTTCTCAACCTTCGTAAATAAATCACCATGGTTTTCAATTAAGTGCAAATAAACAGCGAAGGAGATCTTTGTTGCTGGAGTATAAACAAAGGTAGTGACAAAACGTTGTTTTGCCAAAAGATCAAATTTTTTCAACAACTCATCTATGAGGGTTAAATTTTCCTTTTCTACAAAAACATCAAAAGCCATTAATTTAAAGTCTTGATCGATCTCATTAAAGCAATGATCAATAAAATGACATGCAACGTCTAAATGTTTTTCTGCCGCCAAGAAAAAGGCTTGTCCTTTCATATAAGATGAAATATCCTGACCACAGCGTTCACGTAATATTCTGACCGAATCTAAGTGGCCCGCATCTGCAGCGAATCTTAAAGCCATTCCTTTATCTTCTGGTGATATTTTTTCACTAAACTGAGTGAGTATGATGTCTATAACAGCTGGTTGACCACATTGTGCGGCACCTTTGAGAGCATGCCCCAGGAAATGAGGCTCTATTTGCGCTCCCCATTTATCAAGAACTTCGGTGACAACAGGCATCTCTCCCGTTTTGGCACCATCCAGTAATGCCGTCGTTGCCACTAAAAGGGCTTCTGCGCTTTGGAGGTCCTGCTGGCTTGTGTCATTATTTTTATGAGCTGTCTTTGCATTTTTCGCCAGTCCTGTTTTTTTTCTTGGCATGTGAAACATCCTTCTTGTTAAATGGTGTATGAATTTAAGCCGAAGGGTTTTTCAAGTCAATATGTATCATTATGTGCATATACACTATATTGATTTTCTTATTTAAATGAACCAAAGGTGCACACAAATTGTCTTTAAGTTAAATCATACTAGGAGACGCATTATGCCAAGCTATGGGTTAATAACAATTGATGACAATCAATTAAAAGAATTAAAAGATTTAGAGAAAGATAAAAATTGTCAAAAATTGTTATCAGATCTTGAAAAATCAAAAACTCAAACAGGGTTGCTAAAGAATATGGCTGATCTCATTAATTTAAAGTTCAGTATAGATGCTGCCCCTCAAACCAAAGCACAGAAAACGACTTCTCAACACTTACAAGCTGCCATAAAGATACTGCTTACAGCGGGTTCTCGCCAAAAACCCGTTCAAATTATGGTAAAACCGTTAATAGACAATACTTTGATACCGCAATTAATTAGAATAAATGAACAAGTCACCAATCAAGATCTTAAAGCTGAACTAAACAGAATTTCTATTTTATTAAAACATGGTTTACTCCCAGAAGCTTGTCAGGCATTTGACAACCTTGACCCCGCGCTTTTAACTGATAATGCACAAAAAATTATGCTTTTAAAGCAACAAGCTCAACTGATTCAAGATTCTGTGCCACCAGAACAACTCGATATTAAAAGCACAATTAAAGAGGTTGATAATAGCTTGAGCGAAACGTTCAGGCTTTACAAAACTGGCGATGCGGGTAAACACATTCTAAGACCACAAATATTTAAACAACTCGATATCTTATTTGATATCATCGAGAACTCTTCTCAAGTCGAATCCAGAGATTTGGCTATAAGTGAATTAAGCAAACTATTCCAAGGCATACCAGCAGATCTTCTTCCCCACTATCTAGAGGCTTCTAAAACAAATCAGAAAAGAGTCTCTTTCATCAAAATAATGCAAAATGCTTTGAGCGGTGAAATGGATTTAAATAGTCGCATCCTAATTAATTTTTTATTAAATCCGCACCTCACATTTTTTGACATCATACCTGTTGCACCGGTATTAATAGCGCGTTTAGATATTAATCAGGTACTTGCTAAACTCAATGCATGGATAGATTTATTTGAAGATGATACCCTAAAACTTCAAGTAGCCCAAAACAGTGCGAATATTATACAACAAATGATACTTGCTGATAGACTCGGCAGTCAAATACCCGCAAACTTTATCCACTCTGCTTCATTCCAAGCCTTTTACCAAAAAGTAGCACTGCTTAATCCCGCTTTTGCACAACATATAATGCAAAGCTTAGGAAGTGCTCTTAATCATCCCAACAGAGATGAAGCACAGATAAATAAAACAGCACAGCACCCACTTCGGGCCGATAAAATGCCAGTTGATATTGAAGCTTTTCTTCAACGCGTGTCAACCCTCTCCTCAACCAGTCCTGAATATCAACTTGCTTTACAAAGTACAGCGGAGAGTTTATTTCTTTTACAAGCAGGCATGTGGATAAAGATTAAACCAGCAGATTTACAAGATGAGAATTGGAGAAAAAAAGCCCAAACAACAAATGTTGCCAAATTTCCAGAATTTGCTGCAATTTTTGACAAATTTGTCAAAAACGCTATTGCCGCAGGATCTGATTTACAAGCCAAGCGTGACCGTGCTGTATTTTTTGTAAATCTTATGAATGCCGCTTTATTTAATCCTCATTTTATCGATTTTAACACTGCCAATGCTATCTATTCTGCTTTAGTGAGTCCAGCTGCAGTACGAGGCCAACCTACTGTAGAATCTCTTTTGGAGTTAGAGAATGATCAAAAATTTAAAGCTGCTTACACGCAAGCAATGGACAAAGCAAAATCACTATTACATTACACAAAAAGTTATCAAAATTATCGTGAGGCACTTAATCAAGCTATCGCGACTAAAAAACCGCATATTCCACTTTTGCATGTGATAATTGCTGACATCATGTTTTTAGATGAAAATAAAAGTAAAAACTTGGCTTTTTGGTTACAATCTCGAGGCAAAGGTTATGAATATATAGATTCTACAACCCAAGCACTGACTGATTATTTAACAAAACCTAGTGCGGTTATCACATCAACTCTCGCTAGGATTGTGAACCCCGTTCAAACACAATCCGCCCCTGGCCGATTAGAATCTGCAGCAGCAGCGGCAGCTACTACTGCACCACCTGTTCTATCTAGTACAACGGCCCAAAGAAAATCACTTTCTTCTGAACCTGCATTCAGACCTCGTGCTGCTGGTACACCTCCTAGACGTCGGGTAACCCCTAGCACTCAAGATGAAAGTGGTCCCCCCCGCACAGCAATCATTGGAAGGCGTGCAGCTCCTCTTATTGTGACGCCTCAAGCAAAAGATAAATCAGCCGATATTTCTCATGAGTCAGGAACACATTCCCCAACTAGCAAACCTCCTGGCCACAAGTAATAATCTCCCCCCTATTGGACAGGCCTAGGGGGGAAGTTATTTAAGGACGGCTAGCTGTATTTTCAGACCAATGCATTATAATCTCCGATACCTAGATTACCGGTTTATGCCACATCTTTGTTAGCATAATTCCTATACAATAAATAATATCGGGGGAAAAATGCTGTCATTTATACCAGCATCTGTAAATGATTTTTTTGAAGCGCATCCAATAGCGCGTAAATGCTCTAGAAAAGAAGATCCCTCTCTGATTGATTCCGTGATTAAAACCACTACAAATAGTTTATATACCTTGAAATATAAGCAATTATTGGGCGAAACAGGTAGCGAGGGTAAAGTGAAAAAAGGCTTTACTGCAAATGGTACCCCAGTTGCGATTAAAGTAATTACCTTAGAACCACAGTACGCTTACATCTCGCAAGAAATTGCCGTTTTAGCCAAGTTGAATCGATTAATTGAAATAACCTCTCGACAAAACAGCCTCGAAACACGTCGCCTGTATATTATCCAAACTTTAGTGCCAGGATCGCGTTTGTTCGACAAACTCCAATCCTATGACATGGAACAAAAACTAATTGTAGCCATTAACCTGGTGTTAGCACTCTCCACACTATTTGAGGAACACCGCATTGTGCACGGCGATGTTAAAGCTGAAAATGTTATGGTCGATGAGGATTTAGAAGTCACTTTGGTAGATTTTGGTTTTTCGCAAATATTGCCCGAAGGCGCGGACATCGTTCAAGGATTAGTCAATTCACATACCCCAGGATACGGCGCACCTGAGGTCGTCAATCAAAAGTACTATTCTGTTGCTAGTGATATTTATGCGCTAGGTCAAACTTTTAGCCGTTTCCACTTTCCTAGACATCTATATGCATCAATGATTAATCAAACTCGCGAAAGCCGTCCCTCATACTTACAAGTTTTAGGCTCGTTGCTTGCTGAGCTCAATGCACAATCTCATTTAAGCGATAAAGCGAGGACAAAGATTGAACAAACAAAAGGGTTCTTAGAAACAAGAGCTGCCTCCTCTTCCGCTCTTGCTCCATCAAATACAGTCCATGCCCCTACTCAGACCCCTTGGACGTACGGCAGGTAACGCCAGCTGGGTGATCAGGTAACGCTGGAATTTTTGATAAATTATCGATACCGGGTAAAGGCATCTCGGCAGTTGTAGGATCTGCTTCTGGATCTTTTAAAGCCGCTTCTTTCTCTGCTGCGGTTTTACGATGAACACCAACATATTCTGGAGAATCGACATTCAAAGTAGGTTCGGGAGGAAGTTCAAGATATTGTGGCTGCTGACGCTCACGAAAATCATCACGCCATCTGCATCCTGAAACGACAAACAAAGTTAATAAGATAACCCAAATAGTGTATTTCAAGATAGCCTCCTTCTCAAAGATTAAATTAGTTTAGCATCCAAATGTTAAAAATTCCTACAAATTTGTCCCTGATTGTTGCCATATAGCACTAAGCCCTGTATAAAACTAACCAATACTTTATAATGTTTTAAACCCATGGCTCTTTCCACAATAAATAACTTTGTTAAGTTAATGATTCTGATTGCTATTTGGCTTTGTCCTGGATTAGCCCTTAGCAACCCTTCCGTATTACTGGTTTATAACAATAGCCATTTTGGCATCGTTCACCGTATAGAGGCAGCTTTATTTACAGCAGCTAGTCCTAAAGCCAAAATCAATCATCTTATTATTGATAAGTTGCCAACCACTAAACCGCAAAATGCTTTATATCCGCCATCTGATCTGATTGTCACGATAGGCCAAGATGCCTTGTCAGCCGTCCTTCATACGCAGAGCACAACACCTGTGCTCAGCATTTTGACCAGACAAACTGCTTTTGAGACATTACTGGCAGAAAATAAAAATTTGTTAGACAACACCAAACGACATGTCACTGCTATTTTTCCTGATCAACCCCTGAGCAGACAATTTGCCTTAATCAAATCTCTGTCTCCAGATTTTTCACAAAAGCCAGTGGGGATCCTTTTGGGGTTAAACGCCCTTCAAGATCAAGAGAGTTTGCAGGAACTCGCGGCGCACTATGATTTAAAATTATCTGTTCTCAACGTTAATAAAGATGAAAACCCTGTAGCAGAATTAGATAGTTTACTTAATGATGTCAAGGTTGTACTCGCTCTTCCTGATCACCAATTGTACAATTCCCAAAACGCGCGTGGCATGTTATTAACCGCTTTCCACAAACGCGTGCCTTTAATTGGCTACTCTAGAACTTTCGTCAATAATGGTGCTTTAGCTGCTATATACGCTACAACCAAGCAAATTGCCGGACAAACCGCTGAGCAAATCCTGCAGATTTTGCAAAACAAAAATAAGCCGTTGCCTGCGCCACAATTTCCATCCGAATTTAGTATTTCAATTAATTATCAAGTTGCCAGTATTTTGAAGTTAAATCTCTCACCAGAGAAAGATATTATCGCTTCAATTAACCAGTTAGAAAAAATTCAACCCCCTGTTATCCCATTAAACAACACAAAGGTATCTGGATAAATTTTATGCAAAGAAAATTTAGAGATGCTAACAGAGGAAGGAGATAACAGCAGAATGGAAAAAAAGAGCATAAAAGTGTTAAACGAATGGGGCATTAAAACACGCGTCCTTTTTCTCACTTTGGTACCCACCATCATTATTTCTTTGCTGCTAAGTGCTTATTTTACCAGTACCCGGATCCAAGATTTAGAAAATGCCTTGCGCGATAGAGGCTATACCATTGCTTTACAGCTTGCCCCAGAAAGTGAATATGGGGTCTTTTCTGGTAATGCCCATATCTTACAACGCTTGGCTAACGATGCCTTATCAGAACCCGAAGTACGCTCTGTCTCTATCTTTAACAAAGATGGCCATTTACTCGCGCACGCGGGGCATGAACACCAAACACCGACTCAGATCTTATCGGTGACTGATCAGTCTCATAATATCAAGATGGCAGATACCGGCAGCTCCTTACTCTTTACCGTTCCTGTTACCATTCGAGATGTCATTATCGAAGACTTTCCGAATATTGATACCAATTATGCCCTACCAGAAAACCAAGATAGAACCTTAGGTTGGATAAGCATTGAATTAGGGCGTATGACTACAACTATCCGCCAATATCAGGTTTTATTCGCCTGCAGTATCATCGTTTTGATTGGTTTAGGGATCAGCGGGATTTTTGCTTTTAGAATGGGACGCGACGTCACAAGACCTATCTTACAAATGGTAGCCGCAGTAGAAAAAATTAAAAATGGCAACCTAGACACGAGAATTTATACCAATGCCAGAAGTGAATTACGGCACTTGGAAGCAGGCATTAATACCATGGCCGCTTCTTTAAAAAGCGCGCATGATGAGATGCAGCAAAGTGTTGAACAAGCCACAGCAGACTTACGACAAACTTTAGAAACCATTGAAATCCAAAATATTGAACTTGAAATGGCAAGAAAAGAGGCAGAAACCGCCAGCCGAATTAAATCTGAATTCCTTGCTAACATGAGCCATGAAATTCGCACTCCACTCAATGGCGTTATCGGGTTTATTAATCTTTTAATGAAAACCAAACTGGATGCTAGACAAAGTGATTATTTATCTACAATTCAAAAATCAGCGACCAGCTTGCTTTCTATCATCAATGATATTTTAGACTTTTCAAAAATTGAAGCTGGGAAACTTACATTAGAGAATGTGCCCACCGATCTCCGAGAGTGTGTCGAAGATGCATTAATGATTATGGCGCCCACCGCGCAAGAAAAGCACCTTGAACTGGTGCCAATGATGTACTCTGATGTGCCAGAAAAGGTGATGACGGACAATCTTAGATTAAAACAAATTATTACTAATTTAGTGAATAATGCTATTAAATTCACCGATAGTGGTAGCGTCATTGTCAGAGTGATGCTGGAAAAAGAGATGGAAAAAGAAGTCATCCTTTGTGTCAGCATTACCGACACCGGTATCGGGCTTTCTAAAGAAGAACAAAAAACCTTATTCAAAGCTTTTACGCAAGCCGATGCAACCACCACGCGCCGTTTTGGCGGCACAGGCCTTGGCTTAGTCATTTCCAAACGACTCGTGCAACAAATGAAAGGTGAAATAGATGTTGAATCAGAACCTGGAAAAGGTTCAACTTTTTGGTTTACTTTTGTTGCTGGGAAAACCGATTGTCTCTCCCCCCCTCCTTATCATCCTATTTTAGACAATTTACCGGTTATCCTTTTTGATGCCCATGCAACGACACGCTTGAGTTTAAATCACCATCTATCATCCTGGGGGATAGAAGTAAGGGAAGTCGACAGCTCTGAAAAAATCATTCCAGAGCTTTTAGAAGCAGAGCGTCATTTTAAACCACTACCCATTGTGATTATTGGCTTTAATCAGGAAGACCCTGAAAAAATCAAAACACTACTCCATGATATTAAATCAATGAATTGTCATGCAGTGGTCTTAGCAAATACTTCAGTTCAAGTGATGAGTGATGAAATGATGAATGCAGGCGCTGCTTTTTGCTTAGCTAAGCCTATTCGTCGCAAAAAACTCTATGATGCTCTTCTCGCTCTTTTACAAGTTGAGAACAATGCGCTAGAAGAGCCTCTGTTTGCAGAGTTTACTTCCCCTGATTTAATTGCAAAAAATGCTAATCCTATCCATGTTTTAGCTGTTGATGATTATCCTGCCAATCTTAAACTGTTAACAGCACTGTTAGAACCTATGGGCGTTAACATAGATTGTGCGAATGATGGCTATGAGGCCTTAACTTTTCTCAGTAAAAAAACCTATGATTTGATTTTAATGGATATTCAAATGCCGGGTATGGATGGCGTCGAAGTCACGCAAAAAATTCGTCAACAAGAATCCTCAGGTCACCACACTCCGATTATTGCTTTAACCGCTCATGCACTGGCTTCAGAGAAGCAAGCTGTTCTTTCTGCAGGAATGGATGATTATCTGACTAAACCTATTGATGAAAAAGAACTACACCGGATCATTCAACGTTGGACTCAAAAACATTTGGGTAACGAAATGAATTATCGCATAGCAAATGCCTCTCTTTCACCTGCGCTCAATGCTTCTCCGGTTGATTGGGCACAAGCCTTAAAGCTATCTGCCAATAAAGAAGAACTAGCCAGAGAAATGCTAAAAGGTTTGGTGGAAAGTCTTTATTCTGCTCAAATTAATATTAATCAAACCTACGCCCAAAACGATCTCAAACGGATGAGAGAAGAAGTACACCGCTTGCATGGCGCTTGCTGTTATTGCGGCGTCCCTGCTTTGAAAACAGCTATCGCCAAATTAGAGACTGCTATTGTCAAAAATGAAAGCGAGAGCATTAATTTTCTTCTAGTCGAAGTCAATAAAGAGATTAATCGACTCAAAGAATATGTCAAAAGTGAACAAGGGTTGGCAGAAGCAACGCCTGCTTAAAGGGCTTTAATCTGCAAGGGTAATCACCACAAAAGCTAAAGCATACTCTTTTTCATCTGAGAGACTAATCATCACTTCTTTGATGTTGAGTTTTGCAACAAATTCTTCTGCTTTACCCGTAAAATTTACCTGCGGCTTGCCATTTTCTAAATTGCTAATATTTATTTCTTTAAAAGCAACCTGGCCAATGCCTGTCCCAAGTGCTTTTGCAACCGCTTCTTTGGCGGCAAAACGTTTGGCAAAAAAGGAAACCGGTTGTGATGAAGCCGCTAGTTGCACTTGCTCTTGCGGGGTTAAAATCCGCTCAATTAATTTATTGTCATACTGTTCAAGTAGCTCTGCTATTCTGGATAATTGAACAATGTCTGTACCAATCCCTAAAATATTCACATCAACCTCTTATTAGAATAAATAAGTTACTCCCCTCTTCCTTTACAGGACGCAAGCCGTTCGCTTACGAAGAGGGTACGGATGAGGGTCTTCTAAACAACTTTCTGCTTTGCAAAGGTTTATCCCCCAAATGGTGGTTTAACACAAAACGCATTAAAACCTTGGCTTCTCGCAATGCATGCTCATTTAATATCTGCCCTTCTCTTAAAGCGATGAGCGTTCCCCCTGAAATGACCATAGCATGCCTTGATTTGGCAATGCCTTGTGCTTCAAAAAGCCCCAGTGCCGGATCATAAGCATAAAGCAATTCAGGCAGGATAGCCTCATGCGAGAGTCCATCCGTGTGTAAATCTAAACCATAACCGAGCTCTGCCAAAAGCTTAATTTCAAAATAACGTAACAGTGTTTGTTCTCTATTACTTTCTTCGGCTAACGCAAGCGCTTCTAGCGTCTGGCTGTAATCCATAAATAGCTTAGGATGGGGATCCATTTTCTGCAATAAACGTAAAATTAACTCGTTAAGGTAAAATCCTAGTAAGATTTTATGTCCAGTTAAAACAGGGCTTAAATTTTGGGTTTCGAGATCAGTCAGTGTTTTAAGATCGCTGCGGCCAACCCAGGATAAGGTTAGCAAAATAAACGGCTGAATTTTGCCAACTAAACGCGAACGCGGTCTTTTTGCGCCCTTGGCAATTAGCGACACTAAACCATGCTCGCTACTTAAACAATCTATAATCACGCTCGAATCCTTAAAAGGTCGAACATGGAGAATATAAGTAAGAGCTTGGCTTACGCGCATTTCCTCATTCCAGCAAACCGAGATTTTTTAATTCTATCGCACTATTTGACCAGGCTTTGACTTTTACCCAGAGTTTCAAAAATACTTTCTTTTGTAAGTGTTGTTCTAGATCGTGTCTAGCTCTCGTGCCGATTTGTTTAAGCTTAGATCCTTTCTCACCAATAATGATGCGCTTTTGCCCTTCGCGCTCTGTCCAAATCAATGCCTGAATATGCACAATTTTTTCCTGTTGTTCTACTTTTTCAATTTCAACACATACAGAATAGGGCAATTCAGCTTCTAAAAGAATCATCAACTTTTCACGAATTAATTCAGCAAGAATAAAGTTTTCTGAGCGATTGGTCATTTGATCAGGCGGAAAATAAAATGGGCTTTGTGGTAAATGCTCTACGACTTTTTCAGCAATTAAACGCGTTTGTATTTGATCAATTGCCGAGATAGGAACAATCTGAGCATGCGGGAGATCTGTGCTTATTTTTTCAATAAAACGCAGCAGTCTTGTTTTATCTTCGATTAAATCAATCTTATTAATCGCCACAATTTGCGGACAAGAAACGCCTTGTATTAATTCTAGCACCGCACTGTCTTCTTCGGTCCACTTTAAGGCTTCAACCACAAAGATAACAACATCCACGTCTTTTAAAGCCTGCTTAGCGGCTTTATTCATTTGCTTCGTGAAAACAGATTTTGCCCCTAATTGAAAACCCGGCGTATCAACATAAATAGTTTGTGTTTCATTTTCAGTATGAATACCTAAAATCTGTTGGCGTGTCGTTTGCGGTCTAAAAGAAGTAATACTTAATTTTTTTCCCAAGATCATATTCAACAGGGAAGATTTACCAACGTTGGGTCGGCCAACAATGGCAACAAACCCACAACGGGTATCTTGACTAGAACTCATCATGGGAAATCACCTCTAACATTTTGAAAGCAGCCTCTTGTTCAGCCAAACGTCGACTCACACCTTCGCCAGTCACAAGCTGCCTCATACCTTCTATTTCACACTTTACGGTAAAAGTTTGCGCATGAGGCTCGCCTAGAATTGAAATCACTTCATATTTGGGCAACGCTTTTTGTAGCGCTTGTAAATGTTCTTGCAAGCGCGTTTTAGGATCTTTTTCCAGATCACCCAGTTGAATCAGGCGTAATCTATCGGCATACCAGTTTCCTAAAGAAGCCTCCACTTTTGAAAAATCACTATCGACATACATCGCGCCAATAATAGCTTCTAAAGCATCAGCCAAAATCGATTGACGACGAAAACCCCCACTACGTTTCTCGCCTAATCCCAAATTGAGATAATCCCCTAAATTAAATTCATTTGCGAGTTCAGATAAAGTCTCTTTTTTGACTAAACGAGCACGTGCTCGCGTGAGCTCGCCTTCTTTAGCATGCGGATATTGATGATACAGCAACGCAGCAACAACGAAATTCAAAATAGCGTCCCCTAAAAATTCCAAACGCTCATTATTATTATTGCTCGCGCTTCTATGGGTGAGCGCTTGCTTAAGCAAGGCTTCATTAGCAAAGGAATACCCCATTCTTTGCTGTAATTTGAATAAATTCTCTTTTAACAAAATATCACTCTATTTTTTTGCCTATTCGATTCCAACGCACATCCCAGGCCGAGGAATCCCAACTTAACCAGATATAGATAGCTTTGCCGAGTATAAGCTTGTCTGGAACAAATCCCCAAACCCTACTGTCTTCGCTATTATCCCGGTTGTCGCCCATAACAAAATACATGCCTTCTGGCACTACTTGTTCTTCTAAATCCTGACTGGGTCGCGCATTCAGATAAATAGAATGAGGTCTTCCTGGTAACATTTCTTTATAGTGTTTCACAGGAATGCTATAGCCGCCTGGATTATTATCGACCATAGTTCCTAAAAATTCTTGATCTAAGGGTTTCCCGTTTAAATACACGACTTTATTTTTATACGCTATTTTATCGCCTGGGACTCCAATCACGCGCTTAATAAAATCTATAGAGGGATCAACTGGATAACGAAATACCAACACATCTCCTCTCTGCGGGTTATTGAGCTTGACTAGCTTTGTCGCAAATAAAGGAAGACGAAGACCGTAAGTATATTTATTAACCAGAATAAAATCGCCTTCTTTTAAAGGAGGCTTCATAGAACCAGAAGGAATACGAAAAGGCTCTATGATAAAAGCACGCAGCACAAAGACTGCTAACAAAATAGGGAAAAAGGAACGTGCGTATTCTACTAATTTTGGTTCAACCACACGATTCTTGCGAAAAAAGAGCGCATCTATTCCCCAAATGAGAGCACAAACTAGTGTTGCTCCGCCTAAAATGACTGAAAAGTCCATATAGAGTTGCATGGCTATTTATCCTTATCAACTTGTAAAATGGCAAGAAAGGCTTCTTGTGGGATTTCTACTTTCCCAATCTGCTTCATCCGTTTTTTACCTTTCTTTTGTTTATCTAACAGTTTTCTTTTCCGAGATACGTCTCCGCCATAACATTTGGCGATAACATTTTTGCGCAAGGCTTTCACGGATGAACGAGCAATAATTTGCCCGCCGATAGCAGCTTGGATAGCCACGTCAAACATTTGCCTGGGAATGAGCTCCTTCATTTTAACCACGATATCTCGACCACGATTATAAGCGCTCTCTTTATGGACAATTAAAGCCAAAGCATCGACGGGATCATTATTAATGAGAATATCCATTTTCACTAAATTGGCTGATTGAAAATGTTTAAAATGATAATCTAACGAAGCATAGCCCCTGCTCACAGATTTTAATTTATCAAAAAAGTCTAATACCACTTCAGCCATGGGCAACTCGTAGACTAATGAGACTTGCGACCCGAAATAGAGCATTTTGGTTTGGATCCCTCGTTTCTCCACGCATAAAGTAATAACGTTACCTAAATACATTTGAGGTAATAAAATATGCGCTTCGACTATCGGCTCTCGCGTTTCAAGAATTCGACTTGGATCTGGTAACTTAGCGGGGTTATCAATTCTGAGTGTTTCCCCTCCTTTAGTTAGCACTTCATAGACGACAGTAGGGGCCGTTGTAATAAGATCGAGACCATATTCACGCTCTAGCCGCTCTTGCACAATTTCCATGTGCAACATGCCTAAAAAGCCACAGCGAAAACCAAAGCCTAATGCTTGTGAAGATTCAGGTTCATAAAAGAGCGCTGCATCGTTTAAATTCAACTTTGCCAAGGCTTCTCGAAACCCTTCAAAATCTTCTGAATTGACAGGGAACAAACCAGCATAAACTTTAGGATTCACTTTGATAAAACCAGGTAAGGGTGAGTCAGCGGGATTTTTTACTAAAGTAATGGTATCCCCTACTGGCGCACCATCAATTGCTTTGATCCCCGCAATCATAAAACCGACTTCGCCGGTTTTAAGAGAATCTTGAAAAGACTTTTTCGGCGTAAAGATCCCCACCTTTTCTACCTGAAATTCACGGCCAGAAGACATGATACGGATTTTATCGCCCCGACTAAGCTCCCCATGCTTGATTCGCACCAAGGAAACCACACCCAGATAACTATCAAACCAGGAATCGATAATAAGCGCTTGCAACGGCGCTTTCGGATCCCCTATTGGCGCAGGCACTCTGGCGACGATAGCTTCAAGTAACTCTTGGATACCAAGGCCTGCTTTAGCGCTGACTAATAAAGCATTTTTAGCTTCGATCCCAATAATTTCTTCAATCTCAATCATGATCCTTTCGGGCTCAGCTTGAGGTAAATCAATTTTATTTAAGACGGGAATGACTTCAAGATTTTGCTCAAGGGCGGTATAACAGTTAGCAACTGTTTGCGCTTCCACTCCTTGTGCAGCATCCACGACTAAAAGCGCCCCTTCACAAGCAGCAAGTGAACGCGATACTTCATAAGCAAAATCAACATGGCCTGGGGTATCAATAAAATTGAGTTGATACTCTTCACCGTTTTGCGCTTTATATCGCAAAGTCACGCTTTGCGCTTTAATAGTGATCCCGCGTTCACGTTCTATATCCATGGAATCGAGGACTTGTTCAGACATTTCGCGCTCAGTTAAACCGCCGCAATGCTGAATAAGACGATCCGAGAGGGTAGATTTACCGTGATCGATGTGTGCAATGATGGAGAAATTTCGTATATGATCCATAATGTGATAGCAAACTAACCATGTTATTAATTGAATAGCCTCCATTGTACGCAATATAGCTAAAATGGGCTAGTGAGGTTGATGCTGTTTTCACACGAATATTCGAAGCTGGGCTAATATGGTAAGGCTCGACGAAGCTTTGCTTGGCCGAGCACATAAAAGCAAATGGGGATATTAATGACCGGTAAGCATAGGCTTAATTCTGCGCTCAATTACTTCTCTTGCGCGAAAAATTCTGGAGCGCACTGTCCCTACTGGACAGGCCATCACGCCTGCAATTTCTTCATAGCTCATGCCATCTAGTTCACGCAGGGTAATGGCTGTGCGGAGTTCTTTGGGTAGATGTTTGATTATCTCTGTCACCGCTTGTTCTAGCTCTACATCCAATAAGATTTTCTCTGGTGCTGAATAGTCTTTTAAATTGGCTCGAATTAATGTTTGTTCCATGTCAACGAGCTCAACATCTGCCTCAATGATCCGTCGATTTTGTGATACTGCATGATTTTTAGCAGTATTAATCGCTATTCTGTATAACCAGGTATAAAAAGCACTGTCACCTCTAAATTTATCTAAAGCACGAAACGCTTTAAGAAAAGAGTCTTGTGCCACGTCCAAGGCTTCTGTTGGATCGTTTACATAACGATTGACCAATTTTAAAATGCGAAATTGGTATTTTTCTACCAAAGCATTAAAAGCCTGGGTATCGCCATGACGTACCCTTTCAACCAATTCATTGTCAGAAAGGGTTTGCTGCAGCTCTTTATCTTCTAATGGGTTTCGCATAGTACTTCTGCCTTGCATGTTGACAAATCAATACAACACTCTTTTCGGCAAGTTTGAGAGAAGCTAGAGCTGCGTCTATTCACAACTGCTTAAGACCACAGTCTTGCAGTCAATGTCTGGTATTGTTCCATTTGCATGGCATCTCGTGGAATAATGAGGCGAAGTGGTTTTCCTAACGGAATTGTTTTAAGTGAAATAATGGTTATCCAAGATGAACGAACAGCATTTCCGCAATCTCGGGCTAAAATTTCCTCGCCATCTTTGCGCATTAAGCGCCAAACCGCTTCTCTATTTTGTTGAACTGTCACTATAGCGCAAGGCGAAAGTCGCAAGCCCTCTCGCATCAAGAGTCGATATCCCTGCCAAACAACCAACGGCAGCAACAGCATCACGCCCAGAAAAATTGTGGCTAAAACAAAAAGACTTATTCCCGCCGCCATCATGGCGAGCAAGAGTACTATACAGAGAAATTTAGAGGCGTGAACGTTGGCTATGTAAATGCCTGAAGGCTCTAATTTTGCTGACAAGGGCAGCTTCCTCCACATTCTCGGGGGGTTGGTTATTCATGAGATTTTGATAAAGCGCGGGATCGGTACTGGTCAAGAGCTGTTCAAAAGTGGCCTTTTCTGCTGGGGTAAGTGCTTGATAACAATGCTCAAAAAAAGGGACTAAAAAAAGATCGAGCTCCAACATGCCACGCCGGCAAGCCCAACGGATCCTTTCATGTGACATTTTAAGGATTTGTTCATGATTCATATTAAAAATTACTACCCGGTTGTTCTAAAAAGAGTAATTCCGATTGCGTGCTTTCTCGTCGCAAAATCTGATTACGATGGGGAAAACGGCCAAAGGTTTGAATTATATCGTAATGTTTTTGTGCAAAATCAAACGCTTCTTCCATCGCTTGCAAATATTGCGGTGCGCTCTCTCTTGCTTCATGCACCAGTTGTTGCATTAAAGCTAAACACAATCTTTGATGATTAATTTCTTCAGAATGCTCTAGTGGCATATAAAAAAATAAACGTTGAATAAGACTAAGATCTTTGTCTAATTTATGCTCACGTCCAATTTCGCAAGCTTTGAGGGCTAAATCATCTTGTGCAAAGGCATTTGGTGTATGACGATAAGCATTACGGGAAAATTGATCAACTAAAATGATAAAAGCTAAACAGCTTTGCGGTTGGTGCAACCATGCATCTAGCGTGCCTTGTCTAGCCAGTGGAATAAGCGGCGCAAAGCGCTGGATAATTTCGTTGTCAAATTCCGGGTTGGCACCCCACCATTTGCCAGCATGAGCAAGCAAATTGTTTTTATCCTCACCAAACCAAAATTTTAATATTGCACAAACATTTTCAATCATAATATAATGTAAGCTTATTAACTTTTATATTGCAGTAAGTTGAAAGTATATCTGTTTTAGCCATCAGTTAAAATCTATCTCAAAGACCCATAACCTCATCTCGGGCCAACTTGAGGTTTATCTGCCAAATCTTGAAACAAATAACTGATATCTAATGCGTGACCACCCGCGCGCTCTTGCTCAATCAGGACTTCCAAAACCTTCTCTTTACTTGCAAAAATTCTATGGTATTCACCCCTAGGAGATTTTTGCAGACTAGAGTCAGGATCAAGCTGAGAACTAAACAAATCTTTAAATTGTCTTGCTTTTTCCAAGTTATCGAAAGGCTCTGAAGCAATCACGCCCTTACCGTATTTATTTTCATCTTCAATCCATTTGACATGGGTTATCTCTGCTAATTTAGACAACACTAATGGTTCGATCTTGTTTCGTGTTTGTTCTATTTTCAAACGTTCTTTTGTCTTATCTAATTCTATGCCTCTTTGATGTAAGGCCTGTAATCTCTGCTCAATAACCGTTAGCTCCATATTTAACTTTTGACGTGATTGTGACAATTCATCTCTTATTTTTATTGCGTTAGCGTTTTTAAGATTGGGATCAATCATAAGAGCGCCATGAAAAGGGATTAACTCATTCTCAATTTTTTTTAAATGCTGTTGAATTGGACCTATTTTTTGTTGTAATTGCATCATTTCACGATTAATCTCTTTTTGTTCCTCTCTCACTCTTCTGAGCTCATCATCTGATCCACTTTTCATCACCTTCTCCTCATTTAAAATGCTATTTACTTACTGCGACAATAGAAATCTTTGATTGGTTCATTTCTTGCAATTACTTCACGTGGAATTACACTGAAATTTTAGCGTCAAATCCAAGAGTTAGCCTTCTAAACTTTCAATAAGTCATATTAAAATAGGACGAAAAATAATTCTCTCCTAGAATGAAATGAGCCTATTTTATTAGCCATTTCAGCATTTCTATTTTCAAATGATTATTTTTACCATAGAATGATTTTTGAATGCTCTACTTGTTGATGCATTCTGAGGAGGTTCAGATGTTCAAATGGTTAAAAAATGATTTATCGGAAATCCCTAGTGATTTATATGAGATGTTGCATGATTGGTGGAAATCGCATGCCAGTCTAAAAGAAGCACCTCCTTCCACCCGCAAAAAAACGATAGGGATCCTGCCCATTTTAAAAGACGGCGCTGTCATTGGGAGTTTTTCGCCAGACCTCTATGAAATCGCGGAAATGAATTATTTACGCTGTCAAATGGAAAAGAATGATTCTGAGGTCGAAAAAAGTGGAAAAAAACCTCCTTACATCTCTTTGAAAAAAGCCGATGGGACAGAGAAAACGTCATTCGAATTAGCATTGTTACCTATAGCTTGGTCAGATGATAATCCGAAATCGATAAGCATTAGAAAAGTTATCGAAGAAGAATATAATAACCTTATGCAAAAAGGCTTATCTCTGCCACCAATTGAATCTAAATATCAAATAGCTGCAGATTATTTAAGAAACCTCGCAAAAACAGGCTATAAAATAGGGGCGGCACGTGACGTTAGTGTAACCTTATTGAATCCGCGCGACAAAACCTCCTTCTACGAAAGACTGCTTCATTATATTGCTCAACGTGCAGCTTTTCTTTTGACCATTACTGCTGCCTTATTGATTATTCCGGTTACAAGTTCTGTTTACGTTCCTCTTGCTGTTCTAGGCGTTTTTTTAGCTCAGTGGTGTGGAAAGGAATTTTTTACTTTCGATCTCACTGAAACTTTAATGCAAGAAATGAACAGTAGGATCTACTCAAATGGAAAACCGATTAGCGCAAAGAAACTTATAAAAACAAGCTTACTCCTGGGTGTACTGCTACTTGCTGCTGCAAGTATCGGTATGGGCGCAGCTTATGAAATGATGTCTCTTGCTTGGCCTGCTGCAACATCTGCGGTCTTTGCAACACTACTCACTGCTGCTCACTATTTGTTGGCTGGTTTTGTAGGTTTTTTTGCAGCTGCAAGTACATTTGTTGGAGGAGTGGCTTCTCAGAACTATTTCTGGGGGATTGGTATTAGGTATAAACAAGTAGACTTCAAGGATGACTTAACCCTAGACAAGCCTCTAGCTCCTTTGACTGAAAGACAAGTTTTGTCACCTCTGCAAACGCGAGATAAACTTCTTCATTGGCGATACAAGTCGTTTCATCAACTTGGGTCTAATTTGAACGAAACTCAAATTCAAAAGATAAGACAAGCTTATGTTTTATTAGCAGATGCACTATCCGTAACGCTGGAACCTGCTGTGGCGGCTCCCGATGCGCCTATGCCTGCCGATACGCCTATGCCAGCCAATGCGCCCGTACTCTCTGCTACGCCCATACTCGAGGAACCTCTGGTGACTCCAGCAAATTCTCAACCCTCGACTTTATCAGGAAGGAAATTATTGCGAGCAAGCGTTTAAAATATGAGCCAGGGAAGGCTTTATTAAGTTAGCTAATTTTCTTATATAAATGAGATTCATTCTTGCCAAAAGCCCCTCTATCCGCCTAAACTGTTTCTCTAATACTTAACCCTATTATTTACATATAAAGCTATGAATACTCTTATCAATTTAACAAATGCTGGCCTGATTGGTATCACCGGTAGCGATTCTAAAAGCTTTCTTCAAGGCCAGCTCACCTGCCACTTAGAAGAAGTAAGTGCAACACAGAGCACTCTCGCAGCGCGTTGTAACCTACAAGGACGCGTACGCGCTTTATTTAGATTATCACTACTGCCACATCCTGAGAGCCCGCAATATATTATTCGACTGCCCTCCTCTATGGTGGACTCCCTGACAAAAGATTTAAAACAGTATGCGATTTTTTCAAAAGTTGAGATAAACAATTTATCCCCATCATTTTCTTCTCTAGGGCTTGTTGGTGAAAAAGTACCGCTTTTATTGCAAGATATTTTTCAAAAAACTATACGCCTTGATGTCAATCAATGTGAAAATGTTGATTTTAATAAAGCCACACTTCAAATATGCAGATTAGCTGGAGAAACGGCGCGCTTTGAGATAATAGGTCCCACATCTGCAATTGATGATCTTAAAAACAAAATCATGCCAACATGCGTCGAGGCCTCACCCAATCTCTGGGATGAATGTGATATTCAAGCGGGGATCCCCGCCATTTATCCTGAAACCCAAGATCAATTTTTGCCGCATCATCTTAATCTAGTAGCGCTTGGCGCGATTCATTTCAAAAAAGGCTGCTATTTAGGTCAAGAAATTATCGCTCGCATGCACTATAAGGGAAAAATTAAAAAAGGCTTATATCGATTGCATTGTGAGACATCTGATAAATTACCCAAACCAGGTGATCCTATTCTGGAGGCTTCCTCTTCAGAAAATGATAGTTTTGGAAATGTAGTCTCTATTTGCCAAACTGAGACGGGTTGCGAACTCTTAGCTATTCTCGATAATCAGTTATCGCATGAAGATCTCATGCTCTCTACACCCAAAGGGCCTAGACTTTCTGTCAAAGACTTGAATTAGATTAATTCCTATTCTTTGCTCTTGAGCGCGGAGGGGTGGGATCAACTGTTTTTTCAGCACTTACAGTCGCTGATTTAGATTCAGGTATTTTAACTTTTGCAGCATAAAGTAGTGGTGGGACTACTGGCACATCGACTGCTGACTGATGCTGAGAAGAAATATCTTGCTTGCTTTTTGCGCTAATAGTTGGTTCTTCAGGTGATTTTGCGACTGTTACTTGTGATTGCGCTCCAGCTTTAGCTTCTTTTTGCCTATTATGCATTTGTTCTGCAAACACAGTTAATGATGAATTTGCAGTCACTTTTACCGGTATAGGAGAAGGTGCTCTTTCTGTAGTCGCTACCCTTAAGATTTCAGGCTCAACATGAGAATCCAGTTTAATAGCTTTGACAATCTTCAAAGATGGATCTGAAGTGCTTACTGTAGTAGTCGCAGCTAATGATGATGAGGATGTTTCTACAGGATCTGCTGGTGGGTTGGGTAATTCAAATGAATCCTTTTTAATCAGTCTACTAATCGCATAGGGACCACCTACTCTCTCTACACACCCCTTACTTTTTAATACATCTAAAAATCTATCTGGGTGCATCACTTCTAAATTTTCATGAGATCCAATCGGAATTTTAATTATATCGTGATCAAGCCCATGCTCTCTTTTTAACCGTTGATTTAATTCCGTTAAAGTTGCTATAGTTGTCTTCGCGACAAATTCAGAGCATAACATTTCACAATCATTCGTTCTATAATAGTCAGAAAACATTTTAGAATGTGTATCGGAAAAATCAGTTTTCCCCAGTTTCTTATAACCCATTTTTGCTGTAAGTGACATTAACCCTGCTTTCGTTTTTTGAGTATCATCTGCTGCTCTCAAACTACGAAAGCTTCTGACTTCTCTATCATGCAAAGACCGTTCAACCTCTTTATATTGACCATTTAATTCCTTTAACCAACCTTCTGGAAATGTTTTCTCAAGGAGTTTCTGATCTGCTGGGGAAATGAGACTTGCCAGATTAATTTTATACATATCTGCATACAAAAATTCACTCATATCAAATGGACGACTTTCGTACCCTGGGTTTAAATGTGATATTTTAACCTCATCTGCTTTTGTTGCAGCACTTGCGACATCGCTTGTTGCTGCACTCGCCGCGGCGCTTGCTGCTGCACTAGGAGGAGCAGCACTTTTTGTGACACTAGGAGCGCCAAGATAAACCTTTGAAACGTGCCCATGTTTTGTAACAACTTTATCAACCAGATTCTCATAAAAGCTCATCGATTCCACTTTAACATCTGTTTTCTTTTTACTATTATCAAAAGCAACGCTTCCTGGTGCCAATTGCATCGAAGCTTTATAGTCACTTTCTAGCTTTGTGACAAAACTTTTTGCAACTTGTGAGTCCTGGAATAGTTTTGTTAATCTCTCGTTCCTTTCTAGCAATCCCGCCCGATTTAAGCTATCCAGAAAATCATGCGTTTTAGCCATCTCGAACACGAGTCCAACTTCTCTCAAAGTTAATCTTCTCTCAATAGGTAATGGTGTATCGGCTTGCAGAGCGTTATTCACTTCTCTCATTTTAGGTGCCACTTCATCAAATTCAGAGGAATGCCTTGTTTTATAAGTAAAGTATTTTAAAGCCCAGATTGCATCAGGATTCATCCCTGCTTCTTGTAGTTTTGCTTGACTTGCCACAATATCAATGTTGTTATTTAAGTCCATGTTACCTAAAGCATTTTCTAAAAAATGTTGTAGAAACTTTTCTAGTTCTTTAGGGAGTGGTGGTGGATTTGTCATGACATTAGAGAAAGCTAATAAAGAAATTGCATATTGCTGGCTGACATTAAATTGAGAAATACTCTGAGCATATCCAGGGTCTCTTTCAACTCGGTTAAGTTCTGCTACAATCATCTCTCTTGATGGTGCTGGCATAAAAACCTCAATAACTTCTAATATCCATTACCGTCAAATACTTTCTGATTCACTTCTTCAATGATTTCATAAATAAAACGCATAAGAAAATCTGAATAACGTTTATCTTTAATATTTTCTTGCGTTTGAAAAAGAATATATTCTTTAGCTACTAGCTGCCTTAAATTTTCTTCTAGCAGTGGGGATTCATGAATAAAAAAACTGTCAGGCATAGCATTTACTATTTTTTTCAAAACAATATTTGCTTCTTCAAAATTTAAATTCAAAGCCCACTGTACTGGATCATTTGTCTTCACTTCTGTTGGACACAGCACATCACTACATGTCTTTTGAACAATATTTAAAATATCTTTTGCTACAGCTTCTTTATAAGGGTGCATATACTCACTTCGTTTTAAAATGCAATTACCTATTATTAGAATAACTTATAATGAAAATAAACGCAGAGTATTTGTTGTTATTTAAGAAGAGTGTGTAGATACGAGGCTGCTGGAAAGGTGGGAAGAATCATCCGTAAGTGAAAACCTCACATAATATTACAACCACCTTTGTTTTGTTTTTTTGGATCTTCAGTCACATCTTGTTCACTAGATGTCTTTTGTGTTTTTTTCAAGTTATGATGAGGAACTATTGTTTTGGAGCCTTCAGTTAATGATGACTGCATCACTTGATAGCTAGCACGCTCATAGAGTGCATATTTATCTTCTTCAGATGGCGTTAATTTTTTCTTTAACGACACCACTTTTTTGGTATCACCCGCTCTTTGCGCCGCGAAAATTTTTGCAAAATTGATTTTTTCATTTGGCGTAAATTCTGCAAAAAGATCTTCGCTGCTCAATGGGCCATTATTATGAGTCATAAATACATCCTTGGGTGAAAATACCATCTAAGTCATTCAATTACTTTATCAGTGGCTTATCTTTAGTGTCAAGAAGATCTAAAAAGAGTACATACATGCAGAATAATATACTGGTAAAAAAGCCCCCTTTAAAAAAAGAGGGCAAAGTCATTACTTTGTCACTGTACGCATATGCGGAAATAAAATCACATCACGGATAGAGGGTGAATCGGTAAATAGCATCACTAGTCTATCAATGCCTATCCCCTCTCCTGCAGTAGGCGCTAAACCATGCTCTAAAGCGATGATATAGTCTTCGTCATAATGCATAGCCTCATCATCGCCCGCTTCCAATTGCTCTACTTGATGCTTGAAGCGATTGGCTTGATCTTCTGGATCGTTGAGCTCTGAGAAGCCATTGGCAATTTCTCTGCCGCCTACGAAAAATTCAAACCTATCTGTCACTTCAGGCGCATCAGCTTTCGCTCTGGCTAAGGGTGAGACTTCTAAAGGATATTCTGTAATAAAAGTGGGGGGTTTTAAATTGGACTCCACCGTTTTTTCAAAAATCTCTATTTGACATTTGCCAAGGCCATACTCTGGTTTAATTTGAATTTTCAAAGCCTCTGCATAATTTTTAACTACTAGCATATCGTCTAAATCTGCAGCTTTAAGGCTTGGGTTGAAATGAAGAATAGATTCTTTAACGGTCATCCTGGCAAAAGGTTTGCCTAAATCAAAATCCTCACCTTGATAATGAATGACGGTGCTACCTTTAATTTTGAGCGCTAAATGTCTCAGCATCTCTTCTGTTAAATCCATCAACTCATGATACGTGGCATAAGCTTGGTAAAATTCAAGCATCGTAAATTCAGGGTTATGTCTGGTGGATACCCCTTCGTTTCTAAAATTGCGATTAATTTCAAAAACCCGCTCAAAACCACCCACGACCAACCGTTTTAAATAAAGCTCTGGTGCGATACGTAAATACATCTGCATATCTAAGGCATTATGGTGAGTTACAAAAGGTTTGGCGCTAGCTCCCCCTGGGATGGTATGCATCATGGGTGTTTCTACTTCCATGAAAGTGCGATCAGTTAAAAATTCTCTGATGGTTTGAATCACTTGTGAACGAATTTTGAAAGTCTTTCTGACTTCTTCGTTCACAATTAAATCTAAATAACGTTGACGATATCTGGTTTCTTGATCGGTCAAACCATGATATTTTTCAGGTAATGGACGCAGGGCTTTGGTTAAAATCCGCACTTTTTTCGCTTTGACGGAGAGCTCACCTGTTTTGGTCTTAAATAAAGTGCCTTCTAAACCAATAATATCGCCCAAATCCCAGTGCTTAAATTCTTCATATTCTGCTGCACCAATGTCTTCCAAGCGCACATAGACTTGCATTTTATGGGTCATATCTTGAATATGAAAAAAACTTGCTTTGCCCATATGTCTTCGTGTCATCATCCGGCCGGCCATCTTCACCGAAATATTTTTCGCCTCTAACTCTTCCGTAGACAAATCAGCATATTCAGCATGAACATTTTCTGCCAAATGTTCTCTTTTAAAATCATTTGGATAGGCTTGTCCCTTCGCACGCAAAGCTTGCAATTTTTGCCTTCGTTGCACTATTTGCTCATTCGTATCTTCTACAATTATGGCTTCTTCTGTCATTACTTTTCACTCTTCAAACTTGCTGTTAAAAACATATCCAATAAGTTTCCATCTAATACGCCTTGCGTATTTGATGTCTCTACACCGGTTCTTAAATCTTTTATTCGTGAATCATCTAGCACATAAGAACGGATCTGATTTCCCCATCCTATCTCCGTTTTGCTTTCTTCTAAGGCGGTTTGCTCCGCTTGTCTTTGCCGGATCTCCATTTCATAAAGCTTACCACGTAATTGATCCATGGCTTGCGCTCTATTTCTATGCTGTGATCTATCACTTTGGCATTGGACCACAATGCCGGAAGGTAAATGGGTTATCCGTACAGCAGAATCAGTACGATTCACATGCTGCCCACCCGCGCCACTGGCACGATAAGTATCCACTCTTAAATCGGCTGGATTAATCGTAATATCGATGTTCTCATCCACAACTGGCGAAACAAAAACAGCAGCAAAAGAAGTATGGCGCCGATTGCCAGAATCAAAAGGGGATTTTCGCACTAAGCGGTGCACACCACTCTCCGTTCTCAGCCAACCATAAGCATATTCCCCTTCTACTTTGATGGTTGCGCTTTTAATACCTGCGACTTCCCCAGCTGAAGCTTCTAGCAAATGCATGGTAAAACCCTTGCGTTCCCCCCATCTTAAATACATACGCAACAACATCTCGGCCCAATCTTGCGCTTCTGTACCTCCTGAGCCTGCTTGAATATCAAGAAAGGCCTCATGGCTATCGAGCTCACCTCTAAACATACGCCTAAATTCAAGCGCTTCTATCTCTTGTTTTAATTCGTTTGCTTGTTTTTGTAGCTCTATAAAGGCTTCTGTATCATTCTCTTCTTTGACAATTTCTAATAAATCTGTTGATTCTTCTAGGGTACGACCGAGTTCAGTTAATGATTTTACTGTTTTTTCTAGTTGAACGCGCTCTTTGCCTAATAACTGAGCTTCCTCAGGCTTGTTCCAAATCCCCGGATCTTCAAGCATAGCCACCACTTCTTCAAGACGTTCTTTTTTGAACTCAAAGTCAAAGATACCCCCTAAGAGCTTCTAGCCTTTCCCAAAGATCTTTTAGCTGCGCAGTCAAGGGTGCAGTTTCCACAGCCTTCTCCTCTTCTCAAAACTTCAGATTGTAGCGATCCTACCTCATTTTTACCACTGATTCATCTAAGCAACTATTGCGATTGCTTCACTTTTTTTGAGGTGTATGACATGGCAGCTAAGCTGTCTTTCTCCTCGAAAAGTCTGCAATTTAGGAGAATAGACGAGTTCCACTTCGTCTCCCTCCCCTATCTGCAAAGACTCTCCTTCTTTACAGCAACTAAACCATACCGCTTCAAACCACATTTCTTCCATCATTAATCCTAAACGAGCATGGGTCTTCTTTTCTCCCATCAACTTAATAGTCAGAATTATAGCTTTCGCTTCAAATTGCGGGGGCTCAAATTCTCGGCCAAATGGGCTAAGCAGGGCTAATAATTTTTCAATGTAGGGTATATTAAGGTGAGTGGCAGGCAATTCACCATCAGTCAAAATAACAGGTCCTAACGCATCTGGATTCACTTTTTCCATCACGACTTGTTCAAACAAACTGGAGAACTGGTTAAGTGCTGCTTTAGGAAGAGATAATCCCGCCGCACCTTGATGGCCACCAAAACGTTCCATCAGAGTCGGCTCGCGTAGATTCACTTCTTCTAAGGCTTCTCTTAAATGCAAACCATCTACCGATCGAGCAGAGCCCGTTAATACCTCATTATCCTCAGCTTTCGGGCAAAATATCACCACAGGCCTACCAAACGCTTCTTTGAGTCGACTGGCCGAAATGCCATGGACACCGGCGTGACCATCTTCTAGAAAAATACTTAAACTTGATTTACCTTGATTGTATTGTACACAAGCCTGCACTAGTGCTAGCCCTGTAATCCTGTCTTGGATCTCTTTGCGTTCGCTGTTTTGTTTTTTTAAATGGGCGATCCAAAGTCGCGCCTCTTCATCACTGGTTGCTAACAAAAAGCTTACCGACCCAAAAGCACAAGCTAATCTGCCGTCACTATTTAAAAGCGGACCAATTTTAAAACCTAAATCTTCAGAAGATAAAGGGAGAGAAACCAGCGGTAAAATAGCACGCCAACAGGCACGACTCCCCTTCTCTATCAATTGCATACCGTAAGCGACAACCGCGCGGTTATTACGACTACGGGCTATGCTCACACAATCTGCTATCGTCCCTACGGCAACAAAATCTAAACACGTTGCTAAACTCGGTAACCCTTTGTGCCATTTGGCTTCCAATTTCTGTTTTGTTGCCGCCATCAATAGCCATGCCACCATGCAACCGGCGATAAATCTATCAGGATAAAGACAATCTTCACGCGTGGGATTAATCACGGCATAAGCACTGTGTGGGATCCCCTCTGCAGGAATTTCATGGTGATCAGTCACAATCACATCAATTCCTTCTTTTTTGAGCATGGCAATGCGTGCTTCATCGGAAGAGCCATTGTCTGCTGTAATAATCAGAGAGGGTCTAGGATTTTGCGCTAAAATTCGCCCCACTACCGCCTCAGATAAACCATATCCTTCTTTAAGACGATGGCCAATAAATGACTGGATCTTCTCTTCCGGATGCCCAAAATGTTGCGTTAAAACAGTATAGAGGACAGCATGACTGGTTTGACCATCGCAATCATGATCGGTTTCAAGACCAATTATTTCTTGATTCTCTATCGCCAACATTATTCTATCACTTGCTTTTTCAATGTCTGCCAAGCTAAGCGGTGAATCGAGGTGTTTTAATTTAGGATATAAAAGATCTTCCGGCGAATCGTTAAGTGAAAAAGGCCTTGCCGCAATGACTCTAGCAACAATTTCATCAAAACCTGCAGCCAAGGCTTGCTGTTCTCTTAACTTATCAACTGCACGACGACTGACGGTAGGAAGAGGAAGGTTATACATTTTTTCTTTTTACTCATACAATAGGGCACTGTGCATCAGCTGCGATCACACTTAAGTCGGTTACCTGGAGAATATTTATGGAACTCTCACAAGAATTCAGTTCTGCTACTTATCAAATCAAAAAATACGAACCAGGTATAATTTACATCAATGATCAAAGTTATCAAAACAGCGTTATTGTTTTTCCACACCGTTTAATCACTTGTTGGCCACCTAAGCAACTCAAAGAATTAACCCAATCTGACTTCACTGTCATTTTTGATGAAGCAAAACCAGATATTGTCCTCATTGGGACAGGAGATCAATTAGAGATCCCAAGTAACGAGATATTACAGTTTTTATTTGATAAGGGGGTAGGTTTTGAGTACATGGATAACCGCTCTGCTTGTTATACTTATACAATTTTAGCCGCAGAAGGTCGAAATGTCGCACTTTGTATTCTTATACCCACAGCAGATGATTTTTTCGGCTAGGCGGCAAGCTCTTGAGCAAAAGGAGTGTATAAGTAATACATGACTGTTGCGAGAGAGCTTTGCCAACAACGCCGAAAATTCAGCTGCGAAGGGTATATTCTTAATTTTTCTTGCCTTTAGGTTTTTCTAACACATCACGATACAAAGTATGCTCTTTCAGATAACTTATTCCGAGCTCGCACTCATTACATGCCTTGCGTAACAAGCGCTTAGCTAGCCTTGATTTCTCAAACATATTTTGAGAAAAACGACTTTCACGGTTCGTGCTAAAACTAATCGCTTCAATATTGTAAAAAAGACAATCAAGCTGTGCAAAGACTCGCAATGGCTCAAGAGATGTTTTATTCATTTCATCTATTAAGATCACAATGCCATTTTTAAAATTTTCTAAACTTTGATTAATGACAGTCTTTCTTGCTACTACATAGCATTTTAATAACATTTCATAGACTTCTAATGCTGAAAGTAAAAGTTTTTTATTTTCTAAAGACGGTATAGGAGTTATCTCTGAACGTAGTTGATCACAAATCAAAGTAATTTGTTGGGAGTTAGGAGAAGTAAAATCAATATAAACTGGCGATTCACGCTTGGAGGTTAATAAAGGCGCAATATAAGTCGTATTATATTTTTTATAATCTTCATGATCATTTTTCACTTCTTGTCGATACAATGTTTGTGTTAACAGCCTGAGTGTGCTCCCCAACCCTGAAATCTCCAGTTCAAGTGCGTGTAGATGATGAGACAAATCTTCATGGCTCTCTTTGGCCAATACCTTTTTGATAGCTTGGGTCAAATTTAAGAGCGTATGATAAGATTGCTCACACGCTAATTTATATTGTTTAAGCTCATGGGATTCTGCCACGCCCAATTTATCAAACCCTTTTTCTTCATAATGCTTATAGGCTAAATAATACTCTCGTACTTTAATAATCAATCTTTCTATATGATTAAGATAGGTTGTGGCACTCAACGCATTCCAATCAAAGCTCGTTAGGACTGTGGGCTCAAGTTCCCGCCTCGTTAAATAAACCAAAACTTGTAGTGCTTCTATAGATTTTAACCAGTCATATACCGTTGCAGATTGAAATTCAACATTAGAAATATTTTTAAATGGGTTATTAAGGTTAGCATCAACACTACTCCCTGCCTTTGTAACATTTTGAGATGTTTTAGCCTCTTTGTTTTTTAGGAGTCGCTTTTTAAAACTAACCCACCATTTCATATCATCTCCAAAAATACAGTTCTTCTTATATGATTTGAACATATCACAGCGCTTTATGACAAGGGGGATCTAAACACCCCGTATATTTGATCAGACAAACCCACTGTTTTGTGAATTTTTTGAATAATAAGCTATATTTTTTCACCCGAGCATATCCTCTCTTCATTAAAGAACTTCTTAAATAAAAAGAAAATGTAGTTAAAATAAACTTTTTCACTCTATTGATAGACTAAGGAATATACTCGCACTAGTTTGGGTTTAGCAGGAAAATTTCTTTTAAATGCGTATACACTTATAGGTCGAAACAAAATGGATGAAAACATCAAGCCAAAGTTAGAAAAGGCTATTAAAAAAATTAAGAAATCACCGACAAAAGAGGCTGATGACCAATCTCTTGTGGAAAAAGAGAGCAGCGCTGTCCCAGAAAAAAAATCTGCACCACTCGCTCAAAGCGATGACATTCTAGATTATGAAGAAAATTTAGAAGAACTACAAACTGCACTCGACAATCTTGAATCTACTCTCAGCGAAAATTTTAAACAGAAAATTGAGTTACAACAAACTCTCGAGAAAGATCCCAAAACAAAAATAGCCACAAAAAAACAGCTTAAAGAACTAGAAAAACAAATAATTGAAAATGAAGCTCAATTTAAAGATAAGCAACAAGAACTCTATGTTCTGCAAGAATCGATCACCTGCTTCAATGCGGGAAAAAAATACTCGCCATCAGATTGGAAAATTAACCCTCATGAAATGGAGCCTATCCATCGTGCCTTTATCACTGGCATTCAATCAATTGATAATCAATTGCCAGACTTTTTTTTAAACAAATCAAATATGTTATATCAATGCACCAAATACATAGAAGCCATCAGCATTGCCAGCAACCTTAATCTCACCGTTGTGCAGAACATTGATGATAAAGTTATTAAAAATAGATTAGATAAGTTATTTCATGATTATGTAAAAATTATTATTATTGCTTCAGGAAAAGAACAACCTGCTTACACTGACCTTATCAAAGAATATGCAAAAAAACCCACCATCAATTCTCTGACATCTGAAGATTTCACCACAGAATCATGCGCTCTTCTCATTGCTTATCGATCAATTCGTAATGATATAGTCGGCGAATTAATTTTAGCTGACAATGAATCCGATCAAATTTTAAGCCTTTTTATAACCAACCTATTTGAAGACAAATATAATCAATTACAACAAAATGAAGAAAAAGAATCTGTAGAAGTAGATTTCATCAAACTCTATTCAGATATCAAAGCGATTGATCAGATTTTCTCGGATTTAACAAAATTAGTTCATTATCAGAATGATAACGTTGCCTCTTTTGCTGAAGAATTAAATAAACATCTGACAGAAAACCAAAATTATGCCACATTACAGATCATGCTGCATAATATTCAAGCACAATGTGACACATTCAAAAATCAGCTTGATAGCTTTAATAATCCGGAAACCCCAATCAATTATGATCTGATATTAGCTCTCGCTCAGAACATTGAATCGTTATATGTGTTTCCGAATGAAATGTTGCTTTTGTTAGATGAGTTTGAAAAAAATTATCCCGCAACAAACACCATTTGCGACGCCAACATCATCACTATCGTGTACCAAACACTCTACAAGCTGAGTTCATACAACATGATGAATAGCATTAAACATGCTCTAGCTGCGCTCACCCAAAGACTAACCACCTTCCCAACACAGTTAACAGAGATAAAAGTAATAGATATCTTTAGAAACATCGACTTTTCATCCTTAATTTCAAAGGTGTTGACGCCATTACTTACTCAAGAAGAATTAAGAAAAGAAATCTGGCAATTACAAGAAAATTACAATCTTTGGACTTCTTCTCATAAATCAGAAGCAACCTTAGACAAATTGCAATTATTAGAGAAAAATCTCCCTGAATATCAGAAGACTTTGTTTGAAGCAAGTGTGTTAAGAAAAAATATATTAATCAACCCTTATTCTTTAGTTGATATTAAAAATATGTACTTATTGATTAAGACTCATCTTAATATGGGTAATGATTTTTATATGCTACAGCAGCTTAAGACTATCTTGGACAACACAGAAGAAGACAAAATTTCAGATAAAAATCAAATAGATATCAAAACAATTCACGAACAACTTACCCTAGAGGCTACTTTGCATGCACTAATCACTCAGACCTTTTATAGCATGCAAAACCAACTAGATCTAAGTAAAAAAATAGTTGCTCTTGAAATTGCCAGTGGTGATTTATTTCTTGCAGATAAAAAGGAACAATTAGATAACATTATTTACACCCTGCAACATGAAACGTCTCCCATTATTTTAATAGACTGTATTAAGATTTTTTTCCACCAATATACATCTGAGCAACGCTTAGCCTGTTTGTCGTTTATCAAACGCTATCTTGAGATTGACAAAAATAACGAATTGGTTTTTATTAATTTCAAAGATAGCCAATTTATTAAAGATATTATTGAATTTAATCAGAATATTATTGTAAACAATCAAGACCAAGAAGAATTAATGCAAAAAGCACAAGAAATAAATGAGCTCCTGATGTCTAAGATATTGGAAAAAGAAAACACATTTAATCAAAATATAAATGATGTTTCACAAGGAAAGGTTCATAATGAGATTTTATCTCGACGCCTCAAGGGCATTTATCTTGAAATCACGCAGAATTATTCAAACATGGCGCTCGTCAAAGATCTTCTTACCGAAGTGGAAGCAATCGTTCAAGCACCTAACTTATTTTCAAAAGATAAAGATACTCGAGATGAAATAACAACCACCCTCAATCATTTATGCCAATATTTGTCAAAAAGTGGATTATTTGAACAAACAGTTAATAACATTTCAAACCAACTGCAACAGCAATTAGAAAATAAGGGCAAAGAGACATCTTTTAACATCATTAAGCCTTTATCAATAGAAAGGTATGTTTTAGATGATATTATAAATAAAATTGCGTACAACAATATCGCACCTACAGAATATAATGCACTATTAGATCTATTTGTAGATAACATCGAGTCAGAATATCACAGTCATTTTTGTGAAATTAGTTATTCTGAATTAATGAGTTATGTACTAGATAATGACCCATCCAAGGTAATGAAAGGCTTACTTCCTCGCGCAAAGCACGTTAGAAATTATATGATGTATAACCAATTAGTAAAAGATTATTGTCAAATGATGGTGTTTTATGATCACAAAACGTAATGACATTCGTGAAGTAAGAGCTGTACTTTCCTTTTTGCGTGCAGCAGAAAAAAGAGCTCGTGAAAAGGGGGCATTAGCAACTGCTTTTGCTTTACGCGATGCTTTAAGAGCGCCAGATATCCAACGCTTAGAAACGTTACCGCCGCTTGGTGCGGCTCATCCTACTTTTAGCAGTATCACACAATTTTCTCTAAAAAAAGGCGTCGCGTTTCCCCTTGAAACGTTATTTACTGAGCTCTCTTCTTTGACCAAGAACAATCAACCTGAATATGATAATTTATCTCGTATCGGGCAAGTTTTAAGAACGTTTGAAGAAGTGAAGGCCAAAGTCTCTACACAGACGCCATCAACAATAGATCTCTCTTCACAAATGGCATCCACTTTAAGTGATTTAACAACAGATCCTTCTGTCTTGCCTGACGAATTTGCGCTTGATCATTTTGATTTAGAAAAAGATATTCGTGCGCTTTCTTTTCAAATCAAACCTAAAGAATTCAGAATATTTTCTATTGGTGAGTTTAAATCGCTTTCACAATTACGAGAATATTTGTCCTATATCTACAGCCGAGATGAAGACTACCATATGTCTGACGCCTCTCCTGTAGAGAGTATTGTGCAATTTGTTAAAGATAAGGTATCTCAAGATAATGATCTTGATTACTTTCAGGATGCGATTGAAATTCTAACCTATGTAGAAAAAATTGAACAGTCACAAAAAAGAACATATAAAGGAAATATCCCCCTTGAATTTGTTTTGGAAACTTATGAAAAAAGAATAGCCTTACTCCTTAAAGAGAACTTTAAAGAGAATGTCCCTAAACTGGAAGCCTTCTTCCATTATTTTTTAAATAATACTTTTATCAAAGAAAAGGGGGAAGCTGAAAGCTCACAATCTAGTTTTTTTGCTCCCTCTCCTCATCTGGTTAAAATCATAAAAAAGCTCAATCGTTTCCATGAGCATTACGTAAACGAATCTCAAAATATAAAAAATCAATTATCTATACTTACTTACACTCAACTCCTAGATGAAATTCTTGAAGGCAAAGCTCATTCTTCTATTATATCTATAGAAAGTGATACACCTAATCAAGAAGATGAAGAGGACAATGAATTAGTGCCTAGCACTGAGTTTCCAATTATTGAAGAAGAAATTGGCCCTAGATTTATTGGCATTAACCGGACAATGACATTCAATCCCAAAGAGTCTCGAAACGTTTTAGATTTATTTAGAACAAAAGAGCTAATTCGTGATTTTATGCGATTCTTTCCTTGGTCAATTAATATTATTTCTGTTGATAGACTCAATGACGCTGAATACAATCCTGACTTAAATTTAATTGGCACAAAGCAGGTGTTTTCCACTAAAGTCCAATTAGCAACGCTGCGATTTTTATTAACTTCTCTTGATGCATTGGGTAAAGTAGTAGGCCAAGATGGCGAGCTAGCAATTGAAAATTTCACTGTTATCAAAGAGATCACCGACAACCTTCACAGCCTGCAAAAACTTCTTGAATCTGTTCCCTCACCCACTGAAGAAGAGGAAACTTTAACTAAAATTAATTTAATGCTTGATAGTGCACAAAGACTTGATGAAAAATTATATGGCTCAAGCACGGTGCATACTTACGATAATACCCAACTGAATATTTTCTGCTATCTCAACGTCTACCTCAGCTATCTATTGACAAACCAGCCTTTTGATAAAAGCGGGCTCACCCCCCCTGAGCCGCCACCACCGATACAAGAAATGATAAATAAGACGATGGCCAGAATGAAGAAGTAATCAAGCATATACTCGAACCTAATCACGAAATATCTGGCCTTTTCTGTAGAAGGTATTGTAAGATTCCCTTAAATTTAAGGTATATACCCTTATGTGTGTGCTAATCTGAAGTTCTTGGCAAGGAGCAAATAATGAGCTTACAAAATTCAACGGAAAAATTTGGCAGCCTAACAAAGTTACTACATTGGACCATTTTTATACTTTTCGTTATTCAGTACTTCCTTGTTTACCGCCGAGAATATTTCCCTAAAGACTCACCTGAAAAATTACAATACATTCTTTTACACAAATCGATTGGTGTCGTGGTCTTAGTGCTCGCATTGCTGATGATAGGATGGCGGTATGTTGGAAACCGTCCACCAATAGAGAGTGCTAACGCATGTGAAAAGATGTTAGCCAAGCTAACGCATTTTTTGCTCTATGCCGCCATGCTTATTATGCCACTCTCTGGGATTGGTATGTCACTCTACGCCGGCTACAGCGTATCCGTATTTGGTTGGTTTAACTTACCTCTTTCCGTTGTGAAAAATGAAGCGCTCGGGAATATTTTATACACCACCCACGTTTGGTCTTCTTATGTGGTGATTGGCTTAGTGGCATTGCATATCTTAGCTTCCCTCTATCATCATTTTATTAGAAAAGATGATGTGTTAAAGAGAATGTCGCCTTAGTCCACCCACTTTCTCGCTGCTAAAAATAATTTTAACCATGGGCTCTCTTCATGCCACTCTTTGGGGTGCCAAGAGAGCTGCCAACTCTTAAAAACACGCTCTGGATGCGGCATCATGATGGTTACTCTGCCATCTTGTGTTGTTAGCCCTGTTATTCCATGAGCTGATCCATTAGGATTCTCAGGATACACTTCGGTTGGCACACCATAATTGTCTATATACTGCAGGGCCGTGATCTCTTTTAATGCAGAAATTGAAACATCATCGAACTTTATGCGCCCTTCCCCATGTGCAACTGCAATAGGCAGTTTCAATCCTTGTAAATCTTGTAATAAAAGTGAAGGCGAACGACATATTTCCACAACACTTAAGCGCGCTTCAAATTGCTCAGATAAATTGCGTGTAAAAGTCGGCCAATGGGTAGCTCCTGGAATAAGCTCTTTTAATTGAGAGAGCATTTGGCAGCCATTGCACACCCCTAAAGTGAAGGTATCTTGACGTTCAAAAAAGGCGCTAAAGAGATCTTTTAATCGTGGCTGAAATAAAATAGTATTCGCCCAGCCTCGCCCAGCCCCTAAAACGTCTCCATAAGAAAAACCACCACAAGCACTGAGCCCTTTGAATGCTTGTAAATCTTGCCCTTTGATTAAATCACTCATGGTGACATCTATCGCTTCAAAACCGGCTAAAGTAAACGCTGCAGCCATTTCATTTTGCCCATTAACGCCTTGCTCTCTTAATATGGCTATCTTAGGTTTTACATGGTGATTGATATAAGGCAGATTCTCTGAATAAATCTTAGTGACAACGTTATTAAGACCCGGATCTGAATCATTAACAATTTTTTGATAAGCTTCTTTGGCACATACAGGATTATCGCGCAATTTTTGCATATGATAGCTTGTTTTAGACCACAGACTGTGTAAAGTTTTACGCTCATTTTCATAATAAATAGTATGATTAAATTGTATGCTGATTTTTTGATCAAAAGAGGGTCTTGCTATAACGTGTGCATTATCAGGAAATACTTTTTTGACAGCCTGTAAATCTTCTTCTGCAATCTGAATAACAACCCCACATTCTTCATTAAAGAGTCCTGCAACAGCCTCTGCATGCCAATCGTGAATATAGCTCGACAAATCAATTGTTAAACCGATATGGCTGGCAAAAGCCATTTCACAAAGGGTTACCCACAAACCACCGTCAGATCTATCATGATAAGCCAGTATTTTATTATCACGTTTAAGTTGATTTATGCCTTGCACAAATGATTTCATCACTGCCGGATCATCTACGTCAGGTGGGCTCCCGCCTAACTGATTGGTGACTTGAGAAAAAATACTGCCGCCCAATCTTTTTTGTCCTCTAGCCAAATCTATGAAAACAAGCAAGGTTGAATTAGAACGTTCCAATAAAGGCGTCAATGTCGATTTTATGTTCTGCACCGGCGCAAAAGCAGAAACCACGAGGGTGACCGGTGAAATGACTTCAAAAGCTTTGTCTTCTTCTTGCCAAGATGTTTGCATCGAAAGGGAATCTTTACCTACCGGTACAGTGATATCCCACTCCGGACAAAGCGCCTCCCCTACGGCTTGAACAGCGTTAAAAAGGGCAAGCTGCTGTGCTTTTTGATTAGCGGCAGCCATCCAATTACAAGAAAGGCGTATATCTCTTAGCATCGCGACATCGGCCGCTAAAATATTTAATACCGCTTCTGCCACAGCCATTCTTGCTGCTGCCGCTGCATCCAGCATGGCGATGAGCGGACGCTCGCCCATGCTCATCGCTTCTCCCGTCAATTCATTAAAACTGGTTGCAGTCACAGCACAATCGGCAACTGGCACTTGCCAAGGACCAACCATTTGATCTCTGGCGACTAAGCCTGTCACCGTTCTATCGCCTATGTTAATCAAAAACGATTTATCAGCAACTGTTGGACATTGTAAAACCCGTGCTATCAAATCGCTTAAGGCATAATCTGTTTTAAGCAGTATCGTTGTTTGAGGTTCCGTTTTTACATTTTTCGTTAACTTCGGAGGATTACCAAACAGTACTGCTTGGGGAATATGAATAGGGGTATTGGCAAAATGCTTGTCTTTTAATTCAAGAATGGGGGCTTCTAGTGCTTTTCCGACAACAGCAAAAGGACAACGTTCACGCTCACAAAGCGCTTGGAAGGCAGGTAAATCTTCAGCTCTTAACGCCAAAACATAGCGTTCTTGCGATTCATTGCACCAAATCTCTAAAGGAGTCATCCCCATTTCCGCATTTGGGATCTGTCGCAACTCAAAACTTGCGCCACGTCTGGCATCATGGACTAATTCAGGTAGTGCATTAGCCAAGCCACCCGCGCCAACATCATGAAGAGAAATAATGGGGTTGTTTTCACCCAACGCCCAACATCTATCTATCACTTCCTGACATCGTCTTTGCATTTCAGGATTTTGTCTTTGCACAGAAGCAAAATCGAGTTCTGCATCACTACTTCCTGCTGCCATGGAAGAAGCAGCGCCACCACCTAAACCAATTTTCATAGCAGGGCCACCCAGCACAATCAAAAGAGCCCCCGGCGGGATGGGTTGTTTGCTGACATGGGCTTGGGCAATATTCCCCATTCCACCCGCAATCATGATAGGTTTGTGATAACCAAAAGAAGTGTGTCTATCTGCTGTCTCTGTGATGGATTGCTCAAATGATCGAAAATAACCGCAAAGGTTTGGTCTGCCAAATTCATTATTAAAAGCAGCGCCACCAAGTGGGCCTTTTAACATGATCTGTAATGGTGTCACTATTCTATCGGGAAAATAACTTTTGGCTTCCCAAGGTTGGGGGCAATCTGGTAAATGAAGATTAGAGACAGTAAAGCCGGTTAAACCTGCTTTGGGTTTTGCTCCTCGCCCTGTTGCACCTTCATCTCGGATTTCGCCTCCTTGTCCGGTCCCTGCTCCAGCAAAAGGCTCAATGGCTGTAGGATGATTGTGAGTCTCTACTTTAATCAGAAAATCTACCGGCTCTTCATGAAAACGATAGATTTTATCTGAATCACAATAAAAGCGCTTGCGACCTAATCCTTGAATGACAGCTGCATTGTCATGATAGGCTGACAAAACGCCTTCACTGTTATTCTCGTAGGTGTTTTTGATCATTTGAAAAAGCGATTTAGCTTGCGCTTGCCCGTCGATAATCCAATCAGCCTTGAAAATTTTATGCCTACAGTGTTCAGAATTCGCCTGCGCAAACATCATTAATTCTACATCAGTGGGATTGCGTTTTAATGCAGTAAACTCGCGATGTAAATAGTCAATTTCTTCATTTGAAAGCGCAAGACCTAAAGCTTGATTGGCCTCAATCAAGGCTTCTTTCCCTTTTACCAGTAAGGCAATCTCCTGATAGGGTTTGGGAGAAGCTTGTTCGAATAGACCTTCGCAGTCTTGAAGTGATGTGACATAATTTTCTGTCATTCTATCGTGTAAGTGCGGCGCTAAAAGAGATAAAGTTTTAGAAGAAAGGCTGGCACCATCTGCTAATTGAATAGAATAGGTGATACTTCGTTCTATTCTACTGATTTGAGAAAGTTCAACATGATGCAATATATCAAGTGCTTTGGCTCCCCATGCAGATTGGGTGCCAAATCGTGGGATGACCCATATACCATTTTCTGGGCTTTTTTCGTCTGCAATCTCGGCGGTTAATAAGGTTTGTAAGCGTTGTTTTGCGGCGAGATCTAGGGATTTATCTGTTTTAACAAAATATTCATAATGCGAAAACAATTTGATTATAGCAGGATTGACAGACTGTAAACGCACAGTCATTTCTTGCAATCTAAACTGCGAATGCGCAGCTTCACCTATTAACCTTAACATTAGCGCCTCTTTTTAAAAAAACTTATTAACAGTTGACTGCATTCTTCTTTTAAAACACCCTCTTCTATCATTATCTGGTGATTTAAATGTGGACTTTGCACAATATTAAAGACACTGCCGCAAGCCCCTCCCCTGGGATCTCTTGTGGCGAATACGACGCGGTTTATTCTTGCTTGAATCATCGCACCCGCACACATGACGCAAGGCTCTAATGTGACATACAGTGTCGTTTGTGGTAATCGATAATTTTTAAGCGCTTCTCCTCCCCTTCGCAGCGCTTGAATTTCTGCGTGTGAAGTTGGATCATGCGTACCAATGGGGCAATTATGGCCTTGGCCTATTATTTTATTCTCTTGAACTAGCACCGCACCAACCGGCACTTCTTGTTTCGCTTCAGCACATTTCGCCAATTCTAAAGCTTGGCGCATCCATAATGCATCTATTCCCATTCAATCGTCGCAGGCGGTTTACTAGAAATATCATACACCACACGCGCTACCCCAGAAATTTCATTGATAATGCGGTTAGCTGCATGCGCTAACAATTCATTAGGTAATTTTGCCCAATGGGCTGTCATGAAATCTGTCGTTTCAACTGCACGCAGAGCAATCACATGTTCATAACACCTGGCATCACCCATGACACCTACCGTTTTCACAGGCAAAAATACAGCAAACGCTTGGCTGACTTTATGGTAGTAATTAAATTCATGTAACGTATCAATGAAAATAGCATCAGCTTGGCGCACAATATCAAGATATTCTGTTTTGACTTCCCCTAATACCCGTACTCCAAGGCCAGGTCCTGGGAAAGGATGGCGGTAAACCATTTTTTCAGCTAAACCTAATGCCATACCCACTTTTCGTACTTCATCTTTAAATAATAAGCGTAAGGGTTCACACAATTTCAGCTGCATACGCTCAGGTAAACCACCTACATTATGGTGCGATTTAATGACATGCGCTTTGCCAGTGTGCGCACCAGCAGACTCTATGACATCAGGATAGATAGTCCCTTGCGCTAACCATTTTATCTCAGGGTGATTAGCCGCTTCTTTTTCAAATACATCAATAAAGGTTTTGCCGATAGCTTTTCTTTTGGCTTCTGGATCTGAAACACCTTTTAAGGCGTGCGCAAATTCTTCTTTCGCATCCATTTTAATCACTTTGATCCCAAAGTGCGAAGCAAAGGCTAACATTACTTCTTCTGCTTCATTTAAGCGTAATAAGCCATTATCAACAAAAACGCAGAGTAATTGCGCGCCAACTGCTCGATGGCACAATGCTGCCGCCACGGCAGAATCTACGCCTCCCGAGAGACCTAATAATACATTTTCTTTGCCTATTTGTGCGCGCAAAGTTTCTACTGCTTGCTCAATGATATTCACCGGCGTCCAGTTGGAATGACAGTCGCAGATCTTTAATACAAACTGCTCTAAAATTTCCTGCCCTTTTATGGTGTGGGTGACTTCAGGATGAAACTGCAAACCATAATAATGACGGATCGAATCTTCCATTGCCGCAATCGTTTCATGTTGGCTCAAAGCCAAAATTTTAAAACCACTTGGAATTTGAGTAACTTTATCACCATGGCTCATCCAAACGTCTAATAACTCTGATCCATCTTCATCATGACTATCAAATAAGTTATCCAATAAGACGCTTTGCGCAATGACTTTTAACTTAGCATGACCAAATTCTCTTTTATCAGAAGGTGTCACTCGCCCGCCAAGTTGCTCAGCTAAAGCCTGCATACCATAACAGATCCCCAAAAGAGGGATCTGTAAGGTAAAAATGATGGGGGCTATTTTGGGCGCATCTTCAACATGTACTGATTCTGGCCCACCAGACAGGATAATCCCCTTTGGCGCAAAGGCTTTAATTTTATCTTGCGCCCAATCAAAAGGATGAATTTCACAATAGACACCCATTTCTCTCACGCGTCTTGCAATCAACTGTGTATATTGGGAACCAAAATCTAAAATTAATATCTTGTCTGCTGCAACTTGCCACATAGGATTTTTCTTATTCGGATCTGTAATTAGGAGCTTCTTTGGTGATAGTCACATCATGGACGTGGCTCTCTCTGACGCCAGCATTGGTTATTCTGACAAACTGAGTTTTGGTACGCATCTGTTCAATATCTTCAACGCCGGTATAACCCATGCTCGAGCGCAGCCCTCCCATCAATTGATGGATAACATTTAACATGCTGCCCTTATAGGGAACACGCCCTTCAATGCCTTCTGGGACAAGCTTTTCATCGCCTTGTTCAAAACTTTGAAAATAGCGATCACTGGAACCTTGACGTTGCGCCATTGCACCTATCGATCCCATCCCCCGATAAGCTTTATAAGAACGGCCTTGATACAAAATGGTTTCACCAGGCGCTTCATCTGTTCCTGCTAACAAACTGCCAATCATGACAGAGGAGGCGCCAGCGGCTATTGCTTTAGCAATATCTCCTGAGTAACGGATCCCGCCATCAGCAATAATAGGAATATCATGGTTTTTTAAAGCATTGCTGACACTGGAAATAGCGGTAATTTGCGGCACGCCGACGCCTGCAATGATTCGTGTTGTGCAAATTGATCCAGGACCTATGCCCACTTTGACTGCATCTACCCCGACTTCTGCCAATGCCAATGCAGCTTCTGCCGTCGCAATATTACCTGCTATCACTTGTAAATTAGGATAATGGGTTTTGATCCATTTCACGCGGTCAATCACCCCTTGCGAGTGGCCATGGGCAGTATCGACCACAATGACATCAACCCCTTCATTGACTAATTGCGCGACTCTTTCATTGGTATCAAGACCTGTTCCCACTGCAGCGCCAACACACAGTCTGCCTTGCTCATCTTTACAAGCCAGAGGCTTATCTTTTGCTTTTTGTAAATCTTTGACCGTAATCAGGCCACGCAATTGCATTTTTTGATTCACAATGAGGATTTTTTCTAGACGATGCACTCTAAATTTATCGACTATCTCATTCATGTCAGTGCCTTCCAGCACAGTCACTAATCGCTCTTTGGGGGTCATGATATGCGTGACATCTTTTTGTAGATCGGTTACAAATCGCCAATCTCGTTGCGTCACAATGCCAAGTACTTCATTGCCAGGGCCAACTACAGGCACACCTGAAATACCATAAGTTTCTACCAATTTAAGAAGATCTGCTATCTTGATATCTGGTCCGACTGTAATCGGGTTTTTCACAATACCGCTTTCATATTTTTTAACTTTGCGGATTTCTTCTGCCTGTGATTCAATAGTCATGTTTTTGTGGATAATGCCTATTCCGCCTTCTTGCGCTAAGGCTATCGCCAGCTTAGCTTCAGTCACGGTATCCATGGCAGCAGAGGCTAAAGGAATATTAAGCCAGATTTTTCGTGTCAGTCTAGTCGTGAGATTCACGTCTTTAGGCAAGATTTTGGAATGGCCAGGCACGAGGAGGACATCATCAAAAGTAAGCGCTTCTTGCAGAATTCGCATAGCCAACCTCCAAATAAAAATAATCGGCTATTTTAGCACTTTTTTAACCTAAAAATAAAGGTTGTGTATGCCCACTAATCCCCCTATAAGCAACCAAAAGTCTTTTTTGACAGTTCAACAGCTAAATCAGCTAGCCAGAGATCTCTTGGAAGATGGTATAGGCTCGATTTGGGTCAAAGGTGAACTCTCTTCGGTCAAATTGCACGGCTCAGGTCATTATTACTTCACCTTAAAAGACGAACACGCGCAAATTCCTTGCGTGATGTTTAGAGGGAGTGCCCGCAATTTAAGCTTTACCTTAGAAGAAGGGATGGCCGTCCTTCTGCGCGCTAAAGTCACTATTTATGAGCAAGGGGGAAGATACCAACTACTTGTAGAGGAAGCCGAGCAATGGGGACTGGGCAAACTGCAGCAAGCCTTTGAAGCACTTAAGGCTAAATTACAAGCAGAAGGCCTGTTTGCAGAAGAACATAAAAAGCCACTACCGCGCTTCCCTTTGAAAATTGGTATTATCACATCAAAAAGCGCCGCTGCGCTGCAAGATATTCTAAGCGTCTTAAAACGCCGCTACCCTATTGCCGAGTTAACCCTCTATCACACAGATGTACAAGGGAAAACAGCAGGCCAGAGCATTGCCAAAGCCATTAGCAGAGCAAACCATGCTGCTAAGGTAGAAGTCCTTATTCTCTCTCGGGGTGGTGGCAGTTTAGAAGACTTATGGGCGTTTAATGAAGAAATCGTCGCCAGGGCGATATTTAAGAGCCAAATCCCGATTATCTCCGGGGTCGGCCATGAAGTAGATTTTACTATTGCGGATTTTGTCGCAGATATAAGAGCCCCGACCCCATCTGCTGCTGCCGAGACTGTCGCACCTCATCATGAGGAAATTTATCAATTATTTGAAAATCTGAAAACAAGACTCAAACGGGATATCGAACGCCAATTACAACATTATATATTTAAAGTAGATAGTTTAGAAAAACGCCTGTTGCATCCCGGACAGCAAATAAAACATGCGCTATTACGCTTGCAAAATGTCAAACAAATGTTAGAGCTATGCATGACAAAATGCTTAAAAAGAGAAGAGCATCATTTAGTCACCCTTGCGGCGAAGCTCCACGCTTATAGTCCTTTAGCCACGATGAGTCGAGGTTATGCGATTGTCACTGATCTCCATACAGGAAATGTGATTAAACAAATCAGCGACTTAGCAGTAAACCAAAAGATTAAAACGAAATTATTTGATGGGGATTTTGAGGCGGTTGTAACGAGTATTCATTAGTTCTGCATATTTTCCGGATATAAATCCCCCCACTCGCTAGCGCTCGTGACCCCCTTTGATTCCAAAGTGGGCAACGGGTGCTTCGCACCAGTACGACAATCCTAGCTCAATTGCGCTGAAAGCGCGAAGCAGAGCTGCCTCCTTTGGAATCCAAAGGAGGTCGCGCTACGGCGAGCCGCTAGGCGAAGCTATAGCGCGGGTGGATTTATATAATCTTAAAGTTTTTTTCTTTACATTATCCCAGCAATCGAATTACTGATCCCCACCACCAATTGCGGCACAGCTTCTTCTAACTTCAGATTCACTTTATTTGCTGTACTAATAATCCGCGTTTGATAACGGTTGTAATTTGAAGCTGTCGTTGAGGTCACAACTTTCCTCGTGCTCGTGCCTTGCTGTAAATTAGAACGTGTTGACTCTCTCACTTTGCTATTTGTCTTTTCAGAAATTTGGATATCTGTGACAATGGTATAAAAATTATCTTTCACTAAAGCGTCCGCTGCCATACCAATTGCTGCGCCAGCCAAACCGACACCAAGCGCTGTACGGCCATCGCCACCTAAAGCACCAGCGGTTGCAGCACCAAACACGCCTCCACCAAAGCCCGAATCTAACATTGAGTTGGCCCCTTTAAGGTCAACTTTGCCGACATGTAATACATTCGCTTGCAGTAAGTAGTGCGCGTTATTGGGATTACTCACCATTTTGTAGCCTTTATTGTTAAGTGTCATCTTAACTTGATTTTCTAAATCTAATTGGTGATTTCCTGAAGTGTTTTTCACTTGTACAAAAACCGTTTTTTGGTTTTCAGGCACAGGCTCTAGAAAAACAGTTTCTGACATCCTGGTTTGTACATTTAAATTCCGTTTATTTAAGGAAGTATAAGTTGCCGCGCAACCATATAGATCCAATAATAAAATAGGGGTAACCAAAGCCATCATTTTTACATATCGTCTCATTTTCTTTTCCTCAACTACTAAAATTATTGTTTAGGACGTCTTCTTGCTTTTTCCGCACCTTTATTATTCTTTTCCTTTTCGGTTTCTCGTTGCCCCAAGGTGTACTGTTGCCCTAATAATGGCGCCGTAGCGGTTAACTCTACTCTGGGTTCCTTCCTCAATTCAGCTATGATCTCCGCTATATCATCAGGATCGAATTCAATTAAAGGCTCTTCGCCTGCAAGCATAGACCTTACGTTTTGAGAACTTTTATACGTCGTTAATATTGAGAAGGCACCAACCGCTCCCAAAGCAGCTATCATAGGTAGGTTACGTAAAATTTGAGATAAAGGCATACCTAAATAACTCTGCTCTGCTAGGTACAATCCCATGAACACTGCGTAACCTGTTAGACAAAAGGCTCGCTCTTTTGCTGTTGTCGCTTTAAGAATAGGAATGATACCCTTCACATAGTGCCCTAAGCTTCTAAACGCTGACATTTATGTTTCCTCATATCATCTTGAGCGCCATTATTTAACAAAATGACATAGAATAGTTAATATTCACCAGGGCTTTTAACATATTTTAACAATAAAGGAAAATAATTCAGCTGATTTTGAGAATTTTATTCTTGAGGATCTACACGCTTTATCTAAAGTTGGCTCTGGGAAAAGATCTATTGCTACCCTCTAAAAGAGAAGCAACAGTTACAATAGGAAAACTAGAAGAACTTATATTGTCTTTATAATTGAGCAGATGTTGTCGTATTTCCCATTCAGAAGGAGTGCTGGCCAGCCACCCCCAACTTCTGGGATCAAGCTCACTCCAGACTGGATCAACAACTTCTCTTAATAAACGATAACCATAAGCCTCAAGCAAATCATGCGCTAAACTTTCAGCAAAGGCCTCATATCCTGCATAAGATTTATTATTCCAAAATATTCGGCGAGGAGATTCTATTTTTTTTCTATCAAAATGCTGTTTGCAACGGGCTATAAAAAGAGCAACCATTCTAGGTTCAATCTTTAAACAATCTAATGGAGGGGTCTTCGCTTCTCCATGCAAAAAATCACTTAAAGCAATAAGGGTTTTTTGTACAAAATCAGCTGTCTGTTTTTTTAAACGTGAAAACAAAGTATCTGGATAAGCTTGATTTTCTTTTACCAAACAGTCAAAAAATAAATCAGCAAATATTTCTGGAGAAAGAGCCGGCTTTTCTTTAAAAAGGGGGTAATGTATTAAAGAATTGATATTATGCTTCACATTTTTTTTGAATTTTTCCAACCTGAGACGAACCTTTTCCTGCTGCACCAACCAAGTCGCCCCTGCGACTGCTGATACAAATAGCATTCTTGCAATTGTAGTAGTAAAACTCATTTTATCAATTAATCCATCCTACTTTTTTGCATTTTTTTTCACATGTTTCATTAATCTTTTTTTCTTGTAAATCTGACGTTGGGTTAAAATATTCCGTTTGCCAGCATAAGGATTAGTGCCCGTTTTGCAAACCACTTTGACAGGGGTTCCTGTAAGAGATAATTCTTTTAAGAAAAAATTAGACAAATATTTTTGATAGGTCAGAGGCATACTCTCTGTTTGATTGCCGTGGATCACAATCGTTGGCGGATTATGGCCGCCACAATGGGCATAGCGTAGTTTAATTCGGCGTCCTCTTACCATAGGCGGCGGATTAGCCAGTACTGCTTTTTCTAAAAGTGCTGATAACTGAGAAGTGGTAAAAGGAAGCATCGCACTTTGATAAACTTTATCTATCTGTGCAAAAAGATTACCAACGCCTGTGCCATGTAAAGCAGAGATATAATGAATGCTGGCAAATTTGGCAAATTTTAAACGGTATTTGAGCTCTGCTTTTACCTGAATTTTTGCTTCCTCATCCATACCATCCCATTTATTGGCACAGATAACCAACCCTTTCCCCGCCGTAATGGTGAAATCAATTAAAGTTAAATCTTGATCAGAGAGTCCCAATTTGGCATCAAAAACAAGTAGCACGACATTGGCTTCTTTAATCGCTTGTAAGGTTTTTATAGCTGATATTTTTTCAATAAAATCAGAAACTTTCTTTTTTTTGCGCACACCAGCCGTATCTATCAAAGTATAGGATTTCCCCATACGCTCCATTGGAATATAAATGCTATCGCGCGTTGTCCCTGGCATATCGCAGACTATCATTTGCTCATAGCCTAACATGCGATTCATCAAGGTAGATTTTCCGACATTGGGGCGCCCAATAATGGCAACTTTGGGGTTTATCTTTCCCTCAGCATTTTCTTCATCTATTAATTCTTCTTCTGGTAGAGGTATTTCCTCAAAAGTCGCTTCAAGTAATGCTTCAATACCTTGATTGTGACTTGCAGCAACTGGATATATTTTTTTAAAACCCATGGAGAAAAATTCTGAAAGTGCTGTCTCTTTATTGATACCATCCGTTTTATTCACAACAACATAAACGGGTTTTTCCAATTTTCGGATCTGAGTGGCAATAAATTTATCTACGGATGTTATCCCCGAACGACCATCTACGACAAAGTAAATCACATCTGCTTCTTTACAGGCTTCTTCGCTTTGCTTATAAATGGCTTTCTCCATGTCATTAGCGGGCATTTCTTCCACGCCACCAGTGTCTACCACTAAAAAGGGTCTATCCTCATATTCAGTCTCAGCATATTGCCTATCACGCGTCACACCTGGTTGATCATCAACCAAGGCTTGTCTTGAACGGATAATGCGATTAAATAATGTCGATTTCCCTACATTAGGGCGACCGATAACAGCAATAATAGGAAACTTAGGATTCACCTTAAGAATGCTCCATGGTTGTGACACTCAGGGCAGTCAATTTACCTTTGTTTGAGCCTACTAGGAGTTTATCTGCAAAAGCGAGTGGTGTTTGTACAATTTTTCCCCCGACTTTCTCTCTACCAATAATATGGCCATGCTCTTGATCTACAAAGTGAATATAGCCTTCTCTGTCTGCTACTGCTAAGACATCATTGACCACAGCGGGCCCGGTAATATAGCGATCTTTTAAAGCTGTTTGTTTCCACAAAGTTAATCCATTGTGCCTATCAATGGCCCATAGATTGTGTTCTATATCAGTGACATATAGTCCTTTCTCTGAAGCTGCAATATTTTGATACGATGAAATATCTCTCTCCCAGAATAACTCGCCAGACGTAACACTCAACGCCGCTAATTTGCCTTGATAGTTAATAGCATACACAACATTACCTATTACGATAGGATCAGCACTGATATCAACCATGCGCTGCAACTCAGAGCGACCACGTGGTAAAGTCAAAGCACGTTCCCATTCAATCATGCCATTGTTAAGGTTGATAGCTATCAATTTACCGCTAGAAAGCCCTACCAACACGGTTTGTCCACTGATGACGGGTTTACTACCAAAATGTAAACTCAAAGGAGGGGTAGATTGTTCTACTTGCCAAAGACTCTCACCATTCGTTGCATTCAATGCACTTATCGTACCATCAACGGTATGGACTAAAATGATGCCATCTGTGCCATTTGCTGGCGCAGCAATACGACTTGGCACTTTTGCTTGCCAAAGGAAATCACCCTTGGTTGCTTCATAAGCCAAAACGGTTGCTTTGTTTGTTGCAACCAAAACTAAATTATTAGTAACGGTTGGACCTGCCAAAAGTTTTTCGCTGCTTTTTTTATGCCAAAGGGTTTTACCTGTCGCTTTATCAATAGCGCTCAGATTACCTTTGCTATCGGCAGCGTAAATAGCCTCTTCCGTAATAAAAGGCGTTAACTTTAAAAAAGGCTCTTGCTTGCTTACAGCATTATTGGTCCAAGCAACTTGCGTATGCGGCGCTTTACCGGCTTCTTGCATAGCAGGAAGAGTCCCAAGTTTGGCTTCTTTTCTCCCTTCAAAAGGATTACGCACCGGACTTTGTTGACAGGCTGTTACCAAGACGAGGCAACCAACGAATAGACCAACTTTGTTAAAGCCTTTTAAAAACGTCATCATGACAACTTACCCTCTTTGTTATCCGCTTTCTTTTCTTGGGAGGCATCAGTCGAGGCGCCCAATTCATTTAATTTCATTTTCAATAAAATCCCGTGCAATCCTTCTTCTGGTGCCTCTTTCATCGCTTTTTCATAAGCGCTACGTGCTCCTGCTAAATCCTTTTGCTGATATAAAATATCGCCTTTTAATTCTGTCATCAGAGTTAAAAACCCATCGGCTTCTTTTTCATTGTAATAGCCGAGCGCTTCTTTGAACTTATTTTGTGCAATCAGCAAGCGCATCATTCTGAGCCGAGCCAGCGATTTAAATTTTGGTTGATTGCTGTTATCTAAAATCCATTGGTAATTTTGTTCAGCAACATCATATTTTTTTTCTTCTAGTGCATTGGTCGCCAGAACAAAAGCACCAAGTGTTGCATAGACAGAATTGGGATAATTCTCTTTTAAATGCTGCCCCCGACTTTCAATCGTTTCTTTTTCTTTTTTCTCTACGCCAAGCAAAAGAGAAAGATATTGCTCTGAAGCTTGTGTTTGTAATACTTGACGGTGATGACGCCAATAATAACCGCCACTAAATGCCAGGGCAAAAATCAAAACAACCCAGCTGAGTTGATTGCCGTATTTTTTAAACCACTTTTTAATGGCCTCTAGTTGCTGTTCTTCTGTTGTATATTCCATTACATGCTACCTTTATTCATCTTTTGAGCTAATATATTTTTTATTTCAGTAAGGGGGTGTGTCGTTTGCAGGCTTTGGTCTCTTAAAGATTTCAAAGTAAAAGTGCCATCGGTTAATTCTTGTTCACCTAAAACTACAGCAAACAAGGCGCTACTTCTATCTGCCCGCTTAAATTGGCTTTTAAAACTACCTCCCCCACAATTAACAATAACGCGTAGTTTATCTTGTCTGAGCGTTTCAGCTAATTTAAAACCTAGTTTTTGGGCCTTTTCACTATCGGTCACAACATAAATATCCACTTCTTGTGCTTCTGGCACGAGCGCATTTTCTTGCAATAACATAATAAGGCGCTCAACCCCCAAGGAGAAACCCACGGCAGGCGTTGCGACCCCTCCCATTTGTCCCACTAAGTCGTTATATCGCCCCCCTGCACACACTGTGCCTTGTGCACCTAATGCAGTAGTCACCCATTCATAAACAGTATGCGTATAATAATCTAATCCTCGCACCAAGCGAGGATTAATTTGAAAGTCTATTTGCGCATCTTTTAAATACGCTTGTACACCTGCAAAATGGTCTTTTGATGTTTCTTCTAAATAATCGAGCATCATAGGTGCATTTTCGATCATCTCTTTCATATCGGGATTTTTACTATCTAAAATCCGCATTGGGTTTGTCTTTAACCGCCGCTGACTATCTTCATCTAAGTGGTGGTGGTGTGTTGTAAAATAATCAACTAACGCTTCTCGATATTTTTTCCGTTCGGCAGCTGTCCCAATAGAATTAAGTTGAAGAACTATCTTATCATCAAGCCTCAACGCCTTCCACAAGGTTGCCATCATCCTTATCTGCTCAACATCGATATCTGGCCCTTCTAAGCCAAAGGCTTCTACCCCAAATTGATAAAACTGACGATACCGGCCTTTTTGTGGATTCTCCCGACGAAACATCGGCCCATAATACCACAATTTTTGTGATTGGTTGCGTATCAAACTATTTTCAAGAACCGCTCGAACACATTGTGCGGTACCTTCCGGGCGAATGGTTAAGCTATCACCGCCTTTGTCGATAAAAGTGTACATTTCTTTTTCGACGATATCAGTCACTTCCCCTATAGCACGCGAAAAAAGCTGGGTTTGTTCAATAATGGGCATGCGGATCTCTTGGTAGCCATAAAGTGCCGCTAATTCTTTGAGTTTTTTCTCAACAAAATGCCACGCCACCATCTCGCTCGGTAGGGTATCTTTCATCCCTTTTACAACTTGGATATCTATGGCCATACTTTTAGGTTCCCACGCAGACAGAATTGCCATACTTTACCAAGTTTGGCCACCAAGTGCGATAAGTTATTAAACTAATTTTGAAGGGAAAAATAAGATGGGGTTTAAATAAGTTTATAGATTTTAAGATGAGAAAAAGCACTCGAAGCGTGTAAATACGCTAGAGAACCTTACTTAAATAAAGATGAATTTTACTTTATTAATTAATATTTATACCAAGTGCCATTAGGGTGTCGGCAAGCAATGCCATAAACCGTTTGGCTAGAACCGTAAAAATACTGTGTTGAAGCATATTCACGACAATAATAACCGTAATCAGTATGGTATCCTTCGCGAACAGGGGTAAAACTACCATATTTTCCAGTACAGGTATTAGACCAGCAAACGGTATCCCCTACTGGGACACGGCTAGCAGAGAGATAACCTTGATTAATGTTTCGAGATTCTGCATTGTCAAAATTTCGACCAACAACGTTTCCAAGAGCGCCACCTACAACAGCACCGACGCCAGCACCGACAGCACTTCCTGCGCCATGACCAAACTGGCCTCCAATCAGACCGCCCCCTACTGCTCCTAGAACAGTTCCTACTCTTTCTTGTTCTCCCATAGATTGTAAGGAGTTACAGCCCGTTAAAAAAGGGCTTGATAATACAAGAAAAAGGGGCAATTTGATTAGCTGTTTCATTTTAACACTGCCTCCAATGGCTTTACCTGTGTTTTTTAAGGGACTTTAATATTATCGTATGAAAAATAAATAATCACTAATGAAAGTATAATTTCTTTTCCAGTAAAAGCGATCGTGAATTTGCAGAAAAATGTTGTTGGTACTGTAAAAGATACTGTTTAGCCTTAGAAAAATCTCGTTTCTCTAGGTTCAATTGGGCTAATTCTAATAACGCATGAGGACTTTTAGGATCATGACGCAGCGCTTTTTCAAAATACAGGGTGGCGCTTTTTTTATCAGGGAGGAGTAAAAGACACATCCCAGCATTTTCAAACGCTTGAGCGGTGTGCGTATATTGCCAATCATTCACTGCTATTAAAAACTCTTTCTCTGCTCTTCTATAATGTTTTTGCCTGCATAAAAAAGCACCGTAATTATTATGCTCTATCCCACCCTTAGGGTTTAAGGCTATTGCTTTAAGATAACTCTTCTCGGCTTGCTCACTTTCACCGATTTGCTCAAAAAAATAACCATAAGCATAATGCACTTCGGATAAATGGGGTGCCAGAGCAAGCGCTCTGTTTAATTTGGATTTAGCGCGGGAAATTTGCCCTTCTTTCAAATAACTGAGGCCTAGCTCAACATTCAGCTTTGCTGCTTTGCTTTTATTGGGATGTAATTGCAAATTCTCTTGTTCTGAAGGAACATTTTCTTTTGAGGAAGGTATTTGCCTTTTGGCGCAACTGGGCAAAAAAAGGAAGAAGCATAAAACGAGACAGAGCGTTTTCTTCATTTTAAGCAGGTAGAGGGGCCTCAAGTGTGACAAGGGGGATCTCAAACCGTTGCTTAAATTTTTCGCTGCGTTGAGTCTTATCTTTTACTTTACCAGCCAATTGCCCACAAGCGGCGTCTATATCTTGGCCACGGGTTTTGCGTTTGAGAGCAACAACCCCTGCATTCATCAAAATGTCTTGAAATCGCTCAATTGTCTTGGCATCAGAGCAAGTGTAATCTGCCCCTTTGAAAGGATTAAAGGGGATCAAATTCACTTTAGAAGGCACATCTTTTAAAATCCGAATAAGTTCTTTGGCATGATGGGGTTGATCGTTCACGCCAGCCAGCATCACATATTCCATGGTAATGCGCTTTCTTTTATCTTCCCCTAAATAGCGCTTACAAGCTTCCAATAACACTGCAATTGGATATTTTTTATTTAAAGGAACAATTTGACTACGTAATTCATCATTGGGCGCATGTAACGATACCGCTAGTGCAACGTCTATTGTTTGCGCTAACTTGTCTATCATCGGTACCACACCAGAGGTGCTTAAAGTCACCCGACGCTTTGAAAGACCGTAAGCAAAATCATCTAACATCAAGCTCATCGCCATCGTGACGTTATCAAAATTCAATAGCGGCTCACCCATCCCCATCAACACCACGTTAGTGATCGTGCGATCTGGGACGATAAAGCAGCCTTCTTTTTTGAGTTGATTCACTACATGCCATACTTGGCCAATAATTTCAGACGCAGTTAAATTACGCTGAAAGCCTTGTTGCGCCGTATGGCAAAATCGACAATTTAAAATGCAACCCACTTGAGAAGAAATACAAAGCGTCGCGCGCTCTGGCTCTGGAATATAAACCGTTTCGATAGCGCTCGCACCTTCAATATTAAACAACCATTTGCGCGTACCATCACTGGCCAGATGCTCACTTAACACGGTGGGGGGTTGAATAACGCAATTTTCAAGTAATTTCTGACGCAACGCCTTGCTCAGGTTGGTCATTTCGTTAAAATCAGTAATTTGCTGTGCATGGATCCACTTCAAGACTTGATCGGCACGAAAAGCCTTTTCACCCCAAGAGGCAAAAAGACTTTGTAATGCTTTTCGGTCGAAACCTAAGAGATTATGAGGTAAATCCTGCATCAGTGTTCCTTATCGGATCCGCTTACATAATTCATTGTCTTTAAAGAAAAATTGGATTTCTTTGCTTGCTGTTTCAGGGGCATCAGAGCCGTGCACGGCATTTTCATCAATAGACGCTGCAAAATCAGCACGAATGGTACCAGGTGCTGCTTCTTTAGGGTTGGTTGCTCCCATCACATCGCGATTCACAATAATGGCGTTTTCCCCTTCCAGAACTTGCACCAGAACAGGACCACTTATCATAAAGCTAACTAAGTCTTTGTAAAAAGGACGCGCTTTGTGTACTTCATAAAAGCTTTCTGCTTGCGCTTGGGTTAATTGCATCATTTTTGCTGCAATCACACGTAAACCCGCTTTTTCAAAGCGAGCAATAATTTGGCCAATGTGATTTTTGGCGACAGCATCAGGTTTAATAATGGAAAGTGTACGTTCAATGGCCATGCTATATATCCTAAGTTATGACTTAAACTAAAATTGGAACCGCATTATTATATACGACTAACCCCTAAAGTAAAAATGGCAGCCTAAAGACGATAAAATCTTTCCTTTTATGCCTCGGCTTCCTCTATCCATGCCATTTGAATAGCCTCTAAGATCTTTTCATTGCTGCGTTTCGGATCGTCGTGAAAATCAGGCAAGCTGCAAATCCAACGGTGCAGATCGGTAAACCGCACATATTGCGGATCCACTTCAGGGTGTTCTTCTGCTAGGGTTTGAGCAATGGTGTGCACATCAGTCCAAAGAATCGACATTATCGCTTCTCCGATATTTGATTAATGGTGTATTTAGGGATTTCAATTTCTAGCGTCTCATCTGCCACAATAGCTTGGCAGCTCAAACGAGAGCCCACGGCAAGGCCCCACGCTCTATCGAGTAAATCTTCTTCTCGCTCTGTGGGTGGCTCTAAAGAATCATAGCCTTTTTGCAAGACAACATGGCAAGTTGTGCAAGCGCAGGATTTCTCGCAAGCATGATCAATGGTAATCCCATTCGCCAATGCTACATCTAAAATAGTTTGGCCAGGTTCAGCTTCAACGGTTTTACCTTCTGGACAAAGTATTTGATGAGGTAAAAAGGTAATTTTTGTCATGAAAACAATTCCTCAACCTCTGTTAAGGATTGACCGACAATGGCATTTTGTAAATTTGTGTTCATCCGTTGCTGCAAAAAGACTTCAAGCGCACTTTCCACTTCTTTCATCAAAACACTTAATTGCTTGCTGTCTTGAGATGTCATGGCGTTTTTTATCTCAGTTTTACGGACTAGCAATTTTTCGTCTCCAATTTTTTCTAATATGGCAATCAATTTTTCTGCTTGGACGGTTTTTTCTTGATATTTTTTAGTGTGAACATCACTTTCAGCATGCGTGATGGAATCTTGGATCATCTCTGCTATATGCTCCTGCGATAAACCATAAGTCGGTTTTATCTCAATATGCGTTTGCTTTTGTGTTGCAAGCTCTTTAGCCTCTACAGACAATAAACCATCCACATCAACCCTAAAGGTGACTTCCACTTTCACACGCCCCGCCAGTTTTGCCGGCAATCCGGTTAGCTCAAAATGCGCTAAAGACCGACAATCTTTCGCCAGCTCGCGCTCCCCTTGCACTATATGAAAAGTAAATCCAGTTTGTCCATCTTGATAAGTTGTAAAAGACTCTGTAGCAACAGCTGGAATGGGTGTATTGCGCATTAAGATTTTCTCAACAACGCCCCCCATCATTTCCATTCCCAATGATAATGGTATAACGTCTAACAATAACATATCTATCGAGCGCCGCGCTCCTGATAATAAGCTTGCTTGAATCGCTGCGCCTATTGCTACTACTTTGTCGGGATCAATATCTTTTAAGGGAGACTGGCCAAAAAATTGCGCCACGCCCTCTTCAACACAATTGACCCGAGTGGCGCCCCCAACTAATACGACATGTTCAATCGCACTTTTATTAATTTTGGCGTCTTTTAACACTTGGCTGCAAATTTTCAGGGTTCTTTCAACAAGCGGGCCAATCATTTCATCAAAAACCGCGCGTGTCATTTCCCCTTGGAAGCCATTTTCTAAGGTAAAAGAACAGCTATTATCGAAGCTCAGCGTTTCTTTTATTGTTCTTGCTTGCATCAAAAGAGCGGCATAATTGATAGCGGTTTGAGTTAGATCTGCTTTTTCTAATAGCCAGCTTGCGACAAGTTCATCCATATCATCGCCACCCAGAGCGGTATCGCCACCCGTTGCAAGCACTTCAAATACGCCTTGATTGAGCTCTAAGACAGAGACATCAAAAGTCCCCCCACCCAAATCATAAATTAAACAATACCCTCTGGCATCACGCTCTAAACCATAAGCTAAAGCCGCAGCCGTTGGTTCATTTAATAATCGTAAAACGTGAATACCAGCAAGATGAGCCGCTTCTTTTGTTGCTTGTCTTTGTGCTTCGTCAAAATAAGCAGGTACGGTAATGACTGCATCAATAATATTGGGATCGCTGTAACGCGCAATGCTTAGCATTTTGCTTAAAATATGCGAAGAGACCGCAATAGGAGACACCTCACCTAGCGCTAAAGGAAGGGAGGATTTCAGAAGTTGGCGTTTGACTGAAACGATTGTATTGTGGGGATCATAAGCTAAAGCTTCTTTAGCCAAACGCCCGACTTCAATCTTATTATTGGCTAAAAAACGTACAACAGAAGGGATGAGCTCGTCACCATTTTGATCTTTCAAAACTTGCACTATCCCCTCCCTATCACAGGCAACCAAGGAATGGGTTGTTCCCAGATCAATGCCAATAGCCAGCTTATCTGATTTGGGTAAGAGAGGCGGCTCTTTAATATTAAGTAATGCCATTATCAAATTCTTCCAACAATTTTACATAAAACTGTAACTCTCGCACACACAAACGCGCCTTCTCTAAAGCTTCTTCTTGTAGAAAAATGGTTAATTGTTGCTGTCTTTGCGCAAGGGCCGCCTTTATTTCTTCTAATCCCGCTTCTTTGTTTGCATCAATTTCCATTTTTTCCCGCAATTCAAATTGTGCTGTCAAAAAATCAGGATCCATTTGTGTATCTTCTTCTCTGAGCTCCACGCCTTTGAGCTTTAATAAATAAATAGCACGTTTTAAGGGATCTTTGAGGGTTTGATAAGCATCATTTAAATAAGCGGCGACACGCTCAGCCAGCGCCTTTTCTTGCGGCGCGCTATTGGTAAAATTATCGGGATGAAATTGCTTTTGCAGTTGATAATAACGTTGTTTAATCAACGTCATTTCTTGCAAAATGTTCACTTCCAATCCAAATAACGAAAAATAATTTTGTTTCAGTGCTTGCATCAGTCTGTCGTTAATCAGCTAAAGTAAAGCTTTCACCACAACCACATTGATTCCCCACATTAGGGTTGTCAAAATGTAAGCCATGATTAATCCCTTCCTGACGATAATCCACGACTGTGCCGCCTTTTAGAAATTTAAGATAGATTTCTTTATCAATTAAGATAGCAATATCATCAAAAGAGAAAACAAAATCATGTTCTTGCCGACTTTCAGGATAAGCAAACTCTAATTGATATTCATAACCTGAACAGCCCGCTTTGCGAACACCTATACGCATGCCTATTGCCCGCTTGTCGCTCGTTTTTTCAATGGACTGCTTTAAATGGTGAATCGCGCTTGATGTCAGTTGTAAACCTGGATCAGCATCAGGAAAATTAGACATTCACTACCTCCTCTTTCCTTTTAGTTTTGTAATCTTTTACTGCTGCTTTAATCGCATCTTCTGCTAAAAGAGAGCAGTGAATTTTCACTGGAGGTAACTTTAATTCTTCCGCAATTTGCGTATTTCTGATTTGGTCTGCTTCATCTAGGGTGCGTCCCTTTAACCATTCGGTCGCAAGGGAGCTTGAAGCAATTGCTGAGCCACAGCCAAAGGTTTTAAAAACAGCGCGTTCAATTTTGCCTGTTTTCTCATCGACTTCAATTTGCAGTTTCATCACATCGCCACACGCAGGTGCACCAACCATCCCCGTGCCAACACGTGGACTATTTTTATCTAAACTGCCAACATTGCGTGGATTTTCGTAGTGGTCAATTACTTTTTCATCATATGCCATAATTTGATTCCTTTAATGTGCAGCCCATTCAATGGTGTTTAAATCTATACCTTCTTGATACATCTCCCACAAAGGAGACATCTCACGTAAACGGCCAACCACATTTCGTACAGAGCGTATTGCTGTTTCAATTTCAGCATCCGTTGTGAAGCGGCCAAACGAAAAACGTAAACTACTGTGCGCCAGCTCATCGTTTAAGCCTAACGCGCGCAAAACATAAGAGGGCTCTAAACTAGCCGAGGTGCAAGCCGAACCTGAAGAAAGCGCTAAATCTTTTAAGCCCATAATCAAGGACTCACCTTCAACAAAGTTAATGCTAAAATTCATAATGCCAGGGAATTGCTTGTCAGGAGAAGGGTGCCCATTGAGATGCACTTCTTCAATATCTTGGATCCCTTGCCATAATTTATGGCGCATCACTTTTAATTTTTGCAAATCTGTTCCCATGTTCTCTTTTGCGAGTCGGCAAGCTTCACCAAACCCAATAATTTGATGGGTTGCCAAAGAGCCCGAGCGAAAACCACGCTCATGGCCTCCTCCATGCATTTGGGGGGTTAAACGGATCCGGGGTTTTCTTCTGACATATAATGCACCCATTCCTTTTGGTCCGTACATTTTATGAGCAGAAATAGATAATAAATCGATAGCATTGTTTTGCATATCCAGCGGTATTTTACCTGCGGATTGCGCGGCATCGACATGCAAGACAATATTGCGTGCTCGCGTGATTTTACCAATGGATTCTAGATCTTGAATCACACCAATTTCATTATTAATATGCATCATTGAAACCAGAATGGTATCTTCTTGAATCGCAGCTTCAATTTGAGCAGGGCTCACTAAACCATGTTTATCTGGGTCTAAATAAGTGACCGTAAAACCTTCACTTTCTAAAGCACGGCAAGAATCCAAAACGGCTTTATGCTCAATTTTACTGGTAATAATATGTTTACCTTTGCGTTGGTAAAAATGTGCCGCGCCTTTTATCGCTAAATTATCAGATTCGGTTGCGCCAGAAGTCCATACTATCTCCCGGGGATCAGCGTTGATTAACGCCGCAACTTCTGCTCTGGCTGCCTCTACTTTCTCTTCTGCTTGCCAACCATAGGCATGTGAGCGCGAAGCGGGATTGCCAAAATCTTCTTTTAAGCAGGTGACCATTTTGTCTATCACACGGGGATCAACAGGAGTGGTTGCAGCATAGTCAAAATAACAAGGTTTACTCATAAATATGCCCTTCCCAAAACCGGTATTTTTTTTCTCGCAGCGCCCAAAGGGCTAGATGGCGTTGGCCTTTTGGTATAAATGACTTCTGGCAAGGGATCACCTCGCTCATTTGTTCCTTTAAATTTGACAACAAAAGGTGAAGTTGTGACCACTTCAGCAATGCCTATTTCAAGCAATTGCATGGCAAGACGCGTACTACAAACTTGTTGATAAACCTCATCATGAGAACGAATAAAGACTTTAGACATGTTGCACCATCCTAATTAATCTAGCAGGCGTTTCACATCCTTTTGTCATCGCCAAAATTTGCGGATTCATTGCTAAGTCTTGCAATGTAATACCTTGTAAAAAATCCATAATTTTATGATTTAAAGCATCCCATAAAGAGTGGGTTAAACACATTCCTCCATCATGGCAATTACTTTTGCCTTGACAGCGTGTGGCATCTATTTTTTCATCAACGGCATGGATAACATCTGCTACGGTAATGCTTTGGGGTTCACGGGCAAGCATATAACCCCCTTTAGCGCCCCGAACACTTCTTAACAAGCCCTGACCCCGTAATAAACAAGCCAGGCGTTCTAAATAAGTAATAGAGATCCCTTGACGAACGGCGACTTGCGCAACTGTCACAGGGCCTTTATCTTGGTGCATTACCATATCAAGAAGCGCTGTCACAGCGTATCGCCCTTTTGTTGTTAGCTTCATAACAAATCTCTATGCCAGAAAGTGGTCAAAGATTGTCATACCCTACTAAATTAGTCAAGATTAAAACCAAAGAAAGAGCTCTATGATAGCTTGATTACCAGTATGGAAATTGTTAAATTTGCTGCGGATTCACCCATGTCACCCTTAGAGGAGTCTTCTATGCGAAATCTCGATATCTACGAGATCCCCTGTGTTTCTGGAGCCGCAACCACTAGTGTGTCCCTCAACTGCATTAGCGTTGATACATGGACAACTGCACATAACACCGCTAAACGTGACGCTAACACCTTAACCTTTTTTGGAGGTGCTTTAGTGGGGGGTGTGATTGGCGCATTTGCAGGCCCTGTCATAGGCGTTAGTGCCGCTGTCATGGTTGCCCCTTATATTTGGGGATACACCTATTTCGACTCTAATGCTTGGTCCAGGATATATAGTCAGCAATAAACTGTTAAGATAAGTGAGGTTTTTTATGTTAAACATGTTTAAAATGGATAGAAAAGAACTAGCCATCAATGCCGGGAGTGCAGCTCTGAGTGCCCTTATTACTGCTTATCGATCACAAGGAGCAGGAACAACTACAGATTTTTTATTAGAAAGTTTAAAATTCATGGGTGGATTGGCACTGCTTCGCAGTGTCATTTCAGCTTGCGCAGAATTGGCTGATATGAATGCCGCTCCTGGTGCAAGACGCAGACTAGCGTAATTTCTCTGACGAGGATCCAGTGGCGGATCCTCGTTATCCATCTTGTCACTTTCCCTCAACCCTCTTCAAAAACCCGCGCAAAATATTGACTTCTTCTGTTTCTAATTGTGCTTTGGCGAGTAATCTTTGTACTCTGGGTAACAATTTTTTGGGATTTTTGGGATCCATAAAATCTAAATCAATTGCCACTCTCTCAAATTGAGCTAATAATTGGGCAATACTTTGAGCAGTCGCTTTCTCTGGAGCGGCGAGTGTGGGCGCCAGACTATCTTTATTATCCAAAAAAGCCTGATAAATTTCATAAGTGACTATTTGCACTGCTTGCCCCAAATTTAAAGAAGAATATTCAGGGTTGGCAGGGATAGCGAGATGATAGTCGCAAAGTTGCAGATCTTCGTTAGTCAAACCGGATTGTTCTGGGCCAAAGATAATCGCTACTTTTTCATCAATGCTTATTTGCTGCTGGACTTTTTCTGCCACTTGTTTAGGGGTAAGCTGCGGCCAAGCAAAGGTTCGTTCTCGTGCACTGGTGCCATATACCCACTGGCAATCCGCTATCGCTTGATGGAGCGAGCTAACCACCTTTGCATTTTCTAAAATATCATCGGCACCCGAGGCACGATCGAGCGCTTCTTTATGTGGAAATTGTTTAGGTGCAACTAGAACCAATTGCTGCAAGCCCATGTTTTTCATGGCACGCGCCGTTGCGCCAATATTGCCTGGGTGGCTGGTTTCACAGAGAATAATATGAATATTGTTGAGTAGCATTATATTTGGTTAGCTATATTGATTTTTCATTGGGATTTAAAATACCAAATGTTATATACTGTTGACTTAAAAAACTAGAGAGAAAAAAGATGCACCCATTAGTCAATATCGGCATTAAAGCGGCAAGACTTGCCGGCAATGTCATTCTCAAAGCCCAAGACAAAATTGATGAGCTGCAAATTGTTCAAAAAGGACGCAACGACTTCGCTAGCCAAGTCGACAAAGCTGCCGAAGAGATTATTATCCAAACTATTAAAAAAGCTTACCCCTACCACGGCATTTTAGGCGAAGAAACTGGCCTTACCCAATCTACGGATAGAAACGATATCACCTGGATTATCGATCCCCTTGATGGCACGACCAACTTTTTGCATGGATTTCCGCAATTTTGCGTCTCTATTGGTGTAAAACATCAAGATAAAATCCTGCATGGTATCGTTTACGATCCCATTCGTGATGAGCTGTTTACCGCCAGCCGTGGTGAAGGCGCCAGACTCAACGATAGAAAATTACGCGTCTCAACCAATGAAAAACTAGAAAATGCCCTTCTTGGCACAGGGTTCCCGTTCAGAGATTTTGAACAACTTGATCCCTATTTAAAACTGCTGGCGGCTCTTTTGCCGCAATGCGCCGGTATTAGACGAGCTGGCGCTGCCGCGCTTGATCTCGCTTATGTTGCTGCGGGCCGATTAGATGGCTTTTGGGAATTTGATCTCAAAATCTGGGACATTGCCGCCGGCGCCTTGCTTATTCAAGAAGCAGGCGGTTATGTGACAACATTGGATGGTTCACAAGATTTCTTACAGGGAGATAGTATCTTAGCGGCACCCCCTAAGATCTACAAAGAATTACTGAAAATTTCGGAGCAATATATCCGTAGAGGCTAGGAGGCCAAATACCATGATCAAAAAAAGCATAGGTTGTTTATTCGGATGTCTTTTATCAATGCAAGCAGGAGCCGCTATCATAACGCAACCTGTAGAATATACTGCTAATGGCACCACCATGGAGGGTTTTGTCGCTTATGATGATGCTATTAAAAATCCCCGACCTGGTATCTTGATTGTGCATGATTGGATGGGGCTTTCCGCTTTCACCAAACAAAAAGCAGAACAATTAGCCTCCGAAGGCTATGTTGCTTTTGCGGTAGATGTGTATGGTAAAGGAACACGTCCAAAAGATCAAAAAGAAGCGGCGCAGTTTGCCAATAAATATAAAGCGGATCGTCCCCTTTTGCGCAGCCGTATGAAAGCAGCTTATGATGCTTTAACCGCAATGAAACAAGTGGATAAGCAAAAAGTGGTGGTAATGGGCTACTGCTTTGGTGGCACGGCAGCACTCGAACTTGCACGCAGTGGTGCGCCAATAGTCGGAACTGCTACTTTCCATGGTGGACTCTCTTCTCCTACGCCGCAAGATGCTAAAAATATTAAAGGCCAAGTACTGGTGATGCATGGCGCAGATGATCCTTTTGAATCAGCACAAGAAATTGCAGCCTTTAAAAAAGAAATGGCAGACGGTAACGTTAATTTAACGTTTATTGTCTATCCAGACGCTGTCCATGCTTTTACTAATCCTGCAGCAGGTAATGATAAGAAAAGTGGGGCTGCATATAACGCAGCCGCAGATAAAAAATCTTGGCAAGATTTTGAGCAATTTCTGGGTAAAGTTTTTAAATAGCTTTAGATGTCATGACCATCTCAAATCAGCAATTGGTTGAATTGGGTGCATCAGAGATTGATGCTAAAAAGATAATGGCGTTGCTGCAAGAAAAGGCAACAACGCCAGAAGCTTGCTGGGAAAGTCTGAAAAAAGAGATTTTATGTCGTCATTATCCCTCATCTTATTCCTTTCCTCTTCACAAATTATTATTTTCAACGCTATTTCCTGAGTGGAATCATTTACCCTGCCCTGCTTTTGCCCCGGGCAATGATTTTATTCAAACCACCATTATTGCTGAACTGATGCGTGAAAAAAAATGTAACACTTATCAGGATTTACACCATTGGTCTGTGCAGCATTATTCTGATTTTTGGCAAACCATGCTAGATTTTTTGCAAATTAACATGTCACAACCATTTAGCCAATTACTTGATCTCTCAAAGGGGGTCGCTTCTCCCCTTTGGTTTAAAGATGCACAATTTAACATCACGCAAAGTTGTTTTGCTGCTCATAAAAACAAAACTGCTATTATTTCTCAAAACGAAAACGGCAAAATTACTCAAATCAGTTATGAAGCACTAGATAAGCTCTCTAATCGTGTCGCCAATAGTTTAAGCGGGCTCTTACCAAAAGGCGCGCGGATTGGCATCATGATGCCAATGACGATTGAAGCTGTGGCGATTTATTTAGGCATTATTAAAGCCGGCTGTGTGATAGTTTCTATTGCAGATAGTTTTGCAACAGATGAAATTGCCAAGCGTTTTCAGATTGCCAATGTGAGGGCCGTTTTCACCCAAGATAAAATCATTCGTGATGGCAAAACCCATGCTCTCTATGAAAAAGTCATTGAAGCGCATGCACCATTAACCATTGTCTTAGCGGTTGAGAACCCAAAGACGAGCAATATTCGACAAAATGATATCTTGTGGGATAATTTTTTAAGTGAAAAGGAGTCCTATCAAGCTATTCCATGCGCCCCAGATGATGCTATCAATATCTTGTTCTCCTCCGGCACGACAGGAGATCCCAAAGCCATTCCCTGGACGCAAACCACACCCATCAAGTGCGCTAGTGATGCTGCTCTGCATTTGAACGTCACCTCCAATGATATTTTTTGTTGGCCGAGCAATTTAGGATGGATGATGGGACCTTGGTTGATTTTTGCCTGCCTTATCAACAAAGCCACCCTTGCACTCTATGCAGGCACACCGAATGATAGACGCTTTGGACAATTTATTCAGGATACTAAAGTGACACTCTTAGGTGTTGTCCCCACGATAGTAAAAACATGGCACTACTCAAAATGTATGGAAGGCTTGAATTGGGGAGAGCTGAAATTATTTGCATCAACAGGAGAAGCCTCTAATGTAGAGGACATGTTATACCTCATGTACCTCGTTAACTATAAACCCATTATTGAATATTGCGGCGGCACTGAAATTGGTGGGGCTTATATCACTTCCACTTTGCTTCATCCCTGTGCACCCAGCATGTGCACCACACCAGCTTTAGGATTAGACTTTGTCGTTTTAGATGAATCGGGAAACCCTGCAGACACGGGCGAAGTGGCTATTATTGGCCCCTCTATTGGTTTATCTACTGAGTTGCTAAATAAAGATCATTTTCAAGTCTATTATGCCAATATGCCAACACTTGATGGCAAAGTGTTACGCCGCCATGGCGATGAAATCAAACGCTTTGCGAATGGCTACTACAGAATGCTAGGACGCGTGGATGACACCATGAAATTGAGTGGCATCAAGGTGAGCGCGACAGAAATTGAATCTGTTCTCAATGGATTGCCCGAAGTGCATGAAACGGCGGCTGTGGCTGTCCAGCCAACTGGTGGCGGCCCTAGTGAATTGATTATTTATGTTGTTTTATCCTCGCAACAAAGCGATTTAGAACAATTAAAAATAACCATGCAAAATGCCATTAAACATCACCTCAACCCTTTGTTTAAAATCAAAGAGGTTATCAAAATAGATGCCCTACCCAGAACAGCCTCTAATAAAATCATTCGCAGAGCGCTGAAAAAAGATTAGTAGTCATGAAAAACGCCTGCTACTTGAGAAAAAAGTCTGCTATTCTCTTTTTTTATGAAAATCGGCCGCCTGGAGCTGAGATCAATCTCTCAAATGTACCGACTTGTCTTTAATCCATCGTATGCTAAACAGACTCATTTCACTGAACTATAGCAATTGCACAATGGGCCTATTATGCCTGTTCAGAAACTGAACTAATTAATTGCCAATCCATAAAACGTAAAAAAGGATTTCATTCACACCCTAAAGCTTCTGCACGGCTCAGACAGTTTGGGCAACCTATTTTACATTTGTAAGCTCATCAGATATCATCTTTTAGCTTATTACTACTTAAAATCAGCTCACTTTGAGAGGGTGCAATGAGAGAATTACAGGTAACTGAGACGAGTTTAATATCTGCAGGCAAATGTTGTATTCCAGCTGCTGTTGGAGTTGCAAGTATAGCCGTGTTAGCAGGCGTCACTTTTTATATTTTTAGAAAGAAAACTAAAAATAGCAATACCCATCATGTCTATCCGCGGCCACCCATTATTATAAGCTCATCCTCATCTGAGGAGACTGAATAAAGCTCGCCTGAAATCATCAGAGGATCGTTTGTAAAGTCGGTCCCGAGCTTTCAAATAATCACTAATCCCTGCAATGATTTGAAACTGAACTTGTATTGAGGGTTCAATGTCAAAAATTATGAAGGAGATATAAATTAATGATTATTTGAACTATGGGAGTAATTAACATGGCAAAACCTACTGGACCCACTGATAAAAAATCCACTGCTCTTAATAGGTCTTCTCCTGCTGCACCAGAGACAGAAGATAAAGATAAAGCCAAACCTGAACCTGTTCTCAATTATAATCAACTGAAGTCAGAAACAGGGCAACAAATGATTGGCAAAGACATGACTCTAGAATCTACTTCTGTTGAAACTTATGAACGTCAGCAGAAAGTAATTCGTGAATTAGCTGTGATCAATGGGTTATGCTTTTATAAATCTTCAGGTACGAGCTCTAAATTACCTAGTGTTTGGCTTCCTTTTTTTGGCATAAATTCTGGTGATAACCGAGTAATGGACTGGGCACTTGAGACTTTGTTTATAAAACCAAGCTTTAATAGCGATGGCTTTGGATCCGTTTATGATGAAAGTTCCTATCCTCTCGATGTAGTGGATAAAATATATGACTTAAAATTCGGTGGCCAAATGAGCCGGGACATAGAGGAAAACGCTAAGAGATTTGGAAGTGTACTAGGTTTATTAATATCATCACAATTTGGCGGTAGCATTTGGACAGATCAAAACGCTAGAGAGCTTAAGGCATTTCTTGAAATAAAATACCCTGAATTTTATAAGACTTTTCCAAAAATTGAATTACAGCATGATGGTGCTTCTATAAACAGCAATCAAGTAAATGCATGGTTAAAAAATCATGGTGGTAAATTAGCCAAAGAATTTGAATTTGGCGATCCTCATGTTTCTGCTGATGTCAATGCCTTTATCAATTCTGCTAATCAAGACAAACAGAATGTGGCAGATAATCAGGATAACCAGAAACCAAAATCGCCTAAAAAAGGGCTTTAATCAAGCACGTTAAATCCGCACGCCTGACATTTTATTTATCAATTCAATTTCTTCTGGCACTTGAGTCGTATGATTATTAGGAAGCCGAGTTGAAAACGAAGGGATAAAAGTATTTTCTATCGGAGAAAGAACTTGCCATTGATATTTTTTGAGAGTCAGCGCCACTTGACGGTAGCCGCATTGAAATGCTAAAAGCGACAGCTCATTGAAATCTACTTTCATGTCCCTTCCCGCTTGCGCCAACAACCATTGCACAACATCAAGGTGACCATATTTAGCTGCTCTTGTCAGCGCTTGCTCCTTATGAATAGAAAAGATGCTGGGCCTCCTTGCAAATAAACATTGCAAAACGGCAAGATGACCATATTTCGCACTCTCTAAAAATGCCCATCCTCTTACGATATTTGAGATTACATCGTTTGCTGATGTCTCATCATCAGCGGGAAATTGATCTAGAAGCCATTGCACCACCTCCAAATTACCTTTTCTAGTCGCCCACTGGAGCGCTAGCTCTATGTCAAATAGATTTAATTTAGCGACTGCTTGTGTATGCCCGTTGGAAAGCGCTAAGCAATACAGTGTTACTTTGTTACTTTTATCAATATGAACAGATCGTTCAATTTCATCTATGGCGCCCTTTAAAGCCAATAGCACAGCATGAATGTCTAAACCAAACAATAAATTTTTGGCACAACGGCAACCAGCTCTGTATTGACGAAGCTCTTCAGCGAATAAAGTCTTAGGAAAAATTTTACATTCCTTTGTGTTTGTTTTCAGCAAATATGGAAAATACTGCTGGATCAAACGCCTCGATACAACCTGTATCAAGCGATAAAAAAAACGACTGATTAAGCTGAATCTTACAAGTTCTTGGATTAAGTCGCACGCAGAAAAAAGAAGGATCAAAATATCTCTGGGAAGAGATTGTAAAGGAAACGGCCCACTGTTCAATTAAATTTCTCGTGTAAACTTTATAATAAGTTGTTGAGTTTAATCACAGTTGGATGGAGAGTCATGTCATAAAAAATAATGATGGAGGCTCGTCAAAAGACGAGCCCCTGCACCCTAGGAAAAAGTTTTAGGGCATCTCATCGGCAACATTCTTTGTTGCAGGAATGAGGTTGGTTCGGTTTAATCCCATAGTTAAAGATAGGGCGCCAGCCACAAATATAGACGAATAGGTTCCGATAATTATTCCTATCATGAACGCTAAAGAGAAACCATGGAGAGATTCACCACCAAAAAGATAAAGTGCAACCACGACCAGAAGCGTGAGTACAGAAGTCATTATCGTTCGTGAAAGCGTCTGATTGATAGAGAGGTTCATCACTTCAAGCGGGGTTGCTTTGCGCATTTTTCGGAAATTTTCTCGTACTCTATCATAGACCACAATGGTATCGTTTAAGGAATAACCTAATACAGCCAAAATTGCCGCTAAAGAAGCTAAATCAAATTCAATTTGCAGATAAGAGAAAACACCTAAAATTAAAATAGGATCATGCAAAAGCGCGACCATCGCACTAAACCCAAAGCGGTATTCGAAGCGTACAGCGATGTAAAGCATGGTCGCAAGAAGCGCCACTAAAACAGCAATCATCCCCTGCTGCGCTAAATTTTCGCCCACCTCAGCACCTACAAACTCCACTCTTCTGAGCTCGACTTCTGTATTTTTGGCAGTTAACACTTCTATGACTTTACGGCCTAGCTCTTGCTCAGTCATGCCTTTTTTATTCGCAATTTTAACTAAGACATCGTAAACCGAGCCATATTGGGCTACTTTGGTCCCCTGGAAACCGGCTTCTTCTAATTGCTCTCGCACGTGTTCAAAATTAATAGGCTCTTTATAACGAAGCTCTAACTGCGTGCCACCCGTGAAATCTAATCCAAAATTAATACCCTTCACAAACAATAAAGTGAGTGACAACAAAGTGACCGCAATGGAAAACAAAGCTGTCCATTTGCGCATCCCCATAAAATCAATTTTGGTTTGATGATGAAAAAGTTCCATAGTCTTAAATCCCTATGCGTAATCGTTTGCCCATTTTGCCACCATAAGCCAAGTTGACCATGGCTCTTGTCCCGGTGATAGCTGTGACCATCGAGGTTAAAATTCCAATGCACAAAGTCACCGCAAATCCTCTTACGGGTCCCGTTCCAATACTAAAGAGGATGATCCCAACGATAAGGGTTGTCACGTTTGCATCTATGATGGTGGCCAAAGCTCGTTCAAAGCCACTGTGAATGGAAGCCTGGGAAGACATACCATTTCTTAATTCTTCTCTTATCCGCTCAAAAATTAAAACGTTGGCATCGACCGCCATACCGACCGTTAAGACAATGCCCGCCATACCTGGCAAGGTTAAGGTTGCCCCAACAGCGGAGAGTATCGCCAGCAAAAATACCACATTCATCATTAAGGCCAAATTGGCAATAATGCCGAACACGCTGTAATAAACGAGCATTGCCAGCAAAACTAAACCCAGGCCTACTTCAATAGAAATAATCCCTAAACGAATATTTTCTTGCCCTAAGCTTGGACCCACAATACGCTCTTCAACAATACGAACTGCAGCAGGTAAAGCTCCTGCTCGCAAAAGTAACGCTAAGTCTTGCGCTTCTTGTAAAGTAAACCCTGTGATTTGGAACTGACTACCAAGCGCACTCTGAATTGTGGCAATACTAATTAAAATTTCTTGGGTTTTATCTTGTTGCAGATCTTGTCCTGCCACTTTTTCTGTCACGGGTTTCGTTTCAAGATAAACCACCCCCATCATGCGCCCAATATTCTCTAATGTAGTCTTTTTAAAGACCGACAAACCCGTGCCTCCTACTCGCACATGCACAGCAGGTCTACCTGTACGATCGTCCGTTCCCACCATCGCGCCTGTAATAGAATCACCGGTTAAAATAACGCGTTTTTGTAGCAGAAATGGCCTGTTTTCTCTATCGTAGTACCACTTGGTGCCAGGCGGCGAATAATTCGGCGTGGCGTTAGCAGACTCTTCTTTAGCCTGTAAATGAAATTCAAGCGTCGCCGTTTTACCTAAAATATCTTTTGCTCGTGCAGTATCTTGGATCCCAGGTAATTCGACCACAATATGATTGTTACCTTGTCGCTGCACTATCGCCTCTGCCACCCCTAGCTCATTGACGCGGTTACGTAAGGTCGCCATGGTTTGCTCTATGGTATAGTTACGAATTTCTTGTAGGCTAGCTGTTTTCATTTGGCAGACAAGCTGGAATTTACCTTCTTCCATTTTTTTAGTCATGTCAAATTCATTAAAATGCTTTTGTAAGCTGGTAAAAGCCTGATCTAGGGTTGCTTGATCGTCAAAATTAATACTTACGCCGGTTTCATTGATCTTAGACACCTGACGATAACGAATTTTATTGTTGCGCAAATCATTACGCATATCGCCTAAGACGGACTCCATTCTGCGTTTAACCGCAGAATCGACATCTACATCCATTAAAAAATGTACGCCGCCTCTTAAATCCAAGCCCAACTTCATCGGCTGCGCCCCGATCATTTCTAACCAAGAAGGCGTTTTCGGCGCTAAATTAAGGGCAATAATATAATTATCCCCCAGCTTATCTTTAATGGCTTCTTTAGCTCGAATTTGTGCTTGTGCATTGGCAAAGCGGACTAATATGGATTGATCTTCTCGTTTGATATTGTGATAGGGAATATTCGCGTCATCTAAGGCAGCTTTAATATCAGTTAACACATCATCTTTGAAGGCATATCCGGTAGCAGGCAAAACTTGCAACGCGGGATCTTCTCCAAAAAGATTAGGTAAAGCATAAATGACACCTAATAACAGCATGCCGGCTAATAAAAGATACTTCCAAGTCGGATATTTGTTAAGCATAACGCGCTTATTCCCTTAAGATTAAATACTCTTGATGGTGCCTTTGGGTAATTGTCCTGAGATAGCTTGTTTTTGCACAATGACTTCTACGCTTTCGGCCAAAGCAACGTGCACAAATTGATCAGAGACCTTTAACACTCTCCCCACTAAACCACCGCTGGTGATGACTTCATCATCTTTAGCAATGCTTGCAATAAGGGCTTGTTGTTCTTTTGCACGCTTGGCTTGCGGGCGAATAAGCATAAAATAGAAAATAAACAAAAACCCGGCCAACATAATAATATTGCCCATGGCGCCTGGCCCACTCGTTAAAGAAGATTCCGCAAAAGCCAAAGGCGAGACTAGCAGTGTCATCAATGTCAGAAAAATACGATTCATACGCTACCCTTATTAAGTTAAAAAACAAAATTATATTATTTTTATTAATCCCCTATGGTATTCACTTTTGCCTTATGTGACAAACGGTAATATAAATGAAAGTCAATTGACTTTTTGTTTCTAGCTATTTTTTGACTAGATCTGGCCTTATTCTGTACAGCTGGTATACTCTGCTCCCTAAACGCCGGAGTGGCGGAACTGGTAGACGCGCCAGACTCAAAATCTGGTAATGGCAACATTGTGTGAGTTCGATTCTCTCCTCCGGCACCAAGCAAATGTGAAAATATGATTTCAAGCACTGATTTATATATTCCCGCTTCATTCTCGAGAAGAATGGCTGCCATGTTATATGACAGCTTTATCGTCGTCTCTTTTATCTTATTGATAACCATCGTTGCCTTTATGGTGAATAAAGGGCAATCCTTTCTACCTTTCCGCGAAGTTTTCCTAGCCTACTTGGTTGTAGGAACTGGCTTCTTTTTGTCTTGGTTTTGGCAAAAGAGCGGACAAACTTTAGGCATGCTCGCTTGGAAGGTTCAACTCGTCGACACTTACCATAACAAGCTCACCTGGAAAATAGCCTTGATTCGATATTTTCTGGCTTTGTTTAGTTTGAGCATGGCAGGACTGGGTTTCCTCTGGTGCTTAATCGATAAAGACAATCAAGCATTACATGATCGCTTGGCTGGCACCAAACTGGTACGTTTACTACCAAAACAAGCTAAAAACGACGCCTAGAAAGTCCGTTTACAAAGATAGATCCCCAAAAAGAAAAATAGCATTGTCGGTAATATCGCGCCAACAAAAGGCGGAATAGCATAGACTTGTGTTAAAGGACCAAATAACTGATTAAACAAGTAAAAAACAAAACCTATCAAAATCCCCACTAATAACCTAAAACCCATCGTCGTTGAACGCAGCGGGCCAAAGAGAAAAGGAATGGCCACAAACATCATCACAATAATAGCAAGTGGATGGACGATTTTTTGCCAAAACGCTAGCTGATACGCTTTGTAATTTAAGGCGTTTGCCTTGCGATATTCTATCGTTTGGAGCAACTCATTTAAAGTTAAATCTTCTAAATCTTTTACACCTGCCACCTGCAGAATATGAGGTCGGATATTACTTTGCCAGATCTTCGTCTCAAATTTGCTTTCTATTACTTTATCTTCGTGAAATTGCGTCTCAGTCACATCTCGCAGTACAAAATGTCCATTCTCAAAATCGGCGACTTTGGCGACCTGCATTCTCAACAAGCGCATGTTTTGATCAAATTGGTACTGAGTTATCCCTTCTAAATGGCTATCTGAATCTATATCTTTGATATAGATAAAGCTATCACCATCTCGCATCCATGTACCAAAACTAGTATTCAATGTTTGACCACTACTGAGTGCCCACGCTTTTTGTTGCCTTGCCCACTTATCCGTTAGAGGAACGACACTCTCTTGAATAATCATGATGCAGATTGCCAAAATGAGTGCTAATTTACTGACAGCAATAATGATATCGCCAATGCTCCAACCTGCAGCCCTTATCACGACGAGTTCGCTTCGGCCAGCTAATAAGCCTAATCCCATTATTGTTCCGAGCAATGCCGCCATCGGAAACAGGTTTGCTATTGATTGTGGTAGAGACAAGACAATAAAAGCTAACACTTTAGCCAGCGTATAATCTCCCGTTCCCAGCAATCGAAGCTCACTGACCATATCAAAAATAAACTCTAAACCGACAAAGAAAAGCAGAGTAATAAAAATAGAAACTAATACCGTTTTCCCTAAATAGAGAGTCAATTTATTCATTTTGCACTCCCTTTAACATAGGCCCATGCTTGCCGCCAGCGACCCGATGCAATGAGTAAAAAGATAATGCTACTAGTCAGTAATAATAAATGTACCCACCATAATCCCACCCAGGGGGCAAGCACTTCCGTGGAAACCCAACGTTTACTTATTGTCAGTAAGTTGTAATAAATAATGCAAATTAAAATAGCAAGAAACAATCGGCTATAGCGACCTTGTCTTGGCGAAACACGACTTAAAGGTACCGCCAGTAAAGCAAGTAATGGCGCAGATAAGGGAATGGCGAGGCGCCATTGCAACTCCGCTAAGTTTGAGGGAATGGGTTTATCCCACAACATAGTTGTTGGCATAGTTCGATGATAATGAAATTCTTGTTGCGGCTGGTGCTCTTCTAAAAGTTTTTGATAGCCACCGAATTCAATTATCGTTAAATCTTCCGCGATAGATGTGCCTGTATAACGATAGCCGTCTTTTAATTGCAGGTAAGTTAATCCTTTTTGTTGATCTTTCACGAGGTGCCCGCTTGCTGCAGTTACCAACTGCCAAGGTGAATCTGGTTCTTTTTCTTTATCTGGTTGTTGTACAACAAACAAATGTTTTAATTCTTGGCGATCATCACTTAAATCTCCAATGTAAAAAATGGTGCGATCACGAAAGGAATGAAATTTGCCAGGGGCAATCGTTTGCACTAAAAACATGGGCCCTTCTTTTTGTAACAACTTCTCGCGATGATTCGCAATTTTTGGCCCAAGATAACAGCTAAAGCTAGCTGCCAATATCATGGTAATTAACGATAAGATTAAGCTCACGCCTATTAAATGTCGCCACGATAAACCACAAGCAAACATCACGGGGATTTCATTTTCAGCAAATAATTTACTCAAGCAAAGTAAAATCCCTAAAAAGAGCGCAACCGGCAACAAAAAGGCAAGCAATTCGGGCACTTGCAATAAAACCGCTTGAAATAAGACCTCGGGAGAAATGTCACCAGAAGACATTTTAGTAACCAATCTAACAAATTTATTGCTAACGGCTATAAGCAGTGTAACCAACATAACTGATAAGAAGGTATAGGATATTTCACGAAATAAGTAACGTTGAATTAACATGCTGGTGTACTTGTGAGAAAAATTAGTGAATTATACCCTTTATCATGATAAACAAAATGACTAAATAGCGTTTAAATAAGTTATCCACCTTCTTAATCTTATCTCTCATGGGACATTTATGGAATTTAGTGTAAAAAGTAGCTTAAGTGAAAAACAAAAATCGAGTTGTCTCATTACGAGCCAGTTCGGAACACGTAGACTCTCTCCCACACTTGAAAAATGGGACAAAGCAAGCCAAACCCTTTTAAAAGAACGCCTAGCTAGAGGGGATATACCCAGCCAATTAGGCTGCGTAACTGTTTTTCATGATTTCCCACAAAGTGGGTCTGAACGCGTTTTAATTATAGGCGCAGGCGACAAAGAGATAACCGAAAAACAATTTCGCGATATTATCACTTCAATTATCAAAGCCCTTGCCCATACAGGCGCTTTAGATGCCAGCATTGTCCTGAGTGATTTTCCGGTAAAAGACCGCTCCCCAGCTTGGCAAGTACGTCAAGCCATTGAAACCATCCAAGCAGCATTATATCGCTTTGATAAATTCAAAAGCCAAAAAACACTGCCTAAGCGCGCTTTGCGCCGCTTTGTCTTTTTGGTTCCTAAAAGTGAACTCAAGGAATGTGAAAAAGCGGCCGTGATTGCTCGGGCCATTGTGGAAGGGGTAGAAGTTGTCAAAAATTTGGCCAATCTGCCGGCAAATGTGTGCGATCCCAGTTTTTTAGCGAATTACGCCAAACAGTTTGCTAAGAAACACCCTAAAGTAAGTATTGCGGTTCTAGAAGAAAAGGATATGGCCGCCCTCAATATGGGCCTCCTCCTTTCGGTTACCAGTGGTAGCGAAAGTAATGCAAAATTAATCACCCTTGAATATCGCGGTGCGCGAAAATCAGATAAACCTATTGTCTTAGTCGGCAAAGGTATCACCTTTGATACAGGCGGTAATACGCTCAAAGTACCTCCTTTTATGATTGGGATGAAATATGACATGTGTGGTGCTGCTACCGTATTAGGCGTTTTAGAAGCTGCGCTTCAATTGGCCTTACCACTCAATATTATTGGTGTTATTCCTAGCTGCGAAAATATGCCAGGTCCTACTGCAACGCGCCCAGAAGATATTGTTACCAGTATGTCTGGTCTCACCGTTGAGATCCTAAATACAGACGCTGAAGGGCGTTTAATCTTGGCTGATGCCTTAACCTATTGTGAACGTTTCAATCCAGAAGTGGTAATTGATATTGCCACACTGACTGGCGCCTGCTTTCTCGCTTTGGGCCATCAAGCCTCTGCCTTAATGAGTAATAACGAGAAATTATCAGAGGCGCTTGTGCAGGCCAGTCACGAAAGCAGTGACAGAATATGGCCTTTACCTTTGTGGGAAGAATATGAAGAAGCCTTAAACTCTGAATTTGCAGATATCTCGAATGTGCCCTTTTCAGATGTGGGCGCTAGATCAATTATTGCCGGGTGCTTTTTGTCTAAATTTACCAAAAACTTTAATTGGGCCCATTTAGATATCGCCAACACCGCCTCTGGTGTCGGTAAATCTCGTGGTGCAACAGGCAGACCGGTTCCCCTCTTAGTTCAATTTCTTCTTGAAAGATTATAAAGGTTCATCAGCTATGACTATGGAAAAGACTTACCAACCCCATGCTTTAGAAAAAAAGTGGTATCAATATTGGGAACAATCTGGTTTCTTTGCCGCAACACCTGCTAAAGAAAGTTATTGCATTATGTTGCCTCCACCCAATGTCACCGGCACCTTGCACATGGGGCATGCTTTTCAAGATACGATTATGGATGCGCTTATTCGTCTACACCGTATGCAAGGCTATGAAACACTTTGGCAAGGTGGCACCGATCATGCCGGTATTGCCACACAAATGGTGGTAGAGCGACAACTTCTTGCGCAGGGTATTAGTAAAAAAAGTCTCAAGCGCGAAGAATTTATTGAAAAAATATGGGAATGGAAAACCCACTCAGGCAATACCATCAGTCAACAAATGCGTCGTCTAGGTGCATCTATTGATTGGAAGCGCGAGCGCTTTACCATGGATGAAGGTTTATCCAAAGCGGTCAAAGAAGTGTTTATTAAACTTTATGAAGAAGATTTAATCTATCGCGGTAAACGCTTGGTCAACTGGGATCCTAAATATCACACCGCGGTTTCTGATTTAGAAGTGATAGCTGAAGAGGAAGAAGGTAAACTTTGGTACATCCGCTATCCCCTGGTTGAAGGTAAACAATCACTGGTGGTGGCAACTACCCGACCTGAAACAATGTTGGGCGACGTTGCTGTGGCGGTCAATCCTGAAGATCGAAGGTATCAAGCTTTAATCGGTAAAATGATATTATTACCGCTCTCTAATCGAGAAATCCCAATTATAGCGGATGAATATGTCGACCCTGCCTTTGGTACAGGCTGTGTCAAAATTACGCCTGCCCATGATTTTAACGATTATCAAATCGGTAAACGTCACAATTTAGAAATGATTAACATTCTCACCATTGATGCCGCAATCAATGAGAACGCCCCAATGCAATATCAAGGCTTAAATCGCTTTGTTGCCAGAGAAAAAATTGTTGCTGATCTTAGAACAATTAGGGTTATTAGAAAAAATTGAACCCCATAAAATCAACGTTCCGCGTGCAGATAGATCAGGCGAAATAGTTGAGCCTTATCTCACCGATCAATGGTTTGTCCGTACAGCGCCTTTAGCCAAAGAAGCTGTTGCGGCAGTGGAATCTGGCAAAATAGAATTTGTACCAGATAACTGGAAAAATGATTATTTTGAATGGATGAAAAAAATTGAAGACTGGTGTATTAGTCGGCAATTCTGGTGGGGCCATCGCATCCCTGCTTGGTATGATGAAGCGGGCAATATTTATGTCGGGGAAAGCGAAACACACGTCAGAAATAAATATAAATTAGAAGAAACTCTCACACTTAAACAAGATAATGATGTACTAGATACTTGGTTTTCCTCTGCTCTCTGGCCCTTTTCAACTTTAGGATGGCCAGATGAAACCCACAGAACTCAAAACATTTTATCCTACCAGCGTTTTAGTGACCGGCTTTGATATCATCTTTTTCTGGGTTGCCCGTATGATCATGATGGGGCTTAAATTTAGAGGGGAAGTACCCTTTAAGCAAGTGTTTGTCCATGGCCTTATTCAAGATGCCAAGGGACAAAAGATGTCAAAATCGAAAGGAAATATTCTCGATCCTATCGATTTGATTGATGGCATTGCCCTGGAAGATTTGGTTGCTAAACGTACCAGTGGCCTTATGCAACCACAAATGGCCAAACAAATTGAGAAAGACACCCGTAAGCAATATCCACAAGGGATCCCCTCTTTTGGAACTGATGCGCTACGCTTTACTTTTTGCGCCCTTGCTTCCAACAATCGCCATATCCGCTTTGATTTAGCACGGGTTGAAGGCTATCGCAATTTCTGTAATAAAATCTGGAACGCCGCCCGCTATGTGATGATGAATCTTGAAAATCATAGCATCGGTCAAAATGATGCTGAGAGAGAATTTTCTCTCTATGATAAGTGGATTTGGTCTAGGCTACAAAAAACAAAAGCAAGAGTGCTTGAGCACATTAAGCTTTATCGCTTCGATATTGCAGCGCAAGCGCTTTATGAATTTATCTGGAATGAATATTGTGATTGGTATTTAGAGCTTGCCAAACCTGTTCTCACGCAAAATACCTTTTCAGTTAAAGCACAAGCTGGCACGCGCTACACATTAATCGCTATTTTAGAAGAGCTCATGCGCGTACTCCATCCCATCATGCCATTTATTACAGAAGAAATTTGGCAAAAACTCGTGCCCTTTTTCGGAAAAGATAAATCGCCGATAACGATTATGAACCAACCTTACCCAATCGTTGACAACACTTTGATGAATGAAAATATCGAGCAAGAAGTAACAACAGTGCAGAATTTTATCATTGGCATTCGTAATATTCGTGGTGAAATGAATCTCAGTCCGAGTAAGCTCCTCACCGCGATTTATCGGGGCTCTAATAGCAAATCCATTGCAACGATAATTTCTCAACAAAACATCATTTTGAATTTAGCCAGATTAGAAAATCTGCAACAGCTTAATGCTAATGACCCCAGCCCTGAAGCAGCAACAGCTATCGTTGGAGATCTAGAAATTTTTATCCCGCTTGCAGGCCTTATCGATGTCGAAGCTGAAAGCAAACGCCTGTTAAAAGAAATAGAGAAGCTCGAAAAAGAGAAAGCGCTTTATAAAAAGAAACTGGATAATGAAAGTTATACGCAAAAAGCACCTTCTGAAATCGTGCAACAAGAGCGTGAGCGCTTAAGTCAGGCTGAAGCGGCTTTGTATAAGCTAAGAGAAAATTATGAGAAAATTAATCCAACAATAAAACCTCCTACTCAGTAAAGATGGGGATAATGCGTTGCTTGGCACTTTCTCTCCCAAATTGAGAGAGGATAAGTGCCACATTCATGGGAAGGGGAAGCGCCCCCCCCTCAACGATTGCTATACTTCTCACATAAGCAAAATATTTATTTAATGAACTGGTTGTAAGAATGACCAGCTGATATTAAATTGAGCAATTCGTAGGATACCAGATTTTGCAAAAAGGTCCGGCGCAAGACAATCAAATTAAAACAGAAAGCACGCCTTGGGTGGTGTGGGCACTTACCTTTATACTCATTTATTATGTGTTTATTCTTGTTTCACAGCAAAGCGCCGTATTGATACCTTATACCCAATTTAAATCAGAAATCGCATCAGGCAACATTACTAAAATCTGGATAAAAGGTCATCATGCTTGGGGACTGTTTGAACATCCTCCGAATAATACAGACACAGCCGACGGTAACACAGAAAAAATACCATTTGAATCTTATCTACCTGTTTATGATGATCCAGACTTTGTTCAATTAATCAAAGACAAAAATGTGCAAATGATGGTAGAGCCTGAGGAACAATCTTCTTGGCTAGAATCATTATTGGGCATTTCCCCCTGGTTTTTATTGATCTTATTTTTAATTTATACCAGTCGAATGTTACGAAAAAAGATGAGGAATCGCGATAATTTCTTTGGATTGATGCCCTCCTCTCCTCCCCTTTATGAAAAATCAATAGAAAACCTCTACTTTAACGATGGTGTTTACCCGGAAAGTACAAAACAAGATCTACAAGAGATTATCGATTGTTTAAAAGTCCCAAGTAAATTTAGCAAATTAGGGGCCACTTCACCAAGAGGTGTTTTACTCATAGGTTTACCTGGGACAGGTAAGACGTTTCTGGCTCGCGCAACAGCTGGAGAAGCGAAGGTACCTTTTTTTAGTATTCGTGGATCAGAAGTAACAACGATGTTTGCCAGTATCGGTGCCTCACAGATACGCGATATGTTTAGAGAGGCACGCAAATCAGCCCCTGCTCTCATTTTTATTGATGACATTGACTCTGTGTGCTTCGCTCGCGGAACAGAGCAAATCTTAAATCAAATCCTGATTGAAATGGATAGTTTTACACCTGATGAAGCGATCATCGTATTGGCTGCTACCCATCGTCCTGATATCTTAGATCCTGCTTTATTTACATCTGAGCGCTTTAGCAAAAAGATCATATTAGAATTACCACTTTGTTATGCTCGGGAGCAGATCCTCAGCATCCATACCAAAGCAGTCCCGCTTGAAAAAGTTGATCTGAAGAAAATAGCAAAAGATACCGTAGGACTTTCAGGTGCCTCTCTCAAAAATTTAGTCAATGAAGCCGCTTTAAGAGCAGTCAGATTGAATAAAGAAAAGGTTGATGTATCAGATTTTGAATACGCCATGAATGAAGCCCATGACAGCATCTTAACGGATGAAGAAAAAAGCCGGATTGCTTATCATGAAGCAGGACACGCCATAATTGCATTCATTAAAAATAAAGATGAGCCTTTGCAGAAAATCAGTATTCTTGCACGCGGATGCGCGTTGAGGATGACTGAACAAACGCTTATAGAACATAAACATTATTATGCCGAAAATGATTTAACGGATCGTCTTTGCATTTTTTTAGGTGGCCGCTGCTCAGAAAAGCTCATTTTTGGAAATTTATCAAATGCTGCTGATGATTTAGAACAGGCGACAATACTTGCCAGACGAATGATAGCGCAATGGGGAATGAGCCAAAAATTAGGTGCTATCAGCTATCCTTTAGACGCAAAAGACACTATCAACCTTCGGCTCAGTGAAACCACTGCTAGCCTAATCGATAATGAAGTCAGCACTTTAATCGCCAACTGCGAGAAGGTGACTCTAGCCATTTTAGAGCAAAATAAAAGCAAATTGGAAAAGTTAGCGCAAGCACTGATTGAGAAAGAAAGCTTGAATGATGTACAAATCAAAGAAATACTTAAAAATGGATAAAGCGCTTCTTATTGGCAAAGCGCCACCGCCCCGAATCTGGAGCAGTGGCAAAGTCTGGATGCTATCTTCTTGGTGCTAATGTCACTTTCTCTTTAACACTAGGCGCATAACCTTTGGGAGCATTCTTTAATAGTGCATCTAATGTGTCAGGTAAATTTGCCACTATTTGATCTAAATCAGGCAGATCATTGTAATTATAATTAGCATTGACTGATGATAAGCATAAATCAACTTCTCTGGCTATATCACGACTTTGATGATAAACATCATCTAACGCAGCACGATTTTTACCGGGATCTCTGTGGTAAGTTGCACTTAATTGATCAAATTGTTTTGAGAGATGATAGAGTCTGCTCAATCCAGCAATGGCCTGAATGATCGCTGCGCAATCTGTCTTCTGCTCCTCTAAATCAATTTCACTCGATTCATCAGAAGATTCTTCATCACTATCAATGCTCACTTCTGACCCAACATCACACACAGGATCAAGCTCAGCACCAGCATCAGATTGTGAATGCAATTCGGATGAGTCGTCGCTTTCTTCAGAAGACTCGAGCGGGTTGGCTTGAATTTCTGCCTCTTTTGCTTTTAATACAGCAAGCCCTGCAGCTTGTGCTGTCATAAATTGCGTCAATGCTTCTGTTAACGCTTTATCCGCTTTTTGTGCTGAACACGAATGAACCTTTGCGGCAAAATCACCTATCAAGAGATTATTCCCTTTAGCACCTAAAAACGTATTTGCTGATCGAAAAGCGAGATTTGCATATTTCACTACTGTGGCATGATATTCTGCTAGTGTACTCAAACAAACATTATTGTTAGTAATACCTAATTTCTTGGCAACATAAGCAGGCAGAAAACCAGGTAAACTGTTGATTGCCGGTAGTTCAGGAAGAGTCATCTTTGATAAGGCCGGCATACTCAATGTGGGTATTGCAGGTAGTGTGGGTAAATGGCTTCTTAGCTTTGAAAGAAGACCTTGGTCGTTACTTTGAATCGTTACGCCAGCGGTTTCATGTTTAGGCATTTTAAATGCTCCCATATTGAGTAAGGTTAAGCAGAATAAACTGCATTTCTAGTGGGGAAGCTTAATTTGAGGCGATTATAAGGAGTGATGCGTGAACATGCAAGCATTTAGACCTTTTTTGTCTTGAGATCCCAAACCCAGCCAAGTTGCTTAAATAAAAGGAGAAACCATTTTCCAATATCGATTTGATACCAACGATGACTGAAAAAAGGCATTTGAAGATAACGATGATGATTGTTGTGCCAACCTTCACCAAAAGTGAATAAAGCGATTAAAAAGTTATTCGTGCTGTGATCTTTGAGAGACGGATAAGCTCTTTTACCCCAGGCATGACAAACTGAATTAACGCACCAAGTTAGATGACTTGTAATAAAAACGCGTAATATCCCCGCCCATAACAAGCCAACCCAACCTCCCAATAGGAATGGTAACAGTAACCCTAAATTGCTGTAGTAAAGATAATATTTTGAAACATGTCTCAATTCTTTATCTTTTAATAACCAAGAACCATATTGTCGATAATTTAGCTTATAGTCACGAAAAATCCACCCACAATGCGCCTCCCAAAATCCTTTAACTTGTGGGGAATGCGGATCTTCTACTTTATCAGCAAAGCGATGATGTTGAAGATGAATCACTGCCCAAAGCGCGGGACTGCCTTGCATAGCAAGTGATCCAAATATTAATAAAAGTCTTCTTAGCCAAGTCTTTGCTGCAAAAGCGCGATGTGTTATCAACCGGTGATAACCTAAAGTAATTCCAAGCCCAGATAAACAGTACATTACTATCAAAATCACAAAATGAGACAGATGGACGCTACCTTGATAAATCGTCCAAGCGCACAGAGGAATGGCGATTGGTGTCAAGTAAACCAAAAAAAAGGCATATAGATACTGAGGTGAGCGCAATCGATATAAAATCATATTTTGCTTTTTAACTTATTAATAATCACTTATGCTATGTTTATAATCATAGTATCACTGATTTAAAGAAGCACTGTCATGGCACTTGATCCTACATTACAAAGATTGCTCAAGCGTCTCTATGCAAGTGGGTTTGGCAATCTACATCTTATGTCTTTAGAACAAATTCGCGCTTTCTTAAAGCATCCCAAATTAAAAGTAACCCCAGCAAGTTTTGAAGATTACCAGACTGAAAAGGGTTTATTTATCCGTTGTTATACGCCACCGCATACCCAAACGGTTTATCATCCCGTCATAATTTTTTTATCCGCCTCGGCATTTATTATTGATAGAAAAGAAGCCAGCAATGAATATTGTAGTTTGCTTGCTAAAAACACTAACATGAAAGTGATTAATGTCATTCAAAGATTACCACCCGCTTATCGCTTTCCTCAATATATCTACGACACACTTTCCTCTATAAAATGGATTTATCAACATTGCGATCTCTTGAAAATTTTTCCAGATAAAATTGCGCTGTGGGGAGAAAGCTCAGGAGGGAGTATTGCAGCAAGCGTCACACATTTATTGCGCGATGAGAAGCTTGATTTTATCAAACAGCAAATTTTATTTTATCCCCTTCTCGATTTGGTCACATCGCACCCTTCAAGAGAAGCCTTTCAATATGGTTATATGTTAGATAAAACTTTTATCAATTGGTTATATGATCTAATGTCTTGTCATCAAAACGATAGAGAAAATCCCTTAGCTTCCCCTTTACTCTCCACGAATTTTAGAGATTTACCTCCCACCACAATCATTACTGCAGAATATGATCCGTTTCGAGATGAGGGTCATGCATATGTCCAGAAATTGCACGCAGCAGGTGTTGCAGCAAAAGAGCAAAGATATACAGATATGATCCACGGCTTTATGCGATTTTATGGCAAAATCCCCACCGCCCAAATGGCATTAGATTTTGCCGCTCATCAACTAAGAGAGCGTTTTTCTTGGTGATAGCGGCTTCACAGATGCGCTTTTAACCCTCGTCTACCTAGCCTTCGTTAAGTCCTGATAATACTAATTCTATACAGGTGACCATACACCTTTTTTAGGAACTTTATGACCCACCCTTAAGTCCTAGCTTTAAGAACTAAAAAGTGGTGACGATGATGCAATATGGTGACATTTTACTTGCGGGATTAACTGTTGAAGAAATACAAATTATTGACAAGACGATTGACTTAAAGGATCTTCCCGAGAAGTCTCCAGAAATTTATTATGAACAGGATTTATGTCGACTCTGTTATCTAGTTAATGAACGCCGACAAAAAGAATTAAGGCAACCCAATGAGAGGGAAAATTTTTTTGAAATATTACAATTTATCTCCTTATTTCCTAACTTTCAAGAAGACAAATGGAAAAATATTCCCTTTGATTTATTATTTCAGAAGTGTGAACAGTTTAAATCAGAAATTGACCAGCTATTCAATAGAGTACAGCAAAGAGTAAACAGATCGGATAAACAACATCCTTATGAGATATTACTTAATAAGTTGCGTCTCAATGCACTAAATGTTCTTTCCTTTAAAATATTGCCGCAATTAGAAAAAACTATTGAACAAATCAATGATGCATTTAAAACAACAGTCTGGCAAAACGATTTTAGCTTTGATATTACGACAAGTACTCTCAAATCAGTTTATGAATTTTCTCCTGAAAAAGAATGGCTCGATTTAGCGCCCTCCTATTATTATTTCGATAGTGAACTTGCCTCTCATCCTTTAGTCCAATATAGCGACAGTATTAAAAAATTAGATCATGTATCAAATCAGCAAGAAATCATTTCGTGGCTTGAACAAAGAAAACAAGGACTACTTCCTCTTAACGATCCAGAAATACAAAAATTAAAAAAAATGATGGAACAATATGATTTAATTGACAAAACCGATCCTGCGAAAGTTTACCTACGCCATAGACGACTCATTCAAATATCAAATCTCGTTCAAAATATCATAATAAACGATAATAGCTTGACCCAAATGCAAAAAGAAATGCTGCAAGAAATTAATAAAACGGTAATTATGAAAGGTAAATATTTAAGAAAAGTCACTACAATTCCTTTGCAAGCTGAAAAAAGAGCATTCCGAACTGCTCATGTCGAAGGAAAGCCACTGGTTGTTGACAAAAAGGAGGATTTGATTGATTTAGATCCCGCACATCGTGAGGGGGCAGGTTATCTTTATAATCGATGGTTAGAAATGGTAGAAGTTGAGGACAAAGTCCCTCATTCAAAAAGACCGCTGCCAAATCTCTGGATGTGGATGGAAGGTCTACCACGTGCTGAAGTCTCTAAACTTGAAAAAGATAAGCGCTATGGTGTGCCTCAAACAGAAAAATTAGTCACGATTCAAGGAGGCAAGTGCTATAACCAACGATGTTCAAATCGCGAAGATGCTTTAATAGCAGATGGGATTTATCTTTTTAATATTGATAAAAACAATGATCTTTATATTCTACCGAGCCCTGTAGGATTTGGTCTGCCAGGAAAGTGGGGAACGCAATTACGCGGAAAGGGAATAAAAGAAACTGACGTTCAATATAACCATAACTCTGTATTAAATGGAGAAAGTGTAAAGTGTGCTGGATGTGTTTGCTTTGTCGATGGCAAAATTGTTCATATTGATACCAATAGCGGCCATTATCTCCCCCGAATGGATCATTTACAGGATGCCATTAAAAATGCTCTTTTACCTCAAAATGTTTTTGCAGAAGATGCTGTGGTTTCCAATTATGATGGCACTCTCTTTGAGAGCGTCAGTGAATTCGTCGGCAGTTCCTCTCCAAAATTAGGAAAATAGCTAAGACTATTTCATAACTGGCACTGGCAAATCTAATTTATTATTATGCTTCTCAGGAATCGCCGGTGTCGTTACTGTGGGACTAATGACTTCAGGTTTAGCCTCTGCTGCGATACTGTGAATCGCAATGCCCTCAGGGTGCTTCTCATCATTAATCCGGACCACTTGGATATTCGCTAAGATATCTTGTACTACCAACCCAACTGGATCTTGATAAGTCACTTTGAGCGGTACTTGCACCATCCAGCTATAAGTATTATTTTCGATGCCCTCTTTGGTTATCTTGACATCTCCTGCAATCATGGCGGTAACAATTGTTTTTTTGTCTTCCATAATCTTAAGATTCCCTGCATCTTGCAGCGCTTTGACATAAGATTCATAGCCAGGCGGCGTAAAATAACGTGCTATGTTAGAAATCACTTGTTTATAGTTTGCAAAATTATAAGAATAAATTTCAATAATACTGCCCTTAACCCACTCAATTACTTGGTCTGATTTTAAAAGTGGTTGATCAAGCGGGGCTTTGGTTCCTGCTTTTAAAGCTTCAAGGGCTTTTAACTGGGTTTGCACTACATTCAGTTGTTCTTGAAAGAGCTGCATTTTTTTAATAATTTCAGCATAATCCGTGCTGGAGGGTGCAGCAGGGAGAGCTTGGCCTTGTGCATGGACCAATGTTGTTAAAAGACAAATTGAACTAACCAATAGTAATTTTTTCATATAAAGTCCCTTTCAATATCATTCTATTCCATTAATTTTTGTGTCATTTCCTCAAAGGATTGCGCTTGTTGAAAAAAAGATCGCCATGTCGTAATTAAAGCTTGGTTATTTTGTTGCCAAGGATGAAACCCTGGTTTTAAATAACGTAAATAAGGCAAAATCAGTTTTCGAATAAAGCCTTGTCTCCCCCAACAAAGGTTAAGACAACGCCCCCAAAAAGAGAGGTTAAATAATAATTTATCGCGTTTTATCAAATGAAAAAAATTGCCCATCAAAAGGATGGTTAACATACTGGTTGCAAATCCTAATCCCAAAATTCTGGTAACATAGCCACCACCAAGATGTTGGTATAAATCATACACCACAGCCTTATGCTCAATTTCTTCAATGGCGTGCCAACGCCAGAGCGCACCACAAACAGGCTCAGCATGCATTAACCAATTTTTTTCCCGCAGCAAAAGATCAGAAATCACGGCGGTCAAATGCTCTGCAGCAAGGGTAAGCGAGAGATGCATTTTAGGAGAAAATTTATTGGCCATCCATTTAAAATACTTAAGATTCCCTCTCTCTAACCGCCTTGTATCATACCCTTGCGCTCGTAGTACCTTATTAAAACGAATAAATTCACTGCCATGCGCAGACTCTTGCCCGATAAATCCTAAGACTTGATCTCGCAGCATTTCATTCGTGATCTTGTCTTTGTAAGGCAAAACACTACTTATCGCTAACCGCTCAAAAGCAGGCGCTAAAATGGTGATAGCATTAAAAATGTGTGTTTTGACAGGACAACCTTCATTCCAATAGCGCGGCAAATCATGAGGAAGCGCAAATCGCAATCGCCTTGGCATAATGGCATAGGCTGTCTTGATTGACATTTTTAATGTTCCCGCGTTTCCTTAAAGAAAAGTGTAGGCCAGCGTTCCATGGTCATATTTAAATTAACAGTAGTCGGCGCTAAGTACGTTAAATGATCGGCGCTGTCTAATGCCAAATTAAGCGTTAGTTTATTTTTAAATTCTAGTAACTTTTTCGGATCCTCGCCATAAACCCAGCGTGCTGTCGCTACTCTGACCGGATCATAGATGCATTCGACGTTATATTCGTTTTGTAAACGATACGCCACAACATCAAATTGTAATTCCCCAACGGCACCCAGAATGATGGTGTTACTGTCTATTGGCCTGAAAACTTGAGTCGCACCTTCTTCAGAGAGCTGGGTTAAACCTTTTTGCAAAGCTTTCATTTTCAAAGGATCACGTGGTCTTACCGCTCTAAACAACTCCGGTGCAAAATTCGGGATCCCCACAAACTTAATGGATTCCCCTTCGCTAAAAGTGTCTCCAATTTGAATGGTGCCATAGTTATGCAATCCGATGATATCACCTGGCCACGCTTCTTCGACATGATCACGCTCTCCTGCCATAAAGGTCAAAGCATTGGAAATCGTCACATCTCGACCAAGTCGCACATGGCGCACCTTCATTCCTTTTTTATAACAGCCAGAACAAACACGCAAGAAGGCTATTCTATCGCGGTGCTGAGGGTCCATGTTGGCCTGAATTTTAAAAACAAAACCACTAAACTTATCTTCAGGGGGGGTGACTTCTCGAGAATGGGTTGCTCTTGGTTGCGGTGGTGGGGCAAAATCTGCAAGTGCATTTAAAATTTCACTTACCCCAAAATTATTTAAGGCTGAGCCAAAATAAACAGGTGTTAATTTTCCGGCCAAGAACGCTTCTTTGTTAAAAGCATGTCCCGCCGCACTCACCAGTTCAAGTTGCTCTCGAAACTCTTCTATTACAAAACCACATTTTGTATCCAGAATGGGATTATTGATCCCCTTTATGATTTCGGGCGTTTGCACTCTGTCGCCTTTACCAGGTTCAAACAAATAAACAGCGTCTTCCGCTAAATGGTAAACTCCTTTAAAAGATTTACCCATCCCGATAGGCCATGTGATAGGAGCACATTGGATGTTTAAAATTCTTTCCACTTCATCTAATAAATCAATTGGATCTCGACTTTCTCTATCGAGTTTATTGATAAAGGTAATAATCGGTGTCGTACGCAAACGACAGACTTCCATCAGCTTAATCGTACGAGACTCCACCCCCTTCACCGCATCGATGACCATTAAAGCCGCATCCACCGCCGTTAAGGTGCGATAGGTATCTTCAGAGAAGTCTTCATGGCCTGGCGTATCGAGTAAATTAAGAATGGCCTCTTTATAGGGAAATTGCATAACAGAAGTCGTGACGGAAATTCCACGCTGCTGCTCTAGCGCCATCCAATCGGAAGTCGCATGCCTAGCGGCTTTACGGCCTTTCACAGTGCCCGCTAATTTAATGGCACCCCCAAACAACAGTAATTTTTCAGTTAAGGTTGTTTTACCGGCGTCAGGGTGAGAAATGATAGCAAAAGTACGCCGCCTGGCTATCTCGTTTTCTAAAAGTGACATTCATCCCCACTTATCTTCTAGGAAATTGGCATTACTATCATACTACTTTAAATCTAGCAAACTACTTTATTGCCTCGAAATAAGGTAAAGTGTCGCCAAAGTAGAATTAATCTCGGAGAAGTATCGATGAACCTTGTGGCCCACGTTGAAAAGCATAGTGAAAAAGAGTCGCATCCTCACACCCACCCTGAGTCTCATAGTTTAAAGTTGATCCCACTGGCCGTATGCGTTCTTGTCGGTGTCTTGGGTTGGATCTGCCCCCCTCCAGAGGGCATGAGCCTGCAAGGTTGGCATTTGCTCGATATATTCGTCGTCACTATCCTGGGTCTGATAATCAAACCGTTACCTATGGGTGCTGTTGCTATAATCGCTTTTGTTGTGGCCATTTTGACCAAGATTGTGACAGCCAAACAAGCTTTTGGTGCTTTTTCAAGTGAGGTGGTCTGGCTAGTAGTCTTTGCTCTTTTTATCGCCAAAGGGTTTAATGTCACGGGTCTGGGCAAAAGAATTGCTTACTTTTTTACTGCTATTTTTGGGCGACGCACACTGGGTTTGAGTTATGGGCTGATGTTTACTGATCTCATTCTTGCCCCTGCTCTACCCAGTGTCACTGGGCGCTCTGCAGGAATTGTCTTCCCCATTTTGCAAGGGATAGCAACCGCTTATAAAAGCTTTCCCAATACCGAATCTGCAAGAAAAATTGGGGCTTTTCTCACTGTCACCGCTTTTCAAGTGACTACTATCACGTCTACCATGTTTATGACAGCCATGGCAGCCAATCCTATTCTTACCAGTTTATCGGCCAAACAAGGTATCCACATCTCTTGGGGAACTTGGGCTCTTGCAGCTTGTGTACCCGGCTTCTTGAGTCTTCTTATCATTCCTTGGTTTATTTACAAAATTTACCCGCCCGAAGTAAAAGAAACCCCCAATGCCAGAGCCATTGCTTTAGGTGAACTCAAGGCACTCGGCAAAATACATCACAAAGAGTGGATCATGGCTTTTACCGTGCTTGTTTTGCTAACGCTTTGGATCTTTGGCAAAAAAATAGGCATCGAAGTCACCGTTGCTGCCATGGTGGGGCTGAGTATTTTGCTCCTAACTGGCGTTTTAGAGTGGAAATCCTTAGTTAAAATAGATAGCGCTTGGGAAACTTTTGTTTGGTTTTGCGTGCTTATAATGCTGGCAGGATTCCTTACTGATTATGGCGTTTTAAGTTGGTTTACGGATAACGTCCAAAGCCATTTTAGTGGTTTAAAATGGCACATTGCCTTCCCGTTGCTTGCTTTAATCTATTTCTACTCGCACTACTTCTTTGCAAGCTCCACAGCCCATGTCACCAGTATGTATCCTGCCTTCTTAGGATTGGCTGTTATATTGGGAACACCACCAATGCTAGCTGCGTTAGTGCTCATCTTTTTCAGTAATTTATATGGTGGCTTGACCCATTACAGCTTAGCCCCGGCACCGCTTCTTTATGGGGTAGGTTATGTTGATATTAAAGATTGGTGGCGGATTGGTATTTTAGTTAGTATTATAAATATTGTAATTTGGTCAACAGTTGGCTTATTTTGGTGGAAATTCCTGGGATTATATTGACCCACAGTCGAAGTAATCCTAGTATGTTTTTTTTAAGATTTTAACGTTAAATGAAAGTGGGAGAGCAAAATGGCTAAAATTACGGTGAATGTGCCTGATGAATTAAATGAAGTACTGTCTGAGATAGCCTCAGGCTTGAAAGAGACGCCTGAAAATTGCCTCCTCCTTGCGCTAAACCATTTAATGCAAACAGATACTTTGGATAATGCTATAGAAGGCGTTTCTAGAATTGACGATGGTCAAGCCTTGGTTGATTTCCCTGCCCTCAAAGAAGAACTCGATATCGATATTCAATTTCATCCCCAAGCAATGGAAGAATTGGAAGAACTCGAAGAAGAAGACCAAATCGAAGTCTTAGAGCAATTTGTTGAAAGAATCTCAGAAGAAGATGCTGAATTACTCTCTGAACTTGATCTTGCCATTAAAGAGACGGCGGAAGGCCAAGTTATTCTTTCCAGTTTTGATTTTGGTGAAATCGTTTATCAAAGTGGCGAAAGCACCATTATCTATCATTTGGCTATGGCAGAGTTAGAAGAAGATGATGATGAGGAAGAAGAAGACGAAGATTTTGAAGACGAAGAAGATAGCGACGATGAACTTCTCTTTGATGAACTAGAAGCCGAAGCTGACGAAGAATATAAGTAACAAGGCAACTACTCACTCTCTCTACTATCGCTACACGTCCCGCGGCTTGTCCGCGGGATCCAGGTTCATTTGATGGATGCCGCGAACAAGTCGCGGCAAGTTGGAAACGAAGAGTATTATTGATTACCCGCCCTAATAATCAAGCCTTGCAACTGATCTGGCGAAACTTCACCCGGGACAAAGGTTATTGTATCAAGTGAAAGCTTGGGATAAGGGGTGATAAAGAATGCGGGTGTTCCTCTTAAACCTATTTTCTGAGCCAATTTATAGTTATTTTTAACCTCAGCTTCAATGTCAGCAGATGACATATCTGCCTTCAACTTTTTGGGATCTAATCCACTCTGTTTTGCTATTTTCATGATATTTTCTTCAGTCAGAGGATCTTTTGAACTCATCAGTGCTTGATGAAATGCATGATATTTCCCTTGCTTATTCGCAGCCAAAGCCGCTTTTGCTGCAAGCATAGAGTTTTCACCGAATATGGGAAGTTCTTTGTAGATTATTTTTAAATATTTATTTTGTGCTAATAAATTATCCACAGCGGCAGAAATATGCTTGCAATGTGAGCATTGATAATCAAAAAACATCACTAACACTTCTCTTGGATCCTTCGCCCCATCACTTGGGCTTTGCGCTGAAAATAACTGATCTTTTTCGGCAAGAGCTACTTTCTTTGCATTTTCTTCCAGGGCTAACTTTTCTTTTACCTGCAGAGCAATAATGGCATCCTTAATCACTTCGGGATTTTGCACTAAATAGGCCTTTACAACTTCACCAATTTCCTTTTTTTGTTGCTCTGAAAACTTATCCGCTGCAAAGCAAGTGTTAATGGCGCCTAGCGTAAAAACCAAAGAGGTAAGCGTTATTAGTTTTAAATTTTTCATTTTCAGATCCCTTAGTAAATATGATTCCATTTCATCTCTGTGAAGACTACGCTAAATTATTTTCAAACTTCTGCAGCAAATCCCACGTACGCCGTTTAGCGGCTTTATCTTCTAACAAACTATTTAAAGAAGAGACGATAGCGCAAGGGATAGTGCCTTCTATCATATAAGTCTGCTCTTTAGGTGGCAAATCAAGATGCTTTGCAAAATCTATCCCAAACATGATGATTTTTTTAGGTTGTAAGGCTTGCACCTTTGCTTTGATTTTCTCGGCATTAAACTCATGATCAAAACCGATTTTCTGCGTTGTGTCATGCGGCCAATCTACCGCATCAATTAGTCTTTCAATCAACGCTTTTAATTTTGCATTAGGCTTTGACTCTTGGGGAGTCAATAATAACAGGTACTCACAAGGACTCTCATTTTTGCGATGCCAGGTCGTTATTCCCATGATCTGCAGAAAATAGTCGTTTAGCCGGCTCATGCTTTATTTTTTGCCCTTCTTCTCACTCTTCTCCAAAGAGTATAGAACCTTTTGAAACTGAGAAAAGGGCCGGAAAGCACATACAAAGCGAACCCCACTAATAAAACTAAGGGAGGATCGATAGAGACACAAATGATTAAAAGCAAAACCACCAATACAGCAATAAAAGGAATGCGATCTTTGAGATCAATATCCTTAAAACTATAGTAACGTAAACTACTGACCATAAGGGCACCGGTAATTAATGTCACAAAAGCTGCCAGCAACCACAACTTCTTGCCCGGCACACCGTAATCATGTGCAACCCAAATCATACCTGCGACTAAACCGGCAGCCGAGGGACAAGGTAATCCTTGAAAGTAACGTTTATCTTGGACACCAATCCGTGAATTAAAACGAGCCAAACGCAAAGCAGTAGCCGCAGCAAAGAAGAAAGCGGCTAGCCAGCCCAACTTCCCTAAGCTCATTAAGCCCCAACTATAAGCAACGAGGGAGGGCGCAATGCCAAAAGAGACAATATCAGCCAAACTATCATATTCTGCGCCAAAGGCACTTTGGGTATTGGTTAACCGAGCAACGCGGCCATCTAAGCCATCCATAATCATCGCGATGTAGATAGCAATGGCGGCATGCTCAAAATCGCCACGCATAGCAGCGACGATGGCATAAAATCCTGCAAACATGCCAAGGGTGGTGAACAAATTAGGTAAAAGATAGATCCCACGCCGTGGGTGATTTTCGACTGGCTCTGGCTGCATTTTTTGCGAATGCATGTAATTCCCCTTAAAACGCTTAAATTTAGGTTACTTTCTTGTAAATAAGAAAGGTTATCAGCTTTAGGGTAGACTTTACCAAAATAGGCTCCGTCTATACTACACTTTTAAATGAACGCAGTTTGAAAGGCAGTTAAATACTCTCATGCCAAAAAGTAAAAAGCCCAAAATAATCATTGAAGGCGTAACCGAATCAGGGGAAACCTTCCGTCCTAGTGACTGGGCGGAAAGAGTGAGTGGAAATTTATCCACGTTTAAAAATCACCGTGTCTTTTATTCCCCCCTCTTGCACCCCTCATTTAAAGACGGCAATCGTTGTGTCGTGCTTGATCCTGCTTTAAAAGAATCTAATCCCAAACTTTATAAACACATTCTCGACTTTGCCAAATCCAATAAGCTCAGGATTTGTGGCGAAGAGGACGACTCAGAAGACAAAAGCTAAGCTCTTCGCCAAATTGTGCCATTAGCGGTATCTTCTAATACAATTCCCTTATCGGTTAATTGTTGACGCAAGCTATCCGAACGTGCCCATTCTTTGGCTGCTCTGGCTTTTTCTCGCTCAGCAATTAGCTGTTCAATTTCCAGATCTCCCCCTTGCTTCCCTTGCAGAAAGCTTTGAGGATCTCTTTCTAGTAAACCTAAAACATTTCCTAAATATTTTAAAGCACCTGCTAAAACTTGCGCTTCTTTATCCTCTTGATTTTCTCTGGCTGTATTGAGTTTATGTGCCAATTCAAATAACACCGACAATGCCACTGGCGTATTAAAATCATCATTCATCGCGTCAAAAAAAGATTTTTTAAACGGAGAGTCTTCTGCTATTTCCACTTGAGAAATTTCAATTGCACGTAAACTGGTATAAAGTCTTTCCAGGGAACTTTTTGCCTGATCTGATTGATCCGTTGCATAATTGACTGGACTTCTATAGTGGCTTGCCAAAAGAAAGTAACGTACCACTTCTGCATCATATTGTTCTAAAATACCGCGGATGGTAAAAAAGTTATTTAAAGATTTAGACATCTTTTCTTTATTTACCACTACAAACCCGACATGCATCCAATAATTGACAAAAGGCTTACCTGTTGCACATTCTGATTGTGCTCTTTCATTTTCATGATGGGGAAAAGTTAAATCAGAGCCACCACCATGAATATCAAAAGTATCACCCAAAAGCGCTGTTGACATGGCAGAACATTCAATATGCCAGCCTGGACGACCCGGTCCCCAGGGTGAATCCCAATGCGGCTCTTCTGGTTTAGCTTGTTTCCACAAGACAAAATCTAAAGGCGTGTGCTTTTCAGAGATCACTTCTACGCGATGCCCAACGTCTAATTTATCTAAATCTTTATGCGACAACTCGCCATACCGAGAGAAATGGTCTACCGCAAAATAGACATCCCCATTGTTTGCCACATAAGCAAAATCTTTTTGATGCAAGGCTTCAATCATATTGAGGATTTTAGGCATATGATGGGTAGCGCGTGGCTCCATATCCGGAGGCAAAGCATTGAGCGCTTTGGTATCTTCATCCATTGCGGTAATAAATCTTGCGGTCAAAGCCTCCATCGGCTCATTATTTTCATGCGCTCTTTTGATAATCTTGTCATCAATATCTGTAATGTTGCGCACATATTTTACTTTCCAGCCACTTGCACGCAGAAAACGGACAATCGCGTCAAAAGCAACAAAAACTCTGGCATGCCCTAAATGGCAGTAATCGTAAACAGTGATCCCACAAACATAAAGCGAGATCTCCCCAGAAACCAGCGGTTTAAAGATTTCCTTTTTTTGGGTAAAGGTATTATAGATTTGTAACATGCTTTAACCTTAACATTTCCACTCGTTTTAATAATAGCTCTTTGCCCATCAGGGTGAAAATTTTAGCCAGCTCAGGCCCATCTCCCTTACCCGTGATGAGGGCTCGTAAAGGTTTAAATAATGGCTTGCCTTTTCTTTGGGTTTTTTCGCTGAGCCCTTTTTGAACCGCTGGGTAATTTTCCCCTTCTTGTTCAATCATTTCAAAAGTGGCATCGATAAACGGTTGACCGGCTTCCATCAAAGCGTTTTTTGCCTCTTCTGATAAGCTAAACTCTTCGGTCAGTAACTGTTGCGCCCACTCTTTGGCCTCATCGGGCAAAATAATATTTTGTTTCACTGTCTCCACAAAAAGATCTTTTTTCTCAAGGTTAACCCATTGAGAGACATAAGGGGATATCCATTGCCAAAAGGCTTCATGATTCAACCCCAGTACGATTTCTTTTTGCCAATGGTTCAATTGGGCTTTATCAAAGCGCGCAGGCGAGCGACCAATATTCTTAACTGAAAAATTTTCCCCTAATTCAGACAAAGACAATAGGCTCTCTTTTTCAAAATGATGGCCTAATCGCGCTAAATAGTTGGCTATAGCCAAGGGAAAGTAACCTTGATTGCGTAATTCTTCTACGGATTGACTGCCATTACGTTTTGATAAAGGCTTACCATCAAAACCGATAATAAGCGGCATATGCCCATACAGAGGCTGCCTTAATCCTAAGGCTTGCAAGATTAACAATTGGCGGGGGGTATTGGTGAGATGATCTTCCCCTCGCATCACATGTGTCACAGCCATCAAGGCATCATCCACTGCGTTACAAAACATAAAAGAAGCAGAATTATCAGCCTTTTTGATAATAAAATCGCCAATATCATTGGTGGCAAAATTTTTAGGGCCTTGAATAAAATCTTCAAAAACAATCGCTTCATTGTCAGGAATTTTAAAGCGCAACGCCGGTACTATGCCTTTGGCTCTTTTTTGTGCAATTTGATCGGCCGTCAAATGTCTGCAGGTTCCAGCATAGCGAGGCGCGACGCCGCCAGCCACTTGTGATTTTCTAACAATGGTTAATTCGACATCAGAGCAAAAGCACCAATAAGCACGCCCTGCTTTGATTAATGCTTGATAGTATTCTTCATAGATGTCATGACGTTGTGATTGAAAATAAGGCCCATGCCGACCTTCCTCTCCCGGCCCTTCCTGCCACAAAATGCCCATCCACTTTAAATCCGCCATCAACTTTTCGGTAAAACTTATCTCTGAGCGCGCGAGATCCGTGTCTTCAATCCGCAATAAAAATTGAGAGGCTTTCTCTTTACTCAGGGATTTTGCTAGCAAATCATTAAAAAGCGCCGTACGCAAGTTACCTAAGTGCATTAAACCCGTGGGGCTAGGGCAAAATCTTGTCTTATAACCAGATATAGTCATCTTACTCACCAATTCTCCTGCTAGAACCTAGCTGCCAAGTAAAGTCCATGATAACCTAACCGGCTTGTAAACCGCGAATAGGAAATTTTACGATGCATGAGATAATTTTACACACAAATCAAGGCGCTATCACAATAGAACTCGATCCTAAAGTTGCTCCTAAGACCGTCGAGAACTTCTTAGAGTATGTGAACCAGGGCTTTTTTGAAAATACCATTTTTCATCGCGTAATTGATGGCTTTATGATCCAAGGCGGTGGTTTTGAACCCAATATGGTTACCAAAAAATCCACCTCTTCCCCAATCAAAAATGAAGCCAATGTGGGCATAAGCAACAAAACCGGTACCATCGCTATGGCGAGAACCAGTGATCCCCATTCCGCTAGTAGTCAATTCTTCATTAACGTGAAGGATAACTTATTTTTAGATCATAAATCACAAACCCCTGATGGCTGGGGCTATTGTGCTTTTGGGCGCGTAAAAGACGGGATGGATGTCGTGATGAAAATCGCTAAAGTGCCAACCGGTAATAAAGCTGGTCATCAGGATGTTCCCGTAGAAGACGTCATCATTGAAAAGGTAGAAATACTTGCTAGCACCTAACGCTGTTGTTTTCATTTCAGATATCCATCTTCAAGCCCATCGCCCTGCCCTGACGGAATTGTTTTTGCAATTTTTACAAGGGCCGGGCTTAGCCGCCAAGCAACTCTACATCCTAGGCGATTTATTTGATGTCTGGGTGGGTAAAGATATTCATACTGAGCTCAACTCCCTAGTACAACAAGCGCTCAAGGCACTCACCCATCAAGGGGTAGAGCTGTTCTTCTTGAGTGGCAACCGCGACTTTTTGATCCAAGCAGATACACTGCGAGAAGCCGGCTGCCAACCTCTTTCCGATCCCAGTATCATCAATTTACATGGGATCCCGACTCTGCTCACCCATGGCGACTTGTTGTGTACCCAAGATGTGGCCTATCAACGCTTTCGTAAAGTCGTTCGCAACCCGCTTGTCCGCGCGCTTTTTGTCAGGCTCCCTAAAAGAGTGCGTCAAAGTTCAGCCGCAAAACTGCGAGCCAAAAGCCAAGCTTATCAAGGGCGGGTATCCATGAGCATTCTTGATGTTCCTCCAGAGAGTGCAACTCAGTTTTTAGATTTTCATGGGGTAACCCAACTAATCCATGGCCATGTGCATAGACCAAAAATCCATGATCATCTGCTAGCTGATGGCCGTACAGCCAAAAGGGTAGTATTAGGGGATTGGTCTGACAAACAGGCAAGCTTGATTATCAGCACACCCACAAAAATGGAACTTGCTACTTTTTCCCCGGAAGAAGGCTTAATTATCCAAGATGTTTATGAACCTAGGATAAATGCTTAGTCTGCTCTTGGGTTTTTTCTACTTGTAGCGCAACTTTGTTGTCTTTTGCTAGCAATGTTGTGCCATGCAAAAAAACACCCAGTAAAAAGCCGCACAACGTTAAGGTTGCAGGCTTAATCCAGAATTGCGTTTCCGTCTTCTCGCTAACAAGCTCTGAATAACGAAAATTTTGATAATCTGATCTTATACGACAAGCGTTTAACATGGCTTCCTTTCCTTTGCGCTTCATCCCTAGGGCAAAAAGATAAAGGATCACAAACTTAATTTCAAGATGTTGTTATCAATTGCTGAAGAAATAACAACTCCTTGTGTGAGAAGCCCGATTCTAGCCTTGCCTCGATGGCAAGCGGACCTCTTAAAAAATCCGGCGCGTGCTTCTCTAAGTAACCTTTAAAAGTATCTAAGGGTGATAGCTTTCTCTGAGAGCATAGATGATGATACCAATGATTGCCAATCGCAACATGACCCTTTTCATCTTCAAAGATAATATCTAAGATTTGGGCAGCAATTTTGTTGCCCGCTTTGGCTAAACGCGCCGCCATTTGCGGTGCAACATCTAAGCCTCTGGCTTCTAATAAGCGTGGGACTAAGGCCATCCGCGCTAACACATCGTAGCCCGTTTTCTCCGCCATCTCCCAAAGACTATTATGAGCGGGGAAATCGCCATAACAATAACCTAGCACCGTTAAGTGCTGTTCAAGCAGATGATAGTGATAAGCTTCTTCTCTTGCCACCTTTAACCAATCGGCATAATAGGAAAGCGGCATGTCACGAAAGCGGTAAAGTGCGTCTAAGGCGAGGTTAATGGCATTAAACTCGATGTGCATAATGGCATGGACCATGGCACCCTGGCCTAAAGGGGTGTGCAACTTTCGCTGAATTAAGGTCTTCGGTGAGACTAATTCCAAGGTAGGTGGCAATCCGCCTATGACCTCTGGATTAACCGGATAGTCCCAATCATAGGTTAGTTTTCCATCCAAATGATAAGCATAAAGATTGGCGATCCCTTGCACTTTGTCTGCTATCACAGAACTCAAGAGTAAACGGTGGACTTCAGCAAAAATGGCATTATTCAACATAGGGGGTCTTTTTGAGGATTAAACAACAACAGGCTACACTATTACTCAAACCAGTTTGGTTTTACCCTTAAGGGCACGCGTAGGCTAGGCCGCAAGCGAGCAAAACCCCAGGAGCGTACACTTACGTGACTGGGGTGAGCGAGCGCAGCAACAACGCCTACGCGTGCCCTTAAGGGTAAAACCAAAGTGGAAAGAGTATATTTTAATTACGGTTGTTTTAGCAAAAGGAAGCGTCATGGAGCCAGATCTACAACAAATTGAGCAAGTTGGCCAAGCCTTTATGGATATCGCCTCTTTTCCTTATACGCCAGAGCAACAAGAATATTTGAATACTTTTCTAACCAGCATCGCACAAACGCATGACGAAGCTACCACCCGCAAGCTATTTAATGATAAGCCGCCCATCATGGACGCCATTCATACGCTTGCTCAATTCTCCACTCAGTACCAAAAAAATGCAGATATCATGAATGAATTCAAAGATGAAATTGATAATTTGCTGTTAAAGCTCAATGAGCCAGAATCAGGAATTGGGATTTAGGAGACAATCTTATTGGGGTTGATCATCTCCCAGGAAAAACTATTTGGCGTGTAATGTCACATCAATATTGCCACGTGTCGCTTTAGAATAAGGGCAAATTTGATGTGCTGCTTCCATCAGCATTTCGGTGGTTTTCTTATCTACGCCCGCCAAATTACCTGTTAAGTCTACACCTAATTGAAAACCACCTTTATCGTCTTGCAACAGTTTCACGTCTGCAGTGATTTCAACATCTGCATCTTTGAGCGCAATTTTTTGGTTACGTGCGGCAAGCATTAAAGCACTACCAAAACACGCAGCATAACCACTAGCAAAAAGCTGCTCTGGATTATTACCATCGCCTTTGCCACCTAATGAAGAAGGTAAAGCTAATTTTGCTGAAAATTGTCCATCTTCCGTGCGAACGCTCCCACCACGACCACCAGTCGCAATACCTTTGGTTTCATACAGTGTTTTCATATTCATATCCTTAGGGTAAATTAAAGATCAATACTTATTATAGACAAATTTTATAGCGTATTTCTGCTATTTAAAGCAGTGGATTCACGCCTAAGCTAATCTCAAGGTTTCGCTTTTCGACCCGCGCCATTTGTTTGTTCAAAGGTTCCGCGTAATTCTGCTATTGATTCTTGGATCTCTTTATAAGGAAACCATTTTTTACCTGCAGCTTCACATGCCCTTACTTTACCTTCAAGGTCAGCTAAATTTTCACTATTAAGATTTTCTTTCAGTCTGTTAAATGCATGATAAACGTCGTTGACTACAGAATCTTGAAAATTTTTACCTACAAGAACATTTCGCCCAAAGCCCTTGCATAATTTATCCTCTAATTTCTCAACAATTTCATTCTGAGGGGAATTAAGCATCATTGCCTCCAATTTATTTTATATTTCATAAATTTGCAGTTAGTTTTGTCACACAGCTATTTTTCATCATTTATATTTTCTGCTAATTCCTCAAAAATAGGAAGAACTTCTTCATTATCTCGCTTTTGGTGCTTTGGGTTTGGACAACGCTTCAGAAACTATCCCTAAACCTTTCACACTTTCTAATTCTTGTTGCCTATCCTTCCGTTGCTCTTGAACAACAGCCTTAGAGAAGAGTAACCCACCATTAATATTCGCATCGAATTTACGTTCACTATATACCTCAGCCGAAGCTTTCGCTTGTGCTACAGGAGAAGATGGGGCGCCTTTAGAAGGGAAAAGTGATGGGTTCTTTTTTTCTACTTCCAGAAAAAATTCATCTAATGCCTCTTTTGCGGCCTGTCTCATGATGTCTGAAGAAGTAAAAGTCTCCACTTTAGGTGCTTTCAAGTCAGATAATGTAGGCTCTGACGCTTTAGCTGGAACGACCACCGGTGGCTTAGCTTCTGAAACAGTAGGACTGGCCGCACTGACCACAGCGGGAGCTTTAACAACAGGAACAGTTGATTTTGCTGGGAAAAGTGAGGGGTTTTGTTTCTCTACTTCTAGAAAAAATTCATCAAGTACTTCTTTTGCGGCTTGTCTTGCAATACTTGAAGAAGGAAAAGCCTCTACCTTAGGTGCTTTCAAGTCGGATAACGTAACATCTGATGCTTTAGCTGCAACTGCCGCCTTTGCAGGTTCAGCATTTGCTTGCACTTGCGCTGCCACTTCCACAGTGACTACTGCTTTCACAGGCTCGGGATCAATTTTTTGCTTCTCTTCTTTTACTGCAACAACTTCTGCTTTCACAAGCTCTGCTGCTTTTGCCAAAATACCGGATGGTTTTGCTGGTTCTGCTTTCTCTTGCGCGCCTGCTCCTGGCGCCCCTGAATTTACTGCAACTACTGGATTTTCTGGCCCTCCTGCAGCCAGCTTCTCATTTTTCTCTTTATCTAATTCTTGCAAAATTTCTTTCAGTTCAGTTGCATTGGGTACGGCTAAAGCAGTGGGCTTAACCCCTCTTTCGCCTTGTGGTTTTAAAACCCATTCACGAAGCTTTTTTTGATTATATTGCTCTATAGCCTGGGATGCTTGAAACACATGCCCCACTTTAGGTCCTTTAAACTCCGTTCCCTTCAATGCTTCTTTCACTTGATCACGCACAGAGAGCTCTTTAGCTTGCTCTTTGACTTGCTCTTGAACAGGCGCTGCTTTGAAACCAGTTCTCTCGCGATATTTCTCCTGTATTGCCGAAAGTCTTGCCGCAACCTCTTTTGCTTCTGGCCTCAGTTCTGCTTTAAGCGATCGCATTTCATAGATAATTTTCATAAAATCGTTAATAGCTTCAATGTCAGGATTATTTCCAGGATTTTCGAAATAAAAATCAGTTAAATGTGGAGACATAGTCATTTTTTTAAAGTGGGAAAAAAGTGCATCGTCAGCAGGTCTGTCCTGATAAGCGTCAGCATATAAATTCTCCATATCTCCATGAATCAATAATTCGTAAGTTCTCCCCAGCGAGTACATATCTTGCTTTGTAGAATGAGGCGCTGTGTTCCTTACATTAAACATTTCTGGAGCTATATATATCGGTGTACCCTTGATTTCTGGTGCAGTCTTATCACTCACGCGTTCTGAAATACCAAAGTCTATCAGTACAACTTCGTCATCTGCCGTACACATAAAATTCTGAGGTTTAATATCAAGATGTACTATCCCGTTATCATGTGCTCTCTGTTTTACCTCAAGAGCCAGATTACGAGCCCGAGTTAACCATCTATCAATTTTAAACTCTTCCGGGTTAGTAGGAGAAACTAGTGTAAATGGATGATCATAACCTGGTTGAATCGTAGTGGGTAAAGATGCTGAGGTATCATCATCTTCTTCAGCATCTTGTCCCCTCTTGTATTCCCTTATCACAAATTCACGTTTTGGCCGAACCCCAGTAGAAGGGGGATCTGCCGCACCAGGTTTAGACGCTTGTTCAACAGGATTGATAACTACCGTGCCCGACGGCTCTGACACTCCTGGTGCTGGAACCACTGCTGCGGGTGTAGAAGCTTGTTCAACAGGATTGATAACCACTGTGCCCGACGGCGTTGCCGCTGCTGGTGCAGAAATCGCAGCAGGATAAACCACTGTGCCCGACGGCGCTGGTGGTGCTGGTGCAGGAATCCCAGCAGGATAAACCACTGTGCCCGACGGCGCTGGTGCTGCTGGTGCAGGAATCCCAGCAGGATAAACCACTGTGCCCGACGGCGCTGGTGCTGCTGGTGCAGGAATCCCAGCAGAATAAACCACTGTGCCCAACGGCGCTGGTGCTGCTGGTGCAGGAATCCCAGCAGAATAAACCACTGTGCCCGACGGCGCTGGTGCTGCTGGTGCAGGAATCGCAGGTGCTGCCACAGGAACTTCGTTTAAAACAACTGTACCTGCAACATCTGAAAGATCTGAAGCCACTGCAGGAGCTATAACGGCAGAAGACCCACGAACAACAACGGAACTGTTAGTGTCTATTGCTTCCCCAGTTGGAGGAGAATATCCTTCATATGATTCAATCATTTTTGACATTTCTTTGCCTGGGAGCAAAGGCATGATTGTACAATAGGAAGTTTTTCCAGATTCAGTAAAAGAACAATCCCCATAGCACAACCCTACGTCTCTTAGAAGTTGATTTTCCTTAGAGGAATTCACATCTTGGTTTTTAAGCGCACATTCTGCTCCTACTGCCATCTTTGGATTTGTTGAATGAACCACTTCCCCTTTTAACACAACGCCATAAGAGCCTTTACCAAGCACAGCCGTGGGATCAGCAATATAAATACTTCCTTTATCATCTTTTAAAACTCGAACAGGTATGGTTTTCCCGTGGAGAACATGTCCAGGTGGCACATCAAATGGTTGCCCCTCTTTGATAAAATTAGGAGCATCAGGTGAACTCATTTTTTGTAAAATGTATTCACGAATGGCTGTTTCTTCTACTGAGTAAGTTAGAGGCATTAAGGGTTACCTATAATCAGATTAATGTCTTTGTAAGATGACATTAATCTGAGCATATAAGTTCCATAAATGATTAGGGTGTATATGAACGAGAGAACGGTCAATGATTAAAAATCAACTCTCCTTGTTTAACCAAGACCTTAATGGTATCGCCTAATTTAAACTCGCCACGCAATATAGCCTCAGAGAGCGGATTTTCCAGCTCTTGTCGTAAAGCACGGCGTAAAGGCCTTGCTCCATAGACAGGATCAAACCCTGCTTCCGCTAACTTATCTAGCGCTTCTTCTGAGACTTCAAGCGTTAAACCATGTTCTTGTAATCTACTTTGAATTTCAGCAAGTTGAATTTTGGCAATGGCTCGAATATTCGCTTTATCCAAAGCGTGAAAGACCACAGTTTCATCTATACGATTAATAAATTCGGGTCTGAAGTAATCTTTCAACATGCCAACCACGGTATTTTTCATCGCCTCATAGCTTTGACCGCTCATCTCTTGAATTTTCTGTGCACCAATATTAGAGGTCATGACAATCACACAGTTTTTAAAATCTACCGTGCGGCCTTGGCTATCTGTCAATCGACCTTCATCCAACAATTGTAATAGAATATTAAACACATCAGGATGTGCTTTTTCAATTTCATCCAACAAGACAATGCTATAGGGACGACGACGTACTGCTTCTGTTAAATAACCCCCTTCTTCATAGCCTACATACCCAGGTGGCGCGCCAATTAATCTAGCGACGGCATGTTTTTCCATAAACTCTGACATATCAATACGGATCATCGCAGCTGGGGTATCAAATAAAAATTCTGCTAAAGCTTTGCAAAGCTCCGTTTTACCGACTCCTGTTGGGCCTAAAAATAAAAAGGATCCAACCGGTCTATTAGGATCGGATAAACCTGCGCGCGATCGACGAATAGCATTTGCCACAGCATTTAAAGCGGTCATCTTGACCTACCACTTTTTCTGCTAAGGCATTCTTCCATATTCAATAAGTTTCTCTTTCTCCCCTTCTAGCATTTTGCTAACCGGGATCCCCGTCCATTTTGCAACAACTTCGGCAATTTCTTCTTCGGTCACTTTATTGCGGATCAAGCTCATTTCTTTGCTTTCTACTTCGCTCGCTTGCGCTAATTTTTTCTCGAGCTCAGGAATTCTGCCATATTGTAATTCTGACATCCGGGTTAAATCACCTGCACGACGGGCCGCTTCAAATTCAAGTTTTGGCTTGTTCAAGCTCTTCTTTAATGTGTTGGGCACCATGCAAAGAGGCTTTTTCTGTTTTCCAAATTTCTTCTAAATCTGCATATTCTTTTTCTGTTTTATGAATTTCGCTCTCTAATTTTTCTAAACGTTGTTTGGAAGCAGGATCTTTCTCTTTTTTCAACGCTTCTCGTTCAATTTTATATTGAATAAGCTTGCGCTCTAATTTATCTAAAGGTTCAGGTTTAGAATCAATTTCCATCCGAATTCGGCTTGCTGCCTCATCAATTAAATCAATGGCTTTATCCGGGAATTGTCTCTCCGTAATATAACGATGAGAAAGATTAGCTGCTGCCACAATGGCAGGATCAGTAATTTCTACCCCATGGTGAATTTCATAGCGCTCTTTTAAGCCTCGTAAAATAGCAATAGTATCTGCAACAGAGGGCTCTTCAACTAATATTTTTTGAAATCGACGCTCTAGCGCAGCATCTTTTTCAATATACTGACGATATTCATCTAAAGTGGTTGCACCCACGCAGTGAAACTCGCCTCGCGCCAGAGCAGGTTTGAGCATATTGCCGGCATCCATTGAGCCTTCCGCTTTTCCAGCCCCTACCATGGTATGAATTTCATCAATAAAAAGGATTATTTCACCTTCTTGTTTAGCTAAATCTTTTAACACCGCCTTTAGACGCTCTTCAAATTCACCGCGAAATTTGGCGCCTGCAATCAATGCACCCATATCTAAACTTAAAACGCGCTTACGTTTTAAACCTTCAGGCACTTCATGGTTAATGATTCGCTGCGCCAGACCTTCTACTATCGCCGTTTTTCCAACGCCTGGCTCACCAATTAAAACCGGATTATTTTTGGTCCGTCTTTGTAAAACTTGAATGGTACGACGAATTTCTTCGTCTCGCCCTACCACGGGATCAAGCTTTCCTTGTTCTGCGCGCGCCGTAATATCGATAGTGTATTTTTCTAAGGCTTGGCGTTGTTCTTCCGCATTTTCATCTTGAACACGCTCACCGCCTCGCATTTTGTTAATTGCTTCTTCTAGTTTTGATTTGCTGACATTCGCATTTTTAAGTGCTTTGCTAGCAGGACAATCACTGTCTAGTAGTGCTAACAAAAATAGCTCACTAGAAATAAAACGATCTTTTCTATCCTGAGCGAATTTATCAGTTAAATTGAGCAATCGATTGAGCTCTGGCGAAATTCTGATATCGCCTGTAACGGTGCCTATACGTGGCAAGTCTTCCATAGCATGCGATAAACTAGAGCGTAATTGCGGCAAATTAGCGCCAGCACGCTCTAATAACGGACGAATGGGGGCATTTTCTTGATCTAACATCGCCATTAACACATGCTCTGGCTCGATGGCGGCATGTTGTCTACCTAAGGCAAGGGATTGGGCTTTGGCTAAAGCTTCTTGGAACTTACTTGTTAATCTATCCAGCATGGTTATTACCTTATCATTGAGTGTCCCATACTATATGGAGGCACATTCTACGTTTTTCAAGGTTAGACACCAGAGATATAAATTAAAGTTCCTATGCTGCCAGATTGCTTGCCTTGTCTTCGAAAGGAATAAAAATCTTGGGCATCGCGGTAAGTACAATATTCTCCGCCATAAACGGCATTGACACCACTCTCCCGTAAACAATTGGTGGCTAATTGATATAAATTGCCGAGCCATTTTCCAGGGCGTACACCGGGTTTGAATGCATTTTCATGCAGTGGATTTAACTGTAAAAATTGCTGGCGCACTTCTTCGCCTGTCTCATAATTTTCCTGACTAATCGTTGGCCCCATCCAAGCTAAAAGCGGATCAGAGGTTTGCGCTTTCAAAATGGCTACCGCGCGTTCAATGATCCCACTGGCTATCCCACGCCAACCACAGTGCAAAGCCGAAACGACTGTGCCTTTCGTGTTACAGAGTAACAAGGGTAAACAATCAGCTGTTAATACTAAACACGGCACCCCTACTTTTGTGGTCCATACCCCATCCGCAGCAGGCTCACTTGGCCTAGTCTCTAATAAGGCATCATTCAACTGTAATACCGTATTACCGTGGATCTGATTTAGCCAAAGAGGTTCTACTGCTAAATTTAAGCGCTGTTGTAAGTGCAAACGATTTATCGCGACATGCTGGGGGTTATCCTTACATCGTTCACTGCAGATCCCTAAATTAAAACTCTCATAGGGAGCTTGACTGATGCCACCGCGCCGCGTCGTTGTGTACGCTCGAACCCAACTGGGTGCTGGCCATTTGGCGACAATAAAATTGTTCATCTCAATACCCTTCCCTGCGATGTAGTAAACTCAGTAATTTTGCAAAATCCTCTGGAAGAGGCGCTTTCCAGGATAATTCTTTTTGATGAATAGGATGGATTAAGCTTAATGCAAAAGCATGTAACGCTTGACGTTGAAACAAGCGTATTGTCTCTTGCAATTCAACTGAAGATTTCGGTGGAACCTTATGACGCCATCCGTATAAGCTATCTCCTACAATAGGATAACCGATATGCGATAAGTGGACTCGAATTTGATGGGTGCGCCCTGTATCTAATTTGAGATGTAATAACGTAAAACCATCAAAACGCTGCTTACAGCGGTAAAAGGTGCGAGCAGGTTTACCATTTTCTTTCACTGCCATTTTAGTGCGTTTTGTAGAATGTCTGCCGATAGGCAACGCAATGGTGTCGCCCGCAATGACTTCTGCCCCGACTAACGCCAAATATTCACGTTTGATTTCCCGTTTTTGCAGCGCATCGACTAAAGCAGTATGTGCAGATAAAGTCTTAGCAACAACCATTAAACCGGTGGTGTCTTTATCTAAGCGATGGACAATCCCGGCTCTGGGTAAATTCACTAAAGGCGCATGATGATGCAGCAAAGCGTTGAGTAAAGTGTTATCCGGATTGCCCGCTGCAGGATGGACCACTAAACCAGCCGGTTTATTAATCACTAAAAGAGTTTCATCTTCGTATAAGATATCTAAAGGAATAGATTGAGCGAGATCATCCCGTACAGGCGTTATCAGTGCCTTGATTTCTATTTGCTCGCCGCCTTGCACTTTGCTCTTAGGTTCACAATCTGTTTTGCCGTTAACACTCACCTGCCCTAGTTTGATCCATTGGGTTAAGCGCGACCGTGAATGTTCAGGAAAACACTGTGCTATTGCTTGATCTAAACGTAGACCACGGTGCCCTAATGTAAGTGAGACGATTAAATTAATTTCTTGAGATACCATGGTGACCTTAAATGTTTTCTAAAATTTGCGTTGAGTATTCTACCCTGCAGATTAAATTGCAACCAGATGTTGCCTAAGATAGACTCGGCAGATTCTCATTTTCACCCTCACCCTAGCCCCGCCGCCACAAACGCTATGGCGTGACTGACTTCTCAAGCGTTGCTTTTAGCGAATGAGAAAGGGCAAGAGAGGGTCTTAACCTTAACAATAATTTGAAAGCCGATCAACTATGAAAAAAATAATTTTTACCACTCTCATGCTTTGTAGCCTTCTTGCAGGGTGCCACACCCCCAGCAAAGATGAAAAATATAACGATTTGCCCCCCCAAACTATTTATCAAAAAGGGGTCAAAAACGTCCATAAACATAATTATGCTGATGCTGCCGAAGACTTCGAAGCTTTAGAATCACGCTATCCTTTTGGTGAATATGCAGATAAAGCGCAAATTGGTGCTTTTTATGCCTATTACCTTAACAAAGATTATCCTTCAGCGCTACCGGCCATTGAGCGTTTTATACGGATGTATCCGCGTCATCCCAATATTGATTACGCTTATTATATGAAAGGCTTAAGCCATTTTTCTGATTCCATCGGATTTTTTGGTAAATACACCCCTATGCGAAGAGCAGATCGCGATCAACGCTCTTCTTTAAAAGCATTGAGTACATTTAACTATCTTGTTACCAATTATCCGAATAGCATTTATGCTGAAGATGCGAAATTGCGCATGGTCTATTTAAGCGAAAAGTTAGCAGAAAATGAGCTCTATGTCGCAAGATTTTACTTGAAAAAAGGCGCCTATCTTGCTGCAGCTAACCGCTCAAGCTATATTGTCAATCATTTTAGAGAATCACACCATTTGCCCGAAGCTTTAAGCATTATGGTTAAAGCCTATCGCGCTTTGCATTTAGACTCTCTGGCGCAAGACGCTTATAAAACCTTAGCCGCCAGTTACCCCAATTCAGCTTATACCAAGGAATTAGGATAAATCCCCATGCGTGCATCTGAGCTTTTATTTGCGACCTTAAAAGAAACCCCTAGCGACGCTGAATTAACAAGCCACCAATTGATGCTGCGCGCGGGCATGATCCGAAAACTAGGAGCAGGTTTATATACTTGGCTGCCTATTGGCTTAAAAGTCTTGCGCAAAGTGGAAAAAATTGTGCGGGAAGAAATGGACAGAATTAATGCCCAAGAAATCTTAATGCCAGCCATTCAACCGGCAGAGCTCTGGCAAGAAACCGAGCGCTGGGAACAATTTGGGCCGCAATTATTAAAGATGAATGACAGACATGGCAGAGAGTTTTGTTTTGGTCCCACTCATGAAGAAGTGATTACCGCTATCATGCGCGATGAACTGCGCAGCTATAAACAACTGCCCTGTTGCTTTTATCAAATTCAAGCCAAATTTCGTGATGAAATTCGGCCACGCTTTGGGGTCATGCGAGCAAGAGAATTTTTAATGAAAGATGCTTATTCTTTCCATATAGATAAGCAATCTCTGCAAAAAACTTATGACGATATGTATCAAGCTTATAGCAACATTTTCTCCCGTTTAGGGCTGGCCTTTCGTGCCGTGCTCGCAGATACCGGCGCGATTGGCGGCAGCCAATCTCACGAATTTCACGTGCTAGCAGACTCAGGTGAAGATGCCATCGCTTATTGCCCAGAAAGCGGTTATGCAGCCAATATGGAATTAGCTTCTGCAAAAAATCCTGTCACTGAGCGCCCCGCGCCTAAACAAGCGCTTAGCCTGACCGAAACCCCCAATATTCGCTCTGTAGCAGAACAAGCTGCTTACATGAAATTAGACACCAAAGATATCGTCAAGACTATTCTGGTGAAAGGAACCGAAACGAATGCGGTTGCCCTTTTGCTCAGAGGAGATGATGAGCTCAATCCGCTCAAAGCAGAAAAATTGCCTGAGGTCGCAAGCCCTTTAACTCTCGTCGATGAAAAAACCTACCAAGAAATTGCCGGCTGTACACCAGGATTTATTGGACCTATACAATTAGAGATCCCGATTATAGCGGACCATTTCGTGTTAACCATGGCTGATTTTTCTTGTGGCGCCAATCTCAATGACAAACATTATATTGGGGTCAACTGGGAGCGTGATTTACCGTTACCAAAAGCTTTTGATTTAAGAAAAGTAAAAGAAGGCGATTTGAGCCCTGATGGTAAAGGCAAACTTGGGATCTGCAGAGGAATTGAAGTCGGCCATATTTTCCAATTAGGCAACAAATACAGCTTGGCGATGAAAGCCTCTGTTTTAGATGAAACAGGCAAACAACAAGTGATGGATATGGGTTGCTATGGTATTGGCGTTTCGCGCATTGTGGCGGCGGCTATAGAGCAAAACCATGATGAACAAGGGATCATCTGGCCAGAAGTGATGGCTCCCTTCCACATTAGCTTAATCCCAATGAATTATGATAAATCACCACGCGTACAAGCAGCGGTTAATGCTTTATACGATGAACTTAGCGCAGCAGGATTTGAAGTTCTTTTTGATGATAGAAAAGAGCGCCCTGGCGTCATGTTTGCCGAGCATGAGTTAATTGGGATCCCGCATCGCATTGTCGTTGGTGAACGTGGCTTAGATAATGGCGAAGTAGAATATAAAAATAGACGCACCAAAGCTGAGCAAAAAATACCACTAACTGAGGTAGTGGCTTTTTTTAAAAAGGGGCTCACTCGCGCATAATTCGAAAACCAGGGTGTTCTTCTAGAGGTGCTTCAGCTATCTCGACCGCACTCACCCTGGCCGAGGGAGGCCCTATTTTTAGCCATTCACACATGGTCTCCAGCGCTTTTTCATCGCCGCAGATCAAGCACTCCACATTACCATCTAACAAGTTACGCACCCAACCTGTCAAACCAAGCTCATTGGCTTTCTCTCTCGTGCTGTGGCGATAAAAAACACCCTGCACGCTCCCTTTAACGACACAACGACGACAACTTGCCATGTTTTTCCTTCCTCTTTTTGCGCATAATAACGGTTTAATCGATGAGAAAGACAACTGATGACCAATCCACAACCCTATGTCCTGATTATTTATTACAGTCGATATGGCGCCACTCAGCAAATGGCAGATTATATTGCGAGCGGCATTGAAAGTGTACAAGGCATAGATGCTAAAATTCGCACTGTACCGCCGGTGTCTCCTGCTACTGAAAAAACCTTACCTGAAGTGCCCACTGAAGGCGCCCCCTATGTGACATTAGAAGAGCTTGAACATTGCTCTGGCCTCATACTAGGTAGCCCCACCCGCTTTGGCAATATGGCCGCTCCCTTAAAGTATTTTTTAGATACCACTAGTAGTTTGTGGCTCTCTGGTAAACTTGCTGGGATCCCAGCGGGCGTTTTTACCTCAACGGGCTCTCTTCATGGCGGACAAGAAACAACTCTCCTTAGCATGATGTTACCTTTGTTGCACCATGGCGCCCTTTTAGTGGGTGTTCCCTACACTGAACTTGCAGTCATTGAAACCCAAACTGGGGGCACCCCCTATGGGCCAAGCCATCATGCAGGCATAAAAAGTGATCAAGGGGTGAGTGAAGATGAAAAAACGATTTGCAAAACCCTAGGTAAGAGAATTGCGGCATTGGCGGTGCAGTTGAGAAAAAATTGATATAGAGCGACCATTTGTTAATTCGGGACGGCACAGACCGTCCCTTATTCAGATAATGCTACCCAGTGAAAGCAGATTATTGTCTTCTGTTTCTTTTTCCAGAAGCCGGTACAGCAGCTGTTTCAGGAACGACTGGCACCCCAACTTCTGATCCTGGTTCAGCTTCACTTCCTCTTTTTCTTCTGACAGGTACAACACTAGTTTCAGCTGCTGCTGGCGCGGCAACTGCTGGCTCTGATTGTGATTGTGCTTCTGCAGCGGACTCTTCTTCCTCTGCCTCTACAGCATCTAGATCTTTGCCTACATCAGGTGTGGTACTAGCAGCAGCTCTGCCACCGAACCAGCCTCCGACTGTCCTCAATCCACTCGCTAATGCGGTAGCAGGTGCACTGAAAGTGGCAACCGTCTTTATCCCCGTGTTCACGCCACCAAGGGCTTCATGGACTTCTTGCATCGTGCCATTAACATTTGCCACTACTTTGTCTACTTGTGGTGTAATGCCCTCGACAGTGACTTGTGCTGAATCTAATAACTCACTTAATTTTTTCTCTAAATTGGGGACTTTATTCAGCGCGGTCCGCACAGACTTTGTTGTTGCCGTGACCTCTTTGGTCACATTAGCTAATGCGTTAGCTAATTCGCTAGTTAATTTATCATTAAGCGCTTGTATTTGTTTCAATACTTCAGGTATTGCGGTTTCTTGTAATTTAGCCATTACGGTATCTGACGTGGTAAGCGTTTTTTCTGCAACTGTCATTAAACCAGTCATTTTTTGCATATTAGCCAATACAGCCTCTCTTAAAGAAGATAGTTGTTTCATCGCTTCAGGAATTTGCACTGCTTTCACACTGTCTATTGTCGACTGCGTCGTGCGAAGAAGCGCTTCCCCTTGGTCTAACAACGGTTGTATTGCTTGCAAATTTTTCAAGAGTGCAGCTTTGACGTCTGCTATTTGTGCCATCACTTCTGGCACTTTTTGATCTTTAATATTATCAATTGCAGTTGTAGCAAGTGTTGCTACACTATTTGCTTTTACCGCTACTGCATCCACTTGTTCTACAATGTGATCTACTTTCTGCATAGACGCTTGGGCTTCTTCTGCGATTTGGTTTACTTTCTGTAAAGACGCTTGAGCCTCGCTGACTCTGCGATTGATGTTCAGCACCGTTTCATCGGTATGGGTAAGAAAATTGCGAAATTGACTATAGAGAGAAAGTAATTCCTTGCCCACCGCAAGGGAGAGGTAACTCGCCACAAAAGAACCCGCGGCAATACCGCCGATTGCAAGATAAGGTAAAGGGGTCAAAAAGGCTACTCCTGCCCCAACTGCAGCCATAAACAGCCAAGCATATCTTTTTTCAGGTTGCGACCACTGATTTCTCAAAAAATGGCCAATAGTACGAAAAGGTTGGGTAAAAATTGGTAGCATAATAAGTCCCTCTTTGCCAATGTGAACAGACGCTCACATTACATTAGTTATAATTCCAAAGTCAACAAAAAAAACGAGCCCGAAGGCTCGTCAAGGGGGGAAACGATAGTTTAAGAGCCGCCGAAAAAGCTACTAAAGAATCCACGTTCAGCTGACGCAGGCTTTGCTGTCGCATCAGGAGCAGGCGCAGCAGTAGAAGGAGCAGAACGAGCGGTGGATGGACCGCCACTTGGCATAAAAGAAGGCGCGCTAGGAGAAAGGCCAGGTGCGGCAGAAGGACTCAATCCCTCGTCCATCATCTTCGCTACACCATCAGTTGCTTCTTTAGCAAAACCATCAAATTGTTTGGCGGCACTTTCGCCGAATAATTTCTTAAAAATACCCGAGAAAATATTAGCAACAGCGCCAAGCATCTTGCCAACAAAAGAAGTGAAAATTTGCTTCGGTGATTTTTTATCGCTACCGCCTAAATATTTGAATAAATCAGATAAAGCACCAAAAATATTTTTTCTAAAATTCGATTTTTCTGCTTTTTCTACCTTTTCAGCTTTCTGAGGTGCGGGGGCTTGTGGTTTTGTTTCACCGAGAAATGCTTTACGATAGGCATCAGGCAAAACGCGAGCTTCATGTTTTTCGTTGATAAATTTTTCCAGCATAGCAAATTCTGCGTCAATAGTTGGCTTGAGAGCAGCATCAACATCAAAATAGGGCTTACCATTTTTATAAGGAATGGCAATTTCCATCATTTTCTTTTGGCCAAGAAGTGAGTAAATATGTTCAAATGTTTGTCGAATATCGTCTGCAGAAGTGGTTGGCATCAGCAATACATTGTCTGGGGTCTTTTTTAACCCAGAAGGCAAAGCCTTCATAACAAATAGCTTGTTATTATTTTTAGCAATCTCAAGACGTGTTGCTTCGTTATTTAATCTTGTGAATTTCATCATATTCCCCGTATCTGTAGTCAAATTGTTATGTCACCTAGGTTATCTAAAACCCGAGGAGAGTACTATCGGATCCAGATAGAGGGTAAAAAAAAGGGCCTAAACGGCCCAAAAGCGAAAAGCTATGTCTTAAAAACCCAATAATCGCGCACTTCTACGTGCAATATAAGGTATATAACGAGGGATGCTTCCTTTATTGCTAAATCCCGAGATATTACACAAAAAAAGCGGCAAAACAGGAGGACGTGGCACAATTGCCGGTAAAACTGCTGCTGGTAATGCGTCGGGGGCTGCTGGCATAACAGCTGAAGGCGCAGCAACTAATACAGGCTCAACTGGTAATGAAATAGGTGCGGTAGGTAATAAAACTGGCGCCATGGGCAATGGCAATGCCAAAGGGGGAACTAAAAAAAGTGGAACTGGAGAATCGGGTAGTTGTACCGGAGAAGCCGGAGCCGAAGCCAGATCAAAACTATCATCCTCCTCTTCCGATTGCATAGGGGAATCAGGCTCTAGAGGGTCATTTTCAAATGCTGTAATGGGAGAGTCATCTGGTTCAGGCTTTACTTCTGGTTTTTGAAATAAGGATTTGAAAAATTTCCCAAATGTTTGGGGAGCATTCCCTCGTAGCCAACCTATACTATGATAGGCACCAATGGCGCTTAAAATATACAAAGAAGAAACAATTGTAGTACCTAAAGCATAGGTTGCTGTGATGGGAGTCGAAGCAGTCATGATACCAATGCAAGCTAAAATGATTGTAGCGCTGAAACTTGCTAGGAAATTTTTATCCAATTTGAAATTGACCATATAAACCTCACAGGTTTATCCGCAGATTACAATTTAGGCAGGAATGTCTAGTATATTTTGAAAAGTAACTGAACTTCAAGAGGCATACTGAAGAATGGAAAGTTGTTTAACTTATTTTATAGATCCAGTACGCTTTTAATAAAAGGAACCGTTAAGCGTCGTTGTGCAGCTAAAGAAGCCTTATCCAATTCTTCTAACAGCCGATATAACTCTGGCATCGTACGAGAACAGCGTCGGATAAGAAACACACCCACTTCATTGGGCAGCTCTAAACCGCGCTCTTTCGCTCTTAATTGTAGAGCACCTAATAAGGCCTCATCCTCTAAAGGATGTACCTGATAGGTCACTCCCCAGCTTAAACGCGATTGTAAATCTGGCAATTGTATACCTAAAGCCGAGGGCGCCACCTTAGCCGCAACAATTAAGCGATGATTGACGGCACGCAAGCGATTAAACAAGTGAAAAAGCGCTTCTTCCCAAATATGCGAGCCTTTGATCTCTTGTATTTCATCAAGACAAACTAGCTCTAGACGCTCGGCATTGTCTAAAACATGCTCAGGCTGCTTGGTCAAAAGCTCATTTAAGGGTAAATAAATAGCTGAATGTTGATGTAGATTAGCAAAGTGACAAGCGCCTTGTAACAAATGTGACAAGCCCACACCTGAGCGCCCCCACAAATAAATAAATTGCTCGCCTTTTCCCAGGGCCATCTCTTTGATTTGCGCGACAACTTGAAGATTGGTGCCAGGATAATAGGTATCCAAAGTGCAATCGTCACGCAGCCCCATCCCTAACGGTAATTGTTTTTGCGAGGCTTTAACCATGCGCTCTCCCCTTCTTGGCCTTATGAGAGGGCGCTGGCGCATTTTTTTGACTTAATCGCTGTAAAACTTCTCGCGCTAACACAACCAATACGGCAGTCAACGGTAAGGCCAACAGCACACCCACAAAGCCCAAAAGATGTCCCCCGGCTAAAATAGCAAAAATAACCACAACAGGATGTAAACCTAACTTATCCCCGATTAAAATAGGCGTCAACACGAAACCTTCTATGATATTGCCAATACCAAAGATGAGTAACACGCCAATTAAATGTGGCCAATCAGAAAATTGTATATAGGCAACAATCAACGAAGCCCCTAATCCCACGATTGTGCCAAGATAAGGAACGATACTTAATAACCCAGCGACCAAACCTAATAAAATAGAAAAGTTGACGCCTAAAATGGCTAAGCCACATCCATAAATTGTGCCTAAAGCAAGCATCACGGTTAATTGACCGCGTACAAAGGTGGAAAGAACGATATCACATTGCTTGACCAATCGAAGCGTTGTCTCGGACATCGAGGGTGGGATCAAGGTTTGACAGGATTTTAAAATTTTAGGCCAGTCTCGCAATAGGTAAAATGTCGCTACAAAAACAATTAAAAAATTCATGATGGCACCAATAAACGCGAGCCCAGAATGAAACAACGCGTGCCATAACCATTGGGCCACATCACCAATTTGCGCCATATGTTCATTGATTAGTTTTTTGAAAGACTGCATATCAAATGAGGGTGGCACAACTCCCCAAGTAACGAGCATCGGTTGAAGAGAATGATTCACCCAATCAATTGTTTTCGGCAAAAAGCCAATAAATAAAACAATTTGCGCTTGTAGCGCTGGGATCAAAAACAACAGAGTAAGCAAAACGAGCAAAATAACAAAAATAAAAACGATTAACACGGCTAGTGTTCTGGTGAGCTTCCCTCTTTTGCGTGTCATCCGCTCTACCAGCGGATCAGTTAGGTAAGCCAGCGTTGCTGCAATCAGAAATGGCGCTAAAACAGGAGATAAATAATAGACTAACCAGCCTAAAAGAAGCGTACTCGCTAATATGGCAACAAATAATAAAGATTGTTGAAGCGCGTTCATCCTAGTCATCCTTAACGATTAAAACGAAATGCCAAATCCACTTTGCGAGAAGGGTTTTCCATTTGCTCTTCCACCAAGTATTGATTTAAATTCATAGCCTCAATCAAAGTGTTTGAATCATGATTCGGTTTTAAAGTGACTTCAAAAATAGCGCTGCTTCCTAAAATCTCAGCAACCGCTACTCTACTCACAGGGCTTAAACTGCGCAAAGTCGATTCAACCCGTGAAAAATCTTGTCCTGTTTGAAGGTTATCGATTAAAAGTAAGTAAGATTTGCTCGTGGTAACACTCGTATTGGGTGAGGGCGCACTCTTTTTCGGTCGTATGGCAGTTTGAGCCAACCCTTCTTTTAAAACACTCTCTAATGAGTTTTGCTGTACAGTGTAGCTTTTGTTTTCTGATGGATTGGTAAGTATCCAATCACCTTTCCACTGCCCTAGCGATCCTGCTTGAGAGGGATGGTGAAGCCGTCCTATTAATATAGTTTCTGTGCCGTAACGTTTAGAAGCTTCTTTCACCTTCGCCATGTTGAGTGCCCAAACGTCATGAATTGAAATCCGGGAAACATCCTCCAGATCAAGTATAGGTAAAACTAATGTTAATCCCGTTTGGCTTGCCTCTTTTTTAAGGGTTGCTAGCATATCAGGATCCGTGTCTTCACCCATCAGGCGTTTACCCTCGGTTTCATCTACTACACACCATAACATAATCTTTGATCGCTGGTTTGGAGGCGCATAACCTAAGCGTTGCACTAAATCTTTCACTAGCGCAGGGCTATATTGCACAGAAAGCTGATTGCCCTCGTAAGCGTATTGATCAACAAAGCTCATGATATGGTCAGCAGCTTGTTTCACTTCAGGATTGGTTGCTAAATTGGACTGGAAAGTCAATTTCTCCAGTACATTGGTCAACCCTTCTTTAAAGAGTTGCTGTCGCTCCGTTTCTAGCTGAGTATGTGCTATTAAAGTCGTGCGATAGTCTTCATTGTTTTCATTTGCAAAGAGGAGTAAAGACAGAGAAAATAACATTCCACCAACTAACCAATTTCTCGACACAATCCCGTCTCCCGCATTTTGTCTTTGCAAAAGTATATCAGAGTTAAACAACCTACCCAAATTTTACAAAATTATCGCAATTAGAACTATGTGTTGGTAGAATAAGCCATTTAATTTTGCACTTAGGGACGCCATGATGACAGAAGAAGTTAGCTACAAAGCTGCCGGTGTCGATATTGATGCAGGTAATGCACTTGTAGATAGATTAAAGAAAATCGTCCCGCTCACTCATCGACCAGGCGTTTTGGGCGGGTTAGGCGGATTTGGCGGCTGTTTTGAATTACCTTTAAATCAATATCAAAACCCAGTCTTAGTTTCCGCAACAGATGGTGTGGGTACTAAGCTGCGTTTTGCTATTGCTCTTGGCCAACATGACACCATCGGCATAGATCTCGTTGCTATGTGCGTCAATGATTTAGCCGTCATGGGAGCCGAACCTCTTTTCTTTTTAGATTATTTTGCCACGGGTAAACTTGACGTAGATGTGGCAGAACAAGTTATCACCGGAATTGCAAAAGGCTGTCAACAGGCTAATGTCGCTTTGATTGGCGGTGAAACCGCTGAAATGCCAGGGATGTATGCTAAAAAAGACTACGATCTCGCTGGCTTTTGCGTTGGGATCATTGAAAAATCTCAGCTACAAGAAGGTAAAAATATTAAACCAGGCGACACTTTGATAGCACTGGCATCAAGTGGTCCGCATGCTAATGGCTATTCTTTAATTCATCATCTTATCGAAAAAACACAAACGCCACTGACGATGACCTTGCAAGGTGTTCCTCTTTCTGAACTTTTTCTTAAACCAACACGGATCTACGTTAAATCGATGTTAGCCATTGCAAAATTGGGCTATCTCAAAGGCGCGGCACATATTACCGGTGGCGGTTTTATAGACAATATTCCGCGGATCTTGCCTAAAGATTGCGCAGCATGGATAGATTGTCGTTCTTGGAATATGCCAGAAATTTTCTCCTGGTTGCAAGAAAAAGGTCAACTCTCCCGTTTTGAGCTGCGACGCACTTTTAATTGTGGTGTAGGTATGGTGATTTGTACTGCAAAAGAACATACCGATTTAGCGCTGAGCGCACTCAAACAAGCAGGAGAAAAAGCTTGGGTGATTGGTGAAATTTCCTCATGCGATATGGGTTCCTCACAGGTAAAATTTTCAGATGAATAATGCGCTTTTACCTGTTGTTGTCATGATTGGTGGTCATGGCAGTAACCTGCAAGCACTCATTGATAATGCCGGATTGGATTATCAAATTGTGGGTGTCATTAGCCATAACCCTGATGCCTATGGTCTTACTCGCGCCAAAAGTGCGAATATCCCCACGAAAGTGGTCGATCACAAAGCCTATTCTACACGCGCATTATTTGAAGAAGCGTTGCTTGCTGCAGTGAATAATTTTCACCCCAAAATAATTGCCTTAGCTGGCTTTATGCGAATTTTATCTCCAGACTTTATTCAAAACAGCGTCGCACCTATGCTGAATGTACACCCTTCTTTATTACCTAAATATAAAGGGCTCCATACGCATCAACGTGTTCTCGTTGCAAAAGAAAAAGAACACGGTGCGAGTATCCATTTTGTAACCGCAGAACTTGATGGCGGTCCGATTATTGCCCAAGTCAAAGTACCTGTTCTATCAACCGACACAGTTGAAGAGCTCACTCAGCGTGTTCACCTAGCAGAACATTGGCTTTATCCAGAAATTGTTAGGTGGTTTGCGCAAAATCGTTTAAAATACGGCACGAGCGGGGCCACCCTAGATGGTATCCCCTTGGATCCACAAGGGCAGTCACTACAACACCCAATCACGCAAGGAACGTTAAGTTGAGAAACCCAATTTCACAGCTCAATTTTTTGTTTTTTAGCACCTTAATGGCTATCTTAATTTGGATGGCAAGTCCTGGTGTCAAAGCTGAGAGCTTTCCTTTTGCTTCTTATGAAGCACGTTATGCCATTCTTTGGCATGGCGTAAAAGCTGGCGAATCTATTAATAGGCTTTATCACCAAAAAAATGGGCAATATTATTTCGAGACCAGAACAGATCCTAATATTCCTCTTGTGCCCTATCATCATTTTGAAAGCTCGACTTTTTCTTGGCAAAACGGTGTTATCAAACCCCAGCATTATGAATTCGATATCAAAGAAGGCAAACGCCATAAAGTAGGCAATCTCTATTTTGACTGGAAAAATCTAATTGTCCGGAATAATAACAAAAAAACGCCCTGGCAGCCTTCCTTAACTGAAGGAATGCAAGACAAAATTACACAAACCTTCAATTTACGTAACGATCTGAAAAAGGGGCTCAATGATCTAAATTATCAGGTCGTAGAGTCCGATAAAATTAAAGACTATCGCTTTGTTATTTTAGGTTCAGAGCGCTTACGGACCAAAATTGGTGTTCTTGATACGATTAAGCTCAAGCATACTTCTAAAAAAGGCTATGAAACTTTAATGTGGCTGGCAATTAAATTAGATTACTTGCCTGTTAAAATGCAACAAACTCGTCATAACAAAGTAGTAGCAAGTGGAGCGATCATTTCTCTTACATCACAAATTAGTGAATTTTAATCTCGAGGCATATTGTTATGAGAGAACTAGAAGTACAAGAAATTCTTTGTGTTAATGGAGGCGAAGGCTACCCCTGGTGGAGTATTCCTTTTTACGCTGGCGGCGCATCGGCGCTTGCCAATGCTTGTGTTGGCGCTTATGCTCTTGGTTATCCCCTTTCCCGAGCGTTAGCGACAGGGATCCAATTTGGCGTCCCTGCATTCATTGCCTCATTAGTTCTGGTTGCTGGCGTTGAATTTGCTTCATTGATAATTTCAATGATACCTAGCCCTTCTTATCAAAATCAAAATGTGCCTTCATGTCACGGGTAATGTAACGCCTTTTTGTCCTTGGTATTTGCCACCCCGATCAAGGTAAGAGGTTTCACAAATCTCATCTGATTGCAAAAATAGCATTTGCGCAACACCTTCATTGGCATAAATTTTTGCAGGAAGAGGGGTTGTATTTGAAAACTCTAAAGTGACCTGACCTTCCCATTCTGGCTCCAAGGGTGTGACATTCACAATGATCCCACATCTTGCGTAAGTAGATTTTCCTAAGCAAATGGTCAGAACACTACGCGGTATACGAAAATACTCGACTGTTCTTGCCAAAACAAAGGAGTTGGGTGGAATGATACAAATATCGCCAGTAAAATTGACAAAGCTATTGTCATCAAAATTTTTAGGATCAACTATGCTCGATTTAATATTGGTAAAAATTTTAAATTCGTTGGCGCAACGTACATCATAGCCATAACTAGAAGTACCATAAGAGACCACCTTTTCTCCCCCGATGTAGCGCACTTGTGATCCCGTAAAAGGCTCAATCATGCGATGCTCAGTCGCCATTTTTCGGATCCATTTATCAGATTTAATTGTCATACATCCCTTCCTTATTATTAATGGACTGGTTATTATTCATGAACAACAACGCTAGCTAGCATTGCGCCATTGTCGATTTCCTGCTGTGCTAAATGCCCACTCAATCGCTTGGCAATATTTAAAAAAGTTTGCGCAATCATGCCATCTGGCTCAGCGATGATAATAGGTTGACCTGCATCACTCCATTGACGGATCGACGCAAGAAGCGGCAGTTGTCCGAGTAAGGGGACAGCAAATTCAGCGGCCATCACCTCTCCCCCCCCTTGACCAAAAATGGCGTCTATATGCTGACATTGACTACATTGATGCCAGCTCATATTTTCAATTAGGCCTAATACTTTCACATTTACTTTATTAAACATATGACAAGCTTTTTTGGCATCCAATAAAGCAATATCTTGCGGGGTGGTCACAATCACCGCACCTGCGAGAGGAATTTTCTGCGCTAAAGTTAATTGAATGTCTCCTGTGCCAGGCGGTAAATCAATAATCATATAATCACATTCTGACCAGGCTGTATCATTTAGTAATTGTTGTAAGGCCCCACTAACCATTGGACCCCGCCAAACCATAGGGCTTTGTTCATCTATCAAATAACCAATAGAAATAGATTCTATACCGTAATTTTCGATCGGGATGAGTTTCTTATTTATTGTCCGAGCGCGCTCAGTCCCTTTACCCAACATCCGCGGCTGACTAGGTCCATAAATATCAGCATCAAGAAGGGCCACTTTTGCGCCAAGCGCTTTTAAGGCTAAAGCCAAATTAATCGAGACTGTAGATTTACCAACGCCCCCTTTCCCCGAACCCACAGCTATAATATTTTTGATAACAGACTTAGGTTTTAATCCTGATTGCACGACATGTCTATTAATTTTAGATTGGATAACTAAATCTAGTTTGTAATCAGGGAAAGCGCTGTGAATAACTTCGCTAATCGCTTGTTTTAAGTGGGGGATTTCTTGCAAAATGGGATAGGGATAAAGCAGGGTCAGACTTATTTTATCGCCTAAAATTTGGATATCACGAACAATTTGGGCACTCACCAAATCTTGGTTCAGTGTAGGATCTACAACAGTTTGTAGCGCGGCTTCAATTGCCTGCAAAGTGGCCTTGATCATTCTCTCACCCTTGTTCTGATATTGTTCCAATTCTAGCACTCAAACCTATAAATCGGTATAGTAATGAGTATTATGGATAGGAAAGAGTAGAGTAGACCATGCAAGCGAATTCCCCTAAACGGACCATTCTTGTGACGAGTGCCTTACCTTATGCCAATGCCCCCCCTCATCTTGGGCATATGGTAGAGTACATTCAAAGTGATATTTGGGTAAGAATGCATCGCTTGATTGGTAATGAGTGCATCCATGTTTGTGGTAGTGATGCGCACGGCACCCCGATTATGCTGCAAGCCGAAAAACTTCATATTGATCCCGAAACGCTCGTCAACCAGGTGCATTTGCAGCAAAAAGCAGTGCTTGCTGCGTTTCATATTGATATGGACAATTTTTATACAACCCATTCTCCAGAAAACAAAATTCTCGCTAGCGAAATTTATACCAAGCTCCGCGAAAAAGGCGATATAGTCAGCAAAACGATTACGCAAGCTTATGATGCCGTCAAAAATATGTTTTTGCCGGACCGCTATGTCAAAGGCGAATGTCCTAGCTGTGGTGCCAAAGATCAATACGGAGATAATTGTGAAGTCTGTGGAGCAACTTATAGCCCAACTGATCTCAAAAACCCTATTTCAGTCATTTCAGGCACACGTCCAGAAGAACGCTCCACTGAACATTATTTCTTCAATCTGCAAAATTATGCTTCTCTTTTAGAAAACTGGACAAAGCAGGATCATCTACAACCGCAAATTGTGAATAAACTCAATGAATGGTTTACCACAGGTTTAAAAGCATGGGATATCACACGCGATGGCCCTTATTTTGGTTTTGCCATTCCTGATACTGAAAATAAATATTTTTATGTTTGGATGGACGCCCCAATTGGGTATATGGCCAGTTTTAAAAATTGGTGTGATAAAACCCACAAAGCCAAATTTGAAGATTTCTGGGGTAAAGATAGCCCTTATGAACTCTATCATTTTATTGGTAAAGATATTGTTTACTTTCATGCCTTGTTTTGGCCGGCTATGCTCGCTGGCAGTGGTTATAGAACGCCAACAGCCATCTATGCGCATGGCTTTTTAACCATTAATGGTCAAAAAATGTCAAAATCTCGTGGCACTTTTATTTCGGCCCAACACTATTTGGAAGTGCTCAATCCTGAATACTTACGCTATTACTTTGCAGCCAAATTAAATGATGGCATTGACGATTTAGATTTGAATTTAGAAGACTTTACCAACCGAGTTAATGCCGATTTGGTTGGCAAATATATCAATATTGCGAGTCGTTGTGCCTCTTTTATCACCAAGCATTTTGCTGGAAAATTATCGAAAGAATTGCTAGATCCAGCTCTAATGGCGCGTTTCGTTGAAGCAAAAGATTCTATTCTCAATAATTTTTCAAATAGACAAACGCACCGCGCTATACGTGAGATTATGTCACTTGCTGATTTAGCGAATCAATTTATTGATGAAAAGAAGCCCTGGGAGCTTGCTAAAAAAAGTGAAAGCATACCTCTCGTGCAAGATATTTGCAGTCAGGGGATCAATTTGTTCCGATTACTCTCACTTTATTTAAAACCGGTCATACCGGCTTTGGTGAAAAATGTTGAACACTTTTTAAATATCGCCCCCCTATCATGGCAAGATATTGAAAAACCGCTTTTGGATCATAGCATTTTAGCTTATCAGCCCTTGATCCAACGTATTGATCCTAAAAGCATCGAACTTCTTTTAGAAAAAGGAAAAAGCGAAAAGATGGAAAATGAAACACCCCCGCCCGCTCCAGTTGAAAAAGAAAAAGCAGCAGAATCAGCAGGCGAGTATATTAGCTATGAAGATTTTGCAAAAATTGATCTGAGGATTGCCAAAATAGTGGCTGCGGAATCCGTTGAGGGCGCAGATAAATTATTAAAGCTTACTCTTGATATTGGCAGCGAACAACGTCAAGTCTTCGCAGGTATTAAATCCGCCTATGCTCCTGAAGATCTTATCGGTAAATTAACAGTAATGGTTGCCAATCTTGCACCACGCAAAATGCGCTTTGGGATGTCAGAAGGGATGGTCTTAGCTGCAGGCCCTGGTGGGAAAGACTTATGGATTTTAGAACCGCATGCCGGCGCCGAGCCTGGGATGCGAGTCAAGTAAGTAATGACTGCCACAAAAAAGCAAGTTGCCACTATCATTGAGAGCGCCTGTATTGGCTGTACCAAATGCATTGATGCCTGTCCTTTCGATGCCATTATCGGTGCAACTAAACAAATGCATGTGGTCTTAACGGAATATTGCACGGGGTGTCAACTTTGTTTACCCCCCTGTCCGGTTTCTTGTATTGAATTGACTCCATCTATCGATGAAAAAAGTGCGGATAGTGCTAAACAACGTCGACACGCTAGAAAAGCGAGACTGGCCAAAAATGCACAAGAAAAAGAAAGAGCTGATAAGCTTGCTGCGACAGTCGATTTTAAGAGTGCCTTAGAAGATTGTCTGACACGCGCTCTGGAAAAAAAGCAAAAATTTCCTTCATATATTGGACATGAGCCCAATGAATAAACATAAAAGAGAAGAGATTTTTGAACGCTTTAAACAGCAAAACCCTGACCCCACGACAGAATTACACTATCAAACCCCTTTTGAATTATTAATTGCTGTCATCCTCTCTGCGCAAGCGACCGATGTCAGCGTTAACAAAGCAACAAAAATTCTCTTTGCTCGAGCCAATACGCCTAAAGCGCTTCTTAAATTAGGGGAAGAACAATTAAAAGACGCGATTAAAACGATTGGTCTTTATAACACTAAAGCGAAAAACATTTTAAAAACATGTGAGATATTGGCCAAAAAACACCACTCCCAAGTTCCTTGTACTCGTGAAGATCTAGAAGCGCTACCAGGCGTTGGCCGAAAAACAGCTAACGTTGTTTTAAATACAGCTTTTGACCAGCACACCATAGCAGTCGACACCCATATTTTCCGCGTCGCCAATCGCACCAAATTGGCAATTGGCAAAACACCGCTTGAAGTAGAGCACAATTTATTAAAAGCTGTTCCTAAACCTTATCTCAAAGATGCGCACCATTGGCTCATTTTGCATGGCCGTTACACTTGTACGGCTAGGAAACCAAAATGTACAACATGCTTGATTGTTGATTTGTGTGAATATCCTCAAAAAAATGGTGTAAAGGAAAAATCTCATGCAGGATAATTCCCCTGTGGCTTTAAGGCAGGTTTACTTTGACGCTTGGCAGAAAGGTCTAAAACAGCAAGTGCTCACCCCCATGGAAAGTATCTTAGTGGATGTTATCCAAAGACACCCCGAATATCATGCGATATTTGAAGGTTCCCATTCCTTCAACGATTTAAAAGAAGAGAAATTTGAATTAGATCATAATCCTTTTCTCCATCTTGGGTTGCATGTGGCCATCATTGAGCAAGTGAGTATTAATAAGCCAACGGGCGTTCGCCCAATCTATGAGAAACTATTAAAAAAATATCAAGATAAAACTGTAGTGGAACATAAAATGATGCACTGCTTGGTGGAGGAAGTTTATCAAGTCTCTAAACACAACAAAGCTTTCAATGAAAAAAAATATATTACCAGCTTAAGAGCTCTGCGATGAATGAGTTAGAAATTGTATATCCTGATGACTGGCACTGCCATCTAAGAGACTTTTCTTATTTAGACACAACCGTTGCCAATAGTGCCAAACAGTTTAAACGGGCAATTGTGATGCCCAATTGTGTGCCCCCTATTACAACGGTCCAAGCAGCAAAAGAATATTTGTGCCGAATAGAGCAATCACTCCCCCCCAACAGCACATTTCAGCCCTTGCTAACATTGTATTTAACGGATAAAACAACGCCGGAACTCATCCGTGAGGCCAAAGCCAGTGGCATCATTTACGCTTGTAAGCTTTATCCTCAGGGTGCAACGACCAACTCTGAAAATGGCGTGACGTCCCTTATCAAGCTCTACCCTGTCTTTGAAGCATTATCACAATATCAATTACCTTTATTGATTCACGGTGAAGTCACCGCACATGAGGTAGATATTTTTGATAGAGAAAGTGTCTTTATTAAACAAGATCTTATCCCAATATTAAAAAATTTCCCGCAGTTAAAAGTTGTATTGGAACATATTACAACTAACGATGCTGTCGATTTTGTCAGCGCAGGCCCCCAAACCTTAGCAGCCACCATAACCCCGCATCATTTAATGTTAAATCGTAATGACATGCTATCTGGAGGTTTAAACCCGCATTATTACTGCTTACCCATACTAAAAAGACAAACGCATCAACAAGCGCTGATTAAAGCCGCAACCAGTGGCAATCCCAAATTTTTTATTGGTACAGACAGTGCTCCGCATGCCAAGAGCAAAAAAGAATCGGCTTGTGGTTGTGCCGGCATTTATCATACTGCTGCTTTGAGCATATATGCTGACGTTTTTGAAAAAGTCAATGCGCTAGACAAGCTTGAAGGATTTGCCAGTTTATTTGGACCTGATTTTTATGAATTACCCTATAATAAAGAGAAGCTGTTCTTACATAAAAAAGCGTGGCAAGTCCCAAAAGAGTGTGTTTTCGCTGAAACAACAGTTGTTCCCTTCCTCGCAAACAAGCAACTCTCATGGCAATGTATTGAAGGTGAAGAGAAAAAATGAACAACAATATAACTAAACAAATAGCGCATCGCTTTCGGGGTTTTTTGCCTATCGTGATTGATGTTGAAACAGGTGGCGTCACGCCCAACCAAGATGCGCTTTTAGAGCTTGCCGCGGTGAGCATCAAAATGGAGCCGGATGGTCTGATTTATCCTGATAAAACTTACCATTACCATATTTTACCTTTTCAAGGCGCTAACCTTAATCCTGAAGCGCTGGCTTTTAATAAAATCGATCCACTCTATCCCTTGCGCTTTGCAATAGAAGAGAGTGAGGCTCTACCGATGTTATTTAAAGAGATCCAAAGAGAATGCAAAGAGAAAAAATGTCAAAGAGGCGTGGTAGTGGGTCACAATGCGTGGTTTGATCAACAGTTTCTCAATGCCGCGGCTAATCGTTGCAAAATAAAGCACCCGCCTTTTCACCGCTTTACGAGTTTTGACACTGCGACTTTATGTGCGTTGGTATATGGACAAACAGTTTTATCAAAAGCAATGAAATTGGCTAATATTCCTTTTGATACCAGAGAAGCCCATTCAGCACTATACGATGCAGAATGTACAGCCAAGCTCTTTTGCGAAATTGTCAATAAATGGCCTTTCTTTACTGATTCTTTAACACACAGCGATTAACTTGCGTGCGTTTCTATAGGAAAAGGGCATTCTTGGTGTTTCTCTATTATCTACCGAGACAATATGGCCCTTATTATCAACTGACACCTTATGCCTAGAGAAATTATTATAACTATTAATCAAAAGGCATGCCGGCTTGGTGGTATTTCCTTGAGCTGCTCTCATGATTTGCTGATATTGGGTTTTAATACTTCGCATCAACCCCATAAAACTAGCATCTGCCTTAACAAGAATCGCGACTTTTTCAGGCAATCTTTCATAGAGATCAACCGCACGTAATATTTCCTTTTCATCTTTTATAAAATGGCGTCCCTTACCATGGTGCTCATGGATAATGGCTTTTGTTAAATTTGCGTAAAACAAAATTAAATCAGAATCTTGAGCATAGAACATATTTTTAATAATTTCATCAATTTCTTTGTTGCGAATATCATTTGTAAAATGCTTGTATTTTTTTCTGGTAATTTCTTGCCTAGTCACCTCAAGCAATCGCTCCTTATTTGCATTAAAGCCTGCTCGCAAAAGCACCATCATACCTTCTACCGCCGATTTCGGATTAACAAAAGTACAAGTATCGTGCTTTTGTTTTTTCGAGCGAAAGCGTACAACGTGCTTGCTCAAATCTACAATTTTACTTAGTATTTCATGAAATTTACTGGCTTGATCTAACTCATTTGGATCGGTCAAATTTTTGATCAACTCTAGATTGATTAGAGCAATATTTTTTATTTCAAAAATCCTACAACCATATCGTGGATCACCACCTTGTCCACGATTACAATATAATAAGTACTTTCCATAAATGGCAAGTGCGACACCATGTCCCTTCCATCCAGAAGAGAGGTATATCATCTCATTATTTTGATACTTTCCCAGTAAAATATCGGCAGCGTCTTCACTATAATAATTATCATAAAAGGTCATTAACTGGGCAGATTCCTTCATGGCATAATAAATAGTGTCTATCACTTCCCAAGGAAAACGATGACGATACGAATCTAAACAATCCACCAGTAATTTAAGCGAAACCGCAGACATAGCATATTCTGTGTTAAATTCGCGGGCCTCTCCCATTACGAGTGATTTAATATTATTGCTTAAGCCTAAGATATGTCCAACGCGGTTGGCAAAGTAGTACATATCAAGCAGCGGAGTGTCTGATGAACGCCACCTTCTGACAGGATTAAAATAATGATAGAGTAGTTTAATCACATCATATGAGAGTGTCAGGAGTAGATTAAAATCATTAGCAATACCAAGCAAATCCTTGTTTGAGAAATTGAAAAGATAAAGCAATTCATCTCTGACATCTCTCATTGCCAAATTTTGCAACAGATAAATGAGTTGATCTTTATCTAGTTCTGCCCTCTGAAAATAGGAAAAAATAAGCTCTTGTTTATGATCTTCAAGCTTATCAACAAAATATCCCCCGCGCACAAACACATGCTGCAAACGCGCAATCGTTCCCAATTTTATCGTTCTGCCCGAGACTGTAATAGAAATATCTGGTTCAAGACTTATTTTTCTAACAAACTCAAGCATATGATCACCTTTTTTAAAAAGCGATAAAATATGCGTCAATTCATCCGTATTAATAAGGAAGGGGGTTTTTATTTTATATTCATAAGGCAACACGCCTAATTCTAGCTTTTGCGTTAGTTCATCTATCGTGAGCAACATCTTTAATACTCGAAGGATTGATTTTTTTTATTATTATGTATCGCGGCTGTTTTTAGCTTTATGACTTACCATGGCCGCGTTTATTTTACAGGAGTGTGGATGAGGATGCTATTGCTAATGCTACGCCGGGCTAACATTATCAGGCTCGGCGAAGCAAAGCTTCGCCGAGCGCCTAAAATCAAAATGGGAAGAGTATATATTAGAGACTTTCAGCGTGTGTAGCTAAGTAGCTCGCCACACCATCAATGGAAGCTTTCATGCCTTGCTTACCTTTTTCCCAGCCAGCAGGACAGACTTCACCATGTTTTTCATGGAATTGTAGGGCATCAAATATGCGTAAAATTTCATCAATATTACGTCCAATTGGTAAATCGTTAACGATTTGTGAACGCACCGTACCATTTTTATCAATAATAAAAGCACCACGGAAAGCAACACCCGCTTCAGGATGTTCTACACCATAAGATTGGCAAATGCGATGATGGACGTCTGCCGCTAAAGTGTAAGCCACTTTGCCAATGCCACCTTGATTAATCGGCGTATTGCGCCAGGCATTGTGACTAAATTGAGAATCAATTGAAACCGCGATAACTTCAACACCAAGTGCTTTGAATTGATCCATACGCTTATCTAAAGCTATCAATTCAGAAGGACAAACAAAGGTAAAGTCTAAAGGATAAAAGAAAATTAAAGCGTATTTGCCTTTTGTGCTTTCAGAAAATTTGAATTGGCCTGTCATTTCGCCATTCCCTAACACTGCAGCACAGCTAAAATCAGGGGCTTTACGGCCTACGAGTATACTCATCACAATCTCCTCACATTACATTACATTACATTTAAATTCGGCTTTATCTTGTTATATGATCAGTTCATCACTAAAGCAGGGCTTAATACTAGCAAAGTTCCTGGGCACTGACTATGCTTACACAGGTTAACGCAAATTAGTATCATTTGACAATGATTCTTGTTTGCATATAAGCTTCTTCTATCGTTTATTTCAAATTACGGGAACTACACGCAATGTATGTTTGTCTTTGTAACGGCGTTTCTGACAGCCAAATAAAGAAAGCTATCTGTCAAAATGGTGCTTGCTCAATGAAGTGTTTAGCTAAACAATTAGGTGTTGCCACGCAATGTGGAAAATGTGCACCTCTGGCTAAAGAGATTTTGCAAGAAAGCTTAAAGCAAAACAGCATGCTAGGACTGGATCTCGTCCCCGCAACTTAGCTCCTCTTCGGGCTTTGCCTTTTCACTTAAGATGGGATGACATTCACGGGTTATTACCGTTACAATGCATAGAACCAAGTGACAAGGATACCTCATGAAAATCGATCTCAAAGTAATAGAATACCTTAATAAAGTGCTAGGGCAAGAGCTTATCGCTATCAATCAATATTTCCTCCACGCCAGAACGCTTCAACATTGGGGGTTTCTTAAACTCGGTGATAAAACCTGGAAAGAATCTATAGAAGAAATGCAGCATGCCGACAGCCTGACTCAGCGCATTTTATTTTTAGAAGGGCTACCTAATTTGCAAGATCTCGGTAAATTGTTTATTGGGCAAAATGTAAAAGAAATTTTAGAATGCGATCTGCGCTTGGAAAAGCAAGCTGTCCCCATTTTACGAGAAGCGATTGCCTATATGGAAAGCGTCAGTGACTATGTCTCACGAAACTTGCTTGAAGATATATTAAAAAATGAAGAAGAGCATATGGACTATCTTGAAACACAACTCGAGCTCTATCAAAAATTAGGTGAAAGTAATTACTTACAACTTCAAGTGTAACCACATTGGGAGAACACCATGTTTGATACACTCAAAAAACAAGTAAATCTTTTTTTTGGTTGGCTCGCCGATTCGTGGCGTCCGACTGAAAACAAGTTGACGGTGGCGCTTGGTGTCGTCGCTTTTTGCACCTTTTTTTGGCTACAATTTCCTGTGTTATTAGCCGCTGCTTCAGCTTTTAGCACAATGTTTTTGAGTTATACTCTGGCAAAGGCATTTGACTATATACACAAACTTGCCACCGACTTTCATACTCTTGTGCAAAAAATGAATGATAAATTAGAGAAAACTGATGAAACGGTGAATGAAAAATTCTCTCCCAAAGCACTTGAGCTGATGGAACAGGCTTGTTCAACACTAGCAGCCCTAGAAGCACAAATGCCAGAACTGGGGCAAGGCCTTAAGACGATGAAAGCTTTCCAGAAATCCACTATGGGTTCAGTCGTCGGTAGTCTTTTAGGAGTGGGTAAACCGAAATCAGCTCCAGCTCCTGAAGCAAGTGCTCCTCCAGCCCCTCCTCTCGCTCCAAGCTCAACTCCTACAGATCGCCCAAAGCAAACCAACAAAAAATAAAAATCAACGTGTTGATGGCTTGATGTGCGTTGGTTCAGGAGCCGATTTGGTATCAGCACTCGTTTGAGGTATGCGTTGCCGAGCCTGTCCAAACGCTTGTGTGATAGGCGGTGCTCTTTTTGGTTGTCTTTGCTCAGACTGTTCTGATCTTTTTGAAAGATTGCGTTTACTCCGGTTCTCAAGCACTTGCTGTAAAGCTGATTCAGAAACTGGCACCAATGTTTGCTGCGCTATTTTGGCTGAAAGTTGCGCTTGGATCCCCTTTAATCTTTGAATGGCTTCTGTCAGTGAAACTCTATTCTCTGCCACGTTAGGTGAGTCCATTGTTAGCTCAAAACCAGTGTTCTCTTTACTCTTAGCAAGGGCTTTTTTAACATCAACGAAAAATGGAGAATGTGATAAATCATAACAAAGCTGCATAAATTGCCCAACTTCTCTTGTCGCTATTTTCGGCTGGATCATTTCTAACATCATGTCGGATTCCAAAGAGAAATCGATAGCTAAAGAATAGAGATCACTACTTTTATAATATACGCGCTCATCTTCATGGCCTTCTCGATGCGATTGGGGGCTTAATGTTTCTGGTGCACGATGGTTTTCTCCCATATCATCTGCTCCTGCAACATAGACGCTTTCCTGACCAGGTGCTAATAGGTGCGACATCCCAAAATCAAGAATGGCTGCTTGCCCTGTCTCAAGGTTCACTAGAATATTATTAGTATGCAAATCACCATGAATCACCCCCCTATCGTGTAACGCTTGAGTTGCTTCACAAGTGGCAATAAAAGCATTTATCACAAGATTCAAAAGACGCATTCTACCTACAGCATCGTTTGACTCTAATGCTTCATATTGTTGATTTAATGTGTTTAAGTATTTCTTCAACGATACACCCAAGAGAACATCTTGCATCATATATAATTTCATTTCATGCGGATTATCACTGTGCACTTCAATTATTTCACCCTGTCTTCCTAAGTGCTTCATAATCGCACACTCTTTTTGTAGTTCTGCATATTGCGCTTCAAATTGCGGTGAGGTTCTATCTAAAGTAATTTGTTTTGCAGCAACCGGCACAAATCCACCTTCTTTTTGGGCCAAAGCGATTGTAACCACACCAAATTGTCCTTTACCCAAATAAGCAGAAGGACCTGCAAACTGTGTGCCCTCGGTGTCTTCTCCTAATGGCGGATGATTCAATAAAACGTAAACTTGACCATCAGGAGATTCAATAATTGTTTTTTCTGGCCCATTTTCCACGATAACTTTCCTTAGTTAAAAAGGAATGAAATTTACAAATGAGACCCTAATTAAATTAATTTAGTTCAGAAGAGATTATCTGTGTAGCTGCAATAAAAGCAAAACCTTATGTCTTTACTGGGGCGCCAAGGGATCCGTCATTTTTTTGCGTGCAAAATTGCAAGAACGCTTTTTTGCTTTTCAGCATGAAGTCCTCCTCCAGCTATTTTCAATTGGGATATTGCGACTTCTGGAAAAGAGGCGTAAATCTCAATTCGCTTCAAAATTTCTTTACCAGATACTTTACCTAATTCAATATTTACTAGCGCAGATTGTGTTATTTCAAAACAAGTGGCAAATTCACGAGTTGTTAAGTCAAGCTTTTCTCGGAATTTTTTTAATGCCACACCATCAAAATTTCTCTCATAATGCGGTTCAAAAACAAGTGAAGAAGGACCTCTTTTTCCTATTGAGGATAGCAAAATAAGAGGATTCTCTTCTTTCTCAGATATCCCCATGGCATAACAATAATCACGATATGCGGGATTTTCTTTAGAAGGGATCCTATCAACAAATGAAGGGAACAGTTTATTAGATTGATGTTTCTTTTTAGTTAAAGGAAGCTCTGGGCCAACAGGAATAATCTGATCTGAGAAAAGATATTTTTCAAAATAAGTAAAAATATACTCTTTATCTTTTGCACCAAAAGTCAATTCCCCTACTAGCTGTCTAGTTTTTCTTTTTTCCAAGTAAACATACACACCTACTATTTTTTGATTATCCAATAAGTTCATTCTGGAATTCCCTGTACCGTCTTTCAACCAATCTTTTCAAAGCCTCTTTTCTCCCATCGCTAATATAGCTTCTGTCTATTAAATAGAATATTTTCTCAATTGCCATTTTTTGCCAAAAAGCAAAAACGAGATCATCGCAATTTAGTCGTCTCCATTCTCTAACATAATCTTTTAGAGTAGGGTCGATAGTTTCAGCTGTAGCTACTTTGCCTCTTGGTTCATGTTGCGCAGCAAGTAAGAGTTCATCTTCCAGTCCTAAGTAACAAGGGTTATCATAAAAGGGTGAAAGTTTGTATCCTTTAGGCGATTGAATAAGTGCTATATTTCTACCATGACGATCGTGATTCCCTAGCAAGGCGTCATACAGTGTTAATTCAACAAAACGATATGCTTCCTGCAAACGTCCTGTCTTTTCTAAAATTATCTGATAAATTTTTTCACAATTATAATCTTGTCGGCCTGTCAAAAAATGATAAATGTGAATCAAATTAGAGGAATGGTAATATTGCATAAAATTTTCACAGACAAATGTAGGCAATACATTTTCAAACATTATTAGTGCAAAAGCTGGTATTTTTAACCTTAATTGTTCTGCCACTTGATTGCAAAGGTATTCCATTGCTGGCAACTCAGGGTACTCTTTTTCTTGAACTTTAAGTAAATAAGATTTATTTTGAAGTTTTGCAGAGTATTTTTTAAATTTTCCTTGGTAAAAACTGCTGATAAGATCTGACCACTCTCCGTGTGCATTTTGCTCCTCAGAGCCTTGTTGCCTACGAATAACCTCACTGAAGGACTCTGGTTTCTCTAACCCAAACCATTGAACAAAACACTGTGAATGAAGCCCAGAAAAGGCTTTGTCAGGAATAACTTCTTTTGTGCATTTATAACAAATCATTAGATTTTACTCATTGAACCATTGTAATGATATTATTATACATCGTAATTATATTGATATCAAATAATATCATTATAATATTGACATTATATCATATCAACTAACTGTTCTTAATCACACTCTAATATCTACATCTGGTTTCTCGTCACCACTTTATACTCGAAAAAGCGTGAAGCCTTCAAACAATATTTGCTTCCCTTTAGTAGATGACTATTGTAAGAAGACGCAGACAACAACTCGGCTTCGCTAAAGTTACGCCGGACGAACCAAATTTAAAGTGTCATTCTTATTTTGACTTGATGTCTAAGCTACTTTGCGTGATATTACTAAAAAATTGATGTATGAAAAGGATCTATCAGTGAAATCAGGCATAAGTAATTCAGAACAAAAAACTGGCTCCAGCCACTATAATCCTGAAACGCTCTCTCCTCCCCCTATTATGTTGTCCTTTAGCTCTAACGTAACACCACCTGATCCACGTTTAAAGCAACAAGAAAATGAAATTGACTATTTGGTTAAAAATATCTCGGATATTTTAGTAAAAACAGATAACTCGCGTGTTGTTAGGAATTGTTTTCATCGATTAGAACTAGCGAGAAGCATCTCTGATGAAACACGTAGATTTCTCGAGTGTGAAGAAATCTTAGAAACACTTAACATATCGATACTTATTGCCATTATTCAAATAAACGAAGAAAATGGCACACCTGGAGTTCTTCAATGCGGAAATCAACATCTCACACGCTTACCTGGAAAATTTTTTACGCATTCTCGATATCAAATGTATTGGGAGATGCTTTGGGTTCTCATCCTTGATGACAATCGACTGAAGAGTCTTCCTCCTGAGATAGGTCTGCTGAAGGCATTAAAAGTTCTTTATCTTAACAACAATCAATTACAAACTCTCCCTCCTGAGATAGCCCAGCTGCAGCGACTTGAAACCTTCCAAATTAATGGCAATCAACTGCAAGGTCCACTTTCTGAGTTAGCGCAGCTATCACGACTTCAAATGCTTTATCTCAATAACAATCCACTTCAAAATCTGTCAGAGAATATAGAAGATAGCATTCTTCGTGACAAAAATTATGAACCCACTACAAAAGCGCAAGTGCTTGCTTCGCACACCTCACCTCGCTTTCGCTAGGTGAGGATATTAAATTAATCAGCAGCAATGGTTTCCATTTCTCCTGCAACAACGTTTGCAGCAGTCAACTGCTTTAGCAGCTCACCTTTTTCAAAGAGCTCGGTGATAATGTCGCAGCCGCCAATAAGCTCACCCTTTAAATAAAGTTGGGGAAAAGTTGGCCAGTCAGCATAGAGAGGCAAGGTTTGACGGATATCAGGATTTTCTAATATGTTGACATACGCGTATTTGGCTTTGCACAAGCGCAAAATATGAGCAACTTGACCAGAAAAACCGCATTGGGGAAATTGAGGGGTCCCTTTCATATAGAGTAGCAAAGAATGATTTTGGATTTGTGACTTAATTCGCTCTAAAGTATCCATAGTTTTCCCGTTTATTTAGCCATACAGTAAAATTGAAATATTACTGCATTTAAAAAAGAAAATACACCAGGCTAAGAAGACGTCCCAGACACCCTTTCTCTTCGAAAATCGGCTCTATGCACAGAATTATGACGCTCGCTCTCCCTCAAGACCTTACTCCTTTCTTGAGACAGATGACTTGATCCTCTTTTTACTTCGCTAGCCCTACTATATTGGGGAGCATAAAGTTTTGCCTCCTTTATAGCATTTTCTTTTGTGAAGAGGGTGCTCATCGTTGTTTTATATTGCTCCTCAACCACTACTAGTGTACTTTGATGATTAGTTAACAGTTGTTGCAATTGATCTGTATGTAATGCTGTTCGTAAAATACGCTGTTTTTCTGCTTCACTATTTGCAATCATTACTTCTACTTTTGTTATCTCTTCTTGTAATGTTTCAATTTCTGCAGAATCTCTTTTTACTTGCTCAACCCTACTTCTGAGGCTTTCAGAAAATGCCTCATTTTGTAATTTTGCCTCATCTATTTTTGTTTTAAGTGTTGCAAGTACTTGCGTTATCTCTTTTATAAACTTACTCTCGCCTTGAATCACTCGGGTATTTTTCTGACCTAGTGCTTGCTCATAAACAGCCAAATGCCGCGTATGCCTAGCCGACTCTTCTCTATATCTTTGCTCAAGGTTTTCAGTTAAAAATGTTACCTTTTCAATTTCAACACAAATTTCACTTACCACATTGCTATTTCTCGCCTTACTTTCTTCAAGCTTGGCAAGCAATCCTTTGACATTATCGCTTTTATTGAGTAGGGATTCTATCGTTTGGCATACATTCCTATATTGATTTATAAACTCGATACGCATTTGTGGATTTATTAACGAAGACTGCATCTCCAAAAATAATTTTTCTAATGTTTTTTGATTGGCAAATAGTCTTAAATTATTTTCTAATTTTAATAAAGTAGAAAAATGTTTCTCAATTGCAGATTTATACTCAACAGACATCTTTGTATAGTGAAAGTATTGTTGTTGTATCTCTTTAAGCTTGCTGCGCAACTCTCGTCTCATTACATTTAAATGATCAGTTAACTGTAAAAAATCGATTATGCTTTGGTTATTTAAAAGCTCGCCATAAACCCGCGCTATTTGCATATGACCATTTCGTTGAATGAGTTGGGGGGAAATATCTATGGGGATCCGCTGCCCACCTGACTCTCGAAAAGCAAGCGCTTTCAGAGTATGAATTAAACCATGCGTTCCATTTTTTACATGGCCTTTTTCACCATCAGTTTCAACGCTTAATTTTGAAGATAAAGGACAATCCAACTCAAGACCAGTCTCTTCATCTACAAAGCAATGTTGAGAAGAGGTTTTAAGAGAAGCTATTCTGGTCCCTGCTTGTAAAGCCGATCTGATAGTTTGGTTAGCTTCTAATTCAGGTTGAGACACGGCTGTCAGTTTCGCATTTTCGTTTTTTTCTCGCTCATTTTTGGCCTTGGCTTGTGAAATGGCTAATTTTTCAGGATCTAATCCCAATGGTGCTCTAAGCAAAGTCTCTGCAGGTAAGGATGCGGCAAACGCTTGGAAATAGCGCAGTAAATTCCAATGAATATGCAACGCTTTTTGATGGAAATTTATTGACTTATCACGATAAGAGTCATCCGCCATGTAATTAATATCTCGAATAATCTGCCTTACTTTTTCAATCAGTGCCATATCGAGCTCGTTCAATGCTTGTAATTTCTGCACTGTATCTCTTATATTCCCTTGTGCATGATGTCTTACAAATAAAGAAAAAGCCATCTGCAGCCAGAGTGCCTCTGTTCTTTTCCATAAGGGTTGCGAATCAAATTCAGCAGATAAAAATACTTTGTCTTTGATGTGTGAGCAAAATTCACTAAAACTTTTGTGATCCATGCTCTGACGAAAATCTTGCGGTTGCAGATCAACGCTGTTTTTAACGCGCTGAAAATGCGTGTCAAAAGAGGATGCCCCTGTAATCATAGCTTTCGTTCACTCCACCAAAAAAGTATTTTCAGTAGACTAACATACGGTTGAGTTTGAGTGATGGAGAGCCATCCGGTAAAGCGCTCTCTTTGTCGGTTTTTTTCTGTTACTTCTTATCTTTATCAATAAAAACACCTCTCTTATCGAAGAGATAGGTGCTTTATATTGCTAAAATATGCTTTGTGTAGTAATTTTTAGCGTAATTTTGAGAATAAGTGGGGAAAGGCCTTATGCAGTTGCGTGTAGGTAATCAGCGTGGTGAAATAACGAGTCGAGATCAGGCGAAAATGAATTCGGATGATATCGATGCATTGTTAGTCCCTGCTACTTGTACGAGTGTCGAGATTAAATCTCCTGCTTTTAGCAATGATACCTTTTCTAAGTTATGCGCTAGGCTTCCACAATTGCAGTTACAGCAATTAACTTTAAATAACTTTTTTATCTCTGCTGCCGAGTGGGTTGAACTGTTTACTAGTTTACAAAAATGTAAAACCCTAAGAGCATTAGACTTATCTACTAATCATGTGGAAGCGCCTGATAATAAATTGCCAGAAGTTATCACATCATTGACTCATCTTAAAAGCCTAAAATTATATAACGTCCCCCTAACAGAAACAGCAAAGACTGCTCTTTTCCAAGCAGTGTTAAAACATCCCTCTCTTGAAAATGTAGCCGGCATAGTCCTAACAGAAGAGGTTAAAACACAGCTGGCATTTAATAAAAAGTATCATTGTATTGAGGCTATTCTCCAAGAGTGCGAAAAAGCAGATCAAGATAACAAGCTCAGTCTCCCCCTTCTTAGATTAAAACAACAAGAACTTTTTAGCCTCCTTGAGGAAAAAAGCCTCACTGCTTGCCCGCAACGTCGCAATGAGATATTGGCTAAAGTTTATTATCATCTCGGCTGTTGGTTTAATCAAAAAGAAGAGACCTCTCAAGCGCGTCGTTATCTGGAAAGAGTCTTACACTCACCCCATCCTAGCCCATTAAAAGAAAGCGCTCGCCAAGAACTGGCTGCATTGTATTTTACACAAGCCGATGATCCTACTCTTGACCCCCTTGAGAAAATTGCACTGTTAGAAAAAGTGGTTGCATTAAACGACCCAGCACTTTTTGACTATGCCAACAGAACGTTGCTTAGCACTTACGACTCAGCTCTTGCCTCGCTAGAAAAAACTGGACTTAAAATTTCTCAAAATAAAGTGAATGTCGAGAAAAAATTAGCAGCGACTTCTCCTTCCTTTCAAGAAACTGCTTCACGTTTTAAACCAACAACAACTCGCAACTAATATTCGAACCAATTTGGCCTACGCGTGCCCCTTAAGGGGAAAACCCCAATGAAAAAAGTATATACTCGAACCATTTTGATTGTAGGCTAGGCGCTGAGTCTCGAGCAACCGGAGTTTACATAAGTAAATGAGGATTGCGAGAGGGCGAAAGCAACAACACCTACACTCAAAATGGGAAGAGTATGGGCTCTTGCTATTTTAGAAGACGCTCTCTAGACTAAACCTCCTCTGTTAATGAAAGCCTACTTAGTTTACAAAATAACAAACTTGGGAGAATCCTATGTCTATCGAATTACCACCTCTTCCCTTTGCGATGAATGCTCTTGCTCCGCATATCTCTGAAGAAACTTTACAATATCACTACGGCAAGCACCATAAAACTTATGTGGACAATTTAAACAAACTGATTGCCAACACCGATTTTGCTAAAAAAAGTTTGGAAGAAATCATTACCTCTTCTGAAGGGGGGATCTTTAATAATGCCGCACAAGTCTGGAATCATACCTTTTATTGGAACTGCTTAACACCACACAGCAAAGGGACCCCAACCGGCGCCCTGGCTGATAAAATCAATCAAGCTTTTGGCTCTTTTGCACAATTTAAAGAACGTTTCAGCCAAACTGCCATTACGACTTTTGGTTCAGGCTGGGCTTGGCTTGTTAAAAAACAAGATGGATCACTTGATATCGTTAGTACTTCTAATGCGCAAACCCCTATGACTTCAAAGCAAACAGCTTTACTCACTTGTGATGTCTGGGAACATGCTTATTATATTGATTATCGTAATGCACGTTTACAATATGTTGAGCATTTTTGGAACTTAGTCAATTGGGATTTTGTTACATCTCAATTTGAGAAATAAACATTGCTTGATTTCCCGCAGCCTCGCTGCGGGATTTTATCTTATCATTCTCTCTTCTTCTTTTTTCACACTGACTGGAGATAATTGTTGCGTTAAACCTTGCAAATCCGTCGGACTTAGAAATTTTTTATACTTTTTATTGAACTCTTCTACCGTTTCTATCAAAATTTCCGACGATATTTGATTCCTATCAAATTTACCCTCCATCTTCTTTGCTTGTTTTTCAGCAACTACTTTTATGAAAAAAGCAACCGCATTTTCTTGACCTTCTTTGGCAGAAACATTATTTTTAACCAATGCATAGAGACTTTTAAAAATTTCATTTTGCCTCTGTCTCTTCTCAAAATCCGCACTGTACTGCCTCATTGCCGTTAATTTACTTTCTGTATCAGGCCCTTTCAGCACTTGCATTCTATTTAACGCATTTTTAGGGACTATCGCCCAAAACGGATCTTCTATATCTACCTCTTCTATTTCTTCTACTTGTTCACCTTCTTCTGCTTTCTTCATCATGGGTTCATATTTTTCAGCCACATTCAAGGAAACACCTTTGAACGCAATATCCACCAATTGTTGCCCCACATAGATTTTTTCATCTTCGGCTAATAACCTCACCTTTGGTTTGTCACGTTGACTGAGATCAGCATTAATACGTTGAAAAACTTCATCAACGCTGCCAAGACCATTGATAATTACTTCACGCAATCTCACCCATTCGGCTTCTGGTATCGGCGTTTCAATTTCTTTACCTGCAATATAAGCTTTCATTGTCTCAGATGTTAAGGCTACCATTGCCCAATATACCTTTTCTTTTTCTTTGGCATCCATCTCTTGTGTCATTTTATCTAAGTGTTGCGCTAACATCCCTCTGATGATGTTAGGGATTTCCTCTAATGGATCAACAATATGCAATTGGGGATGCCCTACACCCATATTAACGATACGACCAACTGTACCAGGATAACAAGAAGGATCATCTTCACTAAGACTACCATCAAAATTATGGGCTCGTCTTATTTCTGCTAGCTGCCCAATAAAAACACCTTCGCGTGTTTTTTGATCTCGCGTTGCTTCAATTTTATCATCGATTAAAGCAAGATAATAAAAGGCCACTCGCCTTCTTGCATCTAGTGAAGCCGTCTCTATAGGCATTGTCCCTACTCCAGATTCCAGGCCAGCAGCATAGACGGGTGTTAATTGATCATTTTCTGTCAATAAATTAGGCCATTCACCTCCAATAGGTGCCCATTTATCATAACCGCGCCAGGCAACATGATTATTGTCTGTATTGGAAGAAAAATAGATCCTCGCTTGACTCATGAGTGTTTCATCTTTTCCAGTGATTAACTCTCTTCTATTCACATCTATAAAATGTCGCACAACATTAGCTGTAGGACCGCTTAACTCTTCTCTTATTTTATCTAAAATCAGGGCTCGAATATCGCGCTCTAATTTCTCAATTCCCTGTCTTTCTCCTCCTGCCTGTGCACATATACTATTGTATTGGGCGCCATATTTTTCTTTTGCTTCACTAAAAGTAACTTTTGCCGCATTTAATACTCTACCAGACATCGCTGTTTCTGAACTTTGTCTATAAATTCTTTCAGCTTCTTTTACTCTTTCATGTGCATCGATTATATTTAGTATGGGCAAAACAACTGGAGAAACAAAACTATCAGCAGGAAAACTGTTGATGAATTGCTTAGGAGAATTAGTCAACAAATCTAAATCATAACTCGGATGAGTGAGTAGTGCCGCTATAATTTCAGGCTTAAATATTCTGTTTAAAGGCATGTCCTCTATTTTGACGAAAGGCAGCACAAGATTAACAACCTTATCAAAACCTAATTTTTTGGCTTCAGCAACCGCACGCAGGTCAACTCTTCTTACTCCGTCACCTTCTAACAATAATTCTACCGCTTCTATTTTTCCTGCAACGACAGCATCATTCAGAATATCATTAAAAGGGAAGCTTTCCCTGATAGCCTTTTTGGCAAAAAATGCCCGCGCCACTTCTTTTCGCCCTTGACTCAAAGCTTCTATAAGCACTTCATGTCCATTCGATATCTCTATATCTACTACTTTTTCATTTTCCAAAAGCATTTTTACTATTTCAACATAATCATCTGAAGCAGCTAAATGCAGCGCTACATTTCGAAAGCCTGCCGCATCCTCTCTTACTGCTTCATACCTTAAAAGGTATGCAACAACATCTGTCCGACCATATTGAACAGCACAACTTAACGCATTATAGCCAAAGCCATCTCTTGCGGTTATATTTTCCTTGACTTTATCTATCGCTAACAATTTTTCAATTATTTCAAAAGGCGCATTTTCTGCCGCTGAACGAAGTACAGCAGGCTCTGCGCCAATACAATTTTTTATTTCAGCAGATTCTAATAATTTAAAAGCTAATTGCGGGTATTTTTCCATTGCACAGATCAGCACATCTGAAACAATAAGCGCTTCGACATTTGTTTCTTCTGTGAATTTCGCTGCGTTTAAGGCACTGATATATTCTTGGTTAAGCGCATTTTGATTTATGTTCGCGTTTTGGAGGTTAATTAATTTGGTCCTCAGCTCTAACAGCTGAGGCTCATTTACGGAAGCGATTGCGAAGACTATTATATCCAGTAGTGGCATATTGCTTATCCTCAAAAAAAGCCTCTATAGATAAAGAGACTCTCTTCTTGGATAAAAAGTTGCTATTTTGCAACGCTAGCGTGCAATTACACTTTAGCTTGAACAGGGCAAGAAAGCGACCACACCCGAAATAGTGCATTGCCTTGTTTTTGCAATTCAAAGGGTACCACTTTTAATTCAACACCCAGACCGATTTCTTGCAGTTTTGCTGCAACTTCACCAACATGAGAAGAGAGATCGCCAGAATCTTTGGTTAAAGGAAAAATACGCACTTCATTGGCAACACGCATCAACTCTTGAATCACGCTGACTTGAAATTCAACAGAAAGTCTATCTGAATACGTAAACAAATAATGAGAGACTAAAACAAGATCAAATTCATTCTCTTTAAATGGCAGATGTGGTAATTTACTCCCAACATAACGCCCTTCTTTTTTCCCTTGATCAAAATCTTCAAAAAAGAGACCTGCATTTTTTCGTCTGCTTTCTAGCCACTCTTTTGCTTTTTCAGGGCTTATTGTATAGCGTTTGGGATGCGCTTTAACTTCTTCTAACCACTCTTCACTTGTTTTATCAATCAAGCTAATAATTTCTGGTAACGATTTGGTATAAAGAGGATCACAAGCCACAACCGATTTCCCTAACTTTGCCATCTCGGCAGCAAAAGCGTTTACGCCAGAAAAATAATTCAATATTTTTTTATCAAGCTCAGTCTCATTTAAAGCAAACATTTTCTTATAATCATCGATATTATAAGAAAGAGCATTGAGTCCACTTAAGTGTATATCCATCTTTTTCACTCCAGTTAATATTATTTAGCTTATTAGCTAACCTTTCGTGTTCCTTAATTAACACTTTATCTCATTTTAATTGACAACTTTATCACTTTTTTTCAGTTAACTATTGAACTATCTAGATTGTTCGGTATAATGACCAAGAATTTAGCAAACTGACGATTCTTAGGACAGCTTGCTTGTAATATTCACTTTTACCTCTTAACAATATAGGAAACAAAACGATGGCTAAACGTAACGATAAACGCGAACGCTTAGTGATTGCTGCAGACACCCTCTTTCATCAACAAGGGGTTAGCAATACTACTTTAGCGAATATCGCCACTATGGCAGATGTCCCTCTTGGAAACGTCTATTACTACTTTAAGTCTAAAGATTCAATTATTCTAGCCGTCATTGAACGCCGTAAGAGACAACTTACTGGCTTGTTTTCAGAATGGAACAACAATCCAGACGTCAAATCGCGCCTCAAGTCTTTGGTTCAATATATTGGGACTTTAGCAGAAGAATCAGCAAAATTTGGTGATGCGCTGGGCAGCTTATGCCAAGAATTAGGAAAGCAAGGTGGTAGTATTGGGCAAGCGACTTCACAATTGATGTCAGAAATTCTGGGCTGGTGTGAAAAGCAATTCACTGCATTAGGTAAGTCAGAAGACGACTCTTCTAAGCTGGCGCTTAACTTAGTAGCTAGTCTACAAGGCATCAGTTTGATAACTTTAACCTTTGGTGATCCCGCTCTTGTTGCCAAACAAGAACAATTCTTAGACCAATGGATTGAAGCAATTTAATCTCTTTTCACGCGCCCCTTGACCTCGCTTAAAGGGCGCGCTGATATTCCTCACTTGTCCACAAGTTATACCCAGCTTATTCTACTTGCAATCCCTCTCAAACCGCACTATCTTGTATTTAGATGTTTCTTTCTCGCAATATGTTGGGGTTCAAAAGGTATTTCCCCAAATTGATTTAGCAACCACATTTTTTTATTTTTGCTAGTCACGAGGCTAGTAACGGTGACTTTTTGACTCTTTTTTCTTCCAAAACAGGCTGGAGGATCCATGCAAGCTGATACAACAATAGAACACAAAGAAAACCTCTCTCTCCTTAATGAAGGGTTTACCTTCCCAACAAGCCCCCAGCCAGGACAGCTTTATGTGATGCGGCGAGATAATCGAACACTGGTTCCTTTTCATCCAGAAAAGATTAGCGTAGCCATTACCAAAGCGTATCTAGCCGTTGAAGGCGGTAATGCCGCGGCTTCTAGGCGCGTGCATGAAGTGGTCGCTGACCTCACCGATCAAGTGAGCAAAAATCTAGCGCGCAACTTAAAAACCGGCGGCATTGTTCGTGTGGAAGATATTCAAGACCAAGTTGAACTTGCCTTGATGCGCCAAGAATTACATAAAGTCGCCCGCACTTATATCCTTTACCGTGAACAAAGACGCCAAGAAAGAGAAGCTAAAAAAGCAGAGCCTGCTTCTCATACCCTCCATATCACTTTGGATAATGGGCAACGGGTACCACTTGATGACGCACGGCTAAAAAATCGGGTTGAAGAAGCCTGTGCTCAGTTAGAAGATGTAGAGAGCGCCTCTATTGTCGAAGAAACCAAACGCAATATATTTGACGGTATTAAAGTAGACGATTTACGCAAAGCCCTTATCATGAGCGCGCGCACCAAAATCGAACAAGAACCTAACTACTCTTATGTTGCTGCTCGTTTATTATTAGACGATTTACACAGTGAAGCTTTAAAATTTCTTGCCTACCCCATTCCTGAGAACGAGCAAGAAAAACAAACCCTTTACCCCCAAGTATTCAAACAATACATCAACAAAGGCGTTGAATTAGAATTATTAAGCCCAGAACTCAAAACCTTTGATCTCGATCAATTAGGGCATGCCTTAAAAACGAAGCGTGATCTGCAGTTTACCTATCTTGGTCTGCAAACCCTTTATGATCGCTATTTTATCCATTCTCAAGACACGCGTTTTGAATTACCGCAAATGTTCTTTATGCGTGTTGCTATGGGCTTGGCAATGAAAGAGACCGATAAAAACATAAGAGCTATTGAGTTCTATGATCTACTCTCTTCTTTTGATTACATGAGCTCAACGCCGACGCTGTTTAATTCCGGGACACTGCGTCCTCAATTGTCCAGTTGCTATCTCACTACCGTACCAGATGATTTAGACGGCATTTACAGCGCTTTAAAAGATAATGCACTCTTGTCTAAATTTGCCGGTGGCTTAGGGAATGACTGGACGCCTGTTCGTTCCATGGGAGCACATATCAAAGGTACTAATGGCCGATCACAAGGTGTCGTTCCTTTCTTAAAAGTAGCCAATGATACCGCTGTTGCAGTCAATCAAGGCGGCAAACGCAAAGGAGCCGTTTGTGCTTATCTAGAAACTTGGCACTTAGATATAGAAGAATTTCTTGAACTGCGTAAAAACACGGGTGACGATCGCCGCCGTACTCATGACATGAATACAGCCAATTGGGTACCTGATTTATTCATGAAGCGTGTCATGGAGAATCAAGAATGGACCCTCTTCTCACCAGATGATGTCCCTGATTTACACGATCTCTTTGGCCAAGATTTTGAAGATGCTTATATTGCTTATGAGAAAAAAACAAAATCTGGGAAAATTAAAAACTTCAAAACCATTCCTGCCATCAGTTTATGGCGAAAAATGTTGGGGTTAATTTTCGAAACAGGTCATCCTTGGATCACTTTTAAAGATCCCTGCAATTTACGCTCACCTCAGCAACATGCTGGTGTGATTCATAGCTCGAACCTTTGCACAGAGATAACCCTGAATACCTCCAATGATGAAATTGCAGTGTGTAATTTAGGTAGTATTAATCTTGCCCAACATATTAATGCACAAGGTTTAGATACGGCTAAGTTAGAGAAGACTATTAAAACTGCCATTCGCATGTTAGATAATGTGATTGATATCAACTACTACTCCGTGATTCAAGCTCGGCGTTCCAATTTAAAGCATCGCCCGATAGGCTTGGGATTGATGGGCTTTCAAGATGCTTTATATATGCTCGATATCGCCTATTCTTCTGATGAAGCAGTAACCTTTGCTGATAAAGCCATGGAAATCATTAGTTACTATGCTATTGAAGCCTCTGTTGATTTAGCGCAAGAACGCGGCGTTTACTCTACTTTTGAAGGCTCACTCTGGAGCCAAGGTATTTTGCCAATCGACTCAATCACCAAATTAGCTGATTATCGTGGTAAATACTTAGAATTAGACCGTTCGCAAACCCTTGACTGGCAAGCTTTACGCAAAAAAGTCAAAACCATTGGTATGCGAAACTCTAACGTGATGGCAATCGCCCCTACCGCGACGATTTCCAATATCTGTGGGATCACCCAATCGATTGAACCGACTTATCAAAATCTCTATGTTAAATCAAACCTTTCTGGGGAGTTCACCATTGTGAATCCCTATTTAGTAAAAGATCTCAAAGCGCTCAAGTTGTGGGATGAGGTATTGGTTAACGATCTCAAGTACTTCAATGGGAGTGTTCAACAAATCGATAGGCTCCCTGCTGCGCTTAAAGCTAAATATGCAACCGTTTTTGAAATCGATTCAAAATGGTTAATTGAAGCCGGCGCCAGAAGGCAAAAATGGATTGATCAAAGTCAATCGCTCAATATATACATCAATAAACCTTCCGGTAAAAAGATGGATGATGTCTATCGCCATGCTTGGATCCGTGGCCTTAAAACTACCTACTACTGCAGAACATTAGGTGCTTCAGATGCCGAGAAATCGACCGTCTCAAGAAGCTCATTGAATGCGGTGAGTGCAGAAAATACCAATATGGTCTGTCCAATAGATGATCCCAGCTGTGAAGCGTGCCAATAAGCGAGAATAGGAGAACAAGAAGATGACTGCAGCAATAGTGACAAACCCAGAATCAGCCGTACCCGTACATGGTGGAGCAACAGGCTTAGAATCACTTGAAATGGGCGCTGCGCGAATTCGTGTCGATGATAAAAAAATTATTAACTGTCACGCTGATTTAAACCAACTGGTTCCCTTTAAATATGAATGGGCTTGGGATAAATATCTCACTGCTTGCGCTAACCACTGGATGCCAACAGAAATTAATATGTCTGCGGATGTCGCACTTTGGAAAAGCATTGATGGCCTAACTCCTGACGAAAGACTGATTATCGAGCGCAATCTGGGTTTCTTCTCGACAGCTGATTCCTTAGTGGCCAATAATCTAGTCCTAGCGGTTTATCGCCATATTACCAACCCAGAATGCCGCCAATACTTATTGCGTCAAGCTTTTGAAGAAGCTATACATACCCATGGTTATCAATATGTAATTGAAAGTTTAGGAATGGATGAATCGCGTATTTTTAATATGTACCGCGAACTCCCTGCTGTTGCCGAAAAAGCGGCTTGGGCGCTTCCTTTTACTCAAAGCTTAAGCGATCCTACCTTCCACACCGGGACTTTTGAAGCCAATCAACGTTTACTGCGCGACCTCATTGCTTTTTATGTGGTTTTCGAAGGTATTTTCTTCTACGTTGGTTTCACCCAAGTGCTTTCTTTAGGCCGTCGTAACAAAATGGTAGGGACTTCTGAGCAATTCCAATATATCTTGCGCGATGAATCGATGCATCTTAACTTTGGTATTGATGTCATTAACCAAATTAAAATTGAAAACCCAACCCTTTGGACCCCTGCTTTCCAAGCAGAGATGATAAAGTTAATTAGAGAAGGGGTTGATTTAGAATACAAATATGCTGTTGATACCATGCCACGCGGCATTCTTGGCTTAAATGCTCAAATGTTCAAAGAATATTTGGAATTTATTGCTAACCGTCGCTGCGCACAAATTGGTTTGGTCGAACAATATCCAGGCGCAACCAATCCGTTCCCTTGGATGAGTGAAATGATTGATCTCAAGAAAGAAAAGAACTTCTTTGAAACCAGAGTCACTGAATATCAAACTGGTGGCGCTCTAAACTGGGAAGAATGATAATTTTGCTGTTCGCGGGCTTGGGCCGCGAACAGCATTTCAAAGGCTTGTAGATTGTTAAAGAGAAATAGCCCTCATTGACTTGCTTTTCGCATTTTCTTTTTCCTCAGAATAATCTAATACTTCATCTGTCAAAAGCGAAATGACACCACTAGGTGGCATTGCTACAGGTGGAGTGTTGTTTACACTAACGCCTTTAGGTTTGGGCCGTTGTGGAGAAGGTAACATTTTCAAAAGCTGGACCGGATCTTGCGTCGGATCCCCGGCATACTTCATGCAATATAATTCAAACATAGGCTTTTGTTTAGGTTGTCGCGTCAGTCCTTCTCTAAAAGAAATTTCATCCCAAGCTTGATAATTTAGTTCTTGCTCAGACATTTTCTCCTGCAATTTTCCAACAAGAGAACTATTGGCATACTTTTTCCAACGTGCTGCCGCCCAAGGTTTTAAAACTGCAAATACATCTTCAATAGTTGCGCCTTCATCGCGCATTAAATTGAACTTCTTCACCTCACAAGGCGCAAACGCTTTATTGATGATTAAATAGAAAAGATGAATTAAAGTTGCTCTAAGCTCATCTGTTAGATGAGCTCCAGCTTTAAGACTCTCATAGAAGTCATAAGCAAATTCATATTTTTTAGCCAAATCTGGCAGTAAATAAAATTTCTCAAAGAATTTTTTCTGCTCAAGGAATTCTACTTGGCAATCTACTTCATGCCTAAAGCTAAAAGTGTGAGAGCCTGGCATTTCAAGGACAATAGCTTCACTAAAGGATTGCTGTATATTTTGTTTAAGGACATTGGAATCTTTTGCTTCTAAAATTAAAAAGGCAAGTCTCTCGTATAGCATTTGATACCAATCAAAAACTTTTGCAGTTACTTCATTGCGGTGATGCGCTTCCACCGTCTGCGATTGCAGCGCTTTTTCTAACCTAGCGCATTGCTCATAGATAGCTTGTGGACTGTTTCCCTGCGCTGCTGCTATATTCTCACAATCTGCAACCAGTTTTGATGACATCTCTAAAAGTGACGTCTCTCTGAGCTTGGCTTTTTGAATAAATCCTTTTAACTCATCGGAAATAGCAGATTTAAACTCATAATGGCGCAACACATTACCAATTTGCGCACGCTCAATATGTTTGATGAGTTCCTCTATTTCTATCTGTAGAGGAGGAGGCGGTGAATTTAATCTTTTCGAACGCCTGGGTAAATTACTTAAATATTTTAATAACGTCTCTTTACAGGCAGTTTGAAATCCCTTTTTATCTACTTCGATTAAACGAAGAAACAGCGCTGAATATTGATTGATCTTTATCTTTTGCTTTGGCATTTATCTTGATAACTTTATATTTTAAAAGAGTAAATGTTATCACCCCCTGCCTCAAATTGCTACGCGGATCTAGCATAATCAAAGCTAAAATCCTTGCTAGACACATTTTTTACGCTCTTATTGACATAGTGTAAGCACACGGTTAGCATCCAATTTTGCCACACGGAGCATTATTGTGTCGCAACATGGTCCAAGCTCATCCTTAGCACCACTTACTGCGCTATCTTCACATATTGCTTCTAGCGGAAATAACTTAGCATTATTAGTAAAAGAATATAGTCACTTCAATCAAAATTATTTAGATGTTTCCTTAAGGCCACCTGAGAAAGCGATTGGCCCCTTGTCTCTTTGGCTCATCTTAATGTTATTAGGTCTTAGCCTACTCCCCTTAGAATTTCTGTTATTCCAGATGGTGGACATTGAAGTGGCGTTGATTGGATTATCTCTCTTCGCAACAAGCGTGGTTGGCTCAAGTAGCCATGTCAGTGCTTACTATAACGATCCTCGCTATAATCTGTGGAAATCACTTAAAATTTTTATGGCAAACCATAAATTTCTTACGCTTTGTGCAGGAGCGGGTACTTTGATGTTCAATCCCGTCGCTGCCATAATAGGGTTTAGCATTGGGATTGTCGTCGATATTGCACTTTATGGGCTGTTAAATGAAATTGAAGTACAATCTCGCCGATTTTTTGATTGGATATTAAACACATTAACCTTAGAAAATGCTGAAAATTTCTTGCGCTATTGTTGGCGCCACCCTCTTAATCTATTAAGTATGGTCATGGGCGCAGGGAGTGCCTTAAAAGCCTTTACTCACTTTTTCCCTCAAATCTTTCCTATGCTATTTAATTTTACACTTGATTGCTTTAGCGCAGTGCAAAACCTTAGCTCGCAACTAACCTCAACTTTGTCCCGAGGGTTTGTCCCTCATTATATTATTACCTCCCTTGCTGCGGTTGTTTGCTTGGTTGCGTTGCCCGCCACTTTATTCGCCTTACCCGCCATAGGGGTGATAGGCGGTGGCTTTCTCGGTTTGAAGATATGGGACACAACCTACAATGTGCTAGCTGCTCTTTGCAAAAAAATCTATCAAAAAATTAAACCGCCAAGAGTCGAGAGAATAGCAGAGCCTCATGCGGTTACGCCGCCCGCGCCCATTTTAAACGCATTGCCGCCTGCTGAAAGTATTAACGCGGCTCGAAATGCACGCTCTCCTGTAAGAAGAACGAGAAATGCTTCAAAAGAAACAACCCCCCCTGTCAGACACTCTCCCAGACTCTCCGCTCATCCTCACCTTGAACCATCCCCTCCTGCAGGAAGAACGAGAAGCAAAAGACGTTAAACTTGATAACCAATAAGACGTTTGGGCAAGCGTGGTCTGGCATGATTTTCAAGATAATCAATGAGGTGTTTAGCAATATTGATATCACTTACTCTTTCAATATTGCGTAATGCTGGCGAAGAGTTCACATCTAAAATTTTGGGGCCCGCTTTAGTTCTGAGTAAATTAACCCCAGCAAATTTTAAACCTAAAACCCGCACCGCTTTCACTGCCAGCTTTTTTTCTTGAAGGGTTAAAGTAATAACAGACATGTGTCTAGATTTGTCGTCAAGGTGATTCGATTCCTCTTTGGGAGATTTTTGCATAGCAGCTATCACTTTACGGCCAAGTACAATGCACCAAATATCTTTACTCGTACGCTCTTTGATATATTGTTGCGCAATAAAGTTAGCGTTTAAGCCTCGCATTGTCCGGATCACCGCTTCCGCTGCTTTATTAGTTTGAGCTAACACCATCATTCTTTTACTATTAGGACTCTCAAGCAATTTGATGGTTAAAGGAGCGCCGCCCAACAAAGCTATCATGCCTTTAATATCTTTAGGATTATGCGCAAAAGCCGTTGGTGGCATCTCAACACCTGATCGATTTAGCAATTGATGCGCTAACAATCTATCTCTAGAATGCGAAATAGCGGTTGCTGAATTGAGGGTAAAAATACCTAGTGATTCGAATTGTCTTAATATCGCCACCCCATAAAAAGTAATGCTAGAACTGACTCTAGGAATAATCACATCAAAATGCGGCAACGGTGTTTCTTGATAATGCACGGTCGGGTGATTAGCACTGATATCGACGTAACATCTTGTTGGGTCAATCACTGAAACTTGGTGGCCTTGGTGTTCAGCTTGTGTAATCAGCCTTTTGGTTGAATAATGATTTTGCGATCCGCTTAAAATACAAAAATGCATTTTTCGCTTACGTGCTTTCACCACATTGGTTTTGTAGGCTGCAGGATGTTTGCCTAGTAAAAAGGAGCCACCTGGTACCACTACCAGTTTATCTTCCATGGCCGCACGGCCTAATAGCATACGATAAGCCATGGTTTCGCGATCAGTTAAGGAAATCTCAATCGGCCATTTTTCCTTGCCAAATTTTGCCATAGTTCGGATAACATAGCGTAATTCCACTTGACCGTTAGAGCTGATGACTTCTCTTTCATCAACCAAAAGAGCGGTGCAATACACTTCGATTTCTGGATGCTCAGGAATAGGATGGATGCCAAAGCGCACTTTGACTTCTCCCTGCTCTTTTATTTTTTTCACGGTAAAAGCGTGCAGTGCAGAAGTTTTAGCCCCAGTATCTACTTTTGCTTTTATGGCAGGTAAATTGAGTTCTGGTAAAGAAATCCATTCTTCCCAACCAATATGGATTGGATTGTTAGTTGTCATCCTTTCATCCTGTCAGCTAATTATACTCGAACCAGTTTGGGTTTAAGTTACTGGCAAGAGTAGAGTTGTCTTGTCATTATAATAGAAATCTATACCCACAGCAGATGATTTTTACTCTAACGAGCACGCGTCAGCTAGGCGGCGTTAATCCTCTACCAATGTTTGATGCAAAGCTTTAGCCTTATCTAAAGTCTCCACATATTCTTGCTCTGGATCGGAATCAAATGTCACCGCCCCACCCACTTGATAAGTTACAAGATTCTTCACGCAAACAAAGGAGCGAATTAATATCGATAAGTCCATCTCACCATTAAAACCAATGTAACCCATACTGCCACAATACGGTCCGCGTGTCGTTGGTTCTATTTCAGCAATGATTTCCATAGCGCGGATCTTCGGTGCACCAGTAATGGACCCTCCTGGAAAAGTTGCTTTTAACAAATCGATAGCATTTTTATTCGGAATAAGCCTTCCTGTTACTTGAGAAACCAAGTGATGCACGGTGGCAAAACTCTGCAATCCACAAAGAATGGGGACTTTCACTGTATGCGGCAAGCAAACTCTTGACAAATCATTGCGCATTAAATCAACTATCATAATATTTTCTGCCCGATCTTTCTCACTCAAGAGTAGTCTGTCTGCAGCTTGTTTATCTGCAAGAAGATCAAGGCATCGTGGGGCGGTGCCTTTTATTGGGCAAGCTTCAACCTCTCCTTCTCGCAATTGTAGAAATCGCTCAGGGGAGGCACTGGCAATAACATAGTCTCCGTATTGAAGAAAGCTAGCAAATGGCGCTGGATTATTCTGCCGTAACCTTTGGTACAAATCAAAATGCACAATCCCTTCTTCAAACTCCGCTGAAAAACACTGAGAGATATTGGCTTCAAAAATATCGCCAGCCAGAATGTAATTTTGTACTTTTTGCACAGCTTTTTCATATGCGCTTTGGGTAAAGTTAGACGTAATTTTTTCTGCTTTACACATTTGAAGGCTAGCATTTGGCGTATAAAGCAAGCGCTTGATTATCTCTAACATCCAATGTAGTCGCTTTTGAGCGCGCTTAAATCTTTGTGAAGGATCTGTTTGCGGAAACCCACTAGACATTACAACAGCGCTATTTTCCCAATGATCAACAGCAACCACGACATCGTAAAAACCAATAAGCAACTCTGGAAAACCTAAGCTATCTTGTAAGGCCTCTGGTATCGTTTCAAGATATTTTCCACATTCATAGCCAAAGCAGCCTGCCGCGCCCCCTTGGAAAGGCGGTAAATCAGGGTAAAGTGGCAATTGATACTGCGCGAGAGCTTCTTCTAAAATGTCAAATGGGTTACCTTGATGTGCTTGATGGTTAACCCACACTTTGTTATTTTTACAAGTAATCACTTGAAAGGGATCACAGGCAATAAAACTATATCTTGCATTAGGGTGTTGGCACTGTGCACTATCTAACAAAATGGCGCCATCACGTGGCAAATTTGCAAAAAGAGCCAATATATCCGGCTTTTCAATCTTTTCAACGAGAAGGGGCGGAAACATAAAAACCTAAGGTGGGTAAAAATAAATCTGTGACCAATAAGGGATCGTTTTGCAATCTAAAAACACTTCGCCTCGACCACAGTCCATGCTCAGAAAAAGGCACTTGCGAATCAATCTCTTTCACGAAAGCATATTCGAATGTCTCTCGTATCACATCACTCCTATGATAGAGTAAAGTCTCCCCAATCGGTTTATTATCTAATTGTTGGAAATGGGTACGATGATTATGGTAAGTGGATAGCGGAACAATAACACGACCAACCGTTCGCGCTTCATTATCTCCTTCCAATAATACTTGCCGCACAAAGACCTCATTACTCTCTTTCATCCCCAGTGCCTCACACTCATCACGCGAGGCAAGGGCAAAGTGTTGGAAAAGCACACGAACGCAGAAGGTTTGATAATGACGCTTTAAAGCATCACTTAAAATCATAGGTTTCGTCAACCAGGATAAAATAGGCTCACTGGGCTGGAGTGGCAGTTCTTTTAAATCTCTTACCCATTCGTTATGCCTCATTTTTTACCTTATTTGCAATGGCAATAAGATGATTTAATACATTTTGCTTTTCTTGGGCGCTCACAAAAGAAGCCGTCATTTTTTGCTGAATTAATGCATGCAATAAGATGGCATGGGCTGGATCGGATAATTCTAATTGTGCTACGACGACTTGGTATAAAATATCGATTGAAAGCGTTTTGACTTCTAAACGAAGAAACGATATGTCATTAATAGAATCTGCTTTAGGCTGGTGCTCCCGCCATGTTCTGAGCCAATTTTCTTGGATCTCTCTACTCATTTGGATGATGAGCTGGATAAAATTTGAGGTTTCAACAGCAGGTAACTGTAAAACCTGGGCTTGTGCATTGAGCTCTTCGAAGATCTTTTTCTCAATTTGAGGAACATATATAGGGAGTTGTTGTTGATATTTAGCAAAGGCGATAGCTTCCATGAGATGAAATCTTTTTTCAATTAACGAAAACAAATGCTCGGATTGTGGAAGAGGCTCAAAATCTGGATAAGTCAAGATAAGTTAACTTGCTCATAATTGATAACTAAAATTCATCATAACCTAAGCCAAATGGCGGCTCAAGAGAGACTATACCCTTCGCAGATGAATTTTCGGCGCTCGTCTACGCTGCGCTTTGCCGAGCCTGACAATGTTAGCCTGGCGTAGCGTTAGCGAAGACAGGTTGTTGGCTGCGCTCATATCGCAACAGTCATGTATTTTAACACTCCTGTTGCTCCGGAGCTTGCCGCCTAGCCGACGCGTGCTCGTTAGAGTAAAAATCATCTGCTTTGGGTATAGATCACGATAACCATCGACACTTCTATCCAGACACTTTTATAATAAGACTAAATCTGCACCAGGTATTAGCTAAGTAACATGCCAAATAAACAATATTATGCACAACCTAAAAGAAAGTTGGGTTTATTTTTAAACCAATGGGACTTTGTTATTCTCGCGCTAATATTTGGCTTATTTTCTATCTTGGTATGGGGAGCCCAACAAATGGCTACTCCTTATCAATTGGGAGAAGTCATTCCGATTTCTCTTTCCCCGAAAATGCTACCACAGTATGCGCTCTACACTATCATTCGCATGGGTATCGCTTTAGCACTCGCCCTTATTTTTACTTTTACCATCGGCACCCTTGCCGCAAAAAGCGAACGCGCTGAGAAATTTATTATTCCCTTTATCGATATTATGCAATCCATTCCTATTTTGGGCTTTTTATCTATCACTGTTTTAGCGTTTATTTATTTATTTCCCGGAAGTCAACTGGGACCTGAATGCGCGGCCATCTTTGCTATTTTTACCTCTCAAGTCTGGAATATGGCCTTGTCTTTTTATCATTCCTTGCGCTCAGTGCCTAAACAATTAAAAGAAGCAGCAAGAGTGCTCCATTTAAGCCCCTGGCAAACCTTTTGGCGGCTAGATGTGCCTTTTGCCACCCGCCATTAATTTGGAATACCATGATGTCGCTTTCAGCTGGGCTGGTTTTTTGTTGTCGCCTCTGAAGCTATTTCCGTGAATAACCAGAACATCACCTTACCAGGTATTGGCTCTTATATTATGCTCGCCACCAAAGAATCTGATTATACGGCCATTAGCTATGTCATCTTAACCATGCTCATTGTTATTTTGGTCTATGATCAATTGATTTTTCGCCCCCTCATTTCTTGGTCCGAAAAATTTAAAGCCGATCCCGATCCTGAAGCCGATACCAAACATGGTTTCTCAATCTCTTACAGCGTGCCAGATTAAGCTATTACTTTATGGCACTCTTAAGACGTTTTCGTGACGTGGTTACCATTCCTCTTACGCCAAGAAAAATAACAAACCGCCACCTCTGCCACCCAAGTATCGGCACGCCTTATCTTGGACAGCTGTCACCTGCTGGAACAGCTTCCTTTTTATTTCGATATAGCTCTGCGCCTCATGTTAATCCATTTTATTGCCACCAAAGTGACTTGGATGGAAGTGCTAGAGGTTCTTTTTTATGGGTTTATTACTGCAACTAAGATCCTGTTTTTGATCATTATTGCATCCCTTATCTGGATCCCAATTGGCGTCTGGATAGGTTTAAAACCCAAAGTAGCTAAGAATCATGCAACCGATTGCACAATTTCTCGCCGCTTTTCCCGCAAATCTGGTCTATCCTGTGCTTGCGATGTTAATTATGACTTATCATCTTAATGTCAATATCTGGAGCTCACCGCTCATGATTTTAGGGACACAATGGTACATATTGTTTAATGTCATTGCCGGCGCTAGCAATTTACCGCAAGATTTGCGGCTAGCCACCAAAAATTATGGTGTCAAAGGGTGGTTATGGTGGCGCAAATTTATCCTGCCTGGGATCTTTCCCTATTACATTACGGGCGCCATGACTGCCGCTGGCGGCTGTTGGAACGCCAGTATTGTGTCTGATGTGGTGAGCTGGGGAAATGAGACCTTCCATGCTAAAGGGTTGGGCGGCTATATTACAAAATACACGGCAACAGGCGACTTTCCACGGATTGCTTTAGGCATTGCCGTCATGTCCTTATATGTTCTGATACTTAACCGTCTGCTCTGGCGCAAACTCTATGATATAGCCGAAGAAAGATATCATGTGGATTAAATTATGACGCTTGAAAAAGAAAAAAATGCCATATTTACAGTGAAAGATGTTCGCAAAACCTTTCGTTCGAGCGAGGGTCAAGAACTCGTTGTCTTAGACGATGTTAATTTCACCATGTATGAAAATGAAATTGTTGCCCTACTCGGAAAATCCGGATCGGGTAAATCCACTTTGTTAAGAATCATAGCGGGTCTTATCCAGCCTTCTAGCGGTCAAATACTCTACCATGGTGAAGTCGTGACTGAACCTGTTCATGGGATCGCCATGGTCTTTCAAAATTTCGCGCTTATTCCCGTGGCTTACTGTTTTACAAAATGTAGAACTGGGATTAGAAGCACTGGGCGTTCCACGCGTGCAACGACGAAAGCGAGCACTGAAAACCATTGATACCATCGGTTTAGATGGATTTGAATCAGCCTATCCCAAAGAACTCTCTGGCGGAATGCGACAGCGGGTCGGCATCGCGCGCGCTTTAGTGGTAGATCCTGAATTATTGTTAATGGATGAACCTTTTTCTGCGCTAGATGTTTTAACGGCAGAAAATTTAAAGAGCGACTTGCTTGATCTTTGGCTCACCAAACGGGCTCGCACCAAGGGTATTTTGTTTGTCACCCATAACATTGAAGAGGCTGCCATGATGGCAGATAGGATCATGATCTTTGCCAGCAACCCTGGTCGAATTCGCGCTGAACTGAAAGTTGGCTCGCCCTATTCCAAGAAATCCGCAAGATCCGCATTTCCGTAAACTGGTCGATGATATCTATACCTTAATGACAACAAGCGAGAGAAAACGAGTACGCCTAGAAGATGCGGGAACAGATTATCAAAAAATCGATATGGGCTATCGCTTGCCCGATGCAGAAATATCTGAGCTGACTGGCCTTGTTGACACCTTAGCTTCTCATGAGGGACAAGTGGATTTACCCTTTGTCGCAGAATCGTTGCATCTAGAAGCAGATAGCTTATTTCCTTTGACAGAAGCTTTGGAAATTTTAGGGTTTGCGACCGTTTTCAAAGGCGATATTATGCTAACAGAAATCGGTAAAGCCTTTGCTCACACCAATATTTTAGGTCGTAAAAAACTTTTTGCAACACAATTAGAAAATCGCGTTCCCTTAGCCAAACATATTCGTGAAACTTTAGATAGAAGACCTAATCACCGTGAATCAGAAGAATACTTTTTACGAGAATTAGAAGAACATTTAACCGAATCTGAAGCTGAAAGGGTTTTAACAGTTATTATAGACTGGGGCCGCTATGCAGAAATTTTTGCCTATGATTATGATTCGGGAATTTTAAGCCTTGAAAACCCAAGATAACAACACTAATTTTAAAATGAAGGTTGCCCAGACTTTGTTAAAACAATTTTGCAAAATATTTCTTTTGTTATGCTTCTGCTTGCATCCTCTTTGCTACGGCGCTCCTTTGGAGATTGTGATCAATGGAGTCAATCAAGAAATCGCTGATAATATTCGCTCGAACTTAAAATTATTAGTGGTAGAAGAAGAATTTGGGGAAGATCCAGCCTCGCAAGCCCTCTACCAAAAATGGATTGAACAAGAAATTCTACTTTCGTTACAGCCTTTTGGTTACTATGAACCAACTATTCAAACTGATCTAAAGCTCGTCAATGGCTCTTGGCATGCCGTTTTCCAAATTAATCTTGGCGAGCCCGTTCGTGTCCATGACATCCATTTTACACTCACGGGGCCAGGAGAAAATGATCCAGCACTACATGCACTCGCAACCCTCTTTCCTTTAAAAAAAGGGGATATTTTTGTCCACCCTCTTTACGAACAAGGTAAAAAGGCGCTTTTATCTAAAACCATGCAAAACGGTTATTTAAAGGCTCACTTTATTGCGCATCGTGTCGAAGTCGATGTTGAAAAGCATACGAGTGATATATTTCTGACGTTAGAAACAGGTCCGAAACATTATTTTACCCAAACCACTTTTACAGGGGAGACAACATTATCTGAAAAATTTTTACGACGTTATCTTCCTTATGAATTTGGTGAGGCCTATTCTCCTGAAAAAACCTTAATTCTTCAAAGTCGATATATGCAAAGTGATTATTTTTCCCAAGTCAATGTCAGACCTATCCCTAATGATCAAGATATTTCTGTGCCTGTTATTGTTGAATTAACGGATGCCAAGCCGAATCAATATCAGATAGGGGCGGGTTATGGCACAGACACGGGTGTCCGCGGCAAATTAGGGTGGACAAGAAGACAACTCAATGACATGGGACATCGTTTAACAACACAAGCGGTTTTTTCTGAAATTTTTAAGAAAGGGCAAATAGACTACATTATCCCTGGTAAGCATCCTTATAGCGACGAAACAAGATTAAATGCCGCGCTTTTTGAAGAAGAATATAGTGACAAGCCTTCAAAAATTTATGAAGCAGGCATTATTGAAAGCCGACAAGTCCATGGCTGGGAACGGGTTCTTTCTTTGTTTTACCGCCATGAAGAATTTAAAGCTTTTGCAACAATGCAGAATGAACAATCCAAATTAGTCCTGCCTACAATTTCTTTTATCCGCACAGAGCGCGATGATAACTTAAAACCGCGTCATGGCAGGAAACTAGAAATGACGCTCCGTGGTGCCGTAGATGTGATGTTTAGTGATACAAGTTTCGTTCAAGCTGATCTTAAATACCGCCATTTGCATGCTATTTCAGATAAAACAAAATTTTTATTCCGCGCTGAACTGGGTGCAACCCTTCCAACCGATGCTGATAAACTTCCTCCCTCGCAACGTTTCTTTGCAGGGGGGGATTTGAGCATACGCGGTTATGGTTATCGCTCACTGCCTACTGCAATCGACAAAGATGGCGTATTGCAGCCTGTGGGTGGCGCTATGCTTGCTGTAGGCAGTATTGAGATAACACAAGTCGTCAAAGGGCCGTTTGGTGTCTTTACCTTTATTGATGCTGGCAATGCCTTTCGTCCTTCTTTAGGTGATCCTATCATGGTGGGTACCGGCGCAGGAGTTGAGTGGATAACTAAACTTGGTCCAATCAAGTTGGCGCTTGCTAAACCGCTGAACAAAGACTCAGCTGCTTGGCGGATCCACGCTTCATTTGGTCCGGAGCTGTGAGAAACTTAGTTTTTTAACATATTTAGTGAGTTTCCCTAAATATGTTTTGGTTAAACGCCCCATTAGAAGGTAAAATTAACTTAAGTTACATATTTACCTAGCAAATAAAAGTTTAATGGCTAACATATTTTATAAAACCATGCAGCCCCTGATCTTCTATAAGCGGATCCTGCACATCATTTTGACTTTTGTCATCGGCCTCGTTTGTTTTGGTTTTTATCTCTTATTCACTCCGCCAGGAGCAAAAACAGCACTCTATTTATTATCTGATCTCAGTGGTTACAAAATTACTTTTAAAACGGTGGAAGGAAACTTGACCCACCATTTAAAAATGACAGATCTGCATTTTCAAGGTCCTGCCATCGATGTGGAAGCCGAAGAAATTGATTTGCGCTGGGAATTTATGACTTTGTTTAAAAAAGACAAAACCCTGCAATCATTAAAGGCTAACCATCTTAAATTAAATTTAAAATTTGAAGGTGCTCTTTCAGAGAAACCTTCCCTTCAAGAATTACGAGAGTCTTTGGCAAAAGTACTTCCCATTCCATTACAAATTGATTATGTGCAAATAAATGATGCCTTTCTTTATATGAATGGCCAAGCGCATGAAATCAAAGCCTTAACTATCAAACAAGCTTCTTCGCAACTCAGTTTTGAAGAAATCCATTACCACGGCACTTTTGGGAGCATTGAAGCTTATTTACAAGAAGCTATCAAAATAAAATGGAATTTAACCTTCACTCCGCCACTTTTTTTAGAAGAATATTTTACGAGTGATTTAGTTTTAACCAAAGGCGAGATTTTACTACCGCATCGGAAAATTGAAGATTTAGAAAATCATATCAATATCCATTTCAAAACGTCTTTCTTAAATGCCAGAGAGCAACAGCTACAGAATGTCGATTTAACACTCACTGGGACACCAACAAACCATCATTTTAACCTCAAAGCAATTGTGGAAGATAAACCCATTGATATTGCCTTGACAGGAAAACTAGACAGCACTGCCTGGCAAGGCAAGATAAACTCTTTAACCATCAAAAATAAAAAATGGCTAGATAAAGGGAAAATAACCGGCTCTGCACGTATCAATTGGCAAAACGAGAACATTAACGCCTTACTTGAACTCCAGCTCTTTGAAAAGTATCCGTTAAAGGTAGGGGCGAATATTTCTAAAAAGAAACCTTACGCGTTAAGTGGTACGTTGCAATCTCATTTGAAGGAAGTTAAAACGCTAGAATTCTTGATCCCAAGCCTTGCTAACGTCCATGGTAAACTCGATCTCAACCTTGCGCTTTCAGGCAATCTCTACAAACCTATCTATAATGGAAACTTAACATTAACTGAGGGTAGCCTTAAAACGGGTACGTTTGGCAGTAAAATTTATCTCAATCGATTGGGGTTGACCCTTAACGAAAGCAATGCCATCAAAATAAATGGCGAAGGCACCTTGGGCAGCGGTACTTTTACTCTTGAGGGAGCAGGGCTTCTTTCCGACTTAAATCCAACCTTGTCTTTAAAGCTTAAAGGTAAAACGCTATTATTAAGCGATTCTCCTGAATTCTATATAGTGGCAGATCCCGATCTCACCTTAACCATGACCCAAGGTGTTCCTAAGCTACAAGGTGCCATTTTTGTTACCAAAGCGGAAATACAAACTCTAAAAAATGCGAATGCTATTTCGCCTTCCAGTGATGTTGTTATCTTAAAGGCAGGTCAACCGCAAAAAGCTTCTTCTCCACTTCGCTCGAGTGGCTTGCCACCCATCCAAACCGATATTGAGATTATTTTGGGTAATAATATCACTTATAAAGGGCATGGCCTCTCGACAAAAGTAAGTGGTAAACTCCAACTATCCCAAAGCCCGAATGAACTGCCGCTTGCGAAAGGAAAATTTACCTTACATGAAGGAAAGTACCATGCCTATGGTAAACAATTTGATGTACGTTATGGTCAGATCCTCTTTACCGGAGGTCCTATCTATGATCCTATATTGGATATTCAAGCACAAAGAAAAGTAAAATCAAAAACACCTTCTTCTTTCTTTAAACGAAATTCAAAAGATTCATTAGATATTCAACAAACAGGTGACTCTCGTTTTAAATTTAAAAGCGCCGAAGACATTGTCGTAGGGATAAAACTCACGGGTAATGTAAAATCACCGAGGCTAGACTTTTTCTCTTCACCTGCTATGGCAGAAGCAGATATTCTTTCCTATTTGGTCGTTGGGCGCCCGCAAAGTGAAATCAGTGATGCGCAAGCTGAAATATTATTTCAAGCAGCCACGCAGCTCGCAGGAGTTTTAAGTAAATCAGGCAATGCCCCCAATCTTAACATCTTGAGCCAACTCAAACTCGATCAATTTGGTTTATCTAAAAAACCTGAAACTTTCACTGCAACCCCCAATAGCTCTGGCAATAAAAATATGCTGGAAGACACCGTATTTGTATTAGGCAAACAGCTCTCCGACAGATTGTATCTGCATTACAGTGTGGGCATTTTAGATTCTGCAAGCAATTTTGGCTTGCGTTATTCTTTAGGGAAAAACCTCATGCTAGAGGCAACCACCGGCAGTGAAGGCAGCAGCGCGGATGTGTTACTTTCTTTTGAAGGGCGTTAATATATTTGTTGTTAAGAGAAATCGATACAAAATTTATTAGTCTTTCTTTGAAGAATCCAAAAAGTTGCGAAGCAACGGTTAATCTCCCCTTGAAAAGGGGAGAGGCGCGGCCTGCGTAGCGATAGCGAAGCAAGAAGCGCAAGAGGGATTTTTTTCTTGATAAAATCCATCTCGCGGCTTCGCCGGCATCGATCCTTTACAAGGGAAGATAACTTGTCGCTGACGCGACATCTAAAAGGAAAAAGGGATGAGAGCCTTCTCCATGACAGAAAAGGACCTCATTTTGTAGTCGCAAAAGCTTATCTTTATTTAGGCTTTCTTCCACCACCAAGCGCTGCAACAACAGAGTTTACTGCTCCTCCAACAGTACTACTCGCAGTACCACTCGCTCTAGGCACAGCAGCTCCTGTCTCACTAGCAGCCGCATGTTGCGTAATAACAGTAGAAGTTGTTTCTAGGTTCTCTTTTACTCTTTTGTCAGAAAAAACATAACCAGCCAATCCACCTGCTACAGTTAAGCTTACTGTCGCTATTTCTCTTGGATGTCTCAGAATAGCTTTCATGGGTTTCCCGACAGGAAGCGCATCAATACCAGCATTGACAAGAGGATCAACAGTTGAAGCAAAGGCCTGACTAGCTAAAAATCCTGACGTTAAGCCTAATAGCACATTTTGATCTGGATCAGCAGGATTCACCCTATTTGCCATCAATGATGCTTTTTTTCTGAAATAGGTTACGGTATCTGAACCAGCAGTTCTTACTCTTTTAAACCCATCGGGAATTTGCTTCACTAATTTTAAAGCCGGAGGCAAAATGAGAAACGTCGTGCCACTAGCTGCCAGAGCCGCCAAGAAAGCCGTTGAACCAGGCCATCCTGCGTGCAAGGCAACGCCTGCTGTGGTTAAACCAACGGCAACTGAATTTTTTATTAATGTTTTAACCAGCATAAAATACTCCCTTTTAAACTACATATTATCTTGACTAAATTACTGCATTTCACTTGTCAAAATGAGAATAACAATAGAAAAAATAAGGATCAAGATGCACTGATAAAGTAATGCCATGCACCTTAATCAAAAATGAGGAGTGGTTGTCATTTAAAACTAGTAGCCACCTACTGATTTGGCTAAGAATTTAATTTCCATATTAGAATTGGGATTTTCCAAAATTTGGCTTTTCCAATAATTAATTTCCGCCCAGGCTTTTTGTTTAGCTAATACACCTGCGCGGGCATAGGTTTTCAGCTCTAACATCATGCTTAGTTGTGAAATGGGCGATCCTTTATTTGCCTGGCTTCTGATCCCCGAGAGGATGCAATTGGCTTTTTTTTCAAAGAGTTTAGAGGGAGAAGGCGCTTTTTTATCCGAGAGTTCTTTCACGAATTGCGTTTCACATTCACTATGTATTTCTTGCACAGTATTAATACCAGAACCAAAATCTTCAGCAGCGAAAACGGGTAAAGCAAGTGTGGCTAATAGGAAGAATGGGTAAAATATTCGGAGCATAGACACCTCTTGATATATAGTTAGATTTCAAGCTGCATCCTATCATATGCGCCTAGGGTGTCAAGGAAAAAAGGAATTTAGCTCTCCAATAAAGTACTTGGAGAGCTGTTTGAGTTGATATACAAGTATTTTTAGCTAAAAAATACTTCTGGTGTTAACCCTCGTTGCTGCAACATCTGCTTCAAAAAGCCTAACGCTTCCACTTGGATTTGACGCACTCTCTCGCGAGTCAAACCAATTGCGGCTCCCACATCTTCCAGTGTCGATTCTTCATAGCCCCGCAAACCAAAACGTCGCGAAATGACTGCACGCTGTTTTTCGTTGAGTTGGTCTAACCAATCTTCCACTTCTCTAAAAAAATCATTTTCAGATAATAATTGTGCGGGATCTTGATTATTTTCATCTGGTACAACATCCACCAGCGATTTTTCACCTTCATGGGCCGTTGGTGAATCAAGCGAACTGATTTTCTCATTCAAAGCCATCACTTTAATGACTGTGTTGGTATCTTTATTCACTATTTTGGCAATATCTTCAGCTCGTGGCTCATAATCTAATTTTTGCATCAATTCACGAGATGTTCGCAAATACACATTCAATTCTTTTACGATATGAATGGGTAAACGAATCGCTCTGGTTTGATTCATCAATGCGCGTTCAATTGTTTGACGTATCCACCACGTACCGTAAGTTGAAAAACGGAAACCCTTTTCTGGATCAAATTTTTCAACCGCTCGAATTAAACCTAAATTACCTTCTTCTACTAAATCAAGGAGCGATAATCCACGATTTAAATAACGGCGGGCAATTTTGACGACTAATCGTAAATTGCTTTCAATCATCCGATTTCTGGAAGCCATGCAACCACTGAGCGCTAATCTAGAATAGTGCACTTCTTCTTCTGCACTCAACAACTTGGCAGCACCAATTTCGCCCAAATACAGTTGTGTCGCATCAAAAGACTGTTTTTCTTCAGGCTCCAAAGCACTGAGATCAATCTCCCCTTCCTCGGGTTCGCTCCAAGCGCTTTCTTCAATAAAATCATCACTAAAGTCTAAGGAAGTGGTGTCTTCCTCCCGCACCACTTCCTCTACCCTTTCTTGAGCACTATCCCTGTCAGCTATCATCATCTTGGCTCCTATCCCTGTTTGAGCGCCACTTGACTTTCCTTGTCAGGTCTTTTTACATTTCAGAGATGACTTTTGTCACCGCATCGAGCTCTTTGAGTAAACGCTCATAGCGCTCTTCACCTAAGCCTGAAATGAGTTTGTGTTGCGCCATTTGCCACAGAGGAACGCTCCGTACGAGCACTTCACGTCCTTTATCTGTTAAGCAATAAGCCTTTGAGCGCTTATCTCGTGGCTCAATGGTCTGGATGAGATTCAGTTTCTCTAATGGTTTCAAATTTCTGGTCAAGGTGGTTCTGTCCATTACCAAACTGGTTGCCATTTCGGTAAGGGTACGCGCCGAGACTGAAGCCATTGAAATCAATAGTGTAAACTGGGTTGCTCTAATACCAGCAGGCTCTAAGCAATGATCATAAAATTGGGTCACGGCTCGAGTCGCTTTGCGTAAATTGAAGCAACTGCACTTGGGATTAATTAATCTGTAATTAATTGGTTCGGTAACTTCCATATGTTTTCCTCCTTTCAAAAAGTGTAGGATCTCGTTCCCAACATATGCAAGGTGGGTGAGTTGCTTTTCAGAAAATATTTTCGAAGTCCTAGTCCTTTCTCGCAAAAAGAGGCAAAAAAGCATAAACTCCTATTCTATTAGACAGTGAAAATATTTGAGCAGTTTGCTCTTAGGCTAGGCGTCAAGCCTGTGTAACAGGAGCGTACATCCAGTACAGAGCTGTTACGTAGACCAACGCATCAAAGCAAATAGAAACAGTTGCAGATAAGGAACCCCTCTATGAAAGACAGTTTCAAAACAGCAGATCAATTAAAGGTGAATAATCTTCAGTATGAATTTTTTAACCTACAAAAGCTAAATGCAAAATATGATGTAGAACGGCTTCCCTATTCTCTGAGAATACTGTTAGAAAACCTCCTGCGCTGTGAAGATGGGGTGAGTGTTCTGCCACAAGATATTGAAGCTTTATTAAATTGGGATCCCAAATCCCCCTCTACCAATGAAATAGCCTTCACGCCAAGCCGCGTTATTCTCCAAGATTTTACGGGGGTTCCTGCCATTGTTGATTTAGCCGCTATGCGAGATGCTATGCAAAAGCTAAAAGGCAATCCATCAAAAATTAACCCTCTCTCACCTGTTGAATTAGTGATAGATCACTCTGTCATGGTAGATAATTACGGCACGCCACAAGCTTTTTTCCAAAATACCGCTATTGAATTTCAGCGCAATATTGAGCGTTACGGCTTTTTGCGTTGGGGGCAAGAAGCTTTTCAAAACTTTAAAGTCGTCCCCCCCGGCACCGGTATTGTGCATCAAGTTAACCTAGAATATCTTGCTCGAGTTGTTTTCGGTGAAAAGAAAAATAATCAATTACAAGCTTATTTTGACACGCTCGTTGGCACCGATTCACACACGACCATGATAAATGGATTGGGCGTCCTGGGTTGGGGCGTGGGTGGAATTGAGGCAGAGGCTGCCATGTTAGGGCAACCTGTGACCATGCTCATACCTGAAGTCGTTGGCTTTGAACTCAAGGGAAAACTGCCTGTTGGCGCAACAGCAACCGATCTCGTTTTAGTGATTACTCAAATGCTGCGGCAAAAAGGCGTTGTCGGGAAATTTGTAGAATTTTATGGCGAAGGATTAGCAAGTCTCCCCCTTGCAGATAGAGCGACCATTTCTAACATGTCTCCTGAATTTGGTGCGACTTGTGCTCTTTTCCCAATTGATCAAGAAACCATTAATTATTTAGCCTTAACTGGCCGTGATAAAGCGCATTGTGAATTAATTAAAGCTTATGCCACGGCACAAGGCATGTTTCATAGCGAAAAATCCAGAAAATCAATTTACAATACTGAAGTCAGTTTGAATTTATCTGACGTCACACCTTGTATTGCTGGTCCAAAACGCCCACAAGACAAAATTACACTCAAAGAAGCCAAGCAAACTTATCGCGCCATTTTACAAAGCACGCTCAGTGAACGCCAAGATAAAAATGAAGATGACAGAGGTCTTAACGAAGGCGCCAATATCTCTGAAGGTCATGCTTCTTTTGGCACAAATGGCGAAATCACATTACAACATGGCGCGGTGGTAATTGCTGCCATTACCAGTTGCACCAACACGTCTAATCCTGCCGTCATGATTGCTTCTGGCTTGATAGCTAAAAAAGCCAATGAATTGGGGCTCAAAGCAAAGCCCTGGGTCAAAACCAGTTTTGCGCCGGGCTCGCAAGTCGTTACTGATTATCTAGAACGTGCGGGACTGATGTCACATTTAAATACCTTAGGCTTTAATTTAGTAGGGTATGGATGTACAACATGTATCGGTAACTCTGGCCCACTTCCAGAAAAAATTAGTCATGCTATTCATAAAGGTAATTTAGCTGTTGCCGCTGTTTTATCGGGAAATCGTAATTTTGAAGGCCGCATTCATCCTGAAGTGCGTCATGCTTTTTTAGCTTCCCCCCCCCTTGTTGTACTCTACGCTCTTGCTGGCACGATGGATATCGATCTCTATAAAGATCCCGTTGGAACAGATAAAAATGGCAAAGAAATCTACCTCAAAGATTTATGGCCAGAAGAAAAAACAGTTCAAGATTTAATTCAAAGTTGCATTGAGCCCAAAATGTTTTCGAGCCGTTATGCGCACGTTTTTACAGGAGATGAACAATGGCGCAATCTTCCTGTTCCCAAATCAGAAATTTTTTCGTGGGATGAAAAATCAACTTATGTGAAAAATCCACCCTATTTCGAAAACATGTCACTCACCGTTCCTCCCTTAAGTGACATTAAAGACGCCAGGGTCTTAGTGATGCTGGGCGATTCTGTCACCACCGATCACATCTCGCCTGCGGGCTCCATCGCAAGACAATCTCCTGCGGGCGATTATCTCGTGCAACATGGCGTCGCGGTGCATGATTTTAACTCTTATGGTTCAAGACGAGGTAATCATGAAGTGATGATAAGAGGCACCTTTGCCAACATCCGATTACGCAATCAGCTTGCCAAAGGGACAGAAGGTGGCTTTACCCGACATCAACCTTCTGATGAATTAATGTCTATTTATGATGCTTCCATTCGCTACCAACAAGAAAATGTCTCCCTTATCGGTTTAGCGGGGAAAGAATACGGCTCTGGCTCTTCGCGAGATTGGGCAGCTAAAGGCACTATTTTATTAGGCATTAAAGCCATTATTGCAGAGAGTTTTGAGCGCATCCATCGCTCAAACTTAATTGGCATGGGTGTCTTGCCTTTAGAATATTTACCCGGAGAAAGCGCTGAGAAATTAGGATTAACTGGTAAAGAATCTTTCAGTCTTTCACTGCAAAATATAAAGCCACAAAGCACTCTCACTGTAAAAGCGACGAGCACGGCGGGACAAGAAAAAACCTTTACCGTTAAAATCAGAATCGATACACCTAAAGAGCTTGAATATTACCAACATGGCGGCATACTTCACTACGTTTTACGCCAATTAGCCAAACACTAATTTTGAGGATAAACAAATGAAAACAAGAACTGTCAAAGACAGCATGGGTGAAATGCAAGTCCCAGAAAATGCGCTTTTTGGTGCACAAACCCAACGCGCCATTGAAAATTTCCCTCTTTCCGGTTTAACCATGCCCCGCGATTTTATTAAAGCGCTAGGCTTGATAAAAGCCAGCGCTGCGCATGCGAATCATGCCTTAGGGTTACTTGAAAAGAACAAAGCCTCCGCTATTATCGAAGCGGCAACACTCGTTGCAGAAGGCAAGCATGATAATCAATTTCCTATTGATGTCTTTCAAACAGGATCTGCGACTAGCTCGAACATGAATGCAAACGAAGTGATTGCGCAGTTAGCCGGCAAGGATGTTCATCCCAATGATGACGTCAATATGGGGCAAAGCAGCAACGATGTTATTCCAACCGCTATTCATGTTAGTGCCAGTCTTTCTTTACAAGAAGAATTGTTGCCTGCTCTCCATCATTTAGTGAAAACATTAGAAAAACGCGCGAATGAACTGCAACATGTTACCAAAACGGGCAGAACCCATCTGATGGATGCCATGCCCGTGACTTTAGGCCAAGAAATTGGGGGCTGGGCCAATCAAATCAAAGATAATATTCAGCGTTTAGAGGCTTGTAGGCCTTCCCTGCAAGCACTTGCTATTGGTGGCACAGCTGTCGGTACCGGCATTAATGCACACCCTGAATTAAGCAAATATATTGTTCAGCATTTGCACAAAATGACCAGCGTTGCTTTTACTTCTAGTCCTGACAAATTTGTCAGCCTAAGCAGTCAAGATGCAGCTGTAGCATTATCTGGGCAATTAAAATGCCTTAGTGTGAGTTTAATGAAAATTGCCAACGATCTGCGCTGGATGAACAGCGGTCCACTCGCAGGCCTTGGCGAAATCGCCCTGCCTGCTTTGCAACCAGGCAGCAGCATTATGCCAGGAAAAGTGAATCCCGTTATTCCAGAGGCACTCACGATGATTTGTGCCCAAGTTATTGGCAATGACACGACTATCACTATCAGCGGTCAATCAGGAAACTTTCAGTTAAACGTCATGTTACCTGTAATAGCTTATAACCTGCTGCAAAGTTTACATATTTTGAGCACGGGTTGCCGGGCACTCGCTGATAAAGCGATTGCTGGCTTTACTGTCAATAAAGAGAGAATAGAAGAACAGCTTGCAAGAAACCCCATTCTGGTTACTGCACTCAACTCCGTTATCGGTTATGAGCTCGGTGCCAAAATAGCCAAAACTGCTTATCAAAAAGGGCTCCCTTTACTTGAAGTAGCAAAAGAGATGACGGATTTATCGGAAGAAGAGCTGAAACGACTACTCGATCCTGTAAAATTAACCAAAGGGGGCGTGCCAGCATAAGAAGCTGGCAAGCTTATGAGCGTTTAGGCCTAAAAGATTGCTCTTGGATGGCCTTTTCATCTCGCGCTTTAGCCAAATCTAACTGTGTTTTAAAATGATCATACTCTGCTTTGCAGATAGCATCATCCAACAAGTCTTTTAAGACATCACTGATGTTGAATACCCCAATCGCCGAAAGTTCATCAATTGCTATAATAAGTTGTTTGGAGAGAGCCCCCATTTTATAATAAGCCCCATTGACAGGGCCACCATAACGTTCCTCCAAATGTAGCAAATATCCCTTTAAGACCGTCAATTTATAGTAGCGATCTTGTTCTGCTCTCTCATTCACATTCTCTAGAAACGCAAGAACATGCAGCTTACCTTCATTATTTTTTAATGCTTCAGTTTCGCTCTGGTTGAGTTGAATACACAATTCTTGTAATGCACTCAAATCTCGATGTACAGCTGCAGAAGAATATTCCATGACCGGTAACCAGCCTCTTTTGCGTGGCGCCTGATTAAGCAGACGATTCATATTCATCCGTTCAGGAGCGATAAGAAAAGAAATTGGCTCTTTCGTTGCTTCTTCATTAATTAACATTTCAACAATTCTATTTCTTAACCCTAATCTGGTTAATTCTCCTGCAGCAACTGGCTTTTTAGCTTGTGCAGCTAAGGCACGATGTGGACTTATTCTGGGAAATGAGGCCGGTTTGGCAGGTGTGAAAACGGATGGGCTGGCCGCCGGATGATCTTTTTCATCTTCCTGGGTTTCAAGTGGGGACAGCTCAATGGATGCCTGCTGGACTTCAAGGCGTTTTTGCTCTGCTAAATAATCCTGTCTTTGTTTAATAAATGCAGCATAATCTGGCGGCAGCCCAACTCTTTTTACATCAAAAGCCAGCGCATAACGTGGATCATTATTGGCCATTTTCTCATCAGAACGCAAAAGATGTCCGGATGCAATATCCATCACTTCTTCAAAACTCAGCCCGGTGTTATCAAATAAATCATTTACGTATTTGATAATCTTAACCACATCAGGCTTACCCTCTCCAGTTAAAAATTCTCCTGGATATTTTTCAAAAAAACGAGACAAATGATGCATTTGCTCAGTATTGAGATAATCTAAATCAATCTGCCGATGATACAAATAATATTTTCTCTTATTTAAAGGCGGTTCAAAGATAATACCTCTATCTTGGCAATATTGCTGAAAATGTGTCTTATCAAAAGCGCGTTCCGGATCAGCAGAAATTTCAATTGCTGGATCTCGTATATTAAAATGACGATTACTGCGCGCCAAAAGCGCTGTATAGTCTGGTGTGACAGAAGGATTGACTTCCACTTTGTCAAAAATCTTTTGAGGGTTATCTGACGGGTAATAATTATGTGGCCGAGTCATTTTCCCTTGTGCAATATCCATCAAATAATTGAAATTTATTTTATCATTCATTCGAGTCATCGCATTGATTCTATTCATCAACTCAATTAAGCCATTCTTGTCTTGCATGTATGCTAAATGCGCTTGATAGTCAGGAGCAAAGAAGCGAGATAAATTATTAATAGCGATTATGGGTAAAAATTGAATATCAAAAGCACGCTCTTCTTGCACAGGAGAAGCACTCACCATGCCTGTTGAATCAAGCTCTTTTTTAGCCTTTGTGGGCAGTTTCACTTTTTTCTTTGATATTTCCAACCAACTTTCAGGTGGGTTAAATAGAGATTGTAGAAGTTGAATTTTGTCATTTTCTTCAACTATTTTTTGAAAATCTCTACGTGCCTTATCAATTTCTTGTTGTTCCCCTGCAAAAACAATGGGATCAGGGTGAGAAAGTTGTTGAGCAAGGGCCTCCAAACTTTGATCATTTTTTGCAATAATCTCTTCAAATTCTCTCATTGGATCAAAAGCACTCTGCAAGATTTCATTTTCAAGCTTGAGCGCCTCGATTTTGTTTTCAATCCCTTTGATTCTGTCAAGTCGATGGCCTTCGGCTTTTGCAAGTGCTTTGCGCAACTCTGCAAGCTGATGCGTAACAGGTTTTATTTTTTCTTTTTGTGCTTTTAATTCATTAATATTTTCTTGTATTTTTGACAAAATAGCAGATGTTTCCTGCACTTCTTTATCCGACAAAGCGTGATATTGTTCTAGAAGAGTATGATATTGTTCAAGTAGATTATCAGCACTCCTTTGCTTTTCCTGAAAGCGTGCATAGAAGGGATCACTAGGGTCAACCATTAGCTGCGCTTTTCTTGCAGCTTGCCGCCATTCTACAGCAGTTTGGACCAAAAATTTATGACAATCATTTAAACCATAAGGGCTTGCCTTCCAGTTCTTCACCTTTACTTCAAGCTTTTTCATAAAAGGGAGTGCGATTGTGTCATTCATTTGAAAAAGCTCAGACAATAAAGCTTCAATATCTGCTTTAGTCAAAACTTCTAATTTTTCTTTAATTTCAGTCTCGTTCTCAGGAATGACATCCCCCTCTTTATTTGTGGGGAGCCCTATTTTTTCTATTAATGCAGCATGAGGATAATAGTGTAACTTCAAGCTATTTAAGTTAAGGCCTTGTTTACTTTGGATCCAATCCAGTCTTTGGCTAGGAGGGAATGCTGATAATAGGATAACTTCAATTTTCTTGGGGCCTGAAGGCGGCGGCGGAGGTAAGGGTGGTGTTATTTTTGTAGGCATTATCATTTCCAAGGGCATCAACTATATTATTTAGTTTAGCAAATAATATAGTTGAATAGGTGATCAGTATCTCTTATTTGAAACGGAAGGTGCTTTGGCTTATATCTTCCTTTACAGCGGGCGTTATGTCGCTTCCTGAGAATGGGCACATAGTTGTTGGTTGGTACCTTCTACTCATCATCAAAGGCTCTTTTCTTGGCTGTTCATGTGTTGTGACAGGAGAGTTGAGAGATAAATTATTTAACTTCGCGGCTAAACACTCTACAGAAGGTGCTGTTTGCTCTGCTGAAGAACGTGTGGATGCTGACCGTAGACTTTCAAAAAAATTTAAACAACCAGCCGTCACGCCATAACCTGTAGAGATGAGAACAAACCTTGCTGGCACGCCTGCTAATAAGCCTCTCCAACCCGATTGCTTCAAAACGCTTTTCAAAAGATCTGTCACACTCTTTGTCTCCCCCATTTGGCATTGAATAAGGGTTTTAAAAACATCGAGTGGCGCACCAACTAAAGCTGCGCTTATTCCTGGTGCCAAAGAAGCTAAAGTCACAGATAATACAGGGTGCTCTCTTTTATAGGGTTTGACGGCATTATCTGCCCAAGGTTTAGTTGTAAAAAAGGCAACATTCATTAGTGTTTGTTTGCCCATAGTGACCCCTAGACCACGATACATCTCATTGATAAAGCCAGAAATCTTTACCATAAAATGTTCATGCTGTTGTTGGCGATACACCCGCGTAACAAAGGTAAAAAAATTAGTTTTAGATTCCTGCGTTATACAAAATGTTTTATAGCGCTCAAAAATCCCACCAATGAAAGGTTCGGTTAAACCAACAAATACGCCAGCAATTATTCCCCTACTAAAATAACTACCAAACATACTAGAAGGGATCAGGCTAATAGCCAGATCATTGGCAATCAGTTGCAAGGGACCTTTGTAAGAAGATTTGATCCCTTCTCTCGTCATGCTCGCAGCGGTTCCAGCGTAAAAACCACGCCATCCACGATTTTGAAGGATACGAACAATCGCTTCACGCAAGCTGAGTAAACCAGAAGCCGATGTCACCCCTTTTTGTTGTTTTGCCGCAACAACAGCGATGGGCTGTAAGATAGGAATAGTCAGTGTTTTGATGATCGGATAAAAACCAAACATTAACCATTGTTTAAGTGAGTATCGAGGTTGCTCTATCGCTTTTGGTCCGTCCTGCATAACCAATTGCTCTCCTAGATTCAAAAGACGGACATATTGCCAAACTCAAAAACGTGTTGCAACCACTCTTTTCATCTATTTTTTACTGTGAAGAAGGGAATAAGCGCCGGTTCCTGGGAGAAGAAGGAATTTGCACTGGCTCCATTGGCGCTAACCAAGCATCGTTCAGGTTGCGCCCAAATGAAAAGTTTAAACGAGGCTGAGGATTCTGATCAAACTGATTCAACAGCATTTTGTTTCGCAACTGCTTATGATAAGAACTCTGATCTAGACTTTGGAATAAATAATCTACAATTGATTTTATTTTTTCTTTGTTGTTTTCGCCTAGACTCTCTTTTATACTCTTCAAGAACTCCGGTGAAAAACTTTCAATTTTCGGTATTTTATTACCACCGAGATATCTGAGAATAAGCCGTTTTTCCTTTACTGAAAGATGTGGAAATTCTTGAAGAAAAGTAGTCATTTTTTGACGTTTAGTGGTGCTTAATAAGCTACTTCCCCTTTTGTCAGCGGAACCACTTGAAGGTAACAAAGCCGTGCCCGCTTTTAAAAGCACAACAAATTGGGCTATTATTTTTTCATCTTTTATGTTTGACTCAAAAATGTTTCTTTCAAGACTATCTCGCAACATCTCAAGTGCACGCGCATTTTGCTTTAAGACAGGACTCTTCTGCAAGTGCAACCAATATTGATATAATTCACCTATTTTATGCTTTTCACTTGCTGAACGCGCGCTATAAAGCACGAAAGACCCTGGATTGACTAAGCGTTCTAAGAATGCCAATTTATTATCTAAACTTAATTTTTTGAATTCAGACTTTATTTTTTCAAGCGACCGTTGTAATAACAATGAATAATATTGTTCAGATTTTCCAATAAAAGAAACCCATTCAACAATACCTGTAACCTTTTGAACGATGCTTGATAGTGTACTACTCAATGTCATTTAAGTTACCTCTCTAAAAACAATCAGGAATGCTATCGCTTTCATTCACAGAGTGCAAGTAAAGTATGACAAGCTTGGAGGTTATCTGGCGAGATTAAAATTGGATAATGAGAAAAGCGCAGCGCAGACAACAACGTATAAAACCAAACTGGAAAGAGTATCAAGCTTCCGCTTTTGCTTCTTCGATAGCTGAACTAAGCGTGTCTTTTTCTTGCTCGCCATACTTTTCTATAGAATCACGCAAATAGCATAACAAGATAAGACCTGGTACAGCGATAACAATGGTCCAAAGGTAAAATTCTGCCCATCCCAGTTTGTCCACCATAATACCCGCTGCTGGACCGACAAATACACGACCAATAGCACTGAGTGAGCTTAATAATGCAAACTGGGTTGCGGTAAATTGTTTGTTACATAAACTCATGACCAGCGCCATAAACGCGGCTGTCCCCAATCCCCCCCCAAAATTTTCAAGGAAAACGGTTGACACTAATAGGCTATAATTTGGCCCCACTTTGGCGAGAAAGAAGAACAAGATATTAGTGGCAGCTTGCGCAATGCCAAACCATAAAAGCGCGCGAAATAACCCTAAGCGCACCATCATAATCCCACCACAGAAGATCCCTAACAGAGTCGAAACCAACCCTACTGTTTTGTTGATGTAACCGACGTCTGCTAAAGAAAACCCAACCCCTTTTAATAAAAAGGCAGAGGTTAAACTTCCTGCAAAAGCATCTCCCAGTTTGTATAGAACAATAAAACCCAAGAGCCAAAGTGCATTGTCTCTGGTTAAAAAATCTTTAAATGGTTCAATAAAGGCTGCGGCAAAAGTAGGTGAAACATGGTTGTACTGAGGAGGTTCTTCACACAAAAAGGTTGCGATAACGCCTAGCGACATTAAGGCTGCCATCAACAAGTAGGTCGTCGAAAAACCAACATGATGCGCTAACACTAAAGTCAGACCACCAGACACCAACATCGCAATACGATAACCACTAACAGCCATGGCTGTTCCCATCCCTCTTTCTTGCGAAGTAAGGATATCGGTTCGATAAGCATCAATAGCTATATCTTGGCTAGCGGAGAGAAAAGAGAGTAACAAGGCGAGTAAGGCAAGTGTACCTGGAGATTGTTGTGGATTCTGTGTTGAAATAAAACACAATACGATGATTAAAATTATCTGCGTGGCAAGCATCCAACCTCTTCTTCGCCCCAAAATGGGTAAACGAAACTTATCCATAAGAGGTGCCCATAAAAATTTAAAAACATAGGGCTGCCCCACTAACCCCAAAAAGCCGATAGTAACAATATCGACATTTTCCATAGCAAACCAAGCTTGCAGGGTGGTGCCCGTTAAGCCTAAAGGTAAGCCAGAAGCAAAGCCTAAAAGCAAAATTAAAGCCATTCTTTTTTGGCACAAAAGCCTTAACCAGGTTGGGGTGTGATGCATAAATAATTAGTTAACCTTATTACTTATATTTGGGTATATTTTCTCGCTTAGTATACCTCATTAAGTTATAAATTCCCTTTAATACTAGATGTAAAGGCAAAATTTTGATGTTATAGTGCGCGTTGGTCACATTTATACCTCAAGGAAGGATTGCTTTATGAAACAGATACTTGCCACATTTGGGTTAATCAGCTTTTGTCTAATCAGCAGTCAGACTGCCTTGGCTGACACTAAACCCAGTTTTCAGCTCAAAGACAAGACAGATAAGCTTAGTTACAGCATTGGAATGGATGTTGGTAAAAGTATCGACAAACAAGGGATCCAAATCAATCCTGACGCCTTTCTCCAAGGCTTAAAAGATAGCAAGGGAAGTAAATCTCCTTTGATGACAGATGACGAAATGAGAGAAATTTTACTTGGCCTGCAAACAGAAATTGTGGAAAAACAAAAGAAAATGGCGCATGAACTTGCTGAAAAGAATTTAGCTGAAGGTGAAAAATTCTTAGCTGAAAACAAAAAACGTCAAGACGTCAAAACCCTAGCAAGCGGCTTACAATATCGTGTTATTAAAGAAGGGAAAGGCGCTTCTCCTAAAGCAACGGATACTGTCACGACCCATTATCTTGGCAAGCTTATTAATGGTACTGAATTTGATAGTTCCTATAAGCGCGGCGAACCTGCTAAATTTACTGTTAACGGTGTGATCCCTGGTTGGACAGAAGCGTTACAGTTAATGAAACCCGGCGCAAAATGGGAACTGTATGTCCCTGCTAACCTGGCTTATGGCGCGCATGGCATAGGTCAAATTGGACCAAATAGCACGCTGATTTTTGATGTTGAATTACTCAGTATCGAAAAACCTGAAGACAAAAAGAAAGAAGATAAAGCAGCCGCTAAATCTGCAAAACAATAACTTCATCCTAAGCATTGAAGATCATGGAGCCGGCCGAGTGCCGGCTTTTTTACGGGCCCAGTTCTTAATCCCGCCGAAGGCGCTCACTAAAGGCAATCGGCGAGGGGTATTTATTCACCACCCAATAAGAAGAAATCATAAATGTGATAATCGTTGTAACTTGAATTAACGAGTAAGCTGATTGCGAGATAATATGCGCTTTTTCAGCCGTATAACCCACCAACATGGAAAACTCACTGATTTGACCAATCCGTACCCCTACCTCCCAGGCATTGGCTGAGCTTGAGACCATTGGTCGAATTAAACGTTGAAACACTAATGGCTTGACCACTAACATCATGACTGCCAAGCCTAATGCTGGCACTAATACTTGATCTAAAATTGAAAGCTGTATTTTGGCTCCCAAAGAAAAGAAAAAAAGAATTAAGAAAAAATCACGCACTGGTCGCAAGCTTTCTGCGATAAATCGCGATATTGGACTTTGCGCTATAGAAATACCTGCGATAAATGCCCCAATTTCATAAGAAAGATTCATCTCCTGCGCTAGTTGGCCTAGCCCCAGGCACCACCCGATTGCGACTAAAAATAGATATTCATGAATACGATTAAATTGTCTAATTAATTTAATAAGAACATATCGTTCCATCAAAAAGGCAAAGGCGACTAAAACTGGGAGAGCAAGTAATGTTTTAATAAGCTTTAATACTTCAAAATGGCTGGAAGACTCTGCGCTATGCAAAAGAAATAAAACAAATATAGCGACAATATCTTGTAACAGTAAAATACTAATAACAATCTCACCCATGCGCTGGTGATGCAAAATTGTCGTTGGCAACAATTTTAAACCAATAATGGTGCTGGAAAACATCATGCAAATACCAATAATGCTCGCATCTTCTTGGCTAAATCCCCACAACATACCAACACCATAACCAAATAACGCAAAAACAATTGCACTCACTAAGGTGATAATTGTCGTTTGTTTGAGTGTTTTCAATAAATTATGCGGCTCAAGGTTTAAGCCTAATAAAAACAGTAGGAAAATAATGCCGATATCGCCAATGTCGTTCAGCAATTCTGGATCAGTAATTAATTTCAAGCCACCAGGGCCAATTAGAATGCCCAGAAATATATAAGCGACTAACAGAGATTGGCGTGTATAAAGCGCTATGGTGGCAATCACTGCGGCGCCTGAGAAGATTAAAAAAATTGAAAAGAGGATATGGTTTTCCATTGTGCTTGTCCCTCCCTGCTTGACTGATAAGAACGGAAAAGCTATTTAACCTAATTATGAGGTCCTTCTATTTCGAGAGTACCAGAAGAGTGAACTTGAGTGCAAACAACTATATTATGAATCAACTATATTATGAATAGCGTAATTAAAACAGCTGAACCAACATGACAAACCACGACTCTAAAATCAATGACAGCATAAAGAAAGCCTTATATTTGCAACAAAATAAAGATACGGCAGGGGCTGAGAAAATTTTTAGGGAGGTTTTATCTAAGGAACCAAATAACCCAGATGCTCTCCATGGCTTGGGTCTTATTTTTGCGCAACATCGAGATTTTCACCAAGCCGTTCACTATCTAGCAAAAGCGGTGCAGGCGGCTCCGCAGGTTGCAGCCTTTCACAATAATTTAGGCAATGCTTATAAAGCGATAGGCCAAATTGATCAAGCACTCACCCACTACCAAGAATCATTAAGGTTGAAACCTACCTATCCACAGGCGCACAATAACCTGGGCACGTTATACTATCAATTAGGGAAATTTGAGCAGGCCAGTAAGCATTTTGAAAAATCCATTAGAATGGATCCACTTTCGGTTGACACGCATTATAATTTGGCTAACTGTTACATCCAGCAAGATAGATTACTAGATGCCCTCTCTCATTATCAGGAAGTCTTAAAGTTGCGCCCAGATCATCTAGGCGCTCTCCACAACCTTGGCATTACCCTTTGTGGCTTAAAGCGCTTTAGCGAGGCCAAAGAGCCCTTAGAGCAGAGTCTAGAACGAGAACCCAACAACATCGATGCTCTATTCCATTTAGGGGTTATTTATAGCGCGCTTTCTGATGCGCCTCGTGCTAAATCTACGTATGAGCGCGTCTTACAACTCGATGCCAAGCATGCTAGTAGTCACCATAATCTAGCCACCATTTATTTGCACTTACATGATCATAAAAAAGCCCAATATCATTTCCAAGAGGCTTTAAGATTACAACCTGAAAACAAAACCGCTGCCCATATGCTGCAAGCTTTAGAAGGTGCAACCAGTATAGAGGGCGCTCCTTTTGAGTATACCAGAGCCCTTTTTGATCAATATGCTTATAATTATGATGCACATGTCAAAAGCCAACTCCAATATAACGTTCCTTATCTTTTAAGAGAAGCCATTACGCCCTATGTCCATAACATGACCCATCCTTGGAAAGTGTTGGATTTGGGGTGTGGCACCGGTCTTTGTGCCCCTCTATTTTCTGATATTGCAGGAAAATTGATTGGGGTAGATGTATCGCCAAACATGATAGAAGTGGCTAAACAACGTGGCGGTTATAACAAGCTGCATGTGATGGATATTCAATCTTATTTAAAAGGACATAAAAGTGAATTTGAGTTAATCATAGCCGCTGATGTTTTTGTCTATTTTGGAAGCTTGGAAGAAGTTTTTTATTTAGTTTATCAAAGTCTCTTACCTAATGGGTTTTTCGAATTTTCTATAGAAAGTTTATCTGATGCGGAAAAAGAGGCTCATCCAGAACAAAGTGATTTTCAATTAAGAAAAACCGGACGTTATGCGCATCGCATAGACTATATCCGTATGCTTTGTAAAAAGATGGACTTTGTTATCGAAGTCGAAAAGACGGAGACTATCCGCCTACAAGAAGATACGCCTGTTATGGGGCAACTCTACGTGTTACGAAAAGGCGCAGATAACAATCTGTAAAGATAGCATCCCCAAAGCACATGCCTAGACGAGCGCCGAAAATTCATCTGGCAACGGTATATAAAATCAAACGGGGAAGAGGATGTAAAGATAGAAGTTAGGGCCTGTCGCTATAAGCTGCGCCAACGCTTTTAATTTCGTGCAGTAAAATGAGTTGGGGGGGAATCGCGCTATTTCATGCTCTAAAAGAAACATTATCATTGAATAGTTTGCTTTGGGATTTCGTAAAAATATTTCTAAATGTGATCTAATACTTAACCAACTTCTATAGCATTTAAAATAATAGCCGTATGCAAAATAAAACATCCAGCTTTGACTAAATTGATAAAGATAATAATTCACATCGCCAATAATTTCTTCTAGTTCTTCATCGCAACCATGGCTCTCCAGGATTGCCCTGTGATTTAACACGTAAGTGGTACTATTGATTGCCATACCAAAGTTACTCACTTTAACATTCATTTTATACTACCAAATAAAGTATAAATTTCCCTGTATATGCACTTAAATAGTATACTTCACAGCCCTTAAGAATTTAGTTTATCACATGACATATATCATGTGAATTGCCTAAAAATGTTTTTTTCATGCCTGAAATGCTCTAACCTATGGCAATCACCATAATAATAAGGATCTGAGACATGGATAGTAACTTAGCTTATAACGCGGTAGAAAAGGAATATGATGAGACCCCTTACCCAAGCTACCCTTTTCCCCAAACCCATCCTAGCCACGCCTATACGCTAGCTAAGTTATTTGGACTAAACTCTCCTTCCGTTGAAACAGCAAGCATCTTAGAATTAGGGTGCGCGGCGGGCAATAATATTATTCCCCTGGCCGTACAATTTCCCAATGCCCAATTTTACGGGATCGATCTATCTGCCATTCAGATAAATGAAGGCTTAAAGCAAATACAAGATCTTGAATTGAAGAATCTCACCCTTAAGCATCAGTCAATGTTAGATTTTAACTTGGATAAAAAGTTTGATTATATCATTTGTCATGGCGTCTTCTCTTGGGTAGATGAAGAAGTCAAAAATAGAATTTTAGATATCTGCAAAAAAAATCTGAGTCCAAATGGCACAGCATACATCAGCTATAATACTTTACCCGGCTGGAATATGGTTAGCACGGTTAGAGATCTGATGCTTTGGCATACCCAAAATTTTAAAGATCCTATGGAAAGAGCTAAGCAAGCACGTGGCGTTCTAAAATTCATTACTGACGGGTTACAAAATGACCAATCTCCTTATGCTACTTTTTTACGTAATGAAATCGAACTGCTAGCTAAGCAAACGGATAGCTATTTACTCCACGAACATCTTTCTTTGCATAATACTCCGATGTATTTTCATCAATTTATGACAAAAGCAAGCCAATTTAAACTGTGTTATCTTTCTGATACCTATTTATCCACTATGTTTTCAGAGAACTTGCCACCGCAATTTTCAAAGGAATTAAGTAAAGTACAAAATGTTATTGCGGCCGGCCAATATATGGATTTTATCCGTAATCAGCGTTTTCGATGCACTTTATTGTGTCATGATAATCAAGCGATAAACCGTGCCCTGAACACCAAAGACATCGAAAAATTTTATTTTCAGCTCGTCGCTGAGCCAGAAAAAGCAGATCTCTCTGAAACCGATGTCACAGATGATAGTGAAATGGTTTTTACCGGGAGTGGCATGACCTACAGGGTCCGTAATGAAATATCAAAACGTGCCATGTTAATCTTGCAACAGCAACGTTATCGGCTAATGGATTTTAACGAGCTCTGCACACTGGTAGCTGAAAAATCATCCACAAAAGATATGAATGTTATAAAAAACAATTTGACTGATGATTTAAATTTGATGCGGGCTGTTTTAGCTGGACTTATCAATATCAGCTCTACTCCTGCACTTTATACTTCAGTTGTATCGGAAAAGCCTGTGGCCTGTCCGTACGTGCGATACCAATGCCAAATGCAAAGCTATGCGACAAATCGTCGGCATCAGACAATATCAATTGATCCCTTAGCCAAAATCGTGTTGCCTTTGCTAGATGGTACACACGATGAATCAGCATTAATTCAAGCAGTGAAAGCTGAACTAGACGCAGGAAAAATCAATTTGTTGGATGAACATCAAAAAGTCATTTCTGATAAAGACGAAGTGGCAAAGCGCGTTGGCCCCGTGACTAAAGCAGCTTTGCAAAATTACGCGCTACAAGCTTTACTCATAGCTTAATAAGCCCTGCTTCTTTAACCATTCGTGCCATGTCACCCCGGGGTAACCCCCCGGGGAGCGAGCATACGCATAAAATGCCCGAATAAAGTCCTGACGGACCATTGCGGCATCTTTTTTCCATAGTGAATCTTTCTCCGTAATCATTTTAAACAAATCACTCCCACCCAACGCTACTTGCCGTTTGACTATCTCTTCTATGGTCTCTGTTTTGGCATGCAACAACATATCTACCATCACCATAAAAGTGGTGCTTCTTCCCACTCCACCTCGACAATGAAAATAAACCCAAGCATCTGGTGGAAGCGTTTTAAAAAAGTGAATGAAAGACTCGACCGTTGCATCATTTGGTCGATGGTGATCCAGAACCGGAAGGCGAAAATAATTCATTTTAAGACGTGAGGCTAATTGGCTTTCTGATTCAACTTGCTTGATGGTAATCTCTTTGGTGATGGTGCTGAGAATATTGCCTGACTTCTTATCTGCAATTTCATGGACAGTTGCCGTGTCATTTTGTGTCAAGTGCGATAACAACTTCAATTCTCTATTTTGTATCTCTTCAACACTGAGACCTTGATTGCTTTGATTCTGTTTACCAAACCAGCTTATCGGGATCCCATTAATAAAACCGTGCGATTCTTGGCGTAAATCTACAATCCATATTTTACCAGATAGCGCTGGCAATACGGCCAGAAGATTTTTTTCTGAAAACTGCCCACTTGCACAAGCTTTCAAACCCGCATCTATACGAAATCTTATAGGCATTTGCATTTTGACACTATGATCAAAAACTAAAAGAGGTGCCAAATTATTTTTATTTTCCATTTCACCACTCACCATAAACGGCGACAAACTAAGGAATGTCATCATTAAATAGACTAAAAGCTTCCGACATGGTTTCATTATAAATCACCAGTTAAAGGGGTAGTATATACGCACAGCGCTTAAGTATATACACCGTTTCTCCTCACTTACAACTCTGATACAGTGAAAAGAGGACTACTGTAATCCTTTTGCGTTTAGATGTAGGCACAACGATGAGTAAAGACGTCCAAGAAGCCTTAAATAAAGTCTACAATGCTGGTTTTATTACAGACATTGAGACTGAGCAAGCCCCTGTTGGTTTAACAGAGGATATTATTCGCCATATTTCCCTACAAAAGGAAGAGCCTGCTTTTTTATTAGAATGGCGATTAAAAGCTTTAGCACACTGGAAAACCATGAAAGAGCCGCATTGGGCTAACATCCATTATCCGCATTTAGATTATCAAGCCATGTGTTACTTTTCGGCGCCTAAAGGCACTCTAAAACCTAAGAATTTAGAAGATATTGATCCTGCCCTGCTTCAAACCTATCAACGACTTGGCATTCCCCTTATTGAGCAAAAATTGCTCGCAGGGGTTGCGGTTGATGCTGTTTTTGACAGTGTTTCAGTAGCCACGACCTTCAAAGAAAAGCTAGCGGAGCTAGGGATCCTTTTTTGTTCCTTCTCTGAGGCAGCCAAAAACTATCCAGATTTAGTCAAACAATATCTTGGCACGGTTGTGCCCTATTATGATAACTTTTTTGCTTGTTTAAATGCAGCTACTTTCACTGACGGCTCTTTTTGCTATATCCCGCCAGGGGTTAAATGTCCGATGGAATTATCCACCTATTTTCGCATTAATGCTGCGAACACAGGACAATTTGAAAGAACATTAATTATCGCAGACAAAGGCAGTTTTGTGAGCTACCTTGAAGGCTGCACCGCGCCCATTCGTGATGAAAATCAGCTCCATGCTGCTGTCGTTGAATTAATCGCTTTAGAGGATGCCCAAATTAAATATGCTACCGTACAAAACTGGTATCCTGGAGATGAATTTGGGAAAGGTGGCATTTATAACTTTGTGACTAAAAGAGGATTATGTAAGGGAAATCAAGCCAAAATTTCCTGGACGCAGGTAGAAATGGGAGCCGCCATTACCTGGAAATACCCCAGTGTTATCTTAAAAGGAGATAATAGCGTTGGGGAATTTTATTCCATCGCTGTCACTAAAGATTATCAGCAAGCAGATACCGGCACCAAAATGATCCATATTGGCAAAAATACTAAAAGCACGATTCTCTCCAAAGCCATTTCAGCGGGGCATGCTCAAAATAGCTACCGTGGACTGGTGCAGGTTTTTCCTAAAGCAATTCATGCTTATAACCACACACAATGTGATTCATTGTTAATTGGGGCACATGCTGGCGCGCATACCTTTCCTATAGTAGAAGTCTCTAACATGACTTCCCGCGTTGAGCACGAAGCTTCTACTTCTAAAATTCCGGAAGCTCAATTATTTTATTGTAATCAGCGCGGTTTAACAGAAGAAGAAGCCAGAGCACTGATTGTCAATGGTTTTTGCAAAACAGTATTGCAAAAATTACCTTTTGAATTTGCTGTGGAAGCACAAAGGTTATTAGAAATGACATTAGAAGGCTGTATTGCCTAAAGGGTGATTATGCTTAAAATTAAAAATTTAACTGTTAATATGCAAGATAAAATGATTATTGACGACTTGGATTTAGAAATTAATCCAGGTGAAATCCATGTCATCATGGGTCCAAATGGCTCTGGCAAAAGTACTTTAGCTTACGCTTTAGCAGGAAAACCCGAATATACTACCACAGGAGAAGTATTGTTTGACGGAAAAGATCTGATAGCGCTGCCTCCTCATGAGAGGGCTTTAGCCGGTTTATTTTTAGCCATGCAATACCCTACTGAAATACCAGGTGTTGCTAATAGTTATTTTATTAAAACAGCATTGAATGCCCATTTAAAACACCAAAACCAAGAAGAAGTGGACAGCTTTGATTTTCTCGCCATAATGAAAGAAAGCATTAAAAAACTCCCCTTGCCAGAATCTTTGCTGCATCGCGCAGTCAATGTTGGTTTTTCTGGTGGTGAAAAAAAATCAAATGAAATATTACAGCTTTTACTGCTCAAACCGAAACTCGCTATTTTAGACGAAACAGATTCTGGATTAGATATTGATAGTTTAAAAAATGTAGCCCAAGCTATCAATTCTCTACGCTCCCCGCAACGAAGTATTTTATTAATTACTCACTACCAAAGACTTCTAAATTATGTAGAGCCTGATTTTATTCATATTATGAGCAAAGGCAAAATTGTCTTAAGTGGTGATAAATCCTTAGTTAGAAAATTAGAAGAAGAAGGGTATGCCAAATTAATTGAAAAATATACCCTTCGCAGCTGAGTTTTCGGCGTTGTTGGCTGCGCTCATCTCGCAAAAGTCATGTATTAGTTATACACTCCTTTTGCTCGAGAGCTTGCCGTCTAGCCGAAAAATCATCTGCTGTGGGTATAGGGGGGGAAATGGTAACAAATCCATTTATGGATAATCTGCAGCAAGAATTTATAAAGTTGCAACCCTTTTTGCCAGGTGCAGGCTATGTTCCTATACACCATTTGCAGCAAAACGCTATCAATAGAGCCTTTGTCTTAGGTGCACCCCATCCTAAAACCCCTACTTGGAAGTATGCTTTGCTAGATGAGTTTTTGCGTCAGTCTTTTGAGCCCTATTCCCAACCGCCGGTGCATCCCCCTTTAGACCTGATACAATCTTATATTTATGACAAAGTGCCAGAGCCATCATTGGTCTTTGTCAATGGTTATTATTACCCGGTCTTTCAGCATAAAAAACATGAAAAAGCGTTAACGCTTAAAAATTTAAGCAGTCTTGCGGCTAAGCAACCTGAATTGCTTTTTGATTTCTTAAATAAAGCCAATCAGCCTCATCATTTTTTTTCTCAACTTAACACAGCTTTCACCACAGATGGGGCTTTTATCATCATCCCAGCAGGAATTGTATTAAAAGAGCCCATTGTTATTTATCATTTCTTAATTGCAGAAGACAATACACCTACATTTGTTTCACCACAAAACCACATTATTGTTGAAAAAGGTGCTACAGTTACCATTCTTGAGAAGGTCATCTCTTTATCTGACACGCCACAATGGATTAATGCACAAACCCTTATTCAGTGCTTTGCGGGTTCGACTTTACACTATTATCAACTAATAGAAGAAAAGCCGATAATATATAGCTTTCATCATACCGCTGCTCAAATTTTTGGCGGCAACCTTCATTATGTAGGTATGCAAAAGGGGGCTAATTATCATCGACATTCTCTTGATATTCAATTGCTGGCACCGCAATCTACTGCTGTATGCCAGGGCCTCTTGCTGCCCTATCAACATCAACACACTGATTGGGTATCACTGTTATCTCATCATGCTCCAAAATGCACTAGCCATCAAAAATTTAAAAGTGTGGTCGGGGAAAACGGTCACAGTTCTTTTTTAGGTCATATTCTTGTCAAAAATGAGGCATCCCAAACTATTGCCAAAATGACTAATCATAATTTGTTACTTTCAGAAAATGCCAGAGCAGATACCTCGCCACAGTTAGAAATTTTAACTGATGACGTGCAATGCAATCATGGATCAGCTGTGGGTCAACTTGAAAAAGAGGCCTTGTTCTATTTAGAAAGTAGAGGAATAAGCCCAAAGAATGCGACACAGATTTTAACCTATGCTTTTGCTGAAGAGATTTTACAAGCAATTGAAAACGAAAGTATTAAGCAGGATTTTCTGCGCCATCTCAAAAGCCAATTAGGGGCTTTTGGGGAGGCCCAACATGAATAAATTTCGTCAAGATTTTCCCATTTTAAGTCAAAATATCCATGGCCAACCTCTTGCTTATTTAGACAATGCTGCAACAACCCAAAAACCAGAACAAGTGTTAAAAGCCATGGTAGATTTTTATACTCACCATAATGCCAATGTCCATCGTGGGATCCATTTGTTAAGTACTCAAGCAACCCATGATTATGAAACAGCGAGAGAAAAGGTTAAGACGCTTATTAACGCCGCTCATTTGCACGAGTGCGTCTTTGTCAAAGGCACAACTGAAGGCATTAATCTTATTGCCAATGGTTTTATCCGTAGTGTGCTCAAGCCCGGGGATGAGATCCTGCTTTCTCAAATTGAGCATCATTCAAACATTGTCCCCTGGCAATTGGCTGCTGATATCACAGGCGCCAAGCTACAAATTATCCCCTGTAATGATAAAGGTGAGCTGATTTTAGAAAAGTATGCCAATCTACTGAATGAACGGACTAAAATCGTCGGACTCACCCACGTTTCCAATGCCTTAGGCACTATCAATCCTATTAAAAAAATGATTGAACTCGCGCATCAGAACGGGACACCCATTTTAATAGATGGCGCGCAAGCCATAGCTCATCTACCTGTCGATGTGCAGACGTTAGATTGTGACTTTTATGTCTTTTCAGGACACAAAATGTATGGCCCAACTGGAATAGGTGTGATTTATGCCAAAGAAGAGTGGCTAGAGAAGTTTCCACCCTACCAAGGCGGCGGGGAAATGATTGAATCTGTTACTTTTGCCAAAACAAAATTTAACAAGTTACCTTACAAGTTTGAAGCAGGAACACCACCCATCGCTCAAGCGGTTGGCTTGGGGACAGCTATCGATTATCTACGGCACATTGGTTTTGAAACCATTGAACACCATGAACAACACCTCCTTGACCATACCCTTGAGAAATTAGGACAGATGAATTTAGTGCATTTTGTGGGTTTCCCAGCACATCGCATTGGAATTGTTTCATTTAATCTCGCAGATATTCATGCCCATGATGTCGGAACGGTGTTAGATACTTATGGTATAGCGGTGCGCACAGGTAAACACTGCGCTGAGCCGGCCTTAGACAGGCTAGGTGTGCCAGCCACTGTTCGAGTTTCTTTTGCCATTTACAATACGTTAGAGGAAATTGATCGTTTAATACAAGGCTTAGAAAAAACCTTGGCACTATTTAAGGTGAGACATGAATGATCTAGCCATGCTGTATCATGAATTAATTCTCGATCACTGTCGCCATCCGCGGCATTTTGGGGTGCTTGATAATGCCACGCACAGCGCACATGGTTATAACCCTCTGTGCGGCGATGATGTGAAAGTTTTTTTACTACTCGATAATGAAAAAATAGCTAAAATACAATTTATCGGTAAGGGCTGCGCCATTTCTTTAGCAAGTGCATCGATGATGACTGTTTTATTACAAAACAAAAGCGGTGCAGAAGCCAAGCAGTTGTTTACATTATTTCATCATTTATTAACCCAGGATTCCCCTTTACCCGATACAGAAAGTTTGGGTAAGCTAACCATATTAGCAAATGTCAAAAAATACCCGATGCGGGTAAAATGTGCTACTTTACCTTGGCACACTTTGAAAGCAGCATTAGAAAACGAGCCAACCCTTGTTTCAACAGAGAAAGACTATGATGACTGAAGCCTTAGAACAACAAATTTACCAAGTATTAAGAACCATTTATGATCCAGAAATTCCGGTTAACGTAGTGGAATTAGGCTTAATTTATAATATTGAAATCAATGGCAATAATGTCATTATCGACATGACACTCACTAATCCTGCCTGCCCCGTCGCCGCGCAATTTCCAGAAATTGTGCAATCTCATATTAGTACTATCTCAGGCGTTGAAACTGTTCAGGTTAATTTAGTCTGGGATCCGCCTTGGACACCAGAGAGAATGTCGGAAGCAGCACGATTTGAATTAGGATTATTATGATGGCAACAGAATGGGTAGATGTGATTGAATCGACAAAATTAGGCGTAGGAGATCATCACACCATCACGCTTAAAGGTCATGCTATTGCTATTTTTAATCTCGAGGGTGAGCTTTATGCCATTGAGGATTGTTGCACGCACCAAGGTTTACCCTTAAGCGATGGCCCAGTTGAGGGAGATGAAATAACCTGCCCTTTTCATGGAGCGAAATTTTGTATTAAAACTGGAGAAGTGACAGCTCCCCCTGCTTTTGAAGATCTCCCTACTTTTGAAGTGCGAATTGAAAACGGTATAGTTCAAGTAAAAGTTTAAATAATTACGTGTAGATCCGCTTTTTAAAAACCATCCTGCTTTTCTTTTTGTCATTTCTTCTCTTACCCCTTGACATTCCCATCTCGCAGCGACGTTAAACTAAAGCTTTTGAACTATTCTTCTAGGTATAAAGTCCAAAAAACAGAGGTAATTCATAAAGGGCTACATGCTATGGAATCATTTGAAATTTTTAGCAATCTTGAAATAATACGAAACAAGAGACGTAGTCAAAATCCACAAGAAGCCTATGATAATTTAAAAAAAGCATTGACAAGAGAAGAAGATATAAATGAGCTAGACCGCTTTTTTAAACAGATCCCTTTATCTAAGGAAGAAAAGGAAACCTTAGAAGCCAAACTCAAAAAAGAAGTGCCCAATGCTAATCTTAAACTCTATAATCCATCCGTTTACTTAGCATTATTACCCTACGCAAAATTAATGTTCTCCACTGAGAATAACGGTGTTCCAGAGATGCACGCTTACATGTTGGCTGTGCTCTTTAACAATGAAGGAAAAGCATTAGAATATTTAAAAAACTATAACGCTAATCACAACAGTACACGAGATCTGATGCATGAGGCATGCAATTTTGCCATGCCAAGGGGTGAATTTGATATCAATACCTGGCAAAAACTTTGTGCAAAATATTTGAACGATGATACATTTAGAAAATTAATTTTACCTCAAGCTTCTGAAATAGAAAGACTCATTAGAACCACTTCACAATCCAAAAGAAAACCAAACTCAGAAGCAGTTAAAAAAGAGATAGATGAAATAGAAAAGATCTCTGCTCTCTTCAACAAACTTGAAAGGAAACATGGTGAACTACGCTCACCAGCCAATGCCAAGCTTGTAGCAGAAATGAGGCAAGTGCTCGCTAAGTTAGTAAGAGAAAATGAAGAAAAGGAAGAAACAGGGGCGGAATCGATAGAAAGCGATTATCAAGAGCTGCAAAGAAAATTGCATAACAAGCAGATGGCGCTTGCTGAATTAGGTTTGCCATTTAATGAACAATTAACACTCACTATGCTAAAAGCATTTAGAGAAAAATACAAAACAGACTCCTCCAAGGCATACAAATATTTCTTAGACCATGGTATGACCCAACATGACTTTGAAAAATTCACAGCGCTTCAACGTCAAGATGATAATGTTAAAATTCCAAACATCAAAATAGATGGCGCCTCATTTGGTTATGAAGGATATTATCTAATGAAAGTGCCGGTCATGGATGAAATGCATGCCGCACGTGCAGCCTGTTTGGGTAAATTAACCAATTGCTGTCAATCTCTTTCAGGAGAAGCTGGTGAAAAGTGTGCCATTCATGGGTTAACCAGCCCAAACGGTGGCTTTTACGTTTTATGTAAAGGAGATATAAACAATCCACAAGTATCTGATGATGTCATTGGTCAATGCTGGGCTTGGCGGAGCAAAAGTGGCGCTATTGTTTTTGATTCAATAGAAACAGACTCTAAAAGTCCAAAAACAACTGAAATGGTTAAACTTTTTTATCGCAATTTAGCCAAGACATTAGTTGCAAACAATCATACACATAAAGTGGCCTCTGGTGCATCTTCAGGGATATCCTCAACAGTTGGTATAGAATCCGCTCTTAACGCACATGAGGTATTTGTAGATTATGATGGCTATTGTGATTCAAAGCAGCAACTTGTTTTATATGATAAGGAAAAACCGTTTTATTGCTATGGCATTGATGAAAACAGCACAATAGAGACTATCAAAATGATAGAAGACACTTTGCGTGATCCGCAACCCTTAGCAAAGTCACCACTCTTTAGAAATGCATTAAACTGGGCTCTCCTTCATAATAAAAAAGATTTAATAGAAAAAATGATGACGATGACTAAGGAAAAATATCCAGAACGTTTAGAGGAACTTGAAAGATCAACACAATTTATCGAATCATTTGCAGCTGGGTCTTTGCTTCCAGAACTAGCGGATAGCTTTATGCTAGGAATAGTAAATAAACAAGGGCTCACGCCCCTACAATTAGCAGTTTTAAGTGGTGACGCAAAGAGTGCCTCAGCACTTATAGATAAAGGAGCGGATATTAATGCTAAAAACAATCAAGGCGAAACAGTCCTGACAATAGTCATTCAAAAAGGTAAAAGTCATAAAGAAGAAGCCCTGGCGCTCATTGAAAAAGGCGCAAATGTCAATGTAACAAACAGCCAAGGTAAAACGCCTCTGATGATGGCAATTCAAACAGAATCTAGCGATATTTCTCTCGCCATCCTTAAAAAGGATGTGGATGTCAGTGTTAAAAATACTCAAGGTGAAACAGCACTGATGATGGCAATTAACAAAATGAGTGATGAAGTTGTCTTAGCTTTGATTGCAAAGGAAGTAAATATCAATGCGACAAACAATCAAGGTCAATCCCTTCTGATGATGGCAATTCAAAAGGGGCGTGATAAAGTTGCCTTAGCTCTCATTAAAAAAGGAGCAGATTACAATGCAATAAACAGCCAAGGCGATACGCCTCTAATGATGGCAATTGCAAATGGTTGTCTTCAAGTTGCTCAAGATCTCATTGCAAAAGAAGCGGAGATCAATGCTAAAGACAATCAAGGCGATACAGCGCTAATGTTGGCGGCATCTACAGGACATGAAGATATTGTTCAAGCTCTCTTTAAAAAGGGAGCAGATATTAATGCCAAAAACAATGAAGGCGATACAGCCCTGACCTATGCCTATACTAGTTCTTCTCCGGCTCATAAAAGCTATCGAATTATTCAAACACTTATAGCAAATGGAGCAGATCTCAATATACCAGCAAAAAATGGCTTTACACTATTACATTATGCCATTGAAAATGGCTTTAGCGATTTAGCTTTAGTGCTTATTGCAAAAGAATTAAATGTTAATACTAAGTATCCCTGGGGTGATACTCCGCTCATACGTGCAATCTCTATGGCAGCAAATAATAGTAATCATAAAAATGTAGCTAAAGCACTGATTGAACATGGAGCCGATCTAGAACTTAACGATAAGAATGGATATACGGCTCTAATAACTGCAATTCAATACTCTCAATTTGATCTTGCTTTATTGCTTATTGAAAAGGGAGCGCAAATTGATGTTGCCAATCAAGCTAATATTACTCAATGGAAAAAAATAATTGAAAATATAGAAGCTCATGGTAGCAACCCAGATTTTATGACCCTCATGCGTGCATTTCATCGAAGAGGCTTCAATATCAATGATAAAGATATTCTGGATAGGTCTATCTTGCTAAATGCGATCATGGGTGGTCATCTCGAACTTGTTTTAGATCTCATCAAGCAAGGCGCTGATGTCAAAGCTCAAGATAAAGATGGTAACAATGCGCTGATGTATTTAGATTTCAGTAAGTCTTCTGCAATTGATATCGCCTTAGAACTTGTTAAACAAGGAATAGACATCAACTCCGTAGGTACTAATGGCAATAACATATTAATGGATCTTGTTCTCAGTAATACTTTCTCTGTCGACAATCTTATAAAATTAATTGATGCAGGAGCAAAAATAAACACGCAGAATGCTGATGGAGAAACTGCTCTATTATTAGCATTAAAAACCTTCCCCCGTTCAGATAAAACCAAGTTTATTCTTACTCTACTTGAAAAAGGAGCAGATGTTAACCCTCGTGATAAGAAGGGCAACTCTCCTCTCTACTATGCATTAAAAAGCAAAAATGAAACATTATGCTTAGAGCTCATTAAAAAAGGAACAGATGTCAATGCTGTCAACAAAGAAGGTGAAAGTATTGTGATGATGGCTACTAAAATGAACTTAGAAATGGTTGTGCAAGAGCTCCACAAAAAAGACGCAAAGATAAATGAGCCCAAGGAAAGAGAGTCTTACGAGGCTCTCTTAAATAATAATCCTGCTTTAAAGCAGGAAGTAGCAAAGCCTAGTAGACCCAGAGCCATTACGTTTAGCAGTCCTCAAGTGCGAAGCGATGAAAGACGTCATGAAAGCATCCCACAACGACTTTTAAATGCAGACGAATCTGCTGTCAAAAAAAACAAACCTTCCTCCACTTAAACTTCAAAGTACATTTTTAAAGCTGCCGTTTCTTTGGCAATCATAAAAGCATGCCCCTCTACTGTAATTGTAACAAGCAGTAAAAACGAATAATTCATCTTGAGTGAAACTATGGTATTTGATATACACGCTATAGTTAGCTATATATATAGATACGGCGCCATCCAATAGATCCAAAACAAAAAACTACTCAAAGCATTAATAGGATTGAATATGGGGACAGGAGACCCTTACTACAAAAAGCTGCAAAACCCCCACGTTAGATGGGCAATTGCTGCTTGTATGCTGCTAGCTGCTCTCTTAATTGCAATCTGGTTATGGAAGCACCTAACGCACAAACATAAACCATTGCCCAGCAATCCCCTAGTCGTTACGGCCCCTGCACAAAAAAAAGAAGTTCCGGTTTATCTAACCGCCTTAGGCACTGTCACACCTTTAGAGACGGTTACAGTCAAGACCCAGGTAGATGGGCAACTTTTAACCGTTCCCGTACAGGAAGGGCAAACAGTAAAAAAAGGCAATTTATTAGCCCAAATCGATCCCAGACCTTTTGAAGCACAACTGATGCAGTTTCAAGGCGATTTGAAACGAGATATAGCTCTACTTGAGAATGCGAAACTTGATCTCAAACGCTATCAAGCACTCTGGAAAGAAGACTCTATTTCAAAGCAAATATTGGATACACAAGTCTCACTGGTTAAACAACTAGAGGGTACTGTTTTATCAGATAAAGGACAAGTGGAGGGTGCGCTTGTTAACCTTACTTTTTGTCGATTAACGTCTCCTATTGATGGTCGCGTGGGCTTACGCTTAGTCGATCCCGGCAATTTTGTGCAAACAACGGACACAACCGGCGTATTTGTCATTAACACTGTTCAGCCTATCACTGTGGTATTTATCCTCCCGGAAGATAATATCCCACAAGTTTTACAACAAATGAAAACCGGTAAAAAATTGACAGTTGAAGCTTATGATCGCTCACAAAATAAATTATTAGCGACAGGGTGGCTGTTAAGCATCGATAACCAAATCGATACTTCTACTGGAACTGTGAAATTAAAAGCCACCTTTAAAAACAAAGACGATGCCCTATTCCCAAATCAGTTCGTCAATATTAAATTGTTAATTGAGACTTTACAAAATGCAACAGTTGTGCCAACCACTTCAGTACTACGAGGCGTTAAAGGAAATTTTGTCTATTTATTAAATGAAAAAGAAAAAACTGTTACAACAAAATATATTAACATTGCTAATACCTCTGGAAACGACACTGTTGTGACATCAGGCGTTACCCCTGGAGAGTATGTTATTACTGAAGGCACCGATAAATTAACTGATGGCGCAAAAGTTGATATCGCTTCAAGCGCAAAAAAAGCAGGGTGATTTGAAATGAATATATCGCGGATTTTTATCCTGCGTCCCATTGCAACCATCTTGTTGATGATATCTCTTTTACTTTCTGGCTTATTAGCATACCGTTTGTTACCTGTTTCTGCTCTACCTGAAGTTGACTACCCTACCATACGTGTCTCTACATTTTTTCCTGGTGCAAGTCCTGACATCATGACCTCTTTGGTGACAGCGCCCTTAGAAAGACAATTCGGCCAAATGCCCGGGCTTAACCAAATGACATCAACCAGCTCAACGGGTGCTTCCTTAATTACGCTACAATTTGCTTTGAATATGACTTTAGATGTCTCGGAACAAGAAGTACAAGCAGCCATTAATGCAGCCAGTGCTTTTTTACCGCCTGACTTACCTAATCCCCCGGTTTATAGCAAGGTCAACCCTGCAGACGCGCCCATTATGACTTTAGCATTGACATCAAAAACGATGCCCTTACCCAAAATTGAAGATTATGCTGAAACAAGATTTGCTCAAAAAATATCACAACTAAGTGGGGTGGGTTTAGTCAGTATCAGTGGTGGCCAACGTCCCGCTGTACGGGTTCAAGTCAATCCCAAAGCACTTGCTGTTTATGGTTTAACTTTAGAAGATGTGCATACAGCCATTGCTGCCGCTAACACCAATCAAGCAAAAGGCACCCTAGATGGTCCACATCAATCTTATACAATTAACGCCAATGATCAATTGCTCACGAGTGAAAGCTATCGTCCACTCATTATCAGCTATAAGAATGGCTCCCCTATTCGGCTCAGTGATGTAGCTGAAGTTATAGACAGTGCAGAAAACGTCAAACTGGCGGCATGGATGAATGAAACCCCTGCCATCATTCTTAATATACAACGTCAACCTGGCGCAAATGTCATACAAGTTGTCGATAGAATTCATAAAATATTACCTCGGTTATCACAAACTTTACCAGCGGATATTAAAGTAACAGTTTTAACAGATAGAACGAACACTATCCGAGCTTCTGTGCAAGAAGCAGAATTTGAAATGGGATTAGCTATTGCCCTCGTCGTGCTTGTCATATTCTTATTTTTAAGGAATCTGAGAGCCACTTTTATTCCCAGCATTGCCGTCCCTTTGTCTTTAATCGGCACCTTTGGCATCATGTATCTTTTTGGTTTTAGTATCAATAACTTAACGCTAATGGCTTTAACCATTGCCACCGGATTTGTAGTAGATGATGCTATTGTGATGATTGAAAATATTACGCGCTATATAGAAAAAGGAGAAAAACCTTTAGACTCAGCCTTAAAAGGGGCCAAGCAAATTAGTTTTACCATTATATCTTTAACAGTTTCCTTGATTGCGGTGATGATCCCTTTGTTATTTATGGCAGATGTCGTCGGGAGATTGTTTAAAGAATTTGCGCTTACATTATCTGTCACTATTTTACTCTCCGCTGTTATTTCATTAACCTTAACCCCCATGTTATGTGCGCGCATTTTACGCTTTCGTGATCCCGCTAAAACAAAGCCAATAGAAAACTATTTAGAAAATTGTTTCACTTTATTAATTAAAAAATATGAGTTATCGCTCACTTGGGTGCTTGCTCGGCAAAACTTAATTTTAGCCATAGCCTTTTGTACGCTTATTTTAACAGGAGTTCTCTGTTACTTCATCCCAAAAGGTTTTTTCCCTATTGAAGATACCGGCGTTATTCAAGGGATCTCTGAAGCCCCACAAACCATTTCATTTGAGGCGATGGCGCAAAGACAACAAGCATTAGCTAAAGTGGTACTAGCCGACCCTGCTGTAGATAACATATCTTCTTTTATAGGCATTGATGGCACCAATACGACTTTAAATAGTGGTCGACTACAAATTACTTTAAAACCGCTAGAAAAACGGGATGTCAATGCGACAGAGGTCATTCGACGCTTGCAAGAGAAAGTAAACAAAGATGTATCAGGCATTTCTCTTTTTATGCAACCGCTACAAGATATTACGATTGATGACAAAATAAGTCGAACGCAATTTCAATACACACTGGACTCCACTAATCCAGCTGATGTTGCAAACTGGACTAATCGATTAATCGATAGGTTAAAGCATGAACCCTCCCTGCAAGATATTGCAAGCGATCAACAAAACGAAGGCTTACAGACCACTATAAAAATTGACCGTGATACCGCTTCTCGTCTGGGTTTAACCTCAGGATTTATTGATAATGTTCTTTATGATGCTTTTGGACAGCGACAAATATCAACCATGTTTACGCAACTCAGTCAATATTATGTAGTATTGGAAGTGCTACCCAAATTACAAAACATGAATCATGCCTTAAATAATATTTTTTTTAGCACAAGTAGTGGCGAATGGATCCCCCTGCGTACTTTTACAACTGTTACACAAGAATTGGGCCCACTCGTCATTAACCGTCAAGGACAATTTCCCTCTGCTACCCTCTCTTTTAATCTAGCACCCCATTATGCGCTAGGGGACGCTATTAATGCTATTAATAACGTCAAAAAACAAATTGCGCTTCCCGATCATATTCAAGCAGATTTTTCAGGTGCAGCTAAAATATTTCAAAATTCTCTAGCGAATGAAGGATGGTTAGTCTTAGCTGCAATTGTGGTGGTTTATATTATTCTCGGTGTGCTGTATGAAAGTTATATCCACCCCCTTACTATTCTCTCTACTCTACCCTCTGCTGGCATGGGAGCGTTGTTAGCCTTATATATTACTGGAAAAGACTTTAGCGTAGTAGCCTTGATTGGGATTATCTTGTTAATTGGTATTGTGATGAAAAATGCCATCATGATGATAGACTTTGCTCTTGAACTCGAACGAAAAGAAGGCAAAAAACCATTTGACGCGATTTTTGAAGCTTGCTTATTGCGTTTTCGCCCCATTCTCATGACAACTTTTGCAGCCATGTTTGGAGCCATACCACTCGCATTGGGTGGCGGTATGGGCAGTGAATTACGCCAACCGTTAGGCATTGCCATCATAGGCGGTTTGACATTAAGCCAATTATTAACCCTCTATACCACGCCGGTTATATATTTAATGTTTGACAGAGCGGCCAGATGGGTTAGCCCTGGTAAGGGTACAACGATTATTCTTGAAGAGCCCAAAGAGGATATACCATGAGTTTATCCTCTCCTTTTATCTTTCGCCCCATTGCAACCACCTTACTAGCTATAGGATTAGCCATTACTGGGGTTATCGCTTTTAATTTTCTACCTGTTTCCTCTCTTCCTCAAATTGAATTTCCGACAATTAATGTGCAAGCCTCTTTACCTGGCGCAAGCCCTGAAATGATGGCAAGTTCAGTTGCCACACCGCTTGAACGCCAGTTAAGTAGAATAGCTGGCGTCAATGAAATGACTTCTTCTAGTACACTTGGATCAACGAGAATTACTGTGCAATTTGATCTCACTAGAAATATCGATGGCGCGGCGCGTGATGTCGAAGCTGCGATCAATGCTGCAAGCAGTCAATTGCCAACGGATCTACCGAGTGCCCCTTACTATCGAAAAGTCAACCCTGCCGATGCCCCTGTTATGATCCTTGCTTTAACCTCAGATATTTATACAAATGGCCAAATGTATGATATCGCCTCGACCATATTATCGCAAAAGTTATCTCAAATAGATGGTGTCGGGCAAGTAATTGTAGGAGGGAGTTCCTTACCTGCAGTTCGTGTTGAGCTCAACCCCACAGCATTAAACAATTATGGGATAGGATTAGAAACGGTGAGTAACACGCTTGCCAATGCCAATGCTTATGGACCAAAAGGCGCACTGCATGATGCGGACAAAACAAGCGAAATTAGCACCAATGATCAGTTATTTAAAGCAAAAGAATATATGCCGCTTATCGTTACTTATCAAAATAATTCCCCTGTAAGAATTTCTGATATAGCGGAAGTCAATGATTCAGTAGAAGATCTTCGCAATGCTGGATTAGCAAATGGAAAACCTGCCGTCTTATTGATTGTTTTCAAGCAGCCTGGTGCCAATGTGATTTCCACTGTCGATAATATCTACCACCTTATGAGTCATCTCAAAGCAGTCGTTCCCGCTGCGGTTGATATGAAAGTGATGATGGATAGAACTACCACCATTAAAGCTTCCTTACGAGATGTTGAGAAAACACTGCTTATCGCCACACTCTTGGTTATATTTGTGATTTATTTTTTCCTTAATAATGTTCGCTCTGCTCTCATTCCCAGTGTTGCTATCCCCTTATCCTTACTGGGGACTTTTAGCATCATGTATCTGTTAAATTACAGTTTAGATAATTTGTCATTAATGGCATTAACCATTGTCACAGGCTTTGTCGTTGATGATACTGTTGTGGTCTTAGAAAATATCTCTCGGCATATAGAGTCTGGCTTAAAACCTTTTGAAGCAGCTTTGAAAGGAGCAAAAGAGGTCGGTTTTACTGTGGTTTCGATGACCATTTCCTTGATAGCCGTTTTTATCCCCCTTTTATTTATGAGTGGTATTGTGGGAAGGTTGTTGCGTGAATTTGCTGTAACAATGTCTGTTGCTATCATTATTTCATTGGTGGTATCGCTCACTGTTACACCGATGATGAGTGCCCAAATATTAAAGCCTTTGCTACCTTCACCCCAATCATCGAAGAGTACCTTACTCTTAAAATTTCGCGAAGGATATCAAAAAAGTCTCTCTTGGTCATTAAATCATCCAAGAGAAATGATCTTCATCACTTTTATAACAGTTATCATTAACATTTGTTTATACATTATTATTCCAAAGGGGTTTTTTCCCCTTCAAGATACTGGGCGCATTTCAGGTTCTATTTTGGCGCAACAAGATATTTCTTTTCAAGCGATGAAAACAAAACTTGAACAGTTTGTAAAAATTGTGAATGACGATCCTGGTGTTGAAAGTGTAACCGCTTTTGTTGGCAGCTCCGGCAGTAAAACCACGAATGCAGGAAATATGTATATTACTCTGAAGCCCCTTGAAGAGCGAAAAATTTCTTCAGAAGAAATCATCGCCCGTCTTCGTGGCAAACTCGCGCAAGTTCCTGCAGCAAATCTATATCTTACCTCAACGCAAGATTTAGTCATTGGTGGTAGACAAAGTAATGCGCAATACATTTATGCTTTGAGTGCCTTTGATTTAGACTCGCTTAACACTTGGACACCAAAGGTAATGGAGAAACTTGGAAAAATACCTGGACTACTAGATTTAAACAGCGATCAATTAAACCAAGGATTACAACTTTATTTAACCATTGATCGCGATAGAGCAGCCCAATTTGGTATTACAACGACACAAATAGATAATGTCTTATATGACGCCTTTGGCCAAAAACAGGTTTCTGTAATGTATACCTTAATGAACCAATATCACGTTGTCATGGAAGTGGCTCCTCAATATTGGCAATATCCAGAAACACTAAATGATATTTATGTTAGCTCTAGTACAGGAAAATTAGTACCGTTATCTACTTTCGTCAGTTTTAAGCCTTCTTCAACCCTGCTCTCTGTAACGCATCAAGGACAGTTTCCTGCCGCTTCTCTTTCGTTTAATCTCCCGGTGAATGCAGCCTTGGGTGATGCAGTAGAAATGATTAATACTGCGGTAGCTGAAATGAACTTACCACTTGGCACGGTTACAGGCTCTTTCCAGGGCACGGCACAAGCTTTTCTTGCCTCATTGGCAACAGAACCCTATCTTATCTTGACTGCTTTAATTGCAGTTTATATTGTCCTTGGCATTCTTTATGAAAGCTGGATCCACCCCATCACCATTCTTTCCACTTTACCTTCAGCGGGTGTGGGGGCTTTGCTTGCTTTACTTGTAACAGGAACACAACTGACACTCATTTCATTTATTGGGATCATTTTATTAATCGGCATTGTGAAGAAAAATGCAATTATGATGATTGATTTTGCACTGAATTTAGAAAGAAATCATGGAAAATCGACAAAAGAAGCTATTTTTGAGGCATGCTTACTACGATTTCGTCCCATCATGATGACAACAATGGCAGCGATGTTAAGTGCTGTTCCTCTAGCTTTTGGAACAGGTGTGGGTTCAGAACTGCGTCGCCCGCTGGGAATAGCTATCATTGGTGGATTAATTATGAGCCAAATACTAACATTATATACAACGCCCGTTATCTATCTTGTATTAGATAAATGTAGTTTATGGTTCAGGGGCATCAAGCCTATGAGAGAAGTGACTGTATGCGAATAAACCCATTTGTCTGGTTAATATTAACTATCTCTTTAACTGCTTGTACTGTAGGCCCTGATTACGTTCGTCCAAAAGTGAGTGTTCCTCAACAATTTAAAGAAGCCGCAAAAGGCTGGAAAGTGGCCAACCCTCAAGAAAATTGTGACAGAGGAGAATGGTGGCGCGTGTTCAATGATCCTGTGCTCAATGATCTGGAAAACAAGCTCAACGTTGCAAATCAAAACATTGCAGTCGCTTTTGCACAATACAAGCAGGCGCGTGCCTTAGTCTGCGCTGCCCGTGCCGCTTATTACCCTACTGTCACCAGTAGTGCAGGTGTAACAAAAGAGCAGCTAGCATCCGGTCCTTCTGCCAATACCTCTTCTACACAAACGAGCGCGACGGGAACATCGATATCCAGTGGCACGACGTCGTTAAATCGACGACCATCTATTGTAGCGCTCACTTTAGAAGCGACCTGGGAGCCTGATCTATGGGGCAGTGTGCGCCGCTCAGTAGAAGCGGCAACTGCTGGTGCTCAAGCGAGCAAAGATCAATTCGCACTGGTAAAACTATCATCGCAAGCTTCTCTTGCGCAGTATTATTTTGAATTACGATCGATTGATGTGAATCAAAAATTATTAGATGAGAGTGTCGAAAAGTATAAAAAATTATTAAAAATCACACACAACCGTTACAACGCGGGTACAGCTTCTCAAGCAGATATATTACAGATAAAAAGCCAACTTGAAGCGCAACAAGCACTGGCTATCGATAATGGGATTAATCGGGCGCAATATGAGCATGCTATCGCCGTTTTAGCAGGCGAGAACCCTTCCTGTTTTACTCTGAAACCCCTTTATAGCCGAGTAGTCGTCCCCTCTATTCCTCTAGAGGTTCCCTCTAGCTTACTAGAACGGCGTCCGGATATTGCGCAAGCCGAACGACTGATGGCACAAGCTAATGCGAAAATTGGGGTGGCTGTAGCCGCTTATTACCCCACGCTCACTTTATCTGGTATTGGAGGCTATAGTGGCTCAAGTTTATCCCATTTGTTCTCTGCACCCAATCAATTCTGGATATTAGCAGCGTTACTATCTGAAACGCTTTTTGATGGCGGCCTTCGCGAAGCTAATGTTCTATTCGCTAAAGCAGGATATGAGGAAAGTGTCGCAACTTATCGTCAAACCGTATTGGCTGCCTTTCAGGATGTAGAAGATAATCTTGCCTCATTGCGAATTCTGGATGCAGAAGCCAAAGTACAGCTTGAAGCCACCCAAACCGCACAAAAATCACTCACTATTACCACGAATGAATATAAAGCCGGAACGGTCGGCACCTTAGAAGTCCTGAACGCTGAAATTACTGATCTCACTGCAGAAATGAATCTTAATAATGTCCAATACCGCCAAATGACTTCTGCCGTCGGGTTAATTAAAGCCCTTGGGGGCGGATGGCAGGCTGACGCTTCTCCCCAGTCACCTTGTCAGGATAAATCTGAGCCAAACAAGCAGACGTGCCATGTTCCGTAACATAGCGTACATGTTTTCGTGAAAGATTTCTGGGTTCAGTTACCCCGCATGAATGACAGATAATGCCAACTTCATATTCAAGATTTTAACGTAATGATACACCCGTTCAGTCGACCATCTCTGGTTGAACCAAATCCTCTATTGGTATCTACATTTTTGGCCGCTTGATAAACCCAACTTCTTTGCGCACGATTAAAGGGTAATTCTTCTCTATCGCTACTATAAAAATACTGCCTCAGATAAACACCTAAGGATTCAGCGAGATAGCGAACATGACCAATGAGTGGATAATTTCTAAGAATAGAATGCTCTTTTTGGACTAAGTCATAACATATCACAACCAAAACAAGTGTTAAGAGCATCCAAAGTAAAATCCAACTCAACATTTTTGATCTCTTATTCAGATTAAGTGTAACCTGTTAATTATAGCATTTGGTCTGAGCCACATTGATAAAATTAATATAGCTAAATAGCTTTTAAGTGCATGGTAAAAAATATGAAAATTGACCTAACGAAAACACAAGTCGTAGCTGAAGGGTTAGCCATACCAAAAAAACTAAGTGCCTTTGTTTGCTTATTTTTAAAAAGACATCCCTTCTCGCTTCTCATTTTTTCAATATTTGTTGCATTTGAAGCTTTTATTGCACCTGCTAATGCCTATTTACTTAAAATAATTATCGATGGGGTAATAGCAACGTCCAGTCGACTTGATTTATTGATAGCAACTCTATTGCTGCCTGTGATTTTCTATATTTTAATTCAATTAATGATGAATTTAATTTTTAGCCTATACCGTTATGCTCATTTGCAATTTTACCCCAAAATAAAATCAGATATTGCAGGCACCATGCATCATTACTTGTCGCAGCATTCCTATCGTTATTTTAGTGAACATTTTTCTGGCAGTTTATCAAAAAAGATATTTGATATATGTACTGGCGTAGAATCTTTAATGCAAATTCTTACCCACTCTTTTATGCCAAAAACAGTTACTGTCCTGTTTTCCTCTGCCGTTTTATATACTGTGCACCCTCTTTTTGGCTTAACATTTTTTATTTGGGTACTGCTTTATGTCAGCACATCCTATTGGATGTCACAAAAATCTGAACAACTTTCTTATGCTTTGAGTGAAGCAGGAAATAATATGAGTGGCAAAATAGTTGATAGTATTCTTAATATCATGAGTACAAAATTATTTACCAATATTCAACATGAAGAAAATGTCGTTTTTAGCTCAATAGACAAATTGATGGTAAAAGACAGAGCCTTACTATGGTATATGTTGAAGGTGAATGTGGTACAAGGTCTTTGGATAGCCCTTTTAATATCTGTTATGTTAACTGGATTAATCTATGGTCGCTTACATATGGCTGTGACAGTGGGTGATTTTGCCCTGATCCTCACTTTATCCTCGGCTATCGTAAATAACATTTACAATATGGGAGAAGAAATTCTACGCTTTTCAAAAGAAGCGGGTAATTGTCGACAAGCCTTGAATATTATTGTTGAACCCCATGAGATCCAAGATAAACCACATGCGACCGATCTCAAAGTCACGCAAGGTAAAATTGTGTTTGATCAAGTACAATTTCAATACCAAGGTACAGCTCCCTTATTTGAAAATAAAACGGTGACGATTGAGCCTGGTCAAAAAGTGGGCTTGGTTGGTCATTCGGGCAGCGGAAAATCCACCTTTGTGAATTTAATATTAAGATTATTTGATGTAAATCTAGGAAGAATATTGATAGACGGTACTGATATTAAAGAAGTAACGCAAAACAGTTTGCGTCAGAATATCGGCATGATCCCACAAGATCCTTCCCTCTTTCATCGCAGCTTATTGGACAATATTCAATTTGGACGTACTGATGCTTCAATTGATGAAGTGATTCAAGCTGCAAAAAATGCTAATGCACATGAATTTATCATTAAGTTACCTCAAGGCTATGATTCTCTTGTGGGTGAACGCGGCGTAAAGCTTTCAGGAGGGCAACGCCAACGCATTGCCATTGCGAGAGCTTTTCTTAAGAATGCACCGATTTTAATTTTAGATGAGGCCACCAGTCAGCTTGACTCGGTCACTGAACAATATATTCAAGAAAGTTTGTGGGAGCTCATGCAAAATAAAACAACCATTGTGATTGCGCACCGACTTTCAACGCTTTTACATATGGATAGGATATTAGTATTCGATAACGGAAAAATTGTTGAAGATGGCACCCACCAGGAGCTACTAGCAAAAGGGGGAATGTATTCTACTCTTTGGAAAGCACAGGTGGGCGGATTTTTATTAGATGCGCAAGAAAGTGAATAATGCAACATGAGGAAGAGGAATATGGATTTCAAGCCAGAACTTATCTTAGCCACGCTTAGAGATTACCCTGTTATTCAAAATCTGGCTCGATTTTACGCCTACGATATGTCTCGATATTGCGGGCAAGCATTTGAGGGCTGGGAATTTCCTGAAAATGGCCTTTATGAGGCCTTTGATCTAAAAAAATATTTTAAAGATGAGAGCAGACATTCTTTTTTAATAAAAATAAATGGCGAACTCGCCGGCTTTGTTTTGATCAATAAACTAGAAATCATCCCAGAAACAGATTGGAACATGGGAGAATTTTTTATCATAGCTAAATTTCAGCGAAGCGGTATTGGAGCAAAAGTTGCACAACAAGTATTTGAACGTTTCAAAGGAGAATGGTCTGTTGGCGCAATACCACAAAATATCAGAGCGGTACATTTTTGGCGCAAAGTGATTGCCCAATACACGCAAGGTAATTTTCATGAAGATAAAATGACCAGCGAACAACTTAAAACGCCTGATCACCCCGACCCCTACCCCATGATTATGTTCCGATTCAGATCTTAAACCCAAAAGCCGTCACTTTCACGCCAGCTATGCTCACCTCTATCCAAAGAAGAGCGCGCAATGAAGTGGTGCACGAAATTGCCGCTGGCAAGTTAGACGCACACACTCAAAAAGAAAATAGCAGCTCAGATCAGATTGGACGTTTGCGGTAGCCCTCTATTCTTGCGGCATTTACGCAAACCTCTAAGGACTTAGGCTCAACAGGCTCTTGAGATTGGACCATATTATAACAATGTGTCATCTGCTTCATAAAAGGTTCTTCATCTAATGAAACCAGGGAAGGAGCGGGAAGAGAGGGTTCATCACGTAACATCCTCGCTGCTTCATAGTATGATTCCCAATATAAGTGATCTTTAAAGTTATCAAATAATTCAGGCTGAGCACTCACTTTATTGATTAATGCTACTATGAAAAGAGCTGCTTGTGAATCTTGAGTAGGTTTTGGTAGCGCGTGATGGGTACTAGCAAGCACTCTAAAAATATCCTGATTATGTGATGTCATAGCATAGTGAAATAAAGCTAAGCGAGAGGGATCAGACATTTTGCTATAGAAACGAGAGATAAGATAAACAGCCATATCGTAACGTGCTGGACTCTTTTCTGAGCAACCACCCATCTTTATTGCAGTTAATACAACATCTCTAACTGTTTCAATGTCAATCTCATTATAAAAGAGAGCAATATAATGCTGTAACTGGATTAAGTTTTGTACAGTTGGAACAAATAAGGAATTCTGAAAAAGACGCAAGAGCGTTTTTGTATCAAATGTTGCAGCCACACTTTCTTGGACTTGATCTTTTGCTTCAGGCTTAGATAATCCAACCTTTTCCCAGATTGACCAACGAGAAATTGCAGATATCAATGAACTCACGGTACCTGGCTCTTCGACAGCAGTTAGCGCTTCACTCTTTACAACACTTGACTCTTCGCTCTTCTCTTCAGCTTGTTCTTCGCTCTTGACCGCACTCTCTTCTACAGGAGCGGTTCTATTCGAGTCTTGATCACCAAAAGCGGCATTCAGTAGGCCTGGGATCAAATTCTCAGCTTGATTTTCAAATTTACGTCTTATTGCATCAAGCTTTGTTTGCGTATCGTTTGATAATTCAACTGATGCATCGTTTCTGCCAGACTGAACTACGCTGAGATCTTCAGCTTGGATCTGAAAAGTTGAAGCAAGAGAACTATTTTCGGCTAAAGATTGATTCAAAAATTGTGTTAAAGACATGTTACATTTCCTTGTTACTACTTAAAATCTACATTTTTAGATCGTCACGAGCGTAAGCGAAGCAATGACGGAATTCCTAATTTCAAAGTCAAAAAGTATGTATACCTAAATTTTGGCACATTAATTGAAGGGCTTTGCAACGGATAGGTTCTATTGAGCAGAATTGAGGCATACAATATCAAAGCCACATCTTCAAGTATGAAAAAATGGATTGAACTATAGCAGCGATTTAATTGGAAAAAAATTATACTAAAATATGACAAAATTATTGAATGGTTTCATCAATTCGGTTGTGGATCCCAAGCGTTAAACCATAACCCGTTTGATTAATTTGTTTCAAAACTTCATCTAATTTCCCGCCAGGAAAGCAAACAATTTGCGCTAAAAAATATTTGAAAAGAATATTTGTACGATATTCAAAATAAAAACGTGTAGCCACTCGTGTTTTAGATTAATAACTTTATTATAAAACAGTAACTTATGGGACAAGTGTTTCTGAACAGATGGATGCTTTGGTTTTATTTGAAACCCTAGCAAAAGAGGGTAAAATTTTAAATACTACGAAATTTAATTATGAAGGCGATCAAATATATGCCTTTAAACCAGGTCAAGAGCGGTTCATATGTTTTTTCTGTCATAATAAAAAAATAATCGTGACAAATGCATATAGAAAAAAACCCCAACTTCATCAGGAGAAACTAAAGGCATTTACAAAATATCTTTTCTCATAAAAATCCTTTCATGGCCCAACAGATAGCCTGGTATACTTCCTATACAATGAAATCCATGTTTTTGATAAAATTCCTGTGCCTGAAACGAAAATGTGTCAACAAATATTTTTGCCAACCCTTTATTTAGGGCCTCGGCATCAATCATTGAGATAATTTTTGTTCCTATTCCTTTTTTACGATACTTTTCATTGCACCAAAGCACGTCAATATATAACGCATCACTGTGTTCCCAAATCAATGCACCGCCTATAATATGGCTATTATTTTTTGCAAAAATACTAAAGTGCGTTGCTTGCTCTTTTATAATCTCGCTATTGAAATTGACGATGCCATCTCGAAGAATTTTATCATCTTCAGATTTTGGATTGGTATCAATAATATATTTTATGCTATTCATCATTTCTCCTGCTTGTGGTTCGCAAGCACAATTTGGGGCTCATCATTGTGTTTCTTGTCTATTACTTACTGTGGCTGCTTGAATGATTTTAATAATACCATTGTTCATTTAATAAAATAATATGTCAGCCGACTTATCTTTATCCCCCCTCTTGCAATGTGAGTGTTTGTTCATTTACAATGAGCGCATTCCTACTCTTGCCGTTCAAGGACACCAAAGTGCCAACCGAAGCTAAAACAAAAAAATCCCCTATTAATCTTGCCTATCAAGCAAGGACTCAGCCCATTTTAGCTTTCAATCAAGAAGGAAAAATAGACGTTTTCTTGTTTGACAATACGGAAAGTGAAGTCGATAAATTAGGATTAGATAAATCAAAGCAAATTCCTCTACCCCTCCTTGCTAACGCCAATATTTTATTTAATCTATCTCAAGAATTGATGTTAGAACCAGGTTTAAACGCCTCCGATGATGAGCAAATAATCAAGTACTTAAAAGCCCGGCTCAGCGACAATATTCTTAACCCTGAAGTGGTAATGCACGAAATCATTACCGCATGGAATTTCTTAGCTAAGCATCCGTTATCTGAACGCTATGCGGGATTTAAAGATTCTGATAAAGAAACGCCTTTAGGATATCATGGGGCTTATGAGTTGATGATCCATGATTATATTGCAAAATACTTAGCTACCTTAAGTCATTTTGAGTTTATTGAAACCTGGCTCTTTGTGCAGGCAAATGAGCTTGTCACTAGCACGCTAGAAGGAAAAGTCTTTTCCACAAATCCATACGTCAAAATGGACAACTTGATCACAACAACTGAAAAATGCAAGAAAGATATTCCAGATAGTGCTGTGGTTATCGATAACATTAAGCAACGTCTTAAGAGAGAACAAGGAACCTGGTACACCACCTTGGTGGGTTTGATAGGCTTTGAGCTGGAAAATCTTCTTGAAGAGGAAAAATTAAAACCAAAACAACAAGAAATAATATTTGCGTTTCAACAATTATTAGCGGGTAAATATGACAAGATCGAAGATAAAGAAGTCATGGAATATCTGCAACTTATCCTTCGTTGCTTAAAAAATCCAGGAGAGGAAGGATTCTATAACAATCTAGTAGACAAAAGAACGAACCAAGGACCAACTCACCTTCAAATTCGCCAAGCCATAGAGTCTCTCATTGTTAAAAAATTAAAAGACTACAAGCTCACCCTAGACAAAAAACGCCCATCATCGTTATTGGAATTAGCCGGTTCTTCAGCTGAAGATGAGGAGAAGTTGCTGAAAACATTATTTGATCCTGCCGTCAATTTTACTCCAGCCATGCTCACTTCTATCAAAAGAAAAGCGCGAAGTGAAGTAGTGCGTGATACTGCCACCGTCAAATTAGAGATGCTCGATCAACGAGATAGTCAGCCGCATCAACGACGTCCAAGTTATGGATTCATTACTTTCTCGTGACCATTCCTGCAACTAGTCTTTTAGAGTTGTAATATTGTCTAGCAATGCTGACATATTTTGAAGAATGGGGATATGCTGTTGAATGCCATGATGCTCCCCCATTTTGATTGGATCAAAATAAGACATTTGCGTTTTGCCGTCCAAATCTTGCCATATCAATAGCTTCATCGGCAAATCAATTCCAATAGACGGTTTCTCTTGCATAAGATAAGTGCCCACTTTAGGATTTCCAAAAATGACTAACACTTCGTCACGTAATTCCAAATTGCTTTCACGTGCAGCTTTCGCATGATCAATTTCCGCAAAAATGTTTATTCCCTTTACTTGTAAATTGCTTTTAATTTCTTGAACAGTATTAGCTACTGAAGCTTTACTTGATTTGGTAATAAGCATAGTATGCTGAGCTCCTGAATTTCTAATCTGAATCGTACTTTATTCATTGACTATAGCTAATTAAATTTAATCTATCTATGATCTGCTTAAATCCTTAGAGCGTATTGCGATGATATGACGACTTTGCAGCTCATGCAGGGCCTCTAATGATTGAGCAAGTTTTTCAGATGGGGTCGCCATTGCGTTAATCCTAGGCTATTGTGTCGTTCTATTGCTAGGGTTTTGAACACAAAATCAATGCCGGATAAAGAATTTATATTATTTTCTTAAATATCAATGTGTTATGTTTTTTGGCAACTTGATGGCCCTGAAGATCACTCGCAAAAAATGTAGTTTGACCATCTTATCTTTAGGTATGAACGGCAACTGCAGTGTGTTCAACCATTGAAGATACGCAGGATATTTATATTTTTATTCTTCACTAAAAATTCTACAACGCCAGTCTTCAATTATGCACCTATCCGTATTTTCAAAGTGTTTTTTACGAAACGCAGAGACATGTTCAGAGTTGCAATGATTATCAAAGGCCTCTATGTTTACATATTCCTGGATCAACAAAATACCATATTTGGACTGCCCTTTTGCCGCAGGGTGAGAAATTTGACGCGTCACATTGTACTTTATGCAGCCTTTCTCTTTTTCAAGCGTCAAGACTGCTAGCTTTTTGAAAGATTCAAATAACTCTTGTTCGTGGTTTTGTTTAGATAACCATTCAGAAACAACTAACACATGAGATCGCATGTTACCTTTCCTTGTGACTGCTTAAAGTTTACTCTAGAAAAATCAATAAAAAAATTACGATTCTGTCAATGACATTAAGGTAGCATTCCCACCTGAAGCTGTGGTATTGATAGAAAGTGTGCGCTCCGTGCTCAGTCTGGATAAATAATGTGGCCCCCCCGCTTTTGGCCCTGTACCAGAGAGCCCTTCTCCACCAAACGGTTGCACACCGACAACTGCACCAATCATATTACGATTAACATAAATATTACCCACCCGCACTCTATCGCAAATATATTGTATCGTTTCATCAATTCGACTGTGGATCCCAAGCGTTAAACCATATCCGGTTTGATTAATTTGTTTTAAGACCTCATCTAATTTACCACCAGCAAAGCGAATAACATGTAGAACAGGACCGAAAACTTCTTGGGTTAACATATCAAGAGAAGGAATTTCTATCATTGTTGGGGCAACAAAAGAGCCTTCTTGGTGCTCGGATGTTAAAGTGAGCTCTGCGATAATAGTCGCTTTTTCTCGCATCAGATCAATATGGGCTTCAAGTTGCTGCTTGGCATTGTCATCGATCACCGGCCCCACATCGCTTGAAATCATCGCGGGATGCCCAATTTTTAATTCGGCCATCGCCCCTTTTATCATTTTAATAATTTTATCTGCTACATTGTCTTGCACAAATAAAACGCGCAAAGCAGAACAACGTTGACCGGCACTACGGAAGGCTGACGTAATGACATCTTGTGTCACTTGCTCTGACAAAGCACTTGAATCCACTATCATCGCATTTTGTCCGCCAGTTTCTGCGATAAACGGCACAATAGGACCAGGACGAGCAGCAAGTTTTAGATTAATACCTCGAGCAGTCTCAGTTGAACCAGTAAAGAGGATCCCTTTGATTCTGTCATCTGTGACCAAAGTATTGCCTACCACATTGCCACTGCCTGGCATCAATTGCACCACCGCTTTGGGAACGCCAGCCTCATGCAGCAAAGCAATGGCTTTTGCCGCTATAAACGGGGTTTGGCTTGCGGGTTTGGCAATCACGCAATTACCAGCAGCTAAAGCAGCTGTCACTTGACCCAGAAAAATAGCCAACGGAAAATTCCACGGACTAATGCAAGCAATAATACCCCGACCATGCAAAGACAAGGCATTGTATTCGCCTGTCGGCCCTGTCATCACTTGTGGGGAAGCAAATAATTTTAAAGCTTGTGCTGCATAATAATAACAAAAATCAATTGCTTCCCGCACTTCGCTGACCGCATCATCTAAGGTTTTACCCCCTTCATAGGTCAATAGACTCAAAAATGCGACGCGATTTTTTTGCAATAAATCCGCCATTTTTACTAAATAATTTGCCCGCATTTGTGCTGGTGTTTGCTGCCAAGACCAAAGCGCTTCTTGCGCTTTTGCAATGCCATTTTTAACATCATCTCGGGTAGCCAAATACATCATACCTATAAAATGTCCCCGCTCTGTAGGCGAATAACGTTTTACCACTTCCGCATTAGGTAATTTTTCATAAAAAGTAGGCTTGGCTTCATATTCTTGGTCAGAGCGCTTTTCTATTTCACGCAATACAGGTAAAAACGCGGGTGGATGGCTTAAATCTAAACCTTGTGAATTAGGCCTCTCATGTCCATACAAAGCAACGGGTAATGGGATCTGAGGGTGCGGTTTGAGATCTAATGTCGATAATTTTTGCACGGGATCGGAAATGAGATCAGCAATGGGTTGTTTTTCATCTTGAATACGATTAACAAAAGAAGTATTGGCGCCATTTTCTAACAGGCGCCGCACCAAATAAGCCAGCAATTCTTCGTGAGAGCCAACCGGCGCATAAACCCGACAAGGGACACGCTCAGTAGGATCTAAGACGATTTGATCATATAAAGCATCGCCCATGCCATGCAGGCATTGGAATTCATATTCTGTTACATGCTGCTCTTTAGCTAATTCCATAATGGTCGATAAGGTGAGCGCATTATGCGTTGCAAATTGCGGGTAAATCACATCACTTGCTGCCAGCAGTTTTTTGGCACAAACCAAATAATTGACATCTGTTGACACTTTACGAGTAAAAACAGGATAACCCTCTAAGCCTTGGACTTGGCTCAGTTTAATTTCTGTATCCCAATAAGCCCCTTTCACTAAGCGTACCATCAAGCGACGTTGATTCTTTTTGGCTAAATGAATCAACCAATCCAAAGCAAATGGAGCACGTTTTTGATAAGCTTGCACTGCTAAGCCAAAACCACCCCAATCTCTTAAAATATCCCCTTCCATAATTGTCTGAATTAATTCTAAATTAATCATTAAAGTATGGGCTTCTTCGGCATCTACTGTGATCCCGATATTGGCTTCTTTGCATAGTCTGACTAGCGTTTCAAGACGGGGTAATAATTCTTGATGTATTCTGTCACGTTTTGCCATTTGAAAACGGGGATGTAACGCGGAGAGTTTGACACTAATGCCTGGCCCTAAAATAGGCCCTAACCCATTATTCGCTTTGCCAACATATTCTATCGCTTTAAGATAAGCTTGAAAGTATTTTTCAGCATCTTCAGCGGTATAGGCTGCTTCCCCTAACATATCATAGGAATAGCGATAAGCCTGATTCTCTGGCTTTTGTGCGCGTTTAAGACCTTCTTCAATATTGCGTCCCATCACAAACTGGCGGCCTAATATCCGCATAGCCTGCGAAATAGCTTGGCGAACGATAGGCTCTCCGCCTTTACTGGTTAAACGCTTTAAAGCACGGGTTAAACTATTTTCCTGCTCTTCTCGCATTAAATGGTGCGGGGTTTCAATAATTTTCCCAGTTAACATCAATCCCCAAGTCGCGGCATTAACAAATAAAGAATGACTCTTGCCAAGGTGAGATTGCCAATCTCCTTGACCGAGTTTATCGCGAATGAGCTTATCGATGGTTTCTTTATCTGGGATCCGAAGGAGCGCTTCGGCCAAACACATTAAAGCGATGCCTTCATCACTAGAGAGATCGTATTGAAACATAAAAGCATCAATGCCACCCTGTTTCTTGCGGCGCACTCTCACTTGTTCAACGAGAGAAGCAGCACGCGCTTGAATTTTTTCGAGGAGGCTGTCACTTAAGGTAGCCTCTTTTAAAATTCTTTCAACTGTTAAGGTTTCATCTTGGCGGTAAGTTTCATCAAGGGCTTGGCGAAAACTGTCATCAGAAAGTGAAAATTCATCATTAAATTTATGCATTATCCAAACCTCTTGAGCCCAATTAACTACTTCGGATCTGTTGGCACGCCGCATCGAATTGCTTCGTGATTTCTTCACTTGGCGGTTTATCAAGCAAGCTTCCGATAACAACACCTAACGTGCCAAAGAAAAAGCCAGGAATTATCTCATACAGAGCAAAAATACCGGTTGGCTGAGAATTGAGCTTCCATAAAATAACAGTGAATGCACCGAGTAAAATACCTGCAATGGCCCCTTGTCTGGTCATACGGCGCCAAAACAGTGCTCCGACAACGGAGGGACCAAATGATGCCCCGAGTCCCGCCCAAGCAAAAGCCACTAAAGTAATGATTCTACTATTAGGATCGCGCGCTAAGCTCCAAGCAACAATGGAAATAAGAATAATCCCTAATCGACCAACCCACACCAGCTCTCTTTGACTGGCCTTTTTGCGAAATAATCGATGATATAGATCTTCGGTTAAAGCACTGGATGAGGCTAACATTTGAGAGTCTATAGCGCACATAATAGAAGATAAGATGGCAGCAAATAATACTCCAGCAATCCACGGCGCAAACAAGGTTTGAGAAAAGATAATAAAAACGGACTCAGAATGAATATTTTGGTTATAGAAATAAGCTGCCCCCACAAACCCGGTTAAGACAGCCCCTATCATGGATAAGCTCATCCAAGAGAGGCAAATTCTTCTGGCAATCTTAATATCCGCTAGCGTTCGTACTGCCATAAAGCGAACTAAAATATGCGGTTGCCCCAGATAGCCTAAACCCCAAGCTAATAAATTCACCAAAAGTAAAGCATTGAGCTCATGAGCAGGATTAAGATGCCCTTGGTTGTGTTGTTTTATCAATAGGATAACTTTATCCCAGCCACCAAATTCATTAGCCGCAACAAAAGGGACAACCAATAGACAAACGAACATTAAGGTCCCTTGAAAAAAATCTGTCCAACTCACCGCTAAGAAGCCACCTACAAAGGTGTAAGCGACAATGATAAGCGTTCCTACTAATAAGGCGTCATCATAGGAAAAAGCATGATGAAAATCACCGACAGAGATCTGAAATTCATTCAAGAGCATGGCACCACCTTTTAAACCTGATGCCGTATAAAAAGCGAAAAACACCAAGGTGACGATAGCTAACGCTATACGTATAACACCTGATCTATCAAAAAAACGATTATCCAAAAAAGCAGGAACCGTCAGAGAATCATTGGCATATTCTGAGAAAACGCGAAGGGGTTTGGCAACAATGCGCCAACTTAAAAATGCCCCTACCACTAACCCCAGTACTAACCATATTTGATTTAAGCCCAGTAAAAACACGGCGCCAGGCAAGCCAAGTAAGAGCCAAGCACTCATATCAGAGGCGCCTGCGCTTAGTGCTGCAACCGGCCCCCCTAGTTGCCTGCCACCTAACACGAAGTCGGAAAGGCTATTCGTTCTGATATAAGCGACGATAGCAATCCCAACCACAATGATGAGATAACCAATGAAAGCAACCAGGGTAACTGTATTCATTATATTTTTATCAACCTTAGAGACAAGTTTATTTCTTATTCATCAGATCAGTTGCTGTACCTTCATATAATTCTGCAGCAATCGCAATTGACTCAGTCAAAGTGGGGTGAGGATGAATACTCAAAGCGATATCTTCTGCTTCACATCCCATTTCTATAGCCAAACTTAACTCAGAAATTAAATCGCCGGCATGGATACCAACAATAGCAGCTCCGATGACACGATTCGTGTTTTTATCAAACAGTAATTTGGTCATGCCTTCTTCTCTTCCTAGCCCTAATGCGCGACCGCTGGCAATCCAAGGAAAGACACCTTTACCATATTCTACGCCTTGTGCTTTGGCTTGCTCTTCGGTTAAGCCTACCCATGCCACTTCTGGATCGGTATAGGCAACGCTTGGTATACACTTAGGTTCAAAATAGTGTTTCTGCCCAGCTATCACTTCTGCTGCCACGCGCCCTTCGGGTATCGCTTTATGAGCCAACATCGGATTGCTCACAATATCGCCTATCGCAAAAATATGACCTATATTGGTACGCATCTGATTATCAACCAAAATAAAACCACGCTCATCAACCTTGATCCCCGCTTTTTCAGCATCAATAAGTTTGCCGTTTGGGATTCTGCCGACGGACATCAGCACTTTATCAAAACGTTGCGGCTCTTTGGGCGCTTCTTTTCCTTCAAATGTTACCCAAATGCCATCCGCTTTTGCTTGCGCTGCCGTTACTTTAGTTCCGAGCATAATGCTTTCATATTTCGGTTTGATATGTTTATAAAGCGGGGTGGCGACATCTCTATCTACCCCTGGCAAAATAAAATCGGTTAATTCAACCACGTTGATTTGTGTGCCCATCGCTGCATAAACCGTGGCCATCTCTAACCCAATAATACCGCCCCCTATCACGAGCATGCGCTTAGGAATATCTTGTAAGGCTAGCGCGCCAGTGGAGTCTATAATTCTGGGATCATTGGGCATAAAAGGTAATTTAACTGGTCTTGATCCTGCTGCAATAATGGCTTGCTCAAAATGAATGACACAGGGTTTATCACCTGATATCTGCAAGGTGTTAGCAGACGTAAATTTACCTTCCCCTTGTACCACTTGCACTTTTCGCATTTTGGCCATTTGTTTTAAACCAGTGGTTAAACGTTTGACCACATCATTTTTAAAACCACGTACTTTATCTAAATCAATTGTTGGCTTGCCAAAGCTAATCCCATGTTTTGCTATCACTTGGCTTTCATTTAACACTTCTGCCATATGCAATAAGGCTTTTGAAGGAATACAACCCACGTTTAAACATACGCCGCCTAAATCAGCATAACGTTCAACTAAGACGACACCTTCCCCGAGTAAATCTGCAGCACGAAAAGCTGCAGTATACCCTCCAGGCCCACTTCCCAATACCACGACTTTTGCCTGAATTTGCGTTATCTCTGCAGTCATAATAATCCTCAATGCCTATTTAAAAATTTATAAAATTAAAGTCTTGACGTCTTGTAATTGGCTAACGATAAAGGCTGCAAATTTTGCCCCTTCCACACCATCAATGACTCTGTGATCGTAAGATAAACTCAAGGGTAACATTTGTCTTGGCACAAATTCCTTACCGTTGTAGATCGGTTTGATGCTCGCTTTAGATATCCCTAAAATGGCTAAATCCGGTGCATTGATAATTGGGGTAAAGGCAGTGCCCCCTATAGAACCTAAACTGGACAAGGTAAAAGAGCTCCCTTGCATTTGCTCCGCTTTTAATTTGCCTTCTCTGGCAAGACCACTTTTCTCGACCAGATCTTTGGCCAAATCAAATAAGGTTTTTTTATCGGCATCACGAATCACCGGCACCATTAAACCATTAGGGGTATCCACTGCTACACCAATATGGCAATATTTTTTGTAAATCAGATCTGTGCCATTTGCAGCCAAAGAAGCGTTAAATTGCGGAAAAGCTTTTAAAGCCGCAACAACAGCTTTAATAATAAACACCAACGGTGTCAATTTAAAGCCACTTTGTTCTGCTTTTTCTTTATTGGCCTTACGGTAGTTTTCTAATTCTGTAATGTCAGCTTCATCAAATTGTGTCACATGTGGAATCATGACCCAATTACGGTGTAAATTTTTTGCGGTCCACTTTTTGATGCGGCTAAGAGGTTTCGTTTCTATTGCACCAAATTGGCTAAAATCAACTTCAGGTGCTTTTTCAAGATTGAGTCCCCCTGCTCCTTGCGCATTTTGCAAAATGGCTTTGACGTATGTATGAATATCTTTAGTGATAATACGTCCTTTACGACCACTTCCTGGCACTTTGCTCAAATCTACGCCAAGCTCTCTTGCTAAACGTCTTGTGGCAGGACCTGCATGAATTGTTGTTGGCGTAATAGCAATCGGTTTGATACTAGTCAAAGAAGGTGCGGGTGCAGGCACCGGCGCTGAAAAAGTTTGCGTCGATGGTGAAGGGGCCGCCTTGACGAGTGAGAGCTCTTGGCTAACACTGAGCTCTGCAATCGCTGTACCCGTTTTAACTTTACTGCCCACTTTAACCAACACGGATAAAACCGTACCCGACTCAGGAGAAGGGATATCCATGCTGGCCTTTTCACTCTCTAAAGTGATTAAGGTCCCCTCTTTTTGCACCGTTTGACCGGGTGTGATCGCCACTTCAATCACTTCCACTTCTTGATCAGAGCCAATATCTGGCACATTGACAATCAGTTTTTTGGGCGAGGCATCCGGTAAAGATGTTTTTTCTGCAGTGACCTTTTTTTCTTCTTCCGCTGTTTCTACCAGTGCGATTAAATCCCCTTGCGAGACTTTATCGCCTACCTTTAGTTTGATTTCCTTTATTTTCCCAACAAGTGGCGAAGGAATATCCATGGAAGCTTTTTCAGTTTCCAAGGTAATTAAAGGATCTTCTATATTGACAAGGGCACCCTCCTTGATAGCCACTTCTATGACTTCAACAGCACTAAATTGCCCAATATCTGGTACGGTGACTTCTTTAATTGTTGTCAAAACGTGACTCCTGGATCTTATAACCGAACACTGTCTAATTTTTCCGGGTTAATGCCAAACCGTTTTAAAGCATCAACTGCCACTTCTGGTTTGAGTTGTCCTGCATCAACTAGCGCTTTAATGGCCGTATAAGCGACATGGTATCTATCCACTTCAAAATGACTACGCAGCGCAGCGCGCGTATCACTACGTCCATACCCATCTGTTCCTAAACAATAATAAGGTCTATCTATAAAAGATCTTAATTGTTCAGAATAGAGCTTCATATAATCCGTAGAGGCAATGATAGGTCCGGTGGTTTCTTTTAAGCAATTTTGCAGAAAACTCGTACGCGGTTTTTCAAGAGGATGTAAAAGATTCCATCGTTGAACGGATAGCGCCTCTTTTCTCAGCTCATTAAAACTGGTCACGCTCCAGATGTCAGCGCTGATGTTAAATTGTTGTAGCAATTCAACGGCAGCGATAACCTCACGCAAAATAGTGCCTGATCCTAAAAGTTGGACATGATTAGTTTGCACCTTTTGCGCTTTTTGTAAGAGATACATTCCGGAGATAATATCTTGCTCAACACCTGCTGGCATCTCGGGGTGCGTATAATTTTCATTCATTAACGTGATATAGAAGTAGAGATCTTCATTTAAGGTATACATGCGATGCATCCCATGCTGAATGATCACTGCTAATTCATAAGCATAGGTGGGATCATAAGTCATGCAATTAGGAATAGTACTCGCAAGAAGATGACTATGCCCATCTTGATGTTGTAACCCTTCACCATTGAGTGTGGTTCTACCCGCGGTCCCACCAAGTAAAAACCCTTTTGCACGAGAATCCCCTGCGGCCCAAGCAAAATCACCGATGCGCTGAAAACCAAACATCGAGTAATAAATGTAGAAAGGGATCATGGTATTATTGTGATTGCTATAAGAGGTTGCAGCTGCAATCCATGAACAAAAAGATCCGGCTTCATTGATGCCCTCTTCTAAAATTTGTCCATTTTTAGCTTCACGGTAAAACATGACTTGATCGGCATCTACAGGCTGATATTTTTGACCTTCAGAGGAGTAAATTCCTATTTGCCTAAATAATCCTTCCATACCAAACGTTCTGGCTTCATCAGGGACAATCGGAACAATGTGTTTGCCAATGTCCTTGTCTTTTACTAATGCAGTTAAAATCCGTACAAAAGCCATGGTGGTAGAGATTTCTCTGTCACCTGTTGATTTGAGCTGAGCCTCAAAAGCGGAAAGAGGCGGGATCTGAAGAGGCGGATGCGTCGCTTTGGTTCTTCTTCTGGGTAAACTCCCCCCTAAACTCATGCGGCGTTGTTTTAAATATTGACCTTCTGGACTATTTTCAGCAAGAGGATAAAAAGCGACCTTTTCTACCATTTCATCAGAAACCGGGATCTTGAAACGATCTCTAAAGGCGATGAGTTCGTTAAAATCTAATTTCTTGGTATTGTGCGCGATATTCAGGGCTTCCCCTGCTGATCCCAAACCATAACCTTTGACTGTTTTTGCTAAAATCACAGTAGGTTGACCTGTATGATTGACCGCACTGTGATACGCTGCAAACACTTTTTTAGGATCATGGCCGCCTCGGTTTAAATGCCAAATTTCCTCATCAGACAAGCCTGCAACCAGCTGCTTTAATTCGGCATATTTGCCAAAGAAATGTTCGCGCGTATAAGCGCCGCCCTTGGCTTTGTAATTTTGGTAATCTCCATCAACCGCTTCTTCCATCCGTTGTCGCAGTTTTCCACTTTGATCTGCGGCAAGCAAGGGATCCCAATTGCCTCCCCAAACCAGTTTTATCACATTCCAACCTGCGCCTAAAAACACCGCTTCTAATTCTTGAATAATTTTGCTATTACCGCGCACGGGGCCATCTAAACGTTGCAAATTGCAATTGATCACAAAAATGAGGTTATCGAGTTTCTCGCGAGAAGCAAGTGATAAGCCGGCGAGTGATTCAGGCTCATCCATCTCACCATCACCACAAAAGCACCATACTTTTCTGTCACTTTTATTGAGCAAATCTCTATTTTCAAGATAACGCATAAATCTTGCTTGATAGACAGCCTGCATGGGGCCTAACCCCATCGATACGGTAGGGAACTGCCAAAACGAAGGCATCAGCCAAGGATGGGGATAAGAAGAAAGCCCTTTTTTATCAACTTCTCTTCGAAAATGTAATATTTGGTCTTCACTCAGATCGCCCTGAAGAAAAGCACGCGCGTAAATACCGGGTGAAGCGTGACCCTGAATATAGATAAGATCACCTCCTGATGGATGATCTAATCCTCGCCAAAAATGGTTAAACCCTACATCATAAAGCGTTGCAGAAGAAGCAAATGTGCCAATATGCCCCCCTAAAGTACTATCTAAGTGTTGTGCTCGCACAACCATCGCCATCGCATTCCAACGAATAAGCGCCCTTATCCGATGCTCGATTTCGAGATCGCCAGGATAGGTGGGTTCCTTTTCAACGGGTATGGAATTAACATAAGCGGTTTGCCTTTGACCAGACGCTTGAGGTGTCTCGATACCTTGGACTTTATTCAGCAAGGTATTGAGTAGAAATTGTGCACGCTCTGGTCCTTCTTGATAGAGGACAGAATCGAGAGATTGCAGCCATTCCCGTGTTTCATCAGGATCGATGTCTGCGCCTGCGAGATTTTGCATTACTTGGTTCCCTCATCACTTTTAGCGGCAAATTATAACATGGGTCTAGTAAAAACCCATGCCCCACGTCAGTTTATTAACTATCTTTATTATTGGATAACAAATTTTGAATTAAAGTCTTGTATCTATCCCAGTCAAAACTCTCACCGGGATCGGTTTTACGTTGAGGCGCAATATCTGCATGACCCACTATTCTCTCTAAACCCATTTCTGGATAGTGCTCGAGCAAACACGTGCTCACTTGGGCTAATTGTTGATATTGTGCTGAGGTATAAGGATGATAATCCGTTCCCTCTAATTCGATGCCGATAGAAAAATCATTGCACTGGCTTTGTCCTTGAAATGAAGATTCCCCTGCGTGCCAAGCTCTTTTTTGAAAAGGCACAAACTGCCAAATTTCACCGGTTCTTCGAATAAAAAGATGACTAGAGACACGTAAATTGGCGATAGTTTGAAAATAGGCATGTTTTTTTATGTCAAGTGTGTTGCTAAAAAAGTCTTTGACATAATCTCCTTCGTATTCTCCAGGTGGCAAACTAATATTATGGATAACCAATAAGGATATCCTTTGATTAGGTGATCTTTCATCGCAGTTGGGAGACAAACAAATTTGTGCTCCTGCTAGCAAGCCTGTATGGATATCAATTTTCATCGCAAGTTAAGTTTGAATCATTTATAATTTTATTTATGAAAAATAAGTTAAGAAAAACACATTATGCCTAACTCTCCCGATCCAACGCAAAACTTTGGTAAAGGGATGATAATTGGCGCCTGGATACTGGTTTTATTACTTTTTGCTTTTTTCTTTCAACAATGGTCCAAAAAGGAGGAAGTCCCACACGCAGTAGAGATGATAAATGAACAAGGTGAGAAGCAAACGATATTAAAACGCAACAATAACCATCAATATGTTGCCAACGGACAAATTAATCAAGTACCAGTTCTATTTTTATTAGACACCGGGGCTACCGAGATAGTCATTCCTGAGAATATTGCTAAAAAATTACATCTTAGCAAAGGCCCACGAACAACTGCCATAACCGCTGGCGGTAGTGTTGAAGTTTACAGCACAAGAATTGAGGAATGTGTTATCGGTCATATAGTGTTACACAACCTCTTTGCGATAATTAACCCACGGATGGAAGGAGAGGAAGTGCTTTTGGGCATGAGCGCTTTGAAGAAAATCAACTTTTTGCAAGAAGATGATACTTTAATCTTGAAAGCAAAACAGAATTGATACTCAAACCAGTTTGATTTTATTGGTTAATCAAAATTGAAAGAGTATAGACTCGAACCAGCTTGGTTTTGTTGATTTCAAGATGGAAAGAGTATAAAACTTGCCATCAAACTTAAGCTTAATAAGCATAACCATGTCACAGTCATTTTAAAATCCCTAATAAATTCTCAATCTGTTTTTTGTTTAAATGGGTGGTCGATGTCACCGGAAAATCTTGAGATAATCTCTCTTCTTCTTTCTTCAAATCCGTGGTGGTGACACATTCGATAAGCGTCCCCCATTTTTTACCAGTAGGGGAAAACAAGGCGACCAACAATAAATCGTATTGCCGCCCCTCCCAAACATATTGAAAAAAGGATTGGCTATCAAGCGAAGCTAACATTTTGCGATAATGAGCTATTTTTTCTAAACGTTGATGAGTATTTCCCCCATGCTGAAAGGCTAGGATCTCGGGTAAGCTGTTAAATCTATCTAAAAGCTTTCCTAAGGGCAGCGCATGAAATGGCTTGCTCACATAGGTGACATCATGATTCTGATCGGTTACTAAAACTGGCGCCGTCACATTCTGTAGGATGCTGCTCAATTGTTGCTTCCAAGTAAAATCATCTAATTGATTGAAAAAGCGATAAAGGGCTACAAAAAGTATGCTGGCAAAGATGACGCCAAAAATCACCAACTTATAAAATAAAGAAGGTTGTAATATCAGCTGTAAGGCTGCTATTAAAACAAGCGGTATGACAATGGCAATCATACAGTCGCGTTTTAATTTTTGGGTATCTAAAGTTTGCAATGGGAGCCTCTGTCTTCGCTTTTGAGAAAATACACTTACAACAAATAGTTTATTTTAAGTGTAGATCTCCCTCAAAAAACCGCAAACGTGCGAGGCTGTTTTTCTCGTTATTTTTTCACTTCTTCTTTTTTATTATCAACATTTTTACCGTTTTCTATTGGTTTTTCATCGAAATAAAGCACAGCACGGTAATCTGCCCCTTTTCCTGTGAAATTGAATACTGTTTTTTTATCATTAACCGTGTCTTCATTTGTGATTTCTTTATTAGGCACGACCCATTCCTTAATGGCTTTGCCGTTTTCACAGTGTATTTTTAATTTTGCTGATCCCAATAAATCATCTGGGATCCACGGCGGGAGATCTTCTTCTACAAGAGAAAAAATGACTTCCATCGGCTCGCAAGTACTCATGTCTTTTTGCCATAATACGATGTTTTTTAGGCTCTTAAAGTAAGCTGAGACCCAATGAGAGGGAAAGCTTGGTACTTGATAATGTTTAGCCGGAGAAGTAGACGGATATTCTGTGATACTAAAGTAAAGTTCGTCGCCCCTTTTCTCTTGAGATTTTATTGCATCAAGCTCTTCTAGTGTAATGGTTATCTCTTCACCTTTTACAGGCTGTGTGCTAGTGACAGTCTGTGTACTTGTTACACTCCCAGCGCCAGTGACAGTCTGTGTACTTGTTACACTCTCTGTACTCGTGACAGTTTCTGCACTGGCTGTATATCCAGCAATACAAATAGGCGCTAGCAAGATCAAGTACTTTAAATAGTGTATTTTCATGTCGACCTCTTTGCATAGCAATAAAAACTTTGAGAAAAAACAAAGCTTTTCCAATTATTTCTTTGGATATGACCAGTTAGAATAAAGTAAAGTTCGGCGACAACGATAATTACTTAAGAGAACACGCAAAGGCTGGATTTATATTCACCTGTTAATGAAAAGGGATCTGTGCGGCTTAGGCCTATACCGTTCCCCTTAGAATTTTGCTACTGTAGAATTCTTTCCTATGATGAGAGTGCAATCCTATTAATAATCAAGAGGACTAGATAAATGTCTCACGCTAACCGCTCCTTTATGTTCCGCATTTTTCTCAAAATCGCTTTCTCTTTTTTCGCACTTTCTCTTGTTAGTCAAACCCATGCTGCTATCGCTCCCACCTACAAAGAAAAGGCTGTTGTTTTATACGGCACTTCTTGGTGTATCTACTGCAAAGAATCTCGAGCCTATTTTAGAGAGCATGGCATCGACTTCACGGATTATGATGTTGAGTCTTCTCCCGAAATCCAAGCAAAGTTTAAAGCCATGGGTGGTGCGCAAGTGCCGCTAATTTTAATTGGTAACGAACGGATCCAAGGCTTCAACCCGCAAGCAATCGATCAAGCCTTAATCAAAGCTGGAATACAGAAAAAGTAATTCATCTTGGGCTTAAAATTACTCGCCTTCTGGGCGCTCATTTTGACGCTATGTGGGCAGGTCAATGCTTTAACGCAACCTGCCCCCAAGAAGCAAAGTACAGAGAAAGCGCTTCTTCAAATCTACAACACCCATCGTCAAACCTTTTTTTGTGAAGAATCTTTTTCTACAAAAGGCCATACGCATAAAGAACAAACCAAAATTAAATGGATGTCCCTGGTCTCTAGCAAAGAGTATGCTAAAAATTTACTTTGCTATCAGGAAAAAATATGTATCAATAAAAACGGCGAGACCTTTAAAGGCTTACGGTGTTGTGATCAGCAAGATCCTGTCTATCAACGGATGAAAAAAGACCTGCATAATTTAGTCCCTGAGCTCCCTTTATTAAAGAAGCAACGCGGCAATCATCATTTTGGGCTTTGTCTTGAATCAGGTGAAATCATAAAAGGTTGTCAAATTAAACTAGATAAAAAGAATAAAACCATTGAGCCAAGTGAGGCGCTGCGAGGGATGATAGCCCGAACTTATCTTTATATGGCTCAAACCTATCCCTTTACCTTAGATGAAAAGGAAAAAGCGCTCTATTTAGCCTGGCATCAAGCCTATCCGCCGACACCATGGGAAAGAGAACGCAATCGAAGAATTAAAGAAGTACAAGGGAATGGCAATCCATATATTTACTGAAACTAACTCCCCACAATTTAGGCTAAATTCCTGAGAACATGTCGCATCACCCCTTTTGCATAATAAGGCGTCACTTCGGACAAAAAGGCATTAAAATCAATGGGCGCTGCCGCATTGGCTTTATCAGAAATGGTTCGAATCACAACAAAAGGGATATCAAACTCCGAACAAACTTGAGAGACTGCCGCCCCTTCCATTTCTACGGCAAGAATATTATCAATTTCATCTCTGAGTTCATTTAACTTATTATTGCAAGAAATAAATTGATCGCCACTTGCAACCGTTCCAATTTGAACAGTAGGCTGTTTAATCTCAAATTTATGTCTGATCTGCTCTGACACATCTGTTGTGAAATCTTCAGTCAAAAACTTCTTGACGGCATTGAATGCGACTTGTACTAATTTCACTGAAGAATGAAGATAGGTTTTGCTGGTCAAGGGTATTTCAAACTTTGAAAAAAACGGCCTACCATCGAGATCATGTTGAATACATTTATCCCCTACTACAATGTCACCGACATTGAGCTGATGATCGACCGCCCCGGCTAAACCCGTGAATATAATTTGTTTTGCCTGAAATTGATTAATTAATAAGGTGGCCGTTGAAGCAGAGGCAACCTTCCCCCATCTGGAAAAAACAACAACAATTTCTTGATTACCGAATTTACCTGTGGTAAAAACTCTGCTCCCCATTTGAAATGTTGTTGCAGAATCGAGTAAGGAAACGATAGCGTCCACTTCTTGCGCCATTGCTCCAATAATACCAACTGTCATTATGGAGAACTCCTATTTACCGATATCCACATGACCCTGCTCAAATTCCCATTGCACACCATAGCGATCAAGGAAGTAAAAATATCTTATATTTCCAATAGTGTGACAAACTTTTTGCTTTTCGTTGATGTCTTTCTCGCTCTTTTCATCAAAAAACATAAAATCTTCTGGTTGGATATGATCTATCTTAAAAGGTTGATACTCAGGTGAGTCGTGAATTAAGCGCACCCCATCTTTGGATTTAATATGGGCAAAAGCTTCATCGATATTTTTGACTCTTAAACAAATGTGTCTAGGACCACCTAAATCATTGGTCTTAAAATAGTTAACTTTATTTGCGCCTTTAGGTTGGTGATAACACATCAATTCCAAAAATACATTCGCGCCTGGAATAAGTAAAAATTCAATACAAACATCGACTTCTTCTGGTTTTTCTAAAAAGCCTGCAGATTTTGCAAAACCAATATTTTTAAAATGAGGAAAACGCTGAACTTTTTTTGCTTGTAAGATATCGACATAATAATCACTAGCAAAGGCTATATCGTCGACAATAATATTGATATGTCCTAATCCATCATATTGAATCATGATCTCACTCCCTTAAATATTATGAGACAGAGCAAGAATAATGGCTTTAATTTGCGTTGACAAGGCCAGCCAGCAGAAAATAAATTTCACTAACTTAAGGGGACAATGCAGCCCTCACCCGCCCTTCGGGCACCCTCTCCCGCGAAGCGGGAGAAGGAAAGTGCCACTTATCAAGGCTGAAAAGAGTATTTAAGCAGTGCAAACGCACTAGGTTTCCCAAATCTATGTGATCTTCTGCTTACAGGATGCTTCCATGTACAATGCATTTTTGCGCAAAATCGAGGGTTTGGCACTTTCCGGATCCCCTCTACCGCTTGCGGGAGAGGGTTAGGGTGAGGGTCTTAAAAGCATGAAAATCTCACTTAATGACCGAGCACGTGAACTTAGAAGAAATTCCACCGATGCTGAAAATCGGATGTGGTATTTTTTAAGAAATAGGCGGCTACATGGATTCAAATTTAGTCGACAGTATGTTGTCGAACCCTATATTGTTGATTTTATCTGTCGCGAAAAAAATTTGATTATTGAACTCGATGGTGGCCATCATACTGAGAACGTTCTTTATGATGAGGAGCGCACCCATTTTCTAGAGCTCAACGGTTACAAAGTTCTAAGATTTTGGAATCATGAAGTGCTAAATAACATTAATGCTGTTTTAGATTTGATCTTGCAATCATTAAGACCCTCACCCTAACCCTCTCCCGCAAGCGGTAGAGGGGATCCGGAAAGTGCCACGTAATAACTTGATCTTTCTCTGATATTTTTTAATATTAGTAATCTTTCTCTCACATGCTTCGTAAAAAACTAGTGCGTTTACACTGAGTATTTAAGCTTTTTGTAAGAAGCGGTAATACCAGCGGTCATAACAAGTATCGATATCATCTTTGAGTTGGAAAAGCAGCCTGTCATTAAAAATCCGCTCCAACATCACTTCAAAAGCATTTTTTTCTTCGCCAGGCTGTGCAGGTTTGGTCGGGATGAGTTCTTGCAAACGTTTTAATGCTTTGACGTCGCCATGGCAAGCTCTATCTGTTAAATAGTCGAAATGCCTGTCGACTTTCTTGTAAACATTTGCAGAAAATGATTCATATTCTTCTTCTAAAAAAGATTCTAAATTTAACTGCGACTCTGAGCCATTCATTTGCTGAATGATATCTTGTGCTTCACGCAACACTTGGCTTTTGGCTTTTTGTCTGGCTGCTTTTTTTAATTTTTCATTGAGTGTTTTCGCACGATGCACATTTCTTCTGACAGCAGCTAAATTCGCATTGTTCACTGCAGTTACGGAAGCTATCACTAACGCTTTGCCAGTTAAACCGAGTGCCGCACCGATAAGAGCGGCGAGAGCCAAATGCGCCCACGAGCAAGAAAATGCGGCTTGGTGAAATATTTTATCTCCAATCACCAAGACTAAAAGCCCCATGATGGCACCAATAACCGTTTGCCCAGAGAGTCGATAAAAAAGCTTGCTCACGGCGCCCTTGTAAGCAGGCGGTTGTTTTTGCTTTAAAAGAGCACTGCACCCAAGCAAACCACCTAACAAAAATCCAATGGGCCTAAACAGATAATAAGCCACATCTGCAGCAACACCTTGTAGGATAGTAATCCCCGTACAAAGTTTTATACTTTTTTCTACGAGCGGCAGAGAAAAAAAACGTCCCAGTAAAGGGAAACCTTTAAATATGTATTCATAAGTGAGGCCAAGGCCATTAGGCAAAAATCCGATGAATGCTTGTCCCACGTCTTGTGAAACATTGGCAAACAACTTAGCCCACCCTAATATATTGTTAAAACTTGTCTCTTGAATTTCATTTGGATTAGCCATTTAACTCTCCCCAGCATTTCCCTGTTATTTTTCTCTCCCTGGTTTATTATATATATAACAGCATTTGCTCGCATTTTCACGTTTTAACTTTTATACGAGAAACATCTACATGATATCTGTCGAAAATCTCTGTTTTGACTACCCCAGTAAAAGAGCGCTTGAAGGCGTTTCATTTCAGATAGAACCGCACACTATCACTGCGTTAGTTGGTCCCAATGGCGCCGGAAAAACGACATTATTGCGCTGTTTAGCCGCTTTACAGACGCCTACATTTGGCAAAATTAATATTGCGGGGTTCAATACTGAGAGCAAGCCCAGAAAAATTCACGAATTGTGCAGCTACCTTTCAGATTTCTACGGTCTATATGATGAGTTAACGGTAAAGCAACATTTACAATTTTTTGCTGCAAGTCATCGCTGTCCAGATATTGATGCGGTTGTGGAAAGCGCTGTCAAACGCCTTGAACTCACTGAGTATCGTGATGTTCAAGCTGGCAAACTATCACGCGGGCTACGGCAAAGGCTGGCTATTGCGCAAACGATCTTACATCAGCCCCAGTTTTTATTTCTAGATGAACCCGCAGCAGGACTAGATCCTGCAGCACGTTACAATTTATCTAAACTGTTGCTTAGCTTACAAAAAGAAGGAATGACACTGATTGTCTCTTCTCATATTTTGGCGGAATTAGAAGATTATTCGACCCATATGCTTGTGATGGAACAAGGCAAAGTTATTCGGCATACCCCTATTCAAATGTCCGCAACCAAAGAGGATCAAGTCACACTTATCCTTGAATTAACCGAAAATCCCTCTCCCTACTTATCTCAAATTGAAACGATAGCGAATTTAACCCTGAAAGAAGTGCAGGACAATAAAGTGATCGTACTCTTCCAAGGAGATGCCAATGCACAACATACCTTGCTCAAAGAGTTAATCACCAGAAATGTTCCTGTTTATAGCATACAAGTGCAAAAACAACGTTTACAAGAAGTCTATTTAGACATTACCAGAAGCAATATAAAGAAGGATCCCTCAAGTGATAATCAATCCTGAGCTTAAACGCTATTTCTGGCTAGATTTCTCTTTACATCGCCTTTTTCTAACGGCGCTGATTATTGGTCTTCTGTGTTATGTCTTTCAACTTCTCTTTAGTGAAAGACAAAGTGCAGAACTAGCCTTTGACCTTACTTGCTTTTTCATCTTTTTATGGGGAACTAAAAACGCCTCTGAAGCCGTCACAACAGAAATCAACAATAGAACATGGGATTTTCAAAGGCAAACTGCCCTTTCACCCTGGTCTATGACATGGGGGAAACTCCTAGGAAGTACCTTATTTAGCTGGTATGGCGCTTTTATCAGTTTTGCGGTTTATGCTTTTTTGACGCTCAATGCATTGGATCGTCTCAATATTCCTTCCAATCATCTCCCGCTTACTCAGGAATTAGCCTTATTAATCCTCGGTGGCCTTTTTAGTCAATCTTTAGCGTTGCTGTTGAGTATGCAATCTATTGATCAACTCAGCCATGAAAAAAACTTAAAGTCTTTTCGTTATTTTGTTGCAGGATCTCTGATTGGTATATTAATGACCCATTATAGCTTCAGATTTCTTCCCTTATCTCAGAACACAATTACCTGGCATGGCTGGGAAATTAATCATGGTGTTTTCGCTTTTACTTCGCTTGTCCTCTTCCTTGCCTGGAGCCTTATTGGTTTGCAACGGGTTTTTAGTAAAGCTTTGCACTATGCGCAATGGCCATGGGTTTGGGGGCTTTTTAGTGCTTTTTGCATGATTTATTTCTCAGGGCTGACCGAAATTGATTTGCAAAGTTTTCCCTCAATGGATACGCAAGGGCTGAGCATATTCAAGTATGTTATGTTCCATTTACCTTATTTAACGGCTTTTTCTATTGCCATACTCTTAACTTATTTCGCCCTATTCACGGATTCATTAGATATTGTCACTTACATAAAAATGCAGGCACGCTATCAGGAAAAAAATCGTTATGAGCTCTTGCAGCAAATGCCAAAATGGTGCATTTCGCTATTATGCGTGTTAATCGGCGCAATAGCCGTAATTGTCACAGACCAGCCACAAAATGACATATTAAAAGAAATTTCTCTCTCCACCTTGGTATTGACCTCAGTCTTATTTTTACTAAGAGATATTTTATTATTCCATTATTTTCATTTCACCAAACCTGGACAAAACGTTTCGACTACAATCGCTGTGTACTTGTTTATGCTTTATTTGCTGATCCCGGTGTTATTACAAGCCTTACACCTATCGAGCTGGTTACCGATGTTGCTACCAAGCTGGGGGGGGAATACGCTCTTAGCTGTTGTTGCTGTTTTAGTCCAAATTGCTTTTATAGGTGCGCTTTGTTGGCAACGCGTAAAAACGCTCAACGCACAAAGAATGTCGGTGCTGGCTTCTTCCACCAACGCGACAATACCTAAAATAGACAAGCCCCAGCTTTAAGGCCTAATGATATGTTATAATATATCAAATATCAAAAACGATATACTATAACATATCGAATTTGACAACTGAACTGATACGTTATACTATATCATTACGTTTAATTTATACGTCATGGCATATCAAATGAATTACTCATTAGAACATATTGCTGAGACTTTACACAAAGCAAGAGTCCAAAAAGGCCTAAGCCAGAGAAAATTAGGAGACAAAGTTGGCATACCTCAAAGCCATCTTTCCAAGATTGAAAACGCTGGAATCGATCTACAAACATCAAGTCTTATTGAGATTGCTCGTGCCCTTGATCTCGAAGTGATGCTTATACCACGTCCTCTTATCACAACCGTTAAAGGGTTGATTAGCGCATCCCTCTCCAATGACAAAAGTGAACGCACTGAACCGGCCTACGGTTTAGATGAGGAGTAAAATGATGGCTAGGCTTGAGATCCTAAAAGTCTTTTTGCATGAACATGAAATTGGAACACTTACACAACTTCCTAACGATAGAAACTTGTTTGTTTTTAATGAGGACTATATTAATGACGTTAATCGCCCAACCTTGAGCCTATCTTTTAAGGATAAGTATGGTGGACTGATTACCGATATAAAGCCCACCCAAACACGCGTACCTGCATTTTTTTCCAACTTGTTACCAGAAGGCATGATGCGAGACTATCTGGCGAAACGAGCAGGTGTTAAATCCGAACGAGAATTTTATCTGCTTTGGATCCTGGGTCAAGATCTTCCTGGCGCAATTAAAATAGTGCCTGCAGAGAGTAAGGATTTACCAAAAGGTGTGAACGATAATGAAGAAATAACTGAGCACAGATCCAAAAAAACAATATTGCGATTCTCTCTTGCCGGCATACAACTTAAGTTTTCGGCAGTAAAAAAAGCGGGCCGCGGACTTACAATACCCACTGGCGGTATAGGAGGTAAATGGATTGTAAAATTGCCGGATCTCCGCTTTAAAGGTGTGCCTGAAAATGAGTTTGCGATGATGAAATTAGCAAAACGTGTTGGCATTAACGTTCCAGAAATAGCACTTGTTCCCATAAATGAAATTGGCGGCTTACCTAAAGAGATTGAGGAGAATGGTAAATATGCCTTTGCCATTAAACGATTCGATCGTGCTGAAGATGACTCGGCAATTCATATCGAGGATTTCGCTCAGATTTTAGGCGTCTATCCAGATAAAAAATATAATAACGCTAGTTACCGTAATATAGCAAAGGTGATTTGGTTGGAGACTGGCGAAGAAGGCATTATAGAATTTATTCGTCGTTTTATTTTTAATGTACTTATCGGTAATGGAGATATGCATTTAAAAAATTGGTCCCTTATTTATCCAGATGGTCACACACCTTCACTTGCACCAAGTTATGATTTTCTATCAACCATACCTTATATCAAAGATGAAACGCTAGCACTTAAATTTGTCGATTCAAAAAATTTTGAAACACTCAGCAAGGATCAACTAAAGCGCTTTGCTGCAAAAGCCGACTTGCCAGAGAAGCTTGTGATTGATACAGCTTCACAAACAATTGCTCTTTTCAAAGAAATTTGGTATGGAGAAAAAGATCTTGATATTGACAAGAATGTTAAAAAATCAATCGATGAACATTTAAGCAAAGTTCCACTTTTGACTTTGTCTTAATGACCTGACTGGATGCCAGCTGATGCCTAAAATTCATTTTTGAGACTATAATGGAAGCATAAAGCGGAATCCCAACTACATTCTACTGAAAACACTTGCTGCAATCGCAATCTTGTTAAAGTAGGTAGAGGGCGTAAACTTAAGACTTGTTGCACTTGTTTTTGTGCATTGATTTTCTCTCCAATCGCGTCGAGCAGCTCTCGTGTAAAACAAGTCGAGCAGCTATAGACTAAGGTCGCGCCATCCCAATCATGGGTCAAAAAATTATCACAATAAAAATCTAAGGCTCTATTGTCTTGCCAGAAATCCGGAAAATCTTTTTGTACTGTTGCTTTCACCGCAAGGGCTTGTTGGTGCAAAGCACTTGCCGCTTCAATTGCCATTACTTTTTGCATATCTGATTGCATAAAGACTTGCACAGCACATTTACCCAAACCCGAGCCCAAATCTAAAAAAACATCCGTCTTTTGAGGTTGTAATTTTCTGATGATTTTTTTAACCGATGGATATAACAACTCTCCATAAGTGATACAAATATTGTCTTTTAATAAGGCTTCCCGCGCCTCAACGCTATAAGCTTGATAACCTCGAGTGGCTTCATATAGCGAGGTAAGATAAGCTTGATAATATTCATCTTCATTTTTAATTAGCATGGTTGGAAACATTGTATAGTCGGCAAACCAAATTTTTAACTCAAATCAAAGCCCGATTTAGTTTAGAGAATAGCGCTTATTCCAAAAATTATCGACGCTTAGTTTTCTCAAGGCGCTTAGCTGAACTGATTATCAGCAGTGCGCTTATTTTTATGGGTCAACAATTTGTTACCGATAATGCTTTTTTTGCTGCAATTTGGCCAGCCACAGGCGTGGGATTATCAGCCCTTTTTTTACGTGGGCATTTTTTATTGTGTGGGATCTTTTTGGGCTCTTTCCTGAGTTATCTTCACAACCACTTCCCGCTCCCCTTTTGCTTGACGCAAAGCCTACTCTTCACATTTTATCTCTACTTAGTGCGAGTGCTCAGTTTGAAATGGATTGGTCCGATTACGCCGCTTGCAGAAAATAGCACCTTTTTCCACTTCCTTTTTCTGTTGAGCATCCTCACGCTATTGCCCATAGCGGGATTATTTTTAGAGCTCTCCTTGCGTTTTCGGGCATTTGAAGTCACCTGGTTTCATCTTGTGGCTGCTTGGCTAGGTCATCTTAACGGCATTTTATGCTTAACACCGCTTTGCTTAGTGTTAGATCCCTTCACGCCAAAACGCTATTTTAAAACATGGCAATCTTGGCAAGCTTTTACTATTTTCATATTACTTTGCCATTTTGCCTATTATTTGCCTTTGCCTTTCTCTTTTATGCTAGGGTTAGCACCATTATTATTTTTGATCTTGCTGGTATTTGCCTATCGCTTTGGAGAAGTACCGACTTGTGTCACTTTGCTCGGCATTTCCGTTATCTATCTTGGAGGCGTTTTACCTTTTCCCCATTTATTTCATAATGGGGTATCGCCAGTTGAAATGTTATGGCTACTGGCTTGGTTTACCTTGTCTGCGGTGGGTAGTATTGCTTTGGCTGTGAAGAAACACCAGGATTAATCACATAGACCAGTTCAACTTCATCTGGTGTGACTTTTTTGCCTAAAAAAGTTTGGGCAACACGCGCAAATCTTTCGCAACCATCTGTTGCCAAAAATTGCACTGTGCCAGGAGTTTTAATCTGCCTTCTTAGCTTTAAAACATCAAGCTGTTGCGTGACATCAATCGCTACTTGCAAAGCGGGATCAATCACCGTTACTCCCTCCCCAACTGCGGCTTGCACTGCGGATTTCAAAACAGGAAAATGCGTACAGCCCAGCAAATAACAAGAGGGATTGATAGAGGAGGATAAAAAAGGAGAAAGCATTTTTATGATAATTTGTTCAACAAGAGGGCCTTCACACCAACCCTCTTCTGCTAAGGCAACCATTAATTGGCAAGGTAACTCCATCACTTCTCGTTCGGGTGCTAAATCTTGGATCACCTGGCGATAAGCATGTCCTTTCACTGTACTCTCCGTTGCTAAAACCACTATAGGTCCGTCTTTAGGAGACGTTAAAGCGGCTTTCGCCCCTGAGACAATGACACCAAACACAGGCAAGGGATAAAAAGTTTCATACAAAATATCAAGAGCGACTGCCGTTGCAGTATTGCAAGCGATGACTAAAGCTTTTACCCCGCGCGAAATCAAAATTTCATTGGCTTGAAGCGCATATTGGCGAATTGTTTCTGGTGATTTTGTACCATAAGGAAGACGTGCAGTATCCCCTAAATAAAGAAAATCCTCACTAGGGAGGGCATGCTGGAGCGCTCGTAAAACGGTTAATCCACCAATACCTGAATCGAAAATGCCAATTGGCAAATTTATGTTAGTTGAGTCAGTCACAATATGAACCTTTTCTTTTAAATTTAGCTTATAGTATCTTAGCTTGCTACTTTATTTCTATCATTTTGATTTCATTTAATAAATTGACTTGTGGAGACACTTTTGTATACGATAGCGCTCTTTTTAAAACGAGGAGAACAAAAAAACCATTTTTTGAAAACTACCTGTAAAAACAATAATAACAAAATTGAGTAGTGATTAATTCTAAGGAGTTACAATATGTCAGTTCAAGGTCCAGTCAAGGGTGCACAAACCATTGGCGCAACAAGTACAAGTACACCAGGTCCAGCAAGTCCTACAGAGCCAGCTCGAAAATTAACGTTTTCATCATTAGCAGATATGCATAAAGGACGTTTGAAAACGCTCACTCCTCCTCTAGATAGAGATCCGGATGTCCCTTCTCCACCATGTTCTCCAAAAACAAGAGCATCTATCGGAAAATAAATAATCTATACCAAAGCAGATGATTTTTACTCTAACGAGCACGCGTCGGTTAGGCGCCAAGCTCCTGAGGCCCCAGGAGCGTACGTTTTGGTACGTGACTGGGGTGAAAGAGCGCAGGCAACCAATCTTCGCTAACGCTACGCCAGGCTAATGTTCTCAGGCTCTTTGAGCAATGCGTAGACGAGCGCCGAAAATTCATCTGGGAAGGGTATATTCTAAAACCCCCTCTGCTAAACCCTCTTAGCAGGGTATCAATGAAACACCCTCGTGAATAAAGAGCCTCTGCGATTATGTTGGCTTTGATGACCCGTTTCGGCCACAGCTACTTGCGTTTTATGCTCACAGGCTTGCGTATCAGTCGCCTCTCTACTCTCACTAGTTGTCACTGTTCTGTGTTTGGATTCCCCAGTAAATCTGCTACCCATAGGCGTATTGCCTGCCATAGTGAGAAGCGTTCTAGGCAAAGTAAGATCGGGATCTTCTTCACAATCACACTCTTCATCCAGATTAATCCCCTCTCCAGATTCAAGTATGACTGGATTTTGCTTTCCTACTCCTGTAGGAGGAATAGCTGGGCTTGCAGTGTCTCCCTCACCAGGCAGCGCTGCTGTTAGTAATGGGGTCTCTTCCTTCTTTTCTTTTTTGATTGCTTTTGATTTTTGGGCTGCTGCTAACGCTTCTTTCGCTTCTTTTCGTTTTGCTTGCTCTATGGCTTCTCTATCCTCAGCAGTTAAGCACACTTGCACTTTTATCGGCCTGCCAGCAATCATCTCTGTGCGTTGCTCACAGACTAATTCACCCTCATTGTCACTCTCTTCATCCGGATCGGATTCTTCACCCTCTTTGCATTCCCCTCCTACACAAGGCGGATCAATGCATTCATCTGTTATGGGATCAGTTTCGCAAAAAAAACGCGGTTTAATCACTTTACGCCAAGTAACATAAACGGTAGGTATCGCACCGACTAAGGTCGTCATAAAATAAAGAAAATAAGTGGGCGCGTTTTGCTGGAACTGAACGCGAGTCGACAAAAACATTCCGTATCTTATCCAATGCAAAGGATTCAACAAATTAATATCATCGTATAATTTGGGCCAAATCCAATCATAAAATTTTCGAGCAATTTCCTTGGCCCATAACTCACCCAGTAAATATCTCAAAAAGGCAAAGACGCCCCCTCCTCCTAATAGGAGAATGCCAGCTGTTTGCATAGTGCCATTTTTGGGGGGCTCGCTTTTTGAAGGTTTTGATGGGTGTTTTTTAGATTTGTCTTTCTTCATTTTTTCAGTCGGATTAGGGTGTTGTCTGGTCATAACATAACTTCCTTCACAACTGCCTGATTAGGTGTAGTTGCGCATTATGGCACTTTAACATGGAGAAAAACAGAAAAAATTGACCCTTTTGTCAACTATGCTTCGATGCAACATAAGTTGTCATTCAGGTCTCTGAAACGCCTTTAAAGCATCTCTCAAACCTTCAGCCGAGTTCAATAATCGTTCTGCTGTTTGGGCGGTGAATGCTGCGGGCGCTTTTTGAACAGGCGGCGCAACAGAGGGTAAATACCGAGGTGGCATTGGCTCGACAAATTGAGAATTTGCAGCGCCACTCCCGTCTGGTCGAGGACGTAAACGAAGAGAAGACTCTTCTCGAGGAGGAACTGGCAAGATATGACTTACTCTTTGGAGTGGGGGTGGCTCACCGCTTCCACTTATTCTAGAATTTGTAGAAAAAGAAGAGGGAGGATCCCCATCAGCTCCAGCATCAGCTGTGACTACAGCGTCAAAATTACTAAAGGTTTGACTGCTCTGTAGTCTAGAAAAAGCTGAACCTGCCCTTCTTCTAAACTGCTCTACAGCAGCTGCTGTCCCCGATCCACTGTTGTGGTTTAATGTGTTCATGCTCTCGTCAGGTTCTACCGGCCAATCTTGTGGATGGTTGGGGCCACGGGGGCTAGGATCCTGAGAATTTTGCCCACTCAAGTGCGAAGAAACAGAAGCCGTTCGCGACAGTCTCCCTTCTTCTCGAGGTGACTCCTCTTGCAAACCAGGCACTTCAGGCAAAAGGACGGCAGGAAGAGGGGCGAGTGCAGGGGAAGAAGGGGGTACTGGCGGCCACATATTAAAATAAACGCGTTCGCAAAAACTCAAGAATTTGTGAAAATAATAACTTGAAGTAACTGCCAAGCCTGCGACAACAATAAATGAAATAAAAGAAGCGATGTTTTCTCTTAGATTATAGTAATGTTCATATTCGTTTTTACCAAAGATATAACTAGCACTGAGCATAGGTGGGATCTTGCCATTAATAATACGGTAAAAAAAATTAAAGATTTCTGAAGTGCAAACAACTACCAAAATATCTATTGTTTTAATAGTCCAAATAAAAAAGGCAACTCCTAATGCGGCTATCAGCTTCCAATATCGAAGGACTGTATTCAACAAAAATTTCCTCTATTGAATGTGGTGCGGACTCACTGAAGCTTTTTTTAATGGATCATCCTGTACTGAGCTGTGAGCAACTGCATCATGAGAACGGTCATAACGTCCTTGTTGAGGATGTAAATGTTTCCCAGGAAGTGGGCTTGTTGAAGTCCGCGGACTTAACATAGACGATTGTGCACTTCCTGAGTCAACTCCAAATGTAGTAGAAGATCTTAAATTACTACTCGGAACAACAGCGGGACGCATGGGACTATCCGTTCTGCCGCCCATAGAAGAAGCTCTGTTGTCTCTTCTCTCCGCAGTAGCTGTCAGGATAGGAGGAGCGCCTGGATCAGACCCTCTTCTTGCACGGCTAAACGCTGGAACAATTGGGCCGCTACTCATTGCACCGGAACCAGAACCAACAAAATTCAAACTACTTGGGATTCTAGTCAGCTTGGTAGGGTTTGGAGGCTCATGAGTTGGCTCTGGCGGCATAGGAGGAAGTTGCAATCTCGCAGCTGCTCTCTGAATAGCCGATCCCGATTTCTTAGGCACAGCGCTCAAACCTGGCTGCGGGCTAGCACTGTTATGAGTCACTGGGCTAGAACTAGATGGAGGTCTGGGGCTGGGAGGCCTGGGGCTAGGGGGCAGACGCGGGCTTTGCGGAACATAACCTGCTGGAGCAAGACTTGAGGTTGTAATACTTATGTTTAACGCGGTTTGACCGATTTCAGTAGTTGGTTCTGCTTCATCCTTATTATATTTTGCAACTAACCGATGTACACCGAAGGCAACACCAATTGCTCCCAAAATTGAAGTAATTGTCGAAAAAAACCATGAAAACGTGTCTCGGCTAGTGACATGCATTCTGAGTGGATCTTGAAAAAACGAGGGTTGACTCCAGAGCTTATCAAAAAGAAAAGAAAAAGAAACAGAAAGAAATGGTTTAGCAATTATAAATATAATCGCCGCAACTAAAAGTGCTAAAGCTAATTTAATATATTTCTTAACAAACTCCATGATCCAAGCAAACTTCCTGCTTTATTCAAGACATGTTAAATACGTAACGCTACTTTCATTTTTTCTGTTCAAAATGTCAAGAAAAATATTGATAATAAAAGATTTTAGCTTAAGCATCTCCCTTGTGGCCAGAAGGTCGGGGCAATGCATTTGAGGAATTGTGTCTCACTAATACAGGAGCCGAACCCGCAGAACTTCGAGCACTGAGCCTATCTGTTGTTGCCGCAGCCACTGCTTTGGTCCCATTAGACAAACTCAATTGCGCCATCGGAGTATACGAACCAGATCCAGATACTGGTCTAGGGGAAGTAAGTCTCCTCCTTATCAACTCCGCATCACTCGGCGAAGAAGGAGCATCAACTAAAGCATTCACCGCCGCAGAAGGAGCCGATCCAGAATTAAACGTACCATCAAATTTTACTGGAGTAGACAAAATTCTTGGTCGTGGTGGATCAAGAGGCGAGGCTGGAGCCGATAGCGAGCCATTGCTTCTTGGCGAATTTACTCCTGCTGAGGGCACTATTTGTCTGCGAAAATTTGGTGCATCTGTTCCATTGGCTCTCGCTGCCGTCGTGGGTGAATTTGGCGGCTGCGAAAAAGGGATTGGGGTCCCCTCTCTTGCTGGTGGCGGAGCCGGTGATTCTGATCTCTCTTTTGTCCTAAGTACAGGGATAACTGAACCTGAGCCTGATCTTGTTCTAGGAGATGCTTCTGCTGTCAATGTTGCAGAAGCTGCTTTTTGCAGTGGAGGCACCAAATGACCATTGCTAAACGTATTGGATCTCCTGCGAGGTGACTCTTCAGTAAGAAGCTGCGCTGGTATGTGAGCTGCTGGAACTGACAAGGGAACCGGAGCACCTCCTAATGGCGGATCGCGATCTGCTGCGGGTGCATGACCTGGTGCATCGGCGTGCACCCTGGCTTTTGGTGGCGGCATTTCCACTTCTATACCTAGAAAGCCACACACCCATCTGAGAAGTTGTTCTAACCTATTTTCGTATTTGACAGACAAATAGAGCCCCAAGCCAGTGCCAAGATAACATCCGTAATTATAAGCTAATGTCTCAAAATAGCTTCTAAGCGGAACGTAATAAGTTCCCCACGCTAACCAACTTGTGTTGCCATAGAGGATGTAATGACCTGTAGTAAAGATTCCTCTTGCTAATTCACTTAGCAAAGGGCCTGTGAAAAACCAAGCAACGCCAGAAGTTAAAGTAGCAAAACCAATTTTTGCTGCTTTCAACATTTCTAAAGTTAACCGCATACAACTACTCCAATTACCTTTTATTCATTTTTTTATTATTTCTAAGGTCTGACTTTCGCACCTGCTACTAACGGACTCCCCAAAACCATTGCGCCATCTCCCCTGCGCTTTAACTTAAAACGTTTAAATTGCGGACCATCCGGATTCGAAGACCCTTCTCCATGCGGTGGAGGTAAATCTAGCAAATTTAATTTTGCTTCCTCTTCCGCGTTTACGGGCACATTACCTCTCTCAACTTCACTCCCTGATGCGACGGCTGCGCCACCGACTACCATGCCAGCACCACTTTTGGGTTTGGCCCACTTTGATTTCTTTTTTTCAGGTGGAGGGGCTTTATGTTGATGATTTTGAAACAAGGGTTTGATAAAGCAAATGATATCCCACAATAAAGGTATATAAAGCAATAGTGCTATACCATGTACATAAAAGTTATAATTGGTTTGCAGCGCTTCTCGATGGCCAAACCAACCAGAAGAAGAGCTACCCCAAAATTTATGCCAATTTGCTCTAAAATCAGCCAGCATGGGATTAAAATTAAAACTCCCAATGAGCCATGCTGCGTAAGCACATAAAAGTTTGAGTGAGAATTTCACAACTGATTTGAAGAAGCTTATCGTTCGTTGCACAAGATTTGACATGGATACAAACAACTTCCTATCTTTACTTGCATCGACAAGAAGTTTGGATGCAAACAAAGAAAAACGTCGCGTAAAAAAAGTAACTTGTGGAGCCAATCCCTGACAACCGATTACATGACTTACTACTTCTATCATGATTTATTGTCATGCATTTTAATGGAACGAGATGAAAAAGAAAACTTTTAATTCTCTTGGCTTATAGATCGTTCTTAGTGTTCTTACCAATTATTTTGGCAAAAAAAGCACGCCCTCTTGAATAGCAAGCTTTAGGAGAGAGCACTTGTGTAAAATGCGCATAACCTTTTTTTGGTGGCGTTTCTAAAGCAATCGGTAACACAAACTCTTCTATGATATCTTGCCAAAAAGGCTGCCATAAAATTTTATCTAAACGATTTTCTTCAAAGGTGGGCGCATCCGGACCTTGATTAATTTCAATTAACCAAAGCTTACCTTGGGCATCTAAGATAAAATCAAAACCAAAGATCTCAAAGACCTTTTCATGATGCCTTTTTAAATAAGTTGGCTCTTTCTTTAAGAGTGCCTTGATAACACATCGCACAATCTCACACATTTGTTGGTAAATTTGAGGAAAGTTTTCTAATTGTTGCGTCGATCTTTGTTCAATATGAGACAATTCCCCTTCTAATAAATAATTTGTAATATGCACTTTTCGATTTTGCATATTATCTTCTAAGGTAAAAGGATGGGCACTGATATTGACATAGCCCTCTTTATATAAAAAAATACCGGCATAATTAGTGAAGACACCGGCAACTCGGAAAGTATATTTGCGCCCCTCAATTAAATCAGGAGAGCTCAAATATTGTTGAACAACATGCGAGCCCCCTAATCGATTTGAAGTCTCATAGTGTTTTTTTATTTCTTCTACATGATTAAATAGTTTTATAAAATCACCATTGTTTAACATAGAAGGCTTTAAGATCCATTTCAAATCTTTTTGTTTAGACTCACCTGTCGGTAAATAATGTTGATATCTTATTTTAGCTAAAACTTCGCGATAATTGTTATCTGTGATGTGATAAGTGACGGGGATAGAATGAGGACAATATTTTGCCATCAATTGAGCTAATAAGTGTTTATATTCAAGATTTTTAGAAACTTCATCATTTAAAGTTAAATGTTTATCATTAAAAATGGCTTCTTTAGGATTTTCCGTTTTCTCCCAGCCTCTTGCCATCAATTGATTCGCAATATGAAAGCGTATCGCCGGGCGATAAGAAAAAAAATGAAAGCGATTATTCTGCACTGTAATGCAAAGGCGGAAGTCTAGAAATATCAGTACAAGCGAAAATCATAGAATGGGTCACCATTTGGCCTGTCGCATCTAAACGATAATTCTTTAATTTGCCTTCCAGTTCATAATTCAATCGCACGGCTACTGCAGAGCTTTTGACATTACTTTCTTCACAATTAATTTCTACCCGTTTTGCTTTTAGCGCATCAAACAAATAACGCGTTAAAGCATTCATCGCTTCTGTGATAAGCCCTTGCCCTGCATATTGTTGATTAACCCAATAGCCAATTTCAAAGGTGGGGATAAGTAAGTTTGCAGGCTTGATTCCGGTGGCGCCAATATAATATTTATCGGAGGGATCCATAATTTGTAAGGGTTGTTCTACCCCTTCATGCGCAAAGGCACTCCAGATCTTTTCGCCATGGCCCAAATACATTTCCGTATCATGTAAAGAAGCTAAACTTTGAGCCCAAGGCATCCATCTTTTTAGCTCTTTATAACTCTCTTTCATCGCGTTATGCATTAAAGAGGCATCGGCTACCCGAACTGGTCGAATAAGGGTACGTTCTGTTCTAATAGATTTTAAAGGGATCGGGCCTCGTTGCATAAAAGCGCTCTCACATATTTAGTTAGATAGGGACCTATATATACCCACAGCAGATGATTTTTCGACTAGGCGGCAAGCTCTCAAGCAAAAGGAGTGTATAAGAAATACATGACTTTTGCTCGAGACCTCACCTACAACGCCGAAAATTCATCTGCGAAGGGTATAGGCCGTATAATTTAATTATAGTAAAGGAATGAGCCTATCTTTCAAAGAGCTTTAGGGCATTTTCTCGCTCTTCTAAGGTAGGGTAGTTATTAAACCAGGTAGCGCCGGGCATAACGCTTTGAGGTGCGGCCATAGGCAAAATAGCCTGTATCTTTTGTCTTAATGCTAAATAGACAGTTTTAGGAGGATGCGGCTTCATAGAGGCCTGCCACGCCTGTAAATACGTTTTAGCACTATCTGAGAGGATATAACTACAGGATTGGGCAAAATTATTTTCTATCACCATTTTATTCCAAAAGAGATATTGCAGAAAACACTCATAAAAACTATTCACAACATTCGATATTGAGGTTAACCTTACCGCATAGCTATCTGCTAGTTTTTCTCTCGCTCTTTGCGTTAATTTATCAAATAAATGTTGAGCTAAAACCAAAGAACTACAAAACAAAGATACCCCAATAAATACCCCTAACGTTATCCCGCCACCATAAACTAAAAAACCTAAACCCAGTAAAAAAGGGATCAGCGTCAGTCTGAACAAGAGCACAAAAAAAGCTAATACTTGCCTAAATAAAAAATCATAAAATTGTATATGTCCTAATTCATGCGCTAAAAGCGCTTCTATTGCGGTTTGAGACAAACCCGACCCATCACTTTCAATCACAGCACTAGAAACAAAGATCTGCAAAGGGTAAGGCCAGCCTAAATTTTCAAATTTTAACTCTTTCTCATCATCTAACAAAATCTTGAGCTTCACATCAGAAAGCTGTGCTTTTTTTGTCAACTCAGATAATAAATGTTCAAGTGAAACTTCTTTTAAATTTGTTGAATCAATCTCTCGTGTTTGGAGCTCTTTTATCGTTGAATGCCACTTTCGGTAAATCAGTGCACTACTCAATGCGCTGAGTAAGGTAAAGAGTGAGAAAATGAGAGGTATAGACAAGGGTGAAAAGGTGTAACAAAGGACAAATGGTGTAAATGAACATAAAATAACACCCATTAATCCAAGCCATTTGCTAAATAAGGGATTAAGAAGAAAAGCAAATCTCAACATAAACGCAATTATAATCATCACTGTTAAAAAAAACAACAGACAAATGAGGAACTTATCAGATTAATAAGGAGTCAACGCTGCAAAGAACTATATTTTATTTTATAGGGGGTTTTTATGTTAGACCAGGCCATCGAAAGATTCGATAGTGATTTTTACAAAGTTTGGCAAAAATACGCATATCGGATCTTAGAGCAATTAGAAGTCGGTCTACAAAAACTTGAGTTTCCAGAAAACAACAAACCAGACGAAATCGTAGAATTGGAAGTTCTTATTGGGCTAGCTAAGATAGAAAAAGACAAAAAAATATTTATACGACATATCGGTAAAATACAAGAAATACTAGACCGTTTGGCTTCTACGAAAGATTTCAATGATTCTCAAGCAAACAACTTTATATTTCATTGTAGACGTTCTTTTAATTGGCTCTCAACAGCGCTTTTAAATGAATATCTAAAATACGGTCAAGCAGTGATGAACCCTGCAGATAAACCAGAAATAAAAAATGAATTAGGCTTAGTACAAAAATTTGCCGTTAAAAAAGGTGTAAAAAACATCAACCGTCAGGTGCTATCTGCAATCAACATTAACGTAACGCGGTTTAATGCTATTCAAGTAGAGAGTATGCCTCAATTAAAAATTGAGCGTATAACAGATGTACCGCAACCTAATATCCTCCAATCGATTTTGGCTAAAAGATTAGACCCTGAAAAATATAGCCAACTCAAAAGCCAACTCCCTGTTAATTCGGCAGAAGACGCTGCAAAATACCTGAGTGAACAAATTCATGGTAGTGCTTTTGAGTTTTATTATTCACAAATTGCAACGCTCTATAGCATTCTTAGCAAAGTAGATAAAATGTCTAGAGATTTAAGCAAATCTCCTGAAGAAGTAAAAGAATATAAGAGGCAATTATTAAGCGAATCAGGTTTAGGTGATTTAGGAACGGTGCAAGGAAAAAATCTACTTAACAATGTAGCGCAACATCTAGGTTTTGAAAGCGCTGAAGAATTATATCAAAATTATACCAATCTATATAATGAAGAAGAATTTAAAAAACTAAAAGATAAAAAACAAGATTTTATGTCTTATGCGAACCGTCAAGATGTTTATAAAGAAAATGACCCGCTAGAAAAAATAAAAAGAACATTTCGCACAGAATATGACAGAGTACTTGAGAAAACCAAAAAGAAGACAACCACTAATAACAATGCGGCATATGCAACAGTGATATGTTATGGCACCATTGACTATGTTGCAGCGATTGAAGGACTTCAAAAAAAGAAAAACCTTGCCAAGATAGTTGCTCAAGATATTCTTGACCCAAGGCAAAGAAAAACCAATGTCGGTTTTATTGAAAAATGGGCAATGCGCGCTGCCTTTTTCGCTATGGAAAATTTGAATTTCAAAGAAAGGATGGATGCTTTACTGTTCTCTAATCTTTATAATGATCAAGCACTCTATGAGAGAAGATTGCTAGATTCAACCGCTGAGCTAAATACATTATGGTTAGATCATACACAAAAAGAACGAACGAAGGCCCAAGCTAAGAGAGAAAAAGCTTTCTCAAAAGTTGACAGTCTGAGCGAAAATGAACGTGTCGATAAATTTGTCTCTAAAATACAAAAATACAAAACAGCTTTGAAAGGGCAGTCAAAATCATTTGTCTCAGAGGAAGAGAAATTACAAGAACGCTTAAAGTTTGACCAAACCAATAAGAGCTTTTTGACTTATCGAGAAGCTTTTGATTTAAAAGAGAATACTAGCATTTACAGCATGTCCGCAACAGATCTTGAAAACTATATTAAAGAAAAAACAGCCCTGAGAAATGATTTACTACAAGATATGCACCAAAGAGAAGGTGATTTGAAAGCATATTTTAAAGAGCAGAGCGAGAAATCTGCCAAACCTGAGAAAACACCTAGCCTGTTTAAAAGATTTATAGCCGCTATGCCTTGGCAACGTCATAATGAAAAAAGAAAAGCGAAGGCACAAAAAGAGAAGCAACATAAAGCGGATAAATTCGAACGGCTAGGATTACAACTTGAAATTGAAACTGATCTATTACAAAGAGCACTTAATCAAAAGAACCTGAATGCAACCTATGATAGTCAAGACATCTCTTCTTTACGAAAAGAAATTGTTACGTTAATCAACGATTTTGTGACACTCCGAGATCAAATGAAACAAGAAGATGAATTTTTAACTACTGATGAATATGCTTATCAACATTATTATGCTCAAAAGAAAGCTTTAATGAATGTAGAAAATCGGTTAAATATTGCTTTAACCCATTTAACTAAAAAAATAAAGACACCTAGTGAAAAAACACAGCTTATAGAACAAGGTCGGATTGGCACGCAAGCTTTTTTAGCAGAAATCTCCGAGCACAAAGCAAAACTCGGTAGCAATACGCAAGTTGAAGAAATTGAAAAGGTGCTCATAGAATTAGATAAACAAAGTACGCAACTCAAACAGTCGCAATTGCTTACTTTAGCTAAAACTAAAGTCGATAGCATCTTAGTAAATCCTGACATTCTTGAAAATGGCGATCCCTTTCTTGAATTACAAACGCAAGGAAGCTCTCTTTTAGAATCTCTCAATCATGAGAATAAAAGTGTCATTACAGAATACATGAAAACACAATTTGTTACTTTCCTTAGAACAAAAGCAGATGCCTTAGATAGAAAAACGCTTGAAAAATTTTTGGTAAAAATGGAATATGGTTCACTCTTATATAGCAACAAAAAAGAGCCTACAGAACAAGATAAATCATTAAGTACAGCCTATCAATCATGTATTGTGGCAACTCAAAGTATTATTGAAGCAAAATATCAGCAAATCAAAGCGCTTGATCCAGATGAACTGCGATCTGCAGTTGCACAATTAGATGCTGATTTGAGCTATTTGTGCAATCAAATCATTGACGCTAAACAACAGCGGGAAATGTTGCAACAAAGCTATGATTCTTGGCTATCCAACCCTTTTGGCCTTGTATTTACAAAAGAGACTTTAGAAGCATCTGACTATAATGTTATAGCGCACCAAAAGAGATTGGCATTCTTTTCTCATCAATTTCTTGGAATTTTAGAAGGATTTTTAAGCGATGCACCGAACTATTATCCGACTTTGTCCTTAGATGTTCTAAACAACCACATCTCCAGATTAAGAGTGCATATTGAAGCTTTAAATGCATTAAAAAATAACTTTTCTGCCCCTGATGAATTAGCAATTTTCAATGAAATAATAAAAAAACATGAGAAGATACTAGAATCAGCCATTGCTTATGAGAAAAATCACCTTGAGCATCCGATCAATTCTATTAATTTGTCACTTGGAGGCTTAACGCAGAAAAATGATCGTCTCTTCATTCTACAAGAAAAGATTTTGCAAGAATTAAACCTATCTTATCAATTAAATGCGAGCGATCTCGAAAGCTATACTCAACTTTTAACCCAAGCTCATGAAAATTTATCTGCCAGCCAAGTGGCTTTTACAGATCTTCTCGCCCGAGATATGAGTAAAAATCCTAATTGGCAAGCACAAAGGCTTCAAATCGAATCTCAGCTTTTACGTCTTAGAGAAGCGCTCATTCAAAAAGAACAATTACTCAAAATAACATCTTCTTTTTACACCAAAATTCAAAAAGGGGAGCCTGTTTCAAGTGAATTGGCTTTGGATTCTAATCACTTAGGAAAAGGCTTGGTTTTAGCTATTGAACACAACAATCAAGCCGCCATCACGACTATTCTGAATAAATCTCACAAAATAAATATGCATGATTTGGCGGTTGCCTTACAAAAAGCTGCAACCAAGGGAAACGTAGAAATAACGCAAAAACTTATTCTGTCTCGCTCTGATCTGACTTTTACGCAAAATGATTTAGTGATGACGATTAAAGCAGCACTTGCGCAAAATAATCTAACAATCGTACAACATATTCTAGCAACAACTAACATCGAATTTGATCGCGAACTAATAGAGCTTCTGGCCTCGAACTTGCCTAACGAAACCACTATTTCCACTTTAGATCGCGGCTGGGGCCAGTTATTGGTAGATAATGATGGGGCCGTCTTAACACAAATACGTGATTGCTACCGCTTCTTAGAACAATTAACACTGCAGTTGCCAATCAATGAGGCTGAACTGGAACAACCTTTAAAGCAAATTGCGCAAATCAAAAATCAAATGCTCGCACCTTTATTGGGAAGATATATTGAAAACCAAGATCGAAAAAACAAGCAACTTGAACTTTGGGATAAACAGCTTGCTGTTTTACGCAGTGTTAATCCTCTATTGCAAACTGAGCCCACCATGGAATCTTATCTCAAGGTAGCAACTGAAAAGCCACCGGTTGAAATCGAACCTGCTTTAACAGCTGCGCTCTCAAGCTCTAGCAGAATGCTTTTTAATAGAACGTCACAATATGAGCAACAAGCTAAAAAATTACTTACCACGATTAAAGAAAAAAGTTGGGACACAAACGCAATTCAAAAAGAACTGACTGAATTACAACATTTAACGACAGATAATCAAGATATGTTTTATCACACCTTATCTGAAGCTGTGAATTTTTGCGCTCACCATAATCATTTGGAAGCATTGCAAACCATTCTTACCTTTTTGGAGGATTCGCCGCAAAAAAGTGAACTTAGCTTTAACGCGTTACGCCAAGCAATAGAAGCAGGCCATCATACACTTGTTGGGTGGTTGCTACAAAAAAATACCTATTTGGGTCGAATACCGGAAGTAGACGAACAACTCAGAGTTATTTATGAAAAATCAAAATCAGCTGTTAACTCTGGAAAGATACCCCGTTTCAATGAAGTCGCCTTTCAAATTTTAATTCACGTCCCCCTCCCTCAAACTGAAAATACTGTCGACATTATGAATATCATTACCGGTGAAGAAAAACCGACTAGAATTCCACCCGTGCCAAAAGGTGCTTTCCAACGCTTTTTCGCCGACACAGATGGACCTCATCTAGAAGAGCTTAGAAAAGCTTATCTTTTTTGCGATGCTGCTTTTAAAAAGCAAACCATGGCGCTTTATCTAGGGTTTCGTAATCCATTAGATAACAAACTACTTGAAAAAACACCAGATGAATTTTCTGCACAAGAAATACAGGAGTTGGCGACTCATATTGAAGAACTAAAAAGAGGAGCCGCATTGCAAAAGATGCGCATCTTAGAATTGAAGCAACAACATCTCTCTTTGGTTCAATCTCATCATGACTTTCAAAATAAAGAACGCATGACTGCCGCTTTAGCTGAATGGGAGCAAACGCTGGCAAACATTACTAAAGATTTTGATAAAACTGTTGACCAGGATATCAAGCACGGCGAGAAGATTTTAGCGGAATGTCGTGAAGCCAAATCCTCTAAGGCTATACCGACTCACCGAAAACCTTCGAAAAGGTATCCGAATATATAGTCAAAATAGATTATTTTATTATTTGAGATAGTGCTGCCTCAATTGTAGCGTAATGAAAAACAAAGCCTTGTTGCTGCAGTTTTGTTGGCACGACGCATTGCCCTTGTAACAATAATTCTTCACCCATTTGACCAAAAATTATTTTCAACATAAAGGCTGGCATGGTTATCATTGCGGGTCGATGCAGGTTTTTCGCTAAAATTTTAGTAAATGTTTCATTTGTGACAGGGTAAGGCGCTGTCGCATTTACTGGGCCCTTTATTTCTGGGTTGTGAAGGCAAAATTCAATTACCCGTAGCATATCTTCATGATGGATCCAAGACATCCACTGTTTTCCATTACCTATTTTACCTCCTAATCCTAAGCTAAACGGGGGGAGCATGCGTTTCAATGCCCCGCCTTCTCTGCCAAGCACGATACCTGTTCGCAAATTGCAAACTCTTATCTCGCTCTCAACTGCAGGATTGGCAGCAGCTTCCCATGCTTGACATAAAGTATGACTAAAACTGGGAGACGGGAAAGCATCTTCGCT
>CAWDKV010000010.1:0-14052 GCA_963803015.1 uncultured Gammaproteobacteria bacterium | reverse complement strand
TGCTCTCTAAAATAAAGAGAGCTGCATCCATCTCTTATTCTCTCTTTCAGGCTTTAGCCCAACACCAACACCTAATAACCTTACTGGCATCCTTTTTCTTAAATATCCCTCTTGAATTAATCGTCCTATGAGCATCGGATCAACCCGATCGCAAATGTGTTCCACTGTAGTTTGTTGAAAATTTTTAAATTTTAATTTAACAAAGACTGTTTGAATACCACTCAATTCTCCAGCACCTTTAATCCGTTGACTCAACCGCATCAATAAATCAGGCAATACCTTAAGACAAGCCTCAGCATGCGGTAAATCTACCAAATAAGTCTCTTCAACACTAATGGATTTTCTAATACGGTGAGGATTTACAGGGCGATTATGAATACCTCTGGCAAGCTCATATAGCCTTTGTCCCATTACGCCAAATTCTTTTATTAAATCATCGGCCGAATGACCTTGCACATCTTCACAGGTAAGAATACCATGGGCCTTAAGTTTTCCTTCCATTTTTGGCCCTACACCAAATAACTTTCGTACTGGTAAGGTAATCATAAAAGTCTCGATATCCTCAGGCTTAATCACCATTTGCCCATTGGGCTTGTGCCAATCGCTAGCAATCTTTGCCAAACTTTTATTTGGTGCAATGCCTGCACTGGCAGTTAGTCCTCGTGTTTGAAAAATTCGCGTGCGGATCTCTTGGGCTATCCATGTGGCACTGCCTTTACAGTGCGTGGAATGAGTGACGTCAAGATAGGCTTCATCTAAAGATAAAGGCTCAATTAAATCGGTATATTCTGTAAATATCTCTCGTATGTATTGGCTTTCCTGATGATACACATCCATACGTGTAGGCCGCACGATGAGATGGCGACACAATCTCAAAGCCTTTGCAGTAGACATGGCAGAGCGCACACCAAATTGTCGCGCCGCATAATTACAGGTTGAGATAACTCCGCGCTGCGATGCCTTCCCTCCTACCGCAATAGGTTTCTTAGCAAGTTCAGGAAAATCACGCATTTCAATAGCAGCATAAAAACAATCCATATCGATATGGATAATTTTTCGCAGGGACTCCTGCCCCTGCTCGCTCAGCAAAACCCCCATGTTAATAGAAGCTCACTTTAGGGACATCGCTCCAGCGCGTAGTGTAGGCAGGTGATTTAAGTTCGGCTCGCATAACCCATGGTTTTGAATACCCTTCTGCGGCCATGCGAATGGTGCCTCGCCCATATTTGGGGTTCTAAACGCTAACCCCAGAAATTTCCGGCAGAATAACTTTGACCGTCAACAATAATGGTATTTCAATCAGTATAAGCTCTTCGTTTGGGCAGTCAAATAAATTTGGTTCATTAACTCCTAGCTAAAGCTGTATGAGGAAACGGAAGTTAACTTATCTTCAATCATCTGATTCATTTCACCAGCTATAGGTGACTGAGCATTCCGCTGAGTTAAAATAAAATTCATTGTTTTTTCGCTGTCTGCTCTCAACCAAGAAAATATATCTTTAATATCTTCTATTTCTAATTGGCATAATTTTTCTAAATTTCCACCCCTATCCGCAAACCTCCATGTACAGCCTTCATTAGCAAGGTAAACTTGCTTTTCTAAAGGAAAGGATAAAAAGCTCCTTAAAGAAATACCTCTTCTGAGCAGTGCATCGACTCCGGATAAGAACATATTAGGAACCTCATATCCATATTGGTACACGTGACGAGATTCTTTTACTTTTTGACAAAAGGCAAGTAGTTTATCTTGCGGAAGCCGCGCTAATTCCTCTACGGGAACTATTTGTAACTCGCCTTTAGTCAGTAAACTTTGAATTTGTTCTTTTATTGATTCTTCAGTAGGCAATGTTGCTTCTTTAGCTTTTTTTGATTTAGGAGAAGGAAACATTCCTATATTTGTATTGAACGAGCTTATCTTATTTTTGGGGTTTGCTTGATCATCAGATTGGGGTAATTTTACTTCTAACGGAGGCAGCTTATCATCATGATCATCCGCCGGAGGAAGATAAAATGAAAGTGACACATCATCATTTGGTGAGTCAAGTTCCTGGGGAGGCAATTCGCCATTATCATCTACTGGAGGTACAAAAAATGAAAGTGATATATCATCTTCTACATTATTTTGTCCTAGTTGTTCATCAACTTTTCCTAAATCGAGAGAAGTTACTGGATAATCACGCATAGTTGAGGCTACCCCTCCATGATTGATGCACAAAACATAATAATCCTGTACCCCGTTATTTTTTTCTAGAATTGTAATTGATTCATCATTTGGGGTTATGTAATAAATCCGGCCTACTTTTTCAATGATTATCTTTGAATTTAATTTTTTAAATAAATACTCCATACCTTCTACTGGATGAAGAGGAAACGCACCATTAAATCTATTACGTGCTGTAGTTGCTTCAGGAGTCGCATTGTTTACAACGCTCAATGATGGTAATTCATCATCCAGCGACGGTAATTCATCATCCAGTGATGGTAATTCATCATCCAGTGATGGTAATTCATCGTCCAGTGATGGTAATTCATCGTCCAGTGATGGTAATTCATCGTCCAGTGATAGTAATTCATCGTCCAGTGATGGTAATTCATCGTCCAGTGATGGTAGTTCATCGTCCAGAGAGGGTAGTTCATCGTCCAGAGAGGGTAGTTCATCGTCCAGAGAGGGTAGTTCATCGTCCAGAGAGGGTAGTTCATCGTCCAGAGAGGGTAGTTCATCGTCCAGAGAGGGTAATTTATTATTCAGTAAAGGGAGTTCGTTATCCAAGGAAGGCCCTACTAATTCATCAGGTGTTGATTTAAATTCAGTTGCTTTATTTTTCGACGAAGTCAAATAAGATAAATTATCTAATGCTTCTTTATCCAATGAGGGCCCTACTGGCTCATCTGTAACTGGTTTTTGAGATGCAATTTGCTTATTTTTTAATGCGTCTAGATAATCTTGATGTATTTCTGCTTTCATGACCTTATCAGCACAAGCTCCCATAACATTCATTACTATATATTCTTTTGCAGGATCTTTTAATACACGCTTTATAGCTTCCCTAACAATGTTTTTTATCTTATTTGGATGCAGATGAACCTGTGTCTGCATATTCCAATCAGGAATATCTTCAAAACCTGTAGTTTGGCTTTCTGCCTCTACAATTTTTGGTTTTTCACCAATTAAGGATGAAGGCAAATTAACAAATGCGTCTTTATGAACATGGGTAATCTCATATTGTTGAGAAGCATATTTTCCTGTCTTTATACTCGTGGTTGCGATTAAAGTTGTAGAATAATATAGGAAGTAAGTATTCAAATCCCCTTCAGGGTTAGTCACTTGTTTTGCATGTAGCATTGTACCATCTAAGTTAATGTGGAGCGCCCATGTATTTTGATTTCTAACAAAATGTTCATCACTTAGTCCTGATGCCTTTAAGGCACCTTTTAAAGTGTTTATATCATTGCTAAACCCTAAAGGGAATTTAGATACTGCGGGCATATTAATCTCCTAGAAACAACCAATAATTACTCTTAATATAAATTAAAAGACCAATTTTAACACACTTTCATGGAGTTAGAAATATGGGGTTAGTCCTCGGTAACACTACTTATGAGACAACTGGTGCAAGTTCTAGGAATTTTCGATTGTTCTTAATCACTCCAAAAACTTTTGAATCGAGTTATGGACATTTCAGTATATTTAACTGTATTTTGAATATTTTTATGTCCCAAATAATGCTGAATACTTCTTGTATCTTGTCCATCATTAGCGAGCTTATATCCTGTTGAATGTCTAAGCATATGAGGGTGTACGGACATACCTAATTTGGCTACTTCACCCGCTCGTGCAACAATTTTTCGGAATGTATCACCTGTTATGGGTGCCTTTCGTTCGCTCATGAACACATAGTCGGTCTCAGGATAATCACGTTTCAGCTGCCGAAGCGCACGAAGCTCTGCACCAAACAGCGGATGATGAGAGGATAAACCATTTTTACGACGAATAACGTAAAACACACCCTGTTCCAAATCAATTTGTGTCCAACAAAGCGAAATTAATTCTGAAACTCGCAACCCATGTCGATAGGCAATCAGTATCATTGCTGCATCGCGCTGACCATGCCTACCAGTATGTCTTGCTGCCGCAATTAATTTATCAATTTCTGTTGGTGTTAAGTATTCACGTGCTCTAAGCAGGCTATTTTTAATTTTTTTAGGTGGCATCATTATACTATTGTAGCAAACTTTCCGTAAAACAGTGCTTGGTGAGCGATTATAAAAGAATCGATAGAGCTTAACCACACTGGATCTGTATTTCTTATCTTTCCGATAAATAGCCACTTATCAGAATGTTTGATAGAATCTGCCGCCAATTTATAGAGTAAATTTTATTCATGCGAGCAAGCAATAAAAATCTAACCATTTTATCTGAAGCAGAGCAAGCTGCTTTGTATGAGATCCCTGATTTTGATGATGTTCAGCGTTCGAATTATCTCAATCTCACCCCTGAAGAACAAGTCTTGATGCGCAGCCGCGATAATTTATCAGCCAAAGTTCATTGCGCCATTCAAATAGGTTACTTTAAGGCGAAACATCGGTTCTTTGCATTTAAGTGGGATGAGCTACAGGAAGACATTGATTTCATTATGCAGGAGTATTTTCCCGAACAACAGTTTCATCCAACCCCTATCAGCAAACACCAATATTATGCACAATGCACCGTGATTACAGCGCATTTTGGTTATCAGTCTTGGTCAAAAGAATTTGAACCATTATTGATTGCACAGGCAGAACAGATTCTGCGCCGTGATGTTAGCCCACAATTTATCGTTATCGAATTATTAGCATTTATGCAGAAAAAGAAAATCTTGCGTCCTGGATACACCACCCTGCAAGAGATTGTGAGCACAGTCTTAAATGCGGAACGCAATCGGCTCGAAGCAATTCTTCGAGAATCCCTGACGATAGATGATAAATCCGCTTTGCAAAAATTGTTGCTAGAAAAAGAAACAGAAACTCTTTCTGGATTAGCAGATCTCAAACAGGATACCAAGGATTTTAAAGCACGCATGATAAGTGCTGAGCGCGAAAAATTGCTTTCGATAAAACCCTTGTATCAGTTAGCTAAATCGCTCTTGCCTAAACTCAATCTATCCCAGCAAAATATTCACTATTATGCAAGTCTTGTTGATTATTATGATGTTTATGAATTACGGAAGAAATTAAAATCTGAGCAGACCTATCTTTATCTTCTATGTTATCTCTCTCAGCGATACCTTAAATTGAATGATAATTTAATTGATGCTTTTTCCTTGAGCCTCAAACAATTTGAGGCTGATCTTAAAGAAAAAACAAAAGAAGCCTATACGGACTATGCGGTAAGCAAACAAATTGACTCTTTTGTTATGCGCAAATTTGCACGGTTATTTATCAATCAAGAGCTTCCGGATCAGATCAGTTTTGGTGATGTACGCAAAAAAGCATTCGAAACAATCATCCCTGAAGAAGAGTTACGCAATAAAATACCTGAAGAAAATGAAGAGGAACTTAAGCCAATCGATTTTCAATGGAAACTGGTTGATACCTTATTTCATCGATGTCAATTGCAATTACGACCATTAATGATGGCCATTGATTTCTCAAGTACTACAGATGAAAGTCCTTGGCTTGAAGCCATTACCTGGCTTAAAGAGCTATTTGGCTGCCAACAAAACGATAAACCAATATCCAGTCACCGCAAGCCCCGAAAAAACCAGGCCAAAACGGTTGGAAAAATACTTGTTTGATACGAATGCCAAAGGTGAGAAAAAATTCCATGCCGATCGCTATGAATTTTGGATTTATCGCCAACTGAAGAAACGGCTTAAAGCAGGAGAACTCTATTTGGCAGATAGCATTCAAAACCGTTCGCTTCAGCAAGAGCTTCGTTCAGCCAAGGAAAAAGGAGTCACTGGTAGAACCATTGGATATTCCCGCATTGAGGAAGCCTATCAAACATTACTGGATGAACGCTGTGCTGAACTACGGTCAGAATGGTTGAAATTTAATACTGATTTTACCCAAGGTAAGCTCAAGCATCTGTACTATGATGAAAAAACTAAAACGCTCCATTTAAAAAAATCCAATGATGACAAATACGATGAAGATGCTCAACACCGTTTCTATGAACAATTACCCTTGTGTGATATTACGGATGTTCTTCGATTTGTTAATGAACGGAGTCGTTATTCATCAGCATTTACTCTACTGCAACCTCGCTATGCCAAATTGCTTGCCGATGAAAATACTCTAAATGCGGTCATTATCGCGCAAGCGTTGAATAACGGCAATCTTAATATGGCAGAAATTTCTGATATTCCTTATGCCAGTTTGCTGGACGTTTATCAATCTCGTGTGCGATTGCAAACATTGAAAAAAGCCAATGACATCATTGGGGATGATATTGCGCAAATGCCTATTTTTCTCTGATTACTCATTGGATATGGCTATTCTTTATGGTGGTGTTGATGGCCAAAAATTTGAAGTGGCAAGACCAACACTGAAAGCAAGGCGTTCCAAAAAATACTTTAAAAAAGGTAAAGGCGTTGTGGCTTATACGCTGTTGGTCAACCATATTCCGCTGCAAACTGAATTGATTGGTGCTCATGAGCATGAAAGTTATTTTGCTTTTGACATTTGGTATAACAACACAAGCAGCATTATGCCAGAGGCCATTACAGGAGACATGCACCTTATTAATAAAGCCAATTTTGCTGTGATGGACTGGTTTGGTGGTAAGTTGTGCCCTCGATTTACCAATTTGCAAGCCCAACTCAAGCATCTTTATTGTGGTGATGATCCAGCTCAATATAAGATTGGTTAATCAAGCCCGTTGACAAAATTGATCGCCAACTCATTGAGGATGAATGGCCAAATATTGAACCTATTATCAAGGCGTTAGGCTGTAAAGAAATCACTCAAAGCATTCTGATTAAAAAACTATGCACTTACAGCACCTCAAACAAAACCAGAAAAGCACTATTTGAATATGATAAATTGATTCGCAGCATCTATACCCTGAAATATTTGCAAGACAGAAAACTACAACGAGATATACATCGTTCACAAAATCGTGTGGAATCATACCATCAACTGCGCATGGCTATTGCAACTGCTTATGGCAAAAAACAATTATCAGGCAGAGGAGATCGTGAAATTGAGATCAGCAATCAATGTGCCAGACTTATTGCCAATGCCATTATTCATTATAATTCGGCAATCCTATCCAAGCTCAAGCTAAAATATGAGGCTGAGGGAGATCATAAGGCATTAGCATGTTGAAGAAAATTTCGCCTGTGGCTTGGCAACATATTCATTTTCAGGGACACTTTATTTTTTCTGGTGATAAAATCATTGATCTTGATGCAATAATAAACAAAGTTTTTTTGCATGGAGTAAAAAAGAAAAAAGTGGTTAAATTTAGTCCGGAAATTTCTGGGGTTAGCGTTTAGAACCCCTATTTTTGATTAATCCGCTCCAATACACTCATAAGTTGTTCCGTATGTTGCAATTGTTCATCCGTTGGCTGATGAAACATATCCAACTGACGAGGGTCTTTGGAAATTAAATCAAGAAGACATACCCCAGCTTTCTTATAATAATACCCGGACCTAAAAATACGTCGCAAACAGTGTTTAGCGATCTTGGTAATTAAGCGCAAATCATCAGTTGCATTCACCAAGCGAAATTCCATCCTCTGAAAATGTGGAGGCAAATCCTTTCGAAATCGATTAGTATGGATAAACACATATAGACCTTGAGCCACCAATCCTTGTGCCCGCATTTTCTCTACTACACGCGCGCAATGACTACTTACAGATTGCGCAACACTATTAAAATCAGTTTGCATCTGTCCAAAACTTTTTGAAGACATGATGCTTTGTTTTGGTTCAATCTCATCAAGTTCGCCACATGCAATACCTTGAAGCTCCATCGAGGTTCGCATCAACACCACATTAAAGCTCTTTTTCAAATGATGGACATTGGTACTCGCTAAGTCATAAGCAGTATAAATCCCATGCGCCATTAATTTTTTTTCCCATTGCCGTCCTACTCCCCAAATATCACCTACTGAAATCTGCTTTAATAAGGGTTCACGATGTGCAGTGATATTAAGCACAGGAATTTTAAACACTTTCTTACAGCAATAATTAGCAAGTTTCGCAAGTGTTTTAGTTTGCCCAATACCAATAGAGGTGGGAATTCCGGTATGCTTTAGAATTTTCTTTTGCAACATGGTACAAAAGGCATCATGCGACTCTGAAGGCATACTGCTTAAATCCAAAAAAGCTTCATCAATGGAATAGACTTCCATATGAGGCCAAGACTCTTCAATAGTACACATGACCCGATGACTGAGATTGCCATACAAAGGGTAATTAGAGGAAAAAGCCTTCACCCCATGTTGGGTACATAAGCTTTTGATTTTAAAATAAGGCTCGCCCATTGCAATGCCCAAGGCCTTCGCTTCATTCGATCGGGCTATACAACATCCATCATTATTGGAAAGCACCACAATAGGCATATCCTTTAAATCAGGGCGAAACAATCGCTCACAACTGGCATAAAAGTTATTGCAATCAATCAGGGCAAACATTTCAGGCAGGCTCATGTAATACTAAAGTGACCACGCCCCAAATCACCATCTCACTGTCTTCGGTAATATCAATGGGTTTGAATTTAGAATTGGCCGGCAGTAATTGTATGCTAGCCTCTTTTTTAGACAACCGCTTGACGGTCAACTCCCCATTGACCGCGGCAATTACAATACGTCCATCGCTGGCTTCAACACTCCTATCCACTAACAACCAATCACCTGAAAAAATCCCCGCATCAATCATGGAGTCACCTGTAGCTTGCAATACAAAGGTCGCAGAAGGATGTCTTATGAATTTTGTATTTAAATCAAGATATCCTTCAATGTAATCATCAGCAGGTGATGGAAAGCCCGCTTGGACTTTACTGGAAAAGACCGGTAAATGATAATTAGGCCCTTCTTTTAATCGCTCGAGTTCTGCAAGTAATGATACAGACACTCGAATTGCTTTGGTAGGCTCACCCTTTGGACGCCCTGCCCCTGCTCTTGTTCCCCCGCGCGACGACATATTGGCCTCATTTTTTGATTAATGTACAAATATCATAGATAGGGAAAAGTGAGCTGTAAAGCCCGCCTTCAGCACATAATGCGAAAACATGACTTAAGCCTTGGAGAGTATTAAAAAAATTTTACCTTTTTATTTAAAAAAAGCGCCATGCGCTTCAGCTGCCGAGTTTAGGTTAGGGCTCGAAATCAACACCCTCCTACTTAAGCAAAAATAGCATGTAATCTATATTTGACTTGACAAATACATAAAAAAGTCTGTGATTGCTCTTCTATCAGGATATTATTGTCATGAAAGTCACATTGAAGATATAGCATTCGAAACAGATGAAGGATGTAAGTCATGAACCGTTGCCCTTGGGTTGGCCAAAACAAACCACACTACGAACATTACCACGATACTGAGTGGGGAGTTCCCGTGCATGATGATCTCAAACATTTTGAAATGTTGATCTTAGAAGGCGCTCAAGCAGGTCTCACTTGGGAAACTATTTTAAAGCGACGTGAAGGTTATCGTGAAGCATTTAAACAATTTGATCCTGCAGCCTGCGCCAATCTAAGCGATGATGATTTGGAAGGATTATTAACCAACCCTGGTATCATACGTAATCGTTTAAAAATCTTTTCTGTTCGTCAAAACGCACATGTTTTTATAAGCATTCAACAAGAATTTGGCTCGTTTGATACCTTTGTCTGGCAGTTCGTTCAAGGTCAACCTAAAATAAACCGCCCTGCATCACTACAAATGGTATCAACACAAACAAAAGAATCAGATGCACTATCAAAGGATCTGAAGAAAAGAGGCATGCGCTTTGTTGGTTCAACCATTATGTACGCTTATATGCAAGCAGTGGGTATGGTTGATGATCATATTCAAGGATGTTTCCGTTATGCGGAATAATCATATGTGATTTGTTAGCCCACATACATTTTACTTTACCCCACTGAAATGGGTATATCATATCAATGCACATTGAGAGAAAATGTAAATGAACTACTTACATACCATGGTCAGAGTATCCAATTTGGAAGAATCGCTTGATTTTTATTGCAAAAAATTAGGGTTGGTAGAAATCAAACGCACAGAAAACGAACAAGGTCGATTTACGCTAATATTTTTAGCTGCTCCTTCCGATCTCAAACAAGTGGAATTAACAAGAGGTCCCATGCTTGAATTAACCTACAACTGGGATCCGCAACCCTACCCAGAAGGACGAAATTTCGGTCATTTGGCCTATGGTGTAGAGAATATTTTTGAGACATGTCAAAAACTAAAGGAAGCAGGAGTTATCATTAATCGACCACCGCGTGATGGTTATATGGCTTTTATTAGAAAGAAAAATCGATAGTGTTCTTAAGGGGTAGGAAGCATAAATGGAGACGTTTGCGGGAGATCTAGTGAAATGGTTTGTGGTGAAGAGCATATTCATGCCGCTATTGCCGCCCTAAAAAAATCACATCCTTATGAGACGCCGGCTTACCATGTGATTCGATGCGAAGATTTTTGAAGGGTCATCAACATCCCAGCGTTATATTGAACCAAAAGCGGATAAAAAATGTTTCCATTTCATATCATTCGATCTTTCCATCCTCTGGATACTACATGTCCTACAAACGTTGGCATACACCTGAAAAATATCGTAATCAGTTACAATTTCCCTCGATATCAATAGAGGCAGCTCTTTTGTTGTTAGAAAGAAAGATAGTAGGACTCGGTATTGATACGCTATCTCCTGATACTCCTTCGAGTGGATACCCTGTGCATCAGGCAATCCTTGGAGCTGGATTATATTTGGTTGAAAATGTTGCAAACGCACATTTGTTACCGACAGTGGGTGCGTTTAGCTTGGCATTGCCGTTGTCAATACAAGGCGGGACGGAATCACCTATGCGATTTGTGGGTTTGGGTTCTCTTTAATGGCCACCCTCTATTCGATAGAAATATTTTCTATCTGTTGAACTTCCAGGGAGGAAAGCTCAAAATCATTGATATCTAAATCATCCGTCATATGCTGTGGATTCGTTGTGCCCGTTAAAGGCAACATTCCTATTTGCCATGCAAAACGAAATATAATTTGTGAAATGGTTTTATTATATTTTGGCAACTGCTTGCATGTATGGGTTTAAAAGGTAGGGCTGATTAGCTGTGAGCAAAGAAAATCCCTGATAGATAATCCTGTTCTTTTTACAAAACAACCTAACGTCTTGATCCCATTTGATGAGCGAAGCATCGATTTTGTATAAATGATGGCTTTATAGAAACTTTTTTGTATAGCTCCTCTACCTGCTGAATGTTTACATTTGAAATTCCAAGAAACTTAACTTTGCCCTCATGTACTAAGGCTTCCATAGCCTGCCAAATTTCCAAATCGGCATCGATTATTCCTCGAGATAGTGCAGGGCCATGAAGAATATAAGAATCAATATAGTCTGTTTGTAAATGATTCCAGCGAACTGGCAAAGGATTGCTTAACTTGATTAGTCAATGAATCAAATTCATCATAAGGCAAGCGCGAATCTTGGCCGTGTATGGACGTGAATTTTGTTTGTAGAAATAAATCACTACGTGTTTTTTGACTCGTTTTTAAAAATTTCTGAATCGCAAATCCAACACCCTCTTCAAAATAATGCTTTCTCTGATTGGCAGTATCAATACCCTTAAATCCTAATGTTAAAGCCTGGGTCACAAGTCGCTCTGTATTCTCTTCTTTCCAGGCTGTACCATATAAAATAGGAGGTATAGAGATACTATCAATAGAATGACCGTGCTTTTTTTTCATGGACGTGACTCATTGTTTGAAAGAAAATAGTATAACTGAATATGCGCATTTGCTTGAGGTGTTTTATGTATCCGGTGATTGAAACTGATCGACTTATTTTACGCCCACCTCACACGGGTGATGAAACGCCATTGAATGAAGCAATAAATCGATCATTAGCTGCATTACAGCGATGGATGCCTTGGGCGAGTGACCCAAGTTTTGAGTCTACACTGCGCTTTGTTAAAGAGGGGATGACATTAAAAAAGTATCGTGTAGATTGTTTGTCGAAGCAGCCCGCTGATGATTGTATTTTCGTTCGTTTTGATGCAGAGGGACTTTAAATGGGGATTAAATGTTTAGATCATGTCAACTTTATTACACACCATCCTGAGGCAACGGTATACTTTTATTGTGACGTAATAGGGTTAGTGATGGGCTCCCCATTATCCATTGATACATCAAAGTCGATTTAAATTTTAGATAAGGCTGAGGCGCATGTCAGGCATAATGACATAGCGCCTGAGACCTTATTGAATGCAAGCCTCTTCCCGATATGTTTAATTTTATTCGTCAAGTTCAGATAGCGACTGATTTTGCTAAAGGAGTGAGTGCGCGTCTGGCAGGATTAGAGGTGCCTGTATTTGAAGATTCTGAAACCAATTTTCATGAATTACGAGAGCGCATTACTAAGACCGTGAAATTTATTTTAAGATCCCACCTGAAGCGATAGATGGCAGTGAGGCACGAGAAATTATTACAAGACCAGGGACACCTAAAGAGAAAAAATTTACTGGCATGGCCTATTTACTGCATTACGGATTGCCGCAATTCTTTTTTCATGTCACCACCGCCTATGATATTTTGAGAAGTCTTGGGGTTGAAATAGGGAAGCGTGATTATATGGGTGCTTTTTAAAGGGAGAGCTCATGATCAAGATACGAAAAAGTGTGGATAGAGGTCATAGCAAAAGCGACTGGTTAATGAGTATGCATACCTTTTCATTTGCTGATTACTATGCACCTGAATTTTCAGGATTTGGGGACTTGCGTGTGATAAATGATGACATCATTCAACCGGGGAAGGGGTTTGGTATGCATGCGCATCAACACATGGAAATTATGACTTATGTGATTGATGGGGTATTAGAACACAAAGACAGTATGGGAAATGGTTCACAAATTCAGCCTCTCGAAATTCAACGCATGTCAGCAGGGCATGGCGTAAAACATAGTGAGTTTAATCCATCGCCAGATAAAGCGTTACATTTATTACAAATTTGGATTCACCCAAACACGGCAAATTTAGCACCCTCTTATGAGCAAAAAAGCATTTCGAGAGTCGAGAATGAATTTATTTTGATTGGAGCTGAAAGGGGTGATGACCAGGTTGTTACTATTTATTAGGATGTAAAAGTGTTTGTTGCCTTTCTCACCAAGGATAAAGCGTTAAATTATTCTTTAGATTCTAGCAGAAGAGTATGGGTTCAGATGATTAAAGGCCAAATTCAATTAAATCATGAAATCTTGCATGTGGGAGATGGTGCAGCTGTGGTAGATGAGAAGACGCTTCATATCATTTGTGATGAAGATGCTGAATTACTGTTGTTTGATTTAGTCAATTAAAGGTAAAGTTCTGGAGTTCTCGTAATATAGCTGATTTTGTTGATTCTCCTTTTTTAACACCGCCGCCAGGGATGTACCAATGTGGTTGGTAGGTGTGTTTTACCAATAATATTTTGTTTCGTATTAACGACAATGGCTCTGGCGCCTAATGTTGACATGCCGATTAGAGACTGACATTTGCGTACAATACGAGTAGCAATTTTATAAAGTGGAGTAAAATTCATGATATGTGATATTACCAATGTCCGATGTTTGGCATGGGACATATTGTATTAAAAAAAGGATCGATCCCTCAGGTTGGGGATCCCAATTGTAGGTTAATTCAAGCATAGGTCCTCTTGATCGCTAAATGGTCTTGCACCATCTTCGTATTTGCTGCAATAGTTTCTCTTTTGTTACACGCATAGAATATATCTCGGCTGACTCACCTGGTGCGATGATCTCAGGGGTATCCACAACTCAATACGTAACCGTTCACGGCCCTTGTAAAGAGCACCGCCCAAAACAAAGTCCTGATGTTTCAGGGTCCTGTCATGGTAGAC
>CAWDKV010000009.1:0-13463 GCA_963803015.1 uncultured Gammaproteobacteria bacterium | reverse complement strand
AATTCTTGCTTTCGAAGGAGATAAGATTCGTATTTTCGACGGCACACTTGATGAGTATTTGGCTAGTAAAGCAAAAAAATAGGTTAAAATGAGTGATCTTCCTAAAGCCTACGAGGCTAAAATCGTCGATGCCAAATGGTATAAATTTTGGCAAGACAATGGTTTTTTTAAAGCAGACCCTTTTTCGACAAAACAGCCTTATTGCATTGTGATGCCTCCTCCAAACGTCACCGGCGCACTTCACATGGGTCATGCTCTTGTTAATACTTTACAAGATGTGTTGATTCGCTGGAAACGAATGAGTGGTTTTGAGGCTTTGTGGGTACCTGGTACAGACCATGCCGGAATTTCAACTCAAACTGTTGTAGAACGCCATCTAAAGAACACCACAGGCAAAAGACGAAAAGAATTTTCTCGTGAAGAATTTTTAGGACATACTTGGAAATTCAAAGAAGAAAAGCAGCACCAAATTATTAATCAATTAAAATCATTAGGGTGCTCATGTGATTGGACGCGAGAGCGTTTCACCATGGACGAAGGCAACAACCGAGCTGTACGCATTGCTTTCAAGAGGCTTTATGATGAAGGGCTTATCTATCGCGGAGATCGTCTTGTCAACTGGGATCCTGTTACGCAAACAACTTTGTCTGATGATGAAGTCGAATATGAAGAACGCAATTCATTCCTTTGGCACTTCAAGTATCCTTTAAGCGATAATTCGGGCTACATCTCAATTGCTACAACTCGCCCCGAAACAATGCTGGGAGATACTGCCATCGCAGTTTCACCTAAAGACACCCGCTACGCTCACTTGATCGGCAAAACTGTGCTTCTTCCTTTAATGGATAGAGAAATACCTATCATCGCAGATCATCTTGTCGATCCAACTTTTGGTACCGGAGCTGTTAAAGTCACCCCTGCACATGATCCAAACGATTACCAAATGGGAGTAACGCATAAGCTTCCATTTATCAACATTATGACGCCTGATGGAAAGATTAATGAGAATGGTGGCGCTTTTGAAGGCATGACAATCGCTCTAGCACGTGAAGCTGTCGTGGCTGAAATGCAGAAAAAAGGTTTCTTAGAAAAAGTTGAGCCTCATCTTAATCGCGTGGGGGTTTCTTACCGTTCGAAAGCAGTCATCGAGCCTTATTTATCCAAGCAATGGTTTGTACGCATGGATGGCTTTGCGGTTAAATTGCGTGAGGCAGTGACTACAGATAAAGTGAAGCTTATTCCTAAAAATTGGGAAAGCACCTATTTTCATTGGATTAACAATTTGCGCGATTGGTGCATCAGCCGACAATTGTGGTGGGGACATCGCATTCCTATCTGGCATTCTATCCAGGATCCTAACCAGCAAATTTGCTACGATGGCGCAGGTGTTCCTCCTGAAGTCGCTACTGCACCCGAGCATTGGACACAAGATGAAGATGTGCTTGATACTTGGTTTTCTTCAGCCCTATGGCCTTTTTCGACATTAGGCTGGCCTGAAAAAACTCCGGAATTAAACCACTTTTATCCTAATTCTGTTCTCGTCACAGGCTACGATATATTATTCTTTTGGGTGGCACGCATGATGATGATGGGTGAACAAATGATGGGTGAAGTCCCCTTTCCTGAAACATTTCTGCATGGACTTGTTTACGCGAAATCCTATTGGCGTGATCTGGACGGAGGAGGCATTGCTTATGTTTCACCTGAAGAAAGAGATACCTACGAACTAGGCAAGCCTGTTCCGAAAGAAGTAAAATTCAGTTATGAAAAGATGTCCAAAACTAAAGGAAATATCATCGATCCACTAGAGATTATCGATGCTTACGGAACCGATGCTATTCGCATGGCACTTTGCGCCAGCGCCAGCCAGGCGCGCGAAATTGACTTAGATTTACGACGCTTTGAAGAATTTAAAAACTTCACGAATAAAGTCTGGAACGGCGCACGCTTTGTTATGATGAATCTCGTTGGAGATGAAAAGCAGGGGTCGACTCCTCTTACAGCAAAAGAATTTAATCAAGGTCTGAATGAGAATCTTTTAGCGCTCGAAGACCGTTGGATTCTATCTGTACTAAACCGCACAATCAATAGTGTGAATACAAAATTAAATGACTACCTGTTTGATCAAGCAACTTTAGAGGCCTATGATTTCTTTTGGAAAGAGTTTTGTGCCTATTATCTAGAAATTGCTAAACCCACATTGTTTGGTAAAATTGGCAAACCTGAAGAGAGAAAAAACAAACAAAAGCTGCTTGTCATCGTATTGTTGCATGCAATCAGGTTGATACACCCAATGGCGCCCTTTATTACAGAAGAGCTCTTTCAGCGTTTAAAAGAGACTTAAATGGATTGAATACAGATGATGATCTTTTAGACGAATTAGATCCATATACTGCTGAAGCTATTACAGCTTTAAATTGTGCTGCCTGTATAGTTGCGCCGTATCGTAAAGTATACGGAATCTGACTTAGATTCAAAAATTGATGCAACATTTTCTTTGATCGAATCACTTGTGTATACGATACGCAATATTCGAGGAGAAATGAAGATCCCTTCAACGACAGCTGTTGAAGTCCACATTGTGATTCCTGAGGATCATCCTCATAAGCAAACTGTGGCTGAAAATCTGCATATTATTGCGGCTTTGGTCAAAATCATCAACATTCAACTGGATTCTGCGGATCCTGTATTCCTTCAGCATGCTAGCATTGGAAGTGTCGAAGGGTTGAAGGTAATGCTGCCGATCCCTCCGGAACTACTTTTGCAAGAAAAAACACGTTTAGCAAAAGAAAAAGAGCGGTTGACATCATCGATTGAGAAGCTCTCTGTTCAACTTGCAAAGGAAAATTTTGTGAGCAATGCACCTGCAAAGCTGATTGACAAGCAACGAACTCTTTTGACACAGGCTCAGGAGGATTTAGAGCATATTCTTTTGAAGGTTGGGGATAGTGTTTGATTAAGTAGGTTTCCTGCTGAAATTCAAAACCTGCTCGTTCCATCTGCCCATGAGCCGACCTTGCTCGTGCAATAAAGGATAAAGAAGTGTATAATTTGAGGGACAACCCATGTAAAATTCGGTGAAATCGGAGCCGTTCGTAAATATACATAACTTCCTTGAAATCTCTACTTTCTTCTCTTTGATTGTAAACTGTTCCCGCGGAGATTAAGATAGCTTAATCTCCGCATTTGCTTTAAACTCTCTCCAACCACTACTTTTAACTGCACCCCTCTTTTTCAATCCTCATTTTTTAATTTGCATTTTATTAACATTCAAACTACAATATGTTAATGGTAAACATAAAATAATCAACCCCTTTAGGAGATATTAAGTATGACCCCAGAAATAAATTATTGGACAAGAAAGCAAGCATTGCTTAACAGTACAGTTCTAGATTTCATTTGTCCCCCAAACTGTGAAAAGAATAAAATTTCACAAGTTGGAACTTCCGCTATGGAAAGTTTAATCAATGCAAAGAAAGACATCTATTCTAATAAAATAATAAATAGCACCTGGCATAGAAACAACAAAACCACTTAAAGCTGTTTTGAGAATGCTTTATACTGTCCTCTGTGACTTCACTGTTTCCCCTCTGGAGCTTTTCTACCATGGCACAGTAACTCTGAAAAAATTAGCCGAATATAAAATGGGCCCAAACAATACTACTATAGAAAAAGACGAAAAATGGAAAGAAGTTAAAAGCTATTTTCAAGCGTTTACCTCAGACTTCTCCTGCTTCTTCGTTGGAAACCATGACGGAAGGCATGCTAACTCGATCTTTCGCAGGTTGATCTCTTTGTTAGTGGTCTAATAACCGGCAAAGCTGTATTGGGCTTGACAACTGTTGCTACGAAAGTTGTTTACCTGGGAATTACTTACTAATGGGTGCCGCACCGCTATTCTTTCTCGGGAGCTGATGAACCTTCTCAAAAACTTCTGCAAGACTGCTAGGTTCCGAAACATCCAAAACAGGAATGTATTCTTCTGCATTTTGAAAAATGAGAATAAACTCAGAACTGTGGATCAAAATGGCAACCTCTTAAAAATTTTCTGAAAAAGGATCTAATGGAATATAAAGCTAATCGAGTAGGATTTCAAAATACCAATTATACATTCTCCGGAAAAGTTTTTCAGAATTTGCTCCAACTGACAGTAACTGCTGAACTTGATTTGCTAGATTTAGTTAAAGAAGGCATCTGATTGGCTGGAACAAAAAATGACGAGGTTGTTCGGTTGCTTAATACTTATCCGTTTAACGGAAATGCGGTTGCAATTTCCCTTGAAGACGCTTGAAAAATAAATCTCTCAAAATAAGGACAGTAAACCATCCAATGCGGTTGGCGAATATTCTGATACCTTTGCCTCTACTTGTAAAATGATTGATGATTTAAAGAAAATTGGATTACAAAATCAATGTTTTTCTAGAATTTCAGAAAATCTATTAAAGAAATAGCGATGAAACCTTCAATTTGGGATGGAATGACTGATATTATAGCAAGACAAAGGGTAAAGTATAAATATTCCAAAAATAAAAACCTGTGTTGACTCTAATTACTATCACCAGGTATTATATAACTATTTGCCACAGAAAGCGGAGAATTTGAATATTAGAATCAAACCAAATTTGATGGTGCTGGATTCCTAAAGGAGTTACCAGAAAAAACCTAGGTTTAAGCCCTGCAGACCCTTCAATATGCCAACCGGAACTACTGCACCTATGTTTCTTATAGCACATTGAAGAATTAAATGGCAGTCGGAACACAAACCGCATGCTCCTTTGAATTTAGAAAAAACAATCGGTCTAGAACCCGGATTTTCATGCCAAGAAATGAAGGCAGCCTTTAGAAAATATAACCTGGCTTTGGGATCCGCAAATAAAAGCAATTCTTCAGAAGAGCTATTTAAAGCTTATATGATGATTAAAGCAGTAGTGGAAAATACTTTGAAAAAAGATGCCTAGAATCAGGCTGCTTAACGTTTTTCTCTGATATGAAGATAGCACACTTTATCAGGGTGATTTAGTCAATATCTGAACTTTATTACATGAGAACTTTTCTTTTCTAACTATTATCTTTACCGAAAGGCTATAATAGTTTTTTTAATTTATAAAGGATTTTTAATGGATTATTACCGCCCTCTAGATAATACTCAAAAAACCATAGATGGAACAGAATTTATCCGATACCTCTTGAAGAAGTTTCTCGCGAAGAAAGTCTTGCAACAATAATGCATAAGCTTTCGTCCTGGAGCGATCTTCCAAAGGATATCTATCTTACTATATTGATATGGTTAAAATTTTTGAACTAACAATTCACTCGCAAGTATGTACGAATTTGGCATTCACACATAAGGGAAAAATATACAATTATTAATCTAGTAAAAAATCTACTGCAAAAAGCTTGGACATCTCACGAAACTCAGAACCCTTTATAGAAGAAAATTCTTTCAAACAGAAACGATTGCCAATCTTGTATGTATTATATCCTGCTTTTCTCTATAGATGCATTGATCGTAATGAAACAACTCAAACCATTTTCACATTTATTTTATGCTTATCCAGATAAATTTGAAGAATTTTCTCAAAAAGCCAAAGAGCTTTCCACTTGGTGCAAAGAATATCAGGAAATGGAATACGACTCGAGGCATTGGTTCATGGATTTAAGCTCCTTGCAGCTTAATTCAGTTCCTAAGGAAATTGTGAGATTACTAATCTTAAGAAAATCATATTGAAGAATAATCGACTTAAGTCCTTGCCAGCTGAATTTTTCAATCTTACAAAGTTGGAAAAACTCAACCTTTTCCACAATCAACTTATCAATTTGCCTGTTCAATTCGGCGATCTTCGGCAATTAAAAGAACTGCAGATTTCCAACAACCAACTTATCGATTTGCCTGTTGAATTCGGCAACCTTCTACAATTAGAAACACTCAGTCTTTGGGAAAACCAACTCAAAACTTTGCCGTTGAATTCGGCAATCTACGACAATTAAAAACACTTAATCTTTTGGAAAAACCAACTCGTTACTTTGCCTGTAGAATTCGGCAATCTATTCCAAATTAGAAAGGCTTGCCCTTTCGGATAATCAACTTGTATCCTTACCGGAGGAATTTGCCATCCTCACCAATTTAGTTGTCATTAATCTTAAAAACAACAAACTTACTTCTTTGCCACAAGAATTTAGCAAACTTACAAAATTACAGACACTCGACCTCAGTTGCAATCGATTGCTAACACTGTCCTTAGAAGTTTGTAAACTCACCCAATTAGAGGCCTCTTTTGGTCATGCGGTCAATAAGCTTACATCTGTGCCCTCAGAGATTGCCGATTTGACCGGATTGCGTGTGCTCAATCTTAATGGTAATCAATTGACTACTTTGCCCAAGAGACGGAAGGAGAATGACACACTTGCGAAAAATTGCTCTTATGAACAATCAATTTATCTCAAAACCCGCAGCCATAAAGACTTTGCTGGATCATTATGTGATTGTCTACCATGAAGATCGGACTCAAGATGAAAGTTGCTACTATAGACGATAATTTGGGCGTTAGATAATTTGTGCTGTTTCAGAAATTAACGCTCCAACAGCAAAGTCACAGGACCATCGTTCAACAAAGGAACCATTGGCACCAAATATTCCTGATTGGACAGCAATGCCTTTACTCACTAAATTTTCAATGAATTTTTTCATACAACACCTCTGCGAGCTCTGGCAAAGCCGCTTTCGTAAAAAAGGTCTTCGTCCAACAGAACAGTCAGCGTAAAGCGTAAATTGAGAAACGACCAGAACTTCACGCTTCTTATCAAGTAACGATTCATTCATTTTGCCATTTTCATCTTCAAAAAATCGAAGCGAAATAAGCTTATTTGCTAACCAATCTGCCTGTTCAACAGTATCGCTAGGAGCCACACCAATGAAAACAAGCGCCCCAGGACCAATAGTCGAACAACCACGCGTTCTACCTCAACGCTAGCATGTGCAACTCGCTGAATAAGAATTTTCATAAAATGGCTTTTTAGACTTTTTTAGACTTTATTTATTGACATTTTTTTTCTTGCAACTGCTTATAAAAGTATGAAAGGCAGGAACTTGTCGCAAAGTCGTAAGCCAGTCATCTTGCATAATTTCATTTAAAGAAGGAAGCGCGTTATAATGATCAGCTTTTTCAAGGTAAAACATCCCGGCATGGTAATTACCCATCAAAGAATGGTAACAGGCTAAGTTGTAGTAGGCTTGTGAGCATCCCAAAGTAATTGCCTTCACCAACTTTTGCCTCTGCTTCTTCAAAACATTTTCGACTTTTGTAAGGAAGGGCAGGGTCATGAATAAGCTGTGCCAAGTTCAAATGTGTCAATCCACACTCATTCCAGGCCATTTCATCCTCAAAATCTTGTAGCGATAACCTCTTCAAAAAGCTCAACTGCTTTTTCTAAACACTCTACGTCGGCAATAAGCTCTCCTAAATGTGAAAGTGTTAGGGCTAAATTATATCTAACATGAGGGTGGTCCGGTTCACATTGCAGTACTTTCTGCAAAGCCACAATAGCTTTTTCATAATAAATGGGATCATCAGAAAAATCACCCAAGAAATCCAAAGCACATCCATAATTATAGAGAAGCTCCGTATCGCACTCTTGATCAGTGCTCCAAGATCTCTGTAATCTGATGGCACTCTCAAACTTTTCTATTGCTGCAACTGCATAAAGTTTATCATGGGTGATCTCTCCAATTTTCATCAAAGCCACGCCCCAGTCATTCCAGCATTGAGGTTGCGACACAGCGCCGTTATCCATAGCTTTTGCACAAAAATTACATGCTTTTTCAATCAATGAAACATCCCCTTTGAGCTCTCCAAGCGCGAAATGACTATATGCCAAACCATGCCAAAGGAGCACAGAATTTTTATTGATTGCTAGACCTTGTAGGAATTTACTTATAGCTTCGTGGTACCAAGATTCATGATTAAAATAACGCCCCAACTCGTTTAAACAGCATCCATACAAATGCCAAACAAGATCATTTTCAGACTGCAAGGCTACACTGGCAGCAAAGTTATCTTTCGCAGCTTTTAAAAGGCCTACTTGATCCGTTAAAGTTCCAGCCATCATCAATGCTTCACCCCAGAAATATAATATATGGGCATTGTTAGTTTCTAATGAATTGGCTTTAGCAAATTTTTCGATAGCGCTTTGCAATACTTCGACATTATCGTGTTGTTTTGCATGCTCTAATTCCAACTGCCCCCATTTAAACCAAAGCATTAAATGATTCGGATCAATTTTAGCTGCATTTGCAAAACTTACCTCTGCCATAGCAAAAAAGTCTGGGTCGAATTTTTCATCAAGTATTAAGGTGTAGCACAAGCCAAGGGCGTACCATGCTTCTGCCGAGTCATGTGATCTTTGCAAAGAGTTTTGATAGCACTCAATCGCTTCAAAATGGAGATGACCATTTCCTAAAAGCTGCCCTAGTTCAAAATGAACATCTCCATCATCTTTAAAAAACTCAGGATCTTCAAGACCTAAAGATTTCGCAATACGAAAATTTTCTCGAGCGTGATAGAATTCAACCGCTTCTCCGCTATTCTTTCCTAAATGAAAGAGAATTTTTCCCCAATCCCAAAAAAAGCGTGCTTGAACACTTTTTTCTTCATTCAAAACATCGTGTGTTAGCTGTTTACAAACGTGATTAGCGCGAATAAAATAACTCTCATCTTCTACAAGGACACCTTTGCCCAAAAGCACCTTGGATATAGGCATGGCTTAGCTTAAAGTTACAAGGATAAAGCGGCAAGGCTTCTTCTAGAGCTCTAAGGGCTGCACTGATATATCTGACGTTATTGAGCCCTTGGGCCATATAGACTTTAACAACCAAATCCAAAATTTTATAACTATTCGGAGAAATTCGCATGGCTTTTTCAAGTAGGTCCGGAGCTTTTGGATCATTTATATTAAAAAGCTCTTCTCCCCTCAATACAAATAAGTGACCTAAAATTTCTCTATCGGAATGACCTAATGAACACCAACTTGTTGAATCTTTATAAGGCTCTAGAACTTCAAAGCCTCGGGCTTCATAAGCATCTCGTAATTTACCGAAAAATGAAGTATTTTCTTCTGCCATAATAATCTACTGGGTAAAGGTCTATGAATTTTAAGTATAGCGATTTCAAACTTTTTTATCAATCTTAGAAATAATTATAACTTGTAACTATTCACATCCCTATATGCTGCGATTCTGAACGTTATCATGAGAAGAAACTTATTTTTTAACGCAAAGGAACGCAAAAGACGCAAAGGGCGCAAAGAGTTCTCAGTTGCACGAATAGAGGTTTTACAACGTTCTTCAGCTTCTACCTCTCTTTGCGTCCTTTGCGTCTTTTGTGTTCCTTTGCGTTAAAAAAATAAGTTTCTTTAAGCTCATGATAACGTTCAGAATCGCAGCATATCTATGTCTTTGTGTATAATTATCTTAAATTTTCTTTTGTTCCACATGAGAATTAATAAAATACCATTCAGGATGAGCTTCCATGGCCTTAAGGAGATCGCTGTAGATAAAATTTTCTTTTTGGGGATAAATTTCTTTAATGAGATTTTCTACCAATTGAAAATCCTCCGAGGTATCAACTGTCCATCGATATCGAGAATAATCATTTTCATCTGAAACATTGGCCAGTCTAAATCGATCGGGATGGGAATAAATAAATGATGTTACATGTTCGCGATCGCCAATCTTTACAGAACTCTCAGAAGCAGTTTTTAAACTTTCGAATGAAAATACTTCAACATCCATGCCCCGAGGATATGTGCGCTTCAAAGTATTGGAAACAAAATCAATCTCAGGGTAAAGATCAAGATAATGCTGAACAACCTTATCGATGATTTCCGGGTCCATCAAAGGGCAATCCCCTGTAATGCGCACAATAATCTCAGCCGAAGATTGTTGTGCTGCTTTTAAATAACGGCTTAGCACATCATCGACCTCGCCTCTAAAGCAAGAAATCTGAGATTCATTACAAAATTGAGCAATATGATCATCATTTTCCTGAAGCGTTGTTGCTACGATTATCTCATTTAATTTTTTAGATCGGGCAACTCTTTCAAGCAAAAATCCTAGAAGAGGTTTGTCCAATACTTTTTTCATAACTTTTCCCGGGAAGACGCGTTGACCCCTGTCTTGCCTGAATAATCGCCACGACTTTTGGATTTAATTTCATTTTTTCCTTCCGTAACAATCTGTTCTTCCAACAATAGCTTGCATCATAAATAGATATTATGCAAAATTAATAACACTTTTGCACAACTTTTGGTTATCATGGAGCTTGAAAATGCGACGATCTATCTGCTATTGCAGTCCCAGCACCACTTTAGCTGGTAAAATCAATACTTGGAAATTCATTTATACACCAGCCACCAATTTACCCAAAGGTGCACGGCTGACCTTTGATCTAGGAAGCAGTGGTCGTGACATCGATTGGCAAGTTCCTTCTGTGGATCTTACTAAAGCCAGCAATGTCATTTACGCGAAGCTAGAAAATGGTAAGCCTATCTCTGCAAAAGAAGTTAATATTGCCGGAAGTTATACTCCACAATTTGAGTTTACTCTCCCATCTGAACTGCAGGCCGGAAGCAGCTTTACCATTATTGTAGGCTCTGCCAAGGAAGGCCCAGGGACTGCCCACAAAAATGGAACTAGAGCTCAAACGATGGCCCAGAGGCGCCGTACGTTTACTTTGAACATCGACACCAGCACTAAAGGCAAAAGTAAGCCTAAAACTGAAGAGCCGGAAGTTTTCACAATGGATGTACGAGGCAGTGAACTTAGTCGAATCATTGTTTTAACGCCTTCTTATGTTGTGCGCAACAGACGTTTTGATGTCACGGTCGTTTTGAAGATCAATATGGTAATCTCACTAGCGAAACTGATCCAAATACCCTTATTGAGCTCTCTTACGAACATTTACGGGAAAATCTTAATTGGAAACTATTTGTTCCGGAAACAGGCTTTATCTCGCTTCCAAATTTATATTTCAACGATCCAGGTGTCTACACCATAAAGCTCTATAACACTCTAACAAAACAGACTTTTAATTCTCCTCCCATTAAATGCTTCTCTGAATCTAATAAAAGTATGTTTTGGGGTCTTTTACATGGAGAATCAGAACGGATTGACTCAACGGAAAACATTGAAAGCTGCTTAAGATTCTTTCGCGATGATAAATCTGAAAATTTCTTTGCCTGCTCTCCATTCGAAAATGCTGAAGAGACTCCACTGGAAATTTGGAAATCGGTCTGTCAGCACATCACCGACTTTGATGAAGCCAATCGTTTCACAGCCTTTATCGGTTCCAATCGGCAAGGCGAGAGCCCCAAGGAAGGAATTAGACAGATTCTCTACGCCAAAGACAACCGCCAACTTTTACGTAAAAAAGACGCAAAATATAATTTGCTCGACAAAATTTATAAGAGTTTCGCACCCAAAGATTTAATTTCAATTCCCTCTTTCACCATGGGAAAAGGGTTAGGATACGATTTTACTAACTATGTTCCTGAATTTGAAAGGGTTGTTGAAATTTACAATGCTTGGGGTTCCTCAGAATGCCTTTAAAAAGAAGGCAACACACGTCCGATCCGCCCAAATGGTAAAAAAGGGATTTCTGAAATGGCCAGCGGCTCATTACAAAAAGCTCTTCAACGCAATTGTAGATTTGGATTTGTTGCCGGTGGTTTAGATGATCGCGGTGCTTATGCTGACTTTTTTGATAGTGACCAAGAACAATATTCCCCTGGCCTTACAGCAATTATTGCAACTGAACATTCCCGTTCAGCCCTTTTTGAAGCCCTTTATAACCGTTCATGCTATGCTACTACGGGCAAACGCATCATCCTAGGTCTTTACCTTGCTTCATTTGGAATGGGTTCAGAAACAAGTTCTGCTCAAAAACACGGCTTTCTCTTCAATCGGCATCTTCACGGTTTTGTGGCCGGAACAACCACTCTTAAAAGTGTCGAAATCATTCGCAATGGTGTTGTCATTCAATCTTATGCGCCAGAAAATTATAAATTAGATTTTGCGTTTGATGATATGTCTCCTTTACAAAGTGTCGCTATCGACGCCAAAGATAAAAAGCCGCCGTTTGTTTACTACTATATACGGGTAACTCAGATTGATGGACACATGGCATGGAGTTCTCCTATTTGGGTTGATTACATTCCTGGTAGTGCTACAGGCAAGAGCACAATTAAATTGCGACCACCAAAGCCTTCTAAAGTGCCCCTTGACTTTACTGAAATAGATGAGAATCTCAGTGAACTGGAATTAGATGACGAAGATGATGACGATTCATTGTGATATTACTGTCCTTAAATCCCAAAAAGACGATATGTAATGTCACAATATTCTCAACAAAATCCTAAAACAATTCAGTCGATGTTTGGTTCGATTGCGAAAAGTTACGATAGGACCAATGCCATTCTGTCTTTTCAATTACATCGGCTATGGAATCAAAAGCTTATGCAGGCAACTTTGGCGAATCGTCAAACTGATTCACACACGATTGCCGATCTTTGCTGTGGCACCGGCGCCATCACTCTTCCTTGGTTAACAACTCAACTTACACAGCAAAAGGTCTTTCTTGTCGATTTTTGTCAAGAGATGCTGGATTGTGCTATGGACAAGGCTTCAAAGCTTAAATTAAATGAGCTCCATTCCATGCATTTAATTAATGCGGATGTCCAAGAGCTTCCCCTTGAATCATCTAGCATCGATTGTGCAACACTCGCCTACGGAATCCGCAACGTTAACTCTCCCAAAAAATGTTTTGAAGAAGCTTACCGCACTTTAAAAAAAGGTGGGACTTTAGGAATTCTTGAATTAACTGAACCGGAAAATAGATTCCTTCGCTTTGGGCATCGCCTCTATTTAAAAACTGCGCTACCTGTACTCGGAAAACTATTCACCAAAAATGCTGCCGCTTACCAATATCTTAGTCGCAGTATCCAAACATTCGTCAAGCCCGCCGAGCTTAAAATTCTTTTAAAAGAAGCAGGCTTTAGCTCTGTAGAGGTTGTTCCTTTATCATTCGGTATAGCTACTCTTCTAATCGCAAAGAAGTAAGCAGGATATTATAAGACAACTTCGATAGTTTGATTAACGACCAAAAAATGTGTGTTATCAAAAACAAGCTCAAGGTAAGGAAATTCTCTTTTTACAATTGCCTTTGCCTGCATTTCGATGTGATCTGAAATAACTTTTACTACATAAACCCCTTCAGGAGGTAAACATAGCGAAGAAATATTAGCTAACGTTATTTTTTGATTATCAACAGATTCGATGGTTGTAAAAATGGAAAATCGCCTCCCCAACATCTTTTCCGCGCCATTTAAGTCACCATGTTGAATGGCTTTTCGGATTGCACTGCTCGATACCAAAGTTCCATCCACTTGAAATGGCGGAACATAGACTAGGT
>CAWDKV010000008.1:0-6323 GCA_963803015.1 uncultured Gammaproteobacteria bacterium | reverse complement strand
GGAGTGTTAGACAAACTGTGTCATTTCTGAGATGATTAACTTAAATCAAATCTAAGGAACTACACATGTTAAAGACAATAATCCTGACGCGCCCCGAGATCTTGACGCTTTTAAAGCCAAAATCCTTGAGCATATTAAGGCTGGAAAGCCATTAAACGGCAAGGATGGTGTACTTACGCCGCTAATCAAAGAGGTAATGACTGCGGCGCTAGAAGGTGAAATGGAGGCACATCTTGAAAGCGAAGCTCAACCGGGTGAATCAAATCGGCGCAATGGTAAAACAGTTAAGACCGTCAAATCAGCTTCTGGTACATTTGATTTAATCACACCCCGTGACAGAAACGGCACATTTGAGCCTCAAATAATTAAAAAACGTCAAACAATTCTTACAGATGAACTAGATGACAAAATTTTAAAATTGTTTGCCATTGGCACAAGCTATAAAGACATTACAGCTCATTTGTTAGATATGTATGGCGTTGATATTTCAACAGCCACAATAAGCGCTGTCACCGACAAGCTTGTACCCATAGTTACCCAGTGGCGTAATCGGACCTTTAGAGTCTATTTATCCGATTATATTTTTAGATGCAATGTTCTTCAAAGCACGTGAGAATGGTAAAGTAATTACCAAAGCCGTTTATAATATCTTGGGAATAAATCAAGAGGGATCAAAGATATCTTAGGGTTTTATGTTGCTGAAAGCGAAGGGGCTAATTTTTGGTGTGGGGTTTTGAGTGATTTACAGGCACGAGGTGTAAAAGATATATTGATAGCCAGTATTGATGGGTTAAAAGGCTTTCCAGAAGCCATCCAATCGATTTTTCCTAAGACAGAAATTCAATTGTGCGTTGTTCATCAGATCCGTAATTCCATAAAATATGTTGTGAGTAAAGAACAAAAGCCATTTATGGTGGACCTGAAAAAGGTTTATCAAGCAGACACTAAAGAATTGGCAGAGTTACATTTTTTGGAGCTGGAAGAAAAATGGGGCAAAAGATACCCTGCGGTTATAAAATCGTGGTCAAATAACTGGGACAATCTAACGAATTATTTTAAGTATACAAAAGACATACGGAAAATAATCTACACTACGAATCCCATCGAGGGATTTCATCGACAGGTTCGTAAATTTACTAAAACGAAAGGTGCTTTTACCTCAGAAAATGCACTATTCAAACTGATTTACTGCGCTTGTGAAAAAATTAAGGAGAGATGGAATCAACCACTACACAATTGGGCCCTCACGATAGGACAATTGGGATTTCACTTCGAGGGACGTTTAGAGCTCTCGCTAAAGTAAAATTCCCTGTTTAATTTCGCGATAATGAGGGCTGCTTATCCACAAGTCCATAGGCAAGTAGAGCCCTTTGAATTAGCTCCTACGCCGCCTGTGGGCCCTGTGGGTAAGCAGCCATGATTTATTCAAGATCAATAAAAATTTCGTCTCTGCAAGGAACTTTAGTGGCCAAGCAGTCCAGATCTGGATCGCCACAGTCGCTGCGCTCCTTCGCGATGACGGATCCTATGTTTGAAATTAAAATACTTGTGGCATTTTACTAAGAAATTGAATAATATAGTGCCGACGCATTAAAACGTCGGCTTATTTACTTCAGATTGACACAGTTCAGTAAACACTCTCTGACTTCTCCAGCATAGAGCCCATTAAGTGTTTCATGAAAAAATCCCATTTTTCGAGGTTTTTGGCATTCTTTGTATTTCGGAAAGTTATGAATATTTTGGTCAATCAAATTTTTGATTTCTGTTATTTAGAGTACTTCATCATAAGTTGTATCATCATCTTCTTCAAGTTCACATGGTTTAATAAAAAGATTGACTACATCTCGCCCTAAACTATCTGTTAGTACCAATTCTGACATTGGGTTCTTCCATTTTTTTGATTTCAACATTAAAGTTGGACTACATATTATTCTTGGAAAAATTGCTTCTTTTTCTAAAGCAACAACTTCATTAAGCGCTGGACCAAAAATATAATTTTCTTTATGGTACACATTACCAATAACAATTCCCCCTCGAGTTAAAAAGCCTAATGCAAGTAATTTTTGGCAAACTTCCCCAATCGAATCAATAATACGTTTTTCGCTCGATATCGGTGTGGATATAACAAGATTGTCTGAAAAAATAGAGCATTCTACACTTTGATAAAGCGGATTAACCCAGCCGCCTTTAACTTTGGCTTTTATTTTTTCCTTGAATTGTTTGGTTTGAGGCTCAAACTGATGTCTAAGAATTTATCCGCTCTCAAAACGTTATCGTCAATCTTATTTATGTCTCTGTTAATAACATCCTGCCAACCAATAATGTCAATATAAGCAACCAATCTTTCTTCATATTCTAAAGAATCTACCATGGATAAATTTTCTCTTTTCAACGATTTTTAAATAACCGTTTAAGCCAGCCAAACATAAATATCCCAAATGATTTTTGGATTAAAGCTAGATATTTGTATATTCCTATGAATAATTGTCGGCCTATCTTTAATTGCCTAAAATTAAGTCTGTATCAGGGGAAATGACTACAGTATTTAAGAGACTATACAACAAATGATTTATGGCGTATCATGTTTCTGCGCATTATCTAAGCACTTCTATTCATCTCAAATATGACGCATTCCCTTGTTACGGAACCCAAGGATGTTGATAAAACCTACATAAAGTGTTAGTCGATTGATTGATAAAATCAATTAATCGAGACGCATGCCCATTTTAAATCTTACGTCGCTATTATTTGGATTGATTCTTCACTATTTATAATCCCTCTATCGAATTCCTGAGAACGATTCGAAATAAGAAGTCATTAATTTTAGTGAGGCATTTATGAACGAAGAACCATTGTTGGTATATCCCAAACGAGCTCAAAAAATATTAGGCGTAGGGAATACTAAATTTTATGAATTGGCAAAACTGTCAACTTTTCCAAAGCCTAAGTCACTACTTGGTAAGCGTGCAATGTATCTGAGAAAAGGAATTAGAAAGCTGGGCTAATAGTCTGAAGTAAGTAATGCATAAGCTCATGGAGGGCTTATGTCATCTTTTGCAGGGATTCATAGACCACCAATGAGCTCATATGGAGAAAGCTTATGAGCCATTTTAACTCATTAGATTCAATTGAGGAACAGTTCAGGGGAGCAATGATTGAAAGAGATCCCTCCCCCAGCTACTATTTACGCTGCTGGAATTCTTCAACGTTACCATATTCAAGGAGATCGACCAGGAACCAAAAACGGCTGGTATGTCTTATATTAACGGTATAGCGAATTGGGGGCTTTGGTAGCTGGAAAATAGGCACATCATACAAATGGTGTGCAAAAACACAAGGTAGGATGTCTCAAAAAGAATGGAAAGAACATCTCTACAGATTGAAGGATGCATGCAGTAAACGTGAAAAAGCAAAAGCAATTGAGCATCGAAGCGCTGCTGAACGTGCCCTTCGGATTTGGCAAGCTGCTAAACCTGCAAATTTACAACATTCTTATTTAATTAAAAAGCACATTTTACCTTACATTGCACGTCAGCGAGGTAAGTCGCTAATACTTCCCATAGTTAATTTTGATAGTCAGATATGTAGTTTACAATTCATATATAACGACGGTAAAAAATTTTTGCTTTCAGGAGGAGCAAAGCAAGGAAACTTTATCCTAATACATGGTTCATTTTCAGCATCAGTAATTCTAATCTGCGAAGGGTATGCAACAGGAGCAACATTGGCACAAGCATACCCAGAAGCTTGTGTAATTGCGGCTATTGATGCAGGGAACTTAAAGGCTGTGGCTGTCGCAGTTCGATGTCGGTATCAAATGACAAAGATTATTATTTGTGCCGATGATGATAGGCAAGCCGAATGTAATCAAGGTGTAATCAAAGGACAAAATGCCGCCTTGGCTGCTGCTGCATTATTCATAACTCCCAAATGGCCAAAAAATGCACCTATTTCACTAAGTGATTTTAACGACCTTGCCTGCTGGTTAGAGCATAGTAAGGAGTTAGGGGTATGAGCTTTGACATAGCTGAAATTGACTCAAAAACACAAAATGAAGCTTCAGAATGTATCCGCACCCCTAACAAGGACGGAATAGCAGCTGTACGAAGTTGTTTAGATGAATGTGCAGCAAGTGAATGATTATCCTAAGCCCCTTCCGGATCCAATATCAAGTGTAATGCCCTTTGATGCCGAAATGTTACCAGAATCAATTAGAGAATATGTGCTAGACATAGCAGACCGACAACAAAGCTCTCCTGATTTTGTAGCTGTATCTGCAATTTGTGGCTTAGCTGCTGTTCTAGGGCGCAAGGTGTTGATGCGCCCAAAACAGCATGATGATTGGACTGTGACACCTAATCAATGGGGTGCACTAATTGGGCGTCCATCAGCAATGAAGAGTCCCAAGCATGAAAGAGGCTTTGAAACCATTAGAGCAAATAGAAGCTGAGGCCGCTAAACAATATGCCACTGACAAAATACGGTATATGGCTGAAAAGGATTTGGCCGATCTTGATAAAACAGACACCAAAAATAAAGTAAAAAAATTGGCAAAAAATGGTGATCGCAAGGGTGCTCTAGAGAAATTACAGCAATCTTACTTTGTTGAGCCCCTACCTACTCGCCATCGATTGGTAGTAAATGATACGTCTGTAGAAAAGCTGGGTGAGCTATTCAAACAAAATCCTAATGGATTAATCTTGGTAAGAGATGAAATGTCAGGTTGGCTCGCAAAACTTGCAGAAGAAGAGCATCAGGGAGATCGTGCATTTTATCTTGAATGCTTTGATGGTAATGGAAAATATGTTTTTGACCGAATAGGTCGAGGAACGATTGAGATTAAAAACTGCACCTTATCAGTGATTGGTGGAATTCAACCTAGCAAAATAGTCCCTCTAGTGCGCAGAGCAATGAGTGGAACCGCTGATGATGGCTTGGTTCAACGTCTTCAGTTAACCGTGTGGCCTGATGACTTCGGGAGTTGGCACTGGATAGATCGTGCACCTAATGCCATTGCTCGCACACGATACTATGATGCTTTTTCAAGGCTACATGCTTTGAGTTTTAAAACCGAAAGTGGAGAGCCTCCCTACTTTCGATTTACACCAGCAGCCCAAAAACTATTTATTCAATGGATGGAAAGAAATCAAGCAGCTGCACGCACAGAATGTCTATATCCCGCGATGGAAAGTCACCTGTTGAAGATGCCACAAACCATAGCTAGTTTAGCTCTCTTGTTTGAACTTGTAGATGGTGGGAATGAAGCAGTAGATGAAATAGCTACTCTTAGAGCTTTAACGTGGGCAGATTACCTAAAAAGCCATGCGGAACGCCTTTATAGTATTGGGGGCAACCTAGGGATAGCGGGTGCACATTTACTTCTTAAGCGTAAAAGTAAGCTGCCTAATCCTTTCACAGCAAGAGAAGTGCAACGCAAAGGTTGGTCTGGTTTAGATAATACGAACTCAGTCAATGAGGCGCTAGAATGGCTAGTTGAGTATTACCATTTAAGGCCAGCTGAAATACCCACGACTGAATTCGGAGGGCGCTCCACTACTCAATATTGGTGGCATCCTCAATATACAGAGTAAAGTTAGATTAATTGAAACTCGCTCGAAACTTAAGCTGCCAAAACTGACAAAACCTACTTTCGTCAGTTTTGGCAGTTCCCCTAAGACCAGTTTTTAAAAAATTATTGTATTAATGTGAGATAGTACAAAATTGAGGTTGGTACAGACTTAAGATATTCAACACTTGTTATTGATTGTAAATAACAAGACAAGGAGTGTTAATCATGACCTTCAAAAGTGGTAAAAGTGGTAACCCTCATGGCCGTCCTAAAGGCACAGGATACCGCCAACAACTATTTAATAAATTAGTCGATCCGCATAAAGAAGCGTTGTTTGAGACTGCAATTAATCTTGCTCTTAATGGCAACGAAGCGATGCTTCGATTATTTCTCGAACGCATGCTTCCTGCAAAGCCATCAGATGAAACTTTGAATTTAAAACCATTAAAACGCAAAATTCAAAATAAAGAAGAGTTGTTCACTTTTAGCCAAAACATTTTAGGTGCTCTATCCAATAATGAAATCACTCCAGCACAGGCAAAATCTATCATGATTGTAGTAGAAGCAAATCGAAAATTAATCGAAACATGCAACCCAACAAATAACATGTCAGTTATTGAGCAAATTTTACAATATAGGAATAGCAATGCATAAAAGAGAAATTGATACTGAATCTTGACTAACTTATTGCTTTATGACGAATCCTTAAGCTTTTTTCAAGTACCATTGTAAGCAGAGGAAGTGAAATAACAGG
>CAWDKV010000007.1:0-16931 GCA_963803015.1 uncultured Gammaproteobacteria bacterium | reverse complement strand
GAAGTCGCTAAATAGACTGTTTCAGCAGCGTAATTTGCTGCATGAAACCTGCTGTTCCGTCAGCAGTTCCCTACTTGGACATGCGATTGTAGCAACGCGATGGTGTGAAGCTCCAAGGACAATGTAGCCACGGTAACCGTAGAGGATCCCGTGAGGGCGAATCGAATCTGCTAGCACAAAGCGGTGAGGAGCTAGGGATGAATGGTATGGTTAACAATGTGAACTCTCGTTTAAACATTGTAGTACATGTGAGCCAAATGTGCTGATAGGCTCTAACCAAAACGGTAATGCAGCCATGATATTAGGATGATCTCTCCTGATATCGCGGAAAATAGAGCTATCGGTGTACAGAGAGAACCTAACCCATTTAATTTTTTTTCTGTCTATTTAGCGGAACGTGGTAAGCCCGTACTTCTCCTAAAACTAATTTCTTTTTCTCTAAAAAAAATAAATAAAGGAAAATTAATCGCAATATTTAATCGATGGGGTGCGGGTATAGGAAACGCGGAGAAAAGCGAAAGCCTTATCAGTAATTGTTTGGGATAGAGATTGCAACATCACCTCACACGAAAGTGGGCCGACTTCCACGGTGTTTCTTCACAAGATAATTCGTGGAACTTCGATCAAGAGGAAAAGCAAATGAGCGCAATGATTTATCCGTGTGCACCCTCATCTAAGCTACATGGAAAACCATTGATTGGAAACCGCTGTGAAAGAATAGTAAATCGAACTACAAATGCGTATTGCGAAAGCTATTCGGGAAGGTCGCTATGGCAAAGTGAAAGCATTGCAATGGATACTTACCCACTCGTTTATCGGCAAAACTATTGCTGTGAAACGAGTGACAAAATCGTGGCGATAAAACTCCCGGTGTTGATAATGTAATTTGGAAAACGCCGAACAGAAATTGAAAGCACTCTGTCACTTAAACGGCGAGGGTATAAAACCCAACCGCTCAAACGAATTTACATTCCAAAAGCAAATGGAAAATAGACCGCTCGGAATTCCTTTAATGTTTTGTCGTGGAATGCAAGCGCTATATTTGTTTGCCCTCGAACCTATCGCGGAAACCACTCGGATAAGAACTCCTATGGGTTTCGTCCTAACGGTCAACGGCGGACGCTATTGAGAGCTGCTATTTGTCGCTCGCGAAAAAAGGCTCTGCCCAGTGGATTCTTGAAGGCGATATTTCGGGATGTTTTGACAATATTTCCCATGATTGGTTGATGAATAATATCCCTATGGATAAAACAATACTCAAAAAGTGGCTTAAAGCGGGCTACATCGACAAACGAATCTGTTTGAAACGAAATCCGGCACTCCGCAAGGAGGCGTCATCTCACCCATACTTGCCAATATGACATTAGATGGTTTAGAGAAAATGCTGGAAAATGATTTTCCAAAACTATCTAATCGTAACACGTTTTCTTCATACGATATGCGGATGATTTTATCATCACAGGTGATTCTTAAAGAATTTTTAAAATGGGAAATAAAGCCCTTGATAGAAGAATTTCTTGCAGAAAGAGGTTTAACACTTTCACCCGAAAAAACAAAAATCACGCATATCGAAACAGGGTTTGATTTTCTTGGACAAAATGTACGCAAGTACCGTGGCAAATTCTTAATTAAGCCATCATCAAAAAATATAAAAAATTTTTGGAAAAAGTTAGAAAATAATCAAAAAAAGTGGATCGTCAAACAAGAAAATTTAATCGGTCAATTAAATCCTATTATTAAGGGATGGGCCGACATCGTAAACATGTTGTTTCCTCTGTCACTTTGCTACTGTCGATCATAAAATTTACTGGATGTCGAGACGATGGGCAAAACTTCGTCATCCCCGAAAAGTACAGGATGGATTAAATCCAAATATTTTAAACGAGTGGATAACCGCAACGGAGTGTTTTCAGTGGTCATAAAAAAGCAAACACCTAAAGATAGCCTAGATTACGGAGTTTACGTCGTGCATCCGACTCTAAAATCAAACGACACATTAAAATCAAGGCAGATGCTAATCCTTATGACCCTTAATGGGAAATTTATTTTGAAAAAAGATGGCAATTTAAGATGAAAAACAACCTGAGAGGAAATTGGAAACTTTGCACTATCTGGGAAAATCAAAATGGCCTGTGTTCTATCTGCAAACAGAAAATCACGCTGGAATCTGAATGGGAAACCCACCATATTCAACGCGATGCGAAGGAGGCAGTGACAACACAAGCACTTAGTGATGTACACCCAAATTGTCATCGACAAATCCATAGCCAAAATTGAAAGTTGTTAAGCTGGCTTCTTCTGGTAAGGGGCTTTGAAAGGCTTGAGCCGTGTGAAGGGAAAGTTTCAAGTACGGTTCTTAGGGGAGAAGAGAAGGTAACGTTTCTTCTTACCCGACGGGTTGCCGGATTTTGATGGCTATGAAGTGAGCCGACGTATCCGCTTGATGGAAAAGGACAGTGATTTTTATGTGCCTATTATAGGTATTTCAGCGCATGCGTTAGACGATGCGGTATTAAATGCCGAGGCGGGCCTTAATGCAATGTTGACAAAACCTTTGAGACCGGAGCAGGCAAAAGCGTTGCTAGTGCAATATGGTGTGCCTATTCCATAATAGAGATTAAATTGCTGTTATTAACTCGTAATAATTTGGACTTTGGACAGAAGAGATGAAAAAAACTCATCTCTTCTGCCCAAATAAATGGTGCCATTGCGAGTTAATAATTGCGCATGACAATGATTAGATTTATGCGAAAAGATGCTATAAACTCGATATAGAGCCTGCCCCCGAAACGTCTTTAATCGGGGGGTGGATTAGGCGACGACCGTAATCCACCAAACCCAAAAGCAAAAACAAACATATTTTGAATTTTTTATTTTTAGGTTTGGTGGATTACGGCCTTTGGCCTAATCCACCCTACTTTTTATTAAATCCAGAGACCAAAAAAAATGCTTAGAAGAACTAAAATTGTCGCCACGCTAGGACCTGCCACAGATGCTCCGGGTATGTTAGAACGCATCATCAACGAAGGCGTTAATGTCGTGCGTGATTAATTTTTCACACGGTGCGGATATGGTGCATGCGCGTGTTAACGCAGTACGTGCTTGTGCTGAAAAACTTGGGGAACATGTAGGTATTATGGCTGATCTACAAGGCCCCAAAATTCGTATTGCGCGCTTTCAAAGAGGTAAAGTAAACCTAGAAAAAGGCGCGCAATTTATATTAGATGCTCTAATGCAACCCACTGCGGGCAATGATATTAGTGTAGGAATTGACTATAAAGAATTACCCAACGATGTTTTTGCGGGAGACACTTTATTATTAGATGACGGGCGCATTGTTTTAATCGTGAAAACCGTTGAAGGCCCTCGTATTATTTGTCAGGTGAAAGTGGGCGGTGAATTATCCAATAATAAAGGCATTAATAGATTGGGAGGCGGTTTATCGGCAACGGCTCTCACTGAAAAAGATAAAGCCGATATTTTGATTGCAGCAGAAGCTAAAGTAGATTACGTGGCGGTTTCTTTTCCGCGCGATGCTAACGATATGCAAATTGCGCGCGATTTATTGACAACTGCCGGAAGCAATGCCGGTCTTATTGCTAAAATTGAACGCGCTGAAGCATTAACACATATTGATGAAATTATCTTGGCATCTGATGCGGTGATGGTGGCGCGAGGGGATTTGGCGGTAGAAATTGGCGAAGCGCAAGTGCCAGGGGCACAAAAACATATCATTCGCCGTTCTCGTGCTTTAGATAGGCCGGTTATTACAGCAACGCAGATGATGGAAAGCATGATATATAGCGCAATTCCTACTCGCGCTGAGGTATCCGATGTGGCCAATGCGGTTCTTGATCATACCGATGCGGTAATGCTTTCTGCTGAAACGGCTGTTGGCGCAAATCCAGATAAAGTCGTGGAAACCATGTCGCGTATTTGCATGGCGGCAGAAAAAGAAAGCAGCACGCAAACTTCTAAACACCGCATGGAATTGCAGTTTTCACGCATTGATGAAGCTATTGCAATGGCGGCAATTTATACTGCTAATCATTTAGGCGGGATTAAAGCGATTATTGCATTAACAGAATCTGGCTCTACGCCCCTTATTATGTCGCGTATTCGTACAGGCATCCCCATCTATGGCCTTAGTCGTCACGCGTTGACGTTAGGGAAAATGACTTTATATCGCGATGTAAACCCACTTTATTTTGACGTAACCGTGATTCCGCATGAAATGGTAAATGCAGAATGTGTTTCTGTCTTAAAAAGAAAAGGATTTGTGCAGACAGGTGATTTAATTCTTTTAACTAAAGGAGATCACACAGGTGTGCATGGTGGCACTAATGCATTAAAAATTATTCGCGTGGAAGAGGACGTTTAATATGGATTGGGGAAAGTTTTTTTTCATTATTGGCGCAGCGTTGATGGCGTGGTTGACGTATCGTCAAATTCGCGGGAATCCGCAGGCTTTTTCTAAAGAAAATCTGGGTAAGAGTTTTTTTACATTGGGTATTTTGGCGTTGGGGCTTATTGTTTTTATTTGGCTGTTGGTGTTGTTTTTGCGGGCATCTTAAAATCTATCGAAAACGCGCACTCTCCGGCAACTCACCTCGCAACCCCATCGCGCGTTCCATAAAATATTTTTTCATCCAAGGCAATTTCTGCGTCATCGCAAAACCCATATGACGCAGGCATCGCAAAGGCTCTGTCGTGTTAGAAAACAAGTTATAAAACCCCTCCATCGCTAATAACATGGCGTTATTTTCTCCTCGACGCCATCGCTCGTAGCGTCGCAGCGCATTGAATTCGCCTATGTCTCGGCCGTTTTTATGTGTTTCTGCCACCACTTGCGCTAAACAAGCAGCATCTAATAATCCTAAATTAAGACCTTGTCCTGCTAGCGGTAAAATAGTATGTGCTGCATCTCCTATTAACGCGATGCGCTGTTTCACATAATTTTTAACTTGATGACGAATAAGTGGAAAAACCATACGCTGATCACATATTTCTAAATTCCCCAATGCATATTCCAATTTTTCTGCCAACATTCGATTAAAAATACTTTCTGTTGTTGCTTGCAAATAAGCCGCTTCTTGATGGGTAGTTGACCATACCAATGAAACTAATTTTGGATCAACCAAAGGCAACAATGCAACAGGGCCTGCCGCTAAAAACCGCTGCAATGCGATTTGTTGATGCGGATATTCTGTGGAGAGTGTAGCGATTAATGCACTTTCTGCCGTAGTTTTAGGCATGTTTGTTAAAAATGCTCGCGATGCCACCCAAGAATCTTTGCCATCTGCGCCCACTAAAAGATGCGCTGCGATGCGTTCACCATTAGTTAGCTCTACCTCTATTTCTGCTGATTTTTCATGCAGCACACAAGGTTTAGTCGTGTGGTATATCCGCACATTTTCTTGTGTTTCTAATAGATGCCAAAGCGCTTGGCGCATGACGTTGTGTTCGATGATGTAACCTAAATAAGGCTGCGCAATGTCAGTGCCGTCAAATTCAATTTGTGCGGGACTGCCTTCATCCCAAATACGCATGTGTTGATAGGTGCTGATACGTAATGCTTGCATCGATTTCCAAACATCGACCGATTTAAAAATTGCGCTAGAAGCGTGATGAATAGCGCTAACGCGAATATCATAAGGCGATTTCAAACCAATTTCAGGAGGGGGTTGATTATCAACCAGTGCAATGGATAATGTATTTTGCGCTAAAGCAGAGGCTAGAGTTAAACCTACCACACCACCGCCAATAATAAGAACATCAAATTTTTGCATACGTTTTGGGACACTGTTCATGACATTTAAATGGCTTGGAGTATAATGCGCCTACTTTCTACTTCATCCATCCACTAGCTGAGAATTAATGATGAATAATTTAACAACCACCATCAATACCGCTTACGAAAACCGTGCGGATATGACCCCACAAAATGTCGATGCTCTCACAAAAAAAGCTATCTTTGAAGTGATTGACCAATTAGATGCAGGTAAGTTACGCGTGGCTGAAAAAAAACACGGTGCTTGGCAAGTCAATGAGTGGGTTAAAAAAGCCATTTTGCTGTATTTTAGAGCAGTAGATAGCCAACCTATAGAAGCGGGCTTTACCCGATTTTTTGATAAAATCCCGGCAAAATACGCAGATTACGATTTAGCGCAATTTAAATCATCGGGCACACGTGTTGTGCCACCCAGCATTGTCAGAAAAGGTGCCTACATCGGCCCATCCACTATTTTAATGCCCAGCTTTGTCAATACAGGTGCTTATGTCGATGCAGGCACAATGGTTGATACTTGGGCAACTGTAGGTTCTTGTGCGCAAATCGGCAAAAATGTGCATCTTTCTGGCGGTGTAGGTATTGGCGGGGTATTAGAACCACTGCAAGCAGCACCCGTGATTATCGAAGACAATTGTTTTATCGGCGCACGCTCTGAAGTGGTTGAAGGTATGATTGTCGAAGAAGGCGCTGTTATCTCTATGGGCGTTTATTTGGGACAAAGCACGCGTATTTATGATCGTGAACACGACACCATTACTTATGGGCGTATTCCCGCAGGCGCTGTGGTTGTGCCAGGTAATTTGCCTTCTAAAAATGGTAAATATAGTCTTTATTGCGCCGTGATTGTAAAACGTGTCGACGAAAAAACACGCGCAAAAGTAGGGATTAACGCATTACTTAGAAATTATGCGGATAGTCATCACGATTGAAAATTAGGTTTTTTATTTTCAATCGTAACAAAAACGGGGGTATTTTAAGGGGGGAAAATGCCTTATATTTTCCCCCCTTAAACTCAAATAGATATAGTCGTTGCAACCCAAATAGCAACGTACAATATCGTGTTTTAAACCTAAAACTCATTCGCAACGACTATACTGATGATTAATCAATCGCCTAGCATCACCCTTTTACAAGAACTTATCCGACTACCTTCCGTCACGCCCAATGATGCGGGCTGTCAACAGCTCATCGCTGATCGCCTAAAAATCCTTGGATTCACCATCGAACATCTCCCTTTTGGCCAGGTAAATAATTTATGGGCTAAACGTGGGAGTGAAGGGCCTTTACTTGTTTTTGCAGGACACACCGATGTCGTGCCTACCGGCCCCTTGGAAAATTGGCGCACGCCACCGTTTGAGCCTACATTACACGAAGGTTTTTTATACGGACGCGGCGCTGCTGATATGAAAGGTGGCATTGCCGCCATGCTGATTGCTTGTGAACAATTCCTGGCTAAACATCCTAAGCATACGGGTTCTATTGCATTTTTAATCACCAGTGATGAGGAAGGCCCTGCTATTGATGGCACGCAAAAAGTAGTGGAGTATCTGAAAAATAACGGAGAAACGATCACTTGGTGCATAGTCGGTGAACCTTCCAGTGACAAACAACTTGGCGATACCATTAAAATTGGTAGGCGCGGCTCACTCAATGCCAAACTCACTCTTTATGGTAAACAAGGACATATTGCTTATCCGCATTTAGCACAAAATCCCATTCATCTTTGTCTTCCCGCACTCACTGCATTGTGCCAAGAAACTTGGGATGCAGGTCATGCTTTTTTTCCATCCACAGTTTTTCAAATTTCAAATATTCATGCAGGCACAGGTGTTACTAATGTGATTCCCGGAAGTATCGAACTGCTGTTTAATTTTCGTTATTCGCCTGCGACAACGATAGATTTATTAAAAGAACGCGTTACCACTATTTTGGAACACTATCAATTACAGTATGATTTAATATGGTCTCATTCAGGTGCGCCGTTTTTAACACAATCTGGCGCACTTTTAAACGCTGCACAAACAGCCATACAAAAAACAGTCGGCATTGCGCCTAATTTATCCACAGATGGCGGCACCTCTGATGGAAGGTTTATTGCGCCACTGCAATGCGAAGTGCTAGAACTAGGTCTATGCAATGCTACAATTCACCAAATAAATGAGTGCATCCGCCTTACAGATTTAATTCAGTTGACGGATATATATGAACAAATATTGGCAGAGCTTCTCCTAATGAGGGCATAAAATAATGGTTACCAGCCAAATAGATGTCAGGAAAGTCATTGCGCGGCGGTTAAAAGCAGCGCGAGAAAATGCAAGTTACGCTAGTGCAGAAATTTTTTGTGAAAAACATGGCTTTTTATTGGATCACTACAAAAGACAAGAAAATGGCACACTTGCTATGGTTGCCTCTGAGGTTATCCAGTATTGTTCCGCTTTAAATATGTCAATTTGTTATTTGATGTTGGGAGAAGAAGTGGAAGAATTAAGAAAACAAAGACCCGTAAAAAATAAAAAATCTTGGGAATGAGCACGAAATAACTTTGACAACTCGCGCCCAGATTGCTGTAAGCGATCATCGATTGGATCTTCGAAAAAGCGCAGGTGTAGTTGCGCTACATTGAGCATTTTTCGATCCGACAAATGTAAGATGACGGCAAGCTGGGATGCTCCGTTGTCAAGGTTATTTCGTACTCATTCCCTTAGGAGTGAATCATGCAAGACTGTTTATTCTGCAAAATTTTAAGACGAGAAATTCCTGCTAATATTATTTATGAAGATGATTCAGTGATTGCGTTTGATGATGTGAACCCTCAAGCGCCCCATCATAAATTGATCATCCCACGCAAACATATTGCCACATTAAATGATATGAGCCATGAGGATCGTGTGCTGACAGGTCATTTATTTTATACGGCACAGCTACTAGCGAAACAATTAGGTGTCGCTGATGTTGGTTATCGTGTTGTGATGAACTGTAATAAAGGGGCGGGACAAGCGGTTTATCATATACATTTACATCTGCTCGCTGGGCGCAATTTGTCATGGCCTCCAGGTTGAGAGAAGGGAAATATAGTCGTTGCGAATGACTTTTAGGTTTAAAACACGATATTGTACGTTGCTATTTGGGTTGCAACGACTATATCTATTTGAGTTTAAGGGGGGAAAATATAAGGCATTTTCCCCCCTTAAAATACCCCCGGTTTTGTCACGATTGAAAATAAAAAACCTAATTTTCAATCGTGATGACTATATTAGGAGACACACTATGAAATGGACTCGCGCTCAAAAACACGTGGTTATCACCGGTTTTTTAGGCTGGACTTTAGACGCATTTGATTTTTTTCTATTAGTCTTTGTAATAAAAGATATTGCTGCCGAATTTAACACGCCCATCACTACTATCACCATTACCATCATGGTGACGTTGGCTATGCGACCCATAGGAGCACTGCTATTTGGTCATTTAGCCGATCACTTTGGACGAAAACCCCTGCTAATGATCAATATTATGATTTATGCTATGTTGGCGTTTTTAACAGCTTCTGCGCCCAATCTGCTGGTGTTTTTTGTGTTACGTGGATTATTCGGCATCGCCATGGGAGGAGAATGGGGAATAGGTTCGGCCTTAGTGATGGAATCTATTCCTTCTAAGTCGCGTGGTTTTGTTTCAGGTCTATTACAAGCCGGATATCCAACGGGTTATTTGTTTGCCTCCATTGCATTTGGTTTGTTTTATGAATACATTGGCTGGCGCGGCATGTTTATGCTAGGTATTCTGCCCGCATTTTTACTGCTTTATATAAGAAACCATGTGCAAGAATCACCGACCTGGACAATTGCGCGAACAATACCCAAGGAAACCCTGTTTAAAATACTATGGCGTGAACGAAAGCTTGTGTTATACGCTATTGTTTTAATGACAGCATTTAATTTTTTCAGTCATGGCACGCAAGATCTTTATCCTACTTTTCTCGAGATACAACATCAATTTGATACCCATACCGTTAGTACTATCGCTATTATTTATACTCTTGGCGCTATTACAGGCGCTTTGTTTTTTGGGACAATTTCTGAGCGTATTGGAAGACGACGTGCTGTTTTTATCGCTGCCTTACTAACTTTACCCACTTTGCCACTATGGGCATTTTCAACTTCCGCCACTTTATTGGCGTTGGGCGCTTTTATAATGCAGTTTATGGTTCAAGGCGCTTGGGGCGTTGTTCCTGCCTATTTAAATGAACTGTCACCGAATCAAATCCGCGCGACTTTTCCTGGGTTAATCTACCAGTTGGGTAATTTATTGGCCTCTAGTAACGCTACTTTGCAAGCCACCATAGCACATCAAAATGGCGGAAATTATGGGCTTACGCTGGCCTTAACCGGTGGCACTGTTGCATTAGTCATAGCAGGTCTTATGATCTTTGGGCGCGAACATCGCGGAGTAGTTCTTACATAAAAAAATGAGTACGGTTCTTATGGAAAAATATATTACTGCCATTCTTGAGGACTTAGGCGAAGATGTTCAACGCGAAGGATTGCAAAAAACACCCGCACGTGTTGCAAAAACACTACGTTTTCTCACGAGTGGTTATCAGGAGAATTTACAAGATATTTTAAACGACGCTATTTTTACTTCCGATATGTCGGAAATGGTGATCCTCAAAAATATAGAAATTTATTCTTTATGCGAACATCATCTGTTGCCTTTTTTTGGCAAGTGTCATATCGCCTATATTCCTAAAGGGAAAATTCTAGGCTTATCTAAACTAGCGCGCATTGTGGATTTATTTGCTAAACGCTTACAAGTACAAGAAAGACTCACGCAAGAAATTGCGGAATCTATTTTGGAAGTAACGCAAGCTTCTGGCGTGGCTGTGGTTATTGAAGCACAGCATCTTTGCATGATGATGCGTGGGGTGCAAAAACAAAATTCACTGATGAAAACTTCGGTGATGTTAGGATTATTTAGAGAAGATTCTCGCACACGTTCTGAGTTTTTGAGTTTGCTGGCGAATTAGATTTTCGTCTCCTGAATCCGCTTTTTAATCGCTCAGTTGCCCATATTTTCCTTCTCCCGTGGGAGAAGGAAAACATAAAACGTTACTCGGACTTAGGAGCAATGCACGTTTTTTCAGCATCGGGGATGCATGTATGGGTTTTCTTGTCTGTTTTCTCAAGTCGCTTGCACTGTACTGGTACTGCTCTTTTAGGATTTGTTTCGTAGTACAAAGTACAATCTGTTGTAAAGAATATTTCTTCACAAGACTTTACAGGATCTCCCTTACAAGCATCTCCCACTGTCTTCTTGGTATCCCCCACTGCTATTTGAACAGTACCTATACAAAATAATGTGAAAAGTAGGCTACATAAACAGCTAGGTCTTAGATATTTTTTAAACTTAGTTTTCATTTTTTTATTCCCTTAATTTTTATGTTAATGAAATTACTTGCCTTTGCCTATACGAACTAACCTGTCCATATACACACCAACGTCGTTCTACCATAAATCTAACATAACCACACGTCGAATTTCATCTTGATGTTGGGCTTATCCCACGAGAATTGAGCTCAGCCCAACGACTTCTTTGTTTCCTGAATCAATTTTTCAACAACTCCTGCATCAACCAAAGTAGTTATATCACCCAAATCTTCGAATTCTCCACAAGCAATTTTACGCAGAATACGCCGCATAATTTTTCCAGAGCGTGTTTTAGGCAAAGCAGTTGCCCATTGTATTACTTTAGGTTTTGCAAGGGCACCAATAGCACTTACCACCTGTTGAATCAGCTCTTGTTTTAACGCATCCGTTTGCGAAACATCCACTTTCGTCGTGACAAACGCATAAATATCTTCGCCTTTAATCTCGTCTGGAATTCCGATCACAGCTACCTCTGCTACAGCAGGATGTGATAACAGCGCACTTTCTATTTCTTCTGTACCCAATCGATGCCCCGATACTTTGATCACATCGTCATTGCGACCTTGGATCCAATAATAGCCATCGGCATCGCGATAAGCGCTATCTCCTGTTAAATATTTTCCAGGAAAAGTTTTAAAATAAGGTAACTACTCGCTCCCCTAAAGCACAAAATAATCTAAAAAAAATCTTGACACGTTTTTTGTCACATATTTTTCCTTTCTTTGACCAAACTCTAAAAACATTTTTAAAGCCTCATTAAATGCCAAATAAGGACATAACTATTCGCTTGAGCCTTTTAAAAAGGAGCGATGCATTTTGTGGCGACGCTGGGCATTTGTGAAGGTCAAAAAACACCATGTTATGATACTGCCAGTTTAATCACATGAAGAATGTTGGAAATGGCAAGTGTTAATGGACAATCAGTGCGCGAAGAAGCAGAACGGATAACATCTGAGTTCAATCGTCTCACTGCGAATAAAAAAATAGATACAGAAATTAAAATTCTGTTTCAAGGAATGCTAATGCTTATTAATTTACTTGTTGCTATTTTTCTTGAAAAGACGACAAAAAAAGGTAATAAAAATTCTAGCAAGCCATCTTCGCAGACTGAAAAAGATGAATCTTCCATAACAAATCCTGGGACTAATGGCAAAGGTAAGTCGGAATATAATACGACTGCCAACAACACAAGAACGGTACAAACTATCACGGTAGCAAAGGTAACTCGATGCGATGTTTGCAACGAAGATTTGACAAAAATCGCCTGCCAACATACCGAGCGTCGGACAAAAATCGATATTATCTTTGAGAAAACAGTTGAACATGTTGATGCCGAAATTAAGCACTGCCCAAGTTGTGATTCAACGGTAAAAGGAAAATTCCCATCTGACATGCCTGGCCCATTGCAATATGGTAATGGATTAAAAGCCTAAATTGTAACTACTCACCCCTCTCATCAAACAAGTTCACCCGCAAGTGCCATCTGAATAGCAATTAATGGATTAATTCCTTTATTTGCCATTGTTTGAAGATAGCTTGAAATCCGACAATAGGCTTTTGCATAAAGCTCCTTTCTAAAACATCCAGATACTTTTTGTTTTACCTTAGACATTCTCAAATCACGTTCAGCGCGATTATTTGTAAATGGGACATCACTTTTTTTGGCAAAGAGCAAAACAGAAGATTCATGCTCTTTTAATCGCTCCCATAGATTATGAGCATCTGATTTTGCCATCTTGCCACGTTTGCCGCTTGGCTTTTCAGGAATGCTAGGAAGCTCATCTTCCCCGCGAGTGAGAATGTTTCTGTAACGTTTTTGCAAATTGGCATATTCTGATTTTTTGAGTTTTTTGTTTTTCCTTTTTGAGACCTTTTTACAAGTTTCAAGAAGAAGACTCTTCATGTTGGCCGCCCACCTATATCGATTAGAATCAATGGCGCATGTAAGCTCGCGAACTAAATGAGAGCCACATAGACCATGACCACAATGGTTATAAGATAAATACGATGACCAGCAGTCATGAATAATCGTTCCGCTGTATCGCGGAATAATATTAATTTCCTCTATTGCTTCTTTTCCACGTCTCGGATGCAAAAATTTAAGAGTAATATCTTCCGCAGAATAAACATGAATCCAATGGTTCCTTTTGTCGACCCTTAAAGATGTTTCATCGACGTTTATAGCAGGAGATTTAAGTAATTGCGCTGTTGAACTGGCTTCCCATTGTTCTAATGCAAAATAAAGACGCGATACAAATTTTAAAAGGCTTGCTTCGGCGATGATTTCTCCAATAATAGATTTAATCATTTTCTGTGCACGATTAAGCGATATCATTTGGCAGACCAGTAAACTAATAATGTAGGCTTTTAATCCATTACCATATTGCAATGGGCCAGGCATGTCAGATGGGAATTTTCCTTTTACCGTTGAATCACAACTTGGGCAGTGCTTAATTTCGGCATCAACATGTTCAACTGTTTTCTCAAAGATAATATCGATTTTTGTCCGACGCTCGGTATGTTGGCAGGCGATTTTTGTCAAATCTTCGTTGCAAACATCGCATCGAGTTACCTTTGCTACCGTGATAGTTTGTACCGTTCTTGTGTTGTTGGCAGTCGTATTATATTCCGACTTACCTTTGCCATTAGTCCCAGGATTTGTTATGGAAGATTCATCTTTTTCAGTCTGCGAAGATGGCTTGCTAGAATTTTTATTACCTTTTTTTGTCGTCTTTTCAAGAAAAATAGCAACAAGTAAATTAATAAGCATTAGCATTCCTTGAAACAGAATTTTAATTTCTGTATCTATTTTTTTATTCGCAGTGAGACGATTGAACTCAGATGTTATCCGTTCTGCTTCTTCGCGCACTGATTGTCCATTAACACTTGCCATTTCCAACATTCTTCATGTGATTAAACTGGCAGTATCATAACATGGTGTTTTTTGACCTTCACAAATGCCCAGCGTCGCCACAAAATGCATCGCTCCTTTTTAAAAGGCTCAAGCGAATAGTTATGTCCTTATTTGGCATTTAATGAGGCTTTAAAAATGTTTTTAGAGTTTGGTCAAAGAAAGGAAAAATATGTGACAAAAAACGTGTCAAGATTTTTTTTAGATTATTTTGTGCTTTAGGGGAGCGAGTAGTTACCAAAAAAATAAATACAATCTAAACTACGCTGTTTTCCCACTGTAAATTCCCATTCCCGGAACACATCCCTCGCATTTTTGCCAAAGTACCCAAACATAAGCGCCTTGCGTTTTCATCTGCGCATCGATGCCATAATCCGTCGGGTAAGGAAAAGACGTTACCGTCTCTTTCTCCCCTAAGAACCGTGCTTGAAAGTTTCCCTTCACACGGCTCAAGCCTTTCAAAGCCCCTTACCAGAAGAAGCCAGCTTAACAACTTTCAACTTTTGGCTGTGGATTTGTCGATGACAGTTTGGGTGTACCATCACTAAATTGCTGATGTTGTCACTGCCTCCTTCGCATCGCGGTTGAATGTGGTGGGTTTCCCATTTAGATTCAAGCGTGATTTTCTGTTTGCAGATAGAACACAGGCCATTTTGATTTTCCCAAATAGTGCAAAGTTTCCAATTTCCTCTCAGGTTGTTTTTCATCTTAAATTGCCATCTTTTTTCAAAATAAATTTCCCATTGAGGGTCATAAGGATTAGCATCTGCCTTGATTTTAATGTGTCGTTTGATTTTGGAGTCGGATGCACGACGTAAACTCCGTAATCTAGGCTCATCTTTAGGTGTTTGCTTTTTTATGACCACTGAAAACACTCCGTTGCGGTTATCCACTCGTTTAAAATATTTGGATTTAATCCATCCTGTACTTTTCGAGGGATGACGAAGTTTTGCCCATCGTCTCAACATCCAGTAAATTTTATGATCGACAGTAGCAAAGGTGACAGAGGAAACAACGTGTTTATGATGTTCGGCCCATCCCTTAATAATAGGATTTAATTGACCGATTAAATTTTCTTGTTTCAACGATCCACTTTCTTTGATTATTTTCTGAACTTTTTCCAAAAAATTTTTTACATTTTTTGATGATGGCTTAATTAAGAATTTGCCACGGTACTTGCGTACATTTTGTCCAAGAAAATCAAACCCTGTTTCGATATGCGTGATTTTTGTTTTTTCGGGTGAAAGTGTTAAACCTCTTTCTGCCAAAAATTCTTCTATCAAAGGCTTTATTTCCCATTCTAAAAATTCTTTGAGAATCACCTGTGATGATAAAATCATCCGCATATCGTATGAAAGAAAACGTGTTACGATTAGATCGTTTTGGAAAACAATTCCTCCAGCATTTTCTCTAAACCATCTAATGTCATATTGGCAAGTATTGCTGAGATGACGCCTCCTTGCGGAGTGCCGGATTTCGTTTCAAACAGAGTTCGTTTGTCGATGTAGCCCGCTTTAAGCCACTTTTTGAGTATTGTTTTATCCATAGGGATATTATTCAACAACCAATCGTGGTTAATATTGTCAAAACATCCCGTAATATCACCCTCAAGAATCCACTGAGCAGAAACTTTTCTCGCTAGTACGCAAAAGCAGCCTTGAATAGCATCCGCCGTTGATCGATGAGGTCGAAATCCATAGGAGTTTTTTATCCGCAGTCGTTTCTCCGATAGGTTCCAATGCTAATAAATGCAATGCTTGCATCGCACGACATTGCATCACAGGAATTCCTAGCGGGCGTAATTTTCCATTTGGTTTTAAAATGTTTACGCGTTTGAGCGGCTGCGCTTTATATCCTCGATGTTTGAGTGACAATAGAGCTTGAGATTTACTGGCCGGCGTAGACCATCTTACATTGTCAACACCCGGCGTTCTTTTGCCTTGATTTTCCGTCACTCGTTTAACAGCAATTGCTTTGCCGCTAAATGAGCGGGTTAACAACCGTTGCAAAGATTTAACCTTGCCCCAGCGGTTTTCCTGTACTGCTTTCACAATACGCATTTGTAGCTTCTTTACTATTTTATGACAGCCGCTCCAGTTAATGCTATGCCACTGTATTTCCATAGCAGAAGGTGCACACGTAGAAATCATTACGCTCATTTGCTTTCCCTCTTGATAGAAGTTCCACGAATTCTCTTGTGAAGAAAGACCCAGCGGAAGTTGGCCCACTTTCGTGTGAGGTGATGTTGCAACCTCTATCCCAATCAATTACTGATAAGGCTTTCGCTTTTCTCCGCGTTTCCTATACCCGCACCCCCTATCGATTAATCTTGCGATTAATTTTCCTTTATTTTATTTTTTTTAGAGAAAAAAAATTATTTTCAGGAGAAGTACGGGCTTACCACGTTCCGCTAAATAGACAGAAAAAAAATTGAATGGGTTAGGTTCTCTCTGTACACCGACAGCTTTATTTTCCGTGATATCAGGAGACATCAGCCTAATATCATTGCTGCATACCGTTTTTGGTCAGAGCCTATCAGCACTTTTGGCTCACATGGATTAACGACGCTTCAACGAGAGTTCACATTGTTAACCTTACCATTCATCCCTAGCCCCTCACCGCTTTGTGCTAGCAGTTTCGATTCACCCTCACGGGATCCTCTACGGTTACCGTGGGTACATTGTCCTTGGAGCTTCATACCATCGTGTTGCCACAATCGCATGTCCAAGTAGGGAACTGCTGACGGAACAGCAGGTTTCATGCAGCAAATTATCGCTGCTGAAACAGTTTATTTAGCGACTTCGTGTCG
>CAWDKV010000006.1:0-4959 GCA_963803015.1 uncultured Gammaproteobacteria bacterium | reverse complement strand
AACCCCCAATAATCCCACACACCTTCACCTAAAAAATTGTCTTATCAATAAATTGCGGCAGCAAAGAAGTTAGCGAGATATCGCCGCGGCGCATCGCATTTGACATGTTAAGAACGTGCTCCAGATATTTTCTCGGATCAACATCATTCATCCGGCAACTTAAAATGAGGCTATACAAAAGGGCCGCTTTATTTGCGCTTTCAGCCGTGCCAGTGAATAACCAATTGCGCCTTCCTACAGCAAAAGGACGTATTTGATTTTCTATCCAGCAATTACTAATTGGGACTTCTCCGTGGTGAATATACTCAGTTAAATAAGACCATTGATTTTTAGCATAGGTAACAGCAACCGCAAGTAAACTTTTCGGTGGTGCATTTATCTTCAGAAGTTCTTCGTAAATAAAATCGAGCACAGGCTTAGCCTGAGCCTGGCGATAATTTTTACGCTCATTAAAACTCATAGCTTTAGCTTCGCGTTCTATTTCATAGAGCCTGTTTATCGGCACTAATAACTGCGCCGCCTTACCTTTTCTCGCTTTGTCCGCTACCTTTACTACATCAGTAAATTTCCTGCGAGCATGATCCCAGCAGCCCACGCTAATAATAGATGATCTCGACCTCAAGTCATTGTAACCGCTGTAGCCATCCGTCTGTAAAATACCCGAAAAATCTTTTAACAGCTCATTGGGTACACGGGCAGCTCGGCTAGAAGAGTATTCAAACAGAATAAAACGATTCCCTTCATCACACCCATGGTAGCCCCAGAAATAACCTTCTTTACTAGGGTTAATAGTTTTAATTTTAGTGTCATCAGATTGCAGAACTTTAACTCGCGGAATTTGGGCTCTAGATGCGTCCCCAAGGGGAAAAAGCGCCTCAGCCGCGCGCATAACCCAGTTACCAAGGGTGTTATCTGGTATGTCCGCCCCTAATCTTGCAAATATTTTTGATTGCCGATAGAGCGGTAGATGCTGTTCGTATTTTTTGGTAATCACTTCCGAAATAAAACCGGCCGTTGCCATACACTTTGGGAGTGCTGTTTCTGGCTTTTTTGCAGATTTAATGGTTTCACAATGACGGCAGCAATATTTTAACGTGATGTGCTCAATAACTTTGAACGTCTCAGGAATATGATCAACTTGAATAGAGCTATCTTCACCTGCTGCTTCAAGCGCACTTCCGCAAACGCAGGTCTTCTCGCTATCCTCTAAATCATAAACTTTCTGCTCTTTAGGAAACTGAGAAACATCAAAATGTCGACCAGTTGTCTTTTTTTTACGAGTGTAGCTGATCGTTTCCTTTTCAGATTTATCAAGAAGCTCCGCTCTCTCTTCTTCCATCTTCTCATCAAACATCGATAGCGTCATTGAGACAGATGTTTCTGAAGATTTCCCAAACTGACGCTGGCTCGCTAGCTTGAACTGCTGCTTAAACCACTCCACTTGCTTTTCAAGTGCAAGAATTTCTCTGGCTTGATTTCTGATTTTATCTTGCAGCTCAGTGATAGCTTCAACAGTAAAAAGGTTACTATTTCCGCTGTTTTCATATGATTTTTGTAGGTTTTCCATGACACAAATTGTAGCATTTATAATAAGAAATGCTACAATTTCACGGTGTTTTTATAATATTTCTCAGTGAAAATCCCTGTATTCCAGCTCACCCCACTCACTCATCGCTACCCAGTTTAAACCTGCCAATAACCAACTTAGCTGCTGCGGGGTTATATTAATTAAACTAGAATCTTCATAGATATTAAAAAATAGGCCTTTCTCTAAACGCTTTAATAACAACACAAATCCATTCTTGTGCCATGCCAATATTTTTATTTTGTCACGGCCACGATTATAAAAAATAAAAATGTTCGTGCGCGGATCGGCATTTAAATCAGATAGTACGATATCTAACAGACCATCAATCGCTTTACGGAAATCAACCGGCTTGATGCATATTAATATTGATGGCGCTTGTATTGTTAGCTGCATGCCATTAAATCCCTAGTGATATTAACTATCATCACTGCATCTCTCACATTCTGCATGCGTATCCTGATGCGGTTATCTACTATGATTTCAACAGTATTGTGCTCCAATAATGGCTGCGCGGGCGGCGTCAACATTTTTATAGCTTTAAATGATCGATTAGCATCTTTGCGCGATCTTACCCATGCACTGAGACTCGATACCGATAGGTCATGTTGGCGGCAGTACTCTGACATTGACAGGCCGCTTTGTTTCCATTTATCAACCTGAGCATGCCTAAATTCAAGGCTAGATTGACGGCGTGGTAGTTTCTTGGGTACATCAGGGGACTCATTTTGTTGCACGGATACTCTCCTTATAAAGTATTTCGGGCAAGTGTATATTCAAAAAAAATGATTATTAATGTGGGATTATTGGGGGTTTACGGTTTAAGTTGAAATGGAAAGGATTAAAAAGTTTGGTTCTAATAAAAAGTCAGCGAGAAATAAAAGGCAAAGTAGAAATAGAGAAACGTTACTATATCAGCTCTCTTCCCTCTGAAGCTAAACCCTTAGTTTCCTTCATTCGGGAACACTGGGGTGTGGAGAATCGATTACATTGGGTCTTGGATGTAGTGTTTCGTGAAGACGACTCACGCATACGCAAAGGTCATGGCGCTGAGAACATGGCTGTCATCCGACATATGGCTATTAACTTGATTAAGCAAGACAAATCTAGCAAGCATAGTATTAAAAAAATGAGATATAGTAGGTAACCTAGCTTAGGTTAGAATTCATCAAAAAACGATGACATTCTTTCTTTTATCTTTTCTTATTCCTCTCATATGTTTTTTTGTTTTATCGCGCAGTTCATCCTTAGAAATTGCCATCGATCCATCTAATTTTTTTGTTTTTAAAAACCGCCAGCATTTTTCAGTTGGATTTAACTCAGGAGAGTATGCTGGTAAAATTTCTATTTGCAGGAATTTTTTGTTCTCCTGTTCAAATTCCTCAACAAGATTAGCAGTATGCGTTGGAGCACCATCAACTATGAGAATAATAAATCGATTTGAAAACTGTTTCATCAATTTCTTTAAAAAGCGAATGAATATTTTTGCTGTAAATCTTTCTTTCTCTTTAGTTAATTCAAAACATAATCTCCCTTGTTGATTAACAGCCGCAGTTATACCGATATTTTTGTCCACGTTTTCCAGATACACGAACAATGGGTTTTTTATTTGGAAGAGCCCAGGTTTTTCCTACGTAAGGTATCAATGAAATAATAGATTCATCGTAACTGCTCATGCCCTGCCTCAGTAACTTTTTAAAAAATTCCTTGACACGCATTATTGTCCATCATTTTTTGAATGTCTAATTCGACTCTAAACATTTCGTTAAACCGCGTTGCAGCGCGTATGCAGCAAAAAAAACTCAACCCCATCTTTATCGCATGAGACAACACGTTTTATTGCAATACTGCGCATTTGCAAGCGTCAAAAAAACCCATGGTACACTACCATCAATTTACTTACATCGTGAAATGGATATGGGCACTGTTAACGGGCAATCAGTACGCGAAGAAGCCGAGCGAATTAAAGCTGAGTTTAATCGTATTGCTGCAAGCAAAAAAATTGACTCCGAAAGTAAAATGCTATTTCAAAGCATGTTGATGCTTATCAATCTGCTTATCGCCATCTTTCTTGAAAAGACAACCAAAAAAAATAATAAAAATTCCAACAAACCTTCTTCGCAAACTGAGAAAGATGATTCCGCAACTACAAATGTCGGCACTAATGGCAAGGGGAAAAAAGAAAATAATGCGACTGCTGACAACACAAGGACAGTAGAAACCGTTTCAATATCAAAGGTAACCCAATGCGACGTCTGTGGCGAAGACCTGACCAGAGTAGCCTGCCAGCATACAGAGCGCCGAACCAAAATTGATATTGTATTTGAAAAGACAATTAAGCACGTTGATGCGGAAGTAAAGCAATGCACTGAATGCGATGCAACGGTAAAAGGCAAGTTCCCATCTGATATGTATGGCCCATTGCAGTATGGTAACGGATTAAAAGCCTATATTATCAGCTTGCTGGTTTGTCAGATGATATCGCTTAATCGTGTGCAGAAAATGATTAAATCCATTATTGGAGAAATCATTGCAGAAGCTAGTCTTTTGAAATTCGTATTGCGCCTTCATTTGGCATTAGAGCAATGGGAGGCCGTCTCAATTGAAAATATACTTAAAAGCACTGCTATGCACGTTGATGAAACATCATTAAGAGTGGATAAAAAGAATTGCTGGATTCACGTCTATTCAGCTGACGATATCACACTTAAATTTTTGCATCAAAAGAGAGGAATGGAGGCCATCGATGACATCAAGATTATTCCGCGATATAGCGGAACGATCATTCATGACTGCTGGTCCTCTTATTTTGCGTATGATAATTGTAATCATGGTTTGTGTGGATCTCATATCGTTCGTGAACTTACGTGCATCATTGAGTCTAATGGATACGGATGGGCATCTAACATGAAGGCTCTTCTTTTGGAGACCTGCAAAACAGTTTCAAAACGAAAATTGAGACGGCTAAGTGAAAAACAATACGCCAATTTACAAAAGCGATATAGAAATATTATTACTCGTGGCGAAGCAGAGCTTCCTGCGATTCCTAAAAAGGCTAACGGCAAACGCGGCAAGATAGCAAAATCAGATGCGCATAATTTACTGGAACGGCTAAGCAAGTACGAATCTTCGGTTTTACTTTTTGCAAAAAAATCTGATGTTTCATTTACAAATAATCGTGCTGAACGTGATTTGAGGATGTCGAAGGTAAAGCAGAAGGTATCAGGATGTTTCAGGAAGGAGCTATATGCTAAAGCTTATTGTCGGATTTCAAGCTATCTCCAAACAATGGCAAACAAAGGACATAATCCATTAATTGCCATTCAAATGGCACTTGCTGGTGAAATAAATGCGTGAGGGGCATGAGCAGTTAC
>CAWDKV010000005.1:0-14229 GCA_963803015.1 uncultured Gammaproteobacteria bacterium | reverse complement strand
TTCAGTATCTCGGATAGGCCTGTGGACCCTGTGGGTAAGCCATGACACACGAGACTTATTCTTTTTTAGGTACTTTGTTGTGCCCAAAATATACGTTCGCCGGTGTTAAGTATCCGAAAGACTGGTGTAACCTGCGGTTGTTATAATAATCAAAGTACTCAGATAATGCCAGTTCAATTTCCTCGATTGTTTCAAAATCATACCAATAGAGTTTTTCTTGTTTCACACTACGCCATAAACGCTCTATAAAAATATTGTCTAAATATCGTCCACGTCCATCCATGCTGATAGAGATTTTGTGTGCTTTTAAGGTACTTATCCAGCCATTCGAAGTAAACTGAGCTCCTTGATCAGTATTAAATATCTCACAGCGTCCCTGCAACAAAGCATTCCTGAGGGCCTCGACACAAAATTCCGCTTCTAACGTTGGAGATACGGCCCATTGAAGCACATAACGACTATACCAATCCATGATAGCAACCAAGTAAACATGTCCACCTTTCATACGAACGTAGGTGATGTCAGCTGCCCACACTTGATTAGGCTTAGTGATGTCTATGTCACGCAATAGATAAGGAAACACGGCATGCTCTTTATTGGGAACGCTTGTATTTGGCTTTGGGTAGACAGTTTCTAATCCCATGACCTCCATTAATCTCTTGATACGACGTTTACCAATAGGATAACCCACTTCTTGCGATAACCATGCCGCACGCTTCATTTTACCTTCACACGGGTAGTGAAGATAATGCTCATCCAGCAACGCCATTAGCCGCTCATCTTCTGCTGATATCGGAGATGCTTTGTAATAATAACTTGAACTGTTTAATCCGAGTAGCATACACTGCTCTCGGATAGTTATTTCAGCGTTGCTCTCGATTAATGCGCGTTTATCATCTAGGCTCAAGTGGATACTTTTTTTTTAACCAGGACAATTGGGCTTGAACTCGCCCAATCTCCTCATATAAAGCAGCAACAAGCTCTGCCTGTGCCTTTTGATCTTTATCACGAGTATTGGAAAAAACATCTGATATTGCTTGTAATGCTATTTGCTTCCAGCTCTTAATTTGAGTAGGATGGACTCCATACTCGCTCGTTAACTGAGCCTGAGTTAGTTTTCCTTCAATTGCAGCAATCGCTATCTTCGATTTTTTTGATGCAGTGTAGTAGTTACGTTTTTTCGACATGCTATTCTCCTCTTATAAGTAAAAGAATAGCTCTTAAAAATACCTTTTTTTTGTCCAAAAATCCGCGCCTATATTAATCATCGTAGTGAGGAGGCTTCTAGTTTTGCAGAAAATAACAATATAGTGTTTCATTTTTTGCCGGCTTATAGTCCCAATTTAAACTCTATTGAACGCTTGTGGAAAGTGATGAATGAGCAGGTCAGAAATAATCGCTTTTTTAAATCAGCAAAAGATTTTCGAGAGCAGATTTTTGGATTCTTAAACGATACTTTTCCCCAAATCAGCGAAGCATTAAAGAGCAGAATTAATGACAATTTCCATGTGCTAAAGCTGCAGAATGCTATTTAATGGACCACTGCGGCCATGCCTCATGTATCTGTGGGTTCATTGGCCGTATGAGGTTTTTCCCCATTAAAATACTCTTCGAGATAACTGAGCACTGTAGCCTTATCTACTCGTAAAACTTGCCCAATTTTATCGAGATCCCAGTTCTCTGAGCGTAACAAAACAGCCTTCATACGGTCACTTTTAGGCCCATCTTGTTCAATTTCATGTTGCTTTTCTAATTCTGATTTTTGTTTAGTCGTAAGCTGTATCTGCATCCCTAGCTCTTATTAATAGGTCATGCCGCTATTTGATCATGTTCCTTGCTAGCTTGCAAGAATTTTTGCATCTTCATTCGCGATGGGTATAGCTGGATGAGGAAGAGATTCGTGCGCATCTTATCTCAAGCAGGGCTCTATGTACTCTTAGCTGCACGAAGGCTTGCATAAACTTAAAGCAATTGCCGAAAGTCTTCCTAATGCTGAATGCATCGAGTTAGATGTGTCATGCAAAAAGTCGGTTGCTCTCTGCATTTCAAAAGTTAGAAGAGAAAAACTATAAAATCGATATTTGCATTAATAATGCAGGTATTGCGCTTTATACACCTATTTTTGAGCCGGATGAACAAAGATTGCTTTGAACAAATTATCCAAACGAATGTGATGGGTGTCTGGTATGTTACCAAAGCAGTAGCAAATCATATGAAAAATTACAGCATCAAAGGCTCAATCATTGTTCAATCTTGGAAAATACTCAACGGCGATGCTGTGCCCGTGGCAAAAAGGAGCTGCTTACTCCATTTCAAAAGCTGCAAATGATTCATCTTAACTAAAACATTGGTAAGTAAATTGGCTCCCTTTGATCTAATAATTAATTTGCATTTCGCCTGGATGGTTTAAAACGCCCATGACAGGACCTGAAGTGGAGCAGGTTTCACTCCAATTTCCTTCCGGTTGGTTCCTTTCTAATCCTTCTGATTTGGATGGTCTGTTATTCTTTATCTAGCCTCAAATCAGGCCTACTGCTACTAAGTACAAGGAGCATATCTCTACAATTTGATAAATGATCTCAGAGACCTCAGATTGAATGAGCAACAATATTAAAAAAGCAACCATTCAAGATTTGAGATACACTTAATGAAGTATTTCGCTTATCAAAAGCTAGCTGGGGTTATGACGATGCATCTTACTGCCAACAATGACACATAGCAAATCAAGACAATCACCATTGAAAAGAATAAAAAAAGAAAATCTTTATTTGTTCCAGAAGAATTCAAAAAATTTTGGTGGGTTTCTATGGCTTTTGCTTATTATGAAACATCAGCCAGTCCAGTTGGATTACTTTTTTCTCCATTCGAGCTATTTCTTGCAAAGGAAATGCAACTAAAGATTACTCAAAACAATATGCTTAAGTACAGCAAAATTGCTTGATCTATCCCATTTCAGTTTCTATACAAGTAATCCTCATGCAGAAGATTTTCATCTTACACATGGGCTGCCAAAGATAATTAGTGAACAATAATCACCAATGATAAAGGAAAGCATACAGTGTCCAGTATTGTGTTATCAAGTTAAGTCTTTAGCTTTATCCAAATGCATTATCAGATGAGAATTGCGGAATGACCACTTTCTAAGGCATCCAAAAGGATCTCTTTTCATTTCTTGATTACAATATTGTTCCAAATCGGCTAATCGATCAAATAATTCACTCGATTTTATTCTTTAGCAAGCACAATGTTTCATGTCTATGGTTCCTCAGTGGTTGCTTTTATGTAACCTAACAAATAAACAAGTTGTACCTGATGATTCATTGATGTTTCTTGTATTCAAAAAATAAAATAAGTATTAAATATGGTAAAGTACTTATCAAGTGGTAACTATTAAATGTTAATTAACCCTATATAATTGAGTGATTCAAATTATGCATTATTACACTTAGTTATGACCATTGATGAGGCCCTTAGCCATTTCCGCAGTGCTTACGAACTTTGCCAAAAATTAAAAGTGGCTCAATCAAACTTTACTCGCTGGAAAAAACAGAATTTTATTCCGGTGGCTCAACAATTAAAGATTAACCTATATACTGGGGCTAATATGCCTATTGATATTGACAAAGAGTCGATGGAAAAAAGGTTAAAACAAAAAACTTTATAATCGGCAAATAGGATGATTTAGAATTTGAAAACACAAGTGAAACCAATCGGTTAGCTGTCACAATTTTTATCTTTATCTAGAAACTACGCAGGCTCAAAAATCTCAAGCAATCCAGCTCTTAATCCTTTCACCAAATTCTGAATTTGCCTTCTGTGGACTGTACCAGAATTAAAAGGTCGGGGCACGGATCATACTCAAGACCCTAGTTGCAATGTTTCTCCAGAAGTGTTTAGCCAGCAAGTTTTATCTGCAAGAGTTAATGCTGCATCAAGAAAAACCCAGCTGAAACTACAACGTCAGTTATTATTTTGCCATATTCAACAATTACATTGTTCGATAGGGTTTGCTACCCAAGTTTTTAATGATTACCGATCACAGCCCAATGGGTAGTAGCATTTTTTTTTTTCCAGCCAGAACTCCTAACTGCTCCGTAAAGTCAACTTCCAGTACCAGTACACAGATGTTGTCCAGATGTGGCCTCATCCTGGAATCCTGCTAATCCACTCTCAGGGTATCTGGATATTCACGTAATACGATCGCCTTTTACCTCCACCAGGAATAACTAGATACCATCCGCATGTGATAATCTCAGAGAAATGATGCTCGAGCTTTTAGAACTAGCTCAGAACAGGTACAATATGCACCAAGGTTGGAGCTCACACGTTTAATAAGAGCGCCCAGGGATACGAGATAAAATTTATGTAGAGTGAGATGGCATCAAGCGCGGTCATACCACCATAAAATAAAAGAACAATATTCAATTGCTCTATGATTCTGCTTTTTTCCCACAATTCTTCGCTCGTTAATGGTTAAACCATATAAAACTATGGTCTTCTTTTTTAAGTCTAATATAGGTCACTCTTTTATTCAAGTCAAGTCAAATTAAGTCAAGAAATCAAGTCAAGTCAAGTCAAGTCAAATCAAGTCAAATCTCAAAATCAAATGACATCACCCTATTCTCCTAATTTCGGTTACTGATTCCATCCAATCCTCACAAGTGATTGCCCAACGCTCATGATCTTGCCATTCATCGTTGATCTTGAGATAACGGGGTGAATATATTTATTTTCTAAAGCCATTATTTTTAACTAAATTGATTGACCTTATATTCCCGGGTTGAATATTGGCTTCTAGTCGATGCAGTTTTAAATTTTCAAAGGCATCTTGCAAAACTAATTTCAATCCCGCACTCATATATCCTTTACCAGCATAATCAGCTACTGCATAAAAACCAAGATACGCGTTTTGAAAATAACCGCGGACTATCTCACTGAGATTAAAGACTCCTGTGATGTTTTTCATCTTGATCCAGAACTAGATAGAATTTTGAGTTGTCTTGTTGGCTGCGTTCAAGATAGTTCTGATATTCTTGAGTGTTTTGAGGTGGTTGCGTCCATAGGGCATGCAGTGTCTGACTGCAATGCATGGCAGCAAGAAAATTATGCTCATCATCCTGTTTCGGTTCACGTATCGATATGAATGGCTTTTTTTTATGCATTTGGCGGCTCATTATAATGTTGGCAATCAGATTATTGAGTAATTTTTTGTATCAGTTTTTTTAGGCTATCAAGATTTTCAGTATTGGAAAGAGCCTCATCAAATAATGATAATATTTCAGGGATCATGTGCCTTTAAATATTGGAAGGCTTTTTTGGGGCCTTGATAGCGCAATTTTCTTAAAGGCAAAATAATCTTCAAGAATCGTGAAGAGTGACCAAATATGACGATATTTTCCTTCCGAATCTTCTGGTAGATGATCTTGCTAACATTTTTTGATACCAAATTTTACGTACTTCAATTTCATCAGAACTGATAGCTTCTGGAGACGCTACGGTAGCAGAGAGCTTTTTTAATAATTGTGAGCCAAAATGTTCTTGTTCAACAATAACGATACCATCTGACATGCATAAATGCTCATCAGTAATTGTATCTAAAGCACTTTCGGGATAGATAAAAATATCATGATAGACTTTATGTGTTTCATCAAAACGAGCAATGCGCGTTTGTTCACCTTTTTTTGTAAACCCTGCAACATCATAATCACTGGCTGAAGTAAAATCGCCTCGCGCACGCGAACCATATAAAATAATCGTATGGCAATGATGCAGAGTGGTTAATTCATCAACGATTGATTGCAATACAATATCATTTGTTAATAGGTTTTTCTTTTTTGTCATATCAATGCCTTCTGGATACTAGCTTTAAAAGTATCAGTCGTAATCAAGCACGTATCTATTACCTGGATTTGCCGATTTCGTAAGATTTATCATACCCATTATAACCGACATTGAGCAATTGACGTCTCTCAAATAAATATTTATTGTACGGCCTTTCAAGAATCCCAAGGATTGTTTGCTATGGAGAGTTTGAAGGTATCTCGGTTAGATCATTTAGGTATTATCAGTGGAGTAATAGATGATCTTGGTCTGGTGCAGGCAATTGATGCGCGCTTACAAAAGGATAAAAACGGTCAGGAAGAGATTAGTCCTGGAGAAGCGATAAAAGGGATGATTTTAAATGGATTAGGTTTTGTATCAAAACCCTTATCGCTGACGCCTCTATTTTTTCAAAATAAACCCCTGGAGATTTTGTTTCGTGCTGGAGTCAAGGCAGATGATTTCAACCGGTTTAAACTGGGTCGGACTTTGGACCAGGTTTTTGATTATGATACGGATAAACTTTTTGGCGAACTGTCTTTTAATGTCTGCCAACAGGAAGGGGTTGATCAACGTTTTAATAGTGAAGATACAACGACGTTCTCTGTCACTGGAGAGAGTTACCCTGACAGTGATGAACACGCAGTCCGTGTAACGCATGGTTATTCCAAGGATCATAGACCCGATTTGAAACAGGTGGTACATGAACTGATGGTTAGCCAGGATGGCGGAGTTCCCTTACTGATGAAAACCTGGAGTGGAAACGAGTCAGATACAGTGATATTCAGGGAACGAACTCAGGCCCTGGTGGAGCAATTCAACAAAAGCCCTATTGCCCGTTATTTGATTGCAGACTCCAAACTATATGATTCGGGAAATGCTCCTCATTTATCAGGTCTACGATTTATTACACGGATCCCGAGTACATTGAAACAGGAACAAGAGGTTATTACCAAAGCACTGTTATCAGCCAATTGGCATCGTCTGGATGATGATCATCAGTACGTGTGTCAGGTGCTGACTCACTATGAAATGGAACAACGCTGGCTTGTTGTTCAATCGAGGAGCGCTTTGATGCGTGTCGAAAAAACCATCGGCAGACGAGTGCTGAAAGAACAGGATGAACTCACTGTTCGTCTTAAAAAGTTAAGCGCGACTGCATTCGCCTGTAAGGAAGATGCCACACTTGCCTTTAAAAAAATGAATAAAGGGATTCGGTATCATGAAATTGAGCTCGTTTCAATTAATGAGATACCTCATTATGAGAACAAGGGTAGGCCTAAAAAAGATAGCCTCCCCCAGTATTTCAAATATCATCTGGAAACAGGAATCAAAAGAGATGCTCAGGCCATTAAAGCAGCTATGGAACAGGGTTCATGCTATGTAGTAGGGACAAATATCCCAGAAAGCGAATTGTTGGATCAAGACGTTATCTCAGCTTATAAAGGACAAAATACGAGCATTGAAAATAAAGGATTTCGATTTCTCAAGGATGCCTTATTTTTCACAAGCTCATTTTTTATCAAAAAGCCGAGCCGGATTATGGGGCTGCTGTTCATCATGACCTTATCCTTACTGGTCTACTCCATTGCCCAACGGCGTTTGCGTAATAAACTTGCGGAACAGGAGGACGTCTTGCCCAATCAAATTAAATTGCCTTCCAGACAACCCACATTGCGATGGGTTTTTCAATTGATGGAAGGTGTCAGTCTTGTCGAAATCGTTATTAACGGTGTTCCAAAACTTATAATAGATGGTCTATGTGATCTGAAAAGAAAAATTATTAGTCTGTTTGGAAGAAATGTAGAAAATATTTATCTTCAAACTACATCTCTTGGGATTTCATAAATGCGATAGTTCTTATTGTCAATTGCTCAATGTCGGTTTCATCAATAAAATAGTATGTTATCTTTCCATCGTTCTCAGCAATAATAGTAAAACGGAAACAATTTGAAATTGCGTTAGGTTAATTCAGATTTTTATGTCCTGATTTGTTTAACAACTAAAAGTTATATGGAATTATGTTTAATTACACTTCTTTGGTAAATATTCCTGCCTATGATGCCTGCAATAATGGCTTAATTGTCGAACTTAAATTAACAGTTATTTCAAGTAATGAATTTTTAGTTAATGCAACTGGAAAAGTAGCTGAAGCTTTACAACGAAACTTTAAACGTGTTATTGAAATAATGTCTTCAACAAAGAAATCATGGGAGCATCTTGAATCCATTGGTTATTTATTAGAATGTAGAAATGAGCAATTTATTGTAAGAGATTCAAAAAGTTCGAGCATGGCTTTAAGTATTGCATTAATTAACCTAAGCAGGGCTATAAAGGGCCAACAGCCGGTGCTGGGGCTTTCAGGAACAGGAATTTTAAGAATAGATGGCTCATTTGATAGTGCTCACTTAGAAGAAAAAAAGTATTGTGCAGCAAAAAAAAATTTAAAGACTTTAAATAAATTCATTACCCCAAATGAGAGTAGAAATCTATTTGAGCTAGAAAATTTAATCAATAAATTTTATTAAAAAAGGAGTTAATATGAAGATAAATGTAAAAAAATTGGCGGCCGCCCTTTTTCTGACAGGAAGTGTTGCGGCAGTGAACGCAAGCGTTTGTAATATTGTGCCAGGAAGTGTGACCTGCGGCCAGGGCACAGTTGATAATTTGTCAGGTAATGGAATGGTCACCGTTAATGGAACGACTGTAGCGGGTGCTACTCTTGTAAACGGCTTATTACATGCAGAAGATGCCAGTTTTTTCTCGTTAGAGGTGAATGGTAGTGCCAAATTAACTCAATGCACTATTAATGATACAGCTAGCGTTAAGGGTTCTTTGACAGCCTCCTCAACAAAATTCGAAAAGACATTAGAAATCTACTCCAGTGAAACACGTTTCATCAATAGTAAAGTGAGTAGTGATTTACATTTAGGCCACACTGATTCCAAAAGACAAGTTGTTTATTTAGATAATTTCTCTGAAGTATCTGGTGATATCATTTTTGATGATGGTGCCGGTGAAGTTATTTTAAGGGGCCAATCAAAAATTGGCGGAAAAGTAATTGGTGGACAAGTCGTTTCAAAGTAATTGGTTAAGGATGATGTAACATGATCAGCTGTAAAGAAAAAAACGCTGTAGTAGAAATATTTTTTGGTGTGTATAGCGATGGTAAAGAAGGTGGTAATAAGGTGACCAGATTATCTGGTGTTTTGTGTCCCTTAAGTAAACCAATTGTATGAGCCAATGCATAATGCCCTCCATCCATGAATGCTTCAAGTGGATGGTCTTGAACTTCTTTTGGAGCCATTTTAGATACCCCACCGGCAGCAGTAGCAGCAGCTGCAATCCCCACACCTATAGCCTTATGCTCTGGCTTGTTAAAAAAAATAGGGGTTAATTTGCTTGCTGCAGCAGTGACGTTTCCTACTATAACTGCGTCGCCCTGAAGTTTATGTACTTTTCCATCCAGTTTTGCTTGTAAATATCCTGCTAATTTTTCTGCGCTAGGGATATGTTGCTCAATATTACCTGCCTCTAAAAGCGTCCAAATATGATTTGCTGAATCCTTAGGTTCTACTTTTAACTCTTTTTTCGCCCCTGTTCTGAGCATATTAGCGATTAATTTTTGGTTTAAATCATAAAAATGAAAAGAATACTCAGGCTTGCGTCCTAGGGATTGAACATCGTCTGCAAAGCAGGTATTGCAAGCCGCAGCCTCTTCCTCATTTGCTTTTGCTGGATTTGAAGCACCACTGAGATAAGCTTTGTTATCGCCCGTTAATTCCAAGGACACCGAGCCCTTATGCATGCCTTTTTTTCTTAGGTTATGTTCTGAAGTCCAGATGTGAACAATAACTGCAGGCTTATTCGATGAAGCTGATTGCTCTTCTTTATTGATTTTGTTAAACATATTTACTACTCCTACTTTTTAAAAGTTATTTTTTGTTTACTCCATGTAAGATTTTCTCCCTTAAACGGTTGGAACTTACTTTAAAGCAAATTCCGTGATTTATTTTTAGAACAAAACATGGTTTGCACACAGCTCAAAATCAGCCGAATGTCTTCTGCTCAATGCAGCACAGGAGAAGGGATGAGTTGCTCCATGTGTTCCAAAGCTTCTTTGGCGTGTTCTTGGGGTTTTGCAAGCCTCCTTTGACCATCTTGATAAATCTCAAATGCTTCTTGTCGTTCGCTTCATAGTTGTTCTGTTCTTTTCGAGCATGGAAAAAGCCATAGGCTCCCCACCTTAAGTCCAAGTGCCGCTCCTGCAATGTGCCACTGGAATGGCACCAAGCCCCCCAGCGTTACCGCACCAAGGGCTGCACCGAGAAGGCATCACTAAGAGCAGCAAATACTGCGATGATCATGGATTTTAATGTGTTTGGTACCCTTCCTTGGTTAATTTTTTCTCTAATGCACTTTTTGACTTAGTGAGTTCCTGCAAATCAAGAGCACCTGGATGCTTTGTTAATTTTTTGGTTAATTGAATAAAGTGCTTCAACACAATGGGGTAATAAGTTTTATTTAAATCTGAGTCCGACATTTAGGATTTTCACTCCTTTTATAACTCTCTGCTTTAATTTCAGCATCTAAATGAGCATGGAGTTGTTCAAGAACTTGAACTACCTCTTCCTTACCACCTTTCTTTTTATAATGATTAATAGCCTGTTTCAATTGCGTAAATAATCCACTTATTTGCCTCTGTTTCTACGCGTTTTCATCTGATCTCTTCGTTCGCCTACAAAGGCAATAGCCTCATCAATGGTATGACCATGTAATCGACCACCCCTCTCATGACGAACGAATAAGCCACCATAACGTCTATGTGATACTATTATTCTTTTATTTGGCAAATCTTTCTTTACACCTTCCAAATACTCAATCACTTCGGTATACGAATCGGGATCTGGGGTTCGAGATGTTGAGGATATATGTTCTCCCGCTGCTGCCAAACAACCTGCGTCAAAATACTCTTCTCCAATCGAATTACATAACGCTGGTATTTGTTATTTGTTAGCTCAGATTGATCGATTCATCAGCAGTATTTTCATTTTTTGATACACTCTTTTGAGCAATTTCTAATAAGATGACCAGATCATCTGGTGTTTTATGTCCATCAAATAAGCCCTTTATTAATCGAATGTGCTTATTTTCAGTTTTTTAATATCTAGAATATGTTCCTTAATATTACCTGCTTTCAAAATTGTCCAGATATGATTCGCTGAATCCTTAGGTATTACTTTAAAACCATTTTCTGTCCCAGTGCTGAGGAATTAGCAATTAATTCTTGGTCTAATTGATAAAAACGAAACGAATATTCCGGCTTACGTCCTAGGTGTAACGTCCCACGCTAAATCTAGTCACCTATCTCGAGTTAATTGATGTGAAACAAAACCCCATCACATATTGTTGCTGATGAGGTTTTGGTAGTTTTTTATTTGAACATATTAATGGCTTCTTGAATGATCTCATCAGGGAGATGATTCATCTGCCTATCAGCGGCCAATCGCATGGATGTGACAATGATTTGATGAGCCTTTCTTGGATTACCCTGAGAAGCCATTCTGATGAGCTCAATAGCGGAATCAGAAAGGAGTTGAAGGGTTGCGCCGGCTTGAGTAAAGCCATGTTGAATGAGTGCCTTGAAGGCATCTGGCTCGATAACGGGCTTGAGTTGGCATCGGACATGTATTCTTGATGAAAGAGCAGCGTAAGCAGGTTTATTAAGTTCGCGAGCAAGTTCAGCATGACCCACTAACCATAAAGTCATATAGTCTTTTGAGTCGAAGACAAAATTTAAAAATGCAGGTAAATCGCGAAAGAAATCCTGCGGTAAATTTTGAGCTTCATCAATGATGATAACAGGCATCATGTTTTTTTGAGTGCTGACATGCACGACATATTCTTTAATCTCCCGCCATATTTGAGCCCTCCTAAACGAAGGTGTTAAACCAAATTTAATCGCCAAGTGACGATAAAAATCGATTCGACCAAAGTCTGTCTCAGCGATGTAAATAAGCTGATATTGATGAGGATTCAATGTGGCTGTGATTTGACGAAGAGCCGCTGTTTTACCAAGACCTGGTTCTGCGGTTAAGAGACCGATTCCTGGTGTTTGTAAAAGCCATTGAAACTTTTGACTGAGTTGGGTGATTTGACCATTATCCCACAATGGTGCACTACTTTTACCGAGTGGGGCATGGGTAATACCGAATGATGATGTATACATGATTAATCCTTTTGAGTGGCTGTGAAGCCAGTGATGTTTTGAAGATAATCTTCATAAGCAGTTTCCACGGCTGATTGTGTTTGTTGGTGTACCGAGAATGCCTCATGAGGACGTTGGCGTTTTCGGCGTGTATTGGCTTGGCGGTCTAATGGGGTGATGCTTAAGCAATCACCAAAGACTGTTTCAGCACGCACAACGGTTTGTGCATGAGGGTCAATGAGCAAGGTAATGTCTTCTGCGACCTGACTATGATGTACTTCATAGAGTCGACCTTCCCAAGATACTGTGGCATCTTTTTTGACACGCCGTTTGACACGATGTAAAAATAAATCATCCAAACGCTCTATGGTGCCAGGTGATAAATGGCGCACATGTACAAGCTCTTTTCGCCAGCGTTCTATGGGTGATTCCCCATTTAATCCTGTGTGCGGCCTCGTGTGATAAACTGATTCGCACCAGGCCCACAGTCGTGCATTTAAATCAGATAGGTCTTTTATTTTTTTTGCGTCTAATTCATTTAAGAACTGCTCTCTAAAGGTACGGTGAAAGCGCTCTAACTTCCCTTTGGCTTCAGGCTCATAGGGCTTACAATAAATGAGTCTGACATCGAGAAAGGCACAAATAGTTTGTAATGACTGGGCACGATAAGCAGGACCATTATCAATCAGTAGTTTATTAGGTAACCCTCTTTTAAGTATGGCTTGCTTCAGAACACCCTCGATATCCAGCGCTGTTTCACCCAAACAGAATGCACTGTGCACGATGAGTCTCGTTGCATCATCCATCAAAGAAACAAGATAGGTTTTTCGCATTCCTTGTGCTGTTTGTATCATTGGTCCATGCAACACATCACCTTGCCATAGGTCACCGGCATGTGCCGCAACAAACGCGCGCCGCTCAATGGTGTTCACTGATGAAGTCAAGCGCTTTGATAAACGATGCTGCTGTAAAAATCGATGAACACTAGAGCGTGATACCTTTCCTTTGGATACGATTCCTTGGCGTTCAATCATGTTGATAATCGTTGCCATTGAGCGAGCTGGATTATCTTGTTTGAGTTGGATAATTGCTTCTTGCACCTTGGAGGATAAATGTGTTTTACCCTTATCATGACGCGACAAAGGTTGAAGTGCTTCAATACCACCGCGCTTCCATTCATAGTACCAGCGAAGAATACTTTCTTTGCTGACAAAGGTTCGTTTTGAATCAGGGATGTTGTATGGCTTTGAAGCCAGTTCTGTAGCAATCGCTTTGATTTCCCCTCGCTCAAGCTCTGTTCTACTCGCTAATGGCCCAAGAACCATGAGGCGAAACAAAGCCGTTGGATGAATGGGTTTACTCATTAAAGTCTCCTTTTGTTAATGGAGCAACAAGTAAACCAGTAAGCCATGCAAGCAACTACGGGCAAACTGTGTGGGGTCTTTTGTTTGCCCAAATACTGTTCGACCCACGCTCGAACTGATTAAGCGTTCATGGGACAAAGACTCCTGAAACATGGCAGAGACGCATTGCTTCACTCAAATTGATTTGGCTTAAGCAAGCTTCCCAAAACGAATTGAAGCTGATGTATTGAGAGAGCGTCATTTTAACGTGTATCAGTGCATCTCGGTGCACGAAAAACTCCGCTTTAAATCGTGATATCCATCGAGAAATAGTATGCCTTGATGGCTTTTGAGATTGAGCGATTTTGTTGATGCTTACTCCTTGAGTAAACAACAATAAGATAATCTGTTGCACCTGCCACAGATACCATCGATTTCTTGGTAGGCACTCGGGTAACACGGACATTGTTTTGCGGCATGATGGGCAGTAATAGCGTTGTATCTTGAGGGGATTTAGTGAACTATCAGAATCATTGTTACTCCCAGCAGCTTTACGAGAATAGCTCCCATGACGATGTGGCTTCGATTTACCACAGCATTCACAGCGCTTTGGCCGTAACTCTTCTCTAAAATTACCCTCAACGTCATTTTTGTATTGGATTAATGACAAAATCCCTGTCAGAATATGCGCCATGACTGATTTATTTATATTGTTTTGTGTCAGAAGCTCAATAGTACAAAGAGATCAGTCATACTTCATCATTTAAATAGTTATTTGACTTCTTTGATATTTATCTGCTTTGTTTCAACTCATTGATCGCGGGATAAAACGTGGGATTAGACTTTAAACTCTGCGCA
>CAWDKV010000004.1:755000-995137 GCA_963803015.1 uncultured Gammaproteobacteria bacterium | reverse complement strand
GTTATTCTGTGATGTTGTCAAAATCGTCAGGGACAGAATATACCTTGGGGGTAGTGACGATGGCTATTAAAGGGATGATAGGAGATAAGTCTATTTCCTTAATAGTCAAATATGTTGATTCTAACCGAAATGATGGCTTGGCTTTTAAGTTTCGCCATTTTCAAGAATTAACGGGTGAGCTTACCTTACCTGAGGGTTTTATCCCTGAAGAAGTGGTTGTAAAAGTCATTTCTGATAAAGGTAGCACGCCTATCGTTTCGCAGTTCCCTTGGGTAGTAGCCGGCTGATTTTTAGGGCCGCACGGGACCGGCCCCTACATTGATGCTAAAAAATCATTCTTGACATTGGAACTCTGGGTTCTCACTTTGTCTAATTTAAACTTAGGTAGATATTTAAATAAGGTAATTTGTGAGTACTACTTTAGAACAAACGGCGGTTATTCCTGATCTGGCAGCGTCAGAACCAGCAGTCACAGTGAGTGAGGCGGCAGCCGTGCGAATAAGCGAGCTGATTGAAGAAGAGGGTAACTACAACCTTAAGTTGCGCGTATCTATCCATGGGGGAGGCTGTTCAGGTTTTCAGTATGGATTTGCGTTTGATACCACCGTAGGACCTGATGATACTGTTTTTGAAAAAACCGTGATCGATCCTTCTGAAAAAATTCCAGTTGCCCATACCGTCAGTGTCATTGTCGATCCCTTAAGTATGATGTATTTACAGGGTTCGCAGATTGATTATATTGAAAGCCTACAAGGTGCGCATTTCACTGTTAAAAATCCCAATGCACAAACAACCTGTAGTTGTGGCTCTTCATTTTCTATTTAAATTTTTTTATATTTTTTTTTAAATTATTTTTGTATTATTTTTCAATGGCTTTCAACTTAAATTGCCTAATCATCCGCTTTCATTGGAACTTTCAAATGTCTCTATTTGTCTTTTAGGTACTGAACAGACAATGGAGAGAATGATGAAAACTATTAATTCAGTATTATTTGTGTTTTTAATGATCTTTGCTTCAGCTAGCTTTGCAGGGCATCACCACCATAGACATCACCATGGGTATGGATATGGATATAGTTATGCTTATCCAGTCTATTATGGTGGCTATGGTTACGGGTATCCTCGTTACTATTATGGATATGAACCTGGCTATCGAGTTTACTACTATCCAAGACATCGCCATTATCATCGCTACTATTATGGCGCCGGCTTTAACGTTAATCCATTTTGGTGGTAATCGATTTGGTCGAGATTGGATGTTCTTAACAAAGGTATGAGGAGATATTAGGCGTCGTTAGAGGCGACTAATATCTTTTCATGTCTGTCCATAATGCTGAGTAATTCACCAGCATGCGCAAGGAATTGGCGCTTACCTCGATTTGAGATCCCTTCTGCTTGTGGCAGTGCTACCGTCAAGGGATTATGGTGAACCCCATTTATTCGAAACTCATAATGAAGATGTGGGCCGGAAGCGAGTCCGGTATGCAGGACATTAACCAATAATTTCCCCTTGACGTATGGTTTGCCCATTTAATTTTTGCAAAGCGTGAAAGATGGGCATAAACGGTTGTATATTTTGGACCATGCTGCAAAATAATCGTATTACCATAGCCCCCTTTTTGCCAACGAATACAACTTTTCCGGCGCCTGCTGCTTTCGCTGGTGTTGCCGGTATAATGCGTCGCCTTGATGGGCACGGATCTTATGTAAGACAGGGTGGCGTCGTTGTAAATTAAAGTGTGAACTAATCCGAGTATATTGAACTGGTGTGCGAATGAATGCTTTTTTTAGGCTATGGCCGTTAGGAGAGTAATAGCTTGATTCTCCGTTTTTATCGGTATAGCGGATAGCATGAAATTGTTTTCCATTATTCACAAATTCTGCCGCTACAATGGGTCCGTTGCCGACTTTTACGCCATTGACGAAATATTCTTCAAATAAAACTTTAAAGTAATCGTTAGGTTTAATATCTTGCGCAAAATCAATATCATAAGCAAATACATTGGCTAGCTCCATAATGAGCGCATCATCCAAATTTGCTTGCTTGCCGGCGATAAAAAAGGAGTCAAAAATATGACTACCGCCAAATGCAATTCGTTTTTCAATTGGTTTGGCTTCAATTTTACTCGTTAATTTACCGTTATCATGACGTTGGATCATCACGGTCGTGAGGGGATCTACATCAAATTGCAAAGCTTGTAACTTGCCGTTATTTTTTGCGTGAATTCTTAATTCTTGTCCAGGGTAAATTCTTTTAAGGTTATGCGCTTCTTTGAGCAAGAGCACTTCTTGCAATGTCTTTGATTCAAGGCCAGCCAGTTGAAAGTAAGTGCCAAGATTATCACCGGCCTTGATAGTAAATTTTTGCCAATCGATAGGATTTGCGCAACCTCGTTTAGGGTTGCTTGTTGGAGTAACGAGGTTTGCTCTTCATTTTTGGGCAGTGCAATATCGAGGATGACTTGGTGAGGGTTTACCCATTCCTGATCAGGTTGCTCGGTATTTAATAATGACAGCCAGTTAACTAATTTCCAAAGCATCACAAAAGCAAGACCACTTAGTGCAAGAGGCAACTTCCATTTGCTGGCGACGTTCATGACATCAAACGTCGACTTGTTCGTGCTGTGCTTATAATCCGTTTTCACTTTAATATTACGTCGCATCCGTTAAGACATTACCTTTAAAAGTTAGTTGGGAATTTAGTTAAAATCAATAGAATATATTTGGTTAACCAAATTAATAAAATATATTGAAAGCGCCCATATTAACCCATATTGCTATATGTACAATATTCGCTTTGTTTTGGATACCATGTTATTACTCTTTCTTCGTTGAATTTTGACCATTTCGCTTAATCGTAAATGAATATTATCACTTTTTTGGTTGGCGAGCTTTTTGGCAGAGAGTTTTTTATTTATGAAACCAATTGATGAAGCGTTAGCGATCATTGAGCGCGGAACGCATGAAATTTTATTAAGAGATGAATTAGTAGAAAAATTAAAATTAGGAAGACCGCTTCGTATTAAGGCGGGCTTTGATCCGACGGCACCTGATTTACATCTTGGGCATACTGTGCTCATCAATAAACTAAAACAATTTCAAGATTTAGGTCATGAGATCTTATTTTTAATTGGCGATTTTACAGGTCGCATCGGTGATCCGACGGGTAAAAATATCACGCGTCTGCCCCTGACATCAGAGCAAGTGGTGGAAAATGCGAAAACGTATGAAACGCAAATTTTTAAAATTTTAGATCCTACCAAAACCAAAGTGGTGTTTAATTCGCAATGGCTAGCTGCCTTATCCGCAAAGGATTTAATTGAATTGGCTGGAAAACAAACCGTGGCGCGAATGTTAGAGAGAGGACTTCTCTCAACGATATAAGCAAGGTGTCTCTATTTCCATTCACGAATTTTTATACCCTTTGCTGCAAGGATATGACTCTGTGGCGTTAAAAGCGGATGTCGAGTTGGGTGGAACAGATCAAAAATTTAACCTACTCATGGGAAGAGAGCTGCAAAAAGGGTTTAAGCAGCCGCCGCAAGTTGTGATCACCTTACCCCTGTTAGAAGGATTAGATGGCGTTAAGAAAATGTCAAAATCTTTGAATAATTATATTGGGATAGCAGAAGATCCCAATAATATGTTTGGCAAAGTCATGTCGATTTCTGATGAGTTGATGTGGAAATATTTTGAATTAGTAAGTTTTCGCTTTAAGACAGTTCAGGAAATCAAAGCATTCAGTGAACAACTTGTAAAATCAGGTGAGAACCCACGCGATGTGAAAATTGCGTTGGCCAAAGAAATTGTGGAAAGGTTTCATGGTACGCAAGCGGCGATGGATGCCGAGAATCAATTTATTTCGCAATTTCGCCAAGGGGTTATTCCGGACGATATTCCAGAAATTACGATTAAAACAGAAAAAAATGAAGTTGCCTTAGTTAACGTGCTTAAAGAGGCCGGTTTAACGACCAGTACTTCAGAGGCTATTCGAATGATTAAGCAAGGTGCCGTGAAGCTAGATGGAGAAAAGATCACCACCACAGATTACCAAGTGAAAAAGGGCGCTATCTTTATTGCGCAAGTTGGAAAACGTCGCTTTGCAAAGATTAAAGTGTTAGATATTTAACAAAAAAATATTAAATAAATCTCATGTTGACTCTGCAAGAAAAAAGCGTACAATCTGCCCTCTCTTAGCTATAGCAAACAAGTTGCTAATTAAAACAAGTAGTTGACACACAGTCACGAAAAGTTACAATTAGCCTCCTTGCAAAAGCGAGTGTGTTCTTTAAAAAACGAGACCATGTTATTTGTGTGGGCGCCTAGATAGAGCGAGGATCGAATAGAATCGATGGCTAGCTTAGGTTAGCCAAACGTGAATTCATGAAAGCGACTCGCAAGAGAAGTAGAAGTGAAAACACAAAAGCCTTTAGAAAATAAATTGAAGAGTTTGATCCTGGCTCAGATTGAACGCTAGCGGCATGCTTAACACATGCAAGTCGAACGGTAACAGGCCTAGCTTGCTAGGTGCTGACGAGTGGCGGACGGGTGAGTAACGCGTAGGAATCTACCTTGTAGTGGGGGATAACTTGGGGAAACCCAAGCTAATACCGCATAAGCCCTAAGAGGGAAAGCAGGGGACCGCAAGGCCTTGTGCTATGAGATGAGCCTGCGTCGGATTAGCTAGTTGGTGGGGTAAAGGCCTACCAAGGCGATGATCCGTAGCTGGTCTGAGAGGACGACCAGCCACACTGGGACTGAGACACGGCCCAGACTCCTACGGGAGGCAGCAGTGGGGAATATTGGACAATGGGCGCAAGCCTGATCCAGCAATGCCGCGTGTGTGAAGAAGGCCTGCGGGTTGTAAAGCACTTTCGGTGGGGAGGAAGGCCTTAGTGCTAATAGCACTGAGCATTGACGTTACCCACAGAAGAAGCACCGGCTAACTCTGTGCCAGCAGCCGCGGTAATACAGAGGGTGCGAGCGTTAATCGGAATTACTGGGCGTAAAGGGCGCGTAGGTGGTTTATTAAGTCAGATGTGAAATCCCTAGGCTTAACCTAGGAATTGCATTTGAAACTGGTAGACTAGAGTATGGGAGAGGGAAGTGGAATTTCCGGTGTAGCGGTGAAATGCGTAGATATCGGAAGGAACATCAGTGGCGAAGGCGACTTCCTGGCCCGATACTGACACTGAGGCACGAAAGCGTGGGGAGCGAACAGGATTAGATACCCTGGTAGTCCACGCCGTAAACGATGAGAACTAGATGTTAGGGGGCTTAGTCCTCTTAGTATCGCAGCAAACGCGTTAAGTTCTCCGCCTGGGGAGTACGGCCGCAAGATTAAAACTCAAAGGAATTGACGGGGGCCCGCACAAGCGGTGGAGCATGTGGTTTAATTCGATGCAACGCGAAGAACCTTACCTACTTTTGAATCCACGGAATCTTGCAGAGATGTGAGAGTGCCTTCGGGAACCGTGAGACAGGTGCTGCATGGCTGTCGTCAGCTCGTGTCGTGAGATGTTGGGTTAAGTCCCGTAACGAGCGCAACCCTTATCCTTAGTTACCAGCGAGTTATGTCGGGGACTTTAAGGAGACTGCCGGTGATAAACCGGAGGAAGGTGGGGATGACGTCAAGTCCTCATGGCCCTTACAGGTAGGGCTACACACGTGCTACAATGGCCGGTACAAAGGGCAGCGAACACGCGAGTGGGAGCTAATCTCAAAAAGCCGGTCGTAGTCCGGATTGGAGTCTGCAACTCGACTCCATGAAGTTGGAATCGCTAGTAATCGCGGATCAGCATGCCGCGGTGAATACGTTCCCGGGCCTTGTACACACCGCCCGTCACACCATGGGAGTGGGTTGTACCAGAAGCAGGTAGACTAACCGCAAGGAGGTCGCCTACCACGGTATGATTCATGACTGGGGTGAAGTCGTAACAAGGTAGCCGTAGGGGAACCTGCGGCTGGATCACCTCCTTATCGATATCTTAAGTCTAAGTTTACGACTAAGCGCTCACACAAATAATATGATCCCTTACCTCCTTTCCCGCTTGCGGGAGAGCGTGAGGGTTAAAAGATTTTTTGTTCTTTAACAATTTGGTAACACACACGCGAGACATTGCGTCTTTTTCTTTGAGTAATCGAGGAAATAAGACACGCAATTTCAAAATAATAAAGAGTTCTTGAAAGCAATAGCGTCAAGAAGAAAGCGCGGAAACGCGATAGACTTTTTGGGGTTATATAAACAAGCGACTAAGTGCATACGGTGGATGCCTAGGCAGTAAGAGGCGAAGAAGGACGTAGTAGCGTGCGAAAAGCTCCGGCGAGCTGGCAAACAAGCATTGACCCGGAGATATCCGAATGGGAAAACCCAACTGTTTTTAAACAGTTATCACTATCTGAATACATAGGGTAGTGAGGCGAACGTAGGGAACTGAAACATCTAAGTACCTATAGGAAAAGAAATCAACCGAGATTCTGTGAGTAGTGGCGAGCGAAAGCGGAAGAGCCCTGTTACATAAAGGTTCATAAATTTTATCCGAATGCTTTGGAAAGAGCAGCGATACAGGGTGATAGCCCCGTAGGAGAAAAGGTATATGAACTGGGTAACGACGAGTAGGCCGGGACACGAGAAATCCCGGTTGAAGATGGGGGGACCATCCTCCAAGGCTAAATACTCCTTACTGACCGATAGTGAACCAGTACCGTGAGGGAAAGTTGAAAAGAACCCCGGAGAGGGGAGTGAAATAGACCCTGAAACCGTATGCATACAAGCAGTGGGAGCAGGCTACGGGCCTGTGACTGCGTACCTTTTGTATAATGGGTCAGCGAGTTATTTGCAGTAGCAAGCTTAACTTAAATGAGGTAGGCGAAGGGAAACCGAGTCTTAACGGGCGTTAAGTTGCTGTGAATAGACCCGAAACCGGGCGATCTATCCATGACCAGGGTGAAAGTGAGGTAACACTTACTGGAGGCCCGAACCCACGTCTGTTGAAAAAGACGGGGATGAGTTGTGGATAGGAGTGAAAGGCTAATCAAGCTCGGAGATAGCTGGTTCTCCTCGAAAGCTATTTAGGTAGCGCCTTGTGAATTGACTCTTGGGGGTAGAGCACTGTTTCGGCTAGGGGGATCGAAGATCTTACCAACCCGATGCAAACTCCGAATACCGAGAAGTATTATCACAGGAGACACACGGCGGGTGCTAACGTCCGTCGTGAAGAGGGAAACAACCCAGACCGCCAGCTAAGGTCCCAAAATAGTGGTTAAGTGGAAAACGTAGTGGGAAGGCATAGACAGCCAGGAGGTTGGCTTAGAAGCAGCCATCCTTTAGAGAAAGCGTAATAGCTCACTGGTCGAGTCGGCCTGCGCGGAAGATTTACCGGGGCTCAAACCACTTACCGAAGCTGCGGGTTTGTACGTAAGTACGAGCGGTAGAGGAGCATTCTGTAAGCCGTAGAAGGTGTATTGAGAAGTATGCTGGAGGTATCAGAAGAGAGAATGCTGACATAAGTAACGATAATGCGGGTGAAAGACCCGCACGCCGAAAGTCCAAGGTTTCCTGCTCGACGTTAATCGGAGCAGGGTGAGTCGGCCCCTAAGGTGAGGTCGAAAGGCGTAGCTGATGGGAAACGGGTTAATATTCCCGTACTTGGTAATGTTGCGATGTGGGGACGGAGAAGGCTAGGTTATCCAGAGATTGGTTGTTCTGGTTTAAACTAGTAGGAAGTTAGCTTAGGCAAATCCGGGCTGACAATTCCGAGAGGTGATGACGAGGCTTCTTTACGGAGCTGAAGTAACTGATGCCATGCTTCCAAGAAAAGCCACTAAGCATAAACATTACGAAACCGTACCGCAAACCGACACAGGTAGACAGGTAGAGAATACTAAGGCGCTTGAGAGAACTCGGGTGAAGGAACTAGGCAAATTGGCACCGTAACTTCGGGAGAAGGTGCGCCACCAGAGGTGAGGGTCCTTGCGACCTAAGCTTTAGGTGGTCGAAGAAACTAGGTGGCTGCGACTGTTTATTAAAAACACAGCACTCTGCAAACTCGAAAGAGGAAGTATAGGGTGTGACGCCTGCCCGGTGCCGGAAGGTTAATTGAGGGTGTTAGCTTCGGCGAAGCGCTTGATCGAAGCCCCGGTAAACGGCGGCCGTAACTATAACGGTCCTAAGGTAGCGAAATTCCTTGTCGGGTAAGTTCCGACCTGCACGAATGGCGTAACGATGGCCACACTGTCTCCACCCGAGACTCAGTGAAATTGAAATTGCTGTGAAGATGCAGTGTACCCGCGGCTAGACGGAAAGACCCCGTGCACCTTTACTACAACTTTGCACTGGACTTTGAACCTTTATGTGTAGGATAGGTGGGAGGCAATGAAGCGTCGTCGCTAGATGGCGTGGAGCCAACCTTGAAATACCACCCTTAAATGTTTGAGGTTCTAACACAGGCTCATAATCTGGGTCGTGGACAGTGTATGGTGGGTAGTTTGACTGGGGCGGTCTCCTCCTAAAGAGTAACGGAGGAGCGCGAAGGTACCCTAGGCATGGTCGGAAATCATGCTGTTAGTGCAAAAGCAAAAGGGTGCTTGACTGCAAGAGTGACAGCTCGAGCAGGTACGAAAGTAGGTTTTAGTGATCCGGTGGTTCTGAATGGAAGGGCCATCGCTCAACGGATAAAAGGTACGCCGGGGATAACAGGCTGATACCCCCCAAGAGTTCACATCGACGGGGGTGTTTGGCACCTCGATGTCGGCTCATCACATCCTGGGGCTGTAGTCGGTCCCAAGGGTATGGCTGTTCGCCATTTAAAGTGGTACGCGAGCTGGGTTTAGAACGTCGTGAGACAGTTCGGTCCCTATCTGCCGTGGGCGTTGGAGAATTGAGGGGGGCTGCTCCTAGTACGAGAGGACCGGAGTGGACGAACCTCTGGTGTTCCGGTTGTGACGCCAGTCGCATTGCCGGGTAGCTATGTTCGGGAAAGATAACCGCTGAAAGCATCTAAGCGGGAAACCTGCCCCAAGATGAGTTCTCCCGAGACCTTAGAGGTCTCCATAAGGTTTGTTGAAGACGACGACGTTGATAGGCAGGATGTGTAAGCGCTGTGAGGCGTTGAGCTAACCTGTACTAATTGGCCGAGCGGCTTGTTTATATAACACCCAAGAAGTTTATTTTTATTATGTGTGTGAAACCAAATTGAATTGAACAAGAAACAAAAGAAATTCCAGAGCCCTTAGGGGTTTTACAGGAAGCCGATTTTGTCTGGTAGCCATAGCGAGTAGGAACCACCCGAACCCATCTCGAACTCGGAAGTGAAAATGCTCAGCGCCGATGATAGTGTGAGGTCTCCTCATGTGAAAGTAGGACACTGCCAGGCTTTTAATTACTCAACCCCTTAGTGGTAACACTAAGGGGTTTTTTTATGGGGAAAAGAACTACAGCGAAGCTCTTTTTTTGCTGCCATCAGAGTTTAGGTTGTTTGAAGAAACTGCATTGAAAGGTTGAGGTTGGCTATTAAAATGCGGAGAAATGGGATTGCTCATCCTATTAGCAAGAAACCCTTTTGGACTGACTGTAGCGCTTAGTTCTTCCGGCTGAACCAGTAACCCTTTGAATTGATTGTTCTTGGTGTAGAAGACGGCAATCTTGTTAGCAAGGGCACTTCTGTCAGGTTCGTTGGTATGCAGAGCATGGAATAATGCTGCAAATAGAGAGGGCAGATCTAGTTCATCAGTATCTTTAAATTCAGCAGATTTTCTAATATAAAAGTCGACAATGCTCTCATGCGCCTTTGAATAATAGTAGGATGGACTTGGGAGCTGTTCAAAAGCATGAGCGGCAAAGCCGACGTTACCGTTCTCCAGAAAAAAATGACCCAGATCATAAAACGCATTGAGATAACCTGCTTCGTACACTTTACTAGCTTCTGCCAAAAAACGAATGAGAGAGATTGGAGAATCAAATAGTTCTCTCTTGTCTTGATTAAGCATGAGGAAAAAACGGTTTCTAGCTTCTACAAGTAAAGCCAGATGAGGGATCGCTGCATTGAAAAGAAGCTTGGGCAAGATCCCAGGGGTACGTTGTAAAATCATTTCTAGCAATTTATGACATTCTGGTTTTTCACTTGAACTAAAAAGCGACAATATACAATAACCTGGGACGTCACATTCTTTGAGTAAATCGCCGAGGGTGATTTGACTATGAAATTTCTCCCAAACTTTAAGAAAAGGCTCTGGATGACCTGTAGCTGCTCCGACAACTAAAAGCCAGAGAACGTTTACATTTTTGCCAGGGTAATGCCCAGCGCCAACTATATGATTAATGGTGATATGGTTTTGAAATTCTCTCCAAGCTTCTAAGAATTCCGCTGGTTTTCCGCTCGCAACCTTAGCAGCTAAAACCCCTAGTTTAGAAAGTCTTGTGTCGGGGTCCACTCGTTCTGGTAAAAGCAAATTTTGAAGTCTTTTGGCAAAAGTGAAAAGGGAATCTAAAGAAGGAAGAGAAGGATGAAAGAACTGAGACCAATTGAGCATAGTTTTCCTTAAAATGTGGTTTGAAAGGTAACTATGGATTGTGCCTCGCCCGTTATTTATCTTCAAGTCAGATAAAAAGTGACTCTAAATTAGGGAAGGAGAGGCGCTTGGCGGGAGATAATATTTAGATTTAATAAATAGAAAGAACAGGAAAAAGGCAAGAAAAGTATCTGCTGTCATGACAAGGGCTAAATTATTCATCGTTTTGTCGCTGAACAGAGTCATCAAAAAAGTACCAAAGACACAAAAGAAGCTAATCAAAGAGGAAAATATTGCCATTCTTCTTCCCATAGGCTCAGTGCAAGCTTCTATTGCTAAGCGATTCAAAGGCCCAAAAATCATGGCAGAGCCTATCGCTAAAAGCATCATAAAGGCCACAATAAGAAAGAGATTTTCATGATTGGCAAAGTAAAGCGTAGTCAAAACTAGACCTAGCGCAGCAATGAAGGCAGCTCCTAGCCCCAAAAAGACAATCTTAATGGTTTGGATTTTATTGACTAATCGTTTTGTGATGAGCCCCCCCACAAAGAAACTAACAAAAATGTATAACTGTATTAAGCCATACACTAAAGTAGATTGTTGATATTTTTCGATAATAATAAAGGGACTTTCGATAATCCAGCAGATAAAAGCCATCATGAGTAAACATTCCGGCAGAGCGAAACCCAAAAAAGCGATGCGAGTGGAGATCTGAAAGTAATCTTTAAAAATAGAACGAAAATGGATAGGGGTGGCAACCTTGACTGTTTCTGGCATCACAATCATGAGAGAGAAAAGGTTAATCAACCCTAAAAAGGCTAGTAAATAAAAAATAGCACGCCAACTGGCAACTTGAATAATGAGAGCGCCAAATAGTGGACCTAAAGCAGGCGCTAAAATGGTAATTGAGAACATGATGGAGATAATTTTGATTGCTGTAGTTGTATCGTACAGTTCATGAATAGCAGCATAGCCTGCGACAACAACAGAACATACCGCAGTACCTTGAATAAATCTCGCGATAAGCATCAAAGTAATGTTATCGGTCATGGCGCAAAATAATGACGATAAAACATATAAGAAAGCACTGACAACAATCACTACTTTGCGGCCATAACGATCGGACAGGGGGCCCATAAAAAGTTGCATCGAGGCTGCCCCTAAAAACCAGTACAACAACGTAAGCTTTGCTCGCTCGTGATCAATGCCGAGATCTTTGATTAAGCTTGGAAGGCTCGGCAAATACATATCATTTGCAAGGTAAGTCACCGTTTCAAAGAAGACGAGTGCAATCGGAAATATTAAAATACCTTTATGCTTCATAAAACCAACCTAAACAAAATTGGCATACTATACCACCAGCATAGCCATTTTACGCCTATCCAATCATTATATTGAGTAAGTAAGTTAAGGTAAGGTAAAATTATTAAGACATCTTTTTAATAAGCTGATAAAGCGAGGTGACGGCATCACTGGGTAAAGGACGCAAGGTTTGTGGCGTGATCTCGGTTAAGTAATAATGTTGGCCGCCAGCTAAGACGCAGAGTAATAAGAATGGGATAGGCAGATTGGCAGGAAGTTGCAGCATTTGGCGAATTTTCGCTTTAGCAAAATCGGATAATTGAGAAAATCGTAGACCATAGCCTTGTTGCAACAAAAAGTTAATGGCATCGCGATTTTCTGTAAGGGCGGCTTGTTCTAAATCGAGCATTGCTGAAAAAACCGGTTTTAACATACACATCCTTATGTCATTAAGTAAACTAATGAAAACGGATACCTTCTGGTTTTTAGCTTAGCAAAGAAATCGCTTTCTACAACTTAAACGGAGTAAACCTTAATATCGCCTGGGTTTATCTCGAGCCTTGCGTAGCGCTTCGTCTTCCTTTTTGTTGACAGCAAAATCAATAGCGAATTTATCATATTCCGCTTTGCATCTTTCTGGATTTAAGAAGGCTTGTACTGCCTGTTTTTGTTCTGGTGGCACATTAACGAGGGACGTCTGGTCAATGGTATCCAATAAATGTTGACATACAGCCCCCATTTTATATTTCATAGAGGAGGCGCCTTCACCATATTTAGCTTGCAAGTGGTATAAATACCCTTTTAAAACCAGTAATTTATAATAGGGTTCTCGTTCTGTTTTTTGATTCACTTGATCCAAAAAGACGCGCAGGTGCGGCATTTCTTTGATTTTGGTGAGCCAATCGAGTTGAACGGTAGTTGTTTTATGCGCAGCGAGCCCCAGTAAAGTTTGGAATTGACGCGGATCATCATTGTTGAGTTTGCCCGTAAAATTAAGCTGCATGCAAAATTCTTGCAATTCTTTCAATTCAGTTTCACTAATGGGATCAGCAAATCGACCACTAAACCAAACCGAACGACGATGTGCTTTTTCGAAAAGTTCCGTCATTTTTGTGGTGTCTGGCGAAAGAAGAAAAGAGACAGCTTGATATATCGCTTCCATATGTCTGCCTTGATCTTTTGTTTCTTGTTTCTCTAAGAGAAGAGCAGAATGCGCAGGAGCATTACTATTCTTAAGGTTGACAAGAGCTGCTTTATCAAGCCCTAAGCCGGTTGTGGTTTTTCCTTCTGCTGGTGCGCCATGTCTACTTAGCCGCAGTGAGGATGGACGTATTCTGTCTTGTGAGGATGAAGGCAGCGCTAGGAGAGGCGCGCCAGCAGCTGCGGCCATTACAGGTATAGCTGGCACATCTGCTTTTGCTGCAGCCGGTTCCATCGCTTTTACTGATAAGGGGGATGCTGGCAGGGGGACAGGTGGTTTTTCTGGCATCTCAGGAACACTTGCCCTTGGGAGTTCAGCCCGAGGAGAAGAATCTGCAGAAGATAAGGGGGAAGGGGCTGCCGAAACCGCTGATAAAGGAGACTCAGATCCGCTAGCAGGTGAGGAAGGTTCGATAGGAAGAGCAGCAGCAGCTTGCACTATCGCTTCTTGGGCTTGCGCTTTTTCTTCTGCTAAACGTTGTCGCTCAGCCTCTTCCTTTCTTTTCTTTTCCTCAAGAAAGACACGTCTTTGTGCGATGAAGTGATTCGCATCTGGCGCCGCCCCTTGCTTTGTCACGTCGAATAAAGCGAATCGCGGATCAACTTTGGCATATTTGCCCGGTTGCCGGATTAAATGTCCTGCTGTTATGGTCATGAGTTCTTCATAGGAAAGCCCCGTTTTAGTAAAAACATCATTGATATGTTGCTGCAATAAGACTTGGTTTGCTACACCATCAGGGGTCAGAAATTCTTTCTCTTTTGTTGCAAAAAAAGTAGCCAAATTTAGCCATTGCTCCGGCGTCAGATAGCTTAAATCAATGTTACGCTTATAGTCATAATATTGACCGCCCGTTTTTTTAATTTCAATGCCTCTTTCTTTACAATAGCTTTCGAGAGCTTTTTCATCTTGATGAAAAAAGTGATTCTGACTGCGCTTGAGCAATCCGGCATAATCTGTTTCAATACCAGGCGTTTCAACACTGTTTTGAAAAAATTGCGTTGGGCTATTTGGTGCAAAATCGCCAGGTTTTCTTTTTATTTTTCCAGTGGCAACATCCATTAGGGAGTTAAAATTAATTTTTGGGTTAAACTTCATCATGCCATTTACTTTTTTCATTAAAGCGATAGCACCTTCTCTATCAGCAGTAAAGGTTTGATAAGCGCCAAGATCGTCGGCAGAAAATCGCGCTATATTGGCAAAAGCATCAAAAGGCAGAAACGTTAAGTCAATTTGTGGTTTTTGTGCATCGTTTGCCACTAAACCCGTAAAGTCCATTTCTTCTTTGCTTTTTTTTCCAATAGCCGGTTGTGCGCGTAGTTTTTTTTGTAAATCAAGCCACGTTTGAGGAGGAGCAAATAGTGCGCGCATAATGGTACTTTTAAATTGTTTCTCTTTGGTTTTTTTAGCACCTTCTGTTGCTTTTATTATTTCAGCCTCTTCTTTTTCGATTACATCTTGCAATGGATTGTCTAATTGCTGTTGGTACAAAGCAATTTCATTATCATTACTCTTTATTCTACTGGTAAATTCGCCTGCCGGGTCAAACATTTGAGCAAGTCGTTGATTTTCTGTTTCTAATTTCACGATTTTATTTGCGATATCATCAATTCTTTTTTGGCGTACAGCTAAAGCTTGGTTCATTGCAGCTTCATTTTCTCTCAATGCTGCGGAAAAATCTTGTATTTTATTTTTTTCGGCTTCCAATTTTTTGATTGTTTGCTCCATCTGGGCTAAGAGAGAGGATTGAGCAGGTTCTGATGCGGCTTGATTATAAGCTTCTAATTGTCTAGCAAACTCCTCTTTTAAGCGTTCTGCCACCTCATTATTTCTTTTATAATCTGGAGAGAGTTTCAATTCTTCTGCTTTGAGATTCTTGACGCCAATTAATGGCGGCTTTTATTAAATATTCATAGGCATCGTTTAAACCGGCGTCCCCACGTTTCCAGTTTTTAAATTTTTTATCGATATCATCAAGATAAGGTTTGGCAAGATCAGTCGGTAATTGAAAGAGTTCGCGCAGTAATTGTTCAGTTTCTATTCTAAGTTGTGTTAAACATTTTTCTTTGCGTTCATTCTCTATATTGGGGATGGCTTTTCCCGCAAGAGAAATCGGTAATTTTACTTTAGACAAGAGCGCAGCGTCAGGGTAGATTGCTTTCATCTTAAGCGCTTTGAGATTAAGCCCTTGACTATCCATCATCCAATTCACCCTTTCGCCCACTGTAAGCGTAAACAAGGAAGGAGTAATAGCAACAGCTCCTTGAGGCGGCGGTGGTGCTTTACCAGCAGGACCTTTTCCAGGAGGAGGAGGCGGTGGCGTTTTACCAGCAGGGCCTTTTCCAGGAGGAGGGGGCGGTGGTGGTGCTATAACCGCAGGCATTTCATCAGGAAGGGGCAAAAGTGCCCCTTTTGCTTTGGGTTTTGGAGGTGGTGGCGGCGGTGGTGGGCCTTTATGCGACATAACAGCTCCTTGAAGATTCTCTTTTCTAATCTTTAGATGCAGAGTTTACAAAAGAGTTCCTTTTGCATGCTGAGAAATGGTGCAGTTGCAAGGTATGACTCAAAGAGGAAGGTCGTACTTTCTTTGAAAGTAATGCAGACAAGGTTGCCAAGATAAAGGCATGTGTGTGACAGATTGAATGAGGGTATCAGCAGGAAACAAAGCCCCCTTTTGAAAAATATTTTCTGTAAACCAATCTAAAAGTGGGCCCGAATTGTCAAAGGCAATCTTGGTAAAGAAATCGGGATGGTTAATTTGTAACTCTTCGTGTAATTGTGCGGCAAAAAGAAAGCCTAAGCCATAAGTGTGAAAATAACCGAAATACCCTTGCGCCCAGTGAATGTCTTGTAAACAATCTTCTGCTGGATTTTCTTTTTTGATCCCCAATAATTGAAAGACTTTGGCTTCCCAAAATTCTGGAAGATGTTTTGCGCTTAATTCACCATTAAATAAGGCTTTTTCTGTTTCATAGCGTAAAATAATATGTGCTAAATAGCAGATCTCATCAGCATCGATACGAGCAGCATGCGGGTTAACGTGATTTAATTTTTGATAAATGGCGTCAGGTTCCCAAGGCCCTTCTGGAAAGTGTTGTTTTAAATGTTGGCTTAGCCAAAGGATAAAAGGGCGGCTTGTGCCAAGCATTTTTTCCCAAAATAGGGCAACGCCTTCATGAATCACCATGCCTGCATCTTGCCCTACGCATTGAAAACGGGTGGGGAGTGGGAGAGCATTATCATATAGGGCATGACCAAGCTCATGCATTAATCCCATGATGGTATTTAAAGGATTTTTTCTATCAAAAATGGTTGTGATCCGAATATCTTCTTGCACACCTTCGGTAAAGGGATGCACACTTTCATCTAAACGGCCTTTTTCCAGTGGAAAATGTAATAAGCGCAATAATTCTTTGCATAAAGCAAATTGCGAGCGCTTATCATACTTTTGAGTACTAATGGGGATCTCATCATTAAAGGCTTTCTGGGCTTGATAAATCAGATTAGGGTAAAAAACTTTGATTTGATTAAACAAGTCATCAATTTCAACTTGTTTACGATTGGGATCATATTCATCTATTAAAGCTTCAAAAGGAGGGATCCCTAATTTTTCACTTAATCTAGAGGCTTTTTCTTTTACTAATTTTACAAGGGCATGAAAAGGCGTTTCAAATAATTTAAAATCCCTTGCGGTTTTGGCTTGCAGCCAAGCCACTTCTGCGTGTTGCATGGCTTGATTGAGTTTTAAAACAAGTTTTGGTGGCAACGCAGTAAGATAGCGGTGTTGATGTGCCATGAGATCTAAATTTCTTTTCTGAGAATCATCCAGTGAGTCTTTAATTTCCAGAGCACGCTTCAAGAAATATTTTACTTCTCTAGAAAGCAGTAATTCTTGCGATAAGGTGTGCAAGGAGCTTAGCTGTTCTGCGCGTAAGTTTTCACTTTTGGGAGGCATCACTACTTCGCTATCCCAGCGCAGTAGTGATGAAATGGAGCGTAAAATTAAGATTTTTCGAAATAAAGTGACTAAATCCAAATAGGCTTGCAATTTACAAACCCAGCCTGTCTTTCGCAGCCTTTAAAATCATTTCTAACATTTGCTGATAAGGTATGCCAGCAAATTCTGCCATAAAGTTGAGTTTACCATCCCAGCACCAACCAGGATTGGGATTGACTTCAAGGAGCTTAATGTTGCCTTGCGCATCTGCTCTAAAGTCAAAACGCGCATAATCGCGGCACTCCAAATGTTCGAACAATAAATTGGAACAGTCGATAAGTTTGCGCGCAGCATCATCAGAAAGAGAAGCTTCTTTATATTTAATGTTGTTCCAATAGGGAGAATCAGGCAACCACTTTGATTCATAGCATAGAATTTTCGGCAATTCAGCGGGCAAACCGGAGAAATCTACTTCGAGTATAGGCAAAGCTTCGAATTTACCGGGGTTGCCAATGATGCCTACGCTATATTCTGTGCCAGGTAAATATTCTTGAATGAGAAGGGGCACATTAGGTAATTCTTCTTTGAGAAAATTAATATAATTGATCAATTCTTCGGCATTTTTCACCACGGCGTTTTGAGTAATTCCGATCGAGCTATCGCCAAAATTAGGTTTGACAAGCGCAGGGAAAATATGCGGAATATGGGCTGCTTGATCTGAAGGATTAAAATAAGTCTCCAGAGGGATTGGCACATCAAGACTCTGCGCAATGGAGCGCACAAGGGCTTTATTGTAACAAATGCCTAAGCAAGTAGGGCCGGCTCCTGTGTAAGGAATATTGAGCATTTCTAACAAGGCAGGTACATGCAGCTCTCTTAATGCCTGATTATTAAATCCCTCATCGCATAAGTTAAAAACAAATTTTGGCGGCGATTTGACTAATTGTTGAATCAAGGTCGCATGGCTATCAAGGTATTGAAATTGAAAATCGGGTAAGTGTTTCAATGTCTCTTTGAGTCGGTCAATAGTGGTGAAATCTTCTTCATTATAAATGCCGTCTTTTTTGACGACATCGGGTAATTTGGGATCGCCCATAATAACAGTTGTTTGCAAAGAGGCGACTTTGGGTACATGCAAAGTTTTTTTGGCTGGGGCTATCGCGGTAATAAATAAGCGGTTTGCCATCATGCCGAGATCTTGCCCACGTGTAGAATGTGAATAAATGTTGCCATGATTGGTAATGTTTTTAAAACCAAGGTCATTTAAAATGCTAGAAATTTCTTCTAATGAATAAAGCCTTTCTGCATAGAGTTGATCGGCCATCACGCCAATTTCGGTGTTCGTAATTACTTCTCTTGATATAATACGCTTGCCTTCAGCAGAGAGAGAACGTTCCCGGTTAACGAAGTGGCTTTGATCAATCCACTCCCATGAGCGGGCCTCAAAATTCTGACTCATCCAGGTGCCATCGACGATATCCAACACCAAGTGCCCATGCGATTTGAGCACTTTTTTCAAGTTATTGAGTACGGCAATATCGTCTTCTTCGCGTTCAAAGTAACCAAACGAATTTCCCATGACGATGGCACAATCCATAGAACTTTCTTTTAGCCGAAAGTGACGCGCATCGCCTTCGGAAAAGCTAACCGGCAGCCCTAGAGATTTCGCACGCTTTCTGGCCAAGCGAACTAGGTAACGTGATCTATCGACTCCCATCACATGATGGTACCCACGTAGAGCAAGCTCTAAAGAATGTCTGCCCTGACCACAGCACAGATCTAAAATATAGTCGTCTCGCTCAATCCCAGTGGCTTTAATGACCATGTTAATATCGTGTTCGGTATTGACCCGGTTCTCAACAACATCGCCATCCGTTTTAAGATAAAGAGAATTAAATAATGTTTTCCACCATTCAGGTGGAAGATGGCGCTCAAGATCAGAAATCGGTCCTAGGGTGCGCAGTTGCGATGAGGCGGAACGATTGATCTTATTTTTTTTCTTTAAGCTAACCTGTTGTTTTTTCGACGAATTAATCATTTTGGTCTATTACTCTTTTCCCAAAGTTTAAGGAGTGGCGCGCTATCAGGTAACATCGGAATAATAGTCCAGAAAATCAGGATTAGGAATAATAAGGGACAAAAAAAACGCGCCGCCCCTCTAAGAAAGACCTCGCGCACACGTTTTTATTTGTGCGCTTTTAGATAATCATTTTTTAATTTGACATAATTAGCGGCGCTATAGCGAATAAATTGCAGCTCTTCTTGCGTGAGTGGACGTTTTTGAATGACAGGGCTGCCCATCCAAAGATAACCACCGGTGAGTGTTTTTCCAGGAGGGACTAAACTCCCTGCCGCGACAATTACTTCGCTCTCAATTATTGCCCCGTCTAACACAATAGCGCCAATCCCGATAAGACTGTAATCTTGAATGGTGCCACCATGTAATATGGCTTTATGGCCAACGGTGACAAAGCTGCCAATTTTTAAAGGAAACCCCTGGGGGTGATAAGCACTATCATGCGTGATATGGAGCACACAGCCATCTTGAATGCTGGTACTGTTGCCTATCTCAATGTGATGCATGTCACCGCGAATACTCGCTCCTGGCCAAATAGAAGAATCGTTGCCAATGGAGACGTTGCCAATAATGGTAGCAGCGGGATCGACATAGGTTCTCTCGCCAATTTGGGGGAAATGATGCTGAAAGGGGCGTATATTCATCGGCTGACTCATTTATAAAATAATAGATGGGTTTAGTTTATGGCATTTTTTACTTTAGTGGGAAGATTTTGTAAACTGAAAAAACTTTTTTCAAGGAACTGAGAATAAAATGATAGAAAATCCTTTACACCAAAAAACCGCGCTTCCTCTTTTTGATAAGGTTGAAGCCAAAGATGTCTTGCCTGCGATTTCAATGTTAATTGAAAATAATTTATCAGCTATAGATAAGCTGGTGCGCACTGGCGCCCCAACGTGGGCTTCTTTAGTGGTACCTATTGAAGAGTGGGAAGATAATCTCAACAAAGCGTGGTCGATGGTTTCTCATTTAAATTCAGTTGCTAACACCCCGGCTTTACGTGAAGCTTACAATAGTGGTTTGGAAAAATTAACCGATTATGCGAATAAAATAGGCCAAAATGAAAAACTGTATGCAGCTTATGCCGCATTAAGAGAGAGTGCTGAATTTGAAACATTAAACACGGCACAAAAAAAGGTGATTGATAATGCTTTACGCGATTTTAAATTAGCAGGCGTTGCTTTAGAAAAAACCAAAAAAGAGCAATATGCAGCGCTCAATCAAGAACTCTCAAAACTTCAAAGTCAATTTCAAGATCATGTGATGGATGCCACAGACAATTGGCATCATGACATTAGCGATATTCACGAATTAGCAGGCCTTTCCCCCCAAGCGATAATGCTTGCAAAGCAAGCGGCAGAAAAAGCCGAAGTGGCAGGATGGCGTTTGACTTTAGATTACCCTAGTTATCAAGCGGTGATTACTTATGCTGATAATCGGGCGTTGCGGCAGAAAATACATCAAGCCTATCTTACTAGAGCGTCCGATCTGGGAGCGCAAACTAAGTGGGATAATTCTGCTTTGATGGAGAAAATAGTCGCCATTCGCCATGAAATGGCGGTGCTTTTGGGATTTAAAAATTATGCGGAGTTATCTCTTGCCAAAAAAATGGCAAAAAACCCAGAGCAAGTACTTTCTTTTTTATACGATTTGGCTAAAAAAGCCAAGCCTTTTGCTGAAAGTGAATTTGCAGAACTCACAGATTTTGCCAAGAAGACGGCAGGAATAACCGCTCTTGAGCCTTGGGATTTGGCTTATTTTAGTGAAAAGCTCCAACAAAAAAAATATGCCCTATCTGACGAGATGCTGCGCCCTTATTTTCCTATCGATACCGTTTTATCTGGTATGTTTGAAGTGATCAAACGCTTATACGGCATTAATTGCGTAGAGAAAAAAACGTTTCCAACGTGGCATCCTAGCGTTCGTTTTTTTGAATTATTTGATTCTAACAATGAAGTGATAGGGAGTTTTTATTTAGATCTCTATGCCCGCCAACAAAAACGCGGCGGGGCTTGGATGGATGAAGCAAGAGTACGCCGAGTCTCCTCTGCAGAAATTCAAAAACCCATTGCTTTTTTAACCTGTAATTTTCGTGCTCCTGCAGAATCTGTGCCTTCTCTTTTGACTCATGATGAAGTGTTAACCCTGTTTCATGAGTTTGGTCATGGTTTACACCATCTTTTAACCAAAGTAGATTATGCGAGTATCTCGGGGATTAACGGTGTATCGTGGGATGCTGTAGAGCTGCCAAGTCAATTTATGGAAAATTGGTGTTGGCAAAGTGAGGCTTTGGATTTTATTTCTGGTCATTATCAAGATCAAAAACCTTTGCCAAAAGAATTTTTAAGCAATTTACTTAAGCTAAGAAATTTTCAAGCAGGCATGATGTTGGTGAGACAAATAGAATTTGCGCTTTTTGATTTCCGCTTACATCTTGAATTTCATCCGGAGCAAGGAGCAAGGGTTCAAGAAATCCTCAACGAAGTGCGCAAGCTTGTTACAGTAACACCGGTTGCGCCTTATTCTCGTTTTCAGCACAGTTTTACTCATATTTTTTCCGGTGGCTATGCAGCAGGATATTACAGTTATCTTTGGGCAGAAGTTTTATCTCAAGATGCTTTTGCGCGATTTGAAGAAGAAGGGATTTTTAATCCAAAGACGGGTAAATCATTTTGGGATGAAATTTTAGCTAAAGGGGGCAGCTTAGAGGCTGCGGTGTTATTTAAAAACTTCCGTGGACGTGAACCATCACTTGAACCTTTATTGCGTCATCGCGGTTTAATCACCGTTTAAATACACAGCTTTTTTGAGCTTGCAATTTAGGGCAAACCCGTTTATTAATAGGGGTAAGTTCACACAAACAGTGAGGAGAAATTTAGCTTTTAAGTTAATTTTCGCGCAAAAAAGTTAAAAAGGATGCAGCAAGACAGGGAAACGTTGTCGAAAGATATCCATTCCTCAAAACTTGTAGACTGCTCTTTAACTAATAAAAGTAAGTGCACTTAATTTTTTATTTATTTGGGTTATAATTTTCAGATGGGAAGCGTTTTTTAGATCTTTATATAAAAAGCAACGTTCCATAACTCAGAGAAGAAAAGTATGATTTTGAATGATTTAACACTTCAATCCTTAAATTCACATTTCACCGCCTGTATTTTTCACCTATTTTCTTTTATCAACAAAGATCAAGTTGATCTACATTAAACTTGAGTGAGGTTAAATATGAAAAGAGTCAAACGGAATACAACAGAAAGGGCATACAAATTAGGATACAATCAAGGATTAAAAGGCCACCCTAAAGAAGAGTGCCCTTTTCATGAAACAAGCAAACGCGGTCAGTGGATGGGCGGTTGGCGAATAGGCCATGCTTGCTATGTCGCAGGTTATATCGCTGTGGCGTCATAGAGAACAGATTAAGGAACAACCCTGGTTTATCCAGGGTTTTTTTTGCCTTATCAAGAGTAACTGTGATATAAAGCCGACTGTAGTTTTCTCTAAAATAAAGGATCTCGCCGATGCGAACAATAATGACACAAGAATTATTACAAATATCTGGGGGCGCGAACGAAAAAAGGGAAAATTCACCCGCGGCTGCCATGAGTGTTTATGCAGGGATCTCTACAGTTTCCACAGTAGTAACGCTTGCTTCAGGAAATACAGCTCTTAACGCCGCTTTTTTTGGATTAGTGATGGTTCCTACGCTTTCTTTTGTGGGTGCCTTTTCTGGTATGGCTGCCTATCTTTATTTCTCAGAAAATTAAATAACCGGAATAGCATCTCCGGGAATAAAAATGGTGCCGTCAGTTTCTTGCCGATAGAGCGCCATTTCTGATTTTAAGGCATGCCCATAAATCACTTCAAAAGTAGCTGGGTATAAAGTGTCTTGTTTAAATCGTTCATAGGCGTTGTGCATTTTGCCAAATGCTTTGGGTGAGGTTAAACCAGGTTTGCGATGGGCATTCATATTGTGAGCGCCCGTTGCTTTTAAATCTTTAAACAAGGACTCGATATTTTTATAGGTCAGCGTAATCATCTCCATATCCATTACCGAATCATGAAATTGCAAATTCAATAAGAGATCGCCAATATCATGCATATCGCTAAACGGATTAACATGCCAGCTATTATCGACCTCAGCAAAACTTTGTCTTAATTCAAGTAAAGTGTTAGGGCCAAGTGTGGTAAAAAGCAAAACACCGTCTGGTTTTAAAACGCGCTTGAATTCTTTTAAGGTCGCTTTTAAATTAAAGCACCATTGCAAAGTGAAATTAGAAAAAATTAACTCAACACTTCCCGTTTTAAAAGGCAGAAACTCTGCATCAGCAGAGAGATAGTGCGGCTTTTTACCAAAGGGATACCAGTTAGGTTCTTTGGCAGCAAATTCACACATACCAAAGGCTAAATCTACGCCGAAAATGTGTGCTTTAGGAAATTTTTGTTGTAAACGCCGACTTAAAAAGCCCGTACCCGAGCCGACATCTAAAATAGTTTTGGGTTTTCTTTTTAAGATGTCTAAACGCTCTAATAACCTAAATCCAACTTCTTGTTGAACTAAAGCATGTTTATCATAGGTTTTGGCAGCAAGGCTAAAAGAGCGTGCAATATCTGACTTTTTAATTAAGAAGTCGTTTTCACTCATGGACAGAGCGTCACACAAGGAATAGTTTTAAGAGGTACGCTGTCTTCGGTCATAGATTCTGCTGCAATCCCCAATTGGGTCAATAATTTTAAGTCTTCCATTTTATCGACATTGGGGGTAGCAAGTAAACGTTTACTGCCATAATGAATAGAATTGGCGCCTGCCATAAAACACAGCGTTTGCATGGTTTTTGACATATTATAGCGGCCACCAGAAAGGCGAACATATGTTTTGGGCATCACAATGCGTGCAAGTGCAACGCATCGAATAAAAGCAAATTCATCCATTTGCTCTGTTTGTCCAAGCGGTGTGCCTTCAACAGGCGCTAAAAGATTTAAAGGAGCACTTTCTGGATGAGGATTTTTATTAGCAAGCGTGCATAATAATTCTAACCTATCTTCTAGTGTTTCTCCCATATTTAAAATGCCGCCGGTGCAAAGTTTTAAACCTGCTTTGCGCACGTTTTCATGGGTGGTGAGTCGGTCTTGATACGTTCTAGTGGTGGTGAGTTCGGCAAAATAACGTTCAGAGCTTTCAAGATTATGATTGTAAAAATCAAGCCCGGCTTCTTTTAATGCATGAGCTTGTTCGGGTTTTAAGACACCCACTGTAATACAAGCTTCCAAATCAAGGGATTTAACCGCTTTGACCATGGCAATGACTTTTTCTAGATTGCGATTAGTAGGAGATCGCCAAGAAGCGGCCATGCAAAAACGCGTTGCCCCTTGTGCTTTGGCAATCGTTGCTTCTTGGATCACTTTTTCTAAAGAAGCGAGGGGTTCACTTTCCACACCCGTATCATAATGAACGCTTTGTGAGCACCATTTACAATCTTCTGGGCAGCCACCGACTTTGATATTTAATAAAGTAGATATTTGAATAGTATTTGCTTTAAAACAAGCGCGGTGGATAGATTGCGCCTGAAATAAAAGATCCATAAAAGGGCGCTCATAGAGCGCGAGCATTTCAGCAGCAGACCAGTCATGTCGGATAATTGGGTTAAGGTTCAAGCAAGTTTCCTTTCTTGTCAGCACTACGTTAAGGTGGAGCTCATCATAATTGTCGTGGCGTAAGAGTCAAATAAAATGGGGAAGATGGTGAACATCTGGTCTAAAATTGTACAGAATTTGATTGGAAGTAAATTCGCTTTTCCAGTGGATTGTATACTCTGTTTACAGAGAAGTCAGACAGGTAAAATAATTTGCCACGTTTGTGCAGCCACTCTCCCATGGTTAGGTCCAGCTTGCCAACGTTGTGCGCTTCCTTTGCTAGAACAAAAAATGTTTTGTGGTAAATGCCTCATGCAAGCGCCTCCTTTCTCAACCATACAATCTCTCTTTCATTATGCGTGGCCAATTAATGGTTTTATTACCAAATTAAAATATCAAGGACATTTACATTTTGCCAAGCTTTTAAGTCAATATATGGCGGAATATTTAACACCGCGTTTTCAAGTAGATTGTATTCTACCGATGCCATTGCATCCCTCAAGACAACGCCAACGTGGGTTTAATCAAACCATTGAAATGGCAAAACCGATTGCCAAATCTCTTTATCTCCCTTTGATCAAAAACGCTTGTTCGCGTGCCCATTCCAATCATGCGCAATCTTCACTTTCTGCGGCAGGGCGTGCCGAGAATGTTAGAGCAAGTGATTTCATTATCGCACCAACTTTTCAAGCACAACATGTGCTGGTTATTGAAGATGTTGTTACCACTGGTGCGACGATAAGCGCTTTTGCTCGTGCTCTGCAATTGCGTGGTGTTGAAACAATAGAAGTGTGGTCCTGTGCGAGGGCGACTTAAAATCCCCCCGACGCTAGCGCGCCGGGGGGATTTATAAAAGCGCATACGCACTATTAAGAATTAAGACACTTATTCCGACAATAGGTCATATCCCAACTTTTAGGAGAGTGAGGAAAAGCCTATGCCACGTCGAGGGATCTTAAACATAGAAGATGCGCAAGAAGCGCAATTAAAGACAGGGGAACATAATCCCTTTATCAAAAAGTTTTTAGGAGAGATACAAAATGCAGCATCCATGCAAGAAACTGCTGACTTGACTGCTGAGATGCTGGGATCGCTTATTGATCAGAAATTTGATCCAGGAACTGTGAAAGATTTCAGAAAAATTCTATTCATTCTGATAGCCGCAAGTGATAGTGCGTGTGCAACCGATGATGCTCTAAGCTTAACAACGCAGTTAGCAGGATTTGAGATTATAAAAAAATTAAGTAATCTCAATGAAATTGAAGAGGATAAAGCGGTTAAGCAAAGATTGAATAAAATACTCTCGTTTTTACGCTTTTATGCTTTTCATGAAGCCGCATTTGAACTGCAAAATCTAGTAAAAGAACAGCCAAAATTTAAAACCATATCAATGTTTTTAGAGATCATTGCAGAAGGTGCCAACACAGAAAAGTTAAAAATTTCATTTCAACAATATGAAGAAGAAGTGATTACCGAAATCTTTATCAGAGTCAATAAGATGCTTCATACCTTTGCTCGGATTGACAAAGAAAACGCTGATCTCCCTTATGGCGGTAAAGAAAGCATTTTAAGAGAGCTTCAACTGTTACAAAGTATGATTGATTATCATCCCAGTCTACAATTAAAAAAAGAAGCGCAACAATGCTTGGATCTCTTAGAGAAGAGCCCTGCGATAGAAAAGTTAAGCAGACAGCATTTGCCTCCTAAAGTATTAGCGCCTCCGGCAGAGACGAAAGCTATTCGTCGTTTCTCTGCGCCTCGGCACTAAAAGAGAAAAAAAGAGCCCGAAATGTTAGGGATGCACTAGATAGATATCATAACGTTGACTGCGACCGCGATAATTAAAATCCGGTTTTTCTTTTAATGCGGGAGCATGTAAAGCACGTTTGACGACCACTCTTTTTTTGGCAACCTGACATGCAAGACGGACAAGCTCTGCACCATCATTATCTTCCCCCACCACGGTTTGTAATATTTGCATACCTTTTTTGACGGCAGCCGTTTTTTTGCGAGCTTCAAACATGGGATCGCAATAAATGACATCGGGGTTTGGCAGAGAGCCAAGATTTTGTAATGCAGAAATCGCGCATTGTTCAATCAATTGCATGCGCTGAATGATCGGCGCAATGTCAGGATCCTTTGCGCCTCGTACTAAGCCATCTTTGAGTAAGCCAGCAATAGTGGGGTTACGCTCAAAAAGGACGAGCTCGCAACCTAGAGCCGCGAGTAAAAAGGCTTCTTGGCCAAGGCCTGCTGTAGTGTCAAAAATGCAAAGTGGCACATTCTTTTTGAAACCGACGGCTTTCTTGATAAGCTCTTCGTCTTGATGAATTCTGCTTTTGCGATAGTGGATTTTACCCAAAGTGAAATCTACGCGCAAAGGGGCCCATGCCGGCGCATTTTCCAAAACCAATCCCACACCTTGTGGGGTTTGTTTAAGCGTATATCCTGTCATTAGAGCATGGCATGATATTGGTTATAACATTCTATGCCTGCCGCAAAGACAAAGAACAAGATGGTGATAATGAGCAGAATTTTACCCCCAAAGACTTGAAAGCTCGGAGCGAGTCTTTGCCGATAACGGCTTTCCCAAACCATCAGTGCTGGTAAAATCCCTAATAAAATGGAAACAAAAATGCCAGCAAAACTTAAAGTCAAAGCAAAGCCACGCGGGTAGTAAAGTAAAAAGGCAAGCGGTGGCAAAAAGGTAATAGCAGATAATAATAATTTTTCATGTAATCTTTTTTGTAAGTGCAAACCATCTGCAAGGAAGTCAAACAAAGAAAGACACACACCCAGAAGAGAGGTAATTAAAGCAAAAATGGAAAAACCAGAGGCTGCTTTTGCGACTAAGGCATTTTGTGAAATGGTTTGTAGTGCTAGCGGTATGGCGGTAGCAGGATGGCCTCCTTTTTGGATAGCAAGCAGTCCATTTGCTCCCTCAAGTGGGATTACGCCTAAAATGGTCATTTCCCAAATAATATAAGTGATAAGGGGCAAGATACTACCAACGATGACTACAATAAACAGTTGTCGACCCTTCCCATGCAGATATTCAGTTAAAGTTGGAATGACAATAGCAAAGCCGAAGGCGGTGATGATAAGGGGGATGATTTTGATATCTAGACCCTGTCCAGTATGCATCAAGAGTGAAGGATTGATGTGATGAGAAGTGGTGCCTAAAAGAGCAACGAAGGTGGCAAGTAATCCTATCATCAATAACCGATTCACCCAATCTGTGACAGCTGTCCCCAGAAAAATAATAAACATGGTAAAAAAAGTGGCTAAAAGTGCACTCTGAAAATGACTCAAGGTGAATTGCAATTGCATCGTGCTTTCATTGATCCAAGCACCAGTTCCCGATAAATAGGCAGCGGTGAGTGCATAAAGTAAAAGCAGATAAATAACCCACGTAAAGTACCGGCCTTTTTTGCCCAAGGTTTTCTCTGCCATAGTAAGAAGATTGGTACCATAGCCAACAGCAAGATTGGCTTCTAATAAGTAGAGTGCGCCCAGCGTCATGAATGTCCAACAAAGAACATATAAAAGAATAGTTGGAATAAAACCCATATGAGCAGTCGAGGCAGGGAGGGCAAGAACTGCCGCCCCGATGGCTGTGCCGGCTATTAAGGCAACTCCGCCTATCGCATTTCTGAGTGACATAGAATACCTTAATTTGCTTCTTTAAATGTTCTAAAAAGCCGATATTGCATCAAGCTAAAGGCAAACAGAGCGCCTAGCCAACCTAGGAGCGTACAAATACTGATAACGGCCAGGGTATCGGAAAATGATAAGTACTCTAATGAAAATAAGCTTTGATACAGCGAGGCAATTTTATGCGTGGGCGCTTTCAAGCTATAAGTGATCAGATCTAACACACTGACGGCGATTAAGCCGCCAAACAGACCATAGAGTGTGCCACGATATAAAAAAGGACGTCGAATGTAAGCTTTAGTCGCTCCCACTTCCGCAAAAACTTCAATTTCATCGCGGTGACGTTCAAGGGCTAAACGCAGCGTATTGCCAACGATAAAGATAACGCCAAGACCAATAATCAGGGATAATATTTCAGTTAAGGTTTTACCTAAAGCAAGAAAAGCATTGAGCTTTTCAATCCATTCATAATCTAAAACAATTTTATCAACCAATGGCTCTTTGGCAAATTCTGCTTGCATCGATTCCATTTCACTTTTCACTATTTTATCTTGCGCAAGCCGTAATTGAATTAAACCAGGTAAAGGGTTTTCTGGTAAAAGAGAAAAAACATCGTCCATTTTAGCGGTTTGTTGAAATTCTTTTAACACTTGCTCTGGACTGAGATAAGTTGCTTTTTCTACCACAGGATATTGTTTTGTCTTCTTTAGAAGGGTGTCGATTTGAGCAGGGGAGGCAGCTCGCAGATAAAGCGTCATCTCAGAGCCTTGATCCCAACCTTGGCTAATTTGTTGGATTGGTTTAAAAAAAGAATAAAACCCTAGCGGTAAAGATAAGCTGAGGCCAATCGTTAAAAGGGTAAATAAAGTCAAAATAGGATGTAATAAGAGTTGATGTGCGCTAGTTTTGAGTGCTTCGAGATGACAATGAAAGTAATGCACAATCTTTTGTTTTAAGCTGAGGGTATGAGAGGTGGTAATTTTCATTGGGCTTCCAAGACGTTTGCTGGGGTTAATACTTGTCCCTGTGCTAAATGAATTTTACGATAGGGCATGGTTGCTAACAAATGGGTGTCATGCGAAGCAATTAAAACGGTGACTCCCACTTGATGGAAGCGCTCAAATAATTTCATGATTTCTTTAGAGAGCGCCGGATCTAAATTTCCGGTTGGCTCATCCGCCAGCAAAATAGAAGGTTTATGCACCACTGCTCGCGCAATGCCTACGCGTTGACGCTCACCCTCAGAAAGAAGTTTGGGCAACATCTTTTCTTTGCCAGCCAAGCCTACTCGGTCAAGGGCGGCATGGACTCGGCGTTGGATATCTGAGCGATGAAAACCAGAAATAAAAAGCGGAATAGCAACGTTTTCAAATACCGTATAATTCTGAAGTAATTTGGGGTTTTGGGTGATAACGCCTATTCTTCTTCGATAATAGGGGATTTTGCTCGAGGTCAGTGTTTCTAGCGCCACATTCGCGACCTGAATTTGGCCTCTAGTGGGACTTTCAAAGAGGGCTATCAACTTTAAAAGAGTTGTTTTCCCGGCGCCAGAATGGCCTTGTAGGAAAACCATTTCTCCTTTTTCAATGGTTAAAGAAATATTGTTTAAGGCCACTTGGCCTCTGACATATTTTTTTGTCACATGTTTAAAACTAATCAACCGCGTTATCCTTTTCAGCAAATAAAGCTTCAACAAAAGATTGTGCTTCAAATGTTCGCAAATCCTCAATCGTTTCACCGACACCGATAAAACGGATAGGGAGCTTTAAATGATTGGCTATTGCAAAAATAATCCCACCCTTGGCAGTACCGTCTAACTTGGTCAGCGCAATCCCTGTTACGCCAATGGCTTCATGGAAAGTCTTAGCTTGTAAAAGACCATTTTGACCTGTGCTCGCATCCAGGACAAGCATCACTTCATGCGGTGCTCCGGGATCAAGCTTTTTGAGAACCCGTTTCACTTTTTTGAGTTCATCCATTAAATTTTCTCGGGTATGCAGTCTTCCGGCGGTGTCAGCGATTAAAACATCTACTTTGCGTGCTTTAGCAGATTCAAAAGCATCATAAATGACAGAAGCACTATCCGCCCCTGTGTGTTGAGCGATAACGGGGACATCATTCCTCTCTCCCCATCGTTGTAATTGCTCTACGGCTGCCGCACGAAAGGTGTCGCCTGCCGCTAAGATCACCGCTTGACCCTCATCTTTAAACTTTTTGGCCAGTTTGCCAATAGTGGTCGTTTTACCTGCGCCATTTACCCCAATCATTAAAATGACATAAGGTTTCACTTCTCCTGTCGTATTTAAGGGGATTTCACAGGGCTTTAGGATATCTATCAAAGCTAATTTTAAAGCACTGTAGACGGCTTGCGGATCTTTGATTTCTTGACGAGAAATCCCACTTTGCAGGGTTTTAATAATGTGTTCTGTGGCTTCTATCCCGACATCGGCGAGCAAAAGATGCGTCTCTAAAGTCTCTAAAAGTTCAGGAGAGATTTCTTTTTTACCCAGGAATAAATTGGCGATTCCTTCACTAAATTGGGAGCCCGTACGGCTTAACGATTTTTTTAAGCGCGAAAACCAAGAGCTTTTCTCTTGTATACCAGCAGGATTTTCAGGCTCTGCTTGAGGCGCCTTGTCAGTGTCTTTTTGCCGTCGAAAGAATTTAAGCATGATCTTGCCTGATGAGTGAGTTTACGCATTGCCTCAGAAATAAGGTATCCTACCATTAGATAGAGATACGTAAAGGGTTTATGGTGCAAAGCATATGAAAATACCAATAAATAAACAAGTCGGCTTACTTTTTTTAATCTTTTTTGGATGGAGCACGCAAGGCATTACCATGGAAAAGCCAATAACCAAAGAATATAAGCTTGATAATGGACTTAAAATTGTGGTGCGAGAAGATCATCGCGCACCCGTAGTGGTCTCTCAAATTTGGTACAAAGTCGGATCAGCAAAAGAATATCGAGGCATAACCGGCGTCTCTCATGCTTTAGAGCACATGATGTTTCAAGGCACGCCTAATTTACCGGGTGATAGCTTCTCAAAGCTTATCTCTAAGCATGGTGGTCGCGATAACGCTTTTACCGCAGAAGATTACACCGCTTATTATGAAGAGCTAGATGCCTCTAACCTCGCGATTTCTTTTAGTGCAGAAGCGGAAAGAATGGCAAAATTAACCCTTTCGCAAGATGCTTTCGATAAAGAAATTCAAGTTATTATGGAAGAGCGCCGCATGCGCACCGATGATAACCCCCAAAGCCTCACCTCTGAGCGCTTTATGGCCGTGGCTTTTCCCAAAGGACCTTATCATCACCCGATTATTGGCTGGCAAAGTGATTTAGATATCATGAATGCCACCCATTTACGAGACTGGTATGAGAAATGGTATGCTCCGAATAATGCCACTCTCGTTGTGGTAGGGGCTGTTAAGTCTGATGAAGTATTTGCATTAGCCAAACAGTATTTTGCAGCCATTCCTAAGCGTGCTTTACCACCAGGGCCGCCGCAACAAGAATTATCCCCGTTAGGTGAAAAAAGAATTAAAGTGCATGTCAAAGCCAACTTACCTTATGTTATCTGGGGATTTTCAGCGCCAAGCTTAAAAACAGCAAAAGATGAAAAAGAAGCTTATGCCCTTTGGGTAGCGAGTGCGCTTTTAGATGGTGGTGAGAGTTCGCGTTTTTCTCGTGAGCTTATTCGAGGGCAGCAGGTCGCCGCTGGAGTAAGTGCGCATTATGACCTTTTAAAAGAGTATGACACGCAATTTATCATTACAGGGGTGCCAGCAGGACAAAAAACAGTGGCCATGCTGGAAGAAAGCGTGATGGCCCAACTTGAAAAATTAAAAAAGGAACCCGTGAGCGAAGAAGAGCTCAATAGAGTGAAAACTCAGCTTTTAGCACAAGAAATATTTGAAAAAGATTCTATGGCAGAACAAGCCACCATATTGGGAGTGCTAGAATCGGTTGGTTTGTCATGGTCATTGGCTGATCAGTTCATAGAAAAAATAAAAGCAGTGACACCCGCAGAAATTCAACAAGCAGCTATAAAATATTTTAATCCTGTGAGTTTGACCGTAGCTGAATTAATTCCAGAAAAATTGACGCATTAGGAGAGAGAAATGGCTAGAAGAGGTCTCAGATTTTTAATTGCCACCCTTGTCATTCTCTCGGTCCTTTTAGTCTTTGTAAACAAAAGTAAATGGATGGGAAATGATAAGCCAAAAAAAGAAGAGGTTACTATGTTAGAAAAAGGTAGCGCTACTGGATCTCTCAAGTCTTATCAAAAGGTAAGCGGTACACTCAATATTCAACATTGGCAAACCCAAAGAGGGACCAACGTCTATTTTGTGCCAGTCAAAACTTTACCCATTGTTGATATTGATATTATCGTTGATGCAGGTGCTGTACGAGATAAAAAAGGCGGGGGTGCTTATCTCACCTCGCAATTACTCTCGGAAGGGGGAGAGGGGCTCACCCCTGATCAAGTTGCAGAGAATTTTGATAAAGTCGGTGCGCAATTTCACGCCCAAACGCAACGCGACAGTACCTCCATTTCATTACGCAGTTTGTCTGATAAAGCACAGTTTATTCCTGCCCTACAAAATTTGGCGACTATTTTAGCGCAGCCTTCTTTCCCAGAAACAGGGCTAAAACGAGAGCAACAAAACACCATCAGTGCTTTAAAACAGCAAGCGCAAAAACCTAATCAAGTTGCCAGTCGTGCTTTTTACAAAGCACTCTATGGCAACCAACCGTATGCCAATTGGGTGTTGGGCGATGAAGCGTCTATTGCAAGTTTGACTCAAGAAGATTTAAAAGCCTTTCACCGACAATATTATGTACCGCAAAATATGGTAATCGCCATTGTGGGTGATTTAACAATTGAAGAGGCAGATAAAATTGCCATAACATTGACCGAACACTTACCTGAGGGGAAAAAGGCCGAGCCCTTGCCGCCGGTACCTAATTTGGAAGAAAAAAGTATCCAAAAGATACCTTTTCCTTCTAGCCAAACCCATATTTTGATGGGAATGCCTGGTATCAAGCAAACGGATCCTGATTATTATCCACTTTATGTTGGGAATCATATTTTGGGTGGCAATGGGATGGTGACGAGGATTTTTGATGTGATCCGTAATCAACACGGTTTAGCCTATTCTGCTTACAGTTATTTTATGCCGATGAAAGAGCGTGGCCCCTTTGTCTTAGGTTGTCAGACTAGAACAGCGCAAGCAGACAAAGCACAGGAATTGATGGCAACATTATTAAAAGAATTTGTAGAAAAAGGGCCAACCGAGGCAGAGCTTAACGCAGCAAAAGAAAACTTGCTGGGGGGGTATACGCTACAATTTGATAGTAATGCTGCAATCTGCAGAGAAATTGCTTCTTTAGGGTTTTATCAGTTACCACTCGATTATTATAATCATTTTAAAACTGCAGTTGAAAAAGTCACGATAGAAGATATCAAACTTGCTTTTCAAAAGAAAATAGCGAATCAACAAATGGCTGTGGTGATGGTGGGGGAAACGCAAACACCACCAAAGAAAGGGTAAATGACTTGGGGCAGATCCGGATCATTGGCGGCAAATGGCGGGGTAGGCAAATACCGGTCATTGCTCAAAAAGAGTTGCGTCCAACGCCAGATAGAGTGCGCGAAACCCTTTTTAACTGGTTAATGCAAAAGGTAGAAGGCACACGCTGTTTAGATCTTTTTGCAGGAACGGGCATATTAGGGTTTGAAGCGCTGTCACGCGGGGCCAAACAAGTGGTTTTTATCGAAAAACATCCGGCGAGTGTGCGTCATTTAAAGGATGTCGCAGAAAAACTGCATACGGCAGAAAATTGTGATATCCAAACCGAGGAAGCGCTCACCTGGTTGCAAAAGCATAGCGCTGCACAATCATTTGATATTATCTTTCTTGATCCGCCTTATGCTTCTTCTCTATTAGAAGACAGCCTTCGTTTATTAGCAAAAAGTAACTTAGTGCTGCCCCATACTTGGCTCTATATTGAATCAGACAAAGCGCTCCCGCCAGGAATTTTACCGCCGCATTGGCAGATCTTAAAACAAAAGCAAGCAGGAGAAGTTGTTTATCATTTAGTGCAAGGTGGGTGTTTGTGAAAATTCTCTTAGTGGGTGGTGCCGTGCGCGATGAGTTGTTGGGACTACCAGTCACAGAGCGCGATTGGGTGGTGATTGGTGCCACTGAAAAAGAGATGTTGGCGCAAGGATTTACCAGAGTAGGTAAAGATTTTCCTGTTTTTTTACACCCTCAAACCAAAGAAGAATATGCCTTGGCGCGCAAAGAGCGCAAAGTAGGGGCGGGCTATCACGGTTTTACTTTTGAAACGGGGCCCATTGTTACCCTAGAAGAAGATTTAATGCGCCGTGATCTCACCATTAACGCTATGGCCAAAACGGCAGAAGGCCAAATTATTGATCCCTTTGGGGGGCAAAAGGATTGTCAAAAGCGCTTGTTACGTCATGTTTCAGAGGCGTTTGTTGAAGATCCGGTCCGAGTATTACGAGTGGCGCGCTTTGCTGCACGCTTTAATCATTTAGGTTTTTCAATTGCGCCCCAGACATTAGATCTCATGCGTCAAATTGCCCAGGATGGCGAGTTAGATCACCTGGTGGCAGAGCGCGTCTTTAAAGAGATGCAACAAGCCTTTAAAGAACCTCAGCCCTTTATATTTTTTAAAGTGCTACAAGAAAGCGGTGCCTTGACGATATTGTTTCCAGAAATAGCGAATCATTACTCTGCTGTGCAAAACTTAAGCGAAGGTCTCGGCGCCCTTTCTCCTTTGCTGCGTTTTGCAACGATGCTCTCTTCCCTTGAAGTAAAAGAATTAGACGCTTTTTCTGCGCGCTATCCCCTTCCTAATGATTTGATGGGTTTAGCAAAATTGATCGTCACGCATTTTGGTGATTTTGAAAAAGCGCAAACAGTTGAGCCTGAACCATACTTAAAACTGTTAGAGGTAAGTGATGCTTTTAGAAGGCAGGATCGTTTTGAAGCCTTTTTAGAAGTGTGTGAGTTCCTTTTTGCCAAACGCTTTCCAGATAAAAAGAGTCCATCGCTAAAGCTTAAACAAGCGTTGCAGGTCGCCAAAGCTATCGATATTCAAAGCTTAATACAGCAAGGACATCAGGGTGAGGGCTTGAAGAAAGCTATCCATAGCGCTCGCCTAAAAGCAATTGCCAATATACTCTTTCCACTTTGATTTTAGACGTTGTTGTCTGCGTCTTCTCACAATAGTCATGTACTAAATGTACACTCCTATTGCTCGAAGACTTGACGCCTAGTCTACAATCAAACTGGTTCGAGTATCGCAAATTAAGAGTTATGAGGCTTATACCCCAAAGAAGCAGCTATAGAATGAGCAGCAAAAGATGGAGGAAGAGCATGTTGTGCATTGGTCTGAGGTGCTTGTTTTTTCTCAGGATGCCGATGTCGATAAAGATAATAAAGACCACCGGCTGCCACACCTGCTCCAGCTCCAGCACAGAAAATGGGGTGATTCACTACAAAATCCGTCACACTCAAAACAGCACTGGGGACAAATGATTCTAAACTGTAATTATCAGTCACTTTACACACCAGATCGCTAGGGCGGCAATTGCGTTTGATAATGCTGGGCAAGTACTGACTTCCCAATTCTTGGGCCGTTTCTCTAACAAAAGGCAACACTTTGTCTGTATCAATTTTAAACAGATCTCTCCAGCTCACCGCCATATCATTACTCCTTATAAACGATGTTGTTGATCAAAAAGAGAAAATCCTTGTAATTCTTCAGTAAAATCTTTAGTCAAGGCCATTACCTTAAACAGCTCACCCATTTCATGCGGTTGGCTTAATTTTTGAATTTGTTGCGAGAGTTGCATGGGGTTGATTGTACTTTGTTCCGCTATTTTTAAAAGATTATTATTAATTAAAAAAGCAGCTTGATGGGTAAAGCCGGCGAGCGTTAATCCACATTGTTCACCTGCTTCTGCTAAAGCGGTAAAATCTACATGCGTGGTGATATCTTGCAAGCCAATAAAAAGCAGAGGGTTAGGATGAGCCAGATGCCGGGTGTGGCACATTAAAGTTCCGCTATCTCGTGAGAGGTGATAAAATTCACTTCTTGGGAAGCCATAGTCGATGAACAACATGACGCCTTGGTGAAGACAAGAAGAGAGACTCTTTAACCAAGGTCCAAGCTGCAAATTGATTTCTGATGCGTAGCCTGTCGGTAAAGGATGTTCGAGTGTTTGCTGTAAATCATGCACTACTTTTTGTAAAAGAGGATTACTAGTTGGATAAAAGCGCGATACCCAATGCCCCCCTTCTTTACCTACTTGCTCTTCTAAGACGCTGTTATTTTCGCCAATTTGAAAGCGATGTACAGGCATTGCATCGAGGACTTCATTTGCTAAGATAATGCCTTGAAAAGGTGTATTGGGCAAAGCGTCTAACCAGACAATTTTATCAAAAAAGAAGGCACAATGGGTTTTTAAATAAGCTTGCTGGCGCGCTTTTAAATCGGCACTTACTTCTAAAATAAAATAATGTTCAGGCAACGTATGTGCTTGATTTAAAAAATGCAAAATGTCTGCAGCCATCACACCATTCCCAGCACCGAGCTCAAGAAGGCATGCGGGCGCGTCTAACTCTTTTAAAATCTCTAAACATTGATTCGCAAGACAATACGAGAAAAGAGGAGAAATTTCAGGAGCAGTAATAAAGTCACCCTCTTTACCGATCTTTGCCATGCCAGCGCTATAGTAACCGAGGCCTGGCGCATACAGGGCTATTTGCATAAAATCGGCAAAGCTTATCCAGCCTTGATTCTTTTGGCAGCTCTCCTCTAAATACTGCAATAATTTTTCTTGATGCGCTAAGGCATCAATTGGAAGAGGAGGTAAAGTCATCTTTTGTACGCTCTAAAGTGATAGAGACATCTTTGGCAATAGTCATTGCGCCAGGTTTATGGATAGTCAATTGCAGCCAATCCGTAGCGAAATGGGTGAGAATTTCTCGGGCTAAATTTTCGGCAAGCGTTTCGAGCAAGCAAAAATGATTTTCATCGGTGAAATGCAGGATATGTTGTAAAAGCTTGTCATAATCTATTGCCGCATCTAGAGCGTCTTGCGAGGCAATCTGCTTGGCATTCGTCGAAAGCGCAATATCGAGATAAATATTTTGCGGACATCGTTTTTCCCAGGCATGTACGCCAATAAGGGTGGTAATTTTAATCCCATTGATGACCAGCTTGTCCATTTTTGCCTTTCCAGAATAAAAAGCGACTATACCTGAAAGAGAGGTATTTTTACAATTCAAGTGTGTAGGGATGAAAGCTTAAAAGCCCTAGAAGCCAAGAGAGCAATTAATGGGTATAATAGACAATTTGTTAACTATGTGGATAAATAAATGGATCTCTTGCTTGCACTACTTGCCACTGCGTTGGCTTATCTTATCGGCTCGGTTTCTAGTGCTGTTTTAGTTTGTCGCTTATTTAATTTGCCTGATCCCAGGGAAGCGGGCTCAAAAAACCCCGGCGCGACAAATGTCTTGCGTTTAGGGGGACGCTTGCCAGCAGCCTTAACGCTATTGGGAGATATTCTAAAAGGCTGGCTACCGGTAATCTTAGTCAAATTATGGACTGCAAATCCTTGGATTATCAGTAGCGTATTATTGGCGGCTATTTTAGGTCATCTTTATCCACTCTATTTCCAATTTAAAGGAGGTAAAGGAGTAGCAACCGCGATAGGTGCTTTATTGGCCTTGTCTCCCTTTTTAGGGGGGGCATTTGTGCTGATTTGGTTAGTTATTTTTGTGCTATTTCGTTATTCCTCTTTGTCCGCCTTAATTGCGACGCTTAGTATGCCCGTTTGTGGATGGTGGTTAATTGATAAGCGTTATTGCGTTGTTTTAGCGCTATTAGCGTTGATTGTTGTGTGGCGACATCGTGAGAATGTTAATCGCCTGTTAAAAGGGACAGAAGATAAAGTCGGCAAAAAGGGAATTTGAGACGGCACAAGGCCGTCTTAACCCCACAAATTTCCGAACGTAGTCAACCTGGCATAGCAGGCTAAATTTAATGAAGCGTATTGGGGCTTCTCTTGTTGCCAATTTCGATTGCAGGCAGTGCCTGTAAATCAGGAGAAGTGGCAGATCGTCTCACACTTGCTTTTCGAAACATTTCAAAGCTTGAAGAGATAGCGGCTGTTTTAAATTGGCTCTCTACAGAGATAAGGCTATTGCGAAAGTTTTTTCTTGCCCAGCCTGCTACCTTGTTTTTGGTATCGACTAAAAATTTTTTAAAGGGATGGGACACCTCTTCTTTTTCAATCACGTTTTTATGTAATTGTTCTAATAAACCTTCGGTACGCTCCATCACTTTCGTTGGATCGTTAGTATGCAAAATCGGAAGAGCGCGGGTATCGGTGAGCAGCTCTTGTTTTGATTCTCTGATTTGCGCTAAAGGATAGGTGAAAACATCTGCAGTTTTAGAGTTACTTTTTATTAAACGATTTTTCTCTGCAACCATTTGTTCTTCAATTTCTAATAATAAAGCACAAGCCTCTATGCGAGGACCAAAATTAGGGAGTGCGCTTAGCATTCCCAGTTCTCTTTTGGAAAGGGTAATTTGAACTTTATCAAAAGTGCCATCATTATCGAATTTATTTTTGGCGCCTTCTAACTTTTCTCTCATATCATCTAAAAGCAATTTTTCTTCAAATGTGATTTCTTGCTCTCGCCTTTCCTTCACTGCTAATAGTAAATCACTGAGCTCAGCACGTGTGGTTCCTCCCTGCGAGCCTGGAATAGTTAACACTTTCTTTGCATCAGCGGGAGCAGTTAAAAGATTTTGCAGCCTTTCAATTTTTTTAGGGACAGTGAGCATTTGACGTTGTAAGTTAAAAATATCTTCTTCGGCTGCTCTGATTTCTTGTTCCCATCCGGCAATTTTTTGCCTATCGCTGGGGTTTTTGGCGGCTTCTGTTTTGATCAGCTCTTTGATATCTATCACAAAACCTTTTTTCATTTCCATCATATCTGGCAAACCCAGAGCCAAATTTTTTAAGAATTTAATCGTTCTCTCGCTCTTTTGCTCATCGACTTGAGCCATTTCATAGGATTCTAATTTAAAAGCCACACAGCCTCCCTTATTTAATCTGTAGAACGATATTATGGCAAAGAAAAGGGTAAAAAAGTTCCTATAGATTAAATAAGTGTATTATCAACGGTTAAGAAAGGTCATTAAAAAAATTGACACACAAATCTTGATGGTTTAAATTGCAGCCAGCTTAATTTCTAAAAAAAGAAAAAATCTGCATGCCAGCACCAAAAATTAGAATCAAAGTATGGCTCTCGATAAAAGAATTTGAAATGGCATGTTCACAGGAGGATATGCCAAGGCTTATTCGTATGTTGAATATGGATAAAGCAGAAAACATTTTTGTATTAGAAAAGCCGGATTTTTTCAGACTAACTCTCAATCATTTACTAGAAAACATTAATAAAATAGATCCTCAACAAGATTCTCTGATATTTGATTATATTGAATGTTTAATCGAGAGCCCGACTTTACAGAAAATCATAGTAAAAGACAATATCCCAGAGTTGAGCACTCACTTTTCGTACATGGCTCTTTTAAGAAAAGATAAGCTTTTGATGTCTCTATTAAACTCAGGGGCTTTTAAAGAACTCAAGTGCCAAAGCCTAGAAGAAGTTTTGAGTAAACCCCATTTTGAGGTAGTTGGAAAATTACTAACCGATGCTAATCACCGTACTTTAATTGGACAATGTTTAGAGTATAGCGAAACACAAGAGATCTCTTTGTTTTTTAAGTTTGCTAGATTTGCTCAGCTCGATCTGGTTGCGGAGATTGTTGGTATTATCATTTTCTTCAAAATTGATATTGTCGGATGTTTGTTGGATGCGATACCTCATGAAGATAAATTTATTATTCATTTAATTGAGAAATATAATCTTACAATCTCATTAGAATCGTTATTTATCCTTTGTGAGCAAAGGTCATCTGCATTTTCAAGAGAGTTAATCACCTATTGTTTTAATAAATACAAAGAGAATATGCTGATTACAACAGATTTGAGCGCTGTTAAAGACCAAAAGGGTTATTCATTGTTTGATATTTTTTTGAAAACCCGTAATGACAATATGCATGTTTTAGAATTATTGGCAAAATATTTACCTCAGGCTTTACGTGCTATTAATGCGAGGGGAGAAAATGCCCTGATCGTTGCCTTGTCTAAAAAGAGATATGATGTTGCTGCATTTCTCTTAAGTGTCCCAGGAATGGCTCTAGACAAACCTTCTTCTAGTGGTGCTACGGCAAGGCGATTATTAAATGAATTACGTCAATCTTTAGTTGATGAACCAACGGTTGTCACAACAGACACAAGAGAGGTAAGTGAAACAGTCTTTGAAATGGCGGTAGCAACTTTTCTGAGTCGTCATCGCCTTGATAGTGTTGATGAAATTTTTAAAGAGACGAAGGAGTTTGCAACGGATTTTCTGTGTTTATTTTTATCAGAACCTCCTATAGCGCAATATCTTGTCAGAACGCCGCTTAAGATTTATGAAAATGGTAAACTGGTGAATTTCTCACAATGTGAAGAAGCTTTTTATCAAGCAGCGCGAAAACATCATTTTTGGATCCCTTATAGAAGTGATTGTAGAGTCGATATCTTGAGCTCAGTTCAAGATATCGAGGTTCAATACGATTTTTTATCTAAAGGAACGAATTGTCACACTACCCGATCTTTTTATGAAGCGCTGGAAAAGACAGCGGTTGTTCCTGGATCTGAATTTGTTTATTTTGATTATTCAGAGGAATATTCTCGTTATGGCAGCCAAGTGCTTTCTATTTTGCAACGGCGGCCTCATGCCAGTATAAATGATAATGGTTATGCTTTTGTCATAAGCTTTTGCCAGGATCCAGATCATGTTCAATGTGTCCTTTCCATATTTGACGCCTATAATCAAGAACTGCCCCTTACTATCATATTCAATTCATCAGAAAATGAAATATATTTTCAGAATACAGTCAAAAGTATTAACGATGGCCTAGAAAAAGAACATCCTCTTGTCGTGAAAAAAATGACTTATCTTAATGCCAGCTTAAATGTGCAATCCGATCTTGCTGATAAAAACTGTGCACTTTATACCTTAGATATTGCACGAGCATTATATAATGTATTAACCAAAAATGTTGTTTTGCGTGAAATGCTGACAGATAGCGAAAATGATTCCCCAAGCAAGTTGGCCATTCTTAAATCCGAGTTGTTAGTGGAAATAAAACAGAGATTGCCGCAATATTTTAAAATGAACCGACAAGATTTTCTTGCGAGATCTTGGCAAGAATTAGCGCTTTATTTTGTCCAAAGAAGATGGGAAATGGGCAAAGATTATATTTCGAAGAAAATTAAAATCGCAAAAAAAAGTATAGCTTCGGCACATCATTTGTTAACACAAGCTAAATCAATGGAAACACCCCCGCCTTCTTTAAATATTGAAAGAGCGGCTACTTTTCTACCTTCTCGCCGTCGCTTAAGTGCAGATAAGCAAATCGCATTACAACAAGCCTTTTGTGACAAACGTCCTCTCAAAGAAAGGTTAAGAGCAACCACTCATCTTCACTGATTCTTTTACTAGCAAAAAACATGGAACTCTTGACTTTACCTTCTTTGTCTAATTCATGAGCGAGGGAGGTGAATATCAATGAATATAATTGAATTGGCTATTGAAAAGTTAAAGCAATTACCCCAAAACGCAGAAATTAACTTTCTCGTCTCTGATTTAACGGGATATATCACAAGTAAAGAATCTCTACAGTCTGTGATTTTGGAAACAACTTACGTCAACGGTTCTCAATTAAATAGGCAAGTGAAAGAGGTAATCAACGAGGTTTTTGCACAAAAAAAAGCGGAATCTTTGTTAATGGAAGAACTCTCACAAGCGCCTAATTTGGAAGTTTTGACCCAACTTTTAGAAAAATATCCCTATGATTTAAATAAAAATTTAGATAAAAAAGCGATTGTGGCTGCCATTAGAAAAATCGATAAAGACAATGCAAAAATAAAGGAAATTGCGCTAAAACAAAACCAGGCTAAGTTTGATGCTATTATTCCTTTTGATTATGCTATTCGTAATACGGTGGTCAAGCTTGCGGCGGCGCAGTTTGCGCACCCTAAGCCTTCCGCTCCACAAGTAGCTGGTGCTCCAAAAGCAAAACGTCAAATTCCTAAGAAAAAATTGCCAGAATTGCCACCGACTCAAGTTGTGCCGCCAAGCAAAAACAAGCCTGATTTTACTTCTCCTCATGCAAAAATAACCTTTCCAGAGAAAGAGATGTTTATGGGGTCATCTGGTAGAGAAGCATCCCTTGTTTCACTGGCATCTTATAAAAAATTGAGACAATTGCAAATCGATGAAATCACTAAGCTAGGTTCAGAAAGCAAGAGACCCAAAAATAGATTTTTTACACCTGAATCCCATCCTGAATATAAGTTGAAATACCCCGTTTTTCTTGGTGCAAATGGACAAATGGTTGCCATTATGCGCGTTGCGCCTGATGATATGCAGCATAAGTTGGGAGCAGGATCCTTTGGTACGGTATTTCTGGGAATGGATATTGATACGGGTAAAATCGTTGCCGTAAAATCTCAAATGCCTTCGAAAATGTATATAGGAAATGATTTGGCGATTAAGCAAGGCGAAATTAGAGCTGAGTTTCAAACCATGGAAGAGCTTGGGAGATTAGTTTCTTCTATTGAGATAAATAATGAGATGATTTCTGTTGATGAGTTGGCAGGAACGAAAGATTATCTCAAAATGCTGGAGGGAGGATTAAGAGATAACACGAGCGAAGAAGCCAAGGTTTTAAAGTTGAATATGTCACAGCAATTTTTGGAACAAATTGCAGAAATTCATGCTAGAGGATATCTCCATTGTGATGTTAAAATAGACAATGTGATGTGGGACGAGAAGACTAAAAGAGCTAAACCTATTGATTTTGGCTTTGCAATCCCCAAGCCCGTTCCCCCAACTCGTTTTAAATCTGGTAATCCAGGAAGAGGGACGCCTATTTATATGTCTCCTGAGGTATTAGATGGTAAATTCTCGGTCAGCTCAGATGTGTATGCTTGCGGGGTGGCGCTGATTGAACAATTGTCACGTTATGATATTTTTACAGTAGATCCTCCTTGGTCTAATTATAGGGAGAGCTACAGGTCTTCAAGAGATCCTGCTGTTTTTATGGAGTTCTTTAAAAACGCCGCACCAGATTTATTCGGACCGCACCCGACGCCGGAATTGTTGCCCATTATCGAGATGATTAAAAAGATGATAGGCCCTGAAAGTAAAAGGCCGTCTTTATCGGCTGCTATAGAAGTTGTCAAACAACAAAAAGCGTTATTGGAGTTTCAACAATTTCAAGAACAGCTCAAGAGTAAACAGCCATTACTTATCCCTACCATTAATTTGAACAATCCGAAGATAAAAGACTTTATTCTTGAGCAATGTAAAATTAATAATGAATCGGTATTGGCGAAGATTGAACCATCTGCTTTGTATACTTTGCTGAGGGAAGCTGCCAAAACAGATAATAAAATGGTTTTTGATAATCTTGTAAAAAGAGTAGGGACGAGAGATCAAAACGGGGATTGGCAGCCTTTGTTTGCGCAAAGAAATGCTGGGTTTGCAGAAGATATTCTAAGATTAATGCAAGATAATCAGAAGAAAGGCAAAAGCCATACTCTGCTTAAACCGTATGAAAATGCCTTTTCTGAGGCAAAAAAGACATGGATAAGACCTGCTAAATCAGTGCCTGCGCTAGTTATACCTGTCACGTCGATTGTGTCAAAAGCGTCAGCCACACCAAAAGCTGCAACGACATTAGAGACGCCGAAAACGCCCGTGCCAGAGATGAAAGTAGCAAGTAGAGTTCAGGCATTCAACGTGATGACGAGTCCCTCTTCTAAAAAAACGTCCCCGCCAACAAAAACATTCCCAGCTACGACGGCTACCCCTTTACGTCCTGTACCTACTAACGTGGTGACTACCGTTCAGACAACAAAAGTCATGACGACTTTCTCCTCTAAAACGACAAAACCTGTCATAAAAGAGCGGAGTATTGTTAAACAAGAAGGTAAGACAAACATTTTGCCAGAATTTAAAAATGTGCTTGAAGAAAAGCTTCGAGAGCGACAGCAAAATAAACACAACAAAGATGTTCTGAAAGGGAAAAGTGGACCTAAGGTATGATTTCGTTTCTATTGGAGCGAAGCTAAAGGCCATCGTGCACGCACTTCTATCGCGCTGCTGTCTTGTTGCCCTCTCATTAAACGCTGGCATCCGCAATACGCTATCATCGCGCCATTATCAGTACAAAACTCAGGACTGGGATAAAAAACTTCGATCCCTTTCTGAGTTTTTAATTCCTCTAGCGTCACTCTGAGTTTTTGATTGGCACTCACTCCTCCTGCAACCACTAAACGATTTAACCCAGTTTCAGTCAATGCGCGTTGAGACTTGACGATTAAGGTTTCAATAACTGCCTCTTCAAAAGAAGCGGCAATATCTGCCTGGGTGTGGGGATCTTTATTTTCTTTCGTAATGAGGTTAGAGACGGCTGTTTTGAGTCCACTGAAACTAAAATCTAAGCCTTGATGTAAAAGAGGACGTGGTAAAGTAAAACGCGTGCCATTTCCTTTTTCAGCGAGTTTGGCTAAATGAGGGCCACCGGGGTAGGGTAAGTTTAATAATTTTGCCGTTTTATCAAAAGCCTCACCTGCCGCATCATCAAGTGATTCTCCCAAAAGCGTATACTCGCCAATAGCATTGACACGAAAGAGCTGGGTATGGCCTCCAGAGACGAGGAGGGCGACAAATGGAAAAGAAGGAGCATGCTCCTCTAACATCGGGGCCAATAAATGTCCTTCCAGGTGGTGAACGCCGATAGCAGGTTTTTGCCAAGCATAACTTAGTCCTCTGGCAAAAACAGCGCCAACCATTAAAGCGCCGACTAAACCTGGGCCCGCTGTATAAGCAATGCCGTCGATGTTAGCGGCAGAGGAGTTGGTTTCAGTGAGGAGTGCTTCGACCATGGGTAAGAGTTTTTGCACGTGATCACGCGAGGCGAGCTCAGGGACAACGCCACCATAGTCCGCATGAGTTTTTTGGCTAAATATCTTGTGAGCTAACAATCCTAGCTGGCTATCATAGACCGCAATGGCTGTTTCATCGCAAGAAGTTTCAATTCCTAGTACTCGCATGGCGTATAAGCCTTAATTTTTTCTAAAAAACGTAGTAGAATGACCGACCGCAAAAAAGAATAGTCATTCAATTTGCGTTTGTTGGTTGTATTGTCCATATTATTTTGTATAGTTCAATATCCAGCTAAGTATTTTGTTTAAAAGCTGTAATATTAATATAATTGTTAACTAACACAGAGGTGAGTTTATTCATGCCAGGAATTAAGGTTCGCGACGGCGAGGGGTTAGAATCAGCAGTTCGACGTTTTAAACGTGTTGTTGAAAAATCAGGTGTGCTATCAGAAATGCGACGCCGTGAGTTTCATGAAACCCCTTCCGAGAGAAAGAAACGCGCTCTTGCAGCTGCTATTAAGCGGTTCCGCAAAAAGCAAATGCGTGATGTCAGAAGCGAACGAGGTCGAGGCGGTGCGAGTGCTCCAAAGGCTAAAAGTAGCCGTTCCCGCAATACTGAAGATCGTCGTGAGAAATAAGGGATTTATTCTCAGAGCTTTCAGGGAAATCATTTATGACAAACACGATTAAAGAGCAGGTCCAAGAACAAATTAAAACCGCGATGCGCGCTCAAAATAAAGAGCAGTTAAACGCCTTGCGGTTTATTTTGGGAGAATTTAAGCGCATTGAAGTCGATGAACGTATCGTCTTAGATGAGGCCAGAGAATTAGCCATTTTGGATAAAATGCAGAAGAAACTCAAAGAAGCGATTAGTGATTTTCAAAAAGCTAACCGTGATGATTTGGTAGAAAAAGAACAAGTTATCCTGAATATTGTCCAAGCTTTCATGCCTAAAGGGTTAGAAGAAAGCGAAGTGCAGGCGCTTATCGTCTCAGCGATTGCTGAGAGTGGTGCCGCATCGATACAGGACATGGCGAAAGTGATGGCTATTCTTAAACCCAAATTGCAAGGACGAGCGGACATTGGGGTTGTTAGCACCAAAGTAAAATCGTTATTGGCAGGAAGCTAGGATTCCCCCTAGCTTAGGGTCCTAATATGACTCCCTCAACCGGGCGTATTCCGGACAATTTCATTGAATCTGTTTTGGATCAAACCGATATTGTGGCTTTGATCCAAGAAAGCATCCCATTGAAAAAAAATGGCGTCAATTACAGCGCCTGTTGCCCTTTCCATCAAGAAAAAACACCTTCTTTTACTGTGAGTGCGACCAAACAGTTTTATCATTGTTTTGGCTGTAAAGCACATGGCAATGCCATTGGTTTTGCGATGGCGCATTTGAGTATGCCTTTTGTAGAGGCGATAGAATTTTTAGCTTCTCGTTTAGGCATGATGGTCCCCAAAGACGAAAAAGAAAATACTAAAGTGCAGATTAAGCTGGAAACCACTAATGTTTTAGGGGAGGTTGCAGCCTATTATGCTAAACAGTTAAAAGAAAACCCTCAAGCCAAAGCAGCAATTACTTATTTAAAGAAGCGCGGCTTCACGGGCAAAATTGCTAAGGAATATCAGGTAGGTTTTGCGCCTATCGGCTGGGACAATTTACTGCGGACTTTTGAAAAACAGCCGCAAGCGATAAAAATACTCGTCGATACAGGTCTTATTATTACCCATCCTCAAGGGCGACTGTATGACAGGTTTCGAGAACGTATTATGTTTCCTATTCGTGATAGAAAAGGGAATGTGATTGGGTTTGGGGGGCGCGTCGTGGATAAAGGCATGCCAAAATATCTCAACTCTCCAGAATCGGATATTTTTCATAAGGGGCATTGCCTCTATGGCCTACACGAAGCATTAAAAACAAAGCAAAAATGGCAAACAGCGGTCGTTGTGGAAGGTTATTTAGATGTCATGGCTTTAGCGCAATATGGCATAACCGGGGCGGTTGCGACATTGGGCACAGCAGTGACAAGTCACCATGTGGCGCGTCTTTTACAGTATGTATCAGAGATAATCTTTTGTTTTGATGGAGATAAAGCAGGTCAGGGAGCAGCTTGGAAAGCACTGGAGCAGGTTTTAGGGCAATTAAATGAAAAAACACAAGTAAAATTTGCCTTTATTCCGGAAGGAGAAGATCCAGATTCCTTTATTCGCCTTTTCGGGAAAGAGGCTTTTTTAGCGTTAATTCGAAATGCGACCCCCTTATCTTCTTACTTTTTTGCGCATCTCACGCATCAAGTGAAACCAGATTCAGTAGATAATTGTGCACGTTTGGCCAATATGGCCAGACCTTATATTGAACAAATCCCAGCGGGTATCTTTAAAGAGATGATGTTCGAGCAATTAGCAAAGCTGGCTTCTAGTTCTTCTTATGTGGTCAGAGGAGAAAGAGGGCGACGACCCTATTTTGATAAAAGATTCAAAGCAGGAGAAAAATTGCCGCCACCTCCTCAACCCTTAGCACCTGCATTTATTGCCAGTGCCCTCTTGCTGCGGGACCCTACTCTTTATCATTCGTTAGCAGATAAAGAAGCCTCTTGGCCTTCTCTTGATGTACCCGGCATGCCTTATTTAAATCGATTAATGTCAGATTTAGAGAAAAACCCTAATTTGACAGTAAATGAGCTTAGACAAAGCTTAAGCGCAGAAGGTTTGGATTTAAAATACTTAAGGGAAAGCGAAATTAAAGCAGCGATGACGCCATCAGAAGGGCTAAAAATAGAATTAGAGGGAGCTGTCCAGCGTTTATTAGGGGCAGAACAGCAATTTATGACGGATAAATTGCTCGCTAAAGCGAAAAATGGCGAGCTGACAGCAGAAGAAAAACAACAATTGAAGGAAATCTTACAATCTAGGGAATCTATTTGATTGTTTTCAATCTAACCAAGTAAGAAGAAGGAAAAAATAATCGTAATGCCAAATACGGGTAACTCAACGGATTGAGTAGGAAGTTTGCTGATATAAGGCTCTAGCTTAAAGCAGAGAGAAAGGATACAATAACCGGCTTCCTTGCACCACCAGTATTTTGACCTTAGCTGATTATTATTCCACCTTATCAAATAGGGTAGCAATACATATGAATTATGTTGATCAAGAGCAACAAGCGAACCAACTGCAAGACTTAATTGCAGTAGGCAAAGAGAAAGGGTACCTCACTTACGCTGAAGTAAGTGACTTGCTGCCGTATCATATTGTCGATCCCGAACAGGTTGAAGATATCATTGGTATGATCAATGACATGGGGATCGATGTTTTCGAAGAGCCGCCAGATGAAGATGCGCTCGCCTTATCCGAAACCGTGGTTGATGATGAAGAAATGGCCAGAGAAGCGGCTGAAGCTTTATCCTTTGCTTCTGCTGACAGTGAATTTGGTCGCACTACCGATCCTGTTCGTATGTACATGCGAGAAATGGGTACAGTTGAGCTTTTAACCCGCCAAGGTGAAATTGAGATCGCCAAACGTATTGAAGTGGGGATCCGTCAAGTCTTAAGTGCGCTCGCTGTTTATCCGCCAAATATTGCACACGTTTTGAAAGAATATGATAACTACCTTGCTGGTCGACAACGCCTGGGAGATGTCATCAGTGGCTTTTTAGAAAATGAAGAGGGTGATGACAGCTCATTGCCCCCTCTTTTAATGGAAGAAAAAGTCATAGAAGAGGTGATTGGCAAACTCAAAGGTGAAGATGAAGATGAGGAAGAAGGTGGAGAAGGCACAGCTGAAGTTGATTTAGACTCAGGCCCTGATCCAGAACTTGCGGCTGCGCATTTCAACCGTTTACGTGATATGTATCAAACGTTGGTTGACACTGAGAAAAAGCATGGCCTTGATCATCCTGAAACAAAACAGCGCTACGACGATATTGCTAGCGTGTTTGCTGTTTTCAAATTTGTGCCACGTCTATTTGATCAATTAGTTGGGATCATGCGCAAGATGTTGGAAGAGATTCGCCAACATGAACGTGCCATCATGGCTTTGTGTGTACAAAAAGGAAATATGCCCAGACAATCTTTTGTCACAAGCTTTCCTGGCAATGAAATCAATAAAACGTGGATTGAGAAGCACATTAGTGCTGGAAAACCTTATTCTATTCCTTTATCGAATCTGAAAGATGATATTTTGATGCGCCAAAACAATCTTCAAGCCATTGAAGCACGGGCTGGACGCACGATAGTTGCGATTAAAGAATTGCATCGTAATATGTCAATTGGTGAAGCCAAAGCACGTCGTGCGAAAAAAGAAATGGTGGAAGCCAATTTGCGTCTGGTTATTTCTATCGCCAAAAAGTATACCAACCGTGGTTTGCAATTTTTGGATTTAATCCAAGAAGGTAATATCGGGTTGATGAAAGCGGTTGATAAGTTTGAATATCGCCGGGGTTATAAATTTTCAACTTATGCCACCTGGTGGATTAGACAAGCAATTACTCGTTCGATTGCCGATCAAGCACGCACCATCCGTATTCCTGTCCATATGATTGAAACCATTAATAAGCTCAATCGGGTGGCCAGACAAATGCTGCAAGAGATGGGCCGTGAGCCAACGCCAGAAGAGCTAGGTAAACGCATGTGTATGCCTGAAGATAAGATCCGCAAAGTCCTCAAAATTGCCAAAGAACCGATTTCTATGGAAACGCCGATTGGGGATGATGAAGATTCACACTTAGGGGATTTTATTGAAGATACCGTGATTTCTTCTCCAGCGGATTGTGCGACCACCGAAGGCTTGCGTGAAGCCACTAAGCGCATCTTGTCTACCTTAACGGCAAGAGAAGCAAAAGTATTGCGTATGCGCTTTGGTATCGATATGAATACCGACCATACCTTGGAAGAAGTGGGCAAGCAATTTGATGTGACCCGGGAACGGATCCGACAAATTGAAGCTAAAGCCTTGCGTAAATTGCGTCAACCAAGTCGTGCTGATGACTTGCGCAGCTTCTTAGTAGATGGCGATGATGAAGAAGAAGTCCCTCTGAAGTGACATTTTGATTCATTGTTATTATAATCCCTCGGTTGCTTTTACCCGCATCACCTAATTTAAGACCCCCTCCTAGGGGGTTTGAGATTTTTCCTTCATATGGGAAGAGGATCTCTAAATCCCCTCTCCCTTGTGGGAGAGGGTAGGGTGAGGGGGAGCAATTAGCCCTTCAACGGGCCTGTAGCTCAGTTGGTTAGAGCAGAGGACTCATAATCCTTTGGTCCTAGGTTCAAGTCCTAGCAGGCCCACCAATAAAATCAAGCACTTAAAGTGTTCTTCCAAAATCCTCAAATTACTCGTGTCGTGTATGTGTCGAAGATGAGATAGAAAAAAACCATTTTTTTGAATTAAACAACAAGCTTTATAGCTTAGATAAAAATCAACCAAATGATTGCTCTTATTATCCTTTGTAGTAACCTTTAATTAAATACACACTATCTATAGCTTGAAATAGACGCATAGTTGGAGACCCATGAAGCCTGTTACAAACGAAAAGCAGTTGAGTAAGCTAATTTTACGAGGATATAAATCAATAGCCGAATGTGATCTTGAATTGGGTTCACTGAACATACTTATTGGCGCTAATGGATCCGGCAAATCAAATTTAATTAGTCTATTTAAAATGATTCCTAATATGTTAGAGGGTAATCTACAAGCATATGTAAGCCGTCAAGGTGGTCCTGATGCACTACTACATTTTGGAAGAAAAAAGACGCCCTTTCTGGAGATTGAATTATATTTCGGGTTTAATGGTTATAAATGTATTTTAGAACCAACTTTAGATAATCGGTTAATGTTCTCAAAGGAGGCTTTTTGGTGGAACGCCGGAATAGAAAAATCTCTTGGTAGGGGCCATCTAGAATCTCGGGCTAAAATAGGGACAAAAACACATATTGATGATTATGTATTTCCAGCAATGGTTGGATGGAGGCTTTATCATTTTCATGATACAAGTGAAACCGCCTATGTGAAACAAGTGCATAACATTAATGATTATACCTATTTGCGTCACGATGGACGTAATCTAGCCGCTTTTCTGTATTTTCTCAAGAAATCTTATACTCTGAACTATCAACAAATAGTTAAAGCGATACAATTAGTTGCCCCATTTTTTGGTGATTTTGAATTAAGACCCATTTCAGAAAATCAAGAAACCATAAAGTTGGAATGGACTCAAAAAGGAGAAGACATCCCATTCGGTGCATCCCAATTATCAGATGGAACATTGCGTTTTATTTGTTTAGTAACAGTATTGCTACAACCAGAAGAGCTTAGACCTGCTACGATTATAATTGATGAACCTGAGCTAGGTCTTCACCCGTACGCGATTGTTATACTGTCATCCTTAATAAAAGCAGCATCAACAACAAATCAGATTATTATTTCTACACAATCAGTAGAATTGCTTGATCAATTTGATGTTGGTGATGTGATCGTTGCGGAAATGAAAGACAATAAATCGCAATTGATACATTTAAATAAAGCTCTATTAACACCATGGCTTGATGATTATAGCTTAGGAGAACTTTGGAAGAAAAATGTTTTTGGTGGACGGCCTTCCAAATGATAAGAGTAAATATTGTTGTTGAAGGACAAACAGAAGAAACCTTTGTGCGAGATGTTTTGTATAGTTATTTTTTTGAAAAAAATATCTTTCTTAACTCAATTGTTGTCAAAACTAGTAAAATAGGAAAAGGAGGGGGCTCAAGTTACGGGAAAATCAAAAATGATATAAAAAGAAAATGCCTTGAGGATAGAACTGCTTACGTCACTACAATGTGGGATTATTATGGGCTACCTAAAGATTTCCCTGGCAAAGGAAGTGTAGTTTCAGGTGATCTTTACGACATAATTAGTAGTCTTGAACAAGCATTTGGCGCAGACATTGGGGAAAGAAATTTTATTCCAAATTTAATTGTTCATGAATTTGAAGGGCTTCTTTTTAGCGACGTTAATGCTTTTGCTAACATAGTTGGCGATGCAGTGATCGCGCAATTGAATGAGCAAGCAAGCGGTTTCACTTCTCCAGAACATATAAATAATAGCCAGATGACAGCACCTTCCAAAAGAATTTTAAATATTTTTCCCAGTTATCAAAAAGTTTTTCACGGTTCTTTAGTTTCTTCAACGATTGGAATTGAGATCATTAGGGAGAAATGTAAACACTTCGATGAATGGTTGAAAAAAATTGAAGAGTTAAATAATCAATAATCTTTTTTATTCCTTTAAAATAAATTGTGCTATTAGATTCTTCTTTAGTAGATAGTTATAAACTCTTTGAATGTACATCCGTCAAAAAAATGTGTCATGTGTGCTTTCTTTCTTTATTAAGAGATAAAATGAATTCGAAACCGTCTATAATAATTGACAAATCAGTAATTCAAGGGCTAACAGGCAACGAAATTCAGAAGCTATCACAACATATTAAATTTGTTGTTACGCCACCTTTAATTAGAGAAATTCACTCAAATTTATATGACCCTACTTTATCTTCTGAACAAATCCGCAAAAAGGTATCAATTTTTGCAAACAAATTGATGAAGGCTAATCCGACATTTCAATATTCAATAGAAAGTATAGTGATAGCGGATTTACTTGGTTGTTCAGTACCAATTGATGGGAAGCCACTTCTTTTTGCTTCTAGTTTGGAACATACGCCTCAAGGGATTTACGTCAAAGAATCTCAACCAAGTAAAATTCTAAGAAGGTGGTCTATTGGCAATTATGAGAATAATGATTTTGACATTGGTGAAGTTTTAAAAACATTTCATGAAAGTGTAGATTTAAACGTATTTAAAGATAGTTTACTGAAAATGCTTAATCCACCTATATTTAAATCATTAGAAAGTTGTAATCAATGGATAAATCAAATGTTAACAGAAGTAGATCAAGAAGAATTCCTTCGTTTTCTACTTCAGTCAATACGTTGCTCAGAGACTGATGAAATTACTATTTTAGATCGTTGGCAAAAAAGTAACATAAAATTATTAAAGGATTTTTCACTGGCTGGACATTGTTTTTTAAACATACTTACCTTTCTTTGCTTGGGTATATCTAGCAATCTGATACTTTCATCAAGGAAGGCTAAAGCTCATATAGATATCGAATATGTGGCATATTTGCCATATTCGAATGGCATAAGCTCTGATGATAAGCTTTTTAAAGATTTCTACGACATTTTTTCAAGAAAGGATCAAATTTTCATTACTGGAAAAGAGATAAGACAAAGATTGAAAGAAATTGATGAAGCAAAAAGAAGTAAATTTTTATGAAACTATGATTTTAATGCTTGGTAAATTGAATAAGCAAATGAAAAAAATTATCCTTCAAATGCTGAATGTAATTTTCTTTCTTAGGTGATTGTGTTTGAGTATCAGAGATTAAAATGCCATCCCTAAATAAGCCTACAACAAGGGTAGTGCTGTTAACATAAGATAATCACTTTTCACTAGTTTCTGCAAAGTATAATAGTTTCTTCCTTGCAGGCTTCGTCATTCGCTCGTAAAGGCAAGGTGTCAAGTCTTGACATTTGACAGAATGGCTTCTAGAACACTAATTACTTTCTTCATTCGCTTATGTAATTTGTCAAATTCAAGACATGACCCCTTCTGTTCTAGATTGTATTCTACTATTTCAGCACCAACATTAGGTCCAATTTAAATTTCTGGACATGCATTTTCCTGCGTCATTTGAGCTAACAACTCTTCAAGTGTGTACTTATGAGAGGAAGTTTTAAGAATTATTACCCCCTCTATTTCAGTGTTCATTGCAGTGTCTCCTTCTAAAGCAGCGAATATAGCCTCAGCTTCTTAAAACTGTTGTTCTTATACTTTAATTTATCTTCCCCACCACATAAACACGTCTTTCTCATCTTCAAACCTCATTTTTTTTAACCATCCTGGGGTTTCTCTTTTCGACGCCAAACGCAAGTACAGCAATCCTGCATTTGGCAGCGAAATACTACAACGTTCTCCTGAACTATCAGAATAACGCTTTAAGAAGCCCATAGATTCGAGTTTTTGAAGGGATTGTGATAGATGGCTGCAAGGGATTTCCATTTTAGAGCTAAGATTTTCATAGGAAAAAGCGCAAGAAAAATTGTCATCTTCCGTGCTCATGCTTGCTAAGAGCAGCCATAATAGCTTTTCTTCAGCTATTAGTGCTTTGTGTTTAACGATGAATTCCAATTCACAATGTGAGAGCGTAAACACATGTTTTTCAAGGCGTGTTTCTTTAATGATCCGAATGGGATCGATCTCAATTTTCATCCTCTTTTCTCCATTCCTTGGTGGAAAGACCAAAAAGTTAAAAAGATGAATATCTAAAAATTTGATAAATAAATCAAATAGTTAGCGTTGAGTGACCGATGGACCTTTGTTAATAAGATGAGATGTTTTAAAATGCACGAAGCCATGGACTTTTAATCTCCTTGGGATTAAGTTTATGGTTAGCGTTATATGGGTGTTGTCGCACCCGTATAACGCGCTACAAATAAGCCTACTTTATTTTTTTTAATTTGACAATATTTTTCAAAAAAGATTTTTTCAAGAATAATAATCACTGGATTTCAATTAATTGGCCTCGGCTTCTCATCCTGAGAGAAGGGGGGCAAGTCGTGATGAGCTTCACTAGGAGCTAGAATAATGAAAACTATTTATCAATTTAAAATTACTCTTAAGCACTCAAAACCACCTATCTGGAGAAGAGTACTTGTTCCCTCATCATACACATTAAAGGAACTGCATTATGTAATACAGGATTGTTTTGAGTGGACTGATAGCCATTTTTTTAGTTTTATAATCTTTGGTGAATGTCATGATGATGAGAATCCAGGACTTTTATCAAAACGTTTAAATACCCTTGAATTATGCGAAAAAATGAAGTTTAGTTATATTTACGATTTTGGAGACGGCTGGGATCATACGATAATACTTGAAAAGATTTTGCTTGATGAGCATAAAATGAATAACACCGTATGCATAAAGGGTAAACGCGCAGGGCCTTTTGAAGATTGTGGGGGTATATGGGGCTATGAAAATCTGATCAACATTTTAACAGATAAAAATCATCCAGAATATGATGAGATGTTTGAGTGGGTTGGAGAGGTAGAATTTGATCCGGAAGCTTTCGATTTAAATGAAATTAATGAACGATTAGCATACACAGGGTAGGAAATTAGAAGTCTTTTTTGTCTAATGTCAGTGCGCCAGGATAAGCCAGGCTTGTCCTGGGCGTACTAAAAATCTGACTCCATTTCCTCTAGTATCAAAATCATTAGATGAAGAACCTAGCTCTGAATTGAGCTCTGAAGCAATAGACTTCAGAGCTAGGTGTCGCTTTAAGCCTAAACCTAAGGATGGTCTGGTCCCCAAGAAATTTAACCAATTTCTCTTATTTGAATTATTGAAGCATAAATATCATTAAAAGATGGGGTGCCCGAAATAAGATAGAGGGGGTATTCTCTTTGGGAAAGGGGTCAAGTCTTGACATTTGACAGAATGGCTTCTAGATCACTAATTAATTTCTTTATTCCGCTTTTGGTCTCAATTTCAACCTTCATTCGCTTATGTATTTTGTTTTTGTCAAATGTCAAGACTTGACCCCTTCCCCTTCATCCCCTTCAAGAGATGAAACTATCATGCAATATCCAGTAATAACGTTAAAGGCATAATAAATAAGGTTTTTTGCTTACACGAGTAAAGATACCGACTCAAAGAGCAGCATGCCACACTCAATCGGTGATTGTATGGCAAGAAGAACATTGTGAAATAGGGCTCTCAATAGCTTTGCAGACTCACTCTTTAGGTCAGAAGGGTGAATACGCTCCAGCGCCGGCAAAGTTATAGCTTCTGCTTGTCGATGGCATTCAGGCGCGGCAGGAGCACCAAGTCGACCGCTTCTTCGGCATCCCTGAGAAGCGTCTTGCGCGGCGTCCCTATGTGTGCACGCATGGTAAGGCCACGAGCTAAATCAATGAGCTGGCTTGCGCGGACGGCCACAGGAAAGTCGGACGGGATTTCTCCTTTGGTGATCCCGTCCCGGAAACGATCTTCAACCAGCACAGCTCCGGCGGCGGTGGCGTTTTGCAGGAACTGCCGGACCTCAGCGTCGTCTACAAGCGGCGCGACGCACACGAGAAGACACCCCCGAGCGCCTCCTTTCTCGGTCGCGGTTTCGACGACATGCTTCAGGAAGCGGGTCAGCGAGTCGCGAAGAGTCTGCGGTGACAGCAGCGCCTTCGCCGCGAGAGTGCCTTTCTTCTCCGCATAATCCTTGAGTACGCGCAAGAATAACGTCCGCTTGTCGCCGAAGACGGCATACAGGCTTGGCCGTCCCACACCCATCCCGGCGACGAGATCGTCGATCGTGACGCCGTCGTAGCCCTTAGACCAGAATACCTGGGTCGCCTTTTCCAGTGCCTCCGTCTCATCGAAGCTGCGCGGTCGACCCAGCGGCCTAGAGGTATTTTGAATCATTTGGTTCAAAACTCCTTGACGATTTTCATTCACCAACATATATATTTAACTGAATAGTTCGAAATTAGCAAGCCGGCCCTGGCCTCGCCGGGCCTTACGACTCGGCCTTCACCCTACTTTACGGAGACATCCATGGAGCATTCGAACGTACTCGTCACTGGCACCACCTCTGGGCTTGGTTATGCGGCAGCTAGCATTCTCGCTACCAAGGGCTACCGCCAGGTCATCGTCACCGGGCGCAGTCTGGCTCGAGTCCAAGAAACGGCCACTCATTAATAACCTAAAAAGGATAGAAAATATGAACGAAAGTATATTAATAACCGGAGCAAATATTGGGCTTGGGAAAGAGACTGCCCGACAGTTAGCATTGAAAAAAGAAACAAAAAAGGTAATTCTTTTTTGCAGAAATCAAGCGAAAGCAGAGGCAGCAAAAAAAGACCTTGAGGAGAAAACGGGGAAAAAGATTTTTGAAATTATTATTGGGGATGTTACGGATGCAAATTCTGTAAGAAAAGCAGTAGAAGAAATAAAGGAACCTATTGATGCAATAATTTTAAATGCAGGTGGAGTAGTTGGGAAAACGGCTGCGAAAATTACGCCTTCCGGTATGAATGAATTAGCTGCTACGAATATTTTAGGTCATGTAATTTTAGTGGAGGAATTAATTAAACGTGATAAGTTAAGGAAAACAGTTCTATCAGTCAGTGCGGAAGCTGTTCCAGGAGTAAAGATGCTCGGAATAAAACCAGTTTCAATGAGGACTTCTTCTGTAGATGAGTTTGCTGCTGTTCTTGATGGATCATATTTTGGTAATAAGTTCGATGCATTGCAAGCATACGCATATGTCAAATATGCAGCAACCATGTGGACGTTATCAATGGCAAGAAAATATCCTAAGCTCAAGTTTATTGTTGTGAGCCCAGGGAATACAAAAGGAACTCAGGCGCCAAATAATCTTCCCCCGGCAATGCAGTTTATGTTGAAGTATTTGATGATGCCTATTGTATTCCCATTGATGGGCGGAATGGTGCATAAGCTGGAAGTAGGTGCAAAACGCTTTGTAGATGCCATTTCGGATGAGCGGTATAAAAGCGGCGTTTTTTATGCCAGTAAAGAGGGTAAGTTATCAGGGGACATGGTGGACCAGAGCACTTTTTTTACTGATTTGAAAAATACTTCATTTCAAGATAACGCCAACGAGGCAATTCACCATTTCATAAATTAGGCCTGAAAAGTAGTAGTTCTTTATATATGAGTCTGGACAAGAATTTGACAAACAGAATTTTGGGTCCGGCGACATAACGGTGGCAATATCGCTGCAATTGGCCGGACACGGACGGTTACTTCAAGCCTGTATCCGTCCGAAATAACCCACCTTCAAACCTACTGCTAAGCCTGTCAGACTAGTCGCTCCTTTGATGTTGGGGCGGAAGGGGTCAAGTCATGACATTTGACAGAATGGCTTCTAGAACACTAATTACTTTCCAGTAGTCCTCAAAAAAAGTCGGATTAGCTTCTCTATCTAAATTTTCTGCTAGGTACTTCGAGACCTTCCCTAAAAGCAAATTGCTCTCCTGAATGTTTTGTTGAAGGAGAAACAATGCCAAGGTTATCCAAAATAGATTTTGTTTCTTGATTGCGAGACAGTGCTAGAATTGGTTTTGGAGAATCTATGTGATATTTCTCCAACACTTTTGTTATTTTCTTTAATTTAGTCTTAAAAATCTCTGAAATTTTAATCGCATCGTCTAAAGGAGAATTCCAAAGATAATGATGATGACCAAAATCTAGTGGTGTCTGACCAAATTGATTTTTGTCTTGCAATAACTGCAACAAAACAGCATCTGATGTACAAGAATGAAAGATAGCCTGAACAGCATGGAGATTAGAAGCTGCAGCGGCACAATGCAGAACATTCATATCTCTTGATTCGATAATCAAATCATTTTTAACAAAAGAGAGCAGGAGTCTTAAAATTTCTCTTTGCTCCGCTATCGTCGCTTCACCAAATACTTGAGGGTTGGCCGGGAGAAGAAATTTCCGATCCGGCTGGATAGCATTAATAAGTGCTTTTTTAATATCTTCTTTTTTTGTTTTAGGATTTTTAAGAAGAGCTTTGACAATCTCCAATCTTGACTTGTACACCGCATCTAAAATGGGTGGACGGTGGTCAGGAAAGGGATTCATGGGGGTTTGGGAACCTAGGTTGGGATCTGCTCCCAGAATAAGCGAAATTTTAGCAATATTTGACCAATTAAAATAAATAGCCCAGGAAAGACAAATAGTCAGAGATTTGCCGAAAAACATAGATTACCCGCTTATTTTCAGAATGTTAACATAGTAATCAACCGCTTAATGGTATTCAATTAGATTTAATTATGACGTTGTCGCAATTAAAAGGTCTCGCTAATGAGATTATTTTAGTCATATTAATTATGCAATTATCTTGGCAATAAAGAAGAAAAAAACTGTTTTGTTAGCCAAGAGATAGAGCCAAGGGATAGGAGCCAAGGGATAGGGTCAAGTCTTGACATTTGACAAAAACAAGTAGAAAGTATGTCTCATTATGGCAAGACAAATACGTTTAGAATATCCAGGCGCTTTCTACCATGTAATGAACCGTGGCGCTGGCCGCAAGCAGATTTTTCATGATGAAAAATGCTGTGATATGTTTTTGAAGCTTCTTGAGGAAATTAATGAAAATTTTGGTGTAGAAATTCATGCTTATTGTCTTATGGGAAATCATTATCATTTATTACTTGAAACCCCATTGGGCAATCTATCAAGAGCGATGAGGCACCTCAATGGTGTTTATACCTTGCGTCATAATCGTTTGCTAAAGCGAGATGGTCCATTATTTCGTGGTCGATTTAAAGCGATTTTGGTAGATGCTGAAAATTACCTCTTACAAGTCAGTAGATACATTCATTTAAACCCTGTTGAAGCGAATGTAGTTAAAAAGCTGGAAGCTTATCCTTGGTCAAGTTTTCGCTATTACAGTTCAGGAGAAAATAGAAAAAGCTGGATAACAACGGATGAAATATTAAATCGATTTAATGTTAGGAATAAAAGAGATGCTTATTCAGCGTTTGTATCTGAAGGAATAGATGAAAAGACGTATAAGATATATAGCTCATCAAAAATGGCACCAATATTTGGCGAAGATTCATTTTGCAACCAAGTAAGAGAAGAATTAAAAATAATTCCTCATCAGGAAATCCCGGATTCAAAAAAATTAAGCAAGCAGGGAATCAGTAAAGAAGAAATAGTTAAAGAAATTGCTAAATACTATCGGTGTAAGGAAATTGATATTATCAGAGGTGATAATAAATCATTAAAAAAGATAGCAGTTTATTTTTGCCAAAGGTTGACGCATGAAACTCAAAATGAGATAGGTGAGTATTTTTCTGGTATAAGCTATTCCGGTATTTCTCAAATATGTAAGCGAATGAAGGTTGAAATTGAAAGTAATAAGGGAATTAAGAAAGAAATTAATGATCTAGAAGCCTTTCTGTCAAATGTCAAGACTTGACCCCTTTGACATGGCAATCCAGTCTTTTCTTGATGTTTTCTGGATTGCTTCACTACGCTCGCAAAGAGGGAGGCCTGCACTAATATATCGGTTAAGCTTTCGCCCCACTTGATTCAATTGTGTAATAATGAGACGTTAATGAAAGAAATTTGCTGGTTCACTTCTTACCTAAAAGACAAAGAATATGTCATAAAAGGCTCTGTTGAACCTGTTAGATTAATGCCATGGTCTGAGGTTTATCGCGTTTTAACAGATAAGGGGTATCTTTATCTGAAAAAAATGACAAAGCCTTTTTCAATAGAAGCAAAACTCATCCAGCATTTATCGAAGAAACATCAAAGCATGTTGCCCAAAATAGTGGATTATGATGAAACACATCTTGTGTTTATCATGGAGGAAGCAGGTTCTCCCTTACGTTACCGCCTTAAAGAAAAATATGAGATAGTTTTAATTAACAAAGCACTTACACTTTATGCCAACTTACAAAAAGAATCCATTAATGAGGTGAGCGAACTCATTGAACTAGGTGTCCCTGATTGGCGACTCGAAAAGCTACCCGGCCTTTACCAAAAGTTACTTAATTTTAAAGATCTATTTATTAAAGATGGCTTAGATTTTACCGAGTTTGAAGCCTTAGTTCAGCTAGCACCAAAATTTGAAAACCTTTGCCAGCAATTGGGACAATATCGTATTCCTGAAACTCTAGAACATGGTGATTTTCAAGATAATAATTTTCTTATTCAAAATAACCATCTCACTATCAATGATTGGGGAGATAGTGTTATATCTCATCCCTTTTTTTCATTAATCTCCTTTTTATGGAGTGCAAAACGCAATCACAACCTATTAGAAGGAAGCGAAAATTATCTTTATCTTAAATCAAGGTATTTAAATCAATGGCTAGAATATGAGTCATCTGAAAGAATTGAAGAAGCATTTCAAATAGCAACAAAAATAAATTCTATTAAATTTGTTAATAACTTTCATCGTACAACACTCTGTCCGGGAATGGAGACTTTAGGGGAATATCAGGGCACGATGGCTAAAGCGCTTCGTCTTTTCATTTATTCATAATTCGTATTCCTCATTTTTAATTTTGGTTTCTCAGTCATAAATTCGGAAAAAATATTTTAGGGTTGTAGAGTTTGACCCCTTCTCCTAAGGAAATATGATGAATAGTCTGCTTTCAATTAAAAGGAAGAAATTAAATTGTGTTATCAAATGTCAGGATTTGATCCCTTTGCCTTTACCCTTAAATGCAAGATGAGCTCCTCCTTGAGGCAGCATTCATTGCCAAAAATTAGTGTTTTTCAGGAGCGATCTTGATAAACACGTTCGGCAATCATACGAGGATATCCTTGCCTTCGATATTCATTAATATAAAATTGAGCAGTTGGTAATGAATAAATATTTTCATGCATTTGCTCATAATTCACTCTGCCATGAAAAAATAAAAAATATTGGTTATTCATGTGCTGTTTTATGTGTTCTGGGATAAACTGTTCCGAGCCACCTGCAACTTCCATGATATCCTGTCGGTTAAGTTGTTTCATAATACAAACCTCGTTATTTATGTAAAAATGAGGGAGATTCGTAAATTTGATTACTAACCTCACTTCGGAACATCGTATCATAGGTTTTTTTAAAACTAAAAGAAAAATTAGCTGATATTTTCAGAAAAATTTATTTTAGTGTTAAATTTTTTGATTTTGTCATGATTTTTGTATAAGTTAGACGGCAAAGCCATAAATATTTTTAATCCGGTGGAAGTGAACAGTCTCAATAAATTTTGATGCTTTTACCACGTTAGAAAAATATAATCTAGGCCGAGCTATTTATGAAGAATATAAAGATCCTCTTGTCTTGAGTGAAGAGGGGAAGTTTACTCGAAAAAGACATAGTGCCCCATTATTCTTCTAAACCAATCGCAACTAGCCATTCTTTTGTGGGTAATACCAATTTGCGCTCATGGATACTAAATAGCCCGAATATCATTTCTGCTGAGCAGCAGAGTTCGCCATCTCGTATCATTTTCTGTGAAAGTTTCCCTATTTTCCCTTCATAAGAAATCATCTGCGTTTCAATGATTATTTTTTCGCGTAAACGCAATTCTTTTAAGAAGGTTAATTTTATTTCAAGAATAGTGGGACCTAATCCGGTTTCTTGAATTTTTTTTATGCCATACCCATTTTTGGTAATAAATTCCCAACGGGCTTCTTCAAGAATAGTGAGATAGATAGCATTGTTTACATGGCCAAAGGTATCAAGATAGGTTTCTTTGATGATGATAGGGTAAGAAAATACTTGTGCTGTCATGATGATTGTTACTCTCTATTAAGATTTTTCCCGTGTATTTGCAATTATATACGATATTACCCCTTACCCTTTAGCTAAAGCTTGCGGCCCAAGCTGACTTACATTTAACTAAAGTTTTTTATGCTTGGGAAACATGAAATTGATTTCTTGCCTCAATTATCGAAAGAAGAATTGGCAGAAAATTATGATATTCGAGAGTTTCATTATCAAGTCCTTAAAAATGGATCAGTAACATTGCCAATGTTACACGTTCAAATTCAAAATTGGTTGGACTCAGCAGATTAAGTTAGCATTATTGAATTCATTACTTCGAGTATATGATTCTTCTTTTGGTAAAAATCTGGTATATTTCTAAAAAGATCCATCCATCCATCGGAATCAATTTTCAATGAAAACAGATTTATCATCAATCTTGCCGAATTTAAAAGCTGTTTTTTTCGATCTTGATGATGTACTCGTGTAAAGATCAACGACCAAATCAAATTTTAAAGGATGTTAACTATTTTAAGCATTTTTCAGAAATTCATGCTCAAACTCTTCCATAAATAGCGTTTCCTAATGCGGGTGGGTAATAATGTATACTGAGATGATTGGTTTCGTCGCGGCTTTTTGCACCACGATTGCTTTTCTACCACAAGTAGCCCAGCTTTATCGAACTCGGGTTACTAAAGGTATTTCCCTAGTGATGTACCTTATTTTTTCAACAGGTGTTTTTTTGTGGCTCGTTTATGGGATTATACTCTCGTCACCTTCTCTCATTATTGCAAACTCATTAACCTTTATTCTTTCATTGTGTGTTTTGATTATGAAATTGAGATGGGACAAGTGAAAAGTGATCTCCTATGCAGGAGCTATTTCGGTATTTCTCATCAAAAGGCGGTATAAAGAGCAGGGTAAGTAAAGCCTACGAAATGAATGATATTCACTGCAAAATGAGTAATAACACTCGTCTCGATTTTGTTGGTCTTAAGAAAGGCATAACCATAAAATAATCCTGCGACAGCCGCTAACCCGGCGTAAACTAATCCACCCTTAATATGCGCTAAGCCGAATAAGAGCGCGGCTATAAAAAGCGCTAACCACTTCCCCCATTTAAAGTTCTGTAAGGTTATCATCAGATATTTTTGGATAAAACCGCGAAAGATGGCTTCCTCAGCAAAACAAACAAAAAATAAATTATGAAGTGCAAAAAGGAAGAAAAAATTAGTCCATTTTATATCAACTTTCACATAGCCTAATAAGATACTTGCAGGGATCAAAATGATGGTTGCAGCGAGTCCCGTCAATAAACCTTGTTTAAGCCAAAGGACAGGGTCAAGTCTTGACATTTGACAAAAACAAAGAGAAAGTATGTTTCATTATGGCAAGACAAATACGTTTAGAATATCCAGGCGCTTTCTACCATGTAATGAACCGTGGTGCTGGTCGCAAGCAAATTTTTCATGATGAAAAATACTGTGATATGTTTTTGAAGCTTCTTGCAGAGATCAATGAAAACTTTGGTGTAGAAATCCATGCATATTGCTTAATGGGAAATCATTATCATTTATTACTTGAAACCCCATTGGGCAATCTATCAAGAGCGATGAGGCACCTCAATGGTGTTTATACCTTGCGTCATAATCGTTTGCTAAAGCGAGATGGTCCATTATTTCGTGGTCGATTTAAAGCGATTTTGGTAGATGCTGAAAATTACCTCTTACAAGTCAGTAGATACATTCATTTAAACCCTGTTGAAGCGAATGTAGTTAAAAAGCTGGAAGCTTATCCTTGGTCAAGTTTTCGCTATTACAGTTCAGGAGAAAATAGAAAAAGCTGGATAACAACGGATGAAATATTAAATCGATTTAATGTTAGGAATAAAAGAGATGCTTATTCAGCGTTTGTATCTGAAGGAATAGATGAAAAGACGTATAAGATATATAGCTCATCAAAAATGGCACCAATATTTGGCGAAGATTCATTTTGCAACCAAGTAAGAGAAGAATTAAAAATAATTCCTCATCAGGAAATCCCGGATTCAAAAAAATTAAGCAAGCAGGGAATCAGTAAAGAAGAAATAGTTAAAGAAATTGCTAAATACTATCGGTGTAAGGAAATTGATATTATCAGAGGTGATAATAAATCATTAAAAAAGATAGCAGTTTATTTTTGCCAAAGGTTGACGCATGAAACTCAAAATGAGATAGGTGAGTATTAAGCTATTCCGGTATTTCTCAAATATGTAAGCGAATGAAGGTTGAAATTGAAAGTAATAAGGGAATTAAGAAAGAAATTAATGATCTAGAAGCCTTTCTGTCAAATGTCAAGACTTGACCCCTTCCCGCTTCCCCTTAAATAGAAATAGGGTGCACCTACATTTTGGGCAAGAAACAAGACAAGGGTCAAGTCCGGTGATAGACCTGCCTCGTTACCTTGGCAGGCCCAAAAATTCAGATCGGTTTTTTATGCGTACTCTTAGCTAGGTGAAGTTGCTAGAGTTTGACGTGTTTCTTCTTCTGGATGCGCAGGCGCAGACGAAGGCACGGCTTTACATGTTTGGGATGTTGCTGCTAAAGAAAAGACTAAAGGCTTCTCACCTTTATTAAGAAGATCCTCTGTGACCGTTTCTTCTTTTTGCATCAACCCGACAATCACTTTTTGTAAAGAAGCATTCGCTTCTCTTAATTTTTTAATTTCTTCCTCTTTTCTATTATCTTCCACTTTAATCAAAGCTACTTCTCTTTTTAAGCGCGTATTTTCTTTTTTTAACTCTTCTTCTTTAGCAGCTTCTTCAAAACGCTCAAAGCACCAATCGATGGGGGTCTCTCCATTCATGGTTTCAAACCACCAAGCACGCACTAATTTTATTTCATCTCCTAACCCTTTTTGCTGTCCTTTTGTAATATGGGCAAAGGCAATATTTTGCAAAAGCGCTGCTCTATCTTCATCTTTTGTTTTTAAGGCGAAAGTTAAGGCAAGTCTTAGATATTTGTGTCTTATGATCTCACTATTTTGAGCATCAGTTGCAAGCATGTAGCAGTGATTGGCTAATTTTAAATTACTTGCTTCATAACGAGGAGATGTCTCTGGTATTTTTAAATAAGCTTGGATAGCTTTTTCAAAATCTATGTTAAGCAGCGCTTCTCCTAATTCAAAAAAAGCATGCGGGTAGCCTGCTTCTTGAGCTAACTTTGCACTTTCAAAAGCGGCATCATAGTTTTGTTCTTTTAAAGCCTGGTAAAAATTATTCCGGGTTTCAATTAAAAGCTTAAAATTAAAACTATTGTTTTCTCGAGAAACACCTTTTAAGTTCAATAGTTCTAATAGCGTATAACAATTTTTATTTATATCTACTAACGGTTGAAGTGTTAGAAAATTATTTGGTATTTGTCCAGGTAAACGTGTCAAAATATCTTTCAAGATTTCTAAAGCACCAGGGACATTTTCTTTATAAGCCCATACTAGATTCCAAAGTACAGAAATTTTTTGATAATTCTCAATCTTTGATGGTTTTAACAAATCTTCTAATGAAATTTGAGTGCTATAATTTCTCCAAATTACCTTAAAGGATTCGTTGAAATTGTGTGAGCAATAGACTAAAAGCAACTTTATTGTTTCAAGTGGGATTTGCTCAGCATATTTTTCCCAAACTAGCATAAAAAATTTGGAATCATTATCTTTCAGTAATAGATTACATAAGATAGAACGTCCTTCTACTACTTTTGTGAGACACTCTAAAGGAAGCCCATTAAAATGTACCCAAAAGTCAAGAAAATCATTGATTACTCTTTTATCGTTACATGAAGATAACCACCAAAGAACAGATTTACCTTTATGCTTTTCATCTGAAGCTTCTTTTATTAAGGCTTGCAGGGGAATTTGATTTTTATACATATCCCACAAACCCATTAAAGAACTATAATCGCCGGCTCTTGCAAGATGCCATAACGCATTGCAGCCTTTGTATTCTCCTTCTTCATCTTCCTTTAAAATATCTGCTATTTCAAATTGATGTATTTCATTGCTTTTAGCCGTTGTTAGTTTCTGTGCTAAAGAAAGTGAAGATTTATTAAAAAAATTTAAGAGAGAAGACAGCATTGTTAAACCTCTTATCTGGTGAAAGTGCTCAATTTTGCCTTAATAAATCAAGATATTCAAGTCCCCAACTTACGATTGTAGTTGCACTAATTGCTAAGCTAAACATAAATACGACTTTGGATGGTAATGCTCCTGGTAAAAGCTGCATTATTGCTACAGGGCGAGCGCACTAGTTTTTTACGAAGCATGTGAGAGAAATCAAGTTGTTACGTGGCACTTTCCCTCTTCTTTACGGGGCGCAAGCAGACCGCTTAACGGGAGAGGAGAGAAGTGCCAATATTCAGCTAAAGAGTTCACCCTTTGAGAAAAGGATTACAAGGATTCTATAAGTTAAGTGTGTTTGCCCTGATTATTGCGACAATGAGTGAACTATTTTTCCCTTAATTTTGTCTCATTAAAAATTAAAAAATAAATCGATAGCGGGCTTTAATTGCTTTTAATGCGTAATAAGTCGGAAAGCATGAAAATGATGTATAAGAAAATTTACCAAAAAAAGCTATCTCTTTTGGCTGCTAAAAAAGTAAAAGATGAAATTATCAATTTTGATAGAGAATTAAGCAGTCTTCATAAGGACTTATACTTCGCTGATAAGAAAGTCTACAATAAATTTTTCTTTGAATTTGTCCCGTTAGTATTCCTAGCTGAAAAATTGGGCGCTACCTCGCTCACTTTAATGTCAGAATTAGATGAGCATCAAGGATATGATGCAGAGTTGCATTTTGAAAATAAAACGGAAGTGAAAGTTGAATTTGTGACTGCCATGTTTCATCAAGAAGAGAGATTGAGAATAGAACATGCAAAAAAGTATGGGTATGCCCCTTTTTTTAAAGAAAGCCCTCGAAACGAAATTGAAGAAAGGCTATATCGTGAAGATGAGCTAAGTGAAATGATTAAATTAAGATTGGTACCATTGATCATAGAGAATTTTGACAAAAAATGTCAAAAACAGAAAAATGGCGCATATCAAAATAACACCATACTTGGCATAATTATCGATGATGCTCAGTTTGATGAGAAGTTATTGAGAGACTCGTTGTTGCCGATAGAGGAATATATAACGAAAAGCATTAATAAATTTGTGAAAATAATTTTAATTGGTAATGATAAATTTTTTAAACAAATAAAATAAAAGCACAGCTTTCTAGACCGCTAACTAAGCTTTCCTTTCTTTGCTTCAGAAATGAGTCACCCTCTGAATTTTTTTATCTTCTTGCCATTCCTCGTATTTTCTATTTTGGCTGTAAGTGAATGGTTAATCCCTTGCCCATTGCCACAACAAAAATATCAATGGCTTTAAAAATATTGATATTTAAGGGATAATTCATCCCCTAAATGGCAAATAAAGAAGGATCTCCCTATGAAATTGCTTTTACTAGGTCCAACCGGTTCAGGCAAAGGCACGCAGTCACAGCTTCTGCTTAAAGAATTACAAATAGCGCATATTTCAACTGGTGACATATTAAGAAATGAAATTGCTAAAGGATCGCAACTAGGCTTGAAAGCCAAAAGTATTATGGATGCAGGGCAATTAATGCAAGATGATATCATTATTGCCATTGTTCTCGAGCGGGTAAAGGCACCAGATTGCAAAAGAGGATTTTTGTTGGATGGATTTCCCCGTACAATTGCCCAAGCCAAAGCCCTTCTAGAGGCTGGGCTGAAAATGGATCTTGTTATTAATTTAGAAGTGCCTGATGATGAGATTGTAGCAAGGTTAAGTGGTCGTTTAGTACATCCTGCTTCTGGGCGCGTTTATCACCGAAAACTCCATCCCCCCAAAAAACCGAATTGTGATGATGAGACTGGAGAGCCTCTGATACAACGAGAAGATGATAATGAACCCAATATACGCAAAAGATTAGCCGTATTTCACTCTCAGACTACTCTGGTGATTAACTATTATAAGGAAAGAAAGGCACAATTTGGGGAGCCGGAATTTATGGCAATAAACGGTTGCTTACCTGCACCAATTATTTTTGAACAGATTAAAACCGCTTTAAGCCAACTTGAAACTGAAAAGGCTTTGCAAAGCTCGCTACTTTCATCCACCAAAGCACTTTTGCCAGGCTTTCAGAATCATGTTTCTGGAGAAGGAGCGAGTGGATTAACCTTCTCCTCAGCTGCTCATGTTGACAAACCATCGTCTTCACGCATCGCTTTTGCTCCGTAATGTTTGTTAGGAGGCCAGAACTAATTGTAGTAATCGAGGCGTATTGCCAAAAACTTTCTCGGCTTTGCCTCCTCGGCCTTTACAATCAAAGCACCAAGGATTGTTAATAGTATGTTGTTGCAAGTTTTGAAAAATCTCATCAAATGAATGGGTGCGGATATTTCCTGCAAAGAATCGTCCAAATGAAAAAGAACAAGGATATACAGATCCATCACCCTCTATTTCAAAGGTTTCCTCTCCTGATTTGCATAAACCTACTTGATCATTCTCATCTCTTTGATACTGATGAGCAGGCACTTCAAGCGAGATCCCATATTTGGTTGCGCTTTCAAGTAAATCATTTCTCGCTGTTAGATATTCATCGGGCAAAAGAAGTAGATTGCTTTCTTCTTTTGCTCGGCCATAAGCATTGATAGGGTTAACTTTGATTTCTGTCACCCCTATTTTGGCTAGCAATTCAGGTAATTCCTTTACTTGCGCTATATTTGAACGCATAAGAGTTATGCGCACCGCCAAAGGACCACTATAATATTTTTTAAGGAGAACAATCCCACGTAATGCGCGATCAAAAGAACCCTTTCCTCTTACCAAATCATTATCTTTTGCATTCGCACCATCTAGAGATACAGTGATTGATCTCAAATTAGTACTTTTTCCTAATTGTTCTGCACGCCGCGCTGAAACACAAATCCCATTGGTAATAAGAGAAATACTGAGCGCTGTGTTATCCCATGCTTTTAAAATTTTATCAAAATCAGGATGGAAAAGCGGCTCTCCTCCTGCGATAGTTACTTTGAAAATGCCTCTTTGTTCAAGTTCGCCAAAGGTTTTTTCTACATCAACATAAGGGAGCTCAGGTGAGTCAGTTCTCCCCGAATCGTTATAACAGTGCCGACAAAAGAGATTACATTTTTTTGTAATATTAAAAAAAACTTTGAGTGGGGCAGATAACCGCGCTGGTAGAATACTTTTATTGCCGATGCGGACCAAATGACTACCTGAAACATCTTCGCTCCCTAAAACTCGCTTAAGAAGTGCCTGATTTTCATGGGTAAGCGTCTTTTGTTCTATTGCATCTATAACAGCACTAGCCTGTTTGTGGCTAAGATGGAAATATTCTGCGAGCTGTGGATTATAGACGATGGCGCCAAAGTGTTCGTTTCTGATAAATATACGCATCATTTTCACTCAGCATTCAGGACTGCGAGAGAGATAATGCGTCGCGAAGGAAGGGGATCGTTTTTACGTTCGTAGCAATAGGGATCTGTTGCATTGATATCGCCATAAGCGCTAAAGGAACGCAAGTAACAGCCGCCACGGCATCCTGCGTAAGATGAGCACCCTTTGCAAGCGCTACTACCATCTAAACCGCGAAACAATTGCATTGCCTTGCCATCAAACCAAGCATCTAACAGGGTACGTTCTCGTATGCTGCCATCTACATGCAATGTCGGACCAAAACTGGTACAAGGTTGAATTTGACCTTCTGCGGTTATACAAAAGCTTTCTTTTCCCGCGTAGCAACCAAATCCCAAATCATCTATCACATCGACAGATTCTTTTTCTCCAAACTTTTGGTATGGATTCACCGGCAATACCATTTTTATTTTGGACTGTTTCCTATTATAAAAATCTGCTAAAATTTTCATTGAGTCTATATATTCATCTTGTGTCGGAATAAGAGTTTCTCCTGCACGTCCTGCTTCACGTACACAATTAAATTTAACCACATCAAACTCTAATTCTTCTGCAAGCTGAATGATTCTATCTAGCTGCTTGATATTGGTGGTCATCAAGGTGCATTTAGCAGCAATTTTGCGTGGGTAGTGCTTACGTAAATTTTTAACACCTCTCAACATATATTTGAATCTGCCGCTTCCCCGCACTTGCTCGTAGGAGGCTTCATCAAACCCATCAAGACTAATATTAATCGTGCGCACATCTAGCTCGGCTAAGCGTTTGGCAACACGCTCAGTAATTGGGGTGCCGCTTGTTGAGAAAGAAACATCGATATTCTTTTCAATTGCACGCTCAATAACAGGAAAGAAATCTTCATCAACTAAAGGCTCTCCCCCTGCTATCGACAAACGAAAACACCCCATGGCCGCCATTTGATCGACTATTAGAAATTTTTCTTCTCGCGTTAATTCATTGTCTCTTTTTTTGCCAGAATCAGTGTAGCAATGAGCGCATTTTTCGGGACATTGGTAGGTAATTTCTAGGAAAATGCGCGTTGGTGCTGATAACATTCCAACGCCTGAAATATTATTGAGGAATTCTGCTTCGCCTTTAAAATGCATTGCATCTAGTTGCTCTTTGAGCTCAAAAATCTCCGCGTCATCGGTCTCAAAAGTCCTCATTTCTTCCGCTGAAAGGGGTTTCTCAGGGTGTTTAAGCAAGCGCATCGATAAATGATCTAAGTGGAAGTAATCTCTTTCCAATCGATCATAGGCTAGGCCACCAAAAAATTCATTTCGAATACAATAGCGCATACTATTCTCCTTTTCAGCACGGCGCGACTCCCTTTCTCAGAAAGGGAGTGATGTAATTTAATGATCAAAATATTTCGAATCTATACCCTTCCCAGATGAATTTTCAGCGCTCGTCTACGCTGCGCCTGACAATGTTAGCCTGGAGTAGCGTTAGCGAAGACAGATTGTTGCCTGCGCTCTTTCACCCCAGTCACGTGCCACAGTACGTTCCCGGGGCCTCGGAGCTTGACGCCTAGCCGACGCGTGCTCGTTAGAGTAAAAATCATCTGCTTTGGGTATATTAATGGTGGAAAGTGGAAACTTTAAAAATACGTTTCTTTTTAAGTTTTTTCTGCTGTGGTGAGATTTTTGCATTCGCCAGCATTTTGCTAGGTTCAAAATTAGCGCTAATTTTGATACTTTCGTTATTCTTTTTCTCATCATTTTTCATAAGGTCTCCTTGATTTACACTGTAATAACAAAAAAACAATTATAAATCTGAATCTTAAGCGCGATGATGCTTTTTCCAAGTGCGCTGTTTATTAATATTTTCTTTATCTCTGAATGCTTGTTCTAGGGATATATCATGTTGATTGGCGATATCCAGCAAATAAATAAAAATATCTGCCATTTCTAGTGCAATAGCTCGACGAGCGTCATCTGAAATTTGCTCATCGTCGCCCCAAGTACGAACCATTTCTTGGCCTAATTCGCCAACTTCGTTAAAAAGCATGATAAGTGCATTCTTTTTAACATCACGGAAACCGCGAATTTTTTTAAGTTTAATAACGTAATCTTGAAAGTCTTTTAAGGTAGGATGAGAAGGTAAGACGAGAGAGTCTGCTATTTGATTATCAAGTGTTTCTTGAATATCCATATCAATCTGCTTCCGTATAATAGTTTACACAAAAACATTGTAATGAAATGCTTTATAAATTAAAAGCAATTTTGCATTTATATTTGCGATATTAGAGAATATTTTTTCTTACAAGAGAATGACAAGAAGAAAGATGCATAGCTAAATGTTAAAAATCAATAAAATCTTTGAGAATAAAAAGGGAATTTTCTTTACCTTTATTTCAGTTGCACTGATTTCACTAGCCCCGTTATTGCATAAGCTTGGCATGAATCATGTCAAACCGTTAACTGCTGCAACATTATGGTGTTTATTTAGTGCATTATTCACCTTAATGAGTATTAAGATAAAACAACTTAAAATATCAAAACCACATTTCTTCACTTTAGTGAAGATGTCAGCGACCTCTTCTTTAGGTGTCTTATTTTTATTTTATGCTCTGAGTTTGTTAGAGCCAAGTACGGTTGCTTTTATGAATCGTTCTTATACTTTATTTATCATTCTTCTTGGCATTTTTGTACTGAAAGAGCCCAGTTCTTTTGCTCAAACCGTTTTATTCGGATTAAATTTTGTAGGCTTACTAATGTTCTCTTATAAAGGGATCGACAACACAAAATATTTTCCCCTTTTTATAGTGATGCTGTCTGCTTTCTCTTTTGCTTTTTCAAATATGCAGGCTAAAGTTATCGTTAAAAATATTGCACCTTGTGTCATAAATTTTTATAGCCATATTTTTTCTTTTTTTATTTTATTTATTCTCACTTTATTAATGGAACCTCAGCCTTTTAGCTTTCATACTGATATTTTATATATTTTGGGATCGGCTTTTAGCGCGGGTTTTTTAGGCATGCTTTTTTATTATAAAGGACTGTTGCATTATTCCTTTACCTTATCTGGTGTCATTCGCTCGTTTTCCCCTGTCCTGACGACACTCTATGCTCTCCCTTTTTTTGGGATCTCTTATAGCGCACTCAATGTGATTGGGATAGCCTTTATTTTATTATCCTCAATGCCTCTTTTGACAACGAGAGTCAATACCTCTCAGATAAAGAAAGCCGCTTGATATGATTGCACTGCCTAACGCAGCCAACGTGATAATAAAATAAAGCACATACAAATTATGGTTATATAATAATAACGATTTAAAGCTGGTTCAGGCATTTCACCATACTTATTATCACCTTTCGTTCCTGGCATAAAAACCAGAATTAAAGCCGTTAATACCCCAAGAAACGGAATGAGTAGAGAAATTATCCACCAAGCTGAGAGATTCAGATCGTGGAATCGTCTAATTAATAAAGCGAGTAAATTTGGCATTAAAAATAAAAAAATTAAAAGAAGTGTAAGATATTGAATATAGGAAGGCAATAAAAGCGCTAATGAAGAAGAGAATAAAATTACAATTGACCAAATAAAATACAAACCTAAAAATTTAACTCTATTGAGTCTGGGATCTAATGCAAAAAACTCGAAAGTTTGCCAAAAACCTGTAGCTTCCTTAAATTTAAGGGGGTTGTCAGAAATCATGTACTTCATCCTAATTAATCGTATTCTTCTTGCAAAAATTATACAGAATGAATAACGATATTTTATAATCTTTCAGATGGATGAATCCTGAGTAGCGATGAAAGTTACAAAAAAATCCATCTTTATCTTCCCCACCACATAAACATATCCTTCTCTTCCTCAAACCTCTTTTTTTTAATTTGACAATATTTTTCAAAAAAGATTTTTTCAAGAATAATAATCATATGCATTTCAATTAATTGCCCCGGCTTTTCATCCTGGGAGACCCCTTCCCTTTTAACTCGTACTAGCATTTAACATACACATCAATATGAACTAATTTTTTCATATAAAGTCTCAGGTAGTATAAATGCTCAAAAGAGACGTAGTATGGAATTTGATAATTTAATTAGTGAATATCAACGGGCTGTGTGGGAAATGGCATCCCAAGAGAAGCTAAATAGTGCTTTAGGACAAATCCAAGATAAGTTAAAAAATGGGACTGAATCTGACTATCAATTAGCCTTGAAAATGGCTTGTCAATATGGAATGGTCGCAATGCTTGATTGGTTACTCAAAGAAGGGCATGCAGTTCCTTCTTTTAATAATAGTGAGGCCCTTTATATTGCTGCTCAAATGGGTTTTACTCAAGGTGTTGAATTGTTACTTAAAGATGAACGAGTTGACCCAAATGTGGGTATTGAACCAGCTGCAATGGGTGAGTTTTCGGAAATAGTTACATTATTATTAAAAGATAAGCGGTTAAACCCACTGATAAAAGACCATAATATCTTATGGAATTTATGGAACCCTCGTTCAGGAACTCTACCCCTTCCCGGGCAAGCTAAGAAAGATAGAGAGGGAGTGGCACGATTACTCATACCACGTTTGCAATTTTTAGGATTACCTTTGTCTTTTTTTATAAAAGAAGATGAAAGTCTCTTTTCCATTGCTACTAAGAAAACCCCAAATGGCGCTATGTTCTTGAGCTTTATTCAAAATAATAGTCCGGAAGTTGTGGAAAACACACTTAATAAACTTCTCCCAAAAGATTGGGATGAACTTTACAAAGAGCTCGTTAAAGCAGTTAAAAATAATGATAATGAAGTCGCTTTTGGTTTAATGGCATTAGATAAAATTAGACAAATGTCTTTAAGGGATGTGGAGCTGGATGTCTTAGCCGTAAAATCATCAAATGCTCAATTTTCATCCTATCTATCTTTGACAAGGTATGAGGCAGATATATTAGAAGGGAGTGATACAGTAGATATAGATCAGCACCATCTCAATGCTAGGCTAATGCGATATCTGCAGTTAAAAAAACAAAATACTGCAAGAATCATAGATAAGAAAGGTCAATGTAATGGTTGGGTGTTTTTGTATCAAATTTTCCGTTCTTTAGAAAGTCATCCGGAATTTTTTGAATTGTTAAATGAAATAAGTAAATGGGATGGAAAATCAAATAGTTTGAGCGTTAAGCCAGGTGGTAACTTGGGAGAAAAATATCGAGATGTAAATGATGTTCTTGCAAATGTAATCCACCATTTAATTATATTTCAAGCAAATTCGGAAGCTTTTCAAGGATTGTCTTTATATTGGCTGCAGGAAGACAGGAAAATGCAATATGATCTCGTTAAAGATCGCAAGCTTGGACGGGAAGTACAAAGTCTTTATAAATCACGAGGCGCTTACGATCCACAAAAATTAATACAGATGTTAGAACTAATGTCTTCTATATCCGGTGTCAGCATTGATCTCTCTATCGGAAAATCTTTAACGACTGGTCATATAGCTGGGATTTACATTACACCAGAAGGAAATTTTGATTATTATGACTCGAATATTGGGAGAAGATTAAAAACCTTTTCTTCAGCGCAAGAACTCGTTGAACATATTGAAAACAATTTCGTGCTACAGTTAAAGTGTATGTTTTTGCTGCAAAATCAGAATATGGCAGTGAAAGATGTTAAACTTTATTATACTTTTTCTAGTTATAAATTTTACAAAAAAGAGGAGAAGATACCTCAGGTTACACAAGCTTCGCTCTTGCCTTTGAAGTGTCAGCCTTTACCTAATGGCTTTACTCCCTTGCATTTGGCAATATTTGAAAATAACCCAGATAAAATACAAGAAGCTATCGCAAATAATCCTGAACTACTAGCGAGAAAAAATGATTTTGAGGAAAGTCCCTTGCTGTTTGCTTGTAAATTGAATAACGAAGTTGCTGCTAATATATTGCTTGAAGCTGCTAAACAGCACAAATGCAATATAGATATAGAGAGTAAAGATATCAATCTTTTAGATTTCCCTGAGGATAAAGCCTATCATAAGGTTCTTTGCAAATTAATGCATGAAAATTTAATAGATATCCATGGTTATGATAAAAATGGTCTGGCTTTAGCTTCTTTTATCTTAGCAGATAATGAAAAATCAGGATTGCAAAAGCTGGCATCACTGAATTGGGACAAAAAAGATATCTACGGGAATTCTTTATTGCTTTCTTTGGTTGCATATGGGAATTTTGAAGAAGATGATACTTTTAAACGATTACTTTTACAAAAAAAATGTAATATCAATGATCAAACACCTGCTGGGATAACCCCTTTGATGGTGGCAGCTAAAGAAGGAAAAATACATACGGTCAGACAATTACTTGAGGCGGGAGCAGTTACGAGTTTAACTGACAGTACAGGTAAGTCAGCGCAATATTATGCTGCAGGTAATTCTAAAATAATGGCATTACTAAAAATGCATGAGATGAAAAAAAAGCCACTTACACCGTTACAATCTCTTAAAGCAGCAGAAGATAGTGTTGAAAACGATGCTCTTTCTCCCTCCATACCAGAAGAGCGTGACAAGAAAACAAAGCCAACAAATTAATGGAATATTGTTTCGATGGTATCTCTTGATATCAAGAAAAAGGTTTGCAAATAGATTATTATTTTCTTAAAATATCTAGATTTCACGGTATTATATTGTTTATATCTTGTGATTTCTATTGGTACGATCTTGATTATATATTTGACCCCTTCTCCTAACACCTAAGAGTGATAAGAAAATATCATGCGTAATTTACTTTCAATTAAAAAGAGTACTGAACAAGAGAAGAATGCCATTCAAGATTTATTAGACGATTACAATGCAAGTATTGTTCCTTTCACGCAATCTCCTAAATTTATCGACATGAATTTCGTTGTGAGAAATGAAAAAGACGAAATTGTTGGGGGCATGATAGGAGTGCTATATTGCTGGGGGATGTTGTATATAAATATTTTATGGGTAGCAGAAGCGTATCGTCGGCAAGGGCTTGGCTCGCAACTAATGGACCATGCGATAAAAGAAGCTAAAAAGCATGGTGTTACCTTAATTCATTTAGATACTTTTGATTTTCAAGCAAAAGATTTTTATCTAAAACTCGGTTTTGATATTTTCGGTGTGCTGGACGATTGTCCCGCTGGGCATCAAAGGTATTATTTAAAGAAAAAAATTATTTAACGGTGAGATGTTGCAGCCAGCCCATAAATTATTCTTCTAAACCTAGCGCATTTAGCCATTCTTTTGTGGGTAATACCAACTTGCGCTCATGGACACGAAATAGCCCCATTATCATTTCTGCTTTTGGTAATAAATTCCCAACGAGCACTTCAAGTATAAAGCTTACGGCCCACACGGATTTACATTGAGTTAAAGTTTTTTATTAAGCCCCTTTCTTAATAAAGGAAATAGCCTTATCCTTTATTAAGACTATTGCTTAATTAAAGTTTTTAATATAAATTGAATCTTAATAAAAGAAAATAGCTTATCCTTTATTATGGGGCTGTGTAAAAAACCGTGTATAGACAAGATTCCGGCAAATATATCAAAAATACGGCTACTGGTGAGTTAGTTAATGCTTATGTGCCAGATTTCTTGCCTCCTAGGCCCCCTCTTCAAATGGAGGATATTTACCCGCTTTTAGATCAAGCCAATATAGCTATTGGGCGGTTAGATGGGATAAGTATTACGGTCCCTGATCCCTCCTTGTTTCTTTATATGTATGTCAGAAAAGAAGCAGTTTTATCGTCTCAAATTGAAGGAACCCAATCAACATTGACTGATCTTCTCATGTATGAGAATGAGGAGGAGGTGGGTGTTCCAATTAGTGATGTGGTAGAGGTCTCCAATTATGTTGCAGCGATGGAGCATGGATTACGACGCATCAAGGAAGATTTTCCTCTTTCACTAAGACTAATTAAAGAAATGCATGAAATCCTTTTACAGAAAGGTCGAGGTGCAATGAAGCAGCCAGGCGAGTTTCGAAGATCTCAAAATTGGATAGGAGGAACTCGGCCTGGGAATGCGATATATGTTCCTCCACCTCATGAAAATGTTCCGGATTTGCTGAGCAATCTTGAAAAATTCTTACATGATGAGACAGGTAAAATGCCGACTTTGATAAAAGCAGGGTTGGCACATTTACAATTTGAAACGATACATCCTTTCTTAGATGGCAATGGTCGGTTGGGGAGATTGCTGATTACTTTTATTTTATGTGTTGACGGTATATTAGTAGAACCATTACTTTATTTAAGCTTATATTTTAAGAAAAATAAAAAAGATTATTACAATCATCTTCAACATGTACGCGAAACAGGGGATTGGGAAGAATGGCTTCAATTCTTTTTGAAAGGCGTTATTGAAACAGCGAATCAAGCTGTTGATACAGTACAAAATGTTCTCAAATTGTTGAGCTCAGATAGAAAGAAAATTGAAAGTTTAGGCAGGGCAGCTGCTTCTGTACTTACAATACATCAATATTTGCAGAAAACGCCAATAACTGATAGTAAAAAAATTGAAAGAAATTGCGACTTAACTTTGCCCACTGTAAATATAGCATTAAAACATTTATTGAAACTTAATATTGTTACAGAAATAACCGGTAATTTGCGTAATAAAGTATATGTTTATAGTCACTATCTGAAAATTATGAGCGATGGCATTAATTAGGTGACAGCCAGCCTGTAAATTATTCTTCTAAACCTAGCGCATTTAGCCATTCTTTTGTGGGTAATACTAATTTGCGCTCATGGACACTAAATAGCCCGAATACCATTTCTGCTGAGCAGCAAAGTTCGCCATCTCGTATCATTTTCTGTGAAAGCTTCGCTATTTTCCTTTCATAAGAAATCATCTGCGTTTCAATGATTATTTTTTCGCGTAAACGCAATTCTTTTAAGAAGGTTAATTTTATTTCAAGAATAGTAGGACCTAATCCTGTTTCTTGAATTTTTTTTATGCCATAGCCATTTTTGGTAATAAATTCCCAGCGGGCTTCTTCAAGAATAGTGAGATAGATAGCATTGTTTACATGGCCAAAGGTATCAAGGTAGGTTTCTTTAATGATGATAGGGTAAGAAAATACTTGTCCAGTCATGATGATTGTTACTCTCTTAAGATTTTTCCATGTATTAGCAATTATATGCGACATTATTATTTCTTGTTAAGTGCCAGGAGAGAGAGGTCAGAGGCCGTCTTATTTGAATTATCCTGCACTATCTAAATCGCAAAAGCGTGGAATAAATGCCGCAGATAATGTTAGAGGATAACTGTACGAATTGACGGTGCTCCTTATTCTCTTGTCTAAACAAGCATGCCCCACCTTGTCATTACTCATATATTTTAAAGCGGGAACTTAATTGACAGTATATTTGCCTAAACACCAAGCTTTAAAATTTCAAGAGGTAAACTATGCCCGCTCCAGCAGTAGTGGATGAGAGTCGATTAAAAGAAGGAAAATTATTAAGTGAAGAGCAAAAAAGAAAGGTGCAAGAATTTTTTCGTCAACATCCGCAAGCTGTACTATATGCAGGTATCGACGAACTTCCCTATCCTGTGATTCAGACAAAAGAGCGCAAAATATTTGTTCTCTACGCTACACCAAAACAACTACATTATACCCCTGCTGAAACCTCCAAAATAGCATTTCAGAATGAACCACACTCGACGACCCCTACACCCTTAGGAGGCGGCGCTTCTGCTATTGTTGTGGCAGCTCAAAACTTAGAAGATGATAGTTGGTCTGCGGCAAAATTTCAAACAACCGCCCGGCATGAAGAATCCGTACGACAAGAAATAGCCCGTGAACAACACATGCTAAGTTTGATGAATCTTTCTAAAGGAAGTGCAACAATTGAGCGCGTTGCAACGGCATTAGATCCCAATTCTGTTACCACAATGACGGTGATGGAATTAGCAACGGGTAAAAAATTAGAAAATCTGATTGAGGAAGATAAGAGAAAACCGCGAGATCAAAAATTACGATTAGAGCAAATGCTTAATATTATGACTCAAATCACTACGAAAACAGATGGGTTAGTCAAAAAAAGGCTTGTTCAGTGTGACTTTAATCCAAAGAATGTGATGTGTCATATTAGATCATTTACGGATATTGAAGTAAAGTTGATAGATTTTGGTGAAGTTTATCCATTAAATGAAAATGGGGAATTTATTCCTAGAAATAAAATACCCGATACCCCAGGCTTTGGTGCACCTGAAGTTTCCAAAGGGGGATATCTTGTTGTAAAAGGGTGTCATTCAGAAAATACGATGGCTTATTCCCTTGGCAAGACACTTGGTGTGCTTCTTGGTGTTTCGATTGAAAATCCTAGTGTGGTTCAAGGTCACAATATTATTGAAAGAGGTTTACACCAGATTGTTTTCAAGCTTTCTCATGAGGATCCCAATCAACGAATCAGCCCAGAATTGGCCGCTGAAGAAATTAGAATAATTAATGATTATCATGAATTTCTCAAAAAGACAGGCGGCATGGATAGCCATCAAGAATCTTTATCTCTGCGCGAACATATGCGTAAAACCAAAGAGAATAAAGGTAGTTTGTGGTCGCTTAATCCTGAGTTGAGAAATTTAGAAATGAGATTAATTGAGTGCCAGCACAAGCAATCTGTTTATCAGCAAAATATACTAGTAAAGCGATTGAATAAGTATGTCAACGGCTTTGAAGCAAAAGATTCAAAAACAAAAACCCATATTAAGGTGATGGAGGGCCTGCAAAAGGAAATTCAAAGATTAGATCCAGCACAAGAGAATTTTTCTGCAAAGTTGGAGACTTTAAGAACGCAGGCTTATCAAAAACAAATTCAATTTGAAAATAAAATGAAAGAGAAACAAGCAAAAGAGGAAAATAAAGAAGCAAATAAAGTGACGGAGAGGGTAACGAGTTGGTTCAAATCATCCATTTTGCATTCAGTACCAAGAAGTGCTTCAGCTTCTGTTTTTTCTCGTGATTCAGAAGAAATTGCGCGAGTGGCTTCGACAACGCTGAGCGATAGCGCTCTTTCGCGCAGTCCTTCAACTTCTTTTGCTTCTTCACCTCCCTTGCGTCCCTCTCCTCCTTTGACGCCTTCGCCTCATTTGCCGCCTTCACCTCCGGCGGTGCCTTCACCTACTTCGACACCTTCGCCTCATTCGACACCTTCGCCTCATTCGACGCCTTCGCCTCATTCGACGCCTTCGCCTCATTCAGCGGCTTCTCCCACTTCTTCAGTCATTTCCACTGCCTCCTCAACCTCAAGTGGCAATGACAATCCAGCTTTCAACCTGGATAGCCTTCCTGCGCCTGTCATATTAAGTAGAAATGGGAATGGGAAACTTTCTCCACTTGTTCCTTCAACGCCACCATCGCAACTGCAAAAAAATGGTAGATCACCATCCCCTCACTCGACAGCAAATAAGAATTTTTCTGCGGGTTTTTCTCCTGCTTTCAAGATGGAACTTGAAAGGAGATTATCAGATCTCAGTGCAAAAACGCCTCCTGCAACAGAAGTGATTTCAAGCACCCCTTCAAAATCTCCTAGCACAAAACGAGGGGGAGGAAGTTAAAATTTCTGAAAGTTTAGAAAAATTGAAAATGAATGGTGGTGATTTAAAAGACTTGATCTCTTTTTTTAATTATTCTACGTTAAGGTATGTTACAAAAATATCTATATTAAGTGCAGATACAGAATTAAGATAAAAATCCCTAAATAAATGGAACTTTTTTCTGAATACTTTTTTAATATTGGAGAAATACAATGAAAACTTTAAAAATACTAAGCTCTCTTGTTTTTTGTGTTGTTTCAAGTTTGGCATTTGCTGCAGGGAGTGGTGGCGGTAGTGGTGGTGGTGCAGGGGGCGCTGCTGGTGGTAGTGCGGGAGCAGGAACGGGAGCAGCAGGTAGCAGTTCAACAAGTTCAACAGGAGTCGGCACAGGAACAAATGCAACAGGAGTGGGTACTACAGGTGATATAAATACAGGTGCTGGTGCAACAGGCGTAGATTCAAATGCTACTCTAAATTCAACGACGAGCCCTTCGAGTACCACTACAGGAACTAATCCTGGTGTAGAGCCCAATATTGATGTAAATACCAATAACGCAAATAAAAAATTAAATAATCCACCGAATCTCAATCAATCAACTGATCCGTCCTCTTCTACTGTAAAGAGTCAACGGCAAAACAATTTAGATAATATGAACAATGAATAGAAACATTTATATCGTGCATTTATTAAATGTTTAGGAGGCTGTATGGTGGCTAAAAAATATGGAAAATCTGCGCAAGATGAAGTTAAAAAAGAAATGCACCGATATAAAAAAGGTACAGCAGGCAGTGGTGTTCAAAAAAAACCAGTGAAAAGTCGTAAACAAGCCATTGCCATTGCTTTATCTAAAGCAAGAAAGAAAGGCGCCAAAGTTCCTAAGGAAAAATCTGCTTAGGATAGCAAGTAGGAAGAGTTTATTTTAGCTTTTTCATATTAAGTTAAGGCTAATTAAAATAGCCAGGGGAATCTGACACAAATATTATGTTATTTTAGAGGGTTTTAATGCCTGAGAGGTAAAATATGTTATGCGTAATTTATTTCGTTTCATTTTAACACCTTTTTTACTGTTTTTTATCTTTGGTACATCGCTGAGTATCGCTCAACAAGTCACAGGCACTGTTCAAGCAGGAGGCAGTCCTGTCGTCAACTCTACCATCACTTTGTGGGCAGCAAGCCAAAACACGCCACGACAAATAGCGCAAGCTAAATCAGATAATAATGGCCTGTTCAGCTTTACTGATATACCCAATATGACAGATAAAGAGATATTCTATCTGATAGCACAAGGCGGACAGCCTAAAATCAGTGGCGCAGCCGAAGACAACAAAGCTATCGCTCTGATGACTACGCTGAACGCAACACCTCCTGCTAAAGTCATGATCAATGAGCTAACTACTGTTGCCTCAGTATGGACTGCTGCTCAATTCCTGGAAGGTCCTGCCATGAGTGGCAACGTGCTTGGCTTGCGCATTGCTGCTGGCAATGTGCCCAATCTTGTCAATATTGAAACTGGCGGTTATGGATCCGTCATTCAAGACGGTCAAAATAGCACTCAAACACCAACAATGGCTAACTTTGCCACACTGGCAACCTTATTGGCGGGCTGCACAACGCAGGTAAAATCAGACTCATGTAGTAAACTTTTCGCTGCCGCAACCACCCCAAGAGGCAAAGTTCCTACAGATACACTCTTAGTGGCAGAAGCGATTGCGCACAATCCATCACACAACACGGATAAACTCTTTGCCTTACTAAATGATTTTTATCCCGTTCCAAAAGGCAAAACACTGCGCAACACACCCTATTTACCTTATCTTAGTGTAGCGCCAAGCAGCTGGCTCTTAGGTCTCAAATTTACCGGCGGAGGAGTAAATGCGCCTGGTAAAATCATGTTCGATAGCAAAGGTAATGCTTGGACTGGAGACAACTTCATTGTTGGGTCGCAAGGATTAGATGCACTGTGGGATGGCAACATGTCTCAGTTTGCGCCTAATGGCCAGCCTCTTTCACCGATGACGACGGGATTTCATGGCGGAGGGTTGGAAGGTCCAGGATTTGGTACGGCCATTACGAGTGATGATAAAGTATGGATTACGAGTACAAATGGCAAAACAATTTCTCTGTTTGATAAGAATGGTCAGCCACTGTCACCGCCCGAAGGTTATAATTTCAATGGCAAACTTGGCTTAATGCAAGGCATTATTGTCACTCCTAGTGGTGATGTCTGGGCACTTGATTTTAGCAACAATCAAGTGATTTACATGCCTCAAGGAGATCCGAGCAAAGTTAAGTTTTTCTGTCAATCAACCAACGGTAATCCAAAAGATAATCCTTGCAAACTTAACGGACCATTTCATCTCGCGATTGATCAGCAAGAAAGGATCTGGATCACCAACGCTATAAGTGACACAGTCACGCGCTTTTTGGCTAGCGATCCCAGCAAGATTGAAGTATTCAAGGCCGGCCACAGTGGCAAAGGAATCGCAATCGACAGCCAGGGCAATGCATGGATCACCAATACGGCTGGCGATGGATTGAGTCTGATAACGAAACTCCAAATTTTGGTACAAAAATGGAGAGGCAAATCGGAAGACGAACCTGCGGTGTATTACTTGACGAAACACAAAGACATGGGGAATGTCACCATGCTGCGGCCTGATGGTAGTCAAGCGCCAGGTTCCCCCTTTAACGGCGGCGGCAGTACTTGGGGACCATGGGCTGTCGCTATTGACGGTAATGATCAGGTGTGGATTTCCAACTTCGGCGGCCAATCCATTACGCATTTGTGTGGTGCCAGGACAGAGACTTGTCCACCTGGCTTGAACACTGGAGATCCAATATCACCGGCTAAGGGATATGTTGGTGGAGGTATGCAAATGCTGACAGATATTGCAATTGATCCAGCTGGAAATGTCTGGGTAGCTAATAATTGGCAAGATCCAGCAAGCTGCTTCGGCAAAGCATCTGAAGCACAGTCGACGCGTTGTGGCGGCAATGGCCTCACGGTCTTTTATGGAATGGCTAAACCAGTTCGTGTGCCATTGATTGGGCCACCGCGTGCGCCATGAAATCGCTTAGGCATCAGTTCTTCCACTAGGGTTATGCCTTTGATTTATGCATGTAAACCTATCACTTACGGTAAGTTCAGGTTACTTTGATCTATTATTCCTACATCTTGCTGTGCCACCTATTTGAAGAAGTCACATTCTAATATATTATGCACAAGGCATTTTAAAAAAAGAAAATCCTATGATAGAGAAACAATCACTTTCTGACCAAGACATTATTGATTGCCTACACAACAATTATGGTATTGAAGTTACTTCATTTACATTTCTCCCCTGGGGAGCAGATATGAACGCATCAGTTTATAAAGCAAAAGCACATGATGAATCATCTTATTTTGTAAAATTAAAACGGGGTCATCATCATGATCTCAGTGTTGCTATAGCGAGAATGTTATACGATGCTGGGATCTCACAGATTATTCCACCTATCCATACAATTCGAGGTCAAACCACCCAGCTAATTGATGATTTCACTCTCATTGTCTATCCATTTATCGAAGGGAAAGATGGTTTTAGTTGCGATCTCACAGATGATCAATGGATCATCCTTGGTAAAGCGTTGAGACAAATTCACGAAATTCATATCCCCCTATCCATCCAAAACCAGGTACGCCGAGAAGACTACTCTCCTAAATGGCGAGAGGCGGTACGCTCACTTTGCACCCTCATTGAAAACGAATCAATTGGCAATGAAGATGCGATTGCTTTAAATCTTTTGAAGTTTATGAAAGAGCATATAGGCATTATTCATAGGTTGGCAGACACGGCTGAAGAGCTAAGTCAAAAACTCCGAGACCCATTGCCCCAATTCTTACTCTGTCACTCTGACATTCATGGCGGCAATGTATTAATTGATAGCAAAGGTACCCTTTACATAGTAGATTGGGATGAGCCTATTATGGCAGCCAAAGAACGTGATCTGATGTTCATTGGTGCAGGGGTTGCTAATGTTTGGAATAAGCCACACGAAGAAGAACTTTTTTATAAAGGTTACGGAAAGACAGAAGTTGATATGGCGCTCCTAGCTTATTACAGACATGAACGCATTGTGGAAGACATAGCGCTTTTGGGTCATGATTTACTTTTAACGACTGCTGGGGGTGAGAACAGATCCGTAATGTATAAGCATTTTATGGATATGTTTGAACCACGTGGAGTAATAGATATTGCTTTTAAAACGAATAAGCATACGTGATAATGAGGCGGTTGATGAAAGAATTTTCCTGGTTCACTTCTTACCTAAAAGGCAAAGAATATATCATAAAAGGCGCTGTTGAACCCGTTAGATTAATGCCCTGGTCAGAGGTTTATCGCGTTTTAACTGATAAGGGATACCTTTATCTAAAAAAAATGGCAAAGCCTTTAGTTTGTGACGGGAAACTAATCATTTAGGTGCTGAGATGATAAAAATGAAAATCGAAAAAGTGAAGAAAAATGAAATAGATATATTAGTTCCTTTTTGGGAAGCACAAGTTGCCCTGCATCATCAGGTTGATCCAAGCTACACTTCTCCTGTTACCCCTGTGCTTTCTCAAGCGATTTATGAGTTGCTAGAAAACAGCTTGGCAACAAATTATTATGAAATATATGCTGCAAAACTAGAGCAGGAAATAATAGGATTTGTCGCATTTCGTTTTGATAAAACAAATCATTTTTATACCAAAATGAATAATTATGGAGAAATTTATAATATTTTGGTAAAAGATCCATATGTGCGTCAAGGGGTTGGTAAAAAATTAATGACCTTCGCCGAAGATAAAATGCGAGAAAATAAAATCTCGTATGGGATGCTTGTCGCAAATCCGCATAACACAAATGGTTGTGGTTTTTATCAACATCTAGGTTATGTGCCAAGACAATCGCAATTTTTTAAAAAAATAAGAGATCTTGCTCTATCGATAAATAATGAAGTAGAGATTGTACCTTTAGCAACTAATCATATCACCCAATTGCTAATTTTATGGCAGCAGCAAATTGAGTTTCATTATGAAATAGATAAGGTATATGGTGCGCCGCTTTCTCCGGATGTAACGCGTATTTTATCTCGAAAAATAGATGAAATCATAAGAAATGTTACGAGTCATACGCTGTTGGTTGCTTTGAAAGCGGGAGAAGTGGTTGGGTTTATTGATTATGATCTAAAACAATGTGAGCATTACTATACCCCTATCAAAAAATATGGCCAAATTTTCAATCTTTTTGTGGAACAAAATAATAGAAAGAAAGGGATTGGACAAGCCTTAGTGGCCGAAGCGGAAAAAGTATTTCTGCAACACCATATGGACTATGCCATGTTGTGGGCAATGCCTGAAAATAGAAGCGCTACCCAGTTTTATAATCAGCTTGGGTATCAATGTAAACAAGTGCAAATGTTTAAAGATCTTAATGACATTTGACAAGGACTTCCTAATAAGGGACCCCAGGAAAAATAACAAGTATAATTCTGAAAAACAGAAATAGAAGGTGATAAGTATGATTCCGTTATTCAAAAAATTAAGAGCAATCAAATTCATTAGTACCTCCTTATGTGCAACTTTACTGTTTATGCATTTTAGTTGTTTTGGGCTTGATCTAACGTCGATGCCCTCTCAATGGACAACATTAAATAAAATTATGGTATCTCGCCATGACCAAACTGCGTTAAAGATGAAGCTGACAACGCAACAAATTGACTCCTTAATCCTTTTTTTAAAAACACTTCATTCCCATGATTTAATTGAGCTTCAAAAATTACAAAAAGTACTTCCCAAAACCACACTTGAATTGCTGTTTGCTATTCAAGCAAGAGGGGTAGATAAGGGTGAAGCAGAAAAGATGGCAGCTTATTTACAACAAGTCCCCAAAGAATATCACATTAAAAATGTTGCGGCGTTCGATGAAAATACGTCTCATATTATTGGTCGTGAATGGCATGAAATAAATTATTCAGGAGAAGGGATGACTTGGGAGGGTCAAAAAGCAAAATATGCGCCTTATAATATAACCAGCTTTAAGACTTTGAACAATCTTAAAAAGTTTTTTCCTGTTGAATCAAAATTGCCTTATTTTAATCAAGTTTACCAATCCTAGGTTAATTCGCTAAAACAAAATGAGGAAATTTTAGATGCTTGCTTTTATTAGAAAAAAATTGGGGATCGCACTATCAGATTTTGTTAGAAAAAGAAGCAACAAGCTGAAATCGCCGCTTTGCGGGGAGCCTGATGAAGCTGGCAAGACGAGCAAGGCCGACCATTTTTTAATTGGGGATGCTTATTTTTTAGCAGCTATAAACATCCAAATGGCTAATAAAGCTGTGATAATGCCACCATAGATTGACCAATGCAGAGGAATGGAAAAGTGAGCAATAGTGACAGGCCATGCTTTAAAAAATCTCACAGCGTGCAAAATAGTGACTACTGAAAATATAATCCCTGCAACAGTTAAAGCAATGTTCTTCATGATCTTATCCCTCATTTAATTTTTTACCTCTTATATTAGTTTAGCGCATTTGATGAACCACTAGAAAGTCACCCTCTAAGTTAATTAGCAAAAACTGGAAAGTTAACCGTGTTGTTTTTAAAAAGCTATTGTATAGTGATTTTGCATCCTCTAGACTTTCCCTGGTTTTTGCAATGTGATTGTAAAAATCGTGTAGTATCAAGTGAAGGTGAAAAATGATTAACAATAAAAAGCTTCTCCTTTCGTCTTTTTCCTTTTTAGCTATGTTGAGCTCACAAGTTTACGCAGGGCTCTATGTGATTGGACAAATTGGCGCTTATGGAGCAAGTGACACGAATAGTATTTCCGGTAATTTATTTGATAATGATGATAATGCATTACGTGCTGCTACAGGCCGCATTGGTGCGGGTTATTTGTGGAATGCTGAAAGATGCCTTAAATTAGGATTAGAAGCGGGATTTCAAGGATATCAAAACCAAGACATTCAAGTTGATCCTTACTTTAATTATAAATATCAAAGAAGTTCTTTCGATTTTATGGCCGTTGCCGATTTCACTCCCAACAGCAAAATTGATATCTTTGCCAAAGTGGGACCTGCTTTTGTCATGCAAAAACACAATTTTTATGTGCCTTATTATTATGCGTATTCTGAGTCAGAGAATGTCACTGTTCCTAAAGCAGTAGTAGGCATCGGATATAATGTAAACGAAGCGATAAATCTTAATCTTTCGTTGAATCATGAGTTTAAAAAGACGAATAGTGTTGACCATTATGCGCCGTCTGCAACATCTGTTATGGCCGGTCTTACTTTCCGTTATTATTAAACAACATTACTCAGCTATCTACTGAATAATCCGAAAAATGAAGGGTCACTCAAACTTCTAATGAGTGACTCCTTTGTCATTAATATGAAATATGAACTCGCGTTCTACCTACTTCTACAAAATCTTCATTTAACCACATAGCATCTTCCGGATGCATTCTGACACAGCCATGACTAGCATTATAACCAGGCACTTCATACGAACCATGCAACGCATAACCGCCATGGAAAAACATGCAGTATGGCATCGGTGCACCACCACGACCTACTGGAAAGCGTGTTGAGCGGCAACCTGCCCCTTGTTTGCTGTATATAGTGAAAGTGCCTGTAACGGTCCTGCATCCTCGGTGGATATCGGGACAATAATTTTTACCGCCAGAAACAGGACCCGATCTCACCAGCTCTCCTGAGTCATCATAAGCACTCCAAGTATCTCTATGTAAATCCACGTTAATCCAGTTAGCGTATGCTGGAGAAAAAAAGAAGAACAAACCTATGCTAGATATGACTTTCCAAACTGTGTATTTATTCAACATGTTAACCTCCGCTGCCTAAATAAGTACTTAGTATGCTTATAAAGACAATGGAGATATCTATCTAGTTCCGAGTAACGCGAAAATTTTCATAGGGCTGATATTAAAATGTCCACTGAAAAAACAATCAGCTAGGGAAAGAGGCTAAGCCTTGACACTTGATAAAAACAAGCAGAAAGTACGTTTTATGATGACAAGACAAATACCTTTAGAATATCTAAGCGCTTTCTATCACTTAATAAACCGTGGTGTGGGTCGCAAGCAGATTTTGGAATTTTTTGTTTTACTAAGCTTAATGTGCGGTATGTTTTTCAGTGATTATGCGCACGCTTTTCCCTATCTAACACCACAAGATATAAAAAAGATTACTTTTAACCCTGCAGATTTTCGGCTTAAATATGGAAATGATGTTCAACAATTTGGTGATCTAAGACTGCCTAAGGGAACAGATCTGCATCCTGTTTTAATCGTGATCCATGGTGGTTGTTGGGTTTCAACTTTTGCAGATCTTAATTTTATGTCTGCCTTTGCAGAGGCCTTTACTGAAAAGGGTATAGCAACATGGAATATTGAATATCGGTGTATAGATAAGCCAGGAGGAGGATGGCCTGGTACATTTCAGGATGTGGGGAATGCTGTTGATTATTTACGCACAATAGCTAAACCATATCATCTTGATTTAAATCGTGTCGTTGTTGTTGGTCACTCAGCGGGAGGACATCTTGCTTTATGGGCAGCAGCACGTCATAAATTACCTAAAAATAGTATTCTTGCCACTAATGAACCTCTTCAAATTAGAGGGGTTATTGATCTTGCTGGGCCGGGTGATTTAGAAAGTTTTATACTGATAGAAAAACGCGTTTGCAAAGAGGCTGTGGTGACAAAACTACTCGGCGGAACACCTTCCAAAATATCAGAAGCGATACCACAAGGTTCACCTTATGCCATGCTACCTTTAAAGGTAAAGCAAGTTCTGATAATAGGCGATAAAGATCCTACTGTTCCAGCGGAGCTCAGTAAAAAATATGTCACTAAAGCAAAAGAAGGTGGTGATGATATACGGTTTATTCTTGTTGAGGATGTGTCACATTTTGAGGTCATTGCGCCTGGCTCAAAAGCATGGCCCATTGTAGAAAACACAGTTATTTCTTTGATGGATATCAACTGAAGAATGAAAAATTCTCCTTCCTCTTTGTTGCAAGTGCACCCGTAAGTCTTCGGCAATCGTCCTGGTTTCCCTTATCAAACTCTTAATTTAATTAAACATGGGATCTATTCAAGCGCTTTCTAATCGGTGCTCTGTAATTTTTTATTATAAGAATAATTTTTTTATGGGATAATTCAGGATATTTTAACTAATGTTGAGAATTAAGTATGTTTGAGAACTTAAAGGCGCACTATAACTTAGTATGTGCTTTTATCAGTGAAAATTTTGACTGCGAGACAGAACGTGGATTATTCGAGATGCCCCCTAATCTTCCGTCTCAGCAGTATGCTGAGTTGGTCAACACGGAACGCAGCTCAGGTGTCATTAACAATATTTATACAACTAGAAATCTTGCCTTTGGCTCGCTTAATTTAACAAATGATTATAAGAATTTTTTAGAAAGAGATTTTTTGACTCTCATGGCCGATACCTTTAAATTTTCAGATCTTAAATATATGAAAAGTTTATTTCAACATTTTGTGCATGATGGAAATAGAGTTCCAAACAAAATAAATGAAATAATCATTTCTGATTTACCGTCGGAGGACAAATCTGAAGCCCTTTGGTCTCTTCATAAAAAAGAATGTGAGACCTATGTTAACCCCACCTCTGCTTTTTTAAAAAAATATGATCTCTTCGAGGATTTAGGTTCTAGCGTTTGGATAAGCAATAGAAGCGACCCCAACAGCCCCTTTCCCAGCTTTTCTGATGAAAGTAGGCTTTATAGAATAGTCAAATTAAAAACAACTTTAACTTTAGAAGATAGTCTTAAAAAAGAAAATATGAGTCCAGTGCTTCGCCATTTAATAAAGCTTTGGATAATACACATATTGGTTTCAGAATCTTCTGCTGAAGATCTTTAAAAAAGATCAGTTTTTTAACTCTTTGAATATAGAAGTTGAACTTACAAAGATACAACAAGATATTGTGGCGAAAATTCAGCATTTGTTGACCATGTCAAATGCAGCAAGAAGAGAGCTTGCAGAAACGCAGATAAGTGCCAATAAATCTTCTTTTTCTTCACTAGAATTTAGGCTTGCCCAGCGCATTCCCCTATTAAGAATGTTTGTTGGACATGCCCCTTATGACGTTCATCAAAATAAGGATCATATCTCTATATTTTCCAAAATGGTATTTTACTTGACTAGTTATTTAAACCTACATGCTTGGGGCTATCTATTCAACTGGGCCAAAAGTAGTTGGGCAAAGTCAGTATCAGAAGCAAGAAGTTTTATAGTTGGAGAAGCCCAGTATAAAATTTTGCCAAAAGCTTATTGGCAATTGTTAAAAGGCTGCCTACTATTGCTTTGGCTACCTTTTATTGGCGCTTATGCTAGTGCTTCAACACTCTCTTCCTTACCTTTCTTATTTTTACGCAAAATATTTGGTGTGACTTTTGGAAAAAAAGTGGATAAGGGGATATCTTTTGTAGAGTCTATTAAAGACGTTTGCTTGTTAGCAATTGCAATCCCTTTATCTTATCTGGGCTTAACAGCAATAGGGAGCGCATGTTTAGGTGCAGTTGGTCTAGAACTGGGTTCTTTTGTCATTAGTGGTATTTTAATGGCTTGTTGGTCGCCTGTACTTCTATTATTGAGTGGGACACTATTTGATACCTATCCTGGATGGGTGCGCCGCGTTTCACGTGAAAGAGCAGTTTATATTTATAGGGAGCAAAGTGAATTTTCTGCCAATATGGAAGTGATAAGGAATCTATCAACTAATGCCTTTGCTCGTATCCATGCTTTTTTGTTAGGCGTAACTTTTATCACTTTCTCTTTGGCGGTTGTCATTGGTTTTGGGGTCAATAAATTTTATCAGCTTTTTGCTTCAAGATTTAATAGCAATGCCATAAGACAACAAACACAAAATTTAAATCACACGCAAAAATTCAGAGAGTTTTTGGCGGACATGGTTAAAAAAATGGAAAACGCTTCTCTTGCTAAAAGCGATAAAGCGGATTTAATTGCTCTCAATCATTGCGTCTTATCTCATCCTCATAAAAAATTGTTGAAAGATTATTTAAATGAAAAATTGGCTGATGAGTCTACTCCTGAAAAATCGACGCTCCGAATCGCTTTGCAATATATAGACAAAGAGTCCTATCTCCCTTCTTGCAAGCTAGTGACGCGTGTTAAATCAGAGTTAAACAATGAACAAAATTCTGTTTTAAAAGAAGCGCTGGAGCGCGTAGAGAGCGTTTATGCAAACCAATTGAAGAACTATATTTAATGAAAAGAAGGAAAGAGAAATGAAATTATTAAATCTAGTTGAAATACACCAAGTCTCTGGTGGCTTGTGGGTTGCAAAAGGACGTTGCCAAGTTGTAGGTCTCAAATCTAGCTCTGTAATATGTTGTGGTGATGGCTCTATTAAAGATTCCGTAACCGAGCAAGATCTTTGGATGGTCCCTGAGAATATGAAAATAGGTATTCCTTATCTTGCGACGTTTACAATTGATAATGTGGAAAGTACGGTTGGGATTACAAACCAAAATGATTATTTCTTTTTTGAACTTTGGGACTGATAAATTTATCCTCGACAAACTTTTGAGTTGTCAGTAATATATATTAATTGCAACGCCACTCTATACTATTTTAAAAACAGCAAATTACTTGTACAGGTTAGTCATGATATTAAAAAAACTAATTCTTTCAGCGTTGTGCTTTTTATATTTATTATGCGCTCCACTAGCGCTTTTGGCAGAAGAAGAAAAATACATTGGCGCTGTGGCTTCAGGTCATCCGCTTGCAACAAAAGCAGGCTTAGAAGTGCTCGAGAAAGGGGGTAACGCCTTCGATGCCGCCATAGCCGTTGCTTCAACGTTGAATGTGGTAGAGCCGGCTATGTCTGGATTGGGTGGATATGGCTCGACCTTAATTTATGATGCTAAAAAGAAAGAAATTCGTTATTTAAATTCTAGTGGAAAATTTCCTGCAAAAACCAATTCAGACTTAATGAGAGCGCCTGCGGCTGATTATCTAGATAACAGAAAGGGACCCAAATCTATTTGCACGCCTGGCAATTTGAATGCATGGAAAGAAATGCATGCACGATATGGTAAAGCACCTTGGGGCAGCTTATTTAATCGCGCGCGAGATTATGCTAAAAACGGCTATCCAGTTTCTCCTTACATAGCCAAATTGATTGCGGCTTCATTTAACGAATTTTCTAATTATTCAAAGTCTTTTTATGGTAAAAATGGCCAGCCCTTAAAAGAAGGGGAGATCCTCATACAAAAAGATCTAGCAAAAACATATGAGTTAATAGCTTCTAAAGGTGTCGATCCTTTTTATAACGGCAAAATTGCTTTGCGAATAGATAAGCAAATGAAAGCATCGGGTAGTTTTCTTTCGATTGAAGATTTACGTGCCGATGTGGCTGAATGGTGGGATCCTCTCAAAACAAACTACAAAGGATATGATATCTATACCATGGGCACGCCTGGCAATGGCTTTTCGGCACTTTTTGCCTTGGGTGTGATGGAAAAATTTAATTTGCAAAAATTGCAACATAATTCACCAGAATATTTGCATCTTCTTGCTGAAGTATTGAAAGAGTCTGCTAAGGTGAGATTAACCAGCTCTGGCAGCCCAGAAGAAAGAGAGAATATCGTCAATCATATTCTTACCCCGGCACATTTTACACAAGTTGCCAAATCTATTGATATGATCAAAGCCTCACCCTTTGATCTCCATTCTGACAAAGAAGGCCTTAATACGACGCATTTTGTCGTAGTTGATAAATGGGGCAATATTGTAAGCTCTACTCAGACGTTGGGTCTAGGCTTTGGAAGTAAAGTGATGATTGAAGGAACCGGCGTATGGATGAACAACTCTATGGCTTTTTCAACTTTTGAGCCAAAGGGAAATCCAATGGACGTTTTGCCTGGCAAATATAAACTATCGAGTAATTCTCCCATCATTGTAATGAAAGAGGGAAAGCCTTGGGCGGCGCTTGGCACTCCTGGTGGTCATACCATTCCACAAAATGTGGCGCAAATTATTATTAATCTCATCGATTTTAATATGAATATGCAAAAGGCGATTGATGCTCCTAAGCTTGCCTTTTTCGATGAAGAGAATGTTATCATCACTGAAAGTGATATTCCTCATTCTGTGGTATCTGCTTTAAAGAAAAAGGGGCATAGGATTGATAATGAGCATATAGCAAATTATATAGGTTTGAGTGGTAAGATTGGAAACGCCATGGGTGTCAAGATATTATCCAATAATGATACAGTCTCTTTTGATATAGGTATCGATAAAAGAAAAGACGGATGGACTACCATAAATTAATCTCTCACCCTCCACTACGCTTTAAAGACATCTTAGGTGAGGTGTTTTCTTGCGTTATTAAGGCAGTGGGGGAGGGGCCGATATAGTAAGGCGTAAAAGAACTTGCCGGGGCATGTGACAAAATAGCGTTAATGATATGCTGATTATTGCTAAACGCGATCGCGCCTCGCAGGGCTAATCCTTTGGCTATAGGCGAAATGCTATTGCCACATATGTTTAACAAAAAGTCCACGATATCTTTGTGACCATTTTCTGCAGCTGGGAATAAAGCAAGCTCTTTATATTCATCGGGGATCTTATCGCCATGTTTTTCTATTAGATATTTCACTACAGTGGAGTGTCCGTTTTTAGCAGCCGTCCAAAGGCCGCCTCCTATCTTTTCGTTAGTAAATTCATTACCATGCTCTTCTAAAAGCAACTGTACCTTAGGAAGATCGCCTTGTTGCGCAGCAAGATAAAAATGCTTTTGTAGGGTTTCTGGGGACATCGAGGTAGCTCCTAGCATTTAATATGTTCCATTTTTATTATAAAAGTAGGAACTTACTCATTTTTTAGACAAAAATCTAATTTTTTTTTGGAGGGTATACTAACCATGAATTTACGCAAAGGTACACTGTCTGATTTTGATGACTTGTATCCTATTTACATGGATAAAAAAAACAATCCCTTTTTAAGTTTTGAAATAATGGATAAAGAGACATTTAAGCCTCTCTTCATGGAATTATTAGAAAGCGGTGATCTCTATGTTTATGAAATTGAAAATCGTGTTGTTGCAACTTGCATTGTCGTCAGGCACAAACGTCGAGCGCAACATGTTGTGACGCTAGGGACGCTCGCCACACATCCTGATTTTCAAGGAAAGGGTATTGGCACGCAATTTATGAATGCATTAATTATGAAACTAAAAAACGAGGGAATAAAAAGAATTGATTTATGTGCAGAAGCTGATAATCCTAAAGCGATCAGCTTTTATCAGAGGCTGGGGTTTGAGCTTGAAGGAATTTTAAAAAAATATTTCATTAGAGAAAATGGTGAAAAATACATCGATGAGCATTTAATGGCATTAATTTTGAATTAATATCATTGCCTGTACAGATAGCCAGTAAAGAGGGTCCACTTTAGAAATTTTGAACTATATGCTTCTTATATACATCACATTATTGTTACTGATGTTTATAGGAGTAAAGCCCATGTTACGTGAACACACAACAAAACCAAGCGCAGATAATCATTTGTGGCAGCAATTTCAAGCCTACAAAAAAGAAACATTTAAAATATTCTTAAGTTTGATCTTGATAGGGTCCTGTCAAATTGTTCAAGCAAGCAGTGAACAACTCCCGATAGCACAACCTACGATACCATCCTCGACGACGCCACAACAAAATGCGGCGCAACAACAAGAACAGCTACAACAACAACAGCCAGCTGTGACGCCACAACAAAACGCAGCTCAGCAACAGCGCATACAGCAAGATCAAGCAGATCAACAACAAACACAACAACAGCAATTACAACAAGACATACAGCAGACACAATGAGTTTTAAGCTGCCACTTTCAACGTCCAACGAGAATAAAAAGTGGCAGCTTTTACAAAAAGTAGCAATTATGGTTTATGTTTAGGACCGCAATGTCCCTTTTTGTGTCCTTTATGATGCCCTTCACCATGGTGATGAGGCGGGTGAGGAGGCTTCGCGGCATCTTTCCCTGCCGCTGGTTCAGTCGCAGAAGCTTGATGCCAATGACCACGTCTTTGAGGATGTGGTGGGGCTGGTTCAGAAGAAGCTGCCGCTTGTTGATGCCAATGATGTCTACCTCGTCTATGATGAGGTTCAGATTCAGATTCAGAGCCAGGAGCTGCTGCTGCTGCTGGTGCAGAATTTGCTTTTGTTAAAGCTACTCTAAGCTCTGCCACTTCTTTTGATAATTTTAAGACTAACTCCCTCAAAACTGCTTGTTCATCTGCACTTTCTGGGCCTTTCTTACTCATAACACACTCCTAAATTGAATTTATTCAAAACTCAACGTTTTGACAGACTGTATGATGAGAAAGTTTCGTTAATGTGATCGCTTTATCTCATTAATGCTGATGTTGCACGTATTATTAAACACAGAGCATTATAGGCTATACGCAATTGATGGTTTCAGGCGGCCAATTGGCCGCCTCTTTTAAGGCGTAGAGAGTTTTTTTTCCATATCAATGATATCAATTCGAAAGTTAATAGGTAGAGGATTTTTTTCCCAGGAAGGAATTTGTTTATAACCAAGACGCTTATAAAAAGAGATAGCTTTTTTGGTCGTATGTAACAAGAGAGTATGACAGCCTCGTTGCTGTAGCCATTTTTGAAGCATTTTTAGCAGTTGCGTGCCATATCCTTCATTTTGCAAAGAGGCTTCAATGGCTAAAGAGCGCAGTACAGCTTTTTGTGGTTCAAGGAATTCAATCTCAGCAATTCCGATAATAATCGTTTCTTTTCTAAAGACAAAATGAACATGGCTTTCTAGCCTCAGACTAGGATGGTTAGGATCATACTCAATACTTGCAACATCAAAAAGCTCCGCTTTTCTGATTTGATGATAGGCTTGACGCTCTTCCTCAGTGCTGATTTGAACGATGCGAAATCCTTCGTAGCCTGATTTGGCATCGATTTCATTAATAAATTCTGATTTGGCATCACAATAAGCCTTTCTATCTGAAGCATATTTTTGGGCAAGCTTTATCTTTAGCTCAGCGTAATGTTTTTTGCTCAGAGGATGTTTTTTTAGATAATCCCGAAACAGGGTTAAGCGCAAAATCTCAGGATTATTTTTTTCATAAACATGGGTATTAAAACCGATTGCTGATTCTTGTCTGGTAAAAAAGCGACGAAAAGGGATCCCAAATTCTCCTTTGGCTTCATAACCCAGTGTTTGCATTGCAGGAATAAGCGCATCTACTTTGAGAATATTTCTAACAACTGGAATAATATCGATAATGGGTTTTGCTATTAATCCTGGTACGGCAGTACTCCCCACATGATGAATGGCTACCAATTCTTTTTTGAATATTTCTTTCAATTTCTCGGCCTCTTTTGCAAAATATTTTGGCCAGAGGGGGTTATGTTTTTCAAGAAGAATCATTGTTTATCCAAAGTTGATATTGCAACCCAAAGACTTTTTTTCGAATTCTAAGTAGAGATCAAGTATACTCTTTTCATTTTGATTTAAGGCCTAATTGAGTATATCAGTTTTTTTTCTAGCGTATTAAAGAATAAATCGATGTTAGTAAAATTCCTTTATTGCTCGTTTTTTGTTTTACAGACAACTAGTAAGCTCTCTCGATATCATCATCATAGCAAAAAATTTCAATAGAGAGTGGCTTTGATCATTGAGCTCTCGCCATAGCGGCCCAGAGTGTAGAACTTATCATGGTAGTGTAACAAGTTGCGGCTCTTTTGGTTTATGTTAATATCGCATCTTTTTTGGATGAAACAAGGAGAGGAAGATGCCTAATAAACATGAATTTAAGGCACGTCTGGTTTGTTCCTTTTTGCGTGTTATTCTTAATGGAAAAATAATAGATTATCGTTTACCCAATCTTTTAAGAGAAACCAGTCTCATCGGCAATAACATGTATTTTGATAAGCTCAAAAGCATTTTACAACAACATACAGGATCTGAATCAGATCTCTTAAAAAGGATGATTCATTTTAGAGAAGAAGAAAACAAAGCTGTAAAAATAAAACCAGAAAAAAAAGAAAAAGTTGAAAGTAAATTACATCCAGAAGAAGCTTTACGTGAAAAAGAAAAAACGTATCCGGTTAATGGCTATTTTTGGTCAGAAGTTGTTAAATATCTCGTGCAAAATGGTCGGATTCTCAAATTAAAGGATGCGCCTGTCAAAGCAGCCTTTCATATTTTTTTGCAACAGTTAAAGAAAACCCAATTAGTGTGGGCTGCTAAACAGCACTTAAAGGAAACAGATATTCAAGATGTTTTCTTGGAATTCTTAGGGCAGCTATGTCAACTTGACATAATGGATAGTGTTGAAATCATTCACAATTTTTTACACTTCGGGTGCAAAACAGCAGAACAGTATTTGCATGATCCTTCCTTTGCTGACAATTTTGCAGTAGGTTTGGCTGGCCCTTTATGTGATGCACTGGAGTTAACAGGTAAGATATCTGATGAGTCGCCTGCATCAGATTTAAATCAAAAGTCTGCATCAATTGAAGGCAGCGATTATAAGTTTTTTACCAAATTGACCAGAATTTTATTACGACATCCTATTTTTAAAAAACCTTTTGAGAAGAACCTTTATAAACAAATGAGGCAAAATCTAGAACTATTCGCCAGAGAGTGTGAAGTTCAAACCCAAATAGAAATTTTGTCGCTCAGATCTCCGTTGCCAGTATTAGAAGAGATACTGGGAAGCTTTAGTATGCATTCTTTTGTGATCCCCCCAGCTTTACCTCGCGGAAGAGAAAAAAGAACAGGAAGTTCTAATGGGTTGATGAAAATGCTACTTTTTGGACCGGAAATATCCCACGCTGTGCAAAAAGCAAGTCGAGAAGCACCAGTTAGACAATATGAATCCTATCATAAACCCTTACCGCCGTTGCCGGCTTCCGCTGTAAGGGTAACCTCTGATGCAGAGAGGACCCATGTTTCTTCTGAAATAAAGAAAGAAGAGCTTGCATCGGATTCTTCTAGGTCCGAGAGATCTCTTCAATTACCCTTGGTATTTAGTGCTGAAAGATCACGATTGGATGAAGAAGTGGCTAGTACGGCTTCGCCACCGTTTCATGCAAACGGTATAACAATTAAAAAACCTTGAAATTAAGATTCTTATTTCTTTTTTGTCTCATCCAGCCCAAATAAAATACGTTTTTCTTCATCCGTTAATGTTGTATTTGTGTTGATTTTTTCTGCTTTTTCATAAGCACGAATCACGGCGGGGCGTGATTGAATAGCTAAAAACCATCTTTTTAAATGAGGAAAATCATCGAGGTCTTGTTGTTGTTGCTCAAAAGGCACTATCCATGGATAAGAGGCAATGTCAGCAATAGAATACTCTCCAGCGATAAATTCATTATCCGTCAATTGTTTATTCAGCACGCCATATAACCGCGCGACTTCTTTTTGATAACGCGTCATTGCATACGGAATTTTTTCAGGTGCAAAATTCAAAAAGTGACCATTTTGCCCACTCATGGGACCCAAGCCGCCCATTTGCCAAAATAACCATTCAAGGGTTTTGTAGCGTCCTCGAGATTCTTGGGGTATAAATAGCTTCGTTTTTTCGCTCAAATAAAGAAGAATCGCCCCAGATTCAAAAACAGATATAGGCGCACCGGCATCTAGAGGATGATGGTCGACGATGGCGGGCATTTTATTATTGGGGGATATTTTTAAAAAATTTGGAGAAAATTGTTCTCCTTTGCCAAGATTGACTGGTACTATTTTATATTCCAAGCGAGACTCTTCTAGAAAAATGGTTATTTTGTGGCCATTCGGGGTTGTCCAGTAATATAAATCGATCATAAAATCCCTTATTCTATTTGATTATCACCTTTTTTATGACAATAAAGCAGCTGGTAAGGTTCCATACGTGTCTTGCATATCTGCTTAAAAAAACAGTCTAAAGTTTTTCTATAAAAATGCCAATAAACAAATAAATACCCTAACTATATGGTGCACCTATGAAAACACAATTTTTATCAGTATTTACTTTACTGCTGGCCATCTCTCTGCCAGTTCATGCATTAAAGCCCATGACGGATAGTGAAATTAAAAACATGATAGTGCAAGGTGCGGTTTCATCTTATAAAGGGGAATGTCCTTGTCCCTACAGCGTCCATAATGTGGGCGAAGAGAATAATCGGCAAAAAATACAATGTGGACAAGACAGTGCTTATTTTAAAGATCTAACAAATAAACCAAAATGTTATCCCGAAGATATTCAACCCAGTGATATCAATCATTACAGATCTGAATATAATATACCTGAAAAATTTGTAGGGCAGACGCAAAATCCAGGATTTTAGCCGAGATCGTTCTATCAATTTATTTGATTGAAAACTAACACTTCTTTCGTTGCTTATTGTATATTGCTTATATTCTCTTACAATGGCACCTTTTAGTCACAACAAGGAAAGAAGTATGTTGAATGCATTTCGAATAGCACGCGCGGCGAATAGTAGAGCATCAAGAGCGAGTCATCCAGCCACTCCTCCGGCGGCCTCTTTATACACACAACCGAAAATGCCTTTTGCGATAGGAGAAACATTTCCCAATTTGCATGTGCTTAATGCAAGAAATACCATTGTGCCTCTTTATGGTGAAATTCAAGGTGCGCCTTCAGTAATAGTTAAGCATTCATTTAGAGCGGATCAACCCCTAGATTGGAGAAGTTTTAGAGAACAACTTGAGTGTGATGAACGCTTAAAAGGCTATGAAAAAGCTATAAATGATTTTGATAAAGCAAAAGTCAGGGTTCTTTTTCTGTGCCTACAGAATAATAAAGGTAATATTCCTGCCACAGTTGAACATTGCAGGCGTCTGCCTTTTCAGGTTTACATGGCAGCGCTCTCTACATTAGATGCTTTCAGCGTCAGAGGTTATGATTTTGATAGGGTTAATGGCATTTTGTATGGAAAGCCTTCTACAACAATTTTGTCGCCAGATCAAACAATTGTCGGGCACACTGACGCTAAAGGAGTTGCTCCTGCAGAGGAAGCGGAAAGAACGTTAGAATATATACTTAAACAAAAACTATTTATTAACGAGCCCGACCCTAAAAAGAAATTGGAACTTTAAGAAACGAAACAATACGATAAGAGAGCCATAAATAGAAAAATTGGCTCTCAAAGCTTCATTTTAGTAGTGTTTTTGATTAAAGACTCAGCGAGATAGTCTTCAATCTTCATAACTTTGTTATCATCGAAGTTCATTTAAATAGTGACCATGCACTTATATCCTCAGTAAGGATTAAGCCTATACTATTTATAATAGTATTTATCTGAGAGTGAAGGGTAACCGATTAGAATGGAGTCACAGAACACTGATAATTTTGATCGTAATGTAAATAATTCACTGGTGGATCCGCTGTTGGATTGTTTGGTTATCCTTACTCATCTTTATCACAATCCTTTTTCTCATGAAGCCTTAAAGTCAGGATTGCCCTTAGAGAATCATCGTCTCACGCCGGATCTGTTTTATCGTGCAGCGGAGCGTGCTGGATTTTCTTCTCGTATTTTAAAACGCCCACTTAAACGTATGTCAAATCTTGTTTTGCCAGCGGTGTTGATTCAAAAAAATGATCAGGCCTGTATTTTACAAAAAATAAACGATGATCAAACCGTTGATATTATCTTACCTGAAAGTGGAGGTGGGGTAATTAAAAAGAGTTATGCTGAATTGGAAGAATCTTATTTGGGATTTGCCATTTTTGTAACACCTGTTTTTAAATTTGAAAAGAGAAGCGAAACCAATATTGAAGATCCGACAAAGACTTCCTGGTTTTGGGGAACGTTATGGCGGTATCGCGCCATTTATATGCAAGTAGTCTTTGCTTCCCTTTTTATCAATATATTTGCTTTGTTGACACCACTTTTTGTAATGAATGTCTATGATCGTGTTATTCCAAACTACGCGCTGACAACATTATGGGTATTGCTCAGTGGGATCATTGTTATATTTGTCTTTGATTTTTTATTACGAATATTGCGTGGTTATTTGATAGATGTTTGTGGGAAAAAAGCAGATGTCATTATCGCCAGTATATTATTTGAACGGGTGATGGGGATCCAAATGGCACATAAACCCACCTCCGTAGGTGCGTTTGTGAATAATCTCAGGGAATTTGAAATGCTGAGGGATTTTTTCACCTCTTCTACCCTTACTACCATGGTAGATCTGCCTTTTATTGTTTTATATTTTATATTTGTCGCCTACCTTGGGGGAGAGGTGGTATATGTCCCCTTAGTGATTGTCCCCATTATATTTTTACTAACTTATATTTTTGAAAAGCCTATGCGCAATAATGTTATCCTTGCCTTAAAAGGTGCTGCGCAAAAGCATGCTGTTTTAGTTGAATCTATTACTGGATTAGAAACAGTGAAATGTCTTTCCATTGAAGGCCAAATGCAACGAAAATGGGAGCAATCCGTGAGCATGTCAGCCAAATATGGCTTGAAATCACGTTTTTTATCTTCATTAATCATTAATATTACAAATTTTGCACAACAGCTTATTTATGTCCTGATGGTCACCGTGGGGGTTTTTCTGATCCATGATGGAAAAATGACATTAGGGGCATTAATTGCTTGTAGCATATTGGCTGGGAGAATTTTGGCGCCATTAATGCAATTTGCTAATATTTTAACCCGTTTTCAACAAGCCAGAATGTCCCTTGAGTGTTTAAATAAAATTATGGAATTACCCATTGAGCGTCCTGTCGAGCGAAAATTTTTACATCGACCGATGTTGAAAGGAGATATAGAATTTGAAAATGTTACCTTTAAATATCCGGGTCAAGATATATTGGCGCTAGATAATGTCTCTTTTAAAATGGCAAGTATGGAACGCTTAGCCATTCTTGGTCACATTGGCTCGGGTAAAAGTACTATCCAAAAATTACTTTTAGGATTATATCAGCAAGAGTCAGGTAGTATTCGCATAGATGGTATTGATATCAATCAAATTGACCCTATCGATATACGTCGTCATATCGGTTATGTCCCGCAAGACAGTATGCTATTTTATGGGACGGTTCGGGAAAATATTGCTATGACTGCCCCCTGGGCTCCAGATCAACTTATTGCACAAGCTGCTTTTTTAGCTGGCGTTGATACTTTTGTAAACCGTCATCCAGCAGGCTTTGATATGCATATAGGTGAGCGAGGGGAAGGGATCTCTGGTGGCCAACGTCAAACCATCACGATTGCAAGAGCCTTATTGGCAAATCCTTCTATTTGGCTTTTTGATGAACCCACCAGTGCAATGGATGATAGAACAGAATTTGAGCTGTTACGTCGTATTTCTCATTATTTGAAAATGAAAACCCTTATTTTAGCGACACACAGACTTTCATTATTACCGCTTGTTGAAAGAATTATTATTATGGATAAAGGGAAATTGATTGCTGATGGTCCCAAAGAAAAAGTGATTGCAGCACAACAAGAAGCCAATTTAAGAAAGACAGAGCCTAAAAAGCAAGATAAGCAGACATGAAGAAGTACTTTTTATTCAAACACATTTTTAAAATATGCGGCCTAAAGGATACTTTCTATATTTTATTTAAAAAACGCAATCGCACGCACTCTTCTGCAAATCCTAAAAACTATTCTTCAAAAGATGAAGATCTAATTGCTGATTCTAAATCAGCGCTATTAGTTAAATCAACCTTGGTGACGAGTGGTACTTTATACCTGGTTTTAGCATTGATTATTGTCGGATTAGTTTGGGCATACTTTGGTGAAATAGATCAAAGCACCTCAGCCGAAGGAAGAGTGATCCCCGCAACTGAAGATAAAATTATTCAAAGTCTAGATGGTGGCATTATTTCGAATATTTTTGTAATTGAAGGACAGATTATCAAAAAAGGGCAGGTTTTAGTGGAGTTTGATAATAGCCGCTTCGCTTCAGATTACAACACAGATTATGAAAATTATCTTGCTTTAGCAGCCAAAATCGCGCGTTTAACAGCTGAGTCGGTAGGAAGTGACCATATTGATTTTCCAGCGGAAGTTCGTCTAAAACGTCCAGATCTTGTTACGGTTGAGACAAAATTATTTGACTCAAGGCGTGAGTCTCTTAAAGTTGAAGAAGCCAACTTGCAAGAGGAGTTGGCAACAGTGACAAAGGAAGTAGAGCTTTATAAGCCTTTGTTACATTCAGGCGTTGTCTCGGAAGTTGAATATCTTAATGTGGTGCGCAATGCAAACAATATAAAAGAGCAAATGTTAGAGAAAAAAGATAAATTCAACGAGTTGGTTTGGACAGATCTGAATCAAAGTAAATCTATGCATGCAAGCCTGCAAGAAAAACTCAAATCATTACGAGATAAACTGGAGCGCACCAAACTTTATTCTCCTGTTTATGGTATGGTAAAAAAAGTGTATATCAAAACCATTGGTGGTGTGGTGCATCCTGGTATGGATATTATGGAAATTGTGCCCTTGTCAGATAGCCTTTTGATCCAAGCACGGGTGAGGCCTTCTGATATTGCTTTTATCTCTCCTGGCCAAAAGGCCTCGGTTAAGCTCACTGCTTATGATTATACTATCTATGGTAGTTTGAGTGGGAAGGTGGAATTTATTAGCCCGGACGTTATTGAGGAACCCAAAGCAACGAATGGTGCGGCACAGCCCATTTATTACTTGGTAGATATTCGGACGAATAAAAGTTACTTTACCAAGGATGGCCGTAAATACTACATCATACCTGGCATGTCTGCTATGGTGCAGATTACCACTGGTAAGAAAACCATTATGACTTATTTTCTCAAACCGCTGATTAAAGCAAAAGAAGAAGCGCTTACTGAAAGATAGCAAGTGGCTAGCAAGCCTCAAATGCGTGTAAGGGAGTAAACCTATGCAATTTTACAAGATTACCTCTTTAATATCGATTGTAGTAGGCTTGATAATATCGAGTCAGAGTTTGGCATGTTCTCGTATTGTTTCGAACAAGATAGGTACAGATGTTTTGGTTGGGCGCAATATGGATTGGTTTGAACCCATGCAAACCAAGCTCTGGGTTTTGCCACGCGGCATGGCCCGTAATGGAGAAGGGGGAGAAAACTCAATAAAGTGGACCTCTCGCTACGGCAGTGTTGCCATTTCTGTTTATAATGGTGCAACAGCAGATGGTATGAATGAAAAAGGTCTGACTGCCTCCATATTATATTTATCTGAGAGTGATTTTGGCAAAAGAGATCCACAAATACCAGGTCTTAGCTTATCGTTGTGGGCGCAGTATTTTTTGGATAACTTTGAGACGGTAAATGAAGCATTAGATGATTTCAAAAAACGCCCTTTTCAACCTTTGATGGCAACCGCTGGCATTACATCTAAAAAGAAAGCTACAGTGCATTTAGCGATTACAGATAAATCAGGTGATACAGCAGTCATTGAGTATATTAATGGTAAAGCTCAAATTTATCATGGTAAAGAATACACGGTAATGACCAACTCCCCGCCATATGCTGAGCAACTTGAAAATTTAAAGCAATATAAAGGATTTGGTGGAGAAAGTGCGCTGCCAGGTACCAATGAAGCCGCAGATAGATTTGCACGTGCCGCCTATTATTTACAACATTTACCACAACCTCAGAATACGCGTGAAGCTGTTGCGGGCGTGCTGAGTGTAATGAGGAATGTGTCTCAACCTTTTGGCGCAGCAGATCCCAGTAGGCCAAATATCTCAGAAACATTATGGCGCACGGTCGCTGATGTGACTGCAGGACTCTATTTTTATGAATCAACGCTGAGCCCAAATATCATCTGGGTCAATTTAAAAGAAGCCGATTTTAACAAAAATGCTTCACCAAGAATGTTAGATCTCGACGCGCATGCAGATGACATTGGAGATGTTACGCAGAAATTTGAGAAAACAAAAATGTTCCAATTCATCCCCGCAGGTTGATGCCATGGAATATAAGAAAACGGAATTTTCTAAAAAATTAATACTCATGACCAGTCGATATTTAATATATGCGCTTTTTTTAAGTTTATTTTTGGTAGCATTTACGACATATCGACGATTAATTCTAGGTGAATATCAAATTTCCTATGCACATTATGGGATTGGTGTGATAGAAGCTTTTATTTTAGCAAAATTGATTATTATAGGGCAGGAGTTAAAAATAGGGGAAAGGCTTAGATATAAACCTCTCATTATCTCAACTCTATATAAAACAGCCGCTTTTATGGTTTTCATGTTTTTGTTGATTATGCTTGAACATTTTGTTATTGGGTATATTTCAGGAAAAAATTTAGCAAGCATTTATGACGAAATTTTTGTTAAAAATCTCGATGAGATTCTAGCAAGAACCTTGATCATGTTTTTTTTCTTTGTGCTGTTTTTTGCTTTATTAGATATAGAGAATGTGCTGGGAAAAGGGATTTTATATCGTCTTTTTATAAAGGGAGAGGCACCGAATCCTGAAGGTAAATAACAACGACAAGAGTCCATCAATTTGTGAATTTCGGTTTATGATCTGACACGTCTTGTGATTTTCGTTCAGTTGCAAGTGCATCAGACTTCGGGAGACTGGCGTTTGTGTTTGCAGTAATGGTCGAAAACACAAGCGCTTTGTTTTGGGGTGATGCTGATGGGGAGCTGGGAGGGAAGGCTTGAAATGTTGGGATAAACTCTTTAATAATTTTTTCTAAAAAGGTTTTTTCTTTATCATTTAAAGAATGTTCAGGTTCAATAAAGAGAGCGCGTAATTTTTTAATAATTTCTGCTTGATCCCCACCATTATTGTCATCAATATATTCTTGAATTTTGTCAATCTCACTTTTTACATGTTCTAATTTACGTTCACTAATGCCAGCTGGCGGCGGCATCGCCCTCATAATCTGCCAACCTATATCTTCTAATTTTTTCCAGGTTATGGGTTCGCTTTCATGAGCGATAGGGTTTGAAGGGGTAGTCGTCGATTGTTCAGGTTGAAGCTCTTCAGCTTGCTCCGGTTCTCGCGCCTTTAATTCCGCGTCAACTTTAGATTGTTTCTCTATATTTTCAATAAGTTGAATTTTATATTCTGAGATAAATTTTTTAGATTTTGGATCTAGATCAGGGTATTTTTCCAATTCCTCAACAAGAGCCAACATGACTTTATTTAAACTGTCTCGTTTTTTAGGATCGCTTTCTAGCAATCCTTCATAAAATTTATCGGGTAATCTTAAATCTTTTTCAAATAGACGTCCTAACGCAAAAGCATCAGAAGCAAATGAAAACCTTGCCTGCTCTGAAATGACTTCAGGTGCCATATATCTTGCAGATCCTTTAAATTTACTTATAAATTCATTTTTCCCCTCTTTTAATTTCATTGACAAAACAAAATCAATGAGTTGAACCAATATTTGCTGATCTCTCATCATTACCATAAAATTTCCGGGGTTCAGATCGCCATGAATGATTCGCTTGTCATGTAGCTCTTGAACTGCTTTGCAAATACTTAGCGCAAGCATGAGTTTTTTAGTTGGCTGAGCGTTAATTGTGGCAGCGAGAGGGCCATGAATATATTCAAATAAGTCCTTTCCTTCGACTAAATTCAGTACGGTATATAATTTGTTAGAAGTGTCTTCCCCTTTAAATACTATCTCATCATCAAGATGTCGAACCGCTTGTCCTCCAAAACCTAATATATTCATAATAATAATGTAGGGATCTTTTTCATCATTTTCTGGTCTTAAATCCATTCCTTCTATTTTTAAGGCAAAATTTTCTCCTTTTTTATTTTGAATAACTTTGACGATACTGGAAGATCCTTCCCCTAATCTCCCGGGTGCTTTTTCGGTATAAATTCTTCGATTTGCCACAGCATAGATTTCACCCTTTACCATGATAAACGAGTGAGGGTTTTCAGGAGATTCCTCATCAGTTTTGGTTTTGCTCATTTTTTTCGTTTCACCAGGATGCGACGGTGGATTTTCTGCAAAATACTTTTCTGCTTTAGCCCATTCTTCAGCAGTCACATGGAGTAAAGGATGAGGAGCTTCGAACTCAGGAATAAATTCTTTGAGTTTTTTCACTACTTTGCTTTTTATCTTTTCGATGGCGGGATCTGTTTCGGAACTAAATAGCGCTTGTAAGGCTTTGTAATTTTCTTCGGGGCTATGATTCATCGATTTTATGTTATTAATCTGTTCAATAAGATTCTGGTAATATCGAAGCTCAACCGTGGAATCTGCAAAATGAACGCTGCCCAAATCATGGATCAGTGCATTCAAAGTTTCTAATGATACTTCGAAGGCCATTTTGTGCCCCTTTTATTGTGTATCTACGATAAAAATAAGTAGATACACCTTTCAATTATTTCTAATTCTATACTTTTTACTTTCCTCTCGTGGGAGATGGGTTGCAATAGTTTAGAGCGATAAAATCGAAATAGGTGTCAAAAAGGTGTAGATATTACCACTAATGGACAGCAACTTTATCTGAAAACCAAACAAAGACACTACTTAGTAATAAGGTCATCCCCATAATGAAGAAGCAGTCATTATAAGCCATGACATAGGCTTCTCTGCGCACAAGGTTATCCAATATGGTGATGGCACTATTTTCTGCAAGCAGAAGGTCGCTCTGTTCTGAAAGAAAGGTTTGGGTTAATTGCTCTAATCTGAGTTGGGTTTGAGTTGCGAAAAGGGAAATCGATTCACCAAGGCGTGCAGAGTGAAATTGTTCACGATTGGTCAAGGCGGTTGCTAATAAAGCAATCCCGATTGAGCCGCCCAAATTGCGAGTCATATTGTACAAACTTGATGCTGAAGGAATATCTTTAAAGTTCATGCCATTCATTGCAAAATTAGACAACGTCAGCATAATCATAGGCAATCCTATTGCGCGAACTACTTGAGAGGCAATCAACTGATCGAGTCCTGTTGTCGCGTCCATTGTTGAATTCATCAAACATGAGATCCCAAATAAAGCAAGGCCAACAGAGCATAACGTTCTATTATCAATTTTGGGCGTCATTTTTGCTACAAGTGGCATCATCACAAGCTGGGGAAGGCCTGCCCACATAATAACTTCTCCAATTTGCATCGGAGTATAATTGCTAATTTGCGCTAAAAAGAGCGGTAATATAAAAGCAGACCCATATAATCCCAAACCCGCTACGGCGGAGATCATGGTTGCCACCAGAAAATTGCGTTGACCATAGAGCTTGAGATTGATAAAGGGGTTTTTACTAAATAGACTATTGATAATCCATCCGGTTAATCCGATAAAGGCTAAGGTAGCCATGAGTACGATAAAATCGGAATTGAGCCAATCATTGGCATTTCCTTCTTCAAGAAATATGGTTAAGGCTCCCAGGCCAAGCGCCATAAAAGCAATCCCAATCCAATCTGTATTGCGCAGCAAATGCAGTTGTTTGCTTTGACTATCCAGCCCATAAGCAATGCCAGCAATAAGGAGAAAACCTGGGATCCAGTTGATATAAAAAATAGAAGGCCAGCCATAGAGTTGGGTAAAGTAGCCGCCTACGGTTGGTCCAATGGTAGGAGAGAGTGTGGCAGTTAATCCAAATAAGGCTAGACCAATTGCACGCTTTGAAGGGGGAAGATAAGTGAGTACCAATGTCATCGCCATCGGAATAAGCGCGCCACCCGTAAATCCTTGTAGAGCGCGAAAAATAATCATGCTTGGCAGATTCCACGCAAAAGTGCACAAGGTAGAAAAACACAAGAATAAAGCGGTATTCACAATGATATAATTACGCATGCCAAAAATGCGTGCAAATAATACAGTCAAAGGAATGGCAATAATCTCTGCAACGAGATAAGCCGTTGCTATCCATGAGCCTTCATCTAAAGTTGCCGATAGTGTGCCGAGGATCTCTTTTAGAGAAGCATTAGTTATCTGAATATCAAGAATAGCCATGAATGCGCCAAGTAAACCTGCGATAACGGCTATCCAGGTTCGTGCTTCAACCTGATTGGATGTGCCTGCGATTGCAGGGGAGGCAAAACCGTTTTTCATGAACTTGCCAGATCGACTTCTACAGTTGCTGACATCCCTGGTAATAGTTTGGAATGGAGCGTTTTGATTTGTTCTGGCGCTAAAACAATTTTAACCGGTATACGTTTTACAATTTTGGTAAAATTCCCAGTTGCATTATCAGGGGGTAATAGTGAAAATTCTGAGCCGGAGGCGGGTGCAAAACTTTCAATTCGTCCTTTGAATGTATGGCCAGGCAGTGCATCGAGTGATATCGATGCGAGTTGCCCTCGGTGAAGCTTGGTAAATTGTGTTTCTTTAAAATTGGCGGTCACCCAGATTTTATCTTGCACTATTGCTACCAACAATTTACCTGGTTGTACGCGCATGCCTACTTCAAGAGAACGTTTACCGATGCGCCCAGCTACAGGTGAGGTGATTTGATGATAAGAGAGTTGTAACTCAGCCTCTTTGAGCTGAGCGCTGAGCAATTTTAAATGTGCTAACACAATGTCATGCTGAGATTCAGCGCTAAGGATCTGTGCTTGCGCTGCACTCATGGCATGTTCATGCGCCAAGACATCGGCATGGGTAGCAGAGCGCTCTGCATGGGTTGCGTCTAAATCAGATTTGGAGATGGCTTTTAATTTGTCATTATATAACTTTTCATAACGTTGAGCGTCTTGTTGGGCGCGTAGTGATTGTGCTTGCGCTTGGCTTACCTGTGCTACTGCTGAATTGGCTTGAGCCTTTGCTTGTGTTATTTGTGCAACCGCTTGCTGCAGTTGATGTTGAGCAGAGTTAATTTGGGCATGGATCTGTTCAATTTTGATGAGTTGGTCTGTTGGACTCAATTGCGCGATAACCGTGCCTTCTTTGACGAATTGGTTATCCTGAATCAGGACATGGGTGACAACCCCTTCAACACGGGATGAAACGGGATGAATATGTCCGGTAATGTAGGCGTTGTTAGTTTCAACATAATAATGCGAACGCCACCACATCCTGCCAAGAGTGGTAAAAATAATCAAAGCTAAAATGCTAGCGAGGATGATAACCCGTTTATTCCCGGTGCCTTTAGGCGGTATCGCCGCATCGTTTTGATTTTGCATACAGTCCCCTGACAAAATATTAAATAATATCGTAAACGATGTGGTAATAACAGGTTTTTTAACAACAAAAGTTATCAATGGTACTTATTCTCTTTCCAGTTTGATTTCACCTAAAACCAAACGGGTTCGAGCGTATTATTGTTCTATTTTACTTTTTCTAAAATATGTTATAGCTTCATAAAAGCTGTTTGTGAGGAATGGAAAATGAAATTATATTACACCGCGAGCGTTTGCTCCCTAGCCGTTAGAATTACACTTCATGAACTGGGGCTGACATGTGAATATGAATCTGTAAGCTTAAAAACGAAACTAACCGAAACCGGTGTGGATTATTTAACAATCAATCCAAAAGGATCCGTGCCAGCATTACAGTGAAATAATAATGCAGTCTTAACAGAAAATGCAGTTATTCTACAATATCTGGCAGAGTCTTATCATGGGGTTGATCTTTTGCCACCTTTAGGGGATATAAAAAGATACCGCACCTTAGAATGGCTGAATTTTGTCAGCACCGATCTCCACCGATATTCTGCGCCGCTCTTTTGGTCGAAAATTTCAGATGAGATGAAGGCAAATTTGTTTATGCCAATTCTCAATAAAAAACTCGCTATTGTTGAAAGTCATTTGCAAAATAATAAATGCTTAATGGGCAATCAGTTTACCTTGGCAGATAGCTATTTATTTGTGATTTTAATTTGGTTGGCAAGACTTAAATATACAATGTCAGATTGGCCAAATTTATTACGCTATTTCGGTGAGATGAAACAGCGCTCATCCGTAAAGATGGCGCTGCAAGAAGAGGAGTTGCTGATGCTCGATTTTTCTTAAACTATTTTGCTCCAACCAGCATAGCACCGCCGTTGTAAATAGCATTACCACAATAGGCAACTGCTGAGTAAGTACCAGTGACGGCATAATAGCAGGGTGTATAAACGCCATAATAGCCGATGGCGTATACCGTTATACCAAGAGCAATAGGAATAGAGACAAGCGCTCCTGAACCCCAACCTGCACCTTGAAAGAACGACTGCCAGAATTCATCATAGTTTGACTGACGCGTTCTAGAAGTCTCACCGCCAGAAATTAAACACAGATCCTTCACATTTAACGTATACATTTTAAGCTCCTGTCAAATTACTACGAAGGTTAGAGAATCAAAAAAGTGCGAGAAATGGTATACCAGATGGCACTTTGCATCAATAAATCTAAGGTAATATAAGTATTTAAGGTCAAATTATCGCCTGATTGGCGGCATTCATCGTTAATAACAACCATTCAGGCATTTTCCTGACATACAAAATTTAATATGCTAGATATACTTTCTTCAATTTAATTTGCGAGGCAAAGATATTTTGAAGAGGAATCTATGAAGCGTACCCATGATGACATGAATCAACAACCCAACCCGAATCAAGGAAGTGCTTTTTTTGCGCTAGTGGCTAGCCCCTTTTACTTTGTGGCGAGAAAAATGAAGCAAACAGCCAGACAAGCGCTAGAGTTATACCAAAACCCCACAGAATTTTTACATCAAGCTATTGGTCATAACAATACGCTAGGTGTGATAGCCGCTATCTATGCCGGCGCACATCTTGATGCAGTTAAATTGGGGCTGCAAAATGCGGTGAGAAATGGACAAACAGACATTGCACGTCATTTAATTCAAAAAGGTGGCATAGATGTTAATGATTATGATTATTCGGAGATTATAGGAGAGTCACCTTATTCAACTTCCGGAACAGTGCTCACCATGGCTTGTAATTTTGGTCATGTTGATATGGTTCGGATGTTAATTCTAGATTGTCAGGCTCGAGCGAGAGGATCGGATCTAGGCAGAGCGATTATAAGAAAAGACAGTCAAATGGTTAGAGTATTAGTGCAAGAGGGAAAGGTGAATGTTGAACATGTAGATACCCTTTTTATGTCCGGCCTACAGCTAGCAGCTGGATGGAATTGCCTTGAAATAGCACAAATATTAATTGAAATTGGAAAAGCTGATGTTAATGCGCAATGTAGAAATTGCTTAACACCTCTTCACAGGGCAGCTGCTAACAATCACACGGAAATGGGGCGTCTCTTACTTCAACACCAGGCTAAAGTTAATGCTATTGAATTATATGGGTATGCGCCCTTGCACAGTGCTGCGGAGAATAACAGTGCTGCGTTTGTAAGAATGTTAATAAATGAATTTCATGCTGATGTGGAGGTGCGGACGCGCGCTGGACACACTCCTCTTACTTTAGCTTTAGCCCACAACAAGATTGATGTTGCTCGGGTATTGATTGAGCATAACGCTGATGTCAATGCAATAGATCGAGATGGCAGAACGGTGCTTGCTAATGTTGCTCAAGCGGGTCGAATTAACGCCATCAACTTTTTGCTCGATATTGAAGCGGTACGAAACCATCCTAGTGTTGGCGCAAGTCTTGCTTATTCACAGAATGCCGCTTTACTCCGCGCGGCAGAATATGGGGATTTATTAACGATAAATCGCTTGTTAGCTTATCCTGAAGTGATGGAACAAGTCACGGCTAATGATAATGCCGCTTTACGTGCTGCACAAACATTTAGTCGCCTCGCCGTTATAGAGCGTTTAATGCAAATTCCGGCGGTTAGAAATTTTCGTGGAGCTGAGGCGCCTGAGCTCAGACACATAGCAAATAATCGTGAAAGCGCGATGCGTGCGCTTGATGCCGACCAACTAGGGATGTTGGCTACAGTTAAAAAACATTATCAAAATAAGTTTCTTGAAATGAATGGAACAGATGCCATTTTAGAAAATTATCGACAATATTTGAGGGCACAATATTTGGCACATCCTGCTTTAGATGCGAATGGTAACTCCTTACCAATTGAATTTGATCCCAAAGTTGACCCAAGGCCATTGTATGGCAATATTTATCATTGCGCGTTGCGTTTTCTCTCAAGTCCTAATCCTTGGATATCAGATAGCGCTGAATGGGTGGAAGTACTTGAAAATGGATTTGCAGCTAAGATATCTCCTGAAGCTAAAATTAATTTAGCTTATATGTGGTTAGCCGCTTCAGATGAATCGTTTACGCCTGTAGGAAATTTCCCCACTCATGAGAGCATTAAAAAACACTTTACCGAAGAAGTCGGCTTTCATATAGGAAGAGCGCATAATTGGGATAAAACAAGGTTGAATGAGAAGACGCAAAAGGAAGAAGAATTTCATAATTTAGAGGAAGCGGATAAACCCTCATGTGCGTTGGGCATGGATCAGCGTACCGCTCAATCCGTGCCAGGAAACCCGATTACACAAATGCCGCATGCGCGTGATTTTAATGCGATTATTTTTGCTAATCGCTTTGCCGAACAGTTGATTGCTAGTAGTGAAAAAAATACGGAAAATCTTTCTGTGAAATTAAATAATTTGGATCTTGGAACATTAAGCCAACTTAAATTAACGCTTGAAAAATATGTCTGGCATGCAGGTAATATAGAAGAATTATCGCCTGATGAAAAACATTTAATGCAACACTTAACGGTGAATGGAAATTTAGTCAATCTTTTTATTCAAGAAGCAAGTAGTTGGTTTGGTGCCGATAGGATTGAGAATCCTAAAAAGAAAATTAATTGGCAAGGCAAGGAGTACCCCAGCTATGAGGCTTTTGCACAAGCACTGGCGCTTAATGCAGGTTTTTGCTTTTATGATAAAATTCGCTTCATTATCGACGGTCTTATCAAAGAAAAAACCCCTAAAGTACAAGCGGTCATTCCTGTTTTGCCGTCAACAGCAGAGCTAATTTCCTTACCGGCGACAACAACAACGGGGATACCGACACTCACGCCAGTGATGACAGCGTCAATGCAAATGCCTATGCCAGTGGTGACAACAGTATGTGATGCAAGTGCAGCGGATGAAGGAAACGAAGAGCAGGCACGCAAGAGAAGGCGGCATTAAGACGCAAAATCTCTCACGTGCTACCGTTTGATTAAAGGTCAGGATTATTTTGCATGGGGAAGGCCGCTCATGTATTCTTGAAGCCATTTTTTTGCACTCTGACTAATGGTGTCATCATGCAAGATAGCTTTAAAAATGTCATTTTTAGGCGCTTGTTCATTGCCGTGCATGTCCACAAGCAATTCTTCCCACTGCTTTAATACTACTTGCTTAGGCTGACTATCTATTTGAAGGAGTATGTTTAATATACGATTTCTATAGTAAGCAGTAATTGCTTTATCCAGCCAAGAAAAACTTTCTTGCGATAAAGTGCTTTCTTGTATTTGTCCTTTTTTTAAGCCCTTTTCCCAAATTGTATTGCGCAGAGCGACATGGTTCTTGCCATAGTAAGTATTTACCCAGTCCATGCAACGTTTCCCCAAAGAGACACCAAAATCGCTAGTGGGATCTTTGTCTAAATTGTTATCTACCAATTGGACTAAATCATCCCAACTTTGTTCAAATGCTTTTTGTTCACTTTGGGTAAATCGACTTTTTAAGTCTTGCTCAAAACGAGCATATTCTTTTAACTCTTCAGGAGAGAATACTTTCCCAGCCCAGGTTTTTTCAAGTTGTTGTGTCATACGATAAACCTCAATTAATTTTATAATAGTTTCCCAAGAGATGGATTTACTCTGACTACAATCAGAAATAATACTATTTAAGGTCCGACTTGCATCCAGAAGAGCTCTGGCTTTTTCTTCTAAAAACTGTGATTGAGCAGAGAAATGATCAATCATATCAATGTTTGAAGAGAAAAAAGTTTTTATTTGAGACAATTCAAAACCAAAATATTTTAATGCAATTATCTGTTGTAGTTTTAATAAGTCCTTTTCAGAGTACACACGATAACCATTAGCCAGTCTGACAGAAGGTTTAAGCAAACCAATACGGTCATAGTGATGCAAGGTCTGCACTGAAACCTGGGTTAATTTGCTTAATTCTTTCACGTACCATTGTGTCATCGTTTATCCTCATCCTTTTCTAAAATAATCCCTATAGTAACTATAGAGTCAAGGGGTTTTTTAAAAGATAAAAACTATTTTGAACCTTTTATTCTAATACCTGTCTTTTGTATATATGAATTGTAAAGAACCTTTATAAGTGCATATACGTACACAAAGGAGAGAAGAGATGAAAATTATAAAATTTCCCCTGATGTTGTTAATGTTAACAGCCTTTTTACTTCCTTTTAATGCCTCAGCACAGAATTCTAACTATCACAAACCTCACAACCATAAGCATCACCATCACCATCACAGACATCATCACCATGGGCATCACCATCATGGGTACCATCATCATGGGTATCACCATCATGGGTACCATCATCATGGGTATCATTATAATGGGCATCACCATCACAAACATCATCATAAAAATTACCCACGGCATTACAGTTATAATCAAAATTATCCTGGGTTTTATGGCAACCGTGGCTATTATTATCAACCAGGATATTCAGTACGTTTGCAGATTAATGAATAATAATGTGAGATCGCTTTATTTATTTTCTCTTGGTTAAGTTATTTTAAGGAAAATAATGATGAGTATTTACACTAATATGTTGCTTGCCGTAGATTTGCGTGTTACGCATGACGTTTATACTATTAAGCGGGCTGTTGAGTTTGCGAAAAAATCCAATGCAATGCTTTATATCATTCATGTGATGGAACCTATACATGGTTATGCTGCTGTGAAAGCACAGACTATTCTTGAAATGGAAAAGAGTATTGCAGATGATGCAAGAAAAGCATTTGATGATTTAATTTCAGGATATGATCTCTCATCAGATCAATTAATTCTTGAATCAGGCTCCCCTAAATTAGTTATTGTAGAACAAGCCAAAAAACTTAATGTGGATCTCATTATTGTGGGTGCGCATACCGAGTCTAAACTAAATCTTCTTCTGGGGTCTACGGCTAATGGCGTGATTAATCAAGCCCATTGCGACGTCTTGGCGATACGAACGACAGCATAATGCTGGTATGCCTTATGAGGAACAGCTATGAGTTATGTTGATGAAAATTTAATGGAAGGTGAAAGCATTATCTATCGTACAAGATTGCATAAGGTTATGTTTCTATGGCCAGGTATTATTGCCACACTATTATGCGTATTGTGTGTTTTAATTTTGTACCAAGGAACCTATAAGCCTATTTATGCGGGTTTGTGTTACATTTTAGCGCTTGCCGTGATGTTGCCCTCTTATATAAAATATATTAGCACTGAATTTGTCGTGACTAATAAAAGAGTCATTGTTAAAGTCGGATTTATTTATCGTAATACTATTGAGACTTTACTTCAAAAAATTGAATCAATAGAAATTCAACAAACCTTTTGGGGACGCATTTGCAATTATGGCACTGTTTCTGTGATAGGAATTGGGAGTACAACAGAGCCATTTCAAAATATTAATAAGCCACTAGCATTTCGCCGAGCAATCGACGAACAAACAGATGCTAAGGTCAAGACCACGCCCTAGATCAATCTTGCTCTTTTTTAGCAAAATGTGAAAAAAAAACCCCACATAGTAAGCGTAACGACGCCGACGATATGCTAGTACACAGTAATTTAGAGGAAGAGCACGGTTTTTTTGCATTTCTATAGAAAATTCACATAAAACGTCCAGTGTTTGTACATATATTATTGTGCTAAATAATATATCATGCTATTGGTATATTAACTAAATGAGAATTTGCACTGAATGCGTGTATACAGATTCAATTTTATTGTTTTAATAAACAGTATTTGATTTGGGAGCCAAATTCATGAAAAAGGGCGCACAAAAGGGACCACCACCCGAGAGACAATACACTTTGCAAGAAGCAATTATGATAAGCCGCTGGGTTACGCAATGCTTAGAAGGACATCCAGAGTGGTTTCGGGAAGAAGGAATTTTTAGATTATCCGGTAGCAAAGAAGATATTGATAATACTACCAAAGCTATATTGGAAAAAAGAGATGTCAGCGTAAATCCTCATTTCAGAGATGTATACATTGGTGTGCTAAAGAATGTGCTTAAAAATAGTATATTGGTGTCAAAAGATGATCCTGATGTGATAGCACTGAGTTCAGCTATCCTAAGTGATAGTATGCAAGATAAAGATAAAAGTGCGGCATTAAAGAGTTTTATTCAAAAATGCTCAGATTCAGCAAATCCAGATAAAGCATTGCTGGCAGAAATTTTGCATAACTATTTGCACGTATTGAAATTGGCTGAAAAGCAAGAAGGTAATAAAATGAACGCAAATAATCTTGCGATCATTTTCACCCCTATTCTTATAGATAAAATTTTGCAAGTTCCTGAAATTAAAAATCCGATGATAGCTCTTACCTTCAATAGCACAGTGCAAAATATTTGTGTGCCACTTATTGCTGGGAATGACTATTTAGCTTCTTTTAAATTGGATGAAAAAATCTCAAAGCTAACGGAGAAATATACAGGATTACTTGGCGCTAAGCTGGCAGTGGAACGGGTGCTTTCATCTTACGATGCCCAGCAAGCTCAATATAGTAGAGCAATGAAAGAATTAGACGCTAAATATCGGAAAGATGAGATAAAGGACCCTCAATATCAAGCTCAAAAGAAGGAGCTTGCTGCGAATAGCTCTAGAGTTATTAGTGCTATGGATTCAGAAAAAAATCATTTAAGTCAATTAGAGCCCCTGCTATCAGAACAAAAGGCTGCATTAGAATCTCTCAAAAGACAAAAAAGAGGGATATTAGAAGCAAGGGGGGAATCTACTGAAGCAGTATCTTCGGCTGCGGCTCCACTTACAAGAACTTATAAACCCATTACAAAGGCGGAAGAGCGACCTGAATTCTTTGAAGGTTTAAATGAACCTTCCTCACCCGGTAGTACACCGTCTGTTCTATCACCACCTCTATCGCCTGCGAGCTCACTCTCGCCTTCACCTGGTAGTACACCTCCGCTGTCTACTTCCAGCTCACCTCAAAGATCGCTTGAAGGTTCACCCGATACCTCGCCGCGAAGAAGAGGAAGAACACCGCCATTACTTCTTAGTGTTGATTCGAATGCACGCGCGCCAGCTGAAATTGAAGAAAATTTTCAAGAGGCATTATCTGCGGCAAAAGAAGGAAAGCCAACAAAAGTAATAGAAAGCCTGGTTGAGAGCTTAAAAGTATTACAATTGCCGCCTGAAAGTATCGGTAAATTGTTGTACGAACATCGAGCAGAATTAAGTGAGTATAAAGAACAGCTAGGAGATATTCTTAGTCAACCGCCGAAAGATAAATCAAACAAAATAATAGTTGAAGCTAAACCTAAGTCTGAATCCACACACAAAGAGTATTTAGAAAAAATAGCCGAATCTGATGAATTTAAAATGTGTCAAGGTTATATCGGGAAATTTGAGTTTAAAGATCAGGATTTTGGGCCTGCATTAAAGCAATTTCTTGAGCACGGAGGTTTTCGTTTGCCTGGGGAATCACAAAAAGCTGAGAGAATTTTGGATGCATTTGGAAACCGTTATTACAACGATAATAAATCAAGATTTCCAGATAACCCTAGGGATCAAACTAAAGGTGCTGATAAGGTCAGTCTATTAGCCGTTGTGACGATAATGCTAAATACCGATCTCCATAACCCAAGCATTAAAAAGAAAATGACTAAGGATGCATTTGTTGAGCAAGTTAAACACTGTGACATCGATGATAAAAAATATGCAGAACAATTGTATAATTATATAAAGAAAAATGAGATAGCTATGCCCAAAGCAGTTGAACAGCAGACTAGAGCTGCTGCTTCTGCTCCTGTGAAAAGGCAATAGAGTACTTATAGTTTTGCCAAAAGCCCTCTACGTGGATCAGTGTTTTCTAATTGTTCTTTCTTTAGCCCATGCCTAACAGAGGGAACGCTAGCACCATATCCTGGAAGATAGTTCACTGTAAAAGAAGGCTTTTCTGGTTCTTGACTACGTTGATTGAAGAGTGCTTGGGCTTGTGAAGCCACTTCTCTCGGTGACATTCTGGCAAAAGCGCTAAATTTTTCCAGAAAATCTTCTGCCAGTTTTGGGGTCAGGGTGCTATGTGAAAATGAAATATGAAACGGTAAATAAGTTCTCCCCTCTTGAGGGTAAGGTAAACTAAAGACCATCCAAGGTTGATGTTCACAACTTATTTTATTAGTCGTATTATATTGTGTCATGCGATTAATTCTCAAGCCCACTACTTCTTGCGCAACCGCATGAATGGGCAATTCTTTAATTGAATCTAGATCATCTTTTAAAACTCCTGGCGCGAGAGCAGCATGTTTTTTACAAAAAGTTTCCCAGGATGAATGACTCACATCATTCATAAAATAAAGAATTTGCTGCCGTTCATCACGGGTTCTTACCGATACTTCTAATGGCAAGTTGCTAAACTCATACCATTGATTATTAATCAAGCGCCAGTTAAACGGGGTATTTAACATGGCTTTGATAGCTATCCATTTCACAAAAGCAACAAAGGTGGCTCCTTCAGCTGTTTTATAGATTTGTTGGTAATTTTGATAAGCTTCAGTGATATCCAGTTGGCTTGTAAATTGTACGCGGCCATCACTCACGATTTGGGGGTTGGCATAGAAGCCAAGAGAGAATTGTTGGTAAGGTGAGACCTTCGTAGCGTCGATTAATTTACCATTGTACTTAGTTAATATTTTTGATAATTGTTCAGCGGTGACGGTTAGCATAGCAACAGAGCCTATTGTTGGAGTGGACTTAGAGTTGTGATTATACAGTGGTTTTTGAGAGAGAAAAAGTTTCCCATAGTACTTATAAGGCAAATGGGGGGCAATACACGCATTGTTGATTGAGCTCAGAAAATCATTGTGCTAGGCTCAGCATATGAAATTTCGCAAAGCGCAACCCTTAGAGATCCAAGAGCTTAATTCTCTTATCAGAGAGTCTAAAGCTTTTTGGGGATATTCTCATGAATTTATTCAAAAATTTATGGATAAGTTTGGACTGAGTATAGAACATCTAAACAAACTACAAATAGCTGTGATGATTGAACAAGAAGTGATGGTTGCTGTGATTGCCTTTGATCTAAAAGAGTCAGAACCCATCCTTGATTATTTTTTCTTAGCGCCTAGATTGATTGGTAAAGGGTTTGGCAGAAAAATGTGGCATTATGCAGTAAAAGTCGCCAAAGAAAATAATTGGGATACTTTTACATTTTATTCTGATCCTCATTCGGAAGGCTTTTATCGACATATGGGCGCTGAAAAAATAGGGGAGTTTGAAAGTTTCCCTGGTAGATTTGTGCCTGTTATGCGTTACAAATTAACCACATAAGTATCAAGGAGTTTCGAAATTTTGCTTTTAGGTTGGCGGCAAAGTTTTGAGAGCAAGTCGAAATCAGGTTTTGATTTAATATAGTCAGTAAGATATTTCTCAATATGGAACCACAGTTGTAAGGTCATCATCACATCATTTAAGGCGCGATGCGCTTTATGTTCTTTGGGAAAAGATAGTTTTAAGTGCGAAGCCAAAGTGGTCAATTTATAATCACGCGCATTTGGAATAAGTCGGCGAGATAATTTAAGGGTACACAAAAATTTATTGTCTACTTCTTTTCCAATATAATCCATTTCTGATTCTAAAAACTTTTGATCAAATGGTGCATTGTGAGAGAGAATTGTTCTCTCACCGATAAATTGTTTAAGTTTAGGCATGATTTGTTCTGGTGTGGGCTGCCCTCTAATCATTTGATTCGTAATGCCCGTGATATTGGTGATGAAATAAGGAATGGGGTGCCCGGGATCCATGAGGTGTGACAGTTTATCAACGACTTTTGATCCTTTTACAATAATAGCGCCCACTTCAATTACTCTAGCATATGCTGGTGAAAGCCCTGTTGTTTCAAAGTCTAAAATGACAAATTCATCCACAAATCAAATCCATTCATGACAATTAAGTGAAATGGATTTTTCACTTAATTGTCATGAATGTCAAGTAAAGGGAAGGGGTAAGTTCGATTGGGCTATTTAAATATAGATAGCGTTATCTTGCTTTATGACGCATTACCTTTTGATAGCTGACATCTTCATAGGATTCTTGCACAATGTTGACTCGTGCATCATTCGTGGTATTAAAGAGATGATAGAATCCTTTTAGACGCGCTTTGGACCAAATAGGAAGAACGGCAGAACACAATAGCTCGAATCCTTGTTTGATGGCAGTAAAGAGATCAATGCGAATATTATCTTTTAAAATTTGTTGTGTTGCCGGCTCATTAAAAAAATCATAACTTTCTTCCAAGCGACAAAGCATAGATTGACGAGAAGGGAGCCGATCATTGTGCAAATGTAACTCCGTGCGGTTTTCAAGAAAAGCTAATAGCTTTTGACGAAATTCAATTTTTAGATCATTCGTATTGGCAAGACCATCATTATGCCACACACCTGCCAAATGAATGTTATAGTGAATTTCTTGCAATTTAATAAATATATAACAATCAACCACATTAATATGGCTTTTTACAGTCGCCATAATTTGTTCTATCGGCGTAAATTCATCGTGATGGTGTGGAATTAATAAGTAACGATAAATCAATTCTGACATCTGATATAAAAGGCATTCATTTAATCCCGTGACAGGTAAATCAGCCTCAACACATTTTTCTCTTAAGTGGTGTGCTATCACTTTCATTTTTTCAACATTGTCTTTATGAATTTCTCTATAAATTTCAGCCATGCCACCCATTGCTCGCCCTTAGTATTTCAAATTTTACGTGGTAATATACTAACTTATATAGAAGAAAATACAAAATTTCTGTTATAAAGGGGTTTTCGTGTCAGAAAAATGCTGATACCTTTTGTAGGGTAATTTAGCTCGCTGATTGTATTAAGATGGGAAGAGCTGTATGATTTTTAGAAAAAATTTTTTAATTTTTTGTTTAGTGAGTTTGTGTATTGTTATGACAACTATCCATGCAAAAGAGCGTTCTGATTTTCAGAAAGCGATTTCATCTTATCAAGAAAAATATTTAACCAGTGCGACAGTTTTAATTTTAAAAGAGAATACACCGATTTTTAATCAAGAGATTGGCTTGGCAAATTATACATCGAAAAAAACGTTCACACATGATATGCCATTTCCGATAGCCTCGCTTTCTAAGCAATTTACGGCTGCTGCTATTTTGTTGTTATGGGAAGATGGAAAATTAGAGCTCGACAAACCCATTATTCATTATTTAAATGCCGGACATGAAATTTGGCAGGGGAAAGTACCATTTTGGGTAAATGAAGTCACTATTCATCAGCTTCTCACGCATTCCAGTGGCATCACAAGTTATACCAATGAAAAAATCGATAATCTGGAGACTATCGGTGATGAAAAAGTTATCTCCTATATTATTTCAAGCGTAAAAGATAAACCACTGCGCTTTAATCCGGGCGAGAAATATGAATACAATAATACCGGATTTTTACTCCTTTCAGTAATTATAAAAGAGCTGTCAGAAGAGAGAGATTTTAGTCAATTCCTCTTGCATCGCATTTTTTCTCCATTATTGATGAAAGATAGCTTTTTACCCTCACTTGCTATGGAAAGAGAGTTGATTAAAAATATTAACCAAGATAAGAGATTTCCTGTTCGCTATATCGCTAATCTCTCAAACTTGAATACCATGCCTATACCCATGACTGAAATTCATTTAGAACTCCCTTTGTCTGGTGGAGGCGCCATCATTTCCACGGTAAATGATTTGAGGAAATGGAATCAAGGTTTATATTCTGGGAAAGTTTTATCAAAAAAATCCTTGAAATTGATGACAACGCCACATATCACGGGAGAGGATTCTTTTTTGGGTCCTATTCAATATGGCTATGGTCTTTTTATCAATAATGATAACCCAGAAAATGTTATTTATTCTCATAGCGGTTGGCTGCAAGGCGTTAGAACAGAACTCAGTTATGCCAGCAAAAGCAAAACCTCAGTGATTTGTTTTAGTAATTTATCTCCAGATGAGAGTCAAGAGGAAAAAGCGTTACAAAGCCAAGTGTCCTCCTTTCATGATTTAGCAAAGACATTGCAAAATATTGCGATAAAATCGTAAGTTAGAGGATGGTATCGAAAAAACCACTAGCCATCGCCACCATGCTCACTTTTGCAGCCATTACTGCATCGATATTTGAAGCATTAATTCCACCAATTGCACATACAGGGACATCAACGGCATCGACTATCTCCTTAAGGGTATCTAAAGCGACATCTATCACATCTGATTTCGTAAAACTTGGATATAAACAGCCAACGCTAATATAATGTGCCCCTCCGATGGCAGCGGTTTGCGCTTCCATAACCGAGTGACAACTTACCCCTATTATAAAATGACTTGGCGCAATTTTTCTTGCCATCTCAAGCGGCAAATCTTGTTGTCCAAGATGCACGCCATCAGCACAAGCTAAAGCAATATCCAGATGATCATTGACAATAATTAACGTTTGTTCTTGAACTATTTTTCGCATTTTTAGCACAGCCTGTAAAACTTGACGCTTTGTCGAATTTTTCATTCTCACCTGACAGATAGAAATTTTTTTTTGGTTAATATGAACTGCTATCTTATCAATAGACATTAACTCAGGATTACAGATAGCATATACTCCCTTTAACTTATCTCTTTTCAAAAATAATTGTAATTTCGTTATTATTTCTGTGTGAATATCATAAGATCTAAAGCGAATAGCTTTAAAAAGATCTTTATCATATATTTCTTCTAGCACTCTAGAGGCTTCTTGCATCCGCAGTGCATTGGCATGTGCGAGATCAAGCAAAGAAGCAGAGCGGGGAGATTCTTTGAAAGTAGGGCCACCTATATCTCTTTGTGATAAAGGTCTATCAAGGGTTTTAAATTGGATCTGATGTTTGAGATCTTTTATTTTAACGAACAAGTTGTAATCATTTAAAACAAAGCGAGCCAGATCTTCTAGCACTCTGGCTCCTTCTTTAAAGCGATTGATATTTGCATCAATCATGAGATCTTGATGAGGAAAAGTCAGCATGTCCTGCCTAGTTTGTAACAGGCACATCAATCTTGGTTACTTTTTTTTCAAGTAAGGAAGCTGCTACCAGGCCTGCTTCTTCTCCAGACAGTAACATGCCACCAAAAGTTGGCCCCATTCGAGGTAGGCCATCATTTTCAGAAACGGCCATGCCAGCGATAACCAAATTAGGGAAAATTTCTCTAGTATGCTCTACGATACTCTTTTCAGAATTTTCAACCCATAATGGCCCCATTCCTTTCGGACTTAATAAATTTCTTTTGCCTAAAAGACTACAGATTGCTGCATCATGCCCGGTTGCATCAATAATGATTTTTCCTTCAATAATGATAGGATCGAGGCATGTGATCATTTTAGGAAGCATGGTGACCGGCGTCCAGTTGATAACAAGTCCGGCTAACTTTTTATTTTTAACCATGACATCTTCAATGATGGTCATATTTAAAAAGCGCACTCCCGCCTCACAAGCCCCACGAATGAGACCTGAAGCAAAGAAGGGCGAGTCAGCAACAAATAGCCCTTCTTGATAGATTTTATAAGGAATATCTAATTCATCTAAAATCCGATTCGCGGGTGCTCTAAAGGTGACTTTGTTCATTAAATAGCCACCAATCCACATACCACCCCCTAAATAGTTATTTCTTTCTATAATGGTGACGGAGTACCCCTTTTTAGCTAAAATCCTGCCCGCTACTAAACCGGCAGGACCTGCCCCTGCTATGATCACATCTGATTCTACGGCATCGTTAAGGTGAGCGTAATATTCACTAATAATAGCTCTACTGATAGTCTTTTCATCAATTGCTGCGAACATGAAACTGCTCCTAATTTGTTATACGCTAGTTAAGGTGGATTGAGGGATAAATTCGTTGGTGTAACAGGCTTGTGGGTGGACATCTTCACCGACAATGCCTAATTTATGCGCATATTTTCCCACTTTGCCCCAATCTCGTTCATTATTAAATAAATCACGAGAAAAAAATGGTAAGGAATGGGTGAATATTTTCTTAAATAAAGGCGTATTGAGATGGGGATCAAATTTACTCAAAATTCTAAAAGCCTCTTCAGGTGCTTCTCTGGTTAAGAGTAACCCTTTCATTGTAGCTTGCATGAATTGCGAGAATAGATCTTTTTCTGTTTCTAAGAATTTTTCATGAGTAATGAATAAAATAGAGCAAAAGCAACAACACCCTAAATTAGCTAATTGATCAATTCGCAGTAATTGACTTTCCACTCCAGAAGCTTCCACTTCTAATTGCTGAAAGCAGGACAGACCAATCGCTGCATCGACTTGATCGCTTAAGATAGCGTGCGCAGCATCCATGCCAACACGTACAGTGCTATATTCATTTTCATGCATCCCTCCCTCTTTGGCTAATCTATCAATCATGACTTTGCCGAATTTTCCGATATAGCCCAGCCGCTTACCGCGTAGATCATCAAGATTATTGATTTCTTTAGATTTGATGGAAATAAGACCCGTAGGAGGTTCATCCAACAACGTGCCCAAGGCTTTTATGGCAAGCCCGCGCCCTCTTGCTGCATAACAATGGACCATCGCCTTTAAGCCGAGCGGAATTTCACCTCGGCCAATGATTTCGGTGACGTCACTAGGATCGGTTGGTTCAAGTAAGGCTAAATCAATGCCAGATTCTTTATAAAATCCCATTTCTTTAGCGACAACAATAGGAGCATGGTATGGATTTAAATACCAATTTAATAGAAATGACACCCGCATAAGGGTCTCCTCATAGAATGTTTAAACGAGTTAAATTCGTTAAAGCAAATTCTTACGAAGGCTTAGGGGGCAAATGTGATGAATAGTAAAGTGTAGAAAAACAAATGGTAGTATGTGTTAACATATCTCTTCCCTCCGCAGATATTAATCAGTGCAGGTTCAGCGGGTTCGATCATGGATCATCTCAGCACAAAAATGTGCACCCCGAGAGCTGAAAGAAGTGTAATCTTAAAATATAACCTCTGTAAATAGCCTGAAGAAAATTAAAATAAGACGAACGTGCTAATTTTTAGTTGCTTTGGTAAATTAATTAATGATAGTGTCATTAAGATATAGCTAGACTAATGAGGCAAAAATGATGAATAAAGAGAAAATAAGCCATAGCGTAGATTTTCAAATTGCTCCCATCTCAGAGAATGATATTGCAGGGTTTTGCGCTGCTGTCGATAGCGTATCCAGGGAACGTAAATACTTAGCTTTTTTGGAGGGCCCTCCCTTTGAAATGTCACGTGATTTTGTGCTGGAAAATCTGCGTGAAGGCTGGCCGCATTTCGTTGCGTTACATGAAGGTTCGGTCGTTGGTTGGTGTGATATCACATCCTTGCATCGACCAGTTTATGCCCATTCTGGCGTGTTAGGGTTAGGTGTGATTGCAACATACCGCGGACAAGGTATTGGCGAAGCACTGATGCATACTGCTCTTAATAAAGCTAAATCTAGAGGGTTGACCCGAATAGAGCTTACTGTACGTGAAGAGAATAAGCCTGCAATTGCACTTTATGAAAAATTAGGTTTTGTGGTTGAGGGAATAAAACGTAATGCAGTTTGGGTTGATGACAAGTATGAGAATTTAATTTGTATGGCATTGTTATTTTGAGTAAATAGTCTTGCTTATGCTGCTGTGGGAATACACTGGAATATTAATTTTTTACTTCTTTAATATCATCAAGTGAGCAAAGCGAACAAGAATCCCACTTTTAAAGTGGGATTTTTTCGCTTCGCGATAAGAGGGGTGGAAAAAACGGATCAACAACCACGGGTTGCTTCTGATGAAACAGTATTATTCTCATTATCTAACACAAGCACGGTTAACTGACGATTTTAGCTACTGGATTAATATGAGAATTCATGCTATATAGATATTCTAGCACTTAGGTCCTAACCCTTCTTCAATATCCAGCTTCAATTCAACATTTCTTTAACCAATATAACACTGCGCATAAACAAGAGAGACTAGCATGTTCAAATTCGCTACCGTTCTTTTTATTCAAATTCTTTGTGGCATGGAGATGGATTTATTTATTCCCAGTTTTCCAGAGTTGCAAAGGGTATTTTTGCTTTCACCGGCTATGGTACAAATGACATTGAGCGTTAATTTTGCTGCGTTTTGCTTATGCTCTTTATTCGCAGGCGCATTAGGTGATCGCTATAATCGGCGGCATATCCTTTTAACAGGATTGCTCATCTTTGTTATGGGCAGTCTTGTTTGTGTGATTGCGCCAAATTATTTTCTGTTAGTTTTAGGTCGGATGCTGCAAGGAATAGGCATTGCCGCACCAGCTATCCTTTCCTTTTCTGTACTGTTAGAGGATTATTCCACCGAAAAACAACCAGGAATCATGGGTATGATAAATGGGGTGAAAACACTTGCCATGGCCATTGCACCGCTAATTGGGAGCTTTGTTAATCTTTATTTTAGCTGGAGAGGGAATTTTGCTGTCCTCTTAGGGTTAGGGATGTTGTGTTTAGTGAGCAGTTATTTCTCTATTCCAAATAAGAAAGGAGATCCGAAGGTCTCTCTTTCACTTAAGGCATATTTGCCGCTATTGGCCTCACAAAAGTTTCTGCGCTTCACTTTGAGTCTCTCGCTATTAACTGGCGCTTATTGGTTATTTATGGGCATGGCGCCTATTTTATATATGGAAGGTATGGGGATCTCTCTTAATCACTTTGGATATTATCAAGGTTCACTTTCTTTAACTTTTGCGTTAGTTTGCATGATTAGCCCCAAAGTTCTTAACAGATTTGGACAACAACGCTGTCTTTATTTTGGAAGTGGTATATGCTTTTTCAGTGCGATTTTAATTATCGCAATGGTTATATTGCAGATCCAGCAACCTATTATCCTTACACTGGTTTTAGTGATTTTCTCAGTTGGCGTTGTTTTCCCGATTAATATTCTCTATCCCTTATCGCTTAACGTTGTACCTAATACAAAAGGGAGATCTGCTGGGTTGAGTCAGGCAATCCTCTTGATGCTAACAGCATGTCTGCTTGAGGGAGGAGCTTATTTTTATCATGGACAATTCACCCCAATAGGGGTGACTATGTTTATTGCGATAATGGGGTCCTTAGTTCTTTTCAGGAATTTTTACCACCGCTTGTGAATTTTTTTCTAATTGCTCATGAAAGATAACCATCAGCGATGTGCCGAAAGGATAAAATACCAAATTAATAAGTGGCCCTGCGATATTGCCAATGAGGCTAACCAGTATAAAACTAAGTACCATGATAGGGACAATAAATAGAACCAAGATGAAAAAAGTTTTAAACCAATGGCCACGAATCAATTGCCAGCTTCGTACGAGCCCTCCTATAGGGCCTTTGCCTTTAACCACTATCTCAAAAGTTGAGACATAGAAGTAGCAGGCAAATATGATTGTCGCAATGGCCACAATAAGGATAAGGATAGAAAAAGCAATCAGATAAATAGCAGCTGCGGAACTGACAGGGTCTCCGGGGTGCGGAGTAGGGCCTATGAGTTCACTACTAATAAAAAAGCAGATTAACATAGGTAAGATGATGAGTATAAAAGATAATACAACGCTAGCTAAGTGTTTTATTACTGTAATGAAAATGTCTAAATAGTCAAATTTTAAATTATTTTGCTTTAGATAACAGCCGTATAAAATTAAACTGAAAAATAATAAAGAGACGATCAATTGCAAAGCAAGATTAGCGTATTGTGTTCCATTGAGGTGAGCTGTGCCAATGGGTATGGGTAGTATTTCATTGATAAAAAATGCTAGGATAACCGCCATTAAGGTGAAGGGCAAAACGGGAAGATAGGATTTAAAATATAAAGCAAATGCACGCATGTACGTAGTTGTAATCGATGGCAGATTGCCCATATCCTATACCTCTAATAATTGTGTTATTTCTATTTTATGTCTTGGCTATGCAACTCACAACTGAGTAATCAATCAGGCACGTGAGCATATATATCCAACGCCGAAAATTCATCTGGAAAGGGTATAAATCAAACAAAAGGATAAATAAAATTATGGCCAAGCAAACACTTACCAAAACGAAAAACCCCCTCTCTTCCCTGAAAAAAAAGACACCCCTCAAACCAAAGAAAAAAGTGCCTGAAAAAGCCGCAGTGAAGCCCAAAAAGAAGGTTTTGGCCATACCAAAAGGCTATCATAGCATCACCCCTTATTTAATTGTCAAGGATGCGGCCAAAGCTATCGCTTTTTATAAAAAAGTCTTTGCAGCAAAAGAAGTGATGCGGATGGAGCATAGTGGTGGAAAAGTGGCTCATGCGGAGCTAAAAATTGGAGACTCAAAAATTATGTTAGCCGATGAGTGTCCGCAAATGGGTGCCCATAGCCCACAGGCATATGGCGGCTCTGCGGTCAGTATTTTGTTATATATCAAAGATGTCGATGGTATTGTAAAGAAAGCGATTGCGGCTGGCGCTAAGCTTAACAAACCAATCGAAAATATGTTTTATGGCGATCGCTCCGGCGGTGTAGAAGATCCTTTTGGCCATAAGTGGTATATCTCAACACACATAGAAGATGTTTCTCCTGCTATGATGAAAAAACGCGCTGCTCAATTATTTTCCAAGAAAGAAAAGCAAAAATAGCTTCTGTGTAAAGGTTACATTATGAAAAGATCAATTTTTTTATTAGTCGTATCTGCATTACTGAATACGCAGGTTTTTGCAGAAACCAAATGTTTTGTCGTCAATGAAAAAGGATCCTTCTTTAAAGAAGAAGGCAATTGCACAAAAAGGCACTCACCTTGTTCCACTTTCAAAATCCCGCTTAGCTTAATGGGGTATAATGAAGGAATTCTTATTGATGAGCGATTTCCTGAATGGCCTTATTCTAGTGAATATCAAAATGCTCACCGAGTGATATTGGAAGTATGGAAACAACCACATAATCCAGAATCGTGGATAAAAAATAGCTGCATTTGGTATTCACAAGTACTGACGAGTGAACTTGGATACGATAGATTTAAAAAATACGTTAGTAAATTTCATTATGGTAATCAAGATATATCAGGAGATAAAGGCAAAAATAATGGTCTGACCAATTCATGGCTTTCAAGCTCACTTAAAATATCTGGCTTAGAACAAGTTTCATTTTTATATCATTTTCTTGACAATAAACTCCCCGTCACAAAAGAAGCACAAGAACACACGCGCCGACTTCTTTATGTTGAAGATTTATCAAATGGCTGGAAATTATATGGTAAAACAGGAACAGGTTATCAGAACAAAGCAGATGGCTCTCTTAATGATGAGCGGCAAGTAGGCTGGTTTGTCGGGTGGATTGAAAAAAATGATCGTAAAATTGTCTTTTCGCATTATATTGAAGACGATGCAGTCTACGATTCACCAGCTGGCAAACGTGCAAAAGAAGGTGCAAAAGAGAAATTGCTTCGGTTGATTTAACTTAAACACAGATCGAAAATGCCACATTCTATTTGGTGGACTGAGCTAAATCATGTTGGAGAACGTTGTGGAGAAAATGGTTTGTGTCCTTAGTGCTTGTTTATTGCTACCTGCTTGTGCATTTGCTGATGAGGCTATATCAAAAGAGAAATTATGTGGCATAACAATCTCTGGCTATATTGATGGTTCTTATAATTATTTGGTAAGAAGTAACCAATTTATAAGTGGAGATTACAATCGGGTTTTTGATTTGGAGGAAGATGGCTTTACTCTACAACAAGCTGCGCTCACTTTGTCAAAGCTGCCAGAAGAAGGCTTCGGTGGTTTGCTGAATGTGATATGGGGTAGAGATGCGCTTTCAACAGCCTCTTTTGGCTATGATCCAAATATAGGCACAGGCAATAATGGTTTTGATATATTACAAATTTACCTACAATATGCCGAAGCGCCCATTACGGTGATAACGGGAAAATTTGTAACCTTGGTAGGAGTAGAAGTGATTGATCCTACTGCTGATACTAATTTCTCACGTGGGCTTTTATTTGCGCAAACTCCAGATACGCATACAGGTATACGCGGTACGTATGCTTGGAATGATAAATTGAAATTCATTTTAGGCTTGAATGATGGTTGGGATAATATTCGAGATTACAGTCGAGGTGTGACAATAGAATGGGGGACAGCTTATACGCCTAGTGACAAGATATCTCTTTCTGCCCAGGGGTATTCAGGCGAGGAAAGAATTACACCGCATACGGCTACTGGCCCAAAAGGATGGCGTAATTTAATTGATTTAATCACCACCTACACTGTAAACGATCATTTAAGTTTTTCAGCTAATTATGATTATGGCACGCAAGGGAATGCTCTGATTAATATGGGTGATACGGCTACTGCAGTATGGCAAGGTCTCGCTACTTACGCCAATTACAAATTTAATGATACTTGGCGCCTTTCATTACGAGGCGAAATATTTGACGATAGAAATGGCTATCGGACAGGCGTTGCGCAAACCTTAAAAGAACTCACTCTCACTCTTGGTGTTGCTCCGATTAAGAATGTGGAGATAAGATTTGAAACGAGACATGACGTTTCTAACGTTGACTCATTTTTTGATCGCAATGGAATCAATGTCAGTCATGATCAACAATCTTATGCTGTTGAAGCGTATTATAAATTTAGTAATAGTTAAGGGTTAACACCCATCCTTTCTCTTCTACGATAAAAGGCAAAGAGACTTCGGGCCAGGAAGCATGCTACTGGATGCCATCCATAGCGACCTTTTTGATCCCTGGGAACACGTTATCAATGAGCGTGATTGCGCGTTCAAAAAGAGAGGGGTCTTTAGCATAATTGGCAAGCATATCATTTGTCCTCTTGACTCTTTCCCGCGAAGAGAATTAAATCCGCAGTAAACTTGTGGGATGACCCAATAATGTGCTCTCACACACGACACTGGCGCCACAGTTTTCATAAAAATGATTTAAATTTGGGTTTAGTGTATCTAATATTATCATCTGCGCGCCTTGCTCGCGGCATTTGTTTTTAGCTTCTTCAATGATTTGTCGACCAATACCAAAACCTCTAAAACTCTCGTCAATGTAAACATACATCAGCTCTTTTGCCTTGATTTTGCCTACAGAGGGATAATCCAATAAGGCAAACATACCGATGAGTTGATTTGCATAAGTAACACAAAAGAAATGATTCTGAATGGCAGCAATTTTTTCGGTGCGAAACGCTATTCCTGGGAAACCTCGGATATAACCCCATTTTTCTTCAACCCATTTGGCTATTTGCTCTAACCAAGCAGGATTTCCTGATTCAGAAAAGGCATGAATTTGTAGATTAAATTTAACTCGGCTTGAGGTTGCATAAAAAAACACAGCTTTGTTCCTGTTCTCTTAACTTCAAGCCGTATTATAAACTTACCCTAAATCTTTTGCTAATTCTTTAGTAAAGTAATTAATGATAATGTCAGCGCCTGCACGTTTGATACCGGTTAAGACTTCTAAAGCCACTTTTTTCCCGTCAATCCAGCCCATTTGTGCCGCTGCTTTAATTGCTGAAAACTCGCCACTGACGTGATAAGCCGCTAAAGGGACATGGGGATATTTTTGTTTGATACGATAAATGACATCGAGATAGGCTTGAGCAGGTTTCACCATAATCATATCTGCGCCTTCTGCTAAATCTTGTTCCACTTCACGCAGCGCTTCGTTGCCATTTCCGGGATCCATCTGATAAGTTTTTCTATCGCCAAATTTAGGTGCACCTTCTGCTGCTTGTCTAAAAGGACCGTAGAGTGAAGAAGCATATTTGACGGAATAGCTTAGAATGGGGGTTTGATTAAAGCCTTCTTGATCTAAAGCAATGCGGATAGCGCCAACTTGGCCGTCTATCATGCCACTCGGTGCGATAAGATCAGCACCCGCTTGAGCGAAGCTGATGGCTTGCCTTGCTATAATGTCTAGTGTTTTATCATTATGTACATCTTTTGTGCCACGATAATCTTCGATGACTCCGCAGTGACCATGATCGGTATATTCACAGCAACATACATCCGCCATCACCAGCATGTTAGGAGCGATATCTTTGATGATACGGATGGCTTGTTGAATAATGCCATCACTCTGGTAAGAAGCGGAGGCTATGCCATCTTTGCTCTCTGGAATGCCAAATAAAAGTACGGATTGGACCCCAAGAGATTTTAATTCATGGATTTCTTCAGGAAGATTATCGAGACTGAGCTGAAATTGCCCTGGCATGGATGCGATAGCATCTTTTCTATTTTTGCCATATTTCAAGAATAAAGGCATGACTAAATCGTTTAAGTTTAATTCTGTTTCACGAACGAGATCTCGCATTGCTTTTGAACCACGAAGACGTCGGAGACGTAAATGGGGAAATGTAGCCATATAACTCACTATTCCTTATTAAACAAAACGCTAATATAATGCAGATGAGCGCTGATGTGGAAGTCTTTATGAACTAAACTTAATTCTATCCTCAAAGACTGTAGACTTAGGAGAGAGAGATGCCACAAATAACCTTAGAATGTTCTGACAATATTATAGAGAAAAACATGCACCCTCTTTTACTTGAGATCCATCATCTGCTTTCAGAGAGGTTACCTACAGAGCTTTCAAGTTGTAAAAGTCGGGTTATACGCATTAATCACTATCTTGTTGGAGATGGTGCAAGTCAAAACGCCTTTGTTCATCTCACCATTTCCGTGTTAAAAGGCAGAAGCGAAGAGCTGCTCAAATCGATTGCTCAAACTATTTTAGAAAAATTGAAAATCTCTTTTCATGAATCCTTACTGATATTAAATGTGCAGCTCACAATAGCCATGCAAGATTTGCCAAATGTCTATTTAAAGGACGCAAGTAACAGCGGAAATTAAAAAAACAGGAAATGCGATAGCATGGTCCGAGAAAAGCAACCACCCTCTATGACAATATCTGCTTGGGCTCCTCTTAAAAGAAATGTCTTTTTAGTGCTCTGGTGCGCCGGGCTTATTTCTAATATTGGCACTTGGGTTTTTAATGTTACATCCGGTTGGTTGATGACAGAATTATCTCCTTCTCCGCTGATGGTTTCTTTAGTGCAAGCTGCGACAGCCATGCCCATTTTTTTATTTGCATTACCTGCAGGCGCGCTTGGGGATATTTTTGATCGGCGCAAACTGCTCATGGTGGTTCTCACTATTCTTGCTCTGATCTTGTTTATCTTTGCGGCTCTGATCAAAAGAAATATTTTGAACGCATGGCTTTTATTACTTTTTACTTTTCTTGTCGGAGCAGGGACTGCTTTTTTTACCCCTACCTGGCAAGCAATCATGCCTTATCTCGTACCTAAAAAAGAATTGCATAGCGCCATTGCATTAAACGGCATCAGTATGAATTTTGCGCGTGCAGTAGGGCCTGCAATAGGGGGGCTACTTCTCGCTGCATTTGGCGCTATTTTAGCGGTTATCATTGATGCCGTATCCTACTTATTTGTTGTAGTCGGTCTTTTGTGGTGGCGAATGGCTCTTGTTGAAAGTGTACTGCCACGAGAGCGGGTTTTTGGTGCGATGAGAGCGGGCTTACGTTTTGTCATTCTAAGTGAAGCGCTGATAGCCACCTTGGTAAGAGCTTTTATTTTTGTCCTCTTTGCTTCCGCTTTTTGGGCACTACTGCCACTGATTGCTAAAGATTTATTGGCAGGTGGCCCGAAATTATATGGTCTTTTGTTAAGTGGGATAGGTGCAGGGGCTATTACAGGCGCTTTATTGTTGCCCCTCATCCGAAAAAAACTCAATGCGCATGGCATGGTGATGACAGGCACCTTGTTTACCGTGAGCGCGCTTTTGCTATTCGCTTTAGGAGGCCATTGGTTCACTGGCATTGCGGCGAGTATTCTTGCTGGCATTTCTTGGATAATCGCACTCTCGACGCTCAATGTCTCTGCTCAGTATGCTTTACCAGATTGGGTGCGTGCGCGGGGTTTGGCTATTTTTCAAGTAGTTTTTTTTGGTGGCATGATGTTAGGTTCGGTGTTGTGGGGCCAACTCGCTCAAGTGATAGGTCTCAAATTCGCATTGATGGTTAGTGCAGGATTAGCACTATTGTCTCTACCCCTGACAAAAATATGGCAACTCAACCTTGGGGAAGATAATGATTTTTCACCATCACGGCATTGGCCAGATCCGAGTCAGCAAAGAGAAATAGAGCCTTATCAAGGTCCAGTGCTGATAATGATAGAATATCAAATTGCTATCGATAATCGTTCATTATTTGAAGAAAGGATCCATAAGCTGGGTGTGATAAGAAAGAGAGATGGTGCCACTTTTTGGGGGGTATTTGAAGATGTAGCCAACCCGGGTCACTATATTGAAACTTTTGTTGATGAATCTTGGGTAGCGCATTTACGAAAGCATGAAAGGGTATCAGCGTCTGATCGCGAAGTGCAAGACAAACTTCTCAGTTTACATATAGGAGCACAACCACCAAAAGTGACTCATGCACTTGCTCCGAAGAAAACGAGAAAAAAGAGAAAATCAAGGTAAATTACTGCTATCTTCTATTACTGCTGCTGGCTCAGCCTTCATATTAAAGTTATAAAGTTTAGAGAATGCAATCGGGAAGAAACCATTGCCGGTCACGTTGGTGGCTGTGCCAAAGGGATCAAACAACATATAGATAGCTGTCATGAGTCCTACCATCTCACTTGAAAAATGGAGATAAGTTTCAAGTAAAGGCGTAACCACAATAATAGCGCCACCAGGTACGGCAGCTACCGCGAATTTAGCCAAAGCATAGAGCAGCCCAAATTCTAGAAATTCGTGTATTTCGGGTAAGGGATGGCCAAATGCCAGTAAAGTAGTTAATGACAAAATAGTAATACCAATGGCACTCCCGATGGTGTGGGTATTAATGGTGGCGGGGATCACCATTTCGGCAACAGCAGGATTGGGAAGATTTTTTTCGGTACAAAGAATAAGAATAGGCATCGTTGCGGCACTAGATAAGGTACTAAATCCGGTGATAGTGGCGGGTAAAACATTTCTAATATAAATCCAAAATCTTTTAATTGAAAATTTGGCGATAATCATATAGAGCAGCACCATATAACAAACTTGCGTGCCCACGACGATAAAGAACACCGGGCTAAAAGTGATGAGCGCTTTTTCTAATAATTCTTCATGCTCTAATTTGAAGACAAAGCCAAGAATAAAAAGAGGGAGTAGGGGGATAAAGATGCGTTTTAAAAACCAGTTAGCGCCTTTATTCAAAGTTTTAGCGAGTTTTTCGGTGAATGCCATTTTTTTATACGAAAAGAATATCCCAAGTAAAAAGCCAGCAATCAACGCAAATTGATTTGGAATAAGAGGTTTTAAATTAAAGGTCCAAAGTGTAGATAATTCACTTTCAGGATTAATTGGGTTATGAATAGGAATAGCTAATTTTGATAAGAGTGTTGTACCAACGGTATAACCAGTCAATATTGCCAGACAATTTGAAATAAAAATCATCGAGATAAGGGCAAGGATAAATTTAAATACCCCAGACTTGAGATTAATAATGGCAGAAAAGACAAAACTAAAAATGATAAAAGGTAAGACATAAAGCAAACAAGCTTTCATTGTCAAGCTAATTGAAAAAAGTAATGATTTCACGTAAGTTGGAACATAAGCGCCTAAAAAAAGAGGAAGGACAAGAATGGCGAAAAGGATCAAAGGAAGACCCATTTTTTTGAGAAACATGCGTGATAAAATTAAAACGTTTTTCTGTGTCATAATCGTATAGTTGTCTTTATTAACCTTCTAACTAATTTACGGCTAAGAAAATAAGCGGGTATCATCTACTACCAGCCCGATGAAGTAAATAGTTACGTGTAGAGATTATAATAACTAATCCAGAATTGTCGTAACAAATACGACTTGATCTGGTGCTAGCAGTTTAGTGAATAAGAATCACTATCATGCACAGTGTTATTAAGCATTGAGAAATTGCTGACGCAGTTGAGCAATCAGTGGCTGTGTTGCCGGAAAAAGTCCGTGCTGCCACACGGAAAAACATTCTGCGGCTTGTTCCACTAGCATCCCTAATCCATCAAACACCGCTTTGGCCCCATGTTGCAAAGCCCACTTTGCAAAGGCAGACTGCTTACCTTCTTTAGCATAAGCGAGTTCGTAAATAAGCGTGTTTTGCACGAGATGAGTCTGAATAGGTAGCAAAAGCTCGGTTAAGGAAAAGGGCGTGGTGTTAATTATCCAATCTGGAGAAGTCGAACGAGAATTGAGCTCTGCATAAGTTAAAACAGTAAGTGCAACAGGGAGATCTAAAAAGCGCTGCTTTAAAGCGTGTGCTCTTTGAGGAGAGCGATTACAAATTAATATTGCTTTAGGAAGCTGTGCTGCTATTTCGCTAATAATCCCTGCCGCAGCTCCTCCTGCACCAAAAATGCAAATGGTTTGATCTTTGAAAGAATATTGTAGATTATTCGTAATATCTCTGATAAACCCTACGCCATCTGTATTATCTCCCCAGAGCGTATTGTCTTGCCAATAGAGGGTATTCACGCTCTGTGCTTGTTTGCATCTCGCTGTGACTTTTTCACAGAGAGTATACGCTTCTTCTTTGAATGGTATAGTGATATTTGCCCCAAAGCCACCTTGCTGGCGAAAATGCGCAATAGCTTCTTTTAAATGGTGCGGTTTTGCTTCAGTCACAGTATAAGTTAAGTTAAGGTTAAATTGTTCTGCAAAAGCTTGATGAATGAAAGGGGAAAAACTGTGTGCCATAGGGAAACGAAACAGGGTGAATTTTTGCATGATTGTCGCACTCTTGAGTATGCATAATAGGAAAGTATTGTAACAATTGGTGAGGGAGAGTCAAATGATCAAGAATATAAATCATATCACGCTAGCCGTTCAAGATATTGCGCGCTCTTTTACTTTTTATCAAGAAATTTTAGGATTAAAGCCGCTTTGTAAGTGGGATAAAGGGGCTTATTTTTTGGTGGGAGAATTTTGGTTTTGTTTAAACGTAGATGAGAAAAGAGAAAAAAATCCTTGTTATACGCATTATGCTTTTAGTGTTGATTTAAAAGATTTTGCAGCAATGGCTGAGCGGATTAAGAGAGCAGGTGTTATCATATTTAAAAACAATATTTCAGAGGGAAAATCATTGTATTTTCTTGATCCAGATGGTCACAAATTAGAGATCCATGTTGGTGGTTGGCAAGAGAGAATAGACAGTAAGAAAAGAGATATTGGGAATTGGAAAGAGGTAGAATGGTACTAAGATGCGTAGGAAGGGTTTGATGTCTAGCCTAATATTAAAATAAGAGAACATAAGATTATGGCAAATACAAAGAAATCGCGTTGTGCTTGGGTGAATGAAGCAAATGAATTATATGTCAGGTATCATGACAAAGAATGGGGTAGGCCAGTAAAGGACGACAAAAAACACTTTGAGATGTTGACTTTAGAAGGTGCACAAGCGGGATTGAGCTGGGAAATCATTCTTGCTAAAAGAGAAAACTATCGCAAGCATTTTGCCGGCTTTGATCCCAAAAAAGTCGCCGCGTTTACTAAACAAAAAGTAGAGAAATTATTACAAGAAAAAGGAATTGTGCGTAATCGACTAAAAATAGAATCAACCGTTCAAAATGCCAAGTTGTTTTTAAGTATTCAAAAAGAATATGGTTCTTTTAATAAATATATTTGGCGTTTCGTTGATAATCAAACGATTAAAAATCAAGTTTATTCTTTAGCTGATATTCCTGCAAAAACTGCTTTAAGCGATGCTATTTCAAAAGATCTCAAAAAACGCGGTTTTAAATTTGTTGGGAGTACGATAATTTACGCTTATCTTCAAGCGGTGGGTATTGTTGATGATCATGCAGCAGACTGTTGGGTTAGAGAGCGAGAAAATCAGAAATGGTCGTTGTATATTGTTCAATGTGAAGATAACTCTCTTTATACTGGGATTACGCTTGATGTTGAGAGGCGCCTAAAAGAGCATAGTTCGAATAAACGTGGCGCTAAATATGTAAGAGGGAAAGGAGAGCTCAAGTTAGTATTTTCTGAAGTAGTGGGGTCAAAATCTATGGCTTTAAAGCTAGAAAATAAAATCAAGTCCTTTACTAAAGCGAAAAAAAATGCGTTAATCAAAACCGGATTAATTAAGATGTTGGAGAATTAAAATGGAACATAACTTAGTGTTATATATTGGTGATGGTTGTCCCTACTGTCAAAAGGTGTTGAATTTTATGAAAGAAAATAAAATTGATATCCCGACCAAAGAAGTGTGGGAGAATGAAGCCAACATGCAAGAGCTGGTTAATTTAAATCATAAACAGCAAGTGCCTTGTTTAAGTATTGATGGCCAGCCGATGCTAGAATCTGATGATATTATAAAGAAGCTCAAAGTTCTTTATCATCTTTGATGTCATTTCCCCTCTTCCAAATTGGGAGTGGGGAAATGCTAATTTCAATAAAAGGTAATTAAAAACAGTTTTGCACTTCTCAGCTATGAATCAGCTTGAGCTCACTTCACTGCATAAAGTGTCATATCATAGATTAATGAAATCTAACGATATAGATAAAAGGATGTAAACGTGTCAGGAAGACGGTGAGGGTTATACGTGAAAAAATTATCAATTGCTCTTTTATCTAGCTTAAGCATGTGTTGCTTTATCACAACGGTTTTTGCTGAAACGACGTATCAATCGTGCAAAGCCGCCTGTCATGCTAATGGGAGTGTCTCTCTTGATGCCACCTGCGAAAGTCGTGCTTGCGGCCCTACAGCAGGAATAGATCTCGGGGCAGAATGCAAAACGCCTTGGTGTGCAAAAAACAAATTGAATGCGCTGCAAGATGGGAATGAAAAATATTCTACTGAATGGTATCAATAGGTAAAGACCACGCATGAAACTCAAATAACTTAGCATTCAGGTTTAGCCAGAAGAGTACTGAAAAGCAAGATTTTTTGTTAAACTCCCTTGAACTGTTTTATTAACTTTCAAGGGTAATTCTCATGTTATCATCCCCTTCTATTGTTCTAGACACCCGAAACTTGTCCTTTGCCGGCGCAAAACTGACTATTCTGAGACCTCTTTCTTTTCATGGCACTTTATCACCTGTGCATAACCTTATCTTTCTCCACCCTCCTAAAACGGGCGGTACGAATCTTTGTTTTATTGGTGATGCACTCAGTGTCAGAGATCCAAACTTTAAAGCAGTGCGTTTTCCTGTGCCACGTGTTCCAAATCAATCTCCCAATTTAGTTACACTTGGCTGGGTGGGCGGTCTCAGATCGGCTTTAGCTGCGTTAAGTCAGGATAGCCATTTTTGCCAGGATAAGAATTTTATGAGCGGACATTTTCCTTTTGGACTCCATGAAAGAATAGCGGTGCCAGCACAATATATTACTTTGATTCGAAATCCTATAGTACGCACTATTTCATCAACTAATTTTGATTATCAGCGTGGCTATGTTTTAGAAAAGGATGCTGAGAGATATTTATTGGAAGCAGATATTGATAATCCGCAAACAAGAATGCTTGCGGGGGAAGGGGCGATGACAGGAATTTGCAATGAAGAAACGCTAGCGCTTGCTAAAAAGAATATAGAAAAGCATTTTCTATTGGCGGGAGTGACAGAAGAGACAGAGCTGTTCATTCAAGTACTGGCTTCAATACAAGGGTGGGGTACCCTCGCTTTGGCAAAAAGCCAAGTCACTGCTAAAAAGGTGATTACTAACCCTTCGCAAGAGATCATAGACCAACTGTCGGCAAAGCATCAATTTGATTTACGGCTATACAGCTGGGTGAAAGCGCGTTGGGAGGGGTGGAAAGAAAAAAATATTAATTTCGCTCATGTCAGCGAAAGAAATAGCCAAGAGAAAATTCTGTGTGTTACCTGCGATTTTGCAAGTTCACGCCAACCATTATTTATGACGCAAGCGCAAATAGAGGAATATAATGAGGGTAAAGCTGAGACAGCTTTAGTAGAAGTGAACCAAGGACCTACCCAAGTTGTGGGGGCTCAATCTGGTCCTTCGCCCGCTATTTTGCGGCAATATCAATTACCCCAAGCACCCGTCGCGGAATCTAGTGGCCCATATGAGAAGAGAGATCAGAAAATGAGCGCAAAAGTAGGGCCTTAAACGCCTTAAGCCAAATTAAAAGAAGAGACACATTTTTAATCCAATAATACCTATACAAAGCGCGAAAATACGTTGTACGATGTGAGAAGGCAAATGGGTGGCAAGTTTTACGCCAAGAGGCGCACTGATTATTCCTGCCAACGAAATAGCGCATAGTGCTGGCCAATGCAAAAAACCTATCGTATAGGGAAGTGTTATTTTTGATACTCCTATTAAAGAATAGGTGAGTGCCCCCATGACAGCGACAGGTAGTCCAAGTAAGGTTGAGGTGCCAACGTTGTAACGCATTTTTACTTTTTTGGCATGTAAAAAAGGGACCATTAAAACGCCGCCACCCGATCCAACGATGCTCGCTATAAATCCTATTCCAAATCCTCCAGCAGCAAGTGTAGTTTGTGGAATAGCAGGGATAGTATCGATTCCATCATTGGATTGACGCTTGTATCCCATATAGAGTGCCAAACCAAGCAAGAAGAGCCCATAAAAAATTTCTAGATAATGTCCTGGTAATGCACTTGCCGAGACGGCGCCAAGTGATGCACCTAAAAGGCTGAAACCTATTATTTTTTTAAAAAGATCCCAGCTAATATTCCCTTTTTTATGATGACTGATGAGTGCCGTCACGGAGTTTAAAGCAATGGCCGCCATGGATGTTCCTAAGGCAATATGCATAGCCTCATTTGAGGTCATACCCAATGCAGGCAACATAAAGCTCAGTAAAGGAACAATGATAATACCGGTACCAATGCCTATCATGCCTTGTAAGATGGAACCAATGCATCCTGCCAGCAAACAAATAATTAATAATGTTATCATATCAGTTTAAGCAAAAATTAACGGTTTTTGATTAATAATTTGCTTTTCCTGTGGCGTCAAAGTAGGTGCTAAGTGATGCAGTATTTCTGCGAAACTTGCAATACTAAGGAGCTTAATGCCTTGTTCTTGCAGATTGTCACTTGCCGTGTGCTCACGATAAGCGCTGATAATTGCATAATTGACGACACCGCCGCTTGCGCGTATTTTATGACTGGCATCGATAAGTGTTTCTCCTGTGGAAGTCATATCATCGATGAGAACAGTATTCTGCTTTAGGGCGCCGTATAAGCATTCTTTTGTGCCATGGCTAAGGGATTGTTTCTGTATTGCAACAGTGTCAAGGTTAAATAATGCACTCATTGCCCCAACAAGAATTGGACTCATTATAGAATCAACAGTGCTCAGGACATAATTCCCAGGAATGCTCAGTGAGAGTTGATGATATATTTGTGCCATAAGCCTTAAATAGGAATGATGGGATAAGAATTTTCTATGATTGAGATAAATATGACTTTGCTTACCTGATTGCAGCGTAAAAGGATTTTCTTGAATAATTAAGGCTTTTGTTTTGTAAATTGCTTGGATGTACTCTGATTTTAATTGTTCAAAATCCATGATATCTTTCCATTAGAGTTGAATTTAAATTGATTTTAAATCAAGAGAGACCTAAAATGAATGATTATTTTGTCGGCAAAATTGACAACATTGTGAAACGAATATGAAAAATAAAACCATTTCAAAATTAACAGAGCTAGGGTTAGGAGAAAAAGAAGCGCAACTTTACTATGCAGCAATTAAAATAGGACCCGCGACAGCACAACAACTCTCTTTAGAAAGTGGCATTAAGCGGGCGACTGTTTATCTTTGTATTGAATCTTTGATTGCAAAGGGTTTGTTTCATATTGAGATAGTGGGGAAAAGAAAGCTATTTATACCAGAATCCCCAGATAAGCTGGAATTTTTATTAGAACAAAAGAAACAAACATTAGCGACCCTCTTGCCGCACCTTCTACAATCTTATATACACTCAACTCCCACGACCAATAACATAAAAATGTATCAAGGCTTGACGCGAGTGAAATTGCTTTATGATCATATTCTTGGCTCTCTCAAACCAGGAGATGAATACTTAGTGATTTCTGATCAAGAAAAATGGCATGCGCTTGATCCCCAATATTTTGAAGCTTTTATCCAAAAGCGATCCACTCTCCATTTAGCGACTAGGTTAATTTTACAAGATACAGTACATGCACGAAGTTCTAAACTAAAAGAAGCTGAATATGTAGAGAAAATAAAATTATTACCTCACCATATTAAAATGAATACCAATATGATTATTCTTCCCAATAAAGTGGTTATTTTGCAAATTGTTGAGCCTCTTCTTGCTATTTTAATTGAAAATCAAAATGTAACAGATATGAATAGGGCTCTCTTTAATACCATTTGGGAACTCATATAGTCTTCACAGATGAATTTTCGGCGGTGTTGGCTGCGCTCTCTCGTAACAGTCATGTATTACTTATACACTCCTGTTGCTCAAGAGCTTGCTGCCTAGCCGACGTGTGCTCGTTAGAGTAAAACCCATCTTTTTTGACTATATAGTCTTCATATATGAAGATTACATTAAGGATTTTGTGTGTAAATGCACCTTTTTTCTTGCTTCAAAACCGATAAAAGGCTTGAATTAACAGACGAATGTATGTAATATCGCGAACTTAATGTGAAATTAAAGTATGGCGATTAAAACATGCAGACACAACTCTACAAAAAATCCTTGCAGGTATTTGCTAAAAGCTTGTTAGAGAAAGAGCAAGAAAATCTGAGAGAGCTTGGTAGTCTTTTTGGCTTTAGTGGCATATATCTTTTGCAATTCAAGCTAGTTGCAGCTTTGAGTGAATTGGCGGACCTACTCGTATCTCAAGCATCGAGTGTGGCAGAAATTCATCAGTGCTTGTTTAAAATAGGTCAATTGTATCGCGCCATTTCCATCAAAAAGAAACAAAGCGAGAGAGAGCAAAGACAAATAGCTTTTTATTTGACTGAACTCGATTTCAATCGTCAATCGAGACTGTTGGCGCAACAATCTTGGGAGTTGAAAGTTCAGAAATATCACCAGACAAGTTTTCTTTATTATGTTTTTAGTCACAGTGTCAGTATGTTGCAATCTTTAAAAGACCGCTTACAGGAAAAACTGGACGCGCTGAAGGAATTGGTCATGAGCCTATTCTCTAGTAAGAAAGAGGATACTCCTGAAAGCAGCAATCAAATCTCTTTTGGTGAGAGAGCAAAGCAGGGTTTTGCTGTTTTGTTGAAGCATGGCAGTCATTGTAAACACTACTGTCCTGCTTTTGCACTAAGCCGTGCGCAATTTTTATTAAGAAAAGAGCGTCCTGCACCAGTTTGTGTACCGTCACAGGACTTAAGAAGAAATTTAGGCTTGGCTTATTGACATCAATGAAGGGATAGCAACGTCAGTATCCGTTTCTGCTGCATAATCAATACCAGGCAATTCAAATCCAAACAGTTTGTAAAACTCATGGCGATATCCCGCGAGATCGGACAGTGACATAACGTTTTCACTATTGATCTCCGGCCAGATATTGGCAACCCCAGCTTGCACTTCTTCTTGCATTTCCCAATCGTCCACTCGAATTAATCCTTTTTCATCTGTTATGACTTCTGCCGAAGGCGTATAAAGTCGTTCATGAAATAAGCGTGTGATTTGTTCGATGCAGCCTTCATGGAGATTTTTTTCTTTCATCACTTTATATAACAATGAAATATAAAGCGGTACCACGGGAATAGCGGCACTAGCTTGCGTTACCAATGCTTTGTTAATAGAGACATAGGCTTTGCCATTAATAGATTGTAGTTTGGCATTTAAATTTTGCGCGGTCTGTTCAAGATCAAGTTTTGCTTTACCAATCGTACCTTCTCGATAAATAGGATAAGTTAATTTGGGGCCGATATAAGAATAGGCAACGGTTTTCGCCTTGGGCGCCAAAACCTTAGCATTGAGCAGGGCATCTATCCACATCGCCCAATCTTCCCCCCCCATAACTTGAATCGTTTGTTCAATTTCAGTGTCTGTCGCTGGGGAGAGCGTGATTTGGGTTACTTTCCCGTTCATCACATCTATCGTTTTACTGGTGAAGCTTTGTCCTATAGGTTTTAATGCAGAGCTGAAGACTTCACCGGTTTTAGGATGTACACGCCGAGGAGACGCGAGACTATAAATAACGAGATCGACACCACCTTGCCAATCATTTTTAATGAGTTGTATGGTTTTTTCTTTGATTTCATCAGAGAAAGCATCACCATTAATGCTTTTAGCATAGATACCTGCTTTTAAAGCTTCTGTTTCAAATGCTGCTGAGTTATACCAACCTGGAGAAGCCGTACGTTTTGCATCTGCTTCTTTTTCAAAGAAGACACCAATAGTTTTAGCGCCGGCACCAAAACTTGCCATGATGCGGCTCGCTAAGCCATAGCCAGTAGAAGCGCCAATAATCAGGACTTTTTTAGGGCCATTTTTAAGTGAGGGGTGTTTTTTAACCGTAGCAATTTGCTCGTGCACAGATTGCATACAACCTTGAGGGTGAGCAGTGGTGCAAATAAAACCGCGAACTTTCGGTTGTATGATCATAAACTCTTCCTTACTAAATAGATTAAGTGAATGGGCCAACCCGTTAGAGCCTGGCAGCCCTTCTCTATGGCAGGTTGTAACCAAAGTCGCTATTTTAGGGTCTTTACGCTTGAAAGAAAAGTTAGGTTAATAAAAGTTAGTTAACAAGTGGCTGATAAGGGATAGGTTATGGCACATTTTCAATTACCACGACAGTACAAAGACCCCAAGATGAAAAATCAGATGTCGATAAGTGCTAGCGGAGTCATCTGGGGTGAGGTAGGATCACGGAGTTTAAAATAGCCCAGAAAATCAGCCTTTTCTATGAGAGGATAATCAAATGGAAGTTGTTATTAATGTCTCAACACAATTTTACAATTGCGCTTTTCATCTGATTGCACCTTATATCACTGCATTTTTCAGCCAAAAGGCTGTAGAGACAGCTGACTTTCAGTTTAAAGAGATAAAGCCTACTTCTCGCGATAAGACAGCCTTTCAAAGGACAAGGGGGTATCGTGCATTTTTACAAGCCTTCGCACAATATTACAAAGTAGAGAATAATCAGAATTTACCCGCTCTTATCACATCACTATTAGAAAAATATCCTCATCCCTTAGATGTGCAAGTTTTGCTAGGGCCTGTATTAAGAATCACTCTTAAAAAAATCTTGGAAACTGAACCAGAGCACAAAGCAGCACTGAGAGAATCTTTCACACTTTTGCTAAACATTTGTACAAGTAAATATCGACAGACGCATGGTGGTCATCCCTTGCCTGAAAGAAATGAGGCATATAACAGTGTTTGGTTGTCTCAAATGCAGATGGATAATGAAGAGGAGTATGAAGAGCTCTTTCGCCCGAATATAGAGCTGATTGCCAAAAAATTAGGATCTCAAAGAAAAGCGTTAACTGATAAAGAGTGGGACCAGGCTTATCAAAACTATTGTGACTATCAAGGCAGTCCTGAACGAAGTGTTTTTGTTTCCATTGATCAATTGTCTTTACTGTGCAAAAGTTTTAATTTCGACTTAAAGCTAAAAGAATATGCAGAACATCTACTCTTTATTGATGAAGATGAGAATGCATTTTTAGCTCGTCTCTTAGTAGACAATAGATCAAGAGATCACTGGGAGCTTATCGGTGACAACGGCAGCAATTGGGATTATACCAAAGAGTCAACGTCAACCCCCTCTGCATTTAAACATTATCATGATTTGAGCCGAGAGTTTTTGTCGCATAGTGTGAGTCATCATCACATTGCACAATTACAAAATACGTTTAGAGATAAAATTCGTCAATTCCTTCTTTTTAAAATCGAATATAAAGAAGATTTTTATACCGTACTTCCCAATAACAATTGGTCAAATAATAGTGGTCTAGAAGGTGTGGTCTCCTTAATTATTGAAAATCATCATGGTAAAAGTTTTCAAGAGACACCAGGCTTTAATCAATTTATGCAGGTTTTTCGACAATATTATGATTTGGCAGCAGATTTGTCTGATAAAGACGCGCTTGCTGTTTTTGATAGACTAGTCGATTCCTATCCCACGCCTGAAGAGCGCTTTATGTTGTTGAGCCCTCTTTTAAGAGAGATGTTAGGCGAGGAAAGTCTTCCTACTCAAAATTTAACTTCAGATGAATTATTAAGATTGTGTCATTCATTTAAAATTGAGTTAGAAGTTTATGGCAAGAGAAGAGGGGAGCGCGTTTCATGTTTTGATCAATATTATGTCCCCCATGAAGAAGAGAGATTTTTAGATACCTTGAGTCTGACCGTGGATGATAATGGCTGGCATCAAATTGAAAAAGATGAATTGACAGGAATGCAAAAGACTGCCACTTTGCAGTATTCCCCCAACGTCGCTTTTTTACATGCTAGCCGAGAATTTCGGCCTCTTGCTCAGCGTTTGCAAGATTTACAAGAAGGAGTCGCTTCTTTTCTTAAAACGGGAATATTGTATGTTGAGGGACAAACCAGGAGAATAAAATATCCTTTTGACAGAACGCTGTTAAATCAAGTGTCACCTATTCATCGTTTAGCCTTACAAGGCTCTGCGGAAGTGCTTGCAACAACAGTGGAAAGAGACAAGTTAAATGCTAACCAAACGAGCTTACAAACAGAGATCTCTTTAAATTATTTTATTGCTTGCACGGCTAAAAATTGGACAGCCTTACATCTCGCCGTGTTCTTTGGCAATGCGCAAAAGGTGGCGACACTTTTAGATCTAGGTGCGGATTGGCGCATAAAGGGTAAATGGCAACTAGAAGATACCAGCCTTGTTGTTTCCAAACGTACTTTTTCTCAAAATGTGACGGCATTAGAATTGGCAGCTTGTCTTGATCTGCGGCAAATTGTCGCATTGATTTTAGAGAAAGCACTTGATAAGGATAGTAAATTGGTGCAAGAAGCGTACGATGGTGCTTGTAACTTCAAACGTGCGCGCGCGCTCTATCCTTTTCTTGATACTAAAGTCAAACACGCACCGCAAGCGCTGCTCAATGCTCTAGAAGGCAAAGATTTATTTTTGGGTAGCGCGCTTAGTGAAAAGGGCGTGACTTTACCCAATTCACAAAATAATGAAACAGGGATCTTGCAACTTTCTTTAAGAAAAGCAACAGCAGAGTCAGCAGATTTAAAATATAGTTTGGCGCTGCAAAATCTATTGTTGATATCGCTGCATCAAAGACGAGCGAAAAAACCTAAATTTGATGCTAACGCTTTTCAACTGGATAAAGAAGCGCTTCAAGTTGTCGATGCCGCACTACCAAATGCCCCAGAATGGGTAGCCAATCTAGTTGAATATCTGGAGATGCTGCCAGCTCTTTTAAACAAAGAGAAAGCCTTGTCGTCTATCATCATGCGCAATTGTGCCCAGATATTTGAAGTGGTTGCCAAACGGGCGTGTACGGCTGTCTGTGAAAGAAATGCAGATAAACTCAAAGCATGCTTTATAGCAGATCAAAGATGTTTGCTAGTGCCGGGAAAAGATAATCCTCTTCATGCTGCTTTACAAAAAGGCAATTATTATTTTGCGAGAGGTACTTATGTTGATTTTATTGTAGCTTCATTACAATCTTTACGCGAAGAAGAGTTTGATGAAGAAGTGAAGGATAATATAAGAGAAAATGCGCGTGGCCAATTTAGCTCTTTTTCTGAAAGAGCTTATGATAAATTTGATAGAACGCTTAGTTTTAGATTGGAGAGACAAGAGAAAAAGGAGCAATTAGATAGACAATTAGCCGAAGCTTCATTTTTCGATATAATGAGATTGAATCCACAACGTGTTGCGTTCAGCATGGAAGAGGCTAGGATTTATTTTGCAGATAGAATATTTGAAAGAGCTAGAAATACCGCTAAAGTCACGCAAAACCCTATTTATAAATATGGCTACCCCGCACTGGTTGCGGTGAGAACCCTTGGGTCACTCGCTACTGTGGGGCCTCTTCGATATGGCCTTAATTTGGGCTGGTATTTACTCCCCAGCATGATTAAAACGCCGCTGCTTCATGCTGCAGGTAAAGTGAGTTCTTACGCAGCTCCTTATATCAATGTTTCACCGGAAGCCGCCCAATTTTATGTTCCGCTCGCCATAGAAAATGCCTTGACTCTTTTTTTGATGCCGCAATATTATGTCGCTTCAACCGTATTAGGTACCGGTGTTTACCACGCCTTTAAAGATTCAGGACATGATAATTTAGAAGCGATGGCGCAATTAGCCGCCGATGGAATCGCTTTTAGCTGGACCACTGGAGACGGTCAAAATTATGAAATCGATGATCGCTATCGACATAATTTAGCTAAGAATTTAACGCCTTTTTTTGGAGAAGCTTGGACAAAACAGATAGTGCCTTATGTTGCAAGCGTAGATGCTTTTTCTTTGTCAATGAATAAAACCCTTAATCAACCCATTCAAGCTTTGAGTGCTTATTTTAGTGCAAGCTCTCTTGCCAAAATGCAATCCTTTTTCGGAACATCTTCACTTTCCTTCGAGAATTTGCCTTTTTCAAAACAGCTTGCTCAAATATCCGATCTCGCTAAAAAAGGCTATGATTATTTTCAATATTTTCAGTTTCAAAAACATTTGTTGGGAGAGCATACTTTTAATTATCTTGAGTTGGCAACCCTTGATTTGATGGGGGATTCCACTTTTAAATCAGATAGACAGCATGCAATACAAGCCTTTGAAACTAGTGCGTTGAGTTACAGAGTCGATGAGCTGCAGAAAATGTTAGAAGAGACTAAAAAGCAAGGTTCAGCCGATGCTATTGCTAAAGTGCAGAAATGGCTAGATGCACAAAAAGTTGCTTTAGAAAGATCAAAAACCCAAGAAGAACTTTTATTTAAGAAGACGGAAGGTTATCAATATTTTGAGTCCTGGCAAGAAAAACATGTGGCCTTAAGATATGGCGAGGTCGACACTGCTTTAAGCGCAGCACAACGCGCTAAATTAAAAGAGGAAGAGCAAGCGGCATTAGAGAAAAGCAAATTTTATAATTCGGATACTACCAATAAAGCAGCAGAGCATTGGGGCAAATCGATTGATGAATTATTTGATAAGTATAAAGGCAATTTTCCAGATTGGACCAATACGGTGGGTGTTGTAGAAGGGATTGTTCGTAGTACCTTTTACACCAGTGATGATAGAAATAAAATGGCACAATATGCAGCGGACGAAATCATTCGTTTAAAATATCCTTTTTATCCTGATATCGGAGATGCTGCAACAATTGAAGCAGAGAGGCAACTTTATATTCAAGAAATTTCGACGAATGAATTGTCAGGATACAAGAGACATCCTGACAAGGCGCAAGACAGATTATACAAATACGTTTTGGCTAAGCTAACTAATACAGAAAAACCCAGACATGTACATCGCCATGAGAGAATTCTCAAACCTTTTATCAATGAAATTTTAGGAAAAACCATTGGTTGGATCCCCTTCAAAGATTTCAAAGGGGGCAGAACCAATCCTGGTAGTGTTGGTTTGCAATATAATAGGGCAATTGGCACAGGCCAAACTTTAGATGTCACTGTGGCCGGCAACCCTGTCTATCGTGTCTATGATTCAACTAAAAAATCACAAGTGCTTTCCTCCTTACAACAATCCCTCCCGGCTAGGATGTCTTCTGTTGATACGCCGCAGTCTCATTCACCCGCATTTTCCGAATTGGCGCCAGAAGTAATAAGGGGCATGGAGATTGATAACCCTTATATCATCGCCATTATGGACGAAATGTACGATAAAGTGTTTGGCGCCAAAAAGGATAACGCTGCTAAAAAAGTGCAACCCTTGAGAGCCGTTAAAACCCCTGCCACACCCAAAGAGAAAGCGCAGCCTCTACCAAATCAAAGCCCGCATCACAACCCTCATCCTCGACTGGCAGCTTTTTTGCAAGGGGTAGAAGAGAGCGTTATCCCCGTTACAGCGTTGCCAAGATTAGCTTATCAAACAGTTAAGGAGTCTTGTGCTGACTTGATAGAGGGCAGTGTGTGGTTAGCCCAATTTGCAGGCAGGGAAGTCAAAAGAGGCGTTCGAGGAGAAGAGCTCCAGACTATACGGGCAATAAATTTATTAGGCGTCCTTATTGGTGAAGATGCCGCGCGCGTGGTCCTGCATGAGAATACAAAAACAGCGCAATTTATAAGAGACGCTGCCTCTAGATTTAATAATATGAGTAAAGAAGAAAGAACAAAATCTTTAGGTAAAATTGCATTGATGCTAGTATTACCCACAAAAAAACCACCAGCATATCAATTTCGCAAAAGTACAATCGCGCAGCACAAAACGCCTAAAGTAACGCCTATTGCAACTGTGGCTGAGAAACCGTCTGGCACCCCGATATTACATCAATTTAGTTATAAAACCACAAATGTGAAATTGTCAGATTTAGAGCCCACGCATGCTCTTCATTATGGGAACAAGAAATTTAATAAATTTACTTTGCAATTACAAAAAGAAGGGATCCAGAATCCGGTGAAATATGTTGTACATGATGGACGAAAATACATCGTCGATGGTCATCATCGATTTTATGCGGCGCGGCGTTTAAATATGTGGGATATCCCTGCTGTTGAGGTTAAATTGCCTTATAAAGGGTATAATGCTACCAAAGATTTGGTATTTAGCTTCAAATAATTGAGGAGACAATGCGAATGGCGAGCTTAATTGATTTAGCTTTTATTCGAAACGCGCTTTATGATAATCAGTTTACTGATCAATATCTAAAAACCTTGCTAGAAGTCAAAGAGACGGTCAAGAAAAATGGTAACCCTTATGCGGGTTTGATTAACTTGTGTATTGACAATGCAATGACGGATATTGATGCAGGAGATTTGACACAGGCTGCTGAAGAAATCAATTTTATTCATAACTTTCCCATATATGAGAACTTTCATGCTTGGGATGAAAAGCACTTTTTCACTATAGAGCTGCTTGGCTACATCGAAAAAAGCGACAATTCCAAAAGAATTAAGCAAATCATAAAAGAAATGGCCAAGTTTTAGTTTTTAAACTGCGCTGCGCTAAAACAAAGGTGAGCCTTTGAAATCTTACCGGTGCGAAGCACCCGCTGCCCACTTTGGAATCAAAGGGGGGCGCGCGTGCAGCAAGCGAGGGGATTTATATCTTAACAAAATGCAACATAATCTGTTCAATACCCGACACCACCCGCGCTAATTTCTCATAATCAATTTTATCTGGCGTGTCGCTATTTGTATGATAATAAGGATAACGGTAAAAAGCGGTATCTGTAATCATAATTGCAGGATAGCCCTCTTGCCAAAAAGACCAATGATCAGAGAAGCCGACGCCTTCTATGAAAGACGGTAGGACGGCACCTTCTGAAGGAAAAGGAGTGGTTTTCCGGAAAACTGCAATGGCTTCTTTAGCGATTTTTCTTGAAGAGAAATTGCTAATAAAAGCGATAAAATTACCTTTATCAGGGTAAAAGCGAGATAGCGGGAAAGGATAATGCTGAGAATGGGCTTCTTCTGAATAGTACCCTATGGTTTCTAAGCAAAACATGGCTTGGATATTTTCTTTTCTTTTTTTAGCTTCAATGGCATAACGCAGACTTCCCATATTCTCAGTATAGAAAAAAGGGGCTTCCTCATTAACAAAAAAGACAAAACGTAGTGTTTTATCCGTTTTTTGTGTAGCAAAATGCTTGGCAAGCACAAGAAGTGTCGCCACGCCACTGCCATTGTCATTTGCGCCAAAACTATAAGGGGGTGCTGAATCATAATGCGCGCCGATAATAATAATCTCTTGTGGATTTTTTTGTCCTTTTATTTCAGCAATGATATTTTCGCAGACAACCTTATCTACGGTAAAAGATTGAGTGGTGGCGATATAGCCTAAATTTGTTAAGTTTTCTTTAATATAAGAAGCGCTTTGAGCTAAACCTTGTGGCATGCCAACATGACGTGGTCCTATTTTTGTCCCAAGGTATGCAATAAGTGTGCTATTTCTTTTTCAGAAGGCGTAAGGGGCGCAAAAGAGCCGTGATAGCTTTTCCCTGGCATCGTGGTTAAAAAGTAAAGAGAACTGAGTAAAATTAAAATTAAGCCAGGAATCACTAAGCAGTATTTCATCTTAACTCCCTAAGATGATATCCGAAAAAAAGTTGTTCGGTTTAAGCCCTTGTTCTGTAAAAAGTGCGAAAGCGAGTTCCACCATTTTATAAGGGCCGCTGACAAACACGCAATATTCTTTTAATGAAGGGTATTGTTTGGCTAAGCTTTCATGGACCCACCCACTTTTGCCTGACCAATCTTGATAAATCTCAGGATTCAAGAGCACCAGATCAAAAGTGAAATGGGGGAAATGTTCTTGCCAAGTGAGGAGCTGTTTTTGAGCATAGGCATCTCTAGGGTGATTGATTCCCCAAAAAAGATGGATCTTTCGTTTAGCACGACTTTTGAGCGCCTCTTCTAGTAAAGCATGGAGAGGGGCCAATCCTGTGCCGCCAGCTAAGAACAAAAGAGGCATACTAGAGGGAGCACTTTCAAGCGTGCAATTGCCATAGGGTCCCTTAATCGTCATGATCTCTTGGTTGAGCAACGCTTGGACTAATACTTTAGCCAAAGGGTGGGCTGCATTATGTCGTATTTGAAATTGCAGCAAGCCATCCTCGCGTGGAGCATTAGCAATTGATAAAGGGATCCAAATATCTTCGGTCAATTTCGCTTCTACATATTGTCCGGCTTGATAGATTATTTTTTTATTTTCTTTAGGAGCGAGTGTAAAAAGAGTGATATCTGGTGTTTTAATTTCAAGATAGGATAACTGATAAAGGGTGTGTGCCATCTGCATGATTAGGCTAACCCCAGCTCAGGCCATAAAGCGTCTATTTTCGCTTCAATATCTCGGCAAGGCGTGATAGGCGTTCCCCATTCTCTGGTCGTTTCCCCTGGCAGTTTGCTGGTGGCATCTAACCCCATTTTGCTACCCAGTCCTGAAATAGGGGATGCAAAATCTAAATAATCTATGGGTGAATTCTCGATAATAAAGGTATCTCGTTTGGGATCAACACGTGTGCTAATGGCCCAAATGACTTCTTTCCAATCTCTGGCATTAATATCATCATCCGTCACAATAATAAATTTGGTATACATAAATTGACGTAAGAAAGACCAAATTCCCATCATGATTTGTTTAGCATGTCCAGGATATTGCTTTTTAATAGTAACGACGGCTAAACGATAAGAGCAACCTTCTGGAGGAAGATAAAAGTCAACAATTTCCGGGAATTGTTTTTGTAAAATAGGAATAAACATTTCATTGAGTGCTTCACCTAAAATGGCAGGCTCATCAGGCGGACGCCCGGTATACGTGCTGTGATAAATCGGATTGTCGCGCAGACTAATGCTTTCAATGGTCATCACGGGAAAACGCTCTTTCTCATTATAATAACCCGTATGATCACCATAAGGGCCTTCTAAAGCGGTCTCCCCTGGATAAATAAATCCTTCTAAAACAATTTCTGCTGTCGCTGGAATTTGCAGAGAATGGCTAAGACAAGAAGTGAGTACGGTTTTATTGCCACGTAATAAACCGGCAAACGCAAATTCAGACATGCTATCTGGGATAGGTGTAACGGCCGCTAAAAGAGTAGCCGGATCTGCTCCTAAAACGGTGGCAATGGGGAAAGGTTGTTTAGGATGTTTTTTGCACCAAGCATCATAATCTAAGGCGCCCCCGCGGTGCGCTAACCAGCGCATAATCACTTTGTTTTTAGCAATCACTTGTTGGCGATAGATCCCGACATTTTGCCTTTTTTGATGAGGTCCTTGTGTGACGACTAAGCCCCAGGTAATTAAGGGGGCAACATCTTGTGGCCAACAGGTTTGAATAGGAAATTGATTTAAATCTACATCATCACCTTGCAATCTATTTTGATGGCACAGCGCTTTTTTAGTCGGCACAGTTTGCGGAGACAAGGTTAATAATTTTTTGTAGAGCGGTAATTGTAACAGTGCCTCTTTAAACCCTTGCGGCGGCTCGGGGGCTTTGAGAAAAGCTAAAAATTCTCCCATTTCGCGTAATGCAGCTGTAGAACTATAACCCATAGCATGCGCCACTCTTTCTTGCGTGCCAAATAAATTAGCCAAAACAGGAATGTTAAAATGGGTGGGATTTTCAAATAAAAGGGCTGGCCCTTGCTTTTTTAAGACACGATCACAGATCTGAGTCATTTCAAGGCAAGGGTCGATTTGCGGCAGTATGCGTTTTAACGACCCTGCCGCTTCTAAGTGCTGAATAAAGTCGCGTAGATCTTCATATTTCATAAAGGCCAAAAATCAAGAACGCTTCATCATGTCAAAGAATTCTTCATTAGTGGTGGTATTCTTTAAACGCTCAATGAGGAACTCGACAGCACTGAGTTCATCCATAGGATGAAGAATTTTACGCAGGATCCACATTTTGTTCAGTTCATCAGCGCTGGTGAGTTTTTCTTCTCGACGTGTACCCGATCGGTTGATATGAATGGCTGGGTAAACACGTTTTTCAGCAATACGACGGTCAAGATGGAGCTCTAAATTCCCTGTCCCTTTAAATTCTTCATAGATGACTTCATCCATTTTAGAGCCGGTATCAATCAGAGCGGTCGCAATAATGGTTAAGCTGCCACCTTCTTCGACATTACGGGCAGCACCAAAGAATCGCTTGGGTCGTTGCAGGGCGGCGGCATCGACACCCCCGGTTAATACTTTTCCAGAATGCGGAATAGTGGTGTTGTAAGCGCGGGCTAAACGGGTGATAGAGTCTAATAAAATGACAACATCTCGTTTATGCTCGACTAATCGCTTGGCTCTTTCGATTACCATTTCTGCGACTTGAACATGTCGAGTGGGCGGTTCATCAAAGGTACTTGCTATCACTTCCCCTTTGACAGAGCGTTCCATTTCTGTGACTTCTTCTGGTCTCTCATCAATCAGGAGAACGAATAAAATACATTCTGGATGATTCATCGTGATGGAATGGGCAATATTTTGTAGCATCATTGTCTTACCAGCTTTAGGTGGTGAGACGATGAGACCACGTTGGCCTTTTCCTATAGGAGAAACTAAATCGATGATACGTGCTGTAATATCTTCCGTTGAACCATTTCCCACTTCCATCTTCAAGCGTTCTTCCGCGTGTAGAGGAGTCAGGTTCTCAAATAAAAGTTTATTGCGGCCTAAATCTGGACTCTCATAGTTAATATCATTCACTTTGAGTAGAGCAAAGTAGCGTTCACCATCTTTTGGTGGACGAATTTTCCCAGAAACGGTATCGCCAGTGCGTAAGCCAAATCGTCGAATTTGGCTAGGGGAAACATAAATGTCATCTGGCCCCGGTAAATAAGAGGAGCGGGCAGAGCGCAAAAAACCAAAACCGTCTTGCAAGAGCTCTAAGACACCATCACCATAGATGTCTTCTCCACTTTTGGCGAAAGATTTTAAAATACCAAAGATGAGATCTTGTTTTCTAAGGCGGGCAACATTTTCCACCCCTAATTCAAGAGCCATTTCGGAAAGTTCAGTTGCTGGTTTGTTTTTTAGTTCAGAAAGATTCATATGAGTGCTTATCATTAATTAACTTGTTTTGAAGGGAGTTGTGTTAGGAATTAAATTGGGTTGTGTTTTGATATCCAATTGACCTCTTGGAAAGAGTCGAGCTATCGCCTATAAGACGTATAGCATAGCCAAAGTATAAATTGAGATTAGACGGCTGGCAAGAGAAGCTATGCTTCGCTGCAATCGCCCTCAAGAAAAAACGCATCCTACCAAACTTCTTTTACTGATACTAGTAGTCAAGCCCATTTTCTCTGACAGCCGGCTAAAGGGATTATAAATGACTATCCAGGAACGCTGTAAGCTGGGACTTAGAAATCGTACCAACTTTTGTCGATTCCAATTCCCCATTCTTAAAAAGCATTAAAGTAGGGATACCACGAACGCCAAATTTTTGCGGGGTTTGGTTGTTTTCATCAATGTTAACTTTAGCGACAATGAGCTTGCCTTGATATTCTTTTGCAATTTCATCTAAAAGAGGGGCTATCATTTTACAAGGACCGCACCATTGTGCCCAAAAATCGACTAAAACGGGTAAATTAGCGTTTATCACATCTTTTTCAAAACTATCATCGGAGACAGCTAGGATTTTATCAGTCATGATTAAGAATATCTCCATTATTGGCTACAAAGGTCATCATAGCACCTGTTCTTAAATTGTCATATAAGTTAGTTAATATATCAACTTTATTTGAAAAATGCAAAAAAGCAACGCTATCAAAAGGATGCATTAAAGAAAAGAGCCATCAGAAAGCAATTTTAAAAGATGGGACGGATTGTTAAGGTATTCATTGAGTGCAGGTAACCGTTGAGCAGGCGCCAACTGGGCAAGATGAGCCTCTAACGCTTTGGTCAGTAAGTGTGGTGTGATAGATGAGAGCTTTTGCTCTTTAATGCGTTCAACTACATGTTGGATCAAAACTCGTTCATGCATTTGGTGAGGCCGATGCTCTTTAATGACAAACAAAAGACATGTGCCAGTGACTAAAATACCTATAACTAAAATGAGGCATTCGACTGCTAATGAAAAAGAGGTCAACTCCAAAAAAACGGCAACCAGTGCACATAAACTAATAACCACGCTAGCCCATCCCACTTTGCGAGCTAGGTTATGTTCATGGGTGGAAGACGGTGAGTGGCGTTGTGACTTCATACTGTTACTGCGAGTGCCTAAAATCAAAGTGTTTTTAAGTATATAATGGAAGTAAATAGCTTAACAAGGATTCTGATAGATATGGAAAATTGGATTGTTGAAAATCAATATTGGTGTCGTTTAGGGATATTCCTCACCGCTTTTGTTTTATTTGCTTGGTGGGAAACAAAAGATAAATGGCGCCCTTGGTTGATAGCGCGACATCAAAGATGGTTAAGGCATTTTAGCTTAAGCCTCTTTTCAAAATTATGTTTGCGCCTCATTTTTCCCCTCTTTACAGTTGGGGTGGCAGTGGTGGCCAATGAAAAGAAAATGGGATTGATGGCAAATAGTATGCTGCCTTATTGGGCGCAAGTGATTTTAGGATTGATGGCGATGGATTTAGTCATGTATGTTCAGCATCGCTTTATGCATAAATATACCTGGTTTTGGCTTTTTCATAAGGTTCATCACCTTGATAATCAAGTTGATATCAGTACAGGACTGCGCTTTCATCCTATAGAAGAGATGTATACCACAACGGCAAAAGTGTTGGGTGTGGGTATTTTTGGCATACCGGTTTTAGCCGTTTTCCTTTATGAAATAGGGTTGAATTTGGCCTTACTTTTTGCTCATCTCAATGTGCGTTTAAGTCCAAAAATGGAAAAGTGGCTGCGTTGGGTGATAGTGACCCCGGGTATGCACCGGATCCATCATTCGGATCTCCCTACAGAAACCAACAGTAATTATAGCTTTATTTTTAGTATCTGGGACAGATTGTTTGGCTCTTATTGTCCTTTTACGCAAGCAGGAGAACGCAAACTTGTTTTTGGTTTAGACGAATACCACGATCCAAAATATCAAACATTGGAAAATATGCTGTTGTTACCCTTTGGTTTAAGAAAACTCAAAGTATGGCCGAAGAAACGACGCCCCACTAAAAAGAGAGATTATGAGAAGCTTTCACGATAGAAAGCTTCTCACATTTCTTAAGCAGAAGGAGAATTATTCGAGGCTGCTGGTGACGGTTGTGGGGCATGAGAGGGTATAATGACATTCACCACATTCCCATTGGCATGCGCATTGGCATTCGCATCGACTTTAGTCCATTGACCCATCGATATTTTATTACAAATTGATCGCGTACCAAAATAAGTTAAGAGCGCAACGCCAGCTACCGCACCATAGATGGCAAGAGGAGGCGCGCCAGTGCAATTAGTCATCACATCCATCATCTGAGAAGGGAGTTCACGCAGACCCTTTGATCTCTCATAAGTTGCACTCACTGAATCTACAAGCATTTTGCCATATTTTGACGCTTCGTTTTCTACTGTTTGCCAAGAATCAATAGGGTCTACAGGAGTGTTATCTTTCCATGGTTTGGTTACAAAGCTTTTCGCGACCATAAGCGGGCCTGTAGCCGCTTCAGTTGCCGCTTCCGCTGTTTGCTGAAATAGAGTGGGTTCTGGCAGTTTCACTAATCCATCAGCTTCTAGCGCATCGATACAGGGCGAAACAACTGCTCGAATAATCGGTTGCATAAATTTTTCAGCAATGGGTTCAACGCGTTGCAATTTCTCGCCAAGTTGTTGTAGCAAAGAGCTACTTTGTTCTTCGAGTTGTCGCACAGCGTAAAGAGAGGCAGGTAATTGCACGGTTGAGCGCAGATATTCAAGAGGGTTAATATAGGAGCGCCAGCTATTTTTACGGCCTGTTACATAATTAATTGCTTTATTAGTAGCATAAGTGCTAGCAACAATAGCAGTCACATTCGTTGCGCTTTTACCAAAATGCCAGAGATGGTGTGCTATTTTTTCTGAGATTTTATCTTTGAGTTCATCGCGATTCGGGAACGCCATAATTTAATTTCCTTAAGAATGTTTGATCAAGGCGAAGGCTAACCGGTGCACTGGCATTGTGCAATATTTTGCCTAGTGAAATGCGATGAAAGGATGAAAACTCTGGATAAACTAGCTTTTTTCTATATTAAGGTCTGGGGCGAGAGGGGGTAAGCGTAGACACTGCTTCGCGCAAGGCTTCTTGAAATTGAGATTGGGTATTTAATTTTCCTTTGGTATCAAAATAGAAGGTCGTTTCTATATTTTCACCAAAAAAACAGTGTTGGATCTGAAGATCGGATATTTTTTGTTTAATTCTTTGCAGTGCTTGTGCATCTTGTGTGGGAGAAGAAGGGGCAATTAAAATCAAATTTTCACGGGGTGCTTGATCAGGTAACAGTTCAGTTAATCGATAAAAATTGGGATAGCCGAGCTCATTTTTAAAAAAGAGATCAAAGCATTTCTCATAAGGGGTTTCAACAATGATATAAGTCATAATTCCCTTTCAATCCCAGAAACTGCCCACACCTTCTTATCCTTCCCGACAAAGCCACGGATAAGTCATCTTTTTTAAGTATAAGAGAAGAGTGTCATCTTTTCTTAGAATTTTAACTAAAAAATACAATAGGTGTGGTTACGCGTGGCGACAAAATGTATAACCTTATGATATAAAAGGAAAATATCAATTAGCACTCTTTTGTGGGGAGTGCTAGAATAAGGATAATCTTATCTAGAGGTTGTTTCTATGGTTAATAGTTTAAGCTTAAAGTCGACTTTCTTGCCTGCTTCTGCTGAGGGCTTGCAGACTTATTTACAGCAGGTGAATGCTATTCCTTTACTGACAGAAGAGGAAGAATTCAGCTTTGCCAGACAATATCGGGAAAACGGTAATCTCTATGCTGCTCAGCAATTAGTGTTATCTCATTTGCGTTATGTAGTGAAAGTAGCGCGCTTGTATTCAGGTTATGGCTTAGGTTTAGCTGATCTTATCCAAGAAGGCACAATAGGTCTCATGAAAGCGGTCAAGCGTTTTGATCCTTCGCAAGGTGTACGCTTGGTTTCTTTTGCAGTGCATTGGATTAAGTCGGAAATACACGAATTTGTGATCCGTAACTGGCGAATTGTGAAAGTGGCAACTACCAAGGGACAACGGAAATTATTTTTTAATTTACGCCAAGCAAAAAAACGCTTGGGATGGTTTTCGCGCGAAGAAGTCAACGCGGTGGCTGCAGATCTTGGCGTTTCGCCTAAAGAAGTGCTTGAAATGGAAAGTCGTCTTAATGCGCATGATGAATCTTTTGATTGCCCTGATTCGGATGAAGAAGGTCAAGGATTCTCTCCCATTGAATATTTACCTGCCCCACAAGAAGCAGAGCCGGCCTATGCTATTGGCGAAGAGAATTGGCATGAAGAAGGACAAGAAAAGCTCATGTCAGCACTCGAAATTTTAGATCCCCGTAGCCGTGATATTGTGATGGAACGTTGGATGAACGAACCTAAAACAGGACTTAAGATTTTGGCCGAAAAGCATGACATTTCTATTGAACGTGTTCGTCAGCTTGAAAAATCTGCTCTAGAGAAGCTGCGACAAGCAGTTATCGCCGCCTAATTCCCTAAACCAAATTAATCCTGTAAATTTAAACAGCCCCTATGAGATGTTCATAGGCGGCTTTTTGTTTTATCATGCACTTCTCTTCATCTTGCATTAAAAAAAGAGGCTAATCATGAAACTAATTGATTGGATAATAGGCAAGGTAATGGATTTCGCCGATCCCCTCCTTTCATTTTTTGGCAGAGGGACCAGAGCAGAGCAAATTCTTCTAGAAAGTTTAGTGCATAGCGTTCTGAATGCCGCCACCCCTGAAGCAACAGCTTTTGCAATAAATGAATTGCAGCAATTTTTGTCTAGAGCAAGACTAAACAAATTAAATTTTACATCGAGTGTTGGCTCTTCTTCCCTATTAATACAAATGATTAACGCGGCAGAAAAAAATCCTGCCCTCTGGGAGTGTTTGAAAGAAATTTCAAAACGAAAATTTCATGCTAGCTTAGGATGGAATAAATCAGTCCCCGGCAAAGATAATGAAAGCACAGGACCTTCACCCTTAGGTATATTAGTGGCTTTAGCTTTTGAAGGAGAGGGTGACGTTGAAGTTACCTTCAGAGGCGCTCAAGAGTTATTGCTTGCTTTGGTGAATGAAGGGGTGCCATTAGATTGGAACGCGCATGTCAGAGAAGGCGAAAATACCACCGCATTATGGGTGTTAACAGCGGCAGCCAATAATGGCCAAGCTTGGGCTGTTGCGATGTTGCATCTTGTCATCAAACAAGCCAATGAAAACTTAGATTGGAATGCCATCTCAGAAATAGAAAATGAGCAAGATACAGCTTTAGCACTGGTGACTCAACTTGCCTTCATGGGATCGCCTCAATATTTACAAGCGGTTTTACAAGATGAGACTGTTTTTTCGCGCTTAAATTTTAATGTCAAAATAGACCAAACATTCCTTATTGATAAATTAGCAGGAAAACAGGAAAGTATGTATCTTGCCACTTGGATTTTATTAGCCGGCAGGGATATAAAAGAAGACGCTTTAAGTGGAAGTGGCAAAACACTCGCAGAAAAACTAAATAAGAGAACGAGAGAGGTTGCTGAAAAGCTTTGGTGTTTTGAACAAGTAGGTATTGCAGGAAAAGCAAAGCAAGATTCAGAAGACACTATTGCCCGATTATCATCTGATTTTATCCAAAGTGAATTAGAAGAAGAGTTAAAAGGCATCCCCGTGGTTTGTCAGAAATGGGTGATTGGCCTAGCAAAATTACACAATAAATTTGTTCATCGAGCCAATGAGGTAGAAGTGGTTACCTTTGGTGCTGTGCGTACTGCTATAGAAGATTTAATCACGGGCAATAGAATTCCTGCGGTTTTAAATGCCTTTCAACGTCGACAAATTGCTGATGCAGTGAAAACGATGCCTCTCAAAGATCTGCACCCACCAGGCGTAGCTGCGAAAATTCGTGCCTTAGATTTTTAGGGTGAGGGAAGAGTGGTTACCACTCATACCCTACCCTGAAGAATCCGTTGTGCGCCTTGTAGGATTTCTTGGTCTCATAATCATAACTGACGGTAAAGATAAGATTAGAGGTTTTGCCAAAGGTTGATAAACTCACCCCTAGATTATATAAATCGCGCACTTGATCAAAACCTGAAGTGACGAAGCTTGGACCGCCACCGACAAATTCTGATGTTACCGACATACCATCATTAACGAAATCATAAAAGGCCATGGCATGCATTTCAGGTTGAAGCACAATGGTTGTCAGATGTTTGGTGTAAGCGAGATCAAACATCGCTCTTACCCCTAAGCCACCTCGTAACAGATTAAAGCTCTTACTATCCACATGTTGATTAGCATTGCCCATACCTGATTGCGTATAACTATCGATACCTAAATAGGAATAGAACAAAGAGGCCAGTGGCAGAATATGCCAGCAATTGTAGGCGTAATCATAGCCAATTTCTGCATCGCCACCAATCATCCAACCGCTGTACTTTTCGCTCGGAGAGAAAAAGAGGTTGGCAAATTGGAAGTTTTGTTGCGTATCATAGTGGTTGTAACCAATAGAGGTTTCCCAATTGAAGAACAGTGGGAGCTCCCATTTAATAAATTCATGCTGACCGTAGAGCCCTATTTGATAGTTATTGATGGTAGTCGTGGAATCTGAGACGGCATGGTCAATTTTAAGGTTAGCGTAGCTTGCTGCTGCGCCCACTAAATTATGTTGATTGAGCAAAACATCAGAGCCTATGGCAAAGCCGAACATATGATTTTGGTAACCATCCACATCAAATCGTCTTTGTTGATCACTGGTTCTACCAAAGATTTTACCCCACGTTTCTTGACATCCGTTATAAACACCCCCTGAAGCAAAACCAGAGAAAGCGGGATTGTTCAGCTGTTCTTTGGCCGTTCTAAAATAGCGCAAGCGTTGCTTAAAGGTGTCATAAGCCATGATTTGCGTGTTCATCGGTTCATAGAAAACAGCACCATCCACTATCGGAGCAAGTGCCGCTAAATCCCTATTAAGTGTCGCAGCGTCTTGGAATTGAACCAGCGCATTAAGAATATCGCGCAAAGGGCCATCCGCTGGTGGTGAGAGTGTCAAGGCATCTAAAGCGCCTGCAATGCTTGTGGTATTGCTTTGATTGGCAAAAATACCGATGGGCTTTGCGTCAATTTCTAATATGAGGTCGTTATTAATATTATCAGCAATAGTCTCGAAGGTGAGGAGTAAACTATCCCCTGAGACAGGAAGCACATTGATGACGCTGCCTGGACCTCCATCGACAATGACGTACTTATGAATACCTTCCGCGAAAACAGTAGGTGCATTGGTTACCGTTAAATGCGCGTTAGGGGAAATGTTGGCAATTGTTGCTTTAACAAAGCCTGTACTGGCTAACTGTGAATTTAAATTAACATCTAATGTGCCGTTAGCATTTAAATTAAAGACGCCAAGTACGTTAAGGGGCGTATTATCAGTATCGACACGTAAAGTAGATCCACTGTTGACGTTTAAATTCCCGGTAAGTGTTTGATTTCCATCGGTGATTAAAGTGCCATGGTTTAGATTAGTATTTAAAGCAAAGATATCAGCATCTAAGGTGACAGTAGTGTTGCCTATACCATTAAAATTAACGGCTTTCAGTGATTTGCCGAGTGATCCAATTTGCGCCCCTATCGTTGCATTCCCTAAAAACGTTGCGGTACCTTGATTGCTGGTGGTAGTGGTAATGGGCGTGATTAAGTTAAAGTTGTTGCCAAAAGTCGCTGCGCTATCTGCGGTGAAATTAATGCCGTTTGCATTCACCGTGTTAACAAAATTAACCGTTTTGCCGGGGCCGCCATTGAGATTGATGAGATTGATTTTATTGCTCGCACCAATTGTGCCCGTCACTTCGCCATTGCCGAGAAAATCTAGTGTACCATTGCCATCTGTGCCCGTCGTATTATCAATATTGCCTGTTACCGTAACGCCGTCTCCTAGATCTAATTCAGTAGTCGGTGTAGAGCCTGGTGCAAAGTTTAAATCACCGGTGCCGACATTAACATTGTCATCTAGCGTGACAACTTTACCCGCGCCGCCGGTTAAGTTAATGGCATAAAGGGAATTGGTTGCACCAATGGTGCCAGTAACTGCGCCTGCACCCTTAAATTGCAAGATCCCGATATTATCTGCCCCAGTGGTATTATCAATATTACCCGTAACGGTGACGCCATCATTCAAAAGAAGCGTTGTGCGCGTTTGCGCATTAGGCGCAAAGTTTAAATCTCCTGGCCCAACAAAAACATTACTTTGTAAATTAACTGTTGAAGTCCCATTGCCGGTAACATTGATTGCAAATAAGGGGTTAGCGGCGCCAATTGTGCCTGTGACAAAGCTATTGCCCAGGAAGGTTAATGTGCCAGTATCGGCGGTGGCAGTATCAATATTCCCGGTCACATTACTATTGTTGCCTAAAAAGAGCGTATTATTGCCTTGGAATTCGGTTAGGGTCGAAAAGATATTCCCGTTAATCGTTGTATTGACATTTTGCCCAACGTCAATGAGGTTAAGTGCGGTGCCGGGTGCGCCGATGTTACCTGTCAGTGATGTCGCATTAAGAATATTGAGTTCATCGACATTATTGCTGGTTGCTGTAATGTTACCGGTTAATTTCATCAGAGGGTTATCCAGCACCAAAACAGTAGGACTTCCCCCGTCGTTGATAAGAATGCTATTGGCGCGCACAGTGCCACCATTGAGAGTCACCGTTTTACCCGCAGCGCCGCTGGTGTTGGCGGTAATTTGATTCAAGGGATTAGAAACACCAATATTTCCGGTGACTGTTCCGCCACCCACAAAATTGAAAGTGCCAATATTCATTAAGCCGGAGAGGTTATTGACGTTGCCCGTGAGCGTGTCGCCATCTCCTAGGTTAACTACGCCCGGATTGCTGAAATTGACATTGGCTGTGCTGTTACCATTTAGATTCAGCGTACCAGCATTGAGCACATTGATAGTGTTGGCATTGACTTGATTCAAAGTCACAACTTTACCCGCGCCACCTAAGAGATTAACCGCAAATAAAGATTGATTTGGCCCCGGGACATTACCAATGGTTCCTGAAACAGAGCCATTTCCTTGGAATTGCAGCGTGCCTTGCGCATCAGTACCGGTAGTATTGTTGATGCTCCCTGTGACATTAACTCCGTCTCCCAGAATTAAAGTAGAGGTTTGTGTTGAACCTGGGGCAAAATTAAGATTACCTGTCCCGACATTGACATTGCCTAACAAGCTTACCGTTGTGCTATTCCCGGTTAAATTAATGGTGTTTAAACTGTTGGTATTACCAATGGTTCCGGTCACGGTGCTATTACCTAAGAAGGATAAAATCCCTTGGTTGGTAGCAGTAGAGTCAATCGCGCCATTTACGGTTTCGTTATTACCTAAGAAGAGGGTATTGTTGCCTTGAAATTCTGTAGTCGTTGCATAGATACTATTGCCCAAAATGGTGGTGTTGCCATTGAGCGCGACATCAATCATATTGAGGGCTTGTGTAGCCGTTCCAATGTTACCTGTTATCGTATCGGCGTTTTGAATGTCGAGGATATCCAGATTGTTAGTAGTGGCGGTAATATTTCCGGTTAGGTCCATGCCAGCATTATTCAGTACTAATGTCGAGCCAACAGCGCCATTATCATTAATATTAATCGTTTGTGCATCAACAACATTACCGGTTAGAGTCGCTGTTTGAGCGCCAACTCCTGCGGAATTGACTTGAATCAATTTGAGCGGGGAGCTGTTGCCCATATTCCCGGTGACAGTGCCTGAGCCGACAAAATTAAAAGTACCGATATTAGGTGAGCCAGAGAGGTTATCCACATTTCCGGTGAGAGTAGAGCCCGTACCCAGATCAACCGTGCCATCTTCTAAGAAGTTAATGTTAGTGGTAACGTTACCCGAAATATCGACTGTGGCTAATCCATCTATATCTAAAGTGTTGGTATAAAGATTACCACCAAAATCGATATTGCCGTTCCCGGTGACAGTAACGAGGTTTAAAGCAAGCCCGGGTGCACCAATAGAGCCGGTCACATTGCTCGTGCCTTCTAAGGTCAATTTACCGCTACCATTGGTGTCGGTTATGACGTTGCCAAAAATGCTACTATTGTTGGTGAGCGTTAAGGTGTTGTTGCCTTGAAACTCAACCGTCGTTGAATAAACATTGCCATTAATAGTGGTGTCATTATTCGCTGCTACTTTAACGTCAGAAAAAGGTGCGGCCGCACTACCAATATTACTGTTAATTTGTTGCGCGTTAACAATATTTAAAATATTCAGACCACCGGTTACAAGATTGTTGATCCCATTTTGCGTGGTGAGGACCATGTTCGGATTATTGAGGATAACCGTGGTTGGTGTCCCATTATCATATACTTGAATTTCTTGCGCATTAACGATAGCGCCATCTAGCTCATCGACATTATCAGGATTGGCACTTGTTAGATTAAGCTGCAGTAACTTTAAAGGCTCAGTTGCGCCGATATTGCCGGTTATTTTACCCGCCCCCAGTAGAGATAGTGTCCCAATATTCGCAGATAAGGCATCGACATTGCCGGTAAGGGTTTGTCCATCGGCTAAGGTAACAGCACCATCAGCGCTATAAGTAATATTTCCGGTGATATCGCCAGAAAAATTAGAAGTACTTGTTCCACTAATAGAAATGTTGCTGGCGGCTACACTTTGTTGGAAGTCAACCACGTCTGGCGTGTTGCCTTCTATATTAATCACTTTGATAGCATGGGTGGCGCCGACTGTTCCTGATACCGTGCTACTTCCTAAAAAGTCTACTGTGCCGATAGGCAAACCAAGAGTATTATCAACATTTCCGGTAATATTCTTAGTATCTGCAATGATGAGCGTGCCATCTGCGTTAAAATTGGTGTTACCGTTAAGATTGCCAGCGAGTGAGGCTGTGGTCGTGCCGCTAAAAGTGAGTGTGGTGGCACTGACGTCACCTGAGACGCTAACGGTTTTACCGTTACCTAAGAAATTAATCGCATTTAATGGAGTGGTTGCACCAATACTGCCGGTGATGGTGCTTGCTCCTGCAAACTGCAGTGTCCCGACAGGCGTGAGTTCAGAATTATCGATATTAGCGGTGACATTAACACCATCGGCTAAAGTGAGGGTAGTTGCCGCATTACTCGTCATATCAAATACAACATCAGAGGCAAAGACGTTCCCATTGAAGTTAATCATGGCGCCAGGGCCATTGAGAAAAATATCTACAAGCGGCGCAGCAGCGCTACCAAGGGTACCATTTACGTTAGCGCTGCCTAAAAATTGCAGATTGCCTGTATTAGGCGTTGCGGTGGAAAGGGTGCTTGTAATGGTGACATTAGGGCCAAAGGAGAGCGTATTATTGCCTTGAAGAATGGTTGATATGGCATAAACACTACCGTTAATAAGCAGATCTTGATTTTGGACAACATCTAATTCATTAAAAGCGGCTGTTGGGGTTCCAATATTACCGGTCAGCGTGTTTGCGAGTGCGACATTAAGGATATTCGTATTGTTTACGTTTGTGGTGATATTCCCAGTCAGTAGCATGCCAGTATTATTTAATGTGAGCGTTGTCGTTGGGCCTATCACAGAGATTTGGTTCGCATTCACAATGGGCGAAAATAACGTGACGGAGGCACCTGGGCCGCCATTGGAATTTATTGTCAGATTGGCAAGGGAATTAGTGGCGCCTATTGAAGAAAATTCGTCGCTACTACCAGCATAAATCAAGCTACCGGTACCCGGGATGCCAGAAAGGTTGTCAGCAGAGCCGGTCAGAACCATGGTGTCAGCGATAACCGCTGTACCATTTGTAAAAAAGTTAATATTCCCGGTGACGTTGCCGTCAAAGTTGGCGGTGGTTGTTCCTTTAAAATCGATGGTTTGGGCAACGGTGTTCTCATCAAAATTGACAGTTGAGCCATTGCCCATAAAATTGATGCCGCTCAATGCATTTGTTAAACCTACCATGCCCGTGATGGTGGAAGAGCCGGCAAATTGCAAGACACCGTTCCCATTGGCACCGGTTAAATTGTCGATGTTTGTGTTAACAGTTACGCCATTGTTTAAAATCAAAGTGGTGGCAGCATTTGCCGAGTCAGCGAAATTAAGACCAAATAAGGTGGTAACATCCCCCCCTAAGGTCACGGTAGCATTCACGCCGTTGATGGAAACCGCTTTGATAGGCTGACCAAAGCCACCAATGATACCGGTGACAAAACCTGTGCCATCAAAATTAAGGGTCCCTTCATTGGGAATAGGAAGGTTGGCGTTGACATTACCCGTGATTGAACTGTTCTCGGCCAAAAATAAATTATTGTCACCGAAGAAAAAAACGTCGCCAGCGAATATATTACCATCAACCACCAGATCTTGGTTCTGTCCAACCCATACACTGCCAAAAGAGGCCGAGCTACTACCAATATTTCCGGTGATGGAAGTCGCATTTTCGACATTGACGACGTCTATAGGATTAGTCGTTGTCGTGATGTTTCCGGTTAAGGTTAAAGTCGGATCGTTTAAGATAAGAATGGTTGGGTTAACGCCATTATCATTGACAAAAATCGTATTGACATTAATGGTCAATGGCGGTGTATCTGTCTGAAAAGTAACCGATTCTTGTAGATTATTGACATTAGCGCCAGAGTTAATTGTTATTAAGGTAATAGGATTGGTTACCCCCACCGAGCCGTTAACAACGCTATTACCACTAGGTCCCCCTGCAAACGACATATTGGCTGCTTTGGTCCCAGATGTTTTATCAATAGCGACACCGGATGTGTTATCAACAGTAGTGGCATCCAAGATGGTAAATGTCACATCGTTGGAGGTGTTTTGATAATCATAACCACCTGCAGGCGAAACTACCGAAGAATTTGACCCGTTTGATGCATCGGTGAGGATGGCAAGGGCTGCAAAAGCAGGTATGGATACGCAAAAAATCGTCGAGGCTAAAGCCGCTTGAGTTAAAAAAGAGAAACCTTTTTTTGGCGTTGCTTTCATGAAAACTCCCTACTCCCTACCATTCATAGCGCGCACGGAAAAACCCGTTATGCGCGGTGTATTCTGTCTTCCACTGATAATCGTAGCTAACGGTGAAAATGAAATTAGAGTTGTTGCCAAAAGTGGAGATACTGGCCCCCACGTTGTATGAATCTCTTACTGGATCAAAACCCGAGGTAACAAAGCTTGGGCCTGCGCCGACAAATTGCGAGGTCACATCCATTTTGCTGTGGGTGAAATCATAATAAGCCATGACGTGCGCTTCCGGTTCCAGCACAATCAGAGCTTGATTCTTAGTATAAGGGAAGTCTAAGCCGACCCGCACCCCAAGACCGCCGCGTAGTAGATTAAATTCGGTAGAATCTACAAACTGGTTGGCGTTACCCATACCGTTTTCTGTGTAGCTACTTAAATCTAAATAAGAGTAGAACAAGGAAGCAACGGGGATAACATGGACCATTCTGCAGATGTATTCATAACCGACTTCCCCTTTTGCACCAAACATGTAGCCGCTGTAATCAGCGCTTGGAGAGAAGAAAAGGTTGTCTGAGAATTGGAAGTTATACTGCGTATCATAATCGTTGTAAGCGAAAGAACCTTCCCAATTGAGAAACCATTGCTCATTAAATTCGTGTTGCCCATAAACACCGGCTTGGTAACTATAGACCCGTGTTTGGGAATCAGAAACCGCATGTTGGATGTTGAGATCAGCCCAGCTTGCAGCTGCGCCTACTAAACTGCTTTCGCTGAGCATGACATCGGTGCCCAGAGCGAAACCAAACATATGATCTTGATAACCCTCAACGCCTTGACGCATATCTTGGTGAGAAGCCCTAGCAAAAATCTTACCCCAGGTTGCGCGCCCATTATAATACCCATCTCCGGATGCAAAACCGGAGAGGATATTAGGATTGTGTATTGACATGGGTTTTGCTTTTTTAAGATTTCGTAGCCGTTCTTTGACTGCGTCATAAACCATGAGTTCTGTATAGGTGAGTTCATCGAAAACAGAACCATCTACCACTGGCGAAAGCGCGGCTAAGTCTCTGTTCAATGCGCCTGCATCTTGGAAATGACTGAGCGAGCTTAGAATTTCTCCTAAAGTACCACTCGGGGGTGGGACCATGAGATCTAACGCACCGGCAACCCCAATGTTGTTAGATTGATTCGCAAAGTCAGTCAAAGGCCTGGAGATGATTTCTAAAAGCAGATCGTGATTAATATTATCCGCTATTGTTTCAAAAGTCAGTAATAGACTATCTCCACTGACCGGCAAGGCATTGATAACGCTGCCTGGGCCGCCATTTACGATGACATATTTATAGATACCATCTGTAATGATTGCGGGCGTGTTGGTAAGCGTTAAATGAGCCGCGGGATCAATAAACGCTTTGGTTGCTTTGACAAAGCCTTCGGTGGCTAATTGGCTCTTTAAGTTGACGTTTAATGTGCTACCCGCATTTAAGTTAAAATTCCCGACGACATCAAGTGGGGCATTGTCCGGAGCAATCCGTAAGGTGCCGCCATTGTTGACATTGAGATTACCCGTGATGGTTTGATCGCCATTTGAAACCAGTGTGCCAGCATTGATGTTCGAGTTGGTTGCAAAGATATCTTGATTTAATGTCACGGTACTGCCAACGCCATTAAAGTTCACGCCTTTAAGAGAAAATCCGGCTGCGCCAATTTGCTGGTTGATAGTGGCATTGCCTAAGAACGTAACGGTGCCCTGATTATTCGCAGTGGTCGTGACAGGTGCATTTAAATTAAAGTTATTGCCAAAGGTCGCTGCGCCATCTGCGGTAAAGTTAATGCCATTGGCTGTGACGGAATTAACAAAGTTGACGACTTTACCCGGACCACCATTGAGATTAATTAAATTAAGGCCATTAGTTTGGCCCATGGTGCCGGTGACAGTGCCATTACCCAGAAATTCAACAATACCGTTGCCATTGACGCCTGTGGTGTTGTCTATATTACCTGTGACGGTGACGCCATCTGCGAGATCTAATTCCGTGGTGGGAGTTGCACCTGGCGCAAAGTTGAGGTTACCGGTACCAACATTGACATTTTCCAGTAAGTCAACAACTGTTCCTGCACCGCCGGTTAAGTTAATTGCATAGACAGAATTGCTCGCACCGATGGTGCCTGTGACGCCGCCATTACCTTTAAATTGTATGGTCCCGATATTATTCATGCCGGTGGTATTGTCTATATTGCCGGTCACGGTTACGCCATTATTAAGAACTAGTAATGTACTAGCTTGTGCATTGGGTGCAAAATTTAAATCGCCTGGTCCAACAAAAACATTACTTTGTAGATTTACTGTTGTACCAGCACCACCTGTGACATTTATCGCTTGTAAAGGATTGGTCGCGCCAATGGTGCCTGTCACAAAGCTATTACCGAGGAAAGTCAGGGTGCCCGTATCGGGAGCGGCACTATCTATATTGCCGGTGACGTTACTATTGGTGCCTAAAAAGAGCGTATTGTTGCCTTGGAATTCGGTTAGTGTAGAAAATATATTGCCGTTAATCGTTGTATTACCATTTTGACCGACATCAATGAGATTGAGCGCTTTACCGGCAGCACCGATATTGCCGGTTAATGAAGTCGCATTAAGAATGTTGAGCTGATCAATGTTATTGTTTTGTGCTGTAATATTTCCGGTTAAATTCATCGCCGGATTATTTAATACTAAAGTTGTTTGCGTGCCGGTGTCATTGAGGAAAATGGTTTGGGCATTGATGGTGCCACCTGTTAGTGTCACCGTTTCTAACACCCCACCAGCAGAATTGACGGTGATTTGATTTAAGGAATTCGTAAAGCCCATATTACCCGTGACACTACCTGAACCCACAAAATTGAAGACGCCTGTGCCAGGTACGCCAGAAATATTATCTACGCTTCCGGTGAGTGTTTGGTTATCGGCAAGATTGACTATACCGTTATTGCTGAAATTAACATTAGCCGTACTGCTCGCATTTAAATTGAGCGTGCCCGTATTGAGCACATTAATACTGGTAGCATTGACTTGGTTTAAGGTCACCACTTTACCTGCCGCGCCTAAGAGGTTCACCGCATATAAAGATTGACCAGGGCCTGGCACATTACCGATAGTACCAGAGACGGAGCCGTTTCCTAGAAACTGCAAAATACCTTGGGCATCGGTGCCGGTTGTATTGTTAACATTACCTGTAATACTCACACCATCAGATAAATTTAAGGTGGTCAGTTGTGACGCGCCGGGTGCAAAGTTGAGATTGCCGGGGCCCACTTTGACATTACCTTGAAAATTAACCACCGAACCATTCCCTGATAGGTTGATGGTATTTAAAGGATTAGCATTACCGATGGTGCCTGTAACTGTGGCATTGCCTAAAACATTCAAGGTGCCTTGATTTGCTGCGGTTGTATCTATGTTGCCATTGATAACAGTGCCGTTAGATAAAGACAAAGCATTATTTGCTTGAAGTTGCGTTGTCTTTGCAAAAATATTTCCGCCCAGTGTCAGGGGTGCATTTTGCACTACTTGAATTAAAGCCAAGGGTGAAGCAGCTGTTCCAATACCGGTGGTATTGAGGGTGGCTGCATTCAGAATATTCAAGATATCAAGATTAGGTGTTGTTGCCGTAATGGCGCCCGTCAATACCATAAGAGGATTATTGAGTAACAAGGTAGAAGCAGTTGCACCATCATCATTAATGTTAATGGTTTGCGCATTGATAACCGCGCCTGTTAAGGTCGCTGTTTCGTTCGCGGTGCCCCCTGAGTTGACTTCAATTAATTTAAGGGGGTTTGTACTACCCATACTACCGGTGACTGTGCCGGACCCGACAAACTCAAAGGTGCCAATGTTAGGATTGCCTGAAGCATTGTCTACGGTGCCAGTCAAGGTTTTATTATCTGCTAGCGTAACCGTGCCATCTTGAGTGAAAACAACGTTAGTTGTGACATTATCTTCAAAATTAGTTGTGCCAGTCCCGGCTACAACATAATTCGTGACATAGACGGGTTGATTAAAAATGATGTTGCCTGGATTATTGGTGGTAAGGGTGTTTAAAGCTAAACCTGGTGCACCGATGGTGCCAGTCACAGTGCTGGTACCGAGTAAAGTTAAATTACCAGTGTTATTGGTAAGCGTCGTGACGTTACCAAAAATATCAAAAGGGCTGCCTAGCGTTAAAGTATTGTTTCCTTGAAATTGCGTATTTACCGCAAAAATATCGCCATTAATCGTGGTGTTGCCATTTGCGCCCACTTTTACTAAGGCAAATGGGTTGGTATCTCCAATTTCACCATTTAGCGTCTGTGCATTTTGAATATCTAAAATATTCAGATTAGGTGTGGTGTTATTGATGGCGTCTGTTGTTAGCACCATACTCGCATTATTTAAAACTAAAGTGGTGGGAGTGGCGCCATCGTCAAACACTTGTATATTTTTTGCATTAACAGTGGCACCCTCTAAGGTCACCACGTTATTGGGGGCAGCGTTTTGCTCATTCAGATTAAGTAATTTTAGCGCTTCGGTCGCACCAATTGTCCCTGTGACTGTGCCAGCGCCTTCTAAAGTCAGCGTCCCAGTATCAGCAACAGAAGAATCAACATTGCCGGTGAGCGTAAAGGTGTCGGCAATCGTGATAGTGCCGTCTTCATTGAAAAGTCCATTACCCGTGAGATTACCATCAAATTTCGCTGTGCCGGTGTTGTCAATGGTGACACTGTTTGAGCTGACATCTTGCTGAAATTCAACCACTGCAGGGCTGGGGCCATCGACTGTAATATCTTTGATAGCATTGGTTGCACCCACGGTGCCGGTGACGACACTGCTGCCTACGAAGAAGAGCGTTCCTACTGGCGTGCCAAAAGTGTTATCTACGTTTCCGGTAAGCGTCTTGGTATCATTTACGATGAGCGAGCCATCGGCGTTAAAATTGACATTGCCTGTAATGTTGCCACTAATGTCTGTGGTGGTGGTGCCTTGAAAAGTGAGAGTAGCAGCATCGACATTACCTGAAATATTGACGTCTTTACTGTTACCTAAGAAATTGATCCCGCTTAAAGGTAGAGATGAGCCAATGTCTCCATTGACCGTGCCACCACCTGCAAATTGCAGTAGCCCGGTATCAGGCGTGACTGTTGCGTTATCAATGTTGCCATTGACGGTGACGGTATCGCCTAAAGTGAGAGTCGTCGTTGCGCTACTGTCCGTTCCGAAGACAACACCATTGGTTGCCGTGACATTACCATTTAAATTAACAAGAGAGCCTGCGCCATCTAAAATTACTTGTGAAAGTGCGTTGCCATTCCCTATGGTCCCACTGACAGTAGAATTTCCAGCAAATTGCAACGTCCCTGTGCTAGCGGTGAGGGTATTGACATTGCCTGTAATATTGGAGTCAGTGCCTGCAGGATTGCTGGCAGCGCCTACTGTAAGCTGTTTGTTGCTTTGAAAAGTTGTCGATGTCGCAAAAATACTACCGTTAATGACTAAATCCGTATTGGCACCTACTTGTAACAAATTAAAAGCATTGGTGCCTGTTCCAACATTACCGGTAAGAGAAGTCGCATTCAGGACATTTACCGTATTGGTATTATTGATAGCGGTTGTGAGATTAGCCGTGAGTATCATACTGGCTTCGTTTAACAGAAGAGTAGTGGTTGCCCCGACGAGATTAATAGTGGTTGCGTTAACTTCTGGAGATTGTAGTTGAACGGTCGCATTGGCAAAGCTATTAGCATTCACCGTAATCAAAGCAAGCGGATTGGTCGTGCCAATAGTGCCTTGAACTAAACTGTTTCCTTGAAAAATGAGAGTGCCCATACCCGCTGTGCCCTGGGTATTATCGATATTCCCGTCTAAATTCACATTATTTGCGAGTACAGCATTGCCGCCATTCGAGAGGTTAACCGCTTGTGAAATAAACATATCGCCTTGAAAAGTAACTGTGCTAGCGGCGTTTCCGGTTAAACTTAAAGTCGCAATGGGGTTGGTTGGTCCGACTGTGCCCTCAACAATGGAGCTACCATCAAATGTCATCGTAGAGGCCATGACATTGGGAGTGTTGTCAATCGATACGCCGGCAGAAGTACCAATGTTGTCACCATCGATAATCGTAAAATTAATATTGTCAGCTTGAAAATCGTAGCCATTGACTGGTGAGACTACGCCAGAGTTACTATTTGTCGTGATGGGGGTTAGTGCCGCTGTTGCTAACTTGGGGACAAAAAGGATAGTGGAGGCTAAAGCCGCATGGACAAATAATGAGAAACGATTTCTTGGTATTGAATTCATGGGTCGTTCCCTGACACTGCTAATAATTATTTTGAATACAAACCTGTGTGAGTTAATTGAGACACAAAGGAATGCGATCCGTTTATATAAACCTATACAGTTTTAATTAAAAGCCAAAACTGCATTGATGTAAATGCAAAGGAAGGATCATTCATAAAAGGAGTAGAAAATAGTGCATTTAATGCTGAATTTGTAAAGTATTAAGCAAACTAAAGCTACCTTTCACACTTCTGTTTATGTTCTAAATAATTTTGAAAAAGGATGTGCTTTGCTGCTGTTGGGGAAAATATTCTGCTCTATTACTGACTCAGAAACGTTTAAGTGATCTTTCAAGACAGCTTTGGTGAGAGAGCGTAAATCGTTGGCGGGATATAAGTCACGCCCTTGATAGAGCGCTTTGGGAGAGAGTCCTGGCCATTCACCAATCACGCGACCACCATTGACATTGCCTCCCACTAAAAAAGCGGCACTGCCCGTTCCGTGATCGGTGCCACCACTGCCATTGACCATCACGGTGCGTCCGAATTCGGTGACAACAAGCACCGCCGTCTTTGCCCAAAAGGTACCCATCCCTTCTTTGAAGGCTACTATCCCATTAGATAGATTTTTTAAAGCTTGGCCAAGCCGACCTTGATCTAATCCTTGCCCTGCATGCGTGTCCCACCCTTCAGCATCGATTGATGCCACGCGTGCGCCATTTTCTTTTACCATAAATTGCGCGGCCATTTGCATCATGTTAAGAAATTGCTGACTACGCGCGACTTCAGCATTGTCTGCCATTTTCAGGGTGTTTGCTTCTTTTAAAACAGGATTAACTGTTTTGGATAATAAAGGATCTGCTGCATACATATGACTCACTCGCATCAAAAAATCTTCAGAGGCTTGCGGCAAAATAGAAGGTGACCAAGATTCCGTATTTTGTTGACCAAGCAGCAATAAAGGGACACTTGGGCCTATGGCAAGACTTTTGACTGTGCCGCCCAGGCTATCAATCGTTCGCCCAAGCCAGCCTGTTTTTAAGGCATGCGGTTTGATAGTGCCATTTTCTAAAAGATCTTGTCCATCGAAATGCGATCTATCACGGTAAGGTGTGGCTGCTGCATGTAGGATAAGTAATTCATTATCGGTAAACATTTTTTGGAAAGGGGCAGCCGCCGCGTTGAGCGCAAAGAAGGTATTGAGTGGCAAAAAACCTTTGTCTTGAAAAGCCAATGCGCCACGCGCTTGCTGATAATGGGGATCACCCAGCGCAGGGACAGCACCTAAGCCATCCATCGCGCCTCTGAGCACCACAACAAGAAGTCGTTGCTCTGTTGGCAGTTCAGCCCAGACAAAGCGCGGTAATGTTAAGAGGGTGAGCCCTCCTGCCAAGGTAAGGGTATTTTTTAAAAAATCACGTCGTGTTAATTTATCTTTTTTCATTATGTTAACGCCGTTGAAATTCAGGGCTAGCCAATAAAAAAGCAAAAGCATCTTGTGGTGAAGGGGCGCCTGCAATAATAAAACGCGACTCTTCATGTAGCAAAGATCCAAACATTTCTTTTGCAAGAGCAAGAGCATTGGTTTCAGGAGAAATGGTTTGTGATAAAATTCGTGACCAATTAATCCGTTTTATCATGGCATCTGATCCAGACCAATAGACAGCTGTATCAGGCAAACCTGCAGGCGAGGGCGCACTAAAAGGCACAATGTTAATAGCGCGTAAGGTCTGCAGGATTTGTTTTGGGCGTGGCTCGGTTTCTCGTAAGCGCAAAGCAGAGAGCACAAATTCATATCCTGTTTTGAATTTTTGCAAAGGCGTCTCCCAAGTCTCATTCATTTGAATAAGAGAACGATACATTGCGGCGAGATTACCCTTTGTTTGCAAAAAAACATGGGTTAATTCTTCCACAGCAGAAGCAGGTGGATCATCTGCAATAAAGTGACGCGCAAGTTTGGTTGAAATATGTTTTGCCGTGGCAGGATGATGCGCTAAATCTTCTAAAGCGTGGATCCCGTCTTCTATGCCCCCTTGACGGTAAGTTTTTTTCAATAAAATTTTGGGTCCAGGCTCATGCATCGATTCTTCAAAAGAAAAGTGCATGACAAGGTTGCCATCTTCTTTTTGTAGTGTCCAACCCGTGATGATTTTTGCTAAAGCAATGACATCTTGTTGGGTATAGCCTCCATCCACACCTAAGGTGTGTAATTCCAGAATTTCTCGGCCAAGATTCTCATTGATATTTTTCTTTCGACGCAAACCGCGTTGAGAGTTGGGTCCAATCGAATTAATATTGTCAAGATAGATGAGCATGGCAGGGTGTTGAATCACAGCCTGCAACATGTCTTTGAAGTAACCTGTAACATGAGGGCGTATGGCTTGCACTTCAAAGGGATTAACTAAACCGGCGAGCCGAGGTTTTTTGATGGAGACTGTAAAATGGTTGCTCCAGAACAGCACTAAGCGTTCAATGAAAGGCTGTGTACTTTTCACTTGTGCTAAAAAGCGTTGTGAAGTTTGCTCAATGAAAGCATCTCGTAATAGTTTTTGCGGCTTAAATTGGCTCTTTAATTCTGGGGTTGTTGCTTGTTGTTTGTCACGTTGAATCTTATAAAATTCACTATATAAGCTTTGCGTCTTACTATTGTCTAACAGATCTTGTAATTCAAGAGGGATAGAGGCTTGTAAGATTTGTTGTTCCAACCACCCTCTTAAATCCCCTGCAATGGCCTTCATTTCTTTGAGATTAGGACCGAGTCCAAAACGGGCACTGGCTTCTAAGGTGGTTGTGATCATGTTTGTTTGAACAGCTCTTAAGCGAAAGGATGCTTTAAGTAAAGAACACAAGATCAGGGATGTAAATAGTTGGGGTATAGCTTGTTTTTTAGGTGGGAGACTTAGTTTAAGGAGGTTGCGCTAAGGCGAGCCCTTAGGCTCGCGATAGCGCGGGTGAATTTATCAAATCTTAAAGTTTAGCTTACCTTTCAATCGCTTTCGATTTCGTTTTTGCTCTTTCGATAGTATTGCTATTACCATTTTGTTGCACGTTGATTTTAGCATTTTCTTTACCGACAAAGACCAGGCCTTTTAGTAAATTCAACGATTCATTCAATTGATAATCTTGGCGTAAAACATCCGTACTTTCTTCTTCTTTGCTCAGCTTGGGTTTTGCTTCTGTTTTAGCCGCTGATTTATCTTTGGTAGTGGGTGCTGATAAATGACCTTCAAGATCAGCTTCACGTAAGCCTATCATTTCTTCCAGCTCATCCTTTTTAGCTTCAACCTTCATATCTGCAATTTCGATATCTGGTTTAATCCCTTGTGCCTGAATAGAGCGTCCTGCTGGTGTAAAATAAAGGGCAGTCGTGAGCTTTATGCCGTAATTTTCTTGTAGTGGCAATACGGTTTGTACAGAGCCTTTACCAAAGGTTTGGGTTCCAACGATTAAGGCCCGTTTATGATCTTGCAAAGCACCAGCAACAATTTCAGAAGCAGAAGCAGAGCCGCCATTCACTAAGACAATGATGGGGGCGCCTTTCAAAACATCAGAATGTTCGGCATACTCTTTAATTTCAGAACCTGGTAAACGACCTTCTGTGTAGACGATTAAGCCATTGTAGTTAAGTTTAGCTTTGTCTAAAAAGGCATCAGAAACTTGAACAGAAGACTCAAAAATACCACCAGGGTTATTTCGCAAATCTAAGATGAGGCCCTTTAAATTGTTATCTGCTTGTTTTTTGAGATCATCGATAGCTTTAAGCAGATCTTCGCCGGTATGCACTTGAAATTGAGAAATGCGAACATAACCATAATTTTTATCAAATAGTTTGGTGCGAACGCTTTTGACATTAATCACATCGCGTGTCACTTTCACTTTGATAGGCTGAGTCGCGCCTTTACGGATAATCGTTAATACAATATCAGACCCTTTATCTCCCCGCATGAGTTCGACCGCTTTTTTCAAAGTCATCCCTTTTACGGGTGTATCATCTAAGCGGATAATCATATCACCAGCTTTTATACCAGCGCGTGATGCAGGTGTGTCGTCGATGGGACTGACGACGCGTACAAAACCATCGTCTAGAGTGACTTCAATTCCCAGGCCGCCAAATTTACCCGAGGTTGCCGCCCTTAGTTCAGAAAAATCGCTGGGATCAAGATAAGCTGAATGGGGATCAAGGCCTGCTAACATACCCCGTATGGCATTTTCAAAGATCTCTTTGTCTTCAATAGGTTTTACATAATATTTACGAATTTGCTCCACCGCCGCAGTGAAACGCTGTAAATCTTCCAGTGGTAATACTTCCTCTGGTGATTTTTGCGATTGCGCGAATGCAGGAAGAGAGAATGCTAAAAAGAAAACAAATCCCTGTAAAAATTGGCGACATGTATGAAACTGCATACATCATCCTTATCTTTTGCACTAATGATCCAAAGCGGTTAAACCGACCGCACCCTATAAAAAGTAGACGGTAAATTTTTTATCTGCTTTTAATCTTAGCCAAACCATGGCGAGGGATCTAAAGCTTTTCCGTCCTTTCTTATTTCAAAGTATAACCCGGGTTCGGCGTGTCCGCCGCTTTGTCCGACGCGTGCAATCATTTCTCCTTGTTTTACTGAATCGCCTAGGGATTTGTACAGTTTTTGATTGTTACCATAAAGACTCATGTAACCGTTACCGTGATCAACAATCAACAGTAAACCAATACCGCGTAACCATTCTGAAAATACGACACGTCCAGATGCAATTGCGACAACAGGGGTATCGGTTTTGGCGTGGATATAACTTTTTTTGTTTTGTTTGCTAGAAAGCAGAGGATGCACGCCAATTTTGGCATGGGAGTCAGAAAGGGGAAAAGTAAGCTGTTTTTTCATTTTAGCAAAGGCAAACGAAGAGTTGCCTAATAGCGGAATCGCTTTTAATTTGTGTTCAAGGGTTTGTACTAGAGATTCTAAGTGCTTCTCTTGTTCAGCGAGTTGTGAGAGTTCTGTTTGATCTTTTTGCAGTTGCTTTGATAATTGCGTTAATATCTGGGTGCGTTTTATTTTTTGACTCTCAAGTTGTTTTTTTTCGCTTTCCCATTTTTCTTGTAAGATTTTTGTTTGCTGTTGGGTATGGGTGATTTGGTGTTGTAAAAGCACAATGTTATCTAATTGTTTTTGCAAAGAAGCTATTTTTTTGGATTTGGCGGCATAAAAATATTGATAATACTGATCTGTACGGGCAAGACTTGAAAAATTGTTTTGAGATAAGAGTAGTTGCAACTTCTCTTTCTTGTCGTGTTGCAGGTTATATTGCATGAGTTGTAGAACAGCAGTTTGTTGGCTTGCGCATTGCTGACCTAGTATTGTCCTTTCTTTTTGCAAATGCGTTAACTTGTCATTCAAAGCACTATTTTTAGAGCTAAATGTTCTCATCTTTTCGCTATATTCACCGATATCTTTTTCAGTTTTGGCAAGATCTTGCGTCAGTGATTTTTCTTGGTGACGAGAGTGATAGAGATTTTTTTCTAATTTTTTTATTTTATGCTGAACTTCTTCTAGCTTTTTTTTGGTTTTTTCAGAATCAGAAGCGGCTGCACTGCTTTGTGGATAATGCAGTATTAAAGGAGCTAGGAGTAAAAAGGATAGGATTTTTTCTCTTGTAATCATAAAATCTCAGCAACTAAAGAATGGCCGGTCATTTCTGGCGGTTGCGCTAAACCCATGACATGAAGCAAGGTGGGGGCGACATCGGCTAGCGTGCCCATTTTATTAAAGCGCAGTTTTTGTTTCCCAAAATAAAGAAAAGGGACTAAGGATGTAGTGTGAGCCGTATGGGGTTGATGGTTAATATCATCAATCATACATTCGGCATTACCATGATCAGCGGTGATTATCATTTCTCCTCCCACCTTTTCTAGCGCGTGGGTGATTTGAGTTAACGCTTGATCTAATGCTTCAACCGCTTCGATAGCTGCCTCAAAATTACCTGTATGACCGACCATGTCTGCATTGGCATAATTACAGATAATCACATCAAATTTTTTCTCTAAAATATGTTTGACTAAAATGTGCGTTAATTCCGGCGCACTCATTTGAGGTTGCATATCGTAAGTCGCAACTTTAGGAGAAGGGACTAACATGCGCTCTTCGCCTATAAACGGCTTTTCGATTCCGCCATTAAAGAAAAAGGTAACGTGCGCATATTTTTCAGTTTCCGCTAAGCGCAATTGCTTTAAATGATTATCTTGTAAGTATTCACCCAGTCCTTGGTGAAAGGATTGGGGTTTGAATGCAACAAGTGTGTTGAGGTTTTGATCATATTCTGTCAGTGTGACAAGCTCTGCTATCTTGGGGTAATGGCCGCGGTCAAAGCCTGTAAAATCAGGGGAGATAAAGGCATAACTCAAAGCGCGTGCTCTGTCGGAGCGAAAGTTCATATAGACAACGACATCACCGTCTTGAAGTGTAATAGGCGCTTGATGATTTTGCGTAATGCAAGTGGGTTTGACGAACTCATCTGTTTCTTCGCGCGCATAAGCTGCATCTAAGGCTGCAGGTCCTGATATAGCTTGATATTGTGCATTACCATAAACGATGGCTTCAAATGCAGCTTGGACTCTCTCCCAACGTTGGTCTCTGTCCATCGCCCAATAACGTCCGATAACAGTGGCTAAACTGGCCTGGTAAGTTTTCAAAACTTGTTCTAATTTGGTTAACGATTCTTTCGCACTTTTAGGCGGGGTGTCTCGACCATCTAAAAAAGCATGAACATAGATAGGACCTTTGTGATTTTCTCTTGCCATTTTGATGCAAGCAAAAATGTGTTCTTCATGACTATGGACACCACCTGGTGAAAGCAGCCCCATGATATGCACCGCACGGTGGCTTTCTTCAGCTTTGGCAAAGGCATTTTTTAAAACGATATTTTCAAAAAAATCGCCTTCTTTGATTGCTTTGGTAATGCGAGTGAGATCTTGATAGACCGTTCGACCTGCCCCGAGGGTAAGGTGACCTACTTCAGAGTTTCCCATTTGTCCCTCTGGGAGGCCGACGTCTTCACCACTACCAGAAAGTAATGTGTGCGGGTAGTTTTTTAATAAGGCATCCCAGGTGGGAGTTTTTGCTGCGGCAATGGCATTGCCGTTCTCTTTGCCATTTTCACGATGACCCCAGCCATCTAAAATAAGTAAAACAACTGGTTTATTTTTTGCCGTAAGCATAAGTTATTGTGTTCCATTAGTTTCAGCGCGGACATTGCAGTGTATAATGCCAAGTTTTCTATCACGAATGAAGGGCTATTGTTATATGGAAGCCTATTTCTCTTTTTTAATGCAACATTGGATGCTGAGCGGTACTTTTGCGTTGCTGTTGTTGCTCTTTTTGTTAAATGAGTGGCGTCATCGGAGTTTCGGTGTTCCGGGGATCAGTAATCAACAGTTAGTAGATCTTCTTAATCATTCAGGGGGAGTCGTTGTTGATATTCGAGCGCAACAAGGTTTTAGCAAAGCCCATATCTTGGGTGCCTTGAATGTGCCGCAAGCGGAGCTAGCGCAACGCCTTCATTCTCTAGGTAAATATAAAGCCAAGCCTATTATTGTCGTGTGCGGCAATGGCAATGAAGCGCCTAAAGTGTGTAAGTTATTACAAGCAGCAGGATTTGAAAAACTGCATTACCTTAAAAATGGCATGCAGGGTTGGGTACAAGAAAGCATGCCCACTACTCAAAAATAATAAATAAAATTGATATTTCAAAATACGAAGGAGTGACAATTATGGCAACAGAAGACCAAACCGCTGCGCAAGAAGGTCCACAATTTAATATTCAACGCATCTACGTCAAAGATGTTTCTTTTGAAACGCCGCATGCGCCTGAAATATTTCGTGTTGAATGGAAGCCAGAAGTGAATGTGGATTTGCAAACACGCGCAAATCAATTAGAAGAGTCGATTCACGAAATTGCTTTGCATATTACCGTGACAGTAAAAGTGGGTGATAAAGTAGCCTTTTTAGTTGAGGTCAATCAAGCTGGGATTTTTACGCTCAAAGGATTACAACCAGATCAACTCTCTCATGCACTAGGTAGCGTTTGTCCTAACATCCTCTATCCTTATGCGCGTGAAGCTATCTCTGATATTGTTATTCGTGGCGGATTCCCCCAGCTTCTCTTAGCACCAGTTAACTTTGATGCGCTATATATTCAACATCTTGAGCAACAAAAGAAACAACAAACTGAAGGGAAAGCTTCCACCTAATGACTGCGCAACGCAAAAATGTACTGATATTGGGTTTAGGTTCTTGGGGAACCGCGCTAGCGCTTGCTTTCTCACGTCAAGGGCATCACATTACCCTTTGGGGACATGATGCAAGAGAAGTGAATGCACTTCTCACAGATAGAGAAAATAAGCAGTTTTTGCCAGGCTTCCCTTTCCCTCCCAATATACAAGTAAATGGTGACTTGGATGCCTGCTTTGCAGCATTAGGGGACTCGCCCATTGTGCTTATCGCCGTGCCCAGCCATGCTTTTGCCGAGATGACAAAGCAGCTTAAACCTTTTTTGAAGAAGGACATGGCGATTTTTTGGGCGTCCAAAGGTTTGTCACATCATGCAGAGCTTTTGAGTGATGTTTTTCATCAAAATTGTGGTCAGGACTTTCCGAGCGGCGTCCTATCTGGTCCTAGTTTTGCGCAAGAAGTGGCTAAAGGTTTGCCAACAGCCGTGTCATTAGCAACCAATTCTCGTGCCTTGGGTCAAACACTACAAAAAGCTTTTCATGGTGAAAACTTCCGTATTTACTTAAGTTCGGATGTGATTGGGGTTCAGCTAGGTGGTGTGGTGAAAAATATTTTGGCTATCGCCGTTGGCATGTCAGATGGATTAGGATTTGGTGCCAATGCGCGTGCTGCGCTGATGACGCGTGGCTTAGCAGAGCTTTGTCGATTAGGTTTGAAATTAGGAGCACGTCAAGAGACTTTTATGGGACTCTCTGGTGTGGGAGATATTGTTTTAACTTGTACCGATAATCAATCTCGTAACCGTCGCTTTGGCTTAGCAGTCGGGCAAGGCAAAGAAATGGAAGCAGCAGAAAAGGAAATTGGCCAAGTGGTCGAGGGTAAAAAGAATGTTGCCGAAGTCTTAATATTGGCCAAGAAATATGGTGTTGAGATGCCAATTTGCCACCAAGTCTATGCTATTTTGCATGAAGGCTTACCGATGAAACAGGCTTTGATGAATTTATTAGCGCGCGATCCCAAGGAAGAAGTGGAAGCACGAGACGGGTTTTAACTTGATATAAAGTTTTGTTGTCGCCACGCTTCATACACCATCACTGCAGCAGCGTTAGAGAGATTTAAGCTTCTGGTCTTTGTGGTTTGTGGGATTTTAAGTACAGCTTCAGCTGGGAAATCTGCTAAAAAAGCCGCAGATAAACCTCTAGTTTCAGGTCCAAAGATAAAAGCATCGCCTTTTTGAAAACGGGGTTTATCGTAACTGAGATGTCCTTTGGAGCTCAAAGCAAATAACCTCGCAGAGCCTAGTTCTTCTTTACACGCCGCAAAATCCTTGTATACCCGAAGATTCACGAGAGTGTGATAGTCTAAACCCGCGCGCTTGAGTTGCTTATCATCTATTTCAAAACCTAAAGGCTCAATCAAATGCAATTGCGCGCCGGTGTTGGCACATAAACGGATAATATTGCCGGTATTGGGTGGGATTTCAGGCTGATATAAAACAATATGGAACATACTCTTCTCACTTTGATTTTAGGCGTTGTTGCTGCGCTCGCTCACCCCAGTCACGTACTAAGTGTACGCTCCTGGGGCTTCGCTCACTTGCGGCCTAGCCTAAAACCAAAGACACTTTCAATCCCTCTCATCCCTGAGAGGGGACTGAAGATTAGTGAATTTGCCCTATGGGTTGAGGATAACCGTCAGCGCTTGATTCCAAATTATCTAAGCTATTCCATTCCACGCTCACTTGCTTGGTATCGCCTGCCGCTTTACGAATCAACGCCGGCACATCTTGTCGCGTAGATTGCTGCATTTCCTCAGAAATGGGCTCATGCGCTTCTAGATATAATTCATTGCCAACGCGACCAATTTTAACCGCTTGATGCACGATATAGACGGGTGTCCCCACTTTTACCTGCTTGAATATTTGTTCTACATCAGAATTCATCATGCGGATGCAACCATGGCTACTTCTTAGACCCACCGCACGTGGGTAAGGGGTGCCGTGAATGACAATGTTAGTAAATCCTAAACTCATCGCATATTGCCCTAAAGGATTAGTTGGCCCTGGTGGTACAACTTTAGGAGTCGGATCGCCGCCCTCCATGCGATTTTCATAAATAGAATCGGGTACGACCCAAGTTGGATCTTTGCGCATGCGCACGATCTGGGTTTTACCAAGTGGTGTATTCCAACCGTCTTGGCCTACTCCTACTGGAAAAGTAGAAACAGTTACACCATCAGGATGGTAATAATAGAGTCGCAATTCAGCTAAGTTGATAACGATGCCTTTGCGCGGCGCATCGGGTAAGATGAATTGAGAAGGGATCACGAGTCTGGTCCCTGCCTCTGGATTAGAAAAATTAACGCCACGGTTGGCCTCGATCATTTCATAGCCACCCAGATCAAATCTTCTGCCAGCATCGGACAAGGTTTCCCCTGGCTCTACTGTGGAATATTGTACCCTACCAATGATATTGCCATTATGGGGCATGGTAAAGGTTAAGGCTGCACTCATTTGTGGCAAGCCTATTAGAACAAGACCTAAGGTCAGCGTGTATAAAAAGCTATGCCTGGATGTGTTTGCCGAAATATTAGTTCTCATTGGCAGACTCCTACCTCTTTAATTACTTGATGACAAATGAGCTATCGACCGTTAGAGAACAAACTAAAGCTTAAATCCGATCAGCTGAGCATTATATAGACTTGACTACTTTTTCACAAAAGGACGTTGCTGATAAAAGGTAATGAGGGAACTTTTGGCAGAGATTTGATCAGTTTGTTGGGGGGTAAGCAGTTCAGCTTGTAGTTGATAGGTTCCCCGCGGTAACGCTTCAAGCGAAATTTCATTCAAGTCACTAAATAGAGGTAGGCTGTTACCATTTAATATGATGCGAATTTTCGCATTGGGAGGGAGAGGAGGGGTAAGGGAGAGTTTGACGGGAATAGATTGCATATCAACAGAAAAGATTTGATTATTTTCTGGGGAAACAATGTTTAATTGATAAGCCCCCGATGGGCTGGTTGGCATGGGGGGGATTTCCTTTTTGGAAGAGAGGGAGGGAGAAAAGAGTGGCAAAGGATTAGTGCTATAGGGTTTTGCACCCGGGAAGGGTTTATCACTATAGCGGATAACACCCGCTGAATCAGCTCCTTTATAGAAGTCTTCTCCCTTCACAATGAAAGGAATAAGTAGCAAAGGGAAAAGCCAGTAACGCATGTTATAAACTGTAATAAAGCTCAAATTCAATTGGATGCGTTGTCATTTGTAGTCGTTTAATGTCTAGTTGTTTAAGTTGGATGTAGCTATCGATAAGCTCATTTGAAAAGACACCCCCTTCGGTTAAGAAAGCGCGGTCGTTATCTAAAGCAGCCAGTGCTTCACTTAGAGTCTCTGCAACAGTTGGGATCTCTTTGGCTTTAGCAGCATCAAGTTCATATAAATCTTCATCCATCGGTTCAAGAGGAGAGATCTTATTTTTGATACCATCTAATCCAGCCATCAGCATGGCAGCAAATGAAAAATAAGGATTAGTTGCAGCATCAGGGAAGCGTACTTCTATGCGCGTTCCGTTTTCAGAATGCGTATAAGGAATACGGATAGCAGCTGAACGATTACAAGCAGAATACGCGAGTAAAACAGGCGCTTCAAAGCCGGGTACTAATCTTTTATAGCTATTGGTCGTCGCATTGGTGAAGGCATTAATAGCTTTCGCATGTTTGATAATACCACCGATGTAATAAAGGGCGAGTTCAGAGAGATTGGCATAACCTTTACCATGAAAAAGATTAACCCCATTTTTGAACAAAGATTGATGACAATGCATACCGCTACCATTATCGCCAACTAGAGGCTTAGGCATGAATGTCGCTGTTTTACCATGTGCGTGAGCAACATTGTGTACGACATATTTTAAGATTTGCAATTCATCTCCTTTGCGTAAGAGGGTGCGAAATTTTGTGCCGATTTCATTTTGATTTCCCGTAGCAACCTCATGATGATGGGTTTCAACTTCCAAGCCCATGGCTTCTAAAAGGGTGCACATTTCAGAGCGTAGATCTTGTGAGGAATCAATAGGGGGAACGGGAAAGTAGCCGCCTTTTATGGGGGGGCGATGTCCGAGATTACCCTCAACGAAATTACGCTCTGAATTCCAAGCCGCTTCTAGAGAATCCACTTCGTAAAAAGCAGTATTCATGGTAATTTTCCAGCGCACATCATCTAAAATAAAAAATTCGGGTTCAGGCCCAAAGTAAGCGGTGTCAGCAATGCCGGTGGCCTTCAGGTAGGCTTCAGCACGTCTTGCGACGGAGCGCGGATCGCGGGGATAACTTTGTTTGGTTTTGGGATCAATAATGTCGCACTGCAAGATTAAGGTTGGATCCTCACGAAAAGGATCCATCACGGCCGTAAGAGGATCAGGTAATAAAATCATGTCAGATTCGTCGATGCCTTTCCAACCCGCAATAGAAGAACCATCAAACATTTTACCAAGCGCAAAAAATTCTTCTGTCGCCACATGCGAGGGAACAGAGATGTGTTGTTCTTTCCCTTTGGTATCCGTAAAACGTAAGTCGATATATTGGATATTATTTTCTTGAATCTTTTCCAAGACGTGTTGTATAGACATCCTATGTTCCTTTTTAATGCCGGGAATGAAGAGCAGTGTGAAACAGGATAGCAAAGAGTGACTCTTGGAAGAAGAAGAAAAAAGGCTTTGCGCTTAAGTATTGATTTATTAGTGCCCTGACTTTTTGAAAGTGTTACCAATAGGCAGGCTATGGGTCGCTTTGCACAACCTTTGCCAAGCGACTTGACTATGGGTTTCATGCCACTGCTCGTAAAGAGAGAAAAGATCCTGGCTGGTATTAAACTCTCTTAGTGCATGGAGAACATCGATTAACTTAGGAAATTCATGGCTGAGTTCACTATATAGGGTATCCTGGCGGGTCACATTGTCAGCAAGCGAAGCATAAGCCGTTTGCCCGAGATTGATAAAATAACTCAGTCTCACCCGACGTTTGATAGCTCTCTCTGGAAATAAACCGGCCAAGAGTAGACATTTATCACCCACCGCTTTGAGGTTTTGTTTTTGCCCTTTAGGGTCAACTTGATAACTTTTCAAGAATTCTAGGCCAATAACACTGGAAGCAATACTAGATTCTGCTGTAAATCGCATCAGAAGAAAGACTAGATAGGATTCTAGATCTTCTTTGAGTAATATCGCACTTTCTTTTTGGGCATCAAAAATCAAAGTTTGCCATAAGGCTTCTGAGGTTGGGTGTAATATCAAGGATTTCATCGAAATTTCCCCCCCGTTCTTATAGTCTCGCTCTATTATCCTTATCGGCACAACCCTTTATTTCCTTCAATTGTCCTTTAAATCATAAAAAGGGGTATTTTTATGCAGTTAAGTGATACAATGATTATTTATATCGGGTAACATATGTCATTAAGAAATATTGCAATTATTGCGCACGTCGATCACGGGAAAACCACCTTAGTAGATAGACTTTTACAACAGTCTGGGACCTTAGATGCCCGCATGACCAATGTGAGCTGCATTTTAGATTCTAACGATTTAGAAAAAGAACGTGGAATCACCATTTTATCGAAAAATACAGCTATCAAATGGCGCGATTATCGATTTAACATCGTAGATACGCCTGGACACGCGGACTTTGGTGGGGAAGTGGAACGCATTTTATCTATGGTAGATGCGGTTTTATTACTAGTCGACGCTGTCGATGGTCCGATGCCACAAACACGGTTTGTTACCCAGAAAGCCTTTGCTCGTGGTTTATGTCCGATTGTTGTCATCAATAAAATTGACAGAGATGGCGCTCGCCCAGGTTGGGTCGTCGATCAAGTTTTTGATTTGTTCGATAATTTGGGAGCAACGGAAGAACAATTAGATTTTCCTGTGGTTTATGCTTCTGCCTTGCAAGGGACAGCGACTTTAGATCTCGAGCAACCCGGTGCAGACATGACAGCTTTATTTGAAGCGATTGCGCAACATGTACCAGAGCCTGCTTGTGATCCCACAGGACCTTTTCAAATGCAAATCAGCACCTTGGACTATTCAAGTTATGTCGGCACTATTGGTATCGGCTTAATTAAACGAGGTCAGATTGCAACGAATACCCAAGTGACCGTGATAGATAGCCAAGGAAAAACAAGACAAGGTCGCATATTACAAATCTTGGGATATATGGGACTTGAACGCGTAGAACAATCTTCGGCTCAAGCAGGGGATATTGTGGCGATAAGTGGCCTTGAGCCCTTAGCTATCTCCGATACCATCTGTGATAAGGCGAATGTTGAAGCGTTACCTGCACTCAAAGTAGATGAACCCACTATTAGCATGACCTTTCAAGTCAACACCTCACCGATGTCAGGTCAAGAAGGGCAATTTGTCACCAGTAGACAGATAAGAGAACGTTTAGCGCGCGAATGCTTGCATAACGTTGCATTGAGAGTAGAGGAAACAGAAGATCCGGATAAGTTTCGGGTTTCTGGTCGTGGTGAACTCCATCTTTCTATTTTGATTGAAACGATGCGTCGTGAAAAATATGAATTAGCGGTTTCACGTCCGGAAGTGATTTTAAAGAAAGAAGGCGACACCACCCTGGAGCCTTATGAGTTGCTAGCAGTGGATGTGGAAGAAAAAGACCAAGGTCCTATCATGGATCAATTGGGAACACGTCGTGGTCAGCTTCTTGATATGATCCCAGATGGAAAAGGCCGTGTACGTTTAGATTATCGGATCCCAGCTCGAGGCTTAATTGGTTTTCAATCCGTTTTTCTCACCTTAACTTCTGGAACCGGGATTGCCACGCATGTTTTTGATGCCTATGGCCCTTATAAACCTGGCCGAGTAGCAGAGAGAAAGCAAGGCGTTTTAATTTCCAATGCAGCAGGTAAAGCAACAGGTTATGCGCTGTGGAATCTCCAAGCACGCGGTAAGCTTATCATAGGTCCGCAAATAGAAGTGTATGAAGGCATGATTGTGGGGATCCATTCTCGAGAAAATGATTTAGTCGTTAATGTTACTAAAGAAAAGCAATTAACCAATATTCGTGCAGCTGGTACGGATGAGAATATTGTCTTGACACCTCATATCAAATTCTCTCTAGAGCAATCTCTCGAGTTTATTGAAGAAGATGAGCTTGTTGAAGTGACACCAAAATCTATCCGTATTCGTAAAAAATGGCTTAAAGAGTCAGATAGAAAACGCGCTGAACGTAGTGGCACTTAATTTGCAAAAAAAGGCCTGGGAGATGATCCCAGGCTAAATCCGATATAGGGTCGGTTTGAGATTGACACCTTCACTATGGCACGTGCTAGAAAAATACACATAGAGTAAAAAACTAAAAACTTTGTAAGCCACTTTCTTTATTTGAGGTAAGTCATTTTCCCTCGTCCTCCTTGTGCGGTTAAAGATGCTAGTATTAAGGAAAAGGAAAGCCACCCATGAAAGTGTTATACCCTCCCATCAAGCCTTATGCGCAAGATTTTCTCAAGGTAACCTCACCCCACGCTTTATATTATGAAGAATCTGGCGAGCAGAAGGGATTGCCCGTTTTATTTGTTCATGGTGGCCCTGGAGCGGGTTGTACGGTGGATGATAGGCGTTTCTTTGATCCAGAGCTCTATCGCATTATCTTGTTTGATCAAAGAGGATGTGGGCGCTCTACCCCTTACGGACTTTTAGAAGACAATAACACCAAAGCTTTAATCGAAGATATTGAGGCGTTGCGCAAGCACTTAAAAATTGAGCGTTGGATATTATTTGGAGGCTCATGGGGAAGCACCTTGAGTTTGCTCTATGCTGAAAAATACCCAAATCACGTCTCTGGTCTTATTTTACGTGGTATTTTTTTGGGACGTGAAAAAGATTATCAATGGTTATATCAAGAAGGCGCGAATCGCATTTTTCCAGATTATTGGAAGGAATTTATTGATGCCATTCCTGAAGAAGAGCAGGGAGATCTGATAGAGGCTTATTACCGTCGTTTACATAGCGAAGATGAATTAGCGCAAATGGGAGCGGCTAAGCATTGGGCGAGATGGGAGGGGGCGTCTGCTACATTAAATCCTTGTAAACGTGTTTTAGAGCGTTTTACGGATCCGCACACCGCTTTGAGTTTAGCGCTTATTGAAACACACTTTTTTAAAAATCGTTGTTTTATCAAAGCTGATCAAATACTGCGAGAAGTCTATAAGCTAGAAAAAATTCCAGGGATCATTGTCCATGGTCGTTACGATATGATTTGCACTTTAGATAATGCCTATGTGTTGCAGCAAGCGTGGCCTAAAAGTGAACTCTATATCGTAAGAGAGGCCGGTCATGTTTCTAGTGAACCTGGGATTGTCGACGCTTTGATTAATGCGACTGAGAAAATGGCGAAGATGTTTGTATAGTCTTTCTTTGTGGTTTATCTTAATTGATCCGCTACAACCGCTCTCTTAGCAGAAGGCAAAACCCACTTCGCCCATAAAACGCCTGCTTCAAACAAAAACCATAAGGGAATCGCTAAGCAGATCTGCGAGACGACATCGGGTGGGGTCAGTATCATGCCAACAATAAATGCCCCCACAATAACATAGGGACGTGTTTTCTTGATGGCTTCAAGAGAAATAACATTCGTCCATAACAGCACAAAAGTAAAAACAGGGACTTGAAAGGCTAATCCAAATACCCAATACAGCATTAAAATAAAATCAAGATAATCAGAAAAATCTGTCATCAGCGTCACCCCTTCTGGCGCCATTAACAGTAGAAAGCGTAAGGTTAAGGGGCAAACTACAAAGTGAGCAAACACCATACCAAGATAAAATAGAAGGGTACTCATCAGAAAAAGAGGAGCGACGGCTCGTTTCTCTTTGCGATAAAGGCCGGGCGCAATAAAAGCCCAGAGATGATATAAAATATAAGGAAAGACTAAAACCAGTGAGGCAAAAAACGCTAATTTTAAGGGTGCTGTAAAAGGGGTGAGCACTTGAGTCGCAATGAGTGTACTTGGCGCAGGCAAAACATTTAATATGGGTTGCGCGAGATAAGTATACAATTTATTACTTAAAAAAAATAAGGCAAAAAGAACACTGATATAAACATACAAGCAAAGGAGAGCTCTTTTGCGTAGCTCCAGCAGATGAGGAAGATATTTCTCAAAATTGCTCACCATATTGTCTACTTATTCTTCGTCCGTTTTAGGAGGCGTGTTTTTTTCACCGGAAGTGAGTGTTGTTTGTGAGACTTCTTTGGCTTCTTGAAAATCCGCTTTGAGAGAGAGCATTGCTTTTTTTAAACGGGCGCAGTAGCGACCGGCCAAGTGAGCAACAGTGGGTAATTGATCTGGACCCAATACCCATAAAGCGACTAAAGCGACAACCACGCATTCCCAAAAGCCTATTTGAAACATGCTTTAATTATCCTTGGAGATCTCTGATTGTGCTTTATTAGGAGAGATGTCTTCTGGTGTAGAAAATCCCTTGCGAAACCCTTTAAAAGCTTTACCTAAGTCTTCACCTAGACCTTGGAGTTTTTTGCTCCCAAATAAAACGACAACGATTAAAAAAATAAGCAGTAATGAACCAGGACTAATGCCGCTAACGCCCATAATAACCTCATCTATTGTTTGTTTTTAAAAGCCCGCTAGGCGCGAGTCGCCGCCTAACAGGTGAAAGTGCAAATGAAAAATGGCTTGACCGCTGCCTTTACCGGTATTGGCTATTGTGCGAAAAGAATCTAAACCTTGTTCTTTCGCAAAATTCTTTAAGGATGTCATGACATATCCTAATAGTGCGCTGTGCTCTTCTTGCACTTTAGCTAAGCTTTCAATATGTAATTTTGGGATCACAAGTAAGTGAACTTTTGCCTTGGGATGAATATCTTTAATGACAAAGATTTGAGAATCTTCATACACTTTTTCAGTGGGGATTTTGCCACTTGCCATATCACAAAAAAGACAGTCCGCCATCTTGCTTCCTTTTTTTTAATACATTATTTATACGGTTTAGTATATACCCATTACGCTTCAAGACGCGAGATTTGTTTCAAGATGAAACGATGAGATTGAAAGGATGTCGGCTGAGAAAAGCGAAGGAATAGCTAGGACTATTTCGGGATTTTCGCAAAGAGACATCGTTTCAAGATAGCGTTTAGACGAAGAAAGAAAACCGCATTTTGAAGTGTAATGGGTATGAGCATTGGTATAAAAATAGGAGAGCTTTAAAAGATTAATTTAGTTAAATAATCTGATGATTCTGGTCGATAATCTCGGGCAAAATAAGTTCGAGCTGCGAAATAAAAGGGACAGCGGTGCTGGTTTTCTGAGGGGCCGTTGAAGCGCTATCAAGACAGAACATGGTGTGATCGGGAAAGACATCTTGCCACTTCAGTACAAAGTCTTCCTTCGTCGCAGGAGGAGCAGAAATGACAAGAGAAGGATGATCTTTTACGAGGTGATGCAGGGATTTCCCAAAATTAACTTCTTGTGAATATAGAGCATAAGTTTGATCAGTATATCCCAAATCTATCACATCAAGACTTTTGTCTACCCAGAAATAAAGGCGATCATACCAATGGCTGTGTTCATAAGTTTCAACATATTTGGTGATGAGGTGACTGACCGTTAAATGAAAATGTGGATCATTTAGATCATGTAACAGGCGCTCTGGCTCATCGACATATTGCAACACATAAAGAGAATGACGAAGATCATCAGGATTCAGGCTGTCATGATGAGCATGCACTAATTTAAACAGTACATCATCAATCATTTTTTTCTGATGCGGAAGAGGATAATGCGTTGGTAATTGCAGAATACTATGATCGAGATCAAAAGATTCCCAAGCTTCATACACTTCATTGGCATGCTTGGAAGCTAATTGTGGATCTTGCATTTGTTCAGAAAACTCAGCTAACAAGATGGCGTGTATACTCTCTATTGCACTGAACCAAGCACAGTTGCCAACAACTTGGGGTGTGGCTTCAAAGCGCGCGACTTCTTTTAAAGCTAAGAGCTCATCGATTTCTTTTTGAAAAAAGTAGGAGCTTCCTTGGGCAGCAATGATCTTATCAAAAAAAGATTCGCTAAAACCAGAAAAGTTACCTATTTTATAGGCGACGATGCCGTGCTCACCATCACTGCCGATCCCACGATTACACTTAAAAAGCATATCACCGCGAATCACCACGCCGACCGCATGGCCATCCCATCCTGTTGGTACAAAAATGGCCTTTGGCTTATCCAGCAAGTAGGATTCATATAATTTATCCATGCATTTCTTGCCATCTAAATGGGGTTGAGCAGCAAAGGCAAGCACTTCAAGGGTGTTGGAATAAACAGAAAAATATTCGGGTAAATGCGGTTGTTTTTTAAGATAAGCCACATAATCACGAAAAGAAAAATAACTCTCTCTGGCTGTAATTTCGCCAAAGTGTCCTTCTAAACTGAGTGCAACAGGTGTATTAGGCGGGAAGCCTTGCGGGTATACAGTTATTTTTCCATCCAAACTAAAGCGGTGCGCCAACATTTTTGCAGTCATCAATGTTTGGGTGATAGGCATGTCAATGTCTTGATTAATGAGGAAGTTTAAAACATCGATTTGTTTCCAGCGAAACGCGCGAAAGGCTGTCGCATCCCCTTGAAATTCAGGATGATAAATAATGGCTTTGGCCACCGCTTCTTCGTTTGCTTCTAAGGCCAGATATAAAGCTCTTGCCCCGCTGTTGTAAAGATGACCTTGATTCACCATCAGTAAAGCGGCGGTGGTGTTGTGATGGGTAATCGCTAGATCTAAAGGAGAGCAACCGAATTTATCTAGAGCATTAATGTCATAACCCGCTTTGAGTAGGGGTAAGATTTGGGGCACATCCCCCATCATGGCAGCATAGTGTAAGGCCGTACTTGTGACGATAGATGATTTCGCCAGGGCCTCTTTTGGAGTTAAGGAAAGTGAATCTTCCATATTGCATCTCCTTTAAGCGGGGTATACTAACATGCCTCAAGAGGCTGCTAAAAGTATTAAATAATAGCGTCTAACATCTCATTTTTAAGCACGCTATATAACAGAAAACTAGGAGGATAAATATGCAACAATTAAACTCTTTGGAAACGCAACAAGTAAGCGGGGGCAGCGCTACAGCAGCTATTAGTTTTATAACTAGCTATATTATGGGGTCGAAAAATGCGGATCCTTTTGTGACCATTGCTTTTGCAACAACTTTGGGTTTGATTTGTTATCTACCGATGCTGGGTATGATTGGCACAGCAACTAATACGACTAGGCAACTCTTTTTGGTCGTGAATTTCTCAAGTAATGCGCTAGCAGCGATTGGAGGTTATGGGTTATCGCAATGGGCAGGCCTTGAGGGCTCAACTGCGCAGTAAGCGAAAAGAGCAATCTCCCTTTGAATGACATTCAAAGGGAGCGCTTGCATGAGGAAAGCAGCTTAGAATTTTCCTCTTCTTTTTTCAATCCTTTTACCTTCTGCTTCTGCTTCGGGTTCAGAATCTGAATTTTCTGCTGAAGGATGTTCTGATTCTGGTCCTTCATCGTTACCAAAACTATCATCCAGGTTTGCGCGCCAAGAAGAGGGGAGAGCCTCTTCAAATGCCCAAGTCAGAGAAGGCGGCACGATAGACGCAAAGAGAGACTCCAAGTTATCTTGACCCGCGCTGGTGGCTGATTTTGAGACGGCGTTGTCATCGTCTTCTGTTCCTTCTGTTCCTGCTGGTGCGGCGGCGGCTGGAATATTTTCTTCACTCAGCACTAACCTTCTTCTGATGCACTTTGGGTCTTTGGGGAAAGGAGGGATGGCACCTAAAGCCCTAATACTGTCATGCGTGTCTTTTGTTTTTCTTTTTGGTGTGCGCTTTTCCTCATTGGGAGGGTAACATGAGATCACATCAACTAATTCATCAGGAGTTAAAAGCACCATCTCATAAGCGTCAGCATCTACTGCCATATAGGTTTTAATATGTGCTTTCGTCTCAGCGGAGGTATTTTTTAAAGCACGATAGATGGCATTTTTATGCACAATCAATAAATTTTTAAATAAAGTTAAAAGAGCACGATCTGCTTCATCGCAGTAAGGGCTTGCAAGCACATCTTTTATATCATTGAGGGTAGATTGAATATTATTGGCAACGCCTGCTGCCTTTAGGCCGTGATTACAGCCTTTGATAAAACAATTGCTGAAGTTTTCATAATGAACAGTTGCGCCAACATGAATAAAAAAGTGATCAGCTCCTTCATCGGGTATTCTTTGCGTCACATAAGAATAAATTTCGATTAAGGTGCGTTTAACTTTTCCCGCAAGTGCGCGGGAACGAAGTGAGTCCAGCTTTTGAAGAACGGTAGCTGAAGGCATCGTCGTTAAGGTTTTATGACTGGTCGGAGAAGTGACGATATGAGAGAGTCTGAATGAATCAGTTGCGGCCGCGGCGGCGGCTTCAATATTTTCTTTTTCTACTGGGCCTGGGAGCATGATTGTTACCTGCTTTAAGTGTACAGGCGTCCGTGCTTGCGTGAATAAAATAAGTTAGTTAATGTGATTGTTTGATAAACCATCCCTATACTAGCGGATATATATAATTAATTCAATGTATTATGAGTAACTCAGGTATTTCCCTCATTCGCCAGAAGATTTTTATAAATTCAAAGACTCTGGTCGGCAGTGTAATGGTAGATTATGCTCGAATTGAGAATGTGACCTCCTAGGAGGCCACACCTTGAATGGCAATAAACTGACGTTTTTTACCGAAACCTAGCTTTTTAGCCCAAGTAGTCGGGTGCTTTTTCAATTCATCTTGAGTCAAATAACACCATTGAATTGTAAAACCGGCTCTCAAGTAAGCTTCAGTCAAGATGGTATTGAGGTAAAGGGGGTTAAGTTCAGGTAACCCACATTGCTCAATCATCTTCTGCTCGTTGCAAAGCTCATAACCAAAAATAACACTTAAGCTTGCCTTGGGTCGGCATATTTTGGCTATCTCTTGCAACACCGATACATCAGGTTTTGCTACTGCTGTTAACAAGGAACCCCAAGGAAGGTTCACTGTTACTTCATGCGCTAGACCAAAGAGCTCTTTTGGCAAGCTCTCAGCGTTAGCATGCACGAACAAAACGTTGCTTAATCCACCCTTATCCGGACGTTTCGCTGCCTTTTGTGAAGATTCACGAAGGTTATCAGCGTTAGAGTCGATACCGATAAAGAAGGTATTAGGCTTTTCACGTGCTTTTTTCAATACGTAAGAACCGTCACCTGTACCAATGTCAATTACCACCTGTTGGTAAGGTGCAAGTAACGTTTCTACTCATCAACAGTCGATGCGGCTTCTCTTTTTACCAGTAATAATGTTCATTTTATCTCTCCTTTTTGTGAATAACACTTTGGTTTAGACAATAACGACTCAAACCAAAGTAGAAAGAGTATATCAGTATTTTTAAGAGAGTTTAACACTCAAACCCATCCACTGTTCTGCATTCTAGTACCACCAAGGCGAGATACATAAAATAAGAAGTGGGGGAGATCCAAAAGAGGAGACGCCAAGCTTCAAGTAGGCACCTGCAATTGCTTCTTCTAAGATGAACATGCCTAATAGGACTAAAAAGACTTCTAGTACATATTCTCGTAATAGCTTAAAGCCATTGAGCATCGGCAGCTCTAGAAAATGTGCACTGCGTGGCGTTCGTTGACTGGACAGATGATTTATCAAGAGAATAGTCAGGGTAATAGGTAGCCAAAAAAGACTGCCTTCTACAAAAAGATCTAAAGACTTTTTCATCACGCCTAAAAGAGAAGGACATTTTCTCATCGACACCCCACCCCCAAATCTTTCAAAAATAGACATTTTTGCGAAGAGTGCGTCTTTTGCGCACAGGAATCGATATTTTAGCTATATGACATACAAATATCAATCTCAAATTCTGACAGTTTATCTGCGAAATAGAGGGGGTTATCGATTTTGGAAAGAAAAGAGCCTGGAAGAGATAGCTTTCCACTAAAAAATGCGTATAGTAGCTGGCGTTATATGCGCAAAGCCCCTGTTTAAACCCTATATTTGTTGTTAGGAGTGAAAAATGTCTCTAGAAACTTTATTGCAGTCTTTAAAGACCGCGGTTACAGATGAAGCCTGCAAAACAGTACTTGACCAGTGTAAAAACGTCATTTTTTCTGAAAGCAGCTTGAAAAAAGAATTATGTAGAACAGCGGTCGAAGAATGTATTCCTTTCTGGACAGAACACTATGTTATGCCAGCGGCTGCTATACTAGCTACAACCGTAATAGGTGGGGCAGCATTGTATTGCTGTGCGAGTTTAGCCTGTTGTGCTTTAAGCTGCATAGGGGATTGTTTAGTGGGTAGTGATGAAAGACCACGACATCGTGCTCGTTAAGACTTTTTAATAAAAGTAAGAACAAGGAAATAATGATAAATCCCATTGAGACTGGACTCGCTTTTTTAGAAGGCTTAGCACTGATTGTTTCTCCTTGTATTTTGCCCGTTTTGCCTTTGGTGTTGGCGGCTTCTTTATCAAGCGGCAGACGGCGCCCTTTAGGCATCATAGTTGGTTTTATTTTAGCTTTTGGTGTGTTTGCTCTAGTTTCCTACAAAATCGTCGCGCTCTTAGGAGTTGATCTCTGATCTCATTAAGCGAGGCTCTCTCATTTTATTAGCATTGTTTGGTTTGGTGCTTATTTCTGAAACGTTATCACAAAAATTGAATGGATGGTTGCAAGGTTTAGCCAATTTTGGTGGTAATCTCTTATTCTCTTTTAAGGGTGAGGGATTTTTTAGCGGTCTTTTGATTGGCGCTTTAATAGGCTTAGTGTGGACGCCTTGTGCCGGGCCTATTATGGCGGCAGCATTAGTCTCCATTATTCGTCAGCAAAGTAATTTAGAAAGCATTGCCGTCATTACAGCATTTTCCCTTGGAACGGCGCTGCCTATGTTGTTAATCGTTTTGGCAGGACGAGAGTTGGCAGAAAAAATGCAATTTTTTGTTAAGCATGCTGATAAAGTCAGAAAAACACTAGGCGTTTTAATTTTACTCGCTGTGGTGTGGATTGGTTATCAAAGCGAAATAGTAGCTTTGCTGCCAGAGAAATCTGTGCAAACGACCAACCAAAAAGGGCTCCTTGATCCCTTGACACTTGCTTATCCCGCACCAGATTTTGTCGGAATTGAAACCTGGATTAATAGCCCTCCTCTTGCCATCACAGCTCTGAAAGGGAAAGTCGTTTTAGTTGATTTTTGGACCTACTCTTGCATTAACTGTGTGCGCACACTCCCCATTTTAATCTCTTGGGATAAAAAGTATCGCGATAAAGGATTGATTATCGTCGGTGTGCATTCGCCAGAATTTGAATTTGAGAAGAAAGTGGAGAATGTGAAAGCCGCTGTAAAATCGCACAATATTCAATATCCTGTGGCACTAGATAATAACTTAAGCACATGGAGTAATTATCACAACCAATATTGGCCCGCCCATTATTTAATTAATCAAGCAGGACAAGTTGTCTACACTCATTTTGGCGAAGGGGAATATGACATTACTGAGCATAATATTAGAGATTTGCTTGGATTAAATGCTACGGCAGAATCAGCCCTAGACGCAGATAATGCTGAAATCCCCTATAATTTTTTGCAAAGCCCAGAAACCTATTTAGGCTATCTGCGATTAGAGCATTTTGCTTCTAAAGAATCCAAAATCTTGGATAGAGAAGAGAATTATCACTTCCCCGATTCTCTGCCATTGCATCACTGGGCTTTGCAAGGCCAATGGGAAATAGAAGCTGAAAAAAGTCTTGCGCTATCAAAAAATGCCGCTTTGCGTTTGCACTTTAATGCAAAAAAAGTATTTCTGGTGATGGGCACTACAGGAAAACCGGTAACGGTTAAAATATCACTTAATGGCAAAAACCCTGCGCAACAAGCAGGTAAAGATACTGTTAATGGAGAAGTGAGTGTCAAGCAGCATACCCTCTATGAATTGATCAATCAAGAAAATGCTAGGGAAGGCGTCTTAGAAGTTCAAGTGAATGAACCAGGATTAGAGGTTTTTGCTTTTACTTTTGGGTAAGAGTAAGTGGTCAGTTTTTTAGCAAAAATAAAGAATGAGATCGCGCAACTATTATTAAAAAAGGTTTTTACCTTTTGGCAAAAACCTTTTGCAGATAATTTAATATGGACGCGGACGTTTGGACGAAAAAGAAGGACGTGGCAAAAATTTCTCTCGTAAATCACGAACCGCTTGCGCTTCTTGTTCGTTTTGATGAGCTTGAAAGAGCTTGGGTAGTGCAAATTTCATTAATGACAAAGCGGGCGTTAATCCCTTTATAGCAACAACCGGAATGGCTAAAGCCATTGCGCCTAAACCTAATATGGCATTTTGTTCTACTTGATTTCGGTTATGCTGTTCATATCCCTCGCTAAAGGCATCAAGCACTTTAAGTAACCGCTTTTTGAGTTCGGGTGATAGTTGCATGGGGGCATCTCCTCTTGATTGCACTTGAGGATATCGTATGATACATCAGGCAGGTTAAGACACTGAAAAATGATAAACGTTGAAAAATACAGGATAAATGTAGTTTTTCGCGATGCTCTCTTAGGGCCAGTCAGGGATGCAATATGCAGTCAAATAACTCCCTAGAGCGAAAGCTCGCCCTCCAATCAAAATAAAACGAGACTGTACACGTGTTTGAATCCACGCTAGGATCTCTTCCATTTGAAATGAGCCTAAAGCTGGAGGAATCATGTTAGATGCATTATTCGGAACAAGAAAAACCGCCTCGCCTTCACCAGATGATAAACAAAAGGGCAAGCTCCCTCTTCCTTTAGCTTCAGACACACCTGCCGTGGCAACCTTGCGAGAACAAGCAGATAATTTGCGGCGTACGACCGCCAGCGCCTCAATGGAGAAAGTGCTCGCAGATTTGCGCAATTTGGATGATCGCATAATAGAGCTTTTGCAGATATGGGACTTTATGGCAAAAGCTTTTCCTGAGGGCTCGCCACGATACACTGCATTTATGGAACTTAATCGTCAAATAAGAGAAAGATATAAGGCGTGTTTAGATGCACTTGAAAAGAATCCTTCACAAGAAAAGCGCGTTAGGATTATTCAAGCAACCGAGGCAGATATCTCTTTACTTGTTCAGCCCCATATTAGTATGCGCCTCTCTGGTCAAAAACCCCTTCATCGTTTAGTGCAACAAAAAGCTTCTTCTAAAGAAGAGCAAGCGCAACTTGATAAGGGAATTGCGCGATTAATCCAAGAAGGAGCCAACCCTAGAGATAGGACTAGAATGTATCCAAGACGGCTTATTAGATCATTCTTAGATGCGCTGTCTCAATTTCCCTCTCCAAAAAAGATGTATCGCGCTTTCTTTGAAAATCCCAAGAAAGATGTTTTTGAAATGAGTCAATCATCAGATAGTTTAAATAAGACATCGACCAAACAAAACATCCTACTGACCGAGGTTAAACATAACCCAAAATTGGAAGATTCTTTGCCAACGGTGTTGCTAGCAGGCGTCAGAAATATGCTTGATCTTTTTTCTACGCCAGTCAAGCCATGGGCTGAAAAATTAAATCCCTCGCATGCCATGTCACAATTGATAGGATTACATGAAGAGCTTTTAGGACAAAGCCATCTGCAAAGCGTGCATCAATATTTACTCTTACGTGATAGAGAAATTACAGGAGATTTTTTTAGGATTATTTTTGAGTTTAAAAGAAGCACTGATCTGAATCGCTTTAAGAAAGTAAATGCAGCATTAAAACAATTTTTTGGGCAACTTGGCATTCCTAATATTGCTGAAGTTTTTTTTAATGCAGATAAAATGTTAGAACAAGAATCTTTAGAAAAAAGTTTAGAAATACAAATATTATATTACTTGATTGCTTATATTTATAAAGCACACAATGTCAATAGAGAGGGGGACATTGTTGAGAAATATCAAGAAGATTTTGATAGTCAAGTTGAAAAGTGTTTAAAGGTTTTAGAAGCAGTTGATTTTTCTCCCGCCTATGCTATGCACACCAAGCTTAATACAGTTGATTTTCAGAAAGTACAGCAAATAAGCATAGAGGGGGCTTTACTTGGCAATATGCAATGTCAATATACACTTTGTGGCCACTATTTTGCGCATCTGACAGGAACATTAAGCAAATCAACGCCACCGCCTTTTGATTTCCCTAAAGGAATCAATCAAGAGATAATTATAGAGTGGGCAAAAGCCGTGAGAGATGAAGGCTATACCGATGGTTTAGCTAATATGCAAAATTTCATGACTAATTTTTTTGGAGCAGCAGGTGCTTATTATCAAGAAGGAGAGCCTATGCCTGAAGAAGTGGCAAGTGTCACTCCTAAACAAAAAGAGAGAATTATAGAAATAGCAGCAGTAGTCAAAGCCATTTCTGGTGATACCACCGTTAATCAATTTGTAGACGATATTCTCAATCTTCAAGGGGATAAAGAGGCCATAAAAGCACAATACAAAAAGATGCGACAGCAAGCTTCTGACTATCTTGTCTCAGACTATACTCAACAATTTAGAAGAACTGAAAAAAGTATAGAGAAAGTGATGGCGTCTTCTTTAATGAATAGAATTTTTGAACGTCATGCTGTTTTTGAAATGCTTTTGTGTATTGAACATGAAATGAATATAGAAAGAGAAAATCTTCAAGCAAAAGGCTCAGAAACAGCAGAGCTTTATCTATATCCCTTACGTCGTATACAAGAATTTAAACGCATTTTAGTAACCGAGACAGATAAATTACGTTATCTTCAGACGAATGATCCGAATGTCGTCATGCTAGAAGCAGAGAAATTATTGCGAGAATTATACCAAAACGTTAAAGCAAAAGAAGAAGTGTCTGCTGCACATAAAACGAGTCTACGATCGCTTAAACATGAAGCAAGCCGCTGCGTATTACATATTCTGCCCAAAGGGATTGTGCCAGGTGAGGTCCATCGCACAAAAGCCATTGCAGTGAGTTATAATTTGTATCAAGCTGCCAAAAAAATTAGTGAAGGTAAGGCTGGTGTAGATGCAAGAGCGTTTCCTCTTGATCCGCAAACACCCAGAACACCAAAATCTCCTCGAGAGCAAGTGACATTGCGATCGCCTCGATCGCCGCGTGTGCCTCAATGAAAGGGAAATGATATAGCGCCTACTTGCCGCGACTTGTTCGCGGCATCCATGAAGGGAGTATGCCTGATTTACTGTTTGGCTTGATGCATAACCGTATCTGCCGCTATACCACCTGCAGCGCCAATGGCTGCACCTATAAAACCACCGATTAGCGCACCACCTATAAGTCCCACGCCAAAAATGCCGCAGCTAATGGCAATGCCTGGTATAATCGCTTCTGGCGCCGAGAAGGCAAAAGCTAATCCTATAAGGGAAAAAGGTGCAGCGATTGTCGCGCCTGTACAGGCACCATAGTAAGCGCCGATTATGCCACCGACTGTGATAAAAGCACCGGTTGCGCTTGATCCTGAAATTTGAGTTGTTTCACCTAAAGTGAGTATTCGCATAGCTGCTCTCTGTATGAAATGAAAAAAATGATAATCAGTGTATGGTGTTTTTTTAGAGGAATCAAAGGCTCTAGCGTTCTTATTTAATGAGTTAGTCGGGAGAATATTCAGATTTATGTATAGCTATCAGCATCGATATCATGCCGGCAGTTTTGCCGATCTCCACAAGCATTTAATCTTACTGAGTATTTTAGAAAATTTGCAACAAAAGCCGGCGCCCTTTTGCGTATTAGATGCATTTGCGGGGGAGGGCTTGTATGATTTAGCCTCTAAAGAGAGCCAAAAAATTAAAGAATATGCTCACGGGTTTGGGCAGATCTTACAGGCGCTACATCCGCCACCTTTAATAAAAAAATTGTTGGAAATTGCTGCACACTATCCCTCTTCAGAAGAGAGTTTAATCTATCCTGGCTCCCCTGCACTTATTCAGCATTATTTAAGAGAGCAAGACAGGGCTATTTTTATTGAAAACCATCCGCAAGCGTTTACCGTGCTGCAAAATAACTTTGGTCGTGTCCGCCATATCCATCTGCATAAGCGTGATGCTATCGAAGGCTTAAATGCACTTATTCCCTTTAAAGAGAAAAGAGGATTGGTTTTTATTGATCCGAGCTATGAAGTAAAAGAAGAGTATCAAACCATAGGCGCCTTAGTACCTAAACTTTATGCAAAATTCCCTACCGGGATTTATGTTATTTGGTATCCCATATTAAAAGAAGGCTATCATCAGGTGCTGCTAAAAGCTTTAGATAAAGCAAAACTAGAGAAAACGTGGTGCTTTGAGTGGAGTCCTTTTAAAAATGCACCGACTCAGAGAATGCAGGGGAGTGGCATTTTTGTGATAAATCCACCCTGGAAAATGCAGAGTACTGTGCAAGTGCATTTTGAATATTTAAAGACGCTTAATTTCTCAAAGCCTTAAAGAAACAGAAAAATCCTACAATTAAGCCGCCGGTAATAAACGCTATACGGTACTGCTGAATAAATGCCGCAGAAGGCCCTGCTAAAGCAATAAGGGTGGCGCTGAGGACTAAAGTGGAACCCAAGATAGTCATGGCAAGTCCATTTTTTGTCGGTGTTGTGCTGCTTTGAGGGAGTGAGGGCGGACTATTACAGGATTGCTTATATTGCATTTCGTGCGCTTGTTTTTGCCAATAGCGGATCACATCATAAATGGCTTCCGGAAGCTCTGGCAATTTGTCTGTCCACAGGGGGAGCTTATTTTGTAAGTGGTAGAAAAAAGAGCGAAAGCCATAATGCTTTTTCATCCACTTCTCTAAATAAGGTTTGGCGGTATTCCAGAGATCAAGTTCAGGATACAGTTGTCGTCCCAAACCTTCAATTGTCAGTAAGGTTTTTTGCAGTAAGACCAATTGAGGTTGGACTTGCATATTAAAACGTCTGGCAGTTTGGAAAAGTCGCAACAATGTTTGACCAAAAGAAATTTCCTTTAAGGGGCGCTCAAAAATGGGTTCACAAACGCTTCTTATCGCAGATTCGAAGGATTCTATACGGGTATCAGGGGGCACCCAACCTGATTGGACATGGAGTTCCGCCACACGCCGATAATCCCGTTTAAAAAAAGCGAGAAAATTTTCACCCAAATAGTGTTGATCTTCAGGACCTAAGGTTCCCATAATCCCAAAGTCTACAGCAATATAGCGCGCAAGCTTGGGATCTTCTGTGGAAACGAAAATATTGCCGGGGTGCATATCGGCATGAAAAAAACAATCACGAAAGACTTGGGTAAAAAAGATTTCGACGCCATTTTCTGCTAAACGTTTCAGATCAATCCCATGCGCTTTTAAGGCCGCAATATCTGAAATCGGGATCCCATGGACCTGCTCCATCACGAGGACATCACTTCTGGAGTAGTGCCAGAAAATTTCAGGAATATATAAACTGGCAGATTCTGCAAAATTTCGTCTCAGTTGAGAGGCGTTTGCGGCTTCTTTAAAAAAGTCTAATTCGTCAAAGAGTGTACATTTTATTTCTTCGACTATTTCTATAGGATGAAAACGCCTTGCATTGGGGACATAACGATGCATGAGTCTAGCAAAAGTTTCAAGAAGAGAAATGTCGCTTTCAATTTGTTTGTGTACATTGGGCCTGAGTACTTTGACTACGACTTTAGTACCATCATGTAAAACCGCTGCATGCACTTGGGAAATAGAGGCGCTTGCTAAAGGGATGGTATGAAATTCAGCAAATAAGGCAGATAGAGGCTGTTGCAAGCTTTTTTCAATAATAGCTTTTGCTTGTTCTCCTGGAAAAGGAGGGACACTATCTTGCAGTTTGGCTAATTCATTGGCAATATCATCGGGCAATAAATCTCGTCTTGTCGAAAGAAGTTGGCCAAATTTAACAAAGATTGGTCCAAGCTCTTCAAGCGCTAAGCGAATCGATTCACCTTCTGGCATTTGATGTTGTCTAAACCAGCGCCAGGGGAAAAAGATGATTAAGATATTAAGAGGACGAAAGATGGGCAAAGACCAGACAATTTTATCTAAGCCATGTTTTAAGAGAACAATATTAATATGAATGAGTCGGATAATTTTAAGTACAAGACGCATTATTTAGTCACCCTCTTTTCGATGAGTTGTTCTAGGAGGTGAATTTTAACGGCAAAGCGTTCAACATCGTCTCGCAGACGAGAGATTTTTGCATATAAATCCTCGCTTTCTAGTGGAGAGACTAAGATCCCTTTTTCATTTTGCAGATAATCCGCCGTATCTTGTTTACGGTTTTCATAGGTTTTTAGCATAAAAGCATGGCTCTGGCGTAAGCCCTGACAAATGGTATGCGCGAGCGTATCACCTACTATTTTGGCTAATTGATTTTCAAAATCCCAATCAGAATATTGCCAAGCATCATAGAGCGCTTTAGCGCACGCCATATCTCCCCGAATATGTAAGCCTTTAGTATGCGGTTTTTTACTCAAGACCATTTCTAAGAAAGCGGTTAATGTTCCTTCAAATGTGGTGTCAATATGCGATGGAGGGTTTTGACATAACAGCAAACCATTTTTTTGAATTTCAAAGTAAAGAGCGGGGAAGTGGGCCAAATGAATACAAACTGTTTTACCAAGATGGTCTTCTAATGGCGTGAAAAGGGCGGGATCAAGCTGGGTGAGACCTTTTTGTAAAAGCTGAAATAGTTTGTCTGCAACGGTGAATAATGGCATTAGTATTTTAGCCCTTTGTGAAGCGCAACAATTCCCCCAGTTAAGTTTTGATAATCTACACTATCAAAACCCGCTTTTAAGATCATGCTTTTTAAAGTGTCTTGATCAGGGTGCATCCGAATAGACTCTGCTAAATAGCGATAGCTTTCACTGTCTTTTGCCACCCATTGCCCAAGTTTGGGCAACACATGAAAAGAATAAGTATCGTAGAGCTGTCCTAATAGAGGGAGGGTGGGATGCGAAAATTCTAAAATAATCAATCTGCCACCTGGCTTTAAAATTCGGTACAGACTAGCTAAGGCTTTGTCTTTATCTGTCACATTACGCAAACCAAAACCAATCATAATTCTATCAAAGGTGTTATCACGAAAAGGAAGACACTCGGCATTTCCTTGCACATAGTCGATAAAACCGAGCAGCCCTTTGTCAATCATCTTCTCTTGAGCGATGCGTAACATATTGCTATTAATGTCAGATAATACCACATGACCTTTTGGGCCAACTTTTTGCGCCATCTGATAGGCCAAATCACCTGTGCCCGCAGCTACATCTAATACGATTTGCTGTGGGCGTAATTGGCAGCAGGTGAGCGCAAATTTTTTCCACAAGCGATGGATACCCCCCGACATCAGATCATTCATCAAATCGTAATTGTTGGCAACAGAATCAAAAACTTGCGCAACCAGTTTTTGCTTTTCTGCAACGTCGACTTGTTTGTAGCCAAAATCGGTGGTTTCTTTTTTCATGATTTTAAAGAATAAATCTGCTTAAGTCTTGGTCTTTTACGAGATCAGCTAATTGCAGTGTCACATAATCGCCATCGATTTCAATTGCGCCTTTTAAATCTGTTGCCTCAAAAGAGATTTTCTCTAAAACACGTTCAAGAACAGTATGGAGACGACGCGCTCCAATGTTTTCGGTTTTTTCATTGACTTCCCAGGCAAATTCAGCAAGACGTTTGATTCCGCTTTCGCTAAAGGTAAGTGACACACCTTCTGTTTCTAAAAGAGCTCTATATTGTTCGGTTAAAGAAGCATGGGGTTCGGTTAAAATGCGAACGAATTCTTCTGTTTTTAAAGGTTCAAGCTCTACACGGATAGGAAGACGGCCCTGCAGCTCTGGGATAAGATCAGAAGGTTTGGATAAATGAAAAGCCCCTGATGCGATAAATAAAATATGATCAGATTTAACCATGCCATATTTGGTTGAGACCGTGCATCCTTCAACTAAAGGCAGCAAATCGCGCTGAACCCCTTCCCTTGAGACATCAGGGCCTGAAGTTTGTGAATTTCTTTGCGTGATTTTATCTAGCTCATCTAAGAAAACGATGCCATGTTGTTCTACTTTTTCAACCGCTTGGAGTTTGATCTCTTCTTCATTAATCAATTTCCCTGCTTCTTCTTCTTGCAAAATCTTCAACGCATCTTTTACCTTCATTTTACGCGTTTTGGTTTTGCTGCCAGAGAGATTCTGGAACATACTTTGTAGCTGATTAGTCATTTCTTCCATGCCAGGGGGGGCCATAATTTCAACGCCGACGGAAGAAACAGCAATGTCGAGTTCAATTTCTTGTTCATCTAAAGTGCCAGCAACTAATTTTTCTCTAAAAGCAGCACGCGCAGCGCTATCATCAGGTACTTTTTCTTCGGGTGGTGCAAATTTAAACCCAGGTTTGGGCACCAACACTTCTAACACTCTATCTTGAGCGGCTTCAAAGGCTCTGGTTTTGACTTTAGCGATGGCTTCTTCACGCGTCATTTTGTAGGAAATATCGGCGAGATCGCGAATAATAGATTCTACATCACGCCCAACGTAACCGACTTCAGTAAATTTGGTGGCTTCTACCTTGATAAAAGGCGCTTTGGCTAATTTAGCCAATCTGCGAGCAATCTCTGTTTTACCGACCCCGGTAGGACCTATCATTAAAATATTCTTTGGTGTAATTTCATTTCTGAGAGCAGGCTCAACCATCATTCTACGATAACGATTACGCAGGGCAATGGCTACAGCTCTTTTCGCAGCGGCTTGACCGATAATATGCTTATCTAATTCATGTACAATTTCACGAGGTGTCATTACGGATGTTGTCATAGACTATTCTCTCTTAGGAATTCGATAATACTTCAATGGTGAGATGATGATTTGAAAAAACGCAAATATCTGCAGCGATGTTTAGGGATTTTTCCACAATCGTTTTAGCATCAAGATCGGTATTTTCTAAAAGCGCAGTAGCAGCAGATTGCGCAAAAGGGCCGCCAGAGCCAATAGCGAGGAGATCCTTCTCAGGCTCAATAACATCGCCATTACCTGAAATAAGTAAACAACCATTTCCATCTGCCACAATGAGCATCGCTTCTAAACGTCTTAGAAAGCGATCAGTTCGCCAATCTTTCGCCAGCTCAACAGCTGCACGAACCAATTGGCCTTGATACATTTCTAATTTTCTTTCAAAACGTTCATAAAGGGTAAAGGCATCTGCGGTGCCGCCTGCAAATCCAGCCAAAACTTTATTATTGTAAAGCTTACGAATTTTTTTGGCGTTACCTTTTAAAATAGTATTACCAAAAGAGACTTGACCATCGCCTCCTAAAGCAACTTTATTGTCTTTTTTAACAACGACAATGGTTGTTCCTTTAAATTGATCCAAGGGAAAATCCTCATCATGTAAAATACTTTATTATACGCGGAATTTTAAGACCAAACTATGGAGCTCATGTGCTTGTTCTAGTTGTTGTTGTTTTTGAGCGGCCATTTCTTTTGTTTTAAAAGGACCCATATACACGCGATACCACATATCTTTTTCGGTTATTTTTATAGTTTGAATACTTGCTTCAACCCCTAATAGGGCTAATTGTGCTTTCAATTCTTCCGCTTGTGTCAATTGGCGAAACGATCCGACTTGGATAATGTATTTTTGAGTGGCTTCAGATTGGTTATCACTTTGCAACGCTAATTCTTCTTCTTTCATGCTCGGGAGCATGGTGTAAAAATCAAAGCGGGTCTGCTTAGATTTTGTGGCAGCTGCAGTCGTTGTCTGTGTTTTATCTGAATTTTGCGCTTGTGCTGCTTTTTTGGGTTGAGCGGGGCTTTGCCATTTCCAATAAAATAAATTGGAAGTAACAATACCCAGTATTAAACCACCCAGAAGCCACGCCCAAGCAGGCAGGATACTTGGAGGCTTTTCGGGCTTCCCATAAGGGGGAGGTTGTTTTGCTGCGTTTCTTTGCATTGTAAAAGTTAACCAAATTACATCATTTCTTGGGGGTCGACATCCAAGGACCATTTTACGCGTCTAGCGAGTTTTGATTTTTCAAGAAAACTCACGCAGTAGTTTAACACGTCGTGCAAGGGTTTACGTAAAGAGGATTGCAAAAGGAGCTGAAAACGAAAATCGCCTTGACGCTTGAGCATGGGTGCTGGGATGGGTCCTAACACTTTCACCTCTGTCGATCTATTTATTTTAGACAAGGCTTCAGCGGTATCTTTTAATAACCTCTCTGGCAAATCCGATTGCTTACTATGGGCACGAATAAGCGCAAAATGGCTAAAAGGAGGCAGCTGACATTGTTCTCTTACTTTCAGGACTTCATTAGAAAATTCAGGATAATTTTGGCTCAAAATGTGTTTTAAAAGAGGGTGTTCAGGATGACTAGTTTGGACTAATACTTGGCCTGCTTCATGCACTCTGCCGGCTCTTCCTGCCACTTGAATAATCAATTGAGCCATACGTTCTAAAGCACGGAAATCAGCACTAAAAAGACCGCCATCGACATCCACTATTGCAACTAAACTGAGTTTAGGAAAGTGGTGGCCTTTGGCTAAAATTTGCGTGCCAATCAGAAGATTCACTTCATTTTGTTGCGCTTTTTTTAACACCTCTTCTAATTGCCCTTTTTTACGCGTCATATCGCTGTCAATTCTAGCTAAAATGGCATCTTTAAAGTGCGCTTGTAATACTTCTTCTATCTTTTGTGTGCCAAGACCGACAGGATGTAAATCACAAGCCGAGCATTGTTGACATTTTTTAGGTAAAGGCATTTTAAATAGACAATGATGACAAATCAGCGTTTTTTCCAAATGATGATAAGTTAGCCTGGCATCACAACGTTTACATTCTGCTAACCAGTTGCAGCTATAACACATATAAGTAGGCGCATAGCCGCGCCGATTGATAAACAATAATACTTGTTGGTTGCGCGCCAAGCTTTCTTTCACACTATGCAAAAGCGGAGCACTTAAGCCCCCTTCTAGTTTATTGTGGCGAATATCTAATAATGTCACGGTTGGGCATGCGATGTTGGTTGCTCTTAGTGGTAAATATAAAGGTTGATATTTACCATTTTTAGCATTCACTAAGGTTTCAAAAGCGGGCGTGGCAGAGCCTAAAATAATCGGGCAATTAGCTAATTTAGCACGCCAGACAGCGCTGTCTCTGGCTGAATAACGAAAGCCTTCTTGTTGTTTAAAAGAAGGATCATGCTCTTCATCAATGACAATCAAGCCAAGGTTCTCATAGGGTAAAAAAAGAGCAGATCGGGTGCCTATCACAATTGAGACTTGATGCGTGCGTATTTTCAGCCAAGTCTTTCTTTTCTGAGCGGGTGTCATTCTGGAGTGAAAAGAGGCGACATGATTGCCAAAGCGTTTTTGAAAGCGCTCTACGGTTTGTGGCGTTAAAGAAATTTCTGGTACAAGAATTAACACTTGTTTTTTACTTTGTAGAATTTGCGCGGCTATTTGTAAATACACTTCTGTCTTACCACTACCCGTCACCCCTTCTAATAAAAAACAATTAAAACAATCTTTTGTGCTGACAATGCTATCGAATGCTGCTTGTTGCGCTTCATTGAGCGTTAAAGGAGACTCCACTTCAAAGGCATCTGCGGTTGGCAGACTAAAGTCCATCTCGCAGGGTTTGCCTTGACGAATACTGACAGGGACACTGGTGAAGGCAACTTCACCTAGCGGATGGTGGTAATATTCTGCTGTTTTTTCAATAAATTCACATAAACTTAACGGAAAAAGAGGTGTGTCTTCACAAAGGCTATCTATATTCTTGAGTTGTTCTAAAGGGTAGCTTGAAGAAGCACTGGTTTGAAGTACTAAGCCTATCTTCATTTGTTTGCCAAAAGGCACTTTAACCCGCATGCCGCGCACCACAGGCACAGCAAATTGCTGAGGTAAAACCAAATAATCAAATGTGCGTCGTAAGGGGACAGGGAGAGCTACTTTTACGACATAAGCGGTATGATTTGAGCCGAAATTTTCTAAAAGCGATGTCATAAAAGTGAGGTTGTCCCTTTTTAATGTGCAGCTGCTAGTAAAGACGAGTGATTGGTATCTGGTATGGGTTGTATTGGGGATTGATGGGGAGCAGGTAAGTGGCTTCTTGCCGCGCCATCAGACAAAACAGGGGAAAACAATAATGCTTTTTCAAGTCTATCCACTCTGCTTTGCAAACCTTCACAAGTTGCCCTTAGATCTGCCAAGGCACTTTCCCCACTGGCAAGAGCACTCTTTAGTGCTGTGATTTCTTGTTGATCGGCCACAATTTGCGCATCTAATTTTGCACGCAACACCAGCTCGTTGTATTTGTAATAGCCTGCAAAGAGAGAGATCCCTAGTAAAATCGGTAAAAGAAAGCTTGGCGCGAATAGAAAAGGCGGTAAAACAAAGCTGAACAAAGGGGCTGCAGCTAAAACCGTGACAACAGACAACACAATAGGAGCAAATTGCACCGACATCTTAAAAGTGTAAGCTGCAGCTAAAATAGCTAAACAGGCTTGCATCAATTTGTTTAATTTTGGCTTGGCTTGTTCCCAAAGACGATGACTGTGCAAGACAATCGCTTCTTTTAGTTGAAAGAACCATTCAATTAATTGTGTTTTATAGCTTTTTAGTTTTTTCAAAAGGGTTTGACTGGCTTCGGTCAAACCCGTCCAAGCTTGTGAAAAATGAGGTAAACTGAACAACATACTCTTCACTTAATGTTTTTGATTGGATGAATTTAAAGCAGCCTTTAATGCTTCGCCAAAGCCACCTGTCAAAGGGATGGCCTGTGACTTTTTCATAGCGCTCTTTTGGGCAGAGCTTGATCTATTACTTGAACTTTCTGGCGGTGAGCTCTGTTTGTTGTCTAAACGTAAAGATAGACTAATGCGTTGTCTTACTTTATCGATACCCAAAACACGCACGCGGACAATTTGCCCTGTTTTGACAACGGTACGGGGATCAGAGATATATTGTGTGGAAAGCTCTGAAATATGGACTAAGCCATCTTGATGTACACCAATATCAACAAAAGCGCCGAAATTGGCGACATTGGTTACAACACCTTCTAAAATCATGCCTTCTTTGAGATCAGTTACGGATTCAACGCCTTCTTTGAATTTGACGGTCTGAAATTCAGCACGGGGATCGCGCCCCGGTTTTTCTAATTCTTTTAAAATATCTTTTACGGTAGGGAGTCCAAATTTATCGGTGACAAACGCTTTGGGATCTAAAGTATGTAAAAAACTACCATTGCCAATAATATCATGAATACTACGTTTGGATTCAGTGAGTAGTTTTTCAATAACAGGATAGCTTTCAGGATGAACGCCAGAGGCATCAAGCGGGTTGTCACCTTGGCTGATACGTAAAAAGCCAGCAGCCTGTTCAAACGCTTTATTGCCTAAACGGGGCACTTGTTTTAATTGGTCACGATTGGTAAAGCGACCGTTTTGATCACGGTATTCTATAATTTTTTGCGCAATTTGTTGATTTAACCCAGCCACAAAAGTTAAAAGAGAAACCGATGCTGTATTGACATCAACCCCCACAGCATTCACCGCATCTTCCACAACAGCTTCAAGGGTTCGCGCTAATTTAGTTTGATTGACATCGTGTTGATATTGACCAACCCCTATAGATTTGGGATCAATTTTTACTAGCTCTGCAAGCGGATCTTGAAGTCGTCTTGCAATGGAGACAGCACCTCTTAAAGAAACGTCGAGATTAGGAAATTCCTTTGCTGCCATTTCAGAAGCAGAGTAAACCGAAGCCCCGGCTTCAGAAATAACGACTTTTGTTAAAGTTAAATGCTTATTTTTGGCGATAAGCTCATCAACGAGTTTTTCGGTTTCCCGGCTGGCAGTGCCATTCCCAATACTGATCAGTTTGACATCAAAGCTTGCAATAATACTCTCTAGTATTTTAATCGATTCTTGCCATTGGTTTTTAGGAGGATGCGGGTAGATAGTATGCGTAATGAGTAATTTGCCTGTGCCATCTACTGCTGCAACTTTCACGCCGGTGCGAATGCCAGGATCAAGACCCAAAGTCGTCATGGCGCCAGCAGGAGGAGCCATCAGTAAATCGTGCAGGTTTTGTTTAAAGACACTGATAGCTTCTTCTTCTGCTTTTTCTCTTAAAATTCCCATCAGTTCTGTTTCAAGATGCGTTTGGACTTTAACCCGCCAAGTAAAACGTACCACTTCTTGTAAAAAGGGATCGGCTGCTCTTTTGAGATCGACAATATTAAAATGCTTGGCAATGAGATTTTGCGGATAAGGCACGCTATTGGGATTTTCTAACTCTTCTGGTAGAACTAAGGAAAGTTGCAAAAAGCCTTCTTTGCGTCCGCGAAACATCGCGAGTGCGCGGTGTGAGCGCACCGATTTGAAAGATTCTATGTGATCAAAATAGTCTTGAAATTTTTGTGCTTCACTTATTTTTTCTTGGACAACCACGCTTTTAAGTTGAGCATTGCCTTGGATGTATTCTCGACATTGTCCGAGGAGTTCAGCATCTTCAGCAAAACGTTCCATCAAAATATAGCGTGCGCCTTCTAAAGCGCCTTTAATGTCGTTTACCCCTTTTTCTGCATCAATATAACTGAGCGCAACCTCTTCGGGGGCGAGAGCGGGGTTGTCAAAAAGCGCATCGGCTAAGGGCAAAAGGCCAGCTTCGATAGCTATTTGGCCTTTGGTGCGCCGTTTAGGTTTATAAGGAAGATAAAGATCTTCCAGGCGCACTTTGGTTTGCGCTTCTTTGATAGATTGTTCGAGTTCAGGGGTCAGTTTGTTTTGTTCGCTAATGCTCTTTAAAATAGTTTCGCGACGCTCTTCTAATTCTCTTAAATAGATAAGTCTTTCTTGTAAGTTACGCAAATGGGTATCATCTAGACCATCGGTGACTTCTTTTCGGTAACGTGCGATAAAGGGGACGGTTGCACCTTCATCTAATAATTGTATTGCACTGGCGACTTGTTTTGCTGAAACGTTGAGTTCTTGAGCAATACACTCGATAATTTTTAACATATCATTTCCTATCTTTTATGCAAAATACTGTTTAGACCAATGGGTAATCAATTTCTTAAAAACTTGACAGATTGTCATTAATTCTTCTTTTTCAATTGTAAAGGCCGGCGTTGTATAAATAACGTCTCCAGAGGGTAAAGGTCGGCACCAGATCCCCTCTTTAACAGAAGCTGCTTTAAACCAATTGAGATCTTGTCCAAGTGGTCTGACGAGTTCTATTGCGCCGATAGCTCCTTTTACGCGCACCGCTTTGACGCCGGAAAGCGTGTTAAGAGCAGATAATTCCGCGGTTAATAACGCTTCTATGACCGGGACTTGCGTTTGCCATGCCTTGCTCTCAAATAAATCTAAGGAAGCATTTGCTGCAGCACAAGCTAAAGGGTTTCCCATAAAGGTACTACCGTGCATCAAGGCTTTTTCAGGATCTTCGCTTAAAAAAGCATCATAAATAAATGTCTTCGCCACAGTCACCGCAAGCGGTAAAGTACCACCGGTTATCGCTTTGGATAAGCATAGGATATCAGGCGTGATTTGCGCTTCTTCACAAGCGAAAAAGGAGCCTGAGCGGCCAAAGCCGGTAAAAATCTCATCAGCAATAAAGAGAATGTCATATTTTTTTGCACATTGATAAAGCGCATGTAAAATTTCAGGAGAGTGTATTTTCATTCCGCCAGCGCCTTGCACAAGCGGCTCAATAATGAGACCTGCTGTTTCATGCGCATGGGCCTGTAGCCATTTTTCAAATGTTGCTAATTGCGCCTGTGTTTGAGGTAAGGCATGAAAATATTGTGGCATTAATGATTGTGCAAAAAGTCGATGCATGCCTACTATGGGATCGCAAACCGACATGGTATATAAGGTATCGCCGTGATAACCATCTTGAAAATAAATAAAGCGATTTCTTTGCGGTTGATTTTGATTCATCCAAAATTGCAAAGCCATTTTCAGCGCAATTTCTATGGCAACTGATCCGGACTCGCTATAAAAAAGGTGGTTTAAGTCTCCTGGTAGAATGGCGGTTAATCTGGCCGCTAAGCGCTGCGCTTGAGGGTGCACAATACCCCCTAACATCACATGAGGTAAGGCATCGGCTTGGTTTTTGATGGCATTTATAATGGAGGGCTCATTGTAACCATGACATGCCGTCCACCAAGAGGCCAAGGCATCTATGATTTGGCGCCCATCGGCTAAAGTAAGCGTTTGACGTCTTGTCGCGACCACCTCTAAAGGGGGGGGCGTTGTTGCCATTTGTGTATTAGGGAGCCATATTGTCCCTTGAGTATCCATGTTACAGTGAGTCGCCCTGCGCTGATTCTATTTGAGGAGAACTTATAACATATGAAGGGTGTTTTTATCACCTCTACTGGCACCGGAATAGGTAAAACCTATGTTATTCAGCAATTATTGCAGTATGATTTGGTTAACTTGCGCAAATTTTCCGCGATCAAACCTATTATTTCTGGTTGGCCTGAGACAGAGAGCGAGATCGCAAAAAGTGATACCGGATTGCTACTCCAAGCACAGCAGATCCCTTGTGATTTAACTCACATTCATTCGATTTCGCCTTGGCGTTTTACAGCGCCTCTTACTCCCGCTTTAGCTGCGGAAAAAGAAGGAAGAGAAATTAAATTAGAAGATCTTATTTCTTTTTGCCGCTCCCAAAATGAGCAAGCGCAAAAAGCCAACAAGCAGCTTCTTTTGGAAGGAGTAGGCGGTGTGATGGCTCCTGTAGGAAAAAGTTATACAGTCTTAGATTGGATGGCGTCTTTAGGTTGTCCTGCGTTGCTGATTGTTGGCTCCTATTTAGGCTCATTAAGTCATACTTTGACCGCCATTTCGGCTCTGAATTTGAAAAAAATCCCACTTTTAGGTGTGGTCATTAATGAAACGCCAAACAGCTCTGTTTCCTGTGAAGAGACCGCTTACAGTTTATCTCCTTTTATCAAATCCTTACCGTTATGGAAGTTACCCACCACGCAAGAGAATGCCGACACGTCAGTGATTTCCTCTTTGTATTCTGCTTTACTTACAACTGCGATGAGTATATTGATCCAGTAAAAAGGACCCTAAATCGAATAAAGTAGTCTACGATTGAGGGTATCTTTACAAATGAATTTATAGCTTTGCTTATGAAGAGGGGTTTATGAGAGCGTTGACTTATTCGGAGAGACTTCACGTTTCTGCAGGAGAAAAGCAAGAGCTAGAGCCTTTTGATCCCTATTTGATGGCAGGGGTAGTAATTACGGCTTTTTCTGTTGGAACCATGACGGCTTATGGTGGGTATTATCTTACCTTGCATGGTACGTCGTGGGGATGGCGCGTCAGTGCTTTACTGGCGAGTTTTTATGGTGGCTTTACATTAGGCAGCTTAGCCGGAGCAGGCACACTCTTTGGTCTTTCTCAGATCTAAGCCAGCGATTTCCCTCAAAAACAATATCAGCCCTCTAAATTAATATTAACTAAAAGTGCTTTCGTTTTGCTTTTCAGAGTTAAGGCCTTTATAATTTGCCCCTCTTATTGCAGGCATTTTGCACTTTCAATGGTATCGACTAGGGATAGTCCGATATTCTTCGTGGTTTGCCCTTAGGGGACAGATCTCTTTCAGGGAATTTGGTTATAATTCAGCAGTTCTTCAATCGCATTGATAAATTTAAATGAGGGGAGAAGACCATGTTTAGTTCTCTGTATCGTTATCTATCTAATATCACTCTTTTACCAAATTTTTCGTGGTTAGCAAAAATAAGCACGGGTAGAACGACGATATTGAATGGTCTTTTACCGCCACTGGCGACCATTCTCTCTTTAGCCGCAGTTTCTGCAGCGATTGCACTCGGGGCATGGTTTTGGATGGGATTTCTCGCAGCAGGCGTGAGCATGCTTCCGATATATATTACAGCTGCTGCTGCTGTTAGTGGGTTTACACTCCTCAATTTTTGGTTTAGCCGAGCAATTAATTTTGCCATGCTAAGTGCACGTGAAGTGCGCGAAGGCTTTGGATTGGATGAGCACAATCCGACTGATTTACTGAGATTGGTTGATCATGTTCTGGCTGAAGTAAATGCGCATCTCAGAAAAGATAATCCCAATCATAAAGATATTCCAAGACCAAGAATATGCACTTTTGCAGATATTCACTTTAAAGTTATCACCGTAGAAGGCAGAAACCCGGGGAAAGCCGCTCTCTTTTTCTCTTCGGGGTGTTTTAACTCACCTGTGACGCATATGAATCAGCGCCACTTAGCCGCTTTAATTTCTTTTGAATTATACAAAATTGCCAGACACCGAGGTGTTACCAGAACCTTTGTCCAGATGTGGACCGACATGCTTTCCACTTTAGAAAATGCCCGATCAGGGAATTTCTTGAGTAAAGCGCTTGGTTTTTTTGCAGGCCCCTTGCAATTTTTCTTACTTCTCCAACGATCCGTTAGTCGCTCTTATGAATATGAAGCTGGAAAAGCTGTGGTCGATATGGGACGTGGGATGGATTTGGTTGATGCCATTGACTACAAAGTGTGTGGACCTTTATTCAAGAAAGGGACCTATGTTGAGTTACAAAAAGATAGAGCCAAGCGCAAGCGTCCAGAACCGCTCAATTATAAAGGCCCTTTTGCTAAATATATTAACGCTTTTGCAGATTGGATAGACAACAATGAATATGCAGGTGATGATAAAACAGGTTGGCGTCTTTTAAGCTTTTTGGATATTTGTGTTGAAGAGTTTCTTGTTTTTATTAATGAAATATTCTCAGACAAACCACGCAGTACCCGCTTGAAGGATTATTTAAGACCTTTACTGAAGCTAGATGTTGATAATACACCAGAGCAAGTACGCCAGCTTTATCTCAATGATATAAATACTAATCAAAACCTCTATGAAAAAATTACTGAACCAAAACCAGTTGGATCTAACATTCCTCCTTTAGAACCTTATGCTCCTATTGCGCCGCAAGGTGATGGCTATGTCGATCCCATTCGCCTCGATCATCCTCTTTATCGCCATGCAAAATATCAAGCGAAAGAAAAGCAAATACAGGATTTAGAAGAGAGATTAAATGTAAAACAAACCGAACAATTAGAAGCATTGAAAGCTGAGATAAGCCAGCTCAAAGCGCAATTACAAGCTCAAAATCCTTCTCAATCAAGTCAGTTGGAAGCAATCGTAGGTGAGCTTAGAGCGCAATTGCAGGCGCAAGACACTCGCCTTCAAGAACATCAGAAAACACTAGATGAACAAAAGCAACAAACTGAACAGAGTCGTGAACTCCTTGCAAGTTTTCAACTTCACCAACACAACGGTCATGACACGAACGGAAACGGGCATGGAAAAACACCTCCCGGTTCACCAACAAAAAAAAGGCCCTCCCTTTGAGAGCGCCTGATGCTCCTGTATTGGTTGTTGTGTCACAACAAACAGAGTTAGCACCACGACCGTCTGAATCAGCACCAGCTGAGACGACCCGTTCTCCTGTCGTTTCGCCAGTATAGTCAATTACGTCGGGCTAAGGTTACAAGGCCCGGCGAAGTTTTGCTTCGACGAACACCTGAGTACATAGGAAAGGAAACCACATGCAACAAGCCGCATTCGGGACTTGGCAGTCGCCTATTACTGCATCCATGGCATCCGCAAAAACGATAGCTTTTTGCGATGTCGTATTAGAAGAAGAGGCGATTTATTGGACTGAAATGCGTCCAGAAGAAGGAGGGCGGTGCGCTCTTTTAAAATGGACGTCTTCTCATCCTCCGCGCGAAGTTTTACCCTCAACCTTTAATGTCAGAACAAGCGTCCACGAATATGGGGGAGCTGCTTTTACAGTTCATCAAGGCATTGTGTATTTCATCCATTTTTCAGATCAACGCCTTTATCGTGCTGCCCCTGGCGAAATGCCAAAAGTGTTGACACCCGAAAATATTCGCTTTGCTGAGATGACAATGACTGCTTTTGGTTTAGTTGCGATTGCAGAATCGCATCAAATATCGGGTGAAGTGAAAAATTTTCTCGCTCTCATTCATCCTGGAACCGGAGAGGTAAAAGAGCTCGCATGTGGTCATGACTTTTATGCTTCTCCTGCCATTAGTTCTGATAACCAAAAAATAGCATTTATTGCATGGGATCATCCCAATATGCCTTGGGATAATACGATGCTATTTATCGGGGATTTTAGCCAATCTGGGATCTCTCATCTTAGGCAAATTGATTCTGGTTTTTTGGATCAATCTTTTTTTCAGCCCACGTTTGGACCCAATCAGGAATGTGTTGTCGCCAGTGATAAATCGAATTGGTGGAATTTATATCAAGTAGAAGGTGAGCGCTTAATACCCTTATTTTCTGTTGAAAGTGAAATTGGTCAACCTTTATGGCAATTGGGCGCATCACGCTTTGCTTTTTATCAAGGTGGGATATTGTGTGCTTTTGAAAAAGAAAGACAAACCACACTCTTTCACTTCAAAAATAATGCTCTTACCCCTCTCTCAAGCGCTTATCATGATTTTTCACAGATCCGAGTCAATGCGCATCACGCAGTATGTTTAGCAGGGGCGCCAGATAAACCTATGGCGCTTATTCGCTTGGACAATAACCAAAAATTGACGGTGATAAAAACAAGCGCCGAAATTAATATTGATCCTGCCTATTTTAGTTTTGGGCAACATATTACTTTTCCTTCTGAAAATAGAGAAAGTTATGCTTATTTTTATCCTCCTCAAAATAAAGATTATGCTGGGCTAAAAAATACCCTGCCGCCTTTAATCGTAAAAAGTCATGGTGGGCCGACCGCACAGTGTGACGCTAATTTAAATTTGGAAATTCAATATTGGACTAGTCGCGGCTTTGCTTTTGTGGATGTTAATTACACAGGCTCTAGTGGGTATGGCCGAGCATACCGTCAACGTTTAGAGGGTCATTGGGGCATTTTTGATGTGAAAGACTGCGAAGCTGCTGCTTTGTTTTTAGTGCAAGAAGGCTTGGTGGATGAAAATAAATTGGCCATCACAGGCCGCAGTGCTGGCGGCTATACCACCTTGGCAGCATTGACCTTTACAGATACCTTTGATGTGGGGGCGAGCCTTTACGGAGTCAGTGATTTGGCCTTATTAACTAAAGAGACCCATAAATTTGAATCGCATTATTTAGATAGATTGATTGGGCCTTATCCTGCAGAAAAACAAAAATATTTTGAGCTCTCACCCGTCAATCATGTTGAGAAGCTCTCAAAACCTGTGATTTTCTTTCAAGGAGACGAAGATAAGGTTGTGCCCCCTAATCAAGCAGAGCGGCTTTATCATGCTTTAAAAGCAAAAGGGATCAAAACCAAATATTGCTTATTTCAAGGGGAACAACATGGTTTTAGAAAGGCTGAAACGAGGATAACGGCGTTAGAAGAGATGCGACAATTTTTTCTGGAAGTGTTAGGTTGAAAAGCGCTCTTACTCCTCTTGTTGTCTTCGCATGAGTCGCATTAACCGCCGCGCGCCCTTTTCAGGTCTTTTTGAAGGTTTGGGAGCACTTTGTAACAATAATTTCTTTTCTCTTTGGTTTTCTAGGTGCTTCTCTCTTTTTTGTAGGCTATCACTTGTTTCAGTGTAGAGTTGGCTTGCTAGTGGCGCGCTTTGCCTTTGCTGGCAAAGGCCTTCTACGATAATCGTTTTTTCCAAATCTCCTTGCTTTATAGTAAGGGTGCCTCCTATTTTGACTTCTCGAGAAGGGTTTGGTTTTTGGCCCTCATATAATATTTTGCCTTGCTGGATGGCTTTGAGTGCTAGCGCGCGGGTTTTAAAAAACCGCGCTGCAAACAACCATTTATCAAGCCGAACTTTTTCGATTTTCTGGTCGGTTTTTTTCATCTATTTGCAAACCTTCTAAAAATATGAAACAGTTGAGTTATACTCTTTCCACTTTGCTTTTAGGCGTTGTTGTCTGCGCCTTCTCACAACAGTCATGTACTAATATGTACACTCCTGTTGCTCGAAGGCTTGACGCCTAGCCTAAAACCAAACTGGTTCGAGTATATATTACCTGGCTGAGCGTGTGGGAGAAAAAGAGTTTGTCGACTGTAGATCTGGATGAAAAGAAAATTCTTCCTCAAATATTAGAAATTAAGACAATAGCCAAGACCAAGATTTTTAATATTGAACAGGTTGCCTTACGTTTTTCAAATGGCGTGGAGCGTGAGTTTGAACGTTTAAAGGTATGGGAGCCAGGGATCGTCACGTTGGTCGCCTTATTGAACCAAGATACAGTCTTGTTGATAAGGGAATACGCAGCGGGGGTTCATGACTATAATTTAACTTTGCCCAAAGGGCGAGTAGAGCCCGGTGAGGATATCTTGGCTGCAGCGAATCGTGAGCTGCAAGAAGAAGTAGGGTATAAAGCAAATAAGTTAACTTATTTATCTGCTCTGACGACTTCACCTCATTATGCACCAACGCAATCTCATGTCGTGTTGGCGCAAGAGTTGATTCCTTCAAAATTAGAAGCAGATGAGCCGGAGCCTTTAATTGTTATACCATGGCAGTTATCCAATTTTTCTCAGTTGTTAAAACGTCCGGATTTTCATGAAGCGAGAACTATTGCTGCACTTTATTTAGCCAGGGAGCATTTACAAAATAATGACTAATCATACTCTAGAAACCTGGGCCCAATATGCCTATCAAGTCGCCGTTGAGGCAAGCCAAGCTATCATGTATTACTATGAGAATCCGCAAATTCAACTTACTCAATATAAAGCAGATAAGTCACCTTTAACCAATGCAGATGAAGCTTCTCATAAAATAATCTTCCAGCATCTTAGTAAGTATGTTTTGGATGCGACAGGTCCGGCGCCTGTTTTATCAGAAGAAGGTCATTATCCAACCTTTGTTGAGCGCCAAAGATGGATGCGATATTGGTGCGTCGACCCTTTAGACGGGACAAAAGAGTTTTTAGCGCGCAGCAATGAGTTTTCAATCAATATTGCGCTGATAGAAAATCATCAACCGGTGATAGGGATTATTTATGTCCCTGCCCAAAAGTTAGGATACTTGGCTTGGCGGGGAGGTGGCGCCTACCGCTGCGATGAACAGGGAGCGAGAGAAAGGATCGTGACGCAAGTGCCTCCCCGAGATCCACTTAGAATTTTGGTAAGTCGACATTATAATATAGAGAATTTATATCCTTGGATCTCTTCTTTAGGGAAGACCCTACTGGTACAACAAGGAAGCGCTTTAAAGTTCTGTGCCTTGTCCTGTGGCGAGGCTGATCTTTTCCTGCGTTTAACGCCGACGTCGGAATGGGATAATGCTGCAGGGCACTGCATATTAGAAGAGGCTGGAGGCACCTTATTTACCTTTAACAATGAGCCCTTAGCTTACAATCGTAGCGGTGTATTTGAGCAAGGTGCCTTTATTGCTGTTGGAGACAGAGACAGAGAATGGAGCAAGATTTTTACACGAAATTATCCCTAAGCGCACGTTTGTCAGGCTGTGGATAACTTTGTGGATGAATTGTGACGGCGTTGTTGATTTTTGATGTGAGCTTTTTTTTTAGATAGTTGGTCAATCACCCTTAAAATAAATAAATTCTTTTAAAATCAATAACATAAAAAAGTCAACCCCTTAAACCCTCAAAAAAATCAAAAAAAATAAAATTTGGATTTTTAACTAAAATCCCTGTGCACAACTTTCGTTTGTGAGGATTCTGAACTTTGTTATGAGACGTAAAAAGGTTCTATTCATTTCTTTGTTATTTAATGCAAAGTGATATATAACTTGAGATATCGCGCTTTTATAAAGGTGAATTAACGTGGATTTTGATCGTTTAATCATTTTTGCCTATTTTGCAGTGATTTTGCTTGTTGGGGTTGTGGTGAGCAAATCAGTGAAAAGCGTAGATGATTTTTATACAGGTAATCGAAATTATAATGCAGCCTTTATCTTTGCTACGCTTTCCGCGTCTTTTATTGGCGGTGGCTTTACGACAGGTCTTGCGGAAAAAGTCTTTTCTATAGGTTTAGTCTATGTCGTGGCGCTTTGGGGATTTAGCCTAAAAGAAATACTGGTTGCAACTGTGATTGTTCCCCGTCTGAAGCCTTTTGCCAAGGCGGTTACCGTTGGCGATATGATGGGGCAACTTTATGGCAAACAAGCAAAAGTGTTTACAGGGCTTGCGGGTGCTTTAGTTTGCGCAGGGATTGCAGGCGCACAGTTCTCAGCATTAGGTTACGTTTTAAACATCTTGACGGGTCTTAAAGCTGAATATGGCATTCTTCTGGGGAGTGCTATTGTCATTATTTACGCAGCTTTAGGCGGGATGAAATCGGTTGTTATCAACGATGTTATTCATTTTTGCGTATTAATTATTGCTTTGCCAATTGTTTTGTTAACCGGTTTGAAGTATACCGGTGGTTTTGAAAAGCTACTCCAAACAGTGCCAAGTGAACATCTTTCATTGTGGGATTCGATACCTTTCTTTGCTGTGTTAGGCCTATTTTTAAATTTCTTCTTTGGTGAGACTTTAGTCCCGCCTTATGTCCAAAGATTATTAATTGGTAGAAATTTCAAAGAAACGGCAAAAGGAACGCTTTGGAGCGGTATGTTATCCATACCCTTTTTTCTCCTCATAGGCTTTATTGGTTTAATCGCTTTATCACTTAACCCTTCTTTAGACCCTCATCTAGCGTTGCCCTATGTAATTGATACTGTGATGCCAAAAGGATTAAAAGGGCTTGCTATAGCAGGAATGATGGCTGTGGTGATTTCTTCAGCGGATTCTTTTTTAAATGCAGCTGCAGTGTCATTAAACCATGATGTGGTAAAACCTTGTCGACAAATACCGTTGCCCGCCAAAACGGAATTATTGTTGTCACGACTTATCACTGTTTTTATAGGCGCTTTAGGATCAGTTTTCGCTCTTTCTACAAAAGGCGCTTTAGATATATTATTGGTTGCTTACAATTTCTGGACACCTTTTATCTTGGTGCCATTAGTAGCAGGTGTGATGGGCATTAAAGCCTCAAAACAAGCTTTTTGGTGGGGTTGTTTTGCTGGGATCACCGCGACTTGTTTATGGTTAACTTTCATGAATGAAATGGTTTTCAATGGTGCGGTGATAGGTATATTCGTCAATGGCATGGTCTTTGCGTTAGTCAAAAATCTGGAAAGTAAACCACGACCAGTTATTGTTCAGCAAGATGAGATTTAGTTTAAACGAGATGAGAGAAAAAGATCTCATAGAGTTGTAGAACAATTTCAATGGCAATCAAGATAATCACGTACCACTCTAAGCGATGCGAGTGATGTTGCTGCAAGACATCAAGTGAAATTTGCGCAGTGTCAGAAATTAAATCTATTTTGCGCTCTAAGCTTTTTTGGCGGGCAATGATTTCTAGATCTTCAATCAATTGCATATATAAGGGTTCGAGTTCACTATGCTCCCATAAGAGCACAGGCTTTTCTGTGATTTCTATTTTGCCGACAATTTCTTGGGCCATGAGCAAGCTTGCGCCAATATGTTTTAGCATATCGTGGGGACGATTACCGAGTTTGCCTCGACCTTGTAAGCTCTTCGCAATAGGGTCAATTTTACTAAATAAGTAACCAATGCGGTTCTCGTGATATTCCAATATGGTGCTTTTCGCTAAAGCATTAGCAATAATTTCAGTATGCTCTTTAGTGAATTTTTTAATAGATATTTTATTCTTAACAATGCCTTCAGGTTGTTCTGGCTGGAAAATAACGGTAAATTGCTCAGTCTCTGGTGTGGACACCAGATTGCTTGCAAAGCGTTGGCAGCGAGTTATTAATTCAACTGAATTGCTTGTGGTGGCATTGAAAAAAACCACAGCACCATAGGAAAAGATCATGGCCACACTGTTATCGGAGAGTTGAGTGAGGATAGGTTCTTTTCGCGTTGCAGGGGTGTTAGTTAATTCTCTTATGTTAATGTCACTGCCAATAAGGACTGCGTTGACTTCGCAACTACCTTGTTGAGTAAGCTTTTCAGCCAAGGATTCGGGGATGGAGGTTAAAACATTAATAAAGGAAATATTTTCTTCAGGTACCATAAACTATTAATAATATTATGAACATAATGAGATTCTAGCCTTGTTAAAGCCTTACAGGCAAACAAAGTTTATATGTAAATCGAATAACTTGTTAATGTGTATGCCCATAGCAGGTGACTTTTCGGCTAGGCGCCAATCTCTTGAAGGCCCAGGAACGTACGCTTTGGTACGTGACTGGGGTGAAAGAGCGCGGGCAACAACGCTAAAAATTCAGCTGCTATGGGTATAATTAAAATAAAAGAAAGGGAGTGTGTGACATGATGACGTTTTTTTACGTATTGGTGGTTGTTATCGTGGGTTCGCTTTTGCTTTCTCCTATACTTTTTATCAAAAAAACCTGGCTAAAAGTGGTGGTGGCATTGATAGCTTTAGGGTGTGCAGGCGCTGCCATCCCTTTATCGCAGAACTTTTTGTATCCGCAATATTATACTTGGAAATTTCAAAATGAAATTAAAAAGCAGCCGCTTTTTAAAATTATTGCTGAGCGTCACCCTAAAGAATTTGCTGCCTTTATTGCACAAGTCAAAAAAAGTTACCAAGAAACCCATAGCAGTATTTTAACCCCTAGTTTAGCCGCACAATTAGTGAATCACATTTTTATTCAATATTTGCAAAAAGCGCCGGATGAATATATTTCCTTGTATTTAAAAGCAACTATTTCGCTCTATGAATATCTCAATACGCTAGACCCACAAGCTGTGCTTAATTTTGAACAAGGTAGCAACTTGATTTTTTCTGATAAGATGAAGTCCTTGGCACAAGATGAGAAATTTAGAGAATTACTAGGCAGACTATTGGAAGCCAAGCGTTATCTGATTGAGGCAACGATAAAATCACCCATGCCTATTTCTACTACAGAGGAAGCCAAACCTTTATTAAACGCCGTTTTGCAAAAATTAACAGATGAATATGGAGAGCAAGCGGCTTCTACTTTGTTTGAAAAAGTAAAACCTGACACACCACCAGGAATGGTTTCTAAGCTGATTATTGCATTTTATTCCGAAATTCAAGCGGCAGGTGAAACCAAAGCCGGTACGATGATGCGTTATTTGGCAAATCTAAAAAATGAATCGTTAGAAAAAAAGCAAGCTGAGAGTAAAGCTAGCAATAAAAAGGAATAAGCACTTATGGTAACTGCTTTTTGGCAATATAAAATTTTTAGCTTTGAGATTGGGCAATTAATTATTTCCACATTAATTTTTGTGGGCTTCTTAATTATTCGAAAACTTTTTGCCCACAGCGTCTTTGCACGTTTGAAAAAACATGCTGAAAAAGAACATTCCAGAATTGATCCCCATATTTTGGAGGCATTAGATAAACCGCTACAACTTTTACCGGTAGCGCTGGGGTTATTTTTAGCTTTTGCTAATTTAAAACCAACAGGGACTTTAGAAATTTTTGCCTCCCAAATTGTGCGCTCGTTAGTGGTGTTGGCTTTATTTTGGGGACTGTATAATTTAATAGAACCTTTATCCAATTTATCGCAACAACTAAAAAGAAATTTTAGTGAAGCGCTGGTCGATTTTTTTGTCAAACTAATAAAGGTGCTTATTGTCTTTGTCGGCATTGCAACGATTTTGGAAATTTGGGGAATTAAAGTTGCGCCAATTTTAGCAGGTCTAGGGTTATTTGGGGTTGCGATTGCTTTGGGCGCACAAGATTTATTTAAAAATTTAATTGGGGGATTGCTGATTGTTGGGGAAAAACGCTTCAACAAGGGAGATGAAATTTTAGTAGAAGGCTTAGTTGAGGGTTATGTCGAGCAGCTGGGGTTTCGTTCTACCTTAATTCGTCGGCCAGACAAAGCGCCTGTTTATATCCCTAATGCAAAGCTCTCAGATTCAGCCGTAGTGAACTACAGTGCAAAGACGCATCGACGCATATTTTGGCATATTGGATTAGAGTATCAGACAACGCTTGCCCAATTACAGGAAATTCGCGTTGAAATTGAAACTTACATTTTGGAGACTTCCGATTTTGCCAAGCCAAGTGAAGTGCCCACTTATGCGCGTGTTGATAGGTTAGCCGAGGGTTCTATTGATCTTGTTATTTCTTGTTTTACCAAAAGCACGGCGTTGATGGATTGGTTGGATGCCAAAGAGCGCTTAGCGTTTAAGATAAAAGAAATTGTGGAAGAGGCGGGAGCAAGCTTTGCTTTACCGTCGCAAACGCTTTATATACAAAATATCCCAGCGGATAGTCCGGAATTTTTTGTACCACCGAGAGAAAATCATTAGTTTTGAAGGGGATGGTGGCCAGAGGCGGAATCGAACCACCGACACGAGGATTTTCAATCCTCTGCTCTACCAACTGAGCTATCTGGCCAGCAAAAAAGCATGTAAGAATGTACGACACTTTCAAGACCGCCAATTAAACTGTATGTCCTGCAAGGTGTCAAGAAAAAGAATTTTTTATTTGCTTCGGTTTGTATATATAGATGACTAGCCAAGGTGGCATGAAGGGCTTTTGGATTGTTGCATGAGAAAACCTGTAAAGTTTTAGGATAAACCCTCACCCGCCGCTCTCGTTTTTAGCACAATTCCCGAGATCAGAGTGGCGGCGGCCTCTCCCAAAATGGTAGAGGCGAAGATTTTCGTTTGGAGATACCCTCAATGCTGCTTTTACTTCCATTTGACATCTTGTTTTGCGAAGTTTTCCATGACGGCTTTTGCTAGAAGTTTACGTTATGCTTAGTGCACTGCTTCGCCTCTACCATTTTGGGAGAGGCCGACGCCACTTTTATGTTTAGCATTGCGCTAAAAATGAGAGCGGCGGGTGAGGGTTTATCATGAAAGTCCTAGCGACCAATACGACAACCCCTGATGGCTAGCTCCTTCTAAACAGCTTGTAACCTAGGGGTTGGAGTTGTTCCATTGGTTAAAGAATTTGTTGTGCCTTGGCCAGGAGCTTCGTTTTCATTGACTGCAGTAGCTTTTGCTTGCTTGGCCTGTTGAGATTGGAGCTTATGCAGAGCTGCGGCAACGCAAGTGGCTTCAACGAGTTTGGTCGAGGTTATCTCAAAGATATCGTCTTCTGATTTCTCTTGTAATCCATTCACCGCATCTTTGCGTTCCCAATCTTTCATATATTTCTCTAATTGCCATTGCAAATGTTGTTTGATTTTTTGGGCCGCAGGGTCTTTTTCTTTAGAAAATGAACCTTTTAAGCAGTAGAGTAAACATAACCTGCGATATTCTATTACTGCTTTTTGTTTTTCTGGTTTGTCATCTAGCAGCGTAATATCACGCCCTGTTTTGCTCACAGGATCTAGATCAGGAACATTATTCTCTTTTACGGTCTCATCAAATTCTATTGTTGCAGAACCCAGATATTGATTAGCAAGCTCTCGACAAAGATGCGCATAGCCGGATGTTTCTGGGGTGACAAGATTGACTAAACATTCTATGGCTTTGATATTGGGCTTTCGAATAAAAAGATCAATTAATTTCGTAAGCGCATTACTTCCAGGGAGTGCTTTTTGAAATTGAATTGCCTCTGTAATAGTTTTATTAAGAAGTTTTTCATCTTGAGATAAAACCACTCCTTCAGAAACGCTATAATCTATTTTACCACTTTCATCTAAAATGCGGTTAGCGCGTTGCACTATATCATTCATCAGAGGATGATCGGGTAATGCTTCTTCAGTTAAAAACATCTTATGTTTGCGTTTCATACTATAGCTTTCATAATATTCAATTGTTATCTTTGCCAGAGGATTGGCTCCTCGGGCTAAAAAGGATAGACAAGTCGCGTGAATGATATTGAGTGTATTATCGTCCGCATTATCTGCAATTGCTTTTTTCAGCAGGTAAAAAAGACCTATTAAAGGAGTGGAATGATGGTTGCCGTCCATGGCCTCTGCAATAAGGGCTGGCAAGTTTGGATCGGCTCCGCATTCTAGAAGGGTTTCAAGGAAAAGCTTTTTATCTGCAGCAGACAGAATATTTTGAATAACGGCTGTTAGGGGCGTTTTTCGTTCATCTCCCGGTGTTTGAAGAGGGGAATTATAAATAGAAAGGCCTTGTGGATCTGTATGCTTCGTTTTTTTGAATAAAGCAAAAATGTTATGTAAGCCTTTGTTTAGAATAAGATGGAAAGCAGAATGATTTCTCCCATTCAGAGTAAAGGGGTTAGCGCCCATTTCTAATAAGTAGGTGATGATAGTGCTGAAATTGGGTAAGAAACGATTGCTTATTTTAAGGCAAATAATATGTAAAGGTGTGTTATTTTCATTGTCTTTCGCATCTAGCGAAGCGCCCGCTTCTACAGCTTGACGAATTTTAGGAAACTCTAAGTTATAACAGGCCTCGAGTAAGTTTTGGTTCAGTTCTTTTTGTTTTTCATTTTCATTCTGATTGGGATTAACTTGCACTCTAAAGTCTTCTCGGTGTGAGGGAGGATAAGAAGGTTCTGTGAGTGGCATGAGTCGATATACACCCAAAGCGAGCATGGCGCTTAATGTAGTTAGGCTCACATACGGGAAAGCAATTACCAGCACAATAAACAGCTTAATTATACTAATGCCAACAATGGCAATTCCTGCAATACTTATCGTCCATGCTAAAGCAGCTGCAAGTAAGGTTAAAGCTTTACCGAATCCCATGGAAGAATCCTCAAATAGAAAGTATTTAGAAAATGAACTTTATCAAAAAGAATGGTGAAAAGCGAATAGAATTGGTCTATAAAAAATTTATTAGTGTTATAACTTTCTCATGAACCTGCTTTTACGGTTAAAGAATCATGATACCTTTCAAGACCACAAAGAATTTTTTATTTGCTTCGATTTGTATATAGATGATTAGCCAAGGTGGCATGAACGGCTTTTGGATTGTTGCATGAGAAAACTTGCAAAGATTTAGGATAAACCCTCACCCGCCGCTTTTATGTTAGCATTGCGCTAAAAATGAGAGCGGGGGGTGAAGGTTTATCATGAAAGTTCTAGCGACCAATACGATAACCCCTGATGGCTAGCCCCTTCTAAACAGTAGCTGACGCAGGGATTGGAGTGGGTGCATTGACTGTAGTGGTTGTGCCATTGACTGCAACAACTTTTGCTTGCTTGGCCTGTTGAGATTGGAGCTTATGCAGAGCTGCGGCAACGCAAGTGGCTTCAACGAGTTTGGTCGAGGTTATCTCAAAGATATCGTCTTCTGATTTCTCTTGTAATCCATTCACCGCATCTTTGCGTTCCCAATCTTTCATATACTTCTCTAATTGCCATTGCAAATGTTGTTTGATTTTTTGGGCTGCAGGGTCTTTTTCTTTAGAAAATGAACCTTTTAAGCAGTAGAGTAAACATAACCTACGATATTCTATTACTTCATTTTGTTTTTCTGGTTTGTCATCTAGCAGCGTAATATCACGCCCTGTTTTGCTCACAGGATCTAGATCAGGAACATTATTCTCTTTTACGGCCTCATCAAATTCTATTGTTGCAGAATCAAGATATTGATTAGCAAGCTCTCGATAAAGATGCGCATAGCCTGGTGTCTTGGGAGTGACAAGATTGACTAAGCATTCTATGGCTTTGATATTGGCTTTTCGAATAAAAAGATCAATTAATTTCGTAAGCGCATTACTTCCAGGGAGTGCTTTTTGAAATTGAATTGCCTCTGTAATAGTTTTATTAAGAAGTTTTTCATCTTGAGATAAAACCACTTCTTCAGAAATGCTAAAATCTATCTTGTCACTTTCGTTTAAAATGCTCTTAGCCCGTTGGACCAGATCATTCATCAGAGGATGATCTGGTAATTCTTCTTCAGTTAAAAACATCTTATGTTTGCGTTTCATACTATTGTTTTCATAATATTCAATCGTCATCTTTGCCAGGGGATTAGCTCGTCGGGCTAAAAAGGATAGACAAGTCGCGTGAATGATATTGAGCGTGTTATCGTCCGCATTATCTGCAATCGCTTTTTTAAGCAGGTAAAAAAGACCCATTAAAGGAGTGGAAATTGTAGAGAAAGAATAACCGTGATGGTCTATAGTCTGTGTGATGAGGGCTGGCAAGCTTGGATCGGCACCACATTCTAGAAGGGTTTCAAGGAAAAGTTTTTTATCTGCAGCAGACAGCGCCGTATCTTGAATAACGGCTGTTAAGGGCGTTTTTCGTCCACTTTTCACTGCTTTAAGAGTGTAATTATAAATAGAAAGGCCTTGTGGATCTTTGTGCTTCGTTTTTTTAAATAAAGCAAAAATTTCATGTAAGCCTTTGTTTAGAATAAGATGGAAAGCAGAATATTCTTGCGAATTGAGAGTAAAGGGGTTAGCACCCATTTCTAATAAGTAAGTGATGATAGTGCTGAAATTGGGCAAGAAACGATTATTTATTTTAAGGCAAATAATATGTAAAGGTGTGTTATTTTCATTGTCTTTCGCATCTAGCGAAGCGCCCGCTTCAACAGCTTGACGAATTTTAGGAAACTCTAAGTTATAACAGGCCTCGAGTAAGTTTTGGTTCAGTTCTTTTTGTTTTTCATTTTCATTTTGATTGGGATTAACTTGCACTCTAAAGTCTTCTTCTTGCCTAGGATACAAAGGTTGTCTGCGAGGCCTGCGTAGATATACACTCAAGGAGAGTACTGCACTTAATCCTAATAAAGGCAAACTCACGTACGGAAAGGCAATTAACAGCTTAATAGCATGCAAGCCAAAAATCGTGAGTCCCACAGTGCCTGCGCCTGCTATCGCTAGGGCTGATAGGGCTAAAAAGGCTTTACGTAATGTCATGGAAGAGTCCTTAAATAGAAAGTATTTAGAAAATGAACTTTATCAAAGAGTATGATGAAAAGCGAATAGAATTTGTCATATAAACATTTATTAGAAAGATAACTTTCTTATTGGGGTAAAATGCAAAATTCCTCTTTAGGCCAAAAAACCAAACGCTTACTTAAACTTTTTGATGAACTAAATATTGTCTATCAAAATCATTTTCATGAACCTGCTTTTACGGTTGAAGAATTAAGACACTTACATGATGTCATTCCGGGTGGACACGGCAAATCGCTTTTTTTAACCAACAAAAAGGAGCAGTTTTTTTTAGTTTTGATTCATTGCGATGATAAAGTGGATTTGAAAATGTTAAGTAAAATGTTAAACCAAGGGTCGTTGTCTTTTGCTTCAAGTGAAAAATTAAAAGAGATCTTAGATTTAACGCCTGGTTCAGTGACGCCTTTTGCAATCATTCATGATTTATCGCAAAAAGTGCAAGTTGTTATGGATAAAAAATTAGGGGATTATGAACTGCTTAGTTATCACCCTTTACGCAACGATATATCGACAACAATTAAAGCGAGTGATTTATTAAAGTTTTTAAAAACGCATCATCATGAACCTGTTATTTTAGAGATCCCTATTCGAAAATAATTGTTATTTTCCACAGTTTTTTCTGTTTTTAGCACTTAAGTAAACAAGAATTTTCTGCTAAACTTAAAAAGGAAAATTTGAGTAAAGGGAATTGCTTTTATGTGGCGCTACTTATTTGGCGTGGCGATAGGGTGTTCAATTGCTTTACACTCAGTATGCAATGCTCGCACTTTCAGCTTTCAACCAGAGAAACCTTTTGATACCATCGTTGTAGAAAAGAAAAAACATACGATGACGGTTTTTCATCAAAATGAACCCATTAGAAAATACCGAGTTGCATTGGGTTTTTCTCCTGAAGGACATAAAGAAAGAGAGGGTGATGGTAAAACCCCAGAGGGGACATATTACATTATTGCTAAAAACCCACAAAGCCGATTTCACTTATCTTTAAAATTATCCTACCCCTCGGAAGAGGATCAACATTCAGCGGAACAAAAAGGTGTCCATCCTGGTGGTGAAATTATGATCCATGGTTTAGGACCGCAAAAATCCAAAGGAAAATGGCACGTCATGCGAGATTGGACCTTGGGCTGTATTGCTGTCACTAACGAAGAAATAGAAGAATTATTTCGCTATGCAACAGTGGGGACGAAAGTCCAAATCTTGCCCTGATACATTCGAATTCTTTTCATATCAAGCAGCTTATATCCATTCAGCTATACAAAATCTGTGCACTTTCCCCTATTTTTTAATCAATTTAATGGAACTTTTATAGTTGGAAGAGTGGTCTCATGGTTAAGAATAATTTGTATTGATTAATAAACCAGGAGGAATGAGATTATGCCATTTGTACCAGGAAAAATGAAAACAAAGTATGAGACAGTGCGTATAAATGAAATTGGAAGAAATGTTGGAGATATACTGGAAGTGATGGCACGGTATGTTGTTTTTGGAGAAGGTGTCTTGAAAAGCGGCGAAAATCATGTTTTTAATGAAATAAATCGTATATCAGAAGAAAATTTACGAAAAATTAAAGATCCCTATTTTCAAACTTGGGTTGATGGATCAGCAGCGGATGAGATAGGACAGGAAGATTTAAACGAACCCCAACAAAAGAGATTTGAGACACTAAGAGACCATATAAATGAGACGCTTCGTCAAAAAGAATTAGCCCGTGAAAAGGCAGCCACAACTCCACCTGCTGAACCTTCGAGAAGAGCTGAAGCAGCAGTAGGGGTTACACCAGGAGTTATTCGCCAGCGTGCCGGTGCTATTTCGTTACATGACGCACCAGATGAACAAGTTGTTCAGAAAAATGCAGCAATTAAAAAATTACTAGAGAGCAGATTAGAGAAAGTAAGAGGAGAAAGCAAATCAACTATTCGTGATGACCGATTGGTTGCCTTGCTAGCTATATCTGATTTTATTCTTAAGAATGATGTTTATGTTAAGAATCGAGAGGTGATAGATTTTAACCATGTTGAAGATCAATTAAGAAGACAATATAAATCTGCAGGAAAGCTTGATCTATTGAGTAAATTTAACAACGGGATTTCTCCAAGCTCAGCAAACCCTCTGGCAAGCGCGGTTGGAAGGCCGAGTGAGTATGCAAAAATAAAGGAAAAGGCTGTCAAAATAAAAGATGAAACTCTTGCACCTGAACCCAAATCTCATGCTGGAGTGAAACCTAAACCTGAATAATTTAAAATAAGGTTTAAAAAAAAGGGGGCTTTCGCCCCCTTTTTTTATATCACTTGATGGACATCTATAGGTTTAGCAAACTCTTCCAGTATTGGAAGGCTCGCAGATCCGTAAGATGCTTGCATCGTGATACCATCCGCTAGCGTTGAAGCACTTGCAGTAGGAATGCTGCTTTGAGCATCCAAGTTTGCAAGAGCAACATCAGCCAGTGAACGCGTATCAAGAGAATGGGAAATCATGCCCATATCATCTAAGGATAAAGCTTCACCCTTGTTTGCTAAGGCATTTTGGAAGCCATCTTTTAGACCCGCTTCTACTGTCATCAGATCTTTAGCGCCAATGCTAGAGCCAAAGCTGAGTACAGGCGCATTGAGATCCCCAGCAATCGGAGAACTTACTTCGATGGCACTGTGATTGATTATCTCTTTACCAGCATCTCTGAATGCCAAGGCACCAGAAGACAACTCACTTAAAGACAACATTCCCTCGTCGCCAGCACTGTGATGACTGAATATATTCGAGTAATCCCATGAGCTGCCCGAGCTTGAACTTGAAGAGGAACTGTTGCACTCAGGAGGCTGTTCACATGGTGGTTTAGGCTGACAAGGCGCAGGTTCGCATTGTACCGGCGTACATGGCACAGGTGTGCATGCTACAGGTGTGCATGGTACAGGCGTGCAAGCTACAGGTGTGCATGGCACGGGCTCACATGATGGCGGTTTGCACGGTGCAGGCGAACATTCCGGTGGTTGTTCGCATGACACTGATGGACATCCGGTAACACGAATTAATTCGGGTTGACCCCAGATATCAGTAGTCTCGACATAACAATCGTCATCGTCATCGTCATCGTCATCGTCATCGTCATCGTCATCGTCATCGTCATCGTCATCGTCATCGTCATCGTCATCGTCATCGTCATCGTCATCGTCATCGTCATCGTCATCGTCGTCATCGTCGTCGTCGTCGTCATCATCATCATCGTCGTCATCGTCGTCATCATCATCGTCGTCATCGTCATCGTCATCGTCATCATCGTCATCGTCATCGTCATCGTCGTCATCGTCGTCATCGTCATCGTCATCGTCATCGTCATCGTCATCGTCATCGTCATCGTCATCGTCATCGTCATCGTCGTCATCGTCATCGTCATCATCGTCATCGTCATCGTCATCGTCGTCATCGTCGTCATCGTCGTCATCGTCGTCATCGTCGTCATCGTCGTCATCGTCGTCATCGTCGTCGTCATCGTCGTCATCGTCATCGCCAACGACTACTTCTGGTTGACCCCAGATATCGGTGGTAGTGACAGAGTCGCAATCATCATCATCATCGTCGTCGTCGTCATCGTCGTCATCGTCACCGCTTGATTGATAACCTTGATTGTTATTATTGGAGTTGTTTTGACCTTGGGTTCCACTGTTACTGTCTTGGCTTTGGCCTTGCGTTACGCTGTTACTGCCTTGGCTTTGGCCTTGTGATCCGCTGTTACCACCTTGACCTTGGCCTTGTGATCCGCTGTTACTGCCTTGGCTTTGACCTTGTGCACCTTGCGTTCCACTGTTGCCACCTTGGCCTTGTGATCCGCTGTTACTGCCTTGGCTTTGGCCTTGTGATCCGCTGTTACTGCCTTGGCTTTGGCCTTGTGTACCGCTGTTACCACCTTGGCTTTGGCCTTGTGATCCGCTGTTACTGCCTTGGCTTTGACCTTGTGATCCGCTGTTACTGCCTTGGCTTTGGCCTTGTGCACCTTGCGTTCCACTGTTGCCACCTTGGCCTTGTGATCCGCTGTTACTGCCTTGGCTTTGACCTTGTGATCCGCTGTTACCACCTTGGCCTTGTGATCCGCTGTTACTGCCTTGGCTTTGGCCTTGTGCACCTTGCGTTCCACTGTTGCCACCTTGGCCTTGTGATCCGCTGTTACTGCCTTGGCTTTGACCTTGTGATCCGCTGTTACCACCTTGGCCTTGTGATCCGCTGTTACTGCCTTGGCTTTGACCTTGTGATCCGCTGTTACCACCTTGGCCTTGTGATCCGCTGTTACTGCCTTGGCTTTGACCTTGTGATCCACCATT
>CAWDKV010000004.1:0-750000 GCA_963803015.1 uncultured Gammaproteobacteria bacterium | reverse complement strand
TAAACTGTTAATAATTAACCCCATAGGTGAAACGCGACATCAGGATTTTTACAGGGCGTTAAAAAAAGCGCATACAGAGCTTGCTTTAGAAATTTATCTCTGTGAAACACCCATCCAGCATGATCCGCAACCGAGCTTGGTTTCTTGTGGTCCTATTTGTGTTGAATTAGCAGATCATTTTTTTGAACAAAACTTAGAAAAGTTGTTTGAGACCTTGTCACAGCAAGGCGTCGAAAAAAATAATCAGGGATTATGTTATAAAGCTGTAGATTTAACTGCGCATTTACCTCCCTCTTTGAAACAATTGATTACAGAACAAAATCCGGATGCCTATCAAAAAAATTTATGGAATATTCGGATTAGTCATTACTGTCATTTATTAGAGATCTGCCATCTTTTGCAAAACGTTAAAGAGATAAATACGTATTTTGCTGAAGAGTGTACTAATTCCTCTGAGCAGCAATTACTCAATATGTTACTGCTGAATGAACTTAACATGTTATCCTTTGATAAGGATCCGCAATATATCGCCTTAAGGCGTGGCGAGCCTGTAGGCCTTGCCGCAAAGTTAAAGAACATAAGAGCAGAAAAATTGGAGCAAGCCAAAGCAGCTAAAAAAAGCCCACCCCAGGCGCCGCAAAATGTCTCTAAAAATAATCCTCTTGCTAAAAAAGATGATATATCTCATCTCAAAATACTTCGCAATATTATGCTGCTTTCTTTAATGCTCATTCCCTTTGCTCACTTTTTCATTTGGCCCTATTTTGCCCCTATGCTTGGTCTTGCAGCGGCCCAATTCTTAACTGCCTCATCAACGCCTTGGGTTTTCGCTGCTTTGTCTACCGTTCTTTTCTCTGCGCTTATTATCGGGACATTAGCTTATGAAGAATATTATGGAAAATCTGAGCATCGGGAGAGTAGTGCTAGCACGTCAGAGAGCGGAGATGATTTTGTTCATCTAGGAACCTCTAGTCCAACACTACAATTTTCTGCTGGAGCGAACAATTCAGCAGCTAGATTAGAAGAAAGGGTAGGGACTGGCATATCTCCAACTGCGGATAAAAGATATAAACCATAGATCCAAAGCAGATGATTTTCGGCTAGGCGCCAAGCTCCTGAGGGCCAGCAGCGTACGCTAGGGTATAAGACTCTTTATTCGAATTCTTCTGGAATAGGCCAACTTGCATAGATAGGGCCTACGTCTAAAGGATGATCTAGAGGCCACTCTAAGATAATGACGGCGCCTTGCCACAAAGGCGCCTCAAAGGAGATATCTTGTTTGGTATTAGAAAAATACCCTTCATTAAGTGAAAGCACAATCATGGTGCCTTGGCTTTGTTTCATTAAGGCTCGTGTTAAAGCTAAACCATAACCTGTATGGGCAAGCGGTTTACTGGTAACTCCTAAATGGCAAGCTAATTGACAAGCATTCATCCTCGATAAGTCTTGATGTAAAATCGGATTTTCACCTAATGAGGCGCGGATCCCGATACCAGAATCAGCAAATACGATTTGCGCGAGATTACCCCGAGGCCAGGATTGTGCACACACTAAACCATGCAAAGATTGTTGTACATTTGCATGTTTATATGTATTTTCAATCAATTCTCTTAACATAATTGCCATGCTTTCTTGCGTGGTGGGATGTTGCTTTTGTTGTTGATAAATAAGAGAGGTTAAATTTTTTGCGACAAAGGTAATAGCTGAGGGATCAGTTAAAGCAGCTACAGGCAAAAATTTATTTTGCGTAGGGTATGCAATCATTTCATAAGGAGGAATAATATCGGCTGCCTGCCATAAGCCCATGCGTAGCGCATAAGTTTCGATTTCCTCAGATAATTCTAGCCATTGCGCGCTATTTTGCTTCAGCATTAAGGCAAGCATCACCAAATGGTAAGGCTTTAAAAAAGAGGGACAAGAGAGATTACCAGCTTTTGCGCCTTCTCCTAAGGCCTTTGCCCACTCTTTGACTTCCAGAATATTGGTTTTTTTCATACTAAAACAGTTAATAATTTTTCCAAAGCGATGGCGATAGATTTTTCACGCACATCCTCTCTTGTGCCAGTGAAAACATGCTTTTCACTGATTGCAGGAAAATATATGCTTGCCCAAGCAATCCAAACAGTCCCTACAGGATTTTTCGGGGTGCCACCAGTTGGCCCCGCAATGCCCGTGGTGGCAAGACTGATTTGTGCTTGGCTATTTTTAAGCGCACCTTGCGCCATCTCTATCGCTACTGCTTGGCTTACTGCGCCATGTTGTTGCAAGGTCTGGGGATTGACGCCAAGCATTTGTTCTTTTGCATTATTTGAATAAGTAATAAAGCCCCGATCAAACCAGTTAGAACTGCCAGGTATAGCGGTCAGCCAATAACTTATTCCTCCGCCTGTGCACGATTCGGCTGCCGCTAAATAAAATGAGCGCTCTTTTAATTTTGCACCCACAGTTTCAGCCAAATGCAGCAAAGACTCTTTTTTCATCGCTGTGCTAACCAGGCATCTATTTCAGTAAAGCTTTGGAAATAGGGGACACCTTGTATCAGTTGATCAGCTGTTTGATCTTGTAAAATGCCGACAACGGGAATATTGGCTTTTAATGCAGCTGTAACGCCAGAAAAGGAATCTTCAATTACCAGTGCTTGCCCAGGCTCTACATTTGCTTTTTTCAATGCCGCTAAATAGGGGAAAGGATCAGGCTTATGAACCGGGCAGTCTTCATAGCCAATGGTAAAATCAAAGAATGACGCAATTTTCTCATTTTTGATAACATGGTTGATAACCTGGTTAAAAGAAGATGAAACTAAACCAACAGTATAATTTTGGGCAGATTTTTTGAGGAAAGATTCTCTGCCAGGGGGAGAAAGAAAGCCTTCTTGAGTTGCTAGCTGTAAAAAATGAGTTGTTTTAATTTTGCCTAAATCATTTGGACTGATGGTGAGATCATATTTTTTAACAATTTCTTTGGCTTGAAAGCCATCTGAGCGCCCTGCCATGACTTGGTATTGTAGATCATCAGGAGAAATCCCAAATTGGGGTACGGTTGCTTGCCAAGCTTTGAAATGCAACATTTCGCTAAAGACAAGGACATTGTCTAGATCAAAAAAAATGGCCTTTAAATCTGATAACTTAATCATAGTGAATTTCCTTAGGGCAATGGAAGTGTTATTAGAATAATCATTCAGTTCAAGGCGGTAAAGCCTTTCTACAAACTTGCGTATTTTTGACAAATTTAACTAACTAGTGCTACACCTTACTCTTAGAAGAGAATTTTTTTCAGCGAGAAATAGCATGTATAAATTGAGCCTTGTTTTTAGCTTCATCCTGTTGTTCATCACAGAGACTTTAATAGCGGCTACCCCTACTGCCAATGGCGAGGCCATTCGTCACGTAAAAACGAGCGAGAAAGTGGTGGCTTTAAGCTTTGATGATGGTCCAAGTGTTCCTTATACCGAAGAAATTTTAAGTGTTTTACGCAAGCATAATGTGAAAGCGACTTTTTACGTCATAGGTCAAAACGCGAAAGAATATCCTAACTTAATTAAAAAAATCATGGCGGAAGGGCACGATTTGGGAAATCACACCATGTACCATCATCCCATGAAAAAGCAAACTGTACAAAATATGGTGCAAGAAATTCAATCGGTTGATACGGTTTTAAGAAATTTAGGTTACCAAGGTGAAATTACTTTCCGCGCTCCTTATGGGGTTACTTCTCCTAATTTAAAAGAAGCATTGAAAGAGTTAAATAAAAGAATGGTTTTGTTTGAATTTTTAGCACAAGATTGGACAAAAATTTCATCTCAGCAAATCTATGATAATGTCATGGTGCAATTAAAACCGGGTTTAATTATTACCTTACATGATGGTGGTAAATCACGCCAACATACTGTTGAAGCCACTGAGATGTTAATTGAGAACATACAGAAGAAGGGTTATCGTTTTGCCCCGATGTCTGAATTACTCAAATTATAGTCTTTACAGATGAATTATCAGGCTCGGCGAAGCTTTGCTTCACCGAGCCTGATTGGTAAATGCTCAAAGTATCTATAAAACAGTATGGATGACATTAGTCACCACTCCCCAAATACGAAAGTCCATTTCTTCTGTAATAGCAACAGGAGAAAAGGCTTCGTTCTCAGGGATGAGCCACATTTTTTTACTTTTCTCAATTTTAAGCCGTTTGACTGTAAACTCTCCATTCAGATAAGCAATGATGATTTGGTTATTTTTGGCTTCAAGAGACAGATCGACCACCAAGAGATCATTAGGATGGATGCCCGCTCCCAGCATAGAATTGCCTTCAACACGCACATAAAACGTCGTGGTCGGGTTTTGAGTGACGTATTCATTTAGATCTAAATGCTTTTCAATTTTATCTTCAGCTGGAGAAGGAAAACCCGCTGCGACTTTATCTTCAAAAAGAGGTAAACTTTTACTTTTGAATAATTTGGCTTTTAATGCCTGTAGCGTTATCTCCGGGGAATGTGGTGTATAGTGCTTCCCTAAAAATTGTTGTAAGGGAGTAACTAAACTACGTGGAACGCGTACCGCTTTGGTAGGCTCTCCATATTTCCCTGTGCCTTGTGGGCGCCCAGCGCCTTCACGCTTACCGCCGCGGGAGAGGGGCATATTCTTTTTGGTTTTCATTAGTTAACCACTTGAATTAAGTACAATAATCAAAAATTATAGCAGGTCTTCAATAGATTGCAAGCACAACTTAATTCTCAGGAAAGCTGATAAAAGAAATCTGGTTAACTCTTAAGGGATGACACTTACTATGATGGGATTCAACAGCCTATATTCTCTTTATCAAAAGGTAACACACGCCCTTTCTAATCGGTTAGCCACTTTATTTCCGCAATATTTCAATAAACCCTTAATTGATTTTTTTAATCGTCTCAAAAAAGTGCAAAATGATCCGATGGATCCTGCTTTAGAGAAACGCTTATCGCAAGAAGATTTCAATAAAATTTTAGATTTTTTTCTGAATAAGCGCCGCAAAGAACAAATTGGCAAAATGGCAGTCTTGGCCAATGGTGGGGCATATCGCTTAGATAAACATCAGACAAAATTGCCAAGAACACTGAATGTCTTACGCTCTCCTGAAGGAGAGTTTTTACTAATGTTAGAAACAAAAAGAAAATTAAAAGATAACAGCAAAGATGAATCTTTAGTGCAAATTTGTGGTATCGCTAAATGTGGGAAACCAGCGTGGCGCAGCGACATAATAGAGGAATATTTTAACTTGGTTAGACGCTTAAAGCCGTCAGCGCTTGTTGATGAATTACAAGAGTCTGCAGAAGAAGTTGCCTTATCGCAAAGATATTCCCCGCAACTGATAGTGCAACAACTCATAGGAGCGCTTTTTTATTCTCATAATAAAGCGACACAACCTAAGGTAAGCATTTATGCTAAGAAAGGCCAACCCTTAGACAAATTTATTCAATCAGGGAGATATAAGTTATTATCTGAAGTTCAAAAAAGAAAGATAGAATATCTACTTTTTCTCATTATAAAAGAATTTCATGATGACAATAGTGTTTATCAAGATCTTAAATTTGAAAATATCATCGTATTTGAAAATAAAGAGGGCGAAATTAGGATCAAATTGACTGATTTGGGACTTGCTGACCAGCATAACGACCCATTAAGCATTGCTTTGGCTACGCTCACTTTTCAGTCTCCAGAAATTTCTTATTATCACTCGCAAGAAACATCCAATTGGCATAAATATTTTAATGATGCAAAAAAAGGTGCGCAATTAACATTGGGCTATCAGTTACAATCCCATTGTTCTGGTGATAAAAAGGAATATAGCGCGCCACATAAAGCCAATGATATGTGGGCGCTCGGTATAGCCAGGTTTTATTTACAATTTAGTCATTATCCTAAAAATAATGCAGAAGATCTTCGTTTGATAAAAGAAGATAGTTTACTATCAGGACTTCTGGAACCGGATAGAAACAAACGAATAGATATCGATTCAGCCATTAGTCTATTTCTCAAGCAGAATTTAGCATCTTACCCTATTTTAGACAGCGTGCCTCATGCTAGTGAAGTGCAACAAAAAGCACTTCGTTCTCGTTAAAGCCTGTTTGCGACAAAGCGTTTGTTTTAAAAGTAGTAAAAATCGTGCAGATTAAAAAGGGTGTAGTAACACACTTCGTTTTTAAAAATACGACCTACACTTAAAATGAAACAAACATGCTAGCGTGATAACATAATATTATTGCTATCTATCAGGAGCGTCGCAATGGGGCAAAGTGGCGTCTATGGCCAAACTGGATATCCTAGCAGGTGGGGGGTAATTGGGCACTATTCTGATGCAGAATCCCCTGAAGAGCAGGATGTTGCCGCTCACCTTTTATTAGGAGAAAAGGGATATCGTGCTCTACATGAGAAAACGGCTGATCAAGAGACATTCTCTGCAAGAAAAAAATTTGCAGCCTTTCTGGCAAAAAATGATCAAAAACTTCCTCAAGCTGAAAAAATCAATGAAAAGACTACTTCCATTTTAGATTTTCTGGGAAAAGAGGGCTTGGCGTTATATCAACAAGCTCTGGAAGAAGAAAGAAATTCAAAGTCGTTTAGAAATGCGGTTTTTCTCGCTTCCCATAAGCATTATCCCGGTAAAAAGTGGAACAATTCAAAATGTATTCACATTGGCGGCCCATCAGGCAGTGGTAAGTCCTATGCTTGTGATAGGGTTATCCAGCAAATATCAGAGAATGAAGACGCAAGTGGTGAGGTTCGAAGAGATCTAAGTGGTAATGATATTATTATTGTAGATGGCGGGATTGACAGAGAAGTTTCACAAATGCGTTCTATTCTGCTGGGTACCATTTTGGCAAAAGGATTTCGAGGCGGTGAAGATCTACATGAGCAGTCAAAAAAAACGGCTGTTAAAAATTATGTCAAAAATGCTGCGTTAATTTCAGAGAATAAATTAAATCTTGCCATACCAGATACCTTTGCTAATCCAAAACATATTAATAAATTTAATCAATTTATTAAATATAATAAAGAACAAATATTTGTTACGGTGGAAGCAAATAAAACCCAAACAACAGTGAGCGGTAATGCACGAGCGTGGCGGCGCGGCGGACTTCCCTTTTCACAAAAGAATGTCAAATTTAACCAAAAATATGAGTGTGAATCTAAAAAATACGAGCCAGAATATTTTTTTGCTGGAGAACAATTTACCAGAGCGGCTTATTATGTTTTCAATAAATTAATTAAAGGTAAATCCTATACTGTTAAAAACGATATCTTACACTTTAAAGTGGATACCTCGGCGCCGGAAGGATATAGAATTTGTACAGAAGTCGATAATGATTTTGATCTCAGAACAAATAAGCGCATCTATGACGCTTGGGTAAAATATCATTCTGAAAATCCCACTGTTTCTTTAAGTCTTGCCCAGTGGATTGAACCAATTTATTTTATGAAAGATCCTGTTGCGGATAGCTGGGCAACGTGCTCATTTGAGGATTATAGTAGAATCAAAAATGAAAATGATCGTCTTAGCATGCCAAAATATCAATTTGTTTTATGGCATGTGACACCAAATGGACAAGATCTTAAAACATGGTCTTCTTTAAAAAACCAAGAATTTGGAACGTTGGTCACAGAGAAGTTACCAAGAAAACAGAGTAGGGTACTCAGATCGGATTTGCCGCAATATACTGCGCAAAGAAGTAGGACCTTTGGTGGCTCAGCCCATCCGAGGGTTGACGCATTGCCCAGGCGCAATACAAGCAATTTTCAGAGTGGTGGTCGTCAAAGATCATTTTCTCGTTCAAAAGTATTTAGTGTACCTCAGAAATCGATAGATGAAATGGCAAAAAAACTAGAGGGTTCAGAACAAAAAAAGAGATATGGGATTAAAAAAGTTGACGCCACACAATTAAAAACGCCTTCCTCTAGCTTAAAGTTAGATATGTATTGCAGTGGAAATAAAGCGCTTACCAAGAAAGTATATCTTGATAGTGGTAGTCATCATGGCACTATCAAATACTCTATGGAAAGAATACAAACTCGTGAACAGAAAATAAAAATGACGAGGCAAATTATCGAATTAGCCGTTGATAATGCAAAGCCAGGTGCTGAATTTATTATTCATCCTTCAGAAAATCAACAAATGGTTAAGCAAGTTCTGCAGGAAGTATTAGCACAAAGATTTCCTAATCAATATGTTTTAGAGAATGATAGATATAAACGCTTAAATCGTCCCGCTCGCTAGATAGTGCCCGTGTAAAATACTGTATCCTTGCACAATTTGGCTGCTATGCCATTAGGCTATACTTCTTATATGAATTCACTCATCGAAAACATTGTTCCCGATCCGGCACATCCTGCTTTTTTTCCTCTTTTACAACATTTGCGTTTTGGTGAGCTTCATCTCAAGCAAGATGAAAATACAGGGATGCTAGCAATTATTGCTATCCATAGTACTCGCTTGGGGCCTGCTTTAGGAGGGTGTCGTTATTTACCCTATCCTTCTTTAGAGCATGCCATTATCGATGCATTACGTTTGGCGCATGGCATGAGTTATAAAGCCGCTATCAGTGGGGTTGCTTTTGGTGGAGGTAAAGCTGTATTAATTAAAGGGCCACAGCAAGTCGATAGCACAGCATTGTTTAAAACTTTTGGTCAGTTCGTGCATGAGCTGGGTGGGCGCTATATTACAGCCGAAGACAGCGGAACATCCATAAGTGAAATGGATATAATTAGAAAGGTCACGCCTTTTGTCACAGGTCATAGCCTGCAAACATTTGAGAGCGTAGAGCCTTCTCCTTTAACGGCATTTGGCGTTAGGCGTGGTATTGAAGCTTGTGTGCACTATCAGTTAAGACGCGATAATCTACAAGGAATTCATGTTGCTATCCAAGGGGTCGGGCATGTTGGTTATCACTTGGCTAAGGAGCTTTACGCACAAGGCGCAAAATTAACCGTCTGTGATATGAACGCTCAATTGGTTGAACAAGTCTGCGATGAAATGGGGGCAAGCGCTGTGCCTGTTGCACAGATCCACAAAGTACCTTGTGATGTTTTTTCTCCTTGCGCGCTCTCTAATGCTGTATATTACGGTAATATTGAAGAAATTCAAACAGCCATCATCGCAGGATCGGCTAATAATCAATTGGAAAGTTCTCAGCTGGCTTATAAATTGAAAGAAAAGGGTATTTTATACGCCCCAGATTTTGTGATTAATGCGGGGGGGCTTATTCACGTTGAAGCGCAATACCTTCAAAAAAGCGAAGAAGCGGCAAAAGACAAAGTTAAAAACATTTATCAGACTTTAACTCAGATCTTTCTTGAAGCACAACGTGCCGATTTGCCGCCTCTTGTTATTGCGCAACGCATAGCAGAGCAAAGATTAGGCTAAGTTAGCCACGGCATGATTTAATTCAATCACCGCATCGATAGAAATTTGCAGATTTTGTTTTTCGGTTTGGGTTAAGTCGACCTCAAAAATATTTTCTACACCCTTGGCTCCAATTTTAGCCGGTACACCGACGAATAAAGGTTGCTTAACGCCATATTGGCCTGGTTTTAATATAGCAGCACAGGGCAAAATAGATTTTTTATCGAAGAGATAGGATTCGGCCATACTAATTGCCGCAGTTGCGGGAGCATAAAAAGCAGATCCGGTTTTTAATAGGGAGACAATTTCTCCCCCACCTTTGCGTGTTCTATCAACAATGGCGTCTAATTGGCTTTGACTGATTGCGCCTTGTTTGACGAGCGCATTTAAAGAAACGCCTGCAATATTGCTCATACCAGTTAAAGGCACCATAGTATCACCGTGGCCACCTAAGACATAAGCTTGCACTTGATTGACAGATACTTGAAAAGCAGCAGCTAAAAAGGTTCTAAAGCGCGCAGAATCTAACACACCTGCCATGCCAACTATCATATGATCAGGCGCTTTGGCTGCATCTTGCAATACTTGCACCATGACATCTAGCGGATTGGTAATACAAATAATAAAAGCGTTAGGACAATGTTGTTGAATACCAGCACCAACCGCTTTCATGACTTTGCAATTTGTGGCGAGGAGATCATCACGGCTCATTCCTGGCTTGCGCGCAATACCCGCTGTGACAATCACGATATCCGCATGTTGAATATCTTTGTAATCATTGGTGCCAGTTACTTGAAAATCGCACCCTTCGATAGGGCCACATTGTAATAAATCTAGGGCTTTACCTTGGGGTAGACCTTCGGTGATATCATATAAAACCACATCGCCCCATTTTTTTTGTAAACATAAATGAGCAAGTGTACCACCAATATTACCTGCGCCAATTAAAGCAATTTTTTTCCTGGACATGCTGACCTTTCCTTATGCGATGACATTGGTTTGAGTAATGGCCAAAGAGCGCAAAATCTCAAGCGGATAGTGACTAGGATAGGGTAACCTTGCTACCCCTGTTTCAACGGCAGCTCTAGCAACGGCAGCAGAGACTGTCGGAAGTAACCTAGGATCGGTTGGTTTTGGTAAAAGATAACTTTTACCAAAAGACATGGGCTCATCTAATTCATACCCTTGTAAAACGGAAGCAGGAACGGGCTCTTTTGATAAATTTCGAATGGCATGTACAGCAGCCATCATCATTTCTTGATTGATGCGGCTTGCGCGCACATCGAGAGCGCCCCGAAAAATATAAGGGAAGCAAAGTACATTATTGACTTGATTAGGATAATCACTACGACCTGTGGCTAAGATCAAGTCATTTCTCACTCGATGCGCCAGTTCTGGTTCAATTTCGGGATCGGGATTGGATAAAGCAAAAACCACGGGATTAGGTGCCATCGATTCCAACATCTCTGCTGTAAGTAGGTTAGCCCCAGAAACCCCTATGAAAACATCAGCCCCTTCCATTGCTTGCGCGAGCGTACGTTTTTCAGTTTCTGCTGCAAAAGCAAATTTATAAGGGTTAAGATCATTTCTGCCTGTATGAATAACCCCTTCTCTGTCGACCATGAGAATTTGATCGCGCTTTAAACCGGCGGCAATCAATAAACGCATAGAAGCAATCCCCGCGGCACCCGCGCCAAGGCAAACTACTTGGATCTCGTTAAAAGATTTATGTTGTAGTTCGATAGCATTAAGTAGTGCTGCGGTAATAATAATCGCTGTGCCGTGTTGATCATCATGAAATACAGGGATATCCAAGCGCTCGATGAGTGCTTGTTCAATTTCAAAGCATTGTGGACCGCGAATATCTTCTAGGTTGATGCCACCAAAAGTGGGGGAAATACTGGCAACGGTATCGATAAAATGTTGAGGGTTAGGCGCATTGACTTCAATATCAAAGACGTCAATATTCGCAAAACGCTTAAAAAGAACCGCTTTCCCTTCCATCACAGGTTTAGCTGCTAAAGGCCCAACATTTCCTAGCCCTAACACAGCAGTTCCATCGGTAATAACGCCGATTAAATTGGCTTTAGAAGTGTAAAGATAAGCATCATCTGGATTATCTTTAATTGCTCTAACAGGCTCTGCCACACCAGGCGTATAAGCTAGTGCCAAATCTTTTTGCGTTTCTGTTGGTTTGGTAAGCGCAATGCTGAGTTTTCCTGGTGTGGGATGAGAATGATAATGTAAGGCTGTTTTTTTTAAATCATTTATCATTTAAAAATCCCTCCAAGTGACATAAGAAAAAAGGCGCTAAAGCGCCTTTTTTCTGTAGTCTGGTGTTATTTACTTTCTTCTGACTTATTTTCTTCTGGCTTATAAGTTCCATAACGGCGCATAAATTGGTCGATCTGCCCAGCGGTATCGACGATTTTATGTTTGCCGGTATAAAACGGATGGCATTCATTACACACATCTATACGTAAAGTATCAGAATGATGTGTTGAACGCGTTTTAAAAGTATTGCCACAAGCACATATGACATTGATTTCTTTATAATCAGGATGAATTTCTGCCTTCACCGCTTTTACCCCATTGTTAACGGATATCGCTACACACAAACGTGCACCATATCCTATTTGAACTTAATACTAAACTAAGCGACAAATCATAGCCGACCTCCTCTTGACAAGCAAGCAAGGGGTCACATTCTCTATAATAATTCTGAAGTTACAGTTATTTTTTACAGCTTATCAAATTAACTGACAAAAAAATAGAGGGTATAGGGATTATAACTTTAAGATATTTAACTGGTTTTGTGGTTTGGCGAGCGAGCACGCGAACTCAAAGCTATTGACGTACTCACCACAAATACTGGAACGAATTAAACTTTGTTCCAGCTCTCAGGTTCACCTTCAGTCCATTGTTGTAAATCTTCCGGGACTTCCACACTTTTAGAGGCATCCCATTTAATATTACCTGTGGTTTGATCCTTAATATCATGGATAGCATCTTCAATGCGCTTATAGCAGCCTAAAGACTCTTCATCCATTCCTAGATAATATTGATGGCTTTCCTCTGATTCGACTATCCAAAAGGTGCCGATTTTTGTCTTATGATACCACATCGTTAACTTCCTTAGTTTTACTCAATTGTCTAAAACTTTAGACAAGCTTCATCCATGAATTACTGCAATAAAAATAAGTGGATATCCACGTTAAGTCTTAATGTATCAAACTGAGCTTAAGCTGGATAGCGAGATTTGCCTATTCACCAAGTAGGTAAAATGAGATATTTCTTGCCATACGCTTAGCCCTTTTCCCCTAAGAAAAGGTTGGTAAATAAGATATACTTCCAAAATACAAAACCAAGGAGATGAGCAAAGGTATGCGAAAAGTAACTATCATAACTAATCTTTTGCTGTTTTTATTGTCAGCACCCCTATGGGCACAAACGCCTACTGGCTCCGTTGCGCTAGTTGCGCCCTCGGCACCCCTACCTACTGTGCCGCTGCCTGCATCAACTGGGCCAACTGCACCCGCTGCACCTGCTGCTTCAACGGGGCCCACTACACCTCCACCCGCTTTACCTATAGAAAAGGGCCAACCTGTTTTGGCAGAGAAAAAAGCATGGATTGAGAATATGCAACGAGGGCTGCCAGGTTTACTTTGCCAAGATGATCATTACTTTGTGAAATGTTTTGAGGTATCTCATCAACAGTGCGTAGATTTTACCAAGTTGTTAGTGGAAGGCTGCTTAAATAATGCTAACCTCACTTTGCCACAAAATTTAGATAGTCAGCAGAGAGAATATTGGGGGCAAATGATTGGGCGTTGTAGTTATGATCTTTATGAAAGATTTATGTTGCCTAAAAAGCGCACATTGCCGCAATGCACTTCTAAAACCGACAGCGATTTACCTAAGCCTGTAGGAACGCCGCCCATACCATGACAGAATTGATTACCATCCTGACCCTAGCGCTAGTTCAAGGATTGACAGAATTTTTACCCATTTCAAGCTCAGCGCATTTAATTTTGGTGCCGATGCTGACAGGCTGGACAGATCCAGGTTTAGCTTTTGATATTGCCGTGCACATGGGGACATTATTAGCCGTTTGTATCTATTTTCGCCGTGATTTGTTGAGGTTATGGGGCGGCTGGGTACGATCGCTTCAAGGAAGAGCAACCAGAGTTTACAGCCGATTAGCATGGTACTTAATCATAGCGACCATACCCGTTATTATTATTGGCGCCCTTGCGCATGATTTTGTAGCCACTTCTTTACGCTCTCCTTTTGTGATTGCTTTTGCCACGATAACTTTTGCTTTACTCTTAGCCTTGAGCGATAAGTTTCCGAAACGAAATAAATACTTATCGCAAATGCGTATCAAAGATGTACTCATCATTGGTATGGCGCAAGTGCTAGCCTTAATTCCTGGCACTTCTCGCTCTGGGATCACCCTAACAGCAGGGCTTTCTTTAGGATTTAATCGGATCTCTAGCGCTAAATTTTCCTTTTTATTATCTATTCCCGCTATTTTATTGGCCGGGGGATATGAAGGGGTCAAAGCGGTTACGTCTGGTACAGCGTTGCCCTGGCTTTATGTATTGACAGGCATTGGGGTTGCGGCGATAAGTGCTTATTTTTGTATACACACCTTTCTTAAATTAATTAGCAAAATGGGAGTGATGCCTTTCGTTTGGTATCGCCTCATGTTAGGCCTTTATCTGATTTGGTTTTTTTCTTAACAATAATCTTGTAGAATACCTTTACTTCAAAAACTGGGGTGCTAGGTGACTTGTGCACTTGGCTGAGAAATAACGCTTTAAGCGGAATACCCATTGAACCTGCTCTGGTTAGTACCAGCGAAGGGAGTTAAAACATGAATTGGCTTGATCCCATTGGTGCAAGTTTATCGTTAATTTGTACCTATTATTTCACCTCAGCGAGAAGATTCGCCTGGGTGCTAGAACTTTTAGCGATTACCATCAATGCTATTTTATATTGGCAAACAGCGCTATATGGTGCTGTATTCAAAGATGGCATCTACTTCCTCAGCATATTATATGGCTGGTACCAATGGTCCTCTTTTGGTCCAACGCATCGTACTATCCGCTATCTTACTCTCAAAGAAAGTCTAAACCTTGGTTTGCTTGCGGTGGTTGCCATTGCCGCTTTATCGCAAGGACTACTGCATTTCACGCAATCAGATGTACCTTTTTGGGACGCCACCAATACGGTATTGAGCTTAATAGCGCAATATTTGCTTTGTATTAAGGTAATTGAATGTTGGATTTTATGGTTTATCGTTGATATTTCGATAGCCACTTTACAATTTTATAAACAGATCCCTTTTCATAGTGCTGTGCATTGGATGTATTTGGGGTTAGCGGTAGTGGGGTATATACGTTGGAGAAAGCTTTATCAGAAGCAGGGGCAGCCCGCTGCTTCTGTTTTTCCGCTTAAAACAATGTTTCGCCATTTGCGCCGCTGGGCGTAATCGCATTGTGATGACTTTCAGCTGCAGAAGCGGTTTGTGATGGTGCAGTTTCTTGTCTAAACACTTCAAAAATGGCGTTAGGTTGCCCAGGGTAAGCAAGAAGACCCGTTCGCGGATCAATTTTCACGGTTACAATGCCTCTGGGTTGCGAAAGCTTTTCTTCAGGAACACCAGCTAAAGCTGCGCCCATAAACTTCATCCAGATAGGGAGTGCCACTTGTGCGCCATACTCATCGAGTGTTCGGGGTTCATCATAACCAACCCACACCGAAGTCACTAACGATTGATTATAACCGGTATACCATGCATCAAGATGGTTATTGGTAGAGCCGGTTTTTCCTGCTAATTCAGGGCGATTAAGCTCGACTGCTTTTCTCCCCGTACCTGTTTGAATAGCATCTTGCAAGATAGAGGTCATAATGTAAGAAGTTTGTGGCTCAAGGATACGCTCAGCAGGCGTTTTCGTTTCCGCTTGCAATGAATAGTCGATAAGCTTATCTATGGCATTGGCTTCATGTGGTGTGGGATCAATCCCTTCTTGTGCCAACTCTTCGCATTCAGGGCAAGCAGAAGGCGGATTGGCAGTATAGATAACATTATTTTGGCTATCATAAATACGTTGCAGAATATGAGCATTTATTTTATAGCCGCCATTAGCAAAGGCAGCATAGCCGGTGGCAATTTCTACAGGTGATGTGGATGTTGTGCCTAAAGCTAACGATAAACTACGCGGTAAATTCTCTTGTTTAAAGCCAAAGCGTTGAATGATATCCAATGCTTTACCTATCCCTAAGGCTTGCAATAAACGGATGGAAACCAAATTACGTGATTTGGTTAAGCCTACACGTAAACGTGTTGGACCATAAAAATGGTGATTGTCATTTTGTGGGCGCCAGATTTCATCTGCTGCAATATTTTTGTAAACAATGGGCGCATCATTAACGATAGTGGCGGCAGTGAATCCATTTTCAAGAGCTGCCGCATAAACAAAGGGTTTAAAGTTAGAGCCTGCTTGACGTGTGGATTGTGTTGCACGATTAAAATTAGAGGTTTGAAAATTAAAGCCACCCACCATCGCTAAAATGGCACCATTTTTGGGATGTAAAGATACTAAAGAGCCTTCAACATCAGGATATTGACTAAACAGCCAGCCATTGTCTCGGGACTCAACATAGACCACATCTCCTGGTCTTACGACATCAAAAGGAGAGTTTGGTTGGGGACCACGTTCCTCTGCTGATAATCTTTTTTGTGCCCATTGCATGCTAGAAAAAGGGATCGTAATTTTCTTTTGATTTGCCAGTAAAGCTTGAACGCTATCAGCATGCACACTTAATACAGCGACTGGCATCAAAGTATTGGTTTTAGGCAATCGACAGAGTTGTTCTGCCCAGGCATGAATATCAAGCGTACCTTTTGTTTTGCTTAAGCGTTGAATAGGACCTCTGTAGCCATGTCTTTTATCATATTCAAGCAAACCTTCTTGAATGGCAGCATTAGCCATTTTTTGCAAATTGCTATTCACCGTGGTGTAGGCCATTAAGCCATCGGTATATGCATTAGGGCCATATTTTTCGAGTAATTCTTGTCTTGCCATTTCCGCGACAAAAGGCGCTTCCATCTCTACTGTGGTGCCGTGATAAGTGGTTTTGATCGGGGCATTGACGGCTTGGGTATATTCTTTTTTGTTAATAAACCCATAATGATACATCCGTTTTAAAACATGGCTACGTCGTTTTAAAGCCGCGTCAGGATTATTAATGGGATTGATAGAAGAGGGTGCTTGTGGCAGACCTGCTATCATTGCCATTTGAGCAAGAGAGAGTTGATTGACGTTCAGTCCATAATAAACTTGCGCAGCAGATTGCACGCCATAGGCTCTTTTTCCGAAATAAATTTTATTGAGATAGAGCTCGAGAATTTTATCTTTAGGGAGTTCTTTTTCAATTTTGACCGCAAGTAAAATTTCATTTAATTTGCGCCAAAAGGTTTTCTTGCGGGATAAAAAGAAATTTCGAGCAACTTGCATGGTAATCGTGCTAGCGCCCTGAGATTTTGTGCCGCTCACCAACAAATTCATGGTTGCACGCATCATCCCTCGCACATCTACCCCTTTGTGTTCATAAAAGCGCCTGTCTTCGGTTGCTAAAATGGCTTGTTTGAGCTTTTCTGGGACCTCATCAATTTTGATGGGCGATCGGCGTTTTTCGCCAAATTCCCCGATGAGTTTGCCGTCAGCGGTGTAAATCCGTAATGGAACTTGAAGTTTGATATCTTCCAAAACATTAACCGAAGGTAGTTTTGCATTGGTATACAGTAAAATAACGACAAGCCCGCAAATAGCGGCCATACCGATACTGGTGAAGATGCTGATGATGATGCGAAGAAGGTTTTTCATATGCTTTATTATACTCATAAACCATGCATGGTGTTTGCTGTTAGGTATATTACCTGAATCAAAAAAAAATTGCTGCTATTCCAAGTGTTTTATACTCATAAGTTAGTCGATTAATAATGTTTTTTTCGGTTAGAATCTCCCGCAGCTTCTAGAGTGAATAAAAGGGCATAAGAAGTGGCTTGGGTGACAAATTTTCTCAAAAAGAAAAGAACACATTTATTGGGTGTAGATTGGCGTGGTAACTCTGTCAAAATTTTAGCCCTCAGTCAACAATCAGGACGATTGCAAGTGGAAGGCTATGCCGAAGAACCTTTCCTTTCTGAGCCTATCAAAGAACTTGAAATAAAAGATGTTGATGAAATTGCAAGAGCGCTCCGCCAGGCTTTGCAACGAGTAGGGACGTCTTCTAAAGATGCCGCTATTGCGCTATCAAGCAGTCATGTCGTCATTCAAACCATAGAAATTGAAAATAAAGCCAATGAAAGGCAATTATTAGTTCAAATTTACAAGCATCTTAAACAGTATTTCCCTTACGCTTTAGAAGAAATGCACCTCGACTTTCAAGTGATTGGACCCTCTTTAAACCAAACAGGTTTTAATGATGTATTAGTCGTTGCTTGCAAAAAACAAACCATTGAAACATTAAGAAAGCTGATGAGATTAGCGGGACTTCACCTTAAGGTCGTAGATGTGCAATCCTATGCTATGGAGAGATCATATCAAATGATGTCAGGGGCAGAGAATCTCTTATCCGAAAACCACATCGCGCTTGTTGAATTTGATACGCACAGCATCACCTTACAAGTGCTATATAACGGGAAAACGCAATACGTACGAGAACATAATGGAGGAGAGAAAGAAAATCTAGCAGGGGAAGAGATTTTTGAGGATTTAGCGAAGCAAGTTGGGCGTGCTTTACAGTATTTTTATTCGGCAATGCCGCTGACCTCTCTTGAAAAAATCTACATCGCAGGACGTGCGGCATTACACGCTGGATTAGCAGAGCATTTGCAAATGGTGCTCAATCTGAAAGTGTCAGCGGTTAATCCTTTTAAAGAAATCTCTATTTCTTCGCATTTGGACCCTGGCCTGCTTATGGCGCAAGCACCTACTTTAATGACTTGCTGTGGTTTAACATTGCGAGGCTGTCAAGATGACCCTACTTATTAATTTATTGCCTTGGAGAGAGAGCAGGCAACAAAAAAAACAAGCCATGATTATGGTTTATTTAGGGTTAAGTGTGTTGATATTATTTTTGTTACAAACGGGTTTTTATGTCTGGTTTGCAACAAAAATCACTATTCAAAATAAAAGAAATACTTTTTTAATGAATGAAATGAAACATCTTGAAATACAGACCCAAGAACTACAAACTTGGATACAAAATAAAAATACCCTGTTGAATAAAGCAATCAAAGTACATCATTTACAAGTGCATGGCATGGAAATGGTTAGAATATTGGATGCACTGCCTCGATGGGTGCCCCCAGGGCTTTATTTAACCAGTTTCTCCCAATCTCGCCATCAATTATTATTGCAGGGGAAAGCCGAAAGCCATGAAGTCATAGCGACATTCATGCGTAACATTAATCAATCTAATTGGCTGCAATCTTTGCAATTGATGCTTAGTCAAAACGATAAATCTCAAACAGACGGGGTAGCTTTTCAATTACGTGCAATCAACCCGGCCTTGCATGATGAAGAATAAAGTAACACATTTTATCAAATATATGGAGGGCATTGAGCTACAAGATGTGGCGACTTGGCCCCTAGCTTTGAAAGCGGTGATCTTTCTCTTAGGGGGAGGCCTTTTTTTGCTTTTGGGATATGGACTTGTTATCAGACCAAAGATGAATGAGTTAGAGCAAGTAAAGCAGCAAGAAGCTGTATTACGTCTTTCTTTTGAAAAAAAATATGCTCACTATATTCAGGTGCAAGCTAAGAAAAAAAGTATCGAAAAACAAGAATTAGCGATGTCGAACTTATTAGTAAAAATCCCAGAAAAAATAGATGTGTCTCAATTATTAGATGATATTTCTGCACTAGGAACGGCGTCTTTGGTAATGTTGCGCTCTATGCGTTTACAGCCAGAAAACAAGATGGCCTTTTATATTGAATTACCAATAGAGATAAGTGTGAGAGGAAGTTATCATCAATTAGCTGGATTTGTCAGCGCATTAATGGCTTTGCCTTATCTGATTACCTTTCAAAACGTTATGCTGAGTGCGACAGAGCCGCAAGTAGATCAAAGCTTGATGTTAAATATGACGATGAAGACTTATCAGCGTGGAAGTTAGAAAATGACTTATATAAGAAAGACCGCCATCATCGTATTATTTAGTTTTTGCTTAGGCTGTGAGTCTGAAGGGCTCTCTGATCTAAAAAATGAAGTGGCGAGGATTAAGCGACGCCCTTTGCCCGTGGTATCGGAGCAAGAGTTGCTTTTGCAGGCACCCGCTTTTTCTTATGCGGCAACGGATAAGCCTTGCCCTTTTACTCGAAGAAGCGCAGAGCAAGAAAAGAGTCAAAGTGCCCCGTTTCCTGCCATGAAACAGGTGGGAAGCATAGATAAGAATGGAGACTCTTGGGCTTTATTTGAAGATGATAAAGGCAGTATTCATGTGGTATCAGGAGAGAAATATATGAATAAGCAACAAAAAAATGGGTAAGGGTCAATGCCAGTTAAAACTACTCTTTTTGGCTTTTTTCTGGTTCCCAGTATATTTACTAGCGAATGAAAGACATTCCTTAGAAGATATTCTATGGGTAGCCTCTTCAAATAAGCATCATTGTTTGCAATTTATCTTTAATACGGTGATTGATAAACCTACTCATTTTGTGACGGAACAACCCAACAGAGTCATTTTAGATTTTCATCAAGTTAGCAATAACTTACCGCAAGAAAAAAGACATCTTAGTCATTTTGCGCCAGGTATCACAAAAATTGAAGTGATAGACAGTCCGCAAAAGATACGAGTCATTATCAGCTTGTCACCTGGTGTGACGTCACAATTACAGCTGCAAAGAGAAGCTGTTTGTTTGTTGATTCCAGATCTTGTACAAACCAAAGCACTGCCGGTAAAAGATAAAATGCAAGAGAGATTGTCGCTCAATTTTCAAGATATAGATATTCGTGCTGTGTTACAGATCTTGGCAGATTTTACGGGGCTGAATATTGTGGCAAGTGAAGCGGTCAGAGGTAAAGTGACCTTGCGTTTAGAAAATGTACCCGCTCATGAAGCGCTTGATACCATTTTAAAAGCCAATAACCTTGTCAAAAAGCAGCAAGGTAAAGTGCTCATGATTGCGCCCAGAGAAGAAATGGTGATGCAAGAGAAGCAAGAAAGACAAGCGCAAGACCATGAAGTAGAGGCGCAACCTTTACAAGAAGTGTTAATCCCCATTCGCTATGCTAAAGCCAGTGAATTAGCCTTGATTTTAAAAAAGGAGAATAACGCTTTGCTATCAATTCGTGGCTCTGTGGCCGTGGACGATCGCACGAATACTTTATTTTTGCAAGAGATCCCCTCCAAACTAAAAACGATACAAAGACTCATTAAAGAATTAGATATTCCTGTAAGGCAAGTGCTTATTGAATCACGCATTGTGTTTGCAAAAGAAGATTTTGAACAAGCACTAGGCCTTAAATTGCATACTGGCGCGCGATTGCAGCTGAGTAATGATGTCACGCTGGGCTTATCGGGTACAGGAGAGGGTGCCGCAAAAATAGCACAAAGCACATTGCCAGAAGGGGTTCCTTTAGAGAACAGATTGAATATTGATTTGCCAGCGCATTTACAAAGTGGTTTGGGGATGGCGCAATTGGGCTTTGCCATTGCAAAATTGCCGAAAAACACCGTGTTAGACTTAGAACTGATGGCATTGGAATCTGAAGGCTTAGGTAAAATTGTCGCCAGGCCACGATTAGTCACTTCTAATCAACAACGTGCCTATATTGAAACGGGAGAAGAAATTCCCTATCAAGAAGCGACGTCTAGCGGTGCGGCATCTGTGGCGTTTAGAAAAGCAGTTTTGCGCTTGGAAGTTATTCCGCATATTACGCCAGACAATAATATTATTTTAGATCTGAAAGTGAATCAAGATTCCAGAGGGGCGTTGACGAATGGTGTGCCAGCAATTAATACCCGAGAAATGCATACCAAAGTGCTGGTGGCAGACGGTGAGACAGTGGTACTTGGCGGTATCTATCAACAGCAAAATGGCAGCACACAACGCCGCATTCCTTATATTAGCCAAATACCCTTAGTTGGGGTTTTATTTAAAAATAAGTCTATAGCAGAAGAACGCAATGAGTTAATGATATTTGTGACGCCAAAAATTTTGTCAATGCAATGCGCAGACTCTCTTTTGCAATAGCTGATAAAGTCGACAGAAGGACAGATGGGCGTCCAAACCATTACTCGCATCGGTTAAGCAACCAATGGTATACTCCTTCTGCCTATCGGCGAGAGGCCACATAGCAGCGCAATTATTGCTAGCTAACTTATATCGTGACATTTAATATTCTTGTGCTATCAAACAAATAATCTTCACCTGGTAAAGCGGATAATGAAACGATCGATAAACTTATTTTTGATTGGTCCAATGGGCGCAGGGAAGAGCACTATTGGCAAGGAGTTGGCAAAGGAATTAAAACTAGAGTTTTATGATGCAGATCAAGAAATTGAGACCCGATCTGGCGCAGATATCGCTTGGATATTTGATGTAGAGGGGGAATCGGGATTTAGAAAAAGGGAAGCAACAGTGATTGATTCTCTTACCCAACTTTCTGGCATTGTGCTGGCAACGGGTGGGGGAGCTATCTTAACCCCAGAGAATCGGACAAGGTTGGCGGCACGCGGCATCGTCGTTTACTTGTATACAACGGTTGAGCAGCAGGTGCAACGCACAGCTAAAGATAAACGTCGACCTTTATTACAAAATGAAGTCCCAGAGTCAAAGCTCTCTTCTTTGATGCAAGAGCGTGATCCTTTGTATCGAGAAGTCGCAGATATGGTCATAGAAACAGATGGTCGCACCGTGCGCTCTGTTGCCAAAGAAGTCATCCGGATCATCGAAGATGATCAATTGGGCTAAAGCGTAGTGGACGCAATATGGGCAACTACTCAACAAGGTAATTATCCTATTTTTATTGGCTCGGGCTATTTTACTTATCCTGCACTTTTTGAATCTTTCATCTCTGGCAAACAAGCCTTAATTGTCAGCTCACCCCAAATTGCCCAACATTATCTTCCGCAATTAACAAAGACTTTACAGCAACTTCAACTAGAGCAAATTGACTCGTTTTCTATTCCGGAAGGAGAGAGCCATAAAACCTTATTTTATGCCGAAAAAATCTGGACTTATCTTCTTGAAAAAAAACATTATCGCGATACTACTTTGATAGCTTTAGGTGGCGGCATGATTGGTGATCTTACCGGTTTTTGTGCAGCCTGTTATTTAAGAGGCGTTTCTGTTATCCAATGTCCTAGCACGTTGCTCGCGCAAATTGATGCGGCAATTGGCGGTAAAGTAGGCGTGAATCATCCCTTAGGAAAGAATATGATAGGGGCATTTTATCCCCCGCGTGCGGTAATAAGTGATGTTTTAACGCTTGATTCGCTTTCTCAAGGTGAATATGTTGCAGGGATTGCAGAATTGATTAAGTATGGCTTGGTTTTAGATCGCTCTTTTTTTGAGTGGCTGGAGCTGCATATGCCAGCTCTTTTAGCAAAAGATAAAGCGATAATCGAACAAGCGGTTAAAAGAGCCGCAGCGTTGAAGGTAGAGATAGTCGCACTAGATGAGAAAGAAAAAGAAATTAGAATGCTACTTAACTTTGGTCACACTATTGGTCATGCTTTAGAAAGTTTTTTGGCCTATCAGTCAATTAAGCATGGTGAAGCAGTTGCATTAGGTATGATAGCTGCCGTACATTTGTCTCTTCTTAAAGGAACGCTTGATCCTGGTGTGTTGGAAAGACTGACAGCATTATTAAAGTTTGCTGGCTTGCCTACTGTTTTCCCCGCGGGGGTTAAGGTGGAAGGGTTATTGGCGAAACTGAGTCAAGATAAGAAACATATTCAAAAAAAATTGCGCTGGGTGTTATTAAAGAACATTGGGCAAGCTTATTTGGAAGAAAACCTTTCAACGGAGCAGATTGTTTCTACACTTAAAGCATATGGTGCACAAGGCTAAATAAGGGGCAATATGAACAGTACATTTAAACAATGGATGACACATCCTGTTTTATTAGGCGCAATGGTTGGCATTTTCATTGGCTCTATTTATTTGGTATTTAATGCAAATCTAGAAGAGGAAGGGCCAGATAGTCCGATTAATATCGCGATTTCTCCTACGCTGGGTGCCCATTCTATCGATTCTCATGAAGATAAAATACAAGATAAACAACAGGAACTCAAACAAGAATTAAGCCAAAAAGCAGCGTCTGTTGTAGAAGAGCCCCCCCTTGTTGAGATCAGTAAACTTGAAGCTGAGAAACCAAAAGCAGTTTTGGCACAGAGCGAGCAAAAGCAGCAAGCGGCTTTGGAGAAAACGGAGCAAGCAGCCTTAAAAACTGTTGCGACAGCGCATACATCTACTGGGCGTTATACAATACAGCTACTGGGCGCTGGCAGCGAAGCCAACGTTAAAAAATTCATCCAGCATCATGGACTAGATAAAAAAGCGCATTATGTTCGAACTAAGCGTTCGCAAAAAGATTGGTTCGTGGTTTATTATGGCGATTACTCTTCAGCGCAAGAGGCCAAAGCCGCACTCTCGACGATGCCTGTTTCTTTGAAAAAAGAAGGGGTCCAACCGTGGGTTAGACAATCTGAAAATGTGCACCAAGAGTTGAAACAAGGCTAATCTTTGTTTTTTTAAAGGGTCGCAGATTTTGTAAAAAATCTGTAAAATAGCGCTTTAACCTGATTAAAAAGCGTGTTTATTGTTATGCAATCCTCTTTTCGCCTCATCAAAGCCTTAAACCGTCAACCGGTTGATAGTACACCTATCTGGATCATGCGCCAAGCTGGGCGTTATTTACCTGAATATCGACATATTCGGCAGCAGGCCGGTGGGTTTATGCAGATGTGCAAAAATCCTGATATCGCAAGCGAAATTACTTTGCAGCCTTTAGAACGCTTTGATTTGGATGCTGCTATTATTTTTTCAGATATCTTAACGATCCCAGATGCAATGGGCTTAGGCTTGCACTTTAAAGAAAATGAAGGGCCGCATTTTACGCATCCGGTACGCACGCAAAGAGACGTTGAAAATTTACCCATCCCTGATCCAGAAGCCGATTTAGGCTATGTCATGCAAGCCATCTCGCAAGTGGTTAAGTCCTGTCAGAATCGCGTTCCAGTGATTGGTTTTTGTGGCAGCCCCTGGACGGTTGCGACTTATATGGTAGAGGGCAAGAGCAGCAAAACCTTTTCGGTTATTAAAAAGATGCTCTATAACGAGCCTGCTCTTTTAACCCAACTTTTGCAAAAGGTGACGCAAGCAAGTATTGATTATCTGCAAGCGCAAATTGCAGCAGGCGCTCAAGTGGTGATGATATTTGATACCTGGGGTGGAGTGTTAGCGCCCAATGCGTACCAACAATTTTCTCTACAATTCATGCAACAAATCGTGAGTGCGTTAAAAAATAATCCAGTAACACAAAACACGCCAATCATTTTATTTACCAAACAAGGTGGCCAATATTTAGAGAGCATTGCTGCAACAGGCTGTCATGGTGTGGGGATAGATTGGACCGTTGATATAGTGGATGCTAAAAAGCGTGTCGGCAATAAAGTGGCGCTGCAAGGCAATTTAGATCCGGCTGTGCTTTATGCAGATGAGACAATTGTACAAAGAGAAGTGAGCAAAGTATTGACCGCCTTCAACGGAGAGCCTGGCCACATCTTTAATTTGGGACACGGGATTTACCCTGATATTGCACCTGAAAAAGTCCAATGCGTGATTGAGACAGTGCGAGGGTTTTCTCCGCAAAGATAAGCATCAGTCACTATAGCCTGCAAAATTCAAGTTAATTAGGGTAAATGCACTTTATTTAACCTTTTGCCAAGCGGTTTAGTTGCGTGCTATTGCTATATAGCAACTTTTCCTTTCCTGATATTTTTTAATATTTGTCATTTTTCTCTCACAGGGCTTTGTAAAAAAACGAGTTCATTCGTTTTTTAGCCTTTTGTGTTAACAATCAAACAAAGATAGGTTATAATTTATGCCTAAAATTGGTGTGATAGGAGAGATCCCTATGTTAAAAAGTGGCCCAAAAAAGCGATCCTGTTCTGATGGATCTGATGATGAAAATGTTGCTGAAATGCCTACAGCAAAACAAGGACTGGCCAGGCATCATAACCAAGAAAAGCTCGTTACCATTTGTGGTGAATTGTTGAGTGTGGTTAACGGTAATATATTCGTTAACCAAAGTAAAAAAGGAGAGTTGATTGGCTTTTTAACGACAGTCCGCTTGGAAGAACTTAATTTCAATGAAATATTGATGACAGGGCCCATACCGCCTGCTAACCCGCTTTTTTATATTACGTTAGGATTACTATTTACGAATGAGATTGATTTATTCGAACATTTTGTTGGGTCTATAGGCAAGTTGAATTTTGATGTGACACCCAGTGTGGGGATGTTTGCAGGGTTTTCATTATTATCATTGATTGTTCAATTTAAGCTACCTCACGCATTAAATTTTGCTGAAGTCATATTTAAACATATACCAGTAAGTTCTTTGAATTTAGCAATTGCTGTTCCAGGAACAGATAAAAATTTATTTTCAATTTTAAGTGAAAAACTTTATTTGGAATCAAGAATTCCTTTATTTATTAATGTTATGTCGAAACTTTCCCCTCTTCAAATCGCAAGCTTAGATTTTAACGTGGCGCCATCTCCTGCAGATTATTCCAATCTTTGGCTAGCTTGTGATTTAGCTGTGAAAGGGTGCCCTCAAATATTAGAACATTGGCTAAGGCATACTTTGTCACAGAATATGCATCGCTTTAACTTTAATTATCAACCAGGCTACCCTAAGCGTGATCAACGATCGGCTCTGTGTGTATTAACCGAAGCCGCAGCGCTTGGAAATTCTGCACCGCTAGAGTTAGTGTTAAAACACGTACCCATGCAACAATTAAATTTTAATCTTCCTTGCCGAAATTATAATCAACCCCAGCCCTTTTTAGATAAATCGCCAAAAGACTTTTTGAATCGCGTTCCAGCGTTACAACAGTTAGCGCTAAGATTAACTCAACCCTCTACCGTTGTTATTGCCACACCTTCGAGTGAAACTTCTTCAGCATTATTACCTCAACTCCAGCAATCGCTTCTTCAGGCAACATCAAGCAATGCTGAAAATGTGGGGAATAATGTGAACAGTGGGCATAAGTTAAATGCGTCCAATCATTAATCTGTGGGTAAGGGGTGAAGCTGATTGCTTGAGGTCTGTTATTGCTTTTTATGACCGCTTACAATAAATCAAAGATCAGTGAAAGAGGCTTTCCTTACTTGCTTAAATTTAGGGTTATCGGCCAAAGTAATCATTTCTGACAGCTCTTAAGTCTGTGTTCGTTAACTGATATTTTTTGATTGAGTTAAGCTTTTGCAGGATAAGGATCGTTGCTATGATGGAGGCTGCGTAACATAAGGAACAGTGCTCGATGAAGCATGAAAAAGTCGTTTTTCCGGGAACATTTGATCCCATCACTAATGGGCATGTCGATTTAATTGAACGTGCAGGGCGCATGTTTCAACACGTCATAGTTGCTGTTGCTGAGAACAAGCGTAAAAAGCCTTCTTTTGATTTAACTGAGCGCGTTGATATGGCGAAGGCCGCTTTAGCACATGTCAAAAATGTTGAGGTGTGTGGTTTTTCTTCTTTGTTGGTGGATTTCGCGAGCAAACAAGGGGCCAAAGCCATTATTCGAGGGTTGCGCGCAGTTTCTGACTTTGAATATGAGTTTCAGCTTGCCAATATGAATCGACGCCTCATGGCGGAGATAGAAACGTTATTTTTGACGCCTTCAGAGCAATTTTCTTTTATTTCTTCTTCATTGGTAATGGAAATTGCCAAATTAGGAGGAAATATCGGAACTTTTGTGCCGCCTCCTGTTGAAATAGCTTTAAAACGTCTTAGTCAAAAGGGTGAATAGTGGCTTTAAAAATTACGGATGAATGCATTAATTGTGATGTTTGTGAGCCTGAGTGTCCTAATGACGCAATCTCCCAAGGCGAAGAATATTACGTGATTAATCCGAACCTTTGCACAGAATGTGTTGGTCATTTTGATACTCCTCAATGCCAGCAGGTTTGTCCCGTGGATTGTATTCCTCATGATCCCCTTTATCTTGAAACGCAGGAAGATTTGCTACAAAAGTACCAGCTTCTTCACCCCCTTAAAGATATCCAAAGTAGATGATTTGTAGACGAGCGCTGAAAAATCATTTGGGAAGGGATAACCAAACTGAGAAGAGTATAAATTCCAGACCAACGGTGCACCCTTAATCGCACAGCAAGACTGACGGCATAAAAGGTCTTAGGCAAGCCAGCTAATTTTTAGTATACTCAGCCTCAAGAAATGCGAACTACAAAATTATGTTAGATAATTAGCTTTAAATAGGAGCATACTGTCATGTTCTACGGTCTATGTGATTTGCCTTGGTGGGGCAACCTGGTTGTCACCTTGGTGTTCACCCATATCACCATTATTGGTGTCACCGTTTTTTTACATCGCCATCAAGCGCATCGTGCTTTAGATATGCACCCCATCGCAAGCCACTTCTTCCGTTTGTGGCTTTGGTTAACCACGGGGATGGTGACGAAAGCCTGGGCTTCAATTCACCGCAAACACCATGCTAAATGCGAAACAGAAGAAGATCCGCATAGTCCGCAAATTATGGGATTACCCATGGTGTTGTGGAAAGGCGCAGAGCTGTATCGCAAAGAAGCTAAGAATCAAGAAACGCTTGAACGTTATGGTCAAGGCACACCCGATGACAAAATCGAGCATTTCTACCTCCGCAATTCTACAAAAGGGATCAGATTGATGTTAATCATTGATTTGCTGCTCTTTGGCGTGCCAGGGTTAGCGATTTGGGCTGTGCAAATGGCGTGGATCCCCTTTTTCGCGGCAGGGGTTATCAATGGTGTTGGGCATTATTGGGGCTATCGCAATTTTGAATGCCCAGATGAAGCAAGGAATATCTCTCCTTGGGGAATTTTGATTGGGGGTGAAGAGCTCCATAACAATCATCATACTTATCCGACTTCCGCTAAATTATCTGTGAAGTGGTGGGAATTTGATATTGGTTGGCTCTATATTCGTTTGATGGAAATGGTGGGTTTGGCAAAGTCCAAGCGTGTCCCCCCCCAACCTCATCTGGTTCCTGGCAAAAAGCAATTAGATATTCCAACGCTCAAAGCAATTATTACCAATCGTTTTCAGGTCATGGCTTCTTATTCTAAAGAGGTTATCGTGCCGGTGTTTCAGCAAGAGAAGAAGCCAGATACTCTCTGGAGGCGTGCTCAGAAATTATTTGTTAAGGAAACCTCTCTTTTAGATGAAGATTCACGACAGCATTTAAAGAAGGTATTGGCAGAAAGTAAGACCTTGCAAGAGGCGTATCAATTTAAAGAGCGTCTGCAAAATATATGGGCGCAATCTTCTTTAAGAGAGAGCGATTTATTGGAAGCTTTGCAAAAGTGGTGTCAGGAAGCTGAGGGGACGAATATTAGTGCCTTGAGGAATTTTTCTGCTTACTTAAAGAGCTTTGCTTAAGCTAAAAAAAACCCCGCTCAGCGGGGTTTTTTATCTCATCTTTTCTTCATTAAACTCTACATGTTTGCGTACGATGGGATCATAGCTGGTCATGCATAGCTTTTCTTTATTACGCTTATTTTTATTAGTGGTATAAAAATAACGTGAAGCGCTTGAGCGCATTATGATTTTAATACTATCTTTGCTTGCCATGGGGAGTCTCCTAAATTAGTTGGCCTTGCAATTCGGCCAGCACTGTTTCAATACCTTTCTTGTCAATGATTCGCATGCCGCGATTAGAAACACGTAAGCGAATAAAACGATTTTGGCTAGCTAACCAGAATCTTTTCCAGTGCACGTTCACTTTAAAGCTACGTTTTACTTTCTTATTACAGTGTGCGACGTGGTTACCGCGAGCGGTTCCTCTCCCCGTGACCATACACTCTTTACCCATGATACTTCCCCACTGATGTTATTAAGCCAGACTTTATATCAAATTCTAGCTTAAGGCGCAATTTTTGGAACTCTTTTTGTTAACAATAAGTCAACCCTGTAACAAAAATTAACAATTGTTAAGGGGATATCACATGGTTATTGAAGGTGCTATTGAGCCAACACCGCAAATCACACAAATCACCATAGATAGCAAAGATCCAGTAGAGGCAATCAAACAATTTGAAGCTAGCGTTGCCCAGGGCCAGTCACCGATTTTTTCAGATAAGACTGCAAAAGCCGTGCAAAAATATGTAGAAATCCAAACTAAACAAAGCCTCTCAAAAGCAGCTAAACAAAAAACTGTCCCTAGGGAAGGACAAATTAAAATAGGAGCGGGTATAGAGGGTAAGGCTGTACTAGAGAGTATATTAAAAGCAAAAGCTGCAGGCTTAAATGTTGAGCTCTCTCCTGAAGCAAGAGAAGCATTAGCAGTGGTCGCAAGAGAAGATCTCGCTCATTTTGTATTGGCTAGAGTGGAAGTCAAGAATGATCCCGTATCGATGGTAAGACTGCAACAATTAGTTGCCCTTGGTTTTATGCCGGTATTACCACAGGAAGAAAAAAAGCTTAAAGCACTAAGGGAAAGCTTACAGAAAATGCAACAAAAACAAGGAAGTCCCGTTGTGATACAGTCTGGATCTGCGCATCGAGATTGGAGTGTTTTTAAGGAATGTGCAGAAAAATTAGGCATGGAACTGTCACTGGTTGAAGAGTCGGCAGATCCGAATGTAAAAGAAGGCAGAAGACAGGCGCTGTTACTGGTTTTAGCGACTGAGTCCAATATTTTAGATCTGACAAAGTATCCTAAAAATAAGCAAATAGCCCTCGCGCAAAAATTAGCGCCTTTTGGCTTTAAAAGTATGTTGTCAGTCAATGCCTTAAAAAATGAACCCATTACCATTGCTTCACATAATCCAAATCATGCTTTAGATTCGTTTGAAATGGCACTTTCTCAAGGGTTTTTGCCCGTTTTTGATAGTAGTACCCTCCAAATAGTGAATCAATATTATTTTGATAATAAAGAAAAATTCCGTTTTATTACTTTAACGGAAAGGGATCCCAAAAAGTTACTCGCAAAAATGCAATTAGTTTTAAATCTTGGTTTTCCTGTTCAAATAGACGAGGTGCAAAAAGCAAATTTGCGCCAATATCTTGAGAAGCAAGAGAAAAGGCCGCAGTTGACTTTACTAGCGGTTAATCGTGAGGGTAATAAACATAATTTACAACTAGCACAAGATGTAGGGATAAAGGTCGATATTTCTGGCATACAAAAAGAGAGTTATTTGCCCGCAGAACATATTACCGTTCCCTTGCTATACACTCAAAAAGGGGGCGGATTCTTTCGTAGAGCAAGGCGAGTGCCAGATTTAGAGGGAACCATTGTTGAAGCGACAAGGTTGGCGAGCCTTGGTGTGAGAATGAAATTATCTTCAGAGATGTTACCCCTGTTAAAAGATGCTCAAGCGAAAGTGAAAGCAGAAAATGAGAAGAATAAAGGGAAAAAGAAGCCAAAATACACCAAAGAAGGTGAGGCAGCACGCAATATTTTAGAAAAATTCAAGATTTTAGATGCCCAGATGAAAAAAGCAAACACGCCAGCTAGCTTTTCTGAGTTTGAAGATAAAACACCAATTGGTGAGAAAGCAAAAGTGGTGAGTCCTTATCAAAATTTACAAAAGTCAGCATTGGAAGAGGCTCCCGTTGCACCGCAAGTTGTTGTGCAAGGGGAGCCAGAAAAAAAACCACCAACAACGAAACCTTAAGATCTATTTATATTTAATGTTTTTTCTAGGTCTTAAGTTATACCCATGTTTAGGTGATGGGGGAGTGTTTGCAGCTGCGGGAGCGCGCTGTTACGTATGAAGTTGTAGCAACACAGGCTGTGGTGGAGTCTCTTCGTCCTGCAATACGGCGCTTCTTGCAGCATCATACGATTTAAATAAAGTAAGTGTTGTATTCGCAGGGGCAGTTAAGGGATCGATTGCGAGGAAATTTCGAGCAGTGACAGCAGTTAATGATGCAAGATTGCTTGCAACGTCAGGAATGGTTTTTCCAACTACCTCTAGTATGTTTATATTGACAGGGGAGTTTTAATTACTTTGAATTCTAACATCAATTGTTATTCGTCTCATACTCTCACTGAATTCTGTGAGAGTATGAGCGGCTCATTTCTAAGGCGAATGCGGAGTGAGAGCTTGAGGCTCCTCTACCCTTTGGGTGTCAGGTTGAATAGGCATTTCCGCAAGAGAAGGAGTTGGTGGTTTTTCAGTAGCCATGGCTAACAGTGGTGCAAGCGCTGGCACGGAGTTAAGTGCACTTTCAAGAGGAAACTCCGGTTTGGCAGGTGGTGTTGAACTCAGTAGGTTTTCAAGAAGCGCAGGCTGTGGTGCAACTCCTGCATCTGACGTAGGTCCTATTGCCAGAGATGAAACAGATGGCGTCCCAGGCATGGGCTCAATCTCAGGTGAAAGAGCCGGCGTAACCGTAGTAATAGGTAAAATCACAGGCGCAGGAGCAGGAGGTATCACCGGCTTTAACGCTTGGATCCGTTGGCACTTAGTAAGTGCGGATGCGCTCAAGTTTAATTGCGCTGGGCCTTGCCATTGGCCATCGCGTATCAAACCTTTGTCTTGTAATACTTGAAGGAGTTTCCAAGAGGGCTGATAGACCCCTGCATTGGCAGCTTGATTCATAAACATCTTTTCCATTCTAAAGTTTGCAGCAAAGGAAGGATCTTCTTGCTCCAAGTGTTGCATGATTTTAGTCATGTCATTTGTTTCTTCAACGCTTAAACAATCAGCAAGAAAGGCATTTGCTGCCGTCATTGCTGCATTCAAAGAATTTGGCGTGGTTTCAGCAGTAATGTCTAAGTTTCTAATACGTTCTCTTATTTGTGCTTTGCGCTCAGAGCTCAAATAAAAAGATTGATTAAGTTTGCCTAATTTAGCCATTACCGCATCAATTTCCGCTTGTTTATTTTCAGTGAGGACTAAAACAGACAATGTAGGGATAGCAAGATTAGCTTGCGCTTCAAGTTGATCTGGGATAATTGTTTTTACATCAAAAGTTGATTTAGAAGTCAGCATGTTTCTTAAACCCAACTCGAGTGTATTGATTAAACTATTGATGGGTGAAAAAGCGGCTACAATGATCCTTTTGACGAATGCGGGCAGGTGATTATTCAACGTTCTTGCCGCATAAGCACCGCCGAGATAAGTCCCTGTCCCTAAAAAAAGCCCTGCGCCAAATAATTGGAAGAAGTGGGTAGAGGCCAATTCAAAGAGGGGATCGACATCATAGTAATGATGATAATAATGAGTATCTGTAAAAGCTGTTCGGATAATAGAGAGAAAAAGAAAAGAAGTCCATGTGCCAATGCCAAGCACAATGCTAGGTAAAAAAGCGTTAACGCTCGCAACAAGCAGTGTCAAAATAGGGATAGCGTACATAAAAAATAAAACGCCATCTTTGATCAACTCAAAAGCATCAAGGGTTTTTAAGACAGTGTAATCCTTGAGAAACTGAAAAGGACCATGCATGCAAAAAAAGCGGACAAAGCTAAAAGGAAGAGAGGTTACCCCATATAAAGCGGGAAGCAAGATCAACAAAGGGGAGGCGACAAGGATAAGTAAGTTAGGCACAAATAACAGCGTTTGCAGTATAAGCGCAGGTCTGCTTTCTGGTCTGTTGTTGACAAAATCTTTAAAGGCTTGCCATTGCCCCAAGACGGTTTTAAGACCTACTTTGATCCAAAATAACGAAGTGGATAAATTGAGATGGCTGAACAGAAAAACAAAAGCATAGTTTAGGGCTTTTATAATGCCATAGTGAGAGGGATTCACCGAGCGCTCTGCCACTGCATGATGCGCTTCGTTTCTGGTTTGGCCAAGCAAGAGACGACCTATTGGATAAAATGAAGCAACATCCATAAAGCCGGGCAATAACTGATCAACATTAGTGGATGTTGCGCCACTCAGCAATCCATGAGAGTCGCCACGTATGGCATTGGGATCATGTAGAGCGATATCATCATTTCTAAGAGCATGGAAAAAGTGGTCTAGCTCTTGTCCAATCTGTTCTAAAAGACTGCTATTGAGGGCGTGTAATTGATCTAATTTGGCTTGAACTGCTGCGTTAGCGTATTCATTCTCAGGCATTTGATAATCTTGTAAAATATCACTAACAAGATAGAGCTGGATCATTTTTCTGAGGATAGGCGCGATGTCGCAGCGTGCACCCTCTTCCCAACACCATTGCCTGTTGACATTAGGGGAGGCTTGGTTAATAAATTTTCGATTGTTTTCAGAAATGGAAAATAACTTATAGGGTTGCAGATAGAAAAGGTGAAGTTGATAATCAATATCTGCTTCAGAGGGAAGTGAATGATAAGCGTTACTCAATGTTGTTGGGGCAATCAGGAAATTTTGATTAATTTTGATGCCAAAATATTTTTCTAAAAGAGTGCCATGCAAAGCGGTTTTATTTAAGGCCGGATCTTTTTTAAGGCCTTCGATTGCCGCTTTTAACTGGGGGTCAAAATCACGGGTAAACTTCGGGCCCAAAAGATTTTTTATCTGCAACGGACTGCGGTTGGCGTAACCTAAAAAGCCAAACTCTGCAAAGCCTTGTACATCATTCTCTAACGAAGGAAAAGCATTAAGCGTATTGCTAAAAATATTCAAAAGGTTTGTTGTGGCTTGACCGCTATATTCTACTGGCATGGTACTACACTCATTGTATGACAAATGACTTGTGATTCTATCAATCGAGCTAGGAAAATACTAGAATCTTTTGCGCTTTGTTTAAATGTTTAAACAAAGCATGTTATTGTACAAGCACCAGCTACATAATTAGTTATTTAAATGATTTTATGTCTATGAAAGCCAAAAACTGGATCTTAGGAATAACCGGCGGTATTGCTGCCTATAAAACACCAGAATTGATCCGCTTGCTCTCTAAACAAGGAGCGGTGGTGCGCGTGGTGTTATCGAAGGGAGCAGAGCACTTCGTCACTCCTTTAACGTTGCAAGCGCTTTCTGGTCAAAGTGTCTACAGTCAGCTGATGGATCCTGATTTTGAAGCAGCAATGGGACATATCAGTTTAGCGCGTTGGGCAGATGCCATTTTAATCGCCCCTTTAACCGCTAACCGTCTCGCTGCTTTAGCGCATGGTATGGCAGATGATTTATTAACCACGCTTTGCTTAGCAAGTAAGGCACCTCTTTTTGTCGCGCCCGCTATGAATCAACAAATGTGGGAACATCCTGCAACGCAAGCGAATATAACGATTTTGCGTCAGCGCGGTGTGCACATTTTAGGTCCTGATTGGGGAGAGCAAGCTTGCAAAGAAGTAGGTTGGGGGCGGATGCTAGAACCTGCCGACATCTTAAGTCAATTAGCAATGCAAGAAACGCAAGATCTTAAAGATGTGCATATTGTTATCACAGCAGGACCCACCCGAGAAGCCATTGATCCCGTTCGCTATTTTAGTAATCGCAGTTCAGGAAAAATGGGATTTGCTTTAGCCGACATCGCTCAGCAAAGAGGTGCGAGGGTAACTTTAATTAGTGGGCCGGTGAGTCTGCCTTTTCCCAAAGACGTCAAAGTGATTAGCGTCCAGTCTGCAAACGAAATGTACCAAGCGGTGTTAAAAGAAAGTGATGAAGCCGATATTTTCATTAGTGCTGCGGCTGTCGCAGACTTTAGAGTGAAAGAAGTGGCTTCCCATAAAATTAAGAAAAAACAATTTGCCGAAAATTGGCAACTAACTTTAGTGCCTAACGAAGATATCCTGGCAAAGGTAGCCGCATGCTCGAAACGTCCCTTTTGTGTGGGATTTGCTGCAGAAACCGAAAATTTTTCAATGCATGCTCAAGCAAAATTACAAGAAAAAAATCTTGATCTGATGGCGGTGAATGATGTCAGTCGTTCCGATATTGGTTTTGAAGTTGATGAAAACGCCTTGCAGGTTTTTTCTCTTCAGAAAAGTTATACCATTCCAAAAGCTGCGAAACATCAGGTAGCAGCTTCCCTTTTAGATATTATTAAAGAGAACTATGATGCAAAAAATAAAACTAAAAATTCTTGATCAACGCTTAGGCAAAGATATTCCTTTACCCCATTATGCAACTGAAGGCTCTGCGGGTTTAGATTTACGTGCTTGTTTGAAAGCGCCTATTGTTTTAGCACCTAATGAACGACTTTACTGCCGACCGGACTTGCCATCCATATTGCAGATGAAGAATTAGCAGCCTTGATTGTGCCACGCTCAGGTATGGGGCATCGCCATGGCATTGTTTTAGGTAATTTGGTCGGTCTCATTGATTCTGATTATCAAGGAGAGATCATGATTTCTTGTTGGAATCAGAAGTGCAGAGCCTTTTACCATTGAAGTAGGTGCGCGAATTGCCCAACTCATGTTTGTGCCAGTGATCAGAGCAGATTTTCAAATTGTAGAAAGTTTCTCGCAATCCATTCGAGGTGAAGGGGGCTTTGGGCATACAGGGACGAATTAAGGAAAGGAAATGATAAAATCAGAAATTTTTCGTGCCTGTGATATTCGTGGCGTGATAGGTGAATCTCTTACTGAAGAAGTGGCCTATTTATTAGGCCTGAGTTTTGGTACGCTCGCACAAGAACAACAGCAAAAACAAGTGATATTAGGCCGAGATGGTCGACACTCGGGGCCTCTTTTGGCTAAAGCGTTACAAAGAGGACTCATGGAGAGCGGTTGTGAAGTCATTGATTTAGGACAAGTACCGACACCCTTAGTGTATTACGCGACTTACGCTTTAAATACCGGGACGGGGATTATGATCACCGGCAGTCATAATCCAGTAAATTATAATGGTTTTAAAATGATGCTAAAGGGTGAAACTCTAGCAAATGAAAAGATCCAAGCACTTTATCAGTGTATACAAGAAAAAACCTTTACTTTTGGTCAAGGTAAAATCAGCCAGCTCGATATGATTGAACCTTATATTGAAAGAGTATGCAGCGATATTAAACTAAAGCGGCCTTTAAAAATTGTGGTAGATTGCGGCAGTGGTGTGGTTGGTGTTTTAGCAGAAAAATTCTTTCAAGCCTTAGGATGTGACGTTATCCCTCTTTATTGCAAAGTAGATGGCGATTTTCCCCACCACCATCCTGATCCAGGACAACCTGAAAACTTGCGAGATTTGATTAATACTGTCAAAACACATCAAGCAGATTTAGGATTAGCTTTTGATGGCGATGGGGATAGATTAGGCGTGGTGACGAATCTGGGCGAAATTATCTGGCCAGATAGAGTAATGATGTTATTTGTTGAAGACATTTTAAAGCGTAATCCTGAGAGTGCCATTATATTTGATGTTAAGTGTTCTAAACACTTAACACAAAAAATTAAAATCTTGGCGGCAAACCGCTAATGTATAAAACAGGCCATGCTTTAATTAAAAGCAAAATGCAAGAAACAAAGCAATGTTGGGCGGGGAAATGAGTGGTCATTTCTTTTTTAAAGAGCGCTGGTATGGTTTTGATGATGCCTGTTACTCCGCTGCGCGCTTATTAGAATTAATTGCCGCGAATCCTGAAAGAAATGTCTCTCATATTTTTGCAGCTCTCCCTGATAGTGTGTGTACCCCTGAAATTAATATAGCGATTGGCGAAGATCAAAAATTTTCCTTTATCGAAAGAGTGAAAATGCATCATGGTTTTCGCAAAGCAGATTTGATTACTGTCGATGGTTTGCGGGTAGAATTTAAAGATGGCTGGGGATTAATTCGGGCCTCGAATACCACGCCTTGTTTAGTGCTGCGTTTTGAAGCCGATAATGAAAATGCATTAGAACGTATTCAACGTGAATTCAAAGAAGTGATATTATTAGCGGCACCTGAATTACAAGTGCCGTTCTAAATAAGCAGTTAAGCATGCGCGCCATATTGCTGACGATAATCAATTAAAGGTTGATGATAAGCAGCAAATTCGGATGACTTGGCAACAAAAGTCAGAATATCTTCAAGAGTAATAATGGCTTGGACAGGGATTTTTACTTCCTGTTCAATTTCCTCAATGGCAGACAGTGAACCTTGTCCTCTTTCTTGACGATTCAAAGCAACAATAATACCCGCGGGCTTTGCTTTTTGTTGAGCAATAAGCGTGAAAGATTCTCGCATCGCAGTGCCTGCTGTGATGACATCATCCAAAATGAGTACCCTCCCTTCTAAAGGGGCACCAATGAAAAGGCCGCCTTCGCCATGATCTTTCGCTTCTTTACGATTAAAGCAATAAGGCATATTGATCTGATACTTTTCTTCAAGTGCAATCGCTGTTGCGCAAACTAGCGGAATGCCTTTATAAGGGGGACCAAAGAGAATATCGTAAGCGATGTGGGATTCAACAATGGCAGTGGCATAGCACTCGCCTAGTGTTTTTAGCGCATGACCATTATTCAATAATCCTGCATTAAAAAAGTAAGGGCTTTTTCTCCCTGATTTGAGCGTAAATTCTCCAAAACGCAAAGCTTGGTGGGAGAGCGCTAATTCAATAAATTGTTGTTGATAGGGTTGCATTTATTTCTCCTGATCTGGGTTACAAAGCGCCGGTTCTATGCGGGTATATTTTCTTTCTTACTTCAGTTGTTTTAGGGATGGCAGCTAAGCTATTTGTCGTGGCTGGTCTTTTTTTCCTTTTTTCATCGAAGATATGTGTAAAAGCTTTTCCCACTTTAGAGGTGTAACAAGGATATACCTTTTCAATGATGAGATCTCGTAATTCTCGAGGAAGACTCGCGCTAGCTAAGATTTCAGCTGCATATTTAAATTTGTCTTCAGGTGTTTTTAATGCCTCTTGACTTAAATTGCTCCCTCCAGGCTTATTGTCCTTAATCTTATTGAGAGCCCACAAAGGATAGCACTGCATGAGTAAACGTCTCTCATTGGTTGAGAGGGCTTGTTTTAAGCGTTGATGCATTTCGCTGCTGATTTCTTTATTAAAACTAACATCGATTTTGATAAGATTTGTTTTAGGAATGTTGTCTATGATTTCCCACATTCTCTCGTCGGTTAGTTCATTAAACTGTAGCGCGATTTTGGAGACAGAGGAACCTTGTAAATTGCGAATGAAAACAGAGGCATTTTCATTTTCTTTATTGATAAGGGTACAGCTTAAATCTAAAAAAGTAAGCGACGAGCCTGCAAGTGCTTTAGCGATATTGCTTGCTCCTTCCATGGTGATGGCATTGTAAGAGATAAACCAAGACACTACCTTAGATTTTTTAATTTTTTTAGCGAAAAAAAGCGCTCCTTTGTCACTGATGTCATTATCGTCAAGATTGACCACTCTCAGATTGGTGGAGGGGAGGTTTTTAGCAAAGGCAGCAAGTCCTTTATCATCAATTTCGTTATGGCTGAGATCAATTGCGCTAACATCGGTTCCTGCGAGCGCTTTAGATAATAAGCCGAGATTTTTAGTACCAAGATTTCTTTTTGACAAATCTAAACGTTGAACATTTTTTTGTTGAAGATAGCGTCTAAAGTTGTCAAAACGCTTTTGAGAGACTTCAGCTAAGAGTTGATCGAGAACTTGTTGTTGGCCACTCATATAGGCTTTTCCCAGTTTACTTTGCGAACTAAAATAGCTGTTTAAATTACAAAAAACAAGAGGTAATAAAGTCATTAAATCATGATAATATTGCCAACCACTTGATAGAGAGGACTGAGGGATTGTATGCGTATTATCACACTGAATGTCAATGGGATCCGATCTGCGGTCAAAAAAGGTTTATTTCCGTGGTTATCCACTCAAAATGCCGATATTATTTGTTTGCAAGAAGTCAGGGCCTCTGATGAGCTTTTAGCACAATCCGCTTTTCAACTATCTGGTTATCATTGTTTTTATCAATCGGCAGAAACCAAAAAAGGCTATAGTGGTGTCGGTATTTATAGCAAGAAAGAACCTGAAAAAATCGTGAATAAGCTTGGATTTGATCTTGCAGATAAGGAAGGTCGCTATATTCATTTAGAGTTCAAAGATGTCGTGGTAGCTTCACTTTATTTACCTTCAGGAACGAGTGGGGATGCGCGTCAGGCCTTGAAATATGAATTTATGGATCATTATTCAAGGATTTTAGAAAAAGAGCGCCAATCAGGTCAGCCCCATATTATCTGTGGGGATTGGAACATTGCACATAAACCCATTGATTTGAAAAATTGGCGTGCAAACCAAAAACACTCTGGATTCTTACCAGAAGAAAGAGCTTGGTTGGATTGGTTGTTTGATAAAGTCGGTTTTGTGGATGCTTTTCGTCTTATTGATGAAAGACCAGATCAATACACATGGTGGTCGAATAGAGGACGCGCTTGGGACAATAATGTGGGATGGAGAATTGATTACCAAATCATTAGCCCAGATTTAAAGCAGGCAGTGCGTCATGTCGAAATTTATAAAAATGAGCGGTTTTCCGATCATGCTCCTTTAATCATGGATTATGATATTTAACCTGTCCTAGATAGACGTTGGCCCTGCCAAGATGAGTGGGCTTTGCCTCCCTTGTCCTTAGTTAGCTGGCGCCCTATACTGCTTCCTCTAAGAGAGACACGAGGAAAATAGTATGAAAAATTTAGATTCAAAAGAAATCTCCCAGGTTTCAGGCGGATTCTGTGCTAACGAAATTGCGACTGTCGCTTTATCTGCCAGTATCGGTACAGTTGTTGGATTAGCAACACGCGGCGCGATGACAGGCAATCGTTATACCGCAGCACAATTGTTAATGTATGGTGTGTCAAGTGCAGGGATTCTTGTCGGGACCTATGAAGGGTTGGAACATTTTGAATTTTCTAAGTTAGGCTAAGAGGCGCAGCTTTGTCGCCTCTTCCCTTTTACAAGGGAAGAGGCCTTGTCGCCGCGCACATTTGTTTGCACGAAGAAACAACGTCTTCACGGCAATTCAAGCAGTGCTTTTTGCTTGTGAATAAGCTCTTTTATCCCTTTTTCAGCAAGCGTCAACATTTGGGTTAGGGAGCTGGGTTTGAAAGGATTGCCTTCCGCTGCACCTTGGATCTCCACAAAGTCTGCTTTTTCAGACATCACAATATTCATGTCGGTTTCCGCTTTGGAATCTTCTGCATAATCCAGATCTAATACGACCTCATCTTGGTAAATACCAACAGAAACGGCAGCAACCAGATATTTTAAAGGATTTTGCTTGACCATACGGCGTTTTTGCATCCATTTGAAAGCTTCGACCATAGCGATGCAGCTTCCCGTGATGCTAGCTGTACGGGTACCCCCATCCGCTTGAATCACATCACAATCCACAGTAATTGTATTCTCGCCCAATGCATCAAGTTGCACGCAAGAACGCAGTGCTCTGCCAATAAAGCGTTGGATTTCTTGAGATCGGCTAGCGGGTCTGCCTTGACTGATTTCACGATTCGTCCGCTCAGTTGTCGCGCGAGGAAGCATGCTGTATTCTGCTGTGATCCAGCCTTTACCGGAACCTTTGAGAAAACGGGGTACGCCTGGCATAACGGATGCGTTGCAGATAACTTTTGTGTTGCCAAATTCTACTAACACAGAGCCTTCAGGATGCTTAATAAATTGGCGTGTAAATTTGATTTCTCTTAATTCATCGGGCTTACGAGCACTGGGGCGCATGGAGATCACCTTATAATTGGATTTATATTTAACTAACTATAATTAAAACAGAAAAGCTATTTTAAGAAAATATCAGAGTGAAAGCTACCTTATTTGAATTTTTATTACTGAAAAAGTTGAGTTTCTCATATATCATGACAAGAGTGGGAGATATTTTTAATGGTTGCTAGTATGACTGCATTTGCCCGTGAAGCAATGCATGAAAAGTGGGGGCAGGCCGTTTGGGAGATCCGCTCAGTCAATCATCGTTATTTAGATATGTCATTCAAGGTGCCTGATAGCTTTCGGCAATGGGAGCCCGCTTGGCGACAACGTGCGGCAAGTGTTGTGCAAAGAGGTAAAATAGATTTTTCTTTGTCATTTATAGCAAGCGACGAGAGCTTGCCACAACTTGAAGTCAATACAGGCCTCGTTGCTCAGCTATTGACGGCAATGAAGGAAATATCGATATTTCCGGGGGTGGAGGCAAACGTGAAAGCTTTAGACATTTTGCGTTGGCCAGAAGTATTGACAACGAAGAAGTCTTCTTTAGCATCCTTACAAGACCCTTTAAATGCTTTGTTAGAACGCGCCTTACAGGACTTAAGAAAAACACGCTTACGAGAAGGAAGCGCGTTACAACAAGTTGTAGTACAAAAACTTGAGCAAACAGATGATATAGTGAATGCCATTCGACACATTTTACCTGAGGTACAAAAAGCCAGAAGAGAAAGACTCCAGGCTAAGCTACAAGAGCTTAAACAAAATGTTGAGCCGCAACGTTTAGAGCAAGAAATTATTTTATTTATACAAAGATCAGATATTGAAGAAGAATTAGACAGATTAAAAGCGCATATCAAAGAAGTAGAAAACTCCCTTGTCCAAAGGGAAGCAATAGGGCGACGATTAGATTTTTTAATGCAAGAAATGAATCGAGAAGCCAATACGCTCGCTGCAAAAGCACTTGATCATGTCATTTCAGAGAAAGCAGTTGCCTTGAAAGTCTTAATAGAGCAAATGCGTGAACAAATCCAAAATGTGGAGTAAAAGATGCGGGTTTTGGGAAAGTTATTTATAGTTTCAGCGCCTTCAGGGGGCGGCAAAACGTCGTTAATTCATGCCTTGGTTGAGCGTTCTTCCAATATAAACGTGTCGATTTCTCATACCACGCGTCCACCCCGTCAGGGAGAAAAGGATGGCGTCAATTATTTTTTTGTCGATGAGGATACTTTTAAGCAATATCAAGAGCAGGGCATTTTTTTAGAATATGCCAAAGTATTCAATCATTGGTATGGCACTTCTAAAAAATGGGTCATGGCGCAGCTTGAAGCTGGGAATGACGTCATTTTAGAAATTGACTGGCAAGGTGCCAGAAAAATTAAAGAACAAATGGAGTGTGTGAGCATTTTTATTTTACCCCCATCAAGAGAAGCTTTACAGACAAGGCTAAACACAAGACGCCAAGATAGTCCAGCTGTGATTGAGGGGAGGATGCTTGCAGCCAGCAATGAAATATCTCATTACGCAGAATATGATTATGTGGTCGTCAACGAAATTTTTGATGACGCATTATTAGATTTAGAAGCAATTATTCGTTCCCAAAAACTTAAAATGTCTTATCAAAAGGAGCGATATAGTACTTTATTAGCCCAATTAACATAGTCAAAAAATTCAATGGAGGTCTAAGATGGCACGAATTACAGTAGAAGATTGTTTAGATAATGTGGAAAATCGTTTTGAATTGGTTTTAGTCGCAACCAAAAGAGCAAGACAACTTGCCACTACGGGAGCCGAACCCGTTGTGCCTTGGGAAAATGATAAACCGACCGTTGTCGCTTTACGAGAAATTGCCATCGGGCATATTACCCGTGACATTTTAAAAGAAGATCCAGTGTAAAACGCGTGGCAGGTTTTACGGAACTCAGAAAAAAATTATCTTATCTCTCAATTGAAGAGAGTGAAAAGATAAAAAAAGCCTTTCGCGTGGCGCAAAAAGCGCATGAAGGGCAGAAACGCTATTCCGGAGAGGACTATATTTCTCATCCGGTAGCGGTTGCGAGTATTTTGGCAGGTCTTCAGATGGATCATCAAACGCTTGAAGCGGCACTTTTACATGATGTCATTGAGGATACGCATGTTGATAAAGCGGCAATTGCTCAACAATTTGGAGAAAAAGTAGCTGAATTAGTTGATGGGGTTAGCAAATTAAAGCAAATAGAATTTGCGAGTCGGGAACACGCTCAAGCTGAAAATTTTTGTAAAATGATGTTAGCCATGGCGCAAGATATACGCGTCATTTTGATTAAATTGGCTGATAGATTGCATAATATGCGGACAATCAGTTCGCTACCACGTGAAAAAAAGCGGCGCATCGCCCTAGAAACGCTTGAAATCTATGTGCCGATTGCGCACCGTTTGGGCATCAATCACATGCGTATCGAATTTGAAGAACTAGGTTTTGCTGCACTTTATCCTATGCGAAGCCGGATCTTGAATGAAGCTGTCGCAAAAGTGCGCACGAGTCGTAAACCTCTACTTGATGCGCTTGAAAATGAATTTCAGAAAAAATTAAGCGAAGCCGGGCTCGTTGGCACAAAGATTGTGACTAGAGAAAAGCATTTGTATGGTTTATACAAAAGAATGCGAAAAAAACGGCTTTCTCTCTTAGAAGTGATGGATATGCATGCCTTGCGTGTTATCGTGAAATCTAAAGAAGAGTGTTATCTTGCGTTGGGCATTATCCATGGTCTTTATCGTCCGCTTGCAAGGCGCTTTAAAGATTATATCGCTATTCCTAAAGCCAATGGTTATCAATCTCTTCATACCTTTTTAATTGGGCCGCATGGGATCCCGCTAGAAGTGCAGATCCGAACCCAAGAAATGGAGAATTTAGCTGAAAAGGGGATAGCAGCACATTGGCTCTATAAATCATCAGAAAAAGAGATTGAGCCGATTCATGCTAAAGAATGGGTGAAAGGATTACTGGAGATCCAACAGCAAACCGGGAGCCCCATAGAATTCATTGAAAGTGTCAAAACAGATCTGTATGCAGAGGATGTTTTTATTTTCACGCCCAAAGGCAACATTTTGTCTTTACCGCATGGAGCAACGCCCGTGGATGTGGCTTACGCCGTGCATACTGATCTCGGCAATAGTTGCGTTGGCTGTAAGATTGATAGACGCCTTGCGCCACTCAACACGCGTCTGCGAAGCGGGCAAACCGTCGAGATTATCACGGCACCAGATGCGCACCCTATTCCTACTTGGTTGAGCTTTGTGGCAACCAGCAAATCCAAAAGTAATATTCGCCATTGGTTAAAAAATCAAAAAAGACAAGAATCTTGCGCCTTAGGCTATCAACTACTGGATAATATATTAAAACCGCTTGGGGTTTTGTTGACAGAGGTTGAGGAAGAATCGCTCTATCCCATTTTAGAGGATTTTCATCTTGAAACGCTTGACGAACTTTATGAAGAAGTGGGATTGGGTAAACGCGTTGCGCCTTTAGTCGCGCAAAGAATATTAATGCAATTACATAAAGAAAGTTCTTCTAATGTGGGTGCTTCACTCTTGCGTATCAAAGGGACGGAAGGCTTGGTCGTGACTTATGCAAAATGTTGCTATCCCATCCCAAGAGATCCCATTCTTGGATTATTAGTCGAAGGTCAGGGTGTCGTTGTGCATAAAGAGCGTTGTTCAAAGCTGAAAAAATCTAAAGAAAATGCGAATCAATGCATCAATGTAGAATGGGAAGCAGAGATGACAGGCGAATTCCAAGTGCCTATTCTCATTGAAGTGATCAATCATCGTGGTGTCTTGGCGGCGCTTGCCAATGCTGTTGCTGAATCGAATGCGAATATTGTGAATGTGCATATAGATGAACGCGATGGTCGGCATAATAGAGTCAAAATGATTATTACAGTACGTGATAACTTACACTTAACGCGCATCATGCGAAGGCTCAGAACCATTCCCGAAGTGACGCAGATTACACGTGGAGCATAACAGGTGTGAAGACTTATCATTGGGCCACGCCTTTGACATCTTTGCCCGGTGTCGCAGATAAAACTGCAGAAAAATTAGCAAAGCTACAGGCTTTTTCTGTTGGCGATTTGCTGTTGCATTTTCCACATCGCTATCAAGACAGGACACATCTTACCCCGATTGTTGATGTTTTACCTGAACAGTTTGTTGTGGTTCAAGGAAAAATTATTGAGATCAAGGCAACTTCTTTTCGTCAAAAAAAGCGATGTCAGCTTACCTTGGCAGACAAGTGTGCTTCACTTCAAATAGTCTTTTTCCATTTACATCCAGCCCTGATTCAAAAATGGCAACCGGGTGTGACATTACGTTGCTTTGGTCAGGCAAAACGCGTTAAAAATAAGTTACAATTGCTGCATCCAGAATGTGAAATCATAGAAGAGGGCGCGGCCATGCCAGGATATTTAACGCCTATTTATCCCTTGACCTCTGGATTGACTCAAAGTTGGTTTAGAAAAACCATTGATAAAATTCTACAAGGCTATCAGGAGGAGCAAGGAGAGTCAGATATCTTTGCCCAAAGTTTAGATAAAGAGAATATGCTGTCTTGGCATTGTGCTTTAAAGAGTATTCATCAACCGACACCAGAGTGTGATGCCAATGCACTAAATGAGAGAGCTCATCCTGCTTTTAAAAGATTAATTTTAGAAGAGCTTTTTGCGCATCACTTGAGTTTGAAAAAATTAAAAGCAAGAAATCAAGCGCAAAAAGCGAATAACTTGGTACTCTCAGAAACACATTATAATCAATTTATCTCAAATTTAGCTTTTACCTTAACTTCTGCGCAACAAAAAGTGTGGCAAGAAATTCATCATGATTTAACACAAGCTACTCCCATGTTAAGGCTAGTGCAAGGGGATGTAGGTTGTGGCAAAACAGTGATAGCAGCTCTGGCGATGTTGACAGCAGTGACTAACAACATGCAGGTCGCCATGATGGTTCCCACCGAAATTTTAGCAGCCCAGCACTATCAAGCACTGTGTCATTGGTTTGAACCGCTAGGTATTCGATGTGATTTAATGACTGGTAAGCTCAAAGCAAAAGCAAAGCGTTTATTGAACGAAAACTGTCAATTAGGATTGTCACATATTGTTGTAGGGACACATGCCTTATTTCAAGAATCAATAAAATTTAATCAGTTAGGGTTAGTCATCATTGATGAACAACATCGTTTTGGCGTGCATCAACGTTTTGCATTACAAGAAAAGGGCTTGAGTTCTTTACATCCAACTTACCCACACCAATTAATTATGACAGCAACCCCTATTCCGCGCACACTAGCCATAAGTCATTATGCGCATCTTGATATTTCCACCATAGACAGCTTGCCAGCAGGTCGAAAACCTATACAAACCTTAACCATTCCACAATCACGGCGCCTAGAAATAATAGCCAGAATGGCAAAGGTTTGTGAGAATAAGCAACAAGTTTATTGGGTCTGCACCTTGATTAACGAATCAGAAACACTTGATTGTCAAGCAGCTGAAGAAGTGGCAAAAGAGATTAAAGCACATCTGCCGCAGGTTGGAGTCGGGCTTGTTCATGGACGACTGTCTTCTGATGAAAAAGAACAGATCATGCACGCTTTTTATCAAGGCGAGATCCAAATTCTTGTCGCAACCACAGTGATTGAAGTGGGGGTCAATGTGCCTGATGCCACTTTAATTGTGATAGAAAATCCGGAGAGGTTAGGTTTAGCACAATTGCACCAACTACGAGGTAGGGTGGGTCGAGGCGACAAGCAAAGTTATTGTGTGTTGCTTTATCAAGCCCCTTGTAGTGAGGTAGCGGCGGCGCGTCTGCGTATTATGCGTGAAAGCCAAGATGGTTTTTATATCGCACAAGCAGATTTAGATTTACGAGGTCCAGGTGAGATCTTAGGAACAAGACAAACGGGTGCCGTGCAATTCAAAGTGGCCGATCTTAAAAGAGATGAAAATTATTTGAAAGCCATGCCAAAGATGGCAAAACAATTATCAGCCCTTTCTAATACGCAGCTCGAGGATATAATTCAACGTTGGTGTCCAACAAATCATTACAGTCAAGCTTAATCTTAGTATCAACAGTGCAAAGCACAGTTGGCTTGGTGTTTGCTGTAAAAAGTTGTTTCTGCGTTATCGCTAGTTTTATTTGCTCTGCTAAGATGTCTGCAATAAAAGATTGCAGCTCTCCTGGGAGAAGAGATAGATCAAAAACCATGTCATTCTGCGCCATCTCAAGTGTAGCCACACAGAGTTGGGTTATCCCACGCACTGCATTTTTATCCAAAGCATCATTTTCTGCTTGAGCATGAATGGAAAATTTAGCAATTTTCTGCTTTCCTGAATTAAGAAGAGTCACTTTGAGTGAAATCATTATTTTACCTACTCATTTACCGTGTATTCTTAAGTATAACTAAAAAACAAAATAGTGGGCTCTCATGCTGAAAAAAGAAATTGATATAATTGGTGCTAGCTTAGGCTGGGGAGCTGGGCGTTATGAAACAGCATTTGGGCCTAAAGTGTTGCAGGAAAAGGGATTGCAGGAAGTTCTAGAACAGAGAGTTTCTGTTTCTTGGCATGAGATTGAAGAGCCTGAAAAAAAGGATAGGCTAAAAAAAACACTAGCATATGCTGATAAATTAGCGCTTATCACGCAATTTAATCATGAATTAGCCCATGCAGTTCAAAACAGTATTAAAAAGGATCATTTCCCTCTTGTTTTAGGCGGCGATCATTCTATCGCAATAGGCACATGGAGTGGCTTAGTGAACGCCCTAAACGCCGCTCAAGAATTTGGTCTTATCTGGTTTGATGCCCACATGGATTCTCATACACCTCAGACCACCCCTTCAGGCAATATTCATGGCATGCCCCTCGCTGTATTATTAGGGCATGGTGCCCCCGAACTTGTCAAACTAGTAAATGAAAAAGTAAAACTCAACCCTTTGCATGTGGTTTTAATTGGCGTGAGAAGCTTTGAAAAAGAAGAAGCTGCTTTATTAGCCGATTTAAACGTTAAGATTTATTTTATCGAAGAAGTAAAGCAAAGAGGGTTGGCAGTGATATTTGAAGAGGCATTAAAGAGAGTGACCACAAGGACCAAAGGATTTGGCATTAGCCTCGATATTGATGTGTTTGATCCCAAAATTGCCATGGGAACAGGAACCCCAGAGGCTAATGGCCTCAATGAAGAGGAAGTTTGTTCAGCACTTAAAATGGCTGTTGGGAATTCTTTATATAAAGGATTAGAAATTGCAGAATTTAATCCTACAAGAGATGTTTCTGAGCAAACACTGAAGTTAATGGAAAAAGTGGTGTTAAGTGCTATCGGAAATATACCCCCATCTGCAAAGGGTAAAGGGAAAGAACATGACGATTACTGAGCAATGGATAGCCTTGGAAAATAACCGCTGTGCGCACAATTATCATCCGTTGCCAGTTGTTTTGAGTCGGGGAGAAGGTGTTTGGCTATGGGATATTGAGAGTAAACGTTATTTAGATATGATGTCTGCTTATTCTGCGGTAAGTCTGGGGCACGCCAATCCACGGCTGTTACAAGTATTACAGTCACAAGCACAAAAATTATCTTTAACTTCTAGAGCCTTTCATCACGATATGCTGCAACCTTTTTTAGAAAAATTATGTCAAATATCAGGAATGGATATGGGCTTGCCGATGAATACGGGCGTGGAAGCAGTAGAAACAGCAATCAAAGCCGCTAGACGATATGGCTATCAATATAAAAATATTCCGGAAAATAAAGCGGAGATTATTGTCGCGAAAAACAATTTTCATGGACGAACCGTCACCGTGGTGAGTTTTTCTTCTGATAAATCCTACCAAGAAGGGTTTGGACCTTTTACGCCTGGATTTGTAGAAATCCCATTTGGGGATGTCCAGGCATTAGAGAGAGCTATTACGCCTCATACCTGTGCTTTTTTGGTAGAGCCTATACAAGGAGAAGCGGGCATTATCATTCCGCCTCTCGGGTGGCTAAAGTTATCACAAGAAATTTGCGCCAAAAATAATGTTCTTTTCATTTTAGACGAAGTGCAATCTGGATTAGGTAGAACAGGAAAATGGTTTGCTTGCGATCATGAAATGGTGAAGCCAGATGGTTTGATACTGGGGAAGGCACTTGGCGGAGGACTTTTACCAGTCTCGGTGTTTTTGGCAAGAAAGGATGTGATGGAAGTGTTTAATCCAGGGAGTCACGGCTCAACCTTTGGTGGTAATCCTTTAGGGTGCCGTATTGGTTTGGAGGTTTTATCAATATTGCAAGAAGAAGATTATATTGCGCGCAGTGCGACATTAGGGTTAGCGCTTTTAGAGGGTTTACAAAAAATAAAACACCCTTGGATTAAAGAAGTGCGAGGTAGAGGGCTTTGGGTAGGTATTGAGTTTCATCCTGGCAGAATAACGGCAAGAGACGTTTCTGAGAAATTGATGCAAGAAGGGATTTTGGCAAAAGAAGTACATGACAAGGTTATACGATTAGCTCCGCCGCTTATTATTGAGAGAGATACCTTGCATTGGGCGATTTCTCAATTTGAGAAAGTGTTGCAGGATTTGACAGATTAAGCATCAAGACTGAAAGGTCTTTTCAAGCGCTAAATGGTATTTCAAAATAGGCATTTGTGCATTATCATAATATACTCAAAGCACTTTCCATGAAATACACCCATCCCCTCAGGAGTCCTTGTGAAATTTGGTCACTGGTATGCTTATAGCTTATTAGCTTTTGCGCAAATGACAATTGCCGTCAATGTGATTGCGGCCAAATATATTTTGCCTCACGTTCCCTTCTATTTGTTTTTAACAACTCGTTTCTTTATTAGTGGGTTATTTTTATCCGCTTGCGTCTATTTTTTAAAGGGACGACTCATTTCTGATAATCACCCGCAAGCAAGGTTGCAATTGAAAGATTGGTGTTTTTTAATAGCACAGGCTTTTACGGGCGGATTTTTATTTAATTACTTATTTTTTCAAGGGATCCAATATACCACAGCCACATCTGCCGGCATTATCAGTAGCGCTTTACCCGCTATGATTGCTGTGTGTGCATTTTTATGTCTGGGTGAAAAGCTTAATGCAAGTAAGAAGGGTGCTATCGTTTTGGCGATAGTGGGTATTTTGATTATCAGCTTAGATAATTTTTCTGATGCGCAAGAGGAAACAGGCAGTTTCTTTGGTGATTTTTTAATTTTACTTTCAATGTTGCCTGAAGCGCTTTATTCTATTTTCAATAAATTTATCAGTCATAGAGTGACCCCATTGGGGAGTGCTGCAGTCGTCAATTGGTTTATCTTTTTGATGCTATTACCATTATGTTTAGTCTCACTTTATGAAGATCCTATCAATATTATGAATTTCTCTCTCTCGGTTTGGGGATTGCTTATCTTAAGTGGTCTTTGTGGCGGGTATTTTTATTGGGCATGGTCTAAAGGATTATCACTTGTTCCTGCAAGCACAGCAGCCGTTTTTGGGGGCGTGTTGCCTGTGGGTACCTCGATTTTGGCTTTCATTTTTTTAGAAGAAGGCTTTGGTTGGTATAACTTTTTTGGCATGATTTGTGTTTTGGCTTCGATTGCTGTGGTAGCAAAAAGTAGCGTTCCTCAAAAAGTGCTCTCGCGGATTAAGTCTTAATCTCGCAAGAGCGCTTTCATTACGCCATTTGGGGAGTTAAATTGGCCATCAGCTTTTTTAACAATATTTGTCGATGTTCCGTTTCCTTCCCGGTTAAAACATACCCTTGAAGTACCCCGTCTTTATCCATAAACGTGCCATGAATAGAACCGTCATTGTCTTCAATTTCCCATTGCCCGGATAGTGTGGGTTCGGGAGGGAAAACAACCAGCGGATAAGCATTCACTTTTAAAACAATAGGTGTCGGGGGGATAGTGACGGGTGTTTGGTCTCCAGAGAGCGTGCGGGCTAAAGTACGCGCACAATGCAGAATGGGTGCCACAAACTGGCGACAAACCCCTTCAATTTCAGCACAATCTCCTAAGGCGTAAATATCGGCTTGGCTAGTTCTTAAATAGTTATCGACCACAATTCCTTTATTAACTTTAATATTAGCTTTATTTGCCAAGTCAATATTGGGCTGTAAACCAATCGCACATAGAATCGCCTCTGGTTGTAAATGGATATCGGAAGATAAACTGAGCGTGATCCTTTCTGCATCGTTTTTTGCTGCAACAAGATTTGTCTTTGCATGCCATTGAACGCCTTTTTCAATAAGCGCTTTTTGCAAATAATGCCCAGCTTGCTCAGGAATGAGCCCAAATAAAGGATAGGGATCGGGGGTCACTAGCGAAACGTCATAATCCTTATGACTGAGATCATGCGCAAATTCACAGCCAACCAACCCACTGCCGATGATGGTCAGTTGTTTTTTGTTCGCAATGGCTTCAATAAAATGACCATATTGCTCAAGATGATTGATGCGAAAGCAAGCGGAGAGGTTATCTAACAACGGCAAAGGCTTAGGTTGCGCGCCCAGTGCAAAGATTAATTTTTGATAGGACAGCGTTAGCGTTTCTTGTCGCGTTTTCACGGTAACAGTTTTATTTTCTGGATCAATAGCTTCTACCTGTGAGTGACAATAAAAAGTTGCTCCTAATTGCGATTGCAAGGTGGAAGCTTCGGTCATAATAAGACTTTGTGGCGTTTTTCCTTGGTTAAGCGCAGTCGATAACATCGGCTTAGAATAAAAATGTCCCGCTTCTTCAGTAATAACTGTTAAAGGTGTGTCAGGTTGCAACTTGCGCAGCTCTTTGGCTACCGTTAATCCTGCTAACCCTGATCCAATGATAAGAAGAGGCGCTTCCGATTTGCTCATGGTTTCTCCGTATTTTCAAGCGAGTCTGGTTGTTCTTTCAATTCTTCTTGAGGTGCGTGTGGCCGTGTAGGTTCAGGCACCGGCACAGGAGAGACTTCTGGTGCTCTCATGGGTTCAGGTGTTTGCTGTCTTTCGGGTTGCGGCGCTGGTTGCACAGGTGCCGCAGACGCATCTGGTGTTGCCATAGGTTGAGGTGGTTGTTCTCTGTTGGGTTGTGAAGGCTCTATTACAGGCGCAGGCTCGGACGCTACCATCGGTTCAAATTCTCGATTTCTTTGATGGTGAGATTCTCTCTCTGGCGCAGGGAGTGGTTCTGGCGCTTGCCTGGGCTCAGGTTCTTTTTCACGATGTGCGGGAACAGGTTCCTCAGGCGGTGCAGAGATTATTTCCGGCGCAGCGGCGGGTACAGGTTCTTTTGGTGCAGAGATAACTTCTGGCGCAGCAGCGGGTACAGGTTCTTTTGGCGCAGAGATAACTTCTGGCACAGCAGCAGGTGCGGGCTCTTTAGGATGAGAAATCACTTCAGGGGCAGCGACAGGTTTAGGGGCAGCGGTAGATGCAGGCTCTTTAGGATGAGAAGCGACTTCGGGTGCAGCAAGTGGTTCAGGAGAAACGGTAGGCACAGGCTCTTTAGGGTGAGAAGCAACTTCAGGTGTCGCAACAGGTTCAGGTGCAGCAGTGTCAGGCACTTTGGGATGAGCGATAATTTCTTCTGGCGCAGCAAGAGCAGGTGCTTGAGGTGCCGCGCTTTTTTCTGACTCTCTTAAGTTTTTCATTTCATCAAAAGAGAGTGGTTTGCCAGGATCTTTCGCAAGTAAGTCTAATTTTTTTGCAAACTCAACTGGCGCAGGTGGTGCTGCTGTTCTAGTAATAACTGCTTGGGCACCATCTTGTTGAGGCGGTTGCTCTTTTGTTTGTTCTGAAGAGACGAGGCTGGTTTGTACTGGCGCAACCGCAGCAGTTTGGGTGACAGGGGCTTTGAGTGCTTCTTCGTTAGAAAACGTCACTTTCTTTTGGGCAACTGGTTGTGAATTTACAAAAGCTTCTTTTGAAACAGCAGTCACAGCGGTAGGTACGGTTTGATTTTGATAGGTAATATGATTGTTAATGGTTTGATTGTGATACACATTTGTGATCTGGGTTTTATTGACAGTCGTATTGCTTCTATTGACGTTCACAAAATAATCTTGGCTCACACGATAAGAAGGCACATATACATCTTCAGGACCCAGAGGAAACCACGCAACGCCTGCAGTGGGCGGCGTGCCGACTGAAACGCTGACTTTAAAGTTTTTATCTCCTACAAAGGCAACGAGAGCAGGCGCGTAGACGGCTCTGGTTTTGACAGATCCAGGGACCCAATACCAGCTGGAGCTCAGATTAACCCATCGACCATAATGATAAGGTGCGAACCCCCAGGGGTTATCATCTACCCAAGTCCAACCCCAGGGATCGACCCAAACCCAGCGACCATGGCGATAGGGCGCCCAATCAGTTGCCACCGCTTGAGGTGTCCAGATCCAACCATAGCGTTTGTGATGCGTCCAATGACCATAATTATCCAGATCTTCATAACCAATAATGGTGGGAGAAACATAATGTACAGAGACCGATTTTTTGGCACGATTAACCCGGCTAAGGCACCATTTATTAAATTTATCCTGAGATAAATGGATGGCTTCGCTGTATTTTAGATTATTGCCAAAGAAGCGATAGCTTTTGCCTGCTCTAATTTTATAAGTAGCGGTGATGCCATAAACATTGGCATGGCCACGTACCACACCCACAACCGTAGATTTGCGATGATTGTCGACAGCAATTTGATAGTAACCCGGCTGCGTGATAGTGAAAGCTAAATTTGGGGTATCGATTTCATATTTTTGCTGAGGCTCTAGATGATGGACATAAAGATGCAATCGACCTTGCGTCAGTTTAAATTGCGCGAGGCGATTATTCAGATTAACAATGCTGACACTTGTATTGGCGCCGGCAAAGACAGTGGCGCCATCTAATTGTAACTCTGCTTTTGAATTTTCCCCAGACCACAGTCTGTCGCCAATATACATAGGGCGATTTTGTACAGCTTGTACCCAAATAGTTTCCCCAGCGGGAGAAAAACTTAAATGTTTGCTGGCATAGCTTAATCGAATCACCCGGTTTGGTGGATCATAAGCATTTAATAGACTTGTGGTAAAAAAAAGAAAAAGTCCCGCTATCAAACAGATGACATTCTTTTTCTGCATGGGTAAGCCTCTTTGGTGTATCTACAGAATGCTGATTCAAGTATAAGTTGGTCATAATAAAGGTAAGTGTTTTTTGTTTACAATAGAAAACCTAAAATTATCCTGAAAAGCCGACGATTCGTGTAATATGAGGGCTCATTAACCAGATTAAGCGACATTATTAGTTGTATGACTTATATGATTAAGAAAATCACCCCTTATCTTGTTCTCATGCGTTTGCACCGGCCTGTTGGGAGTTGGCTATTACTGTGGCCCACCTTGATAGCGCTTTGGATAGCGGGCAATGGCTCGCCAGATATGAAATGGGTGGTGATTTTTACCCTGGGGGTTATTGTCATGCGCGCGGCAGGTTGCGTTATAAATGATCTAGCAGATAAAGAGGTAGATGGTCATGTAGAAAGAACTAAAGGCAGACCTTTAGTGACAGGAGAAGTGACTCCTCAACAAGCCAAGTGGTTATTTTTAGGGTTGATGACGCTCGCTTTTATCTTGATCTTATTTACTACCCCTTTTGTGATGGCCTTATCAGTTGTCGGCGCCTTGTTGGCCATTAGCTACCCCTTTTTAAAACGCATGACCCATTTTCCGCAAGTAGGATTAGGCTTGGCTTTTGCCTGGGGGATCCCGATGGCCTACGCTGCCCAAGCACAACATTTGCCTAATACCTGTTGGATTTTATTTTTTGCCACAGTGATGTGGATTATTGCTTATGACACCCTCTATGCAATGGCAGATAGAGAAGATGATGTCAAAATTGGTGTGAAATCGACTGCTATTGCTTTTGGCCAGTATGACAAAGTGATAGTGGGAAGTTTGCAAGTGATTATGCTGCTTTGTTTAGTAGGATTAGGCCGCACTTTAGACTTTAAATGGCCTTATTTTATTAGTCTATTGGTTGCGCTAGGGTTAATGGTTTACCAACAGCTGTTAATAAAAGAGAGAGACCGAAAAAAGTGCCTGCAAGCTTTTTTGAATAACCAATGGGTGGGCATGGTGGTGTTTTTGGGTGTGGTGTTTGGGCTTTAACAAGTGGTCTTTTACCGACATGGGATGTCAAATGCCTTGATTTTTGACCATTTTTTCCATAAAATGGGTTGATATATAGCCATAATTAGTGAAAAAATGGCTTGAAAATCAACCATAAAAATGGTAACCCTATGAAAAGATTAATATTTTTAGATTTGCTCAAGTGGCGGGATTCATCTATACGTATGCCATTGCTATTACGCGGAGCAAGACAAGTCGGCAAAACGCATGTTGTCAGACAATTAGGGAAAACATTTCATAGCTTTGTTGAAATTAATTTTGAGAAAAATCCTGAATTCCTAAAGATATTTGAACAAGATCTTGATCCTATCAGGATTATTAGAGAATTATCAATCACAGTAAATAAAAAAATTGAAATTGGAAAGACATTATTATTTTTAGATGAAATTCAAGCCGCGCCACAAGTAATTACCGCTTTGCGATATTTTTATGAAGAAATGCCGAAACTTCATGTAATAGCAGCAGGTTCTTTACTCGATTTTGCCATCGATCAGGTTGGTGTACCTGTTGGCAGAGTAAGTTTCATGTATATGTATCCCATGTCATTCATTGAATATCTTGATGCTAAAGGCTTACAAGATCTGGCCATTGAAATTATTACTCATAAACAAACTGAAACCATAAATGAGGCGATCCATAATAAAGCGATTAGATTACTTGGCGAATATATGGCAATTGGCGGAATGCCCCAGGTTATATATCAGTGGATAACTCATCAAGACATTATGCTCTGCACTAAAGTGTTACAAAATATTAAAAACGCGTATGAACAAGATTTTTCAAAATACACTAAAAAGCACGAGATCAAATATGTTGAGTTACTATTTAGACAAATACCCGCTATTATATGTCAACATTTTAAATACAGCATGATTTCAGATTTTCGTAAAAGGGAACTTGAACCAGCATTACATCTTCTCGAAAAAGCTGGTATTGTGCATCAAATTACTCAAAATCAAGGCCAGGGTATACCACTTGGTGCAAAAGCAGATATTAACAAATTTAAGTTGATGATACATGATATTGGCCTTAATCAGGCTATTTTAGGGCTTTCATTAAAAGATTGGATAGTTTTACCTACAACAGCATTTATCAATCAAGGGAATATAACAGAAAGTTTTGTTGGTCAAGAATTTTTGGCTTACTCTGATCCTGCCGATAAACAGAAACTTTATTATTGGCACCGTGAAAAAAGGGGAAGTAATGCAGAAATTGATTATTTAATAACGCATGGTCAAAATGTGATCCCAGTTGAAGTGAAAAGTGGTCATGGTAGTAGCATGCAAAGCATGCGAATCTTTTTAGAGTCACATCTTCAGTCTCCCTATGGCATTCGCTTATCAATTCATAATTTTTCAGTTTACGACAGTATTCACTCTTATCCACTTTATGCTGTTGCTGCAATAGTGGATGAAAAAGAAAAAATACTCAGATTTTTACAATCTTGATTGACCTCTTCCCGGCAGAACTACAATCTCGTTTTATGAACCGCTTAATTCCACTGGGCATTTAGCGATCCCTTAAAGGGCTGGAAAAGAAGTTTTTTCCTCTAAAAAGGACTCATCTTACTTCCTTTGAAATTTTTGCGAAAACCAACAAAGTTCTCAACATTAGACGCATTATCATCGAGCGGTCCTAAGAGCACTTTATCTTCAAGCCACTTTTTCATATAGGATGTGAAATATCCTTTTGGGAGGGATGGGGGGATCTCTGTAGGCTCGCTATAATCGAATTCTTTGATTGGCTTAAATCCCGAGCTTTCATAGAATTTTATCACAGGAAAGTTGACGATTCTTGTATATAACTCCATACCTTTGCTCTGGGGAAATTGCTTTGTAACTTCGTCTAACATGACTTTGCCGAGTCCTTGACGATGAAAAGCAGGAGACATGGTAACCCATCTAAAATAGAGGCGTCCGGTTTTATTGTTTAATTGGCAGGCAAAAAAAGCGACGGGCTCATCATCAAAACGGGCAACAAGATAATGGACCCCATAGGGATTTTGTTTATTGATATTGAGAAATTTTGGTTTTTCTTCAGCAAATTCATGTTTAAATGAATGCACAAGTGCGCTGAGCTTAATGAGATCTTTCTTAATTTTACTAATATCAATGGTTTTGTCTTTGAAATGCTGTGCTAATTTATCTATTTCTTCTTGAAAGGGATTGTTTTTTGTTGGTTTTTTTTGCTCTGTAGATTGCCATTTGTCAACATGCGAAAAATAGCGCACAAGAGGGTTAATAAATTCCTGCTCTAGTATGTGAGATCCTTGTTGAGCCGCTTTTTCATAACAACTTTGCCAATGCTCTTCAACTTCCTTGAGAATAGGGTGGGGTAAAGCGAGCATTTCTTGCTCACAATTTTTATACGCATTGACATAAGCGGCGATAAACAAGCGTTCAATCTTGGGCCAGTCGTTTACGCCGGCAGCATTCCATTCAAATTGAATTTTATTTTTAAGGTGATCTTGTAGTGAGAAAAAAAGATTTATCATTATAAATACTACTATAGTTGAATATATCTGCTAAACCCTTTGGTTTGCCGCATTTTAAAACATCTTACCTTCTTAACAAATCACCGTTGGTCATTCTGGTTGTTGAAAACCTATATATACACGCAAACAGAGGTAATGACAGATAGTCGACTTGCTTTTAGTTAAAAAATAGAGTAAATTTTTTTTCAATTAACTCAAAGAGGTTTTATATGAGTACGCAAGGTCCCAACACAGCACAAGATGATAATACCAATTATTTTGACTCATTGAGCAAACAATGCCGCATGGTTGATCCAATGCTAAACATGATTTGTTTATAGGCCCGGGGACCTGCTTTTTGATGCGCACCTAGCGGATCGAGCTCTGCCACTTTAATATTCATATTAAGCAGACTGTTGTAAATGGTTTTATCGGAAAATTCGGTTTCGCGAAAGACACAGCGTACATGATTTTGCGTAATAATGGTTTGGATAGTTTTTAAGCCTTGCGCACTTAAAGGTAGATGCGGGTTGACCACCATTGTGCCAACGCCATTTAGCGAAAATTCTTTTTCAAAATATTGATAACCATCGTGATAAACCAGGAAAGGCTGTTTTTGGACAGGCTTTAACATCACTTGTAATTGTGTTTTAAGTGTTTGCAGAGAATTTTGTAATAACTTTGCATTTTGCTGATATTGCTGCGCGTGCTCGGGATCTTTTTGCGACAAAAATGTTGCAAGATAATTGACGATTACCGCTGCATTATCAGTGGATAGCCAAAAATGCGGATCTAAATTATCGGCGTCATGGTGATGCTCATGTTCATGCTCATGAGGGTCGCCCCAATTTCTGCCTATGCGTTGAGGCAAGCGTTGTAAGTGGGGGATATCGCGCAAGGTCAAAGTTCCCCAAGCGGGTTTGAGCTGAGATAAAGGTTTTTCCATGAAATTTTCTAATTCAGGCCCAACCCAGATAATTAAATCTGCATTTTTCAGTTGTTTTAAATTCGAAGGTTTGAGTTGGAAGGTATGCGGGGATGCATAATCGGGTAATAATAGTTGCGGGGTGGCAACGCCGTCCATGACAGCGGCAACAAGCGAGTGGATAGGCTTGAGTGTGACCACGACTTGGGGAGATGCAAGTGTGACAGAGCAGTAACTCATCACCCAGAGAAATATCCCAATCAAAGCTTTATTCTGCAAATTCAACATAAGTTTCCGTAGGCGTACGCTATTGCGAATGATATACCCATTACACTTCAAGATGCGATTTTCTTTCTTCGTCTAAACGTTATCTTGAAAGGATGTCTCCTTGCGAAAATCTCGAAATAGTCCAAGCTATTCCTTCTATTTTCTCAGTCGACATCCTTTCAATCTCATCGTTTAGTCTCGAAACAAATCTCGCTTCTTGAAGTGTAATGGGTATAGAATTTACCACATTTAGGAATATTTACGAAAGTTATGAGCCCAACCACTCCGCAATTATTAATTCAAGCCGAGAAGCTCTCTTTGCAAAGTGAGCAACGCTTAATCCTTAAAGATATTGATCTAACTCTTGAGTCAGGCAAAATTGTCTCATTGGTTGGTCCTAATGGTGCAGGTAAAACCAGTCTGGTCAAAGTTATCATTGGTTTGATAGCTCCTTCTAGTGGCAAGATTTGGCGCAAAAAGGACTTAACAATTGGCTATATGCCACAGCAATTGCGTGTTGATCCCCTATTCCCTATTTCAGTGCAGCGTTTTTTAATGTTGGGAAGGTGCTGGTCTTTAGAAGACTTAAAAGCCATGTTGGCGGAAGTCGGCGTCTTACAGGTATTGCATTCTCCCTTATATTCACTCTCAGGGGGTGAACTCCAACGGGTGTTACTCGCGCGCGCCTTACTGCGAAAACCGGATTTATTAGTGTTAGACGAGCCTGCTCAAGGTGTGGATTTAATGGGGCAGGGCGAATTTTATAGTTTAATTGCAACCATTCGGGATAAACATGGTTGTGGCATTTTATTAGTTTCGCATGATTTACATGTGGTGATGGCGCAAACGGATATTGTGGTTTGTCTCAATCAGCATGTGTGCTGTTGGGGAAATCCTGAAAATGTGACACGCGAGCCTGCATTTGCAGCATTATTTGGCAGTGTTGCCCGAGAATTAGCGTTTTACAGTCATCACCACGATCATCAACATGATGTGCACGGTGAAGTTATTATTGAACCGGTGAAGATTCATGAATAAGTGGCAGTTTCTTTCAGAGATGGCTTATCTTTTGCCTGCGCTTTTAGGCGGCCTAGGGGTTGCCTTTATTGCTGGGCCATTAGGCTCTATTATGGTGTGGCGCAGATTGGCTTATTTTGGCGACACTTTATCGCATTCGGGTTTACTTGGTGTGACTTTAGCTTTAGCGTTACATATTAATATAACGGTAGGGGTTTGTTTCATTGCTTTGGCGGTTGCCGCAATATTACTGGGTTTGCAGAAACGTTTGCGCGTCTCAAGCGATACCTTATTAGGCTTGCTCTCCCATACAACCTTAGCTTTGGGCTTATTAGCGCTAGCCCTTTTAGATGAGATTAGGGTAGATGTCTTAGGGTTTTTATATGGTGATATTCTCGCCGTGACTTGGCAGGATATTGCCCTTATTTATAGCGGTGGCGTAGTCGTTTTAGTCTTATTGTTGAAATTGTGGTCACCGATACTTCGCTTAACCGTCGATCAAGAATTAGCGCAAGCAGAAGGGGTTTCTGTTAAATCAGTGCAAGCGGCATACGTTTTTTTATTAGCCTTAGTGATTGCTGTCGCGATTAAAATCGTAGGGGTGTTGCTCATTACGGCATTGTTAGTTGTCCCAGCGGCCGGCGCTCGTCCATTGTCACGGACTCCTGAAAAGATGGCCGTATTGGCAAGCCTCATTGGCATGCTTTCCGTCGTTTTAGGGATTTATGCTTCTCATACTTGGGATGTGCCGACAGGGCCGGCAATTGTGGTCGCTTCAGCAGCAATTTTACTGCTGACGACCACTTTATTCCGCCATTAATCAAATATAAGTTGAATGACTAATATATTTTTAAATTTTCTTTAAGATTAATAACTAATTTCTTTGCTTTGTTGAAAAAGCATGTTAATTTGAGTTTTCTATCACACCTGAGTGATAGGAAAGTCGGTTGTAGTCATAGTAGGAGTAGATGTACCATGCCAGCGCTTAACTTCCTCAATTTAAGAATCCCCAATTTTATCAGAAACCTCGGAGCTCGCATTTGGGAAGACCAATTTGAGCATACCGCTCCCCCTATCCGCCACACTGAAGTTGCTTTTGTCACCTTAGAGCGCAAAAAGAAAGATAATAGCTATGAAACAGTAGGCACCTTTGTACCAGAGCTTTATGAATTAGCAAATACACCAGAAGGCTCGTTAAAGTGTCAATGGCAAGAAAGGATATGGAGAAAAACACATCCGGAAGTTGGTGTTGATATTAACGCTGAGGCTTATAAGGCTGCACTGAAAGAAGAGCTTCCCAGTTTGTATGGAAAGTTATATGGTGCTTTAGATAATCGCAAATCTCCTTTTGAATTAGCGCTTCTCCCTACTGAGCGAACCAGTGAAATTCATAAAGCAGTTGCAACTGAATTTAGACATAGACGAAATGTGGGCTTGGAAATACCCGCACCTATTTCAAGGTTACGTCTATTACCCGATTATTTAAACAATCTTGAAGCCTATGGATTAAGAGCAAAGGAATTTCCTAATGCTATTGAGGTGAACAGAAGAAATCCACACGGTAAAGCAACAACCAGAGAAAAGATTTTACATTTTCTAGAATGGCCTGCTGCAGTATTACTTACCGCAAGTGCGGCGATTGCGCTCTCTGGCTTTGCAAGTACTTGGGCTATTTTAGCTGGGGTTGTCGGTTTATATATTGCTAACATAAAAAGTAATGAATTTTCGATGTTTGCATTGGCAGAAGCACTTAATCGTGATCTTGGCTGGTTAACCGCGAAAGATATTCCGTGGACTTCACGTTTTAGCGCAATCAATACACTAAAAACAGTTGGAAAAATGGCGACAATTGGCGTAGCGGTTTATTTTGCGGCTACGATTGCTTGGACTGGGACTTTTGGCTTGCCTTGGCACTTGATAGGCGTCAATAACACGGTTCAAGGATTGAAGATTGCTGCGGGACTCATTTTTTCCACGGTAGCTGCAGCAGGCACCGTTGCTGGCTTATCTGCTACACAGCGTTGGTTTTGGAACTTAAGTTTCAATGATACACAGATTAAGCTGAGCGATGAGTTAGTGGCTGGTTTACCTACACTTGCGCCAAAAGCACGTATGTACACTTCCGTTGATTATAATCAAAAGCTGGCTGATGAAAATGCAGCATTAAGAGCAGCTCTTTTAGAAGCACGATCTGCTCCGATTATCCCTCAAGCGACAGCTGCATCCAGCACACCCGCGCCCGCGCTTGTTGCTGTTTCTGATGATGATCCTGCATCTAGATCTGGACTTACCCTTCACTAAGATAACGGCGCCTCTGGCGCCGTTTTTTTTCCTGAAATAAAACACAGCGCCTTAAGCTATTTAACTCATGTTATGATTGCCCACTTGTCTAATCTTCATTTTGGGGTGAGATATGTTAGATTTTTTGCGATCCATTAAAGACACTGTAACCAAAACCAAGAAAAAACAACCACCACCGCAAACTGCAGCAGAAAAAGAAGCGCATGCGGCCTCACTGGTCCAAGAAGTTGCAGCACTGCCCAAAGGTAAACACAAAAGGAAAAAAAAACGAGAAAAGGAAAAGGAAGCTGCGCGGCAAAAACTGGTTACGGCTGTAACCTTGACTGAAGAAGCGATGGCACAAAGACCTGCAGAAGTGTCAGCGGCGGCAACCGCTAAAACGAAAGCAGTGCAAGCGCAAATTGATGAAGTCAAAGGGATTATGAATGATAACATCAGAAAAATGCTTGAGCGGGGGGAAAAATTAGAGTCTGTCACAGAAAAATCAGAGGCACTCCTTGAAGAATCGAGCGGCTTTCAGAAAAGTTCAAAGACGCTACATCGAGATTTCGCAGTAGAAAATCTTCTCTTGACTTTCATCTTAATTGGGCTCGCTGTTGGCCTCCTCGCAGGAGGATATTTTTGCCTCTTTTATGGCATGATTAACAAGTACGCTATTCCTATTCTTGCGACGAGCTCGGCTTGCGGAGGAGCAGGAGGACTGCTGCTTGGTATAATTGTCAAAAAATTATATACGCTCTTTAAGGATAGTCCTTTAGGTAATGCTGGGGCGATTAAAAAGAAAGTCAAATCAGCTGATGCTGTACTTGATAAAGCAACACCTGGTATTAGTTATGAGCAGACCTTAACGCAAGGACAAGAAAATGCTTTGCACACGCTATTAGAAGCGCAAATGCATGTGAAACCGGTTTTGTCTTTTGGGGTGATGCAGCGCCAAGACGCTTCTTTTTCTCCAACACCGCAGTTTACAAAAGAAGAACCCAGAGAAAACGTCCGTTTTTGCCACTGATGGATTATACGATACTGGCATAATAGTGAACGATTTCTTTAAAGTCGTGCGCAATCGCGTGCGGCTTGTTTGTGCTTGAGAAAATAGCAGCTATTTTCCCTTCCGGATTCACCAGTAAAATGGCTCCTCCGTGTTCAATATGCTCGGCATTTTTACTGGCATCGTTATCTTTAGCAACATGAATACCGATGACTCTCGCTAATTTAGAGATGGTTTCTTTGTCACCTGTGACCCCAATAAAATGCGCTGGCTTAAATTGCTCTTGTTGAAAATAGGTATGTAAACGTGCTGGGGTGTCATGTTCTGGATCAATGGAAATAAAGACAAGTTGCGCTAAGGGACCGCGATGTAAACTTTGCGAAATTTGTTTCATGGCAGCTAAGGTGGTGGGGCAAATTTGGGGACAATGGCTATAACCAAAAAAGACAAAGCTCCATTTGTTTTTAAAAGATGCTTTGGTAAAAGCGCTGTTGGTCATATCGACTAAAGAAAATTCTGGTAGGCTGAGCGGTTCTGTTAAGGCAGTGCCCGCATTCAAGGATAGTTTAGGCTCATCGTTCTCGCGCCAAAAACCAACGAGTACCGCAATAGCAATGAGGAGCGTAATTAAAAAAGTCTGTTTTTTCATAAATTACCTAACAAGGTGAAGCCAATATCCCAGATAATGATCGAGCAATAATCCCAAGAATAAGGCGAACAAGTAAATAATAGAGTAACTGAAAGTGCGAAGAGCCACTTTGAGATCGTCTGATTGATAGAGTATGACGCCGTAATACAAAAACCCAAAACCTAATTCAAGCGCACAAATAAGATAGGTTAAGCCACACATCCCCGTCACATACGGCAAAATAGTGCATGCTATCAGCAGCAAAATATAAAGTACGATGCAAAGCTTAGTGAAACGAATACCATGGGTGACGGGTAACATGGGTAGATTGGCTTTGGCATATTCTTCATGACGGTAGATAGCAAGCGCCCAGAAATGCGGGGGCGTCCAAGTAAAGATAATTAATACTAAGAGCAAACCGTAGGGGTCGAGTGTGCCACTGACAGCGCTCCAGCCAAGCAACGGTGGTGCAGCACCTGCCACGCCGCCAATAACAATATTTTGTGGAGTGGCTCGTTTTAAATAAATTGTATAAAACAAAGCATAACCCAGAAGAGAAAACAGGGTTAACCATGCTGTTAAAGCATTGACGCAATAGGTCAAAATAAGGAGGCCTACTGTTCCCAAGATTAAAGCAAACCACATGGCGTAAAGAGGATTAATGCGCCCACTTGCAATGGGGCGATTGCGAGTGCGATACATATGGATATCAATTTTACGCTCGACTAAATGATTGATAGCAGCCGCAGAGCCAGCAGAACAAGCAATGCCAAGGGTGCCAAAGAAAAGGGCTTGCCAAGGAAAAGTATTGGGAGGGGAGGCCAGTAACATGCCCACCCAAGCGGTCACCAACATCAACGCGACGACTCTGGGTTTGCATAATTCCCAGTAATCGTGCCAAAGAGAAGGTTGAATTTTAGCGTTACTTACCATAGGCCCTTCTTGTCCATGACAGACAACAATAAAGTGTGATTAAAAATAATAATAAAAGAGCTGCGATGGCATTATGCGCAACAGCAACCTTCAAAGGTAAAGAGAAAAACACATTACTCAGACCTAGAGAAATTTGAACCGCTAATAGCGTGATAAAGCCAATTAAGGCCCAGCAAAGCCATTTTTTGGCTGTTTTCTCTTGGATTTTCTTCCTTTCTGACCATAAGTAAAAAGCAAACACGCAGCTACAGAGCAGCGTGATGAGAGCGCCAAAGCGATGAAACAAATGAATGGTCGTTCTTGCCGTGGTATCCATAAAGCTAAGCGGATGCTCACTATCTATTCCACCTAGAAAATTAAAAGCATGCGGGATATTAAGGGGGGGTAACCACAGACCTTGGCACATGGGAAAATCAGGGCAAATCAGGGCAGCATAATTGGCGCTGGTCCAACCGCCCAACAAGATCTGCAAAAAGACCACTATTAAAAGAAGATGACACCAAAAAAGTAAAGGGCGAGAAAGATTGAGAGCAGGCAGTTTATTTTTGACCACCAAATGGAGCCAGCCTAACCAGAGCAAGGAGAGCGTGCAAAACCCGCCGAGTAAATGCCCCATCACCGCTAAGGGAAATAAACGCATGGTGACGGTCCACATCCCGAGTAATCCTTGAAAGATGACAAGAAAGACTAAAGTTGCAGGTAACCATAGCGGCAAAGGATGCGCTTGGCGTTTGCGATAAGCAAGAAAAGCCAGCACCACAATCAACAAGCCTAAGGACTCAGCAAAATAACGATGGGTCATTTCCGTACGGGCTTTTTTGACATCGACGGGCATGAGTGGAAAATTTGCGTTGGCTTCAGAAATAGCACTTGTGGTATCAGGGGCGATGATCTGACCATAACATCCTGGCCAGTCAGGACAACCTAGCCCCGCATCGGTTAACCGAGTATAAGCGCCGAGAATGATCACTGTTAATGCCAGGAGAGATGCCGCGAAAAAAAGAGTGTTAAGTAAGCGGTGCTGCATGAGAGGTTCCTATTTCGAGACTCTGAGCAAACGTTTAATATCCGTGAGAATATCTTTTGCCGGGGTTTCAATAGAAAAATGCATCATAGCGTTCCCTTTGGGATCAATGAGATAAAGCTCTCCTACCATTTCTCGCGTGAGGTTATCACCGAGAGGGGAGAGTAGAGTAGAAAAATCTGCTGGAGAGAGTGTCACTTTTCGCATATCTGGATAATTTTCATTTAAAAAGGTTTCGCAAAGGCTTTGTGGGCAATCTGGGCGAGCGATAAATAATCTGTCTAGTCTATTAGACTCTTTGCCGAGGGCTGTGCGAATTTGTCGCATATTGTAGAGGGTGCTATGACATTCTTCCTGACATCTTTTAGGAGCAACATACACGAGCCACCATTTACCGTTAAGCGTGCTGCCTTTGAGGTTTTCATGTTTTGTGATATCTATTAAGGTAAACTGATTAATATTTTGCACAGGAGAAATCAAATCTCCATGATTATTGAGCCGAAATTGTCTCGCATCGTTTTTTTGCACTAAGATCCAGGCAAAAAGAAGAGGGCCGGTTATCACAAGTAATAAGAGGATCAGCACTAACCCTTTCGTATTTTTCATACCTTGCTCCTTTTCCTTAAATAAATCAGATAAAAAATGAAGAGAGTTGCTGCTAAAGAGAACCATTGTACAGCATATCCTTGATGGCGCTCAGGAGGCATCGCCATTTTTTCTTTTGGAGGGACAACAAAAGCAAAAGGGGAATGCTGGTTGAGATTGACTATCATGGGGGATATTTTTTTGCCTATTAAATGACTAACTTGTTCCAGATCTAGCTGTTGCACTCGCAATGGCCAGCTAGGGATTTGGCTCTCTAAAGCGTTTGGAATGAGCGGGTTAAGATACGCAAAATCAAGGGAACCTTCAATGGTAACTTCACCTATTACAGGTGGCACAGTAGGCAGTTGTTGTCTTGATTTACCTAGTGGGATCCAGCCTCGATTGACTAAGATCAGTGTTTGGTCATTCAATACAGCTGGCACAATCACATGGTAGCCTGCTTGACCTTGATGTACTTTGTTATCTAACAGAATTGTATATTGATTCACGAAGACAGATTTAAAAGAAACGGGGAGATAACGTAAACTCGTATCGTGCTTGAGTGTCAGTAAAGCAGTTCCAGATAGCGATGTCTGTTCTGTTGCTGCTGTCATTTGGTTGAGAAGCACTTGCTTTTGGGCTGCACGGGTAAGTTGCCAAAAGCCTAGTAGGCACAGTAAAGTAACCCCGCAAAGGAACAATAAGCTAATGAGCGTTGTTTTTACCATGTCTTTTAACGAAAAACCAAAAAGTGAGTGAAATGGATAATACTTGGATTGCAAAATTAATTGTCTATACCCTCATGCTGGGTATTGTTATTTCGCTAGCCTCAGGATTGTATTTTATTTTGCGGCATAAGGGAAAGCCTGAACAGGCTGTAAAGGCCTTAACAATTCGGATAGCTTTGTCTTTCTTTTTATTTATTCTGCTCTTTGTCGGTTTTGCGTTAGGGCTCTGGCACCCACACCAGCTCTGAGCACTGACTTTAAGGTACCCTTCTACAATTGATGTGTCTACACATTTTTAGTTAAAGAGGCTAGCTGAGCCGATTAATTCCCTTAATCGGCTCAATAATTTCTTTATTGTGAGCCGATTAGAGACTATAATTGGCTCATGAAGACTTATAATTGGCAAAAGCCAGATTGGCCTAATTTTCGATATGATTTAAAAACCATTCATGAGCCCCTGCTTGCTATTGCTGAAAAAACAGGGCTTATCAATGGTAAGCTTACGCATTTGAACAAAAATCTACAAACAGAAGCACTTATTAATCTCATGGTGGAAGAGGCTGTTAAAACCTCTGAAATTGAGGGAGAGTTTATTAGTCGTCCTGATGTCAGATCCTCCATTAAAAATAAGCTAGGTTTAATTCCAGCGACTACCCCAGTGCACGATAGGCGCGCGCCAGGAGTGGTAGAAATGATGTTTGACGTGCGCAATACGTTTAACCAACCTCTCACCGATACGAAATTATTTGAGTGGCACTTGATGCTATTATCCAGTTCTGTCAATCCAAATCTTAGAATCGCTACCTGGCGAATACATGAAGAGCCCATGCAAATTGTTTCGGGTCATTACGGAAAATGGGTTGTTCATTATGAAGCTCCACCCTCCAAAGAGGTCCCTAAAGAAATGGAGCAATATCTTTGCTGGTTTAATGATACCGCTCCTGACAAACCGCATGCTATTAAATTTGCACCAGTGCGCGCGGCTATTGCACATTTGTACTTTGAAAGCATTCATCCATTTGAAGATGGCAATGGCAGAATTGGTCGAGCCATTGCTGAAAAAGCGTTGTCACAAAGTTTTGGCTATCCTGTGATGTTAAGCTTGTCTCATGCCATAGAGTCAGATAAAAAAGCTTATTATGACGCTTTGCATAAAGCATCGAGATCAAATGAAATCACAGCTTGGATAGTTTATTTTGTAAATGTTGTGTTAAAAGCGCAAATTGAGGTTGAGTCGCAAATAAGTTATATCCTAAAAAAATCACGTTTTTTTGATAAATATAAAGATATGTTAAATGAGCGTCAATTGAAAGTGGTGCAACGAATGATGCGCGCCGGTGTGAAGGGATTTGAAGGCGGCATGAGCGCTAAAAAATACATGAAAATAACAGGCACTTCTAAAGCAACGGCCACTCGTGATTTACAACATTTACTTGCGATAGAAGCGTTTATACAGATTGGTAGTGGACGAAGTGTTCGGTATGAGTTGATTTTAACTTAAATGATAAAGGGTAGGGAAATTTGCGTCGCATTTGCGACGCAAAACAACAGAACTCAAATAAGGTCCTACAACCAATAAACAAAAATAAACAAAAAGAGCCAGACCACGTCAACAAAGTGCCAATACCAGGCGACTGCTTCAAAGGCAAAGTGATGTTCTGGCGTGAAATGACCTTTGAGACATCGAATTAAGATTACTAGCAGCATGATAGAGCCAATGGTCACATGCGCGCCATGGAAGCCGGTGAGCATAAAGAAAGTCGAACCATAAATCCCTGAAGCTAAGGTCAAGCCAAGATGGTGATAAGCTTCATAGTATTCGAAAGCTTGTAGACTCAAGAATGTCCAGCCAAGTAAAATCGTAGCCGCTACACCAATAATGAGTTGACGACGTGCTTTTTTCACTAACCCCCAATGGGCAATCGTAATAGTGACACCACTTGATAGCAAAAGTAGCGTATTTAAAGCTGGCACGCCCCAAGTTGAGATAACCTCTTTAGGACCTGGAAAGGCTTGTGGATTAGGGTTTTGCAGTAAAGGCCAGATGGCTTTAAATTGGGGCCAAAGCACAGCGCCCGTTGAATGTTTGGCGCCTTCTCCTGCTAACCAGGGCACGGATAAATTGCGCGCATAAAACAAAGCGCCGAAGAAGGCGGCGAAAAACATCACTTCAGAAAAAATAAACCATGCCATGCCCCAACGAAAAGAATGATCCATTTGCTTGCTGTAAAGTCCTTGACGACTTTCTTTAATAACATCGCTAAACCAGCCAAACATCATGTAGGCAATACAAAGTGAACCTGCAAAGAAAAGATAGTTACCAATAACATGACCGTGAAGTAAATTGGCAATGCCTATCATTGTCGTGCCAAGACCTATTGAGCCAATAATTGGCCAATGGCTAGAAGCGGGGACATAATAATGCTCATAAGCCGTGGATTTTGCCATAACTTCTCCCTAGTTTTGGGTCACGTCAAATAAAGTATACGCTAAAGTAAGCGTGTGGATGTCTTGAGGTAAGGCAGGGTCCACGGTAAAAACCAATGGCATGGCCTTGCCTTCTAAAGGATTTAAAGGCTGTCTTTGAAAACAAAAACATTCAACTTTTTTAATGTGACGTGCTGCAAGACCTGGGGTCACACTTGGAATAGCTTGCACAGTCATGTCATGGTTGGTTAAATTTTTAACGAAATAAGATGTCGTGACATATTCGCCAGGATGTAACACGAATTTTTTATGTTGTGCGATAAATTCTCCCTTTTCATTGGGAAGAGATTCATTGAGCGTTGCCAGAAGTTCAATTGTCACCGTACGAGTCATATCTACTTTGCTGGCAGTCAACTGTGGCCTGACATCGACTTTGCCGTTTAGGCCGGTCGCTTTACAAAAGACAGAGTAGAGAGGAACTAAGGCAAAACAGAAAGCAAACATCCCTATCACGATGGCTATCATGATAAGGAGCTGCTTTTTAATAGGTTTATTCGTTGAATTCATAAATTTTAAGAATGTAACATTTTTTCTTCAAGCTTAGGCGGCGTGCTAAAGCTATGGTAAGGAGGAGGAGAAGATAGTGTCCATTCTAATCCATGCGGATCTTCCCATACAGCAGAGGTCGCTTTTTTGCCACCACGAATAGTTTTTATCACAGTATATAAAAACAAAAGCTGACTTAATCCGAAGACGAAACCACCAATACTGGTGATGCGATTAAAATCGCTAAAGTGTAGTGCATAATCTGGGATACGACGTGGCATACCGGCTAAACCAAGGAAATGCATGGGGAAGAAAGTAACGTTCACTGAAATAAAAGATAACCAAAAATGGGTTTTTGCTAAAGTTTCATTCACCATATGACCTGTCCATTTTGGTAGCCAATAATAGATGGCTGCAAAAATTGAAAATAGGGCGCCCGGGACAAGCACATAATGGAAATGGCCGACCACAAAATAGGTATCTTGATACTGATAATCAGCAGGGACTATCGACAACATCAACCCTGTAAATCCGCCAAGTGTAAACAAGAAAATAAAGGCGATAGCAAATAGCATGGGTGTTTCAAATGTCAGCGCGCCTTTAAACATTGTGGCGACCCAGTTGAATACTTTTACGCCAGTGGGTACAGCAATCAACATGGTGGCATACATAAAGAAGAGGCTGCCAGTGAGTGGCAAGCCCGTGGTAAACATATGATGTGCCCACACAACGAAAGAGAGCAATGCAATTGAGCAAGTCGCATAGACCATTGAGGGATAACCAAATAAGGCTTTGCGTGAAAAAGTGGGAAGAATCTGTGAAATAATCCCAAAGGCAGGCAAAATCATGATATACACTTCAGGGTGACCAAAGAACCAAAACACGTGTTGAAACATCACGGGGTCGCCACCGCCACCCGCATTAAAAAAGCTAGTACCAAAATGTCTGTCGGTTAACATCATGGTCACAGCGCCGGCAAGGATTGGCATCACCGCAATCAGCAAGAAGGCAGTAATCAACCAAGTCCAACAAAAAATCGGCATTTTCATTAAAGTCATGCCGGGAGCGCGTAGATTAAGAATTGTTGCGATAACGTTAATCGCACCCATGATAGAAGAAATCCCCATCAAGTGGATAGAGAAGATAAAGAAATCTGTAGAAGGCGGACCAAATTCTGTTGAGAGGGGCGCATAAAAAGTCCAACCAAAGTTAGGTGCGGAGCCTTCTACAAACAGGGTGCTAACAAGAATGCTAAATGCAAAGGGAAGGATCCAAAAACTCCAGTTATTTAATCTCGGAAGAGCCATATCCGGTGCGCCAATCATCATTGGAATAAGCCAATTGGCGAGACCAACAAAGGCAGGCATGATGACACCAAAGACCATAATCAGGCCATGAAGCGTAGTTAATTGATTAAAAAATTCGGGCTGAACAAGCTGCAGGCCGGGCTTAAAGAGTTCGGCACGCACCAACATGATTAAAGCGCCGCCAATGAAAAACATGATAAAGCTCAGCCATAAATACATCGAGCCGATATCTTTATGGTTAGTGGTTAACACCCAACGCATTAATCCTTTAGCAGGACCATGGTCATGATGCGCGTCGTCATGCTCAGCATGAGAGGTATGGGTCGTACTCATCCTTAATTCCTCTTACGAATTTTTTGATTCAATAGCGGTATGTTGATGCAGATCGGTTGCTGCTTGCGTCTTTTTTTGTTCATTTACCCAAGCGAGATAATCTTTTTCAGATTTGGCTTCTACAACGATGGGCATATAACCATGTTTGGCACCGCATAATTCAGCACATTGACCCCGAAAAGTTCTTCCAGTGTATTCAGGTTCTATTCTGGTCCAGACTTCATTGATAAAACCGGGGATAGCATCTTTTTTGATAGCAAAATCGGGCACCCACCAGGAATGGATGACGTCTTTGCCGGTGACGAGGAAGCGGACTTTCTTGCCAACAGGGAGGACAAGAGGTTTATCGACTTGTAATAAGTAATTTGGATTTTTCGGCGAGAGATTTGAGATTTCGCTATCTGGGGTTGAAATATAACTGAAAAAGCTAATCCCTTCGTCAAGATAATCATAATGCCAGTGCCAACGATAACCTGTGACTTTGATTGTGACATCGGCATCTTTGGTATCGTACATTAATATTAAGGTTTTGGTTGCAGGGACCGCCATCACAACCAGAATAATAAAAGGAATAATGGTCCAAATGATTTCTACAGTTGTACTTTCATGAAAGGAAGCGGGTTTATGCCCGATAGCTTTACGATGGCGAATAATGGCATAAATCATGATGCCATAAACGACGACACCAATGACCACGCAAATCCAAAAAATGGTCATGTGTAAATTGTGAACAGCATGACTGATGGCAGAAACGCCTTTTGGCATATTGAGGCCATATTCGGCAAATGCCGGTGTTTGATAAAACGCAAACAAGGCAAGGATGAGGCCTACTATGACCTGCCATCGTGAGGACATTCCTTTATTCTCCATGTATCAAATTGAGTTGCTACTTCGTTTCGCGTACTTTACCTTGGTTTAGAACAGATCGGAATAGCCTGGGTGTAATTTAAGGTAATTTGACATACTCATCGCATGTGATGGTGTAACGAATTTCAGTTTCCAAACAAAAAGCAGTCAAGCAATTTCCCCAGACACAACCGGTGTCGAGTGGATAAATATTTGGATAATTAACTTCTTGGCTTAAAGCAGCCCAATGACCAAATAACAGCTTGTCATTTTTAGTTGGTCTATTGAAAACGGCGAACCAGGGGATAAGTTCTGAGTGTTGTTCAAGGCTACCCTTTGCGGATAAATCAAGTTCGTTTTTTGCGGTGCAAAATCGCATGCGGGTAAAAGCATTGAGGATAAATCTTATCCGATCCCATCCGGCTAAAGTGGGTTCCCACAGTCGCGGTTCATTACCAAATAGATTTTTTAGCAATACGGGGTAATCATCATTTTGTAATGCTCTTTCGGCTTCATGCGCCAGTGCTTGGGCTTCAACTAGATCCCAAGCTGGATAGATCCCAGCATGCGTTAAAGTGAAGGGATAATGTGGATGGGTATAAAGCATGGGTCGATGCCTTAACCAGTCTAGTAAAATGTCTTTATCAGGCGCTGTTAAAATATTTTTCGTGTGTGGACTCGGGCTGATAAAACCTAAGGCTGAAGTCAATAAGCTGAGATCATGATTCCCTAACACACAGACGGTGTTGGCGGGTAATTGCATGATAAAGCGTAAAGTCTCTAAAGACTCTTTGCCGCGATTTACTAAATCTCCGGTAAAAAGAAGTTGATCTTGCGCTGGGTTGTAGTGAATTTTATCGAGTAAACGCAACAAAGGTTGTAAACATCCCTGAATATCACCAATGGCGTAAGTCGGCATAGTGTTAATTAACCAATTCTGGGATTTGTAAACTAAAGGGAGGAATCAAAGCGTCAAAAAAATGGCCGTCTTCACTCCTCATCGTATAGCTGCCTTGCATACTGCCAACAGGCGTCGATAAAATGGCGCCGCTTGAATAGCGGAATTTTTTACCAGGATAAATTAAAGGTTGCTCGCCGACGACGCCTGCACCATGCACTTCTTGGACCTTGCCATCTGCATCGGTAATTATCCAATGCCGAGTGAGTAGAGTAGCCGCTTGTTTCATATTGTTGGTTATGGTGATGAGGTAGGCAAAAGCATAGCGCTTTTGCGCAACATCAGAGTAGTGTCTTAAGAACTCGGTTTCGACGAAGATGGAAATATCGTTGTCAGCTAACACAAATTGTTCCTACGGCTGCCTATATTAATAGACAGGATACGGGCTCAAACGCGATTTTACAACTTACCCTCTTCTATTCTCCCCTTGTCACTAAAAATTTGAACTTCTTACCCAATTTCCTTGCCGAATAGGTATTACTCTAAATTGGTTGAGAAGTCACTATGGCCTATACAGCTGAACAGTTAGCCCAAGCCGCCAAAGAAAGAGCTGCGTTACAAGTTATCATTGCTAATCGACAAGAACAGGAAAAAGCATGGCAAGCAAAACATGAAAAAGTATTTGTGCCAACAGATAATAAATTTTCCAATGTTACTGGATTAAATCTTCTGGATTATGCAGTAAAGCTCGGTGATTTTGAAACGGTAAAAGCACTTGTGGACGAAGGTGTTACTTCAAAATTTGCTGTGCTTTATGCATTGGATGGCGGGTATAGTGAGATAGCAGAATTTTTATTGGCAAAAGGAGTTGAATATGATCTTTTGATGGTGATGAGAATAAAGGATAGCAAATGCAAAGAAGTGATGGCCCGCTTTGCTAAAACACAATTTGATAAAGATTTCAGCAAAATTGCTGCAAGAGATGATGCTTATTATGTAGCGAAAAAGGTTTATCCGAAAGCATCTGAATCAAAAGCGAGTTTGTTGCACCATGGCGCATTAATGCCATTTTCAGAATTTAGAGCTTTAAGCGAAAAAATTCCAGAGGACAAAATCGATTGGGAAGCAGGTGTCAATGATTTTGACGGTGAAATGATTGCAGAAAAGGGGATAAGACCCATTGGTTATGCCATTGGCGCAGGCAACTTGGGTTTTTTAGATTATTTATTCAAGATGGGGGCACAAGTTGAGCAAGAACTAGATATTAGTAGTAAATATACACCGATGCAACTTGCGCTGAGATTAGGAAATGTAGAGATTGCTACTGTATTAAAGGGAAAAGGAGCAAGCCTAGAAGGAATAGATCGAATGGGCGGAAGTACCTTACATGTAGCTATTCAATCAGGTAATCCCAAAGCAGTAGAATTCGTATTAAATCACGGGAAAAATTTAAGATTAGTTGCAAACTATGGCAGAAATCCCATACATTATTTGGCTACTTGTAAAAATGAAGAAATTATTCGAATGATTTTAAACCATCCCTTAACAAAACCACTTGTGAATGAAAAAGATTATTTTGGCTTTACCCCAGCAGATTTAGCAAAAATGGAGGGTAATAACGTCTTGTTGAATCAATTATCCCTTCACGACCCTGATGCAAAAAAAGAGAAGCCCGTTGATATCAGACAAAAAAATGTCCTAGATAAACTCACTTATTTTTTAAAATTGACTAATATAGGCGATCCCGCTTCCATGCCAGAAGGCGGTCATTGTAATGGCTTTGCTTTTTTATTTTTATATTATAGGCGAAGAGGCTTGAGAGATGAATTTTTCAAAATGTTAAAACTGATTTCAGCTTGGGATGGCAATCCAGATTTTTTGAAAAAAACTGAACCGGTCGCAGCATTTTCTGGAAATTACAAAAATGTAACGGATTTATTTAATCAATGGGTAAATGATCTTATTTGGTTTCAGCAATCTAATCTTAATGTTGAATTAAAAGGACTGAATATAAATCCAACGCAGAGTGCGCGAAAACAGCAATATGACATCGTTAAAAAGAGTAAATCCATTTTCGAGTTGCCGCCAAGGTTTTTGACCAGAGGTGAGAATTTGAGTGCAGAGCAATTGGGTGAATATCTGGATATTTTTAAAGAAATGCCTTCTCTAGATGTAGAATTTTCAAAAGGAGAGCATGCGACAAGTCTAGCTATCATGTCAGACGGTCGCTTTGATTATTATGATCCCAATCAGTCAGATATCTTGGAACCATTCGCTTCATCCTCTTTTCTGGCGTCTCATATTAAAGACACAAAATACAGATTATTAAATAGACTCTTTCCAGATCAAAGTATGTCACTTGAAATTCGATATCATCCTGCAAAAAATTATTCTGCTTTCCCAGGACGAACGGAGTCTTGGCATAAAGATAGTTATAATGAGTATTATAAAAAATCCCCTAATCAATTCACTCCCTTACATGTTGCTATTATTGCAAATGATGAAGCCGAAGTAGAGAGGTTGCTTAAAACCCAAGATCTAGATTTATCCCTCAAAAATAAGCTCGATAAAAATGCACTTGAGATGGCTGTATCTTTGAATGCAGAAAATATGGTTAGACTTTTTTGTAAACATCACCCCACATTTGTTTCAAAAAATCCAGACATTTTGCCTATGACATCTAAAGAAAATAGAGCACTTTTGTATTATTTGTTAGATAATTTTCAATTTACGCATTCTGCCGGTTTGTTAAATCAAGCAGTGATAGATAAAGATAGGGCATTAATTGGAAAATTATTGAGAAACGGTTTTTCTCCCGATGAAGAAAGTGAGGCAAGTTTACTTTTTCACAGGATCCCAATCATTAACGCAGTCGATATGGAAGAACTGGAAATTGTTAAAGCGCTTATGAGATCAGGGGCAAGCTTACCTGCCGAGAGTATCTTTTTTAGTAAATTAGCAAGGAATCCAGAGATTACCAAATTTCTGATTGATAATTATCAAGATAAAATGACGCAGCTTATTTTGAAAGATTCGAGTGACGCATCTGTGGGATATTCGTTTGTGGATTTTATGATTTTTGAGGGTCAATATGCTAAAGATGAACAAGTGGCGATTTTAAATCATTTAGCACAGAAAAATTTAATAGATAAAAATAAGCTGAATAATGAGTGTGCTTTGCATAAATTAATAGATTTAAATAGTACTGCCGCCTTTGATTTTTTAATTGATTTTGGTTGTGATCTGAATCAATTAAATGGTGAAGGAAAAACGCCAATCTTGACTGCATTAGGATCAGATTGGAACCCAAAATCTAATTTTGCGAAAAAATTAATTGAGGCTGGTGCGGATGTAACCATTGCGGATAAAGAAAAAAATGCGCTACCCATACATTATGCGTTAGCTTATTGTGTTGAAGATTTAGCGTTAATTAGAAAATTAATTGATGCAGGATCTCCTCTTAATCATCAAACTAAAAGAGGGATGACGCCGCTTCATCTTGCTGTCAGTAAAGGTAACCTCGCTGCAGTTGAACTGTTATTAAGGGCTGGAGCAGATTGCACGATAAAAGGGCCAGATGAAAAATCTGCTATTGATTTAGCAAAGGAAAAGAACCCTGAAATTCATGCGCTGATTTGTCAGTATCAAACTGAAGCAAAATCACAAAAGCCAGTTAGAATCACGACGCGTTTTGAAACAATAAAACACACAACCACTCCAATCGCAAGAAAGCGTTCAGAAAATCAAGAAGGAGCGCCAATGCCAGAAGAGAGAAAGCCTAGTAAATAGGTTTTTTATATCCAGCGCTTTTTTCTAAAATACTTATAGGGTAAATAAGCTGAAATTAACATGAGAAATAAAGCGTAGGGATAGCCCAATAAGAAGTTCAATTCTGGCATGAATTTAAAATTCATTCCATAAATACTGGCAATTAAAGTGGGCGGCATAAAAATCATTGCCAAAACGGTAAAGGTCTTAATAATATGCGTTTGTTCGATATTAATTAATCCTAAACTCGATTGTAGGAGAAAGTCTAATTTCTGGGTTAAATAATTACCGTGTTCTAAAAGCGCTTTAATATCTTGATTTAACACTCTGATCTGATTAACGTCATTTTTTAAAAAATCATAATTAATTTGTGCTAGATAAACCATAAATAAATTCAAGCTGGCAAGACTTTGCCTTCCTTTTGATAATAAATTATCGAGACTATTGATTTCTTTCAAAGCGTTACTTAAAATTTCGCTGCGTTTAACGCTGACGGTTTGATCTATTGTTGTGGTGAGGGTCAGGCTTAATTCCTCCGTTTTTTCGTCAAGGAGCTCAAAAATATCCGCTGCTCTCCCGACACAGATCTCTAGTAATAATTGCAATAACTCAATTTGATTTTTAACGTATTGGGGGCGGAGTGTTAATTGATCAATAAAAGTTTTGAGCGGGTTTGGATCACTATAGCGCAGTGTAATAAGCTTGGATGGCGTGACAACAAAGGTGACAACATGGTTTTCCGGGATTGGTAAGGCCTTGATGGTGACATTCAAAGATAAATAGTAATTTCCGTCTTCCTGATAAAATCGATTTGAAAATTCTAATTGATGCATTTCATGATGTTGAGGCAGGCTTAGCTTAAACTCTTTTTCAATGCTCTCTCTTTCTTCTTGAGAAGGATTAAAGAGTTCGAGCCACAAACATTGCGCTAGGGGTTCGTCCGGCTTTTGAATTAATCGATTCGAGGGATCCAATGTTATTTTAGTTATCATGTCGACTTGTTACCTTTCTCTAGTGCAGTGATACCTTAAAATATAGTTGAGATGCCAATCCTTTTCACCGTTTTTTATTCAGTGGGGATTAAATTACTCAAGGTGACAAATTCAGTGACTGTTAGGGTTTCAGGGCGTCTTTGCGCATCAATATTCGTTTGGGCAAACATGTCAGGTGAAATAAGTTCTCGCAGCGTATTACGCAGCGTTTTACGGCGGTGTTGAAAAGCGGTTCTGACGACGAGCGCAAAATTTTCGTAATGGGTGGCGAGAGGATGAGGCGCATTACCTTGATAAGGAATCAGTCTGATGATGCTTGAAATAACTTTTGGTGGGGGTGAAAAAGCACTAGGGGGAACGTCAAAAAGAGCTGTTGTTTGGCATGCATATTGGATCATCACGCTCAATCTGCCATAGGCTGGACTGGAGGGAGCGGCTACCATTCTATCAACCACTTCTTTTTGTAACATAAAGAGCATATCGCGTATGCAATGAGAATAGCGTAATAAATGAAATAAAAGCGGAGTCGAAATATTATAGGGCAGATTACCAAAGATCCGTAATGGCTTGTTTTCTTTTGCAAACAGTGTCTGAAAATCAAATTGTAAAGCGTCTTGTTGGTATAAAGTGATTTTTTCTTTATGCATCTCAACCATTTTTTGCGCAAGATCTCTGTCAATTTCGATTAAATATAAATGATCTACTAAAGGCAAGACAACATTGGTTAAAGCCCCTAACCCTGGCCCTATCTCAACGATGGTTTCTTCGGGAGCGGGATGGAGTGCGTGAGCAATATTATTTAAAACCGCAGTATCATGTAAAAAATGTTGGCCGAAACGTTTGCGTGGGAAGTGATGTTCACTCATGCTACGCTTTCCACTTTGGTTTTAGATATTCTTGCCTGCGGGGAAAGGCGCTTTGAGGATAAACGAGCCGTTAAAGCAATAGCATTCGATAAACTAGTGGGATCCGCTTTACCCGTACCGGCTAAATCAAGTGCTGTGCCATGATCAACGGACGTGCGAAGAAAAGGTAGCCCAAACGTGATATTAACCGTTTCTCCAAAATAAAGTGCTTTAATTGGTGCTAAGCCTTGATCATGATACATCGCCAAAATGGCATCTAATCTATTGCGGATTTTTTCTGTAAAAGCGGTGTCCGCCGGCATCGGCCCTTCTAAATGCAAACCTTCATTTCGAAGCTTTTCTAACACAGGGATAATCAATGTTTCTTCTTCATGTCCCAATAAGCCGGATTCCCCAGCATGTGGATTAAGACCACAGATGCCAATATGGGGATGGGTTTTTTGAAATAAATCCTGCAAGCCTTGATGTAAAAGTTGAATGGAGCGGGTGAGGCGCATGGGCGTGAGCTGTTTACTCACCTCTTGTAAAGGGCAGTGCGTTGTCACCAAGCCCACGATCAATGAGGATGTGTAAAACGCCATTAAAACTTCTTTCACCCCTGCTAAATCTGCTAAAAATCCCGTATGTCCGGAAAAAGGCGTGCCGCTTTGTTGAATGATGGCTTTATGAACGGGGCCCGTTACCCAAGCATCGGCGTGCTTTTGAGCGCACAAATGGTAAGCTTGCCTTAAGGTTGTCAGCACATATTCGCTGTTTTCAACGGATAGTTGCCCTGGAATACAAGGTGCTTTTAAAGGAACAGGATAAATGGCAAGGCACCCTCTGCCATTGGCAAGGGCAGGCTTGCTTGGATCAAAATCCCTTAATTTACACTCTAACCCTAATATTTTCGCGCGTTGTTTTAACAAATCAGGTGAGCCCACGACAATGATTTGGGCAGGAAAAGGGCGCTGCGCTAATGTTAACGCGAGATCAGGCCCTATACCTGCAGGCTCCCCCAGCGTTAAGAGGACTCTTGGGATCTTCATGCACGCTCAGTGTCGAGATAAGTTTTGACATAAGCTTCATCTCGTAATTGCCGGGTCATGGCTTGTAATTTTTCTTCAAACTTTCTTTGCTTAATCATTTCAGCTGCTTTTTGGCGTAAAACAGATTGATCGTTGGTTTCAGATTTACGATCAAGCACTTGCATAATGTGCCAACCAAAAGGCGATTGAAAGGGTTCACTGATTTCATTCGGCTTTAATGAAGCCATGACTTTGCTAAATTCAGGCACTAATACTTCTTTTGTTACCCAACCAAGGCTTCCGCCATTATTCGCTGAGCCAAGATCGGCGGAATGGGCTTTCGCCAGTTGAGAAAAATCGTCACCTTTTAATATTTTGGCGCGTAATTGCGTCAGTTTTTGTTTGGCGTCTTTATCGGAAGTCATCGCATTCGTTTTAATCAGAATGTGGCGCACTGCCGTTTTTTCGACTGGCGGTAACATTTTTTCTGTTGTGCGTTTTTCTAGCAGTTTAATAATGTGTAAACCACTTGCACTGCGCAGTGGTTTAGGAACTTCATTCACTTTGAGTTGTGGCACGACTTTAACAAAAAGCGTGGGTAATTCGGGTAATTTGCGCCATCCTAAATCACCGCCTTTTAATGCGTGCTCTCCTGTAGAATAAGTCATAGCGACTTGCGCAAAGTCTTGACCTTTTGCAAGGGCCGCAATCACTTCTTTGGCTTTTTTATTCGCGGCGTCTAGTTGTTCAGGTGTCGGGGTTTCTGGAAGAGAGACTAAAATATGACCCAGATGATACTCAACGGCCATTTCTCCTAAGCTCTCTGGAGATTGTAGAAAATGATTGATTTCTTGTTCACTGACTGCAATTTGATGAATGATATCCCGCTCATGCAATTGAGAAAGTATCATTTGTTTGCGCACGCTTTCACGGTATTGTTTAAAATCCATTCCTTCTGCAGCAAGCGCTTGCCGTAATTGCGCCATCGTCATTTGATTACTGTTGGCTATCTTTTCAATGGCATTATCAAGAGCAAATTCTTCAATGTGGATCCCCGTTTTTTTGGCTATTTGAAGTTGGACTTCAGCTGAGATGAGGTGATCTAAGACTTGTCTTTCCATGACTGCCTTATCTACTGCAGGCGCGCCCGCTTTGGCCATTTGTTTTTCAAACAACTTCACTTGTTGCTTCAATTCACTGTGCGTCACAATATTGTCATTCACAACAGCGGCGATACCATCAAGCGGTTGAATACTCGCGAAAGTCAGGGGTGAAATCAGTACAGTCGAGGCAAGGAGTAAGGTTAAGATCCGCATAAAAAATCCATATTGTTTATTGATTAGCTAGTTATCTTACGATTAATGAGATCTATTATATCATTGTTGTTCTGTAAAGCTGAGTTATAAACGCTAAATTCTGTTTTAAAGGGGAAGGAACGACAGCAACACACATGAGCTAATTGGCTAAATATTGTATTATTGCTTTCTTTTCCATGTCTGTATATTGTTTTAAATCCTCTTTATTGAAATAGTTTTTGCTAAGTTATTAATGTACAAAATAAATGAATTTTTCAGCAAGGAACATCCGATGAAAACTAAAATATACTTTTTTCTACTTTTTGTCATCGCTTGTTTATCCTTATCACTGCAAGGTAAAGAAAACCCTGATTTTTACACCGTCGATAGTTTTCAAGAGGTGGAAAAATACATTACGCCGCAAAGCTTTGTCATTTTAGATTTAGATCATACGATCTTTGAAGCGGCGAGCTTAGGGTATGGTCATGCTAATTGGTTTTATGATCAAGTTGAGAAAGGCAAAAAAGTTGGGCTTAGCAAAAATGAAGTAATCATGAAATTTTATCCGCACTGGGCGCTTGCGCAACGGTTGGCAAAGATAAAACCGGTAGAAGAAATGATCCCCTCCTTTATCAAAAACTGTCAACAAAAGAATATTCCAATAATTGGTGCGACTAGCCGGCAAACCAGCATCGCGCACTCTACTCTAGAACAGCTCCATAGCTTGGGTATAAATTTTGGCCAAGTGTTGCATGACGAGGCTAACCCACAAGGTTTTGCTCATCCCACCTTGCTCAAAGAAAGTGTTATTTTTTGTTCTGATTATAATGAAAAAGGTCCTGTCGTTTTGGCCTATTTAAAGGCGCAAGGGCCGCTGCCCAAGCATATTGTGTTTGTTGATGACGGCGTCAACAATTTGCTCTCAGTTAAAAAAGCGTTTGCGGGCACGGGCACCAAAGTTGTCCCCTTGCATTATCGTCTTGTAGAAAAACGAACAGCCACCACTTGGAATAGCGCCAAAGGGAACCAGGCTTACTATCAAGTGTATCTTGAAAATCCTATTTTGCCCCCTTTCTTTTTAGAGCAGCCTGAACGCCTTGCAGTGCAATATACGCTATTAGAAAAAAACGCTCAGATTCGAGATTCTTATGAATTTACAATGAATGGTAAGCGTTTTATTGGTTTGCCAGATGTTTTTTCGCCAAAAGTGTTTGGGGAAGATAATGCGCTACATCAAGCTATCCCCATTCAAAAACAAGCTGAAATATTAGAAATTGGTCCAGCAACAGGTCATTTTTCGGTGATGGCAGCACTTAATGGCGCCAAAAAAGTAGTCGCTGTCGATATATCACCCAGAGCGGTAGAAAACACGCAGCGCAATGCAGCGCGTTATAAAGTAACGCATATCGTTGACGCACGTTGTGGGGATATATTCTCACCCGTTAAAGGCAGCGAAAAATTTGACGTGATTTTTTGGGATATCCCTTTTAATCATAGAGAAAAAGCGTCGGTGACGTTTTTGGAAAAAAGCGTTTACGATCCCAATCATCAATTGTTAACGCGATTTGTCAAAGAGGCTGGCAAATATTTAAAACCAGAAGGTGCTGTTTATTTAAGTTATTCTCCCACACACGGCAATGAAGATTATTTAACTGCGTTAGCCGAACATTATCATTGGCAGTTAAAGAAAGTGAAACAAGTCGGGGAGCCGGATACTATCCAAGTGGCACTCTATGAGCTAAGAAGAAGTTGAGTAAAACCTCTTTTAGATAAGCCTTCACCCGCTGCCAGTTCTAGCTAGAGAATTTCTATAAAAATGCGTGCGGCGGGTGAGGGAGAGACATATTTTAACCGTATTTTTAAACTATCTTTACGTGTATCCCCCTCTTATTTTATTGCAATTCAACTAACTTTGTCGCAATATGAGAAATAAGAGTACATGAAAAATACCGAAAATAAATAAATGGTGAATTATCACGGGGAGGTTAGGTAATGGCTATCACTATAAATGGTAATAACGCCACGGTTATTGGCACAACAGCCCATGACAATATCAGTGTCAAAGGTAACAATGATAATGTCTATGGTGATTTTATTAATCTGTCCTATTGCTACGGTCCAAACGTGAGCTTGGACATCAACGGCAACCCCATTATCGCTCTCAACACTTTCACCGGCGGTGATAATACTTTAAGCCTTAACGGGAATAACGGTAACCTCTATGGCAGTGGTAAAGATGTCTCTCTTTCACTTACCGGATCAAATAATAATGCAGTAGATTTCGGTGGTGCTTCCATGCTGGATTTAAATTTTGCAGCAGGTGGGAACACACTTTCCGCCTCGGGTAACAATGATACGCTCTATGGCGCCATCCGTGATTTTACGATTAATATCACAGCCGGAAGTGGCAATACAGCTGATTTTGCAGGGATAGCAGATTTAGATAATTTCTCAATTGGGTTAGGAGGCAACACGATTATAGGTGTCAATGGTAACAACGATGTTGTCTATGGCGCCATGCGTAATTTATCACTGATTTTTTCGGGGGGAAATGATAATGCTAGCCCCGATCTTGCTGCAGGTGTCGCACTAACTGACCTTTTTGACTCTTCACCTTCGAGCTTAGCTGTGGGCACTAACACTATTTCAGTTGGTAATGGTAATAATGATGTGGTTTATGGGGCGATGAATAATTTATCGTTAATTTTTAATTCAAGTAGTAATAATACGGGCTCTGAAGCAAACGGTCTTGCGAACTCAAACTTTAATTATCTCAATGATACGGTATCCGTCGGTTCCAATATTATCAATGTGGGTAATGGCAATAATGACATCGTTTTTGGTGCGTTACAAGACTTCACAATTCTAGCGATGGGTGGTAATGCTAACCCAGATGGTCTATTTAACTCCGCCAATGGTGATGAGAATATCACGTATACTTTTGGAGGTAATGCTATCGCTCTTGGCAATGGTAATAATGATATTGTCTATGGCGCATTACAGGATTTTACGATAACCCTCATAGGTGGTAATAACAATGGTGGGGAAGCATATAATGGCCAGGCCTATGTCAGTACAGACACGTGGAACGTAGGTATTAATACCTTGCATGTAGGTAATGGCAATAACGATGTTGTCTACGGAGCGCTACAGGATTTATCCATTATCAATACAGGAGGGAATTATAATTACGGATATTATGCTGGTGTGGCAACCCTCGAACCTAGCACTTTTACGATAGGGAGTAATATTTTAATGATAGGGAATGGTAATAATGATGTTGTTTATGGATCGCTCCAGGATTTGTCAATTGTTGAAAATGGAGGAAACCATAATGATGGATCCAATGCTGGAAATTATGCAGGCACAGCGGGTATAGGTTCCACCTCTTTTACGGGAGGGAATAATACTCTAATCGTAGGTAATGGTAATAATGATGTTGTTTATGGAGATATGCAAAGCTTAAGTATTTCTCTTACGGGAGGGGCATTAAACAGTGGCGGTAATGGGGCTGGGGGAGCTTATTATGTCACGAGCAGTATTACTTTAGGTGGTGATACCATCAAGCTAGGAAATGGAAATAATGATGTCATTTTTGCTTCTATGGATAACCTTAGTTTTTCAACAGTGCAAGGTGGTACTTCAGGTTCAGGTATAGCTGCTTTTGTAAATGTCCTTGGGGTTGGTGATGGCTCAATATCCTTTGCCAACACCACTGTAATGATAGGAAATGGAAAAAATGATACTGTTGTGGCAGATGATATTTTGAATCTCAGTGGATTAAATTTGTTTCTTGACGCGTCAACCAATCCGGGCGCTGAAAATACCGTTCAGTGGGGTAATAACACAATAACGGGTGGCACAGGTAATGATAATTACGTTTTCTCGTTAGTAGATGATCCAAGTGGCAATATGGCGATGCAAGGGGTGGATATTCTCACTAACTTTAATCCTGCTAAGAAAGATATGCTGTCGTTTGGCTATGTGAATGATGCTAATGGTGATGGCAAAATAACGGCAGCAGATTTAGACACCAGCGCAGCCTTTGTGAATATTCATCAAGGAGGCATCTCAGGTGCGATACTGGGCGTAGCTGCTATTTTTAATCAAGTTGGAACCAGTGCAGCGTCCGCTTTTCAAGCTGCGATTAACAGTTTCACGGCAAGTGATGCTGATACGGGCTTAACCTTATTGCAAGATGTTGCTCACTATATTACGGATGGTGGCTTAGCATCAGCCGTGAGTGCGCTGCAAGCGCCTGAAGGCGGCCTCATCTTGGAAGGGCAAACAACAACAACGATGGGAAGCTTCTCTCAAATTAATGCGCTGCATGCGCTTAGTGTTGAACATACTGCAGTGGCTGTTCATGCTTAGGAGCTACAACCCAAAGATAACAACAAAAATTATGAAGAGAAACCCTCACTAGCTGAGGGTTTTTTTATGGATTAATGCAAAGACAATAACAGACTGTAAGTCATTAAAGGGCGTATATACATTCAACAATGCCGTACTTGTCAAAATAAAGTTGATTCTGGTTATCTGCCTGGTTAAAATCCGTTTACCCTTATTGCAGCAGAATTTTTTGCCTCATGCTAGATTTTTCTCTTTTGAATACCATGTTGAGTGATGACAAGCTTTTTGAAATAGCAGAAGGTTTACCGTTCCGCTCACTTTATCAATTTGCGACAGTGAGTCAGCGTTTTCATGGTATTGCATCAGGTGTTGCCAGAATTCACATTAGAAGCTATTTTCCTTATTTAAAAGAAGAGAAAAGCGAAGCTTATCAAGCGAATCCTCTCGTTCTTTTTAAAGAAGAATTTTTTCATCGGAAAAATGAAATGGAGGAATTGAATTTAAGCCGGAAAGAATGGTTAAAAATCCTCTCAGGCGATCTCAGTGTCATACCTGGAAAATCTAATGCGCAAGCCTGTTATGCCCTAGCCTATGTTTCAGGTCACTGTGAAGCCTTTGCTTTTCTAGAATCTATGGGGCAAGGCAGAGCCTTCGTGTTGGCTGCCAAAATGGGGCGAGCCTCAATTATAGAAAAGTTATCTCAAGCAACCTTTGCGCGCGTGAATTCTTTTGGGAGCCTAGATGAGAAAGACATGACGCAGGTCTCTCCATTATTAGAAAAGGTCAAATTTTTTAAAGAGAGAGTAAGAGAAGTTCCCTTATCAGCCAGTGAATTAGAAAATTATTCTTATTTTGTTGACAATTATTACAGAGATTATTTTAGTTTGGGTTCGCCGCATCATCATCATTATTATCATCATGTGACAACACGGTTTGTAATCGTGCGTGAAGCGATTTGCCCACAACTGCACTTCGAAGACATTGCGATTTTATATGCACTCGCCAAAGGCTACACAGAAAGTGTGAAGATCCTGTTGATGCATCACGCTCAATATATTCATGTTGAAATTAAAGGCTTAGTACTAGAACATGCTGCTTTAAACGGGGATGCAGATTTAGTGAAATTTATATTGTCGCAAGAGGGAGAGCGCATTTCCTTAGCTGGCAAAATAGTTGCTGTAGACTCGGCAAAAAGCGTTTGCCGTCAAATCATTTTGGATGAAATGAATCATCACGAGCTTTTTCAAGCGTTATATTGGGTGGAGTTATTGCGAAGAGTGCTGCGCTCAATGAAAAACTTTTGCCAGGTAAAAAAGCATCATGTCACTTTAGGGCTTACAGCCAGAGCGCATACGTGGTTTATTATACCGACCAAATCTTTATTCTTTGATTATTCATCAACCCCTACTTTTACCCTCACTAATCAAGTACAACAAGAGAGTGTCGAAAATAAGTCGACAGAGCCGCAAAATGTAGCTGTCAAGATGCTTAATATTCTGTAAATATCAGTAGAAATTAATTTTGGTGCAGTTTCTCTTATTGACAGGTTTCTAAAAGGTGAATACCCTTAGCCTCTTGCTAAAAATCTCAAGAGGCCACCTCCATGTTTCAGCGACTGTTTAAACTCACCAAGGAAAGTGCCAGCGCCTTTTTTGAATCCTATTTGAACTTTTATTCTCTTTTCAAGCCCTATTTTACCTGGCGTCAAGAAAATTTTTGGCACTTATTACTTTTGGGGCTACTTTGTCTTGGCAATATTGTTAAAGCCATTTTTTCAGTTCTTTTTTTTATCGCCATAGGTGGATTATCAACGGTTGTTGGGATGCCAGTAGTAACGGGCGCTATGCTGATAAGACCTTTGACTGACATTGCTATTACTTTAGTCATTTCATCATATTGTAATCGTCTCAATTCACAGATTGCGGGCAAATTAAGCAATCTACTCAAAAAAGCGATGGAAAAATGGAAAGATCGCTGGATTGATTCGCGTACCTTTTATCTTTTTGTCTTCAAAAAACAAAATAATGTTGAAAAAGAAGCAGAAAATATTGAGCACGAAACGGCGACTATTGCTGATAAGTTGTACAAATATATCGAAGAAGTGAATGAACATGCTGTTAATTTAACAAATAGCTTTATGGACTATTTCCTTAGCTTTTGTGTTGGAATAGTAGGTTTGTGGCAACTTTCAATCCCTTTGAGCTTGTCTGTTGGGTCAACTGTTTTGATTATTCCAGGCTTTATGATGATTTCGGCACTTTTGTATTCCGGGCTGTATAGTTTTGCTGTGAATAGGTTGAGTGCAAAACTACTTGATGTGACCTCAATGAAAAGAAAATATGAGGAAGAAAAGCAAGCTCGGATTAACCATATTGAACAATATGGTGTGCAATTACAGATGTCTGGCGCAATTGAGATTGAAAAAATTAAACTATCTAAAGTTTCTCAGGACGCTGAAAAATATGCTCATGAAGAAAAGGAATTAACTGCCCGATTGCAATTTTTTGTTGAACTCAATATGAAATTAGGAATGATTGCGGGCTTTCTATTAAATATCCCTAATATTATGGCCAAGACAATCACACTAGATAGTTTATATCTGGTAACAGAATACTTCTCGAGAGTGGTCAGTTTATTTACCTGGGGGAGCGATAATTTAAGCGCTTTAATCCAGATGAATGTTGCGGCGAAAGGTCTAAATGGCATCAAAAAAACCATTATTGCATGCGAGGAGCTCAATCAGAAAAAAGGGGTTGTTATTACCCGGAATAAAGAAAAGCTAGCAATAGGTCCTTTGGTTGTGCAAAATCCTGAAGGAAAAACGATATTAGAATTAAAGCAGGAGCTAGAGTTTAAAACAGGAGTAACGCTGCTTCGAGGGGCTTCTGGATCAGGAAAAACAACTTTATTCCGAGTTTTATCCGGAACGTGGCCTCATGGGTATGGATCGGTTGTCATGCCACATGAAAATAAAATGCATTATATGCCACAAAAATCTGTTTTCCCGCTTAAAGCAACCCTTTATGACGCTATTTTATATCAAGAGAACACCCCTTTAGAGAACGACAAAAAAAGGTTAATGCTCGAATTATGGCAGTACTTCTTAAACCCTAATGAGCCAGATCCGCTCAGTGAAAATGAATGGGAAGAGGAAAAAGACTGGTCAAAAAGGTTAAGTGGGGGCCAGCAGCAAATAGTAGCCCTTATCCGTGCTCTTTTAAATGAGCCGGAAGTTTTATTTATGGATGAACCTTTTTCTGGATTGGATGGCATAAAATATGCCAAGTGTATCCCTCTTTTAAGAAAAAAGTTGCCGCATTGTAAAATTATTTATATTGAACACCGCTTGGAAGCCATGAGCTATTATGATCATCTGATAGAGTTTAAAGAGGGAGCCCTCAGTTATGCTGCGCCAGAAATTGCGACTACCAATGCTTTATTGCTTTACTATGCGGGATCGTTGAAAACACAACCCTCAACCTTGCAAAATAAAGAACAAGATGCGCAGGTGAGTGTGCCATTAACTGAGGCTTGCCCAGTTGGACCTTAGGGCTTGTGCAACAAACCCTTAATTCATGTGACAGGAGCCTATTTCCGCTGGATCATAGTTTTTTCTACGCGGAGTGGTCATCCACTTTAATCTCTTTTCAAGAGAGATATAGCCTGGTATATCGTTTTTGAGTCTGGAATCAGGATTGTTAAAACCAATCCCGCTGAGGCCTTTTAAGACGACTTGTGCAAAAAAGGTTGTTGCAAAGGCTTCTGGGTAAAAGTAATTACCTGTTTGCCTATACCGAGAGGCGACAAATTGTAAGGCAACACAGCAACCGTTATATTCTAATCCGCCTAAAAGTTCTATTGTTTGATGCGTAGCAATGTCATAGCGCCAAGCAGATAATGCTTGCCAATGCGAAGTCAAAGGCCAAAGAAAAGAAAGATCCATTTCATGTAAGCTGCCAATTGTTCCTGTATCAACATTTGTTTGGGCATAATCGTGGCGTAACCAATAATAATTTAGATTAATAATTTTAGTTGGATTGGGATGAAATTGTAAATTAAAGGCTGCTTGTTCAGTTTCAACGCTGAGACTATCCCATTCCCAGAATACAGCGCCAGACCATGCACTGTTGGCATGTAATTCAGCTTGTGCTGTTAGGTTGGAGTGAGGGGAAGTCGCATTTTCGCTTTCAAACAAGTAGCAAGCATTTCCTTCACCTAAATCTTCACACAAAGAAACATGGCGATCATTAAAATAGAAAATTTGGCCGACACTAGCACGTACCCATTCTTGTCCGCCTTCGGCGGGAATAAATCGTGACATTAAACTGACGCTCAGTTGATTAGCATCGCTTATCCTATCTCTTCCACTAAAACGATTGTCACGGAATAATTGGCTATAACTAAAAGTAATTATCCCAGTATCAAAGAGTGGATATTGGTGTTGATCGCGATAGGGAACATAAAGGTAATAGAGTCTGGGCTCAAAAGTTTGTATAAAATTGATGTTTCGCATGGTGAAATTTCTTTCAAAGATAAGACCCGTATCGACATCATATAGCGGGATCGTGCGACTAGGAGCCGGGGGAAGATTATCTGCGCTCGCAATCGGGCTCCGTACTAATTCATACTGTAACCAATCTAATTGATAACGTGGTGTAAAGAAAAACCAAGGTGTTAAGATTGGCATGCTGATGCTGGGGCGAAGGTTATAGCGCTGACCTGTTGTGACAGGTAATCCTGTAATGATATTTGTTTGATGCGCAAAATTAACCGCTTCGCCTATGGTACCAAGGGTAAAATAGTTGAATTGATTCGGGTAAACGGCGCTAAAAGCCCATTGTGGTTGACGCTTATAAATTTCTTCATTAATAGGCTTCGCCAATGCTTCCAAGACTTGATATTCTTCCACATTGAAAAAATGCGTCCAATTGCTTCCAAAATAGGTTAGGTTTGCTTGTTGCGGTAATTGAATTGTACTGGCTGTATTAATATCATTTCCCAGATCGACAAAGTAGTTATCATCTTTTACATAATCAAAAATGACATTAAATTGCCACAAGCGATCCCACTGGGTGGTGTGGCGATAGTTTAGGGCAAAACGACTGTCACTCCCTTCTAAAGCGACGATACGTGGATCATGTGAATTTAAGCCACCAGGAGGGGATTGCAGATTTTGCTGTTGAAATTCGGCGTATTTTCTATCATTGGGTAGAAAATGCATGACAAGCGCGCCTTGGCTATTTTCTGTGAGATAGCGAAATTTACTTTGTCCTTCTATCCCGCGTTCGCTCAACCACCTTACAGCAAGGGTGGCATCATAATTAGGTGCCATATTCCAATAATAAGGGATGGTAAATTCAACCCCTGAATTACTGGTGGAGCCATAATTGGGAAATAAAAGACCACTGTGACGTTTATTGTCTATGGGATAGTTAATATAGGGAAAATAAAAAACTGGCACATCATGTAATGTCAGATAAGCATTTTTAGCTACAGCACGTCCTTTTTCAGGATAAAGCCTGATATCGGTGGCATTGAGAGTCCAAGTATCTTGCGTAGGGGCGCAAGTCGTAAAATAGGTTTGGTGCAAATCAACAATAGCTGCTTTATGATTGATAATGACATCTTTAGCTTTGCCCCTAGCATGTCTCGCATATAAGCGATAAGAAACATCTTCTAGTTCAAACAAACTCTTGGAATGTTGATAAGAAGCTCTTTTTCCCATAAAACGCATATTAGGTGCTGTATAATAAAGATTGCCTTGCGCAGTGAGGCGCTCCCAGTTCCGGGTGAGCGGATCGCGCTCGACAAAAACTTCATTTGCATGCAAGGACCGATTATCTTGTTTGAGTAAGACATTCCCGCTAAATTTGGATCTTCCTTCAAAGGTAAATTCAGATTCATCCGCGGATAACTCCATGGGGAGTTCCCAAGAGGTTTCACTTGGTGTGAGCGGAACATCTTCTTCGTAAGGTGCATAATAGCCTTCACACAGACTTTCTGAAGCGGGTAGGGGGATCCAATCAGAAGTGTCTTCAACCTCTTTTACCCTTGTTTTTGCTTCAAGGGGTGGGAGGGATGAAATTGAACTGGCAAGGATCAAAAGTAGATGTACTAACTTCTTTATTGTCAAAATAGTGTCATTCTGTGTTAGGTAAAATATAATTTAGTGCGGTGTAAACCTAAAATACTCGAGTCACTTTACATTAAGGCTCAACGCCAAGCGTCGAGCAACAGAGTATATTATGTCGCTCGCACTAAACTCAATCCGGTCCTACTCTCAAATGAGGATCATTAGGAAAGTAAATTGATGGAAAAGCAAATATTAGAACTCAAACAATGGATTGCTGAGCAGTTAGGAACAGATCTCTTTGAACTTCAACCTTTAAAGGGAGATGCTAGCTTTAGAACTTATTTCCGAGTTTTTACAGGAGATACCACTTACATTGCTATGTTGGCACCTGTTGAAACGGAAAATACCACGCCATTTGTAACGATTGCTCGGGCGTGGCAACAACAAGGCATTGGCGTGCCCACAATTTTTGGTTGGGCACCTGATAAAGGCTTTGTGTTGCTTTCCGATTTTGGCAATACTTTATTAAGTGAATGTTTACAACCAGAGACGGTGGATGGCTATTATATTCAAGCGATGCAAGCTTTACTGACCCTACAAAAAATGGCGCCCCAAAATTTACCCTCTTTTAATGAGAAGGCCCTAGCCTTAGAGCTTAGCTATTTTGAAGACTGGTTTCTCAATAAACTATTAGGGATCTCACTTGATAAAATAAAAAAACCTTTGCTTGCTCCTCTTTTTGCACAATTGATTTCAGTGTGCTTAGAGCAAGATCAAGTGATAGTGCATCGCGATTATCATTCTCGTAATCTTATGATCAGAGAAGACGGAAGTTTAGGGCTGATTGATTTTCAAGATGCAGTGATTGGACCAATTACTTATGATCTCGTTTCTTTATTAAAAGACTGTTATGTTAGCTGGCCGCCAGAAAGAGTAATGGCTTGGGTAACGCTCTTCTATCAGCAACTTAAAACAGACGGAAAATTAGCGGATGTGTCCTTAGAACAATTTCAACAATGGTTTCATTTTGTGGGCTTGCAACGACATTTAAAAGTGTTGGGTGTGTTCTCACGGTTGAAGTTGCGAGATAATAAACCGCAATATATTCAAGATATGCCGCGTATTATGCGTTACATTTTGCAAGTGACAAGTAGCTATGACAACTTTCAAGGTTTTCATCAGTGGCTTGAGGAGGAAGTGATGCCAACGTTCGAAAGAGTATGTGAAGAAGAAAAGAAAGAAAAAGTAGCTTAAAGGAGAGAGAAGAGCGTGCGAGCGATGATTTTGGCGGCAGGAAGAGGCAAACGTTTACAACCGTTAACAGATAATTGCCCAAAACCTCTCATTCAAGTGGGAGGCAAACCTTTAATAGAGTATCACATTGAAAATCTCAAAAAGGCAGGCATTAATCAAATTGTGATTAATGTCTCTTATTTGGCAGATCAAATTAAAAAAGCTTTAGGGAATGGAGAAAAATGGGGAGTTGAGATAATTTATTCCTTAGAATCTCCAGCTTTAGAAGTAGGCGGTGGTATTTTTAATGCGTTACCTCTTTTAGGAGCGGAGCCTTTCATTGTTGTCAATGGCGATATTTGGACGGACTATCCTTTTGCACAATTATCACAGTTACAAGGCTTAGCGAAGCTTGTCATGGTAGAAAACCCGCCACAACATCAACGCGGTGATTTTGCACTCACTTCCGACAATAGATTGATTCGAGATCAATCTAGAACAACGTATACTTACAGTGGTATTGCGCTGATTTCGCCAGCTCTCTTTGCAGATTGCACAGCTTCTCATTTCCCGTTAGCGCCTTTGTTAGATAAGGCCATCTTGCTAGGCAAACTCTATGGTCAATATTATGAAGGATCGTGGATGGATATTGGATCCTATGATCGCTGGCAACAGTTAGAGTCTTTGTTGACACTATCTAGTGCTAATCTGCAATGATAAATCAATAATGTATATTTTAGGCAAAGTCTTTGGTGGCATTTTTGGCGCATTAGTTGCCGGAACGCCTGGCTTTATATTAGGAGTACTAATAGGGCACGCTTTTGACAGAGGGCTGGAGATGAATGCCCGTTTTTTTGTGCCAGATGTAGAAGTGTCGAAAAAGGTCTTTTTTAAAACCACTTTTTTGATTATGGGATACATTGCCAAAGCAGATGGTCGCGTGAGCGAACAAGAAATTCAAGCCGCCAGAAGTGTCATGGCGCATTTACAACTGACACCAGAACAAAAACTCTCAGCGATTAAGTATTTTAATCAAGGAAAGGCCCAACTGATAAAGTGGGATCCAACCATAGATAATTTCATCAAAAATTGTGGCCACCAACCGCAATTGGTGCAACTTTTTGTTGAAACCCAAATTCAAGCCGCACTGGTAGATGGGCTTGCTAACCCTATTAAGCGTCAACTGTTAGAGCGCTTATGTGAAAAATTACATATTTCAAAAGACATTATTAAGCAACTGGCTGGTCATGAGCAACAATATCGTGCCAAACCAGAGTATCAACAGCCTTACCAGGCGCCAGTCATTGATGAGCTGGCTTCCGCTTACACGGTTTTAGGTGTGAGTAAACAAGTCACTAATGAGCAAATCAAAAAAGCTTATCGCAAGTTAATGAGTAAAAACCATCCAGACAAATTAGTGGCAAAAGGTTTACCCAAAGAAATGGTGAAAATAGCCACTGAAAAGACCCAACGTATCCAAAAGGCTTATGAATTAATCGCCAAGTCACGCGGGTTAAAATAATACTCTTTTAATGCAATTGGTTACGAGTATCGTACTGGTTTTCTAAAATCTTCATGAGGTTGTTTTGAATGAAAAAATAGCAATGAAGCACTTTTCTCGGGATAAGAGTTAAGCGAATATACGTGTAAAGTCCCCGCAAATGATGGTTTATGCTGTTGTGCAAGAGAGCGCTTGCATATTATCTGCTTTTCTAACAAAAAAGTCGGTTAACAGAAGTAGTTAAAAGGGCTTTATGATAAACTTCCTCAAATCATCTGCCTAATTGAGAGGAAATGCACTATGTTGATGGGGTCACCATTCGTTTATAAGTATTCTCCTCGCGATCTCTTTGACCTTGCCCCCAGCGCTTTTGAGCGGCCTCTTGCAGAGTTTAAAGAGCGGGTTGAAGAAATTGAGCGAATCATAAGAAGTGCTACAGCAGATGCCGAGGCCATCATCGCAGCGCAGAACGAAGATCATTTAACCGATTTAGGCACTAACGTAGAAGGTGCGATGGATGTTTCGGAAATTCAGCGTGTTATAGATGTTCATGAAAAACTCAAAGGGATTTATGGCGCGCAGTTTAGGGAAAAAGGAGGCACTCATAAAATTCTGCAAGATTTAATCCAGTACATTGTGCTACAGAGTAAAGACAATGCATGTCTCTCATCTTTAGATAAAAGAAAATTTAATATAAAAGATTCCAAGGAAGTGATATCGGCAAAATCTGCCTTAAGAGTTTTATTGGATCCCGCTCCTAACTCCAAATGGGGAAATTATTTACACCTAGATGACAGCAAGATTTATATTAAGGGAAAGCCCGTTCTGTTGCGGGAGGTTTTAGCCTATTTTTGGTTGGCAGCAACTGATCCCAATATGCCTTTAGAGCCAAAATTCGAAGCCAAACGCGCTCAATGTATTGAAGAAGAAAAAAAGCATGTTGTCTATTATTTAAGCGATATTAGAAGAGCACATAATCGTCCGGGTGACTATCGTGGATTGAATCATAGTATTGATGAGCCTTCTTGTTTGCCGGGAACTATTGGCCGGATGGGGATACATTTACATAATTTGCATACACGATATCAAACCCATGTTTCTCCTGCAAAACAATTTCATAGAAAAATGCAGGCTTTTATTATTGCATTCTTTAAAACACTCCCTGTTGAAAGACAACTTGTCGTCATGAATGCGGTTAATCTTCGTATTATGGATATGAGTGATGCCACAACAAACCTTCCCTTTTACTGTTTTATGGCAGAGCTCATGACAATTCCTCAAGCTGAAAAATTTATCGACAAGCTGCAAGAAGAGTTTGGCGGATTGAATAGAGTTGAACTTGAGCTAGCGATGACATATTTTATCAAAGGCGCAATTCAGATGATTTATCGCTTTGATCAGGACTTGCATGAAAGATTTGAGGGTGAAGTTTTACAGAAACTCGTTGAAAAATGTAAAGCTGAAGTGGAAGATGTTTTGGGTAAGACAGAAGAGCTGGCAGAGGCAAGAAAGACACTTGCTGATATTTTAGAGAGAATAGAAACGCTTAAAATACAAATGCGGACCTTGATGCAACGAAAAATAGAGTATTTTGGAGATGTGAAAGATCCACAAAGAGAAGCGGACAAATTACATGCGGAACATTTTGCTTTACTGCGACTGAAAGAGAAAGTACTAGCAACGATTCAAATGGTAGGACGTCGAGAATTTCAAGATCGTCTTTTGCCGTTGGAGAGAAGTTATTGTGAAAATTCCGCGCGCAAGCAAATCCTAACCGATGAGGAACTAGCAAAGCTTAAATTTACTCCTTATTGGGTGACAAAGTTTGAATTATCGTTTCTCCAATCGGAAGGATTATGTAAATTTGCTTATCTTGATTTGATGCGCCATTTGCAGTTAAGTCGGCAAAAAGCACTTTTAAAGCTATATATGGAAGCGACTAAGTTTATAACAGACGTATGGATTCAATTATTACGTGAGATAAAACACCAGCTGAATGATTGTTTGCAGATCCTTTCACCAGAGAATAAAGAAAAAAGGGATATAATGTTTGAAGTAGATGAGCTGGGTCGGCTAGTGCATGCTTTTCGAACACGTTACACTGAAATGACAGGGATGTGCAGTCAGCCTCCTTTCGAGATTCGTGATCAAGGCTTTTTGTTAGCCATCTTTTCAGAACCGGCTTTGCTGCGACGTTGCTTAATGGAAACGCAGGGTGAGAATGCGAGATGGTTCCTTGAATTAAGCGAAACCATTCAAAAGAGTGAGTGTCTATTGAAAGTGGTGGCAGCATCTCGGTTAAGTCCTGCGCTAGCGGCGGCACCGCCAATATCGTCTTTAGCTTCCTCTGCTCCAGCAGCTTTAGTTTCGACCTCTGCTCCAGCGGCTGTAGCCATATCCTCTGCGCCAGCGCCTTTAGTCTCATCCTCTGCTCCAGCAGCATCTGCTTCGCCAAGAGCTATAGAAATATCAGAGCAGAAAAAAAAGGAAAACAATCCCTTCAAGAAACTCGTGGGGGCTTTTTCTAATTTAACGCTAAAGAAATCCTCTTGTAACCCTGCAACAAACCCCAATGAGGTTTCTGGTTCAACAAGAAATGCCTTGTTAGCAGCACAAATGAGGATAAGGCAAGATTATGATGCGGCTTTAGAAGCTTGTGAGGAGCACAATAGAATACCAGCGCTTCGTTTGCTCAGACCTTCTTTATTGAATGAGCTAGAAATACAGCATGCCCAAGATTACATTATGGCGAATGAACATAATCCTGCTGCATTGTCTCTAGAAGATTATCTGGCGCCTGGTGCGGTTGTAAAAATTACCGTTGCAAATTGTGATCCTGCTATCGTTTCTTTTACCACGTTTGAAGAAGATGGGGAGAAAACATGCTGTCTTCCTATCCCCATTCTTACCTTAAAACAATATGCAGCAGATCAGTTTAAGCTAGCGACTGCGCTTTCTCATCCTGCTGAAATTTTATTAAGAGGGTACGAAAATGAGATAGCGCCCAAAGCAGAAGGTTATCACATTTTGTTTTTCCGTGAATTGCATCTGGTCTTTACAGAGAATCAGCCTCTCTTTGCTGCGGTTTTACAAAGGCAAACAATTGATGATATTAGTAAAATGTTTATAGCTCTCCTCAAGCTAGTGAAGCGCCCAATGGACACTGATCACCCTTATCACCCTATGTTGCGTGCTCTTGATGGTTGTATTGAGAGGCGAAAAGAAGAGCATATTGCAAATGCTCTTACTATTGACACAATAAAGGCTTTCGAAGAAAACCGAATTCCTGTATTGCAAAGTAAAATCATGGCTCTTTTGCAATTGAAGACTTTTGTTGAATATAATCCTAGTGTGAAGCCGGGATAAGATTTAAGAGATAAATCCCCCCGCCGCTAACGCGCGGGTGGATTTATAAAAAAATCTTAAAATCCTAATTAGTTCTCTCAAGCTCAATAGACACTGGATTGACTACCTTTTGACTCACCGATTTTTCCCACAAAGAAATAATCGCAGAAAACTGCTCAGCGATATGTTGCATAAATTCTTCTTCAGTCAATTTTTGAGCAAACCAGGCCTCAAGGACAGGATGTAAAATAGAGCGATTGACGACAAGACCTTTTGCATATTTTTGCTTTGCGGCAGATTGAATAAGGAAAGGTAATTGCGCATTTAAAATGTTTTGCGCTGAGATCACAACGCCTTGGCAGTAAGGGTCATTCTCAGTGATAACGCGCTCGATACTATCCCAACTGCGTTGATCGCGTGGTGGCGTAATTTGCCAGATGTTTGGATAAATCCCAGTTTCATAAAAACGACGCACAATATGAGAGAGCGTTCCGGAGGTCACTAAACATTTGGCGGGTGAGACGATATCCACCCATAAGTCATGAAAGGTTGCGCGAGTAGCGCGATGCAAAAAGCTTAAAGTACTTTCTTGTTGTTTTCTTAAAGCAAAAGGATCATCGGGGTGATATTGCATCGTTACTTTCGCGCTGTGATTTTTTGGCCAAGTGATTAAAGTTCGTGAAATATCGGGATCACCTTTAAATTGTAAAGGAATAATGTCTTGGGCATCGACGGTTCGGATAATTTGTGAAAATGCGAGACTCTCCACATTCGGACAATCATCAGTCATCAGTCTAAAAGAGTTATTCGCAGATGCTTTGCGCAAGCCTTGTAAGGTAAGCGACAAGGTTTTATCGATAAGGGCGACATCATTTGTATAATTTTTTCCCCATTCGCACCACTGGGCTTGCGATCCCATATTAAACACAAAGTACGGTTGTGTTTGTTTAGCTTGGGTGGAAGCATAATGCAGATGTTGAAAATAAACGGAATGCTGAGAAAGTGTAAATGGTGCTTTTTTGTGCGAAAGAAATAAAGAGAGCTCTGCTTTGCTGGGCAAACTATTACTATTCGGCGCTCGAGATTGCGTAATGGTTTGGCAGCTTAACGCCAGCTGCGTGCATTGTGCTAACGCATTGTGTTGGAGCCAGGCATAAATAAACCCGGTAATAAAGGCGATGTCCGCTATGTCATGAGAGGGTGGCATGGTGTGCAATGTTTCTTGCCAATTAGCGGGAATACTTTCGCTGAAGACACCAATTTGATTTTTATCAAGCAGAACAATAATAGCATCACTTATTTTGCGCACTTGTTGCAAGCAAGTGAATGGTTCGCTGGCATTGGTGATGAAAATAAGTGAGCACAAGGGCAATACACTTTGTGGAATAGCGGCATGCGAGCTATCTAACAGTAAAATGACTTTACTTTTCCTTTCATTTGCACAGACCGCAGCTTCTTTTGCCAGCTTTTGTGAATTGTCTTGGAGGAAAAGAGAACTCGTTAATAAAAGTGCTCGTGATTGGGCGATGGCTCTGGTATCAAGCACCACCTCGTGTGAAGAAAGCCCACTCTCATAACTTTGATTATCCGAGGCGACTAAGCGAAGAGGAGTTGAGATGAGGTGGTTAACTGATAGCTGAGAAATATCTACCCCTTCTTGCGTTAATTGTCTTTGCAGAAATTCCCCCATGGCATCTAAGCCCACTTGCGAGAGTAGACTTGTTTTCAAGCCTAAGCGAACGAGTCCCAGTGCAAGAGTGGCTATGCCACCTGGATATTGCCGAAAAGACTGTGTGTCTGTTAAGAAACTGCCGATTTGCTCTCCATGAAAATCAACACTTAAGGGGCCATAGAGAAGAATATCAAATGGTTTGGTTTGTCTGTTCATGGGGGATCCTGAGAGTAGGAGGCAAAAAGAACAGGCGGACCGAGTGGTCCGCCCAAAAAAGGCAAAATCAAATTAGCATTTGATCTAATAATTAAAGAGTTGCTAACCATTCTTTTAAAGATTGGCTTTGACGCTCAATATACTTAGGCTCTTTGAAAGTGAGGGTCAGTAAATTCATGCCTTGCATAGAGGAAAGGAAATAGGTTGCCAGTTGATTGGCTTTCTCGCCTTTGCCTAAATCTTGGAATTGGCTTTCAATCCATTTCAACAAATCAGCCATTAATTTAGAAGCGACATTAGCTAAAGCACCGCCTTGTTTGCCGAGTTCTTGGCAAAGCGTGCCAAGGATGCAACCAAAACGCGCAAAAGTCTCTGACTGTTCGGCATTATGTTGTAAGAGGGCACTGAGGCGTTGTTTAGCATCAGGAATTTGTTGCCATTGTTCGAACAGGCCGCGCCATTCGTTAGCACGTTTGGTTAATACTGCATCCATAATGGCTTCTTTGGTTTTGAAGTAGTAGTAAACGTTTCCAAGAGGAACGTCTGCTAACTTGGCAATATCAGCTAAGGTAGTGGTGTGAAAGGTTTGTTCGTATATAAGCTTGTCAGCTGCGTTAACTAAACGCTCACGCTTATCGTTTCTTCTTGGTTTTTGAATGGTTTGCATTTTATTTTCCCCCATATCCAATCAATTTCTGGCAAATGTATAGCTCAGTTAGTCGAGAAAGGCTGGAATGGTAACATAAGTTATGTTACTTGTCATAGCCTTTTTGAGCCAATGACCAATTTAGGTTAATCCTTTTTAGGGCATGAAAAACTATTATACCTATCTCCATGCAGAAGAATACGTGTGAATAATCCCAATCCCCGTTACACTGAAACTTAGAAATAAAATGACAAAGGAATAGTGACTCAATTGAGATTAGAAAGATACCTAACAATTTTTGCTTTTTGTTTATTTTGCGCCTCTCCTACGGTCAGAGCAGAGGCAGGTATGGCATTCAGTACCGGAGAAGGCATCCTCAGCATTGTCCCTTACCGCTTTTCTTTTTCTTGGGACTTTGGCCCTTTTTGGCAACCTAATGTGGGATGGGGGTTACGGGTTATCTTGGAAAGTAGCGTGGGTTATTGGGATGGACCTGCGCGATCTGATTTAGCTCGGCACAGACCTCGCTCTTTGACGGTGGCAACGCTTGGTCCCATGTTTAGATGGCAACGAGATTGCCCGCTGGGTCAATCTACCCTCACCCCCTACGCAGAACTAGGCGTTAGCCCGTCTTGGTTATCTGAAAAAGAAATTCAAGGTAGGATACTCTCTTTGCATTTTCAATTTGAAGATAAAATTGGCGTAGGAATGAGATTTGGTCAAAAGCAACAATATGATGTCAGTATTAGGGCTTATCATTATTCTAATGCTTCGATAAAACGGCCTAATAGTGGTGTGAATTTGGCTATGGTAAGCTTTGGCATCTGGTTTCCCAACACTTAAGGTTTTATCATGCATTTACCAATAATAGCGCCTTCCATTTTATCAGCAGACTTTGCTCGCTTAGGAGAAGACACCCAGGCTGTTTTAAACGCAGGCGCAGACATGATCCACTTTGATGTCATGGATAATCACTATGTGCCCAATTTAACCATAGGTCCTCTTGTGTGTGAGGCTTTGAGAAAATATGGTATCAAGGCACCGATTGATGTGCATTTAATGGTACAACCGGTCGATAGTTTAATCAGTCTTTTTGCGCAAGCGGGCGCCACTTATATCAGTTTTCATCCAGAGGCCAGTTTACATGTCGATAGAAGTTTAGAATTAATTCGCTCTCTGGGTTGCAAAGCAGGCTTAGTTTTTAACCCGGCGACACCGCTTTCGATTTTGCCCTATGTTGTTGATAAACTGGATATGATTTTAATCATGAGTGTCAACCCAGGCTTTGGAGGACAAAAATTTATTCCTCTTGTCATGCAGAAGATTCGTGAAGCCAGACAATGGATTGATACACATAATCCTGCTATTCGTTTGGAAGTGGATGGGGGGGTGAAAGTAGACAATATTGCTGAGATTGCAAGAGCAGGAGCTGATACTTTTGTGGCAGGCTCTGCTATCTTTCAAAGTGGTGACTATGCTAAAACCATTCGATTGATGCGTGAGGCTATTGCTCATGGATGATTTTTTTCACCTGAAAAAATCCTTCACCGATGAAGAACTTTTGATTCAAAGCACCATTCGTAAATGGGTAGACAGTGCTGTTTTACCGATTATCACTGAATGTTATGAAAAAGCGGTGTTCCCTCAACAATTAATTAAAAAGCTGGCGGCTTTAGGCCTCTTTGGCATGACTTTGCCCCCAGAATTTGGTTGTGCAGGTGCCAGCCATGTTGCTTATGGTTTAGTGTGTCAAGAGTTAGAGCGCGGTGATAGCGGCTTGCGGAGTTTTGTTTCTGTTCAAAGTTCTCTTGTGATGTATCCTATTTTTACCTATGGCACGCAAGAACAAAAACAAAACTATTTGCCGAAAATGGCCAAAGGAGAGGTAATTGGTTGTTTCGCTTTGACTGAGCCTGATGCGGGTTCTGATCCCGCCAGTATGAAAACACGAGCTAAAAAAGTAAAGGGAGGGTGGCAGCTCAATGGCAGTAAAATGTGGATAACGAATGCTACTCTAGCGGATGTTGCCATTATTTGGGCCAAAGACGAACAAAGTAATATTAAAGGATTTATCGTTGAGAAAGACACGCCGGGTTTCTTAACGCATGAAATTAAAAATAAGCTATCTTTAAGAGCTTCTGTTACAGGAGAGATAGCATTAGAAAATTGTTTTGTGCCAGACGAAAATTATCTCCCAGGAACAGAAAAAGGACTTGTAACAGCACTGGCGTGTTTAACTAAAGCGCGTTTTGGGATAGCTTGGGGAGCGATAGGAGCGGCTAGTGCTTGTTATGAGATAGCATTACGTTATAGTAAAGAGCGTCAGCAATTTGGTAAGCCGATTGGGAGTTTCCAGTTAATTCAATCTGCTTTAGTGGATATGTTAAATGAAATTCTCAAAGCACAGTTGCTCAATTTACAGCTAGGCCGACTTCTTGATCAAAACCAAGCGAATTTCGCCATGGTTTCCTTAGCGAAAATGAATGCTTGTCGTGAAGCACTGAAGATTGCAAGAGAAGCGCGTAATATTTTGGGCGCAAACGGTATCAGCCTTGACTATCATGTTATTCGTCATATGAATAACCTTGAATCTCTCTTCACTTATGAAGGGACTAATAATATGCACCATCTTATTGTAGGAAAGGCGATAACGAATCTTAGCGGATTTTAATGTTTATTATTAACGAGGTTTTTGTTTTTTATTGATCCACCTACTTCAAGTGCAGAGGCTGTTCTGTGTATGGTTGCTGTTACATCAAGTGCAGAGGTTGTTCTGAGTGGAAGAGGGCTCGGAACCCGAAAGAGAACAACAGTAGTTTGGCCTTCAGCTGTTTCAACAAGGGGTGGTGTGGGCGAATGCAGACTATGCGCAACGATTGATGTCACATTTTGAAAAAAACTTCCCCACATAATGGCCAGGTTCTGCCAACTTTCCCATTGGGTCTCTGTCTTACGTTCTGGTTCGTCGGTGTGTTCTGGTCCGTAGGTGCCCATTTTCTTTTCCTCCAAAATGAGCCTCTTCCTAAAAATAAGAAGAGGCTGCTCTTTCTATTCTTGCTGCTGTTGAGTTTGTTGGGTTTCTTGTAAGTTTTTCACCGGTCTTTTACCCATCACTACACGAAAATCTAAAGTTTCTCCATTGCGAACAATAGCAATGGGATACGCACCATCGGGTTTGAGTTTGGCTGTAATAGCGAGTACATCAGAGGGATCATTTGTTGGTTTATTATTGATACTAATAATGATATCTCCTGGTCTTAGACCTGCCTTAAATGCAGGACCTGTACGCATTACGCCGGCAATGATAGCGCCATCCCCTTTAGGATAATGGAGTTGCTTTCTCACTTCATCTGTCACTTTTTGTACAGTGATCCCTAACCAACCACGCGTAATATGTCCGCTATCGATAAGTTCTTTCATAATATCTTGTGCAATGCTAATAGGAATAGCGAAACCAATGCCTTGATAGCCACCCGTACGGGTATAAATGGCGTTATTGATGGCAATGAGATTACCATTGGCATCAATTAAAGCGCCGCCTGAGTTTCCAGGGTTAATTGCCGCATCAGTTTGAATGTAATTTTCAAATGTACTGATTCCTAAATCGCGGCGGTGTGTTGCGCTGACTATCCCTTGCGTAACGGTTTGGCCAACACCAAAGGGATTGCCGATAGCAAACACGACGTCGCCGACGCGTAATTTTTCAGAATCTCCCATGGGAATGACAGGTAAGTTTTTTAAATCTATTTTTAAAATAGCTAAGTCGGTGTCGGGATCAGTTCCGATGACTTTAGCATTAGCGGTGCGACCATCAGAGAGCTTAATTTTAATGTCGTTGGCGTCTTGAACCACATGGTTATTAGTTAAAATAAAACCGTTTTTGTTGATAATGACCCCAGAGCCGATACCTGATTGAATTTCAGGGGGGATTTGTCCTGGATTTTTGGGATCACCAAAGAAATAACGAAAGAAGGGATCTTGCATCATCTGCGACATTTCTTTAGGGACAGCTTTGGTAGATTGAATGCTGACAACAGCCGGAGAAGCTTTTTCTATCGCATCGGCATAAGAAACAGGTCCAGTATGAGCAGGTGGCTTTTCTGATGCAGCCGAGGAGCCATCAAATCCAAATTTGGCAAACACCACAGGTGAAACTGCTACAAAGGTTAAAATAGCCAAGAGTTTTTTACTTTCTTTAAGAAAGAGGGTTGGATTAATCATGATTCTCCACTTAAAAATCAGTTGAGCTTATTAAGACACGATATTATGCCTCTAAATTTAACCTTAGTGCAATTGATTAGAGCCCTCTAAAGGGGTAAACGTATATTATAAGGTCTATTATTAGTAAATAGAGCAGAATTCGCAGGGTTGTTTATCTAGCTCATTTGTTGACTTGTCAGTTAACTTCGACATCGGTACAATCTTGTAGCACCAATACACATTCTTAAAAAGGCACAAAGGGGTGGATGAAAAATTGAAAAAGCTAAAATTACACGGATTTAACAATCTAACTAAAAATTTAAGCTTTAATATTTACGATATATGTTATGCGCAAACGCCTGGGCAAAGACGTGATTATATTCAATATATTGATGGTGTTTATAACGCGAAACGCTTATCTGAGTTATTAGCAGATGTGGCTAATATCATTGGGGCAACCATTCTCAATGTTGCGCATCAAGACTATGACCCACAAGGGGCAAGTGTCACCATGTTAATCTCAGAAGAGCCCTTAGGTAAAAAAGAGGAGCACCAAACCGAATCACCCGGTCCTTTGCCGCAGAGTGTGGTTGCTCATCTTAATAAAAGCCATATCACCGTGCATACTTACCCTGAAAGTCATCCTGAAAATGGTATTAGTACTTTTAGAGCAGATATAGACGTCTCGACTTGTGGGGTTATTTCTCCGTTAAAAGCGTTAAATTTTTTAATCCATAGCTTTGATTCAGATATCGTCACGGTTGATTATCGTGTCAGAGGCTTTACACGTGATGTCAGTGGCCAGAAACATTTTATTGATCATGGGATTCATTCCATTCAAAATTATTTTTCAGAAGACACTTTAAGAGCCTATGAAATGATTGATGTGAACGTTTACCAAGAGAATATTTTTCATACCAAAATGCTATTAAAAGAATTCGACTTAAATAATTATCTGTTTGGTATTGAAGAAACAGAGCTCTCAAGTGAAGAGGTGAGTTCTATTCGTCGGCAATTAAGACGCGAGATGTTGGAAATATTTTCTGGCCGTAATTTTTCGCAACTGTCGTTAAGTGAAAACCTAGTCGTATAAATTTTTTTCCGTAAAGGGAGCGTGTATGAATTTTGGTATGGTCGTTATTTTAATCGTTATCATGGCTTTTATCGTGATAACGATGGCTGTCAAGCAAGTCCCCCAAGGTTATGAGTGGACAGTCGAGCGTTTTGGACGTTATATCCAAACTTTACGTCCAGGCTTGACCTTAATTGTCCCCTTTGTAGATAGAGTGGGCACTAAAATCAATATGATGGAACAAGTATTGGATATTCCTTCTCAAGAAGTGATTACTCGTGATAATGCCATGGTAAAAGTAGATGGGATCTGTTTTTATCAGATAGTCGATGCGGCAAAAGCAGCTTATGAAGTAAGTGATCTCGACAGATCTATTCGTAACCTTATCATGACGAATATCCGAACAGTATTAGGTTCGATGGATTTAGACGAAGCCTTGTCTAATCGTGACATGATAAATATTAAATTGTTACGGGTTATCGATGAAGCGACAACGCCTTGGGGGATCAAAGTCACGCGTATAGAAATTAAAGATATTAGCCCGCCTAAGGATTTAGTGAATGCCATGGCAGCGCAGATGAAAGCAGAAAGAGAAAAGCGCGCTAACATTTTGGAAGCAGAAGGGTTTAGAGCAGCTGCGATTTTAAAAGCAGAAGGAGAGAAAAAATCTGTCGTCCTCAATGCAGAAGGTCGTAAAGAAGCCGCTTTTTTAGATGCAGAAGCCAGAGAGCGTTCAGCTCAAGCAGAAGCCAGAGCCACGGATATGGTCTCTGAAGCTGTAGCAAAAGGAGATGTGCAAGCGCTTAACTATTTTGTTGCGCAACGATATGTTGACGCTTTAGGTAAAATCGCGAGTGCGGATAACCGAAAGGTCATCCTCATGCCTTTAGAAGCAAGTAGTGTCATTGGCTCTATCGCAGGTATTGCTGAAATTGCAAAACAAAGTTTCGCGAAAAGGGATAAATCATAATGGTGATGTTACTGGATGGATTAGTTTTTTGGCATTGGTTTGCTTTAGCTGCCATTCTGGCAACTTTAGATGTGGCACTGGGCGCTAACTTTTTCTTTATTTGGTGTGGCATCGTTGCTGTATTTGTCGGTATTTTAAAATTAATTATGCCAAGTATGCTCTGGGAATATCAATTACTGATTTTTGGCATAGGCGTTTTAGCGAGTTTGCTTATCTGGCGAGCCTACTTGAAAGGTAAAGATGTCGCCTCAGATGTCCCTTTTTTAAATAGGCGCGCACAGCAATACATTGGTCAAGTGTTTTCGTTGCAAGAGCCTATTGTGAATGGTCATGGAAAAGTGAAAGTGGGGGATACCATCTGGCGGGTGCAAGGTAAAGATTTACCAGAAGGGTCAAAAGTCAAAGTGATTGCAACAGATGGTGTGACATTATTGGTCGAGAAGTCGGAATAATTAAGGAGAATGCTATGCCAAATATGGCAGAGCGAGAAGGATGGATTTGGTTAGATGGCACTTTTGTGCCGTGGGCAGATGCAAAAGTCCATGTTTTAACCCACACATTACATTATGGTTTGGGTATTTTTGAAGGACTGCGTGCTTATGCTACCCCCGAAGGTTCTGCAATCTTTCGTTTACAAGATCATACCAATCGTTTTTTTCAATCGGCAAAAATTACCAATTTGAAGCTTCCGTTTTCCAAAGACATCTTGAATCAAGCACAATGCGACATTGTTAAAAAGAATAATTTAAAATCCTGCTACATTCGACCTTTATGTTTTTTGGGTGCGGAAGGGTTAGGGTTGCATACCCATGAATTAAAAACACATGTGATGATAGCAGCCTGGGATTGGGGGGCTTATCTAGGAAAAGAAAACGTGGAGAAAGGGATAAGAGTCCATATTTCCTCTTTTACCCGCCATCATGTCAACAGTATGATGACTAAAGCTAAAGTATCCGGTAATTACGTCAATTCTCTTCTTGCTATCAATGAGGCACAGTCTTGTGGGTTTGATGAGGCACTTTTACTTGATGTAGACGGTTGCGTTGCAGAAGGAAGTGGCGAAAACTTTTTTATGGTTCGAAAAGGGATCTTAACCACACCCAATCTCACTTCTTGTTTAGAAGGCATAACACGAGACACGATAATGATACTTGCCAAAGAATGTGGCATCAAGGTGGAAGAGCGTTCCATTACCCGAGATGAAGTCTATTCAGCTGAGGAATGTTTTTTTACAGGAACAGCGGTAGAAGTCACACCAATCCGTGAAGTCGATGGACGCCTAATTGGAGAAGGCAAAAGAGGTCCGATTACCCAGAAGTTACAATCTCTTTATTTCGACATTGTGGCAGGTAAAGAATCCGCTTATGCGAAATGGCTAACAAAGGTTTAGCCTTAAAACTAACTTTCTCTTGTTTTATTCGCTTAACAAATCCAAAGCTTTGACGGTCTATGCTACAATGCCGTCCTTGATTTTGACGGGGGACCAAAATGAGCGCAAAAGAGAAGCTGGCATGTGCAGCTAAACATTATCAAATAACCAGCCAAAATCTGCCATTATCTTGTCCGTTACCCAATAGTAGTCTCTGGAATGCGCATCCTCGCGTTTATTTACCTATTGAAGAGACGGGAGAAGTCCATTGCCCTTATTGTGGGACCAAATATACCCTCAGAGGGTTTCATCCCGAGAGTAAAAATTGAGTTAACATACAACTGATGTGCTGTTTAAAATGAGTGAAGAGAAAATACTGATTATTGGCCCTTCTTGGGTAGGAGATATGGTTATGGCGCAGGGGCTATTTAAAGCCTTGAAAATGCGCTACCCGCACACCCCTATTGATGTTTTAGCACCCGCTTGGAGCGCACCTTTAACTGCGCGCATGCCAGAAATTAATGAGAGCATCCCGATGGCAATAAGTCATGGTGAGCTTGCATTGCCTAAACGCGCTGCCCTTGCTAAACACCTCCAAACAAAACAATATCAGCGTTGTTATGTCCTTCCTAATTCTTTTAAATCTGCCTTAATCCCTTTCTGGGCTAAAATAAAACGACGCGTGGGGTGGCGTGGTGAATGGCGTTACGGTTTACTCAATGATATTCGGACCTTAGATAAAAAACGTTACCCTCTCATGATTGAACGTTATATTGCTTTGGCTTTTGAAAAAGAAACCCCCAAACACGCATTGTTGCGTCCAAGTTTGCAAGTGACAACGCAAGGGGTGAGGGATGCCTTGATAAAATATGGCTTATCTTTAGAGAAGCCCATTCTTGTTTTGTGTCCAGGTGCAGAATTTGGACCCTCTAAACGTTGGCCAGAATCTTATTATGGGACGCTCGCTAATGATTATTTAGCGCGCAATTGGCAAGTGTGGATTTTAGGCTCGCCAAAAGACAGCATGGTTGCGGCACAAATTCAAGCGGTTACCAAACAAGGCTGCGTTGATCTGACGGGTAAAACGGGTCTTGGCGAAGCCATTGATTTGATGTCACAAGCTAAATTAGTCGTGACAAATGATTCAGGATTGATGCATATCGCCGCGGCATTAGGTATCACTCTCGTCGCTCTTTATGGATCGACTTCTCCTCAATTTACTCCTCCTCTTGCAGATAAAGTCGCCATTTTACAAGAAAAAATTGCTTGTAGCCCTTGCTTTAAACGTCAATGCCCTTTGCAGCACCATCAATGTATGCAGCAATTAACGGTGGAAAAAGTGCTGGCAGCAGCAGATAAGTTGGTGGGGCCATGTTAAAAGTCCTGATTGTGAAAACTTCTTCAATGGGAGATATCATTCATACTTTACCTGCTCTAACCGATGCGAGTCTTGCTTTAAAAAATGTGACGTTTGACTGGGTGGTAGAATCAGGTTTTGCAGAAATTCCCGCATGGCATCCTGCCGTCAAACGCGTGATTTCTTGTGATTTAAGAAAGTGGCGCAAATCGCCTTTTGCTTGTCTAAAAGAAGGCACCGGTAAAAAATTTATCAAAGCACTACGAGATGAGTCGTATGATTGCGTGATTGATGCGCAAGGGTTAATCAAAAGTGCTTTGATTACAAGGCTTGCCAGAGGAAGACGTCGTGGGCCCAACCAAGAAAGCGCGCGTGAAGGGGCGGCGGCATTATTTTATCATGACACTTATACTGTGCCCCAAGCACAGCATGCTGTCGTGCGCATGCGTCAATTATTTGCTCAAGCTTTAGGTTATTCCCTGCCGCTATTGCCGCCTGATTATGGTATTAGAAGTGAGTTTCCGCTTTCTTGTGATGAAAGTGCCATTCTATTTTTACATGGAACAACCTGGACGACGAAACATTGGCCTACAGAATATTGGCAGCAATTAGCCCTGTTAGTGAGTAAAGCCGGGTTTCGCGTTATGCTGCCTTGGGGAAACGAGACAGAAAGAGAGAGAGCTGAGCGCATTTTAGCTTATTGTAAAGAAAAGGCTTGTGTCATTTTACCGCAAGTTTTGCCAAAATTATCGCTGCGTGAGATAACAAGTTATATTGCAAAAGCTAAAGGAATAGTGGCTGTAGATACCGGCTTAGGACATATGGCAGCAGCCCTGGCTGTGCCTACAGTTTCTTTGTACGGCCCAACGGATCCCCTTTTAACAGGTGCGTATGGTCCTGCGCAGTTCCATTTGAAATCCTCTCTTTCTTGTTCTCCTTGCTTAGGTCGAGAATGTAAGAAAGGACAAAATTTTGCAAGGAACCCACCTTGTTTTGAAAGCTTAACGCCAGAAGTGGTTTGGCGCACTTTGACTGAGAAAATGGATTAAAAATGGGATTAAGTTACCAAGAGAATGTTGTTGTCCCAAACTTATGGGATAAAGGTGGACAAATTGCAGCAGTGGCCTTAGCCTTTGCTATTCCTATTTCGACCTGCTTAACCACGGTATTTGCAAGTGCGGTACTTATCGCTTGGCTTTTAGGGGGTAACTGGTCGGCAAAGCTTGCTATCTTAAGACATCATCCTGCCATAAAATGGATTTACCCTTTGATAATCTTTACCTTTATCGGTATCGCTTATTCATCAGGGGATAATCAATCTATTTTTCGATCATTATTTTATAGTTTACGACTACTCTTTATTCCTTTACTTATCTACTTTTATCAAGACAAAAAAATAGCCATGCTAGCCTTATGGGCTTTTGTTGGTGCGATGGTGGTGACGCTTTTTTTTGCTTTTTTAAAGATCTATGCAGGATTCCCTATAGGCCTTAAGTATCCCGCCGGCGCTGTTTTTAAAAGTCATATCAAAACCAGCTTTTTTATGGCGATGGCCGCTTTTTTTCTTGCTTTTCAGCTCAAAAGACCCTCACCCTATCGTTTGCTTTTTTTATTCTTGGTCCTTTTAATGGCTTATTATCTCTTTTTTATGAGTGTGGGCAGAATCGGTTATATTACGTTGATCTTATGTTTATGCTTTTTAGCTTGGTATTGGTTTCGCATGAAAGGATTACTCTGTGGCTTAATGCTTGCGCTGTTAGGCTTGAGCGGAGCTTATTTGACCTCAGATGTGTTCTCTCAAAGAATCAATTTACTGTCTCAAGATCTTGATCTTTATCATCAAGGCGGCCGGTTAATAGAATCCTCTTTAGGGTCGAGGCTACAATTTGCCAAAACGAGCACCGAATTGATTATGGCACGCCCGATATGGGGCTGGGGAACCGGCAGCTTTGCGGATGTCTATACAAAAATGCACCATGGCGAAAAAACACTTTTAACGGATAATCCTCATAATGAATTTTTGCGAGTTGGCGTTGAGTTGGGCGGCGTTGGTTTAATTTTACTGATCATGTTATTTCATTGGCAATGGCGTTTGTCAAAACAACTACCACCGGAAAGTCAGGGCTTATGTCGTGGCGTGATATTGGCCTTTGTCATAGGTTGTTTACTTAACTCCTGGTTGAAAGATTTTACTGAAGCCTATTTTTATTGCTTAATGATGGCGTTATTTTTTGCAACGCTACCTTATATCAAACAGCCTATAATGAGAACTTAATGACTACTTTAGGTATATCGGTCATTGTGACGACATACAACTGGCCTCAAGCGTTAAATCGTGTTTTAAGTGGTCTCTTTGCGCAAGATTATTCGCAATTTGAAATTATTATTGCTGATGATGGTTCAGGGCAGGCGACTCAAAAACTGATAGAAGCATGGCAGGGAAGGGGCTCTATTCCCCTTATCCATTGTTGGCAATCTGATGAAGGCTTTCGTGCTTCTAAAATTCGCAATATTGCTGCTGCAAAAGCAAAATATGATTATCTCGTTTTTTTAGACGGTGACTGTATCCCGCGCTCAAATTTTGTTTTACACCATGCTTTGCTTGCAGAAGAAGGGTGGTTAGTAAAAGGTCATCGTATTTTGCTCAACCAACCTTTCACCACTAAAATTTTGCAAGAAAACATCCCTGTAGAAACCTGGGGGCTTTGCACTTGGGCTCAAGCAAGATTGCAAGGGGATATGAATCGTTTCTTGCCTTTAATTGATCTGATGAACATTCCTCGAAAATGTGCTCCCCAAAAATGGCAGGGTGTCAAAATGTGTAATGTAGGTGTTTGGCGTAAAGATTTTATAAAAGTGAATGGCTTAGATGAAAGTTTTATCGGATGGGGTTATGAAGATTCTGATTTAGTCATTCGCTTACAACGGGCTAAAGTGCGTTGTAAATCAGGAAAATACGCCGTTGGTGTGTTACATCTTTGGCACAAAGAGCAAGACCGAAGTATGGAAATAGAAAATAAAGGCCGCCTTGAGCGCACTTTGGTAGCATCCCACATCAAGGCGAGCAAAGGTATAGAGCAATATATAATCTAAACATCATGAGTCTTATCACGATTAATTCTTGGAATAAACTAATTCAATGTCAAAAGACATTTTATACTCCTTTGATGGCGGGGATATTAAATAATATTGAACAAGCGATGCAGTGTCCTTTAAAGATTTTAAAGTCCGATCAGACCTCAACCGTGGTAGTGGTAGAGGTGGGAGCGCAATTGCTGGTGATTAAACGAGCCAATACTAAAAGTGTTATCCATTACCTGCGTCGCTTATTTCTGCCTTCTCGTGCTAGAAAAAATTGGCAAAATGCTGAAAAATTACAGCAGCTTGGTATTAGCACTTTTTCTCCTATTGCCTTAATTGAAGAAAGAATAGGCCCTCTTAGAGGACGCTCTTATTTTCTGTGTACTTACATTGAAGGAACGCCTGCTTTAGAGTATTTTCGCGATAAGTCTAAACGCACGACTTGGGCACTTGCTGCGAGAAATCTGGTCACTTTATCAGAAAGGTTAGCTCAAAATTGGGTTAGTCATCGTGATTTAAATTTAAGTAATATTATTTTTACTGCCGAAAAACCATCGCTAATCGATCTAGATGCGATGCGCCAATATGCTTCTCCTAGGATAGCTGCGAGGGCCGCTAGACGAGAGCGTCATCGTTTTTTGCAAAACTGCTTGGAAACACCAGGGGTCTCAGCAGAAATAAACTCATTATTACAAGCGGCATTTTCCTAACACTCTGTGCTAAAATCCTTGCCATTCGTGCTCGAGTATAAATAAAGAAAGATATCTAACAAGAAATAACAAGGGTAAGTGACATGATGAAATGTCCAGATTTTTCGCACAGCAATATCGTGGTTTTGGGCGATGCGATGTTAGATCGCTATTGGCATGGGGATACCTCAAGAATTTCTCCTGAAGCGCCTGTTCCTGTTGTGAAGATTGAGCAAAGCGAAGAACGGGTAGGGGGAGCGGCCAACGTTGCTCTCAATGTAAAAGCTTTAGGTGCCAAGAGCACCCTCCTGAGTGTGGTTGGTCAAGATGAGGTGGGCTCTCTTCTCATTCAGATGTTAGAAGACAAAGGCGTGGCCACTCAAATTCTTCAATCCAACCAAATTAAAACGACTTTAAAATTGCGCGTGTTAGGGCGACATCAACAATTACTGCGTTTGGACTTTGAAGATAGATACCGCTGGCCGGCGGCTACTTTGCTCAATAATTTACAAAAGATTATTTTAAAAACCGATATTTTAATTTTGTCAGATTATGCCAAAGGGGTCATAGCAGAGCCCCAACCATTAATTGATTTTGCCAGAGAAAATGGCGTGAGAGTATTGGTCGATCCTAAAAATACCGATCTAAGTGTTTATCGTGGCGCCACCATTTTAACGCCTAATCTCGGCGAATTTGAAGCAACGGTTGGCCGTTGTGAAACGCAAGAAGAGATTGAAAATAAAGGCCTTGCTTTACTTGAAAAATTAGATTTGGAAGCGTTATTGGTGACGCGTGGATCGCAAGGGATGACATTACTGCAAAAAAATCATGAGCCGGTTCATATTCCGGCGCAAGCGCGAGAAGTGTTTGATATCACAGGAGCAGGTGATACTGTCATCGCAGTTTTAGGCGCTGCATTAGGAGCAGGCACGACGTTTTTAGAAGCAGCGCAATTAGCCAACTTGGCAGCGGGCCTTGCCGTTGGGCGGCTAGGTACAGCCACTATCACAGCGGATGAAATAAGAGATTTACTGAGCACGCCTAAAACAAATGCGCCTCTTAAAATATTGTCATTAAAAGATCTGCAGTCTGAACTTATTCGACGCAAAGCGCGAGGGGAACGCATTGTTCTCACTAATGGTTGTTTTGATATTTTACATGCGGGTCATATCAGCTATTTACAACAAGCTAGAAGTTTAGGAGATTGTTTAATTATTGCTGTCAATGATGATGCATCGGTGCAACGTTTAAAAGGTCCAACAAGACCGATTAACACTTTAATCCATCGTCTACAATTATTAGCGGCACTCGGTTGTGTGGATTATGTCGTGCCTTTTAGCGATGATACCCCAGAAGATCTTATTATGACACTGACCCCTGATATTCTGATTAAAGGAGGCGATTATCAAGTCTCTCAAATTGCTGGGGCACCTCATGTGCTAAGTCATGGTGGTAAGGTTGAAATTTTACCTTTTGTCGATGGCTTATCGACTACAAATATGTTGAAGAAAATGATGCAAGAGGAAAGCGTATGATTATTGTCACAGGTGGCGCAGGTTTTATTGGTTCAAATATTGTTAAAGGATTAAATGCCAGAGGTAGAAAAGATATCCTGATAGTTGATGAATTGACCGATGGGACAAAATTTAGCAACTTAAGTGATTTAGAAATCGCAGATTATCTGGATAAAGATGATTTTTTAAAAAAACTGCAGAAAAATGATTCTTTTGGTGATGATATTGAAGTCATTTTCCACCAAGGTGCTTGCTCGACGACGACAGAGTGGAATGGTCGTTTTATGATGGAAAATAACTACGAATATTCCAAGTCGTTGTTACAATATTGTCAAACGCGAGGCATTCAATTTTTATATGCCTCCAGTGCCGCCGTCTATGGCGATGGTAAAATCTTTAAAGAAGAACGCGCCTATGAAAAACCGTTAAATGTTTATGGCTATTCAAAATTTTTGTTTGATCAAAGAGTACGTGACATCATCCAGCAAAGCCGCAGCCAAATTGCAGGGTTTCGTTATTTTAATGTGTATGGTCCCAATGAACAGCATAAAGGCTCTATGGCCAGTGTCGCTTTTCATTTACATCAACAGTTACCCAAACACGACAAAATAAAATTATTTGAAGGTTCAGATGGTTATGGTAATGGTGAACAACGTCGAGATTTTGTCTTTGTTGATGATGTGGTCGCAGTGAATTTATGGTTTTTTGATCATCCTGAAAAGTCAGGTATTTTCAATGTTGGAACAGGTAAGAGCCAAAGCTTCAATGATGTTGCTCGTGCGGTTATCGCTTGGCATCAAAAAGGTGAGATAGAATATATTCCCTTCCCTGATCATTTAAAAGGGCGTTATCAGAGTTTTACGCAAGCAGATATCAGCTTATTAACAGAGGCAGGTTATAAGACGCCCTTTAAGACAGTGGAAGAGGGCGTCAAATTGTATTTAGATAGGTTGTAGACTGTTGCTACGCAACCTTCTTGATTCTTTCGAAGAAAAACTAAAAAATTGGTGTCGATTCCTCAGGCAACATTGGGAGAGGGGAAGTGCCTTCTTAAAGCTTGTGCTATCTCTGATCCTTTTTATTTTTGTATTTTCTTAAAGGTTCGAGTCTAAAAATTATTCAAGGATTGAACATGACTCATCAAGATATTTATCCTATTTTTCCTTCTCTGCAAAAAAAAGCACATATTAAAGAAAAAGATTATGCTGAGAAATATCAACGCTCCCTCGAAGATCCTGAAGGATTTTGGCGAGAAGAAGCTGTAAAATTTGTCACCTGGTTTAGCCCTTTTGAAACAGTGCAAACCGGAGGGTTTTCAGATCTTGAAAATCTTCATTGGTTCAAGGAGGGTAAACTAAACGTTAGTTATAATTGTATTGATCGTCATTTGCCAACAAAAGCAAATGAAGTCGCACTAATCTGGGAAGGAGACAACCCCGCAGAACATAAAAAGATAACCTATGCTGAGCTTCATGAAGCGGTGTGTCGTTTTGCCAATGTGCTCAAAGCGCAAGGCATCAAAAAGGGAGATAAAATTTGCATTTATCTACCGATGATCCCAGAGGTGGTGATAGCCATGTTGGCTGCTACGCGAATTGGTGCAGTACATTCAGTTGTCTTCGGTGGATTTTCACCAGATTCTTTAAAAACTAGAATAAATGATGCGCAATGTAAATTAGTGATAACGGCAGATGAAGGGGTGCGAGGAAACAAAACCATCCCGCTCAAAGAAAATACTGATCAAGCGGTTAAAGACTGTCCTTGTGTTGAAAAAGTGATAGTTGTTAAAAGAACAGGCAATGATATTGCATGGGATCCCAAACGCGATATTTGGTACGCACAAGAGATGGCACAAGCAGACAAGAACTGTGAGCCAGAATGGATGAATGCGGACTCCCCTTTATTTATCCTCTATACCTCTGGTTCAACCGGTAAACCGAAAGGGATTTTACACCATACTGCAGGTTATCTCGTTTATGCTGCTATGACGCATCAATATATTTTTGATTATCAAGAGGGTGAAATATATTGGTGTACGGCAGATGTGGGATGGATCACCGGTCACACTTACTTAGTGTATGGTCCATTGTGTAATGGTGCGACCACGTTGGTCTTTGAAGGCGTGCCACATTACCCGAATTTTTCTCGATTTTGGGAAGTGATAGATAAACATCAGGTGAATATATTTTATACGGCCCCGACCGCTATCCGCGCGTTAAGGAAAGAAGGCTCTCAATGGTTGGAGAATTCATCGCGGATGAGTTTAAGAGTGCTTGGCTCTGTTGGGGAGCCGATTAACCCCGAAGTTTGGGAGTGGTATTTTCATGTTGTCGGAAAAGCGCGTTGCCCCGTGGTGGATACCTGGTGGCAAACTGAGACAGGAGGCATTTTAATTACCCCGTTACCCGGAGCCATGCCTTTAAAGCCGGGATCAGCTGGTAAGCCCTTTTTTGGTATAGCGCCTAAAATCATCGATGAAAAAGGTCATGAGGTGAAAAACAATGAATCTGGCCGATTGGCTATCACCAAGCCTTGGCCGGGGATGATGCACACCATTTATGGGGATCAAAAACGATTCGTGGCATCTTATTTTAAAGAGGCGCCAGGTTTGTATTTGACAGGAGATGGCGCAAGTTGTGACAGCGACGGTTACTATTGGGTAACGGGCCGTCTGGATGATGTCATTAAGGTGTCAGGACATCGATTGGGCACAGAAGAAATAGAAAGTGCACTTTTAAAGCACAATAGTGTTTCTGAAGCGGCAGTGGTACCTATTGAACATGAAGTGAAAGGACAGGGAATAGTCGCCTTTGTCACTTTAAAATCAGAAGCCAGCGCATCGGATCAGTTGAAAAAAGAGCTTAATACTATCGTGCGTCAGAGAATCGGGGCTATTGCAGCTTTAGATGGTGTTTACTTTACGCATGCTTTGCCCAAAACACGTTCAGGTAAAATTATGCGACGTATTTTGCGAAAAATAGCGAATAATGACTTGGAAAATTTGGGGGATTTATCGACCTTAGTTGATCCTAGTGTTATAGAATTTTTAGTTGCACAACGGCAAAAAGCAACTTCAACGTCATAAGGATAAATCATGTTTGCCTATATCCCGCATGAATTACATTTCTTACAAAAGCTATTAGCTTATCGCCCTGAGGTATTAGATCCAGCTTTTATTTTTTTTAATGGGCTTGATAAAGGGCCCACGTATTGTTTGATAGCGATTATGGTATTTACGCTTCTCAATCCCACCTTGGGTAAGCGTTGTTTTATTTTACTTGGGCTTTGCATTATGAGTAATTATTTCTTCAAAGAGCTTTTTATGCAGCCTCGACCTTTAGTGCTTGATCCTTCTTTAGGACTAGTCGATACCGAATCGCGTTATGGTTTGCCAAGTGGCGCTGCCGAGGCGACAACGGCTTTAGCAGTGTTTTTAATGCATTATTACAAGAAAAATTGGATGAAAGTATTAGCGATTGCTTATGTCGCTTTGGTCTGTGTTTCTCGCATCTATATCGGGATGCATTTCATGAGTGATGTTTTAGTAGGCGCATTGATAGGTTATCTTTTAGCTAAAGTTTTTATACACACCATTGAACCTTTTGAACACACGGTAGCTAAAATACCTAGCCTCTTACTCTGCGTGATAATAGGTTTTTTAATGGCAATTGCAGCATTTACATCGCTGGTACCAGCGTATCAAATGGGAATAGGCATTATTTCAGGGGTCCTTTTTGTTGATACTTTTCTTAAAGAAAAATCCGCAACATTAGAGCCTCTTCTTTGTAAGCGTAAGATACTGGCTTTCACGCTGACATCATTTGGTTTATTGGGATTAATCACCCTGCGCCGTCTTTTTCCTCTTTCTTTAGTCTTGTATACTTTTATATTGGTAAATCTAGTAGCGATGGTGACTTATTTGAGTCATCGTATATTAACTAAAACACCTAGAGTGGCAAAAGGCCATCCGGTGTAACGGACATGATTAGGAAAGGGTTGTTTATCTTTAAAATCGATTTCTAAAAATCCTGCTTTTACTTGCGGCAAAATTTGAAAATGCGTATTTTGATAAAGTGGATAAGCCAATCCCACTTGTGCCGAATAGAGATTAAGGTTGGTGAGGTTGAAGGTAGTGGTTGCTTCAAATTCTGTTATAAGCTTTTTGACCCCAGTGTGTTTTAATTTCAAACTAAAGCTAGGTGCAAAGGCGCTAAAGGCGCGCACACTGGCTTTGGGAGGCGCTTGGAAAGCATAGCGATAGCGCAACCACTCTCCACCCAACATCGGACTTATCTGCCAGTTATGGTGGCAGAAGGAAAATTCTTTTCCTAATTTTAAGGTAGCCCAATCAAAATTGGTTTCCATCTGAAAGTCACTGTTTTGAGGGATGAATTGCGCATGGGTTAAAAGTGGTTGCTGCAAAATGGACCTGCCGTGTGGATTAAGATGGCAATAATTTAAATCGAGCAGATAGTGGCGGTAATCTATTCCAGCTTCAAGGCGATAAAAGCTATCATGTTGTCGATTGACCTCAGAAAAAGAAGGCCTTTTATAACTTGATGTGCCAAAATTGCCGCCACGAGGAATTTGTGAATAACCGCTTAAATGATCATATCCCCCCTCTAACGCGAGATGTCCTTGCCAATGTGCGCATGCGCAAATAGGTGTCAGAATCAAGCAAGTGAAAAGCGCTTTAATCATTTTTTTCTAATTTTGTTAAGCCAGAATTTTAAAGCTAATTTTCTAATCAGACTGGTATCAATAGATCTGGAATGTAACCAAAGGGGATCAGCATTCACGCGATAAACAAAACGACTCTTTTCATCCCAGCCTAGATTCAGCGCACTGCCAATTCTTATCCCATAATCATAATGCTCGCAAACCTTTTGATGCGCCTCACGGGTCATTTTACCAAAGGGGTAAACAAAATAAGGAACAGAGATCCCTAATTTTGCTTCTAAAATATGTTTGGAGACCACAATTTCTTGGTGAGAATCAGAGGCATTATCGGCAAGATTAGCGTGTTGATGACCATGAGCCGCTAAAATAACATGGGAAGATTGAACCATTTCCTTTAATTCTTGCCAAGTGCAAAGAGGCGTTTTTTGGGCGTAGTGCTGTGCCTCCATATCATAGGCATATGGGACACTTAAGCGCGTTTCAGGCGTTTGCTTGGTATCTTCTGCAATATATTTGGTAGGGACAGCCAAGATGGCTTTCACTTTGTGTTTTTGCAAAAGAGGATAGACATAATGATAAAAATCAAAGTAAGCATCATCAAAGGTTAAACACACCGCAACCTTGGCGGGCGGCAAAGCTTGGCCTGGCACAACGATAGGGAAATTATGCACTAAATAATCCAAGTAATAAGCAAACTGCTGGGGATGAAATTGCTGACTTGCGTCCGCGACGCGATGAAACATCAAGGTAATAATATAAGGCTTGTTCATAGGGACGGCTTATTATTTTTTTCCAGGCTAAGATACATTAACTTCACATAGCGATAATAAGTACCTTGGGCGTTACTCACCGCAAGCAAGAAACCTTCTTTACCGTCTAAAAATCCCCATTTGAGAAAATAGCCTCGGATAAAAGTCCAGAGGCTTCTGGAAAGGGCAGTACCAAGGCTGGCTTTTCGCCCTTTGGCGAACAAGCGCTTAGCACTTTGTGTAGAGTAATCATTTAATTTATGAAGTAACGCACCCAGGTTATGGAAAGGGTGATGTAGAATTTTGTTTTTTAATTTTCCAACTTTCCCTTTAACTTCTAAATGGCAATGGACAATATCTTCGGTAAACTTCGCTTTTGTGCGTTGAAAAAGACGAATATGCGACTCGCCTCTCCAATCCCCAAAGCGAATTTTTTTTCCGCAATAAGTGGATTGATAGGGAATGTCAAAAGCAGCAAACGAGGTTTGATAGATTATTTGCTGAATTTCTTTTGCTAAAGCGAGGGTAACGCGCTCATCAGCATCTAGACAAAGGATCCAATCCGAGGTGGCATGTTGTAAGGCGCGATTTTTTTGTGGGCCATCACCTGGCCAATCTGGGGTGATTGTAACTTTGGCATTGAGTTTACGACAAAGATCAGGGGTACCGTCAGAACTTCCAGAATCGTAAACAATAATTTCGTCCGCAAAATTAACAGATTGGATACAGTCAGCAATGTTATGTGCTTCATTTTTAGTGACGATGATTACACTTATGTTTGTCATTTTTCTAAGTTATACTTTTATCTACTGAAGAGTGCCATGTTAGCGTATTTGCACCTTGCTCGAAAAGGACTAGATCAAGTCGTAAAGTTAGTAGAATTATATGAAAAAACAGACTCGAAAAAGCCTCTGGGTAGACTATATATTTTGAAGGCAAAGCAAAAGAAGCTAAAATGTCGTTAAATTTTTAAACCCACGAGAGTGATACAAACATGCTTTGGCCCTTTGCACGCTGGACCTACACTATTCTCTTTACTTGCCTTTTACCTTTGGTATTTTTTCGTTTATGGCTAAGAGGTTTTAGACTGCCTGCTTATAGGCAGCGCTGGTCAGAACGATTAGGGAACCCCCCTTTTCCGCCTTTAGAAGAGGTGTTATGGGTTCATGCCGTTTCAGTAGGAGAAACCATCGCAGCTATTCCTTTAGTGCAAAGGTTACGATCTCAATATCCTCACACCCCCATTTTAATGACAACCACGACTCCCACCGGATCAGAACGTGTGCAGGCAGCGTTCAAAGACAGTCTGGGAAAACAGTTTTATCATTGTTATTTGCCATATGATTTGCCTTTTATTTTGCAGCGATTCTTTCAACGCGTAAAACCCAGATTGCTCATTTTAATGGAGACAGAGATTTGGCCTAATTTGTTGGAATGGTGTTATCAAAAGAAAGTGCCTGTATTAATTGCTAATGCGCGTTTGTCACCGCTTTCCTTGAAGCACTATGGATGGCTGGGAGGATTGATGACAAAAATGCTGCGTGGCGTGCAATATGTTGCCGCACAAAGTCCCATGGATGGCGCAAGCTTTCAATCTATTGGGGTAGACAAAGAACGGATTGATGAGACAGGAAATATAAAATTTGATTTAAAATTACCACCCTATTTATCGGATGCAGGCCTAGCCTTACGCGACAGTTTAGGCGGCAAACAAAGGATGGTGTGGGTAGCCGCCAGTACGCATGAAGGCGAAGAAGTCATTATGTTAAATGTCTACCGAGCGCTTAAAAAGCAACTTCCTTCACTCTTATTACTTTTAGTTCCAAGACACCCCGATCGTTTTAATAAAGTTGCGCATTTATGTGAAGAGCGCAATGTTAAGGTTGCGCGACGCAGCCAAAAAGAGCCTTGCGCTGAAAATGTCGATGTCTTTTTAGGTGATACCATGGGAGAACTGTTACTCTTTTTTGCAGCAGGCGATGTTGCTTTTGTGGGGGGGAGCTTTGTGCCAGTAGGGGGGCATAACTTACTTGAGCCTGCCGCTTTAGGCTTACCAGTGCTAACCGGGCCACAATTATTTAATTTTGTAGCCATTAGTCAGATGTTAGTTGAAGCTGGGGGGGCTACCGTGGTGCAAGATGAAAAAGCCTTGCAAGGCGCACTGAGTGATTTATTAGAAAATCAGGTCAAACGCGAAGAACAAGGCAGCAAAGCGAAAAAGGTGGTAGAGCAAAATCGCGGGGCTTTAGATAGACTAGTGCAGCTTATCGATAAAGCGTGGAATCAGCCAGTGTGAAGATGCTTCTAATTGAATCTGCAAATTCTTAATTATATACCCAAGGCAGATGATTTTTCGGATAGGCGCCAAGCAAACGAAGCCCCAGGAGCGTACTTTGGCGCGTGACTGGGGTGAGAGAGCGTAGGCAGCAACGCCGAAAATTCATCTGGGAAGGGTATAGTTCTGCTATTCCTGAGCCAGCTTCTTTAATTGTTGAACCTGCAGCGCCCATGTATGCTCCATAACCTGCTCCTGCAACCATACCTGCGCCCTCTGATTCCTTCCTTGATGTTATACTAACTTTTTAGCATATTCAGTCGATAAAGGAAAATTAAAAATGAATATTTGCTTTAGATTATTAAGAATTACCTTATCAATTCTATTCTTTTTTAGATGGGTGTAAATTATCGTTTACGATCATGTCAAAAATCTTGTTGTTAAATATTTCAGCTTTTTTTAAATGATTAATCCGAATCATCAAAAATCCAGCGGCTAAAAATCCCGAAACACTAAATGAAAGAAAAATATAGCTCATTTCCAAACGATCTGAGAAAAAAAAGTGCAAAAATAAAACTCCTACACCTAATAATGAAATAAGAATAAGTTGGGGTTTCAATGTGTCAGAGAAACCGCGTAAGCTGCTCATAGTATACATAAGCATGGCATTCATTAAAAAGTATAGATACATTTCAAATTGCAAAGATTTCATTAATTGAAATACTAATATATCCTTAGTAAAAAGTTGAAATACTAAAGATTGAAAAATAAAAATAATGCTACTAATGCACAATAATTCTATCAAAAACAGTCTTAAATAACCGGTGTTAATTGTTTCTATTTCTTTGCCAACCATTGAACCTCTTGCTTGACTCAACCTAATAGTCAACAAATGCGCCACCCCTAAAAGGGGAATTTGAAAGAAAAAAACGATAGAGTTCATTATTGAAAATACAGAAGCTTCAATAATGCCTAAACTCGCTGTAAGATTGGCATACGTGTAAAAAATAAAGCGTTGCCCTAACATTCCAATCATGACAGGTGCGCCAATTTGAAATACATTTGAAAAGCCAGAAATGTTTCGAAAATAATCTAAATTTATTCTAAAACCTATCCTTTTGTTAATTTGGGAAAAAACAAGATAGAGGCCAATTATAAGCATTACAAAGTCGCTTATCACATATGCGGTTGTTATTACTTTTGTTGTGATAAGTAACGCAGGGAATATAAATTTATAACTTAAAATTACTGTTAATACTAAGCCTACTTGAAGCCACACTTGAAAAATTCTCAAAACTGTAACCTTCTTTATATCGCCAATACTCTCAAGAAAAAAGGTAATCGTTGTTAACAGACCTACCATTGGTAAACTAAATATTAATATTTTTAATGATTGGTAAGCGTTCGTTGCTAATTCAATACTTCCTTTACTTGAGAATGGGTTAGGAAAGAACCATATAGCACATCCTATTATTCCTGATATCACCAGAGTAACCAAAATCGTTGCTAAAAAAACATTAAAAAGTCTTTCATATTCTTTAGATGCGAATCTTTTGCCAAATTCAGCTTGAACACCAAGCTGAATTGTAGTCACGGCAACAAATAATACTGAAGCTAAAGTTAAGGATAATCCAAACTCAGCTAAGATTTGCGTACTAGTTAGTCCTAGCAAAGACGTAATTACGATGCTAGCGATTTGAGTAGCGCTACGATTAAATGCCATATGCATAGACTCAGTAAATGCAGGCTTATACTCAAAATAATTGGGAATCATTTTCATAATTATTGAAAAACTTACTCAAAAAATAGTTTATAAGATAAATTTAGAAATAAAACTAATAACAATCAACTTCCACTTGAACAGTTTCCTCCTCAAATGCCATTATATATTCACCAAACTCACAAAAATGAAGTTTCTGGGTAATTGCAAAAGTATCCTGCAGATTCTTATAATCAGCTTCACTTCGCATCCCAAAATATGGGTAATGATGAAGATACCCTCCAAAGATTATTCGACAATCATCATGATATTTGTATGTATCTAATATGTGATGATGCCAGATTTCATCTATATCTATAGAAGGTGGCAAAATGGGGTATTCTTTAGAATATTTTCTTAGTAGCCATAGGTAATTTCTATATAGATTAACAACTTGTGAAGCACTCTCTTCGTCCCATATTCGAGCAATATTGGGATCTGGCTGAGTTATTTTGAATATTAGCATTGAAAAATCAATGGAATAAATATAATTTCTAGCATCTTCTATAGACAAAATACCCGATGCCGATTCGTCAATTATCATCCTGGGTATTTGGCGATTTCTATCTATATTTGATTGAGGTAGCATGTTTATTCCTTCAAAATATGCAACGAAGATAAAGCCCCTGTGAGATAATCTCACAGGGGTAAGTGGGGCTACCAGCCGCCTCCACCTTGACAATGTCCACCTGTCCCGGTAGCTAAGGTTGATGCTTTTGATGCCCTAACTACCTTTTTTAACATCTTTACCTTTTTAATTTTCATTCCATTCTCCTTTATTGCTAACTAAAACAAGTCACTTAATAATTTGATGTGCATGTAAGTGACAATTAAATTAGAACAAAAAATTTAATTAATGCCAACTTTATTTGCTTAATAAAAATGCATTAATTTAACAGATTAAATGTTATCCATTACGATATAATCGGATTATTCATAAGTTAAGTTTAACATCTCCCTATCCAAATAGCTGCTTTGACGTGAATCCTTTTATGGACCTCGAATGATTGCCAATTGGGTGTCGTGCATAGCAAAGAGAAAATCACGAAGTCATTCAAGCAACAAGCAATTCAATTTGCATTAAGTGCCAATCTATTCCTCTCAAAAACTGCCAAAGTATTAGGTGTTTGTGAAATTACATTGCGTCGGGTTAGAGAGCAATATTTTTGGACCTTGGATTTATGATTGGACTATTTTCAATAACATCTGGCTATTGTAGAATTTAAGAAGGTGACACTATTCTTCACTGATGTTATGGTTCTGATAAATTATTTAAATTCCTATGTTGCTGTTTAATTATTATGAAACCAATAACTCTTTCAACTAAGCGTTTAATATTGCGACGTGCAATAGATATTGATTCAGAAAATCTTTTTCGTAATTACACGATGGATCCGGAATGTTCGCTCTTTTTAACTCGGCGTCCACATGCACATGTTAATGAAACCGCTACATTTTTAAATAAATGGTGTGATATCTCTTGGGAAAAGGAATGTAATGAGTTTGCTTGGGTTATTTCTCTAGCAGAGAATAATGAGGCAATCGGTGTTTTTCTTGTTTCAATCGATGGACATAAGGCTCAGATTCATTTTGGAGTTGGCCGTAATTTTTGGCGTCAAGGATATACCACAGAATCAGGATACACGGTGGTTCAATGGTTATTGACTCAGCTAAGGTTACAAAGGATATGGACGGTTTGTGATCTGCATAATTATGGCTCGATTAAAGTATTAGAAAACCTTGGTTTTCAAAATGAAGGCATTCTTCGGAAATGGCTTGTTTTACCTGCATTCGGTGATTCTGCTCGCGATTGTTATATTTTCGCGCGAACTTCCTCAGTAATTCTTTAAGTGCTAGTGGTTGCGACCCAAGCAGACGATTATCAATTTTTTCCTTTATGTCAGTTTGGGTTGAGGTTGTCACCTCTTTCAATTCTTTTTACTCTCTGTGAATGGTTGTCATCGGTGTGCGACCACTACAAATTAGACAGGGGATGGACTGATTAAAGACTATTTTTTAAAATCTATTTCTTTAAGCCTTTTATCAAGTATTGATTGCTTTTTTTCGCTTTTCCAAATAGGTATATCTTTGTAGCCAGATCTTTTTCTATCTTCTGAGTTCTTAACTTCTGTCCAACTTGGCGACAAACCAAGAGCAATTAAATATGAAGCTCCTGACTTTGTAGGAGAAAATTTGTCATAATTATTTTGAATATCATTAGGCAATGTGGCGATATCAATATCTAAATTTATTTGACGTGAGGAATTCGCGCTTTCTGCGGCAAGTATGCAGGACTTTAACAGGAAAGTTGCGAATAAGCTGTATGTGATAATTTTATTTTTTTCATTGTTAACTCTGCAAGAGTATATATCTGTTTAGTAGAGACGAATAATATTATGCACACTTTTTATCACAAAATTTTTAATGATGCAATTTCAAGCGAGCAAGAAAAGCCACCATTGTCAGCTAAATTGTCATCTTAAGTAAATATACTAATGGGGAAAGGAAATATTGCATGTCCTCTTATTCAACTAAATTCGAGTGATCTGAACCAATTTTATGGGGAACCTGTTAAGCAACTTTGACCATGTATTGTTTCTTAATACTCGAAAATTGTTTTTTTCCTTCATCTTGTATTGAAAATGACATCATGAACAAGAACAATTTTTAAAGAATGAAAAAATCTTTTCGTAACAGTATTATTGTAACAATTACCACGATCACTTATTCTGTAAATCATGCTATATGATTTTAGTAAATTTTGAAAATTGAATGAGGCATACTGTGTGCTGTGACCTTCCGGTGCGCTAGCCTAGATCTCGCAAATTCAATCAGATTCGATTATCTGCACTATTTGCTGGAATAAATTAAGACAAAACTGATTAAAGAGGGGTTTTGATGTAAATAATAATGCCAGTTATCAAACAATGATCTATTTGATGAATTATTAAACCAACAAAAAGTCTAGCTAATTCAATAGGTTTGAGTAATTTGAAAAGTATTTTTTGCAAAGACTAGAAAATTTTTAGTGCATTTCCTCTTGAAATATATAATTTAATCAATAAAATACTAGCAACTAGCGATCCGCCTACTATTCTATGAGGTGTAAAAATGAGTGCAAATGGTCCAGCTTCCCAACAAAAGCCAAATTATACAATGAGCTATCTTCCAGACTTTGTTAAAGGATTTGCTTTACCAAAAGCTGAGAAAGAGGAATTTTTTAAAACTTTCCCTTTAGATAAAAAAAGGCAATTTAGTGCATTTGTCAAAGAAGTGTTTGCAATCGCGAAGAGCAAGGAAATATCTAATAACGATGCCATAGCAATTATAGGCCATAGGGAAGCTTACCTGACAGAAATTCAGCGTCTTGAAGAAGAAAAGCAACGGTTATTGGCGGAAAATGAAGCAAGATTGGATCATTATTCTTTACTATTATCTGAACGTTTAAAAGATATCTCATGCTCGTCGGCTTCAACTGCTATAGTCGTTTCAACACCATCACAAAGATTACAACCAACTCAAGCACGTTCAAAGCCTCAAGCACCAGATGCTGAAGTTAACGCGCTTTCAGATGGTCTATCAAATCTTGTACTTAATAGAAATTCTTCCACTTCTTCTTCTGCTGCAGCCGCAGCGGTAGTAATTCCGACAGCATCTAACTCTGCTCTGCCTCCAAGAATATCAAAACCAGCAGCACCAGCAGTTAAATTACAGTTGCCTCCCTTGCCAAATACAAGTCCACTAAAACCTAAAGCCCCTGCTGCTGTTAAACCACCTATTCCTAATTCGACTTTACAATTTTCCGCTAGGGCTGCAGTCAGTAGTGTAACAGTAGCAAATGCTGTGGTAGATCAACCAGCAAGAACTTTTTTAGTGAAGGCTCCAGCAAAGGTAAGTGCTAAGCAGGCTGCGGCGGTTCCAAGATCTTTGCCGCAAACTCCACCCACAACATGTCACGTCATGATGACGCCGCTGAGAGCTTCCGCAATTGCTGTTCCTGGGCCTAAAATGAAATGAGAAAATAATAAGTCAGCCCCTATACTTTTGCGCGGCATCATACTGTAGATAATTGCCCTAAGTAGTGAAGCCCCTGATGGGTTGCTTGTTTTAGTGGTGCCAGTTTCATCAAACTCCTACATGCGTGGCTTCATTTATCAAAGGAGTGTTCGTAACAGCTAAGGCTAAGGAATTATCAAACAATACTTTCGGCAAAAACATCTAAGCCTGCTCAAGAATATCAAGACCACCAGCTCCAAGCTAAATTACAGCTATCCCTTGTGCCAAGTACAAGCATATTAAAATCAAAAGCTCCTGCGGCTAAACCGTCCAGCGCAAATCTAGCATTTCCCGCTGCAAGTGCTGTTGTCGTAAGTCCAGCGACAGCAAGTATCACTACTCATATAGTAATAGTAAATCAACCACCAAGAATTTTCTTAGTTAAACCAAAACCAGCAACTGCTAAGCAGTCCATTGTGCCTGCAAGAGGGTTGCCAGTTACACTTGTGACCTGCCACACTATAATGGCAAGACCATTGTCAAATGTTTCTGCAGTATCTGGATCTGAGAGAAATGCTCTTATGCCAAAATAAAGCCTGAACATACATGATAATAAGTTCTATGTTACCTTAAAAAAGTTGTCGACTCAGAGGTTTTCATCTCAATCCTGATAAGTGTTTTAACTGGTGAAACGCATGGGGGCATTGTAAGTATCTGCTTCATCAAAATCCTTTAAAATGTCAAAATCATCAGATTCATTAGTCATTTTTTTTACACTTTCTGCAAAGTCACTATAGGCGTAGTTTAAATTTGTCTCGAGGCTATGGCGTGTATCCTCTGATAAAATTTGATTATTAGGTGCGGATTCGAGTAATTTAATATCATCTGACACAACCTGCTTTATTTTATCATTTAAAGTCTTAGTCATTTCAGTAATATCGTTAACCTTATTATGAGTTTGTTCACTCTGCATCTGAAAACTGCTATATTCATTAGAAGTTGTCACAAATTTTTGTACTGACTCAGCTTGTTCATTGTTCAAATTTATGCCAGCACAATGAGCGCTGTTTTTAACTGATTGAGTTACTTCATTTTTTTTACGAATTTCAAGTGTTTTTAAATCTTTCTCAACTTTTTCAATTTCAGTGTTTTATGCACCAAAGTTGATTGTAAAAACTATTTTTAGATTACCTTAATTGAAATTAGCACTTCCCCTCTCCCAATTTGGGAGAGGGTGCCCGAAGGGCGGGTGAGGGAAAATCAAAAAGCATTCTTATTCTTTAGGCCTACAGGACGCCCACATATATATAGATTGCCCGAGTTTTGCCCTAAAAAACTTTGTAAAGTTAATTTCGAATAATTTTTTTAAGATAAAAATCAGCGTGTCTGTCAATAGATATTTGGGGTCCTCTAAATCCGTCTCTTCTAAATCTCTTCTCTCTCTAAATCCCCTCCCTAAAGCTTCCTCTTAAGCTTCTTTTAGAATCTGTTAAGAGTCAAAAGAGCCTTTTTTCTAAAAAATATAGCAATGATTCCAACTATAGTTGGCTAAAAGACGTGTTTTTTGTGCAAAATATAATGCCAGTTATCAAACAATTAATTGCTTGATTAATTATAAAATCAATAAAAAGTCTAATAAATTCAATTGGTTTGAGTAATTTAAAAAGGATTGCTTGCAAAAATAAAGAAAATTTTTAGTGTATTTCCACTTGAAATATGTGATTAAATCAATAAAATACTAAACAAACCGCGTCCCGCCTACATCCCATGAGGTGCAAAAATGAGTGTAAATGGCCCAGATTCGCAACAAAAGCCTAATTATACAATGAGTTACTTACCAGATTTTGTTAAAGGATTTGCTTTGCCAAAAGAAGAAAGCCGTGCAATGTTTGAAAAGTTTCCTCTCGATAAGAAAAGACAATTTAGTGCATTTGTCAAAGAAGTGTTTGCAATCGCGAAGAGCAAGGAAATATCTAATAATGATGCCATGGCAATTATAGGTCATAGAGAAGCTTACTTGACAGAAATTCAGCGTCTTGAAGAAGAAAATAAACGGTTATTAGCGGAAAATGAAGCGAGATTAGTCTATTATTCATCTCGGTTCGCAGAACGTTTATCAGGTATCTCAAGTCCTGCTTCAGCTCCTGCAGTCGCGCCAATATCATCACAGCGGCCACAGCCAACTCATGTACGCTCAAAGCCTCAAGCATCCAATGCAGAAGTTAATGCGCTTTCAGATGGGCTATCAAATCTAGCACTTAACAGAAATTCATCTATCTCATCTGCCTCCGCTGTAACAGCAGCTTCGCCAGTTACATCTCATCAATCGCAAAGAGTTTCTTCTGCATCAGCCGCAGTAACAATTTCGGCAGCATCTGCACTTTCAAGAATATCAAAGCCACCAGCTCCAGCAGTTAAATTACAGCTGCCTCCCTTACCAAGCGCAAGTCCACTAAAGCCTAAAGCTCCTGCAGCTAAACCACCTGCCAATCTAGCATCTGCGGCTGCAAGTGCTGCAGTCAGTCCAACAGTAGCAAACACAGCTACAGATATAGTAATGGTAGAGCCACCACCAAGAACTTTTTTAGTAAAGGCTCCAGCGAAGGCAAGTTCTAAGCGAGCTGCAGCATCGGCAAGAGCATTACCAGCAACACCTGCAACCTGTCACGCTATGATGGCAACACAACTGTCAAACGCTTCTGCAATCACAGTACCAGGAGCTGATAGAAATGGCCTTAGGCCAAAATAAAGTTTAAATATAAAATGATGTAAGCTCTATCTTACCTGAAAAAAGTTGTCGGCTCAGAGACTTTCAGATTTTAGTGTCGTAGATCAGTGCATTAAGTAGCGAAACGCATGACTGTGCCATTATCACCCTCATCAAAATCCTTCAAATAGCTGAGATCATCAGCTTCTTCACATTTCTTTCCTACACTTTCTGCAAAGTCATTATAGACGTCGCTTAAATGTTTCTCGAGACTATGGCGTGTATCTTCTGACAAAATTTGATTATTAGATGCGGATTCTAGTAATTTAATATCATCAGACACAACTTTCTTTATTTCATTGCTCATAGTCTTGACCATTTCCACATTATCTGAAATTTTATTATGAGTCATTTCGCTCTGTATATGAAGAGAATTGTATTCGCTTGAATTCAGCATAGATTTTTGAAAAATTTCAACTTGTTCATCATTCAAATTTACACCAGCTCTTACGCCATGACTTTTAATCGATTGAGCAATTTCACTTTTTTTACGTGCTTCTATACTTTTTAAATCCATCTCTACTTTCGCTATTTCGTTGCTTTTAGGGTTTATCGAAAGTTGCGCTTGAGTAGTTAGCATTTTATTAGTACCTGATGAGATCTTATGGCCATTTTGAGCAATTAAATATCTTTCAGATTGAAGCTGTTTGAGTCTGGCTCTGAGAGAAGCTTCTTCTTTAACATACTTTCTTTCTATTTCATTTGTCGTATAGAAAATGTCATAACATAATCTATGGTTTTTATCATCTGGAAGATCGGCCAAAAATTTATTGCCACTTGAGTCGACCAGCCCAACTGCTTTTCTAGAGAAAGATGCGCTGCCTTCGTAGAAGGCTTTCTTTAAATTTTTCTTTAATTGCGCTGATTCAGCTCGTAAAGAATTTATTTGAAAAGTCATATTATTGATGAAATCTATTCGTTGATGCATGTATTCTACAATTTTTCTTTCCATTTCCTTTCTTTTTATTTCATTAATTTGATGGATGTGATCGCCTTTACCTTTCTCTTCCTTTTCAAGTTCCTCTTTACATTTTTGTTTGAAATCGAGTATTTTTCTCTTTAATTCTTCAGCTGCAAAATACATTTTATTGTATTCGTCGTAGATATCTTGAAGTTGAGCAACGTGCTTGCAGTAATTGAGAAAATTATTGACGTATTCAATTATTGTGTGGTGTTCGATAGCACTTATTCTTAACAATTCAGCAACGCTCATTGATAAGCCATGGTTAAAAGTATTGCTATTCTCGATTTCAAAAGCTATTCTTAATTTAGGATTATCATTTATTGCTTTTTCAAAATCTTCGTTAAAGCTATGACTTTGATCATCAAGTTCTAGTTTTAGATCTAAAGCAATTTCATGTTTTTTCTTTTGATCGATCAATTTGAGAAATACACTGAATATACTGTCTCTCATAGTGGCTCTCCAATCATTAAGCGTCTTATTACAAAGACAAATATTAAGAGAAAAAAGTTCTCAAAAGGTGTAGCTGCAAGGTTAAAAAACGTATCAGGCTATGCAAACATTTGCTCAAACCATGATATTTAGATGATTTTACTGATCTTAAAAGTAGCTCCGCGCACGCCTTCTGTAAACGAAGCATTAATTGAATTACATTTTTTTATTCAAAGATTGATTGATATAGTTTAAATGCTACCTAGCCTGATTTGAGTGCTCTTTTATCGTGAAGTCAATATTTCGACTAAAAAAGCTGCGAACATCAGGCTCTTGTGAGGTGACTGTAATCACGATTTGAGTTTACTAATTGCTTTTTCAAGCTCTCGTAATTTGGCTGTTTCTTCATCTATCATGGACTGTATAGATTTAAGTTCTTGTTCAAGATAAATTTGATCTTTTTTCAGTGGCTGAATTTCGACTTGGTATTGCTTATAAGCGGAAGATTTTCCACTTGCTTAATAAGATCAATCGCATCATCTCGGGTTATAATTTTGCCTAGTTCTCTGAAAAAATTAATAGTATATGATATTTTTTCTTCCAGATTTTTTTTGTTCACTATGCTAAGAAATTTCTTTCTATTTTTTTCAATTTCAGCTATTTTCTTTTCGGTTTCTTTGTTGAGTGAAGATTTCTTCTGTTTTTTCATACTTCTTTCCAAAGTAAATTAAGCAATTGGGTTATTTAAATATAATAAATGTTCGATAAAATATTAAGTCATTACTGAAGTTTTACACGCAGTATTCTTCTGATTGATTGATCAGTGGTTGGTGAAATCATTGTTCTCAGTTTTTTCGTTATCTTTTTCTATACTTAAAGATGAATATTTAGATAAAACTGAAAATAAATGTAGGATATTATTAATATGCAAATAGGATTCGCTTAAAATGACACGATTTAATGAATTCTTAAAAAAACTTCATGATGAATTAGCCTTACAAAAAGAACAAGTTGAGTCTTTGGAAAAAATAATGAATTTATTAAACCAAAATCCTTTAAGCTCAGAGCGTGAAAATAATAAGCGAAAATTAGAGCAGCGGATATGTTTGGCAAGAGAGTCATATGAAAAGTATAAAAAAATAATTAGCAATATTAAAAGTGAAGCTGATTTGGCTAAGTATCAGAATGAAATGACAGCACTCGTACGTGAAGAAGAAAAAATGCTCATGAATAACCTGGAAAGCTTGAATAAAACACTTGATAAGTGGAGAGAAAAAGAAAAGGATTCACTCGAATTATATAAAAAATTGAATAAACCCAAACATTAATTAAGTATTAATATAAGTTTTTATTTTCCCTCATCCACCCTACGGGCACCTTCTCCCAAAGGGAGAAGGGAAAGATCAGAAAAGAGTTCATTTTTGACACAGTTGCTCTTGCTTAAGATTTATTCAGCTTAACCTTGCTTGCCTCTATTTCTTCTTTAGACATACTCTCGATAGGGGCTTTGCCTAGAATAATCTCATTGACGGCAAACAGATCATCAGCCGTGAGGCATCCCGAGGCTTGTTTTAATTTTAAGCCTTCTAATAGGTAGCTGTAGCGTGCCTTAGCATAATCGCGCTGCGCAAGCAGTAAATCGGTTTGCGCATTTAAGACATCAACAATGGTTCTGGTGCCGACTTCGTATGCCGCTTGCGTGGCTTCTAAGCTGCTTTGGTTAGACACCACAGCTTGCGCCAGTGCTTTGACACTACTAATAGAGGTCAGAACCCCCCGAAAAGATTGTCTAGTATTGCTATAGACTTCGCGTCGCGTTGCTTCTAATTGTTGCATCCCTTGATCATAACGATATCTCGCTTCCGCTGTTTTAAAGAGTACGCCGCCACCTTGAAAAATGGGAACGTTCACATTTAAAGACAAAGTGCGATATTCGGTAAGGTTATTAAAAGGCGGTGGGTTTTTATTGCGCTGAACGCTTCCGCTGATATCCACTTTAGGAAAATGACCAGAGGCTTGCAAGCCGATGGTTGCTTTGAGCTCCTCAGTACTTTCTCTGGCAGCGATAATGTCATAATTATATTGTTGTGCCATATTGACCCACTCTTCTTGAGCATTGGGAGAGGGGGTGAGTAAAGGTAATGGCTTGTTGGCTTGAAAAAGCACCACATGTTCAATAGGATATTTGGTAATTTGACGTAGTTTTTCGTATTCATCAAAAACTGCATTATTCGCCTCAATTTCTAAAGCAACAGCGCTATCAAATCTTGCTTTGGATTCTTGCACATCGGTGATGGCTATCAATCCTACATCAAAACGTTGTTGCGTTTGTTCTAATTCTCGGGCAAAACCTTTGCGTTGTTGTACGCTAAAATCATATTCATCAATTGCTTGGAGTACATTAAAATATTGCGTTGCGACGCGAATAATCAATTCTTGGACCACACTTAAATAGCTGGCAAAGGCTCTTTTGCTGATATGACGACCTTGTTCTACTTGTGCCCAAAGTTCAGGATGAAAGATAGGTTGATTGAGCGACAAACCATAACTTTGAGTGTTATATTCTCTTTGACTTTCGGGAAGGCCTTCATAAAGATCTAACCCGATATTGCCAGTCGTAGAATAGTTAGCAGATAAATTAGGAAGCATTTGCGCAATAGCTTGAGGCAAAATAGTGCGATCTGCTTTCATGGAAGCATAAGCTGCCAGAAGAGCAGGATCCTCATTGAGGGCGATGGCGTAAACTTGCCGCAGATCTTCTGCATGCAGGCACCCTATCCAGGCGAAAGCAAACAGAGAAACAAGAAACTTGCGCATGGTCTCTTTCCTCTAAAACTGAAATTGTGGTGCGTGCGCTGCACCGTTTAATGCTGAGACTACCGTTTCAAATAGTTTTTGAGTCGAATAGTTTTTTTCTGTGCGTGTGATTAAAACAGCCTCCATGGCTGGTGCTTGGCCACAAAAAGCAAATAAACGTCCCCCGTTGGGATTCAATTGCGCACAGATTTCTCCGGGTACGCCAAGGGGATAAGATCCAGAAACGAAGATAGCATCATAGGGTGCTTCTTTCTTCCAACCGAACACACCATTTTCTTTTATGAATTTAACATTGGTATATGACAACGCTTTTAGGTTTTTTTCAGCAAGCGCCATTAAGCTTTCGCTGATTTCAAGGCTAATTACTTCTTTTGCGAGCTCACATAAGCAAGCGGTTACATAACCTGTGCCAGTCCCCACTTCTAACACCTTGTCTAAAGGGGAGAGATTTAAGGCTTGTAGACCTTTTCCAACTACTTTGGGAGACAGCATTGTGTATCCGCCCTCTAAAGGGATATCGGTATCACTGTAAGCTAACTTTGAAAAAGCGGGTGGAACAAACTTCTCACGCGGGATCTTTGCCATAATTTCGAGGACAGTGTTATCCAAGACAGACCAAGGACGAATTTGCTGTTGGATCATATTGGTGCGAAGAAGTGCGTAATTCATGATTTTACCAAGGTAACTTTCTTAATTATTAGAGATAAGCATAGTGATTTTTTATACCCCTTCCGATTGTCATCTGGGCTAAAATTTAATCGTGAAGGATAAAGCTTGCATCCTATCATACTTCTTTTTGTAAGCGGAGAGTCCTTTTTACGTGCAAAGGCAGTGCACTTTTTTGTATGCTCGTTTTATACTGGCATACATCCAATATGAGTTTAAAAACAAACCTATTAATGGGAGAGCGTTTTGAGTACTATTTCTGCTCCTTTTTGGCTACCGACCTGGGGAGAAGAGTCGATAGAGATTAAGCGTAATAACTTAATGCATAAAGGGTTTTACCAGTTATCGCAAATGGAATTACGATATAAATGTTTCTCAGGAAGTTGGAGTCCTTGGCTTATTCGAGAACAAGTTAAGAATAAAGATGCTGCAGCTGTCTTATTGTGGGATCCAAAGCTTGATAAACTGGTCCTCATCGAGCAAATTCGCATTGGGCTCATTGGTTGCCAAAGAAAAGAGAGTCCGTGGTTGCTAGAAATTGTGGCCGGTTTGCAAGAAGGCACAGAATCAGCACGCGAGACCGTATTAAGAGAAGCCAAAGAAGAGACTGGTTGCCACATAGAGGAGTTAATCCCTATTGGCGAATTTTATAATACGCCGGGAGGCTTTACCGAAAAGAGCACAGTTTTTTGTGGGATTATTGATGCGACAAATTGTCAGGGTGTTTATGGGCTAAAGCATGCACAGGAACATGAAGATATTCAGGTGCATGTTTTATCTAGTGCGCAGGTGCTAGAAGCTCTAAAAGAAGGATTACTCGTAACGAGTGCTTCTACCTTGATAGCGTTACAATGGTTTGCTCTACACAATAAAAAATGATGATTTTTATTAACCTAACCTAAAGACATAGTATAAATTTATGGCAAAACAAAGTTATACCGCAGAAGCGATTGAAGTTTTAAGTGGCCTAGAGCCAGTTCGAAAACGTCCTGGCATGTATACCGATACTTCTAGACCCAATCATTTGGCGCAAGAAGTCGTTGATAATAGCGTCGATGAAGCCTTGGCAGGTTTTGCAACTGAAATTAAAGTGACTTTGCATAAAGACGGTTCTTTATCTGTGCAAGATGACGGAAGAGGCATGCCAGTAGATATGCATCCTGAAGAAGGTTTAAGCGGTGTAGAGCTTATTTTAACCCGTTTACATGCTGGGGCTAAATTTTCCAATAAAAGCTACGATTTTTCAGGCGGACTCCATGGTGTTGGCGTTTCAGTCGTGAATGCTTTGTCCAAAAAATTAGAGGTGCAAGTTTCTCGAGAGGGCAAACTGTATCAAATGACTTTTGTCAATGGAGGGGAGGTTGGCTCCCCCTTAAAAGTGATAGGCACCAGTGATAAAAAGAAGACGGGAACCCTCATCCGTTTTTGGCCAGATCCCAAGTACTTTGATCAACCAAAATTTTCAGTCTCAAAGCTTTGTCATTTACTCAAAGCAAAAGCTGTTCTTTGTCCTGGGTTGACAATTCACTTTTATGATGAAACGGAAGACAAGGGAGAGACTTGGCATTATGCTGAAGGTCTTTCTTCTTACTTACTAGAAAGTACGCAAGATTATCCTTATTTGCCATTAGAGCCTTTTGAAGGACATTTAGCATCAGAAGCTGAAGCCGCTGATTGGGCGGTGGTTTGGTTAGCAGAAGGCGGGGAGTGTCTACAAGAGAGTTATGTCAATTTGATCCCCACCATGCAAGGGGGGACCCATGTTAATGGTTTGCGAACAGGTCTTTTAGAAGCCATGCGCGAATTTTGTGAAAGACGGAATTTATTACCGCGTGGCGTGAAATTGGCCCCGGAAGATATTTGGGAAAGAGTCAGTTATGTCTTGTCGGTAAAAATGCGTGATCCGCAATTTTCAGGACAAACCAAAGAGCGCTTATCTTCTCGACAATCTGCTGCTTTTGTTTCAGGAATTGTGAAAGATGCCTTTAGTTTGTGGTTGCATCAACATGTAGAAGTGGGTGAAGAATTAGCGCAAATGGTTATCATGAGTGCGCAAAAGCGTTTGCGACAAGGTAAGATGGTCGCTCGCAAAAAATTAACCCAAGGTCCCGCTCTGCCAGGAAAGCTTGCTGATTGTACTAGCACTAATCCCTTGAAAGGAGAACTCTTTTTAGTTGAAGGGGATTCTGCAGGAGGCTCTGCTAAGCAAGCTCGAGATAGAGAGTTTCAAGCTGTGATGCCACTGCGTGGAAAGATTCTCAACACTTGGGAAGTCGAAGGGGGAGAGCTTTTGGCCTCACAAGAAGTACATGATATTGCAGTGGCTATCGGTTTAGATCCCGGGCAAACAGATTTGAGTAAATTGCGCTATGGCAAAGTATGCATCTTGGCAGATGCCGATTCGGATGGACAACATATTGCTTCTTTACTTTGCGCTTTATTTTTAAAACATTTTCCAGCGCTGGTCGCCAAAGGACATGTCTTTGTTGCTATGCCGCCGCTTTATCGGATTGATCTCGGCAAAGAGGTATTCTATGCCTTAGATGATGAAGAAAAGGAAGGTATTTTAGATAGATTTCGCGCTGAGAAGAAAAAAGGGAAACCCAATGTTCAACGCTTTAAAGGCTTGGGTGAGATGAACCCGTTACAGTTACGAGAGACTACCATGGCTTTCGATACGCGGCGTTTATTGCAGTTGACAGTTCCTAATCCAGAAGAGGCGAGCAAAATGTTTGATATGCTTCTGGCGAAAAAAAGATCAACCGATCGCAAACAATGGTTAGAGAGTAAAGGTGATTTAGCACAGGTATAGGTTGGAGTTTTTGAATGACTGAGTCAACAATTGTTGCTTTTGAAGGGGTTGAACGTAAACCCATTGAAGAATTTACAGAAAAAGCCTACTTGGATTATTCCATGTACGTTATTATGGATAGAGCCTTACCGCATCTTGCAGATGGTTTAAAGCCTGTACAACGTCGAATTATTTATGCTATGTCAGAGTTGGGGCTAAACAACCAAGCAAAATATAAAAAATCCGCACGAACCGTCGGAGATGTTTTAGGTAAATTTCATCCTCATGGCGACAGTGCTTGTTATGAGGCTATGGTTTTTTTAGCGCAACCCTTTTCTTATCGCTATCCTTTAGTGGATGGTCAAGGGAACTGGGGATCACCTGATGATCCCAAATCATTTGCCGCGATGCGTTACACCGAATCAAGGCTTGCCAAATTTGCAGAAGTTTTCCTTTCTGAATTAGATCAAGGCACCGTGGATTGGGTACCAAATTTTGATGGCACGCTTGATGAGCCTAAAATCTTGCCGGCGCGTTTGCCAACGCTTTTACTCAATGGTACAACCGGAATTGCTGTAGGTATGGCAACCGATATTCCCCCGCATAATTTAAAAGAAGTAACACAAGCTTGCATGTTGTTACTCAAAAAGCCTAAAGCAACGTTAGATGAAGTCATGGCTGTGTTGCCAGGACCTGATTTTCCTACTGAAGCTGAAATTATCACGCCCAGGGAAGATATTAAAAAAATCTACACGACGGGACTTGGCTCGATTAAAATGCGCGCCCAGGTGATTTTTGAAGAAGATAACATTGTTATCACGGCTTTGCCGCATCAAGTTTCGGGCGCTAAAGTATTAGAGCAAATTGCAGGGCAAATGCAAGCTAAGAAATTACCGATGGTGAGCGACTTACGGGATGAGTCTGATCATGAAAATCCGACGCGTTTAGTCATTGAGCCTCGCACAAACAAAATAGATAAAGATGCTCTCATGTTGCATTTATTTGCAACAACCGATTTGGAAAAAAGTATTCGTGTCAATATGAATGTGATTGGCTTAAATGGCCGACCACAGGTGAAAGATTTGGTTTCATTCCTGAATGAATGGCTCGTTTTTAGGATAGAGACTGTTCGTAAGAGACTAAATTTCCAATTAGAGAAAGTTGGCTCTCGTTTGCATATTTTAGACGGGCTCTTGATTGCCTTTTTAAATATCGATGAAGTAATTGCTATTATCCGTTACGAAGACGAGCCGAAAACACAATTAATGATCCGTTTTGGCCTATCAGATAAACAAGCTGAAGCGATATTGGATTTAAAACTAAGAAATTTAGCCAAGCTAGAAGAGCAAAAAATAAAGGGTGAACAAGCAGAATTAGCAAAAAAACGTAAGCATTTAGAAGATATTTTAGGCTCTGAAACCAAATTAAGAAATTTGGTCAATAAAGAATTAGAGCAAGATGCGAATCAATTTGGTGATAATCGACGCTCGCCTTTGATTGAAAGAGAGCAAGCGCAAGCATTGAAAGAAAGTGACAGGATCCCGAATGATCCTGTAACAGTGATTCTCTCTTTAATGGGATGGGTTCGCACGGCCAAGGGGCATGAGATCAATGCCAACGAGTTAAGCTATAAATCAGGTGATGGGTTCTTAATGCATCTTCATGCCAAAATGAATGAGCCCATTTACTTTTTAGATTCAACAGGTAGAAGCTATTTGTTATTGGCGCATACGCTGCCTTCTGCGCGCGGTCATGGTGAGCCGCTCACCACGAAATTAAAGCCACCAACAGGAGCCACTTTTGTGGGGATGGCAGCAGGTGAAGACAAACAAAAGATGTTATTGATGAGCAGTGAAGGATTTGGTTTTGTGACAACCCTTGATGAACTGGCTACTAAAAATCGTTCAGGTAAAACACTATTGAAAGTATCTGATAACAGCAAAGCTTTACCCTTGCAATGCATCACCGATGCCAAAACTCGACTGGCGCTTTTGACCAATAAAGGTCGATTATTGTTGGTCGACATAGCAGAGGTTTCTATGATGACTAAAGGCCGAGGGAATAAAATTATTCAACTTGCCAAAGCAGAAGAAGAAAGTGTGGTCGATATGATTTTACTTGCGAAAAATGAGGCACTTATTGTGACGGCCGGCAATCGCAAACTAGAATTACGCCCGAAAGAGCTCGATCAATACTGGGGTGACAGAGGAGAAAAGGGGCAAAAATTACCCCGAGGTTATCTGCAAGCCCAAAGTCTAAGCCTTAAAGTTTAAGCTTTGAGAATAACATTGATTGATCAGATCTATCACAATGCCAGCAGCCCCAAATTCTAGACTGGTGCGAAGCGTGCAGTTGAGAGTTTCACTCCAACTGCCAACTGGCTTGCCATAGTGCTTGCGTTTAGAGTTGAGCCACATACAGCCAACGAACCCGATTGTTGCGCCCACAATGAGCAGATCATCGGTATAAAATCCGCCACCGCCACCTGTAACATGACGCATTTCTTGTAAAGATAATTCGCGCATAATAAAGACTATTCCTGTTGTGCTTTGCGTTAGCATAACATAATCGGTTTGAAAGTTAACAAAAAGTGCGGCCGTTTATGCGGTAAAATCGACTGCTTGTCAGGGACTGAGCCCTTTTAATTGAGGAGCAGGAGAAGGTGTGGATAAGGGTAGGCTTGGTGTAAGGGTTGCTTCTATCGCTTGTTCATACTGGAGTAATAACGGATTTTGTTTTACAAAAAGGTTTAAATCGTCAATTGGATCATATCCTTGGCTTAGGAGTTGAGAGGGGGAAGGGGGCGGCGGATTCAGCGCAGCATTAAAATAGGCTGTTGCCCATTGTGAAAAATTTTGTAGCATAAAGGCAGTTTCAACTACCATGCGTGGCACAGTGAGCAGCCCTAAAACCAGAGGAAAACTTAAAATCCCGACCACGCCTCCTAAACTCACTAAAGGCGAAAAAGCGAGATCGACTATCTTGTTGAGTCCTCCCATCCCTAGAATAAAAGCAAGGATTTGGGGAGACAACCCGAGAGCGGTTAGCGCTATCAAAGTCGTGAGCAACACAATCATTGAAACAAAACCGCCAAGCGTCACCAATGCCGCAGGTAGCACAATAGCTGCTTTAATTAACGGCGAGAGCCATAAAATACCGGTGATAAGAAGGGTGAGATCTTTTAGGGTCTCCATCGCATCCAATAAAACGAGAGCAGATACTCTGACGTAATAGCCAGGGATTTTACTAAGCAACGCACGCAGCAATAAAAGAGGGAGGGAAGTTATGCCGAGTAATAAAGGTGTGGCTAGGATAAGAGGAAAAAATAGCAATTTTAAAATATCTACCGTGAGATTGAAGGCCAGCGTGGGGGCAGAATAAAGAGAGCGAGAACCCTTCATATATTCTAGTGCAGTATTTAAGTCATTTTTTATAGTTTGCATATACGAATTATTGAAAATATGCCAAGCCATGCAAAGATGTATCCAAAAACTTATGTAAAAGAATAATTTGTCAGAAAACCCTCGTCTGCTATAGTCATGGGGTAATGACGCATAGTAAATTTCCACTCTATAATCTTGATCGTAAAACCTTGCATGTAATCGCCCTATGCCAAACCGTAATTTCCAAGGAAGAAGCAGGTGGGTTTGCCAAAGACTGTGCCAAAAGGTGCCGTTTTCTCCGTCATTCTCTGCTTGAGGAATAATCCCCCTCAGAGAAGGAAATAGATTGAAATGCGCATACTCATAAGGTTTCTCTGCAACCTGTTCAATTTTGCGAACTTCTTTTTCTAACCACGTTGAAGTTAATAAATACGAAAGAGAAGGGTGGGTCTTTAATGCTTGCGGGTGCGTTTGCATAAATTGCGCTATCTCTTCTTTCTTTTCTACAATATAAAGTAACAGACACGCTTTGTTGAGAACAGAAACAATCCTCGTCACATCATGTTCATATATTTCTATCTTATCAGTCTTCTCTGGTCTAAAGTCTTCAATGGTAGGTAACAGTTGACCTGGTTTATACAAAGCTTGATATAAAATTTTAAGATTGTCTGGATCTTTTTCTTTGGGGGGCGAGTCTTTGATGAATAAATGAACTAAACAAAGAGCGGTTTGGGTACAAGAAAAAGGCTGGATTTTTTCAGGTGCTAAATGATATTTAGTGTCTGCTAATTCTGCAAAAAAATCTTGTAATTCATTCAGCAATTGTACAGGATAACCCATTAAGGTCCCTGAAATTTGTTGTCGCCAAGATTCTGCATGTGGGTCATGGCTTGCTAAGTTAAGGAGATAGTCACGTAAAGTTATGCGGGCTGTTTCGAGGTTTTGTTGCAATTCCGGCATTGTTGTCATCCCTTTTAGACAATAGGCCTTAATAGCGCTGTGAAAGTTATTTTTTTAACAAAATAGCTTTCAACAATGCTTGCATTTGTTTGGCAAGCTATCACTACTTACAGTAAAAAGAAAGAGAAATAGCAGCTTTAGATTATTTTCTTTTGATACCGCTAATCGATACCTTCGTTTGATGAACGATACTATCGTTTGGGGCACGACAAAGGCCCCTCTCAAAATGCTATTGCTCTTTTCTATGGCTCATTGAGAAAGCAATTTGTCAGGCAAAAACAGACATTATATTGTGTTCCTATTTTTTCTCCTTTAAAATCGAATTCAATTGCTAAAAAGCAAAAATATTTTTAGCTTTTTTTTTGTGTATCTGCGCATAACTAAAAAGCCGTTTTATCTTAAATTTTTGTAGTGAGTGTTTATGTTACAAACCTTAAGTCTCCCGCAAACGCCAATATGCACATTTGCAATCAGCCAAATTGAAAAATATGAAAAACTATTTGCCGAATTAAACCTTCAAATAAAAGTAGGTTTTGAATTAGAATTTATGGTGAAAGCTTCTCCAGAACACCCTGGGACTGAAGTGCTTGATATAGAAACAATGGAGAGAGAGCTCAAACAAGCTTTTCCAGGAAAAATTGAAAGATTCTATAAAGAATGGCCATTGGGTTTTACTTCAGATGATAAAGGATTTGAATTTCCTGGGATCAGAAAATATGAAGTCACTTTTGTTCCCAATACGCCATTGGAAATATGTCGTTTAGCCAATGAAGTGAAAGTCTTTCTCGCTAAGGAAGCAGAAAAACGCCATGTTGAATTAGATTTTCACGCCAAACCTTTTAAGAATGAACAAGTCCAACAGATAGTTGATCAAATTAAAAGTCAAAGTCAGCTTCCTCCTGATGTCAATGAGAGCCTGATAGTATATCAATCCACAGGCAACAGCACGCAACCCAATATTAGTTTATGGTCTAAAGATAAAAATATGTTTTTTGATGAACAAAAACGAGATGGCACTTTGTTATTTTTTCATGCTGCGGCGGGTTTAATTGCCTCTACTCATGACTCGCTTCTCCCTTTTGTGTTAGAAAGAATGAGTCTCTTGCGCTTAAGTGTAAATGATACTGAAACAGCTGCTCCGGGCTCAACTAAAATCGCTGTTCTTAAGGGCGGTGAAAAAGGAAAAGGAATTATTCGCCCCTCTCCCTTGCCAGATAACGAGCTTGAAGATGATTATCCTGGTATGAATAAGCAAAGAAGAAGTAATGAAACTTTTAGGATGGAAATACGTCATTTAGACCCCTCCCAAGACTTTTATGTGAGCTTTGCCGCCATTCTTTCTTCGCTTTACTATGGTATTACGAAAAAGCGCGACTTATCCATTCAAGACATCCAACAGATGGATTTTCCATTTGAAACCACTTTTGAAGATGCAATAGCAACATTTCAAAAAAGTACATTATGGAAAGAATTATTGGGTGATGAATTATATACTTGTATATTGCAAAATGCAGTAAAAGCCTGCCTTGAAGAAAGTGCGCCAAAATCTCATTCTCAAGATTTAATATCCTTCCCACCTGTGGAAATTGTTTTTTCTAATGAGGCAAAAGCATTAAATGCGCTCAAGCAAAGTCCCGAGCCATCCCCTCAAGTCCCTTACAGTGAGGAAACTAAAAATTTAAAACCTCATTAGAGTTGGAGTAGATTGTAGATTTATTTTCTTTTGATACAGGTAATAGAAACCTTTGTTGCATGATCGATGCCATAGCCGAAGCAATGCGCATGATATTGTTCTTCGCCTTTGATAGAAAGGATTTCAAAGTTTTTATATTCATCAAAAGAAAAGGATCGGTAATCATCCGTTTTGACTTCAAGAAATCCTTTAGGGGTGCCATCGGCAAACAGCTGAATACGTAAATCAGCATTTGTCAGTGGAACATTTTGCAAGGGAGAGTTTTTATCATATTCTATGGAATAATTTACTTGTGCTTGGCTGGGGAGAGCACAGAAAAAACAGACTAATGCGCTACTATTAATGAGTACTTTATTTTTCATAAAATACACTTCTTCCCCGAGTGACAAGGCGTTTAACTGTACTATCGGCTACAATGCATATTGGCTTGAGTTGCAAAAAGATGCAGGAGTGTGCATGCGACGACTGAATCAAGTCTCAGTCAAGTCTCAAGTAGTTGTTCTAGGGGTATTTTATAAGGTTCTTGCGCAACTTCGCGCACAAATTGCGGCACTAAATATCCTGGTAGTTGTGTGCGCAGAGCGTGTTGTAGGGCTTTCGCTTCAGCAAAGGGAGTTAGAAAACCACTAGATCCTTGTACTAAATCTAGTAAATGCACATAGTAGGGCAAAATGCCTGCGCCAAAAAGCGTGTAAGATAAACGAGTCAAGACTTCGACGTTATCATTAATATCTTTTAGCAAGACACTTTGGTTTAATATCGTGACATTAGCTTGCTTGAGTAATTTTACACCCTGCGTTATTTCAGGCACTATTTCTGCAGGATGGTTAATATGATAGACCATCACAATTTGAAAGCGCGATTGTTTAAAAAGCGATAATAATTCTGCATCAATTCTAGTAGGAATGACGACGGGTAAGCGCGTATGAATACGTAAGAGCTTGATGTGAGAAATTTGGGTTAATTCTTCTAAGAAATAGGCTAAATGTGCATTAGGTGCCATCAAGGGATCACCACCACTTAAAATAACTTCCACAATTTCTTCATGTTGTGCTAGATATTCTAGCGCTTTAGACCATCCTTTTTTGCCCGGATTATTTTCAGCATACGGGAAGTGACGTCTAAAGCAATAACGACAATGCACAGCACAACTACTGCTAAAAGTGACGAGGGCTCTGCCGTGATATTTGTGGAGTAAGCCAGGAATGGGGTTACAAGAAGATTCACCCAACGGATCTTCAGAAAACCCTTTAGTTATTATACTTTCTTCTTTTAGAGATAAGATTTGTCGCAAAAGCGGATCATTTGGGTTACCTTTTTGCATTCGGGCGATAAAACTTTTTGGCACACGCAAGGGAAAATGTTTATCCCATTGCCAAGGTAGGCTTTCCGGGGAAATATCGAGCATTTCAAGCAAAATATGGGGATCCGTTACGACATTTTGCAAGGCTTGTTGCCAAGTCTCATGTTGTGGCTTTAAAAGAGGTTGCGTTATCATTATGCTTTGTGGCTACAATTCTAGGTTAGGTTAGTCAGTTACAAGGGACTATACTTTACGAGCAATCATACACAAATGCCCTTGCTGCGGGAAATTTTTTTAAAAATTATAAAGTGAAGAGGATTTATGGCTATTTATAGTACAAGCGAATTTAAGAGCGGATTAAAAATCATGGTAGATGGCGATCCGTGTAATATTGTCGAAAACGAATTCGTCAAACCCGGAAAAGGCCAAGCATTTAGTCGTGTACGTTATCGCAACCTAAAAACGGGTCGCGTTTTAGAAAAAACCTTTAAATCTGGTGAAACGGTGGAAGCCGCTGATGTGGTCGATACCAATATTCAGTTTTTATATTTTGATGGTACCCATTGGCACTTTATGTCTCCTGAAAGTTATGAGCAACATGAAGTGACAGAAGCTGTGGTACAAGATGCTGCAAAATGGCTCAAAGAACAAGATATTTGCATTGTGACTTTGTACAATGGTGCGCCGCTGTTGATTACCCCCCCAAATTTTGTCAATTTAACTGTGACCGAAACAGACCCTGGCGTCAAAGGGGATACTTCAGGAGGGGGCAGTAAATCGGCAACACTTGAAACAGGTGCTGTGGTGCGCGTGCCGCTCTTTATCCAAATTGGAGATGTTCTTAAAATAGATACCCGCAAAGGTGAATATGTAGGTCGAGCAAGAGACTAAGAGGTTAAAATCATGATTGATTGGCAACCTTCAGCGTCACTTGAGACGTTGCGTCATCGAGCCGCGTTTTTGCAAGAGATCCGTGATTTTTTTGCAAAAAGAGCCGTACTTGAAGTCGATCCCCCCTTGTTATCACAAGGGGTCGCGACAGATCCTTTATTGCATGCTTTTCGTGTCGACACGCATCCTACCAAGAAAAACCCTTATTTTTTACAAACCTCTCCTGAATTTGGCATGAAACGGTTACTGGCAGCTGGCTTAGGTGCTATTTATTCCTTAGGAAAAGCGTTTCGTCGGGATGAAGTAGGGCGAAAACATAACCCTGAATTTACGCTCTTAGAGTGGTACCGTTTGGATTGGGATCACTTACAATTGATAGGCGAAGTCAATGCGTTATTTCAGTTATTATTAGGCTGTCCTAAAGCGGGGATAGTGACGTACCAATCTTTGTTTGAAAAATATTTTAATCTACAGCCGCATTTAACCACCCCCCAGGAACTCAAAGCGATTGCCTTAGAAAAAGGCTGGGCAGTCCATACGGATGAGTATGATGTGGATGGTTGGTTAGATTTGCTTTTAACGCATGGTATTGAACCCTATTTGGGTGAAAAGGCGCCGATTGCTGTGGTTGATTATCCTGCGAGTCAGGCAAGTCTTGCTAAAATTCGCACGTTACAAGAGGGCAATCGCACTTTTGCCGTTGCTTCTCGTTTTGAATTTTATTATCAAGGAAAAGAATTAGCCAACGGTTATCATGAACTGATTTGTAGTCAAGAACAAAGACAACGTTTTGTAAATGATTTGGCGCTGCGTGAGAAGAAGAATCTTGAAAGTTTACCGCTTGATGAAAGATTATTAGCGGCACTGGAGGCTGGGATCCCGGCTTGTGCTGGGGTGGCCGTGGGAGTTGATCGTTTGCTCATGATAAAACTGGGGATAGCGCAATTAGAAGAAGTCTTGCCTTTTGCCTGGCAAAGAGCTTAGGGCTCGCTTTGCACGAGCCCAATGGCTTGACCAACAACTAAGGGTGCGCCAGAAGACATCTCATCTTTCCAACTGACATTAGTCGGAAATAATACTATCACCGTTGAGCCTAGAGAGAAATACCCCATTTCTTCTCCTTTTTGGAGCGAAATATGGCGATCTTCGGTTTGAGGGTACGATTGGGTCATGATTTCTGAGTGAGGGCTGGGAGTAATCGTTCCGCCCCAAGTGGTATTAATGCTGCCAACCAACATGGCCCCCACCAAAATCACCGCAAAGTCGCCTTGGGGATGGCTAAAAAGCGACACCACTCTTTCATTGCGCGCAAATAAATTATCTACATGCTTTGAGGTGAGAGGGTTAACGGAGAAAAGCTTGCCTGGGATATAGCGTTGTTTGAGTAATTGACCGCTTAGAGGCATATGAACACGATGATAATCTCTTGGGGCAAGATAAATTGTCATAAAATGACCATTTTCAAACAATTTTGCGTCATTATCGCAACCTAATAAAGCGCCTAGAGAAAAAGTGCGTCCTTTTGCTTGCAGTAGCTTATCACCAGAAATGTCGCCCATCTCGCTGATGGTGCCGTCAGCGGGTGAGCAAATACTATTCATTTGCGGATCGATAGGTCTTGCATCTCGTTTTAACTGGCGTGTAAAAAAATCATGAAAAGAGCGATAACTGTGGGGATCGGGGTCAAGCGCTGCGTTCATATCAACCTGGTAGTGCTGAATGAATCGTCGGATAATTTCATTTTTGAGCCATTTGACTGGACAATGCGAAACCAATCCTGCAAATCTAGATAAAAGATGCTGCGGAAGATAATGTTGGCGATGAATAGAGAAGGGGGCTTTTTCAGTAGAAGAAATCATAGCTTTCGGCGTCTTTTATCCAGTTTTTGAGTTTGCGGCACTATAGCTTAAAAATCTACAGATTGCACTGAGGTAGTGATACCATGATTACTTGTCCCTTTTCCATTTAAGTCAGTTTAAGGAATAGCTTGCTATGAATGATAAGTTGTCACGATTAATCTGGATAGATCTAGAAATGACTGGCTTAGATCCTTTGAACGATCAGATCATCGAAATTGCTACCTTAGTGACTGATAGCGAGCTAAATGTCATTGCGATAGGGCCTAATTTAGCCATTCATCAAGAAGAATCCGTGTTAGCCAAAATGGATGAATGGAATAAAACCCAACACGGCAAATCAGGCTTAATTAAACGCGTACAAGAGACGACGATTTCTGTGGAAGAAGCAGAAGGGTTGACGCTTGCTTTCTTAAAACAACATGTTGCGCCCAATACTTCTCCAATGTGTGGTAATACCGTCTGCCAAGACCGTCGCTTTATGAGTCGTTGGATGCCGACTTTAGAAACGTATTTTCATTATCGGCATTTAGATGTGAGTACAGTGAAAGAGTTGGCCAGAATGTGGGCGCCGGCTGTGTTTAAGGGAATGAATAAAAATTCAACGCACCTTGCTTTGGAAGATATTAGGGAATCGATAGCAGAGCTCCGCTATTACCGCGAGCACTTTTTTAAGATTATGGAAAAATCAGGAGAAAGCGAAGGTGAATGATTTGCCGCAAGCGTTATATACGGGATGGAAACTCAAAGAACTTGATGAGTTAGTGACACTGCAGGGCGAAACCACGGGTTACCAATTGATGTGCCGCGCTGGACAAGCCGCTTTTACTGTATTTAAACAATGTTGGCCGCAAGCAAAAAGCTTAGTGATAATGTGTGGGCTAGGCAACAATGGCGGAGATGGTTTTGTGCTTGCCAGAGTGGCCAAAGCGCAAGGCCTGAATGTCACAGTCTATGAAATAGAGCGAGGCGAAGACACGCGGCAACCTATAGAAGCAGGTCTGGCCCGTAAAGATTGGTTAGCAGTTGGGGAAATTACGATATTTGCTAATCAACCCCTCAATCAGGAAGTAGTTGTTGATGCGATATTGGGTATCGGCGCACGCTCTCCTTTATCCCCTGCTTTACAAAATGCCATTATCGCGATTAATCAAAGTCAAAGACCGGTTTTGTCATTAGATATTCCTTCAGGATTAGATGCTAATACTGGTGCCACATTAGAAGTGTGCGTCAAAGCAGAAAAGACCATTACTTTTGTTGGTATGAAGTTGGGATTAGTCTCTGGACAAGGGATCGAGCAAGTAGGAGAGTTACATTTTGATAATATAGGTGTTTCGACAGAGCGTTATCCTCATCTCACACCCGTCGCTTGGCGCTTAGATTTTGCCCAGGCATTAGCTGCTTTACCTCATCGAAAATTAACCACAAATAAAGGCGAACAAGGGCATGTAGGCGTCATCGGTGGTGGTCAAACCGGCTACAGTGGCGCGGTGTGTCTTGCCGGGGAAGCGGCGCTTCGTGCTGGGGCAGGTTTAGTTTCTGCCGTGGTTGCGCCGATGAGTTTACCTTTATTAGCTAGAGCGCCTGCCGAGTTAATGTGTTATAGCAGCCCGAATTTTAAAGGCCTTAAAAATTTATGGCCCAGAGTAAGCGTTTTTGTATTAGGCCCCGGTTTAGGTGATAACGCGTGGTCAAAAACATTTTTTCAATCGGCACTGAAATTAAATAAGTCCATGGTTGTGGATGCAGATGGTTTAAATTGGTTAGCCCGTTTTCCTCAAAAGCGGAATAATTGGATCTTGACCCCGCATCCAGGGGAAGCGGCACGCTTACTCAGAACAACTGTACCTCAAATTCAAGCCAATCGTTTAGAAAGTGTGAAAGCGCTACAAGAGAAATATGGTGGTGTAATCGTTTTAAAAGGAGCTGGCACACTTATAGCAAGCGAAGGAGAGGATATATTTTTGCAAGCTGGCGGATTACCTGTTTTAGCAACGGGGGGAACGGGTGATGTGCTAGGAGGGATTATCGGTGGACTTGTTGCGCAAGGGATGCCGCTTTTCCAAGCTGCAAAACTGGGCGTGAGCGTACACGCCAATGCCGCTGAACTGGAACAGTCTTTGGGTGCGCGAGGCATGTTAGCCAGTGATTTATTTTTACATATTCGAAGCCTTTTAAATGTAGGCGAGAACGTTGTGTGAAAATGGTAATTCATAGCCCGCAAGAAATGGAAAAATTGGGAAAGGACTTAGCAAACAGTGCTCAAGCGACGAGTTCCCATTTTATCTTATTCTTATCTGGCGATTTAGGAGCGGGCAAAACCACTTTGGTGCGAGGTTTCTTAAGAGGTTTTGATCATACCGAAGCAGTAAAAAGTCCGACCTTTACTTTGGTCGAGCCCTATGAATTTAACCATCACTCAGTTTATCATTTCGACTTTTATCGATTGAAAGATGAAGATGAATTAGGTTACATAGGGATCCGAGATTATTTTCACCCCAAGGCCTATTGTTTAATAGAATGGCCTGAAAAAGCGATTCATCAGATCCCAAGCCCGGATCTGCAGGTACAAATAGATATAAAGGGAGAGCAACGAATGGTTCACCTTGTCGCAAAAAGTAATAGAGGTAAAGATGTATTACAAGCCCTCCATCTGGCATAAGATTTTGTTGGCACTTTGCCTATTACTTTTTCAAGGAATGGTTTTGGCACAAAAGGAGATCAAAGGCTTTAGAGTATGGCCCTCTCCTGATAGTACAAGACTCGTGCTCGATTTATCGCAAGCCGTGAAGTACAAAGTTTTTAGTCTAGAAAATCCTGATAGGGTGGTAATAGACATCTTTGATATCACCTTAAAAGCAAAGATCTCTCAAGCACAAATTTCAGGTTCGCAGATCAAGGCCATCCGTTATTCGGTAAGTCCAGATAAAACCTTACGCGTGGTGTTGGATATGCATTCTAAAGTTAAACTCTCTTCTTTTCTTTTAACGCCAAGTGAAGAATATGGAGAGAGATTAGTCATTGATTTGGCTCAAAAGCAAGTGAAACATCAGCACCAGGCTGAAAAAAGGTCTTATGGTAAGCGCAATTTTGTAGTGGCAATTGATCCCGGGCATGGTGGAGAAGATTCTGGTGCGGTGGGAAGACATCGGGCCATTAAAGAGAAAGATGTCGTCCTCTCGGTAGCTAAAAGATTTCAAGGAATGATTAATTCGCAAAAGGGCATGCAAGCATTTCTTGTTAGGCAAGGCGATTATTATATTCCGCTGCGTAAAAGAATGAAGATAGCAAGAAGTCAGGGGGCTGATCTCTTTATTTCTCTTCATGCTGATAGTTTTATGGATCAAAGAGCAACGGGTGCTTCTGTGTTTGTGCTTTCTGAAAAGGGAGCGAGCAACGAAGCGGCGAGATGGCTTGCCGAAAAAGAAAACCGAGCAGATTTAGTTGGCGGTGTAAAATTAGAAGATAAAGGGAACTTATTGGCAAGCGTTTTATTAGATTTGTCTCAAACTGCCAGTCAAAGTGCCAGTTATGATTTTGCGGATACCTTGATTGATAAATTGTCTAAAGTCACAAAAATGCATCATAAAACCGTACAAAAGGCCGGCTTTATGGTTCTCAAATCGCCTGATATTCCTTCAGTTTTGGTCGAGCTCGGTTTTATATCCAACCGTGAAGGTGAAGAAAACTTAGCATCAAAGCATCATCAAGAAGTGTTGGCCAATGCGCTGCTTTGTGGCGTAAAATCTTATGTCAGTAAAAGACCTGCCTTGTTGGGAGCTCCCTCTGACTTAGCGCAAGCGTCATAGGTTATTGTATGGAATATAGTCGTATCCAACAATTAGATCCCTTGTTGTCTAACCAAATTGCGGCAGGCGAAGTCGTTGAACGTCCCGCTTCGATTGTCAAAGAGTTGGTTGAAAATAGTGTGGATGCCAAAGCCACAAAAATTGAGATTGATATAGAAGGAGGCGGTAAGCAATTTATCCGCATTCGCGATAATGGTTTTGGCATTATCAAAGATGATTTGGTTTTAGCCTTTGATAGACATGCTACGAGTAAAATCCATAAGATCCAAGATTTAGCGAGAATAGTCAGCATGGGATTTAGAGGAGAAGCACTGGCCAGTATCGCTTCTGTTGCCAAGTGTCGTTTAACTTCTAAAACACCAGATGCTCAAAATGCTTGGCAAATTGAAATTAGATCTGATTTAACGCCGGAGATTGTTCCTGCTGCGCATGCAGTTGGCACAACAATTGAAGTGGCAGACTTATTTTATAACACCCCTGCCAGACGCAAATTTTTGCGTAGTGAAAGAACCGAATTTCAAGCGATAGAGGAAGTGATGAAGCGCTTGGCTTTAGCTTATCCTGAGATAAGTTTTAGTCTCAAACATGAAAATAAATTAGTACGCTCCTATCCTGCTGTGTCTAATTTAATTTCTGAAAGTGCACGTGTGGGTAAAATTTGTGGTCAACAATTCTTAGAAAATGCGCTAAGTTTCGAAGAACATGCGGTAGGTTTACAATTGCGCGGCTGGGTCGGTTTGCCAACAATCAGTAAAAGACAAGCAGATTGTCAATATTTCTTTGTGAACAATCGAGCGGTTAGAGATCGTTTATTAAATCATGCAGTCAAAACAATCTATCAGCAACAAGCACAGATGATGGAAGGCACTTATCCTTGTTATGTGTTGTATTTGACTTTAGATCCAAGTGAAGTAGACGTTAATGTGCACCCCACCAAGCAAGAGGTGCGCTTTTGCGAGACCAGATTAATTCATGATTTTATTACAAAATCATTGGAAAGAGTATTAGGAGGCAGCGCATCCTATTCTATACCTTGCCAAAAAGGGGATTATGTCAAAAAAGTCCCTTTTTTCAATCCTAATCCGGTTACGCTTGCTACCCCATCTGTGCCCCGTTATACCTTATTGGAAGGAGAAGGCGGGGTTTATTTAATTTCACTCCTGAGTGCAAAAAAAGCGGTATGGGCGAACTATTTTAAACAAGAAGCGCAGAATATAGAGAAGAAATCATTGTTATTTCCAGGACGCTTCAAGCTCAACGCTCATTTACATGATAAACATCTCTCTATTTTAAATGCTTTGGGATTTTCATTAAAAAAAGTAAATGCCGAATGGCTTCTTTTTGAACAGCCTGCTTTCTTGAAAAAGGAAATGAGCTCAGAGTCTGTACTAGCTTGTTTAGAGGCTTTGTCAAAGCATGGGACCAAGGAGGCGTTGATTGCCGCATTAGGGGAGCATTTAACTTTAGAGGATTTGCAGTCACTGCCAGGTGAAACCTTAAATCCTTTGTTGTTAGAGTGGGTCAAACAAACACAAAAAGGGCCATGGTTGTATTTTAGTCACGAGGAAATGCTGTGCAACGCGTGATCTGTCTGCTTGGTCCAACTGCCAGCGGTAAAACAGCGTTGGCCTTAGAATTGGCTGCACATTTTCCGATAGAAATTATTAATGTAGATTCTGCTCAAGTCTATCAAGGGATGGAAATCGGAACGGGGATCCCCGAAAAAGAGATAAGAGATAAAATTCCCCATCATTTAATTGATTTTTTAGATCCCGCGACACCTTATAGTGCCGCTCAATTTCGTCAAGATGCCCTAAAATGCATTGCGGAAATATTAAAAAGACAACATATCCCCTTATTAGTAGGAGGGACGATGTTGTATTTTAAAGCCTTACAATCAGGCCTCGCGCCTTTACCTGGATCTGATCCTTCAGTGAGAGCAGCGTTACAGCTTTTACTCCAGAAAGAGGGATTGCCGCATTTATATCAGAAGTTACAACAAATCGATCCTTCTACTTCTCAACGCCTAGCACCCACCGATCCGCAACGGATCTTGCGTGCGTTGGAAGTGCACATTATCACGCAAAAGCCCTTATCTTATTGGTTGAGTCAACAACAAATATTAAAGCCTGATTATCACTTTATTAATGTGGCTTTAATTCCTCTCACCACACCACGCATGGTACTACACCAAAGAATTGAAAAGCGTTTTGATGAGATGTTAAAAGCAGGTCTGGTAGAAGAAGTGATGAAGCTCAAAAAACGAGAGGATTTAAACGCTAATCTACCTGCTTTGCGCGCAGTAGGTTATCGTCAAGTATGGCAGTATTTACAAGAGGATATAACCTTTGCGCAAATGCGAGAACAAGCCATCGCAGCAACGAGGCAGCTTGCCAAACGACAATTAACTTGGCTGCGCCATTGGGGGAGTTGCATAGAATTTGATTTTCTGGATAAGGATTTAGTGGGGAAAATATCGGATCTACTTTAACAGTAGATCCGATAGGATATATTACATGCCTCTTCTTGGCTTGTCGCTTGAGCTGCCAGGTTTAGAGCCAGTACCGGTGAAAGTAGATTTATCTCCGGTATGATGACCACCTGTGCTACCGGGTTTGTTTGCGCCAGAACCGGTATAATTAGATTTCTCACCTGAATGACCACCTGTGCTGCCGGGCTTATTAGCGCCAGAACCTGCAAAAGGAGTTTTTTCCCCAGTTTGACCAGTGCCTTTTTGGCTATGTTGTTGTTGTGAATGTTGTGGGTTTGATGAATGTGGGTTGTTTGATTTTTTATCTTTCATAGTATGACTCCTGTGTTAATAATACTATTGCTTTATTGGGATATCCAAAGTAAGCCCTTTAAGCATAGACCAATTATTTTTGTAAGAGATCTGATATTTTGTTAAGTGGAAAATGCTCAGTTCGTGTAAGTGCATTACAATTATCCTCATTTATATAGACTTAGTAGAAATATTATAAGGAAGAGTTAAATAACTCCTATTCAAATTTCTTCGCTCTAGGGCGCTCTCTAACCAGTTTAATTTTCTCTTGTAAACTCTGCAGCTCTTGCATCTGCTCTGGCGGACTCTTAGGCCAGAAAGAATCAATGTATTCTTTACTTTGTGCTAATAATGTAGCTGCAAGCGTTGGGTCGTTATTAAGATGTTTTAATATGGTGTTATCTAAAAGAATCGGCAACTCGCCAGCTTGCTGCATAGCGAGTTCTCTTAGTGATTCGTTCTCCATTTTCTTTATTTGAGTAAACACGTCGGCATTAAAGGCGGCTTTTGAACTGCTGGTTGGAATACGGTGTTGCGAAAGAAAAGATGTTTTTTTGTTACGTTTTTCATCATCTTTAGGCATTGTAGTTACTCCCATTTTTTATTGTTTAGTAACGGTCAGACTATATTTTCTGGTTTTTGGTTCAAATCTTAATGGCTGTAATCGCACAAGTGTCACATGTGAGAAAAGACTAGCCATTCATCCTAACTTGCTGTCCGTTTAAGCCAGATATAATTTTGTATGACATTACTTTCTATACGTCAGGTGGTATTTTTATTTCTGACAAAAATCGAGAGATAGAGGATATGCCATGTTAAGTAATCAACCTTCAGCAGCCCTAGGGCATGTGCCAGTTGAAACGGATAACTTCTCGCTCTTGGCAGAGAATTTCATCGCCTCTCTTCCAGAAGACATTTATGACAACCATTCTAAGAAAGTAGAGGACTTTTTGACTTCGCACGCCTCGACATCTGAAGCACGAGCAAAGCTGAGGCAAAAGTTAATACAATCCACTTTGAAAAGAATAGATATCTTTTTTGACATATGGGAAGTTTTGCAAGACGAAGTGGTGCTTGAAGATTTACTGGTTCAAACGCAAGAGGATCAGAGATCTGCACTCTTGGTTTTAGCATTTGGCATCTATTTAAACGTCAAATCTCAAGAATTTCTCAAAGTGTGGTCGAAATTTCAAGACGAGATTAAATTCGCAGATTTTCTCATTCCGGCGAAAGGGGGTATACATGATGGCGCGACGGCACTCTGGTTTTTAGCTGCCGCACCTCGTAGCGAATTTTTCCTCAAAATTTTTGAGAAATTTAAAAGTGAAATGAAGAATAACAAACTTGAAGTACTCTTCAATATCCCAGAGAATGTGCAAGGTAAAATCAGACTGGAAGACTTGCTCACCCCACTTCAAGATGGTCTATACAAAGACACATCCGTACTTTGGGTTTTAGCTTTGGCTGCCAGGTACGGTAGAACTGAAGCTTTTCTTAGAGTGTGGGAAGTGTTTCAAGGTGAAATTAAACTCACAGATTTGCTTGTGACAGCTCAAAATGGGGCGCATAAGGGTCAATCTGTGCTCTCTCTATTAGCTTGTGCCGCCAGTTACGGTATACCGGAAGCTTTTCTCAAGGTATGGGAAACATTTAAAGGTAAAATAAAACTCACAGATTTAACTATTCAAGCTCAAGAAGATCTAGGTACAAGCATATCTGTTCTCAGATCTCTGGCTGAGGGGGTTGCTCTTGGTAAACCGGAAGCTTTTCTCAGCGTATGGGAGAAATTTGAAAGTGAAATAAAACTTTCAGATTTAACTGTTCAAGCGCAAGAAAGTCCAGACAAAGGTAAATCTGCATTCTGGTTTTTGGCTCAAGCGGCAGCTAAAGGTCACCCCGAAGCCTTTTTGCAAGCCTGGAAGAAGTTTCAAGGTGAAATAACGATTGCAGATTTAACTGTTCAAGCTCAAGAAGGTCCAGATAAAGACAAATCTGCTTTATCAATGTTATCTCGCGCTTGCCCTGAATTGGTCAAAAATATCTTGCAGCAAGTCCCTGGAATGATACCGCATACTTTGATAGACGATGATGATTTGGGGCGTACCTTGACTGCTAACAGCCTCCTGCCATTGGTGCAAGCAAGGAATATGTTCTTTTTAGATTTCAATTTGTATAAGAAAAGTGCTCTCGCGCAAAATATTAAGATCCGTTGTGAAAAAGCAAAAAAAGCCCAAGAAGCAGGTTATTTAAATGCTTTCTATGATGTGGCTGAACTTTTTTTTATGAGTCAAAAATATGTGGAGGCTTACCATGCCTACAAAGAAGTGCCCCCTACTTCTTGTCACTTTGAGAAAGTCAATCTCAAACTCGCGGAACACTATTTTTCGCTGGCCATGGGCTCTAATATAGAAAACAAAAGGCAATATCACTTAAGAGAATCATTAAAATATGCTTTGCAGACAACCGATTCTGTGCGAGTCGCGCTCATTCAGAGGATAGCTTTTATATATATCGGCTGTGATTCAGTTGGTGTTAAAGATATCGTGCCCGATGGATGGCTCGAGGCGATGCATAGCGAAACGAGTCTTGACTGGTGCTTTGAAAGATTGGATGAAATCAAAGTAAAAGTAACCCTTGAAAAAGAAAACAAAGAACTAAAACAGAAAATGGCAATGGCAGATAAAACACTTGCTCTACTATTTTCGACTAATGAAGCTCAAGCAAAAGAAATTACCGCTCTTAAAGAAAGAATAAAAGTACTTGAGCAAGAAGATTTAAGCCCAGATTCACTTAACGAGTGTATCGAACAGCCAGCGCACATGTTGTTAGCATTCAGTCGTCAAGAATCATCAAATAGTATTTCTGCTAAAAGAAAAGACGTCCCTTTATCGGATGTACAAGATACAAGGCCAGGAGCAAAAGCAATGAGGTCTAATTTTGAGAGGACAATGCCATGTTAAATAATCAACCTTCTGCCAATAATTTGCAAACGCAAGAAAATGTGTTATCAATGCAAATACGAAAATTTTTGGCGACATTGCTTGAGAACAATGACACAGCGTCATTTAACGAGAAATTAGAAAATTTTATCTCTGCGCAAGCGTCCACACCTGAAGAGCGGACGCAGCTCAGTAGAAAATTAATACATTTTAGTTTGAGTAGACCCTATTTATTTTTGAAAATATGGGAAACGCTTCAAAGCAACGTGGTATTAGAGGATTTATATCACCAAATCCAAGATCAGAATAAAAAAAATAAAACGATACTCTGGGCATTAGCTTTATTTGCTGGTTTCTTAGAAAAACCTCAAGTTTTTCTCCAGATTTGGGAGAAATTTAAAGGCGAGATTAAATTAGTAGATTTACTGATCCCAGCACAAGGCGGTCAATTCGGAAGCACAACGGGACTCTGGCTGTTAGCGAACAATGGCGAAGTTTTTCTCAAAGTCTGGGAGAAATTTAAAGATGAAATCAGACTCGCCGATTTACTTACCCCTGTCCAAGAGGGAAAGTACAAAGGCATGTCTGCTCTTTGGCTTTTAGCTTATGCCGCTTCTCACGGTAAACCAGAAGCTTTTCTCAATGTGTGGGAAAAAGTGAAAGCGCAAGTAACACTTACCCCTTTACTCGCGCAAGCCCAAGAAAGCCCAAATAAAGGGTTATCTATACTGTGGGATCTAGCTTGCTATGCCGCAAGTGGTCATCCTGAAATCTTCCTTAATGTGTGGGAGAGATTTCAAGACGAATTAACGCTTGCAGATTTACGCACGTCACCAATCGAGGGGCTAAATAAAGACCTCTCTGCTCTTTGGCTTTTAGCTTGTGCTGCAAGTCACGATAGACTAGAAGTTTTTCAAAAAGTGTGGGAGAAGTTTCAAGGCGAAATGACGCTTGCAGATTTACTCACGACATCAAGCGAGGGCCCAACGAAAGGCCATTCTGCTTTATCTATGTTATGTCGAAAGTACCCTGAATTAGCCAAAAAAATCTTACAGCAAGCGCCTGGAATAATATCGGATGTTTCGATGGTGGGTGATGCCCTGGGCAATAGCTTGACTGCCAACAATTTGATGCCACTTGTGCAAGCAAGAAATACTTTCTTTAGGAATCTTGCCCAAATCCAGCCACAATCTCTTTCTCAAAACAGGCTTATGCTTTTAGAGGAAGCAAGAAAAGCCTATGACGCAGGTTATTTAAACGCTTTTTATGATGTGGGCGAACTCCTTTTTTTGAATCAGCATTATATGGCGGCTTATCACGCTTACAAAGAAGTCCCCCCCACTTCTTGTCACTTTGAGAAAATTAATCTCAAACTGGCGGAACATCATTTTTCTCAGGTAGTGAGCTCTCCTATAGAAAATACAAGACAATTTCATTTGAGAGAATCCCTGAGGCATGCTTTGCAGACAAATGATTCAGTCCGAATCGAACTTATTCAGAGAATAGCTTTTAGATATACTGGATGTGATGAGATAGGCGTCAGAAATATTGTGCCTAATGGGTTGATAGATGCGATGAATAGTGAAACGAGTCTTGATTGGTGCTTTGAAAGATTGGATGAAATTAAAGCAAAAATAACACTCGAAAAGGAAAATAAAGCGTTAAAAGAAGAAATGAAGGGGCTAAAGCAAAGAGCAGAAACGGCAGAAAAAGCAGTGGCTGCGCTATTGGCTACAAATAAAGCGCCCAGCTCAAATTTTGCGGACAGCCTTGAAGAGCCAGCCTCTTTGTTAGTCGCTTTTTCTCAGCAAAAATCCACCCATAGTGCTAAGAGAAAAGATGGGCCTTTATTGGAACAAGGTGCCACTCCTGCGTCAAAAGAAATGCGGTCTAATTCATTAGCTTAAAATGATGATTAGTGATTGCTCACACTGACCAAGCGAGAAGATTGCTTTTTGGAAGGCGCGTTATTTTCATGCTTGAAGTAACGCTCTATCCCAATGATAGCAAGATAACAAGGGATGGTATCGAGTAAAGCGGCAATGGCTTTAAATACATAACAAGAGAGAATTAAAGTAATCAATTGAGAAACCACATCGCCTTCTTTTAGTGGTAAAGCGTGCGTGAAATAATAGGCAATGGTAATGACAAGAATAGTATCAACAAATTGACTGACAAGGGTTGAAACATTGTTTCTTAGCCACAAATGCTTCCCCTTCGTCAGCTTTTTTAACGAATGAAAAATGTGAATATCTAAAAATTGCGCCACTAAATAAGCAATCATGGAGCTTACCACGCCGCCTAAGGTATAAAGCCTTATTTTGTAGAAAGCAAAATCGGGATGATCGATAGCGGGTAAGTGCGTGTAGGGATCAAGCGGGACATCAGGCGGGAGTGTTCCTGCCAACCACATAATGGATAAAATCCAAAGATTGACCACAAGACCGACCCAAACCACAAGGTTCGCGCGTCTTTTTCCATAAAATTCGGAAATGATATCTGTGCAAAGAAAAGTAAGAGGGTAAGGTAAAACACCAAGAGGTAGGATCAGGGGAACATTTAAGCTCCCTAAACTAAAACTCAAATCTATAAAGCGACTGACGCCAAGTAGATTAACCATCCCTAATGTCCCAAGAAAGATCCCAGCTAAAAGCAGGAAGACGCTTTCTTGACGGCGCGAGGAGATGAGCGCGTGTTCTTTATTAAATAAGAAGCTCATAGGTTGTTTTACAGGATTCTCAAACATGGCCTATGATCGCAGATTTGAGAAAAGCGAGCAATTGAAAAGGTCTATACTGGTCAGATAACTCAACCATCTGGTCGGTAGGGTTGTTTCCAAGCTTCGGAGCGCATATGCTTATTAAAATATTGCCCGCTCCCAAAGGGCGAGTGAGGGATCTAAAAGAGATGGCAAGCCGAGTCTTAGAAAATCGCAAAGTCAAAATTATCTTTATTGCTGCAGCTACCCTATTGTGTATTTATTTGGCTATTGGTAGTTGGGTTAACCGAATCCATGTGAACAAAAAATTTGTAGATAACGCTTGGTATACCTTAAAACAAAATTGTGACAAAAGAGTAGAGTTATTGGCAGGATGGGGTAGGTTTATCACGCAGTATTCCCCGGAAGCGACCTTGACTTTGCAAGAGCTCAAGAACGCTTATGCGATGGCAAAACAAGAACATTTCACAGTGAATATGTTGAGCGGAACGGATACTTTACAGCGCTTTGTCAACGTACAACAAAATATTACTGTTACTTTGCAAAAAATGTATACAGTGATTTCTGCTCAGCCCGCGCTTTTAGCAAACCCAGGTTTTAGCGCATTAAATAATGATACGCAAATGGTAGAGTTGCAAATTGTTTATACGGCTAAGCAACTCAATGAGAGCATTGAGCATTACAATAAAGGGCTAATTGAGATCCCTGGAAGATGGGTAAATACTTTTTTAAAATATCCTCCGCTTCTTACTTTTTCTCTTCCAGAGATGACTCAACCAGGTAAAACGCTACACTAAAACCTCGTCCGTTCATCTTGTTCTTCCTTCCTTTTATCTCTTATTTGCTTTTTTGTGACCAACTGCAGATGGAGAAGGACCGTTCTCATTGCAGTCGATGCGCTTACTAAGTAAACTGTCATTCGTAGATTAAGGCAGAAGGGGGGTGAAAGTGAATAAAACCAAAACCGGTAAAGCGATGTTATGGACTGCGGGGGTAGGGATTTATCTCGTAGGCCGGATTGTCTTACTCAATTTTTTAAAAGTATTTGCCTTTTTAGGTATTGCCGCTAGCCTTCATTTGTCCCCGGCTTTAAACGCTAAAGTGATTATTCCTTGGGTTTTAGATGAAACTAAAACGATAAAAGAAGAGACCTTGAGAGCCTCGAGTAAGATTTTAAAAGAATTTGCTGAGACTAAAAAAGGTAAAATTCATGTGCTAGTCATCAATGATGACACTGCAGAGAGTTTACAAATGTTAGCCCCACAAAAAATCAATGCATTCAAAGTAAATTATCTCCAAATAGAGGCCGCTGAAAAAAACACTTACTGGGTAATACACACCACAAAAAAGCAAAGTCTTCTTATTTTACCTTCGGAGGCGGCTCAAACGAACTTCAGTACGAGAATGGCGCGTGCAGAATTTTTTATTGTTAACCCTTATTTGCAAAAAGGCGAAATCGATCGTGCACTGAGTGAAGGAATTGTGGCAATTACAACACTATTATTGACTTAATTTAGACTACACTAATAAAGCACAGCGTTATCAATAATTTGATAGCTATCTATCAAAAAAGTTGCCCTGTCGCGAAGAGCAAAAAGCCGTGATAGTATGGATAAGACATGGAAGGCGCTGTTTTAAAACAGAATGACAATAAAAGAAGGAGAGGTCCCATGCCAAAAGGGCAATCATTACAAGACCCTTTTCTCAATGCACTACGCAAAGAGAAAATTGCTGTTTCAATTTACCTCGTGAATGGTATTAAGTTGCAAGGACAAATTGAGTCTTTTGATCAATTTGTGGTGTTACTCAAAAATAGCGTAAGCCAAATGGTTTATAAACATGCTATCTCTACGGTAGTCCCCAGCAAAAATGTGACCGCTAAAATGCCAATAATGGGTCAAAGTGAGGATGAATTTAGCCCTGGCAATCTTTAGAATTTAACAATTAGGAGCTTTATCGTTGTTTGAGCGCCCTTCAACTGGGGAGCGGGCTATTCTTGTTCATGTTACCTTTCGTCACCACTTAGAGCAGGCTGATCTTCAAGAATTCAGCGAATTAGCTTTTGCTGCTGGGGTTGTTACGGTTGCTAAAGTGACAACTCTTCGAGATAAGCCCGATCCTAAATATTATATTGGTAAAGGAAAGTTAGAAGAAATTCGAGCCCTACTTGTAGAAAGTGCAGCTGAGGTTGTTCTTTTTAATCATGAGTTAAGCCCATCGCAAGAAAGAAATGTAGAGCGAGAATTAAAATGCCGCGTTTTATCTCGAACTGGGGTCATTTTGGATATTTTTGCCCAGCGAGCACGGACCTTTGAAGGTAAGTTGCAAGTAGAATTAGCGCAGCTGCATCACATGTCGACGCGATTGGTACGGGGTTGGACCCACTTAGAGCGTCAAAAAGGCGGAATAGGATTACGAGGGCCTGGCGAAACGCAGCTTGAGGTAGATAGAAGACTTATCCGTAAACGCATAGATATTATCGAGAAACGATTAGAAAAAGTCCGGCAGCAACGTCAACAGAGCCGACTGGCAAGAGAACAGGCTGAGATCCCAACGATTGCCTTAGTGGGTTATACCAATGTTGGAAAATCAACGCTTTTTAATATGCTTACCGATTCCCATATTTGGGTGGCTAATCAACTTTTTGCGACTTTAGATCCTACTCTGCGGGCACTGGAATTGGATGGGGTTGGCAAGGTAGTGGTCGCGGACACTGTAGGTTTTATTCGTCTGTTACCCCATAGTTTGGTTGATGCTTTTCGTGCAACCTTAGAAGAAACTTGTCAAGCTAGCTTATTATTACATGTGGTCGATGCACATGATCCTCAAAATGAAGACACCATTCATCAAGTCAATAAGGTGCTGACGGAGATTGGAGCCCATGAAATACCCCAATTATTGGTATTTAATAAAGCTGATTTACTTGAAGATCCAACACAGCAACCTGGTCAGTTTGAGCAGACGAATGACGGTAAAATGACTAAAATATGGGTATCTGCTTTAACAGGTGCCGGTTTAGATTTGCTGAAAAAGGCAATGCAAGGTAGGCTAAGCAGCGAAACCGTGTGTGGCCAATTATATTTGTTGCCAGAACAAGGTCAGGTACGAGCAAAATTATATGCTTTAGGCGCTATTGTCAGCGAGCAAGCCTTACCCGAAGGTGGTTGGGATCTAGCGTTGAAAATGACAAAATATCGATGGCATAGGCTCTGTACTACCTTTATAGGGTTGGCCGAACAACTTAAAGATTTGGAAAAGTGAAGAAAGGAAAAAGGTGAAACATGTCCTGGAATGACTCCGGTGGAAGCGACAATAAAAATAAAGGAAGAGATCCTTGGGGGCCTAAAGAAGAAAAAGGACCACCAGATTTAGATGAAGCTTTGCGGCAATTTCACCGTAAAATAAAAGGCATGCTGGGTGGCAAAGGGAGTTCAACTGGTGGCGAAAGCGGCTCAGGTGGTACCAGCTTACCTTATGCAAACAAAATGAGTGGCTTATGGATAATTCTTGGCGTCGTTGTAGCGGCATATATTTTAAGTGGTATTTATGTTGTGCAGCCTGCTGAAGAAGCGGTTATTTTACGCTTTGGTCGTTACGCAAGAACTGAGGGCCCCGGTCCACATTGGCTTGCTCGTTTTATAGAATCCAAAGAAGTTATCAACGTGCAAGAAGTGAAAACAACCAAGCTTGGTGGCTTGATGCTAACGAGAGATGAGAACATTGTTAGTGCCGAAATTGCCGTACAATATCGCATCAGTAACGCGCGAGATTATCTATTTAATGTGGTTCAGCCAGAACGGAGTTTACAACAAGTCTCTGAAAGCGCATTGCGTACCGTAGTTGGACAATCTTCCTTAAATCAAGTATTAACGAGCGGTCGTAGTGAAATTGGGGAAGAGATTCTCAAACAAGTGCAACAAAACTTGGATCGTTATGTTTCTGGTTTAACTATATCTGATCTAGCGATGCAGCAAACCAAAGCGCCAGATCAAGTCAAACCCGCATTTGATGACGCTATTAAAGCACAGCAAGATGAAGACCGTCTGGTCAACGAAGCAGAAGCTTACTCTCGTAAAATTGTGCCAATTGCAGAAGGGCAGGCAAAGCGTACGGAAGAAGAATCCAAAGCATATAGGGAAAGAGTTATCTTAGAAGCACAAGGAAAAACAGCGAAATTCGCTAAAGTTTTGCCTGAATATCGCAAAGCACCTGAAGTAACAAGAGAAAGAATGTTTTTAGAAACACTCCAACACGTCTATAGCAAAACCTCTAAAGTGCTGGTAGATGTTAATGGCAGTAATAACTTGGTGTATTTACCTCTTGACCGACTTCTGGCGCAACATGCGCCTGAGGTTCAGCCCAAAGAGGAAGAGGAAAACACTTTGTCTAGTCTAGATAAATCGCGTTTTACAGTAAGTGAACCCGCCTCGGATGACGACAAGCGCCCCACTTATAGTGATGCAGAAAGACCTACGCGTTCAGGAGACTAACGTTAATGAATGTAAGAAATAGAAATATAATATTGATAATAAGCCTTGTGATAGTCCTCTTTTTAGGGATAAGTCTTTTTGTCGTCAATGAAACAGAACGCGCTATCGTATTGCGTTTGGGGAAAATCATTACGACATCCAAAAATAAGCAACCTGAAGTGTTATTGCCCGGCTTGCATTTTAAAATGCCTTTGATAGATACCGTACGACTGTTAGATAAACGTATTCAATCCTTAGAAATCTCGTCTTCCCGGATCCCGACTGAGGAAAAAAAGGAATTAATAGTCGATCTCTTTACCAAATGGCGCATTGTCGATTTTGCTAAATTTTATACCTCAACTGGTGGGAATAAAGCCAAAGCAGAAAAACTATTGAAAGAAAAAATAGTCGATGGGCTACGCGCTGAAATTGGTCGCCGTAACTTAAATGATGTTGTCGCGCAAGAAAGACAAAATATCATGGATAAAATTCGCGTCGATGCTAACAATAAAACGGCTAAGCCTTTGGGGATAGAAGTGGTAGATGCGAGGATTGTGCGAATCGATTTACCTCAAGAAGTGAGTGAAGCCGTCTTTAATTTGATGCGCACTGAACGAAATCGTGTGGCTTCAGAGCATCGTGCTAAAGGGCGCTCCAAAGCAGAAGCAATTCGTGCAGATGCCGATGCCAAAGTCATTGTGATTGGTGCGACCGCTGAGCGCCAAGCTAATGAAATCAAAGGGGAGGGCGATGCCAAAGCTTCTGAAATTTATGCCGCCGTTTATGGGCAAGATCCTGAATTTTATAGCTTCTATCGCAGTTTAGAGGCATATCGTGAGACATTTAATAATAAAAATGATATTCTGGTCATCAGACCGGATGATGCGTTTTTTAAATATTTTCGTAAAAGCCAATCTAGCAAGAAGAACTAACAGCGCGATATATTAGGCTTAACGGCCTAATATATCTTTGACAACTTACTTTTATTGCTTTTGGGTATATGAGCCGCAATAGCCCTATTGTTCGTTTTCGAAGGCATAATGCCTTTTGTTAGCCCCCAAAAATGGTGAAGACCATTTTATTAATTGCGAAGCAGCCTGATAAGACCCTTAGAACGATAGGGTTCATTAGTATGCTGATGGGTTGTTTCTTGTTATTTTTTATTCGGATGAAATTTGATTGAGATAAAGGTGGAATTTTCTGTCATGGGAAAAACAGTTGTAATTTTAGGTAGCCAATGGGGTGATGAGGGCAAAGGGAAAATTGTTGATCTGCTGACGGAAAAAGCACAACTCGTTGTTCGTTTTCAAGGGGGACATAATGCGGGTCACACCCTAGTCATATCGGGCAAAAAAAAGGTATTACACCTCATTCCTTCAGGTATTTTACGTGAAGGGGTATTGAGCATTTTAGGTCAGGGGGTGGTGATATCACCTCAAGCCTTAATCACAGAAATGGATCTTTTAATAAAAGAAGGGATCCCCGTATTAGAGCGTTTGCGCATTAGTAGTGCTGCCTGTTTAGTTTTACCTTCGCATGTGGCTTTAGATAAAGCGCGTGAACAAGCGCAAGGAAAGAAAGCAGTGGGCACAACTTGTCGCGGCATTGGCCCGGCTTATGAAGATAAAGTGGCGAGAAGAGCCCTTCGTGTCCTGGATTTACTAGACTTAGCCCGTTTTGAGGAAAAATTAGAGCCTTTGCTTGATTATCATAACTTTTTGTTGAAAAACTATTATCATGTTGCGACTATCGAAAAAGAAAGTATCTTAGAAGAAGCTGCTCTTGCCAAGGCACGTTTATCCAACCTTATATTAGATGTGCCTGCCCTTTTAGCCGCAAGTTATGCGGATAATGCCAATATTATTTTTGAAGGGGCACAAGGTGCCTTGTTAGATATTGATCATGGAACCTATCCTTTTGTCACCTCCTCTAATACCACTGCAGGCGGCGTTGCAACAGGAAGTGGCTTTGGTCCACGTTATTTAGATGAAATTGTGGGAGTCACTAAAGTCTATTGTACCCGTGTGGGACAAGGACCTTTTCCAACAGAATTAAATGATGAAATAGGTAAACATATTGCACAAGTTGGTCACGAAGTTGGCGCGACAACAGGACGCGCTAGACGTTGTGGTTGGTTTGACGTCGTTGCCATGCGTCGCTCTGCACAATTAAACAGTTTAACTTGGTTAGCGCTCACGAAGTTGGATATTCTGGATGATTTGCCAGAAATAAAAATTTGCACACAATATCGCTATCAAGATCAGATATGGGATGTGCCACCGATTGATTCTGCACTTTTAGAACAATGTGAGCCTGTATATGAAGTTTGGCCAGGGTGGCAGCAAAGTACGAAAGGTCTGATATCATGGGAGGCTTTACCAAAGCGTGCTCAAGATTATATTAATCGGATATCAGAGTTAGTTGGGGTGCCAATTTCTATGGTGTCGACTGGAGCAGATAGGATGGATACTATTATCTTAACTTCTTTGCTTTAATGAAGAGGAATGTGCCGAGGAGAGGACTTGAACCTCCAAGGAGTTTCCTCCACAAGTACCTGAAACTTGCGTGTCTACCAATTTCACCACCTCGGCGTGGATAGGGAATTTAACTTGGCTCAAAGCTTCTGTCAATATATACCCTTCGCAGGGTATAAAAACCAATTACTGTGGGTAGAATGACTCGTAAAAAAACTGATAAACAAACAGATCCTTTCTTTGCTAGAGAATCTGAAAAATATGAAACGCCAATCCCAAGCCGCGAGTATATCTTAGCTGAGCTTGCTAAATGGGAAGGACCTGTTAGACGGCGTTCCCTCATTGCCCATTTTGGGCTCACCGATCCTGATTGTATTGAGGCTTTACGCAGACGTTTAATTGCAATGGTGCGTGATGGTCAGCTATTAAAAACACGGCAAGGATTTCTTCCGGTCACCGATTTAGAAATTTGTCGTGGTATTATCGTCATGTCTCGAGATGGCGAAGGTTATTTAAAGACCGCAGAAGGAGAGATGATAAATTTAAGCCCTCCTTCTCTTCGTGGTTATTACGATGGCGATGAAATAGAAGCGCAAATATCGCAAATAGATTCTGATGGAAATATCTATGGCAGAGTCTCTTCCTTGATCCATGGCGTTGTTCCCTTAGTCATTGGCCGATTACTCAAAGCAGAAAGTGGATTTAAATTATTACCTTTTGATCGTAAATTTACTCGTAATATCATTATTCCAGAAGAACATGTGCATGCTGGAAAAATGGGCGACATTGTGCAGGTGAGAATTTTTAGAGAGCAACCCTATCAAAGCTCTCCAGAGCCTGTGGGGGAAGTATGTGAGGTCCTAGGTGATTTTGCGACTCCTGGTATAGAAATCAAAATGGCCGTCTATAAATTTAATTTGCCGCAAGAATGGCCCAAAGCCGTCGAAAAAGAGATCGTCAAATTTTCAGGAGAGGTTAAATCCACCGATGGACGCACAGATCTATCCGCTTTAAATTTGGTAACGATTGACGGTGAAGATGCCAAAGATTTTGATGATGCTGTTTATTGTGAAAAGAAAATGTTGGGCGGATGGCGCTTATGGGTTGCCATTGCGGATGTGAGTTTCTATGTCAAACCTGGCAGTCCTTTAGATAAAGAAGCGCATAGTCGAGGCAATTCAACCTATTTCCCAGGTTATGTTATTCCAATGTTGCCAGAAGTGCTCTCTAACGAATTATGCTCATTGAAACCCAAAGTGCCAAGGCTTTGTGTCGTTTGTCAAATGACCTTTAGTTCTAAAGGGGAATTGAAACGCACAAAGTTTTATCGAGCTCTGATGCATTCTAAAGCCAGATTAACCTATACCGAAGTCGCAGAGATTGTCTCGGGCAATACGCTTCTTCGTAAAGAATATTCGCCCCTTCTCCCTTCACTTGATGCTTTACATGGTCTTTATAAAGCGTTACACAAACAAAGGCACAAAAGAGGGGCAATTGATTTTGAAACGCAAGAAACGCGTATTTTGTTTGATAGAGGTGGCAAAATAAATAGCATTGTGCCGCAGGTTCGTAATGTGGCGCATAAGATGATTGAAGAGAGTATGTTAGCGGCCAATGTATCAGCGGCAAAGTTTATTGAAAAGCATAAGAAAGGAACACTTTTTCGCATTCATGATAGACCACCACGTGATAAATTAGTTGCTTTAAGACAATTTTTATCTGAATTAGGATTAGATTTACCAGGTCGTGGGGAGCCAACCTCTAAGGATTTTACATCTTTAATTGAGCGGGTCCAAAATCGTCCTGACAGACATGTGATAGAAACGGTTTTATTGCGATCGCTCAGTCAAGCACAATATAGTCCTAATAATATCGGTCATTTTGGTTTGGCCTATCCCAGTTATGTCCATTTTACTTCACCCATTCGCCGTTATCCAGATTTAATTGTCCATCGTACGATTTGTGAGATTCTGGAAAATAAAAAACACGTTTCACAAAAGCTTGATTTAGAAAAATTGGGGACGCATTGTTCTGATACGGAGCGACGCTCTGATGAGGCAACAAGAGATGCCACCTTAGCTCTAAAATGCCATTACATGCAAGATAAAGTAGGCGAGCGCTACAAAGGTGTTATTTCTGGGGTTGCTAATTTTGGTATTTTTGTTGAATTAAAAGAGATTTATATCGAAGGCTTAGTCCACGTTACCGGTTTAGGCGATGAGTATTTTCATTACGATGCAGCCCATCATCGTATGGTTGGCGATAGGACCCGTAAGGTCTACCGCTTAGGTGACTTGGTTGAAGTGGTCGTCATGCGAGTGGATTTAGAGGCGAAGAAAATTGATCTCGAATTGATCTCACAAAAGACAAACAAGAAACCACAGATCAAGACCGAATCCAAAGGTCCTCCTAAAAAGAGACGCAGACGAAAAGCAAAATAAGCATCACTGCGCTAAATTTATGCTCAAAGTGGAAAGAGTATGGCACAAACTAAACTGATTTATGGTGTCCACGCTGTTTTAGCGTTACTGGAGCATCAACCTGAAACTATTCTTAGTCTTTATTGCCAAACAAGCGCTGATCCTGCGCGGTTCACATCTTTGTTTTCGCTAGCAGAAAAAAATCATCTCACCATCCAATCTATTTCCAAAGAAAAGCTCAGTAAGTTAGTTGCAAGTGAGCATCATCAAGGCATTGCCGCCGCCGTTAAAGTGAGAGCAACCGAAACGGAAAGCGAAGTCTATGATTGGCTAGAAAAAATCGAAACAGCGCCGCTTTTACTTATTTTAGAGGGCATTCAAGATCCGCATAACTTAGGTGCTTGTTTGCGAAGTGCTGAAGGTCTGGGGGTGGATAAGATTATTCTCTCGAAAAATAATACAGCCCCTTTAAATGCCACAGTAAGTAAAGTGGCATGTGGAGCAGATCAGCGTCTTTCAATTGTAACCGTGAGTAACATCAATCGTTTTATCACGCAAATTCAAAAGCGAGGAGTCTGGGTGATAGCAACCGCTTCTGAGGGAGAAACACCGCTGATGAGCTGTAATCTGGCTAGATCTACAGCGATTGTGATGGGGACAGAAGGCAAAGGATTAAAGAGTTCGACTCTGAGCAATTGCGATGAGAGAGCGGCAATCCCCTTGTTGGGGACGGTTGCTAGCCTGAATGTTTCTGTTGCCACGGGTATTTGTTTGTATGAGTGCTTACGGCAAAGGCAGAGTGAACGCACTTAAATTGCAGATCCTGATACCATATTATCTTTTTTGATTCTGTCTCAAGCACAGAGAATAGTCATTTATTCTCTTTTTAACCATTCATCCCCTTTGAACCTTCTTCCTCTCATACCTGTCATATTGTTATGAAATTGAGCAAAAAGTGATTTATATGCTGGAAGTAAAATATTCCCATCCTATTGAAGCATTATTAAACCAATTTAATATAATTTTAAATACTGATAATTCATTACCTGAAATTATGAAAATGCTGGGTGATAAATACCCTGAAGTAAAATTTGACACAAAAAAGATCAGCGAAATTATTGATTTGCTAAGAGGTAATTATCCCTCAGGGAGTTTGTTTAAGGATTTGGAAAAGTCTACTGATTTAAAAGTCAATTCCTATGGATTTGATGAAAAAGTTTATTCACAATTATTAGCTCGTACAGAGCTGGCGTGTATTTTGGAAAAAAATACCGGTGCGAAGATGCATGCTTATAAATTAGCTGTTATTTTCGGTGATGTAAAACCCGCTTTAGAATATCTAGCGAGTTATTACAAAGAAAATCACAATCTATCTAGTCAAGCGGTACATGATGCGTGCTTATTTGAAGTGCCGCAGAACGATAAGTGGGATCTATTCTCTTGGCGTCAATTAGCAGCATCTTTTCTCAAAGACAGCAGTTTTAGAAAAGCCGGTATTATCGGAAGAGCAAGCCAAGTACAAGAAGTGCTTTTGAAAGAGAAAAAATTTGTGCTTAGTTATGGAAATACGCCTACACCAAAAAGTATTGATGTACAAGAAGCGCAATTAGAGAAAACTAAAGCTCAAGTGAAAGAACTAGAGAGCCAGAAAAAAGATCTTAAACCAGAAGAGGAAGAGCGCTTAGAAAAAATTAAAGCTCAAATCGAAGCAATGAATAAAGATATTGAGCGTTTGCAAAGCGAAATTATAAAATTCAAAGTAGTGCAATTGGAGCAAACTAAATCCAAATCTAAAGAACTAGAGACCCAAAAAATTAAATTTGAGAGACAAAAGAGAACCGACAAACAAGATTTTAAACCCGAGGAGGAAGAGAGTTTAAAAGCAATTAAAGCTCAAATCGGGGCAATAAATAAAGATATTCAGCTTTTACAAAGTGAAATTCTAAAACTTAAAAAGGACTTGCCTTTATTATCTGAAGTAAGTCTGGAAATCTTAAAAAGTACCAACCTTGCTCTTAAATATAAACAAGCCCATGAAGATGAAGAAGCTGCAAACTTGTTTAATACTTATGGTGTATCAGAAGAGAATTTTAATTATTACCTTGAGCTTAAAAAAAGGGCTAAAAACAGTGATGCTTTCATTCCTCCTGTTTTTATCGAGGGGAAAGACTTTGGTTTAGAGGGTTGCTATGTTGTCAAGCTTTCTAAAGATGATCCCAAAGGGCCACTATTAGGAAATATTACCGCTTGCTGTCAACGTTTGGGGGGGCAAGGACAGAAAGCCGCCGAACATGGTATTCTCAGTGAAGATGGTGGCTTTTACGTTTTCTGTAAGGGAAAACCCCCTAGAGATAAGCAAAATCGTATAGATACTAAGCAAATTCAGCCTCGAGATATTCTAGCGCAATGTTGGGCTTGGCGAGGGAAAGATGGCGCAATTGTTTTTGATTCTATAGAGTCGCAACCCAATATTCGCGCTTTTCACGAAAACATTCGAAGAATTGTATTAATGACAGCGGCTTTAGCGCAAGAATTAACGCAAAAGTATCATGTGCCACAAGTCAATGTCGGAACCGGTGGCGAAACATTAACGACTATCGGATATCAAAACACTATAGCTTCTGAACCCTTGACTCCCAGTGGTTATACTGATGCCCATCAACAGCGGGAAGTCTCTAATAGCAAACTTCCTTTGTATGCTAAATCTTACTTTGATCCCGTTGGCGCTCTAAAAGACTACTATCATTTAACCGCTCAAGAGAAAGCACGCTATGATATTGGTTTGATTGCAAAAATAGCAGCAAATAATACTAGTCCCACGCAATTTGATTTATTCTTAAAAGAATTAGAATTACATGGTGTCAATAGAAAAGAATTTTTGAATCAATCGTTAGTTTTACTTCATAGTATAAGGGTTGGAAACAACACTTTGGCGACCTATTTGATTGATAATGGGTCAGATGTCAATCAAGAAAATGATGTTGGAACAACTCCCCTTATCTTGGCAGCAAAGACAGGGAATGCTGCTCTGGCTAATCTGCTCGTCATGCGAGGTGCAGAGGTAGACAAAGCAGATTCAAGGAATAAGACGCCTCTTATGTTTGCTATGCTTAACGGCAGCCAAGCAGAACCTCCCGAGGAAAGTCACAAAAATATAGTACGTTTGTTAGTAAAGCACGGAGCAGATGTTATTCGCAAATCGAATAGTCTGGATGCAGGTGCAAGTATAGATATTTTGGCACCAGAGCGACATATCATTGTGGATTGCCTGCGTGAGGCTATCCTAGGAGAAATGATTCGAAAAAATGATAAATTTAATAAAGAACAGTTTGGATCGATAGCTTTTGGAACAATGTCCCCATCTTCACCTGAAGAGCTGTCTTTAGCAAAACAATGGTTAACTGCTTGGACACGAAAAGTGACCACAGAGAATCAAACCTTAGAGAAATTAGATCCGCTGGATAATCCAATTTGGGATGCAGTTGCTTTAGGTTTCACTGACATAGTGGAAGAGTTGTTGAATAAAGGCACGGATATCAATACAAAAAATGCAGGCGGTAAGACCTTGCTTGAGCACTCTTTAGAGAGGAAGACAACAGATACTACAAATAAAGAAATGGCATTACTTGTATTATCAAAAGGGATAAAGTCAGAATCCAAAGTTATTACACACCGTAGAAGATGCTGACATAAAACAGCATTTACTCAAAAATTGGATAGAAATGATTAATAATAAAGAAAGTGATATTAATGGTACTGCCAAAGATGGTTGGACAGCATTAATGTGGTCTGTCGTAATGGGGCCAGAGTATGTTGAACAATTAATTGAGAATGATGTTGACATTTATGCGAAAAATGCACGGGGGCATACTGCAATTGATATTGCAGCCAGTGTCGCTCAACGTAGCAAAAATATTGATATTCTGAGATTGTTACTGGCTCGGCAAAATACCACGCCGCTTATTTGGGCAATCAATACTGAAAAAACTGCTTTGATAGAAGTTATTTTAGAGATAGACAAGAATGCGGTGAACGAAACAGATCAACAGGGCATGTCTCCTCTTTTATATGCTGTTAGTGAATATGATGCTGCTGCAACAGCCCTTTTATTAGAACATGGGGCCTCTTTGAGTTTTGAAAATAAAGAAGGCCAAACAGCGTTAGATTTAGCGCAATCTATGAATAATGCTCAAATTGTTCAGATCATCCAAGATCATAAAGCGAAGATGTCGCCCTCTGCGAGCGAGAAAAAACCCAAACCCTTAATATTTGGTGGGGTAGAGGCCACAAAACCAGAGCGAAAGCTAGAATCAGTTGAAAAGTTGCAAACCACAACGGCAATTGCTGAAGTCATTCGCAAGAGACCTGATAGAACTTAACGTATTCCTATATAGCATCACTATCACTATTTCAGCTTTGTAATAACTTGCACTCACCGAAGAAGTCGGCAGGTTTAGGCAAAGGCACTTAAACTAAAAGCTTCAGTACTAAAAAGTCAATCAACTATGTTATATACACGCTTTATAATTCTAAAAGTCGCATTGTGGTGATTATTGTATCCTGAAAGTCGCATTTTGGGGGTTATAGTATTCTGAAAGTCGCATTTTGAGGGTTATAATATTCTGAAAATGACATATACTGAGTTTATAATATTCTGAAAGTCGCAGGCTAAGACTCTATGAACCCTAAGTTATTGATTGCAAAAGATACCAATGAGACTAAAAATCTGTCTAGACTTGTTGAGCAGGGTAAATTGCGCCGCATTTACCATGGTATCTATACAGATGCCTTAAAAGAGCCTATTGAAACGATTGTGCAAAGCCAATGGATGCAGATTGTCTCTCATATTGTATCTGAGGGCATTTTAAGTTTTAGAACCGCCCATGATTTAAAACCCATACCTTATAAAAAAGACCAATTTATTGTATTTATGACGAGTTCTTACGTCAAAACCATTATCTTACCCGGACTGATTGTTAAAGTTTTAAAGGGAAACAATCATTCATTTATTGAGAAAGTGTTACCCAATCTCTCCAGGAGCAATTGCGCCCGCATGCTGCTAGAAAATTTATCTCTCGTTAGAAGTGCGAAATATAAAGAAATAAAGACGATTGGGAAAGAAGGCGTAGAGGAAGAACTTGCAAAAGAAATGCGATTTGGTGGAGAGAAGAGGCTAAATCAAATCCGAGATGAAGCAAAAGAAATAGCAGATGAATTAGGTTTTGAAACAGAATACAAAATTTTAAATCAATTCATTAGTGCACTCCTATCAACACATTCTGATGTCCATGTGTTAAAAACACCTTATGCAAAAGCATTAGTAAAAAAAGAACTTTATGATGTCAGCCGCTTAAAATTATTCGAAAAACTATGCCTTTATTTACAAAAATGTAAATTTAAAGACAGAGAGTATCAATTTAATATGCGTTCATATAAAAATATCTCATTTTTTGAATCCTATTTTTCAAATTTTATCGAGGGAACTGAGTTTGCCATAGATGAGGCGGAAGATATCGTGTTTTCTGGACGCGAAATTCACAATCGTCATGCTGATAGCCATGATGTGTTATCTCTTTTTTACATGACTAATGATTTTTCTGAAATGAGTAAAATTGCGCAAAATGAGAAAGAATTTCTAGAGTCCTTGCAAGCAAGACATGCATATTTGATGAAAGAAAGGCCTGATAAGTATCCTGGGGTGTTTAAGAAAAAACGGAATAAAGCAGAAAATACTTATTTTGTAGCGCCTGAAGAGGTCGTTGGGACATTAACCCGTGGATTTGAATTTTATCAAGTGCTCAAAGGTGGCATGCAGCGGGCATTATTCATGCAATTTCTGATTAGTGAAGTTCACCCTTTCGATGATGGTAATGGTAGACTATCAAGAATCATGATGAATGCAGAGCTTGTTAGTGCAGGGCTTTTTAAGATAATTGTGCCTACTGTTCACAGAGAAAATTACCTCAATGGTTTAAGACAGGCATCCCGAGATCAGTTTTTTCTCACTTACTGTAAAGTGCTAGATCAAGCGCAAGCTTATACAGAGAGTGTCCCTTGGCTAAATTACGCTGATGCTAGGGAAAAGATTGAAGCAGATGACGCAGATAAAACTTCGGATGAAGGGTTGCCTATTTTTAATAGGGTATTACGTCAATTGGCACTATCGGATTTTGCTATTTAAGGCCCAAGAGGCATTTACCGCAAAGGGCGCCTATGTTAAACTCCCGCGTTCTCTTTGCGAGAAGAGAAATCAAAATTAAATTATCCAACTAACTCCTTGCGCTAGGGTTGAACCTACCGCTACTAAACCATGGGGAGCCATAAATGCGCCATTATGAAATTGTCCTATTAATCCATCCTGATCAAAGTGAACAAGTCACTGCAATGGTTGATCGCTATCGCGGCATCATTGAAAAGAATGAAGGAAAGATTAACCGCTATGAAGATTGGGGTAGAAGACAACTTGCTTATCCAATCAAAAAAATGCACAAAGCACATTATTTACTCTTAAATGTTGAATGTGACCAAGAAGCCTTAGATGCATTAAAGCATGCTTTTCGTTACAACGATGCGATTTTGCGCCATCTGATTATACAAAGAGAAACAGCGATGACTGAACTTTCTCCTATGTTACGTCAAGATGATGAAAAAGAGTCACGCAGTGACAGAATGCACATCGGCGAAGCAGCAGTAGAATTCTAAGATTGAAGGAGAGAGAATAATGTCAACATGGCGTGCAAGAAATAGTAAAAAGAAATATTGTCCTTTTACTGCGAAAAAAATTCCTGCAGAATTTATTGATTATAAAAACTATCGCTTTTTACGAAAATATATTACAGAAACGGGCAAAATTGTTCCTAGCCGTATTACTGGGGTAAAAAATATCTTCCAACATCGTTTGGCTAGAGAAATTAAATACGCTCGCTTTTTAGCGTTAATCCCCTATTGCGATAGACACTAAACCCTAGAAGAGGTTTGAAATGGAAATTATTTTACTTGAAAATGTCAGAAATCTTGGCAAATTTGGTGCAAAAGTTCAGGTTGCAAAAGGATACGGTCGTAACTTCCTTATCCCACAAGGCAAAGCGGTTCCTGCTACCAAAGAAAACATCTCTCGTTTTGAAGCAAAACGCTCTGAGCTTGAACAAGCTGCACAGCAACGCTTCAATGATGCTGAAGAGCGTGCAGCTGAAATTAATGCCCTGTTCTTGATTATTGCAGGAAGAGCGGGTGAAGAAGGCAAGCTATACGGTTCTATTGGTACAATAGAAATCTCAGAGGCTTTCAAACAAAAAGGTGTTTCAGTCGAGAGAAATGAAATTCGCTTACCAGAAGGTCCTTTGCGTGAATTGGGTGAATATCACATCGATGTTCAGCTACATGCCGAGGTAGTTGCTAGAACTAAGATTAAAGTTATACCTGAAGAGAAAAAATCTTAGTCTTCGTAAATGACCTTTAGACGTTGTTGCCTTTAAACTCCGGTTGCTCGAAGCTTGGCGCCTCGTCTAAAAGTCAATTCCTCTGCTGGCATTAAGGTAGCGCAATTAGGCTAAGGGGTTCACCGCCGTGATTAGAGACCAGCCAAGCAACACATCAGAAATTAATAAACTAAAAATCCCCCCCCCATTCTATGGAAGCAGAGCAAGCCGTCTTAGGAGGCTTGATGTTAGACAATAGGGCTTGGGATCAAGTTGTAGACAAAATTTCCGAGAAACATTTTTACAGACGTGATCATCAATTGATTTTTCAAGCGATGGCTAAACTCGTCTCACATAGCCAACCCCTTGATGTCATCACAGTTTCTGAAGCCTTGCAAAAGCTTGAGCTCACCGAAGAAGTGGGCGGCTTAGCCTATCTTGGCGAATTAGCTAAAAATACCCCGAGCGCTGCGAATATTAGCGCCTATGCTGATATTGTTTATGAGCGTGCCATTTTACGAGAATTGATTACGGTTGGCACCATGATTACCGAATCGGCCTTTGAACCACAAGGGCGGGCCAGTGTCGAAATATTAGATGATGCAGAAAAAAAGGTTTTTGATATTGCAGAGCGAGGAGCAAGAGGCTCTGGCCCTGAAAATATCAGATCAATTGTTGCCAAAACCTTAGATAACATTGAGAAGCGTTTCCAAGACAATTCATCCATGACCGGGATTTCTACCGGATTTACCGATCTAGATAAACTAACCACGGGTATGCAGCCAGGCGATCTCATTATCGTTGCTGGCCGTCCTTCGATGGGAAAAACCATATTGGGGATGAATATTGCCGAACATGCAGCCATCCGCAGCCAAAAATCAGTTTTAGTTTTTAGCATGGAAATGCCTGGCGAAGCGCTCGCCATGCGGATGTTAGCTTCTTTAGGACGGATTGATCAAAATAAATTGCGAACAGGTAAATTGATAGAAGAAGATTGGACGCGTTTAACCTCAGCTGTGGGGTTATTAAGTGAAGCCAAACTCTATATTGATGAAACGCCAGCCTTGACCCCCATGGAATTACGCGCCAGAGCAAGAAGAGTGGCGAGAGAGCGCGATCAATTAGGTCTTATTGTTGTTGATTATTTGCAATTGATGCGTGGACAAAGTAACACAGAAAATAGAACAGCGGAGATCTCAGAGATTTCACGCTCGTTAAAAACCCTGGCCAAAGAGCTCCATGTCCCCGTTATCGCTTTATCTCAGTTGAATCGCAGCTTAGAGCAGCGCCCTAATAAACGCCCAGTGATGTCTGATTTACGCGAATCTGGCGCCATCGAGCAAGACGCAGATTTAATTGCCTTTATTTATCGGGACGAAGTTTATCATGAAGATAGTCCAGATAAAGGCACCGCAGAAATCATTATTGGTAAGCAAAGAAACGGCCCCATTGGCACGTTACGCTTAACCTTTGCCGGGCAGTACGCGCGTTTTGATAACTTTATGACAGAACATATTGTCCCAGCGATTGGGGGAGGCTATTGAGCTATGTGGCGACGCATTGTAGCTAAGGTTTCCAAAGCTGCTTTACAACATAATCTGCGTCAGATTAAGCGTCAGGCGCCGATGAGCCAAATTTTAGCAATGGTGAAAGCAAATGCTTACGGGCATGGTTTGGTTTTTGCCGCCAAAGCTTTAGAAGAAGCAGATGCCTTTGGTGTTGCCTCGCTTGATGAAGCACTCACCTTACGCCAAGCTGGGATAACGCAAGACATTGTTTTAATGGAAGGGATCTTTCATCCACCAGAATTAGTTTTGGTCGATCAAAAAAAACTAACGTTAGTGGTGCATCATTGGGAGCAAGTTGAAGCGCTCCAACATCATCGTGGTACTTTAACGCGGCCTTTTAGAGTCTGGTTAAAAATCAATACTGGGATGAACCGTTTAGGACTTTCACCAGCATCTTTTGTGAAAGCTTATGACTTGTTTAATAATAATCCTAATATTTCGCTTGTAGGGTTTATGACCCATTTTGCACAAGCAGATGAAAAAGAAAATCCTACTACCCTGCATCAATTACAAGTATTTCAAGAAAGCGTGGGTAACCGTCCAGGATTAAAGAGTTTAGCTAATTCTGCTGCTATCTTAGCATGGCCGCAAACGCATGCTGACTGGGTACGTCCTGGTTTAATTTTATATGGTGCCTCGCCTTTTCCAGGAGGACAAGCCAGCACACACCAATTGGTGCCTGCGATGTCCTTACAATCAGAAATCATTGCTATCCGTGAATTACGCCATGGTGAAAAAGTAGGTTATGGTGGCACTTGGCAAAATAATAAAGAAAAATGTCTGGTTGGGATTGTGGCGATAGGTTATGGCGATGGTTATCCTTGGCATGCGAGAACGGGTACACCGGTATTGGTCAATGGTAAACGGGTTCACACTTTGGGTCGTGTTTCGATGGATATGATAGCGGTTGATCTCACCGAATCACCCAATCCAGTCAAAGTAGGGGACTCCGTTGTGTTATGGGGGCCAGGGTTACCTGTAGAAGAAGTGGCTGAGCATGCCTCAACCATTCCTTATGAGCTTTTTTGCCGTTTAACCGAGCGTGTTATGGTGCAATACGTAGTATAGCGTCACTCGTTGCAGTCGGCTTACTGGATGCTTCTTTTGTTTCATGTAATTGTCTTGCATTATATCCCCACGTTATCCCTCGTACAGCAACAGAATCGTTAAGTTCAGGATGTTGTTGCAAAAGGGCCTCAGCATCTTCATCGTTGCGCATTAAAGTGGCAAATTCATGTGCTGCGGTGACAAGAGGGTTATCAAACATTTTGTTCAATCCGGCGATAACAGCTTTGGAGCCATATCGTTGCATCAGCATGATAAGTGGCACTAAAGCATAATATGCGCCGCTGCCATAAGTTTCTGCTAAATGCGGAACCAACTTATCTCCATACGTTTTGGGATCTAACTCTTCAGGGAAATAGTTAAATAAGCTTCCTAAGGAAGGCATAAATCCAAACATCACAGAGAGTTGAATACTAAACAGCATGATGTAAAATCCGATTAAAAGTAATTTATTCTCTTGCCTAATAGAGGAGCCAATTGTCCTGGTAGTTAACTCGACGCTTAAGTTTCTCGCATAATGGCCGGGGTTTTTCTGTAAAGAGCAGAGGATGCTGTAAAAGCTCAACAGTATCGTGGCATAGAGTAAATAGGGAATTTGGGTATTTGGTGCTTTGTCCGTAAACCCTTCATTGTGTAAAACGCCCTGGATTTGAGCTTGCGTAAAAGAAGCATTGGACGTTGTCACAAGCCGTGCAGTTAAGAAAGCTGCACGCCCAGAATTTGTTTGGCATGTACTTAAATAGTCTTTGTTTTTCTCAATAATGTCGATCAGAGGTTGGGTATGATCGGTTAAGCCATTTTCTCGCAATGTGGCACTGATAAGAGGCACGACGTTTGAAGGAAAGGCTATTTTCTGATTATTGAGTGCAGTCAGTAAGAAGGATGCGCGGCGTGCGTTATCTGAAAGCGCCTCTAACGTTTTTTTATCTTGCGCAATCTGCTCTGCAACTTTCGCTTTAAAATTGCTTTGTGGCGTAGGACCTGCGTTAATCATTGTAATTCCCCCGAAACTAAATAAATTTGTTAGTTAAATATACTTATTTTCGAGGGGAAGAGCATGCACATTTAGCTAAAATGTGCAGATTGCGCGATAAAGAGTGGCGCGTTTATTGTCGGTAGTTAGGACGCGGTTTTCCTGCTAAACGCTCAGAACGTCTAGGAGCGACAGGTATAGGCGTTTCTTCTGGCAGAATTTCAGCGTCTTGTTCTTGATAGACGTCATTATCCTCTTGTTCTGGTCTTTGATTACCTAACATCCAATGCAGACCTTTTTTAGCGCCATTGACCAGTAAAGTAGGCCCTTTATTAGCCACTATACAGCTCAGCGCTACTGCGGGATAAGCCGTTTTGCCATATTGCTCGACCAAGCTCTCAATAGAGAGAGCAGGCGGGATCAAGGCTTGCGGCGCATATTGCTTTAAGAAGGTTTGGCTGATTAATAGATAAGTTGAAGGGGCATGTTTAAGCCAATGCTCTTTGTCTATCATCGTAGACATCACACCAGTCATGAGCTGATGGGCAAACACGGCAGGGAAGGCACTCGGTAAAAAGTAAAAAAGTGCTGAATTAACGGCAACGGGTACGAGGAAATTTATCATTGTGATACTACCACTTACTACTGTTCAGGTTTTATTTCTCTATTTCTTCTTGATAACGCTTGATGCTGTCAAGAATTTCTTGTTTAGCTTCTTCTGGGCCAACCCAGCCGGCTAATTTTACCCATTTTCCAGGTTCTAAGTCTTTATAATGTGCAAAAAAATGAGATATTTTTTTTAATAACAAGTCAGGTAAATCTTCGGGTTTTTGCATAGTACTGTAAAGACTTGTTAATTTATCAATGGGCACCGCGAGTATTTTTCTATCTTCACCAGCTTCATCTGTCATCTGCAGCATCGCAATCGGGCGACAACGAATAACGCAACCTCGGTTGACTGGGATGGGGGTGAGCACTAAGACATCAACGGGATCACCGTCATCAGATAAAGTATGGGGTATATACCCGTAATCACAGGGGTAGTGCATACACGTTGACATGAAACGATCGACAAACAAAGCGCCTGTCTTTTTGTCTACTTCATATTTGATAGGTTCACTATGTGCTGGAATTTCAATAATAACATTAATATCTTCTGGGACATTGTTACCTGCACTCACACGATTTAATCCCATGTATTTCCCCTCTTTGGCAATATAACGCTTTAATATTTGTTATAGTATGCCTCAGAGGAAGTGAATAAGCTAACAACCAATAACTATCCTAAAAATGGTCCAGTCCTTCTCATAAGAGAAACTTCAGGTAAGTTCTCTATTTCCTTGATTTTGGTTTGATTGCTGTGAAGAGCATAGAATAGGGCCGCTCTAAAAGCTAAGGGGTTTGTGTAGGTGTCCCATTCTTTGACGCATCCAATGTAGGGAGCCCATTCTTTAGCTTTTAACCCTAACTTTAAGGCATGTATCATTTCACCTGTGATGCCAAACCCGTTTTCTAAAATGGTATCGTATTGAGAAGTTGCTATTTTATTGAGTAAAGTGCGCCCTAATGCTATCCCCGTAAAAAATAAAGCCGTACTCGTGGCGGCGATACTTGTTAAAGCAAGAGTGGTGCCCACTTTCGATAAACCCCAACTTGCAGGCATCAGCCAATAAACGCCTAAAAAAGTAGCAAGGGTAATGGCGAGTGTGAGCGCTATACCAACAACGAGCAACCAAGAAATGTTTATTTTTGCAGGTTTGGATGGTGGTACATAATCTCTTAGCTCTCCTAGTGCTAAAGATAATTCTACAATGGCATCTACTTTTTCTTTTTGAGGCAGGTCTTTTAAGGCAACGATCTTTTCACTGTGCGCGCGGATAAGTTCTTGTTTCGTAGGATTGGCGTTGGGGCCGAAACCTAGCTTTTTCAGTGCTTCCTCACGAGACATGGGCGTCTCCTATACAGCGTGGACAATGGCGCCCCTCTTGGTATTGTGAAGAGGCTTGCTCTGCTAGAGTGACAGGTTGCCGACAAACATAACATTGTTTCGTGGGCGTTTCGTTCAGCTGATGATCCACCGCAATGCGTTTATCAAAAACAAAGCATTCGCCTTCGTAATGTGTTTTACCGCACTTTTCAAGATATTTTAAAATGCCGCCCTCTAGTTGATAGACGTCCCTAAAACCTTCTTGTTGCAAATAAAGAGCCGCTTTTTCCGCGCGGATCCCACCTGTACAATAGGTGACAATTTTCTTGTTTTTGAGAGAGGGGGGAAGATGACTGACCGCTTCAGGAAAACCTTTAAAATCTTGAATGTTTAAATCTATGGCATTGATAAATTTGCCAAGGGTTACTTCATAATCATTTCGCGTGTCAAAAACAACGATATCTTGGCCTTCCTCTAACCATTGTTTAAAGGTTTCGGCGCTCACAACAGGGGCTCTATTTTTCTGAGGAGAAATACCCGGCACACCCATGGTGATAATTTCGGACTTTACTTTGACTAGCATGCGTTTAAAGGGAGGAGACTCAGAAAGACTCTCTTTGAAATCGACTTCGTTAAACCCTTTTTCGGCAATATAGGCGTAAAACGCATCAATCGTGGGGCGCTCTCCAGATAAGAAGCAATTGATGCCTTCTTCACTGAGCAAAATGGTGCCTTTGAGGTTTTGACTGCGGCAATGCGTTTTGAGGGTTTTTTGCAGTGTCTCTAAATTAGTTAGTGGTTTGAATTGGTACCCAGATATATTCACATAAGCCATACAATTTCTCCACTCTCCCCAGCTTAATTATTGGTTTGCAATGTATCACATTGCGGTTTAAACATGGTAATGTAGTTCGATGCTCTACGGGTTCGAGTACATTCAACGGAGGAAAATGTTATGAAAAAAGGGAAGATGTTATTGATAGGTTTGCTCGGTGTTGTCATGCCTTGTATCGCTATAGAACAGACGGTAACTATTAATCTGCTTACGACCGATAAAGCAGCCAAAGGAATTGGTAAAAAAATTGGCACCATCACTTTAGAAGAAAGTAAAGAAGGATTATTAATTAAAAGTAATCTGACTGGTCTACCCACTGGAGACCACGGTTTCCACATTCATGAAAATCCTAGCTGCGAAGGAAGAGATAAAGACGGAAAGTGGGTGGCAGGCGATGCAGCAGGCGGTCATTATGATCCACAACATACCGGCCATCATTTAGGGCCTTATGGTAATGGCCATCGTGGCGACTTGCCTTTTATTGTTGTAGATAAAAAAGGGGAAAGTCATCAGGTTTTATTGGCTCCGCACTTAAAATTATCTGAGGTCAAAGGTCACAGTTTAATGATTCATCAACATGGCGATAATTATTCAGATAAGCCTGAACCATTAGGTGGTGGCGGACCACGAATTGCTTGTGGTGTTATTGAATAACATACAGCGTTATAGCAGAGGTCTTTGCCTCTGCTATAAGAGTTTTCGGATCAAGAATAAGCCATCTCTTATGGGTAACATGACAGTTTCGACACGTTTATCTTCTCTGGCTAAATGATTGAACTTATCAATGGCTTGTGTCGTTTGATCTTTCTCTTCTTGAATCACTTTAGTTTTCCACAGTGCATTATCTGCGACAAGAATACCGCCGGGCGTTAAAAGAGAAATGAGCTTTTCATAATATTGTGGGTAATTTTTTTGATCAGCATCTAGAAAAATAAAATCAAATGTTTCATTTTCATCGAGATGGGCCAGCGTTTGCATGGCCTCTCCTAAACGTAATTCAATTTTGTGTCCGTTTGGACTTTTATCGAAGTAGTGCTGAGCCAATTTTGCATGCACTTCATTTATCTCACAAGTGATTAATTTACCATCAGGAGGAAGACCTTGGGCCATGTATAGCGCAGAGTAACCTGTAAATGTTCCAATTTCTAAGCATTTCTTGGCAGATTTGAGCTTGATGAGAAGTTGTAAGAATTTTCCTTCTACAGGCCCGGTTATCATCTGAGTTAATCCAACTGAATGAGCCGTTTCAAGTGCTAAGTTCTTTAACAGGAGGGGCTCAGGGGTGGTTGTATCCAAAATATACTTTTTTAAAAGAGGAGGATATAAATTGTCCATGACAGGTTTTTCCCTTGAGAAAGGTGGCGCTCCCTAGGGGTTTCGAACCCCTGTTCCCACCGTGAGAGGGTGGTGTCCTAGGCCACTAGACGAAGGGAGCCTACCAATTACGATTAACACGCGCTATTATACCCGTCTTGGTGACTTACTCAAACTGGGAACAGTGAAATGGTGATGAAGAGAGGCTCTCTAACATGATTAGGGCTCTCCTGAAAAAAGTTGGTTTACTTTCGAACAATAAGCTAACGGTTATACCTCGTGCTAAGCATGGGATCTCTCGCAAAGATATAAGTGAAAATGCACTCAAGGTCTTATATCGTCTGCATCAACAAGGATTCGGCGCTTATTTAGTGGGAGGCGGCGTCAGAGATCTCCTGCTGGATTTTCATCCCAAAGATTTTGATATTGTCACTGATGCTAAGCCTGAAGAAATTCGACGTATTTTTCGCAATTGTCGTTTAATCGGTCGTCGTTTTCGCTTAGCCCATATTTATTTTGGGCATGATATCGTTGAAGTTGCCACGTTCCGAGGCAAGTCTGAAGATCCCGCTGACAGTGTGACTCATTCCTCCCATGGCATGATTTTACGTGATAATGTTTATGGCACTTTAATTGAGGATGTCTGGCGTCGTGATTTTACCATTAACGCACTCTATTATAATATTGCGGATTTTTCGCTCGTTGATCATTGTGGTGGGTATGCTGATTTAAAAGCAAAGCGCTTAAGAATGATTGGTGATGTCGAAACACGATATCGAGAAGATCCAGTACGGATGCTACGCGCCATTCGATTCGCCAGTAAATTAGACTTTAAATTGAGTAATGAGCTGACCAAGCCCATGCTAGAGCAGGGAGATTTGGTCAGCCATGTTGCCCCGGCCAGGCTCTTTGAAGAAATGATGAAAATGTTTCATTCTGGCGTAGCGGCGAATGTTTATGAGCTTTTGAAAAAATATCAGCTTTTTGGTATTTTGTTTCCAGCCTCACAAGAGTGCTTTTCACAAACCGAATTTCCAATTGATGCTTTATTGCGGGAAGTATTTTTAAATACTGATCTACGAGTAAAATCGCATCAAACAGTCACGCCGGCTTTTGTTCTGTCAGCCTTATTATGGTATCCCATTTGTTTAGAGGCCAATGCTGCAATTAAAAATGGCGCGACCCTTTACTCAGCACGTCTGGAAGCGATAGAAAAAGTACTGCGCAGACAAACCCAACGTATTAGCTTACCTAAACGGATTGTCCAAGGGGCAAGGGATATTTGGATCTTACAAATACGCTTAACCTATCGTCATCCTAAGCGAGTTGCTAAGATCATGCTGGAACAACGGTTACGGGCTGGTGTTGATTTTCTTGAAATGCGCGCCAAAGCAGGTGAAAACGTCGAGTCTGATGCTACCTGGTGGAGACAGTTTATCGATGGGGATAGTGCTACTCGAAATAAGCTCATGAAATCGCTTGGAGGAGCAAAGCGCAAACGAAAGAAAAAGCCAAAGAAATTAAGCGAAGGATCTAATTAATGGAGATTGCTTATATTGGGTTGGGCAGCAATCTTGCAGATCCGGTTAATCAAGTCAAACAAGCCTTACAGGAAATAGCGTCCTTAAGTCAGTCTCAATGTTTAGCGCAGTCTTCTCTTTATCTTTCTCCTCCTCTTGGGATGCTCAAACAACCTGATTATATCAATGCCGTGATAAAGTTAGCGACCACTTTATCTGCGCAAGAATTATTAACTGCCTTACTTGAAGTAGAGCACAAGCATCATCGCCAGCGACGTGAGCGCTGGGAAGCGCGAACATTAGATTGTGATATTTTGTTGTACGGACAACATATCATTAAGGAAAAAAATTTAATCATTCCTCATCCAGAAATGACTTTGCGGCCTTTTGTTTTGTTGCCTTTGGCTGAAATTTCCCCCGATTTAGTTTTGCCAAATGGCTACGCGCTCCCTTTTTACTTAGATCGATGTGAAATCACCCCCTTAAAAAAATTGATTGCTTAAAGGAACGATGGTATGGAAGTTGATGCGAATAATAAAGCTCTTATTTGGCAGGCACTACAAAAAGCAGCGACCAAGATGCAAGGGCAATCTTTACAGGATTTATTTATCGCCGATGCCACGCGCGCACGTGATTTTTCTTTAGCTGCAGGGGATCTTTATTTAGACTATTCTAAACAATTTATCACCAAGCCGATTTTACAACAGCTTGGAAAATTGGCTGAGTATTCTGGTGTAAAAGAGGCTATCATGCGCCTGATGCAAGGTGAGAACGTTAATACCACGGAAAAGAGACCTGCTTTACACACTGCATTAAGACACTCTTCTCCTTTGTTTGTGCAAGAAGTAGAGACTGCCAAACAAAAAATGTATGCCTTTGTTGAGAAATTGCAACACAATCAATGGTTAGGGGCAACGGGAAGACCAATTACGGATGTTGTCAATATTGGGATCGGTGGTTCTGATTTGGGACCGGTGATGGCTGTGGAAGCGCTGGAAGGGTATAAACAATCGGCCTTGCGCTTACATTTTATTTCGAATATTGATCCCGCTAGCATCTATTCACTCATCAGTCAGCTTAATCCAGAAACGAGCCTTTTTATTCTCTCCTCTAAGTCTTTTTCTACCATTGAGACTTTAACCAATGCCAACGTTGCCAAGACTTGGTTAATGGCGCATCTGCCAGAAGGCGGCAGCGAAAAGCATTTTATTGCGGTCACCACTAAACCTGAAAAAGCAATCGCTTATGGTATCCTTCCTGACAATATCCTGACTTTTTGGGACTGGGTAGGGGGACGTTATTCCATTTGGTCTACCATAGGTTTTCCTTTGGCATTAAGTATTGGTGTTTCAAATTTTGAAGCGTTTTTACAAGGCGCAGCGCTCTTGGATAAGCATTTTGCCAATGCGCCCATGTTGCAAAATATGCCTGTTATCTTAGCTCTCATAGGGGTTTGGTATAGTAATTTCTGGCAAGCCTCAACATTGGCTGTTTTGCCTTATGCACAAGGTTTAAGACGATTGCCAGATTATTTGCAACAATTGGATATGGAAAGCAACGGTAAAAGTGTGAGTCATCAGGGCGAAAAGGTTGATTATACAACCGGGCCTATCGTCTGGGGGCAAGCAGGCACCAATGGGCAGCATGCTTTTTACCAATTACTCCATCAAGGCACACACTTGGTTCCAATTGATTTTATTTTGCCGCTTACCTCACATACGCCACTACAAGAGCAGCATCAGCAGCTCATTGCCAACTGTTTAGCGCAAGCGCAAGCGCTGATGCAAGGAACGGAAGGTGACAGCGCTATATCTCAACATGACATCATGCCAGGCAATAAGCCGAGTAATATTATTTTGCTTAATAAGCTTACGCCTTGCGCATTAGGACAGCTCTTAGCACTTTACGAACAAAAAGTATTCGTTCAGGGTGTCATCTGGCAGATTAATTCATTCGATCAGCCTGGTGTAGAGCTTGGTAAAAAAATGGCCAATTCGCTTCTAGTGTGTTTGAAAACAGGTCAATTGGCACCTGGGCTAAATCCTTCCACGAGAGAACTGATTGAGAAAATTAGAAGTATTTCTTCTTAATATACTCTGAGTATATACCGGGGCGCTTTAAGGCCTAAAACCAAAATGGAAAAGGCATAGAGAAGGTCGGTATTGTTATAAAGTTGGAGCTAAAATGTTGTTAAGCTCATCTTCTCCTGGTAGTTATTCTCCAATAACATTGAGCGCCACTTTTTTGCAGGAGGAGAATTTTAATGGCACCCTTATCCATCCTTTAACCCCCCTGCAAGTTCAAGAATTGATTTTTCATTATGAACGAGATTATATAAAAAACTTACCGGAGAGAAAGTGGCCGCATCCCAAACCTTTTTGTTATCCTTATTCTTTAATGAAAGTGGGGGACAGTCTTTTTTTTGTTCTTCCCTCGGTTTCTTTAAATACAGAAGATTCAGAATCAAATATTAGTCGGAGCTTGTTTCAAAGCTTTTTTAACTTGTGTCAGTCTTTCAAAAAGTATGGCACCGCGTTGCCACGAGACATTCGGATTTTGCTTTTGATCCATTTTGATAAAGTGCATTGGAGTGCTCTTAATTGGCATCTGGAAATAAACCCCACTATTGGAGAACAAGTCTCTGAAATAAACAATCTCGTCGATTGGCCTGGACTTTATGCGCGGATGCATTTTTATTATGCAGATTCTGCAATTGAAGGTTTAGCAAAAAGACAAAAAGTTGTCCAGCGCTTAGTCCGTTATTTTGTGACACAATTGAGCGCCAGTTTAGAAATGTCTGTTGTGCAACATGCGGGTGGTGCTTGTGCAGACCATGCCATATTAAATGGATTTCTAAAAGCTATTCGTGGTTCTTATTTGCAAGTCGTTGACTCAAGATTATTGCATGCTTGGACACAGCAAATTCTCAGCCCGATGCCTAAGGTGGAAAAGAGACAAGCTGTTCCCTTGATATTCTCAAAAGCATCTGAACCTTTTGTGTTTATCAGGGATTTTGAGGATTCATTTTGTCAAAGTCCTTTGGTTAAAGAAGCAATGGTTTGTAGATTAAATCATGAAGCGCATGCTCTTTTACACTTAGGAAACGACATTTTCTTTCAAGCGTTCCCTGTCGTTAATTTATCTAATGCAAAGAATTATTTAAGTGAAAAGCTTACTTGCTGGTTTTTAGAGATGTTGGCCTATTGGTTAATAACAGATCAACTCACTTTTGCTCGAGAGCTTAGAACGTGTATTGTGCTCTATCACCCTGATGCCAGACAATGGTCAGTATTAAACGCTCGCTTTGAAATGCAAGCCTCCTGTCAAGAAATATATGCTTCTTTTAAAGAAGCTTATCCTCGAGAGGAATTAGTCAATGCGCAAATCATTAAGACCACAGTGGATAATATTAAATTGGCACGAATGGATTTACAACATTTATATCCGGGACCGCATTATTTCCCACTCCCGCTTTCTAAAATTTCATTTACGCATGTCGTGTTGCAAGGCTTTGAAAGATTAGATGACAATGTGCTTCATAGTTTAGATATCTATAATACATTTTCACAGAGTACTTTTAGCAATCACGCGGTTGAATCAAGAGCATTTGATAAGCCGCGTTGGGTCGATGCCCTTTCTTTTAGTTTGACTAAAAGCGTGGAAGACGTTTCCTTGTCAGCGGTAAGTGACTTATCAGATAACCTTAAAGCTCTCTCTTTAACTCGTCCTGAATAAAAAAAATCATCTGCTTTGGGTATATACTTATGAAAAGTTGATTAAATCAAGGATGATTTACTATGAAAAAACGAATTGCATTAGTGACAGGTGGTACAGGTGGCATAGGAACAGCTATTTGTAAGCAATTGCATGATCAAGGTTTACAAGTGGTTGCTGGATTTAGTAATGGTGGAGATAATACTAGGGCTAGCCATTGGCGTGAAAATCACAAGAGAGAGAATTATCATTTTGAAATTGTTTATGGTGATGTTTCTGATTTTGAATCTTCGCAAGCGATGGTTGAAGAGATAGAAAAAAAATGGGGAAAAATAGCTGTGCTTGTTAACAATGCAGGGATTACGCAAGACTCCACATTTAAGAAGATGACCACAAACCAGTGGGATAGCGTATTGAGAATTAATTTAGATAGTGTGTACAATGTGACACGCCAAGTTATCAATGGCATGATTGAAAGTAGATTTGGTCGCATTATTAATATCTCCTCCATCAATGGTCAGAAAGGACAATTTGGCCAAACCAACTATTCTGCAGCAAAATCGGGTATGTATGGTTTTACCAAAGCGTTGGCGCAAGAGGTCGCGTGTAAAGGCGTTACGGTCAATGCCATTTCGCCAGGTTATGTGGAAACGGAAATGATCAAGAAGGTTTCTCCAGAAGCGATGGAAACAATTCTTGCACAAATTCCAGTAGGGAGACTAGCTATTCCTGCAGAAATTGCGCGTGTGGTGGGCTTTCTTTCTGCTGAGGAAGCAGGTTATATTACCGGGGCAAATATTCCAGTGAACGGTGGCCAGCATATGTATTAATTCTCCGATAAAGGAATGATGAATGAGCGAACCACGAATAATAAAAAAATACCCTAATCGTCGGCTATATGATACAGAGGTAAGTAGTTACATCACTTTAGAAGATGTAAGAAAGCTTGTGATTAATAAAATAGCGGTTAAAGTGATTGATGCCCGTACACAAGAAGATATTACGCATAGTACCTTGTTGCAGATTATTCTCGAACAAGAAGAAAAAGGCCCGTCTCTATTTAGCACAGAGAGTTTGCAGCAGTTGATCTGCTTTTATAGTGGCTCCATGCAATCTTTACTGGGCAAGTTGTTTGAACAAGGCATGGCATTCTTTACTGAGCAGCAACATTTGCAGCGTGAGGGACAAATTGGTGCAAAATCTGCCAATTGGGATCCCGAACAGCCTCTGCAAGCGTTATCTGGTTTTGCAAAGGATAATCTGGATCACTGGCAAAAATTGCAGCAACAATGGTTAACTGCTTTTCAATCGATGGCGCCCTCTGCTTCAGAGCCAGAAGAGCCTAAAGTTAAAGAAGAAAAGCTCTTTTGACTGTATTTGAAAAATGTTGCTTGACAGCATTTCTATAGGGTTCTATTCTTTGAATAGAGCCTGCTGCAATGCAGTAATTAGGGAGGTTATAATGTCATACTCATTTTTTGAACAATGGTCCAAGAAAAATAACGTGATGATGCAACCCATGTTAGAACTGGGGAGTCTGCATACGCGCTTATGGGGTGATTTAACCAAACAAAATTTCATGCTCATAAATGACATGATAAAAACCAGTGCTGAACAAATGCAAGATATCAGTAAAGTAACCGGAGTTAACGATCTCCTGGATTTACAAGCAAAGATGGCAATAAAAACTGCTCCTAACTTGTTAAATCATGCTGAAAAAATGCTTGATACCATGCTAGATGGTGCAACTCAGTATTCAGAATGGTTTGAAAAAGAATGGAGTGAATTTTCACAAACAGCACAAAAAGTTCAAAAAGAAACGAAAGGATCACCCTCGCATAAATCTTAGATCCTACTAAATAAGGTTTCTAGTACTTTAAAAAACCCCTCTCTTGCCAGGTGTGGTGAGATAAGCCCTGTCATCAATAAAATAAATTGCAACCAGCCAAATATAGTTGCCAACGCAAAAAGAGGTAACCCTATTCCTAAACCGAGTAGAAAATAACTACTCAAAAGTGTTACGGCTTGGTTGGTGAGTAGCGTTGTAAAAGAAGAAAAATTTTGTCCAAGGTGATAAGCCAACGCGCTAAATGCTAAAACGAGAAGCAAAAGCGTTATGAATGTGGTAATTAGTTTATTAGATTGAGAAATCATTCTCTTTACTCTTTAATTTTAATCATGCCAAGTAGTAAAAGTTTCCACTTGTTCTCGTGTTGTGCGGTATTGATTGACCGGATGTGACCAATCGGCATATCCCATTGCCATACCACAAACAATATGATGGTCTTTCGATATTTTCAAATGTTCTCTGATAATATCAGGATATTCTGCCATAGAAGCCTCAGGGCAAGTTTCCAAGCCAAAATGGCGAGCGCTTAGCATAACATTCTGAACAAACATGGCAACATCCATCCATGACCCTTTGCAAAGACGCGCTTCTAAGTAGAAAATAAGACCGATTGGCGCATCGAAAAAATTGTAATTGCGATACCATTGTTTTTTGCGTTGTTCTTTATCGTCTATTTTGATATTTAGCGCGCTATAAAGCGCTAAGCCACAAGCTTTACGCCGGCTTTTATAAGGCTCTACCCAATCTTCAGGGTAATATTGGTAGTCAGGGTTCTCCGGAATGTTATTCTCGCGAGCATACATAATGGCTTGATGAATTTTATGGCGAGCTTGGGGGCCCACAACGCTTACTTTCCAGGGTTGTGCATTCACCCAGAAGGAGCCCAACGCGCGGTATCTAAAATTTGCTGTAAGACTTGAGCAGGAACGGGCTTTTCAAGAAAAGCCCTGATGGAGCGACGTTCTGAAATGGCTTTGTTTACATCAAGCATGGTTGGGTAAAAATTAGCGTCCTTGTTTTTCTCGCACTTCTGCCAATGTTTTGCAATCGATACAAAGCGTTGCTGTCGGTCTTGCTTCAAGTCGTCTAATGCCGATTTCAATGCCACATTCTTCGCAATAACCATATTCGCCATTATCGATAAGTTTAATAGACTCATCTATCTTGTTGATAAGCTTATGTTCGCGATCTCTAGCGCGCAGTCTTAAGGCGAAGGTTTCTTCTAAGGTCGCTTGATCACTAATATCTGCAGGGACGTCTTCAGCAAGCACCTTTAGATCATTAATTGTTTCATCGCCTCCTTTGAGTAACGCACTTTTCCAGAGGTTCAATAAGTTTCTAAAGTGCTCTCGCTGCGCTTTACTCATGTATTCTTCATCTTTTTTTGGCTCATAAGGTTTTACACCATAAGAGAGCAAAGTTTGAGAAGTGCTAGGCTGAGTCACGGTTTCTTGCTTTTTCTTGACAGGGGCTTTCTTCTTTGTCGTGTTGCTATTGCTACTGTTGATATCTGTCATCGTATTCTCCTCCTGATGCAAAAGGCGCCCAGGTAGAATCCCAATTGATATTACTTCTAGTTTGAACATGGAGGGGGGGAAAAAGTTCACTCCATGTATACCCTATTTGGGGTAACCTACTAAATAAATCTAGTTAGGCTCCTAGAAATCTGTTTCCTTCCACTTAGAAGGCTAATAGTGCCAAACATTAGTGTAGCTACTATCTGTATTTTTGCCCAAAGTGGGTAGGAGATTGTACACCAAATAATCTAATCGGAAAGGGGAAAAGTGAAGCTGTCATAAATTTTTCTTATAGGTTTAAGTAAACTTGCCGACTATAGATAGTGATACCCCAGGTAAAGCGTGTGGTGAGTATATGAAATTTCCTAGTCCATTAACACAAGCAGTGCTTATTAAGAGAACAAAACGCTTTCTGGCTGACGTTGTGGTCAATAATCAAGAATATCGCACGATTTATTGTCCCAATATGGGAGCGATGACAGGATGTGATTTGCTCGGTAGCCGTGTTTGGTTCTCTCATACTATGCAACCGAAAAGAAAACATGCTGATAATTGGGAGCTAGTGGAAGTCGATGCAGGTTTTTTAGTGTGCATAAATACACAACTTGCTTATCCTTTAGTGGTTGAAGCGATACAAAGCGGGGTGATACAACCTTTGCAAAATTACTCAAAAATTACGATTGCCCCTGCTACTTTAGATAATTTTACTTTTGACATGGTCCTAGAATCTGAAGCACTCAACCAAAAATGCTATGTTGATGTAAGAAGTGTTACTTTAGGAGATGAAATCCATCGAGGATTTTATCCCGATGCCAAAGCTTCGCGTGCTGTTCGACAATTAAAAGCTTTGATGCATGCAAAAAGACAAGGCCATCGCGCAGTATTAATTTTTTGTGTGCAGCACACGGGTATCACAAGACTTTTTCCAGCCGATCATATCGATATGCAATTCGGTGCTACTTTGCGTCAAGCTGTATTTGCGGGTGTAGAAATTTTAGCTTATGGGGCAGATATTTCCTTACAAGAAATAAAGCTGATTAAACCTATAGAGATGTGTATTCCTGCTAGAATGATCTGCGCTTCACGCTAATATACTCTTTCCAGATGAATTTTCGGCGTTGTTGCCTGCGCTCTCTCACCCCAGTCACGTGCCACAGTATGCTCCTGGGGATCATTTGCTTGGCGCCTAGCCGAAAAATCATCGGGTCAAGCGCAAATTCAATAAATAATAAGAGATCTTGTGGAAGAAAGATGATGAAGATTTTAGAAAACCAGTGCGAGTCCTCTGCTTATCGAACTCAAGATTGAATTTTAAGTGATATAAGTTTTGAAGGATATCGCAGATAAAAGAGGCCGGTGAAGTCGGCCTCTGGTAAGCCAAAGAGGCTTATTAAGAAGCTGTAGTTGTAACTGTTGTGCTAGTGCCTGTACCAGAAGTATTATTCCCTGGGAGAACAACAACTGTTGGCTCTTGGCTTTTGCGAGACATAACGCTCACAGCAACAATACTGACGAGGCAGATTGCAGCAATACCCACGCCAATTACAGCAGTAGAAGCACCACCATTCACAGCTTGAAGCTCAAGATTTTGTAGATCGCGCATATTAGTTCTCCTTTGAACGAATTAAATCATCGATAACTTGATAATGAATTAGGCAACATATTTCCTTTTCAGATTCAGTCAAAGGTTCCAGGCTTGCAAGTTGCAGTGCTAAAACCTCTATAGTTGCATCTGAAGCATCTTTGCGATGAGCTTGGCGCTCATAAATTCTGCGCTCTAAGATCTCGCGAGGCGCTTCAAACAGCAATAATTGTAAATGTATATGTAAGCAATAAGCAAGATCAACAAATATTTGTCTTTGCCAGTGGTGCAAACAAGTGGCATCGATGATCACAGTAAGTTTGGATTCAAGCAATGCTTTAGCAAGGGTTTTTAACTTTTGATATATTTCTCGAGTGACTTCAGGTGAGTAAGGGCTCTTCGCTGAAAAATTACTTTTGTTGGCAAGATGGCTATGCATTTGTTTTCTCAGCACATCCGATCGTAAACGAATAGCGGGCATTTTTTTTAACAATTCTTGCGTGTAAAGTGTTTTACCTGAACCTGAGACCCCGAAAGTGATAATAAGCTCAGCATCATCTGGTTGGGTGTAATGTTTAGCGAGTGCAAGATAGCGTGTAAAGTCTTCAGCGAAAGCTTGAGAAGGTAATTGTTGATACATGAGCGCTGTTATCTTAGCGCGGACCATGGCACGATAACACTGATAAAAAGCAATGAAGCGCGCGCCTAAATAATCCCCTGTTATTTCCAAATAGCGATTGATAAAAAGAGAAGCGAGATCAGGGCGTTGATGAAAATCAAGATCCATTGCTAGAAAAGCAATTTCATTCATGACATCTATCCAGCGTAACCCTTCATTAAATTCAATGCAATCAAAAATAATGCCTTGGTTATTTTGCATGACAATATTGTTAAGATGCAGATCACCATGACACGCGCGAATAAATCCTTGCGTTTTTCTTTGGGTTAAACAGGGCTTGATTTTTGCAAAATGTCCTCTTGCCCATCTTTCGATGGCGTCAATGTCTTCTTGGTGCGCTTTTGCGCAATCCAATGATCTTAAAGCCGTGAAATTAGCTTGCATAAAAGAAAAATCAGGGGTGCCCCACGGCTCTCCCTGAGGCGCAATAGGCGCTTCTTGATGAAAGTGGGCTACTTGTTCAGCCAAATGGAAGATATGATTTTCATTAATTTTCTTTTGCTTAATTAAATGAGAAAACAAACCTTCTTGCGGAAATTGGTGCATTTTTACCGCAAATTCTAATGCGGTTCCTTTTCCTTCTAACGCTGGTTGATGCACTGAACCGGTGATTGGTACAACGCCAATATAAATTTCTTTAGCCAAAGGGGTATTGTATAAAACCTCTTTCTCACAATAGAACTTTCTTTTTTCTATCGTTGTGTAATCGTTGAAACCTAAATTTAAGGGTTTTTTGATTTTATAGGCATATTGTCCGGTTAAAATGACATAAGAAAGATGTGTTTCTAATATTTCAAATTGACTTGAAAACGCCTCTTTCAAGGCGCGTGTCGCATCCATTGCGTCGCTGTCCATTTATCTAACCCTTTTTTAAAGGTGAGCAAAAACTTTTTGAGCTGCTGTTAAGGTTTTATCAATACATGTTTCATCGTGCGTGATAGAGATAAGGGCACTTTCATAGGCTGAGGGACCAAAATAGATCCCTTCATTTAACATGCCATGATAATACTGCTTAAAGCGATTCACATCTGCTGTCATGACTTCTTTAAAACTGGTCACAGGATTTTCAGTAAAAAATAAAGTAAAAAGTCCCGGAAGAGAATTAATTTGTACGGGGATCCCTTTTTCTTTTGCAATTTGCTGTAGGCCCAACACTAAGGTTTGAGTCGTTTTCCCTAAGCGTTGATAAAATGTAGTATCAGATTTAAGTTTAGACAAAGTAGCAAAGCCTGCAGCCATGGCGACAGGGTTTCCGGAGAGTGTCCCTGCTTGATAGACTGGGCCAACAGGGGACAAATGCGACATGATAGCTTTTTTGCCGCCAATCGCGCCAACCGGCATGCCGCCGCCAATAATTTTTCCAAATGTAGAGAGATCGGGGCGAATGTGATAAAGCCCTTCAGCGCCTTCTAATCCTACACGAAAGCCGGATATCACCTCGTCAAATATTAACACGGCTCCCGAATCCGTACAGGCTTGTCTTAAGGCAAGCAAGAAATTGCGATCAGGCAAAACACATCCCATATTGCCAGGGATAGGTTCAACAATGACGGCCGCGATTTTTTTACCATATTGCTCAAAGGCTTCTTGTAATTCTGAGATATTATTAAAAGCTAAATTAAGCGTATGTTTACTGAGATCAGCAGGTACGCCAGGAGAACTTGGCACACCAAGTGTCAGCGCACCAGAGCCTGCTTTGATGAGCAAACTATCACTATGTCCATGATAGCAACCTTCAAATTTAATAATTAAATCTCTGCCGGTATAACCTCTTGCGAGTCTCAAAGCTGTCATGGTCGCTTCTGTGCCAGAATTGACCATTCGCACTTGCTCAACACTGGGGATGAGCTGACAGATTAATTCTGCGAGATCCACTTCATAGGCGCAAGGGGCACCAAAAGAGATGGCTTTTTCTATTGCTTTTTGAATAGCATGGAGCACATCTTGATCTTGGTGACCTAAAATCATCGGGCCCCATGAACCAACATAGTCAATATACGTATTACCATCTTCATCATAAAGATAGGGACCTTTGGCTTTGGCAAAGAAGAGCGGAGAGCCTCCTACGCCCTTAAAGGCTCTGACAGGTGAATTCACCCCTCCAGGAATACATTGTTGGGCTCTTTCAAATAGGGCTTTTGATTTTGACATAACGGATACCTCTACCACCTAGCTTGAGTTTGAGTGTATCATAATCCATTTTGGAAGAAATGTGGGCGTTAAATGAAACAGGTCAATCAGCTAACTATGAAGCGATATATGTGCTTATTATGTGGTTATATCTACGATGAGGCACAAGGCCATGTAGAAGAAGGGATAGCGCCAGGCACTGCCTGGGAAGATATCCCGTTGACTTGGCGTTGCCCGGACTGTGGTGCCATGAAAGACGATTTTGAAATGGTAGAGATCTAATAAAACGGTTTTAAGACGACTAACAGCACTATTGCAATTAGAATCAAAGCTGGAAATTCATTAAAATAGCGGTAAAACTTGGAAGAATGCTTGTTTTGTCCTATTTGAAACTGCCGCACTATCTTGCCACAATAAAGATGAAAAACGATTAGAGTTGCTACTAGCGCTAGTTTTAGCGCCAGCCAAAGTGGCAGATGTGCCCAAGAGATTTTAAAGCTATGCATCAACCCCACCCCTAGAAAAAGGGTCACAATAGCGCTAGGCGTCATGATCCCCCGGTAGAGTTTTCTTTCCATTGTGCAAAACCGTTTACGAGCTTCGGGTTCACTTACCGGGACATCCGCATGATAGACAAATAATCTTGGTAAGTAGAATAACCCGGCAAACCAAGCTACCATGGCTATAATATGAAATGACTTAATCCATAACATCGCGCGTTTCCTTTGTGCCAAATAACGACTATTGTAAAAAAAGGACAATGACTCTGCCAGGGAAGAATTTATGCAAAATGTATTGCAAGCTTTAGTGAGGAATACCAAACCTCGTTCCAAGAATCGGCTTTCTATCGGAACGCTGTCTATTTTAATCCTATTTGTTTTGTATTTTAGTTATAAAGCTGGTTTTTCCAATGGTGCAGAGACAGTAGATCTGCCCTTAGCAAAAGACTCTACTGTAGAACAAACAGTCGCCCATGTACAAAAAGAAAATGTTCAATTAAAACGAAAATCACAGGCTATCGAGCGTCATTATCATATTCAATTAGAAGTCAACAAAAGCTTAACCCAGCATATCAAGAAATTGCAGCAGAATAATAATGAATTAGCCCGAGATATTGCTCTTTATCAAAGTTTAGCTGGCTCTTTACCTGGGAAAGGAGTGCATATTAATACTTTCCAGATTTTTGCCACAGAGCATCCGCAAAAATTCCGTTATTTTTACATTTTTGCTAAAAATGCCTCGCAAAATCAGGTTGAAGGGAATGTCAAAATGATATTGGTAGGACAGCTTGGCAAAGAGCAGGTTTCTATACCGGTTTCCTTGAATAACAAACAAAGCCATCTCAAGTTTAAATTCCGACATTTACGGGAATTCCAAGGAGAATTAGCTTTACCACAAGGATTCCTCCCTGAAGAAGTGATATTGGAAGTCAAACTCGACCGAGAAAACCAAGTTTTACGCAAGAAATTCCCGTGGGTCGCCGATAACAGTATGTGCGAGGATGAAGAGGAAGGTTGACTTTCAGCAGCAGGGTTTTCATAATCCCTTATGATTGAGTAACAGCTTGAAGGTGAGTGATGTCTTTACCTACCGTGAACATGACCGATAACGCCGCAAAGCGTGTATATGATCTTCTGAAGATAGAAGGGGATCCTAATCTAAAGCTGCGCCTTTATATTACCGGGGGTGGCTGCTCAGGTTTTCAATATGGTTTTGCTTTTGATGCCAAGCATAAGCCAGATGATAATGTTTTTACGAAAGCATTTAGTATTGCTGAAGAAGAAGAGACATCGGTAAATTATGTGGTCGATGCTTTGAGCATCATGTATCTTGCCGGAAGCGTGATTGATTACACGGAAAGCTTGCAAGGATCACATTTCTCCGTTAAAAATCCTAATGCGCAAACGACATGTAGCTGTGGTTCTTCTTTTGCACTTTAGCGAATAAATTAAATCTAATAAAGGGAGAGCTGTAAAATGAAAAATGATGGATCGAATTCTACAGGTTTAACAGCTGAGCAAAATAGAGAAATTTCAGTCTTAATTCCATCGGATAAAATATCCTCAGACGCGCTCGCATTATTGACTGACATGGTGGAATATCCAGATAGTGAGCGATGCGAAGTAATGTTAAATCAAATCAATGATCAGCTTATAGCTTCTGCACTCGAAAGCGCAACAAATACAGAATTAAATTTAAGATTAATGTCTTTAACAAGAATTAGCCCCGCTTTAATCTCTTTTTTAGAGACAAATAAGGAATCATTGACCAAGATAGATTTATCTGGAAATCAATTAAGCACTTTAAAGCCAATTTATACACTGTCTTTGCCAAAATTAGATTCCTTGAATCTTGCCGCCAATCCTTTATCTCAACAAGAGATTGATAAAGTCCGTGCGTTATTTCCTCATCTGAAAGAGAAAAAGAGTTTTATTAAAAAATTGTTCGGAAAATGAAAGGCTCAGAAGGGGTTTTTTGAGAATTTAGGATGTCTTTTTTTCTGAATAACTCTTCGATATATAAAATGGCTAGTCTAGATTGTGAAAACTGGCCTCACTAAGTGAAAAATGATAATATCTTCTAACTATAACTGATAGTTTATCATCTAACTTTTGAGGTCCTCATGGCTATTGCCGGTCCAAAGATACAACAAAAAGCACAAACAACTCATTCTCTTCCCACAACTGCTGTTGAGCGCATTGATTGTGCAACTAGCGCAGTTTTAAATGAAATTGAGACGCTAGATTCAATAGTTGCCCAATTAATCGATATTGCAAAAAATAACAACGCACAAGAAAGAGCGCAGAATGTCGAGGTATTTTTTGCTCAACACAAAGAGACCATTGAACAATCAGCAGTGAAAATTGTGAACACAGTTGGCTTTCAATTTTTACAGAGTCGCTCGCCTTATGATTTCATGGTATCTGCATTAAGCGACAGTGCACAAAAACTGAACGCAGCTGCGGGAGATCAAAAGCAGATTGCGTTAATAGAAGAAAAAATGGCACAGATATCTAAATCTATAGAGGAATTACTTCTTGTCGGCGCTAATAAAATAAATGTATGGCTCATACTGTTGACACTCCCCAAAGCGCAAGAGCTTAGAAAAATGATGGTTCATTATTTATTTCAAGAGCTCTGCCCCGTTATTTTATTATTAACGCGACGATTTATATTAGGCACTTTGAATGAGCATCATTATTATTTTTATTGTGGGTTACTTCTTGAAAAAATGCAGTGGTTGGAACATTATGCGGATGAATATCAAAATAATGTATTGACAAGGTTAGAAGAGATTACTTCAGTAAAATCACAAGATTTTGAAGATCTTAAAAACGATGTTGAGACGCTATTTGTTGCTTATCATTCAGCTGCCAATTTTTTAAGTCTATTTCGTAAGAACGAACAAGCGAACAGATTTCAATCTTTAGGGCGAGTTTTTGATGGTAAATTGTCATCTGGTTCTACAAAAGCAAAGCGTTTGCTAAAATTGTTAAGTAAATCTAGTAAGTATTCTGCAATAAGGAATGAGGCAGAAAAATTAAATAAAGATATAAAATCAAAAAATGATGATCTTTCACTAGGGATCTGTATCCTGTTAGATAATTTTTATGATGCCCCTTGGAATCAAATCACGGTCCCTTTAACGACCAGCATGAATCTTGATTTGTTGAAACAAAGTGTAAAAGATTCAAAGAAAACGTTAGAAAGTCTGGAGAATACCCCCATACCGGAATTGATTATCGTCCATATCTCAAACGTTTTAAGCACATTGGCAAGCTTTAAAGCTGTTCCCCCCCAACAATTAACCCAAGAAGTTCTTTCTAGCGTTTTGGATCTGGTGATAGCCTTGATGTTGGTTTTAAGAAAAGGGCCTTTTTTTAAGACTGGGATCTATCAACGTACGAGTTTAGGTATTTTAAAGCAAATCGTTGAGGATTTGAAAAAATTCATGATTGTTTCAGAAAAGCTGCCACTGACATTATCTTCTGAAAAGAAAGAAGATGAAGTAACGTGCGTGGATTTTAATCGCTTAACACTTGATGACTCACCTCCTCTTGTTATACCGACAGCTTTGCCGCCAGTGCCCGACGTAAATGTTCCACCCTCAGCCCCTGTACTAGAACAGCATGAACAAGAAAAGCTTCGCCAACAAATGAGCGAAGTTGTCACGCGAGAACATGAGGCGCAGTTAGAACAAGAAAAAGTGAAGCAAAAAGAAACTTATGATGCCAAACTTCAGGAAGTAAAAGCACAAATAGAACGAGAGAAAGAAGCACTGATAAAGCGTTTGCAAGAAGAAAAAGCTGCAAAATTGTCTGAACTTGAAAAGAAATATTCTGAGGATTTTAATGCTGAAAAGGAAAGAGCTGAGGGGAAACTTGCTAAATATAGAGAAAAAAAAGAACGTCAACTTAACGCAGAGAAAGCAGCGTTATTAGCTGAACATCAGGGAAATATTTCTCAACTTGAAGAACAACAAGAAATCGAGCGACAACAGATACATTCTGATCACCAAAGTGCCTTGGATGCCCAAACTGTACAACAACAAACGGAATTAGATAGTTTGTCGGCGCAGCACCGAGTCGAGTTAAAAAAGCAAGATGCAGAGCATCAAGCTGAATTAAGCAGTCGTACTGATAATTATCATGCTAGAATAAATGAATTGAAAGTCAAGCAGCAAGTTGATAGAGAAAATCTTATAGCAGAATATCAAGTAGCGCTCACGCAACAAGCCGCTGCACATCAAGCTAAATTGAAAAAATTAATTGAGCATCATCAATCTGAGCTAAGTAATCTTGGCGTACAACTTCAATCGGAACTTGAACAGTCCAAAAGAAAATTTCATGAAGATTATCAAGTTCAGGAAGAAAGGCTCAGAGCGCAAAGACAGCAAGCACGCGAAGCATTAGCAGAAAAGCATAAACAGGAAGCCGAAAGATTCCAACAAGAATTACGCTTAAAAAGCCCCTTTCTTAAAGCAATTCATTCATGTGCGCCCATTAGGCAGATTGAACTCCCTCTCATGATGAGGTTTTTAAAAGATCTGGAAGAGTATCAATTGGAATTTTATATCGTTGGGGGGTGGGTGCGTAATCGCTTAATGGGTATGCCAGTCACGCTTAACGAAGATGTTGATATCATAGTAAATGGTGATTTTACTGAATTGCCAGAGAGGCTTGCCAGTCAATGCTGGCATAATCCAAATCAAGCTAAGCACTTTAGATTTGGAAAAATAGATCTTTGGTGTGAAAAATGGGGTGATTTGAAGGAGTTTTTGTCGAAAAAAGATTTTTCCATCAATACCTTTATTTGTACGCCGCAGGGTGCTGTCTATGATTTATTGGGCGTTCAAAGAGATCTGTCGGCTCCTTGTCTTACGTTGTTAGGAAATGTAAGAGAGCGATTTATTGCCGATCCTTCTTTGATGATGAGAATGCTCCGTTTTAGTAACCAATTGCAAAAAGGTATTCAATCCTGCGATGTGGAGTTGATCAAAGAACAGGCTGTTAGAATTCGGTACTTGCCAATAGGTGTTTATTTAAATAATTTGCAAAAGCTGTTTTTAAGTCCCTTTGCCAAAATAAACTTTTCAACTATTTTGCGCTATGGTTTATTATCTGAAATATTCCCCACGCTCCCACCTCAGTTGCCATTATCATGTCAATTTTTGGAGCATAAGCTAAATGATTTTTCATGCTATTGCGATAGATATGATTATTACCATGTACTTGCTTTATTTTTAATGATGCCACTTGTTATGAAAAACCCTAAGCAAGATGAACTGGTTCATAGGTTAGAGGAAGGTATTGAAGCTTTTTTTGATCATTACAAAGGTGAAATCAATGAGGCAGATAGGCAAAGAATTCGAAAAACACTTCAATCTATCATATTAGAAAAAGAAGGCTTATATACGCAACTTCAACAGTATAACCAGTTCGGGTCTGCGCCTGATGTCATGAGAGAGCCCCGAGGCCGAGACTTCATCCAGAATTATCAAAACGGAAGAAGACAAAATGGTCAATATCAAAATCAATCAAACCATCGTGGTGCGTCAAGGAGTTTTTCCAGAAAGAAATAAATTAGCAATCATCGCCGATGCATTTTATGCAAAGAGGTTGTCGTTCGTAGCATTGATTTAACAAAAACTCGTAAAACGGTGTCGATTGGTTTACAATTTGTAAACTTAAAAGTTATCCTTGGCAAAAAGGTAAGCCTATGCAATCCTTGCTCTCTCAAGATAAAAAAAGAAATAGAGCTTATATCTCATTTTTAGAATCTTGTCGCAATGGTGACAAAACTGTTGGTGATATTGTTGCGCTCGGTTATAAATTGATGCGCAAAAATGGTTTGCATCATCATTTCTTTAAAGATTGTTCTCTTTTGCCTACAGCGAATCATCTTGCCGCTTTTGCTTTAGAAAAATCGAATATCGATTATGCGGATAAAATATCCGAAGCAGACGTCATTAAAGTGCTATCTGTATATGAAAAAAGGATAGCAGAGCGGATCCCTGTCGAATACATTACACATGAGTGTGACTATTTAGGTCATAAATTTTATGTTAATGAAAATGTTTTAGTACCACGCTCTATTATGAATACCCGGTTTCAAGATTTTTTAGACCAGATGACATGGGAAAATTATCGGGTTTTAGATTTATGCACAGGCTCAGGATGTATCGGTATTAGCTTAGCGTTGCTCAAGCCTGCTCTTAAAGTGGATTTAGTCGATATTTCACCGCTTGCCTTAGAAGTCGCTCAAATAAATATAGAGAAATTTGCCTTGAGTGAGAGAGTGAAGAGCATTCAAAGTGATTTATTTGAAAATGTTCATGATAAATATGATCTCATCATTACAAACCCACCTTATGTTTCTGCTCGCGAATATCAGGCGAGCCCTGCTGAATTTAAAAATGAACCTAAACTTGCTTTAGAAGCAGGGAAAACAGGGTTAGACATTGTTAATAAAATCATCACCCAAGCCAAAAGCCATCTGAATCCCAATGGGGTACTTATCGCAGAAGTAGGGTTTACTGCTGCAAAGCGTGTAAAAAAACAATATCGCAAAGTACCCTTCCAGTGGTTTAAGTATCGCAGACCCTCTGGAAAAGAATCTTGGCTTGGCATGCATGGGATTTTTCGATGTGAAGCAAAAGGCTTGCCATAGGCGTTATAAAATCCCCGATTAATTGAAATACATGCTGTATGAAATTGATCTAGATCCTAAAATCTCACGCATTAAAATATAGTCAAAAAACTCATTTTTTTATTATAGTCATATAAATATTTACATCACAAGCGTTAGGCATTATTATCCGTAAAATGTTCTCAAACTAACATATATGGAATATGCACTATGCCGACCATAACTTATCTTAAAACACTAATAGCCGGGATTAACGCTAAGCAGGGAACACAAAATTGTGCTCATTGTGCATTACGCTTTGATAAACATGTTGCTGAAGGTAAAAATTTAGCATTGGGCTCTGTGCCCGTATCCGATGCAGGTTTGTTGACCAAACCGCTTTTTGAGGGCGGAAAAATAATAAGATCTACTTCACAAGATAAAAGACTGTTAGAGCGCTGTAGTACGCCTCCTTCAGATTATCGTTTGCTTTGCTCACTTGAAGATGAAGACAAACCGCAGTACACAATTGATTTAACCACAAATCCCAGTGCGCCAGAACAAGTCCATTTCTATAAAGCAACAGAGCAAGATATAGCACAGCAGCTTCTTTCTTTATTTCGCCGCAAAAAAGATGGTACGGCCTATGGCTTTATTTTATTGACCGACGAAAAAAGAATGCAAACAGGACATATGATTAATTTTTATATTGATAAAGAGGATAAAATCTACTTTATAGATGCACAACGACAAAAAGAAGAAGAGCAGATAACGACTCGGCTCGATTTGAAAGGATATCGCAAGGAAATATTTTATATTCCCTCCATTCCTCCAGAAGGATTTGCACTAAAAGCTGAAAAGACAGAAAGGACAGATACCGTTGCTGATAAAACGCAAAATGATGAAACGGGTATATCAAGCAATGAAAGTACAAAAAAGTCAATTCTTAGCGATGCAGAGCTCAAAAGAGTTTTAGAAGCAACAAAAACCAATCCCACTTCCGTTGATAATTGGATAAATCTTGGTCGGCACTACCGTTCTACAAACAACTATCAAGAAGCATTTACGTGTTATCAAAAAGCGACGCAGCTTGATGAAAAGAATGCGATTGCTTGGAATAACTTTGGGATTTGCTACCAAAATGGCGAGGGCATAGAGCGCAACCCTGGTGAAGCATTTACGTGTTATCAAAAAGCGACGCAGGTTGATGAAAAGGATGCGAATGCGAATGCTTGGAATAATCTAGGGAATTGCTATCGAAATGGTATTGGCACAAAGCGCAACCCTGGTGAAGCATTTAAGTGTTATCAAAAAGGGAAGCAGCTTGATGAAAAACATGCGAATATTTTGTATAATCTAGGGAATTGTTATCAAAGTGGTATTGGTACAGAGCGCAACCCTGGTGAAGCATTTAAGTGTTATCAGAAAGTGACGCAGCTTGATGAAAAGAATGCATTTGCTTGGAGTTATCTTGGGAATTGCTATCTAAATGGCATTGGCACAGGGCGCAACCATGCGGAAGCTTTGAAGTGCTATACAAAAGCAAACCTGCTTAATCCTTCTTTGCCGGTGCCTTCTTTATTTCAACTAAAACCGCCTTCACCACCTTCTCCAGTTGTTGCTGCTCCCGCAGCTCCAGCCGTGGTTGCTTCGTTAGTTACTCCTGCGCCTGCTCCATTAAACCAACCGGCGTCAAGTGAAGTGGGGCTTTTAGTGATACAAGATCAAAGCAATGAGAGTACAAAAAAATCCTCTCTCACTCTTAGCGATGCAGCATTCAAAGCGGCTTTAGAGGAGACAAAAATGAATCCCACTTCTATTGATAATTGGAAGAAGCTTGCCAATCACCACCGTTCCACAAATGCCCACCAAGCAGCTTTTAAGTGTTATCAAAAAATAGTCGAGCTTGATGAAAAGAATGGGTTTGCTTGGAATAATATCGGAGCTTGCTATCAAAATGGCGATGGCATAGAGCTCAACCCTGGTGAAGCATTTAAGTGTTATCAAAAAGCGAAGCGGTTTGACGATAAGGATGCGATTGCTTGGAATAATCTTGGTAATTGTTATAAAAATGCCGTGGGCACAGAGCGTAACACTATAGAAGCATTTAAATGTTTTCAAAAAGCAAGGGAATGTGATAGGAAAAATGAGATTGCCTTGCATAACATTGGGGAATGCTATCGGTTTGGCATTGGCACAGAGCGCAATCCAGTTGCATCTTTTAACTGCTATGAATACGTGATACTGCTGAATGAAAAATATGCACCTAGCTGGATTAGTCTTGGATATTGCTATGAAGTGGGATTTGGCATAGATAATAACCCTGCTGAAGCTTTTAAGTGTTATCAAAAAGCGACGCAGTTTGATGAAAAAAATGCATTGGCTTGGGTTAGCGTGGCGAATTGCTATCAAAATGGAGTTGGCACTCAGCCTAATCCTGTTGAAGCTTCTAAGTGTTATGAGAAAGCAAAGCAACTGGGGTATATTTTACCCCAGCTGTCCGTCTCTACTGTTCCTGCTCCAGCAGTTGCAGCTCCAGCAGTTGCAGCTCCAGCAACTGTAGCGCCACGAGTTGTACTCTCACCAGCGGTTGCCCCACCAGTTGCAGTGCTACCGGATCCAGCAGCTGTGCCTGCTCCGTTGATTTTTAGTTCTCCACAAAGCTATTCTCTCTCAAGAGAAGCGGCTCTTTTAGTGATGAGAGAATCAAGAAATAGCATTGCTAAAAAAGAGATGTGCTAATTTAGAAGAATTGTTAGCGCTAAAAGAGAAGCAAGTGGAAATGTTTACAAGTAATCAAGCAAGTTTGCAGCCAAGAAATGGGGCCAGGTAGCAAAATATAAAGGGTGCGTAAAACCCACCTAATAGTGGGTTTTACGTATCTGTGATTGCAGTTTAGTCTATATTTTCATCATGAAATGACAAACAGAATAGGCTTGTTATTAATTCATTTCTTTTCTAAGTTCTACCATCGGAAGATCAAACTTTTTAATATTGATAACTCCAACACGAGGATATTCAAAATTGATTATCACATAAAGTATGCCGGTTAAAATAAAGGTATAGCCAAAACTATGAAATAATTTTCTATGTTTTGCACCAGCGAAACTATATCCGACAAAAAAACTGCAAATGCAAATGAGAGCAATTAAAGTTAAATAAATGATTAAGGGTGGATGCGTTACTAGAGATAGATTATGGCTGGTCGCCATATCAAACATTGCATTTAATGAAGGAATAACTATCAATGGAATCGCAAGCGTTGAATTTTGTTTATTCACTTGTATTACAAGCTTCCAAATTTCTTTTTGTATTCCTTTAGCGACGGCTGCTTGTTGGCTTGAGGCTTCTATATCTGGTAATTTATGCGTGACGTTCAGCCTTGCTTCAGTATATTGTCGAAATAAATCTCGCATTTTTGGCTGAAATTCACTGGGAAGAAGATCTATTTCATACCAAACTGTTGCAATGGCATCAGCTTCGTTTACGATGAGATGCCTGCGGGCTTCAAATCGTTCAGAGGCGCCAAAGAAAGTAAAAGCAATTAAAAGGCCAAGCAGCGTAAAAATAGCAGTCTCTACTTGACTTGCTCCTACTTTCGCACCTTTCGGATCCACATCTAAATCACGTCTCCCAATTTTTCTGCCAATTTCAAGAAGAAGCAAATTTAATGCAAAAAAAACGGCAAGTAGCCCAAGCAGGAATAAGTAGAAGTGGTAAGTCATTGGTTCAATCCTTTGCAATTGGAAAAGATTTAGGGTGACCAAATTCCGCCTAGAATGGTGGGTTTTTTTGCACCTGTAATGGCGGTTAAGTCTATAGGATTATTTTCAAGGCGTTGTTTGGCAAGCCACGCAAAACAAACTGCTTCTATCCAATCTGGATCAATGCCATAGTCCTCTGTTGTTGTCACAGTGAAAGACATACCTAATGATTGGGTAAGTGAATAGAGTAAAGTGAAATTGCGGCTGCCGCCACCACAAATAATCACTTCTCCTGCTTCACGATAAAGCCTAATGGCGTCGCTAATTGAAGTGGTCGTTAATGCGAGTAAAGTTGCTTGTATATCAAGAGCTGATAAAGAAAAAGAGCTTAAGGCATTCTCAAGCCAGTTAAGGTTGAAATAATCTTTGCCTGTGCTCTTGGGCGGCAGTTTTTGAAAATACGGATCGTTTAATAATTTATTAAGCAAGGGTTGATGACAAGATCCTTGCTTTGCCCAATTACCATTTTGATCAAAAGGTTGGCCTTGGTGCTTAGCGCACCAAGCATCCATCAAGCCATTGCCAGGACCCGTATCAAAACCCAGATAAGGCTCATTTTCAAAAGGCAATAAACTGATATTGGCTATTCCACCAATATTTAAAATGATTTGAGATTTGTTTTCAGTAAAAAACCATTTATGAAAGGCCGGCGCGAGGGGAGCGCCTTGGCCACCTTGCGTGATATCACCACGACGAAAATCACAGATAGTGGTGATCCCTGTTTTTTGTGCAATTAAATTAGGATCCCCTACTTGCAAAGTATAGGGATACGGTGCATGCGGGTGATGCCATAATGTTTGTCCGTGCGAACCAATAGCTGTAATGGCAGAAGGCTTAATGTCCGTCTTTTCTAAAAGCTTTAACACGCTTTGCGCAAACAGGTGACCAAACTCATTATCTAATACGGCGATTGTTTGTAAATTCGGAGGCGTTGCGCTTTGTGTAATCTCAAGGGCATGCTGTTTTAAAGAAGAGGGGATCTCTTCTAAATGGGTTGCTATGAGTTCTGTTTGTCTGGGATCATCATTAAACGAGACCAGCGCAACATCAACCCCATCTAGACTAGTACCAGACATCAACCCAATATATAGTTGCTTGAGGCTTGGTGCCTCGCCTAAAATCCATTTACTTTGACAATGTGATTGTTCCGACATGGATTACAGTTCGTTCCTAGCAATCAGCACTTTGCTTTGCTTATCCATTTGTTTGAGCAACCCCTTTGAATAAGCTAAAAATTGAGATTTAGATTTATCGGAGACGCCATCGGCATAAGGGATAGCAACCGTTAAGGGATCATGATGCACACCATCTACCCTAAATTCGAAATGCAAATGTGGACCAGATGCAAGGCCAGTGCTGCCAACATAGCCAATAATTTCCCCTTGTGAAATGGTTTTACCCTTTTTTAAATTTTTGGTGAAACCAGAAAGGTGTCCATAAAGGGTTGTATATTTAGTGCCATGCTGCAGAATGATTACATTACCATAGCCGCCTTTTTTGCCGGCAAAAATCACTTTACCATTGCCGGCTGCTTTAACCGGCGTACCGGTTGGTGCAGCATAATCGACACCGCGGTGAGCTCTAATAGTGTGTAGCACGGGATGTTGTCGCTTTAAATTAAAATGAGAGCTGATCCGTGTATATTCAACTGGAGTACGGATAAAGGCTTTCTTTAAACTTTTTCCGTTAGGCGCGTAATAAACCGGTTGCCCATTACCATCCTGATAGCGAATAGCTTGGTATTTTTTACCATTGGTATAAAATTCTGCCGCGACAATGGAGCCATTACCTATTTTCTCGCCATTGACAAAATGTTCTTCAAAAAGAACCTTAAAAGAATCATTAGGTTTAATATCTTGTGCAAAATCGATGTCATAAGCAAAGACGCTGGCGAGCTCCATGATAAGCGTATCATCTAATTTAGCGTGCTTGCCTGCCATGAAAAGCGAATCATGAATTTTGCCGCCGCCAAAAGCGATCCGCTTTTCTACCGGCTTGTCTTCCAGTCGGCTCAACAGTTTGCCATTGTTTTGACGCTCTACAATAAGCGATGTGATGGGATCAATGTCTAACTGCAAAGATAAAAATTCTTCTTGATGATTAGTTTGGATCTGTAAATTTTGCCCAGGGTAGATTTTTTTAAGATAGAGCGAATGTTTTTTATCGATGGCTAATACTTCATGCAAAATTTTGCTATCCAGCCCTGCTTGCTGAAAATGCGCGGCAAGATTGTCACCTGGTTTGACAGTAAACTGTATAGGTTCTGGTAGATAAGCAGCACCATCCAGCAAGTTGGTTTGCTTTTCTTCTTCTTCAGCTACAGGCTTTTTTTCTTTTTGTTCAGGGGGTAAGCTTACTTCCATTGAGAATTGATCTGAATGACTCCATTCTTGATTTTCATTATGATGGGATCTAATCCAGTATGTAAGCTTCCAAAGAATGATAAACGCGAGAGCGCCAATAGCGAGGAGTAGTTTCAATCTTTCGCTATCATAAATTAGTTTTGATTTGCTGTGCTTTTCTTTAGTTTTCACGTCTAAATAACGCCATCTTCCTAATGATAGTTTGAACCTTAGATTAGTTGCCTATTTACATAAAATCAACGTTCAGGTAAGGTAACCCTGTGTTTTGTTACACTGTTAACCAAATAAAAATCGAAAAGCATTATATTAGATCGAGCGTAGAAATCCTATGACAGAAATAGAATCTAGTCTAAAAATCCTTGAGCATGGGGTCGAAGAGATCTTAATCAAGGATGAGTTAGTAGAAAAATTGAAGTTAAATCGACCTTTGCGAATTAAAGCTGGGTTTGATCCAACCGCACCAGACATCCATGTTGGTCATAGTGTTTTAATTAACAAGCTTAAACAGTTTCAAGATCTGGGGCATGAAATACTTTGCTTAATTGGTGATTTTACCGCAAGAATTGGTGATCCCACTGGAAAAAATGTTACTCGTCTGCCTTTGACCCAAGAACAAGTTATTGAAAATGCGAAAACTTATCAGACCCAAATTTTTAAAATATTAGATCCGAATAAAACGAAAGTCGTTTTTAATGGTTCTTGGCTGGGGCCACTTTCAGCAAAAGATTTAATTGAATTAGCGGGTAAACAAACTGTTGCGAGAATGCTAGAAAGAGATGATTTCTCCAAGCGTTATCGTTCAGGTATTTCGATTTCAATTCATGAATTTTTATATCCCCTTTTACAAGGTTATGATTCTGTTGTGCTCAAAGCGGATGTGGAACTAGGAGGCACAGATCAAAAATTTAATCTTCTGATGGGAAGAGAACTACAAAAGCTTTATGGCCAACCGCCCCAAGTGGTGATGACCTTACCCTTATTAGAAGGGTTAGATGGTGTGAAGAAAATGTCTAAATCCCTAAACAATTATATTGGGATTGATGATGCACCGAATGATATGTTTGGCAAAATAATGTCTATCTCTGATCAGTTGATGTGGCGTTATTATGATTTGTTAAGTTTTGAATCACTTGAAGTGATTCAAAACTTAAGAGATGAGGTGCAAGCAGGGCGCAATCCTCGTGACGTAAAAATATTGCTTGCTAAAGAAATCATCACCCGTTTTCATGATGCAACGGCTGCAGACTTAGCGCAAACGCAATTTATTGAGCAGTTTAGTCAGGGAAAAATGCCGGAAGAAATTGAAGAAAGAGAAGTGACGACGGAGAATTTAGTGCAAGCCTTAAAAGAAGCAGGCTTAACCAAAAGTACTTCTGAGGCCATGCGGATGATTCATCAAGGGGCAGTCAAATTAGATGGCGAGCGCGTTACTAGTATTGATCAGAAGATTCGCCGCGGGGTGGTTTCTATTGTACAAGTTGGCAAGCGTCGCTTTGCCAAAATAACGGTTGAGTCTGGGGACAAGGAATCATAAATAATGCTTCATGGCCCCTTGTTAGAATTAGCACGCTAACAAATTTTGAATATTTTTTCTTGTAGTTAAAAATAAAGGTTGACACTGTCGTGCGAAAAGATAGAATGGTCAGCCTTGCAGTTGAGCAAGCGTTCTTTAAAAATTTAAAATCCATATTATTTGTGTGGGCGTTTAGTCAAAACCGAAACTTGAGTTGAATTTAAGTTGGCGAAAGCCAAAGAGCAAGATACAGGTCGCAAGACCAAAAGCAATAAAACTGAAGAGTTTGATCCTGGCTCAGATTGAACGCTAGCGGCATGCTTAACACATGCAAGTCGAACGGTAACAGGTCTAGCTTGCTAGATGCTGACGAGTGGCGGACGGGTGAGTAACGCGTAGGAATCTACCTTGTAGTGGGGGATAACTTGGGGAAACTCAAGCTAATACCGCATAAGCCAGAGATGGGAAAGCAGGGGACCGCAAGGCCTTGTGCTATGAGATGAGCCTGCGTCGGATTAGCTAGTTGGTAGGGTAAAGGCCTACCAAGGCGATGATCCGTAGCTGGTCTGAGAGGACGATCAGCCACACTGGGACTGAGACACGGCCCAGACTCCTACGGGAGGCAGCAGTGGGGAATATTGGACAATGGGCGCAAGCCTGATCCAGCAATGCCGCGTGTGTGAAGAAGGCCTGCGGGTTGTAAAGCACTTTCAGTGGGGAGGAAGGGCTTGGTGCTAATAACACCGAGCATTGACGCTACCCACAGAAGAAGCACCGGCTAACTCTGTGCCAGCAGCCGCGGTAATACAGAGGGTGCAAGCGTTAATCGGAATTACTGGGCGTAAAGGGCGCGTAGGTGGTTTGCTAAGTCAGATGTGAAAACCCTGGGCTTAACTTAGGAATTGCATTTGAAACTGGTAGACTAGAGTTTGGGAGAGGGAAGTGGAATTTCCGGTGTAGCGGTGAAATGCGTAGATATCGGAAGGAACATCAGTGGCGAAGGCGACTTCCTGGCCCGATACTGACACTGAGGCGCGAAAGCGTGGGGAGCGAACAGGATTAGATACCCTGGTAGTCCACGCAGTAAACGATGAGAACTAGATGTTAGGGGGCTCGTCCTCTTAGTATCGCAGCTAACGCAATAAGTTCTCCGCCTGGGGAGTACGGTCGCAAGATTAAAACTCAAAGGAATTGACGGGGGCCCGCACAAGCGGTGGAGCATGTGGTTTAATTCGATGCAACGCGAAGAACCTTACCTACTTTTGAATCCACGGAATCTTGCAGAAATGTGAGAGTGCCTTCGGGAACCGTGAGACAGGTGCTGCATGGCTGTCGTCAGCTCGTGTCGTGAGATGTTGGGTTAAGTCCCGTAACGAGCGCAACCCCTATCCTTAGTTACCAGCGAGTTATGTCGGGGACTTTAAGGAGACTGCTGGTGATAAACCGGAGGAAGGTGGGGATGACGTCAAGTCCTCATGGCCCTTACAAGTAGGGCTACACACGTGCTACAATGGCCGGTACAAAGGGCAGCGAACACGCGAGTGGGAGCTAATCTCAAAAAGCCGGTCGTAGTCCGGATTGGAGTCTGCAACTCGACTCCATGAAGTTGGAATCGCTAGTAATCGCGGATCAGCATGCCGCGGTGAATACGTTCCCGGGCCTTGTACACACCGCCCGTCACACCATGGGAGTGGGTTGTACCAGAAGCAGGTAGACTAACCGCAAGGAGGTCGCCTACCACGGTATGATTCATGACTGGGGTGAAGTCGTAACAAGGTAGCCGTAGGGGAACCTGCGGCTGGATCACCTCCTTATCGATATCTTAAGTCTAAGTTTACGACTAAGCGCCCACACAAATAATTGGATTTTAAATTCTTTACCGCAAGGTAAGGGCAACGAAATTGGGTCTGTAGCTCAGTGGTTAGAGCGCACCCCTGATAAGGGTGAGGTCGGTGGTTCGAGTCCACCCAGACCCACCAATATAGGGTAGAAAAATAAAGAGATTGATCACGGGGCCATAGCTTAGTTGGGAGAGCGCCTGCCTTGCACGCAGGAGGTCGTCGGTTCGATCCCGACTGGCTCCACCACTTTTGCACAGCAAAAGTGTCCGGCATAGCTTTTAGCGAAGCGGGGCAAAATTTCTTGAAATTGAATAAGTTTAAACATTAGAGATTTCTTTGAGATCTCTAATGCTTGAGCTTAAAAACTTAAGAATGTTCTTTAACAATTTGGTAACACACACGCGAGACATTGCGTCTTTTTCTTGAGCAATCGAGGAAATAAGACACGCAATTTCAAAATAATAAAGAGTTCTTGAAAGCAATAGCGTCAAGAAGAAAGCGCGGAAACGCGATAGACTTTTTGGGGTTATATAAACAAGCGACTAAGTGCATACGGTGGATGCCTAGGCAGTAAGAGGCGAAGAAGGACGTAGTAGCGTGCGAAAAGCTCCGGCGAGCTGGCAAACAAGCATTGACCCGGAGATATCCGAATGGGAAAACCCAACTGTTTTTAAACAGTTATCACTATCTGAATACATAGGGTAGTGAGGCGAACGTAGGGAACTGAAACATCTAAGTACCTATAGGAAAAGAAATCAACCGAGATTCTGTGAGTAGTGGCGAGCGAAAGCGGAAGAGCCCTGTTACATAAAGGTTCATAAATTTTATCCGAATGCTTTGGAAAGAGCAGCGATACAGGGTGATAGCCCCGTAGGAGAAAAGGTATATGAACTGGGTAACGACGAGTAGGCCGGGACACGAGAAATCCCGGTTGAAGATGGGGGGACCATCCTCCAAGGCTAAATACTCCTTACTGACCGATAGTGAACCAGTACCGTGAGGGAAAGTTGAAAAGAACCCCGGAGAGGGGAGTGAAATAGACCCTGAAACCGTATGCATACAAGCAGTGGGAGCAGGCTACGGGCCTGTGACTGCGTACCTTTTGTATAATGGGTCAGCGAGTTATTTGCAGTAGCAAGCTTAACTTAAATGAGGTAGGCGAAGGGAAACCGAGTCTTAACGGGCGTTAAGTTGCTGTGAATAGACCCGAAACCGGGCGATCTATCCATGACCAGGGTGAAAGTGAGGTAACACTTACTGGAGGCCCGAACCCACGTCTGTTGAAAAAGTAGGGGATGAGTTGTGGATAGGAGTGAAAGGCTAATCAAGCTCGGAGATAGCTGGTTCTCCTCGAAAGCTATTTAGGTAGCGCCTTGTGAATTGACTCTTGGGGGTAGAGCACTGTTTCGGCTAGGGGGATCGAAGATCTTACCAACCCGATGCAAACTCCGAATACCGAGAAGTATTATCACAGGAGACACACGGCGGGTGCTAACGTCCGTCGTGAAGAGGGAAACAACCCAGACCGCCAGCTAAGGTCCCAAAATAGTGGTTAAGTGGGAAACGTAGTGGGAAGGCATAGACAGCCAGGAGGTTGGCTTAGAAGCAGCCATCCTTTAAAGAAAGCGTAATAGCTCACTGGTCGAGTCGGCCTGCGCGGAAGATTTAACGGGGCTCAAACCACTTACCGAAGCTGCGGGTTTGCACGTAAGTACGAGCGGTAGAGGAGCGTTCTGTAAGCCGTAGAAGGTGTATTGAGAAGTATGCTGGAGGTATCAGAAGAGAGAATGCTGACATAAGTAACGATAATGCGGGTGAAAGACCCGCACGCCGAAAGTCCAAGGTTTCCTGCTCGACGTTAATCGGAGCAGGGTGAGTCGGCCCCTAAGGTGAGGTCGAAAGGCGTAGCTGATGGGAAACGGGTTAATATTCCCGTACTTGGTAATGTTGCGATGTGGGGACGGAGAAGGCTAGGTTATCCAGAGATTGGTTGTTCTGGTTTAAACTAGTAGGAAGTTAGCTTAGGCAAATCCGGGCTGACAATTCCGAGAGGTGATGACGAGGCTTCTTTACGGAGCTGAAGTAACTGATGCCATGCTTCCAAGAAAAGCCACTAAGCATAAACATTACGAAACCGTACCGCAAACCGACACAGGTAGACAGGTAGAGAATACTAAGGCGCTTGAGAGAACTCGGGTGAAGGAACTAGGCAAATTGGCACCGTAACTTCGGGAGAAGGTGCGCCACCAGAGGTGAGGGTCCTTGCGACCTAAGCTTTAGGTGGTCGAAGAAACTAGGTGGCTGCGACTGTTTATTAAAAACACAGCACTCTGCAAACTCGAAAGAGGAAGTATAGGGTGTGACGCCTGCCCGGTGCCGGAAGGTTAATTGAGGGTGTTAGCTTCGGCGAAGCGCTTGATCGAAGCCCCGGTAAACGGCGGCCGTAACTATAACGGTCCTAAGGTAGCGAAATTCCTTGTCGGGTAAGTTCCGACCTGCACGAATGGCGTAACGATGGCCACACTGTCTCCACCCGAGACTCAGTGAAATTGAAATTGCTGTGAAGATGCAGTGTACCCGCGGCTAGACGGAAAGACCCCGTGCACCTTTACTACAACTTTGCACTGGACTTTGAACCTTTATGTGTAGGATAGGTGGGAGGCAATGAAGCGTCGTCGCTAGATGGCGTGGAGCCAACCTTGAAATACCACCCTTAAATGTTTGAGGTTCTAACACAGGCTCATAATCTGGGTCGTGGACAGTGTATGGTGGGTAGTTTGACTGGGGCGGTCTCCTCCTAAAGAGTAACGGAGGAGCGCGAAGGTACCCTAGGCATGGTCGGAAATCATGCTGTTAGTGCAAAAGCAAAAGGGTGCTTGACTGCAAGAGTGACAGCTCGAGCAGGTACGAAAGTAGGTTTTAGTGATCCGGTGGTTCTGAATGGAAGGGCCATCGCTCAACGGATAAAAGGTACGCCGGGGATAACAGGCTGATACCCCCCAAGAGTTCACATCGACGGGGGTGTTTGGCACCTCGATGTCGGCTCATCACATCCTGGGGCTGTAGTCGGTCCCAAGGGTATGGCTGTTCGCCATTTAAAGTGGTACGCGAGCTGGGTTTAGAACGTCGTGAGACAGTTCGGTCCCTATCTGCCGTGGGCGTTGGAGAATTGAGGGGGGCTGCTCCTAGTACGAGAGGACCGGAGTGGACGAACCTCTGGTGTTCCGGTTGTGACGCCAGTCGCATTGCCGGGTAGCTATGTTCGGGAAGGATAACCGCTGAAAGCATCTAAGCGGGAAACCTGCCCCAAGATGAGTTCTCCCGAGACCCTAGAGGTCTCCATAAGGTTTGTTGAAGACGACGACGTTGATAGGCAGGATGTGTAAGCGCTGTGAGGCGTTGAGCTAACCTGTACTAATTGGCCGAGCGGCTTGTTTATATAACACCCAAGAAGTTTATTTTTATTATGTGTGTGAAACCAAATTGAATTGAACAAGAAACAAAAGAAATTCCAGAGCCCTTAGGGGTTTTACAGGAAGCCGATTTTGTCTGGTAGCCATAGCGAGTAGGAACCACCCGAACCCATCTCGAACTCGGAAGTGAAAATGCTCAGCGCCGATGATAGTGTGAGGTCTCCTCATGTGAAAGTAGGACACTGCCAGGCTTTTAATTACTCAACCCCTTAGTGGTAACACTAAGGGGTTTTTTATTGCCTAAAATTTTTGTTTTTATCCTCTTTACTTTTACTCTATTAATTTGAATCTCCATTTCCTTTTACATACACTGCCTTTGATGACTAAGTAGTTAAATGAGAGGTGATACACAATGTTAGGCGGAATTGAAATAGATTTAATGCAAAATCCAGCTGGTGTTTTATTGATTCGCTTTTCTGAAATAAAACAAATGTTGTCACCTAAACGTGAATCAACTTTGGGGTCATACTTGCATGAGTTGTATGTGGCATTTATGAATGCGCCTGAGAGATACAAAAATGCTGTGGCCTGCCAAACATCCTCTGATCTGACAGCGTTACTCGCGGATTTAGATGCGAACTACCATAGTAGATCTATTTATTCAGGGATGAGAGAAGATATTGCACACAAACTACAATCCCGTCCTCAAATCTACGTTTATAGCAACCGTGATAAATCGTCTCCCCAATTTAAGGCTAAGATTGCTTCAGAGTCTGGCATTAGAACAGATGTGAGTGAAGCTTTAATAGAAGATAAGGACGATAAGAGAAGCAGTCCACGATTTTAGCATGTCAAACAAAATGTAGGACTACTTCGGTCGTGTAGCGACCAATCATCTCCTTTTGTAAAAGGGAGACCCTGCGATGCGATAGCAGCAGAGATTTTATCTTGAGGAAATTCCTTTTGCGCGCTCCCTCTTCGCTTACGCTTCATAGGAAAGACGCGCCTCTCCCTTTTACAACATTCCTTTTTTACACCATTATTTTTTTGTCACAAAATATATATTAACAAGTCATCCAACACGCGATCGCGCTAGCAAAAGCAAAGCTTAGCGCTTTTTCTAGAGGATCTGCACATAAAAATGCTGAAAAAACAAATAGAAAATGAAATAAATGCAAAATAATCTAACAAATGTATTGATTTTAAAATTTTCACTCAGATATACTGCGCTGCACAGGGAATGTATACAAGCCTTGTTCTAGTTTGAACATTTAGGGCTTGTATCAAAGTAATCATAATCAGCAAGGATGTTTGAGATGCGCTCTATTGTTAGCAACACGTCGCTTTATTTCAGAAATATTGCACAAAACTTTTTTTTATTCCTCTCTCATGTCAGCATGAAATCCATCTTTTTAATCGTTTGCAAATTATTGATTGTTCTCTCAGTTTTGGTGCTTTTTCAGCACTGTTGTCTTTATTTTTCACTGGGAAAATCAACTATCATGTTATTCAATCAATTTATTGCTAAAGCAGTAGGCCTAGCTGCTCCCGCTGTTCCTTCTATTTCTATGGCTTTGAATGTGCTGGGAGGAGCAGGCGCTTTACATGTCCTGACTCAAACAGGTGTTTTAGGGAAATGTTTTGATGGGGTCAAATACGTCACTATCAACCTGTTGCCAACAAGAGTGGCTTTAAATCTCGCTGTTATTTTACCAATTGGGAGTTGGTTTGAGCATGAAATTGCATTTAGCAAAGAAGTTCATACTACTTCTCTTATGAGTGCTGTTAAAAGAGATGATGAAGCTTTGTTGGATAAAATTTTAAAATATATTTCTAAAAAAGCCCTCTATCGCTTTTTATGCGCCAATGATTGGTTAGATCAAAGCCCATTGCATCACGCAACCGACATCTTTAACGATGTAAGAGCCCCCATGATGCAAAAAATGATTTTAGCAATCGAACCGGCAGATCGTTGCGCGATGCTTAAGAAGATCCATGAAAATAATGAACCCTACATGTTTCATGTGTTGGCTAAATTTCGCAACGAAAAAGATATTGCCTTCGTCATGGATGCGATACCAGAAAATGACAGATTTGAATTTTTGAGTCAACTTGATCAAAAAGGGAACTCGCTCTTTATTTATCAAGCAGCGCTGAAAAAACCCTTGAGTGAAGTAAAAACATTATTAGGCTATGTTCCCTCTCACCAACTGGTTCAACTTCTAAATGTAACTAATAGTCGCGATAAAACAGCTTTGATCTGTTTTGCTGACGATGAAAAAGCCTTTATTCTTGACTATGTTTTAGGTCTTATTCCTAAAGATAAATTAGATGTATTTTTTGCTTATGAGAACCAAGGTTTACGGGCAATGCTTTACGCCAACACAGTCAAGAATAGTAGAGCAACGTTTGAGGTGCTCACGCGATATGGCTTGAATTTATCAGAGGAGGAAAAAAATATTTCTAGAGAGGATCTCAAAAAGCTCGAAATGAAAACGGTTGCGCAAGAAGCCTTTAAACAACAAATAGGAGTTTATCCTCAAGATATATTAGGTTTATTAAGTCACAATCCAAGCGAAAAGGAGATAGTTACTGCATATAGAAAGAAAATGTTACAACAACACCCAGATAAACAATTGAATAACGATGATAGTCAAGCTAAGACCCTTAATTTAGCGTATGAATTTTTCACTAAAGAAGAGGCTCGCGCTAGTTATTTAAGTAATAAGAGATAAGGAAATTTAAAATGAGCAAGGATAATGCTGCACAAGTGATGCAAGATAATCAAAAATTGACGCAAGGGAATCAACAGATTAAGGCGCAAAATATAAAACCAAATCAAGAAATTCAAAAAATGTTAAGAGAGGTAAAACAACTGGAGCAAAGTTTAAATGAAAGTGGTCCAGGCTGGTTGGAGCGAATCAGTAAAATAATAAAGTGGCCTTTTAGTGCTGTACTTGGCATAGGAGGAGGCAGTGCAACAAGTGCTGCGGTGATGGTTTACAGTGAAGGTCTTATGCTCCCGGCAGAGATTGCAATAGGCACTTTAAGTGCTCCTGCTTTGGGAGGCGCATTCTTGGGCTCGGTCGTTACCATCTATTTTGCCTCTAAAGGGATGGATTGGATAGCACAAAAGTGGCATGAGAGTCATCTTAAAGCACTTAAAGAAAAATCAACTGAAGTGATAAAAAAGAAAATTGCCCTATTAAGTAAGGACAACTTATTAGAGCCAATCGACTTTGAATTCAATGTGACCCTTTCGCCAAATTCATTTGCGGCAAAGCATGCTCAGCCTCTGCAAATGACAGAAGAATATTGTAATAGTTTGGGTGAAATATTTGCTTTGAGGAAAAAAACGCTTTTTCTTCAAAAGATTGATATCAGTGACGCTGGGATGACAGATGAGCAATTAAAAGTACTGATTAGCACGGGTATGGGACATATTGGTACACAATCGTTAATATTGCGTAATAATAAGCTCTCTATTGATGCCATCACGTATTTACATCAAAAAATTGTGCTAGAAAAAGAAGCCTTTCAAGACTTAAAAATACTTGACTTAAGCGGCAATCAACTCACAGGTGAATCTTTAGGTTTGGTTGAAGAAATTGCTGATCATGTTGGTCTGCTGTCGTTAAATTTATCAAATAATCCGTTGGCTGAAAAATTACCTTCTGATGAAGTCGGACAAACTAAACTGGATGCGTTTTTACAATTCAAAGTTAATCATTTATATGATCTTCAGGAGCTAGTACTCAGAAAGATTGGGTTGTCTAATCGGCATGAACAATCCTTGCGAGAGCTCCTTTTGGGGTTAAATAATTTGCAGCGTCTTGATCTGCGTGAGAATCCTCAACTTGGTTTTGTTATTTTAAATGATTCTTTGATTAAAAAATGTCTGCAGGAAAATATTTCACTCAGAGATATTAAGACTGATCATGACAAAAAAATAGTCATTAGAGAATATAAGGATGAGATGGATAAAAATTTCATGGCCATGGGATATGAAGCCACCTCTTCGCAGTCGCGAGTCCTCTTTTTATTACAAGCTTTATTAAAAGGAGTGAATATCCCAGAATCTATAAAGCGGGTGTTAGAGAGAAGTGCTTTTTTACAAAAAGCCTTGAAGAGTGTCCGGAAAAAGCACGCAGCCAATGATAGCACATACTCAGAAAGTGAGATGGTCGAGACGCTGAAAAGAAAACTTCGAAAATCCGCAAAATCGCAACAGCAAGACGATGTGCCTTCTACTCCTATTTTGAATCAATATCCCACTCAAAAGGATACTGATCTGGTAAGAGTTCACTCAAAATTGCTTAATGACTTTGGTAACGGTCTGATGATGTTTTTGTTAAAAACTCAGGTGATAGTTTTAAATACCAAAGTCAATACAAAAATGTTGTTTGAATTGTCAACATTTATTGCGAAATTTAAAGAAAAAAATGAGAATTCATATGTTTTTCCTTTTCAAGGTTCAAAAGGTGAAAGGGTTGCATTTGTCAGATATGAAAATGGCGAGTCGTTTGGTTTTGAAAAGGAAATTTCGCGGGAAGGGAAATCACTATTCGAAGCGATTGATCTCGAGACGCTCCCAGATGCCGTTATTCAAATAAATACAAAGGTATGGACAACCTCACTAGAAGAATTAGTCAGAATGCCAGAAGAAAAGAGTCAACCTTTAGAGCCAGCCACAAAATTAGCAAATTAGACATATATTTTTACAAGGAAGTATTACCATGAAATTCGATGCCACCCACTCTCTTTTTTGCGCGATCCTCAATCGAGATCAAAATCAACTTCGTTCTTTACTAAAGCAGAAAATAGACTGCAACTCTCTCAATCAAGCAGGTCAAACCCCTCTTGATTATGCTTTGTTTCACCATAACCAAGAAGCCGTGCGCCTATTAAGAGCGCATGGTGGGCTCTCTCGGTTGAGTGCTAAAGAAATGTTGGATCTAGAAAATCATGTAATAGCAAATGAAGAAAAGTCTTACTCTCAGATTGAGTTTGTTGTTAAGAAAACGAAACAAGGGCCTGTCATTGAGATAACAGAAAAAAATCAGACAGGATATCTCATTCATCATCTGAAATTTAATCCCTGGCAGCAAAGTGCGCCAAAAGAGAGTTTGCGCTGGAAGCTGTTGGTTAAAGGGCAAAGCTGTTTGGTATATTTAGTTAATCAGTCTTCTCAAGAGAAGCCGGAGGCGCTTTATGAGGTGCACCGAGACGGTAAACTTAGTTTGCATTTTGCCCATCAACCCAACACGGCTGTATCTGTTAGATCAGATTTTGATTTTGAAGTTAAAACAGCTGTCATTATTCAAAAACTCAAAGTTGAAGCCAGTGATTTTAAGACTAGTAGTGAAACTAAGCTTGTAAAGGGAGAGATATTAGATCTCTACCTGAAGAATGCGCACTTGGCCAGCCCTTTATCTTTTAAGAGCGCAAATTTAAAAATAGAAAATATATTTGATCAAATAGGTGAGATGTCGGTTTCTAATTTAGTGTTAAAAGCAACCGAGATCAAACAAACCGGCAAAATGCATATTGCCGATCACTATGCTGTAGAAGCAACGGGTGTATTCAATAACAATGGCGAATGGATTTCTGAGCAAGCCGGCAAAATTCAGGCGCATGCTGTAATATTAGGTTCTAAGAGCATACTGGTGAGTCAGAAAGCGGAGATTGAGATCTTTGCCAGAAGTAATATTGAAAATTCAGGGGGAATCCTCGCTAAATTTGTCTCTCTTGAAGCAGGTTTACAAATTAATCACACTTATGGCGCCTTACTGAAAGGTTTGTCTTGTCAAATTCACGCTCCTCAACTCAATATCAGTGGATTTGTGCTTGAAGGACACAAAAATACACTTTCTTGCATTGATTGGGCGTTTAACATTGTTCATGCTGGCGTCAATCTAGCTCAATTAGGTTCTTATTTGCCGCTGCCAGGCGCTATTCAGCTGCGTTCTTATTTGTTGGTCGCTAAATCACTTTATTGCGGGGCAGATTTGCTTTATAAAATCGCGCAAGGTAAAAGCAATGAGATCTCAAAATGGGAATTAGTGACTTTTTTTCTTGATAATGTCGTTCCTTCGTTGGGGGCTCTGAGCTCTGAGCAAGAAAAAGCGCAGCTTTTTGTGAATGTGTTATATCACTTTTATCATTCGTTTATATCAGAAGAGAAATTTGTTCAACGTAGTTTAAACTTTGTTGAGGCATTGACTCGAGCGCTGCCACTTGCTGCAGGAGAGCTTCCATGGTTAAAAAAAGCAGCAGAGATGATTCGGTATACCCGCTATGCACTGAAGCTTGCTGACATCTCAGGTGAAGCGCTCTTAGCTTGGCAAAGCGCAGATGCAAAAGCTTTTGATAACACCATGATAACGCTGCAAACCATGGCGGAAGGGGTATTTCGAGAAATTCTCTATGCCCTTTCCCCTTCTCAACTATTAGAATCCAATTTGTTAATTAATTCTAGAGATATTGTGTTATTTATTTTGAATAAAGGGCATCATTCAGATCTATTGGTACAATCAATTTTATATGGCGCGCTGCATGTTGCAAAAAACAGCGGGTTGCTAAATGAACAGAATGGTTATTTGGAATTACAAACAGGGCTACAATTTTTCTTCAAAACTAAGGCCTGGAGCAATATATATCAAGCCTACCAAGCCGGCACGCTTACGCGAACACAAGTGATAACGGAAGCAATACAATCTTTGATCATCATGCTCAGCTATTCAGCACAAAAATACCCTCATGCTAAAATAGCTCCAAAAGAAATCCCGATGGCAGCAAAGCCAGTAGCAGACATCCCAGAAGAAGTTAAGGCCACAGCTGAAGTAAAAGTAGCAATTTCAAGAGGAAGAATGGGCAGAGCAGACAGAGATTTTGCTCGCAAACACAGATGGCAAACACACCAAAAGGCCCTAAAAGAACACTATATTCCTGTTCCTGAATATAAAAAAGAAGTTTTAACACTTGATGTACCTTCAATAATAGAAAGCAATCTGCTACACAATAGTGAAATCGTTCCTGAAGTAAATAACTTGCGTTTGGCTTGCGATATTCTTTTAGAGCTGCAACGTGCGTTTAGTGGAGAATATGGCGCAAATGGCCATTTGGCAGCTTTTGTTGGGACTCTACATCAAGAAGGTGTTTTAGAGAGTACAGGAAACATGAGTATTTATGCGACAGGTGTCACGAATAATAACGTGATGCGTGCGGGAAAAAATATTGGACTCTTTGGGGCTCATTTGGCGAATACCTTCTTTAAAAATCTGCACTCTGGCGCCATGACAGCCCAAGAAGCAGTGTATGGTACTTGTCTTGATTTATTGGAAAATCAAGGGCTCATCTTTGCTTTGAATACTATCAAAGTGACGGCTGCGCGCATTGTCAAAAATTATAAAGAGGGCCAGTTCATTGCTAAAGAAGATATTGATCTTTTGGCGGAGTCCTTGGCTGAAAATGCGGGATTTATTTCTGGAAAAAATGTGAATTTTTCTGGTAAGAATCAAAAAGCATTAAACGCAGGAGTGATAAAAGCAGAAAGGCAAATAAACTTGATGTCACAAAAATTAGTTGCGTTAAGTAAAGAGGGTTATTTTATCTCTGAAAGAGTGAGCTTAAACAGTGCTAAAGTGGTAAAAGAAGGCAGCATCGATGCGCGCTTAGTACAAACTTCTGGCTATAAAACGCAAATGCCGGATGAGATCACTTGGAAGAGAGGCGAGAGAGATGCTATCTCAGGTTTAGTTCTCAAAGCTAAACAGCCGCTGGAGGTTACAAAGGATGCTTTTAATCAAGTAAAATTGACTGATCTGACATTGGATGAAGTGCAATTAACAGGAGAGCGTGCATTTGAAATTGACTCCAGTTTTGGCAATACGCTTCAAATCCATTTGCCACATGCTAAAAATAAGATCCCTCTAGCGAAATTGCCACACTTGTCAGGTGAGGCAACTCTTATTGTTGAGGCGCCAAAGAGCATATTGGATCTCGAAAATAATGCCGATAACCCTTATCCCAATACTTTACGGTTTATAGGAGAACAGGCGGATTATTCTAATAAGCAAGCTCATTTTCTTCATCCGCTTCTTTTAGATGTAGATGAAATAGTGGGAGAAGGTGCGCGCTCTGCTCTAACCCTGCAAAAGGGTGGTTTTTTGCAAGCAAAGGCATTTAAGAACCAAGGGAAAGTGCATGCGGATGATGCCATTAATTGGAATGTCAGATGTTTTGACAACGAAGCGCTGCTGACATCTTATAAAGAGCATTTTCAACATTCGCTGCGCCTTCCCGTTCTACAAGAATGCCTTTCTACAAAAGTGGAGGCAAACTCTGGAGAAGTCTATGCACTAGGCCACAATGGTTATCTTGGTAAAATCAATTTTAAGGGCGGCAAATTTCTTTCAGGAAACAAAGGGACCTACGTATTCTATGAAGGGGGCAGAGCAGAGGCTGTTTTAACTGAGCAAGGTACCAAAACGTCTACTGTTTTGCATGATGCAGGCCAAAACTGGTATCTCAAGCCAACTTGGGTGAATGCAGAGATAGGCTCGACAGGAAGAAATTGTTTTATTGGCTCCAAAGCGATGGTTACGGCAGGGTTGGATTTTTGGGGGAGAAAAGGAGCCTACCTTAATTCAGAAAAAGAATTGTTTAACAACACGAAATCAAAGTCTTATGCGATCCCACAAGTTTTGAGCTTGAAAAAAAATAATAGAGTTGAATCTGTTATTCAACCCCACACGCTGACATCAGCTGTGACACAAAATCATATCTCTTCAGATGAAGGTGTGATAACTCTCGTTGCTCGAAATGGTGACATTAAATTAGAAAATACGATTTTAAGTGCAGCAGGAAATATCAATCTTATTGCTAAGAATCAAGTATCCATAAATGGGGTGCAAGTATCTCATCAAGAAAATATCCATTTTAGAAATAGAGGATTGTTGAACAATAATTCTTTTCGCTCAGTAACAAATGAAAGCAGAGTGCAGTCTAGTTATATCTTTACGGGCGGAGAATTAGTGGTACGTGCTGATGAATTTGCTTTAGGAGCCGTGCAAGGAGTACTTGCGGGCGCAGATATTGCCGCGCGCAAAACGACATTTAAGGGCAAAGAACAGACTTTAGATAATAAAACGGTGATTAAACAATTTAAGCTCGAGGTTCCTGGCATCAATAATATTACTGATGTTTTGCATGGACAAAATGGCAAAGCTGTTTTTAAAAGTTTTATCAATGCTTGTGGTTGGGAGCCCCATGAACTAGAAGACTTGTTACATGCAGATAGTGTAGCTGAATTACCCATGCCTTTATTGAATATTAGCCGCAATGCATGGAACTTATCAGCCTTTGTTGCGCATGCTTGTCAAGAATATGGTGAATCTCCAGATGCGTTTGTGGGGACCATTACCGATCAGTTGGGGATCACTACCTCAAAAAATGGAAAAGACAGAGCATTTAATACAAATTTTACCTTTAATCTAAAGAAAACAACTAAAGAGAAGTACACCAGTCAAATGATCTCAACCAATTTATATGTGGGCGGGACATTTCGTCTAGTGGGTGAAGAATTGCAGATTTTAGATGGCTCTAGTGTAGACGCAGCGCATCTGCGGATTTTCTTGACGGAAGGGATTAAAGCCACCAAAGGTAGAGATTACACGAGATCTAAAGAAAAAAGTAAAGGGGGGAGTCTTGGCATTAATGCCTCCGATTTACAAGATGTCAGCGTGGGGCTCACGCATGGGTCCACTACCCATGAGACAGAGAACGTCCATCTGGCTAAACTGCATGCGCGAGATTCTGCAATCATTGAGGGTGGGAAATCACTAGCTGGCGATCTAAGGATTACAAGCCCTAATGGCGGTAAAGTATCTGCTGCTAGGATGGATTTTAATACACCGCAAGATAAAATTCTGAGTATTTCCAAGTCATCCGATGTGCATGCCAGTGCAAACTATACAGCAGGAGGACATTTTAGCTCTGACACGACGACTCGCCAATATACCAGCGAAAAAGCCGGCGTTGTTTTGCCTAACGGACAAATCGCAGCGGATAACATCCATTTGGGTAATGGTTCGAAAATTGAAACAGAGAAGCTTTCACGGCTTGATGGACAAGCTGGTTTACCGTCTGTGACAGGAACGTCAGCTGTGGATATCGAGCGTGAGAAACGCATGGGCTTTTCAAGCCAAATTTCGCGTCAAGGTAGCTCGAGCGTCAGCGTAGAAAAGCACACTCGTGATAAGGTAACAATTCATCGCCCCACTGTTCTTGCCCATAATGTGACAGCGCAGAGTTTGCCTGGCATAAACACGCTCGCTGCCAATGAAACAGAAGTGGAAAGAGAAAAAAGAGGGGGTTTTGCATTGACAGCTTTTCAGCCTGATTTTGGGAAAATGAGCAAAGAAGCAAAAGAAATTAAAGAGGTCGCTAAAAAAAGCATGCGTTGGGTTTTTGATGAAATAAAAAAAGTACCAGAATCACTATTAAAATCAATTGAGTCACCCTCTCCAGAAATGAAAGACACTTTTAAATTGCCTATTATGCCCTCGAATGATGTGCGGTTTGTACCAGCGACGGCTCATGATGTCCCCGTCTCAAAACAAGCTGTGCCTAAAGGCCAAGCACCAAGAAAGCAGCGGGCCATTGTTGCTGCAGTTGTGCCTACATCTCTTGAGCCTGTTCCAGCAGCAAGTGATACACTGCCGATTGTGAGAAAAGACAAAAAGAAAGCTGAGAAACAAAACTGGTTCAAGATGGCTTGGCGTGCTTTTAAAGGAGAGCAAAGTCCCGAAGTAAGCACTTGGCAAGCGCAGAATAAAGAGGCCGTTCCGCCCTCAGTCATTGGTTTTGTTGATGCCGTGGAGGCCCAACGCCAAGCAATGAATGCGCCTTTGGTATGGTTTAAAAAATCCCTCAAAGAACCTGTAGATATGAGATTGCAAAAAACAAAGAGTGCACTTGAATCACCAGATCTGTCAGGGACTGAACGTATCGGTTTGGAAGTTGAGAAAAGAGTTTTGCAAAAAGCTTCTAAGGATATAGATAAATACGTACCAGGCTCCTTTGAAGAATTGACGACAGCAATTATTTTAAAAACGACAAAAGGAATAGTGAAAAATACAAGTATAAAGTGGGCTTCAAAGAGCGCGAAAGATCATAAAGGTCGTGAGGGAAGAATGGCACGGGAGGATCTGGCTGTAAAAGCGAAAGCAGCAAGTAAATAGAAGAATAATTGTTATTAATTAATTTTGGGACGGCACAGGGGCCGTCCCCTACACAAGCGCATCGTATTTTATTTTTTCTTTGCAATAATTCTCATGGCAAATTTACGCTTGGCCTCAATATCTTGTAGAAGTTTCTGCTGTTGATTGAGTACTGTGGCATAAACATCGAGACCAAATGTTTGCTCAATTGTTTTTTGATGTATTATGAGATTTTCGAGTAAATCTTTAACATAACTGTGAAATGCTTTGCTATCATCACGAAAGTGTATATCACCAAAACCTGTTTTAGTTAAGATATGGCTGTAGGTTTCTTTTGTTTCATGCACTAAAGGTTCTGCTAAATCTAGATGCGGCTCAAGAAAAATCCAATCAGCGATAACAAATAAGCCAGAAGGCTTGAGCATGTTATTGACTTTGTGAAACAAAGTCTCTTTGTCATGAACGTGATTTAATACCCCTTTGCTGTAGACAATGTCAAAAGACTGAGTCTCAAAAGGGATTTCCCCTTGCTCATTATAAACATCAAAAGTTAATAAATGAGCACTCTCTTGCGGTGCATGTTCTAGTGCGTATTGTGCCATCCAAGAATGGACTTCTATACCATAAACTTGCATCTGATAAGATTGTGCTAAATAAAAAGCAACGCCGCCTAAGCCAAAGCCCAGATCAAGCGCTTTTTTGCCTGTTATGGTTAATCCAGAAAAGAGTAATTCAACTGCTGGAAAGCCACCTAATGAAATTAAATTTTTGCCATAAATAGTTTCAAATAAGCTTACGTTTTCTGGACGATAGACAGGATCAGATCTTGTTGATGTCATGTGTGCTCACAAGTTATGAAATTAGAGTAAAATTCTAAGCTAATTTTACCCTAAAATAAAGAAATTGACTTACTCGCCGGGTTTTTTTCCATGCTTCCACTTTGTATCCGGTGGTGCAGCGGTGGCTGCAGCTGCCGGTGACGCAGAAGGAGCAGGCGAAACCGAAGCTTCTCGCTTAGCGCGGATGAGCATTTCCTTTCTTTCCTTGCGTGCCGTAGGTTGTACTTCAGACCAATTGCTTTCTAGACGAGCTGGTGCAGATTGTGTTGCTAATGGAGGGAATTCTTTCAATCTATTGAGAATACGGATATCAAGATCATTATTTTTTGAAAGCTTTTGTAAGGAACTAAGGGCTTCTTGCTTTACATAGTCTTGGGGATGATAGCGAGCTATGTCTTCCAGTCTGGTTATAATTGTATACATATCATTTACCATTTGAATTTTATGGAGAGAACTTGGGTAGTCAAGAGTCCATTTCTTAAGTTTCTCTGGCGCTGATTGTATTTCAACAAGCAGTTTTCTTTGAATTTGTGTGATGTAACGCGTATCTAAGCGAAAATCAAGCCCTGTTGAAACAGCCATTAATATCTCATTTATCTGTTTAATTTTGGTAGAGTTTAAATCTTTTAATAATTCCTTAACGTGATCGTGATATCCAAACTGCATTAATGACATTGCTTCATTAAGTGTGGCGCGTACTTTATCATCACTTTCGCCATAGTAATATCTGCCCTGCACTTGACTTGCAAGTTCGGTAAAAACTTGCCGCAAAAGAGTGGAGTAAGATTCGGCATTTTTGTCTTGAGTTAAGGAGATGATTTGAGGGAGGGCAGCACAAAGTCTCTCAACCATTTCTTGGTCTGATGTTTCTATTGCTTTTTTAATGAGATTGGAAACTTCGCCAGCTAATTGTTCTAAAGTCTTTACATTGTTAAATTGTTTTTCACTGATCAATTTCACAGATTTTAGAATTGCGATGCTTTCTTTAACACTTTTGGGATTTGATTGTTCTAGCATAGGTGTATTCCTCCTTTTGTAGATGAGACTGCAGCAAGTCTGATTTAGTTCATATAGTGCATCTCAATTTTGTAGTTTTGTATGTACAAGCTTTTTTTGTCTTAGTGGGATAAATATTGCAAAAAATGGGAAAACAGATAATATAGTCCCTAGCGAGAAAAACAGTCTTAGTTAATTAACATATTGTTGAGATCAAATGAATAATTCATTTAAGAAAGTAATTGATGGTTATAAAGCATTTCGACAAAAGTATGCGCATGGCGATAATTCGATTATGCGAAGCTTGGCCAATACAGGCCAACAGCCTGAAATTATGGTGGTTTCCTGTTGTGACTCCAGAGTTGATCCCGCATTAATCTTGCAATGCGATCCGGGCGATTTATTTATTGTTCGCAATGTGGCTAACATCGTTCCGCCCTATGAAAAAGACGAAGCCCACCATGGTACAAGTGCCGCTTTAGAGTTCGGGATTTGTTATTTAAAGATAAAACATCTAATTATTTTGGGTCATAGTCAATGCGGCGGTATCAATGCACTGATTAATAAGCAGGATCTCCATCAAAATGACTTTATTACACGATGGGTTTCTTTGATCGCTAAAAAAGTGGGTTCTGCAAAAAATGTTAATGATTATGCCAAAGAAGCTTTACGACATTCTTATGAAAATTGTTTGACCTTTCCCTGGATAAAAGAACGGGTTTCTCAAGGAGAACTTACCATTCACTTATGGTTTTTTGACATTGAAGAAGGGGAAATTTTTACTTATTCAGAGCAAAAAGGCCTCTATCAACATCTTGAAGAGAATTTTGATCAGATGCTTTCTACTTGATGGATTCTATCTTGACTGGCTAATGATGATAAGTCCTCTATTCTTAATAGAATGAAGGATAAAACTTTATCAACATGGATGTAAGCTAAATAACCATGTCAATTGAATCTCCACCACAGAATCCTCACCGTAAGCGCCTGCTGATAGGCCTTGGACTCTTTTTTATTTTCTGCGGATGCTTGTTCTTAATCTATTGGCTTTTTATCGGCCAATATAACGAGTCTACAGACGATGCTTATGTCTCCGGGAATATTGTGCAAGTGATGTCCCAAATATCTGGGCATGTGTCTGAAATATTAGCGGATGAAACAGATGTAGTGAGCAAAGGCTCTCCCGTTGTTAAACTGGATAAGGCTGATGCAGAAATTGCACTCAATACAGCAAAAGCCCAATTGGCTGCGGTTGTACGTCAGGTCAACCAATATTTTGATAGTGTGAATGAAGCCAAAGCAAATATATTAGTTCAAAAGGATAATCTGGAAAGGGCTAAGGAAGATTTTGATCGCCGAAGCAAATTAATTGTCAATAAAACGATATCTGCAGAAGAAGAGCGCCATGCCAAAATCGCCTTAGATGCAGCTGTTCATGCTTTGACTTTAGCAGAAGATCAACTTGTAAGAGCAAAATCATTGGTGGGGCACACGTCACTTTATCAACACCCCCAAATCCAACAAGCCGCAGTAAACTTGCGTAATGCCTATCTTAACTGGCGGCGAACTGTCATTTATGCCCCAGAAACGGGCACTGTTGCTAAACGTACAGTACAAGTGGGGCAAGAAGTGAATCCCAACACAGTCTTGATGGTCATTGTTCCTTTAGAGCAAGTATGGGTCAATGCTAATTTTAAAGAATCACAGTTAAAGGATATTCGGATTGGGCAACCCGTCACCATGGTTGCGGATGCTTATGGTGGGCAAGTAAAATTTAAAGGTACGGTTGTTGGCTTGAATCCTGGCGCGGGGAGTATTTTTGATTTATTACCTGCGCAAAATGCAACAGGCAATTGGATAAAAATTGTGCAACGGCTGCCAGTACGCATCGCTATTTCCAAAGAACAATTAAAACAACACCCTTTGAGAATTGGGCTATCGATGACAGTAACGGTTGATACGCATAATCGTGGAGGAGAAACCCTAAAGCAGATCCTTCCACTTCATGTTCTCTATCAATCTCAAGATATAAGCTCTGATTTGGCGCAAGCAGATCAAATCATTAATGAAATTTTAACAGCCAATGCTAAAAATGTAGAGTCCATCACACAACAAAAGGAACCTTAAGCGTACACTATGTCATGTATTAAAGGTCCGCAATTAGTCTTACTCACCGTTGCAGTCTCTCTTGGGATCTTTATGAATGTGTTAGATACGGCTATCGCCAATGTCGCCATTCCCACCATTGCAGGAAATATGGGGGTGAGTTCCGATGAAGGAACCTGGGTTATTACCTCCTTTACAGTGAGCTTAGCGATTGTTTTGCCGTTAACAGGATGGTTAGCAAAACTAATTGGTGAAGTGCGTTTATTTGTTTTATCAACAGCTTTATTTACGATTGCTTCAATCCTTTGCGGACTTTCCACCAGCTTGCCGATGCTCGTTTTTTTTCGAGTAATACAAGGGGCAGTCGCAGGTCCTATGATTCCCTTGTCACAAAGTTTACTTTTAGCCAACTATCCTCCGGATAAAAAAGGACTTGCTACAGGATTGTGGGCAATGGTTGCTGTTGCGGCCCCTATTATTGGCCCCATTTTGGGGGGGTATATCACCGATACTTATTCATGGCCATGGATTTTTTATATTAATTTGCCTGTAGGAATATTTTCAGTTTATTTTACATGGCGAATTCTAAAAAACCGTGATACCCCAACAGGAAAGCAGCCCACAGATTTTGTTGGGTTAATATTGTTAGTGGTGGGCATTGGTTGCTTACAAGTTCTTTTAGACAAAGGAAAAGATCTAGATTGGTTTGAATCAGACATAATTTGTATTCTAACAATTGTTTCTGTAATAAGTTTAAGTTTTTTTATAGTATGGGAGCTCACCGAGAAACATCCTATTGTTGATCTGACACTTTTTAAAAGTCGCAATTTTGCTGTAGGAACTATTGCGATTAGCGTTGGATATATGATCTTTTTTGGAAATGTTGTCATCTTACCGTTATGGCTGCAAACAGAAATGAATTACACAGCCACTTGGGCGGGGATAGCGACAGCACCTTTCGGGATTTTACCCGTATTTTTGTCGCCGGTAATAGGACGATTAATCAATAGGATTGATGCTAGGTATATTGTGAGTGTTGGATTTTTTGTTTTTGCATTTTGCTCGTTTTGGTTAGCTAATTTTAATACTGACGTTGCTATTGGAAATATTGCTTGGATTAGATTTATTCAAGGGATTGGTGCGCCATGCTTTTTTGTCCCACTCATCTCGATTTTGCTTGCGGGATTACCCAATCACCGTCTTGCCAGTGCAGCTGGACTATCTAATTTTTTCAGACTTTTAGGGGGAAGTTTTGGTACTTCTCTCACCGTGACTCTTTGGACACGTCGTGAGTCAGCACATCAAAGTCAATTAACAGAGAGTGTCACGGCAGGGAGCTCAGCATTGGAACAAGGCTTGAGCAAGCTTCACACTCTAGGATTCACTGATCAAGCTTCCTATGCCAATATTTATAATGAACTGATCAGGCAATCTTACATGCTGGCAACTGATGATGTTTTTTGGATCTCAGGTCTTATTTTTCTTAGTTTATTAATACTGACATGGTACGCCCGTCCCCCTTTTAATGCGAGCGCTAAGGCTATTGCAGATTAACAACCAAGTGAAAAACGGTCAGTTTCTTCCTAGCGCCACCTTCCTTGTCACTAAGTGCTATATTTTAAGATAAGTTTATCTATAACAAAAAAGTAGTTATATGACATACATTGTTTATGCGCTTGTTTTTTTTATACTAACGCGAGGGCTAATTTTATTGTGTGGTGCCTTAAGGTAACGTGATGAATATAACCTATCTTATCTTTGGAGGAGTTGGGTTTGCTTTGGGGATTTATCTTTTTGTTGCCCTTCTTAAACCAGAGCTTTTTCCATGATAGCCTCATTCTTAACTCCTAATGCTTTACTGCAGATTTTTTTGTATTTCATGGTTTTATTTTTGTTGGTGAAGCCACTTGGAAGCTACATGGAGCGTGTCTATAGTGGGCGTAGCCATTTGCTGAGCCGTATACTAGGACCTCTAGAGCGCTTTTGTTACAAGACAGCAGGGATCTCAATTGAAAGGGAAATGACCTGGCAGCGCTATGCGCTTGCGCTTTTGTCTTGCAGCTTCTGGGGCTGGCTGATTTTATTTTGTATTTTAAAATTCCAATCTTACTTACCTCTTAATCCACAACATTTTCCAAATTTGAGTGACGATTTAGCGTTTAATATTGCATCAAGCTTTATCACTAATACCAATTGGCAATCTTATGCTGGTGAATCAACACTTAGTTATTTTAGCCAAATGATGGGACTCACCGTACAAAATTTTATGTCCGCCAGTATGGGCATGGCCGTGCTGGTTGCATTGATTCGAGGAATAAAGCGTCAAAATAGTAAATTTATTGGTAATTTTTGGGTGGATCTTGTGAGAGGGGCACTCTATATTCTCTTGCCTTTTTCTTTAGTGCTATCGCTTATTTTAGGAGCACAAGGTGTTATCCAGAATTTTAATGATTATGCTACATATTCAACCATTGAAAGTTCAGATTTAGTGCAAGAGCAGGCACATCCTGCTCATCAGATCCCCGGAGGGCCTGCTGCCTCGCAAATTGCAATCAAACAATTGGGAACCAATGGGGGTGGCTTTTTTAATACCAATTCTGCTCACCCTTTTGAGAATCCGACACCTCTTTCCAACTTTTTTGAAATGATAGCCATTTTATTGATCCCAGCCGCGCTGTGTTATTCCTTCGGTGCATTGGTGAATGATAAGCGACAAGGTTGGGCGCTTTTGATAACGATGACGCTCATTTTCATTCCTCTTGTTTTGTTTGGACTCTATCAAGAGCAAATGGGTAATCCTTTATTAAATACGGTTGATCAAAAGCCTAGTCATCTCCAATCCGGTGGGAATATGGAAGGTAAAGAAGTTCGTTTTGGGATCACGAACTCTGTTTTATGGGCAGGAGCCACGACTGCCACTTCAAACGGCTCAGTGAATGCGATGCATGATTCCTTCACGCCACTAGGTGGTTTGGTCCCATTGATTCTCATGCAAATGGGCGAGGTTATTTATGGCGGGGTAGGCTCGGGTCTTTATGGCATGTTAATCTTTGTCATCGTCACAGTTTTTATCGCAGGACTCATGGTCGGGCGAACACCAGAATATTTAGGTAAAAAGATCGAGGCCTTCGATATTAAAATGGCGTCTCTTTGTATTCTTATTCCCATCATAATGGTTTTATTAGGAGCGGCTATAGCTTGTATTCTTCCGCAAGGAAAAGCCGGCATCTTGAATGAAGGTCCTCATGGATTTACAGAAATACTCTACGCTTTGACATCTGCTGGAAATAATAACGGCAGCGCATTTGCAGGTCTCAATACAAATACGCCTTTCTACAATACGCTATTAGGATTCATCCTATTAATAGGGCGATATTGGATTATTATTCCTGTTTTAGCACTTGCTGGTAATTTAGCAAGGAAAAATCATATTCCAAATTCATCTGGCACTTTGCCAACCCATACACCGTTATTTGTTATTATTTTGATGAGCATCATTGTTATGATTGGATTGCTGAGTTATGCACCAGCGTTAGTGCTAGGGCCTGTTATCGAATACTTGAAAATGAGTTTTATTTCATGAGTTTAAGAGGGAAAAAATTTCGACAACCTTCTTTCATGGACGGCAAAATGCTTATCCAGGCCTTGGGTATGTCTTTTATAAAACTTTCTCCTTTACATCAATTACGCAATCCGGTGATGTTTGTTACCTTTGTCTGTGCCATTTTTACTACTTTTTTGTATTTTAATACTCTAAGAGGCAATCTAACAGAGAATAGCCATTTTATCCTGCAAATTGCCATTTGGTTATGGATTACTTTGTTATTTTCAAATTTTTCTGAGAGTTTAGCTGAGGGGCGAGGAAGAGCTCAAGCGGATTTCTTAAGAATGACCCGACATGAGATTCAAGCGAAAAAAATAATCAAGCCAGAGAGCAAAGCTTATAGAATGATTCCTTCTACTCATCTTGTCAAAAACGACATTGTTCTCGTGGAGGCGGGTGATACTATCCCCGGAGACGGGCAAGTGATCGAAGGAATAGCTTCTATAGATGAAAGTGCGATTACCGGAGAAAGCGCGCCCGTTATTCGCGAGCGAGGTGGAGATAGAGATGCTGTGACGGGTGGAACAATTGTTCTTTCAGATTGGATAATGATACGGATCACGTCGAACCCAGGCGAGACGTTTTTAGATCGTATGATATCTCTGGTAGAAGGTGCGAAAAGGCAAAGAACCCCTAATGAAATAGTGTTGAGCATTTTTCTGGCGGGGCTAACTATCGTTTTTCTCATTGTCGTCATCTCGCTTTTGCCTTTTTCAATTTTTAGCATTGTCAATCAAGGAAGAGGCACTGCCATCAGCATTACGGTTTTATTGGCACTATTGGTTTGTCTTATCCCAACGACTATTGGTGGTTTACTTTCTGCTATTGGTATTGCCGGTATGGATAGATTAATCCGCGCTAATGTGATTGCTAATTCTGGTCGCGCAGTCGAGGCAGCAGGGGATGTGAGTATTCTCTTATTAGATAAAACCGGCACGATTACTTTTGGGAATCGCCAAGCAGTAGCGTTTTTTCCTGTTAAAGGTGTTTCTGAGCAAGAAATAGCGCGGGCAGCTGCTCTTTCTTCTATTGCAGATGAGACGCCTGAAGGCAAAAGCATTGTGCAATTAGCCAGAGATAAATACCAGATAGAGCCTATTGATATCAATTCACTACAGGCGACTTTTATTCCATTTAGTGCAGAAACAAGATTTAGTGGCGTTCAATTGCAAGATAAAAAGGTTTTAAAAGGAGCTGCAGATAAAATTATTTCTTATGTGAAAAATCAAAATGGTAGCGTGCATGAAGAAATAATCGAGATAATAGAACGCATAGCAAGACAAGGTGCTACACCACTTGTGGTCTCGGATAACTCAAAAATTCTTGGTGTCATCGAATTAAAAGATATTATTAAACCCGGTATAAAAGAGCGTCTCGCGGAACTGAGACAAATGGGCATAAAGAGTATCATGATAACGGGAGACAACCCTCTGACTGCCGCTGCCATTGGTAATGAAACGGGCGTAGATGATTATTTTGCAGAGGTGACACCTGAAAAAAAGCTAAAGATAATTTGTCAATATCAATCTGAAGGGCACCTTATTGCCATGGTGGGCGATGGCACTAATGATGCGCCGGCACTTGCGCAAACGGATGTAGCGGTTGCGATGAATAGTGGTACACAAGCCGCTAAGGAAGCCGCCAATATGGTCGATTTAGATTCTGATCCAACAAAGCTCATAGAGATTGTTAAAATAGGAAAACAATTGCTCATGACACGCGGATCGCTTACCACTTTTAGCATTGCTAATGATCTGGCAAAATATTTTGCGATCGTCCCAGCAGCGTTTGTCAGCACCTTTCCAGAGATAGATAAATTAAACCTTATGCATCTTGCTAGTCCACACAGTGCTATTATGTCAGCTGTTATTTTCAATGCCCTGATTATTATATTCCTCGTACCGCTTGCGCTAAAAGGAATTTATTATCGACCGATGAGTGCTAGCGCTATGCTACGGCATAACGTATTTATCTATGGTTTAGGGGGGTTGATTACTCCGTTTATTGGCATCAAGATAATTGATGTTATATTGAATTTTATTGGAGCAATATAATGGAAGAGAGTCCGGTAAATCAATTTTTGCCTACACTTGTCATCTTGTTATTTTTTATGGGATTATTTGGCGTTGTTTATCCCTCGGTTGTCACTTTGATGTTGCAAAGCTTTTTCCCCTATAAAGCAAATGGCAGTTTAATTGTGATTAATAAAGAAATAAAAGGGTCTGAATTGATTGGTCAACCTTTTTTAGATGTGAAATATTTTTGGAGCAGACCTTCTGCCACTCTCCCACCTTACAACGCCAGTGCTTCACAAGGTTCTAATTTGGCAGCGACAAATGTTAATCTTTTGGCGGATATTACCAAGCGTGTTGAGCTATTGAGTGCAGTTAATGATAATACGAATAAAATGCCAGTTGATCTAGCCACGGCCTCAGGAAGTGGGCTTGACCCTCATATCAGTGTTGCTGCAGCTTTCTTTCAAATGCCAAGGATTGCCAAAGCGCGACATCTTGAAGAGAGTGTCATCCAAAATTTAATAGAAGAGAACATAGAGGATAGACAATTATGCATATTGGGAGAGCCACGAATTAACGTTGTAAAGCTCAACTTAAAACTGGAAGAAAGATCAAAAGCATAATGACAGAAAACCGGCTCGATCCCCTGCAATTTTTACAGCAGATTGAAAAGAGTGAAAAAAGAAGGGGAAAATTAAAAATATTTTTTGGTGCTTGCGCAGGAGTGGGTAAAACATATGCCATGCTCTCGGCGGCTCTAGAAAAATACAGAGAACATGTAGATGTTGTAATAGGCGTGGTTGAAACACATGGCAGAACAGAGATAGTAAAATTAATAGATACCTTGCCAATATTGCCTTTGCAACAAATTGAATATCATGGGATCACCTTAAAGGAGTTTGATCTCGATGCTGCCATTGCAAGAAGACCTGATATTTTGCTGGTTGATGAATTGGCTCACACCAATCCGCCGAGCACAAGACACCCCAAAAGATGGCAAGATATTCGCGAAATTCTTGAACAGGGTATAGATGTTTACACTACTTTAAATGTACAACATATCGAGAGTTTAAATGATGTCGTTGCTGATTTGACTGGGATACGCGTGAAGGAAACTTTACCTGATTCTGTTTTTGATGAAGCAGATGAAATTGTGTTGGTGGATGCACCATCCGAAGTTATCCTAGAAAGATTACAAGAAGGAAAAGTTTATTTAGGAGAGTTTGCTAAAAGAAGAGCCAGTCAAAACTTTTTTAAAATCGAAAATCTTATCTCTTTGCGTGAAATTGCTTTGCGCCGAACGGCTGAGCGCGTAGATGCTCTGCATTCACTTTATAAAAAATATCAGTCGAAACAAAAACAAGCCGTTGCTGACAAAATCCTAGTTTGTGTTGGGCCTGGTTTGATCTCCATCAAGCTCATTCGTACGGCTAAACAGCTGGCATCGAAATTAAAAGCGCCTTGGACTGCTTTATACGTTGAAAATTTGAGTCATGAGACTTTAGATGAGAATGCAAAAGCGTTGATTCAAAAAAATCTAAGTTTAGCTGAACAGTTAGGAGCGAATGTCCAGCGTATTCATGAGGTAAACATAACTGAAACGATTATGAATTACGCTAAAGAAAATGGGTTTACGAAGCTTATCTTAGGGAAGCCTTCTAGGCCCCGCTGGAAGCGACTCTTTTTTGCATCCCCAACAATCAACATCATCGAGAGTAGCAAATCATTTGATATCTATATCATTGGTGATAATAATGTCGAAAAAGTGCCCTTAAAGAGAACATCAACTTCAACATCGTGGAAAAATTATTTAAGCGCCGTTTTTATTATTGCTATTTGCACACTCATTAATCTCCCTTTTAAAGATATTCTAGGGAAAGAAAATATAGTCATGATATATTTGGTGGGGATCGTTATTATTGGGGCAACAAGTGAGCGCAGAGTCGCCGCTGTTTCTGCTATTTTAAGTGTTGTTTGTTATCACCTTTTTTTCACCATGCCGACATCTTCACTACGAAGCTTTCATTTCCAAGACATTATTACCTTGAGTGTACTTTTATTTGCAGGATTAGTCGTCAGTTCTCAAACCTCTATGTTAAGGTTGCAAAAAATACATGCCTTAAAAAGAGAGAAATTCACCAATGAGCTTTATAAGCTTAGCCACAAACTGATAGCAACAAAAGGGAAACATAAGATTGCGAAAGTGATTGTGCAACATATTAATGAAATATTTGATTGTTCTACAACGGTGTGGTTACCAGATGAGAAAAATCAATTACAGCTTGCATCTCAACCTGAAGTTAAACCAGATATTAAAGAAGATAGTGTTATTCATTGGGTGTTTACGCATAATCAAAGTGCAGGAATTGGTACGAATACCATGCCAAGTGCAAAGGGCTATTATATTCCCTTGACTAATGGTCAAACTATTTTAGGTGTGTTAGGAGTTGTCCCCAAAAACCCAGACAAAATATTATCAAGTGAAGAAATGATGATGTTAGAAGCCTTGGCTTTTCAGGCGGTATCAGCGCTTGAGCGCGTAAAATAAACCATATAGAGAACATTCACATTCCTAAGCTCTCCTAGAAGAAGTTAATGATCGGAACTTCTTGACCTATTCAAACTCTAAAAGAACAAGAGTAATTAAATACATAAGAGTATATGCAATGATAGGTGATGAACTGAGCGGCACTTCGGCAGGTAAGCACAGTATTTCTGTGAAAAAAGTGAATGCTTTTGATCCTGGGCAAAAAAATGCGCATCTTAATAATGCCGATAAAATAGGGGTTTACTGCCCACCAAGTATATTAAGCGCCTTCCAGCAATTAATGGCGCAGACTCAACTTCCAGGCACCTCATTTGTTAATCCCTACACTGGCCTCACAGAGATTTTCCCTAACTCCCCAGCACAATTTACTGCTCGCCATTTGCAAATACTTGCTAGAAATGAAGCGGTGAATGGCAATGGTGAGATGAAGGTTGAATTATACGGTGAATATTTAACTGCTGAACAAGTCGCAACCCTGAGGTGTTTAGTGAAATCTACGGTTGTTTCTGGCTTAACGCAAGTTTCAAAATCGGGAGGATACCCACCTGGCAATCCAATTGTAGAGAAAATTCCTCCGCAAAAAATGTTAATCATCGATCAATCTGGTTTGCAATGGCAAGGAGATCTTCATAATACAGGTGGCATGTTCTTTTACCCGGAACAACCACTAGATAGCCAATATACTGCCTGGCAAAATGCGATGTACAAGACAATGTATGGTCAAGATAGACCGGCTACATCCTCGGAAAATTTTGCTGATGTCATATGGCAAGGTAAAAAAGGGAAACTTGATCTCAATCAAGTGGCTATGGCAATAGAATGTGAGTTTATGCAAGCATTAGATGCTGCTGCGAGTCAAGGTGAGGTTGAACTCGCTCACAATGAGAAAATCAACTTTCGCTATTTAAAAGCCGGAATGGGTTTTTTTGCTGATGGCTTAACGTTAAATGGCGCACCTGGCAAAGATAACCCAGCGCTTTGCTTGGCTCGTTTGAATGGTATAGATAATGTTTTAAGACGCTTAGCAGTAATGGCGCCCGCTGATCGCCAGAATGCACTTAGAAAGATTGGTCGCTTGGAATTACCTTTTAGTGATCAGCCCTTAACACCAGAAATACAACAAAAGCTTCAATCGATTAAACAATTATGCGGTAAAATTGGTCTTGAGTGGGGTGGGGCAGGGAAGATAGACGTACTCGCTGATAACCCTTCTGGATATGTCACAGCAGCGACCAATACAGCTGATCCGCATGCCATGATTGGTAATGAAGGACATTATGGCAGTGTGGACGCTGCGGTTGTGATGAATGCTGGGGTGAATCATTTAAATGCAGGCTATAATACAAGCATGGTGCCTCGACCTTTATTGGAAGTTCGAACGTTCTTAGAACTGTCAACGGGGCCTCCTGTGCCGCCACACGGTGAACCTCTAGCACAGCCACAACTGTTACAGCCGCAGCCGCAACCAGAGCCGCGACCGGTTGTTTCTCCTCCTGTTGCGGATCTTCTTTTTGAAGCGAATCCTCCACCGAGAATGACACCTCTACCTACTCCACTAGCTGGTTTGATGGCGGCACACGCAGTAGAGCATCCGTTACCTGCGGATCCTACTTTTGATGCTCTTCTTCAACCTCAGCCAGTATTTAGACCGTCCGAAGCGGCCAGGCATAAATCTCAACTGAATAGCGTGAGTGAAAAAATACTCTCAGAATGTAGAGATAAGCCGAATTATTGTGGAATTATTGGTATAAATGAAGTACAAGATGCGCTTGTACTGAAGATGGCGCCTACTCAGCAAAACCCAACTCAAGATAATCTTGTCTCACTGAAAGAAAATGTTGATAAAGGCATAAGCTATTATGTTTCTAATCATGATGATGAAACGATAAGAAATGTTTGCAAGTTAGCAGTGGAAACTACAGAGTTTGGTTCTGATTTTCAAGTGCCGTCTGATGCTGATCCAAAAGTAAAACAGTATCTAGAAGCAGCGATTAAAGAGCTGAATAGAAGCGATCCCACAAAAGCACAGAGCTTTAGTGTAAACAATACTAAAGTAGTTCAAGCAACAACTTCTATCCCCGTTTCCCGTCGTATGGGGGGATAGGGCTTTACCAAGGAACAATTTCCCCATTATAACGGTAAAAGCTTATCTCTCCGGGTGGGGGATTATAGGCTGCGATGACTTTTCTCATCCCTGCAATACTGACTTCAGGCTCAAGTGCTGCTTCAGCGCCTCCCATACGGGTTCTCACCCAGCCTGGGTGGAGGAGAAGCACTTTGATGTCTTGCGCTTTAAGATCAAAAGCAGCGCTTTTCATAATCATATTTAAAGCTGCTTTGGAAGAGCGATAACTATAGTAACCCCCACTAATGTTTTCAGTGATACTCCCCATCGAGCTGGATAGAGAAGCGACTATTTTCAGATGGCTTTTAGCCACTTGCTTAGCGAAGGCCTCTGTGATTTTTAGAGGAGAAATCGCATTTACTAAGAAGGTATTTGTAAATTTTTCAACTTCAAGTTTTCCAAAAGGCGGGTCAATTTCTAGCGTGCCTGCCACGTTCAGTAAGATATCGATAGGTTGTGTTATCGCTTGTTGCAGTGCCTTGATATCAGTCATCGATGTCACATCCAGTTGGTGGATTTGAATTTTATCTGGATTGCTTTTTTGCAGTGCTCGCAATTCCTGCGCGTCATCTGGTTGGCGGCAGCAGGCGAAGATAAGGCAATCTTCAGTTGCATACTGGCGAACAAATTCTAATCCTAGACCGCGGTTAGCTCCGGTAATTAACAATGTTTTAGTCATTTGAATAACGCGCCTTTTGTTGAGAATTTCGATGAGTTTGTTGTGTCTCTTTATATTAGATTATAATTCCGCCTTTAAACTACAGCTAAGTGTCTTATATGCCCTCTAAATATGTCTATAGCAGAGAAAATTTATTTTTACTCGGTACAATCGTTTTGGCTTTTGCTGCTTTTTGCGTTGAAACAGATATCTACGCGCCCAGCTTTCCAGATATGGTGCGATATTTTGGCACCACGGAATCTTATATTCAGTATATCTTGACCGCTAACTTCGTTGGGCTGTCAGTTTCTACTTTAATCTGTGGCCCCTTATCTGATTCCTATGGCCGTAAACTTTTATTGAGTATTGGTTTAATGATTTTTGCTCTAAGTAGTATTGCTTGTGTGGGGGCCTCCACCGTTGATCAGCTGATTTTTTGGCGATTAGTGCAAGGCGTGGGCGGGGGCGCCATCACCGGTATTGGCACAGCCATGGTTTTTGATGTGTTTCCCAAAGAAACTTCTGCTCAACTTATTGCCGTGTTAAATAGCTTCGTTACGGGATTGATGGCTGTGGCGCCGCTCGCAGGCAGTTGGATTAATATTTTGTTTGGCTGGCAGATGAATTTTATTGTCATAGCTGTTATGGCAAGCCTCGCGTTATTTTCTGCTATGTTTTTAGCCAAAGAAACGCTTCCTGCTATCAAGCGCCAGCCCTTTAGCGCAGTGGGTGCTTTGAAACAATATGGTAATTTATTAACTAATTTAACTTTTATGAGTAACACCTTGCTTTGGACTATTATGTTTGGATTTTTAATGGTGTTTACAGCTAATTTGTCCCTTATTTATATTGATCATTTAAATGTCTCTGAGCGTGCTTTTGGCTTTTATCAAGCTACCATTATGGGCATGTTTTTCATCGGAAGCTTAGGAGCTTCTAAATGTATTGCTCGTTATGGTGCAAACAAGACCAAAAATATTGGGAATGTTTGTTTTATCCTAGGCCTTTTGGGTTTAATTATATTGGGTTTTTTAGGTTTTTCTTTTCCGGTTTTATTAACTTTCTCTATGTGCTTGTGCTCGCTCGGTGTCGCGCTTGCTTGTGTTATTTATTACGTTGATTCCATGGCTGATTTCCCTCATGCGATAGGGGCACTGAGTGCGCTAAGCCAAGGGTTCCGGCTGGTGGTTTCAGCAGGTATGGTGGGGTTTTCAGCTAAAATTTTTACTGGTTCTATCAAACCAATAAGTTTTATGGCATGTCTTTGTGTTATTTTGGTTATCATTTTGTATCGCGTGACCCTGCGTGAAAAAGCGAAAAAGGCGACTCTGGAAGAGAAAGAGCCACCTTTAGCTGTTTCATTGTAAAGCGTGTTTAGAGGGGGCTCTAGCCTTACCTTTACTTAAAGGATCGAGTTTATTTGCCGCAATATTTGTTTTGATGTTTGCAGCAGCTGTTGGGTTAAGAGGGGCTGAAGTTGCAGCCGCCATCGCTGATAACAAAAGAGGAGGCGAAGGAGGTTTTTGTGTGGCTTGATTGGCCGTATAGCTTGTTATCAATCGTTTCTGGCATGCCTCTACAGTGTCATTCGCATTGGGTAATTTACGCATAGCCTCAAAAATGGCAAGAGCCGCTTCAATAGTAAAACCAGCTGTATTTTCTGTCATATTCTTTTGCAGCCAACTCGTGACAGCTTCGATGGCCTCAAAACCTTCCGCCTCTTGAAGTATGGTTTGGGTATCTGTTTCCTTATCTATTCTATATTTTACACGCAAAGGGTGTTTTTTTTCCGCATAAATAGTTATCATGCTAGTAAATTTGAGGGTATCTAGCGTGAAATCTAAACGGATATCCTTTGGTTTTGCTTTAAAGGCAAGCAACTCTAAGATTTCTTCATTTCTCGCAGCCATGCTATCTAATTCATAAAGAAGAGTAGATAAGCAAGGGATAAAAGTTTGATCAAGAGATTCTTGCGCTTGCATTAAACTGATAAAAATATTGCCAAGGGTCATAGCTTTTTCTCGGAGATCAGACTTTTCAGCGGTAAAGGTGAGATCTCTCGTATACACTCCCATAAAAGGGATACATACGCTTCCAGAACCTGGGTTTGCCATGGTACGGCGATGTTCAGAATAGTTATGATTAGGTGAGAGAATCGTTAAAGCTTTTTGGAATTTTTGTAGGAGATCCTTATCTGATAGGCTGTTGAGATAGGGGGCAAGAAAAGCATCATTCAGGGCGCCAGCAATGGCCATGGCAGAGTTTAAATCAACGATTTTGCCATGTAACAGCTCATGAAGGGTATGGATGAGTAGTTCGATAAATCGAGTTCTCTCTTCATCATCGGGAAGTTGTAAAATAGTAACAATAAAATAAACGGACATTTTGTTAAAAATATCTGTTTGATAGACGATGTTGGGAGAGGTTGTCAATTTTTCATTTTTTGCCCAACCGGTTCGTGTAAATTCTTTTATTTGAACTGTATGATAAAATTCTGATGAAATGGCACTTAATTCTTTTGCCAAACGAGAAGGCGTTAAGGGAATATTTTCATTTTGCGCGCCAGTTCTTGATAGGATAGCGTTAATGTGAATTGCTGCGCTGACTAATGGGTCGGCTATTCTCTTTCTTAATCTGATCATTTCCTGCAACATAGTGTTGAAATCGTTATAGCTATCTGCTTCAGTCAGTTTAAAAAATGCAGACAAAGCGCCATTTGCAAAACGTTTACTTTGGAAGCAATGATGTATATCATCCCGCCTGATTATTTCTTTAACGATAAATAGCGCTACTAGCTTTTGATCTCGTTTGAAATGAGGATATAACTGAATTAATGTTTCTATGATTTCTACAGCAGAAGTTTCAGCTAATAAGCCAATCACTAACTTTTTTATCTCTTGCGCATCAAATGGATGACGTACTTCTTCTTTTATGCCAGAGCAAATATCGTGCAGTAATTTTCCTAGGGTATTTTTTTCTAGTCCTTGCATAATAGAAATTTGTGTTAGTGTGACATCTAAACCTTTGTCCACTAATTTTTTCTCGAAATCTTCTTCAAGACTGGTTAACAATTTTTTTGCTTCGTCAATACGCACATAGTTAATTTTCGCATCAATTTCCTTTAGCATGGATTTTAAAAATGCTGTCCGCACAGCCGTGTCATGTTTACGGCTAAAATCGAGAAGAGTTAACCATAGATGATGCACTTCTAATCGCGCGCCATGTTCGAGTAGCCACATAAAAATTTTGCCAGCTCTTTGTAAAAAAGCTTCTGTTATAAAGGGGCGTCTACTTTTTAATTTGCCATTCGGGTTGGGATCTTGGGCACGAAATGCTTCAAGCGCATCATTTGCTATTAAATCTTCCATAGATATGGCAGGGGCAGCGACTACGGGTAAAGAGGCACTCGCTGCCGCGGCCAAAACAGGCGCTTTCTCTTTCGTAATGGTTCTGGGACGCTCAAAAAGGGAGTCTGCTCGTGTTCGTGGAGCAGGGGGAAGAGTGCTTGCAGGAGAAAGTGTTGCAAATGGAGTGAACAACAATTTCTCTAAAAGAGTTGATTCTCTTCGTGGAGAAGTGACAGCTTCTGCAGAGGGAGGAGCATAGCTTGGTTTAAGTGGAGGAGGGGAGAGGGTGCCTTGTTTGCGAAGTGTGGGCACAACAGAGACTTTCGGTTCTTCCGGGCTATCTCCCTCTGCTTTACGTACGAGTCTTCTTGGGCTAAGCGAATTTTCTGGTTGAAGGAGGGAAGGGGGAGAAGGTGTACGAGGAGAGAGCAAAGGAGCGGCTGCTGAAGTTAAAGGGGCAGCATCCAACGCAGAAGAGGCAGCTGGTGATAAAGGGACTAAAAGGGGTACAGGAGCAGCAGCGGCTGCAGGAGCAGATACGGTTCTACCTGGAGCGCTGAGGAGCGTCCCTCCTTTCCTACTACGTGTACTAACAGGATCAAGCTTCAGCTGACTCATTAATCTATCAATGCGAGTCGGTTCCCTATCATCCTCTTGTGCTTCAACTTCTCTTTGAGATGGGTTAGGGAGATTTTTATTACCAAACATGGCCTCCCATTTCGCATTGGTGAAAGCGCTTCTGTTTTTTTGTTGTAATTCAGCTTCTATTTCTCGGATGTATGCTTGCGTTCTCGGTTCGGCGAGATCATAAGGTAAACATCCATCTCTATCTCTTGCGAATAAATCAATCTGACATTCCATGACTAAATAGTGAAAGACCTCTTTACCTAAATTCGCTTTAGCGGCCAAGTGACAAAGGTTCTGATCCCAATAATAGGGTTTGTTAAAGTCTTCAGGTCTGGAACGGTGCCAATTTCTTAAGCCATCTAGAAAATATTTATTTTTATAATTTTGCGTGAACAAGTGATACAGATCATGACCTCTAACCGTTTTTTTAGTCTCTAGAACACGTTGCTTTTCTTTTCTTAGCTCAGTGATGACTTGACGCATATATTCATTTTTGGCGTAATCTTCCGGTTTGCATCCGCGGCTGTCGTGATTATCTAAACTGCCTTTGGCCATTAATACTAATATTTCAAGAATTCTAGGTTGATCTTCTATAACAGCGTGATGGCATGCCGTGCGAAGCTGCTGATCTGGAGCATTAGGGCAGTTAAGTCGTAATCGCACATGTTCTCTTATAAACTCTAATTCTTGCTTCGTCGCCTTTGGCTTTGAACAAGTTTGTACCATGGTGGTAATAGAAGTGATATTCATACTCATACTCGTTCCAAGCATCGTTGGTACCTCTTAGTGTGTAGCTGCAGTGAGTTTAAAAGCGCTGATAAAATCAGACAGCCTATCAATGATAGGACTTTTACTTTTTTAATGAGCATAAGTCAAGGAAATTAACTAAATATAACCTAGGGATAGGGGTGTATATGCTCGAAGAGGCCCGTTAAAGCGCTTTAATGCTACTCTTGTGAGATCATTCAGCTGTTTCGGCCATTTATCTTAGAAGAGGAAATTCTAGTTGACAGATCCAAGACGCATCAGCTATAAAACAACCATGATGAAACAATTATTAGCACACCCTTTCTACACCACATCGACTACTACCGGCAGCAGCCGGTAATCTGCTATTCACCCATTTTTTTCTATTTTTTAAATTCATTATTCAGCAGGTGGTGCTATGTTTCGCAAATTACCCTTTATTCTTATTGGCTTGATAGCAGGATTGCTGCTTATCGATGGTTTTTTATCTTATGAAGTCAAATCCTTTTTATTAGCCGTCAGTTTAACCATTAAATCTTTTATCATTACTTTATTACCCTTCATTATTTTTGGATTGCTTTTTAAAGTGATGACGCAATTGGCCAATCAAGCAACCAAAATCATTTTATTAATCTTAGCGATGGTTTGTTGCTCCAATTTTCTCTCTACTTTTATCAGCCATTTTGTTGGGATATGGGTGTTTCATTTCGATTTATCTGTCATTCAACCGCAAAATAGTAATGAATTATCTCCCCTTTGGGATTTACAAATCCCCAAACTCATTTCTAATGATAAAGCGATGTTTGGCGGTCTTATTTTAGGCTTGATATTATCGTATGTGCGTCCTCGATTTGCCGCATCATGTGCTAAATTTTTTGATAAAATGGTAGAGATTGTGCTGCAGGGTGTGACTTATGCCATTCCTTTATTTGTAGCAGGCTTTGCGGTGAAATTAAATTATGATGGGGTGATTGGCACGATATTACAAGATTATGCTTTAATATTTGGCGTGATTGCTTTAGCGCAGTTTAGTTATATCTTGTTTCTCTATTTTCTGAGTAATCAATTTAATTTCTCAGCCTTCTTCCATAGCATTAAGAATATGCTCCCCGCGGCACTGGCAGGTTTTAGCACAATGTCTAGTGCTGCCGCCATGCCGTTAACCATTGTGGGAGCAGAGAAAAATTCACGTAATCCTGATTTGGCGCGCTCGGTGATCCCAGCTACGGTTAATATCCATTTAATGGGAGATTGCTTTGCTATTCCGATTTTTGCTTATGCTGTTTTGAAGAGTTTTGATTTCCCTGAGCCCTTACTAATAGATTATCTCATTTTTTCTTTCTATTTTGTGTTGGCAAAATTTTCAGTAGCAGGCGTTCCTGGGGGTGGGATAATCGTGATGTTACCCGTTTTAGAGAGTTATTTAGGCTTTAATGCTGAGATGATGTCCCTTATTACGGCGCTATATATATTATTTGATCCGGTGATTACTTCCGCCAATGTCTTGGGGAATGGGGCATTTGCTACGATGATTGATAGATTGCCTTCTCTTTTCAAGAGGTCGCCATTTGCATATTCCAAGCGGATCCACTAATAACTTAAGGAGAGTAATTGTCACGTTAAGGAAGATGGAATGAGCATACTAACTGAATTTAAAGCCTTCGCGATGCGTGGCAATGTGATGGATTTGGCCGTTGCCGTGGTGATAGGTGCTGCTTTTGGTAAAATTGTTGCTTCCTTAGTAGAAGGCATTATTATGCCGCTGATTGGGTTGCTTCTTGGCGGTATCAATATTTCTGGTAAAACGTTTCAGCTGGGTGATGCTGTCGTCAAATGGGGCGCTTTTCTTCAGTCTATTATAGATTTTACGATTATAGCCTTTGCGATTTTCTTAGTGATTAAATTGATTAATTCCTTACAGAAGAAAGAAGCCAAAGAAGAGAAGGAAGCGCCTCCTCCACCAGAAGTTCAACTGTTAACAGAGATAAGAGATCTGCTTAAAAATAAATAATGGTTTTCAGTGCAATTTGCTCTAACCTTTTTAAGTACTTTTAATATAAAATCCCCCTACTTTCATTACTTCTTCTTTGTTTATACAGGGAGAAGTATCTCTATTTAGCCAAGTAGATTATTTGGGGTTTTTGCATGCAAATCGCCTATGAAATTTTGCGTCATTTGAGTGATGGTAAGTTCCATTCTGGAACGATGCTGGCTCAATCCTTGCGTGTGAGTCGCTCAAGTATTTGGAAAGGCATCGATTTTCTACGGCAACTAGAGGTTGATGTGCAAGCCGTTTCAGGGCGGGGATATCGTTGGCATGAACCACCAGAATTATTGAATAAAAATCTAATTTGGGAAGAACTATCCACTTTAGCCAAAGAAAATATCGCGCGCATTGAAGTTGTCCCCATTATTGGTTCGACGAATGATTACTTAATATCTCGGATCCCCTTAGGCCTTGCTAAAGGCACAGTTTGTCTTAGTGAGGCGCAAACTGCTGGTAGAGGTCGCATGGGCAAGTCTTGGCAATCGCCTTTTGGCGCCAATATTTACTTATCTCTTTATTGGCAATTCGGGAGTCCTTTACACGCTTTGTCAGGATTAAGTTTAAGTGTCGCGATCGCGGTCTTAGAAGCATTAAAAACGATCACCCCTTTACCTAAAGAAATAGGCATTAAATGGCCTAATGATATCTTGTATAAACAGGCGAAATTAGCAGGCATTCTAGTGGAAACGGGAATGCAGCAATCTGATCCTTGCCTGACAAAAGAAAAGCTGACTCATGTGGTCATAGGTATTGGCATGAATGTCAATTTGCCCCCGACAGTGGCCCATTCTGATTGGACCGATTTAACAAGAGCACTTGGAAAAAGGCTATCGCGAAATAATATCATTGCTCGCCTTTTAGAAAAGTTAACAGCAGCCTTAACGCTATTTGAGCGGGAAGGCTTTCAAGCCTTTCAGTTTTTATGGCAACCCTACGATCTCTTGGCAGGGAAAAATGTGTTTTTGACGGCTGCCACCGGGCAAGAAGGAGGACAAGTAAAAGGCATCAATGACAGAGGGGAGCTTCTGGTACAAGTGGGGGAGGGGTTAAAAGCGATTCGTTATGGTGAAGTCAGCGTGAGGCCAGAAGAGCAAACTGAAAATTAAAAATTGCGTCCAAGCTATTGACTCATTAGAATATCCCCTTGGGCTTTTATTTAGGTAAAAGCATAGGTTAGGCTGGCGTAGCTCAGTTGGTAGAGCAGCTGATTTGTAATCAGCAGGTCGCGGGTTCGACTCCTGTCGCCAGCTCCAAAGGTAAAAAATAGCCTAAACTCTTTCATTTTTGAACTATTTCAGCATTTTTTTTGGGCAAGTTGACTTTATTTTAACAAATGAAGTTGACAAGAGCTTGACGCTTAAGGAGAATGTGTCCTTCGTATTTTAGGAGGGGTTCCCGAGCGGTCAAAGGGATCAGACTGTAAATCTGACGGCTCAGCCTTCGAAGGTTCGAATCCTTCCCCCTCCACCAAATTGCGGCACTCCTCTGGGAGTATGGCGCAAGTAAAGGTGCGAGGAATATGCGGGTGTAGTTCAGTGGTAGAACCTCAGCCTTCCAAGCTGATGGCGTGGGTTCGATTCCCATCACCCGCTCCAAGAGCTGCTGTTGACCACTTGGCCCACGTAGCTCAGTGGTAGAGCACTTCCTTGGTAAGGAAGAGGTCACCGGTTCAATCCCGGTTGTGGGCTCCAGCACGAAAGAGATGGAGAGAAGTTTTTTTATATTATAGCGTTAAGAATTTTAGCTTAATTTCAGGGGGCAAACTCAAATGGCTGAAGAATTTCAACGTACTAAGCCGCACTTTAACGTCGGAACAATTGGTCACGTTGACCATGGTAAAACGACATTAACGGCTGCAATTACCAAAGTGCAGGCCGAACAAGGAATGGCAGATTTTATAGATTATGCCAATATTGATAAGGCTCCTGAAGAGAGTGCGCGCGGTATTACTATTTCTACCTCACACGTTGAGTATGAATCAGAAAATCGACATTATGCTCACGTAGACTGTCCAGGACACGCTGACTATGTCAAAAACATGATCACCGGTGCTGCGCAAATGGACGGGGCTATTCTTGTCGTTGCCGCGTCAGACGGTCCAATGCCACAAACACGCGAACACATTCTTTTAGCGCGTCAAGTAGGTGTGCCGAATATCGTTGTTTACTTGAACAAATGTGACATGGTAGATGATGAAGAATTACTCGAATTAGTCGAAATGGAAGTGAGAGAGCTGTTAAGCAGCTATGACTTCCCTGGCGATGATATCCCAATTATTCGCGGATCAGCTTTGAAATCGCTTGAAGGCGATAAAGGTGACCTTGGCGTCCCTTCAATCAATAAATTAGTTGAAGCGATGGATTCTTATTTCCCTGAACCCAGCTCGAGATATCGAAAAACCCTTCTTGTTACCTATTGAAGATGTGTTCTCTATTTCAGGTCGCGGTACAGTTGTGACCGGTAAGATTGACCGAGGAATTGTAAAAGTCGGTGAAGAAGTGGAAATTGTTGGTATTAGACCAACCCACAAAACGATTGTTACGGGTGTTGAAATGTTCCGTAAGCTTCTTAAAGAAGGTCGTGCGGGCGATAACGTTGGGATCTTGCTCCGTGGTATTAAGCGGGAAGATGTCGAACGTGGTCAAGTAATTGTTGCTCCTGGCACCATTACCCCTCATACCAAATTTGAAGCAGAAATTTATGTGTTATCCAAAGAAGAAGGCGGACGTCATACTTCCTTCATTTCTGGATATAAACCACAGTTCTATTTCAGAACCACAGACGTGACTGGAAGCATTGATTTGCCTGAAGGCTTGAAATGGTGATGCCAGGTGATAACGTCAACGTTAGTAGCAACCCTGATTTCTCCGATTGCGATGGAAGAAGGTGTTAAGTTTGCTATTCGTGAAGGCGGCAGAACCGTTGGCGCCGGTGTTGTTTCAAAAGTGATTGAATAATCTTCTTTTGAACAGTTTGATTAAATCAAAAACAACCCAGAACTTTATCTGGGTTGTTTTTTCTTTGTAAAAGGCCAGTAGCTCAATTGGCAGAGCGGCGGTCTCCAAAACCGCAGGTTGGGGGTTCGATCCCCTCCTGGCCTGCCATTATTTAAGGTAGTAAGTTCGTTAATGAGCCTACAAACAGCATCAATGGGTGGTATTGTGAATTCCTTTAAGTGGACCCTCGTGTTCGTTTTTCTCGCGCTTGGTGTAGGCGGTAATTACTACTATTCAGATCAATCCATGTTGATTCGTGTTGCGGGTATTTTAGTGCTAACAGCGCTTGCTGCAGGTTGTAGCATTACAAACTGCAGGTGGTAAACGCTTTTGGCAATTTTCGATAGAGTCACGTAATGGAGTTGCGAAAAGTCGTGTGGCCAAGTCGTCACGAAACAATGCAAATGACAGCTTTAGTGCGTTGGTGTTGTTGCCATTGTTAGCTTAATTTTGTGGTGTATTGATATCTTACTACTCAGAATTATCGCCTGGCTTACCGGTTACGGAGCTCTTTAAACAATGGAAACAGAACAAACATTGCGTTGGTATGTAGTACATGCACTGGTTGGCTATGAAAACCAAGTGGTTAAAAATCTAAGAGAGACTATTCGTTTACACCAACTAGAAACTAAATTTGGTGAGATTTTAGTACCAACAGAAGAAGTCGTAGAAATTCGTAGTGGGCAAAAAAGAAAAAGCGAACGCAAATTTTTTCCGGGTTATGTCTTAGTACAAATGGTATTAGACGATGAAACCTGGCATTTAGTACGTCGTACGCCTCGTGTTCTTAGGATTTATTGGTGGCACGAGCGATAGACCAGCGCCCATCACTGATAAAGAAGCGCAAGCCATTATTGATAGAGTGAAAGAAGGGGCAGAAAAGCCCAAACCGAAGACATTATTTGAACCTGGTGAAGTAGTACGTGTTAACAGAAGGTCCCTTTGCTGATTTCAATGGGGTCGTAGAAGAAGTGAATTATGAAAAGAGCCGTTTACGTGTAGCGGTATTGATTTTTGGTCGTTCAACACCTGTCGAATTAGAGTTTGGACAAGTAGAGAAAGACTTAAAAGAAAGAAAGTTAATAATACAGGGGAGCACTTAAAACAGGCGTTTGTACCCACAAATAGAGGTCCATCATGGCAAAGAAAGTTACTAGCCTATATCAAGTTGCAAGTTAAAGCTGGGGAAGCAAATCCAAGTCCCCCTGTTGGACCAGCATTGGGTCAGCAAGGCGTTAATATTATGGAGTTTTGTAAAGCATTTAATGCGCAAACCCAAGGCTATGAAAAAGGGACACCCTTGCCTGTGGTTATTACGGTCTACAGTGATCGTAGCTTTACTTTCATTACTAAAACACCTCCTGCCACTATCTTATTGAAGAGAGCTGCGGGTATTAAATCAGGCAGTAGTCGACCCAATACTGAAAAAGTAGGTAAGGTCAAAAGAGCCGATTTAATCGAAATTGCAAAAGTAAAAATGCCTGATCTCACCGCAAGCAACATGGAAGCGGCCATTCGCACTATTGCTGGTAGCGCACGTAGCATGGGTCTTGAGGTTGAGGGGTAATAAATCATGACAAAAGTAGCAAAACGTATTCAAGCAATAGAAAAAAAAGTAACGCCAGGTAAAGCTTATTCTGTAGATGAAGCTTGTGGATTATTGAAAGAACTCTCAAAAGTTAAATTCGTAGAAAGTGTGGATGTAGCTGTGATGTTAGGAGTTGATCCTAAGAAATCGGATCAAGTCGTTCGAGGCGCAACACTTCTTCCTCATGGTACCGGCAAAGATGTCCGCGTTGCTGTTTTAGCGCAAGGTGCGCCAGCACAAGCCGCAAAAGATGCGGGTGCAGAATATGTTGGATTTGAAGATTTGGCTGAAGAAATCAAACAAAAAGCTGAAACGGGCAAGTTAGATTTTGACGTTTTAATTGCGACACCAGATGCGATGCGTTTAGTGGGCCAATTAGGTCGTATTTTGGGGCCAAGAGGCTTAATGCCCAATCCTAAAGTCGGAACCGTGACACCAGATGTCGCCAAAGCAGTTAAAAATGCGAAGGCAGGACAAGTTTCTTTCCGTAGCGATAAAGGCGGTATCATTCACTGCACTATTGGAAAAGTAAGCTTTGAAGTCAAAGCGTTGCGCGAAAACTTAGAAAAATTAATTAATGATTTACGCCGAGCTAAACCCAGCACTTCTAAAGGGGTTTACTTGAAGAAGATTACCGTCACGACAACTATGGGTCCAGGGCTTGTTGTCGATCAAGGGTCTTTAAGCGTTTAAAGTTTCGCACCTTAAGCACAGGCTGAGGGTGGTTGTTTCTCGCGATTAATTATGATTTATTAATTATCGTGAGAAGTATACCCAAAGCAGATGATTTTTTAGCGGCGCCAAGCTTCGAGGCTCCAGTTGGGGTGAAAGAGCGCAGGCAACAACGCCAAAAATTCATCTGGGAAGGGTATAAAGCTGTAGCAGTTTCTCCAAGGGCCTTTCTTGAGAGCAGTTACGGTGGATGTCAAAGACCGCAGGGGCTTAAATTAAGCTTAAATACCCTGCGCAGGCGGAAACCTGTATGACAGCTCAAGCTAAACATACAGTGACCGCATAATTAACCGTTTAATATGGTTATTATTGTCAACTTATGAGGAGAAAAGAGGTGGCGCTCAATCTTGAAGGTAAAAAAGCGATCGTCGCCGAAGTCTCGGTTATGGCCAGTAAAGCCATTTCGTTAGTTGTTGCAGATTACCGTGGATTAAGCGGTGATGCGATGACCAACTTAAGGTATAAAGCTCGAGAAAAAGGTGTATCTCTAAAAGTAATTAGAAATACGCTTGCTCGCAGAGCTTTTCAAGGAACGTCTTTTGAATGCATGGATAAAGCGCTTGTAGGGCCCCTCATTTTTGGTTTTGCTGAAAATGAGCCTGGTGCTGCTGCACGTTTATTTAAAGACTTTGCAAAAGAGAATGCCTCTTTTCAAGTCAGAGCTTTATCTGTTGCTGGTCAATTTTATGAAGCAAGACACCTTGATACTGTAGCCTCTTTGCCTACACGTCTAGAAGCGTTAAGTATGTTAGCAGGTACCTTAATGGCTCCCGCTACCAAACTGGTTCGTACGTTGGCAGAGCCCCACACTCGTGTGGTCCGAGCTTTGGATTGTTATCGTAAGCAGAAAGAACAGGCTTAAGCCTTTCTTTTAAAATAGTTTGTTTATCCTTGGAGCATGAAAATGACTGATACCAGCGCAAATGTACAAAAGCTATATGATTCCATAGTGAAATTATCCATTATGGAAGTTGTTGAGCTTGTTAAAAAGATGGAAGACGAGTTAGGTGTAACAGCAGCAGCACCTGTTGCAATGGCAGCAGCAGCACCTGCGGCCGCAGCTGCTGAAGAAAAAACCGAGTTCGACGTTATTCTTAAGAGTTTTGGCGAAAAGAAGGTAGATGTGATTAAAGTTATTCGCACACTTACCAACTTGGGTCTCAAAGAAGCAAAAGCTTTAGTTGAAGGTGCGCCAACAACTGTGAAAGAAGCAGCTTCTAAAGATGAAGCGGCTTCCATCAAGAAACAATTGGAAGAAGTTGGAGCACAAGTTGAGATTAAATAAAATCTCATCGCTTTAACGTTTTGAAATTAACGCTAGCATTCTCTTACTCAAACCATAAAGTTTAAAAGCAAGTGGGAAGGGTAAGGAATGCTGGCATTTGTCGTTTTTAAAAGAGAGGGCTCCCTATGGCACTATCCTATACCGAGATGAAGCGACCCCGCGCAGATTTTGGCAAACGCCTAGACACCTTGGCGATCCCTCCACTTCTCGATATTCAGCTTACCTCTTATACAAAGCATTTCTTACAAGAAGATCTAGCGGAGAATGAGCGTAAAGATATTGGGTTGCAAGCTGCTTTTAAATCGGTGTTCCCGATAAGTAGTTTTTCTGGTAATGCGCAACTGGAGTACGTTGGCTATCGATTAGGGGAACCTGCCTTCGATGTCAAAGAATGCCAACAACGTGGCCTCACTTTTGCCGCACCTTTGCGTGTTTTAGTACGCTTGGTGATATTCGATAAAGAAGCTTCCGGGGATGCTAAAAAAGTAAAAGATATCCGAGAGCAAGAAGTTTACATGGGAGAAATTCCCTTAATGACGCCGAACGGGACCTTCGTGATTAATGGCACGGAGCGGGTCATTGTTTCGCAATTACATCGTTCGCCTGGGGTGTTTTTTGATCATGATAAAGGAAAAACCCATTCTTCAGGCAAATTGCTCTATTCTGCACGCATTATACCCTACCGTGGTTCTTGGTTAGATTTTGAATTTGATCCCAAAGATTGCATTTTTGCAAGAATTGATAGACGACGTAAAATTCCTGCTACCATTTTACTACGCGCATTAGCGTTCAGTACGCAAGAGATCCTTGCGCTGTTTTTTGAACTCAACCAGTTCAATATTCAAAAAGGGGAATACATTCTTGATTTAATCCCAAGCCGTCTTCGTGGTGAGACTGCTATGTTTGATATTAAAGATGCTAAGGGAACGGTGATTGTTGAAGAAGGACGCCGTATTACGGCGCGTCATATTCGCCAAATGGAACAAAGCGAGATTAAACACTTACGTGTGCCAAGAGAATATTTATTTGGTAAAGCTATCGCTAAAGACATAGTTGATCAAGAAACCGGCGAAGTGATTATTGAAGCTAATACAGAAATCACCTCTGATGTAATAGAAGCATTGCATAAAGCCAAAGTGACAGAATTTTCGACGCTTTATACTAATGATTTAGATCATGGGCCTTATATTTCTGAAACACTTCGCATTGATCCAACTAAAACCCAAATGGAAGCATTAGTTGAAATTTATCGCATGATGCGCCCAGGTGAGCCGCCGACAAAAGAAGCAGCAGAAACGCTGTTTGAGAATTTATTTTTTGTTCCTGAGCGTTATGATTTATCCACGGTTGGTCGAATGAAATTTAATCGTCGCGTGGGACGAAAAGAAATTACCGGTCTAGATGTATTATCGAAAGATGACATTATCTCTGTGTTAAGAGCTCTTATTGATATTCGTGATGGTCGAGATGTAGTCGATGATATTGACCACCTTGGAAATCGCCGCGTCAGAAGCGTCGGTGAAATGACTGAAAATCAATTTCGAGTAGGTTTAGTTCGAGTAGAAAGAGCGGTTAAAGAACGTTTGAGTATTGCTGAATCTGAAGGCTTAATGCCACAAGATCTCATTAATGCCAAACCCGTTTCTGCTGCGATTAAAGAATTTTTTGGATCCTCACAGCTGTCGCAGTTTATGGATCAAAATAATCCCTTATCTGAAGTGACGCATAAAAGACGTGTCTCCGCTTTAGGGCCTGGTGGTTTGACACGCGAACGCGCTGGCTTTGAAGTGCGTGACGTTCATCCTACACATTATGGTCGTGTTTGCCCAATTGAAACACCAGAAGGTCCAAACATCGGATTGATTAACTCTTTGTCCGTGTATGCTAGAACCAATGATTATGGCTTTTTAGAAAGTCCTTATCGTAAAGTTGAAAATGGCAGAGTGACAGATGAGATTGAATACCTTTCTGCGATTGAGGAAGGGGATTTTGTTATTGCGCAGGCCAATGCGTCGCTCGATGAAAATTTAGAAATTATCGATGACTTGGTTTCTTGTCGATATAAAAATGAATTCACCTTCATGACCAAAGACAGAGTCCAATATATGGACGTCTCGCCAAAGCAAATCGTGTCTGTGGCAGCTTCTTTGATTCCGTTCTTAGAACATGACGACGCTAACCGCGCGCTCATGGGTTCAAACATGCAACGTCAAGCAGTGCCAACCCTCAAAGCGGAAAAACCACTTGTGGGTACAGGTATGGAGCGCACCGTCGCCACAGATTCTGGTGTGACGGTAGTTGCGAAAAGAGGTGGCTTTGTTGATTCAGTAGATGCAGGCAGAATTGTTGTTCGTGTCAATGATGCGGAAACAACTCAAGGACAGGCGGGCGTTGATATTTACAATCTGACAAAATATACCCGCTCTAACCAAAATACTTGTATTAACCAACGCGCATTAGTGAAACGTGGTGACACGATTAAAGCAGGTGACGTTTTGGCAGATGGTCCCTCTACCGATATGGGAGAGTTGGCATTAGGTCAAAATTTACTCGTCGCTTTTATGCCTTGGAATGGTTATAACTTTGAAGATTCCATCTTAATTTCAGAACGCGTTGTGCAAGAAGACAGATTTACGACCATTCATATTGAAGAGCTTACCTGTGTCGCACGAGACACCAAATTAGGCTCAGAAGAAATTACCGCCGATATCCCTAACGTGGGAGAAAGCGCGTTGTCAAAGCTGGATGAGTCGGGAATTGTTTACATTGGCGCAGAAGTAGATTCTGGTGACATTCTGGTTGGTAAAGTGACACCAAAAGGTGAAACCCAATTAACCCCTGAAGAAAAACTGTTACGCGCTATCTTCGGTGAGAAAGCATCAGACGTTAAAGATACTTCTTTAAGAGTGCCTACAGGCATGAATGGAACAGTCATTGATGTTCAAGTCTTTACACGTGATGGTGTAGAGAAAGATGCCAGAGCCTTACAAATCGAAAAAATGGAATTTGAAAGGATCAAGAAAGACTTAGAAGATGAGTTCCGGATCAGAGAAGGCGATATTTATCAACGTGTAGAAAAAATTCTGCTGAATAAAGTCGTTGAAGGCGGACCACAAAATATCAAATCTGGCGATAAAATCACTGCTGAGTACTTACAAAGTATTGAAAGGGAGAAGTGGTTTGAAATTCGCTTGCGCGATGACAAAATCATGCAAAATTTGGAAACAACGCAAGGTCAAATCGGACAATTGCGTAGAGATTTTGAAAAAATTCGCGATGAAAAACGCGCCAAATTACAACAAGGTGATGATTTAGCGCCTGGCGTTTTAAAAATCGCTAAGGTGTACTTGGCAGTCAAACGTCGGATCCAGCCCGGCGATAAAATGGCGGGTCGTCACGGAAATAAAGGTGTGATATCCAATATTATTCCTGTAGAAGACATGCCTTCCTTAGTCGATGGGACACCTGTTGATATTGTCTTAAATCCACTTGGGGTGCCTTCGCGGATGAACGTCGGACAGGTCTTGGAAACCCACTTAGGCTGGGCTGCAAAAGGCTTGGGCTTAAAAATTGGCAAGATGTTAGACGAACAGCGCAAGCTACATGAACTGCGCGAGTTTTTGAATAAGATTTACAACAATGGAGCAGAACAGAAAATTGATTTTAATACATTTTCTGATGAAGCGCTGTTAGAGGTGAGTCAGAACTTACGAGCGGGGATCCCCATGGCAACCCCCGTTTTTGATGGCGCGAGCGAGGCAGAAATCAAAGCCTTGCTGAAATTGGCTGATTTGCCAGAAAGCGGTCAAACGACCCTCTATGATGGTCGCACTGGAGAAGCGTTTGAACGGCCAGTAACCGTTGGCTATATGTACATGCTGAAATTGAACCATTTGGTTGATGACAAAATGCATGCGCGTTCCACAGGTTCTTATAGCTTAGTCACTCAGCAACCGCTTGGTGGTAAAGCACAATTCGGTGGTCAGCGATTTGGGGAAATGGAAGTGTGGGCTCTGGAAGCTTATGGAGCCGCTTATACCCTGCAAGAAATGTTAACGGTGAAATCGGATGACGTAGCCGGACGAACCAAAATGTACAAGAACATTGTAGATGGCGATCATCGCATGGAACCTGGCATGCCAGAATCCTTTAACGTTTTGGTGAAAGAGATCAGATCGTTAGCGATTAACATAGAATTAGAGCATGATTCTTAATGACAAAATTTAGGCCCTTTGTTCAATCCACATTATTTATGGAGAGACAACCTTGAGAGATTTACTTTCGATTATTCGCCAACAGTCTAAAACCCACGATTTTGACCGAGTTGTAGTTGGCCTTGCGCCACCTGAATTAATTCAATCTTGGTCCTATGGTGAAGTGAAAAAACCTGAAACCATTAATTATCGTACTTTTAAGCCGGAGCGTGATGGTTTATTTTGTGCCAAGATTTTTGGACCTGTTAAAGACTATGAATGTTTATGCGGTAAATATAAACGCTTAAAGCATCGTGGTGTTATTTGCGAGAAATGTGGTGTGGAAGTCACCCTTGCAAAGGTTCGACGTGAGCGCATGGGACATGTGGAATTAGCTAGTCCTGTTGCCCATATTTGGTTTTTAAAATCCTTACCTTCTCGTATTGGTCTTTTACTGGATATGACTTTGCGCGACATTGAGCGGGTTTTATACTTCGAAGCTTATGTTGTAATAGAGCCAGGCATGACGCCGCTTGAAAAATGTCAATTACTTTCAGAAGAAGCCTATCTTGATGCAATAGAGCAGTATGGCGATGAATTTGATGCGCGCATGGGCGCTGAAGCCATTAAAGAATTGCTCAAAAAGCTAGATTTAGTGAAAGAAGCGGAAACAATTCGTGAAGAAATTCCAACGACAAATTCTGAAACGAAAGGCAAAAAATTAGCAAAACGCTTGAAGCTCATTGAAGCCTTTATCGATTCTGGTAATAAACCAGAATGGATGATCATGACGATTTTGCCAGTTTTACCGCCGGACTTAAGACCGCTGGTGCCATTAGATGGTGGCCGTTTTGCAACCTCTGATTTAAATGACTTATACCGTCGGGTGATTAACCGCAACAATCGTTTAAAACGCCTCTTAGACTTGAGTGCACCTGATATCATTGTTCGTAACGAAAAGCGGATGCTGCAAGAAGCAGTGGATGCTCTGCTGGACAATGGTCGACGTGGCAGAGCGATTACAGGTTCCAATAAGCGCCCATTAAAATCTTTAGCTGATATGATTAAAGGGAAGCAAGGGCGTTTCCGTCAAAACTTGCTTGGTAAACGGGTAGATTATTCAGGCCGGTCCGTTATCGTGGTAGGTCCTGCTTTACGTTTACATCAATGCGGTTTACCTAAAAAAATGGCATTAGAACTTTTTAAGCCATTTATTTTTAGTAAATTAGAATTACGCGGTTTAGCCACTACCATTAAAGCTGCTAAGAAAATGGTGGAGCGTGAAGGTCCAGAAGTCTGGGATATTTTAGAAGAAGTGATCCGGGAGCATCCTGTATTACTCAACCGTGCTCCTACCTTGCACCGATTAGGGATTCAAGCTTTCGAGCCTGTTCTGATTGAAGGTAAGGCAATTCAATTACATCCGTTGGTTTGTGCTGCTTATAACGCGGACTTTGACGGAGACCAAATGGCAGTACACGTGCCATTGACCATTGAAGCACAATTAGAAGCCCGCACCCTGATGATGTCTACCAATAACGTGTTATCACCTGCTAATGGTGAACCGATTATTGTACCTTCACAGGACGTTGTCTTGGGTCTTTACTATGTAACGCGTGAGCGCGTGAATGCTAAAGGCGAGGGCATGATATTTGCTGACGTCTCAGAAGTGCATCGTGCTTACTTCGCTAAAATAGTTGATTTGCATGCAAAAATTAAAGTTCGTGTCCCGATTGATAGAGAAGATAAGGAAGAAATTGTCCTTGTCGATTCCACAGTAGGTAGAGCGCTTTTATCAGAACTATTACCTAAAGGGATGCCTTTCACAACGGTAAATCAAACCTTAACCAAGAAGGCAATTTCAAGACTTATCAATACTTGTTACCGCCAAGTAGGCTTAAAAGAAACCGTCATTTTTGCCGATCAATTAATGTACTTTGGTTTCCGTTATGCCACTATCTCTGGTTGCTCTATCGGGATTAATGATCTTGTTATTCCTAAAGCGAAAGTCCAGATTGTCGATCGTGCTGAAGAAGAAGTGAAAGAGATTGAATCACAATACGCTTCAGGTTTGGTCACCCATGGTGAAAGATACAATAAAGTGATTGATATTTGGTCACGCGCCAACGATCAAGTTGCCAAAGCGATGATGGATGAGATCTCAATTGAGAAAGTGACCAATGCTAAAGGCGAGGAAGTTTCTCAAGAATCATTCAATTCCGTTTATATCATGGCAGATTCTGGCGCGAGAGGATCACCTGCGCAGATAAGACAGCTTGCTGGGATGCGGGGATTGATGGCAAGACCAGATGGTTCCATCATTGAAACCCCGATTACAGCTAATTTCCGAGAAGGCTTAAACGTATTACAGTACTTTATTTCGACACACGGTGCGCGTAAAGGGTTGGCAGATACGGCGCTCAAAACAGCTAACTCAGGTTACTTGACCAGACGTTTAGTCGATGTGGCACAAGATCTCGTGATTACTGAAAAAGATTGTGGCACCAAGCAAGGCTTAACCATGGCTCCTCATATTGAAGGGGGCGATGTTGTTGAACCATTGCGTGAGCGTGTTTTGGGTCGAGTTGTTGTATTGCCAGTTTATAAACCCAATCAAGAAGAAATTTTGGTTCCCGAGGGGACTTTGCTTGATGAGGCATGGGTAGAAATATTAGAAGAGCATAGCATTGATAAAGTGCTTGTGCGTTCACCGATTACCTGCGAATCCAGACACGGTGTTTGTGGTATGTGCTACGGTCGCGATTTAGCGCGTGGACACTTAGTCAACATTGGTGAAGCGGTAGGGGTGATTGCAGCTCAGTCGATTGGTGAACCTGGTACCCAGTTAACCATGCGTACCTTCCATATCGGGGGTGCCGCTTCTAGAGCGACTGCCGAAAATAGCGTTGTCGTGAAGTCTAAAGGACGCATTAAACTCCACAATATTAAAGTGGTTAAAAATGACAGCGGCAATTTCGTGACGGTTTCTCGTTCTGGGGAGCTGTGTGTTATCGATCAACATGGGCGCGACAGAGAACGCTATAAACTACCTTATGGTGCCGTATTAAGCGTTGCTGAAGGCTCAGAAGTCAGCCCAGGCCAATCCGTAGCGAATTGGGATCCGCATACCCATCCTATCATCACAGAAGTAGCCGGTGTGGTGAACTTTGTGGACATGATAGACGGCGTTACCATGAATCGACAAACCGATGAAGTCACCGGATTGTCCAGTATTGTAATTTCCGATGCTAAACAATATCGCTCAGGCGCCGGCAAAGAATTGCGACCGATGTTAAAGCTGGTCAATGACAAAGGTGAAGATCTTTGCTTGGCGGGTACGACATTGCCTGCGCATTATTTTCTCTCAGCCAATGCGATAGTGAACATTGAAAACGGTCAACACATTAAGGTGGGCGATGTTTTAGCAAGGCTTCCACAAGAATCCTCTAAAACACGTGACATCACCGGGGGCTTGCCTCGGGTTGCTGACTTGTTCGAAGCGCGTAAACCTAAAGAGCCAGCTATTTTGGCTGAAATATCCGGTATTGTTAGCTTTGGTAAAGAAACCAAAGGTAAACGACGTCTGCTCATTACCTCGCAAGAGGGTGGGGAAGTACATGAAGAGCTTATTCCTAAATGGCGCCATGTCGGTGTATTTGAAGGGGAATATGTTGAGCGCGGGGAAATGATAGCTGATGGTCCTGCTAATCCTCATGATATTCTGCGATTGCTTGGCGTTGGCGCTCTTGCTAACTACATCGTGAATGAAGTGCAAGACGTCTATCGTTTACAAGGGGTGAATATTAACGACAAGCATATTGAAGTGATTGTGCGTCAAATGTTGCGTAAAGTGATTGTTACGGATTCAGGTGATACCCGTTTACTCAAGGGTGAGCAAATGGAGATGTACCGTGTACTCGATGTCAACCAAGAGATGGCGCAGAACAATAAGATGCCAGCACGGATTGAGCCGATGTTGTTAGGGATAACCAAAGCCTCTTTAGCAACGGAATCCTTTATCTCTGCAGCTTCGTTCCAAGAAACGACTCGCGTGTTGACGGAAGCTGCGGTCAGTGGAAAGCGTGATGAGTTGCGTGGCTTAAAGGAAAACGTGATTGTAGGGCGTCTCATTCCTGCGGGAACAGGCTTTGCAAGCCACTTACAGCGACGCCGTAATCAACAAGCTTTGCTAGCCGGAGAGAAAGAGGGGCAAAAGCCTACGATTACTGCTAGCGACGTTGAACATGCTTTAAGCGAGGCTTTAAATTCCTCAACTGGAACTTAATCTTAATGTCTAGCTCTCTTGTCATGGCGAGCGTAGCGAAGTAATCTAGTCTTGATTTGTTCAAGACGGATTGCTTCCTATCTCGTCAGAGCGATAGAAGCAGCATAATTTTTTTAAAAATGGACTACATTTTAATATTTTTTCGTAGTCCTCAAGCAGGGCACTTGACATAGTGTCCGAATATCTTTAGCATTTCGCTTCCCTTGTTGGCGGAACGAAATGCTTTCGTCATTTTCAAGATGGACTAAGTAAAAAGAATTTAGTCAATGAAATCAAAGGAGTTTTTGGCAAGTCATGGCAACGGTGAATCAGCTAGTCCGAAAAGGACGCCGCACAGTAAAGAAGAAATCAAAGAGTCCCGCATTAATGTCATGCCCTCTGCGCCGTGGTGTTTGCACGCGGGTATATACCGTGACCCCGAAAAAGCCTAACTCGGCTTTGCGGAAAGTATGTCGGGTTAAACTCACAAATGGCTATGAAGTCTCTGCCTATATCGGGGGAGAAGGACACAACTTACAAGAACACTCTGTTGTTTTAATACGCGGAGGTAGAGTGAAAGACTTACCAGGTGTTCGTTACCACGTCGTACGCGGTAGTTTAGATACATCAGGCGTCAATAATCGTAAACAGGGTCGTTCCAAGTATGGTACCAAGCGACCAAAAGTAGCGGCTTAGTTGGGGAATTTAGTATATGCCAAGAAGAAGAGTTGTCACCAAAAGGAAGACCTTACCAGATCCGATTTACGGAAGTGAGTTGGTTTCGAAGTTTGTTAACCACTTGATGAAAAATGGTAAGAAGTCTATTGCTGAAAGTAGCTTTTATGGCGCTTTAGAAATTATCAAGAAAAATGGGACAAGAGATCCGCTAGAAACATTTAAGCGTGCAATCGACAATGTTCGCCCTGCTGTAGAGGTCAAATCAAGACGAGTCGGCGGAGCAACCTACCAGATCCCGGTAGAAGTTCGACCAGCACGAGGCCTTGCCTTAGCAATGCGTTGGGTTGTTGAATATGCCCGTAAGCGTGGCGAAAAGGGAATGATGAATCGTCTGGCAGGAGAAATTTCCGATGCCGCAGATGAAGAGGGCGGTGGCCGTGGCAAAGGGGGCGCTGTGAAAAAGCGTGAAGATACCCACAAAATGGCAGAAGCAAACAAAGCGTTTTCACATTTCCGTTGGTAAATGGCTGTTTAAGCTAGGAGCATTTAGCTGTGGCGCGTACAATACCTTTAGAACGAGTTCGCAACATTGGCATCATGGCACACATTGATGCGGGCAAAACCACGACAACAGAGCGGGTTTTATTTTATACCGGCGTCTCTCACAAGATAGGTGAAGTGCATGATGGCGCTGCTGTCATGGATTACATGGCTCAAGAGCGTGAACGTGGCATTACCATTACCTCAGCAGCAACAACTTGTTACTGGAGTGGAATGGGCCAAGACATGCTTCAGCATCGTATTAACATTATTGATACCCCAGGCCACGTCGATTTTACAATTGAAGTAGAACGTTCTTTACGTGTTTTGGATGGTGCTTGTGCTGTATTTTGCGCAGTGAGTGGTGTTGAGCCGCAGTCAGAAACGGTATGGCGCCAAGCAAATAAATACAAAGTGCCACGCTTGGCATTTGTTAACAAAATGGACAGAGCGGGTGCAAACTTCCTTAGAGTGGTTAAGCAAATTCGTGAACGTTTAGGGGCTAACCCAGTCGCTATTCAACTGAATATCGGTGCTGAAGAAGAATTTGAAGGCGTCATTGATCTTATTAAAATGAAAGCCATTTATTGGGATGAGGCCACAGCTGGCATGCGCTTTGAAGAGCGCGCGATCCCTGAAAATTTATTAGAAACTGCCCAAGAGCTGCGTGAGCAACTTTTAGAAGCAGCCGCAGAAGCTAACGAAGAATTGATGGAAAAATACCTCGAAGAGGGTGATTTTTCCATTGATGAAATTCATAAAGGCTTGCGTATTCGCACTGTTAAAGGCGAAATTGTTCCTGTTTTGTGCGGCTCTGCGTTCAAAAATAAAGGTGTACAAGCTGTTTTGGATGCGGTTGTTTATTATTTACCAGCTCCTAATGATGTCGCGGATGTGACTGGGGTTGCTGGAGAAGGTTCTAAAGATGTTATTTCTCGTCCTTCTTCTGATGAAGCGCCTTTTTCCGCTCTGGCTTTCAAAATATTAAACGATCCTTATGTAGGGACCTTGACCTTTTTCCGAGTTTATTCAGGAACTTTAGAAGCAGGCACGACAGTTCTTAATAGTATTAAAGATAAAAAAGAACGATTTGGTCGTATCTTACAGATGCATGCAAACGTGCGAGAAGAAATCAAAGAAGTACGCGCGGGCGATATTGCTGCGGTAGTGGGACTCAAAAACACCACGACCGGTGAAACCTTATGTGACTTGGATAATCCCATTATTCTCGAAAAAATGGAATTCCCAGAGCCTGTGATTTCTGTTGCTATTGAGCCGAAAACAAAAGCGGATCAAGAAAAAATGGGTATTGCACTTTCAAGATTAGCGAAAGAAGATCCTTCTTTCCGAGTGCGTACAGATGAAGAATCCGGTCAGACCATTATTGCTGGTATGGGTGAGCTGCACTTAGAAATTCTTGTTGATAGAATGAAGCGTGAATTTGCTGTTGAAGCTAACGTTGGTAACCCACAAGTTGCCTATCGTGAAACGATTCGACAAGCAGTCGAACAAGAAGGTAAATTTATTCGCCAATCAGGTGGCCGTGGTCAATACGGACATGTTTGGGTTAAGATTGAACCGCGTGAACCTGGTGCCGGTTACGAATTTATCGATGAAATTAAAGGTGGAACTATCCCCAAAGAATATATCCCTGCAGTAGACAAGGGTATAAGAGAGCAGATGCAAAATGGTGTGATGGCAGGTTACCCTGTTGTTGACGTCAGAGTGCGGTTGTTCGATGGTTCTTTCCACGATGTTGACTCGAGTGAAATGGCATTTAAGATCGCAGGTTCAATGGCTTTCAAAGAAGGTGCATTAAAAGCAAGACCTGCTTTGCTTGAACCGATTATGAAAGTTGAAGTCGTGACCCCTGAAGAATACATGGGCGACGTCATGGGCGATTTAAATCGTCGCCGTGGTGTGTTGCAAGGAATGGACGAAACGCCTGCTGGAAAAACCATTTCCGCTGAAGTTCCTCTTTCTGAAATGTTCGGTTATGCGACAGATTTACGTTCGATGTCACAAGGGCGAGCTACTTATTCCATGGAGTTTGCAAAATATACTGAGGCGCCAACAAATATTGCTGAAGGCGTTATCAATAAACAGCGCGGTGAAAAGTAATGAACAAGCAAATTATTCAAATACGATTAAAAGCATTTGATCACAAGATCATCGACAAATCTGCTAAAGAGATTGTGGATACGGCAAAGAGAACCGGGGCACAAGTTCGTGGGCCAGTTCCGATGCCAACGCATATTGAAAGGCACACGATTTTGATTTCACCCAATATTGATAAAGACGCGCGAGATCAATATGAAATCAGAACACACAATCGCTTAATCATTATTGCAGAACCTACTGATAAAACAGTAGACGCATTGATGAAGTTAGATTTAGCCGCAGGCGTCGATGTACAAATAGCGGTAAGTTGAGTTTTAAGAGAAACAATTTAGAGTATCTACAGGCATGGGCCTGTTGGTAGGGAGCAGAAAATGGCAATTGGTTTGGTGGGTCGAAAATTAGGTATGTCGCGGATTTTTACCAGCGAAGGCAATACCATTCCCGTCACAGTGATTGAAGTGATGCCAAATCGAATCACACAAATTAAAACAAGTGAGACGGAAGGCTATAAAGCTTTGCAGATCACAACCGGTCAACGTAAGGCATCAAGAGTCAATAAACCAGCTGCAGGCCACTTCGCCAAAGCTGGTGTTGAAGCTGGAAGAGGGTTGTGGGAATTTCGCTTGGACGAGGAAGATGAATCCGCATTTCAAGTGGGACAAGAACTGACCGTAGACAGATTTGAAGTAGGTCAACGTGTTGATGTGCGTGGTGTTTCTAAAGGGAAAGGTTTTGCAGGTGCCGTAAAGCGTCACAACTTTAGAACGCAAGATGCGACGCATGGTAACTCTGTTTCCCATCGTGCACCTGGATCTATTGGTCAAAACCAAACTCCAGGTAGAGTTTTTAAAGGCAAAAAGATGGCTGGTCATATGGGTGCAAGAAATTGTTCCATGTTAAATATTGAAGTAGTGCGAGTGGACAAAGAACGGCAGCTGCTGTTGGTGAGGGGGGCGGTACCAGGCTTTCCTGGTGGAGATGTTATCGTCAATTTATCAGTCAAGGCCATTGTGCCTAACACTGTGACTGCCTAGTGGAGGATCGGATGAAGCTTGCTTTAGCCATGCCAAGTGAAGGTGTGAAAAATATTGATGTTTCTGAAATCGCGTTTGGCCGCGAATTCAACGAAGCACTTGTGCATCAAGTCGTTGTCGCACTCATGGCCGGTGCGCGTGCTGGAACGCAGCAACAAAAGACACGTGCAGAAGTCAGAGGCGGCGGTATTAAGCCCTGGAAACAGAAGGGAACGGGGCGCGCGCGTGCCGGAACCATTCGAAGCCCAATTTGGCGTAAAGGGGGAGTGGTTTTTGCTGCAAAACCCCGTGATTACAGCCAAAAAGTAAATAAGAAAATGTATCGTGGTGCGATGAGTTCTATTTTATCTGAGCTTATTCGTCAAGAACGTTTACATGTTGTTAACGAATTTACAGTTGAACAACCGAAAACAAAAGTTTTGTTACAAAAACTAAAATCTATGAATTTAGAACGGGTATTGATCGTTGTGAATCAATTGGATGAAAATCTTTATTTGGCTTCCCGTAACATGCCAAATGTTGCAGTAAAAGAAGCAAATACCGTTAATCCTGTTCAATTGTTAAAGTATGATCAGGTTTTAATGACGGTCGATGCCATTCGGAAACTAGAGGAAGTACTAGTATGAAAGGTTCTTTATCAAACGTATTAATTGCGCCTTTAGTTTCTGAAAAATCAACTCGCTCAGCGGAAAGAGAAAATTCTGTTGCTTTTTGGGTTAATCCTAAAGCAACAAAACATGAGATAAAAATCGCAGTAGAAGCCTTTTTTCCTGATGTGAAGGTAGATTCAGTGCGCACGATGGTCAAAGCGCGCGCTAATGTTCGTTTCGGTCAGATACCGGGTCGAACAAAGAAGAAGAAAAAAGCCTTTATTAAATTGGCCAAAGGACACCAGATCAACTTTGCAGAATTAGAGTAAGGTTAAGGAATTATCATGGCAATTATCGAGTTAAAACCAACTACGCCAGGTCAACGTTTTAAAATAAACGTGAAAACTGTTGGTTTACACAAAGGGCGACCAGAAAAAAGTCTGACCTTAAAGAAAAATCGTACCAACGGTCGTAACGCAATTGGTCGCGTCACGGTGAATCATCGTGGTGGTGGACACAAACGCAGATTGCGATTAATTGATTTTAAACGAGATAAAGATGGTATTGCTGCTCGAGTAGAACGTATCGAATACGATCCTAACCGTAGCGCTAATATTGCATTATTGCTTTACGCAGATGGTGAGCGCCGCTATATTGTTTGCCCTAAAGGTTTAGCAGTAGGTGATGAGGTTCAATCAGGCGCTGATGTTCCGATTCATGTTGCCAACTGCTTACCAATTAATCATATTCCAGTGGGTACGGTTGTGCATTGTCTAGAATTAAAGCCTGGCAAAGGGGCTCAGCTTGCACGAAGTGCTGGTGCTTATGCGCAGCTTCTTGCAAGAGAAGGCACTTATGCGACGGTTCGGCTACGATCAGGTGAAATGCGCAAAATATTGTCGCTCTGTCGAGCAGTGATTGGTGAAGTTGGAAATTCTGAACACAATTTACGCGTGATTGGTAAAGCGGGTTCTCAACGTTGGCGCGGGATTAGACCCACAGTACGTGGCGTCGCGAAAAACCCGGTTGACCATCCATTAGGGGGTGGTGAAGGTCGTACCTCAGGAGGTCGTCCGCCTTGTAACGTCAATGGTAAGCCGGAAGGCAAGAAGACACGTAATCGACGTAAAGTATCGAGTCGGTTTATTGTTCGCCGTCGTGGCAAGAAGAAAGTGTAAGGGGTTTTAGGTGGCACGTTCATTAAAAAAGGGGCCTTATTGCGGTCCCAAATTGCTAAAGAAAGTTGCTAAAACGCGTCTAACAGCTGGTGCTCGTGGACGGGTTGTGGTGCAAACTTGGTCACGCCGTAGCACGATTGTGCCTGAATTTGTCGGCACAACCATGATGGTACATAACGGTAAAATTTTTGTGCCAGTGCTGGTTTCAGAAAATATGGTAGGCCATAAGCTAGGCGAATTTGCGCCAACGCGTACCTTTCGCAGCCATTCTGGTGATAAGAAAACGAAAGAGGCTAAGAAGGGGTAATCCATGGAAGTATCTGCAACATTGAGAGACGCTGGATTATCAGCTCAAAAAGCAAGATTGGTTGCTAAAGAAATCCGTGGCAAAACGGTAGAGAAAGCAGTTGAACAACTTGCCTATATTCGTAAAAAAGCAGCCAAGCTATTTAAGAAATTGTTAGAATCAGCTATTGCTAACGCTGAACATAATGAAGGGGCAGATATCGACGAGTTAACTGTGTCAACAGTGCTTGTTGATGAAGCGGCTTCTTTGAAACGTTTTCAAGCGCGTGCCAAGGGGCGAGGGAATCGAATTGTTAAGCGTCGATGCCACATCAAAGTTGTGGTTTCGGATAATAAAGGCAAAGAGAGGGCGTAATGGGGCAAAAAGTTCATCCTACTGGGATGCGGTTAGGAATCATTGAGACACACCGATCAATGTGGTATGCCAATAAGAAGCAATACCCCGATCTATTGATTAGTGATATACAAACACGCGAGTTTTTGCGAAAAAATTTAAAAAATGCGTTTGTAAGTCGAATTCAAATTGAAAGACCTGCCCGCAATGCCAGAATTACAATTCATACAGCTAGACCTGGTGTTGTAATTGGTAAGAAAGGCGAAGATATTGAATCTCTTCGGCAAAAAGTCTCTGCATTGATGGGCGTGCCGGTTCATATCAATATTGAAGAAATTCGTCGACCGGAATTGGATGCTTATCTGGTAGCAGATAGTGTTGCCCAACAATTAGAAAGACGAGTCATGTTTCGTCGAGCAATGAAAAGAGCGGTTAGCAACGCGCTGCGATTTGGTGCCAAGGGTGTCAAGATTTGCGTTTCAGGACGTCTGGGTGGGACAGAAATTGCCCGAACAGAATGGTATCGTGAAGGCCGTGTGCCTCTACATACTTTCCGTGCAGACATCGATTACGCTTATGCAAAAGCCATGACTACTTACGGCATTATTGGTGTTAAAGTCTGGATATTTAAAGGTGAAATTTTAGATAAAGACTTAACTGCTGGCGTTACAACAGCAAATGCTAATGAACAGCAGCAGTAGGGGACAGTTTTATGTTACAACCAAAACGTACCAAGTTTAGAAAACAGCATAAAGGGCGCAATCGCGGAATTGCCACCAGAGGAAGTAGTGTCAGTTTTGGGGACTTTGGTCTAAAAACGCTTGATAGAGGCCGTATTACCTCAAGGCAGATTGAAGCGGCGAGACGTGCTATGAGCCGCTACATTAAGCGGGGCGGTAAAATTTGGATCAGAATTTTTCCTGACAAGCCTATTACCAAAAAGCCTTTAGAAGTGCGAATGGGATCTGGGAAAGGGAACGTTGAATATTGGGTATCTTTAGTGCAGCCGGGCAAAGTACTCTATGAAATTCAAGGTGTTCCTCGTGAAGTGGCTGAAGAGGCTTTTAAATTGGCATCTGCGAAGTTGCCAGTGAAAACCGAATTTGTAGAGCGAGAGATGATGTGATGAAAGCAAGCCAATTGCGACAACAAGATAAGACAACACTGAAAACTACTCTAATGGATTTAGAGGGTAAGCAGTTTCAGTTGAAGATGAAACATGGAAGTGGACAATTAGCAAAAAATCACCAGCTGAAGCAGGTGCGTCATGACATAGCTCGGGTGAAAACTATAATGCGAGAATTAGAAAAGAAGGAGAGTAATGATGAGTAACGTACAAGATGTTACACGTACTCTCACTGGTCGGGTGACAAGCGATAAGCGTCAAGCCACACGAACAGTTGAAGTGAAATGGTCCCGTCGACATGAAGATTATGAAAAAGTGATGAAGATGAAGACGGCGTACCATGTGCATGATCCAGAGAATGAAAGTAAATTGGGTGACTTGGTTGAAATTAAGCAAGTTAGGCCAATTTCAAAGACTAAGCATTGGCAATTAGTCAAAGTGCTGGAAAAAGCAAAGGGCGTTTAAGCGTAAAGCATTTTATTTCGGCTGGCAGCAATGGTAATATAATCGACCTTTTGTTTGGGTCTCCTTGGCTAGCTAGTATTGAATTAAGCGGAGAGTGTCATGATACAGATGCAAACGGTTCTTGACGTGGCGGATAACAGCGGAGCCCGTCGAGTGATGTGCATCAAGGTCCTTGGTGGATCACGTCGCCGGTATGCTGGCATTGGCGATGTCATTCGGATCACGGTGAAAGAAGCAATCCCACGCGGCAAAGTAAAAAAGGGAGATGTCCTATTTGCAGTTGTTGTGCGTACACGCAAAGGGGTGCGACGTGATGATGGTTCCTTGATTCGGTTTGATGGGAATGCTGCAGTGCTATTAAATGCACAGATGCAACCTATTGGAACCCGTATATTTGGGCCCGTTACACGGGAACTTCGAAGTCAGTTTATGAAAATTATTTCCTTAGCGCCTGAAGTGCTATAAAGGGTGATGTAACCATGCAGACAATCAGAAAAGGTGACAAAGTTAAGGTTCTTGCAGGGAAAGATAAAGGCAAAATTGGTACTGTGCTTAAAGTCATGACCAATAAAGCTTTTCCCGATAAAGGCCTGAGTGTCATCGTGGAAGGGATAAACGTTAAGAAAAAGCACGTTAAACCAAATCCACAAAAAGAACAGCCAGGTGGTATCGTGCCCCAAGAAATGCCGATGCCAGGTTGCAAGGTCGCTTTATTGGATCCGACTACCAATAAGCCTAGCCGTATAGGGATGAAAGTCCTTGAAGACGGTAGAAAAGTACGTTATTTCAAGTCATCAGGTGAGGTGGTGGATGTCTAAGCAAAAAGCTGCCAAAAAAGCGGAAGCGGGCACAACTCGATTAAAGGCACATTTTAAAGAAAATGTTATTCCTGCATTGCAAAAGCAATTTAAATATTCGAATGTCATGCAAGTGCCAAAGTTAGAAAAAATTACCCTGAACATGGGTGTTGGCAAAGCAGCTGAGGATAAGAAAATTATTAAATCAGCTCAGGATGATTTGACCAAAATTGCTGGTCAAAGAGCTGTTGTGACCAAGGCGCGCAAATCAGTTGCTGGCTTTAAAATCCGTGAAGGATGGCCAATTGGCTGTAAAGTCACTTTGCGTGGCGATAGAATGTTTGAATTTTTGGATAGATTAATTAGCATCTCTTTACCACGAGTGAGAGATTTTAGAGGCTTAAATCCTCGATCTTTTGATTCTAAAGGTAATTACAGTCTGGGAATCAAAGAGCAAATTACTTTTCCTGAAATAGATTATAACCAAGTGGATGCTGTTCGTGGTTTGGATATTACCATTACCACCACGGCCAAGAGTGATGAGGAAGCATTGGCTTTGTTAAAGGCCTTTAAGTTTCCTTTCCGTGAGACCACTAAACAGGGTGAGGCAAAAGTACATGGCTAGTAAACGTATGATTCGACGAGAAACAAAGCGAATTAAATTACGACAACAGTTATTGAGCAAAAGAACAGCGTTGCGTGAGCAATTAAATGATCCAACTGTTGACATTGCTACTAAATTTGAAATATTGGCAAAATTTGAAAGTTTGCCACGCGATTCAAATCAAATTCGCCTGTCAAGACGTTGTAGATTAACGGGAAGAGCACACGGGGTCTATCGTAAATTTACTTTAGCTCGCGCTGAACTTCGTCGTCGTGCGATGAATGGTGAAGTTCCCGGATTAGTTAAGGCAAGCTGGTAAGCTTAAGAAGGAGATACCTATGAGTATGCAGGATCCTATTTCCGATTTTTTTACTCGGATCCGTAATGCACAAACTGCAAAACATGCAGATGTTAAGATTCCTTCTTCGAAGATGAAGGTTGCTATTGCTGCAGTTTTAAAAGACGAAGGTTATATTGAAGAATTTGAAGTGATCACAAGCGATGACAAAAAGCCAACGCTTTTGATTACATTAAAATACTTAAACGATAGACCAGTTATTGAAATGATACGTCGTATTAGCACGCCAGGCTTAAGAAAATATACCTCTGTGGATGATATGCCAGAGGTGTTGGATAAACTGGGGATTGCGATTATTTCAACATCAAAAGGGATTATGACCGGACGTGCTGCTGTTAAAGCAGGATGTGGTGGCGAAATCCTTTGTCATGTTGCCTAAGGGTAGAAGCTATGTCATCAAGAGTTGCCAGAAAGCCAATTTCAATACCTACCGGTGTTGATATCAATGTCCAACAAGCTGCTGTAAAAATTAAGGGGACTAAAGGAGAGCTTTTACAAGCTTTGCCTCGTGGTGTATCCGTTAAGGTAGATGAACAGCAAGTATTTGTTTCGGCTAACGATAATGTAGAAAATGCGGATGCTTTAGCGGGCACTATCCGTGCGCTACTTAACAATAGCGTGATTGGAGTTTCGCAAGGTTTTTCTAAGAGATTACAGTTAGTGGGTGTAGGGTATAGAGCACAGATCGTCAAAACTGCTAGCAATACCACACTTAATTTAACTTTAGGATTATCTCATCCGGTTGCTTTTATTGCGCCTAAAGGGGTAGAAATTACCTCAGCAAGTGTTACTGAAATTGAAGTAACAGGAATTGATAAGCAGCTGGTTGGGCAAGTTGCTGCAAATATCAGATCGATTTGTGGTGGGATACGAAGACCTGAGCCTTACAAAGGTAAAGGGATCCGTTACTTTGGTGAAGTGATCAAAATCAAAGAAACCAAGAAGAAGTAATTAACTATTTTGTTAGGTGAGAGCGTATGAACAAAAAGCGCATTGCACGTTTTAGAAGAGCGCGTCATTCAAGAGAGCACATAAAACGCCTTGGCCGTGAAAAGGGTATAGCGCGTTTGTGTATTGGCCGTTCAGCGTGCCATATTTATGCACAAGTAATTTCGCCAGTCGGTGGTAAAATTCTGGCATGTTCCTCTAGCATGGAAAAAGCAATTAAAGATGCATTAAAGGGTTCCGAAACGAAAACTGATACTGCAAAACAAGTAGGTAAGCTGCTAGCTGAGCGCTGCCAACAAGCAGGTGTCGAGGCAGTCGCCTCCGATCGTTCTGGATATAAATATCATGGCCGAATAGCGGCACTGATCCAATCAGCTCGTGAACATGGTTTAGTCGTTTGAGGAAATCAAAATGGTAATGGCTGCTAAGCATCAAGACCAAAAACAGGACCTGAAAACTGAAGGTCAATACGAAGAGAAATTGATTGAGGTCCGAAGAACGGCAAAAGTAGTTAAAGGTGGACGAATCTTTGGTTTCTCTGCACTTACCGTCATCGGTAATCGAAAAGGTAAAGTTGGAATTGGCCGCGGTAAAGCGCGTGAAGTGCCAGAAGCAATTCGTAAAGCCATGGAAAATGCTAGACGTAATTTGGTGGAGATACCACTTGCTGGTAACAGTTTGCATCACACTATTATTTCATCACACGGTGCTTCAAAAGTGTTTATGAAACCTGCTTCAGAAGGAACAGGGATCATTGCCGGTGGTGCAATGCGCGCTATATTCGAAGTCGCGGGATTACAAAACGTGTTGGCTAAGTGTTACGGTTCAACCAACCCTGTCAACGTTGTTCGCGCAACGATGAAAGGTCTGGCTAAATCGCATTCACCGCAAACGATTGCAGATAAGCGTGGTAAACCTGTAGAAGAAGTTGTAGGTGAGTAGCATGGATAAGAAGAAAGAAAAAAAATCTGGCAAAAACCTCGCAGTTACGCTTATTCGTAGTTTAAGTGGTCGTAAGCCAAATCATCTTGCCAATGCCAACGGATTGGGCCTTAAACGTATACGTCAGACTGTAATTGTTCAAGACACACCAGAAAATCGTGGCATGATTAATCGTATAGATTACATGGTGAAAGTTGAGGAAGCACAATGAGATTAAATACAATTAAACCAGGCCAAGGCGCTAAAAAGACTGCGAAACGCTTAGGTCGTGGTATTGGTAGCGGTAAAGGTAAAACTTGCGGTAAAGGTCATAAAGGACAAAAAGCACGTGCGGGCGGCTATCATAAAGTTGGATTTGAAGGCGGACAAATGCCTTTACAACGTCGGTTGCCAAAAGTGGGTTTTCGTTCACGTTTAGCTTTAATTACCAGTGAAATTCGCCTCAGTGATTTGAAAAAATTACCAAGTTTAGAGGTTACTGTTCAAGCTTTACGAGCAGCTAATATTATTACTGCGAATATCAAACGCGTTAAAGTAATTTTAAGTGGTGAGGTCGACAGAGCTTATACCCTTAACGGTATCGCTGCGACAAAAGGCGCTAAAGATGCGTTGTTAGCTGCTGGGGGTAAAGTTGAGCTAGATGAACAGCAAAAGGCCTAGTCATGTTAGTGGAATGATGGAGCTCAAGCAGCGCTTGTTTTTTGTGCTGTTTGGTTTGATTGTTTTCCGTATTGGTGCGCATATTCCTGTTCCTGGGATTGATGCTGCTAGGTTGGCCGAGATATTTGTTAACAGTAAAAATAGCATCATTGGTATGGCCAATGTATTCTCTGGTGGCGCTTTAACCAGGCTTTCCATTTTTGCTCTAGGGATTATGCCTTATATTTCTGCCTCTATTATAATGCAGTTTTTGACTTATATTACGCCTCAACTTTCCCAGCTTAAGAAAGAAGGTGAATTGGGCCGTCGCAAAATAGCACAATACACACGTGCTGCGACTTTAATCCTGGCTACCTTTCAAGCTTTTGGCATGAGTAAATTTTTAGCGAGTTCGGGTAGTGTTATTTACGGTGGTCCCGCATTTTACTTAACGACAGTCGTTACCTTGGTTACAGGTACAATGTTTTTGATGTGGTTAGGCGAAAAAATTACGGAGCGAGGGGTAGGGAATGGTATTTCTTTGATCATCTTCGCTGGGATAGCCTCGGGCTTGCCTAGATCAATTGGTTATACCTTTGATCAAGTGCGTCAAGGTAGCATGAATATATTTGCGCTTATGTTTTTAATTGCTGTGATATTAGGTGTAACAGCTTTTGTGGTTTTTGTTGAAAGAGGGCAGCGCCGGATCACGGTCAACTATGCCAAACGTCAACAAGGGCGCAAAATTTATGCAGCCCAACAAAGCCATCTACCATTGAAAATTAATATGGCTGGTGTTATTCCGCCGATTTTTGCCTCAAGCTTAATTTTATTTCCTGCCTCGTTGAGTCAGTGGTTTGGGCAAGCGAAGGCATCTTGGATAGCGAATATTGGCTTAGCTTTGCAACCAGGACAGCCACTTTATATTTTGCTCTTTAGTAGTGGTATTGTGTTTTTCTGCTTTTTTTATACGGCCTTGGTATTTAATCCTAAAGAAACGGCAGATAATTTAAAAAAATCAGGTGCTTTTGTTCCTGGCATCAGACCTGGCGAGCAAACAGCAAATTATATCGATAAAGTGATGACTCGCTTAACATTAGCTGGCGCTGTCTATATCACTGGGGTGTCGATACTGCCTGAGTTTTTAGTGTTGGGTTGGCAGGTACCTTTCTATTTTGGTGGTACCTCTTTGCTAATTGTGGTTGTTGTCATCATGGATTTTATTGCGCAAATTCAAGCGCACTTAATGTCGCAACAATATGAATCTTTAATGAGAAAAGCCAATCCTAAGGGGCGCAACGATGGTCCACCTGGGTTTGGGTTACTAAGATAGAAAAGAAGGTTGAGAAGGTTATGAAAGTACGCGCATCCGTTCGCAAAATTTGCAAAGATTGTAAATTAAGAATCAGAGGAAGAGGACCGGGGGCCAAGCCCGTTCGGTTTATCGATTGCGAAAAGAACCCTAAGCACAAGCAAAGACAGGGTTAGTTATTTAACTTTTACAGAATCATTGATTTTTTAAGTGAAGTGCAGTAATCTGTTGCGTCTTTACTTTGCACATGGTTATTTTTTAGGAGTAGCGTCTACATGGCAGGCGATGTTCGAATTCAAAACGTGCGACTTGAGCCTAATAAACATATTGTCATTGCTTTACAGAGCATTTATGGCATTGGGCAAACTAGAGCAAAGAAAATTTGTGAAAAATTGTCACTTCCTGGCCACAACAAGGTCAAAGATTTAGATGATGAAACAGTCCGTCGCTTGCAAGAGGCGGTTGGTGCTTTCCCTACTGAAGGGGATCTCAAACGAGAAGTGTCGATGAGAATAAAAAGACTGCGCGATATAGGCTGTTATCGCGGTAAACGTCATCGTGCAGGGTTACCAGTACGCGGGCAAAGAACTCGTACCAATGCTCGAACCCGTAAAGGTCCTCGTGGTAATAGAATTAGCAAATAACAAATAGCATTAGCGCATAACTCAATTTGGAAGTTAATATGAATGAAGCCTTAGATACATCCCAAGAAGTTGCTGCTCCCGTTTCACAAACAGGAACTGCAGCGAAAACGCGTTCTAAGAAAAAAGGCAAGCGCGTCGTGCACGATGTTATCGTTCACGTCTATGCCTCTTTTAACAACACTATCATTACTGTGACTGATGTAAAGGGTAATACCTTATCTTGGGCAACGGCAGGTGGATGTGGTTTTAGAGGATCTCGTAAAAGTACCCCTTTTGCGGGCCAAGTAGCGGCAGGTAAAGCGATTCAAAGAGCAAAAGAACTTTATGGTGCAGAATCAGCTGAAGTAAGAGTCTATGGACCAGGTCCAGGACGAGATGCCTCTGTGAGAGCTGTACGTGAGTATGTGCAAATTATTGCAATATTTGATGTGACAGGCATTCCTTTTAATGGTGTTCGTGCTCCAGGTGCACGTAGAGTTTAAATAAATACGGTTGAGTGAGAAAGTAAAATGGCAAGATATACCGGTCCAACGTGCGCAGTGTCACGGCGATATGGTAAAGACTTAGATTTTAAAACTCGTGATTTAGAAACCAAATGCAAATTTAATACACGTCCGGGTCAGCATGGCCAAAACCGCAAACGAGAAACTAACTTTGGTATGCAGCTTAATGAAAAGCAAGCATTGAAGTATAAATATTGCGTGTTGGAAAGACAGTTTAGAAAGCTCTATAAAACCGCTGCTCGCAAACAAGGAGCAACGGGTGTCATCATGCTGCAAATGCTTGAGTCACGGTTAGATAATGTGGTTTACCGCATGGGTCTTGCTGCGACTAGAAAAGAAGCACGTCAGTTAGTTGCACATAAAGCAATTTCGGTCAACGGTAGTTCCGTTAATATCCCTTCATACCAAGTGCAACCAGGCGATAAAATTGCCGTTCGCGAGCGGGCAAAGGAGCAAGGCCGTATTCTGGATGCGTTAAAGCAAGCTGAAGACAAAGGTTGGGCTGAATGGGTAGAAGTTGATTCGAAAGCCATGTCCGGGATATTTAGACGTGTCCCTGATCGGGATGAACTCCCATCCGATATCAACGAATTATTAGTCGTTGAGCTCTACTCAAAGTAATCCTGACTGGAGGAAGGTTGCATGCAACGTGCTGTAACAGATTTTTTGAAACCGCGTTCTATTATTGTACAAGACATAGGTCACAACCAAGCCAAAGTGACTTTAGAGCCGTTAGAGCGTGGTTTTGGCTATACGCTTGGCAATGCTTTAAGACGTATTTTGCTCTCCAGTATGCCTGGCTCTGCCGTCGTCAAAGCGCAAATAGACGGCGTATTGCATGAGTACACCACAATTGAGGGTGTACAAGAAGATGTGATTGAAATTTTGCTTAACCTTAAAGGTGTCGCCTTTAAGATGCATGGAGATACAAAAGACGAAGTTGAATTGCTGGTCGAAAAGCATGGTATTGGCCCTGTCAAAGCCGGTGATGTTCAATTGCCAGCGGGCGTAGAAGTAGCTAACCCGCAGCATGTGATTGCGAATATTACAAGCGCGCAAGGTCATCTTAAAATGATTTTAACCGTCGCACGTGGCCGTGGTTATGAGCCTGCTTCCATGAGAAGAGAAGGAGATAATCCAGAAGCGACCACTATTGGTCATTTGAAGGTAGATGCTTCTTTTAGCCCAGTGCGCCGTGTCACCTATAGTGTTGAACGAGCTCGGGTCGAAAATAGAACCGACTTAGATAAATTGATTATTGAAATTGAGACCAATGGCACTTTAGATCCTGAAGAAGCTATCCGTCGCTCAGCTACTATCTTGGCGGAACAGCTTTCTGTCTTTGTTGATCTCAAAGGCCAAGAAAAACCCATGGAAACTAAAAAAGAAGTGGGAATTGATCCAATTTTATTGCGTCCTGTCGATGAACTTGAATTGACAGTACGTTCTGCTAATTGCTTGAAAGCAGAAAATATTTATTACATTGGGGATTTAATTCAACGCACCGAAATGGAGCTTTTAAAGACCCCCAATCTAGGCAAGAAGTCTTTGACTGAAATAAAAGACGTGCTTGCAACCAAGGGCTTGTCTCTTGGTATGAAACTAGAAGGCTGGCCGCCTGCTAGTTTAGAGAAGAAAGAAGGCATTATTTAAAAAAGAACTTAGGGGAATCAGATGCGTCATCGTAACGCGGGTCGAAAACTCAATCGCACCAGTAGTCATCGAAAAGCGATGTTTCAAAATATGGCAGTCTCTTTGATGCGCCATGGTTTGATTAAAACTACTTTACCTAAAGCAAAATCATTACGCTCGGTGATAGAGCCTTTGATCACTTTAGCAAAAGTAGATTCTCTTGCTAATCGACGGTTAGCTTTTGATCGCTTACGTGATCGTGAAATTGTGACCAAATTGTTTAATGAAATTGGTCCTCAAAATCTCAATCGCCCAGGTGGTTACACCCGAGTATTAAAATGTGGTTTTAGAGCTGGCGATAATGCCCCTATGGCAATTATCGAATTAGTGGATAGAGAAGAAGCTGCACAAGCGTAACGTTTGCCTATTTAAATAAAAAAGCCAGACAATGTCTGGCTTTTTTATGTTTTTTCCTTTGATTAAGGTTTAACAGGTTTATGATTGCTGTCGACTGGGACCATTACAGCCGGTGCGATTGTACCGGATCCAAGTCTGTGTGCATCCCGAAAGTTCATCAACAGTGAGCCATCTTTTTGTACATAAACTGCTCGGCCGTCTGCTGTGCGTTGCACATCTTGTTCTGCAGTTGGCGGGCAAACTGTTGCGTCAAAGGTGCTGCCTAACATAGTTTTTGCTCGGTCACACAGCTCACGTAACACATTCTCTAAATGCTCCCTGGCAGTTGCTTGTGCTAATTCGGCTGTTCCAGCGTCAGCGTCAGTGCTTGATACAACACTAGAGGCTTGTTGTGCATTTTGTTCAATTGCTTGTTTGTTTTCTGGTGTAAGCATCAACGTAACAAGGCTTGGTAAAATTTGGTTTAATTTGCTTTGAACGCCAGCTTGCACCATATCAGCAAATATTTTCCCGTCTTGATTAAGGAAAGGTTGCTCAGCTATTACTTCGGCTCTAAATTCACCACTGAGGGCTTGTTGCACTACGTTTAGCTTTTCTTGAATCGGAGCAGCATAGATGCCGAATTCGTTATTAATCAGTGTCATTAAGGATTCCCAAGGGGTCTGGGTTGGGTTTTTTTTGTGGGTCAACCACCATTTTAGGGCAAAGAGGCTAGCCGCGACGCCTGCAAGGCCGAGATAGGGAGAAATGTTGAATTTGGTGCTGACTTGATGCGCAAATTCTCGTAATTTCGGATCTAAATGGGCGACGCCATTTGAATCAGTACAAACAACATCGTTTGGATCGCAGGGCGTGCCGGCTGGGGAGAAATGTAACATAAAAACCTCACAAATTTGGTAGTTAACTTTAAAACAGGATGTATTGTCATGATGTGGACTGTCTAATTCAATAAAAATAGGATAGACAGCCCTGATTAGCCGATAAAAAATGGGTTGATATAAAAACAAAGAAATTAACTTGATTATTTTAGTTGTTTTTAATAAACTACCTTTGTCAAATAACTAAGCAGTTGTGGAGAATCATGTTAAATCAAAACCACCTCTCTTTTCAGGGAGAAAAAGAGATCAAAAAGATTTTGTCCCCCCTAACGAAAAGAGCGGATATTCACTATTTTTGCTATGGCGTGAATTTTGCTGATAAAAGCGGATTTACCTTAAGTACTTCAGCGCGTTATTACGAAACTTGGTTTGAAAACAAATTCCCTATGGTTGGATTCCATCTGAAATCAGGTTGGTACGCTTGGGATACGATTTTGCCTCAAAAGCAAATTGATATCGGTGCGGAGCTTGATATTGGCAAGGGTGTTTTATATGTCAATCACCATGAAGGAAAAACAGAGTGCTTCGGTTTTGCTGCACCCTCAGAAAATAAAGACGTGATGACTTTTTATTTAAACAACCAAAATCTTTTGAAGAAATTTACGCATCATTTTAAACAATCAGCTGAGCCATTAATTGAGATGGCAAAAGAACAAATAGTCGTACCCGCTACTGAAATGGTATTAGAAAATAAGACTGTTCAGTCTTTGAGTCAATCTGATCTTTTTGAAGAGCTAGGCTCAATACGAAAAGTGCTTTCTGCACGAGAATGGCAGTGTTATCGCTTATTACTCAAAGGCTATTCAATTGCAGATATAGGTCTAAAACTTACCATCACCAAACCGACGGTTGCAGTCTACATTTCGCGAATTAAACACAAACTTCAGTGCTTTAACAAAAGAGAAATGATTCAAAAAGCGGTTGAAGAGTCGCTCGTAGAATATTATATTGAATAACCTACACAATTTGTCATTTTCCGATCTAATCCGAAAATGACAAACCCATAACTTATTTTAGTTTGGGGGGGGTATTTTCGGGGATTTGTGGGAGCTGAGCACCTTGTGGTAAAGCATGTTTAGGGTGATTGAGTGCCACAAGCTGATCTCTTGAATATCTCCTTGTTACTGGCGTTGGATTTGTGGATGTAAAAATTAAAGTTGTATTGCTGCTTTTATCTATACTCATAAAATATCTCCTAATGTTGAATGCTATTTAACGCTCTCTTTGGTTTTTTTCTTTAAGCCTAACATGGGCGCCAGAAATTCTCCGGTGTAAGAGCCTTTTTTAGCTGCCACTTGCTCTGGTGTGCCCATCGCCACAATGTGACCGCCTCTGGCGCCACCTTCTGGGCCTAAATCAATGATCCAATCTGCTACTTTAATCACATCTAAATTATGCTCAATAATGACAATAGTATTGCCACAGTCTCTTAAGTGGATTAAAACATCTAATAACTGTTTTACGTCATGGAAATGTAAACCTGTGGTGGGTTCATCCAAAATGTATAATGTGCTGCCAGTATCGCGTCTGGATAATTCTTTGGCTAATTTGATACGTTGTGCCTCCCCTCCGGAAAGGGTTGTGGCACTTTGGCCTAATTTTAAATAGCACAACCCAACGTCAAGTAAGGTTTTTAATTTTCGGTTAATAGAAGGAATGGCAGAGAAAAATTCATGACCTTCCTCTACCGTCATTTCTAACACTTCATGAATATTTTTTCCTTTGTAGTGTACTTGCAAGGTCTCATCGTTATAACGTTTTCCTTTGCAAATATCACAAACAACATAAATATCTGCTAAAAAATGCATTTCGACCTTAATTAAACCATCGCCCTCACAGGCTTCACAACGACCCCCTTTGACGTTGAAACTAAATCGCCCCAGCTTGATAACCGCGAGATCTGGCTTCATTGGTTGCAGCAAATAGATCGCGAATATGGGAAAAAAGGCCGGTATAAGTGGCGGGATTAGAGCGCGGCGTTCGGCCAATGGGACTTTGATCAATGTCGACTACTTTATCTAAATGCTCAAGCCCTGAGATTTTTTCATAAGCACTGACTTGGTTGAGCCCGGCACGATTCAGCAAATGTGCTGCAACCGGATATAAGGTGTCATTAACTAAAGTGGATTTGCCAGAGCCAGAAACGCCAGTCACACAAGTCATTAAGCCCATAGGAAATTGCACAGTAACATGATTAAGTTATTCCCACTTGCTTTAGTGACGGTAATACAACGCTCTTTATCCATTTCTTTTCTTTGAGCAGGAATAGGAATAGCACGTTTACCGGATAAATATTGTCCAGTTAAAGAGTCTTTCGCTTTTTTAATCTGAGCGGCTGTTCCTTGGGCGACAATTTCCCCGCCGTGGACGCCGGCACCAGGACCTATGTCTATAATATGATCGGCACTTAAAATAGCATCTTCATCATGTTCAACCACGATGACAGTATTCCCCAAATCTCGAAGATGCCTTAAAGTTGCAAGCAAACGAGCGTTATCTCGTTGATGTAAGCCAATCGAGGGTTCATCTAAAATATACATGACACCAACTAAACCTGCGCCAATTTGACTGGCTAAACGAATACGTTGTGATTCTCCTCCAGATAATGTTTCAGCAGTACGATGCAAAGTGAGATAATCTAAGCCGACATCGACTAAAAAGCGTAATCGTTGAGTGATTTCTTTGAGGATTTTATCGGCAATGGTTTTGCGTTTACCAGTCAAGTTGAGATTTTCAAAGAAATGTAAGCATTCGCCAATAGCCATGGAAGTGATATGCGGTAAAGTTTTTTTACCGATGAACACATTCCGAGCTTCTGTCTTAAGACGCGATCCTTCACAGTGTGGACAGTCTTGATGGGTTAAATATTGCGCTAATTCTTCGCGAATATATTCAGAATCTGTCTCAAGATAGCGGCGCTCCAGATTAGTCACTACGCCTTCAAAAGATTGATTGCGTCGTCTGGTGTCACCGCGCTCATTGGTAAAGTAAAACGTGATTTCTTCCTCACCACTACCGTAAAGAATAATGTTTTGGATTTTGCTTGGTAGATTTTTATAGGGTGTGTCAATATCAAAGCGATAATGCTTGGCCAGAGATTTCAGCATACTAAAATAATAAGCGTTGCGCCTGTCCCAACCTCTCACGGCGCCGCTTGCTAAGCTCACTTCAGGTAATTGCACAACGCGTTTGGGATCAAAAAATTGTTTTGAGCCCAAACCGTCACAGTGCTCACATGCACCAGCGGGGTTATTAAAAGAAAAAAGTCTAGGCTCTAATTCTGAGAGACTATAGCCACAGATGGGACAAGCGTATTTTGCCGAGAAAGTGGTTTCTTTTTTTGAATCGACATTGAGCATAATGGCTAAACCATCACTTAAGCGTAAAGTCGTTTCAAAAGAATCAGCAAGTCTGAGACGTAAATCAGGGCGCACTTTGATTCTATCGATAACAACCTCAATGGTGTGCTTTTTACGGAGATCGAGTTTAGGCACATCATCTATTTCATAAAGATGTTGATTAATGCGCACGCGCACAAATCCTTGATTGCGCAAATTTTCAAGCAGTTGTAAATGCTCACCTTTTCTTTCTCTGACAATAGGAGAAAGCAGCATGATTTTACTGTCTAGAGGTTCTGCAAGCACTTGATCGACCATTTGGCTAACTGTTTGCGCTTCCAAGGGAGAGCCATGTTCTGGACAGCGTGGCTGTCCCGCTCGAGCGAAAAGAACTCTTAGATAATCGTATAACTCAGTGACTGTGCCAACGGTAGAACGTGGATTATGTGAGGTTGTTTTTTGTTCAATAGAAATAGCGGGTGATAAGCCTTCAATAAGATCGACATCTGGCTTTTCCATCACGGATAAAAATTGTCTGGCATAGGATGAGAGAGATTCCACGTAGCGTCGCTGGCCTTCAGCATATAAGGTGTCGAAGGCAAGAGAAGATTTTCCGGATCCAGAAAGACCCGTTATTACAATTAATTTATCGCGCGGCAAGTCAACGTTAATGGACTTAAGATTGTGTGTACGCGCACCTCTAATACTGATTTTATCCATAACATTTCCAGGCTGTTGGCAAACTTGGTAATATACGATCTTTTGGTTGAATAGCAAAGAGGCAAGCGTGCATCAAAACCGTATGACCGGGGCAGAGTTAAAAAATTCGCTGATATTAGCGCTCATTTTTGCCTGCCGGTTATTAGGCTTGTTTATGATTTTGCCCGTTCTGGCGCTCTATGTAGATAAGATCCCTTATGCCACACCCCTATTAATTGGTCTTGCTGCGGGGATTTATGGTTTTACCCAAGCTCTTTTACAGTTTCCATTTGGAGTGATGTCAGATTATTGGGGTAGAAAGCCTATTATTATCACGGGTCTTGTGCTTTTTTCGATAGGGAGTTTGGTAGCTGCGTTCTCTGCTTCTATTTGGGGGCTAATTATTGGGCGAGCTATTCAAGGGATGGGAGCTATTGGTTCCCCCATTCTTGCTTTAACCGCAGATGTGACGCGAGAACAAGTGCGCACCAGGGCAATGGCCCTGATAGGCATAAGCATAGGATTTACCTTTAGTCTGGCTTTTGTCATGGGTCCGATTTTAGAGGCAAAGTTTGGTTTATCAGCGCTTTTTGGATTAGCGGCTCTTTTAGGAATAGGCGGCATTGGTTTATTGTCTGCCATAAAGACTTCTTTGCCTGCGGCAAAGCCCCCACCTTTAACTAAGCAGATGACTATTTTATTGAAACAACGCCATTTGTGGGGCTGTTTCCTGAGTATATTTAGTTTGCATGCCATTCTAACGGCAATCTTTTTGGTCCTACCCAGTCAAATTGCAACATTGGGGAGTGAAGCAATGACAGGAAGCTGGCAGTTTTATCTGCCCGTGTTAGTTCTATCGCTTTTGCTGGTAGCGCCTTTGTTACGTTTTGCAGATAAAGCGGCTTGGCAAAGCAAAATGTTAGCCGTGGCTTCAATTGGCGTAGGGTTAGCAGGTTTGGCATTACTGACAGCGCCCTCTTTTAAGTTGTTGTTTTTAGCTACAGTTTTATTCTTTACGGCATTTAATTTTCTGGAAGCCTCCCTTCCTTCTTTGGTGTCAAAGCTGACAAAATCCGAGTGTAGAGGGGCCGCAATGGGGATGTTTTCCTGCCTACAGTTTTTAGGTATGTTTTGTGGTGGTGTTATTGGGGGGGGCGTCCAAAAATGGTTTGCAGCAGAGGGCGTTGCCATTTTATGTGTAGCGCTGGCTTCTATAGGGTATTTAGCGTTAAAGTACTTCACTTATACTGAAGGCGAGCGCATAGAGCGAGTTTAAATTGAGGAGTGAGAGATATGGCAAGAGGTGTTAATAAAGTTATCTTAGTTGGGAATTTAGGCGGCGATCCCGAAACGCGTTATATGCCAAGCGGTGGTGCTGTGACCAACGTCACTTTAGCGACCAGTGAATCTTGGAAAGATAAACAAACGGGTGAGCAGCAAGACAGAACAGAATGGCACCGCGTTGTCTTTTTTAATCGCTTAGCTGAAATTGCGGGAGAATATTTGCGCAAAGGCAGCAAACTCTATGTCGAAGGAAGTCTGCGTACACGTAAATGGACAGATCAAAACGGTGTTGAGCGCTATACCACGGAAATTGTGGGGAGCGAAATGCAAATGTTAGATGCGCGACCAGCAGGTGCAGGCGCACCTTCTCCGCGTTCACAATCGCAATCTCAGTCACAATCACAGCAACATCATGCACCAGCAATGGATGAGAGCCATGCTCCTGCGATGCATGAAGAGTTTGATGATGATATTCCGTTCTAGGAAATACTCAAAAAATTGCACAATGAAGCCCCAAATAATGGGGCTTTTTTGTTTTTAAAGATTGCATTTCTGATCCTAACCTTCTGCCTTGTATCCCCCTCACCCCAGCCCTCTCGAAAGCGTTAGTAGTTGCAAAACACTAAGCCTTAAACAAGAGAAGAAGCTCCAAAAGATCAAAAAAGAACGAGAAGAAAGGAAGAATTAACTAATGCTAAACGTTTCAAGGCAAAAATAAGCTCGGATAGTCGGTTTGTTAAAACGACAATCAGTATTGCTTTTATAAGCTAGTCTGAAATAAACTATTCATCTCATTATCTCCCCCAATAGGTGCGCCAGTGCAGTAGTAGAATCATATAAATATCGTAAGCAAAATAAATTGCAGATTTTTCAATTTGCTTTGCCTATTTATCAACGATTTTATATGCCAGCTATTAGTATTGGTTCGGCTCTGACTATCACTAATCATTGTTTATAAAGCCACTTTCGATCAAACGATCTGTGAATTTTTATGCGTAATGAAAAAGTAGCTTCTCAGCAATAGAACCACCCAAAATTTCTTCGCAAAAAAAATAGGCGTCACTGCCTAGGATTTTTTTCGCACTGAATTTAATAGTTGGCCCAGATGAGGCCATAAGCTATGAATACAATGTATCATTGGGAACTCGTGCCACTTGAAACGCCCAAAGTGGAGAAAAATTGTTCAAGATGCGCTAATGCGCAATTTGAATGCAGCGAAAAATTTCGCATCAATTCATGCAAAAAGATCACCGATGTGTGGTTGATTTATAAGTGCACAAACTGTGATTATACTTGGAAAATGGATATTATTGTGAGGAAAAATGTATCCAATATCGATCCAAATTTGCTGGTAAAATTTCAAGAAAATGATCGGGCACTTGCGTGGCACTATGCGTTTAACAAAAACACTTTGGGCAACAACAAAGTCCAGGTGAACTGGAATATTCCCTTTTCATTCAATGGATGTACTGAAGAATTATTGGAAACCTGTGGCAATCCTGTCACAATAATTCTTAAATCTGAGTATGAGCTTGGGATTTCAATTAGAAAAGTGTTGCAAAAAATCCTGCCATTCTCTAATAAACATATTGAGCGCTTGATTGAGGAAGGAGTAGTTGTTGTTAATTCAGAAAGAAAACCTCTTTCTAAAAAAATTGGCTCATTCTGTAAAGTTGAAATTAAGACTGGATGCCAGCTTTCGCTGGCATGACAGAATTATAGACCTAAAATTGAGCGAAAAGAAATAAAACACGGAACAAAGCAAGAAACCAAAGCATCTGTATCTTTAAAGATTTCTGGGCAGAGAATAGCAAGGCTGGAGGTCGAGAGCTAGACTGAAAAGAGATAATATGGCGCTCTTGCGAGCCGTCAGGCGAAGCTAAAAGCGCGGGTGGATTTATATAATCTTATCCCTTAAGCGACTTTTTCACTTCTCCAACCAATCCATTAAAAAAGGGATAAAATCGGGTGTATTCCTTAACACATGATCACCACCCTCTATCTCAATATACGTCACCATATGTCCTGCATTCTGTAGAGCTTCCATCATATCATAGCCTTCCTTTAAAGAGACGCGCGTATCTTTTGTACCTTGGGCTATCAGAATAGGTAAATCTGTAAAGAGTTTAGAAACATGATTAATAGGTTGTCGTCTGGCGAGCCAAGCTTTTCCTTTTTCATCATTGGTAAAGCCAAAATTCTCTATTAAGAAATCTTTAAAATCAGATCTATCTTCAAGTGCATGTGCTAGATTGAGTAAGCCTGAGAGTGAAGCGACTTTTTTAATTTTGTGCTGCAATTCAGGATATCTCTCCAATGCTAAAAATAATTGCATGCCGCCACGGCTAAGACCAATCATATATTTATTTGAAGCGTGAAATTGAACATCAAGCTTTTGCTCTAAAGTAGGCAAAAAATCGATTAAATTTTTGACATCATTGACATCCTCACCGCCAAATTCATCTTCACCTTCACTGACGCCACCACGGTTAGTTGTTACGACTACGGAATAACTTTCTAGAGCGCTGAATTCATCAGGATGGGGAAGTCCAAATAAGCGATTGCCACCACGTAGTAAAATAATGAGAGGTAATGGCTCATTTATTTTTGCGGGCAAACTAATATAGCCTTTAATCATCAGGCCATCGCTTGGATAAGTAAATACATAAAATTGATGATGTTGATTTGTGATAGCCGTTTTAACACTGCCAGGAGTATGAGGATGAACAAGGAGTGCTTGCGTGATATTTTTTAGTTCTTCTCTTGGTTCTAAAGCATATAGCATAGCGGTTTCAGTACTACGTTGAAGAATTTCTTCCGATTCTTTGTTCAGTTGCGCAATGATTGCATTGGATTTGACATTTGGCATGATAGTTTACTCAGAATGAAGAGGGAGAATTTTTGAAAATTTTAACATAATAAATAGTAAAAATCTGATTAGGGTTGTAAAACAGTGTTGCCTCCTTTGGAATCAAAGGAGGTCGCGCTAGCGAGCCTTTAGGTGAAGCTAAAAGCGCGGGAGGATTTATATTATCTTAATTTCTAAAAGATCTTCCTTGTACCTGTGCAGAATCTTCTTCTGCTTGTAATTGCATAGCTAATGCAATCGAGGCGGCATCATCATCACTCATTCTGCGTGCGTCTAACTCTGCAACTGTAAGGGCTCTTTGTACTTCTAGTTCTTGGAGTTTAGCGACACTTCTTGCAAAAGCAGCATCTTGTTCATGATGTACGCTAGCATTATTAGCAGCGCCAGAGACAAATTTTGCTCTAGTTGCCAATACACTTTCTGCTCTTGGAATATAGACACGGCTTTTTTGTTCAGTTCCTGCTTGATTAGCTTCAGCTGCAAATTTTGCTCTGAGTGCAGATATGCCGCCTTGTGGTCCAGTATGCATATTTATCCCCTTAAATTACTTTGTTAAAAAAAACATAATCTACGTTAACTTTTTTTCTGTTCTGAGTGTTAGTGAAAAGGGACGAAATGAATTGGGCATCGGATAGGTGAAAAGCGCATGTATCTGCACCTAAAATTTGAACTCTTCATTCTTAATATAAGTCTTAGTTAACAAAAACTGTCGTTAAATAAGCCAGTAAAAAATTATGACTTAGCTTAAGTTAAGGAGTTTTTCTCATGCCGTTACGAGACTATGAATTGGTTGACTGTTTAAATGGCGTACAAAAAAATACTTTACAAGGGGCCAGCTCTCTTATGTCTGAGTATGCTCAATTAAAAAATCAATTTGGAGCGGGTACTTGGGTATTGCCTGAAAACGCAGCAGTAATGCAAATACAGGTTGCCAATAAAGGGATGGGTGAAAGATATGCGCAAGCTCTTCGCCATAAATTAATCCAATTCGGTGCGGATGCTAGTAATATAAAGCTAAAGGCAAACCCTGTGGGGGTATGGATTATTGAGCTCGATAAAGCACTGCTTTGGCAACAAGTGGGTCGCATGATGATGAGAGCAGAGCTTGATAAATATAATATAGTCGTGAATTCTCTTTTAAATGGCATACTTAAGCGTGAAAAGCCACCTGCTGCGGCAGTAAATAGCTTTAATGCAAGAATAGATGGTATGCTGCAACAAGCTGTTAATGGTTATCTAATAGAAAATTATCCTCCTAGTCCTGAATGGTTTATGGAACATAAAGCGGAAGCAGAAATTTGGTTACAAAAGCCATATCTGCTGCCGGAGCTTAAACAGCAAGTAGAAGAGATACTGAAGCGCACCCAAGAAATCAATATTCTCTATACAGTGCTAAGAAACAATTTTAAAGAGGGGGATAAAGCTGTTTTTATCTATCTCGGCTCTGCTACTGAACCTGACCAACATGTCCGGGTAGTTGGCACCATTCATCCCGCTTATTTTAATGTTCTTAAACAAACCTTAATACAATTGGGTGTAATTGACCCCGGTATGCAGAATACTTCGCTATTTCTTGAAGTAAAACCAACAAGGAATTATCAGGTATTAAATGATCTTCATTTTGAAGAAAAATTTCGTCAAGCTTATCATGCAAATCTTGGCCCCATTGCGACGATGGAAAAAATAAATGCGTTGTTAGAAGATATCAGCTCCAATCTTCAACATGCACAAGAGGCTCATCGCTCTTCTGATGAAAGATTATCTGCACAAAAAAAGGCTAATCGTGATTTGGAATTTCTTGTTGTGCTGACCACAAAGGGTGAGCCTAATAAAGGCTTTGTGCCTCTTCCGCAATGGCTTAATGAAAGTAAAGAAAAAGTGGATGTTTGGTTAAAATCTGATTATGTGCCTCATGCTATTAAGCAGCAATTACAAAAATTAGTCAGACCACAACAGTTTTATGACAGAAGTTACTTAGCAAATGATCCGTTGGTTCAACTTGCCATCAAAAAACTTTTAAACATTGAAAATGGCGTATTTCAGCAAGTACAAGTCGCTGGTGGTTTTAATACAAGCTTTGAGATCGATAAACTGCTCGAAGAACTACAAAAGCTGGATAGAGAAGTCCTCGCTCCCTATCAAAGAGCAAGGAAATTGGCTGTTTTGTTAAAAAATATACAGGATACGCAAGCACGTGATTCTCTCTTTGGTAAGATGCTAGGTCATTTGCTAATAGATGCAGATTATAATCAACTCTTAGCTTCACAGAGGGTATTGCCTGAATCAAAATTGAAGACGGCTGTGGTCGTGAGTAAATCTGTTGCAACGCAACCGTTTGCTTTTCCTGCCGTTGCTGCCACAGCTGGTGTAGAAACAAGAGCAATTAAATCAGCGCCTGCAGCAACATCGTTACCAGTTTCTCCTGGAGCACCGGTGCCTACAGCTGCGCCTAGATCAGCATTTAGCGCGGAAGTATGGTCGCAGATAGCAAACATTGTAGAACATGATAAAAAAATGATTGCTATGCAACACTTTCAAGATTTATCAGCGCATTTGCAAGCTGAAACGTTGAGTCATCTCAATAGCGAGCCAAAACTTGCGGCAAGATTTTTAGCCCAAAATACAGATTTTATGCAGATCTTTTTGCACGCGCCGGCTCACATTCAGCGCATTAAATTAAATAATTTGCCAGATAAAATTAAACTGATTGGTGAAGTAAGACCACGTCGTTGAATTTGTGCAGCGTAAAAACTAAGTAGCTCGCCGTCGCTTCTTTAAATGTTTGACGATGCGCCATCGCCAATACAGCCTTGTCACTACAAATCCCAGAAAAGATAAAGTGAGGCCGCAAAGTATACTTCCAAGTAATAAAGGAGGGTAAATATCATTTATTTGTTTGACAAACCAATGCCAGGTCATTTCAAAATGAAAGGGCTGCACCGGATGATGTAGCACATAAGCCCCTAAGCGATAAGCAAAGTAAAACATAGGGGGAATGGTAAAGGGATTTGAGATCCAGACAAATAAAACGGATAGAGGTAAATTAGCGCGAAAGACAATGGCGAGGAATGCAGCCAGAAGCATATGACCTATGATTGGCGTGTAGCCAACAAATAGGCCAATGCTAACACCTTTGGAAACATTCCTGCGGTTAAAATGCCAAAGATAAGGCTCAAATAATCTTTGGCCAAATATTCTAAAGCGTTTGCCGTGTAATTCTTTTTCAGCCTTCTGTAGTTGTTTTTGATAAAAATCTTTGTTCATGTTGGCAAAAATTACAACCTCATATGATTAATCGTACCTTGTAGTGCTGCTATTGCTTCAACTGCTCCATCCGCGGTTGTCGCTTTTGGGCTAGTGTCTGTGCTTGAAGTGGGTAAAGGACTGGTATCGGCAGATCGCGGTGGGGGAGAGAGTGTGAGTCTGCGCTGTTGCACTTCCATGCTAAGGGGACGCTCTTTGGATCGAAGAGGGGAGCTGGGCCGAGCCTGATTAAATTGCGGAGAATAAGCGCGAGCAGCAGGGGCCACTATGCTAGCAGAGGCAGCAGCTGCCGCAGCAGCAACATTATTTGTGTCTTGGCTGCTAAGAGAAGCTGAACTCGGGCGTTGTCTTCGTAGGTCTTTTGTGACAGCCGGTTCAGACATTGCATTGTTAATGAAGGGGCCAACGATTCTTTCGATTTTAGCGCTCGTTTCATCAGTTAAGTTTACACTATCCTCAAAGGATAGTACTTTTTGGCAAATTGCACGATAAAATTGCTGCCAGGTGTCAGTTACTTGTGATAATAGAGAGGCATATTGAGGTGCTCTACCTGCACTAGCTGGTTCTTTTATGAGTAACTTAAAGAGTTCTGTCAATTCATGGACTCTTTTTTGTAAAGAAGTTATTTTTATCCAAATAGCCGAAAACCCAAATTCTGGAGCAGTCAAGGCATTGTAATAGAATGTAATTTTGGCTAGTGAATCGGGTGCAAGTAACGTTGGCTGATATGATTCTCTAGATTTTTCTAGAGCTCTCAAAAATCCTTGCATAACCCCACCATTTTCTCCGCCACGCAGCTCGCGAAATTGCCTCTGTTGGGCGAGTAAACGTTCCGGAGGAATAACACCATTATCAGTAAAAGAACAATTTTTAACTTCAACAAAAGGAAAAGCAATTGCACCGATAAAGATTTTAGGTTTTTTAGTGCCGTCTCTCATGAATTCCGCATATAAAGGGGTCAATGCCGCTATCAGATCAGGTGGGGGGTTATTAAAATAATTCTGTAATAGTTCAGAATGTTCACCGGTTTTCTGGTCAACAAGATTAAAAAAATCAAGCCATTTATCCTCAGCTACCGGAAACTTATAGCTTTCAAAGAGTAAAGAAAAAAAAGCATTTACAAAAAAAGAGGCGTTTCTAAACACCATTGGAATGCCTTCAGGTAAAGCATGAAAGCGAGCCAACGCAATTTGACCAGCAAAGGCCACTCTTTCCGAACGAGATAAAACGGTAAAAAGTCGAGAAGCTACAAAATAAGCCCATCCTTTTGACGTTATGTCAGTTAATTCAGCTAAAGTGGTGATAATATTTTGTGGCACAGGTGTAAGCTTGGGTGTGGCCCCAGATGATAACATAGCGTTCCCCTTTTCTTGTTTTAGGTTTTAAATTTAGGGGCGAAAACTGCTGCCTCTTTGGATTGTTGATTGTCTTGATCTTTTGCAATGGTTTTCTTTGATTGAGAAAATTGTGTTTCCAGAACCACAGCACGGTCAAATAGATTGACCACATTCGAAGTATTTCCTGTATCAGATTGAGATTGTTGAGATGGCATTTCTCTTGCTTGTAATGTTGCATCTTGAGCGGTTAAATCTTGCACAAGTATTTGATTCTTAGACAAAACAGCTAACTCTTTGGCATCGCGCAAGGGGGCGATAAATAAGCAACGTAGTGCTTCAATCCAACGTTTTTGTATGATGCGTTGTGCAAAATCCGTCATGCCCTGCAAGAATTTGCGGGAATAATTGTTGGATTTATGCATGAGAATGGCAGACATGATTTCATCCATGCTACCATGAATATTATCAATTTTTCTCTGCGCTTGAGAAAGCGTTAGAATGGATGAGCCCATATATTTTGTGCAGGCTATATACTGCGAGTGGATGTTGACAGTGTGCTGCACAAGAATTCTAGCGTGGCCAGGATCTTTAGCATAAAGCTCTTTCGCCAAGCGTTGGCATAAATCAATGGTGTTTTGGACTCTTGATTGCAACAGCTTAAATTCTGTGAAAAGGGCTTCGCATTCATGATAAATAGTCGCAACATGATTGAGCGTCCCTTTGTTGGGTGCTTGTTGCCCAAAACTCAAGTTTGCAAGTTTGAGAGCAAGCCATATCTTATCTAACATGCCGGAAGTTTTTAAATAAGTTCTTAAAGCCTGGATCCTTTTGGTTTTGGCTTCTTTTGGTAGCACTAAACTCGAAATCTGTCTTTCAATTAAGGCCCAAGAAATCGCATTTAAAAAGCTGCGTTTTGCTTTGGGGGCATTGCCTACGGTTTTAACCCATTGTCGATAAAGCGGAAGTAATAAAAACACGAAGTCTTTAGGAATGCTGCTAAAAGATCGCGCTAATTTTGCTTTTGCTGTTTTAATAGTTGATAAAGTAGTTGTGAGTGCGATTTGCGCTTGACCCGCTTGTGCAAGAGACGATTGTCCCTTTTGGGGAGTCAAAGTCATGAGAACAGATTCTAATTGCGCCCGTGCTTGTTGATATTGCTGTTTCGCACTTAGCGCGTAAGCATCTAATCCTTGGGCATGTAACACAGTATCAAAAAATTGGCGTAAATCTTCAGCAGGAAACGCTGTTGTTCTGATAAGTTGCAGTAAAAAAGAATTAGTAAAATCATCACGATTGGCAAACATGTCTTTTAAACTGCCATGTTGACGAAAGCGAGAAAGCGTCATCTCGCTGGCAATAACCATCGTTTCCCTTTTTGATAATCGAGAGTGCAATTGCGAGCTCAACAACGCATTGAAGAGAGGAGAGGTGTTGGGTTCTTTCGTGGCCAATTTTCGCAGAATGTGAAGCGCTGGATCAGCGTCTTTCGTTAATAACGTTGACTTTACTGTCATTTTTTAACCTTGCTATTCTTTTAATTATAAAGGGCATTTCTTTTTGTTAGAAAATTGCTCCAAAAGAGCTCTTTAAAGATTGTTCCACCTTTTCGTTTGGCGGGCATTTTGGCAATGGTCTTTTGAACCCCCTGATTGTCGAGAGTTTGGCTTTTTTCAAAAATCTCTTTTATTTTTGCCATGGTTTCTTGATTTAAATAGACAAGTTGATTTGTTGCCATGGCTTCTTTTAAACGGATTAAAAATGGCGCAAAAATTTTATCTGGAAATTTCATTATTATTTTTAAATAATCCTGAATAAGAGGTAGCGCAGCTTTGGGACACACTTGATTTAACTCGGCTTGATAGCTGATGAGGTGGATAAGAAAATAAAAAAAGATTTGTTGTGCATGTTTAGTATTTTTCTTGTGGCATTCATCATATAAAGGAGCAAGTAAGATCATCAACATGTCATCGGCCTGTCTGAGTGATTCTTTGATTTTTTGTTTTAAAGCGGCAAGCTGCGAAAGCGTTTGCAATAAATTCAACTGCGAAAGCTTGAGTGCTTTTTTCGCAATTTTATATTTCATTTTAAATTTTGCAAGTGTTTGTTTGCCTTCTCTTGGCGTTGCTGTCGAGGTTGCCATCTCAATCTCTTGATACTTTAAATCGAGCTCAAATTGATTGGCGAGTACTTGATTGCGTAAGACTTCTTGCTTTTTATCAAGTAGATTTTGTTCAAGGTGGTAAGCTTGCAAAATACTTTGTACAAACCCCCCTTTGCTTTGTTGCAGTACGGGAAAAGAGACATTTTGCAAAACGTGGATCAACAAAACGTGCGGTAAATCATTTTCTGTAAAAATTTTGAAAGTATTTTTTTCAGCGGCGTGGTAAACCAGTCGCAGCAATATACCTGTTAGGGTGATAACTTCTCGCTGACTTAAATTGTTATAAAAAGATTGTGCTATAAATTCGAGTTGTTGTTTAGGCTTATCTTTAGAATTGACTAAATCACTTAGGATAGTCATGTCGCTATAGCCCCTTAGTCGGAAATAAAATGCGTATTTTTTAGTGTCGGAAATATTATCACTATTTTTGTGCTGAGACAGCAATTGAAATAAATAAATCTACCGCTACTTTGAATTCAAACAAAAAGGGAGCTTTTTTTCAAATGCGTGTATATACATTAATATAAAAGACCTATAGCATATGGCACCTATTTAATCAGTTGGGGAAATTATGCTATCAACATTAAAATTAGCTTTGATGGGAAGTCCTAAAATAGTATTACCAACCCTACCTCAGAATGCATCGCAAGAAGTGTTAGATATATTTACACTGCTTGCAACTATGAATGACAAGCAAGAAAAGCCTTTTAGCCAAATCTTATCCAAAATGCTGGTTGATACCTTGAGCCTTGAACAGGTTGCTGCTTTGGCAAGTGTGATTCTCGAACGGCGTTTTTCCATAGAGGGCCAAAATGCAGCAATGGTATTTCGCAACTCTGAATTCTTCGCCCACCAAATAGCCTATGCGGTTTTGCATAAAATAGGTTATCCCTTTGATCCGAATGATAAAGTCTTAGAGTTACTTGGTATTGCAACTGGCATTTCGTTGACACCTCGTTCAAGAGAGCGTGGTAATTCAACTGAGAGTACCTTGAGTAGTTTTAGTGTGGGCTCAGTACTAAGTGGGTCATCAGATGATATTGCTGTAAAGCTGGCGACAATACCCCCAGCGGTCGTAACCTTGTTACTCCCATTTTATTGCGCTTATGTAGGCAATGCTGAAGCGGTAAGTAAAGCAGGTATGCAACAAGCGTTTATTGGTCATTTTTCCTTTTCTTTTTTTACAACCCCTCTGCAATCCACATTGAGAGAGGCTTGCGCTAAGGATGAGCTTCTAGAACAAAGCGAAAAAACTCAGAAATTCAATATTGCTTTAAAAGAGTTAGCCACTCAAAAAGATAAATTATGGGGTTCTTTATTAAATACGCTCGAGGCCGCATCTGCAAATTATCAAACAACACCGTTGCCTCCCCAAACGTTGACTACCTTAAGTCAAGTTTTTGAAGCGTGCCGAAGCTATTATGCCAATGAAATGATGGATACTTTGCGGCGAACGGGGTTGCTCGCTGAAATGTTTACCCATTTAGCGCATAATCCTGCTCACTCGCCTGCAACCAAAGAATATTTCAAATTACGTGCTAAAACGATGAAAGAAGCATTAGAGGTTTTTAATCATCAGTTAAATTTGCTAGTGTTGGCACCTACACGTTTGGATTTTAATGGCTTAAAATTAATCACGGCTGAACTAAAATTAGCATTGGATCAAACTGTCATCACTTATCTTAATGCTTATACCGAGGGACTCACGCTGTTACAGCGCTTAGTAAGTAAAAAGACGGATAACCCTAGGGAAATAGAAGAGCTTGTCATGCAAGTTAAACTATTAATTGAACTGGGTGTGAATGTCAAAGCAACAACAGAAAGCTATGAAGGAAGTAATGCGAGTTCAGTAAGAAAGGTGTTTGCTAATCTTACCAAAGGAAAATTAAGTACCGCAGCACAATCTCTGACTGCTAAAGATTTGGCCGAAAAAGTAGGGAATAGGCAACTTATGGAGGTGTTAGCAGCTGCAGAAGCCGCTGCCGGTAGTGCAAATAGCAAAAAATTTGATGTGACACTTTCGAACCATGCCCCAGTAGGACAGGTGGAACATTTGCTTGAGACAAAAGAAAGGGGAAAAAATACAACAGCATGGTTGCCTAGCGTGAGACCGAGCACCTTAAGAACGGCTAGCTTCTTATCTTCTTCTCGATCGGATCTAAACTTAACAACTAGTTTTGCTGTTAGTATGGATGCTGGAAGTGGTTCTTCAGCAGTTGACTCATCGGATAGTGATATCGAAGATGCTGCCAGTGATATTAAAAACCAGGAAAAAGAGACTCTTCCAGGGCATGATGTGAGTCACCCTAATGCAAGGGTGGCTTTAAGAGTAAGAGGCAGAACCCGGTTATAGTCTGAAAAGAATATATAGAGCGAACGGGGCGAACGCAGTGTTCGCCCTATTGTCTCGCTTAATCTAATATACTGTTGCTCGCTGTGCAGGGGGAGTATCCCTCTCAAGCTTTTCAGGAGTATCGACTCCTGTTCTTAATGGAGCAGGAGCGGCTGCAGCTGATTGTCGGCGTGCAGCATCAGCTTTTTCGCGCGCAGCCTTAGCGAAAGGCGTGAGAGCGGTATATCCATGATCCACCAACAATTGCGATCTCTTAGCATTCTCTTCTAGGTCATCAACTGGTAGTTTAGGCTGAATTTTAGGAGCTCTTCCCATGATAGATTGGGCGGAGCCTATAGCGCTCTCGATAAGATGGGCGACTCTGTTCCAACCTATATAATATTTAACAGTGTCAAATACTTCCTTTGGGCTGGTCCGGATCCAAGCTGCACCTGATTGCGGCTTTTTATGTTCTTTAGCTTTGAGATCAGATGGCTCCAATTGAGCGCGCGGACTCAGCTTTTCAAGCACAGCAGGGCTTGCACCGTGCATCGCTGCGATTTCTCCAGCACTGCGACTTCTGGGTAGCAAAGGATTTTTTAAGGAAAACAAGTTAGAAGGCACGTCTCCTAATGCCGTTGTCGCGGCTCTTGCTCGATATTTATTAGTCTTCGCAGCAATATCAGCCCCTTCAGCTTGCAATCTTAGAAGAGAGATCTCTAATTTTTTTCTTTGATCAGGATCTTTTACCTTACCCAATTGATCAGCAATTCTTTGCATGGGCGTTAGACCTGCAATTTCAAAATTAATCTCTTCCCGGATTAAGTCCGTCAATTGTGCTTGAGCGGCTTCTATAAGTGGAAGATAATTTTGCACTATTCTAAGATCTTGAAGAGATATGTTTCTTTCCAAGTCAGTTAATATGGTCAGGGTGTCTATAATAAGCTGATTATAGTTCTTATGTTCTTGAGATTTTTCAGGGAAATTCTGGCCTAACTGTTTGAAGACTTTGGCTAATTGCAGCGCACGTTCCCTAAAAGGTTCAAATCTCGTCTTTAACGCATTAAAAGGCGTAATCATGTCGGTGATTGCTTTGCGCGTGCTAGAAATTCTAATTAAAGCTTCATCAGATCTATGAGTCTGCTCTGTCATCTTTTTAAGAAGATAAGTAGATTCTTCTTTAATATCACTTACCAATTGTAAAATTAATTTACGCAATGGCGAAAGAATCTCAAAAGTGTTAGCATAATCAGTCCACTGATTTATTTCTAGTAATATCTGTTTTTCCACGTTAAGATGCTCTTGATAAGCACTATAGAGTTGTTCTACAGATAAAAGCGTTTCAGCAGAAATAGAGACGGGCTTATAGTTAATTAGCGCCAGGTCTAAATTGACGATTAAAGAATCTAGTAAACCCTCTTTGCGTAAAGTTCTTAGAATATTGCCAAGTGTTTTTAACTCTTCAGGATCAGGTTTTCTGATGGCATTGACCAGTGCGCTTTCAACAAAGGAGAAAGAAATTTGCCCAATAAAGGATTTCTTTTTAGCGTCAAGATCAGGTTCTGTTGGGGAAGTTTTTGGCAATCTCAGAAAAGCATCATAAAAAGGTAATAAAGTTGCAATTAAGCGAGGATGAGAAAAACTGATCTCAAATAGTTTTTTTAAATCAGCTACAAGAGATGCTCTTTTGTCTGCGCTTGCGCTCTGGATATCGAGAATTAATTTACGCAGATTTTCTTTTTCTTTATCGTCTGTTGTATCAATAACGAAGCATGAATCCGTAAAAATGGTCTGCACAAGAATACGAGTAAAATACTCGGGATTTCGCAACGCCAGAGTAACATTTCCCCCAACCAAATCAAAGCGTAATCGCGTTAAATAGCCGGCAAGTGCTTCGAATTGAGTGGCTTCGTCAGAAGCTGCGTCTCCACGTAATTCATACATCAAATTTTGTGCTAAAGCGGTGATATACTCACGTTTGTTTTTGTCAGCAAATATGGCTAATTCCTGCAAAATTTTAAAAACGGATGTTTGTTCTATATTTAAATTGTCAGTAACAACAGATAATTTTGGGCTTGTTGGTCCAGCTACACTCATATTTTTTCCTTATATTCTGTTTTTAATCTCATTTTAAGCCACAGTAAAACTAATGAGCCGCAAGAGCTTTTCTATTTTTCGTTTCAGCTACCGCTACCGCTTCTCTTTCCCTTGGTAAGGCCCTAGGCGCAGGCAATATCATTCGAGACCCTTTTCCAAAATTAACAGTAGTTGCGCGCTGAGAAGCGGCATCATCAGTTGTTGTATTATGCGGTGCGCCACTGCCCTCTAATAATTGATGCAAAGATCCAGCGTTGCGAGGTGCAGAAGAAGCAGGAGGTGTGATTCGTTTTTGGAGACGCACAAATTGCAGCGTACTATTAAGAAGTTCTGCTAATCGTCGATGAATGGCGAAGTAGTAGCCAGCTGTTTTCCAGACGTTTTTTGGACTAATGCGCGAGGACCATCCAGATGATTTTGGCAATTCAGGTGGGCGCGGCGTCAGTTTTTCAACCATTTCAGGACTTGCACCATGCATCGCTGCGATTTCACCGGCACTACGACTTCTAGGGCGTAAAGGATGAGCCCATCTGACCAGGCTAGAGGCGACATCTCCTAGTATAGTGGTGGTTGCGCGGCTGCGATATTGCTCTGTTGATGCACTCAGATCGGCACCTTCCATTTTAAGTCTTTCAAGAGAAAGACCTAGTTTTTCTTTTTTCTTAGGATCGATAGTTTTACCTAATTGATCCGCAATTCTTTGTAAAGGTGTTTGGCCTGCAACAACTGCTGTCATTTCATCTTTGATTAATAATGTTAGCTTGCGATTTGCCTTATTGATATCAGCAGTATTTTTGGCTTCATTTATCTCCCGTGCAAGATTTTTTTCCAATTCACTTAGTATTTCCAGCACACTTACCCGAAGATCTTGATATTCATAATCACGTGGAGATTTTTCAGGGAAATCGCTGGCTAGTTGTTTAAAGATTTTGGCTAATTGGAGCGCACGTTCTCTAAAAGGATCTAGCTTTTCTATTAATTTTTCGTAAGGCGTAATCAATTTGTCAAACGCTTGTTCATTCGCTGTCACAAAAGCTGAAACCTCGTCAGCAGATCGGTATTCTCCTACTATTTTTTCTGTAACATATTCCAATTGCGCATCCAGATCCGAAACAAAATGAGAGAATAATTCTCGCAAAGGAGAATGTAAGCCAAAAGTGTTAACATAATTAGACCAATCGGCAATTAATACTTGAGTATTTTTTTCTAAGGTCAGATAAGCTTGGCAAGCATGATATTGTTTGTGAAGTAAGGCAAGTGTGGCAGCAGAAAATGTTGGTAATTTGTACTGCGGCAACGCTTTGTCTAAACTAGAAATCAAGGAGTCATATAAACCTTGGGTTTTCCTTAATGATTTTAAGGTTTCAGTAAGTAGTTTCAACTCATCAGCGTCATCTTCCTCCGTGATTTGACCAACAAGTATTTCTTCGATAAAAGTAGAAGCAAAGAGTTCAATAAAAACGCTCTTTTTGGCTTCGTTATTTTCGCCACGTTTGCCGGGTTGCTGGAGGAAATCATGGTAAAAAGGGAGGAGTGGCGCAATGATGCGAGGTTGTTCGAAAGCACTAGTGAATAATTTCTTTAGGCTGTCAATATTTTCCTTTACATTTTCTTCTCGTTGAATATCCAAGATCAATTTTCGTAGCGCATGTGTTTCATCACTCTCAGAAACGTCGATAATAAAACCTTCATCTTCAAATTCAAAAAGGGTTTGTAGCAAAATGATTGCAAAATTATCAGGCTCTTTTAACGCAAGCGCTGCGCTGCGCCCCACAATGTGATTAAAGCGAAATTGCATTAAATATCCGACTAAAGCTTCTAATTGTTCAGTTTCATCTAACTCTGGATCCTCTCTAAATTCATATACTAAATTCTGTGCCAATGCCGTAGCATAATTAGAACCCTCTTTATCATTGAATCCGGCTAGCTCTTTTAGGATTTCAAAAGCTGCAGGATACGCTTTCTCTAAATTATCTGCTGGGATAGGATTGTTATTTCCAATTGGTCCATTTTCTATACTCATATTTTTCCCCTTGTAAGGCTTCATTTAAATTGATTCAAAATCTATTAAACCGGTGCTAAACAACTTGATTTGCTCCGTTCTTGAGCAGAAGTCGCGGCGGCTGGTGTTACAGGTGTGACTGGTTTCTTTGATGAAAATCGCAAAAACACCGTCTGTTTAAAACTTGATAAAAATCCTTCGGGTGGGGGAGGCGCCTCTTTTTCCTTTTGCTGTTTTAATGCCTCCTTTAACACATCAGGGGAAGCACTGATCCCATAAACATCGCGCTTCGGATTGTAAAAAAAAGCGTGAACCATTGCACCAATCCAAGGAAAATTGGATAGGGCGTCTTTGAAAGCAGCGGCCATGCCGCGATCATAGACGGTCGTTTCTTCTTTTAGATTAGCCCCTTCTTTGATAAGACGTCCTATCATCTTTTTCATTCGTTGTTTATCATGCTCTTTAGCAGGCTTTTCTTTCACTAGACGATGAAGAGGGGTTTGTCCTGCTATGGGTTTGTTTAATTCAGGTTGGAGTAACTCTGTGATGCTTATGTTGGCGCTAGTAATAATTCTATGAAGCGTCTCTTCATCACATTCCAAATCGTCGCTAGAAAGGAGAGCGATGACTTCGCTGTATTTATTTCTGATTTTAGCATTTAAGCTATTAAAACTCTTTTGTCTTGGTGAACTTGCTGGAAAAAGTTGCGCCATGTGGGCGATAAAACTTGATAGCTCATCAACCCTGTCATGAAATGGGCGAAGTTGTTTATCGACAAAAGATGTCCACTTTTCATGAACTGCTTTGAGCTTCTGCATAGAGTCGATTAAGACACCATGATCTAATTTAAGCTCTATTGCAGACGCTAAGTTCTCAGCTAATGGTTTAAACGCTCCCTCAGAATAGATGCCGTCTAATTCAGCTTTAATGTATGAGCTTAACATATGGTCGAAGCCTTCTGCCTCGGTCAAGATCATACCTAACTTTTGTTTAATTAATTTGAAAATTTGTCCCACGAAAACACTAGGTGCTTCTTGTTGCGTCGGTTTAGGCACATTACTCGAGGGAGTGCGTAAAAATTCAAAATAAAGAAGGGTTAATAGAGTGACTAAGAAATTATTGCTTTGCAAGAAAGAAGATTTTAGCATTTCAAGCCTTCTACCGGCACCCCTTGCGCCGCCATGTTGTAGTAAGAGTCTTCGATGCTCAAAATTAAATGGTCCTTTATCTGTTCGTAATAAGGTTGCCATTAAACTTATGCAAAATGTATTTGGCTTCACGAAAACTTCATAGAAATTAGGGTGCTTTTGAAATGAGATTTTTAAAAGCTCAGAGGCTATGGCTAAGACGTCATCTTCTGACATCTCAGTTAGGAGCATATTGGTCAAAAGTGGATAAAAATCCGCTTCTTCTGGCATATTTAATGCGGCAAGAGAATGTAGTAATTTTTTTGAGTCATTGTCTAATTTATCAAAAGATACACACTCTTTTTTTGCTGGCGATTTATTTAAAAAATCTAACATGGGGCCTCCTGTGGCACATCATTGATTAATGGTTAAATAAAGATCGTTTTCTACCATGATTGGCAGGATCTGCTCCTGGTTCAACAGATGTTACAGCAGTGGATAGTCCAACATTTGTCCATTCAAGTGTTGGACGATAAGCCTCTAATCCATCACTTTTCTCTTTATTCGCATCAGCTAATTGCGCTAATAAATCGTATAGACGAGGTTCATAGCGTTCAGCCAGTTGCTGTGGCGTGAGCGGCGTAATGTGAATGAGTGGGGGTAGCATTAGTGTTGGCCAAGGAAAATTACTCCAAACCTCTTGCAGCGTTATTTTCCAGTTTATGGGATATTGAATCGTCACTGCTTTTAAATCGGCGCCTTCTTTGACTAGTCTCTGCGTAAACTTTGTGAGCGTCTCTTCCTCTAATGGCGATCCTAAACTTAATCTTTGTAATGGCGTGAGCCCTGCAATAGACAAATTGAGATCAGAAGCAATAAGACGTGTGATGACATCATCTGCATTATGAACAGTATAAATGCCACTTGTAAGGCTGCCATATACTACCAAAATTTCAGCACTGATTCGTTTAAAATATAGATGGCGCGGTGAGCCTTCTGGAAACTGTAGGGCTAAATGTTCCCAGATTTGAGCTAACTCTTGCACTCTGGTTTTTAATTCTTCCTCATCCCCTAATCCTAATTGATCTGCTATGGATCGAAGATGAGCAATAGATTTTTTTGAAATCTTAGGGGGCGTGTCTAAGGGCTTTGCTTGTTTTAACGCGTTCACTAGGGGAGAGAGCCATTCTTCAGATTTTTGGATCAACCTCGGACTAATTTCTCGCAAGCGATTTCGCAGTTCATGATCAAGCACGATAAGACTTTGATACATTATTGGCCAAAACTTTTCGATAAAACCCTGATCTCCTAGGTTGAGTTCCTTATAAAAGGGCAAAAACAAATTGACTAGTTCTGAAGAAGGCGCAGCATAAAGTGCAATAAATTTTGCAAGCAGAGTATCTTGATTGAGCCCTCGACATTTTTCGACTGCATTGCATAATGGAAAATTTGGAAGGAGTAACATCGCTCGAACGAGTGTTGCAGTGAGGTGGCTATTTTGTATTGTGTTTTGGTTTTTAACTTTTTGCCTTCGTAATAGCTCTCCTGCAATCGCTATGGCCTCCTCACGAGGAAGCTTTGTCGTAAAGGCCTCTACCCAGAATTTCGCAGTTTGAGGTTCAACCTTGAGAACAGCCAAGGTATTGAGTAGCTTCTGATCTGCTGGGGAGAGATTAGCAAAAAGAACTTTTGATTCTTCGGGTGAGTTTGTTTTTTGTTTTTTGCTACCAAACAAGCTACCTAACATAATTTCACCACCTATGCCATTAATCAAAATGTGGGGTGATCGTAGCTTGGTTTAGAATGCGTGTACAGCCTCGCTTTCTTTATAGTGCAGATTTTGAGACAAAAATAAGTAATTTTGATTGCAAAGATATGGTGGTATCAGTCTAAATATCGTTGCTGCCATTTCAAATAAAGCGCTTGAACGTGTTCGCAAAGTGCTTCTTTTGAAGAAAATTGCATGGGATCGATAGCATCATAAACATAATAATTCGCTCTTCTATTGGGAGCTGTCATTATTATCCATAACTTATACATAAGGTGCTGAAATTGCCACTCAAAGCTCTCTTGCGCCTCATAATGTAAAAATACGGGGACGATAGGAACGCCTGTTTGGAGTGCGATATCAAAAGAGCCATAACGAAAGGGGATATAAATGCGTCTGCCTTTGCAACCGCCCTCAGGATAGAGCGCAACATTTTCTTTTTTGGCTAGGGTATCTTTAATAGTTTGCGCTGCTTCTTGCCGCGACTCTTTCATTTCACGTTGAACATAGAGTGTTCCCGCGGCTTGACCAATTCTGCCAACAAGCCACCAGTCTTTGACTTCTATTTTTGCTAAAAAATGGGCATCAAAAAGTGCTGGCATACCCACATCTTCAAAGGCTGAGGGGTGATTGCCAATCAAAATAAAATGCTTAGGTAAAGGGCGAACATTTTTTTGATGTAAGTAAAGCTCCACCCTTAAGGCTCGGACAAAAATACGGCACCAATAACGAAAGACTTGTTTGTACCACTTGCCCAGTATTTTTTTTGGTAGAAAACTTAACAAATAGAGAATGAGGGTGAAAAGGATTAAATCCAGCAACCCAACCAAAAATCTAATAAAGGCGAAGAAGGAAAGTATCATAAAATAGTTATAGTCGCCTTTTTAGATACTTTCCTAGCAATTGACCTATTTCTTTATCCCTAATTTAGGTAAAGCAAGTTTAGATGGTTCACTGATAGCAGGAGGGGGCGTTCTCTCTTTCAAGGTTGAAAAGGCAACAAGCAAGTTTCGGGAAGGGTGTGGTTGACTTGTACTTGAATTAACAGCTTGACCAAGAACATCTTTTTTGAAAAGCTGGAAAGCCGCAATGCTTTTTATATCTTCTTTGCTCTTTCTTTTTGGTGTGGGTTTATCTTGTAATGGCAGTTCGCGCTCGCGAGGAGGTGTTTGTGGGTACATCCCCTCCACTAAGAAACGATGCTCAGAAGTAAAATCTAAAGGTGACAATTTTTCGAGTTGAATACTATTGTGAAGATAAAGGTGTTGTTTTACTTCAGGCTGCAATTTATTCATCGTTTCCAATAAAATATTATGTTGCATGATAAACAAGGAAATAAATTCTTTTAGCACTTTTACTTCATTTTCAGAAAGTGTGCTTTTATTTTCAGTCAAATGTTTTTCTAATATCGTTAAGACTTTTTTGACTTGAGTAAAAATAATACCCGCTTTTTTACCATGATCTCTATCTTTTATTAATTGCTGACAATCCGCTTCAAAAAGTGCAGCACTGGCTACATGATGAAAGAAAGTGACAACATTCTCTGCGTGGTTTCTGCTCACAACATGAGAATAAAGTCCTGCCAAAGCACTAAGCACTTTTTCACCTAGTTTACGGTCAATGGTGCTCAAGGCTGTAATTTTGTGATGTTGAGGGAGTGCGGTTAACATTTTAAAACGTAAAGGACTTGAAACATGATTTTTAACTCTAAAAGAACTTGGGGAAAGCGGAGTTCTTTGTGGCGATAAAACGAGAACGGGGCCATCTTTTGACATAATTTTTTACCTGTATTGAACAACAACAGGCTTCCATGCGGGTAACTCTGGTAAACGCTTTGAGAAGCGTCTCTTCGGTGGGGATCCATTAAGAAAACAAGCTTAACTGAATTGATCAATTAATACAAGAACTTAGGACCATCTTTAAAAAATCCGCTTGCGCTTTTGACCTGCGATAGCATGTAATTTGGCTTGTGGGCACAGAAAAACACAGCTGCCCATAGCATCAAAGTGGAATCGGACGTTTTGTGTAATCTCTCCTAATGGCCGATAACAAACGGCCATGGCCTGTCTTGACGGGGCGTTGTAAACATTGACACCGATTTTTTCTAAAGCGTGGGTTAACAAACTAATCATTTCAGTGTTATCTAATCGGGGGTTGACTCTGACATGATTCAGCTCAAATAAGACACCAGATAAAGCATTACGAAAGTGGGTAACAGGATAAAAAATACCATCACTTAATGATTCAATATGGATGCATTCCACAACCTGTAATTTTTTATTGAGGACAAATTCATACACGTCCGCGTTTTTATCCGGGCTAACGCGGCTGGCATTGATTAATATTTCGTTTGCGGTATAAGTAGTCATATCCCCTTATTCGACACCCCAGCAATAAACTTTAGAAGGCTAACTATGTATGGCTAAGGTAAAATCTCAGTTCACCTGTCAAGAATGTGGCTGTATGAGCACCAAGTGGGTGGGACAGTGTAATGATTGCGGCGCCTGGAATAGTTTTACCGAGGTTGCGCTTTCTAGCCGCCAACAGTTAACCAAGTGGCAAGGCTATGCTGGGAGTCATGAAACCAAAGTGACGCCCTTATCTGAGGTCAGTGCAACGCCTACCAAAAGGCTTACCACAGGATTAAGCGAACTTGATCAAGTATTAGGAGGCGGTCTTGTTGAAGGCTCCGTCGTGTTGATTGGTGGCGATCCGGGTATTGGTAAATCAACTTTGTTATTACAAGCTTTGGCTAATTTAAAGAACCCTGGTGATGCTTTATATGTCACTGGAGAAGAATCTTTGCAGCAGGTTTGCTTGCGCGCGCAGCGTTTAGGAGTCGGCGACATCAGTTTAAATTTACTAGCCGAAACGCAAGTTGAAAATATTATTTTACAAGCGAGCCAGCAAAGGCCGGCAGTTATTGTGATTGATTCTGTGCAAACGATTTACACGGAAACCATTCAATCCGCACCAGGCTCGGTGAGTCAAGTGCGAGAAAGCACCGCTCTTTTAGTACGGTTTGCCAAACAAACAGGGATCTCCCTTTTTATTGTTGGTCATGTCAACAAAGAAGGCGCCATAGCAGGTCCGCGCGTACTTGAACATATGGTCGATACGGTCTTGTATTTTGAAGGCGAGAAAGACAGTCGCTTTAGAATGATCCGCGCGATTAAAAATCGATTTGGTGCTTCAAATGAATTGGGCATCTTTGCGATGACGGATAAAGGCCTCAAAGGGGTCAGTAACCCTTCTGCAATATTTTTATCAGGCAGTCCCAGTCTGGCTCCGGGCAATGTGATAATGGTGACGTGGGAAGGGAGTCGCCCGCTTTTACTCGAAATTCAAGCTTTAGTGGATGATAGTCATAGTGTGCCAAGGCGCGTCACAGTGGGTTATGATCATAATCGTTTAGCATTATTATTAGCAGTATTAAATCGTCATGGTGGGATAACCATGCATCAAATGGATGTATTTTTAAATGTGGTCGGTGGCGTCAAAATAACAGAGACCGGCGCGGATTTAGCCATTTTAGTAGCGGTGCTCTCCAGTTATCGGAATAAAGTGATTGATAACAGAACGGTATTTTTTGGCGAGATTGGTTTAGGGGGTGAATTGCGCCCTGTCTCCGGTGGTCAAGAGCGCATAGTAGAAGCGGTGAAGCATGGTTTTAAACGGCTGATTGTCCCTAAAGCGAATGCTCCGCGCCAGAAATTCAATGATGTTGAGATCTTAGCTGTTGGCACATTAAACGAGGCACTAGCGCAAATATAAAATAGTCAAATTGGGACGGCGCAGAGGCCGTCCTCTACAAAATTATACTTAGACATTTTCTAGACGTTTATATTTAATGCGATGCGGCTCAATTCTATCGACACCTAATCTGGTTAAGTGATCTTTTTCATATTCACTGTAACCGCCTTCAAACCAGGTGACTTGACTGTCACCTTCAAAGGCTAAGATGTGCGTGGCAACGCGATCTAAAAACCATCTATCATGCGAAATCAGCATGATACAACCTGGGAAAGATAATAATCCTTCCTCTAAAGCACGTAAGGTTTCGACGTCGAGATCGTTGGTGGGCTCATCGAGTAATAAAACGTTACCGCCACTACGCAGGACTTTTGCTAAGTGTACTCGATTGCGCTCCCCCCCTGATAGATTAGCATTGAGTTTTTGCTGATCTGTTCCTTTGAAGTTAAAGCGTCCGACATAAGCTCTGGAAGGTAGAGAATATTGACCGACGGTAATGAAATCAGAACCCTCTGAGATTTCTTCCCAAACGGATTTTTTATCATCTAAAGAGTCACGGCTTTGATTGACATAAGCCAGCTTCACGGATTCTCCGAGTGTGATACTACCCGCATCTGGTGTCTCTTCACCCGTAATCATTCTGAAGAGGGTGGTTTTCCCTGCACCATTGGGGCCAATAATGCCGACTATGGCACCCCGAGGAACCGTAAAAGACAAGTTTTCATAAAGTAATTTGCCGCCTAAAGACTTTGTCACGTTTTTAAGAACAGCGACATTTTCTCCTAAACGTGGTCCTGGTGGAATGTAGAGTTCTTGCGTTTCATTACGTTGTTGAAATTCTTTTGAGGAAAGTTCTTCAAAATTCGCCAGACGCGCTTTATTTTTCTTGCGTCGGCCTTTAGGATTAGTCCGAACCCATTCTAATTCTGCGGAGACCGCTCGGATATGCGCGGCTTCTTGACGTTTTTGCTGAGCAAGACGTTCATCTTTCCAGCCCAACCACTGGCTATAGTTGCCTTCAAATGGGATCCCCTCTCCTCGGTCAAGCTCTAAAATCCAGCCAGCCACGTTGTCTAAAAAGTAACGATCGTGGGTAACAGCGATGACAGTGCCTGGAAATTCTTGTAAGAATTTTTCTAACCAAGAGACACTTTCTGCATCTAAGTGGTTGGTGGGCTCATCAAGAAGTAAGACATCAGGAGAAGACAATAATAGTCGACACAAGGCAACGCGACGTCTTTCCCCACCGGAGAGAGTGGTGACATCTGTTTCCCAAGGGGGAAGCCGAAGTGCATCTGCTGCAATTTCTAATTTTCTATCTAATTCCCATGCACCTTTTGCTTCAATTTGTTCTTGTAAACGCCCTTGTTCTACAAGTAAAGCTTGCATGACGTCATCATCCATTGGTTCGGCAAATTTAGCGCTGATTTCATCAAATTTAGTAAGCAGATCTTTAATTTCTTGCACCGCTTCTTCCACATTCCCGCGGACATCTTTTTGGGGATCAAGGTAGGGTTCTTGGGGTAAATAGCCAAATTTCAGCCCCTTTTGATAAGTGATTTCGCCCAGATAATCTTTATCTACTCCTGCAATAATCCGAAGTAGTGTCGATTTTCCGGAGCCGTTTAGTCCGAGAACACCAATTTTGGCGCCGTAGAAGAAAGATAGGGAAATATTCTTTAAAATCTCTTTTTTAGGGGGAACTAATTTGCCTACTTGAAGCATAGAAAAAATGGTTTTATTACTCATTGACAGGCCCTTTTATCGAATGTTGCTTAATTGTACCCTACGACAAACACCTGTTGATAGCAAATGGCACAAAACATATGAGATATTTAACTTTCTTTTCAAATAAAATGGGCGAGAGAAGTGAACTGAGTTACAATGGCACCTTATATTTTCTAATTTAGAGGAAGGATACGGTTTTATGTTTCCCCAAAATATGCAAATTGCTGGTTTTGACGATGAATTGGCTCAAGCGATGGCAGATGAGACCGTTCGCCAGTTAGAACATATTGAGCTGATTGCCTCAGAAAACTATGCGAGTCCCCGGGTATTAGAAGCTCAGGGTTCAGACTTGACCAACAAGTATGCAGAAGGCTATCCAGGGAAACGTTATTACGGAGGGTGTGAATACGTTGATGTGGCAGAAACGCTTGCCATTGAACGGGCTAAAAAACTCTTTGGGGCCGATTTTGCAAATGTGCAGCCACACTCAGGCTCTCAAGCCAATGCCGCCGTGTATATGGCGTTGCTGCAGCCTGGCGACAACATTTTAGGGATGAGCTTAGATCATGGGGGTCACTTAACCCATGGCGCGAAAGTCAATTTCTCAGGCAAACTCTATCATGCTGAACAATATGGTCTTTCCTCTAGTACAGGCGAAATTGATTACGATGCGGTACAAAAATTGGCGCATCAACATCGTCCTAAAATGATTGTGGCTGGATTTTCCGCTTATTCCGGGATTGCTGATTGGCAACGTTTTCGTGATATAGCGGATGAAGTTGGCGCTTATTTATTTGTAGATATGGCACATGTCGCAGGTCTGGTTGCGGCAGGCATCTATCCCAATCCTGTTCAAATTGCAGATGTAACCACAACCACTACGCACAAAACGCTTCGTGGTCCCAGAGGGGGGTTAATTTTAGCGAAAGCCAATCCCGAGATTGAGAAGAAACTCAATTCCATGGTTTTCCCAGGTATGCAAGGGGGCCCCCTCATGCATGTAATTGCAGCAAAAGCAGTCGCTTTAAAAGAAGCTTTGCAGCCAGAATTTATTACTTATCAAAAGCAAGTAGTTAAAAATGCTAAAGCATTGGCAAAAGCTTTACAAAATAGAAACTACAAGATTGTCTCAGGTGGTACGGAAAATCATTTGTTTTTAGTGGATTTAATTGATAAAGATATCACCGGCAAAGACGCAGATTTAGCCTTAGGCAAAGCCTATATTACGGTTAACAAAAATACAGTCCCTAATGATCCTCGTTCTCCTTTTGTCACCAGTGGTTTGCGCTTGGGGACACCTGCCGTGACAACCCGTGGTTTCCAAGAACCACAAATGGAGCAACTGGCAGGATGGATTGCCGATGTTTTAGATAATTTGCAAGATGAAACAGTTCAACAGCGTGTGCAAAAGGAAGTGGTTGCACTATGCGTTAAGTTCCCGGTGTACGAGAGATAAACAGCAAAGGAGTGAAAAGTTTATGCGTTGTCCTTTTTGTGGAGGTACGGAAACCAAGGTGATTGATTCGCGTTTTGCGAATGAAGGCGATCAAGTGCGCCGGCGTCGAGAATGCTTAGAATGTGCAGACAGATTTACCACATATGAGTCTGCTGAGCTCAGTTTGCCGCGCATGGTGAAAAGAGATGCTTCTCGCGAAGCTTTTAGTGAGGAAAAATTAAGGCAAGGCATTTTGCGCGCGCTAGAAAAACGGCCCGTGAGTATGGAAAAAGTAGAAGAAGCGATTAATCGTTTAAAAAGACGTTTGATGGCTTTTGGAGAACGCGAGATCCACACCCAAGAATTAGGGGATTGGATCATGGCAGAATTAAAGCAAATAGATCATGTCGCCTATGTTCGGTTTGCTTCTGTTTATCGACGATTCCAAGATGTGAATGCTTTTGAGCAAGAAATTCAAAGACTAAGACAAATGCCAGAAGAAGTGAATGCATAGTTCAAACGATATCATTTATATGAAAAGGGCCCTGCAATTAGCTAGCAAGGGACAATATACAGCCAGGCCTAATCCATTAGTCGGCTGTATTATTGTGCAAGATGGCAAAATTGTGGGAGAAGGTTGTCATTGGCAGGCAGGGCAAGCTCATGCTGAAATTTTGGCTTTAGATGAAGCGAAAGAAAAAGCAAGAGGAGCGACCTGTTATGTGACACTAGAGCCTTGCCCACATTGGGGACGAACAGGGCCTTGTATCAATCCCTTGCGTGAAAGTGGTGTTAAACGTGTGGTGATAGCTGTTTTAGATCCGAATCCATTGGTTAGTGGTAAAGGGAAAGCAGCCTTAGAAGAAGCAGGCATTGCCGTAGAAGTAGGACTGTGTAGTAAGCAAGCCATCGCTTTAAATAAAGGGTTTTTCTCTAGAATGCAAAGAAGGCGCCCCTATGTTCGCGCTAAAGTAGCGATGAGTTTAGATGGACGTATAGCACTTGCCAATGGCAAAAGCCAATGGATTACAAGCGAAGATGCAAGAAGAGATGGCCATTTTGTCAGAGCAAGAAGTTGTGCGATTTTAACTGGAAGTCAGACCGTTCAAAAAGACAATTGCCGTTTAACCTTTCGCGGCGATTTACCAGATCTTCCCCCGGATATCTCTTTTGAACAACCCTGGCGATTGCTAATAGATTCCCACTTGAGTTGTGATCCCCAGGCTGCCATTTTTAGTGCGCCGGGTAAAACGGCGGTCTTTATCACTGAAAAATCAGTTGTTAAGCAAGAGCAGATGCGAGACGTCGTTGTCTTAAATGAAAAAGAAGGTTATGTCGATTTAGAAGCCCTATTAACCTGGTGTAGTCAAAATGAAATCAATGATCTCTTGGTGGAGTCAGGTGGGGTTTTGACTGGTGCATTGGTAAAAGCAGGATTGATTGATGAATTAATGCTCTATGTCGCGCCAAAGCTTTTGGGACATGATGCGAAACCGATGGCCTTTTTGCCAGAGATAGCACAGTTAGACCAGATAGCAGGACGCTTTGAAAAAATAGAGTGTTTAGGAAATGATTTAAAAATAACCTTATCCTTAAGTGAGTTTGCGAGAGCGTTTTATGAACATTCATAGCATCGAAGAGATTATAGAAGACATTCATCTCGGTAAAATGGTAGTGATGATAGATGATGAAGAGCGGGAAAATGAGGGGGATGTCATTGTCGCCGCTGAAAAAGTCACTCCAGAAATTATCAATTTTATGGCGCGTTATGCACGAGGCTTAATTTGTTTGCCAATAACCAAAGCACACAGTGAAAGATTGCGTCTTCCCATGATGGTGGCAGATAATTATTCAAAGTTTGGTACCAATTTTACCGTTTCAATAGAAGCAGCAACAGGCGTGACCACGGGGATTTCCGCACAGGATAGAGCCCAGACTATTTTAACCGCGGCCAATGCCAATGCATTGCCACAAGATGTGGTGCAACCAGGTCATATTTTTCCGATTGTTGCACAAACAGGTGGCGTTTTGGTGCGAGCCGGGCATACTGAAGCAAGTGTTGATTTAGCCTCTCTTGCTGGATTAACCCCAGCTGCGGTGTTGTGCGAAATTTTAAATGAAGATGGCACGATGGCCAGAGGGCCGCAATTGGAGCAATTTGCAAAAACGCATAATCTGAAACTTGGCACCATTGCAGATTTGATTCGTTATCGTTTAGCGAAATCACCGACCTTGAAAGAACTTAACCGCCGTCCTTTTGCAACCGATTTTGGTATGTTTGATTTGGTGGTATATGAAGATACTATTTTAAATCGAAGTCATGTTGCTTTAATTTATGGTAAGCCTAGTGCTGAGCGTCCGACATGGGTGCGCGTGCATATTAGTGATCCTTTATTAGATATCCCTGGAGCCAGTCAAAGCATTAAAGATCGTTGGCCTTTACAGGAAACCTTAAAGTATATTGTCAAACAAGGCGAGGGTGTAGTGGTCTTGCTAGCGCAACAACCACTAGAAGGTGAAGCCTTGCTGGAAAAATTATTCCATCAATCTTCTCCTTCACCAGAAGAAGCACCTACTCATTGGCGATCAATTGGTATTGGATCGCAAATTTTATCTTTATTGAATTTAAGACAAATCCGCTTACTTGGCACGAAAAAACATTATTGTGCGTTATCAGGTTTTAATTTAGAAGTGGTAGAGTATTGTTCGTTTAATCCTTAGAAGGAGTGTACTGTGAGTCACGCAAACCGAGAAATCAGTGGCGGCTTTTATACGCCAGCCAAAAAAATTGCCGTCGTGGCTTCCCGTTTTAATGAAAACGTTGTGGAGCGCTTGGTGAAAGGGGCAATCGACATATTAGTGCGTCATGGGGTTCAATCACAAGAGATTGAATGCATCTGGGTTCCCGGTGCTTTTGAAATTCCTTTAGCTTGTCAACGCGTGGCACAAACTAACCGTTTTAGTGGCATTGTTGCACTAGGTGCTGTTATTCGTGGGGCTACAGCGCATTTTGATTATGTAGCAGGCGCTTGCGCCAATGGCATTACTCAAGTGCAACTCAAAACCGATTTGCCAATAGCTTTTGGTGTTTTAACAACGGATACCATAGAGCAGGCTATTGAGCGTGCGGGCAGCAAAGCCGGTAACAAAGGCGCAGACGCTGCGATGGCATTATTAGAAATGATAGATGTTTTAGGTAAAATAAATGACTAGAGTGCGTGGCCGTCATGGCAGTCGTTGGCTTGCTTTGCAAGGGCTTTATGCTTGGCAATATTCTAAAGAAAGTATTGCAAGCATAGAAGCTGATTTATTAGCAGGCGATCTCCAGTTTAATCCGCAAAATATTGAAGAAAAAGTGAAGCTTTCTTTTGATAAAGCTTATTTACATGAATTATTGATTTCTATTAGCCAGCAATTAGATGCGCTAGAAGAGATGATAACGCCGCATTTAGATCGACCGATCGATGAAGTCACTTCCATAGAACGCGCGATTTTATGGATAGGGGCTTATGAACTCAAAGATCGCCTAGAAATTCCTTACAAAGTCATTCTCAATGAGGCTATTATTTTAGCCAAACAATTTGGTGCGCAAGATAGTCATAAATTTGTGAATGGTGTCTTAGATAAAGCGGCTAAAGAAGTGCGTGCTAGCGAGTTAGCTTCATAGTTTGCAATTACTTTTTATTTATTCTACCAATGACCAGTAAAGCAATCCCAGCGGCTAATGACAGTCCCCCTAAAAGAGGGGGAAATGCCACAGTTTTTTCGGTATCGGCTGTGATTTCAAGTTGCCCTAATTGCGCAACTTTTTCTTTTTTTGTGTAGGTAAAACCTTGGTAAGATAAAACTAAGATCCCACCAATGATAAGAAGGATACCGATAATATTTGTGATGGATTTCATATTTATCTAACCTTGACTACGTAATGAGAGATGAAAATAATAGCTACCAAATATCAGCGTATGCAAAAAAATAATGAGAACAGGCAGTAATGCTATTAAAAGCATTACTGCGGGTAAAAAAATATTTTTAAATCTATTTCAGCTTAGGAAAAGGAATACCTAGATTAACGCCGAATGCTTGCAAAATCCATAAAACAACCACAATCATCACAACGATGTTTAAAATAGTTTTAATAGGGCCCGCCATAGGGATATAAGCATTGATGAGCCATAGTAAAACACCAACAACAATTAAGACCAAAACAATAGTAATTAAAGGCATTTTGAAGATCCTTCCAAGTGATAGGGGTATGCGCACTTAAAGTGTAAGTGATGATCAAAAAAATTTGTAGGCAAGCACTGGTATTCTTTCCAGAGATGTTATTTTAACTTACTAGCCAGTACATCCACTTTTTCAATAAGGGGAGGCTCTGCCAGTAGTGTGGGCGCTTTAGCCATCAGTGCTTTTGCAAGATCTCCGGCTAAATGCGCTGAGCGTCCAGATTCATCAGGAAAGACATCAAAAATACCAAAGGTGGAAGAACCTAGGCGCAGGGCAAACCATGCTGTCGTAGCAGGTTCATTTTGCACAATGGGAAGACCACTTTTCAGAAAAGCTTCCACTTCAGCTTCTTTCCCTTTTTTCGCCTCAAGTCTAACGTACAAGCCTACTTTTACCATATGTGCGTGCTCCTGGATTAGTAAAACTAAAATGGCATTTCAGCCATAAGTATAGTCTTAATCAATCTGGGTAATTATTCAGTGATATCTCATTAGACTATCAGGAAAAACGCAGCATGTGAGAATAAGGTTACGAAGATTTCAGGATGTAAGTGCGATTGCCCCGGTTAGATCACAGCAGGGTATCGCCTATACCCTGCTATATTTGTTGTAAAAACAATTAAGGCGCCGCTTTAGTGGCTGCTGCTGACTCTAAATCAGGATGAGTAGGAGTTGGAGCCGGAGTTGGAGTAGAAGAGAGTTCTACAACAGCAGGCGCAGCATTAGGCGCAGATGTCTTAACGAGCGAGGGCGCCATAAACCTAACTGCACTGGCAACACTGGCTAAAGTTGTCCAGCCTTCAGGCGCAGAAAGGGGGGCTGCTGGAGCGGCTCTTTTCCCTGTCGCTAAAGCATGAGAAATCGCAACATGAGTATTAGCATCTAGTTCTATAAGAGAAAGATGCGCAGTATAAGGCGAGGGGATGTTCTCTACAAATTCATTAGGATTAGCGGTTTGATGACGCAAATAAAGAATCAAAGAATTTATCATACGAGGAAATAAGGGGGTGTAAAGGCTAATCAATGCACTGGATGCTCGCTGAAACTCTGCTCTCGTTTCTGCTGAGAAAGCGGTTACTAACCCTTTCCATGCATCAAACCATTCACTCCATACACCAACATAACGTTGACGCTCTTCTACATTGTTTCCCCAAAAATCAGAAACGCCCGGGAGCAGATCTCTTAACTTAGGCGCAGGTTTGCCAGCATGGGTGAGGGCTGTTTCAATGATTTGAGCGGCAAAGGCATTATTGCGAATAGCGTAACGCACAGCATTGTGACCGCTATTATCAGGAGCGAAAGGATCAGCGCCTCTTTCCAAGAGAATCTTGGTATGCTCGGGGTTAGAGTCTCGTGCCGCTTTTCTGAGACTTTCATCTATTTTTTCCTGTGATTTTAAAATAGACTCAAAAAAAGCAGCAGAAAGAGCTGCGCCACTGACAATAGCCAAAACCATTTGTGCTAAGGCGTATATTTGCAAGAAGTAAATGCATAACAAGCCAAGAAAAACCGCTATAAATGCTTTGGTGAGATTATCTGCCTTGAGTCCACTGCCATCACTTTGTGGATCATGTAAAGTGGCCCATTTTTTGTAAGAAAAAAGATAACTAGCCGAGAGGCAAGACAAAGAAATAAAAAACAAAAAAGGAGAAGCTGAAACGAATACAAGGCTGAGTGCAGCAGAGAGGACAACGAAAGAAAAATAAGTTCGATTGATTTTTTCTAACATGTTTTGAGATTCGTGGGCCATAATCCATCCCTCTAATAAGAAAGTAATAGACCTTGCTATTTTGCCAAATTAATGCACTTTAGGCAACTAATCTTCACAGCTGCATTTTTTCAACAAGCAAGTTAGATTGCTTTTTCTAGCTCTTTATGGACTAGGCTTGTTTTGGGGGCGAGCAGAGTTGAGAGGGGTTTAAGGCGATCAATTTCTGCAAAAGCAGAATGATTATGAATCGATTCGAAATTCTCCGATGAAACTTTGTAGCCCGAAATAGCAGGAAGTGTATTCAAAGTTGTGGCGATATCTCGCACTATGTCTTCAACAAACTTCGGATTTTGATAGGCCTTTTCAGTCACAGCCTTTTCATCAGCGCGTTTTAAAATGCTAAAGAGCTCACTCGACGCTTTACTTTCTATAAGCTGGATAGTGTCTTTAAGGGAAATAGGCGCATTGACTTGCAAGGTCGCTGTAATGTGAGAGCGTTGATTATGCGCGCCAAAAGCAGAGATTTCTTTTGAGCAAGGACATAAACTGGTAACAGGAATAACAAGGGTTATTTGAGTAAAACAATGCCCATTTTGATAATAACTTTCTAAAGTGACATCATAATTCAGCAACCCCTTCACTTTAGTCACAGGCGCCATTTTCTCGATAAAAAACGGAAATTGCACTTTTAAATAGCTGTGAGTTGCTTGAAGACGAGAAGCCATTGTTTGAACCCAATTGTGGAGATTGGCAACACTGATAATCACAGTTGCTTCATTAAGAAGCTCGACAAACCGAGACATGTGCGTGCCTTTGAGATTTTTGGCAAGATTGACGAACATATCGAAAGTGCCGATGACAGCATGAGAGTGCAAATGACCGTGCGTCATATCTTCAAATATCAAAGGATGTTGTAAGCGGCAGATCCCTACCTTGTCTACCCCTAGATTTCGCTCATCGGGCGTATTTTGTACATCAGCAACTAAGTCGAATGGCTTCATTGTAGGTCCTAATCAATTTTACAGTGACTCTACGCGAGTAAGCGCTATTTTGCAAGACTGTTTTCTAACTTCTTGTTGGATCCGAGCCAAAATGCTGTTGGGATCAAGACCACAACTCTGTAACATTTCATCTGGGGAGCCATGCTCAATAAAATGATCGGGTATGCCGAAATTGAGTACTTGATTGGGTAAACCATAGTTGGCTAAACAAGTGTTCACTCCTTCTCCTGCCCCACCTAAAAGCGCATTTTCTTCTAATGTCACTATGAGAGAATGAGATTGGGCAAGTTCTGTAATCAGTCCCTCATCTAAGGGCTTGACGAAGCGCATATCCACTAGCGTGGCATGACATTTTTCAGCAAGGATTTTGCCTGTACTCAGCATGGCGCCAAAGCTTAAAATAGCAATGTCTTTGCCTTCAACAATCACTTTTGCTTTACCAAGAGGATAAGTTTCAAGAGGCTTGTCTAAAGGAACCATCGGGCCGTTTCCGCGAGGATAACGCACCGCGCAGGGTGCTTCACAATACAGACCCGTATAGAGCATATGGCGTAATTCGTTACCGTCACTTGGTGCCATAATCACCATGTTGGGTACACAGCGTAAAAAACTCAAATCAAAAGCGCCACTGTGGGTTGGTCCATCTGTCACCAATCCCGCTCTATCTAGTGCAAAGAGCACGGGTAAATTCTGTATGGCAACATCATGAATTAATTGATCATAAGCACGTTGCAAAAAAGTGGAATAAATAGCAACAACCGGTTTTAAATTTTCACAAGCAAGTCCTGCTGCAAAAGTCACACTGTGTTGTTCTGCAATGCCAACATCGTAATATCTGTCAGGAAAAAGACGAGAAAACTTCACCATCCCTGACCCTTCACACATAGCTGGCGTAATAGCCACTAGCCGCGGTTCAGTAGCTGCCATTTCACATAACCAATCGCCAAAAATAGCGGAATAACCTGGCATAGTGGGTTTAGATGCGGGTTTGGTTTTAGGCGCAAGATCATAAAAGCCTTTGCTAACACCATGATATAAAATGGGCGAGGCTTCGGCGGGCGCATAGCCTTTGCCTTTGCGGGTAATGGTATGTACCAGCTGTGGTCCAGGTAACTCTTTTACATTTTGCAGGGTTTTGACTAGCGTATTGAGATCGTGCCCATCAATAGGGCCGATATAATTAAAACCCATTTCTTCAAACAAGGTTCCGGGCACAATCATGCCTTTTAAATGTTCTTCCGTTTTTCTGGCTAATTCCCAAACGGGGGGAATGCGACTTAACACACTTTTCCCACTGTTTCGCATGGAGGTGTAGAGTTTGCTCGATAAAATGCGTGCAAAATAATTAGATAAAGCACCGACATTATCAGAAATCGACATATCATTATCATTTAATACAACGAGTAAATTGGCTTTTAGAGAACCTGCATGATTCAGTGCTTCAAAGGCCATGCCTGCTGTCATGGCGCCATCGCCGATAATAGCAATCGCTTTGCCTTGATCACCATTTCGCTTTTTACCCAGCGCTATCCCTAATGCCGCACTAATTGAAGTGCTGGAATGTCCAACCCCAAAGCCATCATAAGGGCTTTCTTCGCGGCGTGGAAAAGGCGCTAATCCGCCTTTTTGGCGTATTGTTGGAAAAAGCGCTCTTCTGTTGGTGAGAATTTTGTGTGGATAGGCTTGATGCCCCACATCCCATACTAAACAATCTTTTGGGGTATTAAAAACATAATGGAGTGCGATGGCGAGTTCAACTGCGCCTAAACTTGCTCCGAGATGACCGCCTGTTATATTTAAGATCTCCAGCATATATTGGCGAAGGCTAGTCGCGAGTTGGGGTAAAGCCCCAAGGGGAAGTTGTCTTAATTCTTCGGGAGAATGGATATCGTGGATACTGGGCATTAGGCCACTCTCTCTATCGTAAAATCAGCGAGTTGTTGTAAAAATTGCGCGCGGGCTTTAAAAGGTGACAAAGCGGCAAGCGCTTTCTCATGATACATTGCAGCTGCTTTGCGTGCTTCTTCTAAGCCCAGCAAAGTGACAAAAGTGATTTTCTGATTTTTGAGATCTTGTCCGGTATTTTTGCCCAATTGTTGTGCGTCACCTGTGGCATCTAATATGTCGTCTTGAATTTGAAATGCCATACCAATGGCTTTGCCATATTCTCTCAAAGCATCGATTTCTTGTGGTTCAGCACAACCTGTTGCAAGCGCAGCAGACAATAGCGATGCTGTGATTAAGGCGCCTGTTTTTGCCTGATGCATTTGCTCTAAAAGTGAAGGCGTGAAAGGTGTCTCTGTAGCATTCAGATCTAAGCATTGTCCATGCATGAGTCCTTGATGACCCACCGCTTCACAGAGGTGTTGGATAATCTTTAAGGAAGCGTTGTTCTGCGAAATGAAATTGTCGCTAGATAAAATGTTAAACGCTAAAGTGAGCAAAGCATTTCCTGCTAAAATAGCATTGGCTTCGCCAAATACGATATGACAAGTTGGTTTACCACGGCGCAGAGAGTCATTATCCATTGCCGGGAGATCGTCATGCACTAAAGAGTAGCAGTGGATCAATTCGATGGCGCAAGCGAGCTTGTCGAGCTGCGCGCTGGGGACGTCAAAGAGTTCAGCCACACTATAGACTAATAAAGGACGTAATCTTTTACCCCCATTTAAACACGCATAATGCATGGCTTTTGTTAAAGGGGTTGTTGAGGGGGGCAGCGTGCGAGCCAGTAGCATGGTCATATGGCTTTGACAGTTTTTAAGCCTAAGAGTTACGGGCATCGCAGAAGTTCCTATGTGTTACTTTTCTAAAGGGGGCTCATCCGATGATGTCATATCGCTATTATCTTCACTGAGTTGTTGCACGCGTTTTTGTGCTTCTTGCAATGCCTGTTGGCATTGTCTCGCTAGTGCGACCCCTTGCTCATATTGTTTTAGCGCATGTTCTAAGCTAAGCTCCCCATTTTCCATGCTTGTGACAATGTTCTCAAGCTTTTTTAGCGCTTGTGAGAAATCAGGGAGAGTAGATTCTGTTTTTTTGTTAGTCACTGGATTTACTTTTGCGATTAAAACACAAAAGTTACCTGAGACCACTCATCGGGTCAATTAAAATATATAAGTTGGTTCGTTTTGTTACATTATGCCGCTTATCCACTTTGCGTGGTATTTCATTCTTTCTTTTGATACACTTCTGACTTTATTTATGCCTTCACTTAAAAGCGGTTTGCATGATAAACTCTGAACAATTTGTTTTACCGATAAACAAAAGTACTTTAACTTATCTTTTTTCTGTCGGCCTGATTGGGTTAAGTTATTGGTTTATCGATACACCTTATCAACACGTGTTAAGTGATGTAGGGTTTTTTGCTTTATCAGGTGCTGTAACAAATTGGCTTGCAATTTACTTGCTTTTTGAGAAAGTTCCACTATTGTATGGTTCAGGTGTTATTCCTGAACGTTTTGAGGATTTCAAAAAAGGGCTACGCACGCTCATTATTGCGGAGTTTTTTACTAAAGAGCGTGTTCTATCGGCGATAACGCAGGCGCTCTCTGAAAATACTTCTTGGGAATCGTTAGCCCAAACGCTTGATTACGATAAGATTTTTAATGCGCTCTGTGAGGCAGTCGTTGAATCTTCTTTTGGTAAAGTCCTTTCCTTAGTAGGAGGGGTTGATATGCTAGAGCCGATGCGACCAAGGGTGACTGCAAAATTAGCGCAAGTGGTCAAAGATACGTTAGCAGATGAAGATTGGCAAAAGAGATTGACAGAAAAATTGGCAGAAAGACAAGAATATATTTATGCTGCCATTGAAAATGTCATAGAGGGTAGGTTAAACCAGTTAACGCCACAAATGGTCAAGAGAATTATTCAAGATATGATCCGTTTACATCTTGGGTGGCTTGTTGTTTGGGGTGGCGTGTTTGGCGGTTTAATAGGGTTGATAGCTTCAATAACAAAAGTGATGTAAGACATGAACAATAGCACAACGTCCTTTAATGAATATTTAACCTTCTTACGTGATTCTATTAAGAACTTGTCTGAATATTGGCAAAAAATAGGCCATAGTAATCCCTATATCAAAGATATTTGTGTAGGGCTCAATCACCAAGATCCTTTTATTATTTATAAAGCGAGCATAGCGGCGACTTTATTATTAGAAGATCAATCTATCTACCATTAAATTGGGTTAAGGAATTTTTTGATGTCAGTGATTCGGCGACACCAAGTATATAAAAACTTTTTAGAGGTGTTGCACCCACTCGTGGCTGGAAAGCTATCACTCCTGAGACAAAATCAAACTGATCATAAACTTTTTCGTGAATTGGTTCATGAGATAACCCTATTAATTGGCTATGAAGCGACCCAGAATTTAAGCACCGCCAACCAAGAAATACAAACACCGATGGAAAAATGTCAGGCGCCGTTTTTAGCTGGTCCTTCACCGGTGATTTTACCTATATTGCGCGCAGGCGTTGGTATGGTTGATGCGCTCTTGTCTTTAATGCCATCTGCTAAGGTAGGTCATATTGGCTTATTTCGCGATGAGAAAACATTAAAGCCGCATAGTTATTATTTTAAAGTACCTGAAGATTCAGACAAACGTCATTTTTATGTGTGCGATCCCATGCTGGCAACAGGGGGCTCTGCTATACACGCTGTCAATGCTTTAAAAGAGCGTAACGTCAAAAGTATCACTTTTATTTCTATTATTGCGGCCCCAGAAGGGGTAAAAGCCTTTTACGCAGCCCATCCAGAAATCACCATGTACACGGCTAGTTTAGATCGTTGTTTAGATGAACACGGCTATATTCGCCCTGGCTTAGGAGATGCAGGAGATAGGATGTTCGGGACGCTTTAGCCTTGTCTATCGTCTGGCGCAATATTTAAAATATGTAGTGCTTTACCCACTACATTTCTATAGACAGGCGCTGCCACAAGACCACCATAATAATTTGCTTCATCCGGCTCTTCAATAATCACAATCGTTGCTAATCGCGGTGAATCAACGGGTGTGATACCAATAAAAATGCCAACGTGACGGTTGGGATCATAACCATTTGGCCCAACAACACGCGTCGTCCCAGTTTTCCCTGCAGTTTTGAACCCTGGGATATGCGCTCTTGCGCCTGTTCCTTCTTTGCTAATGACCGCTGTCAGAAGTTTGAGCGTGGTGTCTGCTACATCCGAAGGTAGCGCTTGTTTGCCTATTATTTTTTGCGGATTGGTTACTTTTGTCAGAGAAACGGGAAGCAAATTACCATGGGTTGCTAGGGCACTATAGGCATGGACCAACTGTAAGGGGGTCACGGCTAAACCATAACCAAACGCTAAGGTCGCAAGGCTAAAATCATTGGTAGTTTGAGTAGGGAGTGTGCCGCGTCTTTCTCCTGGAAAGGGCGTGTTAATACTGTCACCCAGACCCAGAGATCGCAGGGTATGAATTAATTGATCTTTAGGCAGGGCTAACATGATTTTGGTGATCCCGACATTACTCGATTTACTGAGTACAGAGCCGAGATTGAGTACGCCGTAATTGTGGTGATCTCTTACAACCTTATTATTAACAAGCATCGATCCTGGATTCGTATCTATGATGGTCTCAGGTGTAAATTGCCTGCTGGCAAGAGCACAAGCAATCGAAATGGTTTTGAGGGTGGAGCCGGGCTCAAAAAGATCCGTTAAAGCGCGATTTCGCGTTGCACTGCCATTGCACTCTTGGCGGTTATTAGGGTTAAAAGAAGGCGCGCTCACCATTGCTAGCACTTCTCCTGTTCTGACATCTAACATGGTGAGGGTTGCAGATTTTGCCTTAAATTCTTTAAGCGCTTTTTCTAGTTCTTGGTAAGCAATACTTTGGATCCGTAAATCAATACTGAGAGTCACGTCTTGTCCAGAGCGGGGTGTTCTTAAGTGATCAATATCTTTTACCCAACGTCCAGTGCGATCTTCTAGTACTCTTTTTTTGCCAATAATGGGTTTTAAATATTCCTCAAAGGTGAGCTCTATCCCTGCTTGACCTTGATCATCAATATCTGTAAATCCCACAAGTTGAGCGGTTTGTCTTCCAGAAGGGTAATATCTTCTAAATTCGCGCTTTAAACCGACCCCTGTAACATTCAAAGCTTGTATTTTTTCTGCTAAATCAGGCGGGATCCCCCGTTTGAGATATACAAATCCGCGGCTGGCATTGGCTTTTTTAAGGACTATTTCTTCAGGTAGGGCTAATAATTTGGCAAGCGTGGTTAATTGATCTGTTGTTGGCTCAAAATGTTGGGGATTAATCCAAACCGAATGAACAGGAGAACTAATGGCGATAGGCGTTCCTCGCCTGTCAGTGACCATCCCTCGAAACGAGGGAATATCGACGACCCGCAAAGTTCTCGCATTCCCTTGCGCACGGAGAAAATCGGTATGAGAGATATGCAGTTGAATTAAGCGTCCAGCGAGTGTTAACGCGCACAACATGAGTAAGGCTGCCAAAAGCCACAAGCGCCACGCGCCAGGTTCTTTCTCGCTAGCGGTTGAGTTTAGATAGTTACCTTTGTTTGAAATCGGTTTTATCATAGTATCCCTACGAATTTTTCAGGATTATAGCTGAAGTCATCTGAGATGTGTTGTTGTAAAATAGCGCTATTTGAAACTAAGGAAAAACAAATGATGACCTACCCTGAGGGTGAATTAGTCACTAAAGCCATTGCCATGCCTGCAGATACTAATGGTTACGGAGATATTTTTGGTGGATGGTTAGTTTCACAAATGGATTTGGGGGGCGCAGTTTTAGCGCATTCTTGCTCACAAAATCGGATGACGACAGTCGCCATTGATAAAATGGTCTTTATCAGCCCAGTCTATGTTGGAGATGTGGTAAGTTGTTTTGCCAAGGTGGTCAAACGTGGCAGAACTTCTGTTGCCATTTGTGTAGATGTTTGGGTTGAACGCATGGAAGACAAGAGCTTGCTGAAAGTGACGACGGGTATTTTTACTTATGTTTCAATCGATCACCATGGACGCCCTACTCCCATTATTTGGCATGAGAGATAAAGTCATCAAAATTTCAAAATCAAAGCGCGTTGCAGAAGACAACTACTAAAGAGTAGTATCATCAATAACATTTAGAAGGGGAGTGAGGATAATATGCTAGTTCCAGTTATTTTGGCAGGAGGCTCTGGTACTAGGTTGTGGCCCTTGTCCCGAGAAGCGTTTCCAAAGCAATTTATCCCCTTAAGACAAGGACAAAGTTTATTCCAAGACACATTAGCTAGAATAACCGCTATCGAAAATTGTCAAAGACCTATAGTGGTTGGCAATGAATGTCATCGTTTTTTAATGGCAGAGCAAATACGCCAATCTAAGCAACCGCAAAGCCTTATCATGCTAGAGCCGCATTTCAAAGGAACGGCACCTGCGATTACGCTCGCTGCGATGCAGGCTTTATCCCATCAAACACAAGATGTTTTGATGTGTGTTTTACCCGCCGATCATGTTTTAGAGGATGGTGCTGGTTTTGCAGCTTCAGTCAAAAAAGCAAGTGTAGTAGCAGAGGCGGGTCATTTGGTTACCTTTGGTGTTAAACCGACGCATGCTGAAACGGGGTATGGCTATATTCAGCAAGGCAATACTTCGCATACAGGAATAGGGTATGACATTGCCCGTTTTGTTGAAAAGCCCGATCACAAAATGGCTGAGCAATATTTAGCCAGCAAAGAATATTGGTGGAATAGCGGCATGTTTTTGTTTTCTGCGGGGTTTTTCTTGCAAGAAATTTTATTACATGTTCCAGAGATATATCATGCGGCTAAAGCGGCTTTTGATAAAGCCACATTGAGTTCTGATTTTATAAGACCTTGTCCGATTGAGTTTGCAAAAAGTCCGGTTGATTCTATTGATTATGCTATCATGGAAAAAACGCACAATGGCGTGATTGTTCCTCTAGAGAGCCCCTGGAATGATGTGGGTGCTTGGGATGCGTTAGCTAAACTTTACCCTGCAGATAAAGAGGGGAATGTGTGTGCAGGTGATGTGATACTAGAGGAAGCTCAGAATTGTTTGGTACAGGCTAATCAACGTTTAGTGGTTGCAGTGGGTGTGCAAGATCTTATTATCGTAGAAACACCGGACGCGGTGCTGGTTTTGGATAAAAGTTCAGCGCAACAAGTTAAATCAATTGTGAGTAAAATGCGTGAAAATGCCAGAAAAGAAGTGACTTATCATCAAAGAGTAAGCCGCCCTTGGGGAGCCTTTGAGTCTATTGATGCAGGTGATCGTTTTCAAGTGAAACGGATAACCGTTGAAGTGGGCGCAAAATTATCTTTGCAGCGTCATCATCATCGCTCAGAGCATTGGGTAGTGGTGAAAGGAACGGCGAGAGTGACGCGTGGTGAAGAAGTTTTTTTATTATCTGAAAATCAATCTACTTATATTCCGATTGGCATTGATCATCGATTAGAAAATGTTGGTAAGATCCCACTTGAGATAATTGAAGTGCAATCCGGTGCTTATTTGGGAGAAGATGATATCGTTCGTTTAGATGATCAATACGGTCGAGATGAACTAAAGCAAATAATGAGCGAATCTCGAAAAGAAGCTGTCACTTTTTGAGAGGCTAAATCTGAGAGACAATCTGGTCCTATCAGGGCGAACACACTTCATTTATAGATCTTGTTATGGGCACACTTTTCCCCTTCCTTACGAGACGCAAGCAGTAGAGGGAAAGTGCCACATAACAACTTGGTCTGTAAATTTTTCTCTCAGAGCTTCGTAAAAAAATAGTGTAATAACCCTGACAACTTCGTCGTATTTATGCCCCCTTCTATCGCAAACGGTATTGAATCAGTTGCATAAGTTACTCAGCCTGTTACATTCCTCTTTTTTGGCAAGTTTTAATAAAGAGAAGCGGGAGTTAACATGTTTAGCGGTTTATACAATTTTCTTAAAGAGCAGGAAGTACAACAAAGTGTAAAAACAATAGTCCAGAATCCTCCTTGTCAATATGGTTTAGGATTAGGCGCGGTCTCACTTGTTTCATTCTTATTCTATCGCTTGTTATCTCCCAGCGCGCAAATGAAAGAGGAAGATTTTGAATACATTCCTACTATTGATGATTTGAGAAAATTACCCATACAAAGTCTTCTTCAGGCTTATTTGGCCAATGATAGGGATCCAGTGCTTTCTACTGCATTTCAAGTCGCATTAGGTAGAAGAGGGAGAGGACATGATGAGCCGCTCACTTTTTCTCAAATTGTAGGAAGTATGCTAGAAAAATTAGGTTTGCCGAGCGATGGCTCTTATCCAGAAGAACTTTACGACACGAATAAAAACGCCGAACAAATAGTAGACTGGTGTTTGGAAAGAAATAAGAGAAACAAAGCAGCTCTTTAACATTCTTATCTCTCTCATCAATATTGAAAGAGGGATCGATGCAACATGTCGCGCAGCGACATGTTATTTTCCCCAAAAAAAGAAATCCCTTTCGCTTCGCGTTTCTCATTTTACTAGAGAGATAAAGGGTTGCTATGTAACCTTATTGATTATTTTAAAGAAAATACTACAAAATGGGTACCAATTCCTCATTCGCAGCGGTCTGCTTGCGTCCTGTAAAGCCCTTCTCACCATTAACCTCTCTCATTTAGACCTTCCATCATATATCCTATAAAAATCATTGCTTTAAAAGATAGTGAATCTATAATTTCCCTATCAAATTCAGTAAAACGGATTTTTTGTTATTATTAAAGAGGTAAATTATTATGCTTAAAAGTCTTATTGATTTCTTAAATCCTGCAGTGACTTCAGAGGCAGTAGTAAATCTATTCATGGGGCAGGGTCAAGCTTCCGCTGTCCTGCCTGTTGTTGCATCCGTAGATGCGGGTTTAACATTTGGCCCGCACCTTCCTTCAGCAGATGATATCAATAAGTTAAGAGAGACATTAGATTCTAACTTACAAGAGAAGGCTAACCCTATTCTTGAAGTGCGTGAAACAGTTGCATCTTCTATGGCAGCTTCTCCTTCTGTTGCTCCTATTTCGTCTGTTCAATTATCGGTTACGCCTTCTTCATCTGTTACGCTATCATCTGTTCCCGCACCTATTCCGGCTCCTACAGTCAGCCAATCTGCTAGTTATGCGCGTAGCGCATTAGATCTCGTCGCCAATCATCCTATTGCGGCTGCAGGTGTAGGTGTAGGCGTAGGTGCAGTGGTTGCTGGTGCGCTTTGGCTAAGAAGTGGCAGTAAAATTGATCTACGCGTTGCATTTGCTGATGTCTATGCCACTTTCGAAGGGAAAGAACATATTTTAGCTGCTTTATCAAGGTTAAATACTAAAGAACATAGTGGTGTGATTGCTGCTTTAAATAATCAGGCTGCGGCAGCTGTGTTTGCAAATCTTAAGCCCGCGCAACTTCCTGTCTTTGTGAAGGCTACAGCTGATGATAAGTTGTCATTTATTAAAGGTTTACTGCCCACTCATGATTTTCAATCTGCGGTAAGTGATGCTGCACCTCAACAGTCAGGATGGGCACCATCATGGTTGTATAAAGCTAATGCTGCAAGGTTAGCAGATAGTCTTGTTGGTAGACCCGCTCCAGCTCCTGTTGCAGCTCCTCCTGTTGTTGCAGCTCCTCCTGCTGTTATTGCTCCTATGAATTCTTTTAACCGTGAAGTGATGGCTCAGATCGAAAGGTTGGCAGATGCAAGTAAAAAAGCACTTGCTAAAGAGCGTGCTCAAGATCCAACTGTAATTGCCAAATTTAAACCAGGTATTTTAGAGTATCTGAACAAAAAACCTGAAATTGCGGCGCAATTGTTAGGACAAAAGAAATCATACTTTGATCAATTTATGGCTACTACAGAAGCTACCCAGAAGCTGAAGTTAAAGACAATGCCAGATAAGATTGCGATGCAATCTCAAGCTCCAGCTGTTCGTCGGAAATAACATTAGTTTGGTCTAAAATAATTTCAGGAATGAAATATTAAAGCAGGTGTTTAGCCTGCTTTTTTTTGCCACACTTTTGCCGTCTATGCTCTCAAAATGACCTTCTGTAAAGTATCCTGTAAAAATCATTGTTTTTGAAAAATATAATCTTATAATTTGCTTCACGGTTCAGTGTTTTTCTATTGGGTAATTATTAAAGAGGTAAATTTTATGACTATTAAAGGTATATTGGATAATTTGAATCCTGCAGCAGTTTCTGAGAGTGCTGTAGCGTTAGTGAAAAGTGCGATGGGTCAGACACCCGCTGTACTACAAGATACAATTCATGTCGCTCCTGTTGGCAGCGATGCTACTGCTCTTGTAACATTTGGCACCACTTTTGGTCCACAACTTCCAAGTGAGCAAATGCCATTTTTGCAACAAGACGAAACTTCTTACAAAGCTTCTCTTAATTTTAGTTTAGCTGATGTTCCTGGTAGTAAATCGGGTACTGCTACTTTAGTTCCAAGTGCAGCTACTTTCACTCCAAGCAATGCTACTGCAAATACGACGGGTTTAATGCAAGGCACTTATAATGCGTTGGCGAACAATCCTAAAACAACTTTAGGTGTTTTAGCTACAACAGGACTTGCAGCTGTCGGTGCTTATTTGTGGAAACGTGATCGTAAAATTAATCCGCAAGTAGTCTTTACCGATACTTATGCGCTTTTTTCCTCAAAGCCTGCTGTCTTAGAAGCTTTGGGAACATTGTATGCAAAGCAAGATGCTGCTTCAATTCAATTGTTGAATGCTTCTGCAAAAGCAAAACTATTTGCTAACCTATCTAAAGAACAGCTTGATACATTTAAAGGGTATAAAGCCGAAGATAAAGAACAATTTTTAAATGGCTTATTAGCACCTGCTGCTGAGGCTTCTTCTGAGATTGCTGCTTTACAGAAAGGTATATTGAGTGACACTGCGGCTCTACTCAATCCTGCAAGAATTGCTGAATTAGCTGCTAACAGTGTTACTAAAGCTGCTGCTGCGCCTTCTACAGCTGCCCCAGCTGCTGCTGCAAAGCCAGCTGCTGTTCCAGCTACTGCTGCAACGCCAGCTGCTCCAGCTACTACTACTGTGACGCCTGCTGCCCCAGCTGCTAATACTACTGGAAAGCCAGCTGCTCCAGCTGCTGCTGCGCCTTCTACAGCTGATCCAGTTGCTGCTACCCCTTCAGTAGCTAAACCTGCTGCTGCGCCTTCTACAGCTGCTCCAGCTGCTGCTACCCCTTCAGTAGCTAAACCTGCTGCTGCTGCGCCTTCTACAGCAAAGCCTGTTCCGCCGATGACGCCGCTAAAGAAGCCTGCTGCACCCGCTGCTAATACTACAAAGCCTGCTGCACCCGCTGCTAATACTACAAAGCCTGCTGCACCCGCTGCTAATACTACAAAGCCTGCTGCACCCGCTGCTAATACTACAAAGCCTGCTGCACCCGCTGCTGATACTACAAAGCCTGCTGCACCCGCTGCTGATACTGCCAAGCCTGCTGCACCCGCTGCTGATACTGCAAAACCTGCTGCCCCTGCTGCTGATACTGCAAAGCCAGCTGCCCCAGCTGCTGATACTGCAAAACCTGCTGCCCCAGCTGCTGATACTGCAAAGCCAGCTGCCCCAGCTGCTAATACTACAAAACCAGCTGCCCCTGCTGCTGATACTGCAAAGCCAGCTGCGCGTTCAGGTTTTAGTTCATACATTCCAAGTATGATTGGTGACACTATTGCAGGTTACATTAACCGCAAGCCAGCTGCTGACACTGCAAAACCAGCTGCTCCAGCTGCTGACACTGCAAAACCAGCTGCCCCAGCTGCTGACACTGCAAAACCAGCTGCCCCAGCTGCTGACACTGCAAAACCAGCTGCCCCAGCTGCTGATACTGCAAAGCCAGCTGCTCCTGCTGCTGATACTGCAAAGCCAGCTGCTCCTGCTGCAAAGCCAGTTGCTAAGCCTGCCGCTGCTTCTAATGAAGAAGTTGAAGTGACACCTGTGGCAAAACCTGCTGCTGCTAAGCCTGCTGCTGGTAAACCTGCTGCTGGTAAACCTGCTGCTGCTAAGCCTGTTGCGAAGAAGCCAGCTGCTGCTCCTACTCTTTCTGAAGAAGAGGATGATGTGTTTGCTGTTAGGGTGAAACCTATCGTTAATGCACAACAAGCTGCTGCAAAACCTGCTGTCGCTAAACCTGCTGCTGCACCTGCTGTCGATGCTGCTGCCGCTGCCGCACCTGCTGCTGCTGGTCCTGCATTTAACGCTGATGTGTTAGCACAGATTGACAGAATAGTAGATGCAGATCTAAAAGCGCTTGCAAGCCAACGTGCTAAAAATCTGCCAGCTCAGTTAAAGGCTGACTTGTTAGGTCATTTAAATGCAAATCCTGAAAAAGCAGCTAAATTCTTAGCACAAGAAGATGGAAATTTCTTGAGTCTAGTTATGAAGGCGCCGTTTGTTGCTCAGAAAATTAAGTTGAATAATTTACCTGAGACAATTAGCTTGGAAGGAGAAGTAAACCAAAGACCAGGTCGTAGATAATAATCTAGGTTAAGGTTAAGTTGAAAAGAGCAGGCAGGAAGCCTGCTTTTTTTTTGTTAATGCAAAACTCTGCTTGCAGGGGCTTCATTTTCTTGCATAGCGAAGGGCACAATTTCTACTAGAAGGATTTGCTCGTGATTTTGTTTATCCACTTTATGTGCAATTGCCCATTTTGCTTTCTTCAACGGACGAATTTCATTGTCCACTTTTTCAGACTGCCAAGCTTTGCATACTGCTTTAAGAATTTTTATCATTTGAACACCTTAAAATGCACCTTTATTTGTTCATTAGATTGAATTTCTCTCTCCAAGTCAAGCTGGACATTATTAAGTCAATATTTATACAGCACTTCTACTCTATTTTTTTAGCGCCTTTTGAATCTCCGGAAGAGCTTTGAGTGCGGCCTCTTTCCCGGCTTCATATAAATTTTCATTCGCATGATCAGCAAACATACTGTAACGTTGTACTAAAGGATAAATCACGATATCCGCTTCTCGTGTTTGATAATGAGCAAGGGTGTAGTAAGGGATGTGAATACTGCGCATAGCAATTTGATAGTTATTTTTGACTTGACCTTTGTCTGGTGGTGTACCGATATCCACAGCAATCACGATTTTTGGGTGAAAGGATTGCGCCACTTCAACTGGGACAGGACTCACCACCCCCCCATCTACTAAGGTTCTGCCGTAAATTCTGACAGGGGTAAATAACATGGGAAGTGCGCTTGATGCATGCAAAGCAGGTACAAGTGGTCCACTTCGTAATACAAAAGCATTTCCTGTAAGGAGATCTGTCGTCACAACGGCTAAAGGAATTTTAAGTTCTGAAAAATCTTTTGCATGCAAATTCTTTTGTAGATACACTCTTAGCGCTCTACCCTCGACTAAGCCTTTGGCGCGCCAAAACATCGAGAGAGAAGAGGGCCAGTCTAAGTCTAAAAAATCCCATTTGTTTAGTGTAATAATTTTGGCTCGAAGATTATGTGCTCTAGGGTCATCTGCATATAAAGCACCGACTAGTCCACCTGCACTACATCCAACGATTAAATCGATTGGAATATGATTTTTTTCTAGTACTTCTAACACGCCTGCATGGGCAAGCGCTCTTGCGCCACCACCACTTAACACCAATGCGACACGCAGATTCTCTAATTTAGGTGCAGGAGGAGGAGCTTTGGGCATGGTAATAGGATGAGGTTGAGGTAATTGGGCGCAGCCGATGAGAAGGAATAGAAAGCAGAAATAAAAGACAGTTTTTATTTTTGTAGAAAACATGACAGATTTATCCGAATAGAGAAAGGTAATTCTAACTTCTTTAAGAAGAAAACTTTACCATAATGATGGTTATAAATATCAATTGCAAGGTAAACAACTGGTAAAAATAGATCTCAAGAGAATAACGAGAGAGTATTAAAAGAGGGAGGCGTAACCGAGGTGGGCAAGCAATGGGGCGAAACTTATAAAATACCATGGCCAAATATAAAGCCACACAAATCAGCCCTAACCCGGTGAGGAGGATCTGTCTTTGGTAAAACCCAAATGCATAGCCTTGCCATAAGTAATAAAGAAAAAGAGAGACGCCTAACCCGTATTTTCCGGCAGGCTTTTGCAGATACAGTAATCTAGCACTGTAGGCGATGAGAAATCCTGTCGTACCATATTCAATGTATTTGCTGAGCACAGGGTGGAGAAGAATTGCACCAATGTAGAGACTAATTTGCGTCCATTTGTGACTCAATTGTGGTGGAAACAAGTTTAAGAAACAATAAATAAAAATAAAGTTAACTAAAATGTTAAGCCAAAGATGATTGAATAAAAGAAAACCGGTAAAAGTTAAAATAAGTGCATAGATCACTAAAGAAACTCTGACTCGCAGTTTTGCTGAGTAGCCAATCAGGAAGAAAAAAAGAGGAGCGGCACCGCGGCCGAGCAGGCGACACCAGGGATTATTTTCCAGTAAAAATTCAGCAGTGTGATCAATAATGACAAGTATGATAGCAATGGCTTTGATCAGATCATGGCTGTTAAGTTGTGTACCATAACGGTAAAGAGTTGAAGTATTCATTTGCCTATCTTAGCAGTTTAAGCGTATTTACACCCAACTTTCCCCGATTTTTTTATAAAATAAGTAAGACACCTATGTTTTTAATTGTTAAGAACCACATTATTGAAATAGGTCAAAATTTTAAAAGTTTTTTTCAGTTAGCACTAAGAGGGCAGTTTTCAGACGCCTTTAAGGTTATTGGTTATTCAAGACAAGAGATTTTCTATTGGATAGGCTTTGGTTTTGCGCTTAGCGCGATTGTTAATTTAATTTTAAGAGAGGATCTCAAACCTCAAAAAAAGATTATCCCCATTCTGGGCTATAGTATTGTTGCGCTATTTTCTCTCTTTGCTGGGTTAATTCTTTTTGGAGCAGCAGCCACGCTCATTCCCTTCTTAGTTATCATTGGCACGACAGTTTCATTTGCGGATAACGTGAGTCGCTATTTTGCAGAAAAGGCAGAGAGAGAAGTACTCATCAGTAAAATGCAAAATAAGAGTATTGAAAAAATCGTGCAAGTCGTCAAAGAGCCTTTGGCTAGTAAGATTAAAGACTTTTTACAGGAAGATCATTTTGATCGAGATGACATTAATACTGTATTCTATCGGATCGGGACAAGGTTCCTGAATGAGACAGATAAAGCACAAGAAGAACTCTTAGATGAAACGCTACAACCCCAACGACGAAAAGAGCTTAAACACGGGCTTAAAGCATTATTTAAGGAAAAATATGGCCCGTTGCTCGATTTTATTGCTTTAAAGCAATCATTACATTTCCTTCACAAAAGTGTGAGGAGGCTCTATTCGAATAGTTGGTTGTTTGGCACGGTTGTAGCGCTCAATATTTTCACTGCCATGCTTCCGATTTTATCTTTTAACATGATTGTTCTTGCTACCTCGCCTTGGGTGTATGGTGCGTTGGGTTTTTTTAGTGTGAGCTTGTGGTTAATTGCGACTCTAGATTCAACAAGGCTGATGCTCCAAAAAACAATCAGTGATAAGAAAATAGCGATGCCAAGGAAAGTACTTGAGCAGGGCATCCTACCTAAAATCGAAAAACCCGAGCAAGGAAAGGGGTTGCAAAGACTCTATCAACCTTCAACCTGGCTTGGTTTTTTATCATTTTTCAGCAGAGCTTGGGATGGCGTGTGGTCTTTTCTTAGCAAGAATCTCGAGAAAAGTTGCCAATTGGCAATTGGAAACCAAAGCTTGGGGCATCATCCTTTCTCTCAAACAAAGATTGAGGGGAGAGAGTTCAGGCTCGGCCCAAGAGCCTGGTTATCGACCCCTGCTAGAAGAGGTGAGCTATGGTGATGTAGTTGATATTGGTCCAGACTCTGCTGCAGTAATTTGGCAAGGTGCTTATTCTCCTGCCAGTGACAATCCCCCTCCTTTAAGACGTGAGGTAGGGCGTGAAACGCATTACCGTGCTAAACCCTAAATTACTTGCGGCTTTTGCCGAAAATTCATAGGCTTGCAGTATGGCAAAGCGATAACCTAAACTTTTTGCAAGAAGTAATCGTACATATTGTAAACTAGTACCAATGTGTTTGCGTTGAAATGCAGGGTAAACACTCATATTATAAAAACCCAGACTCTCACTTCCCAAAAACGCACTCGCAGAGCCCGCATGCTTGCCTTCGTAATAAGCCATGTAATGCACCATTTTTCCTTCTAGCATCATCTTTTGCATCAATTGAATAAAAGGACGCATCACTTCATCAGAAAATCCCCAGGTGACTTGAATGGGATCTGCCCATTGCCGAATATCAGGCTCGTCGAGTTTTTCAATTCTACAGCTTTCTGGGATATTAAATTCTGGAAAAGACTGAAGATCTAAAATCATCCCTTTAAAATCTGGACAGGGCTTAAAGTTGTTTTTGATTAATATTTCAGATAAATGCGCAGGTTGGCTAAGCTCTGTTGTAAACCAGGCAAATGGGATTGATTTCTTTTGATAATATTCTGAAATGGTTTTTATTGTCTCTTCAATCTCAGTTGGGGAAGCGCTTGTTTGGATAACACTGTTAAAGTTGGGAAAAGGGACTGTGCTGGTTATCCAGGTGGCATAAGAAGGTGATTCTATTTTGTTAGCAAATGCTTTAAAAGCTTCAATAAAATTAGTTTCAATGATTTTCTTAAAATTGACTCGATTGGGCACTAGCATCTTTTTTACCTTAGAAAAGGGGAAATGTTAAGTCTAAGGTAGTTTATGAGTTTAAAAGAGCGTAACCAATACGCTCAAAGTGAAAGCGTGTGGAAGAGTAGGATCAATTCACGGTTATTGGCGCATTCGGTTCTATTTTTAATACGATTAAGATATCCTTCCACTGTTCGAGGAGAAAGCGCAAAACATTGAGCAATCTCTTTCACAGATTTGCCTAAAGCCAGCTCTTTGAGGCAAGCATATTCCTTTGGGGTAAGATAAGACGCGCGATTACGCCAGGTAAGGGGTATTTTTGTTCGTCCATTGAGTAGCATTTGAGAGAGATTGGGATCTTGTTGACCTGGCAATAAGTTAACCCGATTTTGAAAGCCTTTTTGAATCAGCGCACGATGTTCATTTTTAAAATAAGCAATAAACTGTTTTATTTCTTCTAAGTGATTAAGATAAGTATCGAGCGCTTGATGATTATTCACTGGGGAAGCAACGGCTATCATATTGTAATGATCTTTATAACGCTCGACGAAGGTCAAACCATTGGCGATATTAAATTCTCGTGCAAGCATGATTGGTTTACTCGGTAAATTATGCTCCCAAAGAAATTGGTATTGTAGTTTTTCCGGCTGGTTGTTAGATACATGGGAAAAAACAGCTTGTTCGTTTTTTGATAAGAAATAATTTGAAATGAAATCTACCCATTTGGTATGAGAGCACAGCATCGAAAAACTACCATCTTGATAGACTTGTAAAAATTGAAAATAAGTTAAATTGAATTTTTGCAGAAGCGGCTCAGCAACTTGTTGGACTTCAGAAGATAAGCTAATGAGTGAGAGATTATTTATCATAAAAAAACACAATCTGATGGAGATATTCTTGTATTCTATTTATATGAGTATATAAATACAAATTTATTGTCTTGCACAATCCTGAGGTGCTTTTTAAGGGAATCACTTTTTGCTTTACATACTTAAGCTAGCATTACCTGTCTCTATCTCTTGCCTTAAAGGCGTATTAAGGGTGAAAGCTTGCATGGCGGCGTTCAACGCTTCTTGTTGGCTATCACGCAAAGGCAGAAAAGATTTTGCCGGTAGAGGATCATGAAGTGTGCAAGGAGCTCGAGGTGTAGTAGGGTGTTTACTCAGGTTGATATAGTCGCCTTTAAAATTTTTCACTTCTCTTACTGCAAATATCTTTAATACTTCAGACAGGGCGTTATTTCTACGAAAATGTTCAAATAATATCTCGCACGTAGCCCCAGCTGAGAAAATGCCATGATATTGGTGTTGGATGAGGTGGATGGCACGATTGAAGGTTTCTTTTACGTTATCATCAATGGGAAGATTAAGTTTGAAAAATTTCTCCATAATACTGAAGATGGCTGTTGGCAAAGCGCTTCTTTCTTCCGGGTAAAACCCAGTTAACATCGTGGCCACTTCCGTTAAATTCAATTCTGAAAAAACTTTGCCTAGAGAAAAAATATCAGAGCTAAAGGAAAAGCGAGAATGCTCTAATACTTCAGGTGGCGCATAATCTTTGCAAATCATCGCTCGTTTTATTTCAACAAAGCTACAGTCCTCAGCTAAGACGAGAGAAAAATCAAAATCTATAAACTGGATGGCAAGCCGTTGGTTTATATATGAGACCATGATATTGCTGGGCTTAATATCACGATGAATTATCCTCAATTGGTGTAGACGATAAAGTGCCATACAGCATTCGAGCGCTATCAATAATGTAGCAGGTTCATATATTTTTGGAGCAGAGTCTTGTTGCTCGACATAAGTCGACAAAGGTACGCCTTTAATAAACTCAGTTAATAAATACAACTTACGCTGAGGTTTTTTTTCTGCATTAGGCTTATCATTTTTCAACTGCCGCCATACGGAGCTAATAAAGATTTTCACTTTGTGCCAAGCACCAAAATTAAAAAAGGGTTCAAATCCAGACTTGCAGCCTAATATTTTAACGGCAAAAATCTGTGCATGTTGGTTAATCGCTTCTTTGACTTTGCTAAAATGCCCTTCCCCGATGAGTCCTTCTTGAAGCTCTTTTTCACGGGCAAGCGCTAAGATCTCACCATTCTCAAACTTAATAAAGGAGTGATCAGAAGGAGTCGCTTTCTTTAATTTAACTGCATGTGGGTTAGCGGCAAAATAAGCTTTAGCTTCTGCCCAGGCATTTTCACTTACGGAAAAAGTCATTTTAGGTTTCTCTATTCATTCTAAATGGAAGTTAACTACTATTCTAATATTCCATCAATGAAAGAAAATCCGTTTACAGACTGTAATAAATTGAGGTGCATTGTACTTTAAAGCGATTTATCTTGTAAATAAGCATGTTGGATAACACGTTTCTTGTGAAACTTATCATATTTATATTAAGTCCTAAATATGAGAGACCATTATAAAGGGTGTATAGCCATGATTAAACCATCTTTGAAAAATGAATTTACCGTAAAAGTAGATCAAGATGCATCGGATGAGTGGTCATTCGAAAAATATTTAAGAGATAACCAACAGCGCTTTAACCTGAGAGCGGTCGCTAGAGTGCCACAAAAGGAAGTCAAAACAAATTTTGCCACAGGCTTACAAGAAACGGTTGAATTTGAGCTTGTGTTAATGTCTAGCGGCGCAAGTGTGAAAGGAAGTTATACCGTTTCTCCAGGCAGCGGTGGGGGTGGCGGCAGTAGTCAGAAAGGGAGTACGTTGACGCTCGATCTCTCAAATGTGAATACAGAAGCGGAGGCTAGAGAAGCCTTTGAAAGATTCCAAGATATTCTTCTTTCACGTGATTCGCAAAATCACCCAGCAGGTAAAAAATTAGAATATTTTACGCAAGGTGGGGGACAGTGGAATGAGCTGGGAAATAAAATTAAAATTGAAAAATTACAAGATGTGAAGATGGCCCAAAAATTTATAGACAGAGGGATTGATGTTTATGTGAATGGCCAAAAAATAATAGATGCTAGCTCTAAATTAAAAAATGAACCGCCACAAGCCCGCAAGCCTAAACCATGGGATATCCCGACAGTACCCGGCGCGCCACGGCCTACGCCAGATAAAAAATAAAAAGCAGGAGGACTTATGACATTCAACCTCAGCGCTAAATCAATAGTGCAAGTTGTTATGATGGTCCTCTTTTGCTTTTTAACCGTTCCCTTAAATGCTTATGATCCGCCTTCTCGTGTGATTAGGGTAAGTTACATGAGCAATCCGGTGGGCTTTGCGCCGGCAGGTGAAGACGCATGGTCAGATCTAGGGTTAAATCGTCCTTTGTATATAGGCGATAGTTTATGGTCTTCAGAAAATTCTCAAACAGAACTGCAATTAGAGGGTGCCTTCCTCTATATGGGGGGCAGTACCAATCTTTCTATTACCAATTTGGATGATAATCTGGTACAGCTAAAACTGACACAAGGGCGATTGAATTTACTTCTGCAAAATTTAGAACCAAATCAAGTGTATGAGATAGACACACCGAATCTAGCGTTTACGGTGCGTGAGCCAGGGTATTATCAGGTTAATGTTACAGACGATCAAAGTGCAACGATGGTAAGTGCAGCACGTGGCAGCGCAGAAGTATATGGTGTGCAAAATGCATTTAAAATAAATGAAGGTAGTGCATTTCATTTTTTTGGAAATGATTTAGCCGATTATGAAGCGGTTACCCTTGCAAATGATGATTTTGATAATTGGTCTTTATCTCGAGCTACAATGGGCAATGAATCTGCCTCTAGAGCTTATGTTTCAAACAGTATCATAGGATATCAAGATCTGGATAATTACGGCCAATGGGCTGAGGATCCAAGCTATGGTTTTGTTTGGTACCCCAATCAAGTCGCTAATGATTGGGCGCCTTATAGTGATGGTAATTGGACATGGGTTGATTATCAACCTTGGGGTTTTGCGCCTTTTCACTATGGTCGTTGGGTGTATAATCAATCAAGATGGTGTTGGGCGCCGGGTCCTATAAGTGCTAGAGCAGTGTACGCGCCTGCATTAGTAGGTTTTATAGGCGCAGATGGATTTAATTTAGGACTTTCTCTTGGGCGATTTTACGGTAGAGGTATAGGTTGGTTTCCACTTGGCCCATCGGATGTTTATATCCCGCCTTATTCTGTCAGTCGAAATTATTTTAACCAAATCAACAGAAATAATTCAAAATTTATTAACAATGCCACGCTTAACAATGCGTACTCTAATCCTAGTAGAAATGTTGTGTATCAAAATTTTAGATCAGCGCCATATGCTGTAACCGCAGTTCCTTTATCAGCTTTTGTTCATTCTCTTCCTGTTGTTCAACAGAAAGTAAAATTGACGGCTAGTGATGTACAAGGCATTGCCGCAGATAAAGTCACCATGGCAGCACCGGTCAAACCAAAAGCAGCAAGTATGTTGGGATCGCAAAAGGTTGGGGCTGCTCCTCCGAAACGCTTGAGCGTGCAAGCGGTGGTTTCCAATAAAGCGCCACCTCCAGCAGTTGAATTTTCTAAAAAACAAGAATCCTTGACGAAAGAGTCTGGTAAACCAGGTGAGCCTGCAGCGCCTCAAGAAACGAACCCAAATATTTTGCCACCTAGTAAAAGACCTATACCTGTAGAAGAACCACATGGGGCACCGGTTAAAAAGAGGGCGCAGCCAACAAGTGTGAGCAATCCCAGGAATGCACATCCCACTGTTGAAGAGAGACCCAGGATAAATACTGCACCATCAGAAGAGCAAAGACATATTGTCGCTCCACCTCGAGAAGTGCCACGACATGTTGCGCCTTCACCTTCAAGGGAGGAGTCTCGGGCTATTAGTGGGTCACGCGAAGAACCGAGAGTTATCACGGTACCACGCGAAGAAACAAGAGTGATTGTTGCCCCTGCGCGCGAAGCGCCAAGAGTTGTTGCGCCAGCTCCACGAGAAGCGCCAAGAGTCGTTGCACCCTCTCTACGAGAAGCGCCAAGATCTGCTCCTCCCTCTAGGATAGAAGAGCCAGATAGAAATCATAAATGATACTCTTTACATTTTGGTTTTACCCTTAAGGGTAAAACCAAAATGGTTGGAGTATAGATTTAATTAGTCTGACAAGGTGTTGTTGCTATAGCGCGAGCTAAATCTTTTAAGGCATTTTTTTTAGCTAAGTTAAGTATGATTTCTTTAATTTTAGGGTCATTGCAACTATTAGATTGTATCGACCAGAGGGTGGTGTCGATTGCACTTTTAAGTAATAATTGCTCGGTTGTTAATGTCGTATTCCATTTTAGCTGTATGTAAGTTTCATTTTTAGTTAAAAAATCGAAGAGTTTAGCTAAGTATTTTTCATTGCCTGTGGCAAAAAAAGCTACCCAGAGAAAATCCATTATTTTGGTTTGTTGTTCTAAATCTGCGCCATTATCGATTTGATTAAGAAGTTGTAATTTATCAATTTGCTCAGCTTTAAGATTGACGGTAAGAGGGTTGTGGTAATTGTATTGCTTCGTAATCTTAGTTGTTTCTTCTGCATATCCTGCGCCGACTAAACAAGTATACAGTAATACTTGATGTTCAGGTTTTAATTTTGCAAAATTCTGAGTGATTTTTAGAGCAAAGTCGGGATGCTCTTGCAAGGCTAACATAGTAAAAATGACAGCCAAGGAGTTAAGATCCTTTTTATTAGGATAATCAGATAAAGTGGTTGTTACTTGAAGGAACTTATCATAAGTTGGGTTTTTATAAAATACTTGCAGATCCGCATCTTGCGTTTGTTTGACTATACCAAGTGTTGGGAAGAGTAGAAATAAAAACAGTATTAAAAGATACCTAAACTTCATTAACAAAAACTCCATTTTGCCGCTTATCCCTTCCATTATTCGTCAGCTTTAATGATAAGATGAGAGAATGGTAACATTAATAATAGTAGGCAATGTGCTATTAGGGGTAATTACTATGGGAAAAAGCAAAAAAAAACTGACGAAACATGAACCCTATGATGAGAGGCATGCTATTTGGAAAGGATATATCACATTTGGTTTGGTGAATATTCCGATTGCCATTTATTCTGCTGAAAAAAGAGACCAAGAAGTACATTTCAAATTGCTCGACAAACATGATTTGTCGGGTATCCGGTACCATAGAGTAAATGAGGAAACGGGTAAAGAAGTACCTTGGAATCGTATCGTGAAAGGATATGAATATGAAACAGGAAGATATGCCATTTTAACTGAAAAAGACTTTGAATCTGTTGCTTTGGAAAATCATAAAACCATAGAAATAGAAGATTTTGTTAAATTTGAAGAAGTAGGCATGCTGTATTTTGAAAAGCCTTATTACATTTTGCCTGACAAACAGGGTGAAAAGGGCTATGTCTTGTTGCGTGAAATATTGAAGGAAACAAAAAAAATAGGGATTGCCAGAATTATGATCCGTTCACATCAATATTTGGCTGCTATCATTCCCTATGAATCAGCACTTATTATAAATACCTTAAGATACCCAAAAGAAATTGAAATGCCTTCAACAATCAATACGCCTGATGAGAGTGTTGCAAAATATAAAATATCAAAAAAAGAATTTGAGGTGGCAAAGCAGCTAGTCAATACGATGACCATTAAATGGGATCCTAAGCATTATACTAATCTCTACCACACACAATTAATGAAGTTAATTGAGGAAAAAATTGCTTCTGGTAACAAAGGAAGCATTAAGCGCGGAAAAGAGCCGGTGGTTAAAAAAACCAATGTTATTGATTTTATGGATCTTCTTAAAAAGAGTGTCAAGCAAAAACAATCTTCAGCCAAACCTATAGAAAGAAGGGGGCGCTGTCAAAAAAAGGAAACACTAGATGCCATTAAGCAAATATCGTGATAAAAGAGATTTTAAAGCAACGCGAGAGCCTTATGGTAAAATTAGCAAGCAAAAAAAAGCACTTCGCTTTGTTATGCAAAAACATGGTGCGCGTCATTTACATTATGATTTGCGTTTAGAAATAGGAGGAGTCTTGAAAAGTTGGGCCGTGCCCAAAGGACCTTCTTTAGATCCCAATGTTAAACGTTTAGCCGTGCAAGTTGAAGATCATCCCCTTGAATATAGTAAATTTGAAGGAAATATTCCGCACGGCGAATATGGTGCTGGAGCGGTTATTATTTGGGATAAAGGCACGTGGCAAACTGACGATAATGCGAAAAGTTTAGAAAAAGGTGCTTTGACTTTCACACTGAAAGGTAAAAAGCTCAAAGGGAAATGGAAATTAATTCAAATTAAAAAGGATCCAAAAAATTGGCTGCTGATTAAAGTAAAGGATGAATATGCTGTATCAGAAAAAGAATATAGCATCCTCGAAGAAGACAAAAGTGTCATCAGTAATAAGTCGCTATTTGAAGTCAAGGATGAACCTTTGCCAAAAGTTATTCATCCGCAATTGGCTACCTTGGTGGATAAAGCACCTATCGGGAAAGAATGGCTACATGAGATAAAATTTGATGGCTATCGCTTATTGTGCTTTATAGAAGATAAAATCAAATTTATTACGCGAGGACAACAAGACTGGACCTCAAAATTTGAAAAATTGGCATCCCAAATGAGAAAATTAAAGGAGCTGCAAGGAACAGTTTTAGATGGTGAAGTGGTTGCTTTAGATCAAAATAATCACTTTAATTTTCAAATGCTGCAAAATGCGCTGCATCATGATAAAAAAATTCATCTGGTTTATTATGTGTTCGATTTAATTTATTACAAAGGGAAAGATATTTCTCATCTTGAATTGCTCGAGCGCAAGAAAATTTTAAAAAAAATACTGGCTAAGCTAAATAGTAATGCTGTCCGTTATAGCGATCATGTTATAGGAAAAGGACAACAAACCTATAAAAACGCCTGCCAAATGTCTTTAGAAGGGATTATGTCGAAAAATATTCACAGTGAGTATGATCAAAAAAGAAGTAAAAATTGGCTAAAAGTTAAGTGTACTCATCGACAAGAATTTGTTGTAGGAGGTGTGACTAAACCTAAGGGAAGTAGAGGACATTTTGGATCCCTATTATTAGGGTATTATGATGAGAATAAAGATCTGCATTATTGTGGTCATGTCGGAACAGGATTTGACAATAATTCCCTCAAAGACATCTTTCTTTTATTGAATAAACATACAACAGCAAAATCTCCTTTTGTGCAGCCGCCTATTGAGAATAATTTACTAACATGGCTTAGACCTAAGATAGTAATTGAGGTGGAGTTTTTAGAATGGACGAGTGATGGGATGTTGAGGCACCCCAGCTTTAAAGGCATAAGAGAAGATAAAGCTCCAAGCAAAGCGTTCAAAGAAGAAAAAGAAGCTTTGCCATTTCCTTTATCTCATCCGGACAAGGTTTTATATCCCAAGACAAATCGCACTAAATTAGATATCGCAACCTATTACGACAATATAGCAGAATGGATATTGCCTTATATCATTAATCGTCCGCTCACAGTTTTACGATGCCCAAAAGGGGTAGGAGATAAGTGTTTTTATCAAAGGCATTCAAATCCAAGTAATAAGGCAGCAGATAAGAAGGGAGGCGCGCATGTTATAGAGCAAACAGGAATTGAAAAATATCTTTACATTAAAAATAAAAAAGGCCTACTAAACTTAGTTCAAATGGATGTTTTGGAGATGCATCCATGGGGGGCAAGAGTGGATAAGATAGAAAGGCCTGACTGGGTGATATTTGATTTAGATCCTGGAGAAGAGGTGGCTTGGAAAAATGTGATTAAAGCAGCTTTTAGGGTTAAAGAGGAATTAGAAAAATTGGATCTTACCTCATTTGTTAAAACCACGGGCGGAAAAGGCTTGCATATTGTGATCCCTTTGCAGCGAAGATATAGCTGGGAAGATGTTTTTCACTTCTCTAAAGTGTTCGCACAATTTTTTGTGGCAAAATATCCGACAGAATATATTGATGTAATGACAAAGTCTAAAAGAAAAAATAAAATATTTATTGATTATCTGAGAAATCATCGCGGTGCCACGGCCATTGCGCCTTATTCAACGCGAGCCAATGCAATGGAGGCCACTATTGCGACTCCATTGTCTTGGGCAGAATTAACGCCGAAAATAAAGTCTGATTATTATACGCTTGAAAATTTACCCAAGCGTTTAAACTCACTTAAAAAAGATCCCTGGGAGGACTTTTTTGAAATAAAACAAAAGTTACCCAGGGTTAAATAAATCGCCCTTTAGAAAAATTAGGCTCTTCTTTTTAATGTTCCACCATCAGGATTTGGCATGTCGACAGCAGGTGTTTTGTTTAGCATTTCTTTTGCAACATTTTGAATGCTGCTTGCAATCGTAATGTTGCGATTTAAGGCAGAAATTTGCTCCTGTGATAATTGCTCATGCAGTCTTGGGGTAGCTAAAATATGCTTGGCTGAACCAATATATGCCAATCCTAGCGTCTTTAAGTTGTAAGCATTTAGCTTGTCTCTTAAGCCCGGTTCAGAAAAAACGCGCTTTGCTACACTTTCATACTTGCTGCCAAAGAAGGCTAAAGTATTGCCAGAGAGTTTAGTTCGAAGCCTTGGGTTAGATAAGATCTCTAAAGCAACCTTTTCATTTTTCTCGCCAAGTAAAGCTAAACTGCCCTCTTCTAGTTCAGACCAAAATTCAGAATTTTTAACCACATCAAGACTGAGATCAGCATGGTCTTTGACCATTAAAGCTAATTCACGCTCTGAAAGAAGATTGCTCAATGCAAAATTACCTAAGATAATCTTAGCACTTGATGCATAGCTAGCACCTATGACCATGAGCTCAGTAGAGTTAAAAGGAACCTTCCCTACTAATTGGGGCACTAATTCAGGGCATCTTGTACCAATGTAAGCTAAATGAAAATGGCTAATTCGACTATATAAATCAGGAGTCGCAAATATTATCTTAGCTGTTTCAAGATTAGAGCCTAGGAATGCTAAATCATCGCTGACAAGCTTCTCGCGAAGGGCTTTATCTTCTAGGATTTTCTTTGCAATTGAGGGATGTTTTGCCCCTAATGTACATAATGATCGTAATTCTAGCCTTTGACGTAATGAAAATGTTTCGAAAATTTGGCGTGCGATATCAAGATGATAATATCCTAATTGTGCTAATTCACCGCCATTAAGCTTCTCATGTAAATCCGGTCTTTCTAGTATTTTTTTGGCTATATCATGATGCTTATCGGCTAAATTATGTAAATCAACGGGTGAGAGCTCGGCGCAGCGTGTTGGATCATCCAATAAATAGTGGGCCACATCGAGATGGTATAAACTCAGTATGAACAAATCCCCTTTGTTGAGTTTATAGACTTCGGGATTTTTTGCCATTTTCAAAGCTAGCGTGCTGTTATTTCTAGCGAGATCGACAAAATCTTCCTTGTTAAATTGCGTTACTAGACTAGTTAATACGCTGTCTACTATTACCGCATTTTCTGATACTTTGCCAAGCATGTCAGAAAATGTTAATGAATTAAGCGTATTTTCATCACTTAAAAATTCAAGAGCTGTTATCAGTGCTGTTTTATCCCCTTCATTAGTTGATTTTGCTGCACTAAATCCAGGTAAAAAGCTTGCATTCGAATCTTCTATACCACGTTTCATATTAAATTTCTCCAAGAATGATAGGTTAATGAGATGAACCTGTTTAATACTTTAAACTAGGTGTAACTACCAGTTCCTGAACTATCCTATCAGGAAGACTCATCTTGAGGGTAAGAAAGATAACCCAATTAATCGAACTTTTCAATACTTTTAGACTACAAGGAATAAATGACAAAAAATACTTGGCCCATATTGTAAACATGTATATAATATTCAAGTATATAAAATGGCGCAGGGCGATTAGGAGTAAAACATGTGGACAAGATATTACAGCAAAACTTATTCGGGCATTAAAAAGGAAGATATTTGGCGATTATGGACAGATGTGAATAACTGGCCAACATGGCATGGTGATCTGGATTATTGCAAGATGGAGGGAGCATTTGCAGTGGGTAACTTTTTTTGGTTGAAGCCCAAAGGAATTAAGCCAGTTAAAATTACGTTGACTGCAATTGAAGAGGGTCGCAAGTTTACTGATTGCACAACTTTTTTTGGCGCAAAAATGATTGACACCCATGCATTAGAGGAAACCTCTGAAGGTTTAAAACTCAGTAATACCTTGTGCGTGACAGGTCCTTTAAAATATCTTTGGATTATGCTCGTGGCGAAAAATGTGGCTGATACAATTGCTGATGAAATGGAAGCGCTGGTAAAACTTGCTCGAGGCTCTCATGTCTGATTTGCCATTTGGTTTTGAAAGACCTGAAGATAGTCCGGGATTTTTATTATGGCAGACCACGACTCTCTGGCAACGGCAAATCAAAAAAGCACTCGAAAAATATCAAATTGCGCATGCGCAATTTGTGATTATGGCGACGCTTTTATGGTTTCAAGCGCACCAATATGAACCAACCCAAATTCTCATCGTCAATTGGACCAAGCTTGATAAGATGACAGTGTCAAAATCTTTAAAAAAGCTAGTTTCCCTTAGACTCGTTAATAGAATTGAACACGAAACAGATACGAGAGCCAAAAGTGTTTCTTTAACTAATCAAGGCAAAGCGCTTGTTGGTAAACTTATCCCCATTGTGGAAAAGATAGATAGTGAATTTTTTGGAAAAGCATCTGTCACCGAGCAAAAAAGTCTTATCTCTATCTTAAGAAAGCTAAACTCAGAAAGTGATGAACAAGATTAGTCGTTGTTTCAAAGCAATTGTGAACATCACCTATTATTTTTACTTAAATCCTGAAACAATAGACTCACGTCATTGATTAGCATGAAGGAGAGAATGAGATGAAAGTGAAAGCAGCTGTTGCGCATCAAGCAGGCGCTCCTCTGACGATAGAATGGGTTGATCTAGAAGGGCCACGTGCAGGAGAAGTATTAGTTGAAATTAAAGCAACCGGTGTTTGCCACACAGATGCCTATACTTTATCTGGTGATGATCCAGAAGGTTTATTTCCCGCCATTTTAGGGCATGAAGGAGCTGGTGTGGTGGTGGAAGTGGGGGCGGGTGTGACAACGCTTAAATCAGGCGATCATGTTATTCCTTTGTATACTCCGGAATGTAGACAATGCGATTATTGCTTGTCGAAAAAAACAAATTTATGTCAGGCTATCCGCACAACCCAAGGTAAAGGATTGATGCCAGATGGCACCAGTCGTTTTAGTCTGGGTAAAGAGAAAATTTTGCATTATATGGGCACATCTACTTTTGCCAATTATATAGTATTGCCTGAGATAGCGGTTGCTAAAATTAATCAAGAAGCGCCCTTAGATAAAGTGTGTCTCATTGGCTGTGGCGTGACAACAGGCATTGGCGCCGTTATTTATACCGCTAAAGTACAGACCGGGAGTAAGGTTGTGGTATTTGGTTTAGGTGGTATTGGCTTGAATGTCATTCAAGGTGCACGCATGGTGGGCGCCGATATGATTGTGGGCGTGGACATCAATCCTAATCGTAGGGCATTAGCAGAGAAATTAGGGATGACGCATTTTGTTAATCCTAATGAAGTAGAGGCTGATTTGGTACCTTATTTGGTGGATTTAACAAAAGGAGGCGCAGACTACACTTTTGAATGTGTAGGAAATGTAAAATTAATGCGTCAAGCGCTCGAAGTTTGTCATAAAGGATGGGGTGTTTCTACAATCATTGGTGTGGCAGGCAGTGGTCAAGAAATTTCTACACGTCCTTTTCAGCTAGTAACAGGGCGAGTTTGGCAGGGATCGGCATTTGGCGGCGCTCGCGGTCGCACGGATGTACCAAAGATTGTTGATTGGTATATGCAAGGTAAAATCACTATCGATGATTTCATTACGCATCGCTTACCATTAGAAAAAATTAATGACGCATTTGATTTAATGCATGCCGGCAAATCGATTCGATCTGTGGTGACGTTTTGATTATTCTTTAGGGGTGATAATGATATCAACAATTTCTCAAAGTAAATGTTTTGGTGGCATGCAAATGGTTTGCAGCCATCCTTCTCTTGTTTTAGGTTGTCAAATGCGCTTTGGGATATTTGTACCGCCACAAGCAGAATCGACTCAAACGCCAGTATTATACTGGTTATCTGGCCTAACCTGTACCGAAGAGAACTTTATTACTAAAGCCGGAGCACAAAGAGCTGCCGCTGAATTAGGGCTGACTTTGGTGACGTGTGATACCAGTCCGCGTGGATTAGGGATAGCAGGAGAAGACACCAGTTTTGATTTTGGCACAGGGGCGGGATTTTATGTTGATGCAACACAAGAACCTTGGTCACAAAATTATCGCATGTATTCTTATGTCACAGAAGAGCTACCTTATTTGATAAACTCACAATTTTCTGTCGATTCAACCCGCGTCGGTATTTTGGGGCACTCTATGGGGGGACATGGTGCGCTAACGATTGCTCTTAAAAATCCCCATCGCTATAAAACTGTTTCTGCTTTTGCCCCTATATGTTCGCCTATGCACTGCCCGTGGGGAGAAAAGGCGTTGACTGGTTATCTAGGTACAAATAAAAGGACATGGCAAGCTTACGATGCTTGCGCTTTAATAGCTCAATATGGCTGGAAAGGACCTTCGATACTCGTTGATCAAGGTACGGCAGATACTTTTTTAAAAGAGCAACTCAAACCAGAACTTTTACAACAAGCTTGTCAGCAAAAGAATGTTCCACTTACTTTACGCCTACAAGCAGGATATGACCATAGTTATTATTTTATTGCCACCTTTATTGCAGAGCATTTAAATCATCATGCCATGCATTTATGAGTTGAGATAAAATTCTCAACGTTTGGCGCCTGCGTCCATGAATTTAAAAGTTGCTATTTCGTTTATATACTCGAAATAGGTTATTTTAGCTAAATAGGGTTATATGCCCATTAGCATTAGATTGAACTTGTTCTCATCTTAAAATGTCATTTAAGAAGAAACTAATAAAGAAAATCTAATTTTCATTTTGGAGAACAAGATCATGCCAAATCCTACCGATAAAAATCCCAGTGACCCAAAACGTAAGGATTTATTAGAAGAAATCAGGGCTGGAAAAGAGTTAAAACAAGTTGATCCAAAAAAAAGTAAACCAAAAAAGGGAACACTAGAACGGCATCTTAGCAAGCAGATTTCTAGTAAATCTTTAAATAGATCAGGTGATGATGAAGAGGACAGTTTTAAACAAGATTGGAGTGATTCGGAAAAAAGTAGTGAAGAAAGATCTAGTAATGAAAGTACAGAAAATATGCTACATAAAGCATTACTCAAAAGAAGAGAGAGCGTGAAGCCTGATCCTGATAGCGATAGTGATAGCAGTAGCGATAGCAAGAAATTCACTCGATCTCAAGCTAAAAGAAAAACAATAGTCGAGACTGCATCGCAAGTTCCTGCTAGTCATAAAGCACCGCCAGTTCCTCCTCCTAGAAGCGCATCAATGCCTGTTCCTTCTTCTAGAAGTGGTAGACCATTGCCAGTTCCTCCTACTAAAAGCGTGTCAGCACCAGTCTCTCCTAGAGATAAAGTAATGCCAGTTACTAGATCTGCACCCGTTCCTCCTCCTAGAGATAAGGTAGCGCCAGCTACTGGATCTGCACCCGTTCCTCCTCCTAGAGATAAAGTAGCGCCAGTTACTGGATCTGCACCCGTTCCTCCTCCTAGAGATAAGGTAGCGTCAGCTGCGGGATCAGCGCCCGTTCCTCCTGCTAGAGATAAAGTAGCGCCTATTGTTCCTCCTTTTCGAGGCAAAGCAGTGCAAACTTTTTCTTATAGCGAAAAGCAAGCGTCAGCGTCTGCTTCTTCTCCTTCAACACCTCACAAACCTGCTGCGGCCGCCACGCATAAAACTGCGACGAGTGAATCTGAATTTGAAGATACAATACTCAATCAGATCAGCAGAATAACAGATGACAAGAAAAAAGAATTAGCAAAAGAACGATATGAAAACTTAAAATTGGATCAAGAGATTGTAAAATTGCTAAACAAGGATCCTGAACAAGCCGCAAAACTTCTCGCCCAAAATGAAGGTTTCCTTGAATCATTCAAGAATGCGACTGTTGGTGCTCAAAAAATTAAATTTAAGAATTTGCAAGATAAGGTTAGTTTAAGCGATGATAAAGCAAAGCTTCGTCGATAAAATTTTTTAGATTTAATGGAGAATGTTCGTTCGTTGCACTGTGTTATTCTGGCGAAAAAAAGCTGGCGCTTTAAGATGCTATGCTAATAGAGGCTATAGGGCTTATCCTCAAAAAGACTTTCATAAAGAACGCCCAAGTCTTTATGAATGATTTTGATCAAATTTATTGAGATGGTTGATTGCCAATTTAATATTTCTGAATCTCTATTTGAATCAAGTATTAATGCATTTTCACATTCACACTCTGAATGAGGTGTAACAGCTTAAAATTTTTATTGCTGCTACACGCATTACATGCTTATGATTCTTTTTGATCCTTATCTGAGAAAACAGTTGAGTAAATGTTTTGTGTTCAACAGTCAATGAAGCTGCCCGTTAATTCTCTTAATCTTTACGTTTATCCATAAGTTGTTTAAATTGAGTTGATAAATGAGTATTCTTCTTGGTAGCAAAACCATACTTTCAGAGGAGAACATTTATGTCTACAAATGGCCCAACTTTAATTGAAAAATTAATTCGCGCGATTGAAACAGCTAACGAATTAGACTTTGATACTTCATTTGCGAAAAGCATGCGTGAAGGGAATTTTAATGATCCGACATCAGCTTACCTATTAGATAATGACGGACAACATCATCTTTGGCTAAATTTTGGGTTTCCGGCTAAAGACTTAACAGTAGAGGTTGTTGATGCAATAACCCCCGCTTTACAAAAAGCACAGATTGAACAATTTAATTTTCCAGGTGAGTCAGAGCCTAGCGACTCTGAAACGCCTGCTATGAAAAAATTATTGTCTTTAGCAAAATAGTAAGATAAAAGCTCGATGTGCTCACAATGTTGAGCACCCTTGCTTCCTGCTTCGCTAACGCTACGCAGGAAAAATCGCACGACCTCCTTTGATACCAAAGGAGGCATCGGAAGTTGCGCTCCCCTGGAGTATTTTTTTTTTGGTGTAAAATGATTCTTCAGTTAAAAGAGTACTTTCTTTAGACAGAGGTTTCGAGTCTATCGCTTCAGCTTGTGAAGGTTGTGTTTTTTTGAGTGGTTTGGATGCAGTATGCTCATTTGACGGTATAAAATTAATCGGCGAAATGACATATTTGATTATTCGATATGCATCAAAATATTCTGTTAATAAATGAGGGTTGAGCGGAGTGCTTACCAGGGATACTCAAAAATTTATGTTGTAAATTTTAGAGAAATCAATGGAGGCGGCGGGAATTGAACCCGCGTCCGCAGAGCCTAGTCCAAAGGGTCTACATGCTTGTCTAGATTAGGTTTTTAGCCAACACTCGCTTAATCTAGCGCAACGAGAGTTGGTGAGCCCAGTTTATTTAACTATCGGATGCTAGGGCAGCGCCAATAGCTGTCTTGTGAAGTCGTCCCCCTATCCAAGCGCACAAGCACGGATGGTAGGAGGGAAGTAGTTTACGCTGCTTTAGCGGCTACTTCAAAGTTTGCATCATTTGCAACTATAAAATTTACAGCTAAAGATTTACGAGATTAAACTGTGTACTCGGCATGCACCTCAGGGGTCGTGAACTGCGTCGAAACCAAGATCGCCCCCAACTTAATAGTATATGTTATATCGAGTAGAGGAACAATAGAGAGGGGACAGGTGGGGGTTTAACGCTTCATGAGGCGTTGACGGCTTCTTTCCCAATCACGGTCTTTGGCGGTTTGGCGCTTGTCATAGAGCTTTTTCCCTTTTGCGACTGCCACTTTCACTTTAACTTTGCCGTTTTTCCAGTAAAGCAGTAAAGGGATAAGGGTATAGCCTTTGCGCTCTACGGCGCCAATCAATTTTTGCAGCTCTTTTTTGTGTAACAATAATTTACGAGTTCTATCGTTGGTTGGCTGGATATGAGTAGAAGCAGACAATAAAGGTACGATTTGTGCATTTAGCAGCCAAGCCTCACCCTTTTTGATAATGACGTAGCTATCTGCAATACCGCCCTTTTTGGCACGCAGGCTCTTGACCTCCCAGCCTTGTAGAACAAGACCTGCGTCAAAGGTCTCTTCAATACTATATTCAAACTTGGCTTTGCGGTTTTCCGCTATGGAGAGTTGTTCTGTTGGTCGTTTTTTTATGTTCATAATCTGAGCATTATACAATGAAAAGCGTAATCACTGTATAATATGTTTAACTAAAATTGTAAGTAAACGTGTGGTGAGATGAGTCAAATATCCCGAAGTCTGATAGTACCCTTTTCGACCAAGCAGATGTTTGATCTGGTGAATGATATTGAAAAATATCCGCTTTTTTTGCCTTGGTGCCCCAAAACAGAGGTCTTAGAGAGTTCACCTTCTTTGAAAAAGGCCACTATGCACATTGCCAAAGGTGGTTTTCGTAAGTCCTTTACCACTTTAAACAAGCTTACACCGGATGAACGTATAGAAATGCGTTTGGTGCAGGGGCCTTTTAAGGCATTAGAGGGGGTATGGTCTTTTGAATCGCTAGTTGAGCAGAGTCGGGTGACCTTACACTTATCTTTTGAATTTAATAGCAGATTATTGTCTTTGACCTTGGGCCCGATATTTCAGCAAATTGCCAATGGTATGGTATACACTTTTAGCTCTCGGGCGCATGCGCTCTATAGAAGCGCGCAACCGGCTCTCATCTTGCCTGAAGGACTTTGATTCACCATGACCGACAGAGATTTAATTGATATTGAAGTCGCGTATGCTTCAGCCAGCACTTATAAAATAATCCCCATTAAAGTCCCAACGGGTACTTTGATTGAAGAAGCAATAACGCTTTCTGGCCTTTTACAGTACTTTCCGGAAATCAGTCATGAAAATAGAGTGGGGATATTTGGTCAAATTAAAGAGAGGACGGATTTGGTTCATGCCAATGATAGAGTGGAGATCTATCGTCCTATCACACAAGAAGCGATAACCTTGCGCAAAGAGCGTGCGGCAAAAGTGGTTAAGTTGAAGAAGAATTGGGCAAAGGATCTTCAGAAACACGCACAACCTTACCGTCGGCAAAATAAACAGCAAGATGACGGCGCGTAGGTTTTTTGTATCCGGGTTTTTCGTAGAAGATATAATCCCAACGTTCTGTATGGAAAACATCGTTAAGAAGAGGTGTGCCTAACACATATTCGACTTGCTCTGGACTCATGCCAGGCTGGATTTGAGCGACTTTTTCAGGGGTAATCACATTACCTTGTTGAATATCAAACTTATAGGGACGTAAAACGCAAGCGCTTAAGAAAAGGCTGAGTAGTAAGAGTAAAGTGCATTTTAAGTTTATAGGTACTGTTTTCATTTTGTTATGTGATATACTCAACTTTTCGCTAAGTATGATGTTAGATTGAAGGCTCAAGGCTATCACTTCTCTACACAGCGAGCAAGTTTTCGCTTTGTGCGATTAAACAGAGAGAGACCAATATGTCAGAAGAGAAACTAGAGAGTAGTGATTTAAAAAAGGTAGGACTCAAGGTTACCTTACCCCGTGTAAAAATATTAAGTATCCTCGAGAAAGCGGCCCAAAGGCATATTAGTGCTGAAGAAGTTTATAAAAAACTACTCGAATCTGGGGATGATGTGGGTTTAGCCACTGTTTATCGCGTGCTCACGCAATTTGAAGCTGCAGGACTTGTGATCCGTCATCATTTTGAAAGCGGCCATGCTGTTTTTGAATTGGATGGTGGCGCACACCATGATCATTTAGTGTGCGTCAAATGCGGTTTAATTGAAGAATTTGTTGATGAAGTGATTGAAGCGCGTCAAGAAGCTATTGCTAAACAATTTAATTTTAAGATCACAGAACATTGTTTATATTTATATGGTGTTTGCCAAAGCTGTAATACTTAAGCGACGACAGGTTCTTCTTTTTGTTTGAGTAGTTGCTTGGCGTTGGCACGTGCTTGAGCCGTCACATTCAGCCCCCCTAGCATGCGCGCAATTTCTTCAACGCGTTCATTTTCTTCTAATAGCTTAATTGTGGATAAAGTCTCTTCTTGTGAACGGGTTTTAGTGACTTGCAAGTGATGTGAGCCAAAAGCGGCCACTTGCGGTAAATGCGTAATGCAAAGCACTTGTGCAGTTTTACTCAGATTAAACAAGGCTTTACCGACGATAGCCCCAATTTTTCCGCTTATCCCGACATCGACTTCATCAAAAATAAGACAAGGTGTGGCGAGATAAGTGGCGGTAATTAATTCTAAAGCTAAACTAATACGCGATAACTCTCCTCCCGAGGCCACTTTATTAAGTGGGAGTGGGGGATGACCAGGATTAGCGCTTATGCCAAAGAGAACACTCTCATTTCCTGTGGCATGCAAGGTTTTGGGCTCGCAAGGTATTAAAGTAAGGGTGAACACCGCGCCAGGCATGCCTAAAGTCTGAATATGCTTGCTGACTTCTTTGGCCAATTTTTCTGCAGCTTGAACACGAGCCTGGGTTAATTGTGCAGCAAATTTGGTGTATTGGGAGGCTGCTAATTTGAGTTCAGATGCCAATTGCGCTAGTTCTTCTTCGGCATTATTCAATTTTGCCGCTTTTATTTGTAGTGCCTGAGTGTGATTTAATAAATCTGCTGGCTCTACTTTATGCTTGCGAGCAATATCATGAATCAGCTCTAAACGTTGCGTCACTTCATTCAGACGGTTTGGATTAACTTCTAAGTTGCTCACCAATGTATTTAATTCAGAAAGCGCTTCTTGCAGTTGGATCTCGGCTGAATCTAAACAGGCTTGAACATTGGCTAGAGGTTTAAACTTTCCTTCTAAAGGTTTGAGGGTATGTTGAATATGGCTAAGCAATGCCAGAAGATTAGTTTCTTCATTATCCAGTAAGCCAATTGCTTGTTCACAGGCTTGAATATAATTTTGAGCATGACACAATTTGTCGTGCTCTTCATGCAAGGATTCAAATTCATTTGCACTTAAATTAAGCGTCTCAAGCTCAGCAAGCTGATAATGTAATAAAGAAGAGAGCGCTTGTTCGTTTTGTAAATGCTCTTTTAGCAAACGCTGCTGTTGTTCAATTTTTTCCCAAGCTTTAAATGCTGTCTTTACTTGACTCACTAATGTTTGATGCTGACCAAAAGCATCGAGAAGTCGCAATTGCTCTGTAGGTTTCAAAAGAGATTGATGTTGATGTTGACCATGAATTTGCAGCAAATATTCCCCGAGAAGTCGAAGTTGCTGACTGGTGACGGGGCGACCATTGATAAAAGCGCGCGAGCGGCCATTCGCATATAAGATGCGCCGAATAATGCACTGGTGGCTTGCTTCAAAACAGGTCAGCTCAAGATCATTTAGCCATAAGATAGCGCCGGGCAGGCCTGAGACATCAAAAGTGGCGGCAATTTCTGCTTTTTCGCTGCCTGGTCGAATCAGATGATTTTCTGCACGCTCGCCAAGGGCTAATTGCAAGGCATCTAATAAAATGCTTTTGCCTGCTCCGGTTTCTCCTGTAATGACCGTCATGCCTTGTTCAAACTGAATTTCGGCAAACGAGACCACCGCGAAATCTTTAATTAATAAATGTTGTAACATCTCTCTAGTTTACTCTTAAGCTGTCCAGCCAAGTTTAGTTCTTAAGGTATGATAATAATCGTAGTCTGTAGGGTGAAGAAGACGCAAGGGCTTGGCTTTGCGTTGGATAAGGATGCGATCTCCTGGTCTGGTATCAAAATGCACTTGACCATCACAGCTCAAGCGCGGGTTAAATAAATTAATGGGCATAAGGTGAACCTCAATTTGGGCATCAGCTGTTACTACAATCGGTCGCGAGCTCAAAATGGGAGGGTGCATGGGTACTAAGACAATAGCATTGAGTTGAGGATGCAAAATGGGACCGCCGCCGGCAAGGGCATAAGCAGTAGAGCCTGTGGGAGTTGAGGTGATTAAACCATCGGATCGCTGACGGTAAACAAATTGATTGTCGATTAATACTTCAAATTCAATCATTTTGGCAATGTCGCCAGAATAGATCACAACATCGTTTAAGGCTATTCCCACTGCGACTTCTTTTTCTTGGCGCAGGAGGCGCATCTCTAATAAGAAACGGTGTTCTTCTTGAAATTGTCCCACTAGAATGGGCATGAGATCGATAGTTAAGGCCTGTGGCGAAATATCCGTGAGAAAGCCACGACGACCCCGGTTGACCCCAATCATGGGAACATCATGCTCCACTAAGGCGCGTGCAGCATCGAGAAAGCTGCCATCACCACCGACAACTATTGCTAAATCACAGAGGGTACCAAGATCACTTTGTTTGGCGGAATGGAGAGTCAAGTCAGCAAGGGACTCTGCACAGTTTTGCTCAACAATAACGTCTAGCCCTTGAGATTGTAAAAATTTCACTAAAGAGGAGATGGTACTTTTGACTTCTGGATTGGTATATTTACCTAGGATGCCTATTTTTGAAAAACGCACGCTACACTATTCCCTCTTGCTTACTAACCTAAACTAAACTTTAGCTCCTCGTTTTACAGGTAAAATACACCTTTAAGAGATTGAACACAAACCAGCGCGCTCTGCCGCTGGATATACACCGATTAAAAGACTCTGCCATTTTTTTGAGCAGATCCGATATACTAGGGCGAATTGTGAATAAAAACGTGGTAAGCTGGATGGCTTTTGTGGCCAAATAAGTCAATTTGAATAAAATAATGATATCAGAACGCGGACAAATACTTTTAAAACACTTGATCGAGCTCTATATTCGCGATGGTGAACCCGTAGGCTCCAAGACCTTAGTCTCAGAGGCTTTTCCTTCTTTGAGTCCTGCAACTGTGCGCAAAGTATTAGGGGATTTGGAAGAGAAAGGTTATATCGCCTCTCCCCACACTTCTTCCGGCAGAATACCAACGACCCGTGGGATCCGCTTTTTCGTCGATAGTTTACTCTCAGTGCACCCTTTAGATGAGGCTGAGGTAAAGAAAATGGAAGCAAAATTAGAGTGTCGCGAGCCTACAAAGCATCTTATCGCCAAGGCTTCTGCAGTATTATCAGAATTAACGCATTTAGTCGGGATAGTGACCTTGCCTTGCCATCAACAGCAATTATTGCGTCATGTTGAGTTTTTATCTTTATCTGATAACCGTGTGTTAGTCATTTTGGTGCTCAATGAACGAGAAGTGGAAAACCGTATTATCGTCACAGAGCAACAGTACACAGCTAGCGAATTAACTCAAGCAGGTAATTTTTTAAATCAGCATTTTGCTGGGAAAGATCTCGTTTTAGTGCGCAAAGAAATGCTAGAACTGCTCAATCGAGATAGGAGGCAAGTCGATAGCTTAATGAAAGCAGTTATCGATGTTGCCAGCAAAGTACTGGTTCCTGAACAAGTAGAAAAAGACTACGTTTTAGCCGGGCAGCAAAATTTATTTGATAACCCAAATGCCTCAGTCCAACAACTGCAAGGGGTTTTTGAAGCCTTTACCCAGAAACAGAGTATCTTGCATCTTTTAGACAAATGCTTGCAAAGTGATGGGGTGCAAATGTTTATCGGTGAAGAATCTGGGTATGATGCTTTTAGAGAATATAGCGTTATCACTTCACGCTATCGGGTTGATGGTGAACAAGTAGGTGTTTTAGGGGTAATTGGACCAAGGCGTATGCGATACGATAAAGTTATCCCCACTGTTGAGTTAACAGCTAAATTACTTGGGACACTCTTGAATTTTGAGAAATAATCCCCATATTGGTTTGTACTGTGAGCATCTCACTATTAACATAACTTATGAGTTAACTTGCTATATATATTAAAGAGGTTAGTAATGACTGGGAAGAAACATCATTCCGAAGAAAATGAGAAAGACGAAAATGTGCCCCCTACACGTTTTGATCAAAGTTTTGGTACCGCTGATGCAGGAGAGGTAAGTGATGATCAATTATTACCTTCACCAGAAGATATTAAAGAATTACATTTTCAAGTAGACACTTTAAATAAAGCGCTCGCTGAGGCGCAAGAAAAAGCCAATGCCAATTGGGAAAGGTTATTACGCAAAGAAGCGGATATGCAAAATTTGCAGACCAGAATGCAGCGTGAGATAGAAAATACCCGTAAATTTGCTGTGACTAATTTTGCTCAAGAATTGGTACAAGTGTTAGACAGTATTGATCAAGGTTTAACGTATGCTCAAAAAGAACAAGCCACGGTGAAAGATCTCGTGGAGGGCATGCTCTTAACCCAAACCGTGTTGATGCAAGTATTGGAAAAGCATGGTATTAAACCGATAAATCCTGAAGTAGGAGAAGCCTTCGATCCTGCATTTCATGAAGCAATCTCTGTGCAACAAACCGATGAATTTGAACCTAATCGTATCGTTATGGTTGTGCAAAAAGGCTATATGCTGCATGAAAGGCTATTACGACCCGCAAGGGCGGTTGTTTCGGCTAAGGCTTGAAAACGAGAAAAATGCCCCCATATTACTCTGTAAGAGTATTAAATATTCGCTTTTAGATTTAATTGGAGAAATACACCATGGCAAAGAATGTAGTAATTGGTATCGATCTTGGGACAACAAACTCGTGTGTCGCTATCATGGAGAATGGCAAACCGCGAGTCATTGAAAACAGCGAAGGAGATAGAACAACGCCTTCTATCGTTGCCTTTACAGAAGATGGTGAGCGCTTGGTCGGCCAAACCGCAAAGCGTCAAGCTGTGACCAATTCCAAATTCACTTTTAATGCAATTAAGCGCTTAATCGGTCGTAAATTTGACGATCCTCGTATTCGTGATTCGCATATTGCTTATGATATCGTGCGCGCCGACAATGGTGATGCTTGGGTACAAGGCCGAGATGGCGAAAAAATAGCGCCTCAACAAATCTCTGCGCTCGTTTTAGGAAAAATGAAGAAAACGGCCGAAGATTATTTAGGTCATGAAGTGACAGAAGCGGTTATCACTGTTCCTGCTTATTTTAACGATTCACAACGTCAAGCTACCAAAGATGCAGGTAAAATTGCAGGATTGGATGTAAAACGGATTATCAATGAGCCCACCGCTGCTGCATTGGCTTTTGGTATGGATAAGAAATCGGGTGATACCATTGTTGCAGTCTATGACTTAGGGGGCGGTACCTTTGATATTTCGATTATTGAAATTGCAGATATTGATGGAGAACAACAATTTGAAGTGTTAGCCACGAATGGAGATACGCTCCTTGGTGGTGAAGATTTCGATGACAAAATTATTAACTACTTAGTTGAAGAGTTTAAGAAAGATACCGGAGTTGATTTGAAAAAAGATCACTTAGCCCTACAACGTTTAAAAGAAGCAGCAGAAAAGGCTAAAATTGAGCTTTCTTCACGCGAACAAACCGATATCAATTTACCTTATATCACGGCAGATGCTTCGGGTCCTAAGCATATAAATATTCGCTTGACCCGTGCAAAATTTGAATCATTAGTCGATGATCTGGTGAAGCGAACACTAGAACCCTGCCGTCTTGCTTTGAAAGATGCAGGAAAATCTGCCAAAGAAATTAATTCAGTGATTTTGGTAGGTGGACAAACCAGAATGCCAAGAGTGCAAGCTGAAGTCGAGTCTTTCTTTGGTCAACAACCACGTAAAGATGTGAACCCAGATGAAGCCGTTGCTGTCGGTGCTGCTATTCAAGGCGCCGTGCTTTCTGGTGAAGTCAAAGATATTCTTTTATTGGACGTGACACCGCTTTCCTTAGGTCTAGAAACCATGGGTGGCGTGATGACAAAATTGATTGAGAAAAATACCACTATCCCAACCAAGAAAAGCCAGATCTTTTCGACGGCAGAAGATCATCAAACCGCGGTTACTGTTCGGATTTTCCAAGGGGAGCGTGAACAAGCGGCAGCGAATAAATTCTTAGGGCAGTTTGATTTGACCAATATCCCACCCTCTCCACGTGGCATGCCACAGATTGAAGTGACTTTTGATATCGATGCCAATGGTATCTTACATGTTTCTGCTAAAGATAAAGCAACAGGTAAAGAGCAATCCATGGTGGTGAAAGCTTCCAGTGGGTTAAATGATGCTGAAGTAGAAAAAATGGTACAAGATGCCAAAGCGCATGAAGAAGAAGACAGGCAATTCCAAGAGCTTGCTTCTGCGAAAAATCATGCTGATAGTTTGATTCATGCTTGTGAAAAATCACTCAAAGAGTTGGGCGAGAAAGTTGAACCTGCAGAAAGAGCGCGCATTGAATCGGCGATGTCTGATCTCAAAAGCGCATTGAAAGGAAATGATAAGAAGGTCATCGACACTAAATCAGAAGCTTTGTCTGAAGCTTCAGCGAAAATGGCAGAGCGCTTATATGGCGGACAACAAGGCCAAGGTCAAGGTCCGACTGGAGGGAGTGAGCATGGTACAGCTGAAGGTAAACCAGAGGAAGTGGTTGATGCTGAATTTGAGGAAGTGAAGGACGAGAAGAAGTAAGCGAAAGAAAACATGTCAAAGCAAGACTACTATGAAACCCTTGGGGTAGCGCGCACGGCGAGTGATGCTGATATAAAAAAAGCTTATCGACGCTTGGCAATGAAATATCACCCTGATCGCACCAAAGGGGATAAAGGCGCGGAAGAAAAATTTAAAGCCGCTAGTGCGGCCTATGAGGTGTTGTCTGATGCGCAAAAGCGTCGGGCTTATGATCAATATGGTCATGCCGGGGTTGATCCCTCACATGGACATCCAGGCGGAGCAGGTGGCTTTGGCGACATGTTTAGCGATATCTTCTCAGATATTTTTGGTGCAGCAGCAGGCGGCGGGCGAAGCCGCGGTCCTGCTCGTGGCTCTGACCTGCGTTATAACTTAGAGTTATCTTTAGAAGAAGCGGTACATGGTAGCAATGTTACAATCAAAGTACCGACTTATGCAGCTTGTAAAACCTGCCATGGTTCAGGAGCGAGTCCTGGTAGTAAACCAAAAACCTGTGATAGGTGCCATGGTCAGGGACAAATTCGCATGCAGCAGGGATTTTTTTCCTTACAACAAACTTGTCCGAGCTGTCATGGGGAAGGTCATATCATTACCGATCCCTGCCGGCCTTGTCGGGGACAAGGACGTATTCAAGAAGAGAAAAAACTACATGTCAAAATTCCACCGGGTGTGGATAACGGAGATCGCATTCGTTTAAATGGTGAAGGTGAAGCCGCACCGCACGGAGGGATTGCGGGGGATTTGTATGTAGAAGTGCATCTTCGTGAACACCCTATTTTCCACCGCGAAGCAGAAAATCTTTATTGTGAAGTTCCTATTAGTTTTGTGACTGCCGCTTTAGGGGGAGAATTGGAAGTGCCCACTTTAAGTGGTCGGGTTAAATTGCGGATCCCTTCTGAAACGCAAACAGGTAAAATCTTTAAAATCCCAGGTAAAGGGGTAACCTCGGTCAGAGGTAATCGACCAGGAGATTTAATGTGCCGTGTAATGGTGGAGACACCTGTCGATTTAAGTCGCAAGCAAAAAGAACTGTTACAAGAATTTGCAAAAGAAACCGATGAGAAAAATAGTCCCCGGGTCAGTAATTGGTTTACACGGGTCAAAACATTTCTTGAACACATGAAATTCTAAATAAGCTAAGGGAAAAGGGGATGATCAGAGTTGCAATTGCAGGATGCCAAGGACGGATGGGGCAAGCGTTAATTGAAGCACTACAAAAAGATAAACAACTTGTCTTCACGGCAGGCACGGTGTCCCCTCAAAGTGAAGACATTGGTCTAGAAATTGCCAAGGGTATCAAAGCAGTTGCTTCCTTAGAATCCGTGATGTCTGATTTTGATGTTCTAATTGATTTTACAACGCCTCTTGCAAGCCTCCATCATGTGCAGCAATGTCTTGCTTTTAACAAAAAACTGATCATAGGGACCACAGGGATAAGTGAGCAAGAGAAAAAGCAAATTCAAGAAGCAAGTCAGCAATTGGCTATCGTTTTAGCGCCAAACACCAGTATTGGCGTCAATGTCATGGTTAATCTATTAAAGCAAGCCGCCAAAGCGATAGGGGATGAGGCGGATATTGAAATTGTTGAAGCACATCATAGGCATAAAGCCGATGCACCTTCAGGTACAGCTTTGCAGATGGCGCGCGCCATTACAGATACCCTTGAAAGAGATCTCTCCAAAGTCGCTACTTTTGATAGACGAGGCCAAGGGCCACGCCAGGATAAGGAAATTGGTTTTTCCACCATTCGGGCAGGCGATATTGTGGGTGAACATACGGTGATGTTTGGTTTAGAAGGCGAAAGGATTGAAATTACCCATCGCGCATCTAATCGTCAGATTTTTGCATTAGGCGCTTTACGTGCGGCCAAATGGTTAGCAGAGCAAAAGAATGGTCTTTACTCGATGCAAGATGTATTAGGATTTCAGTGAGAATAAGGGGATTTCTCTAGAATCCCCTTGTCTAGAGCCGTCCAGCCTCGCAAGACGACTCCAATGAAATGGTTTAGTTAAACCTTCCTTCAAGGATTTTTCTTCTATTCTCAGGCGATTCAACATTTTCTAAGGTCAAACTTAATTTACCTGCTTGTGAGGAGTCGGAAAAGCTTTTACTAAGACAAAATAGTGGTTTGATATTCTCAGCACTGAAAAGAGCTGCTTTCTGTTGAAAATCAGCGATATCTCTTACAGGTAAGACCGCATCAAAGCAAGGTTCCAGTGCATTATGTAATTCTTCAAAATCAGAAAATACAGACTTCAATTTTGTTAAAACAGCACTAGATGACACGCTTTTATCATAGTATCTTTCTCTTTCATCATATGAAAAATGTTTTAGAATAGGGTTTTTAAAGGAAGTCTCTAGATTTTCTCTTTTCAAGAAATGAAGATTACAGTTTCCATTATAAAAGGTTGCTATGTTTAAATTTTGCATTAAGGCAGCAAGTGAAAATTCTGAGTAAAAAATAAACTGTTTAGTTTTTTCTTTTAGTAATGTATTGAGTGATGCTAATAATGTTGGGTGTTCACCAAAACCTAGAAAACAGATAACACCACCATCGTATTGCTCAGCGAGAGTCACGATTTTTTTGCCTAAGTGTAATTCATCACGTAACAATGTTTCAGAAGTAGGTATCATGTGATGCAAGGTAGGCATAAAGGCTGATGCCGTCCCATAAGGAGTTAGCCAGGGACTCTTTTTAAGAGCTTCAAAAATGCGCCTTTTACATTCATGATTTTCCCATCCTGGCGTTTTACACCGACTCATATCAGTCACATAATGAAGAAGCTCGTCTAATGGTATGTTATGTGAAAAATCGTGAACAAATGCTCTATAACCAAGTGATTGAAGGTAGGGCAAATTGGCTAAAATTGCTTGTGTTTGGAATCCTGCCACTTCTGAGGCTAAAAATATGAGCGGTGGTAATCGATAACTCGCTTTTTTCGGCTCAGCAGTCAAATCATTCGCTACGTCCATATGATTATAAACAAGTGCTAAAAATAGGGGAGACTTACCCTTGGCATCTATCACTTCTTTTGTGGCTCCCCGTCCCAGTAACCATCTCACAACATGTATTTTTCCGCTCATCGCTGCGCGGTGTAACGCGGTTTTTCCAGAAGTTTTTCCTGCTTCATTAAGAAGAGAAGGGGAGAATAACTTTTCTAATTGCGCGATATCTCCCTCTGATGCCGCTTGACGAAATGCTGCTCCGCGACCCGCTTGCTCGTTTGTATCACTTGTTGGGGCGTTAATCATTATAATCCTCTTGTTCTTAATAAGTTCAATAACTACTTTTGGCGGCATGGTATCAACTACTGTTGAGAAGTTCAAGAATGCATTAAAGCTAATTCGAAGACTCATGCATGGCTGTTGGTTGGGGAGGGTCAGGTATTTTCCCAGCAGTGCAATTACACAATAGAACTGAACTTTTTAGCGCTGTGCTTAGTCTCATCAGGTGAAAGAAGGTGAAATATATATAAGGGGGTAAGCGTGAAAACACTTAAATCTGCACTCATGCTAGTGGCACTAACCGTCTTTCTCGTTCCTTTGGATGCTTCATCAGCCAATCATGGCGGCGGCCATAGTGGTGGGGGATTTCATGGGGGAGGAGGAGGATTTCATGGCGGCGGGGTCCACGGTGGGTTTGTAGGTCATAGCGGGTTCTCAGGGTACCATAGTGGGTTCTCAGGGTATCGCGGTGGGGTAGTCGCCCATAACGCAGTAGCACATAGCGCGTATCATAGTGGATATTCTCATGGTGGCTATGCGCATAACGCGTATTATCACGGAGGAAATGGGTACAATAGAGGATATTACCATAATCACCGGTATTACCCGGGGTATTACAACTATAGCTCATACCCGTATTACAGCTATGGAAACTATGGGTATTATCCTTACTACTATAATGACTACAATGACTGGTATCTTTTCCCTTGGTTATTATTTCCTTGGTATGATTATTAACCTAGGATTTAATCCATAGAAAAAGAATAGCTACCATCGGGGCGTAGAATCAAAGGATGCACTTTCACCGCAAATTATAGCGGAGGGTGTTGCTATATTTAGCGGCAGAGTGCTCACCCCTTTATCTTTATTAAGAAAAGGTGTGTATGCGCGTGCGTAATTGTAGTTAATTTTTAGCATGTCTAGATTGTAATCTAAAACCTTATATTCAACAGTTTCAGATTTGACATAAGTTTTACCTAATATAAATTTTTGCTTTGCTTCTTCAAACTTATTTTGGTTGTATAAAAGAATGCCATGCAAGTTGTAAAAACTGCAAAGAAGTTGTTTGGCCACACTACCAAAATCAGGATCTGTGATGAGTCTAATCAAGCCTTGAACGTGTGTTTCATAATCAAAGCCCTTGATCTTATCAAAAGGTTTATTAGGATTTGACCGTATGATCAAATAGTGCTCAAAACAGTCTTTTAAAAAAAGTGCGCTTTTTTTAATTTGTTCTAAGCCGATAAGTTCAGGAGATCCCGAGGGTAAGAAGGAGGTATCGCAGGATTTTAAAAAGTTCTCTGCTTCCTCAAAGGATGCCTCAGGAAAAGCTTTAGGGTCAAATGAGAAGCAAATAGGATGAAAAACGGCTCTGTCACGAATGCCTTTTAAAAAAAGTAGGGTTAAATGATGCATATTCGTTCTCTCACACCCGAAGTTGTTATTAGTTAGTCGGTTGAAATTAAATTGAATTAATCGCTTATCTTAAAGCAATAAAAAGCCCTGTCAAGAGACAGGGCTTGATGAGGATCTCATAGAGAATGACTCGTTATTCAGGCCTTTTTCTTCGTGGTTTAGATGCCAAGGGCTGTTCTTCTGCTCGCAGCAGTTCGTGTGAAGGTCTAAGTGCCATCCAGTGCCCCGCTTTAGCAGGAGGCGGCACAACTTTCCCTGATTTGGCGGATTGCTTTGGAAGATTTTGTAAGAGATGTTCTAATAAGAGAATGTGACCCTTGAGGGTTTCAGCGTGTTTTCTACCAGTGGGTTTATCAATTATGCCATGCATGTGTCTAAAATTTGAATTTTTGTTCAATTGAATAGATTGCTCTAACATGGCACGCGCTTCAGGATGACTTAAGAACATTTTTTTAAAAGAAGAGCTTGCTTCTATTAATCTTGGAAGAGTAAGCAGAAATTCTTCACCATGTTTATTTTCAAGCTTCTCCACTATTAATTTTGTTGCTTGTGGTTTCAATTTATCAATGTGCTGTCTCATGTTCTCAAACGCAATTCCAAATTCATTGTAATTTTTATGTATAATTGCTTTCGTGAGCTCTGCTAAGTAAGGTTCTAAATTTTTCGATGTGGTATTAGCCATTGCGTTGCCTCCCTCATGTTTTCTCTCATTGCATATGAGACAATGATTAAAAGAAAAGGTTCTATTTCATTTTTTATGTAAAGTTAAAAGGTCCGCTTTGAGCAAAGTAGAAAAGTCCTCTGTAAAAACAATCAGTTATCCATAATGAGAGTATGTAATCTCGTTATGGAGAATGAGAGAGATGCAGGGGGAAATTACGATGAGGAATTAGACCGCTTAACCCTAATCAGACAAATTTTAGAGAAGAAAATTAGCCAAAAAGCTGCTTCAAAATTATTAAGGTTTTCCTCTCGTCAGCTAAGACATTTAACCAGGTGTTTTCAAGAGCATGGCCCTTCAGGAATAATCTCTAAGCATAAAAATTGACCTTCAAACAATCGCCTATCAGAGGAGATAAAGGAATTAGCGCTCAGTCATATTCGAAAAGATTTTTATGACTACGGCCCTACTTTAGCCTCTGAAAATCTGCTGGAATATTATGAGATTAAAGCGTGCAAAGAAACAGTTCTCGACTGGATGATAGCAGCAGGACATTTTAACTTTGCCCTAACATGAAAAATAAGTGCAAGCACACCTAATATGAGGTTTGCTCGTTTATTTTAGTTTCTCTTTCATATCCATTTTCAAAGGAGGTATTTTTTCGAGAATGATTTCTATGTGTTCTGGGCTTATTATTTTGGGGTATTTTTCCAAAAACTTCTCTTGGGCTTTTGCATGAAGTGCTGCACCATCGAGTTCTCCAGGCGCTTGTTGTAAGATAGCCACTTCTTTCACCAGTAAGGCAACGGCATTTTCTTGATCTTTTTTCAATGCTTCGGGGAGATCATGAAAAATTTCAAAAAAAAGCTGGTTCCCTTCCCTGTGACTGATAATTTTTTGATTTAATCGATGTATTTCAAGTTTTTGTAGGGTAATATTAGGCAGCGGGTTATTTTGAAGATTTGTAAGATCCTTTTCGGCTTCCTCAAGATCAAAAGGATCGTTCAAATTGACTTGGTCAATTTTTTTTGTAGTGGTAGGTTCAAATTTTTTAGAAACATTTAAGGCGACACCTTTTAAAGAAATATCAGCTAATTGCTGCCTAACGTAAACTTTTTCATCTTCTGCTAATTGCCTCACTTTGGGATGGTCGCGCTTTTTAAGTTCTTCATTGATGTGTTTAAATACTTCATCCACTGTCCCAAGGCCTTTGATTAATTTTTGGCGAAGCGGAGCCCATTCTTGTTCTGGAATGTCAGCTTTTATAGATTTGCCTTCAAGAAAGTCTTTCATCGTCTCTACTGTTAAAGCTCTAAGTGCCCAATAGATTGTTTCATTTTCTGGTTTATCGCTTAGAGAATGAATATGCTGTGTTAGCATTTCTGTGATGATTTTGGTTATTTCATCCACAGGATTGACAATATGTAATTGTGGATGGCCGGCCCCCATGGGTCCAATTCTACCCACTGTTCCTGGGTAGCAGGAAGGATCATCTGCACCACGGGCATCGCCAAAATTATGTGCTCGTCTTATTTCTGCAATTTGACCAAGAAAAATAGCTTCCCTGTTTTCTTTGGTAAGCGTTGGTATTACCTTATCATCCGTTAAACCTAAGTAGTAATGAGCCACGCGTGTTCTTGCATCAAGAGAAACTGTACGCAAAGGCATTTGGTGTTCGCTACCGACACCTGCAGCATAAACTGGCGTTTCATCATCAGTCTCAGTCAATAAATTAGGCCACCCTTGCGCATTGACAGGTGCCCATTTATCATAGGCTCTCCAAGCAACATGATCATTATCCTCATTAGAGTTGAAATATTCACGAGCTTTATCCATTTTTTCTTTATTGTTGCCCTTAACTAATTCAGCTCTATTTAAATTGATAAAACTTCTAGCTGCGGTAGAAGTATTTGGATCCGCCGCTATTTTATTTAAAATCATATCTCTAATTTCTTCTTCGATCTTTTGTAATCCTGTGCTTGCAAACTTTTCTCCATAGAGTTCTTTCGCTTTATTAAAGCTAACATCCGCTGCACTTAACGTTCGAGGCGACATTGCTGTTTCTGAATTCGATGTAAAGGCGTGCTCTGAATCTTTTACGCTTTTATTAGCTTCTATAATCTCAAGAACAGGGATTGCTAAAGGTGAAACCCATTCTTCAGGCAGTGAAGCCAGGAACTGCTTAGTATCACTTTCTAATAGAGCCAAATTGTATTGAGTATTTGTTAAAATCTCTATTATTACCTCTGGCTTAAGTATATTGGCCAAAGGCATGCCGCGGACTTTAAGAATAGGCCCTATCAACTGTAGTGCTTCGAAATCTAGTTTTCGTAGTGTAGGAGCTACGGCTTTTAGGTCTAAGCCTTCTCTTCGCACGGTGGACTCTTTTAAAAGTAGCTTAACAATCTCAAATCGACCATTACTGACGGCCTTGCGAAGTGGTTGATTATTAGCTGCAGCAACATTATTTCTGATGGAATCCACAGTCAAGAGAAATTTAACAACATCAACTTGTCCGTTCGTACACGCATTTGTAAAAACGTCAAAAGGAATAGTTTGCGCTACTTCGGGTATTTTAATAAGCTCCTTTGCTATTTCAACATGTCCATTTTGAAGTGCGGCACGAACCACAGTGCCTTCTTTAGCTGCTTTTTCCTTAACTGCTGGAACAGTTAAAAGAAGTTGAACGATGTCAAGCTTTCCGTTTTTAGCCGCATTAAAAAGCGCATAGTTATCATTAGCAGCCGCTAGAGATTTTGTAGCATCATCTGATAAAAAAAGATTCAACAAATCAAGATTGCCATTGGTAACTGCCGACATAAATACTTCATGATTAAATTTTTGTTTTAACTTGGGTTCTTGAAATAAACGCTTTATTACTTTGGTATGGTTGTTAAGAAGTGCGTACTTAAGGGCTTCATTATCATTTACATTTTCTTTAACGCTATCTACAGTCAAAAGTAGCGATACAATTTCGTCATGGCCATTAAGAGCAGCAATATTGAGCGCTCCATTATTATATGCTGACGCTTGCTCTCTTATTTTTTCATCTTTTAATAATTCTGCGACTTTTTCTTTTTTGTCCAAGCCTGGCAGCCGCATAAAGCGGTGATTGGTCAGCAATCTCTTCTTGTTCGAGTAATTTGTCTATTTTGAAATGGCGTAATTTGGAAGCAGCTTTCCGTAATTCTGTTCTGTCTTTTCGGAAATTAGGGTGGTTTTTGACTGTTTCATCTTTTAAAATATCTGTAGCAATATCACTATAGCCTTTTTCGACAGCAATCTTTAAGGCTTCGAATTTAGTAGCAGTATCAACCTCTCCCATCGCTTTCGCAATGGCTAGATTTCCGGATAAAATCGCGATGAGATAGGGAGCATTATCCTTATACCTCAAATCCATCAGTTGATATCGTACGTCTTGTGCTGAAAGCCCAGGGAAAAATTTTGCTAGCAATTGAGAAGTATTGGCCGTCATTACCGATACCAGCTCAGTGAAATCCTTACTCTTGAATTCTTCATCTTCACTATAGTAATACTGCAAATCGGCTTCCTTTAGTGCTTTTCTATATTCTTGATGTAAAGTTGTTGTATCTAAATCTAAATTTTTAAGATGCGTTAATTTTGTGCGTAGCGCCAACAATTTTGGATCGACATGGCCAAAGTCTGCTCCCTCAAGGGCAAGCGTGTTGAGGGAATGGATTAGAACTTTAACAACTTCATCTAACAAAGCCATGGCTTAGTCTCCTATTGCATTAATAGAGCTAAGACTTCAATGGCGAGTTAAAAGTTTTCGAAAAATAAGTGTATGTAGCGGCAAAGTTAAAATGTCCGCACAGTGCTCAGGCATTAAGCCCCCCTCATCCGGCCTTCGGCCACCTTCTCCCCATAAAGTGGGGAGAAGGGAAAGAAGAAGTTCAATATTAAAAACATCTTATTCTGATGGTCTATGAATATATTCAGGTGACATTTTAAAGTTGTCCAAAAGCGGACATTTTAACTTTGCCCTAACAATTTCATTTTTTATGGGCATATACAAGTATGTTTTGCTAAATAAGGAATTTAATCGCTTCTAATATTGTCATAACCTTAAAATGACCATTGGATGGAACAGAGGTGAAACATGCCTGGAATTGATCTCAGTAAATTTAATCCACGCACTGTCGGAAAATATATTAGAAGTTATGATGAGAATGAAGTAACGGAAGAGTTAAAAAAAATTAAGGAAGATTTGGAACAGGTAGAGTTTCGTGCCAAATTGGTTAGAATGCCTAACACTTCCTCTTCAGTCGTCGGCGTTGGCTTGATTGATAGAGTATTTAGTATCTTTAAAGACATGTATTATGGTTTTAGAGATATTTTAGCCGGTAAAAAGACCAAAACTGCCTTAACCATTCTTGGCGGTATATTGATAGGGGCCGCGGCTGGTGCTGCAATTGGCACATTAGTGGTTCCGCTTATTGGCACAGTAGGTGGGGCGGCTGTGGGTGCTGCTTCAGGGATAGTGGCAACACTTTTGCCCATTATTGGTGGCTCCATCGGACTTGCTATCCTGGGTGCGATAGGGGGTGGCTGGTTGGGTAGGTTTGTTTCTAAAAAGCTATATCCGAATGAACATCGTTATGGACTTTCTAAAAGAATCACGACGAAATTAAAAAGTAGCTCGGAGGTGAGTTCTAAAACAGCAGAGTTAATGAATGGTTATTTATTTAATCGTGAAGAAACATCCAAAAATAAATTTCAGAAAAGTCTTTATAAAGATTTGCGTAAAAAAGCTTTTTTTTACGCTGAACCTGCTGCAATGGACAAAGTGGCTATTTTCTTTTGTTATGAATTAGATTTACTCAAACAAGAAATTGATCCCTCTCATGACAATCCTGCTCTTCAACATGAAATAAAAGCGGTTGTTGCTATTTTAGAGAGCCTGGCACATTCAACGAAGCTGACACAAGTAACGAGTAGAAAGATTGAGGAAACACTGAGCGCTCATCAGCGGGAGAGACAAGGAGAGTCTGTGCCACCGGTGGCGCTCGCTTCGGCGCCTGATCTTTCTGCTCCCGCGCCCAGAAAGAAAAAGACGGTGCAGTTTTCTCATCATGCCCAAGAAACCATGCCCGGTTTGCGGCGTGAGGATAGGCAGCCGCTAGATGCGCAACAGTTAGAAAATGTGAACAAAAAATTTCAAGAGTCGTTAAAACATTCGCCTTATCATATTAAACATGTTGATATTAGAGAAAAAAAGCAAGGTCAAAATAGTTCAACGGAATTTCGATGTAAATTAGAAGAAGAGCAAAAAGTCAAAATCATTATTCATCAAGAACAGATTCAGCCGCAGTCTTTCGTTTCTGGTGTTTATGTTGAAACAAAAAAAATAAAAGAGAATCAAGGCATTGTGACAGATATGTTGATAAAAGGAGTTGCAGCCTTGCAATCTGTTCACCAAGAGAGAGGGCAACATCCTATTCTCACGATTGATGCAGGGGGAGATGATGAAGTGGCAATTCAATTAATGACGGCCGCTTTAAAAGCGAACCTTAAAGTACAATTAGATAACCAGGAATATCCTGATACGCCTGCGATGAATGCGAGAAGAAAAATAATTGAGCAAGAAGCCCATCGACTGGCAGGTCTACATGAAGGGCCAAGACATGTCTCTACACCTAAAAGAAAACGCGTTGATAACCAATGACAATAGAGAGTAAAGGTGAAACATGCCTATAAGTAATCTGAAGAAAATTGATCCGCATGATATTGGAAAATATCCCAGAAGTTATGATGATATTGAAATTAATGATGAAAATGATGAAGACGAAGAAGAGGCAGAACGTCTCGCTGAAGTATTAAAATGGACCACAGAAGAGACGTATGGTGAATTTCAAGGCCGCGATAAAAAAGCATTTAACGATTTGCTCAGAATAGGTGCAGAACTCGGAAATGTAGATAAATTATCTGCGATGCGTGCTATCCATGCTTCCCCTTTTAAAGACACCTTAATTGATAGAGCAATTGATTTGCTCAAAGATGTTTATTATGGCTTAAGGGATGTCTTAGCGGGGAAAAAAGTCAAAACGGCGCTCACAGTCCTGGTTGGGATAGGAGCTGGGGCAGCAGCGGGAGCGGCACTAGGTACACTCGTGTTGCCAGGCATTGGCACGGCTGGTGGCGCAATAGTAGGGGCAGCTTCTGGCATTCTTGCGACGGTTGGACCAATTATAGGGGGAACAATCGGGCTTTCCATAATAGGCGGCGTTATTGGAGGTTGGATTGGGAAATTTGCCTCTAAAAAGATATATAGAGATGAGCATCGTTTTGGGCTTTCAAAAAGAGTGACCACTAAATTAAAAGAGCGTTGTGACGTTAGAACGAAAACAGCAGAGCTCATCAACGGATATTTATATAATCGACAAAAAACAGCCAAAAACACAATTTTAAAAAGAGTCTATAAAGATTTGCGTAAAGAAGGCATCCATCATGCCGAGCCTGCAGTGATGGAAAAAATTGCATTATTCTTTTGTCATGAGCTCACTTTATTGCAACGAGAAACAGACGTGCAACATCACGATCCCGCTCTTCAACATGAAATGGACGTGGTGATTGCTATTTTAGAAAGTTTGAGTCATTCAAAAAAATTTCCCAAAGAAACACATCGACGGATCCGTGACACACTGCAAGCTTTTAAAGGCAAGGAACAAGCTTCGGATGTATTAAAGGCACCCTCTTTGGTTGAAGTGCTAGATTCTAAAACGCCAGTACAAAAAAAGGCCGTGCGATTTTCGTCTGATGCAAAAGAGGCTTTGCATGGGGTGCGATTTGCAGAAGTGCGGCCACTTAATCCTGAACAATTAAAAAATGTGAATAAGAAATTTCAAGAGGCTATTAAGCATTCTCCTTATCATATTAAACATGTTGAGGTGAAACAAAAAAAACATGACAAAGATAGAACATTAGAATTCCGATGTAAATTATCAGGTGATCAAAAAGTCAAAATTATTTTTCAACAAGAGAAAGTTTCGGCTTCAGCTTATACAGCAGGGGTCTATGTTGAAAAAACAAATCTAAAGAAAGAAAATCAGGGCATTGTTTTAGATTTATTGGTAAAAGGAATAGAAGCGTTGCAATCCGTTCACCAAGACATCACACAACATCAGATTTTAACCATCGACGCAGATGGAGATGATTTGATGGCGATACAATTTATGGTGGCTGCTTTAAAAGCAAAGATGCCTGTTCAGCTAAATGACCAAGAGTACCCTAATACACCTGCGATGAATGCCCGAAGAGTAAAAATTGAACTAGAAGCGCATCGATTAGCACATTTACCAGAAGAGCCACGCCAAGTGGCAGCTAAAAAACCCATACAAAAGCCTTCAAAATCAAAGTGATAAAGTCATAAAATTTATCACTAGACTCGCCTAAATTTATTCTATATAATTTGACGGTTTTGTCCGCCATTTTGTATTTTTAGGAGGTCAGTTTGCGCCACCCTGCTTTGCTGGTGTTAGAAGAGGGGACGGTTTTTGAAGGAACCGCTTTTGGGTATTTTAAGGGTGAAGCAAGTTATGCGGTAGGTGAGGTAGTTTTTAACACTGCCATGACCGGTTATCAAGAAATTCTTAGCGATCCCTCCTATGCAGATCAACTTATCACTTTAACTTTTCCCCAAATCGGAAACGTAGGTGTCAACACTCGTGATGCTGAGTCTGATAAGATATATGCCAAAGGGCTTATCATAAGGCAATTACCTTTTCTATTTAGTAATTGGCGAGCACAGACTTCTTTAGCTGATTATTTAGCAAAACATAGTATTTTAGGTATTACGGAAATTGATACTCGGCAGTTGACTCGACATATTCGACAAAACGGCGCCCTGCGTGGTTGTATAGTGAGTGCAGAACATCTCAATGTCGACTGCCAGAGCGAAGCATTGGCAAGAGCCAAAGCATGGCCAGGACTCAAAGGTAAAGATCTTGCTAAAGTGGTTTCCACCTCTTCTTCTTATCGTTGGCCTCTTGAACATCACCCTAGTCGCTATCATGTCGTGGCGTATGATTTTGGGATTAAAAAATCGATTTTACACTGCTTGCAAGAAGTGGGGTGTCGAATAACAGTGGTTCCAGCGCAAACGAGCGCATCTGAAGTATTAGCGTTGAAACCAGATGGTATTTTCCTTTCAAATGGTCCAGGGGATCCAGAGCCTTGCGATTATGCTATTTTAGCCATTCGAAGCTTTTTAGAAAAAAATATTCCGCTCTTTGGTATTTGTTTAGGCCATCAATTATTAGCGTTAGCCTGTGGTGCAAAAACGGTTAAAATGAAAACAGGTCACCATGGTGCCAATCATCCCGTGCGGTGTATCAAAACAAATCGTGTTTTGATTACTAGCCAAAATCATGGCTTTACCGTAGAGGAAACTTTGCCCCATCATTTAGAAGTGACCCATCGCTCGTTGTTTGATAATACGATTCAAGGGATTTCTCATCGTGAGCGGCGGGCTTTTAGCTTTCAAGGTCATCCAGAAGCAGGGCCTGGGCCAAATGAGGCAAAAGAATTATTTCGTCATTTTGTCTATTTGATGCAGTGTGCTGCAACAGAAAAACAAGCTCTCTTCTCCTTAGCGTTAGCAGAAATAGATTAAGTATTATGCCAAAAAGAACAGACATTAAAAGTATCCTCATTATTGGTGCGGGCCCTATCATTATTGGTCAGGGGTGTGAATTCGATTACTCAGGAGCGCAGGCTTGTAAAGCGCTCAAAGAAGATGGGTATCGCGTTATCCTGATTAATTCTAATCCGGCAACGATAATGACCGACCCTCAAATTGCAGATGCCATCTATATTGAGCCTATTCACTGGCAAATAGTCGAAAAAATTATTGAAAAAGAACGTCCTTGTGCCTTGCTGCCAACTATGGGCGGACAAACTGCTTTAAATTGTGCACTCGATTTGGTGCGGATGGGTGTATTGGACACCTATCAAGTAGAAATGATTGGGGCAAGCAAAGAAGCGATTGATAAAGCCGAAGACAGAGAGCTTTTTAATCAAGCGATGCGTGAAATTGGTTTAAAAATGCCGCATTCAAGGTTGGCGCGCAATTTAGAACAAGCGATTGCTCTGCAAGCAGAGATAGGGTTTCCCACAATCATCCGTCCTTCATTTACGCTAGGCGGTAGTGGTGGTGGCATTGCTTACAATATGGAAGAATTTGAGGAAATCTGTAAACGCGGCTTAGAATTATCGCCTACCAAGGAGCTGTTGATAGAACAATCGATTATTGGTTGGAAAGAGTATGAGATGGAAGTGGTGCGAGATAAAAATGACAATTGCATCATTGTCTGCTCTATCGAAAATTTTGATCCCATGGGGATCCATACGGGAGATTCTATAACCGTCGCGCCTATTCAAACGTTAACAGATAAAGAATATCAAGTGATGCGTGATGCCTCGATTGCTGTATTAAGAAAAATTGGTGTGGAAACCGGGGGCTCAAATGTGCAGTTTGCCCTCAATCCTGAAAACGGCGAGATGCATGTTATTGAGATGAATCCCAGAGTATCGAGATCGTCAGCACTTGCTTCAAAAGCAACAGGGTTCCCTATCGCTAAAGTCGCGGCCAAGCTTGCCGTCGGCTATACCCTGGATGAGCTTGCCAATGAAATTACCGGAAAACAGACCCCGGCTTCTTTTGAGCCGGCAATTGATTATGTGGTAACAAAAATTCCCCGATTTAATTTTGAGAAATTTCCACAAGCTTGCCCTTACCTTACAACACAGATGAAATCTGTTGGTGAAGTGATGGCGATGGGGCGCACTTTTCAGGAATCACTACAAAAAGCGATGCGGGCTTTAGAAATAGGATCGCATGGTTTTGAGTCAATATTTGATTTAAATAAAGCAGAAACCAAAGCAGCGGTGAAGTCAGGCTTGCAGCGTGCGACTTGGCAGCGTTTATGGTGTATTGGTGATGCCTTTCGTATAGGAATGACACTGGAAGAAGTGTTTGAACACACAAAAATTGATCCTTGGTTTTTATCCCAAATTCAAGATCTCATCGCGACTGAGAAAGAAGTTTCTGAGCAAGGTTTTGCCCATCTTACTAAAACGACAATGAGACAATTAAAACGTAAAGGATTCTCTGATCATCGTCTGGCTGAACTTTTTAAAGTGACAGAAGATGCGTTTCGGCAAAGACGTTGGGATTGGCAAGTGCGACCGGTCTATAAACGCATTGATAGTTGCGCGGGAGAATTTGCGGTCAGCACGGCTTATCTTTATTCTACTTATGAAAATGAATGTGAAGCCGCGCCAACTTTATCTGATAAAATTATGGTGCTAGGTGGGGGGCCCAATCGTATTGGGCAGGGAATAGAATTTGATTATTGTTGTGTGCATGCCTCACAAGCGATAAGAGAAGCAGGTCTTGAGAGCATCATGGTCAATTGCAATCCAGAAACCGTTTCTACCGATTACGATACTTCCGATAGGCTTTATTTCGAACCGCTCACTTTGGAAGATGTTTTAGAAATAGTCGCGCTTGAAAAGCCCATAGGCGTCATCGTGCAATTTGGCGGACAAACCCCGTTGAAACTAGCCAAAGCACTTGAAAGTGCAGGCGTGCCTATTATTGGTACTTCGCCTGATGCGATTGATAGAGCAGAAGACAGAGGGCGCTTTCAAGAAGTCATTCATCAATTAGGTTTATTGCAGCCACCTAATGGTATGGCATCGACTGTAGAAGAGGCATTAAACGTTGCGAAAAGAGTAAATTATCCCTTAATTGTTCGTCCTTCTTATGTTTTAGGGGGGCGTGCGATGGAAGTGGTCTATCAAGAAGATGAACTGGTAGATACGATGCACCGAATGGCAGTTGAAGCTAAAGGTGCTGCCATATTATTAGATCACTTTTTGGACGATGCCATTGAAGTCGATATCGATGCTATTTCAGATGGGCAAAACGTATTAATCGGTGGCATCATGGAGCACATAGAACAAGCAGGTGTGCATTCAGGAGATTCAGCTTGTTCGTTACCGCCTTACAGTTTAAGTGAGAGTATGCAAGAAGCATTACGTCAGCAAATGATTAAAATGGCACTTGAGTTGAAAGTAGTGGGCTTAATCAATGCACAATTTGCGATTAAAGATAACCAAATCTACGTTTTAGAAGTCAACCCACGCGCAGCGCGTACGGTCCCTTTTGTGTCTAAAGTACTTGGAATAAGCCTAGCCAAAATTGCGGCCAAATGTATGATTGGGCAAACACTTATTGCGCAAAATGTGCTAAAGCAATTTCAACCCCAATATTTTGCTGTGAAAAAGAGTGTATTCCCGTTTAATAAATTTCCTGAAGTCGATCCTATCTTGGGACCTGAAATGCGCTCAACAGGCGAAGTGATGGGAGTGGGAGAGAATTTTGCTGCGGCCTACGCTAAGAGCGAATTAGCAACGCATGCCCCACAAATCGCAAGAAGTGGCAGTGCTTTGCTCAGTGTGCGTGATGAAGATAAAGCTGGTGTGATTGATATTGCGAAAAAGCTGTCCGAATTTGGTTATAAATTACTCGCAACTCAAGGAACAGCTTCGGCATTGCAAGCAGCAGGATTAAATTGCGAGTTGGTCAGTAAAGTTAATGAGGGGCGGCCGCATATTGTAGATGTCATAAAAAATGATAAAATCGCGTTTATAATTAATACGACGCATGGGCGCCAAGCAATCGCTGACTCTAAATCAATCCGTCGCGCGGCATTACAGCAAAAAATATGTTACACCACCACCCTAGCTGGTGCGCGGGCTCAAGTCCTTGCTTTGGTGTATCATAGCAATAATAACGTTGCGCCCATTCAAGAACTCCATTTGAGGGTAAATGTACAATGACTATTAGAAAATTTCCGATGACAGTCTCAGGTGAGCATAAGCTCAGAGAAGAGCTCACTAGACTGAAATCTATTGAGCGACCCAAGGTCATTGAAGCTATCAGTGAAGCGAGAGCCCATGGTGATTTGAAGGAAAATGCAGAATACCATGCTGCCAAAGAACAACAGGGATTTTTAGAAGGTCGTATTGCAGAAATTGAGGGTAAACTTGCGAACTCTCAAGTGATTGACGTCGCTAAATTGGCCCCAAATGGTCGCGTTGTGTTTGGTACAACCGTGCTCTTGTTAAACACCGACACCGGTGAAGAAGTCAGCTACAAAATAGTAGGGGACGATGAAGCGGATATTAAATCCGGTATGATTTCTGTGAATTCTCCCATTGCACGCGCCATCATTGGAAAAAATGAAGGGGATGCTGTGGTTGTCCACACGCCAAGCGGCGAAATAGAGTACGAAGTAAATAAGGTTAGTTATATTTCTTAAAAACTTTACCGTTTCTTGCGAACGTACGGACGCTTAGGACGAGCGGGTCTTTCAAGCGTCTTGCTTTTATCTTTTTCGGGTAGCAATTTGCGTCTCTTAGCTGCTGCTGCTCGTTGAACTATCTTTTTGACCTTTTTAGCAGCCTTAGCCTTCTCAGGATTAGACTTATAAATTGCTAAAACATGGCCGATCTGTTTTATCTTGGTTGCCTCGTGTTGCGCCAGTATTGCGGTGCACATTTCGTCTCTTAACTCACGGTTCTCGGCATTTACACGGATTTTAATCAATTCATGCGCTGCAAGTGCACTTTCTATTTCTTTATGGACTTGTTCGGTCAGGCCATTGGTGCCTATCAACACAACAGGTTTGAGTTGTTGGGCTTTCGTTATTAAGGTTTTTATAAAGGTTTGCGTTAACATTTTTTTAAATTTACTTTAGAATGCAAATCAACTAAGACACATTCTACCTTAAGAAGGTTTACTCTGTAAAATGGCCAAAACAAAACATGGCAAATCTTGGATGCAAAGACACCTTCAGGATCCGTTTGTAATTAAAGCGAATAAAGAAGGCTATCGCTCGCGCGCTAGTTTTAAGTTATTGGAATTACAAGAAAAGAACAAACTCTTTCAGCCAGGCATGGTTATTGTTGATTTGGGAGCTGCCCCTGGGGGTTGGTCTCAAGTCGTCGCCAAAGGGCTGAATGGTAAAGGGCGGTTGATTGCACTTGATATTTTACCCATGGGCACTTTAGCAGGCGTTGAGTTTATTCAAGGAGATTTCACGACAGAGGCGCCCTTAGCGGCTTTAAAGGCGAGCTTAGGCACACAGCAGGTAGATTGGATCCTTTCCGATATGGCTCCCAATTTTAGCGGGATCAGAGATATCGATCAGCCTAAAATCATGTACTTAGCTGAATTATCCTGGGAATTTGCTGGGTTACACCTGAAAAAAGGCGGCGGCTTCCTGGTCAAGTTATTTCAAGGATCTGGGTTTGAAGAGTACCTTAAGGTGATACGTCAATCCTTTGCTAAAGTGACCATCTGCAAACCCCAAGCCTCCAGAGCGGAATCACGTGAACTATATGTCTTGGCCAGAGGTTACTATAATATAGGTAATGCATCATAATTCGATTGACATGAAGCATGCCATCCTGCATATACTGGTTGAATATTTAACTAATTGGTTATAAAGAAAAAAATCAATTACTGAACGAACACAGAGGGGTTTCTCACCTTGAATGACATGGTTAAAAATCTAGTTTTATGGCTAATCATTGCTGTTATTTTAATGTCAGTGTTTAGTAATTTTGGGCCAAGGCATGGTCAAGTTGCCAAAATCCCTTACTCACAGTTTATTGAACAAGTTCAAAAGAATGACGTCAAGTCTGTGGTTATTGATAATCGCAATGTACGGGGTGTTACTCGCAACGGTGAGAATTTTATCACCTATATGCCTGTACAAGATAATTATCTACTAGGGGATTTATTCGATCATAAAGTCGAAGTAGTAGGTAAAGCACCAGAACAGCAAAGCTTATTGATGAGCATTTTCATTTCTTGGTTCCCCATTATCCTCTTTATTGGTGTTTGGATGTATTTTATGCGCCAAATGCAGGGGGGCGGTGGTCGTGGCGCTATGACTTTTGGTAAAAGCCGGGCCCGTATGCTGGGTGAAGATCAAGTCAAAGTCACCTTTGCGGATGTCGCAGGGGTTGATGAAGCTAAAGAAGAAGTCAAAGAGTTGGTCGATTTCTTAAAAGATCCAGAAAAATTCCAACGCTTAGGCGGACGTATTCCGCGCGGTGTGCTCATGGTAGGCCAACCTGGAACAGGTAAGACCTTACTGGCAAAAGCGATAGCCGGCGAAGCCAAAGCGCCATTTTTCACGATTTCTGGTTCTGACTTCGTTGAAATGTTTGTCGGGGTCGGTGCCTCTAGGGTGCGCGATATGTTTGAGCAAGCTAAAAAGCATGCGCCTTGCATTATCTTTATTGATGAAATTGATGCCGTGGGTCGGCATCGCGGTGCAGGATTAGGCGGTGGTCATGATGAACGTGAGCAAACCTTGAATCAGTTATTAGTCGAAATGGATGGATTTGAAGGGAATGAAGGCGTCATCGTCATTGCCGCGACCAACCGTCCAGACGTTTTGGATAAAGCTTTACTTCGTCCAGGCCGCTTTGATAGACAAGTTGTGGTTGGTTTACCTGATGTTTTAGGAAGAGAGCAAATTCTAAAAGTGCACTTACGTAAAATTCCTTTGGCTGATGATATTGAGCCTAAGGTTATTGCGCGAGGTACTCCTGGCTTCTCTGGTGCTGATCTTGCCAACTTAGTGAATGAAGCAGCGCTTTCTGCTGCTCGCCACAACAAGCGCTTGGTTGATATGAAAGAGTTAGATAAAGCCAAAGATAAAATTATCATGGGTGTTGAGCGCCACAGTATGGTCATGAGTGCGCAAGAGCGTAAATTGACCGCCTACCATGAGGCCGGACATGCCATTGTTGGGTTGACTGTGACAGATCACGATCCTGTTTACAAAGTCAGCATTATTCCCCGTGCGCAAGCGCTGGGGATCACTATGTTTCTTCCAGAGGGCGATCGTTACTCTTACTCTAAGAAACGTTTGGAGAGCCAAATTGCGAGCCTCTTTGGTGGACGCGTTGCAGAAGAGCTTATTTTTGGCTCAGATTTTGTGACAACGGGTGCCTCCAATGATATTAAACGTGCAACAGAAATTGCTCGGAATATGGTGACAAAGTGGGGACTCTCTGAGCGATTAGGCCCCTTGACCTATGGTGAAGATGAAGGTGAAATTTTCTTAGGTCATAGCGTGAGCACGCGTAAAGAAATTTCGAATACGACAGCGGGCGTTATTGATGAAGAAATTCGTAAAATTATCGATCGCAACTATGATACAGCGAAGAAAATTTTGGTGGACAAAGAAGGCATCTTGCATAAAATGGCAGAGGCTTTGCTGAAATATGAAACTATCGATGCGAGACAATTGGAAGATTTGATGGCTGGACGTACTCCGCGTGAGCCAGAAGCTTGGGCCTCGACGGATGGCTCGGATGATCCACCTGCATCGAAGCTTAAAGAGACTTCAACTAATCAGCCAGATGATGAGGCGAAGAAGCGTGACATAGATGATGAAAGCATCGCCAAATCACACTAAGATATACCCTTCGCAGATGAATTTTCGGCGTTGTAGGCAAGGCTCCTTTCGCAAAAGTCATGTATTACTTATACACTCCTTTTGCTCTAGAGCTTGCCGCCTAGCCGAAAAATCATCTGCTGTGGGTATAGTTTAATCATGAAAATTATGGGTATATTAAACGTTACTCCCGATTCGTTTTCAGACGGGGGCCGTTATGCCACACGAGATAAAGCGATAGCGCATGCTCTTTTAATGGTAGAAGAAGGTGCGGATTTCATTGATGTCGGGGGGGAATCTACCCGCCCTGGTGCCGCGCCTATCACTTCATGCGAAGAGTGTGACCGAGTCATTCCTGTGATTGAACGTTTAAAGCAAGAGATCTCCCTCCCTATATCGATAGATTCTCGCCATAGTCGTGTTATCGAGGAAGCCTTAAAAGCGGGGGCGAGTATTGTCAATGATGTCACCGCCCTGCAAGATCCCCGCTCTTTACAAATCGTGGCTGATGCAAATGTGCCGGTTTGCTTGATGCATATGCAAGGACAACCTGAGTCTATGCAAAAAGAGCCGCACTATGAAGAGGTCTTACTTGAGATTTTTCAGTTTTTACAAGATAGAATTAGCGTATGTGAAAAAGCAGGGATCCGTAAAGAGAATATTTGGATAGATCCCGGTTTTGGTTTTGGCAAAACGTTAGCCCATAATTTAAGCTTACTTGCCAAACTACAGCATTTTAAAAAATTACAATGTCCCATTTTAGTGGGGCTTTCTCGCAAAGCGATGTTCGGACAGATTTTAGATTTGCCTGTTGATAAGCGTTTATTTGGAAGCTTAGCAGGCGCTGTTATTGCTGCCCTTCATGGCGCTGATATTATTCGCGTTCATGATGTCGGGGCAACAAAACAAGCAATGAAAGTAGTAGAGGCAACCAAGCCTTACTTAGATTGAATATAAAAATGAATAAAATGAATTGTCCATTTTTTCCGTTTTTTTAAGCGGATAAAAAAAATAGGCAATTTTCCTAGGGGGAAAATTGTGATGTCTTCAGTGCGACGATATTTTGGAACAGATGGTATAAGAGGACGGGTTGGGGAAGAACCTATCACGGCAGAATTTGCATTAAAACTAGGTTGGGCTGTTGGGCAATACCTAGCAAAAGAAGGGAAAGGCGCTGTTTTAATTGGGAAAGATCCGCGGATCTCTGGTTTTATGTTAGCGGCCGCTTTAGAAGCGGGTTTAACTGCAGCAGGGTTTGATGTGCACTTATTGGGGAATCTGCCCACCCCGGGCGTTGCTTACTTAACACAAGCGCTTGGTGCGCAATTGGGTATTGTGGTGAGCGCTTCTCATAATCCATATTATGATAATGGGATTAAATTCTTTCGGCAAAATGGCAGAAAACTGCCCGATCAAATCGAGCATGAAATTGAGAGTTTACTGGTTAATCCCTTAAAAACCGTAGATTCAAGACAGATGGGACGTGCTCAGCTAGTCGAGAATGCTGCTTTGCGCTATATCGATTTTTGCAAAAAGAGCTTCTTGCCATTTCAAGATTTAACTGGGCTTAAGATTGTTTTAGATTGTGCCAATGGCGCGACCTCTCATATTGCTCCGCATGTTTTTGCAGAGTTGGGTGCAGATGTTGTGACGATACATGCCGAACCCGATGGCTTTAACATTAATCAAGATTGCGGTTCAACCCATCCCCAAAATTGCCAGCAAGCCGTTCTCACCGAACAAGCACACTTAGGCATTGCTTTTGATGGTGACGGTGACAGAGTCATTTTTATAGACAACAAAGGCGAGCTCGTCGATGGCGATGAATTAGTTTATATCATTGGCAGCGGTTTGCACGCACAAGGCAAACTCATGGGCGGTGTTGTGGGTACGCAAATGAGTAATTTTGGGTTAGAGAATGCGTTTAAAGATCTGCAGATCCCCTTCAAACGTACTCAAGTGGGTGATCGTTATGTGATGGATGGTCTAATAGAAATGGGTTGGCAAGTAGGGGGCGAGTCTTCTGGCCATATTATTTGCTTAGATAAAACCTCAACAGGCGATGGCATTATTTCTGCTCTACAAGTGCTAGCGCAGTGCGTAAGAAGTCAAAAATCGCTACAGGATTTAAAAAAAGGCATGACGAAATGCGCGCAAGTGTTATTAAATGTCCCAGTGTCAAATGGCATGCAAGTGATGCAAAATCCAAAGGTGTTAAAAGCGCATCAAGCCGCTTTACAACAATTAGAAAATAAAGGTCGTATTTTACTGCGCCCTTCAGGCACAGAGCCTGTAGTGAGAGTGATGGTCGAAGGCGAAGATCCTGACTTTATCGCCAAAATTGCAGAACAATTAGCAGAGGCCGTACAGAATATTGCAGCAGCATAAGGCTGCTGTTAAGAATTTGGTTTCTGTCTAGGAGGGTTCTCTCTTCTATCTCCTTTATTCACTTGTTTTTTAAGTCTAGCCTCTAATTCTGCTTTAAATTTTTCACTGGAATCTTCAGCTAAGGCGTTTTCTCTAGGTGTGAAATTTTTGCCTACAGGTCTTTGAGATCCCGAGGCACTTGCTGGTGAAGCCTTCACATCTGCTCTTGGCGGCGGCACGGGTGCACGAAGAGGCTGTGCAGGGGGTAGACCTGCAACTTGAGGTGGCACTGCAGATTTGCGAGGTGGGGGTACAGGAAGTACCGCACCCGCTTGAGGTGGCGCGGCTTTTTGAGGCGGTGGTACAGGTACTGCACCAGCTTGAGGTGGCGTTGCAGATTTTCGAGGCGGCAGAGCGGGAGCTGCTATTACTTGAGCAAACAGGGGGCCTAGTTTTTGTATAGGGGGAGCCGCGGCAATTTTTCGAGGCGGTGGTACAGGAGGTGCCTCTGCAGATTTTCGAGGCGGCAAAGCGGGAGGTACAGCTGCTATTACTTGAGCAAACATGGGGCCTAGTTTTTGTACAGGGGCAGCTGCGGCAATTTGTTTTTGTTTCGTTAATAAATCTAAATAACCTTTATCTCTGAGAATAGGATTGACGATTTCTTCTATAGGGGCCATATTGTAAAGCTCTTTTTCATTACTTTTATACTCTTGTAAAAGAGCGTCTACTTCTTGTGCTTTTTGATTTGTGGCTAGCGGTTTTCTATCTATACCTTCCAATTTTCTTAAAAGACTATCTACGTTTGTGCTAACGGCATAGCTACCCGGATATTTTGTGTTGGTAGCTTCATTTTTTAAGACTTCTTGCCATACCCTTTGAATAAGAGGATCTCGAGGCGCATAGTTTCTTTGGTAATATGCTTCAGGTTTGACAAGGAGCTGCAATCTTTGTCTTGTCTCATGAGTGACAAAACCATTTTCTAACCAGGATGCAATGACCTGCTTATTTTCAGAAAGCCATTTTGGATAAGGTGGGAGCCCCCTTTCTTGGTCTCCCGCTTGAGTGAATGTAATGATTGCATTGATACCATTGTTTAGCGTATTAGTAGAATTTTGGGTTCGTCTCGGGTCATGCATTCCTCTTTCTAGATAATTTATGTCACCATTGACCAATTCTAAATGTCTTGCAATTTGAGCTAATGTGATAGCTTGTGGAGAAGAAAGTGCAACCACTTCTGGATCATTTTTTACTTTATTAATTATTTGGTTAAGGGCGCTAGTGGCATTTGTACTTTGAGCGCCTTCAAGAAGTGCTGGTAAGGCCTTGACGATTTCGGCGCGTGTTTTCCCATCAAGCTCTTTTAGTTTTTTGAGAAGGTTATCAATGTCAAGACTTATATTGTAGCCGCCAGGATTCATACTTTTAATTGATGCTAGCACCACCTTTTCTTGTTCTAGTAGTTTTTGCATGATAGTGTCAAGCAAAGGATCACTCGCTTTATAAGCCCTGTCATAAAATTGTTCAGGTCTGGTTAATTTTTGTAATTGTTGTTTGATTGAATGTTTAACGACATCAGATTTTAGCCAAGTATCAATGAGAGGTTGATTTTGCTTTAACCATTCTGAATTACTTTGAATGCCTTGGCTGGCATCGCCATTTTGAGCTAATTCAATAATGCGTTCAATACCATCATTTAGACGCGTTTCAGCTTCCAGTCGCTTAGCGATATTTTTGTCTTGTGCGGTGATATAAATAGTATCCGCTTGTATTTTTTCCAATTGTCGAAAAACAGCAGGTGTGAAAAGTTGTGCTTGGTATGCTTCCAGAAATTTTATATAAAGACTTGAGTCATTCAAAAAGCGATTGCCAGCTGTGGGTTGGATAACAATAAATGGCGAATTACCATGGGATGCTTCTTGAAATTCTACACCGATTTGCGTAAGAGCTTTTTTTATCGCATCGAAATGCATCGCATTATAGGTACCATTTGTACTATGCGGTGGAAAATTATATTCAATGCGCACTTGCCTGCCAGGAACGGATGGTGATCCCCCATGCATAGTCACCCCTTGTTGACCGTCATTGATGGCATTTTTCAAAAAGTTAGAAATGCTTTCAAGTTCTAATTGATTCTTTTGTTCTCGGTATATTTTTCTCAATTGCACTTCAAAATTGGGATCATTTAAAAATGCCCTATCAGCAGGAGATTTAATGACGAGAAATGGCGAGACGCCATGGTGTGATTCATTATAGTTGCTGTCTAGCAACCCTAATTGGATTAAAGTCTGTTTTACAGCCTTAATATTTTCATCCTGTGCCATTCCTTGAAGAAAATTATATTCAACGCGAACTTGTTTTCCTGGATTTGTCTCTGAACCGGGGTGTCTTGTTACCGCTTGGGCTCCGTCATTTAGCACTTTTCCCAGAACTTGAGCAATTTTCTGCAATGCATCCTCTTCAGAGAGCGAGGAGGGACGTCTAGCCTCCCCTTTTTTTTGGTTTTCTTGTGCTTGTGCTTCGGCGATATTTATTCTTTCTTCTCGACTTGTTTTTAGTAACCCTTGAACGAGAGGAGAAGCTTTACTTATACCCTCATCTGATAGGTTTACATCGGCCCCACTTTCAAGTTTATAAAATATAACACCAAGAGCCCACATATCATTGGCTGGATGAGGTTTACGATAGTCGATGGCTTGCTGAGAATCAGGATCTGGTGCGACTTCTTCTGCAAATTTTTGATAGGCATAGGAATTATTCTTAATCCAACTATCGTTATGGTAATAATTGTGTTGTGGCGCATTTTGAGCTAAATGGGCAAGAAGAATTTCAGGAGATTCATATCCTGCTGAGGCAAGACAAGACTGATTTTTTGGAGAATTTGGATCATAACCTATACCAAAGTCAGCTACTTTTGCGTAAAAACCTCCATTTGCATCACGATAGATAAAAATATTCTTTAATTTGAGATCTTGATGCACTTTACCCTGAGCATGCATAATCGCTATCCCTTCCAAGATATCTTTTTTTATCCGTTCTCTGTCGGCATTGGTTAATGGGAAACGGTTAGGATTTTTTAAAATAGCTTCTAAATCTCCAATAGCTCGTTTAGAATATTGACTTCTTTTAACGTTTTCACGGCTTGTAAAAAGCTCTCCAAGCAAGGTGGTGTTCAAGCTTTGAGCTGAACTTCCAGACGGGAGAGATTCTACGATCCGTTGAGAAAAAACTGCCTCATAATCTGCGTCTACAACATTTTCTCCACGCATGGCTTTGTTGGCCCATTCTTCTGGCTCAGCAGAGTCAATGCGCCATACAGGCTTAACTGTTCCAAAAGTGCCCTTTCCTATAACACTGCTTGTGCTTTTCTTACCTGAAGCAAGCTTTGATTTGGTTTCAAGCATGAGCATGAATTCACCATTAAGATCTCGAACAATATTCATTGTTCTTGCATTTCCGGTTGCTTTTTTATCTAGCCTAAATTCTTTTCCTGCAGAAAGTCTGGCGATGGTATTCGGATCATTAAGAATATAATCGTACATTTTAAGTAAATCTTCTTTATTGATAAGTCCATTTAGTGCTTGAGGTACACCCTTATTTTTCACCGCCTCTCTTGCTTTTTGCGTGCGCGCTAGGTACGCCATGGCTTGTTCATCTAGAAAAACTCCCTTATGTTGTTTCCAAATTACTTTCTTGTCTTTGTTCAATTGAACAAAAGGTTCATTTGGGTTACCTGTTTCTAGTAAAACTTGAAATTCAGTGGCAGAAGTTTTTACAACATGGAGCGGGTGGTTTCTACCTTTGTTTTTATCACTCGGAATAGTAATACTTTGACCAATGGAGGTGTTAGAATGTAGAGAAGGCATGGCATCCTTTATCGCATCCACATAGAGATTATAGCCTTTGCCAACATATGACATCAGATGTACAGGGGGATTTTGCTTAAATTTCTGCGAAAAATGGTCTAATTGAGTCGCTAATGAAGTTTGAGGAGTCCAACTCTCTAAAGAAGAGGAGAGCATTTTTTTTGCATTGCCAGACTGACGATTTCGTAAAACTATTTCGAAGTTCCCGTCTTTATCACGAGTAGCATAAGCTTCAAAGTTCCATGATGATGAAGTAATCATAGAAGTAATTTTTACAACCTCTCCTGGTGATGCATTATTAAATTTATAGAGTTGTAGCAAGATATCATCACAAAAGAATTTAAACTTTCGACGTTCCGTTTTACTATCACTTATGCCAAATTCTCTAAAAATATCTTCTGGTGTGTTCTGAATATTCTGAATTCTTGTTTTTAGACTCTCTAATTGCTGATTATTTTTAATACCTTGAATGGACATAACTCGCCCCGCAGAGATCGAAAATCCTAGTGTTAAGACTTTTAGACCAATTAAATAGTTCAATGGCCGAAATGGCCTGTAGCGGCAAAGTTAAAATGTCCCCTGTAAAATCAACCAGTTGTCTATAATAGGTGTGTATCAACCTATTATGGTCGAAATAACCCTGACAGAGGGGGCCGTACAGAATATTGCTGCAGCCTAACCCTAACCCTTACCCTTACTAACCGGACCTTGTCTTCTAGGCGGAGGATTAGGAGGAGCAACGTCTCCAGCTTTATTTTTTTGTTGCATTACTCTTTGTATTTCCGCTTTCAATTCATCACCTTTTAGGGCAACTTGTTGACTTGGGATAAAAAGGTTCCTCGCTGCAGCCTTTACATCTGCTCTTGGTGGTGGCACGGGTGCACGAGGAGGAGGGACGGGCGCACGACGAGGAGACTCGGGCGAGCGAGGAGGTGGTGCAGGAGGTACCGCTGCAGCCTGAGGTGGCGTTGCAGATTGTCGAGCTGGTGGTACTGGAGGTATTTTTTGAGCTGGCGTTGTAGATTGTCGAGGAGGCGGTGCAGGAGGTACAGCTGCTACAACTCGAGCAAACATCGGGCCTAGTTTTTGTACAGGCGCAGCTGCGGCAATTTGTTTTTGTTTCGTTAATAAATCTAAATACCCTTTATCTCTGAGAATAGGGTTAACGATTTCTTCTATAGGGGCCATATTGTAAAGCTCTTTTTCATTGCTTTTATACTCTTGTAAAAGAGCGTCTACTTCTTGAGCTTTTTGATTTGTGGCTAGCGGTTTTCTATCTATGCCTTCCAATTTCCTTAAAAGACTATCTACGTTTGTACTAACGGCATAGCTGCCCGGAAATCTTGTCTTGGTAGCTTCATTTTTTAAGAGTTCTCGCCATACCATTTCAATGAGCGGATCTTTAGCAGTATATTTTCTATCAAAATACGCTTCAGGTTTGACAAGGAGCTGCAATCTTTGTCTTGTCTCATGAGTGACAAAACCATTTTCTAACCAGGATGCAATGACCTGCTTATTTTCAGAAAGCCATTTTGGATAAGGTGGGAGCCCCCTTTCTTGGTCTCCCGCTTGAGAGAGTGTAATGATTGCATTGATACCATTGTTTAGCGTATTAGTAGAATTTTGGATTCGTCTCGCGTCATGCATTCCTCTTTCTAGATAATTTATGTCACCATTGACCAATTCTAAATGTCTTGCAATTTGAGCTAATGTGATAGCTTGTGGAGAAGAAAGAGCAACCACTTCTGGATCATTTTTTACTTTATTAATTATTTGGTTAAGGGCGCTAGTGGCATTTGCACTTTGAGCGCCTTCAAGAAGTGCTGGTAAGGCCTTGACGATTTCGGCGCGTGTTTTCCCATCAAGCTCTTTTAGTTTTTTGAGAAGGTTATCAATGTCAAGACTTATATTGTAGCCGCCAGGATTCATACTTTTAATTGATGCTAGCACCACCTTTTCTTGTTCTAGTAGTTTTTGCATGATAGTGTCAAGCAAAGGATCACTCGCTTTATAAGCTCTGTCATAAAATTGCTCAGGTCTAGTTAATTTTTGTAATTGTTGTTTGATTGAATGTTTAACGATATCAGAGTTTAGCCAAGTATCAATAAGCGGTTGATTTTGCTTTAACCATTCTGAATTACTTTGAATGCCTTGGCTGGCATCGCCATTTTGAGCTAATTCAATAATGCGTTCAATACCATCATTTAGACGCGTTTCAGCTTCCAGTCGCTTAGCGATATTTTTGTCTTGTGCGGTGATATAAATAGTATCCGCTTGTATTTTTTCCAATTGTCGAAAAACAGCAGAGATAAAAAGCTGTCCTTGGTAAGCTTCCTGAAATTTTATATAAAGATTTGGGTCATTCAAAAAGCGATTACCAGCTGTTGGTTTGATAACAATAAATGGCGAATTACCATGTTTTGGTATCGAAAATTCTACACCGATTTGAGTAAGCGCCTTTTGTATGGCCTCGAAATGCACCGCATTATAGGTGCCATTTGTACTGTGGGGTGGAAAATTATATTCAATGCGCACTTGCCTGCCAGGAACGGTAGCTGATCCCTCATGAATAATCACACCCTGTTCACCATCATGGATGGCTCCTTTCAAAACTCTGGAAAAGCTCTCAAGTTCTAGTTTATCCTTTTGTTCTTGGTATATTTTTCTTAATTGCACTTCAAAATTGGGATCATTTAAAAATGCCCTATCAGCAGGAGATTTAATGACGAGAAATGGCGAGACGCCATGGTGTGATTCATTATAGTTGCTGTCTAGCAACCCTAACTGGATTAGAGTCTGTTTTACAGCTTCAATATTTTGATGCATTGCCCCTCCTGGAAGAAAATTATATTCAACGCGAACTTGTTTTCCAAGATTTGTCTCTGAACCGGGGTGTGTTGTTACCGCTTGGGAGCCTCCATCTAGTACTTCTCCCAGAACTTGAGCAATCTTCTGCAATGCTTCTTCTTCAGAGAACGAGGAAGAACGTTTAGCTTCCACTTTTTGAGGAGGTGCTTCAAAAGATTTCACTTGATCAGAAATTTTTTTTAAAATAGGTATATTTTGACGAATAAATTCTATTCGTAGATTGTTTATTTTTTCTTCATAAGAATCACCCTGGTAATAATCACGGTGATCGACGTTTTGCTGCATTAACTCTTTTATTGCACTTAAGTTGTTTTCAAGTGTTGCTGCTTGTAATTTAGCTTGTATTGCTGAATATTCAGTTAATAATGCTTGTTCTACTGCAGCGCCTTCACCTAGACGGCTCACTTTACGCTTAATTTGAGGCATGGAGGAACAGTCAGGATGACGAGAAAGAAGGTCACGTTGAATTGCTTGTAATCTTTGTCCCATGCTTAAAAAGACTCTTTGTTGTTCTAATAGAGATTGTCTTTCCTCTTCAATTTTTTGGTTTAGTTGTGCTTGCTGTTCAGCTATTAACTGACTCTCTGATTTCATTACGCTATTTGGGATGGCATTAAAAAAAATTTTGAAATCCTGAGTTGGAGCGGCTAAGCGCTGTAAAAACGCAGCATTTTCTGGTAAAAAACTTCTTATTCCTATCCCTTTCTCAATTCTATCGCTATGAAGTATCCCTTTTAGTCTGGTTAAGAGGGAATTATCTTTTTCAGGATCCGTGAATTCTTTTTTTGCCCACTCTGCTAAACGTGATACAACTTCTGCTTTGCCAGCAGGGGGGATTCCAGTTCTTAATCGGCTGATAAGTTCATTTAACCCAGCGACGGCTTCTTGTTCATTTTGATAGGGCATAATAAGCTCCAAACGTTGTATATCCGCAAAATTTAAGCAATTTCTTTATTTATAACTGTGACATATTGAAAATATTTTAAGTTTCGTGCAAATGATTGTTTTAAATCATAATATGAGCATATACACTTGATAATCTTTAGTCTTGATTTTTATGACTAAGGGCGTCTAGGAGGCTTTTTATCTAATGCTTTAGAACGGGTATGAAGTTGATTTGTCAGCTGTTTTGATTGATCTGCCGATGGCTGTTGAGGACCATAAATAGCAACTAATCTTTCTGCTGTCATGGTTGCCGCATCAAATTGCAGCGTTGCCATTTTAACTTGATTGGGCTCATGCGTTTGCACAAAGTGGGTCACTTGCTCACGATATTTTTTACTAAAGTGTGATACATATTGGGAAACATGGTGTTTCTCATGGGTTTCTCTTAAAGTATTCCCTTTTTTGGTTACGATTTCATCACCCAAGGTTGGTAATAAATATTCTGAAAATTGACGAGATTGCACTGATTTATAATAACGCGCTGGCACTTTAAAACTATTAATTTGAATCGGTGGGTGTTGTATCGGAATTTTTCTGCTTTCTAAGTTGTCGACAAAACCAGGTTCTCTCATCATTTGCCTTGCATCTTTGATAGCAAAAATGCCACATTGATAGTCATCTTGTTGCCGATTAAATTGCCCGCCGGTTGGTTTGGGCAAAGCTTCTTGCGAGAAATAGCGTATTCTTGTGCCGGCAAGACCTCTCTCGTTCCAACTGTTACCTGAAAAGTAAGCAGAGATAAAGATTGCTGTTTTAATCCAATCGAGGGTGAGCTCTCCAAAAACTGGGCCCATGCTATCCAAATTGACGATTCTTAACTCATTATCGATTTTATCAAGTTTAAATACAGTTTTATGACGGGGAAAAATAAGCTGCGGATCTCGGCTGTCTGTTGGTTGATAAATGACGGTGACTTTTGTACCAGAAGGCGCGTCGCGAACCAGTTTTATAATGTGAATAAGGCTGTTTTCATCAGAAGCCATAAGTGGTTGGCTAGCTATTTTTTCCTTTTCAGAATGGATGTAAGATAAAAGAGCGATCCCCTTAGGGGAGAGTTGTTCAATAGGTGGTTCACCAGCTAAGGTAGTTAAAGATTCGTTATAGCGCTTCATCGCCAATTCATAAAAAGCTGGGCAACCCGTTTTTGTTAAGAAAAATTCCTCTATAAAAACAGTGTTAGCACTTACCCAATTTGAAATAGGTGTAATACCATTTATCAACGTTCGGTTGATTGCGTCATCATTATTATTCGTTCCCATTCATTCCCCTAATATCATCATCCTTTAAAGATTATTAGAATGACTATTATTTTCTCAAAAAGGTTTGATGAAAATTCAATCTGAAGGTAATCTCAGATTAATTTTGCAACTACACGAAATTATTTAATTACCAATTAATTGGGGCAAAACCGTCTTTGTTTTCCCCAGGTCTCTAATCGCGAAGCGAAAAAATCCCACTTTTTAAAGGGGGATGGCGCGAAGCGCCAGGGGGATTAAACTTCGCTCACTGGATGATACTGAAAAACGAATGTTAGAGGAAAGCATTTGTACGAATATCTTGAATCAATTGCGCGGCAATTTTTTGTGCATTAGCATAACCATTGTGAACAGAAAATCCATCACGTGAAAAATCAGCACCCGCAAAATAAATATTGCCTTCTTTGCGCTCAAGGGCAAGCTGTACTGCTTCGCTGATGTGGGTCGTGCGATAGGGGTAAGCGCCTTTTGCAAAAGGATCAGCTGTCCAGCAATAGAGGGTTGTTCGAATAGGAACGGGGACTTCTTTGTTGGGAAAGGCTTTTTTTAGATCATGTAAGATAATCTCAATCAGTTTGTTTTCAGCAAGCGATTTATCGAGGGGATGTTCGATATAAAGTTGTCTCGCAATATCTGAATATTTTCCGGTTAATAAAATTGCTTTTTGGCAAAGTGGATAAGCATTTCTAAATTCCAGTAAAGTGGGAGAGGTCAAAGAGTCTAGATAAAGATAAGGGCTTTGCGGATTGTCCCAAAAAGGCTCGCCTGCAAACTCTAAAATAACGCGCGTGGCATCATGAATGCCAATGTAAGACAATGCTTGGCATTTTTCTGGTGAAAGAGGGGGGCTAAACAGTTTGTCCGCTTCGCTTTTTAAAACGCCTAATGGCAGAGTGGATACAACTTTTGTGGCACGGTGGGTTTTATGCGCTGTCTTAAGTTCTACACCTAGGTCACCCAAATCCTTGATTTGCAGAACAGGCGAATTGAGGGATATCGTAACACCAGCGGTTAGACATTCTTGATGTAGTTGATCAATCACTTTGTAGTAACCATCTTGAACAAAGCAAAAGTCAGCATCGGCATCGTTCCATTTCTCAAGGTCATCCACAACCAGATCTCGATTGAAGGTGGGGAAGCCGCCTAGCGTTAAAGGAGTGCAATGGTGTTGCAGACTATTTTCGAGGAATCGTTTTGTCCAATGACGTGCGTGTGGCGTGAGATTTGAGAGATCAATTTTATCAATATATTGTTGAAAAGTTTTGCCGGCACCTAATCTTTCGGCACCATCGAGTTTTTCTTTAGCCAAAAAATAATAGTCTAAAATATTATCTGGCGAGGGGGGGCTATCAAGAGAGATAAAAGCAGATTTTTTTTCGTCTAAACGCACAGCATGCGCTTTTGTTGATTCAAGGCTATTCTCTGAAAAATAACGTTGATAAAAAGCGCTGCTATTTACCCCTTCCCAATAAGAGGCACCTAATTCAATGGGCGTGGTGCCATCGATTGCGCGCACAGTGTAAATTCTGCCGCCTAGTCTGTTGCGTGCTTCTAGCAAAGAGACTTCAAAGCCAGCCTCTGCTAAATCAAGGGCTGCTTTGAGTCCGCTAATGCCACCACCGATAACAACAATATTTGTCGCTATTTCGCTTTTCTCCAACCCCATCGCGCGAGAAAGCCCTGGTCAGCAGTAGCATCAGGAGTAGCAACAGCGAGCCCACCTGTTGTTACAGTGTTACCATTCTGCGGATACAGTAGGTACATGCGAGGAGGGCTCTCAAGCGCAACATCTGATAACGAAGCGCGTTCACTGGGAGCTGCTCCATCAACGAAGCCGTTTAGTCTTAATTGAAGTTCATCAGAAAGATCAAGTGGCTTACTTGATTCTGCAACAGCGTGATTCCTCTGCTGGAAACGCTGAAATTGATTTTGCCCTACTTTGAGTAGTTTATGGCCTGCAAATAAGCTGATGAAACAAGCATCCCACAGTAGTAAACTGATGGAGCTACTTATCCCAAAGTTCATCCCAATGCCGCCAGTTTGAAGCAAGCCCATTTTAATCAAAGAAGCTGCAATAGCTGCGGTGACACCGGAATAAGCAAAAATAAAACCCATGGTGAAGAAAGTGAGCATTAACAAGACAAAACTATTCAGTAGTAAAGACTTGTTTATGCGTGATTGAGGAAGCTTGCGTTTTTCTAACCTCTTTTGCAGGTTATTTGAATCGTTGATAGAAAAAGAAGGCAAGTCTTTTGATACATGAGACAAAAATGCCTTAACCAAAGTGATGTCAACATAGGGAGCGTAAAAATAGAATGGGGCACCCTCTGCTTTATAATGCCGTTTAAGAGCGGCCTTTAACTCTTTCTTTGCTTGCTTTGAAAGCTTGACTTCAAAGAGTACATGTTGGCGAGAAGGATCTTCTTCACTCGCTTTCATTGCTGCCTCTTTTGCTGCTTCAGAACTATTATAGACAGCAAGCTTGCCACCTATATCTGGAAGTTGTGGAACACGTCCCTGACTGCCATCCAAGCAGTCTAAAGTGCGAAGGTAATCATCCTTTGATAATTCAAGCCATCCGTTTGCATCTTTCACCTTAAGTTTCGCGGGACTGAGTAAGTAGTATTTACTCATGGCAACCCCTTATGTCTCGAAAGACTGATAGAAAAACCAACCTAAAATTTTTAATCTAGCAGGATATCTGAAAAAAGTGAGTGAGTCATCTTTAAAATCACTCCTTTTTTAAAAATTTTCTGTTGGGACAAAATGGTCGCGCAAATTGTCCCTCTTTCCCGTCCTAAGAGCAAGACTTGCACATTTAAAACTCATTCAGTTACTATACCCTCCGCAATTAATTTTTAGGTGTTAGGGTAACTTAGTCACTAATATATGAGAGAAAAAACCACAGTCGTCGGAAATTGGAAAATGCATGGCAGTCAGTCTCATGTCGAGGCTTTTTTTGAACTGATGCAGGACAACCTCCACAGCAAGGCATTAGCTCAAGTTGAGATGGTGATTTGTCCTCCCGTTGTTTATTTAAACCAATCGCAACAGATCCTGCAATCGCTTAGCTTGCCTCTTAAATTAGGAGCGCAAGAATGCAGTGCGCATGAAGAAGGCGCGTTCACCGGACAAATCTCAGCCAAAATGCTCAAAGAGCAGGGCTGTGAATATGTGATTGTGGGCCATTCGGAACGACGTCATTACAATCATGAGACTGATGAGGAAATTGCAGATAAATTTATTGCCGCTAAAAAAGCGGGGATCATCCCTATTTTATGTGTAGGCGAAACACAAAAAGACCGGATACAAAACCTTACAGACAGTATTATAGTTGGTCAACTACAACCCTTGCTGCAACGACTAGGCGCAAGCGCTTTTGAGCAGGCGATGATAGCTTATGAGCCGATTTGGGCAATTGGCACCGGATTAACGGCTATGCCAGAGCAAGCTCAAGCTGTTCATGCCTTGCTTCGACAGACCATAGCCGAGTATGATCCGGAAGTTGCAAAGGAGATGCCAATCCTTTACGGGGGGAGCGTCAAAGCCGCTAATGCTAAAGCACTATTTGAGATGTCAGATGTGGACGGAGCGTTGGTTGGCGGGGCTTCTCTACAAGCGCAGGACTTTTTGGCCATTTGTGAAATGGCTTATTTTTAAAGTTAATTAACATAGGTATCAACTTACAAATGTATTCTTTATTGCTAGTATTTCATGTCATCATCGCTTTATTGTTGATTGGACTCATATTGTTGCAACAAGGTAAAGGGGCGCAAGCTGGCGCTGCTTTTGGCAGTGGTGCTTCTCAAACCGTATTTGGTTCGCAAGGCTCAGGCGGCTTTTTAAGTCGCGCCACGGCAGGACTTGCTGCAGTTTTCTTTCTTATGAACATTATGCTTGCTTACCTGGTGAATAAATCGAGTTACGAAGAACATCAACTCACTACTCCTTCCACTCAAAAACAGAAGGAAGAGATCCCAGGAAACACAAATAATAAGCCTGTGGGAGCAGGAGATGTCCCAGAGGTTCAGTAACTAATCGACGCCGAAGTGGTGAAATTGGTAGACACGCTGTCTTGAGGGGGCAGTGGCGAAAGCTGTGCCGGTTCGAGTCCGGCCTTCGGCACCATATTCCAGTCAAAGGATTCTAAACGTGTTAGAGAATTACCTTCCGGTTTTAGTCTTGATGGCCATAAGCGTTGGGTTGGCTGTGGTCCTTATTGGATTGGGCGTACTCGTTTCGCCAAGAAATCCTAATCCAGAAAAATTATCACATATGAATGTGGCTTTGAACCTTTTGAAAGCAGTAGGCTCAAATTTGATGTTCGTTTTTATTTAGTCGCCATTCTTTTTATTATCTTTGATTTAGAAATCGCTTTTTTGTTCCCTTGGGCAGTGATTGCTAAGTCAATTAGCGTGGCCCGGTATTATTGCGATGGGCATTTTTTTAGGCTTATTATTTGTAGGTTTTATCTATGAGTGGAAAAAAGGGGCGCTAGAATGGGAATAGATAGCGTACTCAGCACAAGGCTTTTTTACAACTTCTGTGGATAAACTAATGAATTGGGCCAGGACTGGCTCGTTGTGGCCAATGACCTTTGGTTTGGCGTGTTGTGCTGTAGAAATGATGCATGCTGGCGCTTCTCGTTATGATTTGGATCGCTTTGGTGTGGTATTTCGCCCCAGTCCAAGACAATCGTGATGTCATGATTGTTGCGGGAACCTTATGTAATAAAATGGCTCCTGCTTTACGCAAAGTTTATGATCAAATGCCAGAACCGCGTTGGGTTATTTCTATGGGATCTTGTGCCAATGGTGGTGGTTATTACCATTATTCCTTTTCTGTGGTCGAGGTTGCGATCGTATTGTTCCTGTGATGTTTATGTGCCAGGTTGCCCACCCACTGCAGAAGCATTGCTTTATGGCATTATCGCAATTACAAAATAAAATTCGCCGCAATAACACCATTGAGCCAGGAGTGAATACATGAGTCAAAATGAAGCATGGCTTGAAAAATGTTATAGCTACCTTTGAAAGATCAGGTAGAAGACTCAACTGTATGCTAATGGTGAAATGACGCTAGAAGTTGCAAACAGATAAATTGCTACCTTATGTCGGCGTTTGCGTGATGAGCCTGATTTTCGTTTTGAACATATTAATTGATGTTTGCGGTGTTGATTATTTGCATTATGGCGTAGACGAATGGGAACAACAGAAGCCACCACCGTCGGTTTTGAGCGTGGCAGTCGAACCTATTAGCCTGTAGCGCATCTGGAAAAAACCGCGTTTTGCGGTGGTTTATCATTTATTATCGATTTAACACATAATCAACGCATTCGCTTAAAAGTCTTGTTCCTGATAATAATCCAATCATTGATTCTGTCGTTGATATTTGGAATGCAGCCAATTGGTTTGAGCGTGAAGCTTTTGATTTATATGGCATTTTATTTGATGGTCATCCTGATTTGCGTCGCATTTTGACTGATTATGGGTTTGTTGGTCATCCTTTTCGTAAAGATTTTCCTTTAATTGGTAATGTTGAAGTGCGCTATGATGCTAATTAACAGGACGTGTGATCTATGAGCCTGTCGAGTATTAAGCCTCGTACCCTGGTACCTAAAGTATTCGTAGATAATCGTTATGAAGGAGTAACGCAGCATGGCTGAAATTAAAAATTACACCATGAACTTTGGTCCGCAACATCCGGCTGCGCATGGCGTGTTGCGTTTAATTTTAGAACTTGATGGTGAAGTCATTACAAAGAGCCGATCCCCATATTGGTTTATTGCATCGTGCGACTGAAAAATTAGCGGAAAGCAAACCCTATAATCAAAGTATTGGTTATATGGATCGACTAGATTATGTTTCGATGATGTGTAATGAACATGGTTATGTGTTAGCCATTGAAAAATTGTTAGGAATAACGCCGCCTATCCGTGCGCAATATATTCGAGTCATGTTTGATGAAATCACGCGTATTTTAAATCATTTATTGTGGCTAGGTGCTCATGCGCTTGATATTGGCGCAATGACAGTATTTTTATATGCTTTTCGAGAAAGAGAAGATTTAATGGATTGCTATGAAGCGTTTCTGGCGCGCGTATGCATGCCACTTATTATCGTCCTGGTGGAGTTTATCGCGATTTGCCTATGTATGCCACAATATAAACCTTCGCGATGGCATAATAAAAGACAAGTGAAAAAATTAAATGCTAATCGGGAAGGATCGTTACTTGATTTTATTTGGGATTTTACCGAGCGTTTTCCATAAATGTGTCGATGAGTATGAAACCTTATTAACGGATAATCGGATTTGGAAACAACGTACGGTGGGTATTGGTGTCGTTTCTACAGAGCGTGCCTTACAATTGGGTTTTACTGGTCCCATGTTGCGAGGCTCTGGTGTGGCTTGGGATTTACGTAAAAAACAACCTTATGAAGTCTACGACTGATTTAGATTTTGATATTCCTGTTGGTAAAGAAGGGGATTGTTATGATCGTTATTTAGTGCGTGTGGAAGAAATGCGTCAATCTAATCGTATTATTCGTCAATGTGTGGAATGGCTAGAAGAGAATCCTGGGCCAGTGATGATTGATGATCATAAAATCGCGCCGCCACCTCGTGTAGAAATGAAAGAAGATATGGAATCTTTGATTCATCATTTTAAACTTATTTACCGAAGGTTATTGTGTCCCCAAAGGGGAAGCCTATGCTGCGATAGAACATCCTAAAGGTGAATTTGGGGTTTATTTGATTTCAGATGGCGCCAATAAACCTTATCGTGTGAAAATTCGTGCAGCGGGTTTCCCGCATTTGGCTGCCATGGATGAAATGGCCAAAGGGCATATGATTGCCGATGTGGTAGCCATTATCGGCACGATGGATATCGTTTTTGGGGAGATTGATCGTTAAATGACGTACGATGCCAAAACTTTAACTTCACCCGATTTACTATCGGCTAAAGTAAGAAACGAAATTGATGAATGGGTTAAAAAATATCCGCCACAGCAACAGACAATCCGCTGTTCTCAAAGCTTTAACTGTGGTGCAAGATGAAAATAAGGGTTGGTTAACCGCAGCCTTTAATGGATGCGGTAGCAGATTATCTTGGAATGCCAAAGATTGCTGTCTATGAAGTAGCTACTTTTTATAATCATGTTTGATTTAAAACCGGTTGGCAAATATAAAATTGCCGTTTGTACCAATATCTCGTGTATGTTATGTGGATCAGATGAAACACTTGCTTATTTGCAAAAGAAATTAGGTATCAAAGTCGGTGAAACAACGCCTGATGGCAAATTTACGTTGAAAGAAGTGGAGTGTTTGGCGGCTTGTGGTACTGCACCGATGATGCAAATTGGTACAGATTATTATGAAAATCTAAACACCGAAAAAAATTGATAATATTTTAGATCACTCTGGAGTAATGTGAGTGCATGCAGAATCAAGTTTGTTTTCGTACCCTTGGCATTTGACAAGCCTTGGTCGTTGGACACTTATCGTCAAGTGCGGTGGTTATGCCGTTTTGCAAAAAATTTTGCGAGAAAAAACGTCGCCAGATGACATTATTGCAGAGCTGAAAACCTCGAGTTTACGTGGACGTGGCGGCGCTGGTTTTCCCACAGGGTTAAAATGGAGTTTTATGCCACGCAATAGCACCGGGACAAAAATATGTGCTGTGCAATTCGGATGAAGGTGAACCAGGCACCTGTCAAAGATAGAGATATTTTACGTTATAATCCCCATCAATTGATTGAAGGGATGGCCATCGCGGGTTATGTCATGGGCGCAACAGTGGGGTATAACTATTTGCGCGGTGAATTTCATGAGCCATTTGCACGGATGGAACAAGCATTAAAAGAAGCACGAGCAGCGGGGTTATTAGGAAAAAATATTTTAGGTTCTGGTTTTGATTTTGAACTGTATAATGTTTTGGGAGCAGGCGCTTATATTTGCGGTGAAGAAACAGCCCTTATGGAATCGCTTGAAGGTAAAAAGGGCTTACCCCGTTTTAAACCACCTTTTCCTGCTAACTTTGGGATTTATGGTAGTCCTACTAATATTAATAATACTGAAAGCTTTGCCTCTGTTCCGGTTATTTTGCAGAATGGTGGCAAATGGTTTTCTGAGTTAGGTATGCCTAATAATGGTGGCACCAAAATTTTCTGTGTATCTGGGCATGTGAATAAGCCTGGCAATTATGAAGTGCCATTAGGCATTCCCTTTGCTGAGCTTATTAGAATTGGCAGGGGGCATGAAACAAGGCAGAAAGATCAAAGCAGTCATTCCTGGCGGCTCTTCTATGCCTGTTTTGCCAGGGGATGTCATGATGAAACTCACAATGGATTATGACTCCATAGCCAAAGCAGGCTCGATGTTAGGATCGGGTGGGGTGATAGTCATGGATGAAACCACTTGCATGGTGAATGCTTTAGCGCGAATAAGTGATTTTTATTTTGAAGAATCTTGTGGTCAATGTACACCTTGTCGTGAAGGGACTGGCTGGTTAGCGCGAATTTTACATCGGATGATGCACGGACAGGGTACGATGGAAGATTTAGCAGTATTAGATGATGTGGCTGAAAAAATCATGGGGCGAACGATTTGTGCCTTAGGAGATGCCGCTGCCATGCCGGTGAGAAGTTTTATTAAACATTTTAGAGATGAATTTGTTTATATGATTGAGCATAAGCGCTCGATTGTGAGTAAGGTCTAATCATGGTCCGTATTGAAATTGATGGCAAAGTACTAGAAGTCCCTCAAGGTCAAATGGTGATTGAAGCTGCTGATGCTGCTGGGATCCCTATCCCCCGCTTTTGTTATCATAAAAAGCTGTCGATAGCTGCTAATTGTCGTATGTGTCTTGTCGATGTAGCCAATGCACCCAAAGCGTTACCAGCTTGTGCCACGCCAGTGTCTGAAGGTATGAAAGTCTTTACGCAAACCTCAAGAGCAAGAGAGGCACAAAAAGCAGTAATGGAATTTTTGCTCATTAACCATCCTTTAGATTGTCCGATTTGCGATCAAGGTGGTGAATGTGAGCTGCAAGATGTGGCATTAAGCTATGGGACAGATTATTCCAATTTTGTAGAAGGCAAAAGATCGGTTGAAGATAAAAATATAGGTCCTCTTATCAGCACAGAAATGACCCGTTGCATTCATTGTACACGCTGTGTGCGCTTTGGTGATGAAATTGCCGGCGTGCGGGAAATGGGCGCTACCGGGCGCGGGGAAGCCATGGAGATAGGTACTTATATTGAAAAAAGTATCAATTCAGAGCTTTCTGGAAACATCATCGACTTGTGTCCTGTTGGTGCTTTAACCTCTAAACCCTTTCGTTTTAAAGCGAGAACTTGGGAGATGCAAATGCGCCCGAGTATTTCTCCTCATGATTGTGTTGGATCGCACTTGTATTACCATGTTTTGCATAACAAAGTGATGCGCACCCAGCCCAGAGAAAATGAAGCGCTAAACGAAATGTGGCTATCGGATAGAGATAGATTTAGTTATGAAGCCTTTAACCATGAAGAGCGCTTAACGGAACCTATGATCAAACAAAATGGGTGCTGGGAAGTGGTAGATTGGGAGAGAGCGCTCCAGTTTGCTATCGATAAATTAGGCAAAATTGCAGAGAAGACTCCTGAACAAATTGGCGTTGTGGCGTCATCAAATAGTACCTTAGAAGAATTATATTTGTTACAGAAATTAATGAGAGCGAAGGGCTGTCACAATTTAGATCATCGCTTAAAGCAAAGCGATTTTGCACACGATGCTGTGATGCCGACTTTCCCTACACTTGGGATCTCGCTACCAGCGTTATCGATGCAAGAAGAAATTATATTAGTCGGTAGTGATATCAGAAAAGAAGAGCCTATCATTGCTCATAGAGTGCGCAAAGCAACTAATGGGGGCGCTAAAGTTTTTGCAATTAACCCTTTATATGTTGATTTTAATTTTGAAGCCGAGCAATGGGTAGGAGAGAGAGGAGATTTTGTTCAACCTTTACTGGAATTGGTTAAAGCGGTATTGGATAAAAATCCTAAGACAAGCTTATCTCAAGCCCATCAATTGCTGGCCGGCATTACCCCTTCTCAAACGGCTTTAGCATTTGCAGAAAAACTACAAGATAAGACGAAGGTCAGCGTTTTGCTCGGCCATTATGCATTAACGCATCCAGAGGCCCATCTTTTATATTGGGGCACCAGAGTACTGGCAGAAGCGCTCGGTGCGACTTGGGGTGAAATGAGTATGGGAGCCAATAGTGCAGGAAGCTGGATAGCCGGCATGCTGCCTACCCAAGGACTCAATGCGAAAGAAATATGGGCACAACCAAGACAGGGTTATGTCTTGATGCATTGTGAACCAGAATATGATTGTGCCAATCCTTTTGTTGCTATCAAAGCTTTAAAAGCTGCAGAAGTGGTTGTGATGTTAACCTCTTTTGATAGCCACTTGAGTCGAGAATACGCAGATGTGTTACTGCCCATCGCGCCCATAGCGGAAACCCGAGGTACTTACATTAATGCTTTAGGGGAATGGCAAAGCTTTTATCCTGCCGTTTCTCCTCGTGACAATGTCAAACCTGGCTGGAAAGTCTTGCGTGTCTTAGCCAACCTTTGGCAAGAAAAGGGCTTTGACTACAACACCACTGATGAAATTGTGGCTGAGATTAAAATGCAGCTGCCAACAGCGAAGAGTGATAGTTTATTAACTTTTGTTTGCCAGCCGAACGCTCAAAAGCCTGAAAAAGAGGGATTGATCCGAATCGCACCGACACCACTTTATGCTGTTGATCCTCTCGTTAGACGAGCGGTTAGTTTGCAACAAACGCAAGATGCGCTTAGTGCAGGAGAGCTTAGACTCAATAGCCAGGAAGCCTTAAAACAAAATCTTAAAATGGGTCAACAGATCTTTGCGGTGCAAGGTGAAGGCAGATCGCATCTGCCCTTCAAGATCAAAATTGATGAGGCTGTCCCCCATGGCGCCATCGTGGTTGCTGCAGGCATTAAACAGTCTCAGCGCCTACAAGCGCCTTTCACCCCAATTGAATTAGTTTCTTAAAGGTTTTGCCATGATAATGGAATGGATAGCAATTTTAATTCCGATAGTCCTGAAGTCTTTACTGATATTGATCCCTCTGATCTTATCAGTCGCTTATGCTACTTATGCTGAGCGTAAAGTCATAGGCTATATACAAGTACGTATCGGCCCTAATAGAGTCGGACCGTTGGGGCTGCTGCAACCGATTGCGGACGTCTTTAAGTTGTTATTTAAAGAAATTATTTTTCCTCAACAATCTAATAAGTTCTTATATATCATTGCTCCTGTCTTAGCTATTGCGCCGGCTTTTGTGGCTTGGGCAGTCATCCCTTTTGCCGATGGTTGGGTTTTAGCGGATCTCAATGCAGGATTACTCTTTTTGTTAGCCATGACCTCCCTGGGTGTCTATGGCATTATCATTGCAGGTTGGGCTTCCAATTCCAAATATGCGCTTTTAGGTGCTTTGCGTTCTGCTGCACAAGTGGTTTCTTATGAAATTGCCATGGGATTTGCATTGGTAGGTGTTTTGATGGCTGCAGGCAGTATGAATTTCAATGATATAGTCCATGCGCAAAGTGGCGGTGTGCTGCATTGGTATTGGTTACCTTTGTTGCCTTTATTTGTTATTTATTGGATTTCTGCTGTCGCTGAAACTAATCGTGCACCCTTTGACGTTGCTGAAGGGGAGTCCGAAATTGTTGCCGGTTTCCATGTTGAATATGCAGGCATGACCTTTGCTATCTTCTTTTTAGCAGAATATGCCAACATGATTTTGCTTTCTACCTTGTCAAGTATCATGTTTTTAGGGGGATGGTTATCTCCTTTTGAAGGCTTACCCTTTATTCAACAATATTTAGAGTGGGTTCCAGGTTTATTTTGGCTTTGCTTAAAGGCTTGCTTTTTCCTCTTCCTCTATTTTTGGTTTCGAGCAACCTTTCCGCGTTATCGATATGATCAAATTATGCGCTTGGGATGGAAGATCTTTATTCCCATTACCTTTGTTTGGATTGTTGTCGAAGCGATAGCGATTAAAGCGCATTTATCCCCTTGGTTTATATAGGTAAGTAACATGGTACGCAAACTAAGGCATTTTTTTAAGAGCTTTTTCCTTTTTGAGTTACTGAAGGGATTAAGGCTTACCGGTAAATATTTATTCGCTCGTAAAATTACTGTGCAATTTCCGGAAGAAAAAACTCCTCGCTCAGCCCGTTTTCGAGGGATCCATGCGCTAAGACGTTATCCCAATGGGGAAGAACGGTGTATTGCTTGTAAGTTATGTGAAGCAGTTTGTCCTGCACTCGCTATTACTATTGAATCTACAGAGCGTGAAGATGGCTCTAGACGGACAACACGATATGAAATCGATTTATTTAAATGTATTTATTGTGGCTTTTGTGAAGAATCCTGCCCTGTAGATTCTATTGTTGAAACGGATTTTAGTAACTATGCCTTTTTAGAGCGTGGTGAGAACATCCTCGACAAACAAAAATTACTAGCTATTGGCGATAAATACGAGGAGCGGATAGCCGCTGCTCGAGAAGAAGATGCGCCCTACCGTTAAAGGCTAAGAAGATGACGATAACGATACAACAATTGGTTTTTTATTTTTTTTCAAGCTTAGCTGTTTTAGCAAGTTGCATGGTGGTAGCCGCGAGGAACCCCGTGCGAGCGGTTTTATTTTTGGTTTTTACCTTCTTTAGTATGGCCGCTCTTTGGATGTTGCTTGAAGCAGAATTTTTAGCCATTGCCCTCGTGCTAGTTTATGTTGGCGCAGTGATGGTCTTGTTCTTATTTGTGGTCATGATGTTAGATATCGAGGCCCCCAAATTAAAAAATCCTTTTGTCCGGCTTTGGCCAATTGGCATAGTAGTGGCGCTTATCATGTTGGGGTTAATGTTTGCAGCAATTGGCCCTGATCATTTTGGTTTGAAACTAGTCAATGCACCTTTAGCCAAGGTAACAGATTATAGTAATGTCAAAGCGATAGGCACACTTCTTTACACTGATTTTCTCTTTCCCTTTGAGATAGCAGGTGTCATTTTACTCGTTGCCATGATTGCAGCCATTGGTTTGACCTTTAGAGGTCCTCGTGGCACCAAGATGCAAAAAGCGGCTCAGCAAACAAGCGTGCGCAAAGAAGATAGATTAACCGTGATAAATATGGTTGCAGAAAAAGAAGGAAAGTCTGAATGATAGCTTTATCAGATTACTTAATTGTAGCCTCTTTGCTATTTGGAATAGGGGTGGCTGGTATTTATATCAACCGTAAGAATGTGATCATTTTGCTGATGTGCATTGAGCTCATGCTCTTAGCTGTGAATACGAATTTTGTTGCTTTTTCCCATTTTTTACAAAATCAGATAGGCGAAGTCTTTGTGTTTTTTATTCTCACAGTCGCTGCAGCCGAGTCAGCCATTGGTTTGGCTATTTTAGTTGTCCTCTTTCGTCAACGGCGAACCATTAATGTTGAAGAATTGGATTTATTAAAGGGGTAAGTTGTGCAATCAAATTTATTAGTGACTTGTTTAATCGTCGTGCTTGCCCCACTCCTTGCTGCTATTGTTGCAGGATTCTTTGGGCATTTAATTGGTAAAAAAGGCGCGCATGTTGTCACCATATTCGGCGTATCGATAAGCTTTGTTGTTTCTTTAGCTATCGCGCTGCAAATGTTCTGGACGCAAAGTATCCCGGCTAGTAGTGATATCAGTGTTTACACTTGGGCAATGGTTGATACCTTGCGTTTTCAAATGGGCTTTTTGATTGATCCCTTAACCATACTCATGATGTTAGTAGTGAGCTTTGTTTCGTTAATGGTGCATATTTATACCATTGGTTATATGCAAGATGATCCGGGCTATCAGCGATTTTTTAGCTATATTTCTTTGTTTACTTTTGCCATGCTGACTTTAGTGATGTCCAACAATTTTCTCCAACTCTTTTTTGGTTGGGAAGCGGTTGGTTTGGTTTCATATCTTTTAATCGGTTTTTGGTTCAAAAATGAATCTGCAATCTTTGCTAACTTAAAAGCCTTTTTGGTGAACCGTATTGGTGATTTTGGATTTTTACTCGGAATTGCTTTGACGCTATGGGTATTTGGCAGCTTAGACTATGCGGCCGTTTTTGCGCAAACCGCCAATGTTTCAGCAGAAAATCTGACTTTAGTTATTTTTTCAGAGCCTTGGTCCGTGCTTACACTGATTGCCATCTTATTATTCATAGGCGCGATGGGTAAATCCGCGCAAATGCCTTTGCATGTGTGGTTACCTGACTCGATGGAAGGTCCTACCCCGATTTCTGCACTGATCCATGCGGCAACCATGGTCACTGCAGGCGTGTTTATGGTCGCCAGAATGTCACCGATTTTTGAATATTCTGAGACCGCGCTGACTTTTGTTTTATTCATTGGTACCGCAACCTGCTTTTTGATGGGGTTAGTTGGGATTGTGCAAAATGATATTAAAAGAGTGGTTGCTTACTCGACCTTATCTCAATTGGGCTTGATGATGGCTGCTCTTGGTGTATCTGCCTATGGCGCTGGGATCTTTCATTTAATGACCCATGCCTTTTTTAAAGCCTTACTCTTTTTAGGAGCGGGCTCTGTTATTATCGCCATGCATCATGAGCAAGATATTCGTCTGATGGGTGGCTTGCGTCGTTACATGCCCATTACCTATTTCACGATGTTAATTGGCACATTAGCCTTAGTAGGATTTCCTTTTTTCTCAGGATTTTATTCCAAAGATACTATCCTTGAAGCAGTGCAGGATAGTAGCTTACCAGGTGCCGCTATTGCCTATTGGATAGTTTTAGGTAGTGTTTTTGTCACGGCACTTTACTCTTTTAGAATGTTCTTATTGGTGTTTCACACTAAAGAGCGCATGGATAAACACACCAGAGAGCATCTCCATGAATCTCCTACAGTGGTATGGGTACCTTTAGTCTTGTTGGCTTTCTTTTCCGTGATAGCCGGGATCTTTATCGATCCGCTCTTTAATGGCTTTTTTGATGAGACCCTCTTTGTATTAGATCAACACGATGTCATCGCCAACCTTGGGGCAGATTATCATGGCATGTTAAAGATGGGGTTACATGGGTTTATCGCCCCACCATTTGGGTTTGCGCTGGCGGGCTTTATTGTAGCTTGGCTATTTTACGAAAAATTCCCGCATTGGTCGGAGAATACACGCAAAGCTCTGGCACCGCTTAATCAGATTTTGGTCAATAAATACGGTTTTGATACTTTTAATGAAAAAGTCATTGCTCCCTTCACGCGCTTTCTTGGCGGCATATGTTGGAAGGTGGGGGATCAAACTGTGATTGATGGGGTCATTGTGAATGGCTCGGCTCATTCAGTGGGCAAATTTTCGAATGTCATTCGGCATTTACAGACTGGTTATATTTATCATTACGCCTTTGCAATGATTTCAGGACTAATTGTGCTCCTGACCTGGTTGATTTGGCGAAACTAAGAAGGGATAGGCCCACATGCAAGTTGATTTTCCCTATTTAAGTACATTAATTTGGCTGCCGATTATCGGAGGCATCCTGCTCTTTTTAATGGGAGGAGATAAAAAACCGCAACAAGCGCGCTGGGGTGCTTTGGTTATCTCTATTATTTGTCTAGGATTTTGCTTCCCGTTGTGGAAGGGCTTTGATGCTTCCACCAGTCAATTTCAATTTATGGAATACCATCAATGGTTTCCTTATTTAGATATTCATTATGCAATAGGGATTGATGGTTTTGCTTTACCATTAATTGTTTTAACCTGTTTATTTACGCCCATAGTGGTTATCGCAGCATGGCAAAGCATTACGACGCGCGTAGCGCACTACATGGCTGCCTTTTTAATTATGCAAGGGTTAATGTGCGGGGTTTTCGCGGCACAAGATTCCATTTTGTTTTATGTCATGTGGGAAGCGATGCTTATCCCAATGTTTTTAATTATCGGCATGTGGGGCGGACCTAATCGCATTTATGCCACGATTAAGTTTTTCTTATATACCTTTTTAGGCTCTGTCTTCTTACTTGTTGCTTTGATTTATCTCCATTTTGCCGCACGCTCACAAGGATTGGATCACACATTTGCCATCGCTTCCTTTACAGAGCTGCCGCTTTCCATTATTTCTCAGAAATGGATCTTTATTGCTTTTATCTTAGCTTTTGCTGTCAAAATCCCCATGGTGCCAGTGCATACGTGGTTGCCTGATGCGCACGTCGAAGCACCCACTGGTGGCTCGGTTGTATTAGCGGCTATCATGTTGAAAATGGGCGCTTACGGTTTTTTACGTTTTATATTGCCTATCGTCCCTGATGCTTGCAGAGAGTGGCAATTGTTTATTATTGGCGCCTCACTTGTCGCTGTGGTCTACATTGGATTAATCGCCATCGCGCAAAAAGACATGAAAAAATTAATTGCTTACTCGTCGATTGCCCATATGGGATTTGTGACCTTAGGCATTTTCATTGCTTTTACCTTAGTCGATAAAGAAGCGCACACTATTGCTGCCTTAGGGGTGCAAGGGGCGTATGTACAAATGATTTCTCACGGCTTTATTTCTGGTGCACTCTTCTTGTGTGTGGGCGTACTCTATGATCGCATGCATTCTCGTCAGATAGCAGATTATGGCGGAGTCGTGAATACGATGCCTATTTTTGCCAGCTTTTTCGTTTTGTTTGCGCTTGCTAATGCTGGCCTTCCTGGCACATCCGGTTTTGTCGGAGAATTTTTTGTCATCCTTTCCTCTATGCAGGCTAATCCTTGGTACGCCTTTTGGGGAGCCTCTATTTTAATATTGGGCGCCGCCTATTCTTTATGGATGGTAAAAAGGGTCGTCTTTGGTGAGGTAGGGAATGCAAAAGTGGCTGCCTTGCAAGATATTTCACTGCGTGAAGTGAGCTTCTTCGTGGTCTTGGCAGCTTTGGTCATGTTATTTGGTTTATGGCCGCGTCCACTGATTGATGTGACACAAAGTTCAGTGACACAATTATTGCAACAAATTGCACAACCTAAAATTTTAAGTCCAGATGAATAGGGTAAATGCGCGATGAATGATTTATTAACGACGCTTCCTGAAATCGTATTGCTAACCTTAGCCAGCATTGGGCTGATTTTAGAATTGTTTTTAGCAAAAAAGATCCCTGCCATGCCGTATCTTTTTTGCCAAATGTCCCTGGTTGCAACTGCCGTATGTTGTTGGTTATTGCCCCAAGAGACCACTAGCATCGCTTTTAGCAGTCAGTTTATTGCTGATCCTTTTGCCCGGATTTTAAAACTCTTTATTCTAGGCGCGATGTTTTTTGTCATGCTTTATTCACGTAGCTATATCAGGAAACGCAAAATAGCCAGTGGCGAATTTCATGCTTTAGCGCTTTTTTCAACCTTGGGCATGATGTGCTTAGTGTCTGCTCATAGTTTTTTGATGCTGTTTTTAGGCTTAGAGCTTTTGTCTTTACCGCTCTACGCACTGGTTGCTTTGCAAAGAGATTCGCAAACTGGGCAAGAAGCAAGCATGAAATATTTTGTGATGGGTGCTTTGGCTTCTGGGATGTTGTTGTATGGAATGTCCTTACTCTATGGGCTGAGCGGCAGTATTCAGTTAGTAGATGTGTCTAACTATTTGCAACATGTTGATGGGGGGGCTTATCACGTTTCCCTGATTGGCTTAGGCTTTATGATTGTTGGGATAGCTTTCAAATTGGGAGCGGTGCCATTTCACATGTGGGTGCCAGATGTCTATCAAGGTGCACCAACGAATATTACGCTATTAGTAGGTACTGCGCCAAAAATTGCCGCCTTTGCCTTAGCTTATCGTCTTTTGCAAGATACCTTCTCTCCCGTTTCTGATGTCTGGATGCAGATTTTAGTGGTGATAGCTTTAATGTCACTTGCGATAGGTAATATTGGCGCGATTATGCAAACCAATATTAAACGGCTGTTAGCTTATTCAACTATTGCTCATGTTGGGTTTTTATTTCTAGGCTTGCTTGCTGCGCCGAGTGTCGGATATGCGCCTGCGCTTTACTATATTATTGTTTATGCCATTGTCACCCTGGTCGCTTTCGGTATCATCATTTATCTTAGTGTTGAAGGGTATGAATCAGACAATATCAGTGATTTTAAAGGGCTCTCAGAGCGTAGCCCTTGGCTCGCTTTTCTGATGTTGCTGGTGATGTTCTCTTTAGCCGGTGTGCCGCCTACGGTTGGTTTCTATGCTAAGTTTATGGTTTTGAGCGCGCTAGTGGATGCGAATCTCACTTGGCTTGCTGCTGTCGCTGTTATCTTCTCGATTATTGGCGCTTATTATTATTTACGTATTATTCGCGCCATGTACTTTGAAGCACCTCAAGCTTCTTTTGCTATCCAACCCAAGCCAGAAATGTATGTTGCGCTTTCGCTAAATGGTCTTGCCATCTTGGCTTTAGGGATCTTACCTGCGCCATTATTTATGTTTTGCCAAAAGGTGTTTTTGGGAGGGTAGATTCGTCTCCAAGAATGGCTTAGATTTTGTTCCTATCTAGACTAATATTCTCTTCCACTGGTAAGTGGTATTGCATAAAAACATCAAAATGTTAGAAATTTAACTTTTACACTGTTCAGTAAATTATTACTCACCGTCAGATACACATTTCGTCACCCATTGCTGTATTTACACCTATTTGAATTATGTTACAATAATTTAAAATCATTACCTAAGTTGAGCTCTATCCGCCAATGGCGTATAATTTAACATGATAATAAAAGAAACCCCCATCTTTACAAAAATTATCCAGGAAATAATGTCAGATGATTTATATCTGGCACTCCAGCAGGTTTTAGTGAATGATCCTTTAGCTGGTGATCTAATCCAAGGCAGTGGAGGACTTAGAAAAATAAGATGGGGTTTGCCAGGAATAGGTAAACGTGGTGGCGTGAGAGTAATTTACTATTGGCTTGTTGCTGATGACGAAATATTTATGATCTATGCTTATAAAAAAAATAAACAAGAAAATTTAACTAATGAACAACTAAGACTCCTAAAACAATTTGTGGAGGAAGAGTTAAAAAATGAATAAACATATGTTCGATCAATTGCTTGAAAGTGTCAAAGAGGCTGGAAAAATTCGTCGAAATGAAAAACGAGCTTCTCGAACACATTATTGTGATAACCTTGATGTAAAAGAAGTTCGTGAAAAAATTGGCCTTTCTCAAAATGAATTTTCCATACTCATTCGAGTAAGTATTAAGACCTTACAAAATTGGGAACAAGGACGTCGAACGCCAAGAGGTCCAGCATTAGCATTATTAACCATTTTAAAAAATGATCCAAAGCATGCAATTAAAGCGCTTCACTAATGCATAAGTCACCTTGCCTAATCTCAGATTAATTTCGTAGTCGCAATGAATCATTTAACATTACTAGATGCCTAATTCTTTCATTAATCCCCCTGGCGCTACGCGCCGTCCTCCTTTAAAAAGCGGTCTCTTCTACACAATTAAGGATTGGTAAGATTTGGCTATTATTTTGAAGCGATTTGTCGCACACGGATGTGTAGCGACATAGGATAAGGAGGTCCGGGGAGCGTAAAAATAATAGCCAAATCTTTGATTCGCAAAATGTGACCAAGAGACAGCTTTAAAAAGTGGGAATTTCGTTCCGAACTTGAAAAGAAGTAAAAAAATTAAACTTACAGTGTAATAATTTATGTCAAAAAATAGTTTGATGTAATATTTTCAGCTGCTTTAATAAAATTAAAATGCCTTCAAAATCACCGTTGATTTTTTCTCGCAAGCTGGAGGGCGTTGAATAACGTGTTGACTCATGGGAAAAGGTAACCGGAGGCCCTCATCGTTGACTCACAATAGAGGTAACCGAAGTCCTCTCAAAATAATTTACACTCTGTATTTTCTTCCTGAATAAATAACCAACGGTCATAAAAGAACTCCTTATATTCGTTGACTCAAGTTTGAGGTAACTTTTGCATGCTTAAAAATCAGAATCAATTTCTTTTCAATCTCTTGTTTAAGTGTAAACGGATTCAATGTCTCATGAACAGCCTTTAATTTTAGTTTTGTTGCATCATCAACATAAGTCGATTCAAGTACGCGCTCATAAGGTGTTCTTGGTGGTTCATATGATTTTTTATATTTGCTTCCAACACGTTCTTTGCTGAGCAATTTCATTGTTGGAATAAAATGATTTTGGTAAAGATTCCATTCTTTTCTATATAAATCATTCATCATTGTAACAACCAAATAGTTATCCAGCCTGTCATACCCAAACAGGTTGCGAACATGTGTCCAGTTTTTTTGTTCAACATGTGCGTTATCATTTTTCATATAAGGCCGTGAACGAGTAAATAAAACAGGTTTGTCTCTCTTTGTGAAATAATCATGCAAGGCATGGTTCATAAATTCCACCCCATTATCACTGTCAAATCCTAGTATCTCAAAAGGCAAAGCTACTTCTACATCACTAATTTTTTCATAAACCTCTCCGCCTAATTTATTCCACATAGCACGGTTTTCTGTCCAACCTGTGCAAATGTCAGTCATTGTTAAACTCCAGGCAAAATTGCCTGCAATACTGTTCCCACAGTGAGCAACCGTATCAGCTTCAAAAAAACCAGGTTTTTGAATATCCCAATGGGTAAATTGAATCGGAATATGTGATTTTAACAACGAGCCAGGTTTGGTTGTGCACCGCCCCTTGATTTTGTTTATTGCTCGAACAGGCTTGAGTATTCTATCAATCGTGGCGGGGCTAATGGAAAGAAGTTTTTGTTTGATTTCAGCATCTAGGGGACCATAAGTTGATTCATAGCTCGGTAACCACGCCCCTATTATCACCTTTAATTTTTTGCTACAGCACTGATCTGCAGCGAACCATATGCGCTTTAGCGGCACAAGTAAAGTAGATTCATTATAAATTGTCTTTGGTCCACTTTTTTTCTTTCGGATGATTTCTGATCTTTTAAGCAGCCTGATAGCGTATTTTCTGTTGTACCTACAAACAGCGCAAAATTCATCCAGTATTTTAATTTTTTCTGACCTGTCAGCATTCTTATAACGAAGAAAAATGGCCAAAAGATAACTTTTTTTCTCTAAATACCCCATATTACCCTCCATTCCCTTGGTTACCTTAAATATGAGGCAACGACACGTTTTATGGAGGGCTTGGGTTACATTTAATATGAGTCAACTCGATAATGCAATTTCCTGCACACTAAATGAACTTTTCTTATCAACAACTTGTCAAGTCATGGAAGGATTTTTTAATTTTCTATCAATAATCGTGCAGGTACACCAAGATGGCAGATCCTATTCCCTATAAAGAAATACTAGATTTTATTCATAGCCACAAAGACTCTTCTTCATGCGTTGATGAAGTGTATACAGAGCTCAAATCAAAGCTGCCGAATGTTGATATTGATGAAGTCTTTGTTAGGGAGATTGTGCAATTAGTAAATGGCAAGCACCCTGAGGGTTCCCTTCTTGAATCCCTTAAAAAAGCAGCGGTCTTTTACGATACTAAAATAAACCCTCATGGATTTGATGAGAAAGTGTATGCGCAGTTGCTGGTTTGTACAAAACTCGCTTGTTTGGCTGAAGGAACTGCGGGTGCCGAAATAAATGCCTACAAACTCGCTGTTATATTTGGAAGTGCTGATAAAGCGATACATTATTTAAAACAATGTGAAGAAAAAAACAAAGGATTGTCAAGGCAAGTGGTTAATGATGCTTGCCTTTTCGATCTGCCAGAAGGAAAAAATTGGGATCTCAATGCGTGGCGCACTATTTTTGAAAAAAACATGCATGATGTAGCTTTTCGAAACAGTGGTATCGTTACTTATACAGAAAAGATCCAAGAAATTTTAATTAAAGAGCGCAAAGCTATTGTCGCTATCCCACCTCATGACATACTTAAAATAACTGAATTAGGAGCGCAAATTGAGAAAATAAAAATAGAAGCTTCAATACTTGAAGATGCCTTACAAGCCCTTAATAAAGAAGCGAAACCCTATCGGCAACAAAAAGTAGCCTTACCTAAGGAACTTGAGGCCAAAATGAATGAGATAAGGGCAAAACAAAATCAATTAAATCAGCAAAAATTAGAATTAGAAAGAAGGTTGCCAAAATATCCCCCTCTACTAACAGAAGTAGAGCTTAAAACAATATGGGAAACGGCAGCAAAAATTCGTTACAAAAATGCTAAAAAAGATGAACCTGCTGCTTACTTATTTCACAAATATGGGGTGCCAGAATCTGTATTTGAAGATTACTTAGCACTCAAATCAAAAGTTAAAAATAGCGACAAAGCTATTCCGCCGGTGTTTATTGATGGTAGTACAATTGGGCTTGAAGATTGCTATCTTATTAAATTGAGTAAAGATGATCCCAAAGGAGCGGTGTTAGGCCACATTACGGCTTGTTGTCAATCATCGGGAAAAGCCGGCAGTGGATGCGCTCATCATGGGATGACCAGTGAAAATGGTGGATTTTATCTGTTGTGTAAAGGTAAACCGCCGCAAGATAGAAATACGAAGAAAATCCTTCCTAAAGATATTATTGCACAAGCTTGGGCTTGGAGAGGCACAGATGGTGCTTTAGTTTTAGACTCAGGGGAAGCGCAGCCTAATATTAGAAATATTCCAGAGAATGTGGATAAAATGACAAAAATGTTTAACGCATTGGGAGTTGAATTAACCACTAAACATCAGATAACAAGTGTCAGAGTTGGAAGTGGTGGCGTAACCCCTCCTTCTTTAGGCTACCCTATTTCTCAAGCAGCATCGGTTCCTGTCGATTATAATGGCTATCGTGATTCGCAAAGGCAAAGAGAAATAGCAAATGCTATGCCGTTAGTCGCTAAAGAAGAAAAGGCGGCTCTGCCTTTGTACCATTTGTTTGAGACCGACATGGATAGTGCCATCACAAGCTACCATTCTCTAACCCCTGAACAAAAATCAGAATATGATGAATCACGACTGCTTGATTTATTAATTCAGAAAGCGACGGTCGTTCAACTAGATACTTTTCTGAAAGGCTTGCCAGGCATTCAAATTAGCCAATACATTAATGATAAGAAATTGCTAAATCGATGTGATAAATTTAATAACCAACCTTTAGTGTCATATTTAGTTGCTCAGGGTGCAAACATAGAAAGTGCACTTAAGAAAGAAATCTTTACAAACCAAGAAATATTTTCAATCCTGATTGATGAGTTAATAAAATCATCTGCGATTAACCGTCCTGTTGTTTATGGAAAAACTGCATTGATGAAGGTTGTAGAGGCTGGATGGCCTGATTTAGTTAAGAAGATATTAGATAATGGTGCAGATATATTTATTTCAAGCAATTTTCCAGGAACTGCAATTGATGTAATAGCGGGTCGTAGTAGCGATAAATTTCCTCCAGAAGTAAAGCAGGAAATAACTAATTTACTCTTAACAAAATGGGTAGATGGTTGCGAAGACAATATTGATAAAGTCGATGCCAGTGGCTATTCAGTCTTGATGAGAGCCTGTCAATTGGGTGCGGTATCATTAGTTGAAAGAATTTTAAGCCTTGGCCCAAATGTTAATTTAGAAAAGATTGAGAAATATAATGATGATAAAGAAACAGCGCTCACCTTAGCTGTTAAACAAGGTCACCTCGAAGTGGTTAAGCTGTTGTTGGAAAAGAAGATTGAACCCAGTGCTGAAGCACTAAAACTAGCCTGTGAAAAAGAAAACATGCCAATGCTACGATTATTGTTGCAAGCTTCATCTGACAAGAAAGCCGTGTGTAAAGGCATATTTCAAGGGGTGATTGGCTCTGATGATAATGTTGAGTTGGTAAAGGAATTGATCTCCAATGGCGCGGATATGAATGATACCACTGGATCTAGCCCATTATATCTTGCTTTAGAACGAGGTGCTCCACGTATTATGGCTTATCTTCTAAAAATGGGAGCTGATATTCATCAAGTAAATAAAGTATCGAATGGTCACCAACTGATTGGTTATTCGCCTGAACCAATCAGAGCTAATGATCCAAACGATGAAAAATTTAAGACCTTAAATGCAAAGAGAGTGAATTGCAGAAACCAGTTGTTTCGCGCCTGGTTACGTGAAGCAAGAGTATTAAAAAATTTTGATAAGCCTAACAATAATGGCATAACACGATTCATGTTTGCTTGCAAAATAGGGGACGTCGATGCTGTGAAGGAATTGCTGGAATTAGGCGCAAATATTCATCTCACGGATATAGGGGGTAAATCTGCAGTATCATTTGCTGCCGAATCAGGTATGACGGGGATCCTTTCCTTATTATTAGAAAGAGGTGCAAAATTTCCTTTGGGCGGCGTAAAAGATCGTGGCTTATGGAATGAGCATTGGCTTAATAAAATACCTATTGCATCCCAAATCGTCTTGATTAAATTTTGGGCAGAACAATTTAGATTATCGGGTACAGATGTCAATGCAAAAGATCATCATGGGCGATCGCTTCTCATGTATGCTTGCTGTATAGGCGACATTGATCTTGTCAAAGAATTAATTGAAAAAGGCGCTGATGTTAAGTTAAAAGACAACAGCGACAGAACTGCTCTTCATTTTGCAGCGTGCTCAGGTAGTAAAGAAGTTATCGCCGCTCTTTTAGAAAAGGGAGCATTAATAGATAGTCTGGATACACACTTTGGCTTCTCTCCATTGGATGAAGCAATTTCTAATGGAAAAAGAGAAAGTGTAGAGATACTGCTGGAGAAAGGCGCTAAAATATCGCCAAAAGACCCTAATGATAATCCTCAGTGGCAACAGCCACAAACGTCAAATGATTATGAATTTATCCATGAAATGATTCAGGAACACCAAAGGAAGTTAGAGCAAAAACCTGTTAAGCCCTCTATAAGCTCTAGGCGTACTCTCTTATTTTCAGATCCTAAACCTCAGATCTTGGATGTGTTAATCGATGGAAAAAAATTAAAAGAAAATCTGAAGAATAATGCAAATCTCATTAATGAAAAGATAGCTTCATTGCATGATGCCACTCTTTTGATGACAGCGGCAGAACAAGGCAAAGTGGATTGTGTTCAGATCCTTCTGGATAACAACGCTTCAGCTACCATTTGTGATAAAAATGGGGAGAATCCGTTATTTTGGGCGCTAGATTGTGAAAATCAAAAGCAACTAAAAGAAATTGTTGATCTTTTACTCATGCATGGCGCAGATCCCTTGCAAGCTAATCACAAAGGAATAACGCCGTTAGAAAAAGCGAGGGAGCAAGGCTGTGCTTCGGAAGTCATTAATGCTTTTCAGGTGCCAAAAGCTACACAGTTAAAGGCATAACAAAAGAAGATTGGTGCTATCTCACTTCTAGTGCACCTCCCCGAGCATCACCATTTAAAGCGAACTTTAAAGAGTTTGCTGAGTCACAATATTGTGAACTCACATTTTAAATAGGAGAATTGTATGAAGAAAATCAGTTTACTGATCTTACTGTCAGTGATGTTGAGTGCATGTTCAGCTGGAGGCGGTGTACGTTTTTATGGCTATAATTCGGTTTCTACGCATACGGTTGTTTAGCACGGCTTGCACTGCAGACATTCTTATTGATGGATTTTAAGGTAAGGAGAAGGGCTGTGGACACTAGAAGATATTATAAAAATATATTTCTTTGGTTTGTGCCGGCAATATTACTGTTGATTACTTTGTTGCCGATTGCTCTGCCATGGATTTACACTCTAGTATTAGAGATTGTCGTTTCTTTAGCCGCAATACTTATTGCGTATTTACATTTTACAGAAAAACCAAGGTATTACATACCATGGGGTATTGTTTTTATCATCATTGCATTAATTTATAACCCCATTGTGCATTTAAGTATAATCATGGGCATTGCAGTGCCATTGAGCTTGGTAGTTGCGCTTATATTTATACTTAATTGGTGGTTTGTCTATAGAACGACAAGATTCTAAGTGTAAACTTAGACTTTAAACCCTCTGGCATCTGTGTAATAAAGATTTTGCCAGATATTCTCCATGTTTTTTGGCCTGGGTTTCATAGATAAATTTTTCCTGCTCGGACATGTTAAAGAAATTATCATAGAGGGAAAAGCCACCGCTTAAACCTGCTTTGATATTAATTTCGGCAATATAAATGTTTTTATTCGCATCTAATAAAATGTCTAAAGCAATTTCCGTGACTTTGTCATTGACATGATTATTTATGTGAATTGCAATATTTTCAGAAGATTGTCTAATTTTTTCTAAAATAGCAAACACGCTTTCTGGCGGAAACAATTGATGAAGGATGGCTTCAGTGTTAAGCGTGTCGCCGCCTTGAGAGAGATTGGAGATTGCTTTGTCTTTGGCTCCCAATCTCACTTCACTTAAAAAGTGCCAAATTTTTTCATCTTTAAACACCATGGCGCGAATATCAAAAACCCTTTCGTCATAGCGAATACATTCAATTGCTTCTTGAATAATATAGTTGTCATAATCATCTTCTAATTCGGCAAGAAATTGCGGAATCGAACTGTAAGTATCTGAGAACCTTTTGCCTCTAGCATAGTAATCGACGAGATAGCTGTTTTTTTCTTTTTTGATAACAAATATACCATTACCGGAGTTGCCAAATCTGGGTTTCAGAAAAACAGCAGGTTTGTTTTGTAGAAATTTTTCTATTTGTTGACTCTCCTTTATAAAGAGCTCTGTATGTGGAATGAGAGATTGTACCCATTGCGAGAGGAGCTTTGCTGTCGTTAGTTTATCATTCGCAATTTTGCGTAAAGATTTTTCAGGGTAGATTTTATAACCAATTTGGGTAGCCCAAGGTTCAAAATCCTCGTACCTTAAACCTTTATTAGCTCTTCGGCGTGGTGTACCAAAATAATAATCATAATTGACTGTGGGTAGGGGAAGGGTGACTTTTTTAAATTTGGTTCCGTCTAAAATAAGCCCTATCACGGTTTTGTCTTCAAGATTAACATCTTCAGGGTTATAGCAAACTATTTTATAGTGGTGTTTTGCTAATTCAAGATCGAGTACTAAGATGCGAAAGATCCAGCTATAAGTGTGTTCTTCTAATTTTGGCATATCATTGATGCGACAGATCATGCCTATCCAATTGAGATGTTGTTTAGATTCTGAAAGACTCATGTTTACCTCATTCTTTTTATCAATTAGATGGTGCGACATCTGTGCAGTAAGGATTTTGCCAAATATTCGCCATGTTTTTTGGCATAATTTTCGAAGAGATATTTTTCTTCATCTGACATGTCAAAGAAATGATCGTACATCGCAAAGCCGCCACTTAATCCTGGTTTGATATTAATTTCGGCTATTTTAATATTTTCATTTCCATCAACAAGAATATCTAAAGCGAGTTCGGTGACTTTGTCGTCGATGTGATGGTTAATAAAAGTTGCTATTTTTTCAGAAGAAATTCTAATTTTTTCCATAATGGCCATCACTTTTTCGTGAGGAAACAATTTATGCAGGATGACTTCGGTGGTGAAATCTTCACCACCTTGAGAGCCATTTGATACATCCTTTCCACTAGCGCCTAATCTTACTTGATCTAAATGATGCCAAATAGCGCCATCTTTAAACATGGTGACACGAATATCAAAGACCCTTTCTTGGTAACGAAGAATAGGGATGGCTTCTTGTATTATGTAATCATTATATTTTTCGTCGCGCAGTGTTGATAAAAACTGAAGAGTTGACTCGAAAGTATGTGTTATTTTTTCTCCATCTATGTAGTAGTCAACACTATATTGGCTTTTTTCTTTTTTTATCACAAAGATGCCATTGCCCGCGCTACCATATCTGGGCTTAATAAAAGCGGTGGGATTATTTTGTAGAAACAGATCAACTTGCACCTGTCCTTTGGTAAAAAGTTCAGTATAGGGAACCATAGAAGGGTCACATTTCGCAAGGATTTTAGCTGTACTGTATTTATCACTTGCTAGTCGTCGCAAAGACTTCTCGGGGTACACTTTATAACCATGGCTCAGCGCCCAGGGCTCAAAATCCTCGTAGGTAAAATCTTGTTTCTCAGCATTATTCGCAGCGCCAAAATAATAATCGTAATTGACTTTGGGTAAGGGGAGAGTGATTTCTCTGAATGCTTTACCTTCTAAGATAAGACCGCGCACAGTTTTCTCTTTAGGATTAACATTTTCTGGCGCAAAGCAAACCATCTTATAGTTGTGTTTGATTAACTCAAGATCAAGAACTAAGATTCGAAAAATCCAAGTGTAAGTATGTTCTTCCAATTTAGGAAAGCTCTTGATGCGACACATCATGCCAATCCAGCTAAGATCTTTTTCAGAAATTTCTGATGAGATCATATTATCCTCGTTTTATTTTAATTAAGCGCTTTGACATTTGTGCAACAAAGATTTTGCTAAATACTCACCATGTTTTTTGGCATAGTTTTCAAAAAGATAATTTTCTTCTTCTGACATATCAAAGAAATGATCATACATGGTAAATCCGCCACAAAGGCCTGGTTTAACATTAATTTCAGCTAGATAAATATTTTCATGTGCATCAATGAGAACATCAAGGGCAAGTTCGGTGACCTTGTCATGAAGGTGATCATTGATAAATGTTGCTATTTTTTCTGATGCGATTTTGATTTTTTCTATGAGTGCAGGGACTCTTGCTTTGGGAAATAATTTGTGGAGAATAACATCAGTGGGAACGGCTTCGCCGCCCTGAGAGCCATTCGAGATTTCTTTGCCTTTGGCGCCTAATCTTACCTCATTTAAACTGTGCCAAATCTCTCTTTCTTTAAACATGGTCACGCGAACATCAAAGACTCTACCATCAAAGCGTATACAATCAATCGCTTCTTGAATAATATAATCGTCATAGACATCACTTTTGAGTGTGGCCAGGAATTCTGATGGTGACGCAAATTGACCTTTTCTCATTTCCCCTTGCGTATAAAAATCAACTAAATACCTGTTATTATCTTTGTTGAGCACAAAAATGCCGTTGCCTGCACTGCCAAATCGAGGTTTAATAAAAATAGTGTTGTTATTGTGCAAAAACTTTTCAAGCTGCGCACGCTCTCTTGTAAAGAGTTCGGTATAAGGGATCATAGACTTATCGCATTGTGAGAGGATTTCGGCAGTAAGAAGTTTATCACTTGCGACTGTGCGTAAACTTTTTTCAGGATAAATTTTATAGCCATTGTCGATAGCCCAGGGTTCGAAAGCATCATAAGTAAATCCTGGTTTGCCTCTGTTATCGGTTGAGCCAAAATGATAGTCATAAGTGACTTTTGGTATAGGTAGTGTCACTTTCTTAAATTGCGTTCCTTCTAGAATAAAACCAGTGACAGTTTTACGTGTGGGGTCAACATCTGCAGGGGTATAGCAAATGATTTTGTGATGATGTTTCATTAATTCTAGATCAAGGACTAAGATCCGGAAGATCCAGGTATAAGTGTGATCTTCTAATTTTGGCACGGAGTTGATTCTACACATCATGCCAATCCAATTGATGTCATTATATTCTGAGGGTGTCATGTTTGCCCTTCCTCTAACTTATGGTATGAACGGATCACATTATTTTGATCAGTTTAAGTCACTTTCTGCAGGTGTGCAGAAATGAGAAAGGGCACTCTCTTAAAAGGGGCGCGGTATTCTCAAAGTAGTGGCGAGATGCTCACTAACTTTGCAACCTTTAGTTACAACAGCATTTGCTATTTTTCTAGCCTCTCTTAAAAAACAAAGTGGATCTTTAAAAGCCTTTTCTCCCACGTGAGAGCCGAGCAAAGTGCCAGCCAGACAAAGGGTGGTTTCTGTAGCGGTTAGCAGGGTTAAATCAGGACGTAAACTTATTCTATAAACCATCACCCCTGCATAGGCAGCACAGGACGCCAGTAGTATGTGTCTGGGTGAGAGGCCACTCTGGTCTAACAACATGGCACCGAAAGTGGCAGTGAGAGTGGGGAGCATTTCTGGTGCAACAGCCAGTTGTAAAGCGATTTGTGTGCCGTGCGTGATATAAAAGCGATTATTGTCTGAGACATTTTTAGCAAGTAAATATTCGTTTAAATAGCTGGTTGCCCCCGCAATAAGGGTGGAGAAAATGCCTTGTTGGGTGGCCCGGGTGTAAGTGGTGTGGTTGAAAGTGGCAATGGCAGAAGATGTTGGGGCAGTGGGTAGAGCATGTGAAGGTTGGGGTAAAGTGGATACGGCTCTTTCTATCGGAAAAGTATTAGGTGGAAAACGTAGGGCTAAGGTCAGGGTTTGTGCTTGAGGTGTACTGGTTAAACTGAAGGTGGCGGCCACTTCTTTTTTAAGTTCTGCAAGTGGTGTTGCTTTCACCAAGCCGACACAAAGGCCTACATTGAGTGTAAGGGTGTGCAGCTTCCAAGGTGTGGGTAATAAATTTTGAAATAATGGCATAAATTGGTCCTCTTCATACTACGGCCAATGGATGACTTCTAAACCTTCTAACGCCGCTTCGAGTTCTTTTCGGTTATAGGAGGAATCGATAAGTGTTTGGTAAAAACCCTTTCTTGTTAGTTTTCCTACCAAAACCTGTTCATATAGGTTAGAGACAAAAAGTGCGCAAGCAGGGGAGACCGGTGCAAAGACGACAACACGAAAGTGCCCTTCTCCGCCGGTGATATGTTGGCATTGTTTTGCGGTAAGTTGTTCCATCATTACCCTCTTTTATTAATTCCAATAAATGATATCAATGCCTTGTAAGGCGAGCTCAATCATATCTGTCGAAAACTGCGAGGTGAAAATAGCGCTTCCTGCCTCGTCTCGGGTTATTTCGCCGGTCATAATTTTTTCATAAATTTTGGTAATAAAAGCAGCGCAAGGAGGAGAGACGGGGGTTAAAATGACGACTTTGAAGTAGCCATCTGCAGCATGGACGAGAAGAGTCTCAGTCGTTGAAAGGAGCTTCATGCGGATAAACCTTCGCAAGTCCTATTTTAGGCACCATTGTAATAACCTGACATCTTATGTCAAATACTCTTGCAATTTCTCTCTGACATGAATAAAATTTAGTTGAATTTCAAAAATTGGGGGCCTGTACCGCTATTTTGAAATAACAGGATAAGCAAGTGAGAGGCTTTTTAAAGCATATTTTCGATATTTTTAAAAGAAATCAAATTGTTATCCTGGACTTTATTTATAAAAGGCTTGCACTCACGCCCCCTTTACCCTATTATGTGGCTCACTATCGCGGGGTGGAGCAGTCTGGCAGCTCGTCGGGCTCATAACCCGAAGGTCGTAGGTTCAAATCCTGCCCCCGCTACCAGTCGTATTAAAAAACCCCAACTTGGGGTTTTTTAATACGTATCGATAAAGAATAAAAAGAAGTGGGCAGATGCCCACTTTTTTGTTTAAGAAGAAGCGTTAATGAATTGGCAAGCAAAGTGGCAAAAAATAATTGACCCTCTGTTAGAGGGAACCCCGATTGAATTGGTGGGGGTTGAGCAGGGTGGTGGAACCCATACGCTTATCCGTATTTATATCGATAAGCCTGGCGGTATTACGATTGATGATATCACTAGACTAACTCGACAGATAAATGTGGCGTTAGATGTGGAAAGCCCGATTGGTGGTTCTTATACCTTGGAGGTTTCTTCACCAGGATTAGATAGACCGCTATTTATACCAAAGCATTTTCAGCAACAAGTGGGGCAAAAAGTCTCTGTGAAAACGCGAATGGCGATAACGAACAGACATAATTTTAAAGGCGTTTTGCAAAAGGCAACGCCAGATGAGATAGCGTTAGAAGTGGAAGGACAAGTTTATACAATTGCCTACTCAAACATAGAGAAAGCAAGAGTCATTCCAGTAATAGAAATTGGTTCAAAAGGCAAGTAAGAGGCCAAGACGATGAACACAGAAATTCGTTTAGTAGTAGATGCCGTATCGAATGAAAAAAATGTGCCAAAAGAAATCGTTTTTGAGGCGCTAGAAGCCGCTTTAGAGTCGGCGAGTAAGAAAAGATATAGCGCAGATTGGGATTTTAAAGTCGTTATCGACAAGCAAACTGGCGACTATGAAACCTTTCGAACATGGCATGTTATCGATGAAAATGCTGAGAATGAAGACGGCGAAGTGGTTGGGATCCAAAATCCTGAGGCCGAGCTCACCGTTGAGCAAGCAAAAGAAAAAAAATCGGATGCTAAAATTGGCGACATCATTCAAGAGCTTGTTCCTTCCGTAGAATTTGGACGCATTGCTGCCCAAACTGCCAAACAAGTGATTATGCAAAGATTGCGTTCAGCCAAACGAGACCAAGTCGCAGAAGAATATCGTTCACGTATTGGTGAGCTCGTTGCTGGGACAGTGAAAAAAGTCACACGAGACAATATCATTCTTGAACTGGGTAATAATGCGGAAGCATTACTTCGTCGCAGTGATATGTTGCCAAGAGAAATTGTTCGCGTAGGAGATAGAGTCCGCGCGTATTTGCAAGATGTACGCCAAGAGCAACGAGGACCACAGTTAATTGTGAGTCGAACCTGCCCAGAAATGTTGCTGGAATTATTTAAAATAGAAGTTCCTGAAATTAATGATGGCTTAATAGAATTAAAAGGTGCTGCGCGCGATCCTGGTGCTAGAGCTAAAATTGCGGTGTTAGCAAAAGACAATCGCATCGATCCAGTTGGTGCTTGTGTCGGGATGCGTGGCGCCAGAGTGCAAGCTGTTTCAAGTGAATTAGGCGGTGAGCGTGTCGATATTGTGCTTTGGTCAGAAAATGCAGCACAATTTGTGATAAATGCTATTGCGCCTGCGGAAGTCGCTTCGATTATCATTGAAGATGATTCTAAAGCCATGGATGTCGTAGTTTCAGAAGATCAATTGTCTGCTGCTATTGGACGAAATGGTCAAAATATTCGTTTAGCAAGTATGCTTACAGGTTGGGAGTTAAATGTGATTTCACAAGAACAGGCTGAAGAGCGTGATCAACAAGAGTTTGAAAAGTTATCAAAGCTGTTCATGGATAATTTACAGGCTACTTCTGAGATGGCTGAAAATTTAATAGAAGCGGGTTTTACAACCTTAGAAGAAATTGCTTATGTACCAATTCCGGAACTCATGGAAGTACAAGGTATGGAGGAGTCATTGTTGACAACATTAAGACAAAAGGCGAAAGATAGCTTAATAACCAAAGCTATCGCTCAGGAAGAAAGATTGGGTGAGAATGCACCGGCTGTAGATTTGTTAGAAGTAGAAGGTATGGATAGGCAATTAGCTTATACCTTAGCTAACAGAGGAATTGTCACCAGGGAAGATTTAGCAGAACTCTCCGTCGATGATCTCTTAGAGATCGAAGGGATGGATGAAGAGCAAGCAGGTAAATTGATCATGGCTGCTCGTTCGCATTGGTTTATTGAAAACTAAGCGGCGATAAGCGGGAGGACCTATGTCTGAGGTAACCGTTGAGAAATACGCTGAAACTCTAAGAATTTCACCTGATTTATTGCTTAAGCAATTAGAAAGCGCAGGTGTTCAGTGCGATTTGGGTTTTAAACATATTGTGACGGATGAGCAAAAGCAGAAGCTTTTAGAAAAGCTCAAAAGCGATCACGGTGAAGGTAAAAAAGGCGTCACGCAATTTACTGTAACCCGAGAGAAAGTTAGCGAATTAAACGTCAAGGTTGCCGGTTCTACCAGCAAGAAAACCGTTAAAGTTGTTACGAAAAAAACGCGCAAATTCATTAAACGAGAAATTCCTTTGCCAACTGATGGTGAAGTGGATACCTTGGATAATGCAGAGCTGGCAGAAAATGAAAACCCGCAGGTTTCTTTAGAAGAAATTGTAGAAGAAGTCTCAGCGGTTGTGCCTGCGCCTCTTGAAGAAGAAGTGCCTGACTTATTTGAAAAAGTATCTGAAGCAGATGAAATCGTTGCAATTACTCCGCCTTTGACGTCGGAAGAAGAGCAAGAAGAGAAAAAAGCGCGCGCTAAAAAAGAAGCGAAGCATCTTGAAGACAAAGAAGATGTCTCAGCGAAACGCGGCAAAGAAGCGCCGAGCAAAAAAGCCGCTTTAAAACAGCCCAAAGTTAGCAAAAAAATTCGGAACTTTCAGGAAGAAGACAGCGAGTCTCGTCCTCACCGTAAAAAACGCAAAGGGCGAAAAGAAGAACCGAAAAAACACGCTTTTGAAAGACCTGTCGCACCGGTTAAGCGAGAAATCGCATTGCCAGAAACCATTAGTGTTGGTGATTTAGCGCAAAAATTATCAGTTAAAGCGGTAGATCTTATTAAGACATTAATGAAAATGGGAGTAATGGCTACTATCAATCAGATCCTCGATCAAGATACCGCTGCCCTTGTCACAGAAGAGCTTGGACATGTTCCTCTTTTACGCAAACAAGAAAATGTGGAAGATTCAGTTTTAAATATTACCTATGAAGGTGAAGCGCATACGCGTGCGCCTATTGTGACCATCATGGGGCACGTCGATCATGGTAAAACATCCTTACTGGATTATATTCGTAGAACAAAAGTGGCGGCGAAAGAAGCAGGGGGTATTACCCAGCATATTGGTGCTTATCACGTTGAAACGCCTAAAGGGATGATAACGTTCTTGGATACACCTGGTCATGCTGCGTTTAGTGCAATGCGTGCTCGGGGTGCAAAATGTACTGACGTCGTCGTGTTAGTGGTGGCAGCAGATGATGGTGTCAAACCACAAACAATCGAGGCCATCCAACATGCAAAAGCCGCGAAAGTACCTCTTATTGTTGCTATCAACAAAGTAGATAAAGAAGGCATTGATCTCGACAGAATTAAGAACGAACTGGCACAACAAGAAATTATCCCAGAAGACTGGGGTGGTGAGACCATGTTTGTGCCGGTTTCTGCTAAAACAGGTGCTGGGGTAGATGAATTATTAGAATCTATCCTGCTACAAGCAGAAGTACTCGATTTAAGAGCCATAGTGGATTGTCCTGCTAGTGGCGTGGTGATTGAGTCTAGACTCGATAAAGGGCGCGGGCCGATTGCTACCATTTTGGTTTTACAAGGAACGCTCAGCAAAGGGGATATTATCATTACTGGTGTCGATTATGGCCGCGTACGTGCCATGTTAGACGAGAATGGTCGATCCGTTTCTGAGGCAGGTCCTTCAATTCCAGTAGAAGTCTTTGGTTTGTCCGGTACGCCTGCTGCAGGTGACGAGATGTCAGTGGTTGCAGATGAACGTAAAGCGCGGGAAGTGGCCTTATTTAGACAAGGTAAGTATCGCGATGTGAAAATGGCCAGACAACAAGCTTCTAAATTAGAAGGTTTCATGAACCGGATGGAAGAAGGGGAGCAAAAGCAACTCAATATTGTTCTCAAGGCCGATGTACAAGGTTCAGTTGAAGCATTAATAGATGTGTTAGAGAAATTATCCACCGCTGAAATTAGCGTTAAAGTAGTGGGTAAAGGCGTGGGCGGACTCAATGAATCCGATGTGAACCTTGCCATGGCTTCCAAAGGAATTATCGTTGGTTTTAACGTGCGTGCAGATGCTTCTGCTCGAAAATTGGCTGAGCATGAAGGCATTGAGATCCGTTACTTTAGTATTATTTATGATGTCATCGATACTATTAAAGCTGCTGTGACAGGGATGGTTGGTCCTAAGTACAAAGAGCAGATAGTCGGATTGGCAGAAGTAAGAGACGTTTTCCGCTCTACCAAATTTGGTGCTATTGCAGGTTGTATGGTCATTGAAGGGACCATCAAACGTAATTTACCTATTCGTGTCTTACGTAATCAGGTTGTTATCTATGAAGGGGCTTTAGAATCTTTACGCCGCTTTAAAGAAGATGCAGCAACCGTGCGCAACGGCATGGAGTGTGGAATAGGCGTGAAGAATTACAATGATATTAAGCCTGGGGATCTAATCGAAGTTTATGAGAAAGTTGAGGTTATTTCCCACGAATGAAACGTGAATCTAATCGCATGGTGAGATTATCCGATCTCATCCAAAATGCGTTATCGGAAGTCATTCATCGCGAGATGAATGACCCGAGGATAGGCATGATAACAATTGAAAGCGTTAAGGTAGCAAAAGATTTATCGCAAGCAAGAGTATATGTCAGTACCTTACTTCCAGAAAAAGCGACCGAAACCATTGCAACCTTAAACAGGGCAGCAGGTTTTATCCGGTCGCAGTTAGGGCAAAAAATAAAACTCCGGATCATCCCCCAGCTCGTTTTTAATTATGATGAGACCATGGACAAAGCCGATCGCTTATCTAGATTAATCAATCAAGCGCTAGAGAAAGACAAAAAAGATCCAGAAAAGCCTGACAAAGAGGAGTTGTAGTTTTTTGGCCAGGCAAAAAAAAGGCTCCCCTGTTGATGGCGTCTTACTTTTAGATAAGCCTATTGGCAGGAGTTCAAATCAAGCTTTGCAAAAATGCAAATGGCTCTTTGATGCCAAGAAAGCCGGGCATACTGGCAGTTTAGACCCCCTTGCCAGTGGCATGTTACCTATCTGCTTTGGCCAAGCGGCAAAATTTTCTCATTTTTTGCTGTCTTCTAATAAATGCTATCAGGTCAAGCTGATGCTTGGCGTTACCACGACGACAGGGGATAGCGAAGGCGAAGTGATTAGAGAGCAACACGTGCCTTCTCTGACTTCTTTCCAAATAGAGCAAGTTTTACAGACATTCAGGGGGATACAAAAACAAATTCCCCCTATGTATTCCGCTCTAAAACATCAGGGTAAGCCGCTTTATCAATTAGCGCGCCAAGGCAAAACGATTGAGAGAGAGCCACGAGTTATCACTATTTTCCAACTTCTTTTAGATGAATTTCTCATTTCTGCTCGTCCTTTATTAACGCTTACCGTCAGCTGCAGCAAAGGCACCTATATTCGCACTTTAGCTGAAGACATTGGCAATGCCATAGGTTGTGGCGCGCATGTGGTCTATTTAAGGCGACTCTGGGTCGAGCCTTATCTTGGTGAGTCGATGTCTACAATTGAAGATCTCGAGGTACTTGATCCTCACGCTAGGCATAGCGTTTTACTCTCTATAGATAAGGCTTTCTCGAAGCTTTTGCCACACATTCATTTGTCAGAAAAGGAAACTTTTTCTGTGTTTTCAGGACTTAAACTTGAGAAAGATACCAATGCGCCGCAAGGTTGGGTCATTCTCAAGGGCCCGAATGCAGAATTTCTAGGTATTGGAGAGAAATTGCCTACTGGTCTGCTTGCGCCAAGGCGAATGATGGCTTCTACCCTCCCTTCCCAAATCGTCAATTGCGAAGAGTAAATCAGGAAATACCATTACTCTCGTAAATTTAAGTGTGGTAGAATGCCCGTTTCTCTGTTTAACAATTTCCTGCTAAATATTAGCAGACTAACAAAGGAGTCAATAATGTCATTTACTGTAGAAGCTAAGGCCAAAGTAGTTGATAAATTTCAACGCTTTTCTGGCGACACCGGATCTCCAGAAGTCCAGGTGGCTTTGTTAACGGCCCGTATTAATCACCTTACGGAACATATGAAGATACACCCCAAAGATTTGCATTCCAGACGCGGGTTAATGTTCCTTGTGGCCAAACGCAGAAAGCTACTTGACTACTTGAAGAGAACAAAATTAGAGGCCTATCAAAAATTAATCGAAAGCTTACAGCTTAGACGCTAATGACAAGGAAAATGCTTGTGACACCCTGTGTAAAAATATTTGAATACGGAAAACATACCGTTAGTTTAGAAACCGGTATTGTGGCGCGCCAAGCAACAGGCGCCGTGATGGTTAACATGGATGGTACCGTTGTATTAGTAACGGTAGTTGGCATCAAAGATGATAAAGTGGAAGGGCGCGATTTTTTCCCTTTAACTGTAAACTACCAAGAAAGAATGTATGCCGCGGGTCGCATTCCTGGTGGGTTTTTTAAACGTGAAGGGCGCCCTTCTGAAGGTGAAACGCTTATTGCCCGTTTAATCGATAGACCTATTCGCCCACTTTTCCCCAAAGGATTTATGAATGAAGTGCAAATTATTGCAACGGTCATGTCACTGAATCCTGAGGTCAGCCCTGATATTCCTGCCTTGATTGGTGCTTCTGCTGCTTTGGCTATTTCTGGGATCCCGTTTAATGGACCCATTGGTGCAGCAAGAGTGGGATATCGCAATGGTGAGTTTATTTTAAACCCTAGTATTCAAGAATTGGAAAGCTCTGCTCTTGATTTAGTGGTTGCCGGCACCGCGTCTTCTGTTTTAATGGTGGAATCCGAAGCCAATCAGTTATCCGAGCAGATCATGCTAGATGCGGTATTGTTTGGGCATTCCAAAATGCAGATAGTCATTAAAGCCATTGAATCTTTAGCCAAAGAAGCGGGCAAACCGAAATGGGATTGGACGGTACCGCAATTTGAAACTGTCTTACATCAAAGCGTCACCCAAGCAGTGGGTTCACGCATTGAAGCTGCGTACCAAATTGCAGACAAAGCACAGCGTCAAGACACTTTAAAACAATTAAGAAAAGAGATTGCCAAAGCCATTGCGACTGCAGAAAGTGGTTTTACTGAAAATCAAGTACAAGGTGTGGTTTCAGAAATTGAAGAAACCTTTGTGCGCGGCAGAATCTTAAGTGGTGAAGCCCGTATTGACGGTCGAGATACCGAAACGATTCGTCCGATATCAGTACAAGTTGGCGTTCTCCCCAGAACCCATGGCTCTGCATTCTTTACACGTGGTGAAACCCAAGCTGTGGTCATTGCTACTTTAGGTACAGGTCGTGATGCGCAAGTGCTAGATAGTATAACGGGTGAGAAAAAAGAACCCTTTATGCTGCATTATAACTTTCCTCCCTATTGTGTGGGTGAAGTGGGCATGATTGGTAGTCCTAAGCGACGCGAAATTGGTCATGGCCGTTTAGCATGGCGCGCGATTAAAGCAGTTCTACCTAGTCAAAGCGAATTTCCTTATGTGATGCGAGTGGTTTCTGAAATTACCGAATCCAATGGTTCAAGCTCTATGGCGAGTGTATGTGGCACCAGCTTAGCGTTGATGGACGCCGGTGTTTCCTTAAAAGCGCCTGTTGCTGGTATTGCGATGGGATTAATCAAGGAACAGGATAGATTTGCCGTATTGTCTGACATCATCGGTGATGAAGATCATTTAGGGGATATGGATTTTAAAGTAGCGGGTAGTATCAATGGCATCACTGCTTTGCAAATGGACATTAAAATTGATGGCATTACTCCTGAAATTATGGAAGTTGCATTAGCACAAGCTAAAGCAGGGCGCTTACATATTTTAAATATTATGAATGAAGCGATGAGCCAACCACGCACAGAAATGTCTGAATTTGCTCCGAGGATGTATACCTTAAAAGTAAATCCAGAAAAAATTCGAGACGTGATTGGCAAAGGTGGCGCGACGATTCGTCAGCTCACCGAAGAAAGTGGCACCAGCATTGAAGTCAATGATGATGGTACTATCGTTATCGTGGCTAATGATAGAACGTCAGGCGAAGTCGTTAAACAACGTATTGAAGCGCTTACTGCTGATGTGGAAGTGAACAAAATATACGAAGGTAGAATTGCGCGCGTCGTTGATTTTGGTGCTTTTGTGACAATATTACCTGGCAAAGATGGCTTGGTGCATATTTCACAAATTTCTCATCAACGTATTGAAGATGTGAGCCAAGTGCTTTCAGTGGGACAGATTGTGCAGGTCAAAGTACTTGAAATTGACCGTCAAGGTCGGATCCGTCTTAGCATGAAAGAATTGGAAGAGATGCCTGCGGCGCCAATGGAAGAGCAAAGATAATTTGAAAGGGGCGGCTTCGCCCCTTTTTCTTATCAATAGTCAAAGTAAATGAGGATTGCGAGAAGGCGAAGGCAACAAAGCCTAAAGTTCATTTACGAAGACTATTAGCAATGTTCACAATGATGATGATCGTCGTCATTTCCGTCATGCGCATGTTCGTTGTCTATACAGCACTTTTTATATTTTTTACCACTACCACAAGGGCAAGGATCATTGCGGCCAAGCTTTTTATTGGGCTGCGCGCTATCTTGGGATGGTGTTTTGCCGGTATGGTGATGTGTTGCTTGTTTTGTCATCAAGTTCTCCCACGAGCGGTGATGGATAAAGAATGGCATTGTATCGCAATTATTATTATTCAGCTAGAGATAGTATGTTATTAAGGTAACGTATGCTCAGGCAGGGCAATTGCATTGTAATTTTAAAAAACTTCATAAACTTTTTTCGCACAGATCTTGAGCACTTTTCTTATCCCCTCTTCCTTACAGGACGCAAGCAGTCCGCAAGCGGTAGAGGGGATCAGAGTCACTCAAAAAAACTTAAATATAAAACGAAGTCTATTTTACGGTTTCTTTTTAGGGTTACTCTCTTGCTCATGCTTTTTGGTCGCTTCAAGAAGAGCTTTGGTATTTGCAATGGTCATGCTGGTTGCCGCGGCCCCCAGGGCATTGAGAGCACCCCAGATCCTAAGCATAGAGGTAGCCTCAGGATTTAAAGCATCTTCTACACTTGATACCGCCCAGCTCGCAAAGTAGTTTTGCCAGCTATTTTCATTTTCAGTCTCAGTCTCCGTTAATTGCATACCTGGTGTTAAGCTTCTGGAGTAGGTGAGGGTATTGTTATACACCACTTGCGGGGTTATCACACTGCCACTAAAAGCCTGCCTCTTAAAAATCCAACCTTGATAGCCCGCTCCTGCCGTTAAGATGTCAGATACGGTATGCGAGCAATTAAAAGTAATTAATCTAAAAGGCTCTTCCCTGATGGCAAAGGCCGCCATTTGTTGCAATATTTTTTCAGGATCAAATCCTGATTTACGACCCTGTTTTAGTCCAATATGCACGGTATGATCGGGTAATTGTCCTGATGTAATGTGCTTTTCTATCAGCTTGTCTAGCTTGCCATAACCAAGAGTTAGCATGTTTTTGGTCAAATCACGTTTTGTCTCTAGAAGTTGTGTGCGCTGTTCAATACTCTCCTGCTTTGCTTTCCTTAATTCACTAAGCAATTTTTCTAGAAAAAGAAAAGCCTCGGTGATACTCTGTTCAGCAAAATCGCCCTCTAAAACAGTAGCAAGCGCAGTCATCAGTTTTTCTTTTTCTGCTTGTAGCGTTTTTGCATCCGTGTTTCTGTCTGCAGCAAAGCTCACCAACTCTATATAAGCACTGACTTGTTCACTAAGAGGTTTACATAATGTAATTAGTGAATTAATCTCAGCAATTTGTGCGTCATTTTTTTCTATTAGAGGCTCGATTAGCGTTAGATTTTTCTTGGCCTCGCTTTCATCTTTTTTGAGCTGATTGAAAATATCATGAATATTGTCTGTAGATTCTATCCAAATGCCATGACTTATCAGAATGCTTCTTGCTTTTTTAAAATCTCTTGGAGACAAAGGATTGTTTTGTAATAAATTATCAATTTTTTCTTTTGCTTCTCTCTCAAATTGAGAGATTAAGTCAATAACTTGTGTGGACCGCTGTTGATATTGTTGTTGCAGTTGTTGATAGTAAATTTTCAATTTCGCGGAAGTTAAAGGGAGATCAATATAGTTGTCTTCATCTGATAAGGATTCTGGCAAAAAACGGGCAAGGAGAACTTTCTCTGTTTCAGATAAATCATTGTGCAGTAAAATATTCCGGCTTTTACTTTGTAATTTAGAGTATAAAATATTAAATGCTTTCATTTCATGTGCCAACAGATCACATTGGTGATAGAGGGTTAATAAGCTGATTTCTGTTTGGGTTGCGCCTCTTTTATGCAACATTTGTGCGGAGGGGAGCGATATTACTTTAGAAAGTAACCAGTGATGATGGCGTTTTTCAGGCTGTAAATAAGCTTCCCACTCGGGTGCATATTTCACCTCTGCAGACAATCTTTCACAGACTAAATCTTCAGCTAAAGTATGAAAGTCAAAATTTCTTTTGTCATCACTGGGCCACCAGCTAAAGTAGACTTTAATCACATCTTCTTCATAAGCATTTTCTTCACTGAATACGGGTTGCCCATTAACATACAACACTTTTTTGGTTTCGAGTCTTTCTCTTTTATAGGGGATCCCTCTATTTTTTAAATACTTCTCCACCATTTGCCAATTCTCTTTTGTGGCAGGCAGCGTTAACTCAATGGAAGCATGACCTGCAACAGTATGATAAAGATAATCTGTAACGAAACGGCTGATGCCAGTCTCGTCTTGGGCATCTGTTGTGCCCCATGTCCTAATCGTTACGCCTGTTGCGCTTGGTGACATCGTCTTCCCCTTCGCTGCGCTTTTTAGTAAGTTATGTGCGACGTGCTGCGGTAAATAATCGTGTCATTGCAGGACTTGGTTCTGGTGTATACCCTTTGATGGTTGGTTTTGTGTCATTGCTAAATTTACCATTAACCACGGCATGTTCAATTTCTAGCGAAAAGAGCTCGAATAAAATAGCTTTTTTATCTTCTGGTGCATGCGTTAAATCTATAGTGCCCTTCAATGGGGCGCTGAAAACGGCTGTTCGACAAATTTCAGCAGCAGCTATTCTAAAATCCTCACCTTTTAAGTTTTTGTCAGCAGAGTATGTGAGCTCTTCTCTATCGATATCTTCTTCTATAAGCGCTTGTGTTTTTATATTTCTATTTTTATAGGTGACCAGTAGTCCTGGATTTTCATTAAGTGTGACATCAGTATAGTGCGTGACATTGCTGATTCTTGATGCTTCAGGTTTAGCAAGCTCCGAATCCAGAAATGCTTTTACTTGTTTGAGAGAGCCGCCTGGTTGAGCCAAAATAGGCTGAGGCTCCAAAGGTAATTGCTGATCTGTACCAGGAGGGGCGAGTCGAAAGCCAACGCGTTTCACCGCTGGGGCAACACTGTCCTGTGACTCTAAGCGATAACCCGCTCTTTTTTTTGATGTAGGCGCAACAGTGTCCTCAGACTCATCTACACTGTGGCGTAATGGCGTATAGGATTTGGTTAATCTGGGTTGCGGCTCGCTAAAAGTCTCTTCAGGAGTCAGCGTCAGGTGAGGTTCATCAGGACTATCTACTACCGATAACAAAGGGATGGGTTCTTCTTCTTCTTCTTCACTCGTTCTTGGCTCTGCCGCTCTGCCTTGGGCATCAAGAAGGCGTTGGTGAAAATTATCACGTTCCGTTTCATTGCGATATTCTAGATCTCTTGCTATAGCTACATTTTCTTCAGTTAAATGCTCGCTTAAAGTTTGAAGGTCTGCATCATCTAACCCAGCTATTTTTAATTGTCCACCGACAATATTGGCTCTTTGTAAGAGTGAGCCAATCCTATCATGGTTTTGTAATGCTTCGATCTTCGTTTTCACTGCTTCTGGATTATTATCTTTACAGACAAGTGTAAAAGTGCCATCAGCATTTGATTCAAGTTGCCAAGGGGTTCTATTTTGTTTTTCGACACGAATATGATTGAGCCGCACTTTACCATTAGGAGAGAGCGTGGTTGCTTGTTTTGCAGTTAACTTTTCTAGATTATCTAAAATATCAATTTGACTTGGGGTAAGACGCAACCTCTCAGCAAAAACGCTTAGCACTTTTTCGTCTGTTTCTTTTGCAAGGGTATAAACTTCTGCCACTCTATTAGCGTAAGCGGTAAATTGCTCTCTTTCTTCAGCCGTTGTTGCATCTGCTGCAAGTTGTCTATATTTTTTTTCTTCATCTTGAATAAGGATTAAATCCGCATCGACTTGTTGTGGGTAGGCTCGAAGCTGGTTAGCAAATAAGGCATCCCCTTTTTGTTCATAATCTGCCGCAATCTCTTCTTTTTCATCATCAGTTAAAACCCCTCTTAAGGCTGCTAAAAGATAGAGACCTTTCATTTTATCTCTTAAAGGGTTGTCATATAATATGGAAATGTTAACAAATTGCGCATCTTGGCCTGAAGGTTGTTCGAAATTGAAAGCATCATCTAAGCTATCGACTATAGGATTTTTGCCTTTATACGATTTACCAAAATCTATGCCGAAAAATTGATATTTCTTATTTCCTCTAGGCTCTCTTAAAGGTTGGATAACCTTATTTTGTCCTTCTTTCCCTATACCATCTCTATCTGCCATGCAAATGAAGCTCAATAAAGATTGACCTAATCCGTCTATACTTTCATCCGATACCGCTAAGGCTGCTTCATATTCTGCTTGCGAGGCTTCTATAATATTGTTTTCGTTATCTATTTTTTCATATTGAGTGGGGTCGGCTTCTGAGACCCGTAGAATATTTCCGTTGGCATCTACTTTAATCATTTTTTTATGTTTAGGATCAAGAGCAACCACGACATTGGTAAAATTGTCTCCCCCCGCAAGTCTGCCAGAGAGATCGCGCACGCCAGGTGTCCAACCGACGATGGTACAAACTTTTGGTGAACCATCAGGATAAGTCCCTTCAATCGTATCAATTTCTTGCGAGGGAAAACCGCGAATTTGTGCTAGTTTGGTTGAAAGTGTTTCGACAATCGCTTCTGCATTGGCAGCATTGGGTCTGTTTTTGTAGATGTAATACCCGCGCCATCCAGCCATAGCAACCCCAAAAATGGCTGCAGAAAGCCCGCCGGTTGCTAACACAACGCCGGGGTGAAGAAGACGTTGTGCCATGCGTCCTTGTTTTGTTTTTATAATTTTGCCGACGCCAGGCCCGGTGCCACCCAGCACCATATCTCCATCTTGCTTAATCATATAAACAGGATTGCCGGCATCAATTAATTTTTGAATATGCACTGCGAAATGATCGTCTTCCTTAATACCGCAATTGACTTTGTAAGCCGCAAAGAACAAGCCACCCATTCCTGTATTTTCATAATAGGAGGTGCCTGATTTGATCTCATGGAGTTTACCGACGGTAGTCAGCACTTTGCCGACTTCGGCAGCTTGAATGGGATGGCGTCGTTTGATTAGTTTTTCATCGCGTAGGAGATATTCAAGTTGATCATCTAGGGAACTCATGTTTCGAAATTTCATCGGTGCATTTTTTTTGTTGAAATCTGCAACTACTGTAGTGTACCGAGCCTTGAGCCGTTCGCCCAATTGTTGTAATTGTGGATCTGTTGATAATTGTTGTTGTAGTGCTTGAAATTCTGCAGAATGTTGCAATGCTTGACGAGCAGCTTCAAGCTCTTTTGGTGCTTTCCCTTCGGGTAAGACAAGCACTAACATCATGGCGACAAATTTACGATAAGGTAAACTATCCAATGGCAGAATAACTGATCCTTCTTCAATTCCTGCTGGTTTATCCATGACATAAATGCCGCCACCATTCACTGAGCCAGGTGCAATTTTTGTTGTTTTTACACCGAGCTTTTTTAAATGGGATTTAGGCTCGCTTGGTCTTAGGCGTGAATCTATCGCACCTGCCATGTTACCTCCTTGGTAAAAAATACACGTTCTCTTGAATTACACTCTTTGTGCAAAGCACTATATCTCTAAGATCCTTGACTTAATTTTCGGTGAAAAAGTTCAAACCTTCGATTTGTATGCGATAATGCTGTTTGCTCTGCTAGTCATAATAATAAGCAGTATAAAATTGACTACACAAAGGAGGCTTCGTGCGTAACTTATTGATAATTAATATTATTTTTTGTTTAACAAGCTTGTTTGGCGTCCCTTGTCAGGTTTTGGCTAATATTGATGATCTGGCAAAACAGTTATTGAGCGCACATGAAAAACGGGAAGCTATTCCTAACCTTTCCTCTAAGATAGGGCCAGATATGGCTGCGGCTTATCAAGTACAAATGCTGTATGTAAAAGGTAGGCTAGTGCACGATAAAGTGGCTGGTTTTAAAGCAGGATTAACCACTGCTGCATCACAAAATCAATTTCATATTAATCGACCCATTTCAGGGGTACTTTTTGCAAGTGGAGATTTTTCTAAAACACGCACGGTATCATTACAAAAATTTAACCGTTTAATGATTGAAATGGAAATTGGCTTTATCACCAAGAAGCCTATTCTCAAAACAGTTCAATCAGTAGAGCAATTAAAATCCTATATCAAGGAAGTGGTTCCGGTTATTGAATTACCAGACGTTGGTTTTAAAAATCAAAAAATCAGTGCTGGAGATTTAATTGCTGCAAATGCCGTTTCAGCAGGTTATATCATTTTTAGAGAAAGCAATTGGCTGAATCAAGATGTGAATTCTATAGCGGTGACTTTGTTTCACAATGATGCCATCGTCAATCAAGGTTTTGGCGAAGATGCACTCGGTGATCAATGGGAAGCCTTACGGTGGCTGGTTAATCACGTGATAGCCAATGGTTGGACTATTGGAGAGGGCAATTTACTTATCACCGGATCTCTTGGGGAAGTTATTCCCGCTAAGCCAGGTGTTTATCGCGCGCAGTATAATAATGGGCCTAAGTTCGAATTTGTTTGTGAATAATTATACTCTTTCCAGTTTACTTTTAGGCGTTGTTGCTGCGTTCACTCACCCCAGTCACGTACTAAGTGTACGCTCCTGGGGCTGCGCTCACTTGCGGCCTAGCCTAAAAGCAAACTGGTTCGAGTAATACTCTTTCCATTTTGCTTTTACTTGCGCCTTCTCCTGCAAAGCGGGAGAAGGCGTGTTAATTACGCTAAAGCAAAATTTTCTTTTAATTTCTTTTCAGCATAAGTGTGTGTCAGATTAACGTATTGTGGTAGGCCGTTAGCAAAAGGAGGATAAGCTTCTCCTTCGATGAGTGGAGAGAGATAGGCTCGACAAGCTGCGGTAATGCCATAACCGTCTTCGGTGATAAAGTTTCTAGGCACAGTTTTCTCAACATTAGCGACTTTGCTTAAGGCGACTTCCCCGATATGCCAACGATAAGGGCTATCGCTTTCACGTACAATAATGGGCATCATCGCATTTTTCCCTGCAAGTGCCATTTCCACAGCGCTTTTTCCTAATGCGTAAGCTTGAGCCACATCTGTTTCAGAAGCAATATGACGTGCCGCGCGTTGCAGATAATCTGCTACAGCCCAGTGATTTTTCAGTTTTAATTCAGATTGAATCATTTGGGCCAAAAAGGGTGCAACCCCCCCTAATTGACTGTGGCCAAAAGCATCTTTAAGGCCAGATTCGGCTAAAAATTTGCCGTTTTCATTTTGAGTGCCTTCTGAAGCCACAATCACACAATAACCATTATTTTGTACAGTTTGCTGCACTTTTTGTAAAAAGTCTGCTTTTTTAAACGGAATTTCTGGGAATAAGATAAGGTGTGGCGCACCATTAGCGGCCTCTTGGGCTAAGCCTCCTGCCGCGGCAATCCAGCCTGCGTGACGTCCCATGACTTCTAGAATAAAGACTTTAGTCGAAGTGGCTGCCATAGAGGCAACATCAAGGCTGGCTTCTAAAGTGGATACAGCCACGTATTTAGCGACTGATCCAAACCCCGGGCAAGCATCAGTAAAAGGCAAATCGTTATCTACCGTTTTGGGGATCCCAATACACGTGATAGGATAGCCTAATTCAGCGCCAAGTTGGGAAACTTTGTTTGCTGTATCTTGGGAGTCGCCACCGCCATTGTAGAAAAAATAGCCAATATTATGGGCTTTAAAGACGGCTAGCAGCCTTTCATATTCTGCACGGTTTTGATCAAGGCCTTTGAGTTTATAGCGACAAGAGCCAAAAGCACCGGCGGGCGTGTGTTTTAGGGCAGAGACTAGCGCTGGAGAAAGTGTTGAGGTATCAATAAGTTCTTCTTTGAGGGCACCTAAAATCCCATTGCGGCCTGCAAAAAGTTTAGCGATTTTTTCAGGGTATTGACGTGCAGTTTCAATTACGCCACAAGCCGAAGCGTTGATGACAGCAGTCACCCCGCCAGATTGAGCGTAAAAAGCATTTTTGGCTTCCATAGGTTTGTCCTTCAAGGTGGAATAAAATTAGGTGCAGGTTACAATTTTTGAAAGAGAATTTCCAGTATGACAATTTGGTTTGCTAAATTAAAATGATAACAGTCTTACTCAATCTTTGTTTATTACGTTCCAATGCAAGTCCAAATCAACTCCCTTTTTCAAAGGGATTGTTGTATTTATTCATCAGTCTCTATTTTCTGGTTTGTTATTGGACTTTTAGCCAAGTGACCCAAGTGCTCTTAACCCAAGAGCATCTTTCTGTTGATCAAATGGCTTTTCCTATTGCTCTGATTAAAAGCATTGCCTCAATTGGCGGCATAGCTGTTTTAGTCGGCCTCATTTATGTTTTTCTAAATAAGCGAAACAAAACGAATCGTTTGTTAAAAATCCTCCTTGCTTGGTTTGGTACAGATATCATTATTGAGCTCATAGGTGTCATTTTACCGAGTTATGCCATCTTTGAAATGGCCATTTTATTATGGGATATTTTTATTAAAGCCAATATTTTAAAAATTTCCTTAGAAACTACTACCAATCGCGCTTTAGTCATGGCGTTGGCGTTAATTTTTATTCATTCTATTACATTGGTCGAGTTTTTCTGGATGGGCTTACATTTTATTTCAAAAAGTTAAGTGTTAAGGAGAAAAAATGCATATTCATATTTTAGGGATCTGTGGCACATTTATGGGCGGCATTGCTTGTTTGGCAGCGGCAAAAGGCTACAAAGTGAGTGGATCAGATGAAAATGTTTATCCTCCTATGAGCACGCAATTAGAAAAAATGGGCATACAATTGCAAGAAGGATATCAAGCAGCGCATCTTTCCCCCCGACCTGATTGTGTGGTGATAGGGAATGCTTTAACCAGAGGTAATCCTGCTGTGGAATATGTTCTTAACGAAAAAATCCCTTATCAATCAGGTCCACAATGGTTAGCCGAACATTTATTGCGTGATAGATGGGTTATTGGTGTAGCAGGCACACACGGCAAAACCACAACAACAAGTATGATTACTTGGATTTTAGAATACGCCGGATTTAATCCCGGCTTTTTAGTCGGTGGGATCCCAGCCAATTTTATGATTTCAGCAAGATGGGGCCAAGATCCCTTTTTTGTTGTTGAAGCGGATGAATATGACAGCGCTTTTTTTGATAAACGCTCTAAGTTCCTACACTATCAACCTAAAACAGCTGTGCTCAATAACTTAGAATATGATCATGCCGATATTTTCAAAAATGTGGATGAGATCAAAAAGCAATTTCATCATTTAGTGCGCACCATTCCTGGTAATGGCCACATTATTGTGCCCAAGCAGGATAGGCATTTACAAGACGTTCTTAACATGGGTTGCTGGACACCGGTTGACACGCTGGGCAATGAGGGTATGTGGCAGGCGCGTAATCAAGTGGCAGATGGTAGCGTTTTTGAAGTGTTGCATCATGGCGTTTCACTAGGGACGGTAACCTGGGGACTGATTGGTGACCACAATGTGCAAAATGCACTGGCAGCGATTGGTGCCACCGCACATGCAGGGATTGCTCCACAAAAAGCAATGGCCGCTTTAGCAGAGTTTCAATCGGTTAAACGGCGAATGGAAGTTAAAGGAACAGTGAATCAAGTCACAGTATATGATGATTTTGCGCATCACCCTACAGCCATTCATTTAACCATGGCAGGTCTTCGCGCCAAAATAGGACAAAAACGGTTATTAGCAGTTTTGGATATTCGTTCAAACACCATGTGTATGGGCGTGCACCAAGAAGAGCTCGCAAAGGCCCTGCGAGAAGGGGATGAAATTTGGGTGTATCAATCTCCCAAAGTAACCTGGGATGTGAAACATGTTTTTTCTCTTTTAGGGAATAAAGTGCGCATTTTCTCGGATACGCAACAAATCATTGATGATATGATAAAAAAAGTACAAGCAGAAGATCACATTCTGGTGATGAGCAACGGTGGTTTTGATGGTATCCATGCCCGTCTATTAGCCGCACTCGCAAAAGAGCCGGTCACGCTATGAGAGAGATACCACAAGAAGTGACACTGGCTTTTGCGGGTGCTTCCGGTGCCTTTTATGGTTTGCGTTGCCTAGAGCAATTAGTGCAAGCGAAAGTGCAAGTCTCATTAGTCATCTCTCCCGCCGGACATCTGGTGATTCGAGATGAAACAGATTTAGAACTACCAGGGAATCCGCAAAAAATAGCAGAATATTTAACGCATTATGTTAAAGCGGCGCCTGGGCAAATTCAGGTTTATAGTAAAGACCAGTGGTCATCCCCTTTAGCAAGTGGGACGGGTGCACCAAAAACCATGATTGTTTGTCCATGTAGTGCGGGGTGTTTATCTGCTATTGCGCTTGGTGCCAGTAACAATTTATTAGAGCGTGCTGCGGATGTCGTGATTAAAGAGCAAGGAAAATTAGTGTTAGTGATCCGAGAGATGCCCTTTTCGGTCATTCACCTTGAGCATATGTTAAGTTTAGCAAAACAAGGTGTTTGTATTTTAGCTGCTAATCCTGGTTTTTATTTTCGACCTACGAAAGTTGAAGAGATTGTCGATTTTGTGGTGGCGCGCATCCTAGATCAAGTCAATGTCCCGCATACGCTAAGTAAACGCTGGGGCGTTTGATTCTTATTTGCGAAGAAGCAAACTTTTCCTTGATGATGCTCGGTTCGCGGCTCTTCCATTTTCTGGGTGAGAAGAGAGCGGGAGTAGCGGAGTGGCTATTGCTGCCGAGGAAGGAAGAGCGGATGTGACAGAAGCTAAGGGGGAAGGAGGAAGAAGAGGCGCAGGTGCTGCTGCTGCTAAAGAAGGAGGAAGAGGTGTAATTGCTCCAGAGGCTGCTGCGTAAATGGGGGTAAATGTTGGAGCATCTTCAAATAAAACCGACGGCGTCGTTTTTGGTTTGATTCTCTCAGAAAGTTCTGTAAATCTCTGGTCACAATCCTCTATCTTAGGGGTGTCATTTAATGCCTGCAATAAGTTTGTTTGTGGGACAATATCCCTAATCTCGTTTAATGCATCTAAATGTGAGTATAATTCAGTGTAAATGGGTGCTTTGGTTTCTGCTCTCTTGAGTAAATTTGTAGGATTGCCATCGTGGGCAAAGGTTATATCTCTGAGTATGACTCCTAAAAAAGGGATGCAGCGCGGACAACGTGATTGAGCGCGTAAAATATGGAAATTTTTTGCTTCAGAAAATAATGCAGTGGCATGGTTGAAGATATTTTGATATTTTTCTTTCAGTTCGGAGATTAAGTTTAAACGGGTGACATAACTCATATTAAGCGAAGCCAGCACAGCCATGCCGGAGTTAAAATCGAGCAATTGTTTTTCGTCGGTGAGATCTTTTAAGATAAGAATAATTAATTTTACAACATAACGCCGTTGTGTTGGCGTTTGAGCACTTAAAATCCTATCGATTAAAAAGCAGGAAATTTTATTGGATAGCGTCAATTGTTGCACAAGCGTCGGGGATGTCAGCATTTTTGTATTAGCGTCTTCCCATGCTTTATTTCGGAACTCAGAGGGATGGATTTCTCGAAATTGTAAGGACACAGCTCGTAATTCTTGTGCTATAGCGTGTGCCTTCTTTTCTATTTCGCTATTTTTTAGGGTTGCTGGGAAGAGTTCAGCAAAAGATTTGAGATGTTTCGTGCCCTCAAAAAAGTTAAGTGAAGCCAAGGTCTTGTGTAATAGAAGGCCTTGGCTTTTAGCAGCAACCATCTTTTCAAATAAAGGGCTAAGGCGAACGAAATGAGGTTCAAAGAGTGGTTTTAACTGTTTGAAGAAATCAGGATCAATATATTCATTATTAAATCTATCATGCAAAATAAGATCTGAAAGTAAACGCAAGCCTTGGCATTGTTCTGCTAATGAAAATCGTGAAAAAAGCGTTAAAAAGTGCAGCAGAAGGTCTTGAAAGCGATATATTTCAGAGAGACCAATGAGATTGTCAATTTTATAATTTCTTTCAGAGGAAGTTGCAGAGCATAATAGTACGAGTGTTTCTTCTAGAGATGAGATATTCGCTCCGGGCAAAGAGGCTATCTCTCCTCCCATTCGGCTGATCCTTTGTGGTTGCAGTTTTTGCAGTTCTTCTTCTATTTTTTTAGCTGTTGCTAGCAAATTCAGGTGATTCGTTTTTAATTGCTCTAGGGTTTGGGCTCGGCTTGGTGGTGGGCTGCTAGGTACAGGAGTGGGAGAGGCTGCTGCTGTAATAGCACTGCCACCTCTGCCACTTAACCAGCTTATGCTCTTAGGCCTGAGAAAACTCCGTCTTTGAGGTTGTTGTTCATTTTTTTCTGCTGGAGGGGCAGACAATCGTCTTTGATTTTCTTGCAAAGAAAGCGATTGTAATCTCTCAATTTCTGGGTCCATCGCGTCTTGAGTAGTATTAGAGTTAGGATTTTCGCTTTTGCTTGAATTATCAGGAGAGGGGCCGTTGACTGCCATTGACACTCCTTATTCCCTAAGGGTTGGATATAGGAAAACACGACAGAGTGTAACAGAATTGAGGGTATTTTCCGACACAAAAAAGGCATGCAAAGTGTTTGCATGCCTGCGCCTATGTTTAAGCTTCGATAATGGCTTTCAATGTTTTCAAAGCACTTACCTTGACTGACTTTCTAGCTGGTTTGGCTGGGATTTGAATTTCTTCGCCAGTGAAAGGATTGCGACCCATTCTCGCTTTCGTTGCTTTCTTTTGAATGCGACGAACTTTAATACCGAGTTCTGGCAGGGTTAAATTGCCTGAGCCTTTTATTTTGAGATGTCTTTCAATAACGTTTCTTAAAGCAGTGAGAACATTTTTCACATCTGATTTTGAAATTTGAGCAATTTCAGCGAGCTCAGCAAAAATTTGCGCTTTGGTTTGTTTATCTGTAATTACTTTGGAAGGTAATTTTAAGCTAGCACCACTTGTCATTCTTTGTGCAGCTTTAGGAGTAGCATGGGCTTTAGCTGAGCTACTTGCTTTTTTAGCTTTAGAGGCTGGTTTGGCTTTGGCGGGAGCAGTCCTTGCTGATTTAGTTACTTTTTTCCTTGCGGTCATAGTCGCGTTTCCTCATTTCGTGGTTGAAAGACGCGTAAATTAGCATAGCAAATACTAAAAAGAAATAGGATTTTTGCGCTATTTCTCGGCGTTACTGGCGATTTGTGTGGGAGAGGCTCTCTTTTTTTTTAGGGCAGACTTGAAAAGAGGGAACGCGCCCCCATGTTCTGTATTGGAAGTGTTGAATAAACCTAATGGAGGTTAGTTATGAGTACAGTACATTATCCTAGTGCATCGTTTTTGAGGGAATTACAACAAGATCTTTTGCCATTTATTATGGGTTGTAAGTCATCACCCTTGGATAGACAAACCGAAACAGCTTGGCAGCCTAAGGTCGATGTGAAAGAAACGAATGAGGCTTTTATTGTTTATATGGATGTCCCTGGTGTAGAGCCAAAAGACATTACTATTGATATGGAAGACAAGATCCTCTCGATTAAAGGCGAGAGGCAAATCAGTAAAGAAGAAAAAGGTGAGAATCATTATCACCTAGAGCGGGTGAGCGGTAAATTTTATAGGAAGTTTACTTTGCCTGAATCCATTGATGAAAATAGCATTGCAGCGAAGGTTAAGCACGGTGTGTTGACTCTGCAACTACCAAAAGCGAAAGAAAGCAAAACGCAGCGCAAAATCAGTGTTGAAGAAGAGTAAGGAAATTTTCATCCTTCTACCCAGCGAGGGAGCATCCCTGCATCTCTCGCCCTCGGGAGGGAGGGGTGTTACCCTGCTCGTTGTCTCTTTTTAACCTTGGCGCCGCTTTGCACGACATCTGTATCTTTAACAGCACCGTTTGTAGCAGCAAGTGCTTTAGCAAGATCAGGCTGTATAAGAGGCTTTCTTGGTGACATTCCAGCTGGCGACGTAGAAGTCGACGCTGCTGATGCTGGTGACGTTCCAGGAGTAGCTGGCGATGTTTTTGTAGGAGCAGCAGTTGCAGGTTGTGACGTTGACCCTCTTTGCATAAAGCTTGGTAGAAACGAAGCGCCCCATGCTTCAGATTTAGGGGGGGATGGCTGTTTTACTGCTGCTGATGATGGGCTAACAACGACAGCTACAGGGATTGGAGCTGGGCTTGTGGGCGCTGCTGGCTCTTCTTTCGCTGGTGCTTTAGGAGCAACCTTCTTTTTTCCTATCCCAAATCTCTCAGCGGCATAGTCTTTTGCATAAGCAGTTGCGGAGCTTACACCTGCGGTGACGCCGTCTTTTATTTCTTTACGATAAGCAACTGCACCTACAACACTGGCACCTGCGACGAAACCAGCCACAGCAGGATGAGCTTTGGCGGCATTTTCAATCGCATCTGGAATGACAGCAGAAAGCGCATCTCCTAGTGCTTTTACAGTCGCATCTTTAGCATTTCCCATAGACGCGGTGGTGCTTTCTAACGCCGCTGTGGCATTAAAATTCCCCAGAGATTTCAGCCATTGCGGAGCAGAGAAAGAGGGCAGATAACTCTTTAAGGAATTCGTGTTGAAACTGAGGAAGCTTGGCATAAATGTTGTAGCACTAGAGCCTGTTGCAGCATCTGCAAGGACGACCTTAGCCTTCGGAGCGGCTAGTTCTGCTGTTTCTTTTGCTGCTGTTACCAGTGTATTGTTCATAATCTTGATCCTTATTGGCTAGAAAAATATCCAATTACTAAGGGTTACTTTTCTGGGTTTTTTGATATCTTCTAGTACTGCATTGAAGATGGCACTTTTTACCACAGTTAAGCTTACAAAGAAAATAAAAACGGCATTTTGACTCACAAATTTTCATCTTACTAAATTAACTACCTATAAACCTTTAGAAAAATGCATTTATCTTAGTGAGAATGTTTGCTGAAATCAGCATAAAAAGCAGTTCTGATTTTCGTTATATGATTTGTAAAGGAAGCTGCATTATAAATGAAATGCGCGTAAGTAGGAGACTGGTTTATTTTACAGTTATTGTGATTTGCCAAGAAGGTATAAAAAAGTGCGGACACTAAGCCCGCACTATCAGTTAACAAATGAAAGATAACTTATGAGGGGTTGTGAGGAGAGCCACTTCTGGAGCCTGGTCTACTCCTTACTTTTGAAGGAGGAGGAGAAGCAGGAGTCTCTGTATGACTTGTGGTGTCATCAGTATTTGCAGCTGGGTTTGCTCCTGTTAGCTGAGTGGTTGCTGCCTCACTTGAAGGAGGGGGAGCTTCGCCATTGGCATTCTTGGTAGTATCCTTATGAGAAGCAGGAGGTTGTACAGTTTTTTTCCCCGACAAAGCGCTAGCAATATTGTGGCGTTGCCAAATAAGAACAGGAACTGCAAAGGCTACTGCTGTGCCTAATCCTGTGGCAATGAGGTTATTTCGCATAGAATCTATTACAGCATTCCCGCAAGCGGTGGCATTTTCTTGGGTAGCAATACATTCTTGTAATTGGTGCAATAAATTGGCAATTGGCATACTACATTCCTTCTTGCAATTGACGATAAATTTTAGGGCGGTTAGTCGATTCGCACTTCTTAACATCCAAATAAGAAGTGTTGATTTTCTACCATAGTTAATTTGCCAAAAGATACTGTCATTCAGCGGAAATCGTAGTTTTTAAACTAACCCTGTAGGTGTTAAAGCAGAGTTTTTGTACCTCATCCTAACCTTCTCCCACAAGGGGAGAAGGGATCGGAGAAGGAAGCAGGGAGCGCGTCACCGCACCTCTTCTCCCTTGGCTTGTAAGTCAGCATGGTAAGAAGAACGTACAAGCGGGCCACTGGCTACATTCGAAAAACCCATTGCTAAGGCTTTTTCTCGCAGCTCTGCAAACTCTGCAGGAGGGACATAACGCGAGACTGGCATGTGAAAGCGACTGGGTTGCAAGTATTGACCTAAGGTTAACATGTCGCAATCATGAGCGCGTAAGTCTTTTAACACTTCAAGCACTTCCTCATGCGTTTCTCCTAAGCCTAGCATGATGCCAGATTTGGTTGGGATGTGAGGGAAGCGTGCTTTGAATTTTTGGATAAGGGTTAAAGACCATTTGTAATCCGAGCCGGGGCGCACTTCTTTGTATAAGCGAGAAATGGTTTCTAGATTATGATTGAATACATCAGGAAGAGCTTGACTTAAATTATCTAAAGCGATTTCCATCCTGCCACGAAAATCAGGCACTAAAATTTCAATTTTTGTTTGTGGGCAGCGTGCTTTAGCAGCTTGAATACACTCTGCAAAATGATTAGCCCCGCCATCTCGGAGATCATCTCTATCGACTGAGGTGATAACCACATATTTCAAACCCATTTTTTCAAGAGCATTGGCTAGATTTTGTGGCTCATCTGGATCTAAAGGATCAGGTCTGCCATGCGCAACATCGCAAAAAGTGCAACGGCGCGTACACTTATCTCCCATTATCATAAAAGTCGCTGTCCCGTGGCTAAAGCACTCACTTAAGTTAGGGCAAGCTGCTTCTTCGCAAACAGTGACTAAACGGTTTTCGCGCAGTAAACTTTTAAGCTCTGCAACTTTGGAATTGGTTGGCGCTTTTATTCTGATCCAATCTGGAATTCTTTTTCTGGTATCGGGCGTCGTGGGCACAATTTTAATTGGGATCCTGGCAAATTTTTCTTCCCCACGTTGTTTTTTTAAAGGATCGTAATCGGTCACAACAATGACTCCTCAGGTTGGGTGAGTTTTGCTAAGAGAAGCGGGATTAAATCCGCTCTTGCTTGCTCCAATGTGATATGTGGCAGAAAATCTTTTAGTTGTGTCATTTTCAATTGTTTAAAACCACAAGGATTAATTTGCGAGAAAGGAGAGAGATCCATATCGACATTCAAGGCAAAGCCATGATAAGCATAGCCTTTGCGGATCCGTAATCCTAAAGAGCAAATTTTGGCTGCTTCGATATAAACACCCGGCGCTCCTTCCTGCGTTTTTCCGGTTATCCCATACCCTTTTAATAAAAGGATAATACTCATTTCTAATTTTTGTACAAAGCGCTTAATGTTTAATCCTAAACGCTTTAAATCAAACAAAGTATAGACGACGAGTTGCCCAGGACCATGATAGGTTACTTGTCCACCTCTATCACTTTGCACGATAGGAATATTTCCCGCGTCTAAAATATGCTCTTTTTTGCCCGCTTGTCCTTGAGTGAAAACGGGGGAATGCTCTAATAACCACAGCGCGTCAGGAGAGTTCTCCTCACGGTTTGTGGTGTAGGCTTGCATTTGGTGAAAGATGTCGGGGTAGGACTGCAAACTTGGGAAAATACGGAGATCGATAGTCATCATCATTACCATCACGAAAACGCGTCATGACGCGTTTTCGTTTCGCAAATCATCACGATGCTTTTTCAGCGCTAGCAGTATCCTTACTACTTAACATTTTACTGATATTTAAACTGAGATAATCAGTGAATCTTTCCCACATTGATCCTGCTTTCACATCTTCTATGGCAATCAAAGGAGTTTCTGCTATCAGGGTATCTCCCAACATGACAACTAGGCTGCCATGGCTTTCGCCTTTTTTCACTGGGGCTGTAATTTCTTTACTGATGTTCATTTTAGCTTCAAGGCTAGAGTATTGCCCTTGCGGCAGTGTAATGAAGAGATCTTCTTTCAATCCTAATTTCACCTTTTTACGGGCTCCCATCCAAACTCGAGGTTCATTTACCATTGTGTTGGCAGAGAAAAGGCGACGAGTTTCAAAGAAACGATAACCATATCGTAATAAACTCAAGGTTTGGTTGGTGCGCTCTTTATCGGATTGCGCGCCTAAAACCACAGAGATAAGGCGCATACCGTCCTTTTCTCCTGAGGCTGCTAAGCAATAGCCCGCTGTACTAGAGTGCCCGGTCTTGATCCCATCAACGTAGGGTTCAATCCATAACAAGCGGTTACGATTAGGTTGTTTGATATTGTTATAGGTAAACCATTTTTCAGAATAAATTTTATAGGTTTTGGGAAAATCTCTGATAAGCGCTCGGGATAAAAGGCTTAAATCACGCGCCGTTGTATAGTGATCAGGGTTTGGGATCCCGGTTGCATTCGCAAAATGGGTGTTAGTCATGCCAAGTTTTTTAGCATATTGATTCATCATCCCTGCAAACGAAGCTTCAGTCCCGGCCACATATTCAGCGAGGGCAACTGTCGCATCATTACCTGACTGGATGATGACACCATTTAAGAGATCTTTAACGGGGAGCTTGTTACCGACTTGCACAAACATACGAGAGCCTTCGGTTTTCCAGGCGGACTCACTAATTGGCACCTCATCATTCAAGGTGATTTTGCCACTGGCAAGTTCGTTATCGACCACATAGACCGACATCATTTTGGTTAAGCTAGCGGGGTCAATCCTTTTGTCCGGCTCTTTCTCTGCCAATACTTTATTACTTTGGTAGTCTACTAAAATAAATGCATCTGCAGAGATCTCAGGTGGTTCTGCCTTGATAGGAACAGGTGCTGATTGAACAGGTTGAGAAAGCGTGAATAATGAAAGCAAAGCTATCCCTAAGGATGTTTTAAGTTTCATGTTAGTTACCCCACAATTTATATGTTTAAATTTTCGCTATTCTAACACGACAAAGTTAGCTACGTTTAGACTTTATAGCGCGCAAAGCGGTTTTTTTACTCGGTGATTTAGTTGTTAAGACTTTTTCTTTGTTCCAAGCCAATGGATCAATTGCAGTGACACGTACTTTAGCTGTGCCTTTGGAGTAAAGTCCCAACTTTCTAGCTGCGGTGTAAGATAAGTCAATAATACGATTACTTGCAAACGGGCCGCGATCATTAATTTTAACAATCACTTCCTTGCCATTTTCTAAATTTTTTACTGCAGCATAAGTTGGAAGAGGTAAGGAAGGATGTGCTGCGGTCATGCTAAACATGTCATAAGGTTCACCGCTAGAAGTTCTACGCCCGTGAAATTTTTGACCATACCAAGAAGCCATTCCTTCAGCAGTATAACCTTTACTGTGTTTCATGACTTTATATTCTTTGCCCAGAGCTTTGTATTTGGGAGGGTTACCATACTTACTTAATGGTTCAATTTGAGGTTTAGCATTAGGGACATGATTCACATCGGGATGGACCAAAGGAGGTCCATCTCGGTTTTCTTGTTTGGGTACTTTACAAGGGAATGAGCGTGACTTTTTTGTCCCGTGCGTGCTGCATCCACTTAGAAAAACTGAACAAAAGAGTAAGCAAATTAAAATTTTTCTATAATTTTTCATGGTTTTTATTCAACCGTTAGGATCACCTTTTTAGGATAGGTGTTGTTTTAAGTTTTTGTAACCGCAGTTTTGCGATATTCTTCTTTTACTTTCTGACTTAGTAAGTAGGCAGCCATTGCGTATAAATTACTGCGGTTATAACGGGTAATAACATAAAAATTTGTTGTGCCTAGCCAATAAGAAGTCCCCTCTTTTTCTTCTAGCGAAATCAAAGCAAGTGGTTTATTGGCTGTGCTTTTAGCTGCTGAGGATTTTGAGATTTGAACGCCAAGTTCATCCCATTGTGTTAAGGAATGACTAGGTTTTGGAGATTTATTACTGGTGATGAAGGGCATAAATTTATCACCCGTTGTTTTCGCCTCGAAAACGATAGGGGCACCTGTTTGCCAACCGTTGACTTTAAAATAATTGGCAACGCTTGCTATGGCATCATCAATGTTATTAAGCAAATCACGTTTTCCTTTATTGTGCGCATCTACGGCATAACGGCGATAGCTGCTTGAGATAAATTGTGGTGCACCCATCGCGCCTGCATAAGATCCACGTAGATCTTCAATATCCCATTTTTCATCTCTTGCCAGTACCAAAAATTCTTTGAGCTCAGAGCGGAAAAAAGCAGCTCTGGGAGGATAATGAAATGCTAAAGTAACTAAAGAATTGAAAACGTTATATTTGCCAGTACGTTGACCGTAAAAAGTTTCTACCCCTAAAATTGCCACGATCATTTCAGCTGGAACGCCGTATTCTTTTTCAGCAGCAGATAAAGAAGCTGCATTTTTTTTCCAGAAGGCAACACCTTCTTCAATTCGTTTTGGTGTGAGAAAAATGGGTTCATAACGATACCAAGGAAGTGTCTCTGCAGGTTTGGCTATCGAAGCGAGTACTTCGGGATCAATTTTCGCTTTAGCAAGTTGGCGCTTTAAATCTTTTGCATCAAAATGCTGTTCTTGTACCATTTCTGAAATGAATGCTTTCACATCATTGCTTTCTAACCAATCTTGGTTAGAAGCTAAACATTGCATGCTTGAAGCCAGGAGAAAAGTGAGGAAGAAACCAAAGACATTCTTTATTTTTTTCATAGTTGCCTACCTTGGCATTAGTTTTTGTTGTGATTGTATGGAGACAAGCATACCTAAAGCAGCCATCCAGGTCACTAGGGAAGTCCCCCCGTAACTGATGAATGGTAAAGGACACCCTACCACGGGTAGAAGCCCGCTGACCATACCTATATTAATAAAAAAGCAGAGAAATAAGCTAAACATCACGCCACTGACGACTAAACGATCAAAAGTGGCGGTTGTTTGTAGCATGATATAACAGCATCTGACTAGCACACCAAAATACAGAAAACACAGCACACAAACACCAATGTAACCAAATTCTTCAGCTAGTACACTAAAGATAAAATCGGTCGTTCTTTCCGGCAAAAAGTTGAGCTGAGCCTGCGTGCCTTGGCACCAGCCTTTACCGTAGATCCCACCAGAGCCAATGGCTATTTTTGATTGAATAATATGATAACCGCTCCCTAAAGGATCTCTTTCGGGATTGAGAAAGGTTAAAACCCGTTGGCGCTGGTAATCATGTAATACCCACCACAGACAAGGAAGTGCAGCAATAGCAAGAGAGCCAAGCTTGATAACCCAACTCATTCTGATCCCAGCAAAAAAGAGCACCCCTAAACCCGTTCCTATCACTAAGAGCGCGGTGCCGAGATCCGGTTGTTTGGCGATTAATATACCTGGGACAAAAATAATAAGAAGGCTTACCACAAAAGGCCATTTTTGTAGCGGGATAGGTTTGGTACTCAGGTAAAAAGCGAGCATTAAGGGCAGAATTAATTTCATGAGCTCAGAGGGTTGAAAGCGCATAAATCCCAAGTTAATCCAACGTTGCGCGCCTTTTGAGACTGTGCCAAAGACTAAAACCATGCAAAGCATGATAAATCCTGCGGCAAAAAGCACGGGAGCCCATTGTTTATAAGTACGAGGAGATATCTGCGCGATGGCTAAAAAAACGAGGAAACTAAAAAAGACATGGATGCCGTGTCTGATGACGATAGTGATTTTTTGGCCGCTAGCACTATAAAGTAAAATGGCGCTTAACGATAAGAGGGCCGCAATGAATAAAAATAACCAGCTGTCCCAATGCAAATTAAATAGCCTGCGAAAAATGGGGAGGCGCAGCCCAAAGGGCGCACTATTGGGTAGGGAGTAACTTGTTTTGTTCAGCATTCGTTTTATCCGATAAATAAGCTTCTATCATTTGACGAGCAACAACCGCGCTCGCCTTCTCATTTTCTAAGACGATGGCAACGACAATTTTTGGCGAATCTGCTGGCGCAAAAGCGACAAATAGAGAGTGGTCGCGAAGATGTTTAGCAACGTCATCGTGCACATATTTTTCATCTTGTTTTAAATTAAACACTTGAGCTGTTCCGGATTTGCCTGCAACATCAAATGGTAGATCGCGAAAGAAGCGGTACGCGGTGCCGCGAGGATGTTGTATGACTTGACGCATAGGCTCAATCACTAAAGGCCAAATGGTTGGATCATCGATTTTAAGCGGAGGCAATTTTTCAGGTTTTAAATCTTTATTAAAGTGGGGGCGAAAAGCGGTGCCTCGATTCGCGAAGTAGTTACCCATGATAGCTAATTGTAGAGGTGTAATTAAAGTATAACCTTGCCCTATCCCCACACTTAGCGTTTCTCCAGGAAACCAAGGTTGACCATACGTTTTTCTTTTCCAAGCATTGGAGGGGACAACGCCACGTTGTTCACCCGGAATATCGATACCGGTTAGTCTGCCAAACCCTATTTGATTAAACCAAGAAGAGAGGTGATTAATTCCTAATTTTTCTGCCAGGATGTAATAGTAAACGTCACAAGATTCCCGAATCGATTTTTCAAGATCAGTGGAACCATGTCCTTTTTTGACCCAATCGCGGTATTGGCGACCACGGCCTCCTATTTGATACCAACCGGGATCAAATATTTTATCTTTAGGGTTCACTCTTTTTGCGGCAAGAGCGCTTAAAGCAACAAGGGGTTTGACAGTGGAAGCAGGCGGATACTGTCCTTGAATCACCCTGTTGTAGAGAGGGCGATCGGGTGCTTGAATTAAGGCTTGATAAGATTTGGAATCCAAGCCTTGAACAAAGCTATTGGGATCGAAACTAGGCGCGCTGACAAAAGCTAAAATTTCACCATTTTGAGGATCAAGCGCCACAATGGCGCCGTGCCTGTCGGTTAAGAAACCGGTTGCTGCTTGTTGCAAATTGAGATCAATCGTTAAGTTTAAATCTACTCCAGGCGTGCCTGGATTGATAGAGATCACACGCACTTCTCGCCCTAGCACATCTGTTTCTACTCTTTGATAGCCTGGTTGGCCTTGGAGCAGACTTTCATACTGTTTTTCTAATCCAATTTTGCCTATTTGATAAGTACCGGCATAGCGTTTTTTGTCTAACGTTGTTAAATCCTCTTTATTGACCTCACTCACATAACCCAAAATATGAGCAAGGAGACCACTGTAAGGATACTCTCGCATCAAGTCTGCCGTTAAACTGATTTCTGGGAATTTATGCCGGTTAACCGAGAAAAGACTGACTTGTTCTTCAGTGAGTTTTAAGTGCAAGCTTATTGGCTGATAGGGCGCACTATGCTCAATTTTATCGATAAGGGATTGCTGTTTTTCAGGGCTAAATTTAATAATTTGAGCGAGCTCATCCATTGTCGCAGGTAGATCTTTTATTTTCTCAGGGATAAGGGTGAGCTGGAAAGTCGGGACGTTACGCGCTAAAAGCTTGCCATTTCTATCGTAAATTAAACCTCTAGAAGGCGCGATGGGTACAAGCCTTAGCTGATTATCAGAGGATAGTGTTGCATATTTTTTGTAGTCAATAATTTGCAAGTAGGCGACACGACATAAAAGGACGATTATCATCATTCCGATAATGACAAGGCCACCTATTGCTCGACTTGTTGCAAGTCGTTTTTCTTGGTAACGGGCGTTTATCGGCTGATGTTTATACATGCTAACTTAAAGGACTCAATTTGGGGGAAGGGCGCATTTTAGGGGCATCCACACTTGCAGGCAACACTTGTCTTTGTTCGAGAGAGGACGAATATAAAGGAGTAGACCAGGTTGGTTGCCCAACCCTCATTCTGAAATCATCAATTTGTGCTCGCAAGGCGGCTCTTTCCTTTTCTGAAGGAGAGAGGACCTGGGTAGAAGCAGGTATTTTGTTGGTTAGCTTAAGACTAAGCTCAATAATGATACTGGCAAATGTCAGGCTCGCGACGATTAGGAACAAAGTGGCGTAAAAAAGGGAAGAAGAACAGCAAAAGCCAAACAATGCCAGAAAAATCACTGTTTTTCGAAAGGGGTTTTCTATTTTGGGCGAGCGCGACATGACTGATTTCCCTCAAACCTCAAATAACTTCAGTATAACCTGATTTCATTATTTCGTCCTTTGGTCTTTGTCGGTAAAGCTTTTTAGCTGACACCTAAAATACCCTTCCCAGATGAATTTTCGGCGTTGTTGCCTGGCTCTTTCACCCCAGTCACGTACCAAAGCGTACGCTCTTGGGGCCTCAGGAGCTTGGCGCCTAGCCGAAAAAATCATCTGCTTTGGGTATATATTTCTTCTTTTGTACTATCTTTAATCCTAGATATGCAAAAAAACTTGAGGCAGCTATGAAAAATCTTCTCAATCAACGCAGCACAAAAAGAATTATGTTATTAACCTTGATAAGTTTGGCATCTGCAATGAGCACTCCTGCTTTGTCCGTGGAGAAAAAAGACAATAAAGAGAAGATTAATACGCAAGCGCCTATCAATATGAATGAGCCGAGTCCTTTGTATCTTGTGGTAATGAAACAGTGGGCTGTCACTACCAATTTTGCTGCCGATTCTGCAAACGTTATTGTTCAAAAATTAAAAATGTCTATGGAACAAGATCCAGAAGTCAAAAAGATTTTGACGCCTGCTTTTATTGCCGATCTGCAACAATTTATTTACGAGTTATTTATTTCTAACGATGCTATCACGGCTTTAGCAAAAGTTTACTCTGACTATTTCACGATTGATGAAATGCAAGATTTGCTCATTTTTTACAACACACCCTTAGGTAAAAAATTAGTTAAGGCAGAGCCTGAACTTGTGATAAAAACACAAGAAGTAGGGATAAATCTGTTGAAAAAGAATCAAAGAGCTTATATGGAGTTAATCGCAAAATATACCGGTAGAAAATTGCCTGAACAAGCGCCACCGCAAGTAGAAGGGGGTAAGCCTGTAGAAGTAGCTAAGCCAGCAGAAGTTAAGACGCCAGAAGTGGTTAAGCCAGTAGAGCCTATCAAACAAGCTAAACCACAACCCACAGCCGCTGAACAAAAACCAGAAAATAAAAGCAAAGAGCCGCAGCCTTGGTGGAAACGTTTACTTTCTAAAATTGGTGTGACCGTTAATTAAATTGGCAGCAAAGTAATACCTGGTTCCCCTCCTGGTCCCCTTTTACTTTCTATGATAGGGATGACTCTCCATTAAACTTGCAGCGCGATATAGCTGCTCCAAGACAATGACTCTGGCCAGAGCATGAGGGAAAGTGAGTGGTGATAAACTCCATTGAACATCTGCTCTTGCAATGCAATTTTCAGCTAGGCCATCCGGGCCGCCGATAATAAATTTTACAGGTTTACTTTGCAGAAGCCACTGATTTAAGTTTGTAGCAAATTTTTCAGTTGAAAATGGCTGGCCTTTTACTTCTAAGGCAATCACCCAATCGTCTTTTGCAATATGTTGTAATATTTTTACGGATTCTTGTTGTTTTAAGCGTTGCACTTCTGGGGTTTTAACCCGATTGGCTGTTGGCACTTCTATGAGCTGACATTTAAAAAAACGTTGTAAGCGTTTGAGATATTCTTCAGATGCCAGATTGCACCAAAGGGGCATTTTTTGCCCAACGGAGATAATGGAGAGCGACATTAGACGAGTTCTTGCTCTGGCTCTTTAATACGACTAGACCACAACTTTTCCAGTTGGTAAAAATCGCGGGTTTGGGGTTGCATAATATGCACAACGACATCTCCTAAGTCGACCAATACCCATTCATTATTTTCATCCGCTTCTATACCTAAAGGTTGCACATGATATTCTTTCATTTTATGAATTAAATTCTGTGCAATTGCACGGACATGCCGCGAAGAGTTCCCGGAAACAATTACCATATAATCCGTTAGTGGGGTGAGGTTTGAGACAGGTAAAGGGACGATGTCGATAGCTTTGAGATTATCAAGCTCTGTAAGAACGGTTTTTAAGAGACTGTTTGTCTGCATATTTTACCTTATTAAAAGTGCTACGAGTATATACTCTTTTCGTTTCGCCTAAAACCAAATTACTTTGAGTATATGCTCTATTAATTATCACTTTTCTCAATTTCACTATATACCTTTTTATAGGATGAATGTGAAACATTTCTAAAAAATATTTTCAATATTCTCTGGTTGAAAGTGCTATCAGGATATCTGTGATTTGCTCCCAAGCAAACGTTTCTTCACCTGTTTTTAAGTTTTGATCAATCTTTGTTAATCGTGAAAGTAATTCGGTACAAAGTGCTGGCTGTATTGTTTGAGAAGCTTGGGCATATTGCGCATAAACACTCTCTCTTATTCCAGCTTGCTTGAATAGGCGTTGATGGTTAATCGAGGGTTGATATGCACAATTTAAAAAAGCGCGTAAACTGGAACTTAAGGTCCATAAAAGCAAGGGTAAAGGAATTGCGCTGATTTCTTTTAGAGAAACAAGCACTTTAAGTAACCTTTCGGATTGCTGATTAACAGCAGCAATAATTAAATCAAAAACTTCATATTGGCTTTGTTGAGAAAGTGAAGAAGAAGCACTGCTGGCATCAAGCATATAGAGAGTTAAGCGCTCTATTTCTTGTGCAGCAGCTAATGCATTACCCTCGGTGTGTGCCACAATATTGTTGAGTTGATCGGAAGTTAACTGTAGACCGTGTGATGCCGCTCTTAAAGACACCCATTTGGAAAAGGCATGGAGTGGGATAGACCAATGAGGTACTGTTACGCCGATTTGTTGAATTTTGGTAAACCATTTTGCTTGTTGTTGTTGTCTGGTGAGGGAGCCTATTTTGAGAATAAGATAAGTCTCAGGGAGATCCTCCTCAAAAAGAGAGGTCAAGCAAGAGACATCTCCTGCACTGATTTTTGCGGGAAAAAGGATCTCATAACACTGACCTTTACTCCATAATGAGGATTGTCCATTTGTATTTTTAAAGGATGACAGCCAATCACGTTGTTCGCTTTGGTTAATTTTATAATAATCGACTTCTTGAGAGCGTATTTTTTCACGAATTAGTGTAGCGCTTTCTTCAATGAGAAAAGACTCATTGCCAAAAAGTAAATAAACAGGTGCTATTTTGCTGTTAAGCTGCTGCTGTAAGACATGAGGATAACACTGCATGCCTTATCCTTGCTTTGCGCTTTGCGTTGCAAGATAGCGCAATAGTTGTTGAATAATGTCTATTTGCATTTCACGCTCAATAATGACTTTTTCTGCATCATCACCTAAACGCTGACTCGGGATAAGCTGGCGATCACGCTCTGTGGAAAGGGTGACTATTTTTGTTTCTTTATCATAATACGAAAACTGTACGGTCATTTTTAAGCGTTCACGTCTCAAGTCACCTTCTGGCCCGTATACTAAGGGAAATTGAGTGAGTTGTTCTGACAAAATGGCTAATTGCGGAATATTGTCCTGAGGTTTCTCATACTCTATCACCTCAATTGCGCGTGCAGAAATATAGTAACGCAACCGCTGATAAAAAGGAGGGGTGCCTGAGGGCTTGAGTACAATAACAGGAACCGCGTGACGTAAGCTTTCCTGTCTGCTTCGTAAATGATAACCACAAGCTGAGACAAAAAGACAACTAATTAAAATAAAAACAAGGAGGGTTCTTTGTAGCATGGTCTTTATTCTTTCACCACAATGTTAACCAGTTTTTGTTTGATAACAATCACTTTGACAATGGTTTTGCCATGCGTGAAACGTTGCACATTTTCATTGGCGAGTGCCGATTTCTCAATTTCAGCATCAGATGTGTTTACCGGAAGCTGGATATTGGCGCGTACTTTGCCATTCACTTGTAAAACGATTTGCGAGACATCTTTTTGCAAAGCTTTTTCATCAATAGTTGGCCACGCATGATTCATCATTGAACCCTCATAACCTAGATGTTCCCATAAAGCTTGACAGATGTGGGGGACAATAGGTGAAAGCAAGAGCACAACGGCATGCAAGGATTCTTGTTTCACGCTCTTATCTGTTGCCTCTTTCACTGTAAATTGTGAGATCAAATTGACCAATTCCATGACAGCTGCAATGGCGGTATTAAAGGTATGGCGACGTTCGAGATCATCTGTTACTTTTTTAATTGTTTGATGCGTTGCGCGCCGTAAATCCTTTTGTGCTTCATTAAGCGTTTGTAGGTTTAAATCGCCGTGCTCTACGCCATGTTCTGCAATATGACTGGCAATCAAGCGCCATAAGCGCTTAAGGAAACGAAAAGCACCTTCCACGCCAGATTCTGACCACTCGAGGGATTGCTCAGGAGGGGCTGCAAACATGATAAATAAGCGCACGGTGTCAGCACCATATTTTTCAATCAATGTTTGGGGATCGACAGTATTGCCTTTAGATTTTGACATTTTACTGCCGTCTTTGAGCACCATTCCTTGGGTCAGGAGTTTAGTAAAAGGCTCATCCCCTTTGACGAGATTTAAATCGCGCAGTGCTTTGTGGAAAAAACGGGAATAAAGTAAATGCAAAATAGCATGTTCAATACCACCAATATATTGATCGACCGGGGCCCAATAATCTACTCTCTCATCAAATATTTTTTGATTTTGATCTGGGCAAGCAAAGCGCAGATAATACCAAGAAGATTCCATGAAAGTGTCAAAAGTATCTGTTTCTCGTGTAGCGGGTTGGCCACATTTGGGGCATGCTACTTCGTAAAATGCGGGTGTTTCTTTTAAGATAGCGCTATTGGCTAGCGGAGTTAGTGTTGGCAAAACCACAGGGAGATCCTTCTCTGGCACAGGAACGGTGCCGCAGCTCGCACAAGTTATCATTGGGATGGGCGCTCCCCAGTAACGTTGCCTGGATACGCCCCAATCACGCAAGCGATAATGCACTTGCCGTTTACCTTGTTCCTTCTCTTCTAAATATTGCGCAATTTTTGTTAAAGCTTCTTCGCTGGCTAGTCCATCAAATATTCCAGAGTTGAACAATATCCCTCTTTCCGTAAAAGCCTTATTTTCGGGAGGGTTTTTTCCCTCAGGGTGGATAACCACTTTCAAAGGTAACTGATACTTTTGAGCAAATTCAAAATCACGTTCGTCATGCGCAGGGACGGCCATCACCGCACCGCTACCGTATTCCATGATGACATAATTGGCGACCCAGATAGGCAGCTTTTCTTTTGTAACAGGATGCAAAGCAAAAAGACCAGTGGGTCTACCTTGTTTTTCAAGAGTCGCAAGTTCCGCTTCAGCGACTTTAATATTACGACAGGTTTCAATAAATTCTTTTAATTCGGGGTTAAGCGCAACAGCTGTTTCAATTAAAGGGTGAAGAGGGGCAATGGCAAGATAAGTCACGCCCATGAGTGTATCGATACGCGTGGTAAACACTTCTAAAGGGGGGGTATTTTCTCTGTCCACTTGAAATTGGAAGGATACGCCTTCTGAGCGACCAATCCAATTGCGTTGCATGATTTTAACTTGCTCTGGCCAATCCGGCAAAGAGTCTAGTGAATGCAGTAATTCTTCAGCATAATCGGTTATTTTTAAAAACCATTGTGGAATAGAGCGCTGCTCTACGAGAGCGCCTGAGCGCCAGCCTCTACCTTCAATGACTTGTTCATTTGCCAAAACAGTTTGATCGACAGGATCCCAGTTCACAACGGATTCTTTTTTGTAGACTAAGCCTTTTTCATAGAGTTTTAAGAATACCCATTGTTCCCAGCGGTAGTAGTCAGGAGAGCAAGTCGCAATCTCTCTTGACCAATCAAAGCTAAAACCTAAACGTTTAAATTGTTGGCGCATATGGTCAATATTTTTATATGTCCATTCAGCAGGGGGCACCTTGTTTTGAATGGCAGCGTTTTCAGCAGGTAAGCCAAAAGCGTCCCAACCAATGGGATGGAGCACATTTTTACCGCGCATTCGCATGAATCTGGCAATGACATCACCAAGCGTGTAGTTGCGGACATGCCCGACATGTAAGTGTCCACTTGGGTAAGGGAACATACTCAAACAATAATATTTAGGCTTATTAGGATCTTCTTTTACCGTAAAATCGTGGTTTTTTTCCCAATCAGCTTGGACTTTTATTTCTATTTGCTCTGGAGAATACAATTCTTGCATATGTCTGCCATTTGTCATTTTGTTTAAATTTAGCCTACTATTTTATTTGCTAAGCATAACATGATAGGAGTGTGGGGATGAACAAAGCTAAGCTGAAGAATTTGATACTTTTGGCACTATTACTCCAAGGTTGTGCTACCGGCGGCGGTGCAGGTAGTGCTGTCGCATCCTTAGTTAGTATTCCATTTAAAATTGTCGGTACGGCTATCGCAGCGGCAATTGGCGCAGCAGCAGGGATGGGTGTAATGCCTTTTTAGCATGATGGGTGTATGATCTCTTCATTTGCAAGCCACACCACAGGGAAGCGATGTGACATAAACTTTGCTTTCAAACTAAAATAAGATGGCATATGCGTAAACTAAACTTGAAAGAATGTTCTCAGATATCCGGTCAAGGTTTAATAGAACATTGTCCTTTTTTTTATCAATCTAATCCTGCCGCACATGATATGGCCAAAGAAGATTTTCGCTCGGCAACCTTCGATGTTGGCGTGCTCATGGGTGCGATAACAGGCACAGTGCTGAGCACTTCCATTGTCGCTGCAGAAGGGATAGCCCTTCTTGGTGTAGGTGCAATTGGCGCAGGGGTTGGCATGATAGCCACACCCTTAATGATTGATTATTATCTTTTTGGTGAGAGACTCTAAAGCCTGAGAGCGCATTTTAAAAAGTTCTACCTACTTTCCGGCTGCTCATTTCTGAGAAATATCGCTTTTTTGCCTTATTTGTACCTGCTCATTTTCCTTTAGTCAGGAATTCACCGACTTGAAATTAAAAAATAAGACAGGCATCATTCCAATTTTATTTTGATAGTAGGAAAATTTATGCTAATTGGTTTGACAGGCTTTTTATCGAATTTAGTGTCTAGCAATAAACGCAAGGAACCAGCGGATGAAGTGCCCGCTGAGCAATCGAAAAAGAAACGGAAATTAACATCAAAAACACGAAAATTATATCAAGCAGAGTTGATGGCGTCATGTAATGAGGTGGGAGCTGGGTTACATGTCACGCCAGAAAGCGTTTCAAAACTGCAGAACTTCATCGATAAAGCGATTAAAGATGGTTTTATTGATGAATTGGATTTTAACGCCAAAATTGAAAGTGGGCATTATCTTTCTAAGACTGTACTTTTTTGTTTGACTGATATCGCGTGTAAACGTAGTTATACGTACCCATTATTAGAGAAAGTATTAAAAAATGTTTCTTTAGAACGCTTAGATTTTGAAGCGGGCAACGGAACAGATACGCCATTAGTTAAACTTGCGCATCTTTTTAATGATTGGGATGAGCCTAGCCTGCTTGAATTTGTTTTAAATAATCAACCTGAATTATTCAAGACACTCAATTTTAGTCATTGGTCTCTGGGCTTAATTGCAAGAGGTGTTTATACTCATAATCGGTCTCCCGAACTGTTAGTTGCCATTTTAAAAGCGCTAACACCTGACAGATGCAATAAATTCAATCCTGGAGATCTGCAGTTGATAGGTCTTGCTGCCTTAAAAGTAGGGACAGCACAGGGTAAGAATCATGAATTGGTTAAATTAGCGTATCAATTTGTAGCAGATTGTCTTGCTAGAAAAGAGAGAGAATATAAAGAATACAAGGCACAAAATCCTGAGCCAAATGAAGCAGAAAGTGATGATGAAAATGCCTTAAACAAGAATATAGATATCAAAAAATTTCAGCTTTTAACCTTTACAGGATGCTGTGAAAAAGGCCAACAAAATCTTCGTGATCTGATTGAAGGTAACACGCCACAAGAGCCCTCTGTAGAAGGAGTGTACTTTGGGAGAAGGACCCATGCGGAAGTAACTGAAATATTGAATAAGTTTCACGAACAGAACGCCAGTGTGCCGGCCCCCATAGCCTCATGCAGAAAAGTGTAAACGGAATTTAAGTAATCGGAGATGGCCTGCACTTCATGCAGGTCATCTCACTATCACTTTATTTTTTTATTAAAAAGAAAAGCTAATCCTAAAGTGCCCACCAAGCATGCCATTAATGGCCATATCCCAAAGCGTACCCAAAACGTTTGGCCTATCATTTGCGTAACGGTGCCATATAGCACGGTCGCTTCAAACTGATTGGCTATCTCTTGGATTTCCCCTTCTGGATTGATAATGGCTGTAAACCCAGAATTAGTTACTCTCACCACAGGCTTTTGTGTTTCTAAAGCGCGAAACATCGCAATTTCTAAATGTTGCGCCGGCCCAATTGAGGTGCCAAACCAGGTGTCATTGCTCAAGGTCAAAATAAAATCTGCATTTTTGCTTACACTGCGCACCAAGGTAGGGAATGCAATTTCATAGCAGATTGCGGGTGCTATTTTAAAACCAGAAGAGAGCATTAAGGGTTGATTATCAGGCCCAGAGATAAAGCTGGACATGGGTAAATCAAAAAATTTGATTAAACCTCTTAACACACTCTCAAAAGGCACATATTCTCCAAACGGAACAAGGTGTTTTTTATGGTAAACCCCATCCGTTTTCCAGCCAAATCCTATCATGGCGTTATAAAATTGCCCTCTGGGCGTCACCCAAGGAATGCCCAGAATGAGTCCTGTTTTTTCTGCATCCAATGTGAGATCTAACTGTTCCAATAAGCTTGCAGCACTCTGAGCCGACATCGGAATAGCGCCTTCTGGCCAAATGATAAGATCGACCTTAGGCTCTGCAATAAGTGCTTGTTTGGTGAGATTTTCATAAACTTCTATAATATGAGCTACTTGATCTGATTGCCATTTGGTTTCCTGCGGAATATTGCCTTGAACGAGCGCTACGTTAAGTTTATTTTGAGAAGGATAAGTCCAGGTAATTCTGCTAAGACCATAGGCGACTCCCCAGACTAGGAATAAGGTGAGAAAAAGAATATTGCGTGAACGCGGGTTTTCTTTGTCTTCGTAGAAATAGTCGTAGATAGCATAAAAAAGTCCGGCAACAAAAGCACAGACCCAAGAAACAGCAAAGACGCTGCCGATAGGAGCAAAAGCATTTAAATGGCTTTGGATTTGTGAATAGCCGACATATAGCCAGGGAAAACCTGTGAAGAGCCAACCCCGTAACATCTCAAAAAGCACCCATAATACAGGGAAGGCTAATAAGCAGCGTATGTTATTATTCTGCGGGAAAAAACGATTGAGCGTTGCAGCCAAACACGCAGGAAATAAAGCTAATGCAGCAACGAATAAACTTGTTAAACCCCCGGCCAAGAGAGGGCTCGCATAACCGTAATCGTGGATACTGACATAAACCCAATTTGCGCCAATACCAAACAAGCCTATGCCGTACATTAGCCCAACAAAAAAGGCTTTTTTGACCGATTCTTTGCTAATACACCACAAAAAAATGGCAGGAGAAATGAACCCGAAGACGCCATAACCATAGGGGGCAAAAGAGTAGGGTAAAAGCCCTCCCCCAATCAAAGCAATCAAGTAATGGAGAAAAGGTTGAATTTTTTTAAAAAGATCGTTCATTTTTTTATCATTCCCTGAAAAAATGCTTTTATTCTTCCTCAGATTTTTTTTGAGGTGAAAGAGTGGTTTTCAAAAGCTGGATACGTCGATTGCTCGCTCTTAATACAGTAAAGGGTATTCCCTCGATGGTAAGCGTTTCCCCCCTCTTTGGAAAATGGCCAAACCCTTTTAAGACTAAGCCTCCAATGGTGTCAAATTCTTCATCACTTAAAGCTGTGCCAAAGAATTGATTAAAATCCTCAATAGGTGTCAGTGCTTTGACAGAGTAATGTTTATCTTTATGTAACCGAATGTAAATCCCTTCTTCTATGTCATGTTCATCTTCGATTTCACCTACAATTTGCTCAATCACATCTTCGATGGTAACTAATCCACTGACGCCACCAAACTCGTCGACAACAATGGCTAGGTGGTTTCTGTCTTTTCGAAAAGCATTTAATAAAATACCCAGCCGTTTGCTTTCGGGGATAAAAACACAAGTGCGAAGAATATCTTTGATAGAAAAGCGTTGTTTAGGCTCATTGATAGCATAGGGAAGTAAATCTTTGGCAAGTAAAATGCCAATGACTTCGTCTTTGTTGTCTCCTACCACAGGAATGCGAGAGTGAGCTGATTCAATGACAATGGCTAAAATTTCATGGAGAGACATATCTTTTTGGACGACAACCATTTCTGCGCGTGAGATCATAATTTCACTTGCCGGCATGTCAGAAATTTGGATAACGCCTTCAATCATCCGTAGGGATTCGGCATCTATTAGAGCGTCATGCTGAGCATGACGAATGAGGTTTAATAATTCTTCAAGGTTTTTTGGCTTTCCTGCTAATTTATCTTTTACTTTATGATACCAGGAAAGCGTTCGAGGTAGAGGCGAGTCTTTATCACGCATTAGCCGTTTCTCTATAAGGATTGTTAAAACCTAGGGATTCTAAAATATCAATTTCTATGCCTTCCATTAAAGCGGCTTGCGCTTCCTCTTCATGATCATGACCAAGCAAATGTAAGATTCCATGAACAACCATGTGTGCCCAATGTGCCATTAAAGGCTTTTTCTGAGCAATGGCTTCTTGTTCAATAATCGGAGCGCAGATCACAATGTCACCAAGACTGCCACTATGTTTGAAAGGAACTGGGCAAGGAAAGGAAAGTACATTGGTCGGTTTTGCTTTATGGCGATACCTGGTATTTAAATCGGTCATTTCTGCTTCATCTACTATTCGAATGCTAAGTGTACCTGTGGTCTCTTTTTTATTTAAAGTAGACTTAATCCATTTTTCGATTTCTTTTTTGGAAGGTATGTTTTTTGCGTTTGAAGCAAATTGAATATCAAAAGTACTCATTGTCTCCCCTTGGGCGGGTGTTGCTTTTCATAAGTGTCATAGGCATCAATAATTTGTTTTACTAAAGGGTGGCGGATGACATCACTTGAATCAAAATAATTAAAGCTAATGCCAGACACTTTCTTCAAGATTTCAATGGCATGTTTTAATCCGGATACCGAGAAGGAAGGTAAGTCTACCTGCGTAACGTCTCCTGTAATCACTGTAACGGAATGACGTCCTAATCTGGTTAAGAACATTTTCATTTGTTCGCGTGTGGTATTTTGGCTTTCATCTAAAATAATGAAAGCATCATTTAAAGTACGGCCGCGCATATAGGCCAGAGGGGCAATTTCTATAATATTACGCTCAATCAATTTGATGACGCGCTCAAACCCCATCATTTCATATAAGGCATCTTGTAAAGGTTTTAAGTAAGGGTCAATCTTTTGGCTCAAGTCTCCAGGGAGAAACCCTAATTTTTCTCCTGCTTCAACCACAGGGCGAGTGAGGATTATTCTCTTGACGCTTTCTGTTTCCAAAGCGCTAATAGCGGCAGCTACCGCCAGATATGTTTTTCCAGTGCCTGCAGGTCCAATACCAAAGGTAATATCGTATGAAAAAATGTTATTGATATACTGTACTTGGTTTTTACCTAAGGGTTTGACATGTAGTTTTGGTAGTTTGATGCTGTTTTCTTCCGCATGCTTCTTTTTTGCATATTTTTCATTTTGCTCATTAAGGTGAGTTTGCTGTGACTTATTGAGTTGCTGAAATCGTTCTTGTAACAGAAAATGCACTTTGGCTGGTGTTATTTCTTCATTCGTTTCTGTTTGATCATATAAAAAGTGCAATAACTTTTTAGCAATCTCTACTGCTTCTTTTTCGCCTAAAATTTGAAAATTATTACCGCGGTTATGAATTTCAACGCCTAATTTTTTTTCAATTTGTCTAATGTGCTCATCAAAACGGCCGCAAAGATCCATTAACCTTCGGTTATCGACGGGGGCAAAAGTTATTTCTGAGGAAGAAATTTTGTCGCTCAATGCTGTCCTTATTTGCAACTTATCTGATTTAAGCATAGCTCTCTTATCTTTTATCTGTAAAGTCGCCAGATCCTTGAATTATGCGTGTAATTCCCCACGCAAAGAGTTGGGAAGGGCTTCGTTAATTAAAACCTCTGCAAACTCCCCGATGTGTGTATTGTCACCTGCAAAATGCACCAAGCGGTTATTTTCACAACGGCCACAAAGTTTGCCAGGCTCTTTGCGGTTAGCGTGGGTGACGAGAACCCGTTGCACCGTGCCAAGCATATGTTGATTATGCAGATGAGCTTGGTGCTTTAATTGATCTTGCAATACTTTTAAGCGGACTTTTTTAATTTCTAAGGGAACAGGATCTGGTAGTGTTGCCGCAGGTGTACCAGGCCGTGGACTAAAAATAAAACTGTAAGACTGATCAAAATTCACTTTTTTAACCAGATTAAGGGTTGCTTCAAAATCTTCCTCTGTTTCTCCGGGATAGCCAACAATAAAATCAGAGGATAAAGTGATATGAGGGCGAACCAAACGAAGCTGATGGATTTTTTCTTTGAATTCGAGCGCAGTATAATTGCGCCCCATCAAACTTAAAACGCGATCGCTGCCACTTTGTACAGGTAAATGTAAGTGGTTTGCCAGAGCTGGAACATCTCGATAAGCTTCGATGAGGCTTGAAGAAAATTCTTTAGGGTGCGATGTTGAAAAGCGGATCCGCTCAATGCCCGGTATTTGAGCGACATAGCGAATGAGTAAAGCGAGATCGGCAATATGATCATTATGCATGCGGCCTTGATAAGCATTGACATTTTGTCCAAGCAACGTTACTTCTTTGACACCCTGGCGCGCTAACATAACCAATTCTGCAATCACATCATCAAAGGGACGATTGATTTCCTCTCCTCGCGTGTAAGGCACAATACAATAGGTGCAATATTTACTGCAGCCTTCTTGAATTGAGACCAAGCCAATGGGGCCATCCGCTTTAGGTTCAGGTAAACAATCAAATTTTTCAATTTCAGGGAAAGAAACATCGATAGCAGGTTTGCCATTTCTTCTGACACTATTGAGGAGCTGAGGCAAACGATGCAGCGTCTGTGGACCAAACACAATATCAACAAAAGGTGCGCGCTGGCGTATGGCTTGTCCTTCTTGAGAAGCGACACAGCCGCCAACCCCAATAACAATCTCTGGGCGCTTTTGTTTTAAAGAGCGCCATTGTCCTAGGCGAGAAAATACTTTTTCTTGTGCTTTTTCTCGGATAGAACAAGTATTCATTAGTAGCACATCTGCATTTTCTGGTGTGTTGGATGGCTTTAATCCATGGCTAGCTTCTAAAAGCTCGTGCATGCGTTTGCTGTCATATTCGTTCATTTGACAGCCCCAGGTTTCGATATATACGTGCTTAGACACTGCTTTTGTGGTCCCCCTAACAAAGGATTAAATTCTAACGGCTTTCTGGCTGAGATTAAAGAACTAAAGGAATACTACAAAAATGAGTTACCAATCTAGATTTCTGCCAGCGATGTAAAGCAAGGCTAGGTGGTTCATCTGACCATTGTAAAGGTTTGGTACCCACATCGAGTGAAAACTGGACTAGGGTGCTACCCGCAACCGTGACGACTTTGTTTTGCCACAAAGTATGGCAGGGAGAATGAAAATGTCCGCAGAGTATATATTGGACTTGCGAGTGGTTCTCTAAAATCGTAGCCAATTCAGTTGTATGGTGATTGGCATTTTTATCTAAGATATCTAAACCATAGATAGCTGGGGGATGATGCATAAAAAGGGCAGTAGGACGAGAGGGGGCTTTGGCTAAGGTATTGTCTAGCCATGCCAGTCTATCTTGGCATAACTCACCAAAAGTATTTCCTTCACTCAAAGTATCTAGTGCAATCAAGCGTAGAGGAAAATCCTCGATAACATATTGCATAAATGAGGGATCCTGACAGAGCAGCGCAACCTCAGGGAAACATTCTTTGAGCAAATCTCTGTTATCGTGATTCCCTGGGATGATAAAGCAGGGCATATTCAATTTTTGTAACAATTGCTGTAATTTTAGATATTCTTGTAAATTCCCTTCATGTACGCAATCTCCAGTTAATAAGACAAAGAGAGGAGGCTTGGTCAGGGTATTCAGAAAATGAATGACAGCTGCCAGTTGCTTGTCAGCGCATCGACCTTTGAAAGGAGAGTGTGCTAGCGTGTTGATGTGGGTATCAGTAATTTGAGCAAATAACATTGGAATTTCTTCTGGTTTGTACCTGAAAAGCATGATGTGCGCAGCTTAACACTATTTTTTTGTCTCAAATAGGGTTTCAGAGTTAGATTACACCAAATATTGGGCTAAGATAGGGGCCTTAGTCTTTATCATTTTTTTTAAAAGGATTGTTCAGTGAAAATTGTATGTGTTACGCATGCTGATTTTGAAACGCCAGGTGTTGTTGCGTCTTGGGCATTGGCTAAAAAATACCCTTTTCAAATTGTAAAACCTTATCGAGGAGAAAAATTGCCGCAAGCAGATTCTTTTGATTTTCTTATTGTGATGGGTGGTCCGCAGAGTCCTTTAAACATGAAGGATGCGCCATATCTCATAGAAGAAATTAGTTTAATCAAAGAAGCTTTAAACCAAAATAAAAGAGTGCTTGGGTTTTGTCTTGGCGCACAATTAATTGGAGAAGCATTAGGTGCTAAAACAGAAAAGAGTCCTGAAAAAGAAGTAGGCGTTTATCCTATTACACTCACGAAAGAGGGGATAGACGATCCTTTGCTCCAAGGTTTGTCACAACAATTTCCAGTCATTCATTGGCATAATGATATGCCTGGTTTACTCAGTGATTCAGCTTTGCTGGCTTTTAGTGCAGGTTGCCCCAGACAAATTGTCCGCTATAAACCTTTGGTTTATGGTTTTCAGTGCCATTTGGAAATTACAAAAGAGGGAATTCAAACCATGATAAAAGCAGTACCAGAGGATTTAAAACCTTCTACTTTTACACAAAATAAAGATGAATTAATGGCACAAGATTATGACACCATCAACAAAATGATGTTCAATCTACTTGATAGATTTGTGCAATTAACTATTTAGCAACTTAGTGTTAGCTGTACTCACTAAATTTATTGAACCCTCGAATTTTTATTGCTCAAGGGATTTGATGATTTCATTTACATCTTTTTCAAGAGCACCGCTATCTGTATTTATTGTGATTTTAGCTACTTCATCATATAAGCTGTCTCGTTCTTGATGAAGTCTATCAAAAAGCGTTTTGAACTCTGTTTTTGGTAAGAGTGTAAATGGAGATTTTAATGCCGTACGCTCTATTTGTATTGGGGTACTTACTTTTAAATAAACCACAAATTCAGATGATAATAATTTTCTATTCTTATCGCTGAAAATAACACCACCATCTGTTATTACCACTACGTTGGTTCTGTTTAATAGTTGAGATAACATTTCAGTTTCGCATTGACGAAACGATTCTTCACCCTGTTTGCCTAATATTTCATTCGAAGGGCGCCCCAGACGATGCTCAAGTCCAAAATCTGCATCCAGGAATTGCCAGCCAAGTTTGTCAGCCAAAGTTTTGCCAACTAATGCTTTGCCTGCACCCATATGACCGATGATGAAAATGCGCTTATATTTGTTCATGGTAGCCTCCGAATTTGATATCTCAAAAGATTATAGTGAAGTGACAGGCATGATAAAGAAAAGTTCCATTTAAAGGTAGTCCGCTGTTAAGTTATACAGCCAGCGCTATTTTGTGCTCATTTGTTATAAAACGCACGCAAATGTCATAAAATACACGCATTTTCACATGTTTGTTATAAAACGCGCGCAAAAAAGCTGGGGATGCGAGTCTTTAGATTGGATAAAAATTTTGTAGCACGCTATTGATCAAAACTTAAATACCGTACCAACGCCATAGGGAATGTGTTTATCTGAGAAAGCGTTGGTTAACTCAGTTTGCGCTTGGCGGCCAGTACAATGTCCTGTCACAATAAAGTTTGGATTGATTTTCAACAAATCTGTAATTGTTGGGTTGATGCGATTGGTGAAGGCAGCGCCTGCAAGATGGAATCCCCCCATGATAAAGTGAACCCTTTGTGTTTGCACTAACTCTTTTGCATGCAGTGTTGCGTTGACAACCCCGGTGTGACCACAACCTGTAAATACGCAGATCCCTTTATCTTTGATATTAAAAATTAAACAACGCTCATCAATCACTTCAGGCGATTTTATCCAAGTTTCACCACTTAATCGGCATTCAGCGGGGGATCCAGTTTCATAATGAGTTTTTCTTGGCACCTCACCTGTAATTAATAAAGTGTCATCAAACAAGGAAATTGGTTGCACATGTTCTATTACTTTTCCGCCGTGTGCTTCAACTTGTTCTCTTGTTAGGTTATTCCCAACTTTAATTAATTCTCCACGATCAAATGCTCTTGGTAAAAAGAGTTCGGGATGAACATAAACAGGAAGGGATTTTTTAGCAATAGCTCTTAAAGCACTTAAGGTGCCACCAAAATGATCAAAATGCCCATGAGATAAGATAATGGCTTCGACTTCCGTTAAATTTAATGCCATTCTTTGCGCATTCTCGACAACTAAATTCTCATCAGGGCCCGTGTCGAACAAAATGGTATGGGTTTTGCCATCGACGTGCAATTTGATTAATAGCGATAAACCATTGCACGCTCGGCACAGGTTAGCGCCACACATTTCTTTTTGTTTTCTTAGATCAAATTGATACTGAAACTCGTTCCAACGCATACCTTCATGACTTTTGGAAAAAGGATCAGAAAGGTTATCCATCAAGACAAACACTTCTAAAGTATCAATAGGTCTTAAAGTATTTTTATTCATGTTATTACATCTCGGTTAATATTGGTCGGCGATTACGCCAAGTGGTGCTTTGTTCGTAGGCATATGCCACTTGGAAAAGTGTCGCTTCATCAAAGTGTTTACCAACAAGTTGCATTGCTAAGGGCAAGCCTTCTTCGGTATAACCACAACACAAAGTCATTGCCGGATTCCCGGTTACATTAAATGGCATGGTATATAATGGTCTTTCAATGATGGAGAATTTGCTAACGGCCTCAATTTTGGGTGCTTCATTACTGACCGTTGCGGTAAGGATCACATCAACTTTATCAAATACGGTGTTAATTTCATTGATAAGCTCCTTTTTGCGTCGCATGGCTTCAAAATAATCAGCACTTGTGAATAAAGCACCTACCAACAAACGATCACGAAATACTTCGCCATAATCGGTAAAGCGTGAACGAAGGTTATTTTCATGAATGGCATAACCTTCACTCAGCATTATCACCGTACCGCAATTAGCATAATCAGACAAAGGGGATAGCTGAATTTCACTTACCACACAACCCATATCTTCAAGTTGTTTTGCGGCTCTATCAATCGCATCAATAGTGGATTGCTTTGCTTTAAGATCAGAAGCGTAAAAATGCCGTAGCAAGCCAATTTTTAATCCTTTTACGTTACTTGTTAATGTGCTGGTGTAATCTGGAATAGTATGGTTAGCACTAACGGGATCGTTTTGATCAAAACCTGCCATTGCCTGAAGCATGAGGGCGCAATCTTGAGTTGTCCAAGCGATAGGTCCCGCATGATCTAATGAATAGGAAAGAGGAATAATGCCTGTTCTGCTCACTAAGCCAAAAGTAGGCTTGATGCCTGTTGCCCCGTTGAGTGCGGCGGGCCCGCGAAGCGAACCACCCGCATCGGTTGCGGTACTTCCCAGTGCAAAACCTGCGGCTACTGCGATGCCAGAGCCACTTGATGAACCACCCGCAAATCGAGAAATATCCCAGGGATTTCGGGCCAGAGGCCAAGGTAAATCTGTGCTTGGCCCGCCTAAAGAAAATTCATGTAATGTGAGTTTTCCTAAGAGGATTGCCCCTGCTTGTTTTAAGCGCTTAACCACTTGCGAATCTTGGGTGCTAATGTGATTTTGCATGATTTTCGATTGGCAAGTGGTTGGAACACCTTCCATTTCAAAAACATCTTTTAAAGCAATAGGAATACCATGTAAAGAGCCTTTATAATTACCCGAATTTATTTCTTTTTCAGCTACTTCGGCCGCAACTAAAGCTTCTTTTTCCAAAATTGTTATAAAACTATGCAGCTTTTTATCATAGCATTTAATGCGTTTTAGTATGTTTTCTATTAGCTCTATAGGGGATAGTTCACGCCGCTTAATTAAGTTGGCAGCGTCAGTGATGGTGATGAACTCATCTGCATTCATAAATTAGGCTTCTTCATTAGAAAAATAAATGCGGGCTCTGCATTGAGTAAGCGTGTTTTTCGGATAGAAGCTTTCATTTCATCAATAAAGGGCATGATACGAGCAATTTCGTGTTGCTCTGTTGTTGGGACGTCTAAGCCTGCTCTTTTAAAGATGGCTGCTAATTCATCTTCAGTCACATTTCCTCCATGATACCCGCTAATCATTAGCAAAGTTAGTTATTTGAGTGCAGATTTCTTTTCCCTGAATAACATGGATGCTGCTTCTACCGTTCATTGCAATAAATGCTGATCGATAGTGTGGCATTATACTTAATTTGAATTGTTTAATAAGTGCATCTGTGTATAAAACGCGTGCAAGGAAGGTTTTTTAATTAAGTTTGCGTACTGATTTTTTGTGCGGAAAATCAATGGATTATCGGATTGATTAGATGATGAGACAAGAGTTCGGCCGCAAAGAGGGTAAAGAGAAAACTCACCGGATGCACCCTAGGTGAAGATGGTGGCTATGGGTGGATTCGAACCACCGACCTCAGCATTATGAGTGCCGCGCTCTAACCAGCTGAGCTACATAGCCATTTCATATAAAGTCTGGACGGGCATTTTGGCCATTTGTCCGAGTGATGTCAAGAAACCCCCGGAACAAAAGGTTGAATTCTAAATTACACGTTGAAACGAAAATGAACAATATCGCCATCTTTGACGATGTACTCTTTTCCTTCTAAGCGCCATTTGCCTGCTTCTTTGGCACCTTGCTCTCCGTTGTACTGGATAAAATCGTCATAGGAAATCACTTCCGCACGAATAAACCCTTTTTCAAAATCCGTATGAATCTTTCCTGCCGCTTCAGGCGCTGTTGCACCAACAGGAATGGTCCAGGCGCGTACTTCTTTTACACCAGCGGTAAAATAAGTTTGTAGTTTTAAAAGAGAATGCCCAGCTCGAATGACGCGATTGAGACCAGGCTCTGATAAATTCATTTCTTTGAGAAATTCTAATTTATCTTCTTCGGCAAGATCAGCAATTTCTGATTCAAGTGCAGCACAAACAGGCACAACAATACCGCCTTCTTCTTCTGCAATTTTTTTCACAACATCAAGCATTGGACAGTTATTAAAATCATGTTCATCCATATTGGCAATAAACATAGTTGGTTTGATGGTGAGAAGATGTAAGGCGTCAACAAAAAGTCTGTCTTCTTTATCAAGAGGAAAAGTGCGTGCGGGTAACCCTTTGTTAAGATGGTTTTCTAGATCTTGTAACAATTTGTGTTGATGAATAGCTTGTTTATCGCCAGCTTTGCTATTTTTTTGCGTTTTATGCAACGCTTTACTGACAGAGTCGAGATCGCATAAGACGAGCTCAGTATTAATGGTGGCAATATCTTCTTTGGGATCAACTTTACCTGAAACGTGCGCGATATCATCATTTTCAAAACAGCGTACAACATGCGCAATCGCTTCGGTTTCGCGAATATTATGCAAAAATTGATTGCCAAGGCCTTCCCCTTTAGAGGCACCCTTGACTAAACCTGCAATGTCGACAAATTCCATGGTAGTGGCAATCACTTTTTGCGGTTTGACAATTTCAGCCAATTTATCTAAACGCAGATCGGGCACCGCCACCACACCTACATTGGGCTCTATCGTGCAAAAAGGATAATTCGCGGCAGCAATACCCGCTTTGGTCAAGGCATTAAACAAGGTTGATTTGCCTACATTAGGAAGACCGACAATTCCGCATTTAAAACCCATGGTGATTCCTTTATTTTGTGACAGTGTGCAGGTGGTTCATGGCTTTATCCATTTTACCTTCAACAATATCAGGTAAAACATCAAAAGTATGATTAATTGCTTCTAGTATTTTGGCTTTATCGCTCAGCGAGGGTTTGGTCAGAACATAATCTGTTACGTCGTCTTTTTGTCCTGGGTGACCAATTCCAAGACGTAAACGATAAAATTCTTTTGTGCCTAAGTGGCTAACGATATCTCTTATTCCATTATTACCACCATGGCCACCATCGAATTTTAATCGAGCAGTCCCTGGTGGCAAATCTAAATCATCGTGGACCACAAGAATATTTTCAGGAGTAATTTTATAAAATCTGGCAAAAGCGCCGACACACTCGCCACTGCGGTTCATATAGGTAAGAGGTTTTAATATTTTGAGGCTGTGGCCTTTGTAATCAATTGTTGCGAGGCTCGCTTTGAATTTAGGCTCTACATTGAGTGGTTGTCTTGCTTGTTCTGAAAGTGCATCCACAAGCCAAAACCCGACATTATGTCTGGTGGCAACGTATTCTGAACCAGGATTGCCTAAACCGACTATGAGTTTAATTTCACTCACTTTTTTATCTGTGACCTTTAGATAAGTTGTGTGATGTCACCCTCGGGCAAGCCCGAGGGTGACTACAGAACGCTGTTATTTCTTGTCGTTGCCTTTGCCACCTTTAGCAGCTTGTGCTTCTTTTTTCGGTGCTTCTACAGGAACAGCAGAAGCTGGTACTTCAGTTTCTTCTTCTTCCACTTCTATGCGTTTGGGTTTATGAATACTGACAACAGGTAGATCGTCATCTCCACCATGGACAGGATGCTGTAACTCAACGCCTTTAGGCAGCTTCACTTGAGACAAGTGAACGATAGTATCTAATGGGGCATTAGATAAATCGACTTCGATAAATTCTGGCAAATGAGCAGGAAGACACTTAATTTCAAGCTCTACCATGTGATGCGTAACGCTCCCGCCTTCTTTGACTACGCCAGGAGCAATGTCTTGCCCTAAGAAGTGAAGTGGAACATGCATGGTAATAGGTTTTTTGTCACTGATGCGTAAAAAATCCATGTGCAATACACGTGGTTTGTAGGGGTGGCGTTGAATGTCTTTAACAACCACTTTTTGTTTTTTACCATCTTGCGTTAAGGTCAGAATATGGGAATAAAAGGCTTCATTCTCTAAAGCGCGCATAACACTGTTGTGAGATATACGAATAGATTGTGGAGCTTCTTCAGCGCCATAAATGACAGCTGGGATTTCATCTGCTTTGCGACGTAGGCGGCGGCTCGCACCCTTCCCAAATACCTCGCGAGGCAGAACGTTGAGTTCAAAAGAAAACTTTGCCATAAAATAGTAACTCCGTTAGTTAATTAACTCTTTAATGTGAGTGATAAATTGTCCTACCGCGACCAATAGAACAAGAGAGAGAGTGTACCCCAGAGACTGGGGGTTTTCAATTTAGCGAAAAAGAAAAGCACCTCAAACCTAACAAGAGATTGGCAGAATGAGGCAAAAAGGCAGTCTGTTATGCTATCGAAAACATCGAACTGATAGATTCTTCGTTACTGACACGGCGAATGGCTTCAGCAAGCATATCATCAATACTTAATTGTCTGATTTTTGGACACGCTAAAGAGGCTTCTCTTAAAGCAATGGTATCAGTGACGACTAATTCATCAATGGTTGAACTCATAATATTTTTAATCGCATTACCAGAGAGAACAGGGTGGGTACAATAAGCAATAACTTTTGTTGCCCCTTTTTCTTTTAGCGCTTCAGCAGCTTGGCATAGTGTGCCAGCAGTATCCACAATGTCATCCACCAAGATACAGGTGTGTCCTTTGACATCCCCGATAATATTCATCACGCGCGCTTCATTAGGTTGAGGGCGACGTTTATCGATAATGGCTAACTGCGCATCATTTAAGCGCTTAGCAACCGCACGAGCACGCACGACACCGCCAACGTCAGGGGAGACGACAACAGGTTTAGAATAATTTTTATGCAATAAATCCGTAATAAAAACGGAGGAGCCATAGACGTTATCCACCGGCATATTAAAAAAGCCTTGGATCTGATCGGCGTGTAAATCGACAGTGAGTAATCTATCGATACCCACAGCTGCCATCATATCGGCGACGACTTTGGCAGAAATAGGGACTCTTGACGAGCGTACGCGTCTATCTTGTCTGGCATAGCCAAAATAAGGGACAACCGCCGTAATTCGCAGCGCTGAAGCGCGACGTAAGGCATCAGTTAATAAAAGGAGTTCCATCAGGTGATCATTAGTAGGGGCAGACGTTGATTGAATAATAAAAACGTCTTTGCCGCGAACGTGTTCAAGTATTTCCACCATGATTTCCCCATCGCTAAAGCGACCGAGGTTAGTGTGTCCCAAGGAAACATGCAGACGTTTCGCAACACTTTGGGATAATTGGGGATTGGCATTGCCGGTGAAAATCATCATGTCCGACACGGTGGAGGTCCTATTAATGGTTGTGAGTCAATAAAGTGTTGGCTGGGGTGCTAGGATTCGAACCTAGGTATGCAGGGATCAAAACCCTGTGCCTTACCGCTTGGCGACACCCCAATATTACTCTTTCCACTTTGCTTTTAGGCGTTGTTGCTTTCACCCTCTCGCAATCCTCATTTACTATTATGTAAACTCCGGTTGCAGTAGCGAAGCGCCTAGCCTAAAACCAAATTGGTTTGAGTATACTTACTTGCTGCAAGATGTAGCGGAGAGTGGTTCACTCCCTGCGCAATAAACCCTTTGAAACGTTTAGGCAAACAACTTAGAATGGTTTTTGCTTCTGATTCAGTATTATAGCAAGAAAACACACAAGCTCCAGAGCCACTTAACCGCGGTTTCCCATAATGAGAAAGCCAATTAAAAGCTTCCTCCACTTCTGGATAACGTTTGCGCACTAAAGGCTCAAAATCGTTTGCTAAGGATTCAAGGTTTTGCACACCCCCACCTTGGGCAAGAGCGCATATTTTGAGGCTTGGTGTGTTCCTTGTCAAATCTCTATCGCAATACATTTTGGCAGAAGAGACTTCACAAGGGGGGACAACGACGAGTACCCAGGGCTCAGTTAGCAATGTAGGGGTCAATACCTCTCCAATCCCTTCAGCAAACGCACTTTGCCCTAAAAGAAAAATCGCGACATCTGCCCCTAAGGTCGTACCAATAGGAATAAGTTGCTCGATTGAATAATTTATATCCCAGAGCAAGTTGAGAGCGATAAGCGTGGTTGCTGCATTGGAGCTGCCGCCACCTAATCCTGCTCCTGTCGGTAAACGTTTTTCAACCGTTATGGTAACCCCTTGGTTAAGAGCGGTCTGTGACTGTAAGGCGGAAGCGGCTTTGTAGATCAGATTTTTTTCAACTGGGATCCCCAAAAGATTATCAGGTAAAATCACAATACGATTGTCATCACGCAAAGCAAAATGCAGCGTGTCGCCGTAATTTAAAAATTGAAATAGCGTTTGCAAAAGATGATAACCATCTGCTCTTTGCCCAACGATATGCAAAAAATGGTTAATTTTTGCAGGGGAAGGCAGCGATAGAGATTTTAAAATTGCCAATCAGTCACCACCATTTTCACTTTGACATCTTGATCCTGATTTTGCAGTTGTAATTTGGAAGGGAGTGAGAGCGTTTTAGTTGTGCGATAACTTTCATAGCCAATAAACCAACCTTGTTGCGCCAAATGTTGTAGGTTACCGTGGCTGTCGATGCGTTGAGATTGGATCCCTTGATGCGGAGAAGACAGACCTCGTAGCCAATAGGTAAGGCCGGTAATGGGTAAGTTTAAACCAGTCGCTTTTTTCAGGAGCTCATCTGGTGACTCAGCGCGCGTAATATTACCGTTAGATTCTTTGAGCTCAACATAATCAGGGTAGCCTGTAATATAGACCGAGCCAGATCCAAAGGGCCCAAATAGCCGGATTTGATAATGGCCAGGGTATTGTTGCCAGACATAAGAGACATTTGTGCCTTTTTGCTCATGAGAAATAGCCATCCGGCCTTTCGCTTGCCAGCTAGTGAGTTTAGAAATACTAGTTTCATGTTCCTGCAATGATTTTTGAGCAGCTGGAGAATTTTTTTCTGGTGTTATGGGAGCAGTTTTTGTTGGGATTTTGGCACAACCGACTAAAAAAAGACTGAGTAGGGTAATAAGGGGGAGAGTTCTCAAGGTAATTTTCCTTAGTTTGGCTGGGGGTTGTAGCTGATTATAACTTAATTTTTACTGAAGTCAGTCGTGTGCAGATAATTTTAGATTATTTTGCCAACTTTCCAAGATGGTGAGCTTATCTCGAATTATTGCTAATTCGCTCTCTTTTTTGTTCCTGAGGAGCAGGAAGTGATGGCGCTCGAGGACCTTTCTCTTTCACAGCATTGAATTGATCGGTTAATTTACCTACTGTCTTTTGAGCTTGCGTCAACTCAGCTTGCGAAATACCAGGGGTCTCTCCTGTTTTGATTTTTTCTTCTAATTTAGTTAATTGTGCTGTGGCTTTAGCAAGAATAGCAGCCATGAGTTCAGGTTGTGCTTTGGGAAAGTTGTCAGCACGTCGCATCTGTTCGGCAGCATTATTTAAAATGATACCCACTTCATTAAAATGGTTCCCCGCTGCGCTGCTAGCTGCAGGAGAAAAAGTTAAACTGCCGCCAATATCTCCAATGACGAAATTCTTAGCAAGGGACTGCATGACACCTTGGATTCTGGCGACCTCACTTGGATATTGATTAATTCGTTGTACCCTATCATTTTGCAACATTATACTATTGCCAGCACATTGAGCCTTAATATCAGTTTCATATTTACGCAATTGTTTATTTAAGGTGACATTTTTTGGATATTTTTCTCTAAATTGTTGAATCTCGATTGCAATTGTTGGTAAATGACGGCTTTTTTCTAGCGTTTTTAAAATTGGTGGAGGGTTATTTTTGACTAATTCTTGTTGTAAAGCAGAAAGAGACTGTATTTTTTTATTGATAGGCTCTTTACTTGTTGCTAATTCACGCAGTCGTTGTTGAAAAGATTCAGGATATTGCTCCAATTTTGAGTGCTGAATTAATATTTCATTCAACAGCGTAAGGAGTTGCTCTTCTTTTTTTCCAAGTTGTGCTAGTTCTTTCTTTTTCACGTCGGGATCTGGATTGCGAACGCCGTATAATTTGTCATTTTTAGTATAGAGATAGTCGCGTTCTATTTTTTGTAATTGAGAAACCAAAGTGGTCGCATTCGCGATTGGTAGGTAAGCGTGTTCTATAGCCAAATAAGCATTTTTTTCATCCTCTGGCAGCATCTCTATAAAATTAGTGGCCTCAGCTTTAAGTTTGGATACATATTTATCAGATGCTTCTCGCACCGCGTGAATAGAAGAAATAGCATCAATACCTTCAATTTGGCCAATACTTTCTGGTCGTTTTTCTGGAACTTTCTGACAAACTTGCTGCACAATTCTTAATAAATTATCATCCATGCCTGTTTTGTGGAGCGTTTCAGGAGCGAGCACGTCAGACATAATGACTTCAGGTGAAGGCGCATTAGCTCTTAAGCTTTCTTGCTCAAGATTTTTTTCAGAATAAAGTGAAGCAATTAATAATCCTAATGAATACTGATCAGATTGAATAGAGTTTGCAGTTTTGGAGTGAGCTTCTGGGGGGGCATAAAAGCCTGCGCTTTGAAAGCTAGGGTGTCTTTTTTCACTTTCAAGATCTATTGCATTTCCCAAATCTAAAATTTTAACAGATAAGCTTTCAAGATGGACTTGTATATTATCTGGTTTTAAATCGCAATGAACTAAACTTACTTGTTGTAAAGCAAAAAGTTGCGCTAATAAACCAGCGGCAATACCATCTTTTTGTTCTTTAGAGAGTTTATCTTCGGTCGTGATCTTTCCTTGAACAAGGAACATATCGTCAAAAGTCATTTTTTTCGATAAAGCCTCTTCTTCACTTTTGTCGAGCGATCCTTCTGCGATTAGTTTATTAAGCATGACTATTTCATTGGGGGATAAATTTTTGTCTCGTATTAATTGTTGCTTTAGACTCTCTTGTTCTTCAGGAGAAATGGGAGCAGTTCTGATTTTTTTTCTGGTTGGGATTTCTTTCCCACTTGGACTTGCAAGGGTGTTATACATAGCTTTATGCAAGCTAATGCCTGGCGCAAAATCAATTACTGTGCAAATTTTTATTTTCTTACCATTTTTAATCTCTGTTGCCGTGATATATGAGCCTTCCTTTTGAAGAAGTTGACGCTCCGCTTTGTTCTCCTTTATTTTCTGCTCATCTTCTGTTTCAACCACTTTGACCACACAAGTATCCCCGACTTTAATCTTAGCGCCAGTGGGCGCTTTTCGAACAATGGCTAGGTTTACAACTCCGTTTAAACCATTTGCAAGCTCTTTTTGAAGTTCAATCTCAAAACCATCTTTGGTTTTGATAATGGTAGGGTTACTTGGTTTGGTGCCGCCGCTGATTGTCATCTCTTTTTTCCTATAAATAGGTGAACCTTTTCATGAAGACTTTTAAAAAGCATAAAAAGTTCATTTTAAAGAGAGCAAATAGGATGCTATGCACCTATTGCAATAATCAATTATTAGAACGCAACTTTGAAAGAATGTCTAAACGAATAACTTCATTGCGAACAGCAGCTTCTGCCTTAGCTTGTTGCTCTTTATCATTTAAATTTAATGTGGCTAAGGATGCTAACAGAGGGGATACATCGTATTTTGATTTTAATATTGATAAGTGGTGTGTAATGCTTTTAGAGGGAAGTTTTAAAAGAAGATCAAGTGGTAGACTCTGCAATTGAGGATCTGCAAATCGTTTTATTTCCTGCATCATTTTTTTTGCAGCTAATGAAGACAGTGTTGGTGCTCTATGAGAAGGAATTGCTCGTAAAATGGCGAAGGTTGAAAGTTGCGCATTGGTAAACCCGGCAAGCAACAAACTATGGTATCGTTGGAACAAGAGAGTTGGCACAAAGTTTGATTGTTCTTGACATATGGCAGTATTTTCAATGTTAAAAAGTGCTATGTTTTTTAATTTGTCTTTATCTATTATATCATCGAGTACATCAGTTATAATAACTTTTAATAAAGGATTTAAATAAAGCGCTTGCGTAAAGGCATCTAATTCTTCTGGAGATACGTCAGCATGAACAGTTAATTTCAAGGTAAAAGGACGCGCTATTTTGACTAAAGTGTCGCATAATAGCTTGGTGCATCCTAGACCCAAAGGTGCAGTTAATGAAAGCGTGTGTAAATGAGAGATTAGTATTTTTTGACAAAAGAGCGCAAACCCTTTTTCTGCTTCTACAAAGACAGCCCAAGATAAATCTAACACCTCTAACTGTGAAAAAGTTACTGGATCTACTAGGCGTAGCGCAGATTTCACGTTTAATTTGGCATGATGTAAACTTAATTCGCGCAAATTGTTATTTGGTCTTTTACTCAAAAATCCTATGAAGCACGTAAAATCTTCTTCGAGTAAAGAGGCTTTATCAAAATGAAAAACGGACATTTGATTGTTACTCACCCGAGTATATAATTGTCGGGAAAGCGTCTGAGTGAGAGGCGCGCTAAGGCTAAATGCTGACCAGCGTATTTGAGGAATTATCTGAATGAGTTGTTCTAGGTTTTGTGGCTCAATCGAATTTACTGTAAGGCTAAATTTCGAAATTTTAAGCTGAGGTAATATTGCAACTAAAGCTGATAATAAGGGGGCGGACATGTTTCCATCGACAAAGACCTCAAGGCTATCACAATCACTGTTGCTGTTAATTGCTGAAACTATCTCAGATAAACGCGATATCGCCTCAATATCATCTGGCTTGATGTTGATAATTAAAGTTTGAGGATTCTCTACGACGGTTGGTTTATTTGCACCTTGAAGCATTTTTATGTCCAAATTATTTTTCAAAACAAAATTTAGTCATAGTTTACTTGTTGGAAGAGGTTAGGCAAAGCATTTTGCTTGAGTAACTGAGGAAGTATTAAAGTTAAAGGGATTAATGGTATTTTACTTGGTCATTGCGTGTATATTCTCATTCTTGATAGGCCAGTCTGAGTTGTTTTGCTTAGTACTTAGGTAAACATGAAATTAGAAAAACATAATTAATTTAACAAACTTTTTCTGCTAAATTATATACGTTGCTCGGTCAGCTCCTTCGCCTCTACCATTTTGGGAGAGGCTCCCGCCATATCTTAGTCTGAAATATCCGCAATCTTGATAGCGGCGGGTGAGGGTTTATCTTAAATAATCCTTAGTTATATTGAATGCCGCGCACTCTTCTTTTCAGAAACTTATCGAATGAAGTGAAAAAACTCTGTCAATTATAGGTTGATTTCAAAACTAATAGTCGTTAAATTCAACTTCCATAGATAAATCTTATTGTGCAAGAGTGTATGTAATGCTTTCAACTATCCTGAATCCGTCAACTTTTTTAAAAATATACACATATTTTTCTATTTGCATTGGTTCGTGCTCCAAGTTTACCTGTGGTTGCATTAGCAGCAATGAGAAAGTTGATGGATATTTTGATGTGATAAAATAAACATAAAGAAATTGATTATAAAAAGGAGTGTCACGGTGGCAAGAAGTCTTTACAGAATGAAAACTCAATTTAAACTTCAAAATGATTTTGTAATGAAAGTGCTTAAAAAAAGGGGTTTTTTTAAGGAGTTAAAAGATCCCCTTTATATTGGTAAAAATGAACAAGGACGGTTGGAAGAGCCTTGGCGGAATAAGTGTACTTTCTTTTTAACTGATTCAGAAAAAGATATTCTGAAGGTGCAAGATCTAAAAGCGTATTTTGACTTTGTTATTATGATAAAGAAAAAGGAAATATTGGCCAGAAATATAAAGAGACCTATAGTATTTAGAGTATGGCACGATACCATTGATAACTGGCTTAGGTATAATTTAATTTCAAAAAATGAAGATGAGATACTTGAAAGGCATACAAATCAATATCTAACCTTTGTTGATAGTATCGAAGAGGTATGTGACGCATTTTTGTCAGATCAGGAAAAAAACAGAGAGTCATTAATTGTACCTGGTGAAGAAGCAATGTGTCCTCTTGAAATTCTTGAAGAGCAAGAAAAAAATGGATGCGTATCTAAAGAGTTTCTTGTTGGAGAATCGGAAGATGAAGAACTGTTCACTGGCAAAAATTACACAATGTATGAAGAAATATTCAATGATACGTAAGCTCCTTCTTAAAAGAAACGTTCGAGAAGTAGAATTTTTCTGGAATACGCGCAACAGTTAGGAGATTAAACAATGTCGTGGAGTTCCAGGATTTTAATTGAGGTAAGAAAGAAATGAATGTCAGTAAAAATATTTTTATGATTTTTAAAAAAAATGGTTTTTTTGATTACATAGACGAGCCTCTTTTTTTTGGCAGTACAGATGAAGAAATTAAAAATGAAGCTTCACGTAATATATTTACTTTTTCACTGGATGATGAAGATAAGGATATTGTAACTCCAGGTGATTTGAAAGCTTTCATTGATCATGTTCGTGAAATAAAAGTAAATGAAATAAAAAATCGAAAAATAAACAGACCTATTGTATTTAGGGTGTGGCACGATACTATGGACAATTGGTTAAGGTACAATTTTTTATCAAAAGATGAAGTTGAGATGGCAGGTATTCACAAAAATCCGAATTTAACATTTGTAGGCAATATTGAAGATGTTTTTGTTGCTTTTTTGTCAAATCAAGAAAAGAATCGAGAGCCATTGATAGTTCCTGGTGAAGAGGCGATTTGTCCTCTTTCAATTCTAGAAGAGGAGGAGAAATCAGGAATAGTTTCTGACGAATTCTACATAGGGAATTTTGATGAGGATGATGAAGATACAACTCGCAATTACACCTCTTATGAGGAAATTCTATATCTGTGAAAACTCAGAGGAATAAGTAAAGTTAAAAGGTTTAATGGTATTTTACTTTACTATTGCGTGTATGTTCTCCTGCTTGATAGCCCACCCAGAAGTCGCTATTCTTAATGCTTAGGCGAGCAAATCAAGATTAGTATAGAGTGTGTTAAAGAACACATTTTTATTTTTTGTAATATAAAAATGTAAAATCACTAAAATATACAGATACATTGTTGTTATATAAGTAATATTCTTGTTCATTTCAAGCCCGTCTGTTTTTAAACTTCAAATTGCCTGCTGTTTCTGCTATATTTCTGTTTGTAAAAAGAAGATAGGTAAAGACAACAATGCAGAATACAGAAGTAAGTCATTCGACATTATTTAATTCCTCTTATTTCAACAAATCATTTATTTTAGGACTATTACTCTCTTTCTTTTCTTTAGCAGCATTTGCTAGCCCCTTTTCTCTTTCATCAGGAGATAAAAAACCCAGTCCTAAAGTACTGCAATTAGCTTTAAAAGCTTATAACAATGCAGCAAAAAGTGGCGTTGCGCAAAAAAGTCTTATTACGATTATTGATTATTCGCTTCCTTCTACCCAGCGTCGTCTGTGGGTCATGGATGTCAAACAAAATAAAGTAATCTATCACACGCTCGTCGCGCATGGTCAAGGTAGTGGTGATAATCATGCTAAACGTTTTTCGGATAAGCATGGTAGTCATCAATCCAGCATTGGGGTGTTTAAGACAGGAAAAACATATTCCGGTAAGCACGGTTTATCTTTAGAGTTACATGGTTTAGAAAAAGGCTTCAATAGTAATGCTTTGAGTCGTCGCGTGGTGATTCACGCTGCTAATTATGTGACAGAAGGGAGTGCAAAACACTTAGGTCGTTTAGGGCGCAGCTGGGGTTGTCCTGCTTTAAGTCCGCATGAGGCAAAGCCTATTATTAACACGATTAAAGACGGTTCTTTGCTGTTTGTTTATTATCCTGATAGAAACTGGCTTAGCAGCTCGAGATATCTGACTGGCAGCTAAGCTTACTTCTTCCCTTCTTTTTCCTCATCTTGCGCCGACAAGTAGTGTGTCATCACTGCTTGTAAGGTGTCATGTTGAGGAAATTGCGAGAGGGCACTTTCCCAAACACTTTTCGCTTTCGCAAATTCTTTCATATGCCACAACACTTCACCAAGATGGGCCGACGTGGTAGCATCTGGTTGAATTTTCATTGCTTTTTGTAGTGTTGCCACCGCTTGTTGATAATCTCCGGTTTTATAATAGAGCCAGCCCATACTATCTAATACGGAGGCATTATTAGGAGAAAGGGAGAGAGCATGGGATAAATAAGTTTTAGCTTCATCAAAGCGATTGGTCTTATTGGCTAAGATAAACCCTAACGCATTTAAGGTATTGATGTTATTAGGCTCGATGCTTAAAATGAGCTTGAAATCTTTTTCTGCCACTTCTGTTTTATCTAACTCATCAGCAATTAAACCTCTAGCATAGAGAAAATCTATTTCATTTGGATTTTCTTTAATCGCATCGCTTAGTACATTAAAAGCTTGGGGAAAGTCTTTGGCTTGGTTCAAAATATCTGCCTGCGATAAGATAAGCTGCTTTTTTTCAGCCTCTGTACTAGGTTGCGTGCGAGCAAGCAAGGAGAGAGCTTGATCATATTGTTTTTCATCAGCTAAAAGTAAACTGGCACGAATTTGTGAGATGACATGAAAAGGGCCTGTCAACACTTGTTGAAACCATTCTATCGCTTTTTTGTCGTGATTCTCGAGTTGCGCTAAGCGTGCTAGAAAATAATGTGCGACATCTTGCGTCTCTGAATCTTTGCTCGCTTTCAGGAAAGCCTTTTCTGCTAGATCATACCAAGTGGCTTCTATGCAAAAACGACCATAATCAATTAATTGACTAGGGGTAAATTGCGCCTCTTTAAAAACAATTTCACTTTCTTTGTAGGCTTCTTTAGTGAACTCTTGCTGTTGCAAAAATTGCGCAAAATAATATCTGAGTTGCAAATTATGTTGATTTTTTTTAATCTCTTCTTCTAAAAATTCTTTGGCTTTATATTTGTCTTTGCTCTTTAATAAAGCTTCAGAATTTAATACTATGGCTTGATAGGAGTTCGGGTTTATCTTGAGTGCGATTTGGCTCATTTTTAAAGCTAAATTATCTTTCGCTTGAAAGAGATAAATTTGGGCTAAAGTTAAAGGCGCCGTATCGTATTGAAAATTGTTACTTAAGGTTTTTAAGGCATCGACAAAACGCCCACTGTCTTTTTCATCCGGTAATTGACGATATAACACAACAAAATATTCATAAGCTTGTTCTGGATTGAGTTGAATCGATCTTTGTAAATAAGGAAGAGCCTTGGCGGTTTGATCCTGCCTAATGTATAATGCTGCGGTAGTAATTTGAGCATCTAAATTATTTGTTGCAATTTTGGACCAGAGCGTTGAGGCAACCAGTGCATCCTCCAAAGATCCCATACCGAGAGAAATTTCAGTTGCTCTTTCAGCAACACCTGGATCTTGGGTTTGACGAGCCGCAGCGATATAATTTACGAGCGCAATGTCTGGATGTCCTCTATCGAGGGCCATCTCAGCGGCTAAAAGCTGATAGAGGCTTTCTGCAGGAATAGATTTATGTGATATTGCAGTCGCTGTGACTGCAGTGTCTTCGTCACTTTCAGTAGCAACAGCTTGAGTAGAGGCGGCAGCAATCTCCACATGTCTGTTTTTGAGCCAAACTTCACCAGTTAGGATTATACCTGAGGTGAGGACAACAAGTGGAATGATGAGTGTAACTGCCTGTTTCATGCTCTTCCCTTATGATTGAGTCGTCGAGTGGCTGTCACTAGTTAATCTTGTTTAATAACTAGCGATTGAGACTAACATCGGCAGAGATAAAGATTAGATAAAGTTTTTTTTGGAAAAATAACTAAAAATGGCGAAAGCGTGTTATTAACACTAGGGGTGAGTCATAAAACAGCGCCCATCGAGGTAAGAGAAAAACTCGCTTTTTCAAGAGAGGATATCCCGCACGCCTTAAAAACCCTGACTAAACATTTAGCTTTAGATGAAGCCCTTTTACTTTCAACTTGTAACCGTACCGAATTTTACTGCAGCCTGAGTCATCTTCCAGGGAAAATAGTGGAGAGTTTAGTCGAGTGGTGGCAAGAGTTTTGTGCAGCGCCTACTGCAATGAAATCCTACATGTATTTGTTATCAGATGAAAAAGCAGTCCAGCATCTGATGCGCGTCGCAAGCGGATTAGATTCGATGATAGTCGGTGAACCTCAAATTTTAGGTCAATTAAAAAATGCGGTTAGTATTGCCAAAGAAAGTGGCTTAGTTGGCAAAAAACTCTATTCACTTTTTCAACGTAGTTTTTCTACAGCAAAAAAAGTGCGAACCCACACTGAAATAGCTAATTATCCTGTTTCGGTTGCCTATGCTGCAGTCACACTAGCAAAACAAATTTTCAGTGATTTATCAAAAGCCAAAGTGGTCTTAATCGGAGCGGGCGAGAATATAGAATTGACGCTGACCCATCTACACAATAGAAACGTCAATCAGATAGTTGTGGTGAATAGAACACTTGCGCACGCAAAAACTTTAGCCGATCGCTTTAACGTGGATTATAAACCGTTAAGTGCTTTAGTGGAGAGTTTGCGTACGGCAGATATTGTGATTAGCTCTATTGATTGCATGAAACCGATTGTAACCCAAGTAGAGATTGACCAAGCATGTGAGGGGCGCAAACGCAGGCCGATTTTTATTGTCGATTTAGGGGTTCCGCGCAATATTGACCCCGCACTTGGGGCTAATGAAGATATTTATTTATATAGCATCGATGATTTAAAAGGGATTGTGACAGAAAATCTTAAAAGTCGGCAAATGGCAGCGTTGGCTGCAGAAAGTATCATTCTTCACGCATCACAAGAATATATGACTTGGGCCAAAGCACAAAAGCAAATTAAAATGGTGCATCAATTAAGAAGTAAAGCGCATATCATCAAAGAAGTAGCCTTAGATCATGCGCTGCGTAAATTAGAGCAGGGAGGCGATCCCAAGCAGCTTATGAGTCAATTTGCGCATCAACTCACGCAAAAACTTATGCATGAACCTACCATCATGTTGCGCAAGGCTTGTCAGGAAAAATCGGAAGAAGAGCTTAAATTCGCAAAAGAATTATTTAACCTAGAGTAATAAAGTATTTATGAAAGCCTCAATTGAAACCAAACTATTTTCTTTAGCAGAGCGCCATGAAGAAATCGCGATGCTGTTGTCAGAGCCGGATATTATTCAAAATCAAACTAAGTTTAGAGATCTTTCTAAAGAATATGCTGAGCTTACAGAATTAGTCTCTACTTTTAAAGCCTACCAAGACACCCTAGAGCGCAAAAAATCTGCTATGGCATTATTAGAAGATGCTGATGCAGAAATGCGAGAAATGGCGGCAGAAGAAATTGAAGAATTGGATAAGCTATCAGTAGATTTGGCCAATGCACTCCAAGTATTACTTTTGCCTAAAGATCCGGATGATACCAAAAACATCTTTTTGGAAATTCGGGCAGGCGCGGGAGGAAATGAGGCTTCTATTTTTGCAGGAGACTTATTCAGAATGTATTCTCGTTATGCTGAAAGCAAAAGATGGCAGGTAGAAGTTGTCAGTGAAAGTGAAGGCGAGCATGGGGGCTATAAAGAAATCATCTCTAGAATCATGGGGCAAGATGTGTATGCTAACTTGAAATTTGAGTCTGGTGCTCATCGAGTGCAGCGCGTCCCAGTGACAGAATCGCAAGGGCGCATTCATACCTCTACTTGCACCGTCGCCATTTTACCTGAAGTAGAAGAGATCGATGATATTGATATTAATCCGGCTGATTTAAAGGTCGATACTTACAGAGCATCAGGCGCTGGTGGACAGCATGTGAATAAAACTGATTCTGCAGTACGGATCACCCATTTGCCAACGGGAATTGTGGTGGAATGCCAAGAAGAGCGCTCGCAGCATAAAAATCGTGCGAAGGCTTTATCTTTATTAAAATCACGCATTTTAAATAAGCAAAAAGAAGCGCAAGCAGCTGAACAGACTGCTGCTAGGCGTCTTCTGGTCGGAACAGGGGACAGATCAGAGCGGATCCGTACCTATAATTACCCGCAAGGTCGCGTGACGGATCATCGCGTTAATTTAACACTTTATAAACTTGATGAAATCATGCAAGGAAATTTGGCTCCGATTATAGAGGTTCTTCGTCAAGAAGATCAGGCTGATCAATTAGCGCAATTGAGTGAAGCATGACAACGATTGCAGAATTACTAAGCTGGGGCCAGGAGACCTTATCCAAAGCAGAAGCTAAAATGGAATCACAGCTATTGTTGGCTTACGTTTTAGAATGTCCGCGCGCAACCCTTTATACTTGGCCAGAGCAAGAAGTAGAAGAACAAAAAGAGGCTGTCTTTAAAGCGTTAATTACAAAGCGCTTGCAGGGAGAGCCGTTTGCCTATTTGCTGGGTGAGCGCGAGTTTTGGTCACTGCCTTTTAAAGTCAGTGTCAATACTTTAATTCCCCGTTATGATACCGAAATATTAGTACAACAAGTACTGGCACATTTACCATCAACCAAGCAGTTGGTTTTAGAATTAGGGACAGGCTGCGGGGTAGTGGGGTGTGTTCTGGCACATGAGAGGCCTACTTGGGAAATTATCGCCACAGATATTTCTGCAGCAGCTTTGCAAATTGCACAGCATAATGCCACCAATTTAGGACTGCACAATATTCAATTTTCTTGTGGCAGCTGGTTTTCCGGATTGCCCAAATTAAAGCAATTTGCGGCGATTGTCAGTAATCCCCCCTATATCCAACAAGATGACCCACACTTAGAAGAAGAATCCTTACCTTTTGAGCCTGCTGTAGCGCTGGTTGCAGGGAGAACAGGCTATGAATCCTTTATCGCCATATTAGAAGAAGCCCATTTTTATTTGCAAGCTAATGGATTATTAGCTTTCGAGCATGGTTTTGAACAAGCGAAGGGTGTACAAAGATTATTAGAAGAAAAAGGGTTTGTTCAAATCCAAACTTTTTTAGATCTATCTGGACACACACGGGTTACAGTGGGGATCCTGCCTTAATCTTTTCAAATTTTAAGGGGATCGTCTCTTTGCAGATATTTTTTAAAGCGCGCCATTCTTCAGGCGTTAAACTGGGCTGTGTTTGCTCAGGATTGGGTTGTTTTGAAACAAATTCAACACGCTCTTCTAACCCGGGATGACTGGCTAAATATTTTGTCATGCCATGATCATGAGAGCCAAATTCTTTTTTCAATTTTTCAAAAAATTGCGCTAAGCCTTTATTACTTATTTTTGCCTGGTGCAATAATTGTGTAGCAATTTCATCTGCTTGCTGTTCATTTTTTCTCGTATATTGTACATCTAACAAACCGCTTGCAATATCAACGGTCGAGCCAAATGCCCCTATCATGACAGCTTTAAAACCAATTTGTCGGATAAGGCCCGCTGTGGGATGATGCGAAATGGCATGTCCCATTTCGTGAGCAAGCACGCCGGCGACTTCATCAGGATTATCTGCAAAATTGAGCAAACTGTTAAATATAATTAAATGATAACCGGGAACTGCAAAAGCATTGGGCGTACTTGCTTTGATTTGAATAACGCGTACATCAAACGGTAAATTGCTGTCAGGAACGAGCTTGGTCACCAATTTATTTAATGCCGCTACACCCTCTGGAGCAATGCATTGATGCTGTTCTTCGACAACGTCATGAATGACCCATTGCCCCAGTCTGTTATCCCAACTCTGTGGAATAAGCTTGGCAGCAAGGGGAGCGCCAACAGGGATGACAAAAAGTGCAGCAAAAAAAAGCACGAGACAACCGAGTCCAATCAGGATAAGCATTCCCCACGAATAGGAAACATTCCCTGAGATAATGTTTTTTTTCGAAATGTGTTTCACTATTTCTTGATAAACCGTTTCGTCGTGAATAATAAGACGAGCATGAGGTTCCGTTTTACTGCTGAAAATAGCAGGAACATCAAACTTTAATTCTGCTAATAATTGTAGATCTGAAAACAGCCATAAGTGTTCATCGGTTTTTCCTTCGTTTAATATGTTAAAGGAAAGACCTTTATTCTCAAGATGTACTTTTGCTTTAAAGGGTAGACTTTTTTTGCCATCAAAGTACTTTGCCGAATATTCAATAGTCATGATTAAAACAACCCAATTTCAATATCAAAGAGAGAGCTCAAGCCTTCTCCTCCAGTTGTTTTTTTCATGGTGCTTTGATTGGTCATAAATTCACTCAATAGGCCTTTCACTTGTACATGCTTGCTAAAAAAGCGCATTCTTCTTTGCCTAGCCCATGGGGAGGCTAGTCCTAAGGTGAAAAGGTAGATGAAAAAATTACCCAGTTTTAATCTGGCATATTGCCATCCAGTTGTATCTGCGCTAAAAGTTAAATTGCCAAAGGACAATCCGTTGTATTTTGCTCGCATTAAAGCTGCTTTGTACCAAAAGCGAGGCAGAATTATCATGCAGATGATTATGCCTAAACTTAGCAATAAAACGCTGTAAAGATAAATGACCAGCTCAACATTTGCTTCAAGCTTTTCTGGGTGTCGTGCCAGATCTAAGAAATCTTGATAATATGTAACGGAAAAAGCTGTCATAAAGGGAATGATCAGAATAAGTGAAATGAAAATTGTCGCAAGATGAGTCAGAAAAAGATTAGCATATTTTGCTTGAAAGCTCGCGATTTGAGAGCCAAAATGCAGCCGTCGCATTTTATAGCGATAGACCATCAAGTCCGCAAAAGGGATCCACAATCCAAAGGTGATAAGCTTGAGAATAGTGTGAAAAAAACCATAAAAAGAGTAGGGGATGCTTGAACCTGCAAGATAGCCGTTGATGCCCCGCCATTGGATACGGCTAGCTCGATATTTTAATGAACTAAAGATGGCTAAAAAGGGTAAAAACAAATTGTAAAAGATAATATAAATGATAACAATGAATACAGCGAAGAAAAAAGTTTGATTTTCTTCCACCATGTTAAGAAGCGATTCACTTGATAGGTTGATGTCCTCTAGTTTCACCATTTTTTCTTCAGTTTTGGCTGTGCTGGGTATTTTGTTTGGTGCGGCTTGCGCTTGTTGTACTTGGGTCGCTTGTTCACTAGGTACATTTTTGTCAAAAGTGTCTAATTTATAGACTGCCCAAAAGAAAGGGATAGATAAGATCCCAATAAGCATAAAAGCTTTTATTAATCCAAAAAAGAGATCGCTCCCGGTTCCTGTATATTCAAGTGGATCGCCGTCTAAAATAAAATGGTTTGCCAAGTAACGGCGTACTCTGGTTTTACCCCAGAAGTGATAGATCCCTAAAGTGATGATGCCTAAAAATAGGTTGAGAAAAAAGATCTTAAAGAGCTCTCCTGTCTTACCACGATAAATGAGAGGGGAAGCGACGGGGGTTGGGATATTTTCCTGCATAGAAATTCAGCCTCTTAATAGATTAAGGGTACCCTATTTTGATAGAGTGTCGGCTGAAAAGTTAAATAGTTTAACTATCAAAAAAACGTGTATTTGTGCGTCTTTACCTAAATCAAATTCAAAAAGGTCTATCTGCTTCCGCGTCGCGAAGCGACAAGAGATCTTCCCTTGTAAAGGGAAGAGGCCCGTAGGGCAGAGATGGATTTTATCAAGAAAAAATCTCTCTGTGCGCTTCGCGCCTCTCTCCTTTGCAAGGAGAGATTAATGGTTGCTACGCAACCGATTGTACATTTTAAATCATTTCCGGAGAGCTATGGTTACCCACGACTAGATGGGCTATTCTTGCTAGGATATCGAACAGGTGTTGATGAGGGCTCTTTAGCATCAGGTTCTTTTTTGGAATCTTTAGAATGTTTATATGTTTCATAGAGGGGTGACTCAAAAGAGCTTGTTGAGGAGTAGATGGGGTTGTCTGCAAATATGTTTTCAGATTTTGTGTCTGTCTTTGTCTTTGATATGGTTTTTTGCCGAAGCGTAAAAAAATTCGTAAGGCTAGGCGTTGCTTCTGAAGAACTAACTAAGACAGACTGTTGGAGCTTTTTTACTTTGCTTCCAAAACCACGCAAGGTACTCTTAAAACTATCAGATACCGAGCTTCTTTCAGCATCAGCTTGGATCTCAGAAACTACTTTTGCAGTCTCACTTGCTCGAAGAAAGCTAACAGAAGTTGAAATGGTATTTATTAAAGTAGTTATTTTATTATTTGCACTTGTAAGAAATGATTTCGCTTCAGGGCTTTTACTTTTCGTTTTCTCTTCTTGTATGTTTTGTTTTATGCCTTGCGCAAGCGTGAGTTCCCAAAATAAAATGGCGCCATTTAATACTTTGTCAACCTTGCTGGGTGTTTTTTTAAACGGTTCTTGATATGCTCTAACAAGGTGATCGTCCGCTGCTTGTCGTATTTCTTTATATTTACTTTTAATCTGTTCTGGGGTACCTTGCAGATGTAATGCTTCATCAGCATAAGCATTTATTTTCTCATCTCCAGAGATAGCTTTGACTAAATCTCTCATTTCTTCTATTCTTCTTTTTTGTGGCCCTTCAACACCATCTTGATAATAAGCACCCGCTGCCCCAAAAAAATTGCTAATAAAGTTGCTCATATTGGCAAGTCCAGGGTCGTATCCTTTGTCTCTTGCATTTTTAATCCATCCTATAACCTCTTCTTTATTTGTACCCGCAGGAAAAGGATAGGGAGGAGGTTCATGCTCTCCAGCTGTTGAGGCAAGATGACTCAGATAGTCCTGAGCAAGTCTATATTGACATCGTATATCGCCTAATCTGGCGCCATCTAAACTAACGCGAGGAGCATTAGAGGGATCAAAATTGGGCATGGTCATCTGCATGGCGTAAGCGGGTGTAAATTTAACTTCCATCAGGACATTTAGCATATCAGCAATGATATTATTAAATTGAGTCTCATTTTGATTTTCAAGTAATCCCTTGAGCAATCCTTCTTTATGAGAATAAACTAAAAAGTATAAAGCCATTTGTTTTTCAACGTTATATTTAAGACCGGGGTCTTCTCTAACATTTTCAATAAATTCAATTGGGTTTTCTTCAAAACGTTGCATGTCAATACCATGTTGTTTAAAAAACGCACTGAGTTTTGTTTTTATATTTTCAGTATTGCTTTCTAATTTACCTCTGGCTCTGTCATATATTTCCTGTTGCTTGGCCAATTTAGTTTGTATTTCTTTTATTGAACCTTCAGCCTCACTTTTCTTTTGTAATGCTGCATTTTTCTCTTCCTTTGTTGCTTTTTTATTTTTTATAACCTCGTTTGCTTCATTTAATTTTTTATTTTCTTTCTCAAGTTTGTTTTTGCCCAGTCTTATTTCCTGGTTTGCTGCATAGTATAATTTTTCATTTTCATTCTTTGAATCTTTGTTGGCCTTAACTATTTTGTAAAACTCTCTCGCCATCCCCGTGTCTTGTCGTTCTAAATGCTGATAAACATCAGCAAGTTTTTCTTGTCCCATCAGTTCTTCATGTAGGCCTATGATTTCTGCTATTTCTTGAATAAGTTGTGGATTTGCCATCACCTTCCCTCACTTCTTAGCGTTAAATAGATGCTATTTATGAATATGACCACTTGGATAGGACGTAGTTCATTATTTATTGTCAGCCAAACAGGTGTATATTAGCCAAATATTAAGATTTGAATTGGAATGCAAAAATAATAAATGAATCTATTTATCTGTCGATACAATATTCTCACGATGAGGGGTAGAATTGTTTGGGAGACTGTATGAATTATGCGTTTAAAACCGTAGCAGCGTGGATTATCGTTGCACTGGCAATATTGCCTTGGTCGAGTTATGGACAGGAAACTGCACAGCCATTATTTTCTCAAGAGGAAATTGAACAGATAGTGGCGCCGATTGCACTTTACCCCGATCCGTTGGTAGCGCAAGTCTTGATGGCCTCTACATATCCTATTGAAATTGTGTCCGAAGCCCGTTGGATGCAGGAGAACCTCAACTTAAGCGGCCAAGCGCTGCAAGATGCATTACAGCAGCAGACTTGGGATCCGAGCGTGAAGTCACTGACAACTGTGCCAGACGTGCTGAGCATGATGAATGATAAACTTGATATGACCCAAAGGCTAGGAGATGCTTTTCTCGCTCAACCAAACGATGTGATGAACGCGATACAGGATTTACGTGCGAAGGCAATGGCAGCAGGGACGCTCAATTCAAGCAGTCAGCAAGTGGTGAGCATGACGCCAGCTGACACGGCAGAAGGGATAGTTACGAGCACTATTACTATTGAATCCACCGATCCAGATGTCCTCTATGTGCCTACTTATGATCCGAACTACGTGTATGGTACCTGGCCGTACCCCTCTTATCCGCCCTATTATTATTATCCTTATGGGTACGCCCCAGGCACAGCGTTCCTTTCTTTTGCAGCAGGAGTAGCTGTAGGCAATGCATTGTGGGGCTATCCTAATTGGCGTAATGGTAACTTGAACATTAATGTCAACCGATATAACAGCTTTAACCGCACGACAATTAATAATACTAATTGGACGCACAATGTAGGGCATCGCGCAGGTGTGCCTTATCGTGATGTTGCTTCTCAACAAAAATTTGGTAAAGGGGAGCTCCCAGGTTATCAATCGCGAGAAGTTTTTCGAGGTCGAGCGGAGCAAAGTCGTCAGGCGGCTGCGCCCGCGCCAGCTAGTATGGCGAACACTAACTGGACGCAACGGATAGATCAAACAACGCCGCGGATAAATCAGACTCCGCACACTAATCAAGGTGCGGCTAGACGAGAAGCGATAAAACCATCCACCCAAGAGCAGCGCGCTAGCGCGCAAGTTTGGCAAAGTATATCCGCTCAGCAACAGAGGGTGAGCGCACAGACTGCACAAAATTTATCTGCTCAGTCGCACCGTGTTAATGCACAAACATTACACAATCCTTCTATTCAGCCGCGCAGAGTTACGCCTCAGACATTGCAAAATCACGTTGCACAGCAACCACATAGGATTAACGTACAGACACTGCAAAATCATGCTGCACAGCCCAGAGTTAACCCGCAACAGCTTCAGCGTGCCGCAGCCAATTTTAATGCTGGGGGTCAAGGCGCCGCTGCTTTTGAAGGCATTAATCATGGGGCACAAGTGAGAAACTTCAGTAATCGAGGCGCGGCCAGCCTTGCATCAAGTCGCGCAGCGGCAGTAAACCGAGGCGGTTTTTCTGGTGGCGGCGCAGTAAATAGTGGTGGCTGGAGACGTTAAGTAAAGCCACTGTAAAATCTTTATCTTATATTCAGTATTTTTCAAGTATTAACACGCAATTGCCGTCAACAACTCGCTCATTCAAGCCTTATTTTATAGTCCCGATCGGGTAATTAAATGAGTTTTTTTAAAATATAATACCCTTTCGGGGTATAATATTAAATAAATTGCTTTTATAATACCTTATCGGGTGCTATATTAAGGGCATGAATAAGCGTAATTTAAACAAATTGTCACAAGAGACGGGTAAGCTCGCTAATTTTGTGCGCGCGAGAAGAAAGCAGCTTGGTCTCACTCAAATCGAATGTGCCAAAAGGATAGGCGTCGGTCTTAGGTTTTTTAAAGAGCTTGAGTTAGGGAAAAAAACTTTAAGGTTAGATAAAATTGAGCAAGTGCTGAATTTTTTTGGGTCCACTTATGAAATTGTTTCGCTACCTAAAGAGCCTCTTCCTTTTATTGAGAATAGACAGTGATGCGAAAAGCTAAAATATTTTCTAAAAATCAGGTTGCTGGAACGTTAATTGAAACGGTAGAGGGCGAATATCATTTTCAATATGACTTGTTATATTTAAACGATCCCACTTCTTTGCCTATTAGCTTAACCTTACCTAAGCGAGAAGAACCTTATAAATCAAAAACCTTATTTTCTTTTTTTGATGGCTTAATTCCCGAAGGATGGCTGTTAGATATTGGCTTGAAAAATTGGAAACTAAACCAGTTTGATCGAATGGGTATGCTCTTACATTTATGCGAGGATTGCATAGGGAGTATTAGCGTCAAAGCAGAGGAAGTCAATGAGTAAGTCTCGGTGTCATATTTGTTATGAAATTGATGATAATTTAAATTATTATCATCAACATTGTTTGAAAAGCTTGTTTAACACAAGTTCTGCTCCGGTTATAGGCTTCAATCAGAGTGATATTGAGAAATTAGCCGAGCAATACGTGAAGCAAAAAATGGGGATCCCAGGAGTACAACGTAAGTTATCACTAGACCTTCAAAAACCGCCTAAGCATTCCAATGCTCCTATTCGTCTAACGATTGTAGGATATTTAGGCGGTGAATATATTTTAAAACCGCCAACAATTTCATATCCTTATATGCCAGAAATAGAAGATTTGACTATGCATTTAGCAAACCTGTCAAACATACAGGTTGCACCGCATGGTTTGATTCCAATGCCAAATAATCAATGTGCGTATATTACTAAACGTTTTGATAGAAAGAGAAAGCAGAAAGTTGCTGTAGAAGATTTCTGTCAGTTATCGAATAAGGCAACAGAGAATAAATATAGAAGCTCATCTGAGCAATTAGGAAAATTAATAAAATATTATTCTTCTAACCCTGGAAATGATGTGATAGAGTTTTTTAAATTAATATTGTTTAGCTTTCTTGTTGGCAATGCGGATATGCACCTTAAAAATTTTTCTCTCATAACGAATGATCTTAATAATATTCACTTATCGCCTTGTTATGATCTGTTATCAACTAAGCTTCTTGTTCCTAACCATATTGATCCAGAACAGCTAGCGTTGCCTGTTAATGGTAAAAAATCTAATCTAAGGAGAAAAGATTTTATTGCTTTTGGGGAAAATATAGGGATCCCTTCTAATACGATATTGTATCTTTTGGAGAATATGACAAGTGCATTACCTATGTGGGAAAAGATGATAGAAAACAGCTTTCTAAATGATGATTTTAAAAATCGGTTTAAATTTCTTATTCAAGAAAATACAAAATTAATTCAAACTTAGGACTCGTATAAAAAAGTGCGGCCCCAATCTGAATTGGAGACCGCCAGTTCGAATACCTAATAAATTGGTATAGACTCAATTTTGGCTGCTAATATAAAATCACTTTCTGTGAGACCATTAATTTTATGTGTCCAAATTTCAACCTGACACATTCCCCAAGCAATGGTTAAATCTGGATGATGCGCCTCCTTCTCTGCTACCATGGCTATTTTATTTGCAAAATCCATGGCTCCCATAAAATCATTAAATACATACTGCTTGATTAAATGTCCCGCTTTATTTATTTTCCAATTTCCCTGGAGCTGTGCCAATAAATTATTGGCTGTGTCGTTTTCCAAAGGCGGAACCCCTCCTTGGCAGGGCACACAAGTTTTATCTACTAAACATACATCGCTCATGATATTTTCTCCTTTAAATTTGAAATATTTCTTCGCTTTCGATAACAACACCTTGATCAATTTCTGTGAAAAAATGATAAGTCTCACTGAGTTTATGCCAATCTAGATTGCGCACAGCATGAAATAATTCCTCATAACTTTTTACGACAAAGTAGGTTTTTTGAAAAGAATCCACATGGTATTTGGTTCTCATCAATCTTTGCATATTAAATTTTACCCGGACGGGGGCTGCAGACTCCAATGCGTAAAGGGATTCAGCTGGAGAAGAAGTGATACCCGCGCCATAAATGCGTAAACCTTCATTTGTTGATATTAATCCAAATTCAACGGTAAACCAGTATAAAGTGGCTGCAAAGCTTAGCATGCCGAGCTCAATGGCTTCTAACCCTTTTTTGCCAAACTCCTGCATGAAATCAGCAAACACCGGATCGACTAATAATGGCGCATGGCCAAAAATGTCATGAAAAATATCGGGTTCTTCTATGTAATCCAGTTGATCTCGCCTACGAATAAAGGAAGTGGATGGGAATTTGCGCTCTGCTAAAAACCGAAAGAAGAGATCTTCTGGGATGAGTCCTGTGACAGGGACGACAGAAAAGCCGGTTTCTTTTTCTAAAATTGCATTCAGATCAGTAAATTTAGGAATATGGTGGTGGCTGATAGACAGCTTCTCCATTCCTTGTATTATCTTATTTTGAGCGCGGTTGGGTAACAAGGTAGCTTGTCTTTCAAACAATAATTTCCAGGTTTCATGTTCAGTAGGCGTAAAATTTTCCCATTGCTCATGAGTCACCATAGGGTGATTAAATAATGGCATGATATTCTCTCCAAGTCATATTTCTTAAAAAAAATGAAAGTCGCCGATCAGTGGTTAATATCGATAGCGATAAGAAATAGGAGAGTAGTAGTAATAAGAGGTGTTAAAAGAGTGTGCGGGCGCAGAGCCAGAAAGTAAGCAAGGATTTAGAGGATTGGTAGTTTTACTAATTTGTTTAAACATTTTTCTAACCTATTCATTTTGGTTGTCTTACACGATTTACTTACCTTTGAGTGGTGATAACAATAGGCATAATAAGACATAGCGTTCTCCTAAGATTTTAGTTAACAAAGTCAAAATTAATTTAATAGATATTTTGCTGGGTGTCAATAGCATGTGCCCCTCTCATGCCAGCACGGGCTGACAGGAGAGGTCATAATATAGATGGAACAATCAGAGTTTTTTCTTTAGAAGCTCATTTACTTGATCAGGATTCGCTTTTCCTTTACTCATTTTCATCACTTGACCGACAAAAAAGCCAAAGACTTTGTCTTTCCCCGCGCGGTATTGCTCCACTTGTTCAGGGTGAGCCGCAATAACCTCATCAATTACTTTTTCAATCGCGCCGACATCCGTGACTTGTTTGAGGCCTTGGCTTTCAATAATGCTATCCGCATCCTGTTGGGTTTCCCACATTGCTTCAAACACGGTTTTGGCAATTTTGCCAGAAATGGTATTGTCTAAAATCCGTAATAAAAGCTGTCCCAGTTGTTTGGGGCTGACAGGACTTTGAGTAATATCCTTGTTCGCTTTATTGAGGGCAGCAGAAAGTTCTCCCATGACCCAATTGGCAGCCAATTTTGGATCTTTTTTGTCAGAGGCATTGACCACGTTTTCATAAAAATCAGCGAGCTCGCGCTGACTGGTTAAGACACTGGCATCATATTCTTTCAAGCCATATTCTTTGACAAAACGTTCTCTTTTTTGCGTGGGCAATTCAGGAAGATGTTTTTTAACATCCGCAATAAAGTTATCGTCTATCACTAAGGGAAGTAAATCAGGATCGGGGAAGTAGCGATAATCATTCGCTTCTTCTTTATCTCGCATCGGGCGATTGATTTGTTTCACGGGATCAAACAAAAGGGTTTGCTGAATAATTTTCCCGCCGCTCTCTAGCACTTTAATTTGTCGCTGCACTTCATGTTCAATCGCTTGCTCTACATAACGAAATGAATTGATATTTTTGGTTTCGGTGCGCGTACCAAATTTGGTTTCACCGATGGGGCGAATGGAGACGTTGGCATCACAGCGAAAAGAGCCTTCTTGCATGTTGCCATCGCAAATATCTAAATAACACACCAGCGCATGTAGCGTTTTTAAGTAAGCAACCGCTTCTTGTGCTGAGCGCATATCAGGCTCGGAGACAATTTCTAAAAGTGGTGTGCCGGCGCGGTTTAAATCGATACCAGATTGTCCATGAAATTCTTCATGTAAAGATTTTCCCGCATCTTCTTCTAAGTGCGCGCGGGTGATCCCAATACGTTTATGCTGGTTGTCCCATTCAATATCCAGGTGACCATTGTGGACGATGGGTAGCTCATATTGGCTGATTTGATAGCCTTTAGGCAGATCAGGATAAAAATAATTTTTTCTGGCAAAAATGGATCGCTTTGCGATTTGGCTATTGGTGGCTAAGCCAAGACACACTGCCATCCTCACAACGTCCTTGTTTAAAACGGGAAGAATCCCCGGTAAACCAAGATCGACCGCACACGCTTGCGTATTAGGCGGCGCGCCAAAGGCGGTAGAGGCTCCGGAGAAAATTTTTGATTTCGTTTTTAATTGTGCATGGACTTCTAGGCCAATGACGACTTCCCATTGCATGGTAGAGTCTCCTCAAAATTTTATAAAATTCTCAAACAAACTCTTTCGGCATTTGTTTATGCCAATCTGTTTGTTGCTGAAATAAATGCGCAGCGTTCAGCAACAATGCTTCATCAAAATGCTGACCGGTTAACTGTAGCCCCACAGGCAAATCGTTAACAAAGCCTGCTGGAATACTCATGCCGGGCAATCCTGCTAAATTGGTGGCAATGGTGTAAATATCAGAGAGATACATGCTAACGGGATCGTCTACTTTCTCGCCAATTTTAAAGGCAGTGGTGGGCGCGGTTGGCCCAAGTACTAAGTCTACATCGGCAAACGCGCGTTTATAGTCTTCACTGATAAGTTTTCTTACCTTTTGCGCTTGTAAGTAATAGGCATCATAGTAACCGGTTGAGAGCACATAGGTGCCAGTCATAATGCGTCTTTTGACTTCATCGCCAAAGCCTTCTGCACGGCTGCGTTTATATAGGTCTTCGATATTTTTAGGATTGTCACAGCGATGGCCAAAACGTACGCCATCATAACGGGAAAGGTTAGATGAACATTCAGCGGAAGCGACGACATAGTAAACAGAGACTGACAGCGGGCTATTGGGTAACGAAATTTCGACTAATGTTGCGCCCAGTTGTTCATATACTTTGAGTGCCTCTTGAATTTTGCTTTCAATCGATTTATCTAAGCCTTGGCTAAAATATTCTTTGGGTAAACCAATTTTGCGACCTTTAAGGGGTTGATTTAAAGATGCGCTGTAATCAGGCACGGCGTGATTAACACTGGTAGAGTCTTTTTCATCAAAGCCTGCCATAGCATTGAGTATTAAGGCGATATCTTCTGCGGTTTGAGCAAAGAGCCCACCTTGATCAAGACTAGAGGCAAAGGCAATCATGCCATAACGTGAGACTCGGCCATAGGTTGGTTTGAGTCCTGTAATGCCACAAAGTGCTGCCGGTTGGCGAATCGAGCCACCAGTATCTGTACCCGTTGCTGCAGGGGTTAATCTTGCTGCAACCGCACTCGCTGAGCCACCAGAAGAGCCACCTGGCACGCGTTCTACATCCCAAGGGTTTCGAGCAGGACCATAAAAGCTATTTTCATTAGAAGAGCCCATGGCAAACTCATCCATATTGGTTTTGCCGAGCATGACCATGCCTGAATCACTTAAATTGCTCACAACAGTAGCATTGTAGGGAGCGATATAGTTATCTAGCATTTTTGAACCGCAACTGGTTTTCACACCCTTAGTACAAAAAATATCTTTGTGAGCAAGAGGTAGGCCGGTTAAAGGACCCCCTAGACCTAATGCCCGTTGGTTATCTGCTTGTTTTGCTGCGGCGAGTGCAAGCTCTGGGCAAAGAGTAATAAAAGAATTGAGTTCCTTATCATACTTTTTGATTCGTTGTAGATAATGATCGGTTAACTCCACACTAGAGACGCTTTTATTGGCGAGCTTTTTGGCAAGTTCTGCTAAGGTTAAGGTATGGATCATAATTGGCTAAACTCTTACATTACATTAATATTAATAAATTCAGGGGTTATTCAGCTTCAATAATTTTGGGAACGAGGTATAAACCCGCATCCGTTGCTGGCGCAATCGATTGAAAGAGTTCTCGCTGGTTTTCTTCGGTTACGATATCTTCTCGTAAACGCTGCGTTAAATCTTCCATCGGGTGAGCCATAGGCACAATGTTGTGCGTTTCTGCTTTATTAATTTGATTAACTAAATCCAGTATTTTAGACAGATCTCGAGAAAAAAGATCAATTTTTGCTTCTTCAAGCGTTAATCTGGCAAGATGAGCAATTTTTTCGACTTCATCGCGTTGCAAAGGCATAATGGCACCCTCGTAGTCATATTAGAATATTTAGTCAATTTTCTAATAAAATAAAAAATAGGAAGGATTGCTAATGTACCATAGCAATTGCCTTGCCCAAAATACTAGACGTTGTTATAAAGTACTAATATAGGTACAAGGTGGGAAAAATAAGCATGCTCAAGTCACTACGTGGAATTTTTGCTAACGAACTCTCTATCGACTTAGGAACAGCCAATACCCTTATTTATATAAGAGGGCAAGGTATTGTACTTAATGAACCGTCGGTTGTTGCCTTAAGGCAAGAACGCGGTCCAGGCGGCCAAAAACATATTGCCGCTGTTGGGATAGAAGCTAAAAGAATGTTAGGGCGCACCCCAGAAAACATGGAAGCTGTGCGACCCATGAAAGAAGGCGTTATTGCCGATTTTCATATGACAGAAGTGATGTTGCAGCATTTTATTCATAAAGTGCTTCCTTCTCGTTTGTTAAGACCAAGCCCGAAAGTTTTAATCTGTGTGCCTTGTGGATCCACTCAAGTGGAAAGACGGGCGATTCGTGAGTCAGCTTTGGGAGCAGGTGCCAGAGAAGTCTTTCTTATCGAAGAACCAATGGCAGCTGCGATTGGAGCAGGGCTGCCTGTGCATGAAGCCAGTGGCTCGATGGTGGTGGATATTGGTGGTGGCACAACAGAAGTGGCCATTATTTCCTTAAATGGCATTGTCTATTCTGCTTCAGTACGGGTTGGAGGCGATAAATTTGATGAGGCTATCATCAATTATGTACGTCGTAACTATGGTTGTCTTATCGGTGAAGCAACGGCTGAACGCATTAAACAAGAAATTGGAACAGCTTATCCAGCGAATGAAGTTTTAGAAATTGAAGTACGTGGTCGTAACGTTGCAGAAGGGGTGCCAAGAGGCTTTACCTTAAACAGCAATGAAATTTTAGAAGCGCTGCAAGAGCCGCTTTCTGCAGTGGTGGGCGCTGTGCGCGCAGCCTTAGAACAAGCGCCACCTGAATTGTCGGGTGATATTGCAGAGCGTGGTTTAGTGCTGACCGGTGGTGGCGCCTTGTTAAAACATCTTGATCGCTTATTGATGGAAGAAATTGGCTTGCCAGTGCGAGTCGCAGAAGATCCTTTAACCTGTGTGGTCATCGGTGGTGGCAGAGCATTGGAGATGCAAGCCCAAAAACGCGTAGGTTTGTTGATGACAGAGTAGAGCAAGGAGAGAGAAAATTCAGCTCACATTCAGACCATCCAAACCTAAAGCATGGTATTTATTGGCTACTTCCCTGTTGTCATTGCTGCTGATATTTTTTGGCAGCACATGGCAAGGAATGGCCTATATGCAGCAGTTTCTTGCTAGCGCAGTATGGCCTATACAACAAACCGCCCATTTACCCACCCAGTTGATAGAAGAATCGCAATTTCTTTTAAAAGATCGTCTCGAACTTTTAGCTGAAAACACCAAATTAAAACAACGTCAAATCTATTTGCAGGCGCAAAACCAAAAGTTGCGTGCACTTGAAGCAGAAAACCAAGAGCTGCGAGAACTCCGCCAATTTGTCGGACCTGACAAAGAGGCTTTCTTTGAAGCCAGAGTCATTAATGTAGATGGCGATCCCTTCAATCAACAATTTGTTTTAAATAAAGGCACACAACAGGGTGTCGAAATTGGTCAACCCGTTGTTGATGCACATGGCTTAGTCGGCATGGTGCAACAAGTTACACCATTTGCTTCTAGAGTATTATTAATCACTGATACGGGATTATCTGTGCCTGTGCAATCCGTACGCAGTGGTGATAGAGGAATTTGTACCGGTGGCAGAGGCGGTGAGCTAAGCTTAAATTACGTACCCGTCACAGCTGATTTCAAAGAAGGGGATCAACTGGTGACCTCAGGTCTGGGCGGGCGTTATCCCGTGGGGTATCCGGTGGGTGTTGTTACAGGGATTGTACGTGATGCCAGCACGCGCTTTTCGCTAATCAGTGCACGACCTAGTGCGAAGTTAGGGCAAATGCGTTATGTGCTAATCATTAAGCAGCCCAGAGCGCCCGAAGTTGCCGCGCCTTCACTTCCTCCTCCCGTTGAAGAGAAAGAGGATAAAGCAGATAAAACCGAAAAAGCGAAAAAAGAAGGACAACCAGATTAGTTTATGTTGACACGTGTTTTAAAATGGTGGTTATTTGTTATTTTTGGTTTTTACCTTTTTGGTATTCTAACCATTTTACCTCTTCCTATGGAGTGGCAATGGCTGCGTCCGCAATGGTTATTGCTGTTTGTTATTTTTTGCCAATTAAATCAGCCTAAATATTTTAATGTGTGGACCGCATGGTTAATCGGACTTTTGCTAGATACACTTTTTGGGACGCCATTAGGTCAAAACGCTTTTATCTTTGCTCTCATTTGCTATTTGACTTCTTTCTATAGAAATAATCTGCTACAAAAGCCTTTAGCCTTACAGTTGATTAAAATTACAATGCTACTCTGCTTAGCACAAGGGCTGTCTCTGTGGTTTCATGCGATGGTTGGACAAAAGCCGTTCTCTTGGCTTTATTGGTCAACTGCTTTAACCAGTGCATTGATTTGGCCTTTAATGGTATTCTTTTTACAAATGCTTTCTCGCACTTTTAAAATTGTCTTATTTTCAACGCGCAGCATTTAGTCCTATACCCACAGCAGATGATTTTTCGGAATGAAGCCCCAGGAGTGTACTGTGGCACGTGACTGGGGTGAAAGAGCGCAGGCAACCAGTCTTCGCTAACGCTACGCCAGGCTAATGTTGTCACGCTCTTTGAGCAATGCGTAGACGAGCGCCGAAAATTCATCTGGGAAGGGAATTTGGTAGTGTAAAACTTCTTGGGAGAGCAATGTGTCCGAAGAAATTCTTATTAACGTGAGTCCCAGAGAAACACGGGTTGCTATCGTTGAAAACGGGGTTTTGCAAGAAATCTTAGTGGAGCGTAGTAGTAAACGCGGCTTAGTGGGCAATATTTATATGGGCAAAGTGGTGCGCGTATTGCCTGGTATGCAAGCGGCTTTTATCGAGATGGGCTTAGAGCGCGCGGCCTTCTTACACGTTTCAGATATGCTTTCTTATAACGAAGAATATACCCAGCCTGTTGATGTAGCAGCCCCTGAACAAGAAATAACTAATTTACTCAGAGAAGGTCAAACCATTGCCGTTCAGGTAATTAAAGATCCGCTTGGCTCTAAAGGGGCAAGGTTGACCACCAGAATTTCTTTACCTTCGCGTTTTTTAGTGTTTATTCCAGATATGAATCATGTCGGGATCTCGCAAAAGATAGAAGAGTCTGAAGAAAAAGACAGACTTAAATCCATTGTTGAAGAATTATTACTTGAGAATAAAGGCGGTTATATCGTTAGAACTGCAGCCGATGGCGCGAGTAAAGAAGAGATCCTCTCCAATCAAGTTTATTTGAGTAAACTCTGGCAAAGTATTCAAAAAAGAATGTCGCAAGCAAAAGAAGGCGATATCATTCACGAAGATTTACCGCTTTTTTTACGTTCATTAAGAGATTACATCACTACGCAAACAGAAAGAGTGCGTATTGATGATACCGAAGCCTACAATCGTGCTATGGAATTTATTGCAGATTTTGTTCCAACCATGACCGGCAAATTAGAATATTACACAGGGGAGCGTCCTTTATTTGATTTATATGGAATAGAGGAAGAAATTCAGAAGTCACTGCAACGCAAAGTGCAGCTAAAATCTGGTGGTCATTTGGTGTTTGATCAAACAGAGGCGATGACAACGATAGATGTCAACACAGGCGCATTTGTTGGTCATCGTAATCTTGAAGAAACTATTTTTAAGACTAATCTTGAAGCCGCAGGCACCATTGCCAGACAATTACGCGTGCGAAATTTGGGTGGCATTATCATCATTGATTTTATTGATATGCAAAGTGACGATCATAAATCACAGGTCCTGCGTGCTTTAGAAAAAGCACTAAGTCGCGATCATGCAAAATATAGCATCAGTGAAGTTTCTGCATTGGGTTTGGTGGAGATGACGCGCAAGAGAACACGGGAAAGTTTAGAGCATGTATTATGTGAACCTTGTACCGTCTGTGCAGGTAGAGGCAGTATTAAAACCACGGAAACTGTCTGTCATGAAATTTTCCGCGAAGTGATGCGAGCAACAAGAGCCTATGATGCCAAAGGGTATTTGGTGCTTGCCTCGCAAGAAGTGGTTGATAGAATGCAAGATGAAGAATCTGCCATTGTGGCGCAATTAGAAGAGCAGACCGGCAAATTTATCAAATTTCAAATTGAAAATCTGTATACGCAAGAGCAGTTTGATGTTGTTTTAATGTAACAATGAGAGAGTAATCATGTCTATGATCGCGGCCATTCAAATGGTTTCCACCTCTAATCTTCAAGAAAATCTCAATCAGGTCTGTTCTTTGATTGCAAAAGCGGCGCAAAACGGGGCAAAACTCATCGTTTTGCCCGAAGAGTTTCTTACCTTAGGTTTAACGCCAGCAAAGCGAATTGACATAGCAGAAACCTATCAACAAGGACCCATCCAGCAGCGGTTACAAAAAGCCGCCCAGCAAAATAATGTTTGGCTGGTTGCGGGCACGTTACCAATTAAAACCACGTTGCAAAATAAAATCGCAGCAGCTTGTGTGGTTTTTAATCATAAAGGGGATTTTGTTGCGCGCTACGATAAAATTCATCTTTTTGATGTCAATGTGGAACAAGAATCTTATCAGGAATCGGACACGATTCAGCGAGGGGAAGATATTGTAGTGGTGGACACCCCCTTAGGAAAAATGGGCTTAAGTATTTGTTATGATGTACGCTTTCCAGAGTTATATCGTACCCTAATGAAAAAGGGCGCTGATTTTTTTGTGGTGCCTTCAGCCTTTACTGTCCCGACCGGCAAAGTGCATTGGGAAGTCCTGTTAAAAGCCAGAGCGATTGAGAATTTATGCTATGTGATTGCACCAAATGAAGCAGGCACCAGAGCCAATGGCCTAAAAACGTATGGCCACTCATTAATACTCAGCCCCTGGGGGGAGATCTTGGCCCAAGCGCAAGATGAAGAAACAGTACTCTATGCAGAAATTGATTTAAACTCCCAACGACAACTGCGCAGTAAATTTCCAGCACTTAAACATATTAGATTGTAAGGAATGTCATGACAGCATTAGAAACCGTCAGTAACGAGATTTTAAGACCACATGGCATTACCCCGAGCGATCTCAATCAGGTATTAGATAAGTTATTGGGACCTGCGATTGACGGGGGAGATTTATATTTCCAAAGTAGTCGACAAGAATCTTTTGTTTTGGAAGAAGGAATTGTCAAAGAAGGCAGTTTTAACATTGAAAAAGGTGTTGGCGTCAGGGCCATCAGTGGTGAAAAAACAGGCTTTGCCTATTCTGATGATATTTTGCTCCCTGCTATTGAAAAAGCAGCAAGTGCAGCGCGCTGTATAGCAAAGAGTCACAAATCGGGCATGGTAGCTGTGGGGCAAAAAAGCCTACTGTGTGAGCCGATTTATACCACAGCCGATCCTTTAAAATCGATTGAGACAACCGAAAAAGTTGCCTTGTTAAAAGAAATTGATAGTCATGCTCGCAAAATCGATCCAAGAGTAAAACAAGTGATTGTGAGCCTGGCGGCATCACATGAAACTATTTTGATTTTAAATAGTGAAGGCAAACTTTGTGCTGATATTCGTCCTATGGTCCGGCTCAATGTAAATGTGATTGTAGAAGAAAATGGAAAAAGAGAAACTGGCAGTGCAGGCGGCGGTGGGCGAACCACTTACCACTACTTTACCGAAAAAGCACGCGCCTTCGGCTATGCTGAAGAAGCAGTACGTCAAGCTTTGCTCAACCTAGATGCGATTGCCGCACCTGCCGGTACCATGCCGGTTGTTTTAGGTCCAGGTTGGCCGGGTGTATTATTACATGAAGCGGTTGGCCATGGTTTAGAAGGGGACTTTAATCGTAAAGGTACGTCTGCGTTTAGTAATCGTGTGGGAGAACAAGTTGCCTCTCCTTTGTGCACAGTCGTAGATGATGGCACCTTAGTAGATAGACGGGGTTCTTTAACCTTGGATGATGAAGGCACACCAACGCAACGCACTGTACTGATAGAAAATGGGATCTTAAAAGGATATTTGCAAGATACCCTCAACGCTAAATTGATGGGTGTGGCACCTACAGGAAATGGTAGAAGAGAATCTTATAGCCATATGCCCATGCCACGCATGACCAATACCTTTATGTTGGCAGGTAAACATTTCCCAGCTGAAATTATTGCCTCAGTAGAAAAAGGGTTATACGCCGTTAACTTTTCTGGCGGACAAGTTGATATTACTTCTGGCAAGTTTGTGTTTTCAGCGAGCGAAGCCTATCTCATTGAGAACGGTAAAATCACAAGACCGGTGAAAGGCGCCACGTTAATTGGCAACGGACCTGAAGTGATGACTAAAATCACTATGGTCGGTAATGATTTAGCGTTAGATTCCGGTATTGGCACTTGTGGAAAAGAAGGACAAAGTGTTCCAGTCGGTGTCGGCCAACCCACCCTTTTAATCAGTGAATTAACCGTAGGCGGTACGAATAATGGATAAAAATAGCGAAAAGGCACTGCCAACCAATTTAAGAGAACTGGTTGATGAAAAAGCCTACACACAAGCAGTGGAGCAAATTTTAGCTTATGCCAAACAAGCGGGAGCCACAGCGGTTGAAGTCGGACTGGTTGCATCGCAGGGTCTTAATGTCACCACCAGAATGGGTGAAGTGGAAACACTAGAATTTAGTCGCGACAAATCAGTCGGCGTCACGGTTTACATCGGACAGCAAAAAGGCTCTGCCAGTACGACGGATATTAGTACTGACTCGTTAAAGCAGTCGGTTGATGCCGCCTTGCATTTAGCTAAACTCACACAAAGTGATCCCTTTGCCGGACTTGCAGCAAAAGAAGAAATGGCTTTTGGTTTTCGGGATTGTGATTTATATCATCCCTGGCAGCTTGATGTGTATGAGGCTATTGAATTAGCGAAAAAGTGTGAAGAAAGTGCGCTTTCTTTTGATAAAAAAATAGTCAATAGTGAAGGCGCAACGGTTAATAGCAATCAAGGTTACCATGTATATGGTAATTCCCATGGTTTTATCGGGGGGTATCCCAGCAGTAGTCACTATATTTCTTGCGCTGTGATTGGTGAAGAAAATAAAAATATGGAGCGCGATTATGATTATACGATTTCGCGTCAACCTCATTTACTAGAGCCTGTAGAAAATGTGGGGCAAAAAGCGGCCCAGAAAACGTTGGCACGCCTCAATGCTCGAAAAATTGCGACTCAAAAAGCACCTGTACTTTTTCATGCCAATATCGCTTTTGGCTTGATAAACCATTTAATCGCAGCACTCTCCGGCGGAAAACTATTTCGACAATCATCTTTTTTGCTTGATTCACTCGGTAAGCAAATTTTACCCTCTTTCTTTCATTTAGACGAAAGACCACATTTACCAGCAGGATTGGCAAGTAGTCCTTTTGATAGTGATGGTGTCAAAACCACGCCTAAAGATATTATTAAAGATGGCGTTGTGGCAAGTTATGTCTTGAGTGCTTATTCTGCGAGAAAATTAGGAATGGCCAATACTGGCAATGCCGGTGGGACACACAATTTATTTGTGGCAACAGGACAAGACGATTTTTCTGCGCTCATCAGTAAAATGCACCAAGGCTTAGTCATTACGGAGCTGATGGGACAAGGGATAAACCTTGTTACCGGAAATTATTCAAGAGGCGCTAGCGGCTTTTGGGTAGAAAATGGCAAAATCCAATATCCTGTTCATGAAATAACAATTGCTGGCAATTTAAAAGACATGTTTTCCCAAATTGTCGCTATAGGCAAGGATGTGGATATACGGCACAGCACCCAAAGCGGCTCTATTTTAATTGAAGAGATGATGTTAGGGGGGAGTTGAGGAGCTACACGCCCCCAAACAGACGTCTATTTTCTGCTGTAGATAACGAAAACAACCGTCTGTTTTCTGCACAACATGACGAAAACAACCGTCTGTTTTCTTGACTTAGAGTCAATAATTAGTCAGATAATTTTCCTAAAGTAAATTGTTGACGCCATTTTTCAAGTAGATTTAAACAAACACCACTGCCCCCACAGACAATAACCAAAATAGAAGAAAAGCGCTCGATGATAGGGCGCTTTTGATAAAGCACCGCTAAAGCGGCACCACAAGCGGGTTCAACGAGTAAACGATGATCATCTGCAAACTTTAAACAAGCATCCACGGCTTCTCTATCTGTAACTGTTTCGGGAAACACCGGATGCTTTTGCGTCCACTCAAAAGCTTGCTCACAAATTTGTTTAGCAGCCAAGGTAACCGCTACTGTATCAACTCTCTCTAATTTAACACGTTTTTTCGCTTTAACGGATGCAGCTAAGGATGCTGCGCCTTGGGTTTCTGCAGTAATAATAGCGACATCCTGCCAACCAATTTCATAAAGGCCTTGTAATATTCCGCTTAATAAACCACCACCACCGACGGATAAAATGATGGCTTCAGGTTTGACATTGTCTTCTGCCATTTCCCGCACCATGGAAGTATAACCTTCCCATATATAGGGGTTATTAAAAGGGGGAATATACGCGTAACCTTCGGTGTGCGATATCTCTTGTGCAACAGCGTCTGATGCATTCCAGTTTTCACCTGAAATAATCACTTCCGCTTTTTCGGATCGAAGTTTTTTTATCATCATTTCAGGGGTGACTGTAGGTACAACCACTTTGGCTGGCAATTTGAGTGCTTGACTGGCAAAAGCCACCGCCAACCCTGCATTGCCACCAGAGGAGGAGACAAAGCCTTTAACGCCTTCTTTTGCATAGTGCAAGCAAAGGTTACCTATCCCTCGGTCTTTAAATGAACCACTTGGCTGCAAAGATTCGCATTTTAAGTAGATTTTCCGCGATGTTAAGCTACTTAAAGGGTGCGAGTGCAACAGGGGTGTATGGTGAAAAAGTGCCATAATAGTGCTCCTTTTTATTAAGCATAGTATTTCTTCAATTATGATGTACTCAGATGATAGGAGGGCTGATAAAAGTACAAAATTGTAAATGTTACTAGAACAATGAACAGCAGGGTTTTAAATGAGTTGGTTCACGAATGTTTTGAATAAATAATTATGGAACATCTAATCCTGTTGCTTAGTCCTAAATTTAAGAACTCTAAGTATTATTGGAGATGTATATGCAAGGTCCAAAATCGCCGGTGAATGAAAATTCTTTGGTAGGTATGTCTGCTGAAGGAAGAAGACAATTAGCAGCAACAGTTACATTAGATTTAAAAGATGAATTTTCTAGATTATACAGCCAAATAAGTGATAAGGATTTGAGAGATGCAAAATTTGGAGGTTCTGGACCCCAACTTAATCCTAATCTAGCCGCCATTCCAGATTTATTTAATAGACTCAGTTCTAAAGTACAAGAAGATATCCTTTCAGCAAATTCAGTAGAAGAACAGCAAGCAATTCATGACTTTTATGTTTTGGTGATGCATGAATGCGCTGAAAGTGGTAATTATATAGCTACACAAGCGATTGCGAGCGCATTTGATGCTGTACCGATCTCAAGGTTAAAATATTTGACTGAAAATTCTCAATTCAAAGAAGCTAAGGCTGGTATCTTAGGTCAACTTAGTGATATTAGCCCTTCCCAAAATAAACCCGGGCTATTTGACCCTAGGGAGAATTTTGGAATTTTAAGAGCTGATATAAGAAAAAGGCAAGCAAGGGGAGATAATCTGGTACTCCCGTTTAATATACTTTCGAGAGATCTTACTTTTGCAAAAGAAGGGGGATCTGATGCTGAGACTGTCACGCGTTTTATCGCAAACTTTAGAAATGTAAATCCACCTATCAGTCCTAGCCAAGGCGTATCAACAGATATTGTTGCGCGAGTTCGTAGTGCAGGTGAAAATCCACTTTCTGAAGAATATTATCAAAGAAGCCAAAAAATAATGCCTTCAAGAGGGACGCCAGATAGTTATTTTCAAGAGAGAAAATTTGAATTATTGGTTGAAAAGAAATTAATCGAAATAATAGATAAGAAACTTGCAAAAATAAACAATTCCGGAAAAGTTAAAACGCAAAGTTTGCTTAATATGGATCAAAAAGATGTTAAAGCTGCCATTGATGCTGCATCTAAAGAAATGTCTAAGGAAATGAAGGTAGATAAAAAATTTAAAGATAATATGCTTCGAGCTTTATCGCAAATGAATTATGATGAATTAAAAAATCACAACGCACATAAATTACAAGCTGCAGCTCCTCCAATAAGAAATCCTTTGAGTCCAGTACCGTTAGTTTCAGCTGGTGTGTCCGTAGATGCTGATCCCCTAGCGAAGCATGCAGCAGCAGCTTCGTCATCACCCAGCAGTAACTTACCGTCAAGCTCTAGTTTATCAGCAGCAACGCCTACTGTTGCCCAAGCACCTGTTAGATCGGCAGAAATGGATGCAGGATTTGGAGAATTTGTGAAGGCAGTTCAATACATGAACAGAAACGCGCCTCCGGTAGCAGCCGTTTCTAAATCTGATAAAACTGATAAAAGATTTGATACTAATGATCCTCGTGTTGAGAGAAAATTTCGTGAGCTGGCAGATGCCGATAGACGAGGTAAAGGAAAAAAAACGGATAAGGACTTATTAAAGGAAGCAGAGGATTACGTGAAGCAATTGGACGCACCTGCTACAAGCTCAACTGTTCAGGTTCAGGCTGCTTTAGGATCTTTGGAACAACGCCAAGCAGCAGATGTGTCGGCTGCAAAGCCAGCAGCTGATCCAGTGGCACCAGCAATTAAACATCCTCCTAGACAACCAGTTGGACCATCCCCACATATTAAAGCTTCAGTGGCAGATTCATCACAATCTGGACCTGCGGGGAGCGCGAGTAAACCACAAGAAGTAGCTTCAGCTCCAAGCCAACCCGATTCGCCCTCTTCTAGTTCATCTTCTTCTCAATACAACAGCACAAGAAGCGAAAAGAGAAATCGAGTTTTATCTGAATTTGTTCGTCGCTCGCAAGCTCTAGATGAGGTTAAAGCTGAAATACAACTAGATAAACTGCCAGAATCAGTAAGAAGCACTTACACTCAAGATTCATATTTTGAGATGGTAAAGAAGGCAGCAATTAAAGCAGTAGAAGATAAAGGACTGGGCCCCGAATTTGTGCCAGAAATTATTGATGCAGTGTATAGTGATCCAAATGTAGCTTTCGCTAACCCTGCTGGTGCTAGTCCTTCAGGAACTTACAAAAAAGATCCTGTAAGTGGAGAGACTAGACAGCAAAAGGAGGCGAAAGTTGATATAAGTGTTTTTAATAAAGAGTCGGCTTCCTCAGATTCAGTAACAAACTCAAGGAGTACCAGTCCTGCAAGCGACTCACCAGTATCTTCAAGCCGTTCAAGCTCACCTACTTCTTCAAGTCTAAGTGATTTTGCGGCAGCCATAAATAGTAAAAAAAGCGCGAGTGCCAGTTCAAGTGTTAGTTCGAGTCCAAGTTCAAGTCCCGCATCTGCTTCCGTGAAAATTGATCCAAACTCTCCTCTATATAAAGCTATTGTAAAGGAAGCAAAGAACAAAGTTGCTGGTGAATTTTCAGACATCGTACGCAAAGTGGTAAATGAAACACCTGGTTTGAGTGATAAAGAAAAAGAAGCTATGTTTGCCAAGATGTTAGCGCAAAAAGAGGGCCTTCTGCAAAAGGCAGGGATTACTACGCCTCCGGTTGCAAAAGCTTCTGATCAACATGCTGCATTGGCTTCATCGCCCGCACCTATTCTGTTATCAGCAGCAGTTCCTAAATCTGCTATACAAAGGGAGAATAAGCCTCCCGGAGGAAAAGTAACATTTGCTAATGAACCTGTGTCTAAAGCTGTGTCTAAAGCTAAAAAGGGTAATAAGCCTTAACTGTCTTTTTCAATTTCTTGGTTTGAAATAAGGAAAGACAGGGGGGAAGGGATCAGAATAAGAGTAGAAGTAACAGTTAGTGAATATACCCTCATAAGACAATCACTCAATCCGGAACTTTAACGCACAAGCATTTGTCATGTTTGTATAGTATTTAGTCGGCTGTTTTAACATAGTGGTGATACACATGCCAAAAGAAAACCAACAACCAACAACTTTACTTCCTAATACAGTAAAATTCTTATCAGGTGGCGCAGATCCTCAAATAGAGATTCGATCTAATACAATAAGATATCTTCTTGCAGGAAGATATTATCAAGATAAGTCTAAAATGGAAAAAGAGACAATAACGGAGCTAGAAGTATATCGCAAGATTGCTGCTACGTTACCAATTGATCCAAAAGATGTTATCGCCGAAATGGCGAAAATCAGTTCAGAAATTTCAGATGAGCAAGAAAAGGACGAGTTTTTACAAAATGTCGATATTTTTTTACAACAGCTGATGTTGACAGATTCTTTTGATCAAAAATTGAAAGGGCTTAAAGATTATCTTAGAGATAATGAAAATTCTGATGATGCTAAGATGGCGGCAGATCCAGACCCGGTGGTTCAAGCTTTTTATCAAATGATTAAAAATGAACCTGCATCTATTCGAGATGAATTATATAGAAGCGCGAGGATGACAGCGCTTCATGATCAAGTTTTGCGCACAAATATAACTTCAGGTACAGTGGTGCGTGTTGATGTTAAAACAAAACAAAGAGAACTTGTTGAGAGAAACACGGGATCTGCTGGAACAATCGACATTGATAAGTATATTTCAGAAGAGCTTACGCGTGATGTGAGTGCTCAATCGATACAGCAAATGGCCGCAGATGTTGCAAGAGATTTAAAAAATAGACAACTGGCTATGCTGGCTCAAATTGAACCTTCAACGTTGCACGAACCAGCAGTTCAGAAGAGATTAGGAATGGTTGCGCTATTCAATAATATTGGTAGGATGCTAGTTACAGATTTGGTGATGGCTAAAGATCAAGCGCATCAACAGAGAATTTATGATTTTTACTTAGAGCTGCTAGATCAGAGTATGAAAAATCATGATTATCAAACTGTCATGGCGATCTTGGGTGGTCTAAACGATTCAGCAGTAAGTCACACTAGATTACCTTATCTTGAAGATAAAAAAAGACTATTGGAAAAGCATGAGAGTCTGATGTCACCCATGAACAGTTTTAAAAGGTATAGAGCTGAGCTAAAAAAAGATCCGGGATCAGTACCTTATTTAGGATTATATATAGGAGACTTGACTTTTATCAATGATGGAAATCCATCTCATTCAACTGTTGAAAATATTCGAGTCATGAATCTTGATAGATGTGAAAAGGAAGGAACACAATTAACGGATGTGCAAGATAGACAAGAAAGAGCTTTACATTATCTATCACGATCTGCAGCATCTACTTCTTCCTCCAATATCGTTGCTCGCATTGCAAGGCCAAATCTAAGTGCTGAGGAATCCTTTTCTTTATCACAAGAAATTTATCCTAGAGCATTAAAACAAACAGGCGGCAAACCTTTTAAAAGCGAAAGGCCAACATTTGAGCAGCTTAAAGCGAGTAGAACTTTGCAAGCTACTAACGTAGTATTAGAGCGTCCTCTTCCTTCGGCAGCGGTTGCACAAGCATCTATTATAGAGAATGATGAATACCAACATGAAAATCCGCTTGTCATGGCTGAATTTGCGAGACTTCGACAAAAAGCGCTTGAGCCAGGAAAAAAAGGAAAAGAGTCACTTTTTAAATTATTCGAAGAAGCAAAGAAAAATATATTGGGTAGTTCTGCTCAACCTCAGACAGTTTTAGAGGCTCTTGCTCAGCCTATACGTAAGCCTGCAGAAGTTTCGGCTGCTAAGCCAACAGAAGTATCGGCTGTTCAGCCAGCACGAGTTGTAAAGCCAAAGATTCTCGATCATGAAGAAGAAAGACGAAAAAGAGAAATGCGTGCAAGACAAAGAAGTAAAGAAAGACAAGAAGGATTTGATAAATTAAGAACCGATTTAGAACTTCGTCGGTCGCAAGCCCTAGATTATGTGAAAGCAATAGCAGTCCAAGCTGCAGAAACGACACCTGTCAGAGATGCCTATTACAAAATTGTAGAAGAGGCAGCAAACAAAGCGGCTCGTGATTTTAATCTCCCAGATGAAGCTATTCCAGGAATAATTGAGGCAGTATATAATGATCCAAATGTGCTGTACGCTAGCCCTTCTAGCGCTTTTACAAAAGGCCCCATTCCACAGTTGCCAATCCAAAAAGAGGCTGTTCCAGGAGTGCTACACGTATCTCCCGTTTCAAAATTTGAAATTTTAGATAAAGCGCTTGATAAATTTTTAGAAATGTCTAAAGGGAGAGGGGCTGCATCAGTTCGAGTGATGCTTGATACACAGCCTATTGTTAGAGAATTAAAAAGAATAAAAGAAGATACTTCCTTGAACACAGAGCAAAAGGAAGAAAATGCATATGCTTTTTTACTAGATATTGCTAAAAATCCTAAGATTTCACCGTTTGTGGTAGAAATAGTGGGGGCATTTTTAGTTGAGCCAGCCTTTGCTAAATTAGACAAGGTTCAGGAGACCGGTCAAAGGGCGGTTCAAGAACTAGAAGCACAAACGCAACAAAGAGCTGACGAGCGAACAGCTAAGGCTAAGGCAGCGCTTGCTCTGCCAGTGATAGAGCTTAAAGGAGAAGAACGACAAGCCATTACTGACATAGAAGAGTTGTCACGGCAGGCGGTTGAAGGGGCTGGTGTGCAGCCTGTTGTTGAAGAAGCGAGCGTACTTTTTGTAGAGGAATCAGCAGATATTCTTGCTAAGAGAAATGCAAAGTTAAAAAGTGCATTTGCTGAATTGTCTGATGTGGTGAGTATTCGTGGCGTGCAAGGACAAAATTTTCTCTCATTAGAACAATGTGACTCCGTTTTAGGATTAATTGCCGCAGAAAAACTTAAATATAAAGATAATATCCCACAATCATTACTTGATTTTGAGAAGTTAATGAATCACTCTAAGGGGCTTATTGTCGCTTCTGAAAAGATAATTACTATATTGGCGCGTGCTAATGACGAGCCTAGTAATTTGACACTCGAAGATAAACAATTATTAAAAACAGCATTATCGGATTATTCAGCTAAAATGGGGGCTTTCGTCCCTGAGTTTGAGGCTTATGCTATCTATCGTAAAACTGAAACATTTAAAGATTTGAACCCGCAACTAGATATGATAGCAAGTCCTGTTCAGAAGATAGGCAGCGTCACCTTTAATAACCAATTACTCACTGTAGCTCAAAGAAGTACACGTGTGAGCATGCCCATTGAAGAGATGTTGAAAATATACCCCCTAAATTCGCCTGAATATGATTATTGGTCGCGCATCAACGCTATATTAAAGCGACATTCTGTGGCTGCGGATACACAGGCTGTCAAGATTACAGATATTGCAAAAAAAGTTGCATTAAATAGCCCTGTTTGGTTAATTGAAGCGGATAAACCTAAGCGAGGCAATGAGCCCACATCGATGACTGTTGTCAGAGTGATAGGGGACGTTGCAATTGATAGGAAAGAAGGGCCAATGCAAACAGGCATGCAGTACACTTATCCTGTCACAACCAAGGTTCATGCCTTGACACGTCTTTCGAGTCAACCCGCTCTTTTTGCGACAATGGGGCCAGATCAATTTCTTTCCAAAGAAGGGGTTGGATTACATGACGATACTATTAATCGTATTGTTAGCCTTTTTCAAAGTGGTAACAACCTCTCTCCCGCTACCGTTGAAAAATTAAAAAGTGAATTAAAAGCCTTAACGCTTAATGAATTATACCCATCTTGGAAACCGCAAGAAGGGAAAAGTAAAGGTTTTGAAGAGGTAATTAAAGTATTGGCTTCAAATGGGCTCAACGCTGATTCAAAAAATATTGCAAATATTGGTCTGCTATTGCAAGCAGATCTTGGTGGTAGACATGTTGCTTTAGTAGCGCAAGAAATTGGTGTGGGTGAGCCTAAGCGTTATGCTGCTTTAACTATTGCAGGTACCAAACGTTCTGAAACGAGCGGTTTTGGTATTGATAGAGGACGGGTGTCAGAAGGGATGGCATCTTTACATACAACAATCTTACAAGATAAGTCAGTGGTTCCTACCGCAAGCGTATACGTTGATCATAACCAAAATATTAGTCAACATTTGGTTTTGCAAAGCGGTGGCGAAATAGAAGGCAAGCCGACGACTTTAGCCTTTTATGGTTCAGATCTCGATCATATTGTTAATTTTTATTTGAGCAACAAAGCTGCAGGTGTTCCTATTGTTGTTAATTGCACAGATGGCATAGATAGGACCGGTATGTTGGTGACTGCAATAGCGATGCTGAATGAATATAATAAAGATAAAACTAAAGATTTTACAAAAAATACAACGCTTATTCAAGAGAAACGGCTATTACAAATTATTGAAGAGCTAAGACAAGATCGTGGTCCTTTCTTTTTACGAGGCAATGAAGATATCGCTATAGCCGTAACGCTAGGTTATGCTTTAATTGCAACACAAAAGCAATTGGAATTTCAAAAATCTTTAGAAAGTAAGCAAGATCTTCCTCCACTATTAAAAAGTATTCTCGATCAATCTAAACAAATTGAACCAGAAGCACTGCAAGTAAAGCTTGATGAAGCGTTAGACAAGCTGAATGCAGAAGATGCTCAAATCGCTGAAGATTGGTTGTCTCTCGTTACTGCGCGTGTGGCAGCTAATAGTGAGTATCTGAAAGCGAATCGTAAAGGTGAATATAAAGATTCATTTGATAGCCTCCCTCGCAGTAATATGGCTGATGGCGACTGGGCTAAATTACGTAAGCCCATTTCTTTTTCAGATTTTGCTTCTCTTAAGAAAAAGGGAATTGATGTCAATCCTTTTATCACTCTTGCGTTGAGAAATTTTATTGAATTACCTTCTATTGAGACGATAAATGCATTAGCAAAATTTATAGGAGAAAATAAATCGAACGATGCAATGAATTTATTGATTGATGATGAATTGAAAAGATTAGGATTAAATAAACAATTGCTCAATGCGATACTAACGACGAGCAAGAGCGAAAAAATAGATAGAGAAGCGTTATCCAATTTGACCTTACCACAAAAAGAAGCTTGTATGCTTCAGTTGAAAGTTCTTATTAGAAATGCTCCAGACAATCAATCTAAGGCTATTTTTAAAAAGGTAATGAAATTTCTACCTTCAGATGTGAATATAGCCTCACAGCAAGCAGTGCCTGCACGCCAGCCAATAGCGCATGCGCCTACTACCCAAGCAGAAGTTTTTGCCGATCTGGAGGGAAGAAGAAAGGAAAGTCAGCGTAAGGTTTCTCAGCCCGCTGCTCAAGCCTCTTCAGTCGCCCCAACTGTGCCACCAGCAGCTTCCGTAGGAGTAAGAAAGCCCGCTATGACGGTACGCTTTGATGCTAAAGCTAATGAAATGACTAGTAAATCACAAGACACGCTTATAATACCTGGCAAGAAGCCATTTCCTCGAGCTTGAATTGAGTATGATATTGCGTTTTTGGTACTTCCCACCGCAATTTGTTAGTTTTTTATGTAACATATTGTGAGCATCTATAGAGATTAACCAATTAAACATGCTACTATCCCTTTCTTTTAGGCTAAGAAGACTCCATGCAAAAATATTTAGCTAGCTTCGTTAAGTGGATTGATAACACAGCCAACCCACAAGTAAAAAGCACAGGAATAGATTATTTCCGAATTATTCCTTTTATCGCCATTCATCTCGGATGTTTATTGGTGATATGGGTAGGGATTAGTCCAATTGCTGTTGGCGTGGCAATATTTTTATATTGCATGCGGATCTTCCTTATCGGTGCAATCTATCATCGTTATTTCTCCCATAAATCTTTTAAGATGTCCCGCGGATGGCAGTTTGTTTTTACCGTGTTGACGATGACAGCGATCCAAAGAGGTCCATTATGGTGGGCAGCTCATCATAGAGAGCATCACCTGGAGTCAGATAGCCCAGGCGATCCCCATTCTCCTTATCAAGGTGGTTTTCTCTGGAGCCACATGGGTTGGTTTTTAGCTAACAAGAATTTCCACTATAAAAAAGAAAGAATTAATGACTTTTCTGCTTATCCAGAATTGGTCTTCTTAGACAGATTTGATAGCTTAGTTACTATTGTGTTTGGTTTCACTTTATTTGGATTGGGCTACTTTCTCGGCAATGCCTTTCCAGGATTAGAAACCAGTGGCTGGCAATTGTTTGTTTGGGGATTTTTTATCTCTACTGTTTGTGTTTACCACGCTACCTTTAGCATCAACTCTGTTGCACATAAAGTTGGTAAAAAAGTTTATGCTACGCGCGACCATAGTCGAAATAATTGGTTATTAGCTATTTTGACCTTTGGGGAAGGCTGGCATAACAATCATCATCGCTATCCTGTTAGTATCCGCCAAGGTTTTAAATGGTGGGAAGTAGATTTCACATACTACATTTTAAAATTCCTCCATAAGATCCACATCATTTCTGATCTAAAGACAGTACCTGCACAATTGCAGAAGTAAGTGTATCCTTCCCAGATGAATTTTCGGTGCCCGGCAAAGCAAAGCTTCGACAAGCGCCGAAAAATCATCTATTTAGGGTATATCTCAGTGTACCCACACCCACTCAAATCCTAAAATCTCCTAAAACTTTCATTGGCCTGTTGTTGTCATAAGTTTAAGCACAATGTTTAACTTATGAGGTGGAGCGATGTCGCAAGGTGGAGCAGCAAATGTCGAAAATCTGATAAAACAAGCAATGCGGGAATTGTGGAAGCTTCCGCAAAATAAAGCATTAACTACACAGGCGATATTAAATACAGCAATCGCAAAAGTCAGAGAGCAACAAGGAGAATTTACCGTTGATGTGGTAACAAGAGCTCGTTTAATTAATGAGATGATACGAGAGCGAATGCCTCCTCTACCACCTGCGATAGTTCAGTCTAGCCCTCAGTCTATTCCCACAACAAGTAAGACAACTCTTCCCCCTAAAGTGTTACCTACAGGTAAACCGATGGTACTTCAGGGTAAACCGATGCAACCACTAGTAATAAAAGCTATCCCACAAGTTAAAGCCGCTAGTACAGCTGCTTCAAGCGTACCTCGCGCGCTGCCAACAATACCTACAAAAGCATCTTTATCGGATCTTAACTTACAGAGATCACAAGAGCTCGAAAATAAAAGAAAGGTACTTGAACAACAACAAGCACTAGAAAAAAGCAAAGTATCAGCCGTTCCTTCAATAGAGGATGTACTCAAAAAAGAATGGAAAGGTGGTGTTGCAGCTGCTTCCTCTTTATTAATAGCCGAGAATGTTGCTAAAAATAGCCCTGCTTGGTTGATTTGTGAATCAAAACCAGAAGCAGGAAAAGGTGCAAAAAGAATCCAAATCGTGAGAGCTATTTCTGATTTTGTGATTGATAGATTTACCATGGATTTAACCAAAGGTCAGAGTTATGCCTATAAAGCAGGAGAAATCCAGGGTTTAACCTCTGTTTCTGCTACTCCCACACTCTTTGGCTCAATGGCGCCAGATCAATATTTATTGCCAGAGCCTGAACATTTAGATCAAAGAGCCATTGCAGAATGCGTTGAATTGGGGGTAAAGCTCCATTTGCAAGCTGAAATGGATGAGGTGATAGATGAAATGCTGGCGACAACAATTGAAGGGGAGCAAAGTACACTAGACATAATAAAAGCATTTAGTACTGATGAAAAGATGATAAAAGCTAAACTTAAAGAAATGAAACTAGCCGATACGCCTGATTCAAGAACTATGATTTTAACAAGTGTGACAGATCAGTTAAAACAAGAGATCGCAATCCAACGCAGGGTGCAATATAAGCAACAAGCCAATAAGACAGTGATGGAAAAAATTAAAATAAAGGCGGAGGATAGACTCAGAGCAAAACTAACAGAAAAATTGCAAGCAGTTAAACTCAAAGAAATTACCTATGACACGCAAGTAGAGGCCATTTTAAAACAGGGAAAAAATCTTTCAAAAGAAGAGACTTTATACATATATAGCATATTGCAAGACTGGATGGGGAAAAAGCATGTAGTAAAAGTGGCAGATAAGGTGGCAGGGCCAAATAAACCCTATGCAGTACTCTCTATTACAGGGGGTGGGCAAAGTGAAATTAGAGGTTTTGGTATTCGCGACAATACCCCACCCAATTTAAAATCAACTGGTGTTGTAGAATATGTTGATGGTCGTACTCGTCCGTCTATGGCATTTTATAAGGGGCATCACCCAAGAATCGCATCTCAACTCGTAATTCAAAGTGGCGGAAAATTAAATGAAGTAGAAGGTAAACTCAATATTCAAGCGAATTGGGATCTGGTCACACTGCTTGCTTTCTATCAGAGTACGATGGGTGCTAAGCCACCCATACCTGTTGTTGTCAATTGTACGGATGGCATAGATAGAACGGGTATGATCATGACAGCGTTGATGATTCTAGATAAATACAATAAAGGAGAGGATATTTCTGTAAAATCACCGTCTGAACAAGAGGCGACATTATTAAATCTCATAGAAGATTTAAGGAAAGACAGAGGGCCTTTTTTCCTTCGAGGGACCACTGATATCCCTATTGCTATCACTTTAGGGTACGCTTTAATTGCAACGCAAAAGCAACAGTTATTTCAAGACGAATTAAGAAAGAAGGCAGATAATTCCCTAGCGATTAACGAACTCTTAGAGCGAGCAAAAACAATTAAAATAGAGCAATTAAAAGAGCAACTTGGAGAATTGCAAAAAAGAAAAGAAATTCCCGCTGCTCAACAGGAAAATATAACGATATGGATAAATCTTGTTGATAAAGGAATAGAGGCTTATCGCCAGTTTAATACAGCTAACAATACTAAAGATGAGTATAGACACAAATTTGGATCTATTCATATTCAAAGAGATTCTGAGTCAGACGGCGATGAGGCAAAAGAAAGAAAATACCCCAGTGCGAAAGAAGTGCGAGAATTAGCAAGAAAAGGCTTTAAATTAGACTTGTTAAATAAAATTAAACCAATAGCGCCAGTGACAAATGAGGTGCTAGATAGATTTTATGCAAAGAAAGGCGCTTTGTATGTTTATAGTTTAAGTGATGTAGCAGAAAATACTTTTGAGCAATACTGTCGCAAAGAGTTGGGCATTCAAGATGAAGACAAAATGCTTGCCGCAAAAATGTTGCTGATAGCAGATATTATGTTAGATAGAAGACCACGAATTGAAAGTGAGCCACTTGCTGAATATGAAAAACTACTCAAAGAACTTATTCACCATGCTGAAAGAAGATCGGCAGGAAATATTGCTAATCAAGTAGCGAAAAGCAAAAATCTGCAAAATGCGCTCGTGCAAACGCACGGGCATGCATTAAGAGCGGCAGCAGCTATGGTTGAGAATAATTTGCAAGACATCTCCCGATTGCAAACTGAGTTTAGCAAAAATAAAAAACAAATAATGGAAAATAATCCAGCGATAACGAATGAAATCTATGAAAATTATCGTCAGAAATTAGAAAAAGCGGTAGCATTTTATCAGAAAAGAATAGATGCGCTGAGTGAAGCAGATAGAAAATTATATAACGATTTAGTTAAGGGGAAGACCATAGATTTTGACGAATATAAAAGAGCAGCCCAAATAATGAGCACTTTGCTACACTATCAGCGAACAGATATTGAGCCCTTAACTGAAATCATAACAATTTACAATTCTTTGTTGATGTATGATGCTTTTGATTTTTCAATGCCAGGACGGTTAAAGAGTGCTGAATTTATTAAGCTTGCTCAAAATCCTGCGCGAAGTGAAGACTTGTTTATACAGATCCAAGCAGATCTACTCAAAGTTGGCAATTTGAGAAGTTTGAGTAGTGAAATAGCAACTATTCAAGCAAAAACTAAAGCTGTAGTTGTGGAAGCTAATGATAGAATGCCGTATCTTGATAAGGAAAATGTTGCTAACTTTACTGCGCTCAATGAAATGCTTAGAAAAAATAAGCGTTTAAATCCTGAAGATATAAAACTCATAGAAATTTTTACTAATGCTTTGCAAGTATTTTTTCTGGCAAACAATAATCATTATTTAGATCCTTCATCAGTCAATAAATCTATATTGGAAGCAGCAAGATCAAGTTTACAGACTGCTTGCAATAATATAAGTGATAAGAAGAAAAAAGAAATAGGAGATTTGTTAGATGAAGACAAAAAACTGCAACTTAAATTTAAAGACAAGATAAATTCTGAGGTGGTGAAAAGTTTCACATCAATATTAGAAGGTTTAGAACTCGCTAAAAAAGCATTTGTTTCTGGACCCATTTCGTTGCCAGAAGCCCCCACTTCAGGGTCGAGAGCACCTTCAGTGCCAGTGCGCGTACCAGCATCAGCTGCAGTTTCTCCAGAGCCCCTACCAAAGCATGCTCCCCCCTCTAGTGTCGGCCAAAGCAAAGCATTGATGGCAGAAATGCAACAAAAACTCTCAGAGCGCGCTGTAAAAGCACGACCACCCCGACCAGCACGAGCGATGACACCAATGCGAAATGCAGGGGAAAGACAATCAGGTGAATCTGCGCAAAAAGATACAACGCCACAAAATAAAGGATCAAGGAAAACACCTCCTAAAGGAAGCATGTAGCTACCCGATAAGTGCATGCTGGATACATTTGAACTAACGTATTAGAAAATTTGTCGTAGAATTAAAGCTAATAATCATCAACAAGTAACTGATTTTTTTTACTGAGAGGCTTGATTTTACTATGGCAGAACCCGTGATAGGTAAGTATTTACTCAATATTCCAAAAGGCGAATTCCAAGCTGCGCAAACCTTTTTTCGGGAAAATCCTGATGCGACAAAATTAAATCGAAAAGACGTGATACGTCAAGATGGCTCAAAGTTTACTTATTCCTATGTTAGAGCGAAAAGAGAACAGGGCGGTAAAGCAGAAGAAGTCATTATTGCTAAAGCATATGGTGAAGCTTTAGGAGAAGGCGCTTATTCAAAAGTCATGTTGTGTGAAGATAGTGCAGGTAATAATCTTGCTGTAAAAATTGAAGGTGTAGGTAAAAAAGCAGATGATGAGGCAGAAAAAAAAATTGGTTATGCCATAGGGTATATTAAGGGAGCAGCTAAACGAAAACTGGATTTTAAGAAGCAATTCAAGGGAAGCGAAACAGAATGGATACAATACACCTTAATGGAATTAAAGCAAGGAAAGGAATTGTTTCAACATATTTATTCTTCAAAAATTTTGATTGAACACCCAGGATACCTTTATTCACCACAAGAAGTTGAAGGGACCAGAATTCCCTTAACCACTGCGCAAAAATATATAGCTGCCATTAAAGTGGCACAAGCTTTATCTGAATTGCACAACCGTCGAATAGTGCATGGCGATCCTAAACCTGCCAATTTTATGGGAAATATAGATGGGAACAAAATTGTTATTGTACCGGTAGATTTTGGAACTTCTAACGAGTTGGCACCGGATCAAACGAAAATAGAATTGGATAGAAAGCCGCAAGGCACACCAGATAGATATATGCCGCCAGAGGTTTTACAAGTAGACCGCGGTGGCAAAGCTGTCTTTTCATTTCAATCGGATATATATTCATTTGGCAAGATATGTGAGTACGACCTCCAATTGCCGCTTCACCTTACTAAATCTTTAACTCATCCTGATCCCAATGCAAGAATGGCTTTACCTGATGCTATTCGTGTTTTGGCAAGACAACTTGAAGCTTTACCTGAAGAGCAGTTGGATAGTGAAGCTAGAAAATTTCTTAATGAATTAAATGCCGGTGTCAAACAAATAGATGAGAAAAAGGGCCCCCAAGCAAAATCTTCCTTTATTGGTCAGTTAATGTCGGGCTTTCGTGATCCAAGGGAGTTAGTGGGGGTTAGTCGTTCAACGGTCTATACTACAGACGACTATGCGAATGTAGTGCGATTACTTTATTCCACAATGAAACCCAGTGAATTTTTTGATGCCTTAACACAAGCTTATACAGAGCTTTCCTCTGATGAAGAAAGAGAAATCTACTTACATAATGCTGAAATATTGATTAAAAAATTAATCCATCATGATTTAAGATATCAATCTTTAGATGAAACAAATCATGGTCTGCAAGGATTTTACACTAACATGGCTGCGCAAAATCCTTCTGCTAAAATAACTGCCACACTGGAATCGATAAAACAGCGTCTAGAGCCAAGTTTGCTCGAAGCCTCTTATGCAAAGGAGCGTCACTTGAGACACGACTTTGTGGAGTTAGAAGAAGGAGAGCTTGATATTCATGACTATGTTTATTCTACTTTAGCGGGAAAGAACCCAGATGGCGAGACCCTCTCCGCCAATGCAGAAGCCTTAGCTTCAGATTTTTTTGAGAGGCAAAAGCATCTGTTAACTAAAACAAATATCACCGATATGTACAATAAGGCTTGGGATAAAGATAAAACCTTATCTGTACAAGATTTCCCTAAATTATTTAATCAAATCAGCAATATGGTTGCATCCGATATTTTACAAGCGAAATCAAGAACTCATCAAGTTAATGTTGCTTTTTTTTATTACAATGTTTTAAAGCAATCGATAGAGAAAGGTGATTTTCAAACAGCGATGGCGATTAATTCTGCGTTTTCGCAAACCCCTATTAATCGGTTGCAAATTGAAAAGGATTTTAGTGAGGCAGACAGGAAAAATTTACAAGACATTCAATCTTTCTTAGATTCTAGTAAAAACTATAAAAATCTTCGAGCCGAATTTTACAAAAGAAGAAGAGAGGGTAAACCTGCACTTTTTTCGATGGTAGTCTTTCTGGGAGCTGTTTTTCAAATTAATGAAGGAAATCCTGTAAAAAACAAAACAACTAAAAAAGAAAATGATGTGCTGATGAGCATGTTGGGTAAGGAATTCAATGATTATTTTATTGAACCTCAAGCCTATTTTTTTCGGCAGCCACCTACTGAAAAATTACAAACTAATTTAAGTAAAAATCTTACTTTTGTATTGAATAATGAAGATGAACTCTATGCATTGTCAAAAATCATTATGCCTTCAACTGATAATAGAAAAAAATCGTTTAATGCTTCCTCAATTTATCTATTAGTTAAGAATCAAATTGAAACGATGATGGCGGCCAATGAAGAATATCGCCAAAAACGCGCGTCAGAACAAGTGCAAGCTGCTATCGATGCATTAAAGGGTAGAGGGGAGAAAATCGATAAGAAAATATTAGATAAAATCAACGCTCAGCTTGAAGTGGCGGCGGATAATAGCACTAAAAAATATGTGAGATCTCGAGCGATGGGGGCTACACCAGCTGTTGCGCCTGGTGTCCTTGCCTCTGTTCCCGCTGTTACTGTTGAAGCTGTTTCTCCTCAGTTGCCTGTTGCACATAGTGATGCGTTACCGCCGTCGAGCCCTTCTCGCCGTGAAGAATTACCGCCGCCGGGGCCTTCTCGTCGTGATGACTTACCGCCACCTGGTCCTTCTCGCCGTGATGACTTACCGCTAGCTGGTCCTTCTCGACGCGAGGAGCCACCACCACCGCCTCCTAGATTATCTGTGATGGGACAAGCAGTGACAGAGCCTAAGCCACCACGCGCCCCGCCACGTGGCCCTTTTTATACACCAGATAGTGGACAAGATAAACATTTGCCTGGGGTGTTAAAAAAAGGCCCAACTGCAGCAGAGTGGAAGATAGCAAAAGAGTACTTTGAGAGGAACCCCGCAGCGGTCAAATTAAGTCGACGCTCTACAGAGCTTGGTGTTTCTCATTCTTTTATTCAAGTGCGCGATGAGAAAGGAGAAAAGAAGATCTATGTTTTGCGTTTAGCCAATGAAACTGGAAAAGCCAAAACGCTAGCTACCAGTGGCAAGAAAAAACAAAAGCTCCTTCTGGCGGAGGATGAAAACAGAAATAGATTTGCAGTGCGAGTGGAAGAATACAACCGCGAAAAAATTAATGAATCTGAAATCAATATTTTGAAAGAACTTAATTTTTATCACGGTCATGCTAGAAGAGTACAAAAACAAGCGCAATCTCTATTAGGTGAGGCAGACAGTAAAGAAAAAGGGTATATCGTGATGCCTTACGTGGCTGGTCATGATTTATATTCTGGTTTTTTACGGCCTAGTGCATTTTCTTTGTTATCTGAAAGAGACAAACTGCAAATTGCTTTGCAGATGGTGAAAAAGGTAAAGTGGCTACATGCAAGAGGCATTTTACATCGTGATCTGAAAGCACAGAACTTTATGGCGCACAGAAATGCCAAGGGTGGCTGGGATGTCTTACCGATAGATTGGGGAACTGCAATAAAACTCGATGAAGATAAAGATAATGTTCTGGGCAGTCCAGTGGGCACTAAAGGATTTCAAGCACCTGAATTAACAGGATCCCAATGGAACTATAGCATGCTGACGGATGCTTATTCTCTGGGTGTTATCTTAAAAGTGCAATTGGGAATTTTTCTGCCAGAAGGTGAGGCCCTACTAGAATCCTCTCCTGCTAAGAGAATGTCCTCATTGAAAGATATAGAAGAAGCGTTATCAAATAAGCTTAGTACCACTCTTCCTACACATTATTTTGATATCAAAAACAAAGTTTCACAATATCCTCGTTTAGATGAAAAAGAAAAGGCGCGTGTATTAAACCATTTGGCAAGCATTCCATTGCTGAGCCAAGAATCAAGAGAGCACTATCCTTTGACCTTAGATATTCTGCAACAAATGCATGTTGATATTCAAACTTTGCTTCTTCAACAAGAACAGCAGCCATGGATCAGAGATTTTTATCCAACCTTGGAAGAGAATATTTCAGTACTGGCGATTGAACGGGCGATTATAGAGGCAAAATCTGTCGCCGCTATTCCAGAGATTTTGAGTAGGCATGGACTTTCTGATTACTTCATTAAAGTGAGTAATGAGCTAGATGCGGTTGAGCAAAAAGCACGCGATATCAAAGGAGAGCAGTTAATTCCCATAGCCTCTAGTAATTTAATGACGGAATTTATTAATCGTCTGCAGTTTACAGATGCCATTGCCGAACAGGCTAGTGAGCATTTGAAGTTGCTTTTAAAAGAAAAGTACATCAAAAATATGGATTGGGGTTTGAGTGAAGCCGTTGTTATTGCAGAGGAACCGGCTAAAGGACGTTGGCAACAATATGTTCAAACTTTGACTAGCACTTGGCAAAAAGGCAACCCTTTTGCTAAACCGTTAGCCCCATTGCTTGCCATTCCTTCCTTGTTTTCAGAAAAGAAAGAGCCAAGTCAACCTGCTAAACTCTCTGATAAAAGTAAGAAAAAAAGAGAATGGCTAGCAACAGAGAAAGAGTTGCTCGGTGAGCTTAATAGAGTTACTCGTACTGAGGAATACACAAAAGCACATCCCTTAGAAGTGCAACGGATTAAAGAAGCAGAGAATGTTTTAGAGCCACTACCTGCAACTCTCATCACTCCTTCTAATAAGAGTAAGGCTAGGCCTTTACCGACAACGCCATCTGTTATGTCCTCTAATGGTATTCCTTTAAGGCGCACAGAATTTCTGACCGCCCATAGTGAGCAAAGCAGTGTTTTTAAAAAAGAGCTCACTGCATTTTTTAATCAAGGCACTCCTCCTGAAAGACTACAGCGAAAAAAACATTTTGGGCTCAATGTGATTATGCCAGAGCCTACTATCGGCCCAGATGCCGTGAAGTTAGTATTTAGTGCCGAGCAACCTTCAAAAACAAATACAGTTTATGCGCAAATGAGTAAAGAGAAAGGGGTTACTTTTTCTTTAGAACGAAAAGTCAGAGCAAATAATGTTGAATTTGAACGGGTTATTATGCAAGTGTGTTCTTTGGCCGTGGCAACTGCAAAACCAGGAACAGATTATACAATCAATGAAAAAGAAGAGACAAAAAAGCAACAAATTAGAGACGCTTTGCACAGTGCTATTGTTGAGTTAGGAAAAAAAGAATCCCAATTTGGCGCGCTCTCTCAAAATTGAAGGTGTGGCAGCGATGAAAAGACCACTGCCGCCGCCGCGTCCAGATCGCTCGACTACAAGTCGATAATTATTTTGCTTCACCAAATCTGTCGGCAATAAGAGATTGGATAGCTTCCATGGCGGCTTGTTCATCTTCGCCATTGACATTGAGCTCTACCCAACTGTGTTGGCTAGCGGCGAGCATCATCACCCCCATGATACTTTTACAATTCACCGTGAGACCTTCTTTTGAAATTTCAATATGACTAATAAACTTGGAAGAAGTTTGCACTAATTTTGCAGAAGCTCTGGCATGCAATCCTAATTTATTTAAGATCTGTAGTTTTTGAGAGATCATGATTCCATCACTAAGATTATTTTTTTCTGTCTAGGTGTTATTTTAGTTTTATCATCATTCCCTTCACTGATTTGCTCAAAAACGCCCGCTTTAGCACCACTCACTGCTTTTTCTGCAAGCTGACTTAAAGGGAGATGAGGATAATTGAGAATGCGAAATAGCATGGGAAGGTTAAGCCCAGTGACTACTCTGACGTTTTGATTTAGTTGCTGTAATTCTTGCGCAATATTGCTTGGGGTAGAGCCGAACATATCGGTTAAGACTAAGACGCCTAGGCCCGCATCCAGTTTTTTGACAAGATTGCTTGCTTCAAATATTAAATGATCAGGATCAGGATCGTTTGATACTTCCAAATGTGACACATTTAAAGACAGAGTACCAAAGGTTGTGCTGGCAACATTGAGCAGCGCAGCTGCGATACCATGATGGGTTATTAGTAGTATTGAAACACTCATTTTTATACTTTTTTTATATATCTCTATGCCGAACCTGGACGTTTAATTGTAAGGATTTAGCACGAGTAATTAATTGCTCTGTAATATAAACAGAGCGATGTTTGCCCCCGGTACAGCCGATCCCAACTGTGAGATAGCTACGATTATCTGCTTCAAAGCGGGGGATCCAATTTTCTAAAAAATGGATAATATCTTCAACCATTTCTTTAACCATAGGGCTACTTTGCAAGAAAGTGACAACAGGAAGATCTTGCCCAGTCAATGCGCGTAGATCGGGTTGCCAGTATGGGTTAGGTAAGCAGCGTACATCAAAGATAAAATCGGCATCAGCAGGGATCCCATTTTTAAATCCGAAAGATTCTACAAGCAATTGTAAACGGTTATTATTTTCACCAGCTATCCTGTCTTGAATCAAGCTACATAATTGATGTTGAGTTAATCGACTGGTATCAATCGAAATATCAGCCATGCTGGCAAGGGGACTTAGTAAATTACGTTCGCGTTCAATGGCTTCTTGTAAAGAAATGTTTTCATTGGTAAGCGGATGACGGCGTCTGGTTTCACTGAATCTGCGCAGTAGCGTTTTATGCTCAGCATCAAGATAAATAATGACACTAGTCAGTCCAGGTCTTCGCAGTTGCGAGATCACACCTTTTAGTAAGTTAACATCATTTGGTAAGTTTCTGGCATCGATGCTCACTGCCAAACGGGCATGATCTTTTTGCAATCTAGAAACCAAATCTGGGAGCATATCGACCGGTAAATTATCGACACAGTAAAACCCTAAGTCTTCTAAAACATGTAAAGAAATGGTTTTTCCCGAGCCTGATCGGCCACTTAAAATGACTAAACGCATGTCACGCTACTTTTGTTCGAAAGTGAATTAAAGGCAACTTTTACCGCATTTTCTAACAGCATAGCGCTATCCGAGTCGAAAGCAAAGGGCAGATTGAAAGTAGGGATGTGATGGTGAAGCAACTTTTTAGTTTTTAAAGGAAGTTTGTGTAAGCGCTGTAAGCATACCGCATCAGTGTTAGATAGATTGATAATAAGATCTAAGGATTTTTCGTGCATGACAGATAAGGGGCCATATAGAGTGGTGACATCTGTGATCCCAAGCTCGCGGATGGCCAGTAAATTTTGTAGAGCAGATGGACAACTGCCCATGAGTTTTAAAGGCGTACTGGAGAAAAGCGGCGCATCATCCGCTATTAAGCGGTGACCTCGTGCCAATAGCTGCATAGCTAAGCGACTTTTGCCACAGCCCGAAGGGCCAGTTAAGAGCACACCCTTGCCAAAGATATCTAATAAAACCCCATGGAGCGTAAATTGTGGCGCTAATTTTTCATATAAATAGGGGTGTAAGGTATTGATAATGAGCGGGCTTGTACAAGCGGTCGCCAAAATCGGCATCTCATATCGTGTCGAGCCTAAATTTCCAGAAAGAGACGCACAGTCCGTTAAAATGATGAGCTTTTCATCACCCCTGCTTTTTATCTCGCCCTCTCCAGCTTGCACATTTACGAGATGTGGCTTATCAGGATGAAAATATCCAATGAAAGTAAACTCTGGAGAAGGGGTGCAAAGCGCAACCTGGGCACCAGGAGATTGTAACCACTTCCAAGTAAAGTGTGCGTGAAAATGCTGGAATAAAGAAGAAAGGAGGTGTGAGTTATTCCGCACTGGTTAGCCTCTGATAGAGCTCCTTTGCTGACCCTGCCTGGCGCAAAGACTGCCTAAACGTTTCTTGATGAAAAAGACTTGAAATGTCGGCTAATAGATTAAGATGTTCTACCTCGGCATCTTCAGGGACGATGAGGGAAAAAAGTAAATCGACAGGGAGCTTGTCTTGCGCATCATAGTCTATCCCTTTTCTAAAATGAATAAAGCAAGCTATTGGCTTTTCGATATGGGCGAGGCGACAATGTGGCAGTGCCACGCCATATCCTAAAGAAGTATTACCTAAACGCTCTCGTGCCACCAGGCCATCGAAAATATCATGTCTGTGAACAATTTCTTGGCTGACAGCAAAAAGCTCGGCAATTTGCTCAAAAGCATTTTTCTTGCTTTGCGCGCTTGATCCAAAACGTACCCTTTGCAGCGGTAGCATTTCGGAAATAACGTTAGAACTCTCGCTCATAGGATGATTAAATAACATCTTCTCCATCACCATGATTCTGTAATTTTTCTTTATGTTTGATGACTTGTCTGTCTAGTTTGTCCATGAGTAAATCAATAGCAGCATACATGTCTTCAGATTCAGATGTAGCATGAATTTCTGCTTTGGCAAGATTTACTTTCGCTTCCGCTTTTTGTTGGAATTTTTTATCGACACTTAAAATAACATGCACATTGGTAATGTTCCCGAAATGGCGACTTACTTTTTGAAACTTAGCAGTCACATAGTCACGTAAAGCAGCTGTAATTTCAATGTGGTGACCTGTAATATTAATTTGCATGGGGAACACTCCTTTTATTTTGAGATTAAATTAATTGTTTTCTTTTTTCTGAAGAAGGGATCATTAATAATTCACGATATTTTGCTACGGTTCTTCTAGCTAAGCTAATCCCACGAGTTTGTAGCAAGCTGGTTAATTTATTATCGCTTAGTGGCTTAAGAGGATTTTCTTTCGATACTAACTTTTTAATTAAAGCCCGAATAGCAATTTGAGAACACGATTCTCCTTGCACGCCAAGGGTTGCAGATGAAAAAAAATACTTCAAAGGAAACGTGCCTCGCGGAGTAGCAATATATTTATTGGTAGTGATACGAGAAATAGTCGAGGCATGTAAATTAACCCTATTCGCTATTTCTTTAGCAATGAGAGGTTTCATAGCGCTCTCTCCTTGCTCCAAAAAATCTTTTTGAAGATTGACAATCGCTTCAGTGACTTTAAGCAGTGTCTGATTTCTTTTTTCAAGACTACTCAAAAACCATCTTGCTTCTTGTAATTGCTTTTTCAAATCTTGGTTATCAACTTTTTTATTTTTAATGAGATCAGCATAAGATTCATTAATCGTTAAACGACAAACAGGACTTAACTCTACACACCATGATTGCTCATTTTTATAGGTATAGACATCTGGCGAGCGGGTGTCTAATGTTTGCTGGGCAAATCTCATTTGAGGTCTGGGCTTAAGTGATTTAATGCCATGAATAACTTCTTCTAATTCGTCATACTTTAAGTCTAGTCTACGTTGCAAGGTTGCGTAATCTCGCTTCGCCAAAGTAGGTAAGTAAGAGTTCACAAGAATAAGGGCTTTGGCGCGCCAAGGGCATTCTGCTGGCAGTTGCTCAATTTGTAGCTTTAAGCATTCGGCCAGATCTCTTGCGCCACAGCCTATGGGATCAAAGTGCTGAATACGATGTAATACGGCCAGAATTTCATCTTTCTCGACTTGAAGTTCAGGTTGGAGCGTATTCATGATTTCATCAAGAGAACAGTTAAGAAAACCGTCTTCATTGATAGCATCAATCAGAATAGTGGCAATGAGTTTATCCTCTTCACTAAAAGGGGCTAGCTCCATTTGCCATAATAGATAATGCTGCAAAGAGAGGGGTTTTTCACTTAAAGCTTCAATGGAGTAAGAAGAAGACCAGGTACTTGTATAATGTTCCGCCATTTTTTCTTCTGTTGCATTACTTTCTTGTAATTCCAACATAGGATTGGATTCTAACATTGAATCAATTTTGGCTTGTAGTTCATTAGCTGAGAGATTGAGTAATTGGATTGCTTGTTGCAATTGAGGCGTAATATTGAGTTTACTATCTAAACTTAATCGCAAAAGTGGTTTCAAAGTATTATCCATAATATTTATTCTTTGCTTTATTGATTCTGGCAGGTTAAACCCTATAGTGTAAAGGCCTCCCCTAAATAGACCTCTCTGACTTGTTGATTCTTGAGAATATTCTCGGCACTGCCACTGGCAATCGTGCAACCATCGTTAACAATAGTGGCATGATGACAGATATCAAGGGTCTCTCGAACATTGTGATCAGTAATCAATACACCGATCCCTTTTTGAGCTAAAAATGAAATTTGTTGCTTTATTTCGTTGATAGAGATGGGATCGACCCCAGCAAAAGGCTCGTCCAATAAAATAAATTTTGGCTCACAAGCAAGCGCTCTGGCTATTTCAACTCGGCGACGCTCACCACCTGAAAGACTTATTCCCATTGAGTCAGCAATTTGCGTCAAGTGAAATTCTTCTAATAAAGTGGCGCAACGCTTCAAACGTTCATTTTTAGATAAACTGGGCCGCGTCTCTAAAATAGAGAGAATATTATCTTTCACTGAGAGCTTTCTAAAGACAGAAGGCTCTTGTGGTAAATATCCAATGCCCGCTCTTGCTCTCATATGCATGGGGACAAAAGTGAGATCTTCAGCGTTGAGTTTTACCTTACCCCCTTGACAGGGAATAAGGCCCACAATCATATAGAAGCAAGTGGTTTTGCCAGCGCCATTAGGGCCGAGTAAGCCTACGACTTCGCCAGATTTGACAGTTAGCGAAACATCTTTAACCACTTGACGTTTTTTGTAAGATTTTTTGAGATGTTCAACAGTTAAATAATTCATAATTTCTTCTACTACACTTGCGGGTGAAAAATAATAGTGGGTCTTTCTTGATTGCTTTTTGTTGCAAAGACCACTTGCTTATCAATTTGGTAGCTAAGGGTTGGTCCATGAAATTTATCTTGTTGATGAATTAAAGTGGCATCGCCTTCGAGCAAAATCAATTGTTTTGCTGGATAATAGTGAATGGTTTTTGCACTAGCGAAAATAGTGCCTTTAAACGTGGCAGGTTTCCCAATGGCTGTGATCTCAGAAAGTGCGCCTTTTTCGTCTTTTTGAATAATTAACTTATCTGCATAAAGCGTATTGTCACCTTGTTTCATAACGACATTGCCTTCGTGCACAGCTTGGCGAGTGAGTTGCTGAACGCTGGCAGCATCAGATTGAATTTCAATTGCAGAGGGCATTTTTTTATTCGGTGCTGCTAACACAGTGCAGGTAATCAAAAAAAGAATGAGCGACAAATTAAATCTTTGCAGAAGCATAATGTGCCTTGACCTTATGTAAAAATTCTACAGTATGTTGGTTTAAATCAGCCGACATCCCTTGTGCATGCATAGTAATTTCAGGACCGTGTATCATGACTTCATGATCGGTTAATGCTGTTTTATTGCCAGGATTGTAGGAGAGAAAATCAGTGTGAAGTTGCCATTCTTGCAGTCGTTGTTTATCAAAGCTGCTGAGAGATACTTCCTGATACAATTCCAGTTTTTCGAGTGGGCCGTGCGCACGTTGTTGATACCCTTCACCTTGCATGGACGAGATTTGCCACTGGCAACCGTCTTTTTGAAACGTGATGAGCATGGGCTTCTCAAGATGAATTTTGTTTTCTCCTTTATTCCTTGTCCAAGTTTGCAGTGTCAAGGTTTGCGACAATAGTCCTTTATTAAATCGTTTTGCTTTTACGGCTGTCATTGATTCATCTAAAATAACAGTTTGTTGCAAAAGAGAGGTTTGCGGGGCACTCTGATTTTGTAGTGACAGCAACAGCACAATCACGCCGATAAAAGCGAGGGAAAGCAAACTTAAACGAAAGGGGGAGAGTAACTTCATTTTAATTTAGATTACACCAGCACGCAGTAAATCATGCATATTTAAAGCGCCAATTAATTTATGTTGTTTATCAACAACAAAGAGTCCGTTGATCTTGTTGGTTTCCATGATACGTAAAGCTTCTGCTGCGAGAAGGCCTTTTTCTACGACTTTCCCACCTTTAGTCATGACTTCCACAATAGGAGTGTTTTGAATATTAATATTGTGATCTAAGGCCCGTCTTAAGTCCCCATCCGTAAACAAACCAATTTGGTGCGCATTGTTATCAACGACAGCTGTCATGCCTAACCTACAGCGTGTCATTTCGATGAGCGCTTCCTTTACACTCGCTTGAAAAGTCACAATCGGAATATCATCTGCGGTGTGCATGATATCATCAATGCGAAGTAATAAACGTCGACCCAATTTGCCACCAGGGTGCGATCGCGCAAAGTCATCAGAACTAAAACCACGCGCATCAAGTAGGGCAATGGCTAAAGCATCTCCCATCACTAAGCTGGCTGTGGTACTAGAAGTGGGAGCGAGTCCCAATGCACAAGCTTCTTTGTCTACACTCACATCTAAATTAACAGTAGCAAAAGTGGCCAAAGTGGAGTGACTGTTACCAGTCATAGATATAAGAGGGATACCGAGACGTTTAATTAAAGGTAAAAGAGTGATAAGTTCATCAGTCTCGCCAGAATTGGAAAGCGCTAGCACAATATCATTTTCTGTAATCATGCCCATATCACCATGACCTGCCTCAGCGGGATGGACAAAGAGAGCTGGCGATCCGGTACTTGCTAAGGTTGCCGCAATTTTGCGACCAATATGCCCTGATTTACCCATACCGATAACAACTACTCTGCCTCGATTTTCAATACAGCGCAGTAAATAAGAGCAGGCTTTGGCAAAATCTAGGTTAATGCGAGGTAAGAGGGCATTGACCGCTGCGCACTCAATCTCGACGACTTTTTGTCCTTGTTCAATAAATTGGTCAGGTGTGATTTGGGTATCAGTTGTCATGATGGTTTTTCTTCATTTTTGTTTAATCGCAAAATATAAATTTACTTAGTTTTCTTACATTTTATTTTTGGTTGCATGGCAGCAATTCTAAGTTATGCTGATGTTTGCAAAGCATATCATATTTTACCCCTACTAGTGACGCAGGGCTAAAGCAATCTAGCTGAAAAAAAACCTAGTAAGATTGTCTAAGGCAGAAATAAGTATGTTAAATTAAAATTAAAGGATGGAAAGATAAAGAGCAAGATACCGTGGTAGCGACTAATTTTGTTGAAATTCAGGGACTCACCTTTAAACAGAACGATAGGGTTATCTTTAATAATATAGATATTGCCGTGCCTGCTGGAAAGATCACAGCTATCATGGGGCCAAGTGGCTGTGGTAAAACCACTTTACTGCGCTTAATTGGTGGTCAATGGACCCCTGAGAAAGGAAAAATACTAGTTAATGGACTAAATGTTCCGGCTCTAAATCGCTCCCAGCTTTTTCAGGTAAGAAGGCAAATTGGGATGCTGTTTCAAAGTGGAGCTTTGTTTACTGACTTAAATGTATTTGAAAATGTAGCTTTTCCTCTTCGAGAGCATACTTCGTTACCAGATAGTCTGATCCGCGATATTGTTTATATGAAATTACATACAGTTGGTTTGCGTGGGGGAAGAGATCTCATGCCAAGAGAACTCTCGGGAGGAATGCAACGACGGGTTGCTTTGGCGCGGACAATGGCTTTAGATCCCCAGCTTATCATGTACGATGAACCCTTTGCTGGACAAGATCCCATAACAATGGGCATCCTAGTTAAACTTATTCGTCTGTTAAACGATTCTTTAGGGATGACGAGTATCATTGTGTCGCATGATGTCCCTGAGACGTTGAGTATTGCGGATTATGTTTATCTCATTGCAGAAGGTAAAGTGATAGGCCAAGGAACACCAGCAAGGATGCAAGGAGAAACTTCTAGCTGGGTAAACCAATTTATTCATGGTCTAGCAGATGGGCCCGTTCCTTTTCATTATCCAGCCCCTGATTATGAGCAAGATTTAGTAGGGAGTGCATAAATTTTGATCGAGGCAATACAGTTATTAGGCAAAAATGGTATTTTGTTTGTTAAAAATAGTGGAAGTTCTTTCCTTTTTTTGCTTCATACCTTGATTGCTAAACCCCGTTTGAGCAAGAGCTTCTGGCTTTTATTACCGCAACTTTATCATGTTGGGGTATTGTCTATTGTTATCATTGTGATCTCAGGGTTATTTATTGGCATGGTTTTAGGTTTGCAAGGTTATACCATTTTAGTGCGATTTGGTGCAGATAATGCGCTGGGTCAAATGATAGCCTTGAGTGTGGTGCGTGAGATAGGTCCTGTTCTTAGCGCATTACTATTTGCAGGCAGAGCAGGTTCGGCATTAACAGCAGAAGTTGGATTGATGAAAACAACAGAACAATTGGCGAGTATGGAGTTGTTAGGTGTTGATCCCTTAAGACGTATCATTGCGCCGCGCTTTTGGGCCGGTCAAATTTCAATGCCTTTATTGACTATGATATTTAGCGCTGTTGCCATTTATGGTGGTTATATGGTTGGGGTGGAATGGCTTGGGGTAGATGAAGGGGCCTATTGGTCTAATATGCAAAATGCCGTTAATTTTAGGGAAGATATACTCAATGGGATCATTAAAAGTGTTGTATTTGGTACAGTGGTCACTTGGATAGCGCTTTATCAAGGATATGTTTGTTCTCCTTCCTCTGAGGGAATTGGTCAAGCGACAACACGTACAGTGGTATTGTCTTCATTGGCCATCTTAGGTCTCGATTTCTTATTAACCGCTATTATGTTTGGAGGGGTGCACTAATGCAAAAGCGAATGGTCGAAATTGCTGTGGGGATTTTTTTTCTGTTGGGCATTGCAGCATTTGCGATCTTGGCCTTGCAGGTGAGTGGTCTTCGAGATATCTATCATAAACAAGAGGGATATGCTCTATCGGCTGAATTTATAAACGTAGGGGGATTAAAACCCCGAGCGAAGGTGACGATAGCAGGCGTTGAAGTGGGCAGAGTCGTGTCTATTAAGATGGATCCTCGCACGCATTATGCTTTAGTGAAGATGCGTATAGAAGATGAGGTGAATAATATTCCAGATGATTCAGATGCGCGTATTTTAACAGCAGGTTTATTGGGAGATAATTACATTGGTTTAGAGCCTGGGCAAAGTGAAACTTTTTATAAGCCAGGCGCAATGATACCTGTGGAAGATACCTATGAAGCTATCATTCTTGAGAAGTTAATTGATAAATTCGTCGCAGGAAAAGCCAGTAAGTTAAATTAGACTACAATTAAGAAATAGTCTTATGAAATAATTAAACAAGAAACTGGCAATAATAATAGGGAAGTATTATGCGCGCATTGGGTTTGGCTTTTCTTTTCTTTTTAATTTTCTCTTTTACCCAAGTACCCCTGGCTATGGCAAAAGAGCCACCAGATGCGTTATTGCATCGTTTAACGCAAGAAATGATCACTACTTTAAAAAGAGAAGATGTCAAACTTAAAAGAAATCCGGATTATATTTACACCATTGTTGAGCATATCATTGTACCCTATATTGATTGGCAAACCATGTCACAATGGGTGATTGGGCGCAATGCATGGCAGCATGCGAGCGAAGCCGAACGCAAGCGTTTTTCTAATGAATTTAAGATTTTATTAATTCGTACATACTCTGTCACACTCAGAGCTTATAACAATCAAGAGATTGAATATGCCCCACTTAAAGGCGATATCGCTGGGAAAAAACGTGTACAAATAGCGAGTCAGATTATAGAGCCTGGAAAAGAGCCCATTCAAGTCACCTACCGCCTTGTTGATAAAGGAGATAGTTGGAAAGTCTACGATATTAGCATCGAAGGGGTGAGTTTGTTAAAAGGATTTCAATCCCAATTTGCCCAAGAAGTGCAACAATCTGGTTTAGGGGCCTTGACCAATCGTTTGCAAGAACACAATCGTAAGCCGCTTTCTTAAAATGGTGACCTTTCAAAATAATGAATTGATTATTTCTGGTCCTTTAACCCAAAGCACGGTGCAAGGGATGCTGGAAAAAAGTAAAGCCTTGGTCCCACAGCAAGGCAAGATCTATGTGAATCTTGCGAATGTGGAAAGATGTGATAGCGCAAGTCTTGCATTTTTAACTGCCCTCCTGCGCGAAGCGAAAAAGAAACAGACGCAATTGCTTTTTATTCATCTCCCTAAACTGATGTATGCATTGGGGCGAGTGAGTGGTTTGAATAATTTATTACCGCTAGAAGAGGATATGCAGGATCTAAAATCAACATAGATAATGAAAAAATCTTGGCCTCTCTGATCTTTCCTTCGATATTGCACCATATTCTGGCATACTCGCCAAACTGAACAATAATAATTGATGCGGAATTTTGCCTGATGTATTTGCTTTATTGCTTGCTAATTTGGCTAGGTGTATATAGCTTTCCTGCCTTAGCTTTGTTTCCTAGATTAATTTATTCTCCTAAAACAGCTTTTGCTATCCCTATTTTAAGTGCTTTTGTGATTTTTATCTTAAGTACTTTATTAGAGCATTATGGTATTTTTACCACAACTGTGGTCGACAGCTCGGCCCTTGTTTTGTCGCTCGTCGCGATGATAAGAATCTTTTCACTCCGAAAATGCGCTCTTTTTTGGACCAAACAAGAGGCTATCCTTTATCTTTTTCATCTGATTATTTTGCTACCTTATTTTATAAAATTAGGCACGCATGCTTTTGATCGGGGAGATGAAATTTATAGCTGGAATTTTTGGGCGCTTCAGCATTATTTTCAAGAAGCCATTGATTTCTCACATACAGGGGCACCTTATCCGCAATTGTTACCGAAGCTACTGGCCTTTTGTTATCACCTCGTGGGTGATATTGATTTACAATTACCCGTAAAAGGCAGCTTAATTATTTTTCCTTGGTCTATGTTAACCGCAATTGCCATGTCATCAAGAAAAAAGACAGGGCTTTATTTTGGAGCATACTTGTTGCTTCTAGCTTATGTTTTGGCAGGGGTTGGTTTAGAGCAATTTTTCAATGATGGCTACGCTGATCCGTTGATGAGTAGTGCTCTAATAGTATCATTGGCTTTATTATGGCTAAGCATACAGAAGAAACCGCCCTTTTCATCTTATTCCTTAGCTTTTTTTGCCGTCATTGCTGCTTTTACTGCTTTTTTAAGTAAGCAGCCAGGGTTATTGTGGGCGATGTTTAGTTTGCCTTTGTTATTAGGGCGTCAAAAATTTTATAGTTTAGCACTTTTGTCTTTTGTCGGTGGAGCAATGTGGTTGATGGGGGAGGGGAGAGAATTTCATCATAATTCGGGGGTGATTTGGTTATCCTCCGGTAATAGAGATTTATTATCACAGCTCATTTTTTCAATTAAAAAGTACTTCATAGATCAACCTGCCTTATTATTATTATTTATAGGGGCGGGCGTTGCTTGCTACAAAGAGCGCACTTTACGCTTAGTTGTCTTGCTGTTTATGGTTCCCAGTTTGTTTTGTTGGTTTGTTTTTGGCGCTTATCAGTTGCGCTTGGGGCAGCATCTTATCGCGATGGCTTTTTTTATTATTGTGGCAAGTGGTTATGCTTTTCCTAAAACGCATCGTTTGCCTTGGCAGTTTTTGTTAAAGAAAAGTTGGGCTGGGCGAGGGCCAATTTTGTTGAGTATTGGTATAGGTTGTCTCGCATTTGCTTGCGCCGTATATGAACGGGAAAGGAATACCGTCAGTTTATATGCGGGAGGCAGACAAAGTTTAGAGCGTTATTTTGCGCAGGATGCGCAAAGAATTTATGATGACATTTACACCCATCCAGAATTATGTTTGTGGGTCCCGTCACGTTATCTCTATGGCTTATTTTACAAGCACACGCAATTAACTTCACCTGATTATTTGGCTTACTCGCCATATGATATTGCGGCACTTGCTGAGGAGTTGCGGCGCAAGCAGCCAGACTATGTTTTTACAGTGAGTGAAGATATTGCGCATGGCGTGGCATCTGCCCTTTTAACGCAACTGATTCAGCAGTGCCCAGCGGCTTTTAGCCTAAATTCTAACCCCCAACAAAAATTTTCTTTTAAAACCTATAAGGTTGATAAGACAATGCTGCAACAAGACATTTGCCTGCAACAAATTTCTTATTGGGATGAGTAAAATAACTCATTTAGAGCGGCTATCTGGATTAATCTAGTCAAAGCGTCGATTTACGCCCTCAACTCGGTTATGATATCGCCTTTTATGCCAAGACTTTTTTCTAAGGTGCATTGATTAATGGATACAGATGAGATCAAACAGTTAATAGAAAGTAACTTGCCAGACTCAACTGTTTCAGTGAGTGGGGATGGCAGGCATTTTGAAGCCATTGTCATTGCAGAATGCTTTACAGGAAAAGGCGCTTTGGCCAGACAACGCGAAGTGTATAAAACACTGGGCGATAATATTAACAATGGCAAGATCCATGCTTTATCAATTAAAGCACGAACGCCAGATGAATGGAAAAAAGAAAATACATAATTACAATGGACAAACACTTAATAACTGGGGGCAACCCTTTACACGGTGAGGTAAGAATCTCAGGGGCTAAAAATAGCGTATTACCTATTTTAGCTGGCTGTTTATTAGCAGATTCTCCTGTCATGGTCAAAAATGTACCGCACTTAAATGATGTGACAACAATGATGAAACTTTTGGGGCAAATGGGCGTCAATTTTACCATTTCCCAAGGGTTGATAATTGAAGTCGATGCATCAGAAGTGAATAATTTTTTGGCACCCTATGATCTCGTGCGTACCATGCGCGCTTCAATTTTGGTTTTGGGACCATTACTAACCAAGTTTCATCAAGCGAAAGTCTCTCTGCCAGGCGGCTGTGCCATTGGGCCAAGGCCTGTCGATTTTCATGTTGAAGGCTTGCGCAAAATGGGCGCGGATATCGTGATTGAAGGGGGATATATCCAAGCCGAAGTAAAAGGGCGTTTAAAAGGCGCCAATTTAACTTTTGAAGTGGTTTCTGTCACTGGCACCGAAAATTTAATGATGGCAGCTGTTTTGGCTGAAGGGACAACGACCATAGAAAATGCAGCGTGTGAACCAGAAGTGCAAGATCTTGCTAATTTCTTGAATACTTTGGGTGCGAATATTTCAGGTCATGGCACAAAAACTATTACCATTGAAGGTGTCAAAAACTTATCTGGTGGCACTTATACGGTTTGTCCTGACAGAGTAGAGACCGGGACTTATTTGGTGGCAGCAGCCATGACCGGTGGCAAAATTACGACTAAAGCAACGAGTAGCACTATCTTAGAATCAGTTCTGCAAAAATTAGAAGAAGCAGGCGCATTAATTGATGTGGGGCAAGATTGGATCTCGCTTGATATGCAAGGGAGACGTCCTAAAGCTGTCGATGTCTGCACCTCTCCTTATCCTGGCTTTCCAACCGATATGCAAGCACAATTTATGGCTTTAAATTGTATTGCAGAAGGCAAGGGCAGTTTAATCGAAACCGTATTTGAAAATCGATTTATGCATGCCCATGAATTAAGACGGATGGGTGCCAATATTCAATTGCATGGCAATGTTGCGCATATTGAAGGGGTGGAGCAATTAACCGGGGCGCCGGTGATGGCAACAGATCTACGTGCTTCTGCCAGTTTGGTTTTAGCAGGTCTAGTGGCGAATGGTACAACTTGTGTAGATAGGATTTATCATATCGACAGAGGCTATGAATGTATTGAAGAAAAGTTAGCGCAACTTGGGGCCAATATTAAACGCGTTTCTGCCTAATTTTTCATGTCTAATCCAACACAATTTCCCAATGCAGAACTCCCATTTCTGATCGAGGGGCCAGCTGGCCCCTTAGAGTTATTAGTTTTGCCAGCCAAAAATGCAACATCGGATGTGGGGATAATTTGCCATCCTCACCCACAACATGGTGGCGCAATGACTAACAAAGTTGTACACACCATCTCACGTGCTTTTCACAATAAAGGGCTACATGCAGTGCGCTTTAATTTTCGCGGTGTGGGTCAAAGCGCTGGCACCTTTGATAATTCACGCGGTGAAGTAGACGATTTATTGGCGGTTTGGCAGTGGGTGAAAAGTGTGTTGCCCGAGGCTCGTATTTGGCTTGCAGGCTTTTCTTTTGGATCTTATATTGCTGCTAAAGGCGCAAGTATGATTGCTTGCCAGCAGTTATTTACCATTGCGCCAGCTGTTCACCATCAACCATATCAGGAACTAGGAAAGATTGACTGTCCTTGGATAGTCATTCAGGGTGATAAAGACGAGGTTGTTCCCCCCCCCGCGGTTTATGCAGCCGTTGCCGCACAAAGCACCTTACAGCCCAATATTAGTTTATATAAAGTAGATGCCTCGCATTTTTTTCATGGGCAATTAATCGTATTAAGAACTTTGATCGAAAATTTATTAGTCAATCACCCATGAATACTCTTCTTGCTATTTACCAAGAGTCTGTGCAGGCAGGAAAAATAAAGGCGAATCCTTCTCAGCAAGCTATCATTTTAGCTTTAGACCAAGTGTTTCAATCATTACTTCGGCAAAAACGCTTTGCTTTTCAATTGAAAAAACAACTTTACCGCAGGTTGGGAGTGGCTTGCCCTGGCGTAAAAGGGATCTATCTGTGGGGAGGTGTTGGTCGAGGCAAAACGTTTTTGATGGATATGTTTTATCACGCCTTACCCTTTGCCGAAAAAAAACGCTTTCATTTTCATCATTTTATGCAACATGTGCATCATGCTTTACAACTTAAAAAAGGAATGCCAGATCCATTAAAGGAAGTGGCAGCTGATTTTGCTAAAAGCATGGATGTGCTTTGTTTTGATGAATTTTATGTTGAAGATATTGGTGATGCGATGATTTTGGCTGCGCTTTTTAAACATTTATTTTGGCAAGGGGTAACGTTAATTGTGACCTCTAATGCAGAGCCAGAACAGCTTTATTTAAATGGTTTGCAGCGAGATAAATTCTTACCGGCTATTACCTTAATTCAACAATTTACTTCGGTATTGGCACTGAATCATGCAGAAGATTATCGTATGCAATTCTTGCACCAGCATAAGTTATACCATTATCCTCTCACGCCCCAATCTGCTTTGCAGATGGCAGAAGCCTTTGACTATCTATCAGATGAGCCAGGCATTGAACAAAAGGTATTGATTATCATGAATCGCTCTATTCCTACTGTGAAATGTGGGGAGGGTATTGTTTGGTTTTCTTTTGAATCACTTTGTACCACAGCGCGAAGTGTGCAAGATTACATTGAAATTGCCCGATCTTTTCATATTGTTTTGTTAAGTGATGTGAAAAGGATGGGCAATGAGGCAGAAAATCATGCGAGAAGATTTATAGGATTAGTCGATGAGTTTTATGACAGACATGTCACGCTGATTCTTTCTGCTCAAGTGTCATTGGATGAACTTTATCATGGGACCCGTTATAAAATAGCGTTTCAACGCACACTTAGTAGATTAACCGAAATGCAATCTACCGATTATCTTGCCAAACCGCATTTAGGATAAAAAAACTGGACGAGCGTTCAGCTTTCCGGTTACCTTCTTAAAGAATATGTACTATTGTATATGACGAAGCAATACTTACTCACTGAGTAAGAGGCTGAAGCTGTTCCCAGGCTGAAAGTATTCATAGGGTTAAGGAGTAGCGTTATGCGATATCTACAAAGTGACGAATTTAAGGAAGTAGTTGGTGGTGCTTTTTGGTCTGACTGCCAATATTGCGAAGAGAATCAAATCGAGCGCCATGATGATGAGTATGATGATGATCCAATGTATACAACGGATTACACCCCAAAGCCCATGCCGGGGATTTGGCAGAATTATGTGAGATGGTTTACGAAAGAGCCTTCGTGAACCATCGTCCTTCTTGGAAGATGACTCAAGGCCTCTTTTCTTTTTATTTTCCATTTTTCTTCTTTGTATCCACCTCTTCTTTATAGTATCTTTGTCACCTAAACAAGAATAAAATACGCATGAAGGCTTGTTAATGATAATAATTATCATTACTATTGTCTATGCAATATCCCCTTCTTTTAGGTAGGTAACTCAGTGTTAACTTTGGATGCGGTCCCTATTGGCCAGCTGGTTCGGGTGGTTGAATTTCAACCCTCAGCGCTGCCTATTCGACAAAAATTACTCGCGATGGGGCTGATACCAGGGGTTACTTTGGAAGTGGTGAGAGCGGCACCCTTGGGGGATCCGCTTCAGATTAGATTACGCGGATATACCTTAAGTTTGCGTAAAAAAGAATGTCAGCAAATCAAAGTTGAATGCTAGGTTACGCAAAATGTCCTATCCAACAATTGCTCTAGTCGGTAATCCTAATTGTGGTAAAACCACCCTCTTTAATGCTCTGACCGGGACTTGGCAGTCTGTTGGTAATTGGGCGGGTGTCACCGTTGAGCGCAAAGTAGGCTATTTTTGTGTTGATGGCTCAAACATGACCCTTGTTGACTTACCGGGTAGTTATTCCTTAACGACGCTGGGTCATGGCCCAGAAGATGAGCGGCTCACAGCTGAAGCATTGTGCAAAGAATCCTTTTCTTTTGTTTTGAACGTCATCGATGCGGCTAATCTAGAACGTAATTTATATTTAACCTTGCAATGCTTAGAGCAGAATTTACCCGTTATTATTGCGTTGAATCGTATAGATATTGCCAAGGAACAAGGGGATGTCCTTTGTGTGGAGACACTGTCTTCCCTTTTAGGGGTGCCAGTTGTTCCTCTCATTGCACGCCAACACCACGGCATAGAAAATTTAAAGACAGTGCTTGCGAAGTCACCTGTCATAAAAGGGCAGGAACAAAAGATAACTTACCCTTCAGTGATTGAGTCGCAATTGGAAATTTTAGCGAAAATCAGTGAACAAACCCAAGAAAAGCCCATGCCACGTTATCAATTGGTGCGTGCTTTAGAAGGTGAAGGTGTCTCTCAACCGGCTCTCGCCGCCAGTGTCGCACAAGCCCAGCAGCATATTTTAGAAGCGTGTCAGCAACCTGCTGATGTCATTATTGCAAGTACACGTTATCAATTTATTGAAAAACTTGTTGCTCAAGTGAAAAAGAAGAATAGTGGCAATCAGAAGAAACAAGATAGGCTAACTCAACAGTTAGATAGTTTGGTCTGTCATCGCCTTTTAGGTTTCCCGGTTTTTTTAGGGGTGATGTACGCCTTATTTTTCTTTGCCATTAATGTGGGCGGCGCTTTCCAAGATTTTTTTGAATTGTCTGCCCAGACTTTTTTTGTTCATGGTCTGGCACAAGGGTTAGCGCATTTATCCGCACCGCCTTGGTTGATGGCTATTTTAGTATCGGGCTTAGGAAACGGTTTGTGCACTGTTTTAACTTTTGTTCCTGTATTGGGAGCGATGTTTTTTGCCCTTGCCTTTTTAGAAGATTGTGGTTACATGGCGCGTGCTGCTTTTGTCATGGATAGAATTATGCGCGCGCTGGGTTTACCTGGAAAATCGTTTGTTCCTATGATTGTAGGATTTGGTTGTAATGTTCCTGCTATCATGGGCGCGCGGACACTCGATAATAAACGAGATCGAATTTTGACTGTCATGATGAGCCCTTTTATGTCTTGCGGAGCAAGGTTAGCCATTTTTACTGTATTTGTGGCAGCTTTTTTCCCAGAGGGCGGACAAAATATTATCTTTTTGCTTTATTTAATTGGGATAGGCATGGCTGTGTTAACGGGGTTATTGTTGAAAAAAACCCTGTTGAAAGGCGAGTTAACGCCTTTATTACTTGAAATGCCAGATTATCAATTGCCGCATTGGCAATCTCTTATGATGCATGCTTGGCACCGTTTACGCCGCTTTGTTGTGAATGCAGGCAAATTGATTTTACCCACTTGTTTAGTGCTAGGCCTTTTAAACAACATTGATCTGCACGGGCGATGGTTACAAGATGAAAAGTACCGGGCTCATTCTGTTTTAGCGATGGTAGGGCAAAAAGTAGTGCCCGCATTCGCGCCGATGGGGATTGAAGAAGAAAACTGGCCAGCAGCGGTTGGGTTGTTGACAGGGATTATGGCAAAAGAAGTGGTTATTGGTACCTTGAATTCTTTATATGGTCAAACGGAGAGTGGGGGGGAAAAGAAAGAAGAGGTGCCGTTTTCATTCACACGCTCATTAACCCAAGCACTCTGGACCATTCCAGAAAACTTGATAGGATTGGGTCATGCTTGGCAAAATCCTGTTGCTGCCAAGATGCCAGAAGCGGCGATAGAATCCCACGCTTTTGGACAAATGGTAAAGTGCTTTAATGGGCAGGCTAATGCCTTTGCTTATTTACTCTTTGTGCTTTTATATTTCCCTTGCATTTCAGCCACCAGCGCGATGGTACGTGAAGTACAAAAAGGCTGGACCTTGTTTTCGGTATGCTGGACTACCGGATTAGCTTACGCTGTTGCAACTGTTTATTATCAATGCGCTACTTTTGAGTTCCATCCGGGGCAATCCAGTTTGTGGGTCAGTATTTGGCTTGGTTCAGGAGTTGCTACTTTCTGGGGAATAAGGCGCTACAGTAAGATGTTGCCCAAAATTTTACCTACGAGAATTGTCATCCATTAGACAAAAATAAAAAAAACTAGACACGCATTTTTCACACCCCCTAGTAACACCTTTTGTATACAAATCAATCTCTACTGGCACCCAAGAAAAAATACTGATGCTTTATGAGGTTGCATAGAATAAAATATCATCTTTTCCTGATATTTGTGTAACTTTCTGTATGTTAGCATCCGCCAAGTAATGAATTTATTCGGTCGCCTTTATTTATATTAATGAGGTAAGCAGTATGTCGAGCAAAGGTCCAAATCCAGGTGATAGCAGAGATTTTAGCTTAAGCGTTGCTTCTGGCTCGCAACGCTCTTCCTGGCTAGAAGGTCGAAGTCGTGATGCCCAATATTTACACGGTCTAGTGATGCATGCTTGCAAGACAAATAGCTCTCAAGCGTTTGATTACGCCTTGCGCAAAGTCGAACGATATATTGAGAGCCATTCTAGCGATATTTTATTTGAGCTTAGCGTGAATAAAGATAGTCATCTTGACGATGCGTTACATTTACCCTTTGAGTATCAGAAAGACAAACTCTTTGCAGGCACTATTTCATCGCAGCTTTTTAAATTGCTAGTGGATAAAATGCAAATTGATAGGGAAAAATTTCTGAAATTGCTGAGCAATAAGACGAACGATGGCTTTATGCTGCTGCAGCATGCTTTGGTTTCAGGTAATACAGAAAATGTTGCGGCAGTGCTTGCGCTATTAAGGATGCCAGAGTATGAGCAAGCGTTAAAGGATAATCTAGGTAACAAGACGAAGAATGGCTTTATGCCACTGCAAGATGCCTTAAAATCAGGCAACGCAGAAAATGTTGCGGCAGTGCTTGAATTGTTAAGGATGCCAGGGCATGGGCAAGCGCTAAAGGATAATCTTGTTAACAAGACAAAAGATGGCTTTATGCCGCTGCAAGATGCCTTAAAATCAGGTAACGCAGAAAATGTAAAGGCAGTGATTGCGCTATTAAGGATGGCAGGGTACGAGCAAGCGCTAAAGGATAATCTTGGTAACAAGACGAATGATGGCTTTATGCCGCTGCAAAACGCTTTAGCTTCAGGTAACGCAGAAAATGTGAATGCAGTGCTTGCGCTATTAAGGATGCCAGGGCATGAGCAAGCGTTAAAGGATAATCTTGTTAACAAGACGAAGGATGGCTTTATGCCACTGCAAGATGCCTTAAAATCAGGTAACGCAGAAAATGTGAATGCAGTGCTTGCGCTATTAAGGATGCCAGGGCATGAGCAAGCGTTAAAGGATAATCTTGGTAACAAGACGAAGGATGGCTTTATGCCGCTGCAAGACGTCTTAAAATCAAGCAACGCAGAAAATGTGAATGCAGTGATTGCACTATTAAGAATGCCTGAGTATGAGCAAGCCCTAAAGGATAATCTTGGCAACAAGACGAAGGATGGCTTTATGCCGCTGCAAAATGCTTTAGCTTCAGGTAAGACAGAAAGTGTGAATGCAGTGATTGCGCTATTAACGATGCCCGGGCACGAGCAAGTACTAAAAGAGAATCTTGTTAACAAGACGAACGATGGCTTTATGCCACTGCAACAGGTTTTAACTTCAGGCAATGCAGAAAATGTAAAGGCTGTGATTGCGCTATTAAAGATGCCTGGGTTTGAGCAAGCGCTAAAGGATAATCTTGCTAACAAGACAAAGGATGGCTTTATGCCATTGCCAAGCGCCTTAAAATCAGGCAATGCAGAAAATGTTGCGGCGGTGATTGCGTTATTAAGGATGCCAGGGTATGAGCAGCCTCTAAAGGATAATCTGGTTAACAAGACGAAGGATGGCTTTATGCCGTTGCAACATGCTTTGGCTTCAGGTAATGCAGAAAATGTTAAGGCGGTGATTGCGTTATTAAGGATGCCAGGGTTTGATCAGGCGCTAAAAGACAATCTTGGTCACAAGACGAAGGATGGCTTTATGCCGCTGCAACAGGCCTTAGCTTCAGGTAACGCAGAAAATGTTGCGGCAGTGCTTGAATTGTTAAGGATGCCAGGCCACGAGCAAGCCCTAAAGGATAATCTTGGTAACAAGACGAATGATGGCTTTATGTCACTGTCAAGCGCCTTAAAATCAGGTAATGCGGAAAGTGTTGCGTCAGTGATTAAGCTATTACGGATGCCTGGGTACGATCAAGTGTTAAAAGATAATCTAGGTAACAAGACGAAGAGCGGCTTGATGCCGCTACAACATGCTTTGGCTTCAGGTAAAGCAGCAAATGTTGCGGCATTGATTGTGCTCTTAAGGGATCCCCTCTATGAGCAGGCGCTAAAGGATAATCTTGGTAACAAGACAAAGGATGGCTTTACGCCGCTGCAAGATGCCTTAAAATCAGGCAACGCAGAAAATGTAAAGGCTGTGATTGCGCTATTAAGGATACCTCGATATGAGCAGGCGCTAAAGGACAATCTGAGTAACAAGACGAAAGATGACTTTATGCCGCTACAACAAGTCTTAGCTTCAGGCAACGCAGAAAATGTGAAGGCATTGATCGCGCTATTAAGGATGCCAGGGTACGATCAAGCATTAAAGGATAATCTTGTTAACAAGACGAAAGGTGACTTTATGCCGTTGCAAAGCGCCTTAAAATCAGGTGACGCAGAAAGCGTGAGGGCAGTGGTTGCACTATTAAGGATGCCTGAACATAAAGAGGCACTAAAAGCCAACCTCAGGCAATCTAACCGCTTTGGTTATAATAGTCTTCATCAAGCGGCGAATAGTGGTCAATATGAGCTGGTAGCGCTAATAGACAGACTTATTGATGATGCCTTTTGCAGCGAAGCTCAAGAAGAGGGTGAGCTAATGGATAGACTTGTTGCAAGCGAAATTCAAGAAGAGAAAATCTTACTGGCTCAAAATCGCCATAACTTTAAATCACTCGCATATAATAACAAAGAGATAAAAGCTTATCTTGATCGTATCCCGCTTAAGTTGTCCCACAGCGAAAACTACCATATGGGAGGTGATAATAGAGGTTATTACCCCTCACAAAGAGGTGCGGCAGGTTCGCGCGGTCCATATTATGATGGTGAACGGCGTCCAAGTTCTTCATTGTCTTACTCAGAGAGTCGCGACCCCCATATTCTTTCAGCCCAGGCTCGAGGGCCGAGATCGGGAAGAGGCTAGAACAAAAAAAATGGGGCAATAGCCCCATTTTTTTTACACGACAGTTAGAATTAACTTGCCATAGCCTTTAATTGCTTTAAGGCGCGGATTTTAACGCGACGACTAGCAGGTTTAGCTTTGAACATCATTTCTTCACCGGTGAAAGGGTTAGTCCCTTTACGTGCTTTGGTAGCAGGCTTTTTCACGATGATGATTTTAAACAATCCAGGCCAAGCAAAGGTTTCTGGACCTGTTTTTGAAATGTGAACGTTAATAACTTTTGAAATCGTTTCTAAAACAGCAGCGACTTCTTTTCTTGCAACCCCAGTTTGTTCAACGATGGCAGCAACAAATTCTGACTTGGTGAAGGGTTTACGGCCAACTTTGATTGGACCACTCTTCTTGGCGGGCGCAGCTTTTACAGCTTTTGCAGCAGAAGCACGTTTTGGCGCACTTTTTACAGCAGCTTTACGCTTTACACCAGCAGAAGCAGACTTCCCTTTTACAGTAGCGGTTTTTTTACGAGTAGCAATTTTCTTTTTTGCAGCCATGTATAGCTCTCCTTAGTCACCTGCAATAATAAAGCTCTAACCTCTAGCTAGCCACAACTCAATGGTTTTGAGTCTATTGGACACTGTGAGTATTATGAGCGTAACGATATTAAGATAGCATACTTTTACAAAAAAGCTATACTCTTTCCATTTTGCTTTTAGACGTTGTTGTCTGCGCCCCCTCTCAACAGTCATGTACTAAGATGTACACTCCTGTTGCTCGCAGGCTTGACGCCTAGCCTAAAAGCAAACTGGTTCGAGTATACTCTTTCCATTTTGCTTTTAGACGTTGTTGTCTGCGCCCCCTCTCAACAGTCATGTACTAAGATGTACACTCCTGTTGTTCGAAGGCTTGACGCCTAGTCTAAAACTAAACTGGTTCGAGTATACTCTTTCCATTTTGCTTTCCATAAACCAAAATGGCACGAGTCGAGAAGCTTTTTAAAAGTCCTTAAAACCTAGTGAATTTGCTATCAAAACAATAGGATGAACTACTGTAATAGGTGTTTGTGACTTTTGCAATGCTTCTTTGAAATAGAGCGCGCATCCAATATTACTTGTAGCCAAATAGTCCACTTTTTTATCGACAAGTTCGGATAATAACTTGTTAAGTAAAGGCTCAGAAAATTCCGGGTGCTCAAGCATATAAGTTCCTGCGCTACCACAGCAATAAGGGGAAGAGAAAGGTTCAATGAGAAGTTGCGGAATTTTTTCTAAAATGGATGAAACATGGGGCGGATTTTTCACCGCATTGCGTTGGGTGCAAGGGGTATGCAACATGACTTTCCCAGCGATAGGCGCAAGAGAACTTGATGCAGGCCAGTCGCATTGTTGAATAAAACGCATCACATCGACAATTTGACTTGAGAAGACTGTCGTCGAAGGGAAGAGCTTAGCATAATCTTGTAATACAGCCTGGCAGCCCGTCGCCAAGGAAATAATCGGGATATTTGGCGCAGCAAAAGCGTTGGCATTCTGCTGAGCTAATGTTTGTGTTTGTGCTAGCAGTCCAGAATGGAGGGCCATGGCGCCGCAACAGGTTTGATTGGCTGGAATACTTACCTGAAAACCTAATTGGCGAAGAACAAAAATAGTTGCAAAAAGAGTTTGTTCTTCACACCAGGTATGCAAGCACCCAGTGAAGAGCTGTACGCTTCCTTGCGCTTTGCCGATGGGGGCATAATAAGATTTAACTTTTTGCGGTCGGTTTATAGGTGGCAGCAATGTTTCTAGCCTTTGTACCCCCAGTAGAGTAGGTAAGCGCAAAGCGCGCGCTATTTTGCGCAAGCCGCTTTTTTGGCTGACCCATAGCAACCAATGCAGAGATGGATGCAATCGCGGATGCTGTGCTAGCCAACGTAGCAGGCGAACGGAAAAAGGCTCTTTGGTTAAAGCAGGAGCGCGTTGACGCACCAGTGCGCGTCCTGTTGCCAGTAATGCGCCATATTCAACGTTTGCTGGACAAACTTTTTCACAAGCCCTGCAACCAAGGCATTGATCAAGATGTTGTTTTACTTTTGCCGTTAAAGGAAGAGCTTCTTCGGCAACTGCTTGAAACAAGGCAATTCTACCACGAGGGGATTCATTTTCATCTTGCGTGAGGCGATAGGTCGGGCAGTGATCTAAGCATAAGGCGCATTTAACGCATTGGCTCGCATAGTTGCTAACTGTTTCGCTCAAGGGGGCATTATTTGATTTCATCATAAGTGATATAATATCTGATTTTTATCTCTAAAGGCGCGCTTTTGTGGGTTATTATCAAAAACAGATCTTCTTTTGCCATAATTTACGTCAAAATGGCAAGCGTTGTTGTGGGGCGAATGACGCCGATACCTTCTTTGATTATATGAAAAAAACGTTAAAAAAAGCCTCTTTGCATGGGGTTGGACAATTTCGAGTCAATACCAGTAGTTGTTTGGGGCGTTGTGAAGAGGGCCCCCTTTTGGTTATCTACCCTGAAGGGGTATGGTATAGTTATAAAACTTACACTGATATTGATGAGATCATTGAGCAACATCTCTTGCAAGGGAAAATCGTATCGAGATTACAATTATCCTGCCAATCAAACAGTGCGAATGAGACTAATCTTTCATAAGCCATTGTAAGAAGGGAGTATGTTTTGTATAATTCGCCAATTTTGGGTTAGTGATTTTGATTTGGGAGCACAGGGTGCATGAAGACCTATACCGCTAAGGCTGAGGATGTAAAACGTAATTGGTTTGTTGTTGATGCGAGCACAATGCCGATAGGCCGCTTAGCAACACGCATTGCCAGCATTTTACGCGGCAAACACAAGACTATTTTTACACCGCATGTCGATACTGGCGACGCCGTTGTGATTGTGAATGCTGAGCAAGTTCAGTCCACAGGCACGAAAGAGAAGACTAAGTTGTATCATTGGCACACTGGGTATCCTGGTGGGATTAAGTCAATTACCTTAGAAAAGTTACGTAAAGAGCATCCAGAGCGGATCTTAAAATACGCTATTAAACGGATGCTTCCAAAAGGACCTTTGGGTCGGGAAATGCTTAAAAAATTGTGGATCTATGCTGGTCCCAATCATCCGCATCAAGCTCAGCAACCTGAAATCTTAAATTTCTAATTTCTAACTTTGGTAGAGAAATATGACAACAACGCAACAATACTATGGAACGGGCCGACGCAAAACCTGTCAAGCTAGAGTCTTTTTAAGAAAAGGCACAGGTAAAATTATGGTGAATGATCGCACCTTAGAAGAATATTTTGGTGGTCGAAAAACAGCACACATGATAGTGAGGCAGCCTCTAGAATTACTCGGTTTAGTGGGTAAGTTTGATATTAAAGTCAACGTGTCTGGCAGTGGCCCTATGGGACAAGCTGGCGCTATTCGTCACGGTATTACACGCGCTTTACTGCAGTATGATGAAGAAGGCATGCCGATTGCTCAAGTCACTGAAGAAGAAGGTGAAGGCGGCTCAGGCGCACAATCTTTTCGTATGCAATTGCGTAAAGCAGGTTATGTTACCCGTGATTCACGTAAAGTGGAACGTAAGAAAGTCGGTCACCGTAAAGCTCGTAAAGTTGAGCAATACTCTAAACGTTAATTTTCTTATCCCAGTAAGGCGCACTATATGTGCGCCTTATCACACTAAACCCTATACCCTTGTCGCTAAGATATTTTCAACGGTGTGAACAACAGCTTGCGTTTGACTATCAATTTCCACATTAACACTTCCCCCAACCTCACTTGTGCCAAATGTCGTTGCGCGTAGTGTCTCAGGTATAAGATGTACACTAAAAGAGCCATCTCTATTTGCTTCGACTAAAGTCAGGCTGACACCATTGAGCGCGATATATCCTTTTGGAAAAAGATACTTCCCAATTATTTCAGGGCCTTTGAGAGCGACAATCTTTTGCTCAGGAGTAGGCGTAGAGATTTTTGTAATGTGAGCTGTCGTAAAAATATGACCTGAAAGCATATGGCCGCCAATTTCATCGCCAAATTTCGCAGAGCGCTCAATATTGACGCATTGCGAAGGAGCAAGACTTTTTAAGGTGGTGCGCGCTAAACTTTCTGCAATCACATCAAAACTCACGGTGTTGTTTTGTATGGCAACAACCGTTAGACAAACGCCATTCACCGCAACACTTGCTCCAATCTTTAGTCCTTCTAAATGTGGCTCAGGGATAAGTAGGGAAAAATGCGTGAAATTGGTAGAGGTTTTGACCTCTTTTATTTGTGCTGTCGCTTGTATAATGCCGGTAAACATCTATTTTTAACCATAAGAAAAAGTGGAGGATTTGAAAGTGGGGGTATCTGCTCCTGCTGGGACAGGGGTACGTAATTGAGGGAAACTATTAACCATAAATTCAGCAAATATCTGTGGATTTTCTGTTGGTTTAATAGGTGTGGGCGCTATTAGATTTTTATAGGCAGTCGTAATCGGCGGCGCAGCAGGTAAATTGGCATGAGTGATAGCCGGCTGAACAGGAGCCGTTTGAACACTAATGTGAATACTAATAGGATTCATCAAAGCGTGCACTATATCATCCAATCCTTGAAATCGAGCAAAATCAATTAAGCTTTGGCCCAGGGGATTTCGTATTTCAAGGTTAATTAATTGCCTATTGAGTAACTCAAAAACGTAAGGCCAATTACCACCCGCTGCAGCATTAAAAGCCTCTACTTGATAAAAAGAAGGGTTAAATATCAGCATATAAGTTAGTAATCCTCAAAAGAACGTAGATTATCTTAAAAATAGGTTGACGGCAAGAACCGAAGCCATAATTCCAGCAATATCAGTGATAAGACCTACGGCTAATGCGTGCCGGATCCGACGTATCTGCACGGCACCAAAATAAACTGCCAACACATAGAAAGTTGTTTCTGTAGAGCCCATAATCGTGCTCACCAGATAACCCACATAGCTATCTGGACCAAGCGCTGGATTGGTCAGAATATCTGAGAGTATACCAAAACTACCAGAGCCGGATAAAGGTCGCATCAATACCATGGGAAGTGCCTCGGGAGGTAAGCCAATCGCACGCGTATAAGGACCTATTGTTTTTATAATGACATCAAAAGCGCCGCTGGCTCTAAACATCCCTATTGCCATCAAAATAGCGACTAAATAAGGAATAATTTTAATCGCTAATTCAAAGCCACCTTTAGCTCCCTCTACAAAACTTTGATAAATCTCTACTTTTTTCAGCATGCCAAAAAGCAGTATGCCAAGGACTAGACTCGGGATAATCCAAGGAGAGAAAATTTTTCCCCAGAATAAAGTGATCGGGATTAATAAAATGAGAAAACCTATAAAGAGTAGGGAAGCCCAAGCAGGATAATGCTTAATCGGAGGATACAAAGCAGATTCAGAATTTTTCTGCTGTGTGAGGGGCTCTGCTTTTGATAATTTTTGTAAGAGTTTGGCTGAAATAATAGCCACCATAGTTGAAAGTAGTGTGGCAACCAGGGTGGGACCAATAATACCGCCTGGATCGAGCGAACCCGCACTAGCACGTAAAGTAATCACTTTAGTTGGTAATAAAGTAATACTCGCCGTATTAATAGCAAGAAAGAGCACCATCGCATTACTGGCGACACCAGGATGCGGATTTAGTTTTTCTAATTCTTGCATGGCTTTTAAACCAAAAGGCGTTGCTGCATTGCCAAGCCCCATCATATTCGCGGATAAATTTAAAGTCATGGCTCCGAAAGCAGGATGATTCGCGGGTATTTCTGGGAAAAGACTTTTCAGTAAGGGATAAATTAATTTTCCTAAAATATCTAACAGACCGCCATCTTCAGCAATGCGCATTAAGCCTAAGAACATGGCGAGAACACCTATCATACCAATAGATAGCGTGACCGCTTCATTTGCCGAGGTGAGAACATGCTGAGTAAGAAGACTCATTGGAGAGTGGCTCAGATCTTCTCCAACAAATTGCCATTGTTGCCACATGGTGGCGCCATAAGCACTCAGGATGAGTAATAGAAATATCCAATTCATTCGGACATTATACCCTTATCTGACTTTAAACAAAGACCTGCTGCCCTCTTTGTAAAACTATGTTAAAATTCCCCGCCAGCTCTTTTTGAGTACCATACACAACATAAAATAAGAAGAGTCGCCCAGGAGGCGAAAGAATGAGTGATGATAAAATAGATACAGGTCGGCGGCGTTTCTTAACTACAGCCACTACTGTTATTGGCGGGATAGGTGCAGTCTATGCCGCAGCTCCTTTTATTTGTTCATGGTTTCCCAGTGTGAGGGCCCAAGCAATGGGTGCGCCAGTGGAAATAGACATTAGTAAGCTAGAGCCGGGTGCACAACTCACTGTTGAGTGGCGTGGTCAGCCTATTTGGGTAGTAAGAAGAACGGAGTCTGAATTAAAGAGACTTAAAACAGAGACTAAATTCTTATTAGATCCAAATTCTACAGAACCACAACAACCGGACTATGCTAAAAACTTTTATCGTTCCATTAAAGAAGAATTCTTAGTCTTAATCGGTATTTGTACCCATCTGGGATGTGTTCCTTTATATCGTCCTCAGCTCGGTAGCGTTGTTCCAAGTTGGCAAGGTGGCTTTTTTTGCCCCTGTCATGGATCCAAATTTGATCTATCTGGAAGAGTCTACAAAGGCGTGCCTGCGCCTTTAAACTTAGTGGTTCCTCCTTATAGGTTCTTAAGTGATAGTGTGATTATCGTTGGGGAAGATCAGAAGGCGGCATAATGAGTAAGTCATCGACAACTTTTTTGCAATGGATAGATGCGAGATTTCCTCTCTCTAAACTTTGGAATGAGCATCTTGCACAATATTACGCACCTAAAAATTTCAATTTTTGGTACTTTTTTGGATCATTAGCGCTGTTGGTTCTGGTTAACCAATTGGTAACTGGGATTTGGCTCGCCATGTTTTATAAGCCCTCTGCTACAGAGGCGTTTGGCTCTGTTGAATATATTATGCGAGATGTACCGAGTGGGTGGCTGATTCGTTATCTGCACTCAACAGGTGCTTCTTTTTTCTTTATTGTTGTCTATATGCATATGTTTCGTGGGTTGCTCTATGGATCATATAAAAAACCGCGTGAACTATTGTGGCTTTTGGGCATGGCGATTTATATCTGTTTAATGGCGGAAGCTTTTATGGGGTATCTGCTACCTTGGGGGCAAATGTCATTTTGGGGCGCTAAAGTGATAACCTCTCTTTTTGAGGCTTTCCCCGTAGTAGGACCAGGTCTTGTTGAATGGATGCGCGGCGATTATAACGTTTCTGATGCTACTTTAAATCGCTTTTTCTCCTTACATGTGATTGCGGTTCCCTTAATCTTTTTAGTGTTGGTCTGGCTGCATATTATTGCCTTACATGAAGTAGGCTCTAATAATCCAGATGGTATTGAGATTAAAAAACACAAAGATGCAAGTGGTAAGCCGCTGGATGGTATTCCTTTTCATCCCTACTACACAGTAAAAGATATTTTTGGCGTAGGGGTATTTTTAATTATTTTTATGTCAGTGGTCTTTTTTGCGCCTGATTTAGGTGGGTTTTTCCTAGAAGGGCCAAATTTTGAACCCGCTAATCCGCTAAAAACCCCAGAGCACATTGCGCCTGTGTGGTATATGACACCTTTTTATGCCATTTTACGAGCTATTCCTGATAAATTGTCGGGTGTGGTGGCCATGTTTTCGGCGGTTTTGATTTTGTGCTTTTTGCCTTGGCTAGATCGTTCTCCTGTCAAATCGATACGTTATCGCGGACCGATTTATAAAGTGATGTTAGGGCTTTTTGTTATCAGTTTCTTGACCCTTGGTTACCTTGGGCTGATGCAACCTACACCTGGAAGAGTGCTGGTCGCTAGAATTTGTTCTACTTTGTATTTTGCTTTTTTCTTATTGATGCCTATTTATACAAAAATAGATAAAACAAAACCGGTTCCCGAGAGAGTTAATTACTAATGAAAATACGTAAAATAATCAATGGGTTTTTGGGCTTATTGCTATTGGTCGCAGGGCAGTCCTCCTTGTTAGCAGATGAAGGTGCGTCACTCAGTAAAGCGAATGTTGATTTTTGTGATAGAGCGTCATTGCAACGCGGGGCGGGTTTATATGCCAATTACTGCGCAGGATGTCACTCTTTGCAATATGTACGCTTTAGTGATCTCGCTAAAAATTTGTTTGTCGATGACAAAGGCACTGTCTTAGAAAAATTGGTGAATGATAATTTAAATTTTACCAGTGGAAAACCAACGGATTATTATCTGTCGGCACTCACCAAAAAAGAAGGGCAGAGTTGGTTTGGGGTCGCTCCCCCTGATTTGTCTTTGGTAGCGCGCTATCGTGGCAAAGATTGGATTTATACGTATCTACACTCTTTTTATCTTGATCCAAAGAAGCCATGGGGGGTCAATAATGTTATTTTTCCTGATGTGGCGATGCCTCATGTTATGATTGGCTTACAAGGCGCGCAAAAAGCCATATTCAAAACGGTTAAAATAACGGATGATCAAGGTAATTCTATTGAAAAACAAGTAGTTGAACGTCTTGAAACTGAAACTGCTGGCAGTATGAATAAGGCTGAGTACTCTCAAGCCGTGAAAGATATAGTGAATTTCTTAGCCTATGTTGCAGAACCCCATAAACAAGAACGGGAAAGGTTAGGGGTTTGGGTCATATTATTTTTAGTCGTTTTTACCTTTTTTGCGTATTTATTAAAACGTGAATATTGGAAAGACGTTCATTAAGGGGAGCCTATCGATGGCAGTTGTTACAAATAAACGCTCGGTTATGACCTTATATTCAGGGTCAGCGGATCCTTATAGTCATCGTGCACGTATTGTGTTGGCAGAAAAAGGGGTCACTTACGATCTTTATGAGATCGATGTTGAAGCACAGCCAGATGCTTTAATAGAAATGAATCCTTATAACACTGTGCCCACTTTGGTTGATAGAGATTTAGTGTTATATGAATCAGAAATTATTATGGAATATTTGGATGAGCGATTTCCACATCCTCCTTTGATGCCTGTGTATCCTGTTGCCAGAGCGCGTTCTAGGTTAATGCTCTATCGCGTCAATCGAGATTGGTATACCTATATGAATAAAATTCTAGCTAAATCTTCTGATTTAGCGACGCAAAGTGAAGCAAGAAAAGCGCTAGCTGAAAGTATCATTTCTGTTACGCCCATGTTTAAAGATATGCCTTTCTTTTTAAGTGAAGAGTTTTCATTGGTGGATTGTGCCATAGCACCACTGCTCTGGAGATTAAAGTCACTGGGAATTGCACTACCACCAGAGGCAAAACCAATCCAAGATTATGCTAAGCGGTTGTTTGAACGTGAAGCTTTTCAAGTAAGCTTGACAGATACTGAGCGTGCTTTAGGGGAATAATATGATTTCAAGTCGTCCTTATCTTTTACGCGCATTTTATGAGTGGATTGTAGACAATAATCTTACTCCTTATCTGGTGGTACTGGCTGACATGCCAGGTGTTGCTGTTCCGCGTAATTATGTTGAAAATGGACGCATTGTATTAAATGTCTCACCTGAGGCGGTGTATAATTTATCTCTTGAAAATGATCATGTGGAATTTAGCGCTCGTTTTGGCGGCGTTCCCTTTGAGATCTTTTTACCTATTCGTAGCGTAAATGCAATTTATGCTAAAGAAAATGGCCGAGGCATGGTCTTCAAAGAAGAAGAGGAAGAAGAAGAAGGGGGAAGCCTTCCGCCGCCTTCGCCTCCATCAGGCACTCCCAAGAAGGAAGAAAAAGGCAAACGCGGCAGTCAAGGTAAACCAAATCTGACTATTGTGAAATAATAATTTCTTCGGTTTTTGTGGGGGTATCAGAGAAGACGGTTTGATCTAAGATATTCGCCATCATCATCGCACCCGCATAAACGCCAAAGATTATTCCCATTGCCCCAATCAACTGCGGTGAACTAAGCAAAACAGCCAAAGGGACCCCAATTACCACCATACCAAAAACTGTTGTGCCAACAAGATAGTTAAATGTATAACCGTTACTGGCGATACCGCCGTTGATGCTGTTGAGCTCGTTACAAGTTAGTTAACGCATTATTTCTTCCTTTCAAAAATAATTATTCTATACTCTTTTCCCTAAATAGAAAGAATACATAGGGCAATTTCTGACAAGAGAATAGGTGATCACCCCACTGAATTGACCCAACAAAAGGCGGTATGATAGTCAGGCAAGGATGCATTGGCCTCATCAAAGGATAGTGAGCAAGGTGAACGAAAAACCAACTCTTCTTATAGTCGGAAAAATTACTCATTTATTACCCCCGTTCATGCCAGATTTAAGTATCTATGAAGCGCTCACGGCTTTTGATCAAAAGGAAGCCTTAGCCAAACTCAGAAGATTTGAGCCTGGCGTGGTGTTGTTTGCTCTTGATTTCTTTTCTGATTCTTTTGAAATCGGGTTTGAGATTTTAAACCAGATTTTATCACTTGCTCCCCATACTAAAATTATTGTTATTTCTGAAAAAAAGGAACGACACATAGCCGTCAAAGCACTCACTTTGGGGGTATTTGATTATTTAGTACTGCCGGCTGAGAATGCTGTCGTGATTGACGTGATAAAGCGCGCTATCCACTTATCCGCATTAGCAAAAGCGAGTGAAGGATTTAGTTTAGCGGTGGAAGACAATGTCATTGATGGCGTTGTCATGGGCAGCATGGCCATGCAAAAAGTTTGGCAAACCATCCAAAAAGTGGCACCAAGTAATATTTCGATTTTGCTGCAAGGAGAAAGTGGTACTGGTAAAGAAATATTAGCGCACGCACTGCATCAAAAAAGCGATAGAGCCAAAGGGCCTTTTGTTGCCATTAATTGTGCGGCTATTCCTGAAACATTACTGGAGAGTGAACTTTTTGGTTTTGAAAAAGGTGCGTTTACTGGAGCGCATAAATTAACTTTGGGCAGAATTGAACGTGCTCATCAAGGTACTTTATTTTTAGATGAAATAGGGGACTTGCCGCTTTCTTTGCAACCAAAATTATTGCGTTTCTTGCAAGAAAGAGTCATTGAGAGATTAGGCGGAAGCGCGCCGCAGGCACTAGATGTGCGCATCATTTGTGCGACCCATCAACATTTGCCAACGCTTATTCAAAAACAAGCTTTTAGAGAAGATTTGTATTATCGACTGAGTGAAATCGCGATATCGATCCCGGCCTTGCGTGAACGAGCAGGAGATGCTGTCGTGATGGCACGCACTTTCTTAACAAAATATAGTACTGAATTTAAAAAGCCTGTCAAAAGAATGACTGAAGAAGCGCTCCAAGCTATCCATCATTATCACTGGCCAGGCAATGTCAGAGAGCTTGAAAATCGTTTAAAACGTGCTGTGGTTCTTGCAGAAGGACAGCAAATCACCCTAGAAGATTTGGATCTCCCAGAAAAGCCGGAAAGCCAATTTCCTTTTAATTTAAAACAAGTGCGTGATAAGGTAGAGCGAGAAAGTATTTTAAGCGCTATACGATATTGTGAAGGGAATATTTCTAAGGCAGCGGAGCTTCTAGGGATATCTCGGCCAACCTTATACAACATGATGGAAAAATTAAACATCAACGAAGAGTTGGTGTTAGTATGATCACCTTTTTTGAAAGAGAATCCCACCGGCTAAAACCAAACTGGCTAGAGTGTAGTTTGGCGACTTGCTATAATGGATAAATCTGGGTGACAGCAATAAAGGATTTGTAGGGTTAAAATGACCAGTATGCTAAAAATAAAACGCTATGTTCTTAGCTTAGTACTAATTGCTTTTTCTTCTTTTGCGCAAGCGACAGATGAAGCGTTATCGAAAGCCTTAGTGCAATTTGAAAAAAAAATAAATCAAACGATGAAAGAGCAGCATCTCCCCGGCGTGGCTGTTGCCGTTGTTTCAAAAAACCAAGTGATTTATCTTAAAACCTTTGGCGTCAAGCGGGTAGGCCTTCCTGATCAAATTACCCCGACCACTCTTTTTCAGTTAGCCTCCTTGTCTAAACCTGTGAATGCAACACTGATGGAAGTTTTGCAAAAACAAGGAAAATTGTCTTTTGATGAGCCTGTGAAAGATATCCTTCCTGATTTTAATATCCGTAATTCAAGAGCGCCCCTACAAATTAACCATCTTTTAAGCCATAGCACGGGGATCCCAAGTGGAGGATTCAATGAGTTAATTGAAAGAAATGTGCCCAGAGATAGAATTGTGGCCAAGTTACAAAATGCCAGAGCCGTTGCACCTCCTGGGAAACAGTTTGCTTATCATAATGCGATGTATGGTTTGGTTGAGGATGTGATTACTAAAGTTTCTGGTAAATCGTATCAAAGAACCATGAAGGAAGAGCTTTTTAACCCTCTTGGGATGAAAACCGCTTCTTTAGGTTATGCGCCGCTTATGGCCGCGCAAGATAAAGCTTATCCTCATGTTAAAAATAATCGCGGTAGATATGTACCAGCTGAAAAATACTCTCAAGGTTATTATGCTTTTTCTGCAGCTGGTGGGGTTAATGCTTCTTTACAAGACATGATTACCTTTTTACAAGTTTATTTAGGAAAACCCAATCCTATTCTCACGCAAAAAGATCTACAGCAACTGACGAACCCTTTTGTTAAAAATCCTCGCGCTGTTATCATCAATCAGGAAAGAAAGGGCAGAATTCATGACACCTACTATGGTCTTGGCTGGCAAAGTATGATCTATGGAAAGGAAAAAGTGATCTATCACTCCGGACACCTCAAAGGATTTCGTCACTTTATGGGGTTTATTCAAGATGATGTCGGCATTATTATTTTAACTAATGCAGATAAAAAGCATGCTTCGAAGCTAGCGCTTAATTTCTTTAATTTTTATATTGGCAAATAATATCGACTAAGGCTAATACTGGGCTGCGCATTCTTTGCCAAAAAGGAAGTGCACTCGGTCCCAGCTTTTTTTCACTTTTTTGTGATGCATGTTGATATTTTTCTAAGGCGATTTTTAACCCCCAAAAAATGGAGTAACAATCATTTTGCTCACTGGCGCTCCAGCAGCTCAAGCAGTGCCAGCCTTGATCGCACGCTTCCATTGCTTTATAAAAGCACGCCATAAAAGTTTCTTCACTTATACCCTTCGCAGATGAATTTTCGGCGTTGTTGGCTGCGCTCATCTCGCAACAGTCATGTATTTCGTATACACTCCTGTTGCTCGAGGGCTTGCCGCCTAGCCGAAAAATCATTTGCTGTGGGTATATCGTTTGTAAAAACTGATCACTGGCTTCTAATAGTTGCTGCAAAATAGGTTTGATGCTTAAGGGGAGGGTTGTTTCATCTGGCGCCCCAATCGCACTTTTGATGTCATTGATAAATTGTTGACGAGCGATAGATAAAAAAGTGGTGCTGATATGCTCTGATGCGTTCAGGCTGAGATCAGGGTTTGTAAGATTATCCATGACACTCCTTGTCATTCATTCTCTAAAGAATAGGTAGTAGTAAGGCATATGATTTAATAGTTGGTCAACTCAAAATGAGATATGCTGATAAATTAGTCAGTATACTTTTAAGAAAAACACCCATTTGTTTGACATCTCTAATGTTTAGCCTTAATGTCTCGGCTTTGCGGTTTATGGTTGAGGAAAAGTTATGCGCATTGGTGTGCCCAAAGAAATCAAAAATCATGAATATAGACTAGGTTTAGTGCCGAGCACGATACGTGAATTGGTGGCGAACGGCCATGAGGTTTTTGTCGAAACTAATGCGGGGACCTGCATCGATATTCGTGATGAAGATTTCCGAAAAGCAGGTGCTGCCATTGTTGATTCTGCTGCAGAAGTTTTTTCAGTCGCAGAGATGATAGTAAAAGTAAAAGAGCCTCAACCGCAAGAATGTAAAATGTTAAGAGAGGGCCAAGTCCTTTTTACTTTTCTGCATTTAGCGCCTGATCCCCAACAAACTGCGCTATTAATCGAGTCTGGTTGTATCGGTGTCGCCTATGAAACCGTGACGGATGTTGATGGAAAATTACCCATTTTATCTCCAATGAGTGAAGTCGCCGGTCGGATGTCTATTCAAGCCGGAGCCCATGCTTTAGAAAAAGCTAATGGTGGGCGCGGTATTTTGCTAGGAGGCGTGCCCGGTGTTGCTTCAGGGCAAGTCCTCGTTCTAGGGGGCGGTGTCGTCGGCACAAATGCGATTAAAATGGCTGTTGGCGTTGAAGCAGAAGTGGTGGTGATGGATAGATCTCTTAAGCGCTTACGTGAATTAGACCTAATTTTTGGCTCACGTATAAAGACTATTTATCCTACTCAAGCCGCATTAGAAAAATACATCACGCATGCCGATTTAGTCATTGGTGCGGTCCTAATTCCTGGTGGCTTTGCTCCCAAATTATTAACGCGGGCCATGCTAAAAACGATGAAAACAGGTAGCGTTTTAGTTGACGTTTCAATCGATCAAGGCGGTTGCTTTGAAACCAGTATGCCAACGACGCATGCAGAACCTACTTATACGGTAGATGGTGTTGTCCACTATTGTGTTGCTAATATACCAGGTGCTGTGCCAAGAACGTCTACCTTCGCATTAAATAATGCAACGTTACCCTTTGTCTTAAGTTTAGCGAATAAAGGGTATAAACGCGCTTTATTAGAAGATACGCATTTACGCAATGGTCTCAATGTATATAAAGGAAAGATTACGCATCCTGCAGTTGCAGAAGCGTTAGACTATAAATATTACTCACCTTTGGAAGTCCTCAATTAGGGATCCCTTGATTCAATATACGAAAAAGGAGTAGCGATACTCCTTTTTTTTCGCGTTGAATACCCTGTTGTCATGAAATCTTATTGTTTCGGGCATGATTTTCTTGTTCTGTTTGTAGCGTTGTTTCCTGCGGAGTCGCGCCATGTATAGAGAACGGACTGCTCGCGGGCTTTGTTGTAGTTGACGAAAATAATATGGGCTTGGGATCGGTTGGGAGCACTGTTTGTAGGGAAGAAGTAGGAGTAGCTTGTTCCACTTTTCTGGCAGAAGATGTTGCAAGCGCTTGAGATGCAGTTAACCGATTTTCTCGCTTTGCTTGCAGTAAGCCTTGGATGAATGGCGGCGCAGCAGATACACCAGCATCTGTTGGCATGATTTCTTTGCCATGATGCACACTGTACAAGACAATGCCAACAGCCCACATATCATTTGCAGGATTGGGTTTGCGATATTCTATAGCTTCGGAGGAATCAGGGTTGCGTTGGGTATCCTCTTCATGTTTTTGATAAGCATAAGAATTGGATTTGAACCATGGGTTATTATGATAATATTCATGAAATTTAGTATCCAATGCTTCATTGGCAAGAAGAATTTCAGGTGACTCATAGCCTCCTGAAGCAAGCGCGGGTTTTTCTCTTGGCGCTTGAGCATCTTGACCCAGACCAAAATCTCCTACTTTCGCAAAATAACCTTCTTCATCCTTGTAGACAAAAATATTGGGTAATTTGATATCTTGATGTACTTTATCTTGCCCATGAATAAGATTCATTGCTTCTAATATATTCTTTGTGATCCGCGCTTTGTCTTTATCCGTTAAGTGGATATCTGGATTTTCTAAAACCTGGCTTAAATCTCCAATAGCTCGTTTAGAATATTGACTCCTTTTGACTTCATCTTTACTGGTAAAAAGCTCTCCAAGTAAAGTAGTATTTAAGGTGGCGGCAGCATGATTATTATCCCTTTGATTTTCTACTAAACGGTGAGAAAAAATGGCTTCATAATCGGCTTCTAATGTTTTTTCTCCTTTCATCGATTTATTCACCCATTCTTCTGGTGGCGTAGAGTCAATGCGCCATGCGGGCTTTACTGTGCCAAAAGCGCCTGCTCCAACCAATCGAGTGGAATCTTTTACGCCAGATGCTAATTTCAATTTGGTTTCAAGCATCAGCATAAAGTTACCATTGGGCTCACGAATAATATTCATTGTTCGAGGATTGCCGGTAATAGATTTATCTATTCTAAATTCTTTTCCTGAAGAGAGTTTGCTGATTGCGGTAGGGTTGTTAAGCACATAGTCATACATTTGTAGCAAATCATCCGCGCTGATAAGTCCTAAAAGCTCTGGTGGTAATCCATTTTTTTTAAGATCATCTCTAGATTTTTCAGTGCGCTGTAAAAATGTAATGGCTTGCTCATCTAATATGGTATCTTTATATTCTTTATAAACAACTTTCTTTTCATTATTTAATTGTATAAAAGGCTCATGAGCGTTACCTGTTTCAAGTAAAATTTGGAATTCACTAGCGCTAGTTTTTAACACGTGTAAAGGATGGTTCCTCCCTTTTGCAGGCTCGGCAGGAATGGTACAAATGTCTCCGGGGTGAAGATCTAACATATCCCTTTTATTTTCTTTGATGGCTTGAGCGTAGAGTGGCATGCTTTTATTGATGTAGGGTTGGAGATGAGAGGGAGGATTTTCGCCAAATTTTTGTGACAAATAATCTAAATGGGTTGTTAATGAGGTACTCGGTTCCCAAGACTGAGAGTCAAGAATTTTGAGGGCACCATTCGGGCCTTGTAAAATGATTTCAAAATTTCCCTCAAGATCTCGCGTGGCGTAAGCCTCAACGCCCCATGTGGGAGTAATCATGGAAGTGATTTTAATTAACTCTCCAGGGGCGGCATTATAAAATTTATAAAACTGTAGTTCGATATCGTCACAGAAGAAACGAAAATTACTATCTGCAGCTTCGGTATCTGGGTAACGGATATTAAATTGGCTAAGAATATTTTCAGCAGAAAATACCATGCTCTCCATTTTCCTTTTGAGCTGCTCTAATTGAGGGTTATTTTTATCTAGGGAGAAAGTACTTGCACCGGGAGTAGACATGATTGAACCTTATATGGGAACAACTAACCTGAAGGTCAGACCGCGGAGTTCCTAAAAAGTTCAGAGAGGAGATAAAAAAACAGGGGAAAACTACTTTGTATTTTCTAAATGCAGCTTTTGTTCCCAATTGAGCGCACTCTCCACAATAGTGGTCAGCGCATTAAATTGAGGGCGCCAAGGTAAGATATGCTGTATCGCGCGAGCATCGGCAATGACTTCAGCAAGATCACCTTCTCTTCTACCTTCAAGTGTGACTGGTAAGGTTTTACCGAGAATTTTTTCCAGTGTGGCAATTACTTCTTTTACGCTATAGCCATGACCATAACCACAATTGAGCGTAAGCGAGTCCCCACCTTGTTGTAAATAATGCAACGCTTGAACATGCGCCTGTGCTAAATCGCTGACATGAATAAAATCACGAATACAGGTACCATCAAAGGTAGGATAGTCATTGCCAAAAATGGGCGTATTCGGCAGTAAACCACAAGCCGTTCGCACAGCTGTTTTGATTAAATGGTTAGCCTTGGCATTACGTTGACCAAGTAATCCACTAGGGGAAGCGCCTGCTACGTTAAAGTAACGTAAAATGATGTAGCGTAAATCATGCGCCTTCGCAAAATCTTGAATCATTTGTTCTGCCATCAACTTAGAATGGCCATAAGGATTTTGAGGGAGCGTCGGACTTGCTTCATGGAGTTTTTGATTAGAGGCTGGCGCATACACCGCGGCTGTTGAAGAAAAAATGAAATTTTTGATACGATGTTTTGCACAAGCTTGCAATAAATTTAAGGTGCCAAAGGTATTATTCTCATAATATTTACCTGGATTTTGCAATGACTCTGGAATGAACGTTGAGGCGGCAAGATGGATAACCGTTTCAAAAGCCTCATTTGCCATCAGACTATTGAGAAGGGTGCTATCTTTTATATCTCCTTTCACTAAACGGATAGAAGAGGGAACGGCCTCAGCAAAGCCTGTTTCTAAATTATCTAGAACAACAAGCGCGGTGTGGGATGCTTCTTGCAAGGCATGCACGAGATGGCTGCCAATATAACCGGCGCCTCCGGTAATGAGCACTTTAGCGGATGACATGACGTATTATCGCTTATTCATCGGCATAAAATCGCGCTGCTTTTTGCCGGTATAGAGCTGGCGCGGACGGCTAATGCTAAGATTAGGTTCGCTAATCATTTCATTCCAATGCGCAATCCAACCGACAGTACGAGCGAGGGCAAAAATGACCGTAAACATATTGGTAGGGATGCCAATGGCTCGCAAAATAATACCAGAATAAAAGTCGACATTGGGATAAAGCTTTTTCTGAATAAAATAGTCATCTTGCAACGCGATTTCTTCAAGCTTGAGTGCAATGGCAAACAGCGGATCGTCATGTAAACCTAATTCGGTTAAGACTTTATGACAAGTATTACGTAACACTGTTGCGCGAGGATCAAAGTTCTTATAAACGCGATGCCCAAAGCCCATTAAACGGAAAGGATCACTTTTATCTTTTGCCCGTTTAATAAAAGTAGGGATATTGTCGACGTGACCAATTTCTTGCAACATATTTAAAACTGCTTCGTTAGCACCGCCATGAGCCGGTCCCCAGAGTGCGGCAATTCCTGCTGCGATACAAGCAAAAGGATTCGCCCCAGAAGAGCCTGCTAAGCGAACCGTTGAGGTTGACGCATTTTGCTCATGATCTGCATGCAAAATAAAGATTAAATCCATTGCTTTATTTAGTACGGGATTGGGTTTATAGGTTTCCGAGGGGACAGAAAACATCATGTATAAGAAATTTTCGGCATAATCCATGTGGTTGAGCGGATAAACAAAAGGTTGACCCAGTGAGTATTTGTAACACATCGCGGCAAGAGTCGGCATTTTAGCGATGAGTCTAAATGCAGCGATTTCACGATGCGATTCATTTTTGATATCTAAAGAGTCGTGATAAAAAGCGGATAATGCGCCGACAACCCCACATAAAATGGCCATGGGGTGCGCATCTCTTCTAAAACCACTGAAAAATTTAATTAACTGTTCATGGACTAAAGTGTGATTTTTGACACTTGCGATAAATTTACTTTTTTGAGCACTATTCGGGAGATCGCCAAATAATAAAAGAAAACACACTTCCAGAAAATCAGAGCTTTGCGCTAATTGCTCGATAGCATAACCACGGTGTAGCAGTTGCCCTTTCTCGCCATCTATAAAAGTAATTTTGGATTCGCAAGCAGCAGTAGAACGAAAGCCGGGATCAAAAGTAAAAATATTTTCTTTTCCTAACAAGCCAATATCCACGACGTTGGGTCCAAGTGTGCCATGAAGCAAGGGAAGAGTGATGGCTTCTTCTTTGCCGGGGAGGATTAATTTGGCAAACTCAGATGTCATAGAGGCTCCTAACAGTTTCGTTCTAGTGTGAATAAAGCAAGTATAAACGTTTTGCCTAGCAAGTTTAAACCTAAGCTAGATAGTAATCTTAATCTAAAGATTAAGGTGTGATTTAGGATTATAATCACTGTATGATAAAATATACTCGTCCTTCGGCACCTAGCCTACGCGTGCCCCTTAAGGGTAAAACCAAAGTGCTGCGAGTATAAATCAAAAGATCGAAATGAGTTGAGTAAAGTGAATAAAAAAAGACCTCTAAACATCAATCCTTTAACTATCGACCTTCCGCTTTCGGCTAAAGTTTCTATTACGCACCGCGTAGCAGGAGTATTAGTTTTCTTACTAATTCCTTTTCTCTTATTTGCGCTCCAACGCTCACTAGGCTCAGAAGAGGGGTTACTTGCGGTGAAGGGATATAGTAAAACGCCATTGGGTTTAACTATTCTTTGGACCTTTTTAGCGGCGTTCCTTTTTCATTTTTTTGCTGGGATTAGGCATTTACTAATGGACATCCACCTCGGGGATTCTCTACAAACCGCGCGCAAGAGTGCCTTGGTTGTCATCGTTGGAAGCATCATCGTGTGGCTTGCCTTGTTCTTTTTATGGGGGAAGGGAGTATGACGCAAAACGGCATCAGAGAATGGAAGATCCAACGATTGACCGCTCTTTATTTAATGGGTTATACCTTTTTCCTTTTTGCCTTTATTTTTCAACATTCGCCAGTCTCTTATGAACAATGGCACGGTCTATTTTTACATCCCATCATGCAAATGGGCACTTTGTTTGCGCTTATAGCAATCGCTTGGCATGCTTGGATTGGTCTTACCATCATTCTAACAGATTATATCAAACCCCTGTTTTTTCGTTTCACATGCCAAAGCATTATTTTACTGATGCTTGCCGGTTATGTGGTTTGGGGATCCTTCATTTTATGGGGCAAATAAATTCATGACGATTCCAGCACAAAGAACGTTTGATGCCATTATCATTGGTGCCGGGGGCGCTGGCATGCGCGCTTCCTTAGAGCTTGCCAAAAAGGGCCGTAATGTCGCTTTAGTATCTAAAGTTTTTCCAACGCGTTCTCATACTGTTTCTGCGCAAGGCGGGATTACTGTTTCCTTAGGTAATAAGCACGAAGACGATTGGCGCTGGCACATGTTTGATACCGTGAAGGGCTCAGATTACTTAGGCGATCAAAATTGCATTGAATATATGTGCAAAGTGGGCCCGGAAGTGGTGTATGAACTAGAACACATGGGGCTACCATTTTCGCGTTTTGAAGACGGTACTATTTATCAAAGACCCTTTGGTGGCCAATCCAGAAATTTTGGTGGTGAACAAGCCACACGTACAGCAGCTGCAGCTGATCGTACAGGTCACGCTTTACTCCACACCTTATATCAAAAAAATCTTGAATCGAATGTTACGGTTTTTAGTGAGTGGTATGCCATTGATTTGGTTAAAACCCAAAGCGGCAGTATTGCTGGCGTGGTGGTATTGAACATTGAAACTGGCCAACCGATTTTCATGAAAAGTAAAGCGGTGGTCTTAGCAACCGGGGGCGCAGGCCAGATTTTTAACTCGACTACCAATGCTCTTATCAATACGGGCGATGGTATTGGCATGGCATTGCGAGCGGGTTTTCCGGTCCAAGATATGGAAATGTGGCAATTTCACCCTACTGGCATTGCAGGTGCTGGCGTGTTAGTCACAGAAGGTTGTCGTGGTGAAGGCGGCTATTTAATCAATAAAGATGGTGAGCGCTTCATGGAGCGCTATGCACCGCACGCCAAAGATCTGGCTTCACGTGATGTGGTTTCACGCGCCATGGCCATTGAAATTCGGGAAGGACGAGGTTGCGGTCCGCGTAAAGATTACGTTTTATTGAAACTAGAACATCTTGGTGCTGATGTGATTAAATCTCGTTTACCTGGCATTAGAGAATTAGCCATGACCTTTGCTGGCGCTGATCCCATCATTGCGCCTATTCCTGTTGTTCCGACGTGCCATTATATGATGGGCGGGATCCCAACCAATGAATATGGGCAAGTGATAGGGATAAATAACGGTAGCGAAACGATTGTTGAGGGTTTATACGCAGTTGGGGAGTGTGCTTGTGTATCTGTGCATGGTGCCAATCGCTTAGGGGGTAATTCACTTCTTGATTTAGTGGTTTTTGGTCGAGCAGCCGGCATTCACATCCATGAAATTTTAAATCAAGGAATGGATGCTGGGATTGTCAGCAATGATGATATTGAACACGCGATGGTGCGGCTCACTCGTTGGGAAAATACCAAACAAGGCGAGCGAGTCTCTGATATCAGGTTAGCTTTAAAACAAATAATGCAAAATGATTTCAGCGTTTTTAGAACACATGATGTGATGGAAAGTGGCATTGAGAAATTAAAAGTGCTGCGAGAAAGATTGGGGCATGCTACACTTAGTGACAAAACTAAAGTGTTTAATACAGCTAGAATTGAAGCTCTAGAGTTGGATAATTTACTTGCTGTTGCCATAGCAACGGCAGTCTCCGCTCAAGCTCGGCAAGAAAGCCGGGGAGCGCATTCAAGAGAGGATTTTCCTCAGCGTGATGATAAAAAGTGGTTGAAGCATACCCTTTATTTTTCTGATGATAGTATAGGTTTTCGTCCTGTAAACATGCAGCCCAAAACGGTTCCACCTTTTGAGCCAAAAGAGAGAGTATACTAACTAGGGATAAGCGATGGATTTTTCAATATACCGATTTGATCCTGAGAAAGATCAAGCCCCTTTCATGCAAAATTACCATGTTGACGTTGAAAAGTCAGGGGCCGTCATGGTGCTGGATGCCTTGAAATTGATTAAAGCCGAGCAAGACGAAACACTTAGCTTTAGACGTTCTTGTGGGGAAGGTGTTTGTGGTTCTGATGGCATGAACATTAATGGTAAAAATAGGTTAGCCTGCATCACTCCCATTAAATCGCTAAAAGGACCTATCGTTATTCGTCCTTTTCCTGGGATGCCGGTTATCCGTGATTTAATTGTCGATATGACGCAATTTTATGCGCAATATGCAAAAGCCAAACCTTATCTTATCAATAAGGAACCTGAACCCACGAAGGAGCGTTTACAGTCTCCTATCGATAGGGAAAAATTAGATGGTTTATATGAATGTATTATGTGTGGATGTTGCTCTAGTGCTTGCCCCTCTTATTGGTGGAATCCCGATAAGTTTTTAGGGCCAGCGGCTTTGCTACAAGCGACTCGTTTTATAGTGGATAGTCGTGATGATCAAACTCGAGAGCGCTTAATGCACTTAAATGATGCTTATAGTGTGTTTCGTTGTCGCACTATTATGAATTGTGCTGATGTTTGCCCGAAGGGATTAAACCCAACAGAAGCGATTGCCACAATTCGAACACAAATGCTCGACGAAGATATTTAATTCGAAAAATTTAATCAATCAATTTGAAGTTAGGCTAGGCGCCAAGGGGAAACGATGCCCCGAAGGCAACTTGTCTCGTTAAAGTTGCGCTTTAATGATGACATGTGCTTAAAGGCAGAGTGATAAGAGAAACCATTACGGGGTACGTGGGATTGTCCCCTTTATACTATGGGGTAAAGGCCATGCAAGAAGGCAAAATGAAATCTCAGTGGGACTCTTCCGTTTTTGACGGAGGCAACGCTGCTTATCTAGAAAGTTTATACGAGCAATTTTTACAAGACCGTAATCAATTGCCTAAAGAATGGCAGGAGTATTTTGCGAAATTATCGGCAAATGCGGCTGTCTCTGATGTCTCTCATGCCAAAATCCAATCGGAATTTATCGCGTTAGCCAAATCAGCTTCTTTAAATGGTGGTTTGAGTAATGCCTCAGAAGTGCCTGTTGAACATGAGTTAAAACAAATTCAAGTTTTACGTTTAATTAATGCTTATCGAGCACAAGGTCATTTGCACGCGCAAATTGATCCTCTAGGGATGCGTGAGCTTTTAGATGAAAATGCTTCCGAGCTTTCTTTAGAAGACTATGGTTTATCGGTGAATGATCTTGGCACAGTATTTGATGTTGAGACTTTTGTTGGTCCTAAGACGATGCCATTAGGAGCACTGTATAAAGCCTTAAATGATACTTATTGTGGATCGATAGGTACCGAATACATGCATATCCCCTCCAGAGAGGAGAGAGCTTGGATCCAACAACGCATTGAAGGATCAAGAGCGCAGCTCGCTTTAAGCAAAGAAAGAAAATTGAGCTTATTAGAACGATTAACTGCGGCAGAAGGCTTAGAAAAATACTTGGGCGCTAAATACCCTGGCGCTAAGCGATTCTCCTTAGAAGGTGCAGAAGCCCTTATTCCCTTAATGGATGAACTGATTCAACGCGCAGGCAGCCAAGGTGTACGTGAAACAGTTATGGGTATGGCGCATCGCGGTCGTTTAAATGTTTTGGTGAACGTTCTTGGGAAACATCCGCGTGATTTATTTGATGAATTTGAAGGCAGACACTCTACCCAGCACGAGTCAGGAGATGTGAAATACCATCAAGGATTTTCCTCCGATGTTAAAACACCAGGTGGGAATGTTCACTTAGCCTTGGCTTTTAATCCATCGCATTTGGAAATTGTTACCCCCGTTGTAGCAGGCTCTGTTCGATCAAGACAAAAGCGCTCAAAAGATAAAGATCATAACAAAGTGTTAGCAATCGCACTCCACGGAGATGCTTCTTTTGCAGGTCAAGGTGTCGTCATGGAAACCTTGAATATGTCGCAAACTCGCGGTTATGGTATCGGCGGAACAGTGCATATTGTGATTAATAATCAAGTGGGATTTACCACCAGTAATCCGCATGATGCGCGTTCAACGCTTTATTGCACAGATGTGGCAAAAGTCGTTTTAGCACCTATTTTTCATGTGAATGCAGATGATCCAGAGGCCGTGTTATTAGTCGCGCAATTAGTTTTAGACTATCGCATGCATTTTAATAAAGATGTGGTGATAGATTTAGTGTGTTATCGCCGTCATGGTCATAATGAAGCAGATGATCCGGTTGCAACGCAACCCGTTATGTATAAAAAAATTAAGATACATCCCACCATTAAAGAAGTTTACGCCAAGCAGCTTATCCAAGAAGGCGTCATTAAAGAAGATCACTCAGATGAGATGGTGAAAGCTTATAGAGATCAACTTGAGAAAGGTGAATGCATTGCTTTAAATGTAGTCAGTGTTAGCCAAAACAGTCATGTGATCGATTGGTCACGCTACCTTGCAAAAGATTGGCGCGAAAAAGTTACGACGCAAATTTCTGCAGAAAAAGTAAAGCAATTATCTAGTAGGCTTATAGCTATCCCTAAAGATTTTGATATCCATCCGCGGGTCGCTAAAATCTATGAAGAAAGAGAAAAGATGGCTAAAGGCGAAATGCCAGCCGATTGGGGTTTTGCTGAAACTCTAGCTTACGCTTCACTTATCGATGAAGGTTTTCCTATTCGACTCTCTGGACAAGACAGTGGCCGTGGTACTTTTTTCCATCGTCATGCCGTTTTGCATCATCAACAAACAGGAAACACCTATATTCCTTTAGCTAATATAAAAGAAAATCAAGCTTGTTTTAGAGTGATTGATTCTCTTTTATCTGAAGAAGCCGTACTAGGATTTGAGTATGGCTATTCAACAACTGATCCTACCTCTTTAGTTATTTGGGAAGCGCAATTCGGTGATTTTGCCAATGGTGCACAAGTAGTTATCGACCAATTCATTAGTTCAGGTGAGCAAAAGTGGGGACGAGTCTGTGGACTAGTTATGCTATTGCCTCATGGCTATGAAGGGCAAGGGCCAGAACACTCTTCCGCGCGATTAGAAAGATTCATGCAACTTTGTGCCCAACATAATATACAAGTCTGTGTACCAAGTAGTGCAGCTCAAGTCTTTCATATGTTGCGAAGACAAATGTTAAGAAATCTGCGCAAACCGCTGGTAGTGATGTCACCAAAGAGCTTGCTGAGACATAAAGGGGCTTCTTGTGAATTGGCTGATTTTATCAATGGATCATTCCAAGTGGTCATTCCTGAAGTCAAAGCACTTGATGCCAAAAAGGTGAAAAAAGTAGTGCTTTGCAGTGGAAAAGTCTATTACGACTTAGAAGCGAAACGAGATGCAGATAAGCTTAATCATGTTGCGATTTTCCGTATTGAGCAGCTTTATCCTTTCCCTGAGCCTGAACTCAGAGCAGCATTGGAGAAATATCCACAGGCAACCGAAGTGGTCTGGTGTCAGGAAGAGCCCAGAAACCAAGGCGCATGGTATTCTTCTCAACATCATATTCACGCTTGTCTTTCTGCCAAGCAAACCTTGCAATATGCAGGCCGCGAAGCCTCAGCGTCACCCGCTGCAGGATATCTCCAGGCGCATAATGAACAGCAAGAAAAACTTGTGTCTGACGCATTAAAATAAGGTTAGAAATTATGTCAATTGAAATTAAAGTACCCGTTTTACCAGAATCTATAGCTGATGCGACTGTTGCGACTTGGCATAAAAAACCAGGCGAACAAGTGAAAGCAGATGAACACCTTGTGGATATAGAAACGGATAAAGTGATCCTCGAAGTGGTTGCCCCAGAAGCGGGAATGATAGAAAAAATCATTAAGGACACCGGTGCAACTGTTTTAGCACAAGAAGTGATTGCCCTTTTTACACCCATGAAAGCAGGTGCTACTGACAAAGCCAAATCCGAAGCTGCAAAAGCACCTGAAGTTGCACCTGCAGCAAAAGCAGAAGCTGCTGCGCCTTTGGCCGGCCCTGCAGCGAGGCGCAAAATCGCTGAACAAGAAGTCGATGTGACAGCGGTGAGCGGTACAGGGAAAGGGGGACGGATCACAACTCAGGATGTCGCTCAAATACAAAAACCCAGCACGCAAAATGTCAGTACAGCATCTGCTCCTTCTTCTTTACCTGTCGGTGACAGAATCGAAAAACGTGTGCCCATGACGAGATTGCGTAAACGTATTGCAGAGCGTTTACTAAGCGCACAACATAATGCGGCTATTTTGACTACTTTTAATGAAATTAATATGCAGCCAGTAATGGATTTGCGTAATCGTTATAAGGATCAATTCGAAAAAGCCCATGGGGTGAAATTAGGTTTTATGTCTTTTTTCACCAAAGCAACCACAGAAGCGCTCAAACGTTTTCCTGCTATCAATGCTTCGATTGATGGTGATGATGTTGTTTATCATGGTTATTTTGATATTGGGGTGGCCGTGTCATCCCCTCGCGGTTTAGTTGTTCCTATCGTGCGTGATGCCGATAGAATGAGTATGGCGCAAATCGAAAAAGCGATTAATGAATTAGGAACTAAGGCTAGAGATGGCACACTTTCGATAGAAGAGATGACGGGTGGCACATTTACTATCTCTAATGGGGGCGTCTTTGGCTCACTGCTTTCTACCCCAATTTTAAATCCGCCACAAGCGGGTATTTTGGGAATGCATAAGATTGAGCAAAGACCAATCGTTGAAAATGGGCAAATTGTGATTAAGCCTATGATGTATGTCGCTTTCTCTTATGATCATCGTATGATCGATGGATCAGAATCCGTACGTTTTTTAGTGACTATTAAAGAATTAATTGAAGATCCTTCACGTTTATTGTTGGATCTATAAAAGTTAAGTAGAGGTTGAAGATGAATTTACATGAATATCAAGCGAAAAATCTTTTTGCAGAATATGGTTTACCGGTGCCAAAAGGCGTCGTCGCCCATTCAGCAGAAGAAGCAGCAGGAGCAATGAATTTGCTCTCTACACCAAAATTAGTGGTCAAAGCCCAAGTCCATGCTGGGGGTAGAGGCAAAGCAGGTGGCGTCAAAATAGTTTCTAATCGTGATGAGCTTTATGAAGCCGCCAGAAATATGCTGCATACGCGATTGGTGACTTATCAAACAGATGAACATGGTCAACCAGTTAATGAAATTTTGGTGGAAGAAGTTAGCACGATTAAAAAGGAATTATATCTAGGGGCAGTATTAGATCGCTCTACTTCACGCGTAGTCATTATGGCTTCAACGGAAGGCGGCATGGATATCGAGCAAGTAGCGGAAAAAACACCTGAAAAAATTCTTAAAATAGCCGTTGATCCTTTATTAGGTGTGATGCCGTATCAATGTCGAGAAATTGGTTTTGCTTTAGGTTTGAATCCAGAACAAATCAAACAATTAACTAGTATTTTGATTGGCATGGCGAAGTTGTATGTAGAAAAGGATTTCAGCCTGATTGAAATTAATCCTTTAGTGATTACAGGGGATGATAAGTTGCTGTGTCTTGATGGTAAAATTAACATCGATGACAACGCACTTTATCGTCATCCTGAACTAAATACGCTGCGAGATACCACGCAAGAAGATGAAAGAGAATTAAGAGCCAGAGAGTGGGAGCTTAATTACATTGCATTAGACGGTAACATTGGTTGTATGGTCAATGGCGCAGGTTTAGCGATGGCCACAATGGATTTAATTAAGCTGCACGGCGGAGCTCCTGCCAACTTTTTAGATGTAGGCGGCGGTGCGACCAAAGAGCGCGTGACAGAAGCGTTTAAAATTATTCTCTCTGACAACAAAGTCAAAGGTGTTTTAGTTAATATTTTTGGTGGTATTGTCCGGTGTGATTTAATTGCAGAAGGCATTATCGGTGCTGTCTCTCAAGTCGGAATAACAGTACCAGTTGTTGTTCGTTTGGAAGGGAATCGTGCGACCGAAGCAAGTGAATTATTTGCCAAAAGTGGCTTAAATATTATTGCTATCAATGATTTGACTGGCGCTGCAAAGCGTATTGTAAATGAAGTAGGGGCTAAGTAATGAGTGTATTAGTTGATAAAAATACCAAAGTAATTTGTCAGGGCTTTACTGGCCGTCAGGGGACTTTTCACTCAGAACAAGCGCTAGCCTATGGCACGAAAATGGTGGGTGGTGTGACGCCAGGCAAAGGCGGACAAACCCATATTGGTTTGCCAGTTTTTGATACGGTGAAAGATGCAGTGGAACAAACGGGCGCCACGGCGAGTGTTATTTATGTGCCTGCTCCTTTTTGTAAGGATTCTATTATCGAAGCGGCTACCGCCGGAATTGAACTGATAGTTTGCATCACAGAAGGGATCCCCACTTTAGATATGCTAGAAGTGAAGGATTTTCTCAGAGGCTCTAAAGTGCGGGTTATTGGACCAAACTGCCCCGGTATTATTACCCCCGGACAATGCAAAATCGGCATTATGCCTGGCAATATTCACTTACCAGGAAAAGTGGGCATCGTGTCACGTTCTGGCACCTTGACCTATGAAGCCGTTAAACAAACCACTGATTTAGGGTTTGGTCAAAGTACTTGTATTGGTATTGGTGGCGATCCAATTCCTGGCACAACGTTTATCGATGCCCTAGGACTTTTCCAAGCTGATCCGCAGACTGAAGTGATTGTGATGGTTGGAGAAATTGGTGGTAGTGCAGAAGAAGAAGCTGCTGAATTTATTAGACAACATGTTACTAAGCCTGTCGTTTCGTATATTGCAGGTGTGACGGCTCCAAAAGGCAAGCGTATGGGCCATGCTGGCGCCATTATTGCTGGCGGTAAAGGGACAGCCGATGAAAAATACGCGGCGCTTGAAAAGGCTGGCGTTAAAACCGTACGCTCACCTGCTGATATTGGTCTTGGTGTCAAAGCCGTTTTAGGACGTTAAGCTCAATCCTTGCTCCTTCGGAGGCTCTAGGGCCTCCTCCCCATTTTCTTATGACACACTAGGTTTGCGTATTGGAGTAGGTTGTGGCTCTTCTTCTTGAGGTGCCTTTGAGGAAGGGGAGTGTGGTAACCGAGACAGAGAATACTCAGCAACTATCGCAGTAGAATGATGCTTGGGAGCTGCATATTCGCGTAGATGTTTAACAAAGTGATCAATTTGTTGCATTTGAGGAATACCGTATTCATTTTGATTGTTTGGTTTTGTCTGAAAATCATAAGAGAGTAGTTTTACTTTTTCTGGCATGGTGACACCCATCGCTTGTAGGAGTTTAGCCATCACTTCCGCTTTATTTAAACTCGGATCCGTTGTGTCAAAACTAAGGGCTAAACTGGATTTTTCCTTCTTAAAGTCCACGCTAGTATTGCGTATCCTTATATTACAAGCGCCGAGCTTATTTAATGCCGCGACTACTTCTGGATCCTGTAAAGCACTTTGTAATCGTTCAGTCGCTTGTTGAAAGAAAAGGTTCGCCAATTTGGGCAATTGGTCCGTTTTATGCGTTGAAACTTTACCATTAGCGTAGCGTAATTCAATCACAGGGATGCCGCGTTTGACGAAAGCATGACAGGTAACACTGCTGTCGACGGGATGTTTGAATGTATATTTTAAAGGGTTATCAGCTGAAATATGCAAATCGCTTGGTGTTTGGTTTATTTTTAAACTTGCCGCATTTTCATTCAATTGTGCGATAAGAATAATTTCTTTTTCGACATCTTCAAAGCTCACACTCTCCTCTAACTTTTCATTGAGCCCCATTAAAATTTGAATTAATCCTCTATAATGATCTTTTTTCGTTTTTTCGTCTTCATGGAGAAAGCTAAATCTATTAACCGAGTTACCTTGGCTGTCTTCATTTTCAAAGCTAAATGGCTCACTGGCATTGAGTATTTTTGGTGGAGGTGTCATTTTAATCTTTGAAAAATGTAAGTTTATCAGTGCACGGATATGGGGTGGAACCGCTTCTGAAATAACAATTTCGTAAGTTTTATAATCTAACTCAAAATCACCATCATTAGTCACGGCTACTTTGCCATCGCTATTAGGACTTTTCTCTCTCAGGGTTATACCATTTGCTAGTTTAAGCTTATCATTTAGGGTTTCAACAAGAATTTCTAATTCAGAGAGTTCGAGCCTCTTTATTAATTCTTCTTTTGAAATGCTGGTGAGCTCACCTCGGGGCGAATAATGATAGAAAGGTTTTAAAGGTGTCCCTAATTTTGCTTGTAAAATCAGCGCATCTTTGACAGATTGAGGATCTAAGCTGATTAAAATGCCTAAGACACTGTTAGGCTGATAGGTCCCTAAAATTTCGGAATGAGGAAGATTATCGTGACCGTAATAATGAGCATTAGTGTCAACTTCTGCTCCTATCCGTCTACGTTCTTCTTCTAAAATCTTTTCACGTAATATACCAAGATTAGTCCTATCTTTGCGTCCGCTTGTTTGGGGGGAGTATTCAAAACTTCCTGTAGCAGCTGTTGCGCTAATGACATTTTTTTTATAAAAATGGGAGACTATTGTTCCAGATTCAAGATGGGGGTCGATTAACACCCCAATACCGCTAGTAAATAATTGAATGGGTATGCCTGCTTTAATATATGAGCAGGGGCGCCATTTAAAATCGGGTGGTGTAAAGACCTTGGCATTTTGTTGTTGCATGAAGAGATAGTTACGCATTTGTTCTGGGGTAGCAATACCAGCTGTTTTCAAAGATTTTGCGTTTTGATCAAGTGTTTTTAATTCATTATCTATTTGGGAAGACTGTAATGCTCTCACTAATATGCCTTCTTGTTTATAATTTTCAATAACGGGATCTGTCTTTGTAGTTGATTCTGCATTGCTCGTCCCACAGGTGTCTATTATTTTTTGTACGAGAGGACTATTTTTCCTATTAAAGAGATCCCTGGCCTTAATTTTACTTAAATCGAGTTTGGAGAGATCAATTCCTTTACCTTGTTTGGTAGCTTCAATGATGACATGAGAGAGAAACATATCAAGCATGGCAGAGGCAGTACTTTTGTAGCAATTACTGCTAAATTCACACTCCTTATGTAAGGGGTGCGTGCCCTTGCCTTCTCCTTCAATCAATTCAATAGTCTCGAAATGATTGATTATAATTTGTTCAAGTTCTTGTTCAAAACCGGGTTTTGCATGGAGATCTTGATAAATATCTAATCTTTTACGATCAAAACTTCCCTTGGCAACGCGAATGATATCCAGGCAATCTGAGGATTGAATGATTTTGCCCCAAAAGCTTTTGTCTGCGAGAGGACTATCTTTTTCTATCATGGCGGTTGCAAAAGGCATAATCTCCTCTTCTTTGTATCCAAGGAGGAGCATATCATTATAGAAATTAATAGCATGGTCGTTAGGATCACCTTTTACTTCACTAATATTGGCTGAGTCATGATAGATTAAGGCTAATTTTAATAATTTGATAAATTTTAGATCATCAGCTGTTAAGGGATCACTTAAAGGCTTTCCGTCCGGTTTGATAACCATTTCAGGCGCATATTTTTGATATAACTCGACTAGCAAGTCAACAGCTAAAGCACAACGGCTGACATGAACGCCACCATGATATACTCGGTTTACTTTGTGGGGTTTCGTATCATTTGCATTCTGGTAAGGGGGCAGGTAGTAAAATGCTATGGCTGCCTGGGCAATATCCTCAAAGCTTGAGTCTAGCGTTAAAGCGCACTCGCTTATTAAAGGGTTCATTGTGGTCATGCTTAACATGTCATACCCCGAAGAACAGTATAAATATAGGACAGCCATGTTAAGCGAGAAGTTTCAGCAGAAACGGGGACATCCACTTAAATGGGGATATCTACTTTCTTTGCTGACAGTCTGTTCAGATTTTAAAAAATTTCTGTTTGAGAGAGGGCAAATCCGTGCGGGGTTGTTCAATTTCTAATCAAAAACATAGCCTTAAGCAAGATCTAAGCTACTATATCGCTATTGGAATTTAAACAACTTGAATTTAAGCAACGTTGCAATAGAATTTTTTTGCAGCATTGATCCCTCGCGGGGAGCAAGTATGATGTTTGGAAAATTGAAGTAACATAGCGGGTTGTCCAATACTGTAAAAAAAGTTTTCTTCTAAATTCTTTATCATGTCAAGCCAAGTCTGATGCTTTAAATTTAATCGTGAAAGAATAGGAGAAAGTGTGGTAGAAATCGCTCCACTTTTCTTTTTTCTGAGCAATCGGCCAGTTTCATCAACAAGCTGTAAGTAATCCACTAATTTAAAATCAATAGAAGGAGTATGATTTACCTTATTTGTTGAAAAAGGCATTAAACATTCTGGCTGTTTTGCTTGGTCGCATAGCGCTCCTATTTCAATAGAAGATAATGAGGTTGTGTTTCCTGACTTTTTAAGTTTTTTATTAATAAATTTAATGCGTTCATAAATTGATGTAAATACAGACTCTTCAGGCGTTCTGGCGGTATTGGCGCGAATAGGATTGAGATCGACATATGCCATAGCGCTAAGAACAGCCCCTTCATCAAGAAGCGCTTGAGATTTAAAGCGTCCTTCCCAGAATCGACCGGTACATTCGTCTTCTGAATTGGATAAACGAGCAATATACTCGTTTAAACAACGCATAAACCAACTAATGCTGCTCAGTCGATCTCGCCAGAGCTCAATTTTTTTAAGTGCTATCTCTTTAGGGAGTGTCTCCAGTTGATTTGCATCATTAGGAAAGAGCTGTTTCCATCGAGCTTGAACGTCATCATCACTCCAGGATTTAGCTTGTGACACATCAACGTGCAACACTAAATGGTAGTGGTTGCTCATAATCGCATATGCGCAAATATTGATAGCAAAAACGCCTGATAGTTTTTTAATTCTGTTTAAAATCCAAGTTTTGCGATGAGAGTAATCTTTTTTTGATTCTAGATCTTTGCCATATAAAAAAGCACGCCGTACACAACGAGCGACACAATGGTAGAATGGAGTTGCTTCTAAATCGATTTTTTTGGAGCGCGGGGTAGTCATGGCATACCCTTATCCTTTTCTTCAATATATGTACACTATTCAATAAATGCGTGCATGTCAACCTTATTTTGAAAATTATTAAAAATGGATGTCCCCGTAGAGCTCCCGTAGAGCTGTAGAGTTAAAGCTTGTAAATAAAAGTGGATTTTTTAATAATGGCGCCACGCATGGATCGTCATATGCAGATATAAGGATGTAAATTATGTTAGCTGCCTTTTCAGCTCTTGCTCTCCACAACCAACGAAAAGATGTTCTTCCTCTTAATCTTAAAAAACTTCCTATCAGTGAGCTTCATGTGCATGCAGAAGGAGGAACGCTTGACCAAGAGACGCTAAATTACCTTGCAGCCAGGCATAATCGAAAACCACCAGTCGAAATATATGGTCCGAAAAATATGCTTAAATTTAAAGAGGGAGATTTTCTAGATTTTTTAAGAGTCTACGATATTGCAGCTTCTTTTATTGAAGATGAAGATGATATCTCAGAAGTCATCTACCGCTATTTAAAGCGTTGCCATGAAGAAGGCGCTATTTATATCGAGATGACTTGCTCTCCTGATCATCTCAGAAAAATGCGTAAAACCTTTACTGAAGTCCATCAGGAATTTGTCAGGGATAAATTACAAAGAGATGTGCCAGTAACGGCTGCTGCGTCTGCTGAAGCGACAAAGGAAACAAAAGAAGGTGTATTAGTCAATAACTTAAGCTACCCAGCAATAGTTGCGGCTATTGCACGGGGTATTGACCGGGCTAGAGCAGAATTTGGTATAGAAGCTAGAATTATAATGGTCTTATTAAGACACAATAGATTTGAGGCTTGCATGAGAATGGTGCAAGAGATTGTTTCTCATCCGCATCCGTATGTGGTTGGCATCAATATGGCAGGTGATGAGTTACATTGTCCTGCAGAAGACTATCGTGAGTGTTATGCTTTAGCCAAACGGCACGGATTGCGCCTTACTGCCCACGTTGGTGAGCATGCTAGAGCAGAAGTGATGCAAAGTGCTATTGAATCTTTACAGCTTGATAGAATTGGCCATGGCGTAAATTGCATATATGATCGCAAATTAATGCAGCTGATTAAAGAGAGAGGTATTGGACTAGAAATTTGTCTTACCAGTAATGTGGAATTAAAAGTATTTCCTTCGCTGACAGTTCATCCCTTTAAAGCCTTGTTTGATTTTGGTCTCAAATGCTCTTTGAGCTCTGATGATCCCACTTATTTTGGTTCTAGTCTTGGAGAGGAATATCGTAAAGCGCAAATTCAATGGGATCTATCGTTTGATGAGATGATTCAGCTCTGTAAAAATTCAATTGAAATGAGTTTTGCTGAACCTACTTTGAAACATAAATTGATGTGTCAGATTGCACTTTATGAAGCATTTCATCTTTTTAGAGACGATTTAGAGTCAGGGGCTCTAGCTGCGACAAAGTGCGCTCAAAAAGTGGCAGAATATGAGGAGGCACCCTGTGATAGGCTTGCCGATCAGATCAAAACATTTGGTTTAGAAGAGCTGCCTGAGAGTCGATTGCTCATGGATTTTTATGATAAACATCAACAATTTCAACGTGCTTGTTCTACCCCTAAAGAAGAGGTGCAGGAAGAAGTAAAGAGCAGAGTAACTCCATAGTATTGATAGTATTGTAGGGACATCCACTTTATAAAATGGATGTCCCATTATGATCCTTTGGATCAAACTTAGTTTTAATTCTAAATTGATGTCTCGTTTCATTCTCAGTATAATCGTAAAATGGATGTCCCGGTTTTACACGGTTTTACAAAGGTTGATTTATGCTGACATTTTCTCAAGAGCAAAGAGCACTATCCGGATTAAGTTATGAGGCTGGATTTGATGGTGGAATGAGTTTGAGGTATCTGCAAGCAAATGAAATGAGCTGTTTTGCTAAAAGTCTCAGTGGGAGCTATATCCCTCTAAATAGTATTACGAATGGACGTTTAACTATAAGAGTCGCTAGTGTAGAAGCAACAACGATAGAAATTGATTTAAAAAGCCCAGAAGACAGGGCTGAAACACGTGATGCAACTAGACTTATTGGAATAGCAGCAACGCCTTTATCTTTGTCTCAATTCATTTCTTCTTCTAGAGAACTGGCTTTTTCTCATGCTGATCAACGTACAAAGGTATTAAGCGCAATTGATCAGATTCTGTTAACTGAAAGTGGTATCTCAACAACTGAGGCCATCCGTGTTGAAGAAGGTAAAATGACTTCAGAAGCTATCGTGGTCACCTATCAACAAGAACAGAAAAAATCCCTACCAACTCAACAAGCTTTAGATCTTTTTAATAGGCACATACGTGCGGATAAAAACTTATCAGCCAATGTTTTTCAAGTTTTTGCTAATAAAATGATGGAGCAGTATCCGCTCATACAATCAGAAATGCCATGTGCAACATTAAGCCGAACGACTGCGAATAAGCTTTGTGATGTTATTCTCAGCAGAACTTATAGCTCTCATCCCGCTGCCACTCAAAGGCAATTTCAAGATGCGCTAAAAACGTATGGCAGATATAGTTTTACAAATGATGTGATAAAAATGCTTGCTTTAAGTATAGCAGCAGGGGATGACAGTCCCGCAGTCCAATTTGATTTACACTATGAACTAGATGGCGTTACTTATTTTGTGAGTCGAAAAGAACCATTGAAGATTATTCATTGTCAAAATGCTACAGAAGCGAAGGCCCACCAAGGGATGAACCGTTCTCAGCCATTACTTGAAGTGGGGGGCTACTATTCTCCTGAATACAATGTGGTTGTTTTTGAGGCGAATGAAACAGAACCTTTTTCTTCTTATTTTATTCATGAAGCCAGTCACGCTACCATGCATTTCCTTTTTAAAAATAAAACTAAACCTTACAACCCCGATGATGCCAATCAAAAAAACACTTTTGAACAAGCGGCCTTATCTGTGTTTAAAAATGTTGCTCAAAAATTAGGGATAAAGAAAGCAGCACTCTCTACATTACACAGCATTCCTGATATCGTTGCTTTATTAAAAAGAGAAACGATGCTTGATTTAATAGAATGTAATTATCGTTCCAGCAAAGCCCAAGCTCTTTCCTTTATGCTTGAATTAAGAAATAAATATGGTTTTGCTGAAGATCTCACCGCTGAAAAGCTCGAAGAAAATATCATCAATAAGCTTAAGCAAGAAATTGCAAATAAAAAGTTAAAACCGCATGACTTAACGGTATTATCAGAATTTGCAGCGCTGATTTATGATTACCCTGAGGAAGAGATAGAAGAAGAGCTCATTGTGAGGCTCCCGCAATTACTAGCAGAGAAGGTTCCTTCACCTAAGCTGAAAAGTTATTTTAATCCTCTCATGAAATATTGGAACGCAACGGTTACACCTGCTGTGTCGACGTTATATGCGCTCCATCAAGCACGATGTCGTGAGGCAGCGGATCCTAAATCTACACCATATTTAATCGAAGAGTACCTCACCAGCGCTTCGAATAAAAAGCGAAAGCGCTCATGAGATTAGCATAAATTTTAGTGATTTATTTGCGCTAGATTTAATAAAAACGCATATTCAAAGGCGACTTGTTTGTACCTGTCATAACGCCCAGAAACACCGCCATGGCTTGCTTGCATTAAAGTTTGTAGCAAAAGAAGATTGTTATCCATTTTACTATCTCTTAATTTTGCAACGAATTTGGTAGCTTCCCAGTATTGCACTTGCGAGTCCTGATAAGAGCTCACGATTAAAAGATTGGGGTAAGCTGCTTTTCGGATATTATCGTACGGGGAATAAGAGAGTATATAGTCATAGTAAATTTTATCTTTAGGGGAGCCCCACTCGGTGTATTCATTGGTGGTCAGCGGAATATTCGGATCTTCCATTGTATTGATAATATCAACAAAAGGGACTTTAGCAATAATGCCATTAAAAAGATCAGGGCGCATGGTCATGACTGCACCCATTAATAATCCGCCAGCACTGGCTCCCGTTGCATATCGTTGTTTGGGGGAGGCATAACCTTCTTGCGTGAGATATTCTGCTGTTGCGATAAAATCAGTAAATGTATTTTTTTTGTGTAATAGCTTGCCTTGTTCGTACCACTCTCTACCCATGTCCGCCCCACCTCGAGTTTGCGCTAGAGCATAGACAAAGCCTCTGTCTAATAAACTGATAACAAAGGGGTCGAAAAAGCAATCATTGGTGATCCCATAAGAACCATAGCCCTCAAGCAGTAAGGGGTTTTGATGCAGATGAAATTTATCTTTTCTATAAACGAGAGAGACGGGGATGGTTGCACCATCTGGTGCTTTGGCAAACAGTCTTTTTGATTCATAGTTGTTAGACTGAAAGCCGCCGCCTATTTCCGTTTGTTTTTTGAGGGTCTTTTCTTTCGTTTGCATGTTGTAATCATAAATAGAAGAAGGTGTTTTTAATGAAGTAAAAACAAATCTTAATTCGTTTGAGGATATCTCTTTATTTTCACCGAAATACACATAAAAACAGGGTTCATCGAATTTGATGTTAAAAGGAGTTTGCTGATTGAAGGGGAGAATTTTAATTTCCATTAAACCATTCTTGCGCAGCTCTATAGCTAGAAAGTCATTAAAAATTTCAAAATCTTCAATGAGCTCATTGGCTTGATAGGGCAGGAAGGGTTTCCAATTTTTCTTATCCGTTTTATTGACAGGGGTTTCCATCAATTTAAAGTTGAGCGCATTATCATTGGTGCGAATGATAAATTTATCTTGATGATGATCTGGGAAATACAAGACCTCTTTTTGACGGGGTGAGAAGAGACGAAAACTGCCATTAGGGTTATCTGCTTCTAAAAAACGGCCTTCAGTCGATTGATGATTTTCAGACATTATCATGAGATATTTTTTAGATTTTGTTTTAGAGATTTCTGTGTAATAGGTCGTGTCTTTCTCTTCATACACGAGAACATCGTCTTTTGGCGATGTGCCCAGTTGATGTTTGTAGACGCGATTCGATCGTAAAGTAGTGGGATCTATTTTGGTATAAAACAGTGTTTTAGAATCATTAGACCATTCGAAAGAGTCACCTGTATTGAGGATCTGTTCTTTCAAATATTCTCCGGTGTCGAGATTTTTAATTTTGAGGGTATATTCTCTTCTGCCGACAGTGTCTTCAGTCACAGCGAGTAAATTTTCACTGGGGCTGACGTTCCAGTTGCCAATATTAAAGTAATCATGATTTTGAGATAAGGTATTGAGATCTAAAAAAATCTCTTCTTTGCCTTTGAGCGAACCTTTTTTTCGGCAATAGAGGGGATAAGCTTTATCCTTAATCGTGCGAACATAATAATAGTAATTTCCATCTTTATAGGGAAGAGAGTTATCTTCTTGTTTAATTCTATTTTTGAATTCAGTAAAAAGAGTATTTTGCAACTTTTGCGTCGGTTTCATTTTGAAATTGGTATAGTCATTTTCAGCTTTGAGATAAGCTAAGACCTCAGGTGTATCACGATTTTTTAACCAATAATATGGGTCAGATCTTGTCTCTCCATGCTCATGAAAAGTGACAATTTCTTTCTTAGCGACAGGAGGTAGAATATCGTCTTTGGCTAGAGCGGGGAGCGTTAAAATAGGAAGAGAAATGAGAATGGTTTTAATCATTGGCGAGAATCCTTTCATTATCAATTCTTTAAATTATTTTACTTTGATTATATTCCTCTGGGGAAAGCGCCTTTATTTTGAGTGCATGAATGTCGTGGGGGATCATGTCCTTGACGGCTGAATAAATAAGACGATGTCTTGCTATAAAAGAGAGGTTTATAAATTGTGGTGAGACCACAGTGATAGCAAAGTGACTGGCACCCCCTTGTGCTCCCACGTGTCCTTTATGGAGGTGGCTTTCGTCAATGATGTCTAAAGAGGCAATGATCAAAGCTTGTTGTAAGCGTGTTTTTAGTTGTTCTTGGCGGCGAAGTGTTTCTGGGTTCATGGGGTGCATTACTCAGGTTTTTTTTCTTCTTGGTGAGCAGGTAAATAGCGTGCTACGATGAGCCCTTGAATTAAAACAAAAACTAAAGTCAGTCCTAGTGTGCCAAACAGTTTAAAAGTGACCCAAGCATCTGTGCTGAAATTGTAGATGACGAATAGATTGAGAAACCCCATCAATAAGAAAAAACTCACCCAAGACGTATTGAGGATCCCCCAAGCTTTGGGCGGTAAAGTGAGAGAATTCTCTAACATTTTTTGTACTAAAGGCTTTTTGGTAAAATAGCCACTTGTTAAGAAGACAAGACTCAATACCCAATAGACGACAGAAGGTTTCCATTTTATAAAAATTTCATTGCGGAAAAATAGCGTTGCTCCCCCTAACACCGTAATCATCACAAAAGTAATGAGGTGCATGATTTCAAGTCGTTTACCCTGTAATTTGGTGATAACAATTTGTGCGAGGACGGTACCCATGGCAAAAGCGGTAGCGATATAAATATTGCCGAACTTATAGGCCGCAAAAAAAGATCAGAATGGGTAGAAAATCAAACAATAACTTCATTACTTTCCTCATTAGGGCTCATTAGGAATTTAGTTGGTCTAAAATATATTATTAATACTTAGTTAGGATAATCAGCTCGAAATGACACGTTATTTTACCATGCATCCGCTTAACCCGCAGCTGCGATTGATTAAACAAGCAGCAGAGGCAGTGCAGGCCGGAGAATTGATAGTATATCCAACTGACTCAACTTATGCCTTAGGGTGTGATCTTAAAAGCAAAGAGGCGCTCAATAAACTCCGCTTGGTAAGAGGTCTATCAGAAAACCATCCGCTTACTTTGATATGTCATTCTATTGCTGAGGCTGCACAGTTTTGCTTTATTTCAGATCAAGCCTTTAAAATCCTGAAAGAGTATACACCAGGACCTTATACTTTTATTCTGCCGGCGACTAAAAGGGTGCCTAGACAGGCTCAAGGGTTAAAACGAAAGGTCGTGGGCATACGGATCCCTAATCATCCTCTTCCGTTGGCTTTAATTTCGGAGCTGGCAAGCCCGCTTATCAGCGCCACATTGTGGATCCCCGGAGATGAGGCGCCCCTCACCAACCCGCAAGATGTTATTAAAAAATCACGTGGTCTTGTTGATCTGATTTTAGATAGCGGAATAGGTGACCTTACACCTACTACCCTGATTGATTTAGTAGGAGAACGGCCAGTTCTTATCCGCTCCGGCAAGGGAGATCCCACCCCTTTTCAGTCTTAATCATCATTGGTATAGTTTTTTGAATAACTATATTATATGATTGTAGCTTTCCATTAATACCCGTTACACTCTCTCTATATAATAGGGACGTCAAAAACTTTAGTTAATTAACATTATTATATAGGACATTACAGTGAGTGTTAGCGGCGCGAATGAAAATAAAAGAGTGGTTTCTGGTATGCGTGCGACGGGTCAGTTGCATCTGGGGCATTACCATGGGGTTTTAAAAAATTGGATCAAGCTGCAATATGAATATGAGTGTTTTTTCTTTGTAGCAGATTGGCATGCGCTGACAACCCATTATGAAGATCCCTACACAATAGAAGAAAATGTTTGGGAGACTTTTATTGACTGGTTAGCATGCGGATTAAATCCTAGTGCCTGTCATTTATTTATTCAATCGCGCGTCCCAGAGCATGCAGAATTACATTTATTATTATCGATGATAACGCCATTGGGGTGGTTAGAGAGGGTGCCGACCTATAAAGATCAGCAAGAAAAGCTGAAAGAAAAAGATCTGGCAACCTATGGTTTTTTGGGATATCCCTTGCTACAAAGTGCAGATGTTCTTGTCTATAAAGCAGGGTACGTTCCGGTAGGTGAAGATCAAGTGTCGCATTTAGAATTAGCCAGAGAAGTGGCGCGTCGGTTTAACCACTTATATGGCAAAGAGCCAGGGTTTGCAGAAAAAGTGGAAGCGGCTGTGGCTAAAATGGGAAAAAAGAATGCCACTATCTTTCACCAATGCTTAAAAGAATATCAAGAAACGGGCGACGTAGAAGCTTTAGAAAGAGGCCAAGCTTTAGTAATAGCACAATCTAATCTAGCTTTAGGCGATAGAGATAGACTCTACGGTTTCTTAGAGGGATCAGGAAAAATTATTTTACCAGAGCCGCAACCTTTGTTAGCAGAACATGCCAAACTTACGGGCTTAGATGGGCAAAAGATGTCCAAATCTTATAACAATACCATTGGTATTCGTGAAGCGCCTGAAAGTGTTATCCACAAAATTAAAGTGATGCCAACCGATCCTGCGCGCGTTCGGCGACAAGATAAAGGTAATCCGGAAAAATGTCCGGTGTGGTCTTTACATAAAGTGTATTCAGATGAAGAAACCAAACAATGGGTCATGACGGGTTGTACTACTGCAGGAATAGGGTGCCTAGATTGTAAAAAGGTATTATACGACAAGATTATTGCAGAGCAGGCGCCGATCATTGAACGGGCAGAAGAATTCAAGAATAATCCCCGTTTGGTAAAAGATATCGTCCGTGAAGGGTGTGAAGAGGCCAGAGATATTGCCAGAGAAACATTGGAAGAAGTGCGAGAAGTGATGGGGTTGCCGCACCGTGATCGTTGAAAATGAAGTAAGCAATGAAGTAGTTTTAGAGCCGGTAGTAACTGAAGAAAAAGCTGATAAGTTTTTGGCATGGGTAAATGGACAGGCAATCACTGAGATCCCACAAGATCTCTACATACCGCCAGATGCCTTACAAGTGTTTTTAGAAGCTTTTGAGGGGCCGCTAGATTTATTGTTATATCTTATTCGTAAAAACAACCTCGATATATTGAATATTCCGATTGCGGATATAACACATCAATATATTGAATACGTTGAACTAATGAAAGACTTACATCTGGAATTAGCGGCAGATTATTTAGTCATGGCGGCCATGTTAGCAGAAATTAAATCTAGGATGCTATTACCGCGATCTGCGTCCGAGAGTGAAGAAGAACTTGATCCCAGAGCTGAATTAGTGCGACGTTTACAAGAATATGAAAGATTTAAAAAAGCTGCAGAAGACATAGAGCTTTTGCCGAGAATGGATCGGGATATTTTTACAAAAGCGGTATATGTCCCTGAAGTGGAATACACGCTTCCCAAACCAAAAATTGCATTAAACGAACTTTTGGCGGCGTTTTTAGAGATCCTTAAACGATCAGAATTAATGGCTACCCACAAGGTTAGTAAAGAGCCCTTATCGGTACGTGAAAGAATGAGTCAAGTACTGGATATGATTAATACAAAAAAATATATCGTCTTTCAAGACTGTTTTGATTTTAAAGAAGGTAAAATGGGGATGGTTGTCAGTTTTTTGGCAATTTTAGAACTTGTACGATTGAGTTTAGTTGATATCGTACAAACCCAAAATTATGGGACAATTCATTTAAAGGCAATTTCGTATGAAGAAAACGAAGAAAGAATTCAGTCGCATTATTGAAGGGATCCTATTTGCGTCACATGATCCAATTAGTGCAGAGAACTTGGTCAAATCTTTTGAAGAAGAAGAGAAACCGGCATTAGGCTTAGTGAAACAAATTTTAGCCGAGTTGCAAACGCATTATGAGGCGCGAGGCGTGGAATTAGTAGAAGTGGCTTCAGGATTTCGCTTTCAAGCAGCAAAAGATCTGACGCCTGTGCTTTCCAAAAATATGGTGGAAAAGCCTTCTCGTTACTCTAGAGCGTTATTAGAAACCTTGGCTTTGATTGCCTATCGTCAACCCATTACGCGTGGTGAAATTGAAGATATCCGCGGGGTGGCGGTGAGTACGCATATTATTAAAACGCTAGATGAACATGAATGGATTAGGATTGTTGGCTATAAAGAAGTCCCAGGAAAACCGGCACTTTTTGCCACAACCAAAACTTTTCTCGATCATTTTGGATTAAAAAGCTTAGACGAATTACCGCCTTTAGCAGAGTTAAGGGATTTTGAAAATTTACAGCCGCTTGAATTTTCAGATCAGATGACACAAATGCTAAAAGAATCGACAGAACTAGCACAAGAAGAGCAAGCGCAAGAAGAACAAGCACAAGCAGAACATGTGCAAGCTGAACTTGCACAAGCGGAACAAATGCAAGCCGAACAGATGCAAGAAGAGAGGGGGCAAGAAGAACACTCTCAAGAAGAGGTAGCGCCAGAAGAGCAAACTCAAGAAGAGCCAGCGCCAGAAGAGCAAGTTGAAGGCATGACCTCAGCTTGCGAAATATTAACTGAGCAAGAAGTGCTTGAGGAGGTTGAATGAGAATTCAGAAATTTTTAGCCAATTATGGCTTGGGCTCAAGAAGACAGGTGGAAGAATGGGTCAGTTTAGGTCAAATCTCGGTTAATGAGAAGAAAGCCATTTTAGGCCAGAAAGTCTCTGTAGAAGATAAGATAAGATTTAATGGCAAAATGTTGCGATTTGATGTTGTGCCTGAAAGCACCACCCGCGTTTTGCTTTATCATAAACCAGAAGGACAAATCTGCTCTCGTGTCTCAGTGGAAGGAAAAGAGTCTGTTTTTACGCATCTTCCGCCTTTAAAAAATAGTAGATGGGTGATGGTAGGTCGTTTAGATGTTAATACCTCAGGGTTATTGTTGTTTACCAATTCTGGAGAATTAGCGCACCGTTTGATGCACCCTAGTTTTGGTTTGGAAAGACAATATCTTGCTCGTGTGGTTGGTAGGGTCAATGAAAAGACTCTGGCGCAATTAACCAAAGGGGTGAAGCTAGAACAAGGCTTTTGCCGCTTTCACAGCGTCACGCCGGCTCCTTCTAAAAGTGGCATTAACCAATGGTATAACTGCTCACTCAAAGAAGGAAAATATCGCGAAGTCAGACAATTATGGGCATCACAAGATTGCCAAGTAAGCCGTTTAATTCGAATTCAATATGGTCCAATTGCGCTCCCCAGAAATCTCTACAAAGGGCGTTGGCAGGAACTATCGCCATCAGAAGTAGGTTCCTTAGAGTCTTATTTAACAAATGAGCCACTTGCCGTTTAGTTCTAATATATACCCAAAGCAGATGATTTTTCGGCTAAGCTTTGCTTCGACGAGCACCGAAAATTCATCTGGGAAGGACATAGTTGTAAAGCTTAATAAGGAAAATAGATAAAAAATGACATAGACTCTTTTTAGGGAAGTTTAAATTGTTATGGATAACCTCTAAGAGAATAATATGTCAGAAAATAAACAAATTCATGATGCGCCCCTCTCCTTTGGCCGAGCTTTGCCCACAGCGCAAGAGCGCGTGCAAAAAGATAATTTTAAAAATCAAAAATTCACCAAAAAACAAAATGAACGCTTTGAGCTACTCTTTGTCGGCGATACAAGCTTTGGTGAAAATTATCAAGAAGAAAGAAAAGAAAGAGGCGGCAGCAGTATTCTAGAGCGCTATGGGTATGATTATTCCTTAGAAAAAATGAAACCACTAATGCAAAGCGCAGATTTTGTGGTTGCCAATCTTGAAACCCCGATTACAGATCTCAAACAATCTCCCTATGCCGAAATTAAAGACTATATCCATTGGACAGATGTGGAGAAAGCGCCCAGAACATTGATTAGTCATCATGTCTCCTTAGTAAGCTTAGCGAATAATCATGCTTATGATTTTGGCAGAGAAGGTTACAAGCAGACGATGGATATCTTAGAAAGATATCGCGTACCCGTCATTGGTGCAGGTGACAATATTCACCAAGCTGGGGAGCCTTTCATAGGCGAGATCTCTTTTGAAAAGAAAAGTTTTAAATTTGCTATTATTGCCGCTTTTGAAGAGCTTCCCTCTTATCGCAATAAATATCAAGTTTACGCTGACAGTGATAATCCAGGTCTCATGCCATTAGATATGGATGCTATCGCGCAACAAGTGCAGAAAGTCAAAAACGATGATCCTGATACTTTTGTTATTGTTTTCCCACACTGGGGATCCAATTATCACTGGGCTGAAGATGAACAGCGCGAAATGAGTGACATGTTATTTGCGATGGGGGTTGATTTAATACTGGGTCATGGCGCGCATATGATCCAAGAGTTTGAAAAACGCAAAGATAAGTGGGCCGTTTATAGTCTTGGGAATTTTATGTTTAACTCACCCGGACGCTATGAAAAACTCAATGCCCCACCTTATAGTTTTGTTGCCTCAATGGGGGTTGAATTAATTAATGATGAGTTTAATGTTAATTTAAAACTCTATCCCATTTTTACGGATAATCGCAAGACAGATTATCAACCAAGATTTCTTGATGAAGAGGAATTTTACGACCTCTCAAAATTGCTGCAAAGAAAAAATATAAGCGAACAAACCCAATATCATTCCCTCAAGAGAAAACAAGATCAATTTGGGTATTATATAGAATTACCCATTAGGCAAGAAAAACAGGAAGCGCAAAAGAATCAAATCAAATGGCTTGGTATGATGTGCAGACCGTTGCGTGTACGCAAAATAGAAGAATATATTCATCTTTGGATGCATAGAGCAATGGTGATAGAACATGAGCTCTCTCAACACAATGCCAAATTATTTTGTTACTCACCATTAGATGTTTTGCCTCAAAATAAAACTGCCAGAGGTTATGTTTTTGAGAATGGTCAATATCGAAAAATAACGATGCCTATACCTCGTGTAAATTATGACTGGTATATAGGGGAAGAAGACGAGACTGACCGTCCTGGTCTTGATTATGACGATTTTGCCACATGGGCCAAAGAGAAGGGGTTAGAAATTTATCCTAGTGAAGTTATTAGGGATATAGCAGGAGATAAGCTCCTCACAGCACAAATCCTCTCGCAATTTGATAAATCTGTTGTACCTCTCACGCAAGCGTTTGCTAGAGATGCTTCACAATTACAAAAATTCCTTGCATCTCACCAACGAGTTTTTATAAAACCGCAATTTGGTAGCATGGGAAACGGGATTTTTGTTATAAAACAAGAAAGTAAGAAATATCGTCTTGAATATTATGAAGATGGCGAAAAGATATCAAAAACAGTTTACACTTTGCAAGATTGTTTAGATTTTATTAAAGAACATGCTTACACCAGAAATTATATTATTCAAGAAGGTATTGAGTGTGTTCGCATGGATGGATCAGTCATTGATATTCGCGTCATTATGATTCATGATGGACAAGCTTGGCATTTTCTGAGTCAGATAAGGGTAGGAGCAACAGAAAAGGAATTATCTAATTTATCACAAGGGGGCCAGCGCTACACCACCGAAATGGTTTTGCAAAAGGTTTTTCCTGAAGAAAGATTGCCTATCATTTTAGACAATATCAAGAAAGTGTCTACTGATATTGCTCGTTTCTTAAAAGAGAATACAGATGACACCATAAATGAAATAGCACTCGATCTGCTCATTGATAAAAATGAAAAAATAACTCTGGCAGAATTGAATGTTAAACCAGGAACAGAAGGGCGACCAGAAAATTTTCCTGATTTCTTTAATATGACCGATTATGAGAAATCCTTATATGAGAACTTATCGTTAAAACATGGCAAATATTTAGCCCAATCTTTAATTTACCGAGAAATGAGTGTCCCTGCTCAGCATAATTTTCCCAGCAGTCAGCAAACACGAAGAGCATCTGCGCAGCGTAAAAGTGAGATCACAAAAAAACTCGTCAATAAAAATAAATGGATTGGTTTTATTTGGCGGGACAGAGATGTCAGCGAGTTGGAAGAAAATGTTTACACTTGGATGCATCGTCCCTTAATTCTTGAACAAGAACTTGCCAAATATAATTATAAACTTCTGTGTTATGCGCCAACGGATGTGAATCCCGATCAGAAAACAGTGAGAGGATATATTTTTGAAAATAATTGGTTTAAAAAGGTGACGCTCCCTATTCCGCAAGTCAATTATGATTACTTGCAAGGGCCTGCTCGTCACCCGACAAAATCAGGATTTTCACATAGCGAATTTCATCACTTTGCCAAGGAAGAGAATTATGAAGTTTATCCACCCTTCTCCTTGCGTAAATTAACTACAGATAAATTATTAACCACTCAAATGCTATTAGAGTTTAATCCCGCCGTTGTCCCTTACACGGAATTATTCACTGGCGAGATTGCACAGTTAGAAAAACTGCTAGAGGCTTATAATTGGGTCTTTATTAAACCCAGGTTTGGTGGCATGGGGGAAGATATATTTGTTGTCAAAAATGAAGGCTATCAGTTTTTAGTAGAATATTATGCTGAAGTGAAAAAAGAATCGCGCTCTTTTAATTCTATAACTGATAGCTTAGCCTTTATTAAAAACAGAGCCGATGCAGATCAATATGTCATTCAAGAAGCTATCACAGTAGCTCGTTTTGAAGGCTCAGTATTTGATGTCAGATTAATCCTATTTCGTGAGAATAATGCATGGAATATCATGAGTGCTTTACGTATAGGCGCTAAAGATAAAGACATCTCAAATGCTAGCCAGGGTGGCGATTATAGTACGCAAGATATGTTGGCTAAAATATTTTCACCTAAGCGCGCACCAGTTATTTTGGAAAAAGTGCATCAATTAGGTATTGATATCTCTAATTACTTAGATGGTCAGTACAACGGCAATATTAATGAAATCTCTTTTGATATTATGATTGATAAAACAGAAAGGCTTTATATAGCAGAATTAAATGTTCCACCAGGTTTGGCAGCGCAGCCAGATGATATTTTCAATATGACTGAAACAGAGAAATATTTGTATGAAGAAGTTACTTTGAAACATATGGGATGTTTGGCCAAATCCTTGCTTGAAAGATGTTCGCCAACACCAAAAGAGAAAAGTAGTTATTGGTTTGAGGATATTCAATCCTCTGTTAATCTATCTCAAGAAAATGTCGACAAAATAATAGAATCCATTACCGATGCTTTGCAAAATAGAAAGCACATCAAATATTTACCTGAAGCGGTTCATTTTGATACCTTGCCACGTATCGTTTTTATCAGTGTTTCGGATAACCGGTCAAGAGCAAATACGACGCTTGGTACAGGAAGTGGTCTTTTACGCGCTTTAAATTCTGCAATACAACAGATTTTAGATAATAATCCTAAATTAGATCTGCAAAGCGTGAAGTTAGATATTGTGCAACACGTGAGTACTCTAAAAGATCATCCTATTCAGCAGCCCTTGACATACGATAGAAGCCTTTATGGAATAGCTTTTGAAGAGCCGATTGCACTTGGTTTCCTTCCAGAAGAAGTGGTGTCACAAACATTGGTAGATAGTGATAGGTTTTTACATTTCAATCGCATTTTAAGAAGAGCGCATTTGAGTTCAGCTCAAAAATCTTCTTTAGAGCAAAAAGGGACACTTAATATTCATGCCTTTAGTGTGCAAAGTTACTATAAATCTGGAGAAAATAAATTTCCATTATATAGAGGACATCGTTTATTTGAAGACCTAGATAGCTCTCTTCTCTTGTCATCTGCTATTGCAGCTGGAGATTATCTTATCTCAACAGTGAAAGAGGATGGCAATTTTATTTATGAGTATATGCCCAAAAATGATAGCGAAACTAATAAATATAATGTGCTAAGACATGCCGGCACTATTTATTCCATGTTGGAATTATATGAGGTAACAAAAAATCCTTCGTTACTTCAAGCGGCCATTTTAGCACTGAAAAATTTAATGCTTCGATCCAAACCGGTTCGGGCCAATGGTGAAGAACTTTTATGTATAGTTGAAAATGATTCAGCGAAATTAGGTGCTAATGGACTGGCCCTTTTAGCGCTTTCGAAATATATGATGTTGACAGAAGATAGATCATATCTGCCAGATGCAAGAAAATTAGCTAAATGGATGCAAACTGTACAAAATGAGCAAGGTCAATTTTTTATACATAAGCTAAGCTATTCTACACAAGCAGATTCCGGTTTTGTTTCTATGTATTATCCAGGAGAGGCTATTTTTTCCTTGGTTCGCTTTTATGAAGTGGATCCAAATGAGACTTGGTTAGATATGGCGCAAAAGGCTGCAGATTATATCATTCAAGTACGAGATGGGGGAAAGACTATCTCTGAGCTAGAGCATGACCATTGGTTATTATATGGCTTAAATGAGCTCTATCGAGTAAGACCTTCTTCTATTTACATTACGCACTCGCAAAAGATTTGTCAGGCCATGCTCAACGCGCAGCATCGTCATGTTGAGCCAAAAGATTATCTAGGTGGGTTCTACAATCCGCCTCGATCAACGCCAGTGGCAGTTCGATCAGAAGGCATGTGCGCGGCTTATTGTTTACTTAATGATAATCAACTTTATAAAGAAGCGGATGTGCTATTTGAAGCGATTAAACTCTGTTTGCGCTTTCAATTACAAACCCAATATTTTCCAGAAAAAGCGATGCATTTACCGAACCCACAACGCACCTTAGGTGGTTTTAGTTGTAGTTTGACGGATTACAGTATTCGTATAGATTATGTACAACATAATTTATCAAGTCTTATTGGTTTGTATAAAATTATGAAAAATAGAAAGCATAAAATTCACGATAATCAACAAACACAGTTTCAACCTTTAGTTGCGGCAGTTACTCCCGCGACAAAATGGGTAGGAATGATATGTAATATTAAAAGAACACCTAAATGGCAAGAGGGCGATATTTTTCCTTGGATGTTTAGACAATTTGTTTTAGATAAATTTCTAGCTGAACATAACTATAAATTGGTTACCTATGCCCCATCAGGTGTTGATTCAAAAAAACGACAAGTGAAGGGTTATATGTTAGAAAACAGGCAATTTAAACAAGTTACTGTACCTATACCCCAAGTTAATTATGATTTTTTTATCGGAAAATCACCTGCAGGAAAAGAAGAAGAGTTTACACATGGCGAATTTGATAGATGGGCTCTCAAGAAAGGATATGATATTTACCCTATCAAACCAATTCGTAGTTTAGCCGGCGATAAATTGCTTACCGCGCAGCTTATTGCCGAATATGATAGCAGTATCGTCCCCTATACGGAAGATTATAATGGAAAGCTCTCTCAAATAGAAAAATTCCTAAGTAAAGATAATTGGGTTTTTATTAAGCCCAGATTTGGCAATAAAGGGAATAATATATTTGTGATGAAACATATTGATAATGAATATGTAATTGAATTTTATTTAAATGATACAGTAGAAACGGTATCTTTTAAAACGCTCGCTGAAAGCCTGCCCTTTATGCAAGAAAAGGCTGGAGATGAAGAATATATTATTCAACAAGCAATTAGAGTATTACCCTTTGAAGGTTCTGTTTTTGATATCCGCACCATTGTGTTTAAAGAAAACAGTGATTGGCATTTTCTGACGGAGCTTGTTGTGGGTAAGCCAGGAAAGGCAGTGTCTAATCTTTATCAAGGTGGCCAAAACTATCCAACTGAAATATTTTTAAACAATCTTTTCTCAAAAGATATAGTGGCTGTTATCTTAGAAAAAATAAAGAAAATTTCTATTGATGTGGCTTCAATATTAAATGAAAGATATGAAGATAAGATAAATGAAATTGCTTTTGATTTACTGCTTGATACCGAGTTAAATCTCTTTGTTTCTGAAATTAATGTCAAACCCGGATTGGCCGGAGAGCCTACCGAGTATGATAAATTCCCAGAGATGACAGAAGAAGAACGTAAGCTATATGAAACGGTGACGCTCAAACATGGTGAATATTTAGTAAGATCGTTACTGGCTCGAGTTTAAAGATAACCCCTTTTTTCCTAACAAAGGAGAAAAGGGGTTGCTTCACTATATTTTGGGCTTTGCCGAACAGTCTCTAGTAGTGCGTCGTTATCCTACTTTTTTTGGACCTGGCTGTATAATAATTACCTTTCTATCATAAATTGCACTGGATTTAACTAGGCGTACCAAAAGAACTATTTTATTATTGGATCTTTAAGTCGCTGATTTAGTGTCTTTCTGTTAATTTGAAATAGAATCATAATGATGTCAAAGAAGTATAACGAAACTGGAAAAACAATCAGTTATCAAATTCGATGAAGCTGTTTGTAAACGGGGCTAAAATGAAACGAACGCCAATAAAGTTAATGAGGGAGCAATGATGAGGGAAGATGCGGTTGATGCTGCGCATGTAGCAGCAGGCCATGAGTTAGAGTTGGAGCACACAAAAGCATTTTATCGATACCGACTATTTTTTTGTTCTCTAGTATTTGCAATTTTGTCTTTTGCTATACAATTTTCAGTAAAATCAGATTGTAACCTTCTAAGAGTACTTGAAGGGTGTGGATGGATATTTCTCTTACTTTGTGGTTTTCTTAGTATACGAGAGTTAGGTGGATTTAGACTAAAAAATATATATATTGGTTTAAGCCCTAAGTGGCAGTTTGCAAAATATGCTCTTTTCGTAGTTGCGATGCTGCTTTTAATTATTTCTAAATTATTTTCCAAATAGATAATATTGGTTAAAACTGATCTTCGTTTCCTTAATGGCTAAATATTATTGAATTATGTACACAGTTTTTATTTCTGTTTCTAGTGAAAATTGAAAAATAGTAACCGAATGAAAGCCTGCTCACCTTAAAAAAGTGGACTTTATTTAAGAAACACTACAAAGGTTAAAATTTTATGATAACAAAAATGGTTAACTGGGCAAAAAAAATACCGGAAAAATATTTCGAGTTGCAAGCATATGTAAAGAAAAAATCAACTGAATTTTTTTTCTAAATTTTGGCTTCTAATCATAGTCGCTACTTTTCTAATAATTTTATGTGTGGGGCGCCATTTTTTAAGTGACATGGCCAATTTAGTTGTATTGTTTACAGCAGTGTTCGCTGTGTGTGAATATGTAAATTGGAAAGAGTCAGTTAATTTTAATAGAAAAATTAAGCTTTTAGAAAAAGTGGTTTCAGCTTTTAATAAATTAGAAATTGTATTAAAAAAACTATTTAATCCATTAATTGTAAAACTCTGGATTACTCCCGAGAATCAAAAAGCACAAGATAATCCACTAAATGATCAGAAAATTGATATTTTTGTTACAGGTTCTCAAGTGATGTATAAAAACCAAAATCATGATGCTTATGATGAATTTTTAAAACATAAACCTTTATTTGTGCACTACTTTCCTAAGAATTCAAGATTATATGATGATGTTGAGCGATTATGGGAATCAATAAATGATGCTAATTGTATAATTCCTGAGTATCTTGATCCAACCGGAACTGACAACACTTTATTTAGAAATAGCATTAGAGATATAATAAGCGGTCAATTTGATAATTATACTGAAGAAGATGATAAGGCTCTTCTGAAAGCTAAAGTGGCATCAATTCTAAACCCAAAAAATAAAGCTATTGAGCAGATTAACAGATTAAAAGATAATTTGAATGATTTATTCAACAGTTTCTCGAATTAAGTTGAGAAAATTAAAGAGCTTAAAATATTTAAATTTCCTTTTGTCTTCTCTAATGGATAAATTTGATCTCCCGAAGCTTCTGAGCATAGGGAGACATATTTTTACCCTTCGAGCTTCGGTTGGCAGGCCAACAACCTCAAATCCCTTCAGATAGCTTAATAGCATTCATCAAGGCTGCTTTTGTCCATTCAGTGGTTGTTTTTTCTTCTATTTGAGCAAAATATGAATATCCTAAAATAGAATGAGCAAACGCTCTGAAAATAGCTACTTTCATGAAGGCTGCATCAATTTCTTGATAAGCGTGTAAAAAATCCTCTAATCTGGCTGGTGTGAAAATCATTATACCGACTGAAATATCAACTGCAGGATGTCCAATATGACAATCTCCCCAATCGATGAGCCCTGAAGGCAGCCCGTTACGATTAACAACAATATGCTTGGAATATAAGTCACCATGAAGATAACATTTCTTGGGGCAATGAATATCTAAATCTTTAAAAGTATCCAATATATCAATCAACTTTTGTATGTCCAGGCCATCATTTATAAAATAATCAGAATATTTATTAACACATTCATGTACTCTTGCGGCACGATTTTCAAAGTCTATGCGCCAGGTATGCTCACCTTTAATCTGCTTAATATGCTCATCATGTACAGGCAAAGAGTGTAATTCTTGCAACCATGAACCTAATGTCTTCGCAAAAGCGGTATTATCGACTAAGGGCGCTTGAAATGTTGAGAGAAGCTCTCCTGATAACAATTTGTATCCAGCAAAAGGATAGGGATAAGTGGAACTTGCGTGACCTATTAAGGTAGGTGAAGATATAGGGAATGATAATTTGGGGGATAAATAGGGCAATAATAAAAGTTCATTTTCCAAGCACTCTCGAGCTTCGATACGGTGTGGAAATCTAAAAACATATTCGTTGTTTATCAAAAAGGCTGTATTATCAAATCCTTCGCCTAATAATTGTATTTCTTTGATATCTATTAAGCGTTGTGAAGTTAAGAGCGCTATTACCAAATCAGGTGTAACTTGTGTTGTTTTATCCCAAAGATGCTGCATCTCAATTTAAATTCCTGAAATTATAAAGCACCTACCGCTGCATAAGAGGTATTAATCAATTTATTTTATTATTCATTCCATGAACTGTAAACTTCCTACAAGAACTAGCATATTCACCCATCTGACTAAGGAGGTGTATCTGCACAGCTATAGCGATTAGATCACGCACAGAATAGCGATTAGATCCTACAATTTGCTCTTTTGCGGCACTATCATTTGCCTCAGCATTCTGAGGTATTTTAGATGTATCTCCAAAAAGTCGATTTAACTTATGATCAGATTCGAGATTTAAAGTCTATTATCAATGAGTCAAATCTTAATAATGAAACCAAAACATTGCTTAAAGGACTCATTGATTTTAATGGTTGGTTACAGCAGCAACTACTCGAAAGAAAAATCAGCATCAATCGTTTGAAGATGATTATCTTTGGTGAGCCTAAAAGCAAATACAATCCAAATGGCCCCAAAACGAAAAGTAAAGCTGATTCCACAAATCAGAGCCTTAGTGAGGATCTAGACATGCTCACCGGAAGGTTACGATTTAACGACATATAAGGTGCAAGTACTCCTAAATCATATCGATAAACCTGTTACATAATTTAAATTAAGCACTATTAGAGCATTTCACCTGCGTTTATATCTACTTTTGAACTTATTTAAATATTTAATAGTCTTTCTATATAAGTTTAACTAGAGATAAGTAGACGTCAAAATGAAAGCGGGACCGGATCTTGATTTAAAATTATTTGCTCATATCAACAATGATGCTCAATTAGTTGGTACAAGAGAACTTGAAGGAAAAGAAGCAAAAAGCACTATAAAATTTTTAAGAAGCTTTATTGAAGCTACACAGAAAAATCAAGCATTTTTACCTACTTCTCTGAAAGTGGATGATATTTTAAATCCTTTAAAACGAAAACTCGAAAAAATGGAAGAGGTGGCAGAGCAAATAGGAAAATTGGGTGTCGATTTAGAAAGTTTGTCGGAAAGTGAAAGAGCCAATAAATATCAAGCATACAGTACCAACATTGCCGAAATGATTATCCAATCCAAACAAGGAGAACACGAAAGCATGCTTCTTCCTGGTGGTTGGGCAGGGATCCCGCATGGGCATGCACTGGTATATGAGTTTAGAAAAGACAAAGCTGGAAATTTAATATTTTTGATTTATAACTCTGGAAGTGGTTTAGATTATCATCAAAAAATCCCAAGTAAAGATAAAAAAAGATATCTGCCAGTAAAAGCTTATAGAATACCAGCAAATGCTGTAAACAAAGAAGATCTGACTGATTTTTTAACTGAACTTGTTAAGCCGCAAGTTGAACCTAGGCTTTCAGATAAAGAGTTTATCAAAAATAGAAAATACGATAAAGATAGACTATACCAGAACGTTTTTTCAAAGATAGCCTACTTGAATGGTGAAGAGATTGATCCGCGTGAACTTGGCAATATTTTCCAAGAAGTGATGACCATGGGGCAGTTGTCAGGCACATGTGCTGAAAAATGTTTGCATGAATTAATTAAAACGACTATGCCAGATAATCAGTCCTCCAAAATGTTCATATTGTGTTTAAAAGTTTACAGTATAGAACAATTTCTTGAAAAAAATATTAATAATCTTGATGCCAAAAAAACTAACCAACTCAAACTTGCCGCAGAGAATCTCTCTAGAATTTTACTCAAAGAGCACGACAAATTGCCAGAAGAAAAAATGGCTCAGATAAAAGGTCTTATTGAAAGAATAGACCAGCTTCCCCAAGTGACAACGAAGACAATAAATGAAATAAAAATATCAAGCCCTAATGAGATTGCAAAGTCAATGCAAACTCAAGTTAGAGTAAATTATTTAATAGATTGCATTCGTGCAAGTAATGCCAGAGATCAAGAAGTATTTAAAGATGCCACACCAGCTATCAATTCTGAGCAATTGATTATAAAACCCTTTGCAATAGCTGATTTTAAAAATTTCATTCAGCAAGTTTCTTGGTGTCAACAAAATGGTCATCATCAAGCTGTAGTAAATAGTATTGAGAAGTTATTATTAAATTTGCCGTTAAACGTGGACCATTATAAAGAAATGAATGACCCCAAAGTTATACTGGACTTTGATTTGCAGATGACAAGATTATTTCAACTTTATGGTGCGAGCAGTGCTATGATTGATGGCGCAGAGAATTTTGGTCCTAAGAAAATAATTTCCCTCCTATCTGCTCTGTCGTTATATGGCAATTTACTTAAGAATAGAAATATCTCATTATCTCAAAATGGGTTAAGTGAAATAGTGGGAGATCAATATCGCAATTTTTTACAGCAAATTAAAAATAATGTTTATTTGGAAAGCTATGAACCAAAATTTGATGAAAGATTGAAAGAAATTATTGAACAAGAAAAAAGGCCAGGAAATTCTTTTCTCGATTTGCTTCAATATAAATTTTATATTGAAAATCACCCCCAAAGCGAAGAGCTAACCAATTATTTAAAAAGACTATTTTATCAACAGGGAGAGGCGGCATTCAGTAACGCTGTATATAATAAAGTGCTTCAAAATAACCAAATGGCTGAAGTTGCCTTGGTTCACTTATTGGAAGACTTTCCTGATAAATTTCAAGATGTGGCAAATGTTATTAAATTTAATAAGCAACTTCAATTTCGAGTAAGAAATGTGATGGATGCCATTAATGAGTTTAAATATAACAACTTGTCTAAATCAGTAGTAGTAAAATATGATCCTTTTGTCATATCTGAATATTCGGGACAGTTGGCTCTTTGTAGTGCTGTTTTTGGCTGTGTGTGGAATGTATCACACAAAATAGAAAAGTTTAGTGGGGCAACAGAGGAGAGCAACAAAGTAACGCCTTTAGGAATTGATTTTGGTGATAAAAGAAATCTTAAAGACAATGTAGAACAAAGATATAAATACACGTCATTTACTCAGTTTAGGACTGCTATTTATCATCCAAATGAGATTTACTCGCATCCTACTGGTAATGAAAATACTTCAAGTGCCGTACCTTCGCAACAAACACATTCAACTCAAAATGTGATTGAGCAAATGTTATGGGGACTTAGATCTGAACCAGATTTGCAAATATTATCTACGATTGATTTCTTTGAAACGCATTTAGAGCTGTTAAAGAAACCTGAGCATGCATACTATTTAGAAAAAAATATTTTTCAAACTGGGTTGCTAACGAGATTATTGAAAACAAATCCCCAAAGTTTCGTTCGGATTAATAATTTTATAAATTATGGCATAAATGTTTATTCTAAAGAGGATTCTAATGGCAGAGAGGCATTATTCTTTTTAAATTTAAAAGGTCTTTTTAGTGATTATGTTTTGAAAATGCAAGACAAAAATCTTGAAGCTAAGTTAAAACCTGAAATTTTAGACTTGAATCAAAGGCTTGAAATGGTTAGTTTAGAAAAATTATCAGTTGATGCAAAACTGATTGTTTTAAAACAAAAACTATTGACAGAAATTCAACGAAATGACATTGAAAAAATTAAAGGAGATGACGATTATGCTTTTAAATTGTTTAACCACTTAATGAATTATAAATTAAATTTAACTGCGCAAAAAAAAGTTAGTCCTGAGGACATAGAGCACGATAAAGAGATCACTGAGCGAACGCTAACAATACTAGCAGAGTACAAAAGTGCCTTTCCGGAATATATTATTAAGTGGTGTAAATCTCGTGCTGTTAAAGATGATATATTACAACAAATTTCACAATGGGGAAATGAGTTCCCACATTTTGTTGCGAAAAATAGCATTGGGTCAAGTATTCTGGCCTTAGATTTACTTTCAGGAGAGGTGAGAGTTCAGGGTAAATATCTAGCAGAACTGCCTTCTGATCTAATTCATAATCCAATTTTTGAAATTTTGATTCCAGCACAAACGATGGAACTTAATGTCGTGCCAGTTCGTTATGATTATGCTCATGATGCGGCAAATGGTGTTTACAAGTCTTATGAGGTGAAAACCAAAGACAATATTTATAATTTTTTTCAGACACCTTTTGCAAGCAAACCCTACGTACTCCAAACTCATAAAAAAGTTAATAATAAAGAGGGGCTGTACGAATTGCAACGCATGCAATCTTATGATTCAGTCCAACCATTTTCAAGTTCCCTTGGTGCTTATACAAGCTTCTTAGCTTTACCTCATTCGTTTTTTTGCGCTAGCAGTTTATGTTGGAAAAGTGTTGAAAGTGATAATTTTCTCATAGAGCGAGAAGATAAAAGTTTTCAAGTCACTTCTCAAAGGCAAGTGCTTGAACTTGATAAAGCATTAAAACCTACAGGTTACGTTTTGCTTTCGAATTCATATGACTTGGCTAAATCTAGCTTTGACATTGACAAACAATTTTCAAGTTTTGAGGATCCAAAATTCATAGAGATATATTCTAAATCTGATAAATCTGTGCTAGGACCAGAATCTTAAAATTAATTTTCCAAGATATGGTTTAGAGTTATGTGGCACTTTTAATCAAAAAAGTAATCAGTGGGAATTCATAGATGCCAAGCAACCTGAATGGATTTTAAAAATGAGCTATCCTAGCACGAAACCGCAAATTAATGGTGCTTTAATATTTCAAAATAAAGTAAATGGGCAACAAATAGCTAAAGTTCCAAATCAAGAATATTATGCGAGAGAGGAAAAGCATAAAAATGAAGGTGAGTTTCCTACTGTCTACTATCAGCATCAATTAGATACCCATCTGGCGATTAAAAGTAAAATGATCCTAGATAATAACCCTCAGGATAAAAATATACTCGATAAAATGCCGTGGAAATTAACCAATTCTGAAAAATACGTAGATTATTTGGTTGATGAATCTACCAATGAATTGATACCTGCTAATACTGTTCAATCTTTGCATTTAGCCTATCTTAATTTAAATCATTTCAAGCCAGAAGAGGCATTTGCCAATATCCAAGATATTATAAAAAAAGGAGGACTAAAAGGGACTGAGGAAGAATTGGCGCTAATTGAAAAGATAGTTCAGGGAATTCCTAGAGTTATTGACAACGATACAAAGATTGTACAAATTGTAAATCCGAGATATTTGGCCGTTCAACTTCAAACTTTGACGCTCTTATCTCAGCTTCACCGTAAAAATATTAAAATCAAGATAGAAAAAATGCATCCTGATCAAACAGACTCAAATTCTAAGTTAGCACTTTTATTAGAAAAACAAAGAATAGAAAAATTCTATGATTCATTTGATGATATTGTTTATAAGAAAATGGAAAGATATCACCATGTCAAACGTAATATACCTGTTTTTATGCAATTAGAACTTAAACAAGAATATGAAATATTAAAACATGTTCAATTTAAGAATGATTCCAATTCACCCTTGCATCTTCGATGGCAATCGGTAAAAGTTGAGTATCTTGCAAAAGAGAGAAATAGCATATTAAATCATCAGGCAGAAAAGAAGCTTAGGCAAAAAAGAGCGCAACAAATAGCAGAGGAATTGAGACAGGTAAAAGAGATTAAATTAAGAGGGACAGCTTTAACCCAGCATATCCTGTCCGTTAATGTACCTGATATTTTTAAAAATCATTCTGAAGAAATGAATAGTTTATCATTAATTAATGGTGCTATTTTCCAAAAAGAAATTCCAGTACAAATGCCTAGATTGGGTATGTCAGACAAAGAATTTTTAAATAATTTTCAAAGCTTTTATGAGATATGTCAAAGAGGGACTGATAATCAAAAGTTGAAAATAAGAATCTATTGCGAAAAAATAATCAGAGCTAATTTATACAAAAATATTCAAACAAGCCTAATTCCAGATTTTTCTCTTGTTTTATTAGCCGTTCTTGATCGCCCCTTTGCTTTTCCAGATCCTAATTTTCTGAGTGGGAAAGAGCCACCTGAGTCGCCTCGAGTGTTAAATGCCTTATTTGAAAGAGCAAACAAATTTCCTATTAGCATAAAAACGGGTTTAAATGCACCAGTAGAAAAAATAATATCATATATTCATCCAGAACGCCTCAGAGAACCTGCTATAAGTGAAAAATTGAAACCTCAAATTTTCACCTACAAAAATTTGGATATACCACAATATTTGAAAGAATGTGATTTGGAGAGTTTTTTGATTGAAGTTGAAAAAGTCAATCTCAATCTGGAGCAGCAAACAAAAGCGATAATTGATAAGCAATGGCCGATTAATAAGCGATATGAAGAAGCGGCTCCCATTATTAGGAAAATTGATATAGCTATTGGTGAATTGAGAAATAATGCTAATAAAAAAAATCAGGAGCTTAGTGTTCAGTATTTGGCGGATCCTAGCCGAAGAAAAGCTATTTTAAATAAGACATTAGATTATATAAATAATATTAAAAAACAAAAAAATCAATTATCTAGTGAAATTTTCCTTTTAGCTAATAGCGGACCTGACAATCTAGCTGAAAAGAGGAAGTTTGAACTTGAGAAGCAAGGTGGTTATCGTTCTTCTTTGACTTGGGAAGACATGAATAGATTGTATCTCATGGCCGATAGAGCGGAATATAAAAAAGTGACTGGATTGTCAGATGATAATATCAATAAGCTGCATCAGAAGATTGCCGACGAAATTCAATTATCCATATTACTTCAAAGCAATCAACGTAAACAGGTAGCTTTGGATAAATGTGAGTTCCTTGATCCTGCTAAACCAGATAATCATCAGTCTTTCCTTGATCTGGGTCTTGCGCTGAGTGAAAAAAATCTGGCGGATTTTTCAAATGAGACAGATATTCAATTTTTTCAAAAAGAAGAAGGGATCTTAGTCAATCGTTTGCAAAAATATTATTTAAATAAGTTGTTAAATAGAAATAAAGAAACGGGAAAATATGATAATGAATTAATCCAGCTTATTATGGGAGGCGGGAAAAGTAAAGTTATTGGCCCGGTGACGGCGTTTAAAAAAGCACATGGAAGTAATTTGGTAATTTATCAAGTGAAATCGAGCTTGTTAAATACTAGCCATGCCGATATGAATGCTGTATCGCTGCGTTTATTTGGCCAGGAAGCCAATTTATTTAAATTTGACCGGAACTCACCTTGTTCAAGTAGTGATCTAAAGTCATTGTATCGTAAATTTTATCAAACAGCAGTAGATAAAAATTATATTATGACTTCAGGTGAAAGTTTACAATCATTAGAGCTGAAATATCTTGAATTGCTAGATGATCCTCCTATAGGCAAAAAATCTATTGAAGTTGTCGAATGGGAAAAGCAAATTAAATGGTTAGAGAAATCTCTTTTGTTTATCAAGACAGCTGGCGATAGAATTATTGATGAATACCATGATGAAATTGATCCCGCTAAACAGTTAAATTATACAATTGGTTCTTCTCAGAATGCACCTAAAGAAGATATTGATCTGGAAATTGAATTATTTTATTTTTTTAAGAAAATAAATCTAGCTCCTATCGTGAACAAATCTATTACATTGTTTGATCTGATTAAAAATAACAAATTAGTAGATGATCCTGATAATCAATGGCCTATGATTACGAAAGTTTTAGCTGAATCATTAGTAAACGATAAAACTAGCCCAATTGCGGGTACTATAAAAAAGCTGTTAGCGGGATCTGCCGTTGGCAAGAATGATGGAGTCAACCCGGCAACAATTGTAAATTATCTTCTTAATAAAGACCCAAAACTTCTTGGCACCTCACAATTTAAAGCTTTATCTATTAGAGAAAAGGATGAACTCTCTTTTCTAAAATCACAAGTTTCAGGTTTTTTATCTTTTACCATGAGAAGAAATTTGAATGAACATTATGGACCTTTACGCAGCCCCAATATTAGTGAATTGCAAAAATTAAAAGCAATTCCCTATCGGGCAAAAGATATGCCGAATGTGCGTTCTAACTTTGGTCAATTCATTGTCTCTATGAATTATACCATGTTGATGAATATTCAAACTGAGCTAAATTCTCAAACTATAAAAGATATCTTAGAAGACTTTATCTCTAAAGCAAAAGCAGAGCTTGTTGATAGTGAAAAACTGAAAATTGACCAAACACTGAGTTATTTAACGCTAAATCAAAGCTTTATGGGAGGGGAGCCTATCTCTCTTTCTAAACTACTCACTAATGATAAAGATTATTGGAATAAATGCATAGATAAATGTAAAAAATCAGAAAATTTCAAAAAGTATGTGTTAAAAAATTATGTCTTACCGCAAAATAAACTGAATCCGGTTGTGCTATCAAGTGATCCTCAAAATATGATATCAATGACACATACTAATCAGGCCATGACGGGTACACCTTGGAATTTTCGGGGAGGTCACCAAGATATACTTTTTGCTGAAAAAGAAGGGATAGGTACAGATGGGGAAACCATTGATTTATTAAAGAAAAAGAAAACGCAAGTTCAATTGTTGGCAAATTATGCCAGCCCTTATGAAATGCTTAAAGAAGCCGCCAGTAAAATGGCTTCTCCAAAAAATATGAGGGCGATTGTAGATGTTGCGGCTTTATTTAAAAAGGAAACCTCCAACGAAAATGTTGCCAAAGAAATTGCACGTTATACCAATGATTATATTGAACAAATTAAGTATGTTCTTTATTTTGATAACGATGAAGAGGTACTTTATGCATTAGATGTTAAATCTAATGAAAAGATTAGGCTAAACACTACAGATGAGAAAAAAATATCAGCAATTCTCAAATGTTCGCCTGCCGAGAGATTTACTTATTATGATCAAGCAAGAACAGTGGGGACGGACATTGTTCATGATGAGAAGGCAATTAAATTACTCCTCATCGATGAAGATACACTTCAAAATAAGTTTGCACAAGGGGCGAAAAGAGCTCGGTTACTACATAAAAAACAAGAGATTGTGGTGGTGGCTCCTGATTATATGGCAAACACATTTCATACAAAAAATCCAACGATTGATGATGTTACAGATCTGGTTGCCGATAATCAAATAAAAAAGCTACTCGGTGTTCATTTTCATGGTTCGCAACAAAAGTTTCATAATGTGGTTAGAGAAATGCTGCTAGGTAAAATATATGAGGAGAAAGATCCTTTTGTTAAATCTAAAAAAATGAAAATTCTAAGGGAAGTATTTTCTCAAAGCTATCAGCCAACGCATTTTCTCAACTCTGGTCAGATTTCAAGACAAGTAGAGTCTCAAAAATATTTCAATGATTTGTATGCTTATTATACAGCTAAATCTAAACATTATTTTGAACGTGCTGATTTAGTCATATCTGAACCTGAAACAAATCACATGTTGAATCAGTTGGCGAAAGTGAGAGATCAATCTATTGCCGTTTGCGCGCGTTTATTAGAAAAAATTCCGCACAAATCAGCAGATTCTGGTTCGGAAATCGTTTTTGAATCAGAGGGGGCATCGGAAGTTGAAAATCAAATTGAAAACGAAACTGAGCTGGAATTAGAGCTTGAAAAGCAACGATTGATGTATGATTTAGCAGTGCAGCCCAACACATACTCATTGAATTTTAATTTATATGATATCGACTCCAATAATTTGGTACCATTAAATAGAAGTCTTGAGCCATTTAGACATGAATATAAATTTCGCTTTGATGACAAAATATATATGACGCATCAATTTTCTAAAACCCATCAAACACAGTCTAACATTTTGGATGTCTACACTAAACCCGTTGAAGCCATTTTAATGAGACAAAGCAAGAGTAATCCACCCATTATCGAAGCTGTTGTGATGACAAAAAAAGAAGGAGCTGCTCTTTTAGATCAAGTTAATCAGGCAAGTTCAAATCAACATCACATCTGGATGGTTTCCCCGCAAGGCACTTTTTATGCTGGCAACCCTCCTGAGAGACTATCTGGGAAATATGAAGAATATTTAGAGCAAATTAGATTTTTTAATGGGGATGCTAAATTGCTTGCTTCGCAAAAGAAAGATCTAGCATGGTGTAGTAAAGATGCTGACCAAAAACTAAAATTTTTTGATGAAGTAATTTTGCCCTTACATCCTACTCAAGCTAAATATTTTGAACAGCTGACATTGCGACTTAATGTTCTGAATAAAATATATAAGGAAATTATTTATAATCCAGAGACTAATTTTATTAACAAAGATTGGTCAATTGCTTATCCTGAGTTTAAAAAAATTCCTGTGTTAAAACAAAATACTATACTTGAACTTGCCAAAGCTTGTTGGGAAATGCGTGAGGCATATTATTCTTATTCAACAGATTCATTTTTTGAAAATGCAACTTTTAATCTATGGTTGGAAAAACATTCTAGAGAGATCAGGCCTTTTTTAGAACATAGGAAAGCTGTTATAGAATTGAATATGCGCTTAATTAAAGCAATTTCATCTACTCAAGATTTTAATAGATTGAATCTCGAGAGAGAAGTCGGACAAATTGATTGGAATTTCATGGCACAAGATGGTCAAACAGCCTTCCAAAAAGTAATTTTGCGTGATGATTTGACAGTGGAACTCCTTAATGGCGTTGGATGTTCTGAGCACGGTATTAACTGGAAGATGGTTAATAATCAAGGGGTATCCAACTTCTCATCTTTAGCTATGTTGTTAGATAAAAAAAGCGCGAAAGACGCATATGATTTTTTGCAGAATATAGCTGTTGCTATAAATTTTAAAGATGCTAGCGGCCTATTGTTTATTGATTATGCAATTGAAAATCTTCACAAAACCTTCCCTAGCAAGGACAATCTAAAAGCATATCATGAGCTTTTTTTAAAGCCGGAAAATACATCATTCTTGAAAATTCTCGTTGAATATTATACTAAAAAAGCGTCACCTTACGCGGATGTTGAAGATAAAAGTAAGCACAATGAAAAACTCATGATAGCTGCGATTGTGAGTAATGATTTGCCGTTGATAATGGATCTCGTTTCGAAAAATATTTCGACTCAGCTGAGATTTAAAGGAAAACCATTAATATCTGTCGCTTTATCTTTTGGTTGCAAACCAGAAATAATTGAGTATTTAATAAGCCAAGGGGCGAAAGTATATGAATCGGATGATGATGAATTCACCCCGTTGTATTGGGCTATTGCTTCTGGCATTAAGGAAAATGTGAGTGTTTTGTTAAAAAACAAAGCTTCAGTGTACGATGGTTCTTTACGTCATGATTCGCCGCTTAACTATGCAGTTGGTTTAGGATGTTCCAATGATATTGTGCACATGCTAATTCAGGCTCGCTCGGATCTTAATGCAAAAGATAATCAGGGAATGACTCCTCTGCTGTTGGCCGCACAAAGAGGTAATGCTGAGCATATTCTTTTGTTGTTGGATAATCATGCAGAAAAACAAACGATAGACAATAATGGTAGCAGTCCTTTGCATTTAGCAGTAGAGAATGACCACAAAGATGTTGCACAGTTGTTGATTCAAAGAGGTATGCCAGTAGATGCGAAAGATAATGCGGGTAATACTTCTTTGATAGTGGCTTTAAAAAAGGGCCACATTGATATGGCACGTTTGTTGGTAGAAAATGGCGCCAAGGTGGATGAAAAAGATGAACAGGGTAACTCGCCTTTGCTATTATCTGTAGAGCGAGGCTACAGAGATTTTGCTTTGATGTTGATTGATAGAAACGCAGAGATAAATATAACAGACCCTCAGGGAACGCCTCTTTTACTGGTAATGATAGAAAGAGGGGATGCAGAATTCGCTTTGAAGTTGCTTGATAAGGGCGCAAACATTGATGAAAAAGATGCTCATGGAAATACTGCTTTGATTTTAGCTTTGAAAAGGGGCCGCCTTGACTTGGCACACTTGTTGATTCAAAGAAATGCTAAGGTGAATGTAAAAGATAAGAGCGGCCAAACGCCATTGCTGTTAGCTCTGGAACAAGGTGGCAGAGATTTTGCTTTGATGTTGATTGATGAAGGCGCAGACGTAAATGTAACTAATTCCCAAGGAAGTCCGATTTTGATGTTAGCTATAGATGGAGGGGATATTGAATTTGTAAATAAGTTGCTTGATAAGGGCGCAAAGATTGACGAAAAAGATATTAATGGAAATACCGCTTTGAGTTTGGCTTTGAGCAAGGGGCATTTAGATGTGGCACGATTATTGATTCAACGTGGTGCCAATGTGAATGAAAAAGATAAAAATGGCCTAATGCCATTGCAAATAGCGGTAGGAAAAAAATATAGAGATGTTGCTTTGTTGCTGATTGAAAAAAAGGCAGAGGTCAATGTAACTGATTCTCAAGGGAGTCCCATTTTGCTGTCAGCTATAGATGATGGGGATACAGAATTTTTTTTAAAGTTACTTGATAACGGTGCAAAGATTGATGAAAAATATGCTTATGGAAATACGGCTTTGCTTATTGCCTTGAAAACTGGTCATATCGACATGGTACATCTGCTGATTCAAAAAGGCGCTGATGTGTTTCAAAAAGATAAAGAAGGTCAAACTGCTTTACATTTGGCTGCAGAAAAAGCTGACGTGAAACTCGCGCTGATATTGCTTGATAAAAAGGCAGTGGTGGATGAAAAAGACGGTAATGGGATGACTGCTTTGATGCTCGCTGCGCAAAAGGGCCATATTGATATTGTGCTAATGTTGATTGAAAAGGGTGCTGATGTAAAGGCAGTAAATAATAAGAAAGAGAGCCCACTTGCGATTGCAGACAGAGTCGACCCAGCGATGGCTAAAGCAATGAGGCAGAAAATAATCCAAATGCAACCTCAGGCAAAAGTCCCTTCCAAACCGGTTTCTATAGCCTTTTCTAAGAATGTTGCACCTTCAAAAGTCCCTGCTAAAGTAGCCGCGGTTGCAGCCCCAGTATCAAAAGTTGCAGTTCCAGTAGCCAAAGTTGCAGTTATAGCTAAAGCTGCAGCTCCAGCAGCTGCTCATGTCTTTGGCGATGAAGTAAGGGAGCAAATCACTAGAATTGCAAATGATGCGAAAAGGGCTTTGGCTGAACGGCGTTTAAAAGAGTTAGCTTTTAAGCCTGAAATTATAGATTATCTGGAAAATGATCCTGAAAAAGCAGCCATGCTATTAGCTCAAAGCGATTCGTTTTTAGCGTCATTTAATATCGCGAAGTTTGCTGCACAAAAAATTAAACTAAACAATTTACCAGAAAAAATTGTTTTGGCTGGGGGGAAAGTAAAACCGACGCGTTAACGCCATGATTTCTCAAGTTTTGTGAGAAAACAACATTTGCCCACGAAACATCATCAAACTAAGAACGATAGCCCCAGTCAATAATTTAAGATCTGTAGGAGCAAGTCCTATGGTGAGAGCCAATCCCTGAATTTGCTGATAGACTAAAGCACCAATAAAGGGAGCAAGAATTTGTCTAGTTAAAGTTTGTGTGCCAATAAGGCACTCTCCAATCATTAAGGCGGCAAGAGCATGAATAACAATTCCTACACCCATATTAATATCCACATAGCCTTGCAATTGTGCCATTAAACTTCCAGCAAGCGCTGCTAGTGCATTACCAATAAAGAAGCCGACGATAAGATAACTATTTAAAGAAATGCCTTGTCTTTGCGCAAAATTGGGGTTTAAGCCAACAGCCCGAAAACGTAATCCTATTTCTGTGGTGAAAAAATGTAATAAGGGGATAACTAAGAAGCAAAATAACAGAAAAACAAAACCTATTTTAATATAGATATTGTCAGGAATCATTTGGAATAAAGTATTGTGCGTAAACAAAGCAAGATTCGATTTGCCCATGAGTCGCAAATTGAGACTATAAACCATAATACTTAAAATAATACCGACTAATAAAGTGGGAGATTTAAAACGTAAATGAATATAGGCTGTCGCTATTCCCAAGGTGCCGGCTAATAAGCAAGCTGCGAAGGTAGCAACAATAGGGTTAAGACCCGAAAGTATAAGACAAGCAGAAATAACTGCGCCCAAAGGATACGCTCCTTCAGCAGTTAAATCAGGCAGATTTAGCAATTTAAAAGGGATCATCACGCCAAGCGCAATGAAAGCCAGGATGGCGCCATGCAATAACCCACTGGGGATAAGTTCAATTAGTGGTGATAGCATGATTTATTTCACTTTTTGGAATGCTGGTATCAAATAAAGGTAACAAACATTCTGCTCGAAATTTTGATTTCTCCTCTCCTTTGAGATCTAATATGATTTTTCCCTGATGGATCATGATTAATCTATCACCATAGTTCACCGCTTGTTGAATATTATGCGTGATCATCAAAGTTGTGATGTTATTTTCTTTAATTTTATCGGCTGTATAGTTCATCAGCTTTTTTTGTGTTTGCGGATCTAAGGCACTCGTATGCTCATCGAGTAATAATAATTTGGGATGAGACAAAAGAGCCATTAAGGTGGCGACCATTTGACGTTGTCCACCTGAAAGGAGAGAAAGCTTATGATGGAGGCGTTCAACTAATTGCGCATCTAATGATAGCAGAGCATTGAGTGCGAGATTTTTGTAAGATTGATAGGAGCGGTATTGACTCTCTTTGCCACGGATGAGACTGAGAACAATATTTTCAAGCAAGCTCATTTCTAAAATGGTACCGGTATTGGTTTCTTGTGTGACAGAACTAATGAGTTTGGCTCTCTTATGCAAAGGCACATCGGTTAGATTATGATTAGCGAGTTTGACACAGCCGCTATCAACAGAAGTTTCTCCCGTGATAGCTTTGAATAAGGTCGTTTTTCCAGAGCCATTATTGCCCAATACCACACAAAATTCTCCTGGCGCCAAGTGAAGGCTAATGCCATTCAAAGTGGGACAAGATTGAAAAGGAAAGGTTTTATAGATGTCAGTGAGTGACAGCATGCTTTATTCCACAATACTTGTTTGTTCTAAATCTTGTGGGAGAGCAATGTTGTATTGTTGTGCTCTCTTCTTACTAATATAGCCGTGATGATCCGCTTTTTGCGGATAAATAGGTTCGATATCTTGAATTTTTTCGCCATTTAGGAGTCTGGCTACAATGTTGCCCGCCCTGACACCGACTTGATAATAGTCTACGCCAAAACTTCCCAGCACTAATCCTTGCTTAACCGTCTCTGATACCGCATTAAACACCGGGATCTGCATTTTTTCGGCAATGGCTGCAATAGCTGGAACCGCAGGTTGAATGGTGCCGCTTCCGCCAACGTATATGAAATCCACTTTATTTTTAAAAGCTTGCATGCGAAAAGGGATATCCCGCGCATGATCGATTGCAATGGGTAAAAGCGCTAATCCTGCTTCCTTACATGCTTGCTGCATCATGTTGAGCAAGATCCCATCATTGGCTTCGCTGTTGGAATAGAGCAGCCCTAAGGTTTTGGCTTGAGGTAATAGTTTTTTTGCAAATTCCAGAAATAAAACTAAGTTTTGTTTATCTGAAGAGCCGGTCATATTTTGATGAGGTTGATTGGCTTCTTTGAGTAATCCTACTGCCACCGGATCAGTGATGACACTATATACTAATGGAATATCTTTGATAGCGTTCTTGGCATTTTGCGCCACAGGGGTGGTAATAACCACCATAACCGCGGGTTTGTGTGCTTTTAATTTGGTTAGCATTTGTTCAATGAGTGTGGGCTCAAAATTAGCATTACTGATTTCAAAGTGGATCTTTTCGTTTTCTTTGAATCCTTTCTCCGCTAACCCTTGTTTAATGCCGCGAATACTGTCTTCTAAGGTTTCATGAGGGCCATAATTAGCGATGGCGACAATAGGTAGCGTGCTCTTTTTAGGTGTATTTAAAATAAAATAAAGACCAAGCAGTAGCGCAAGCCCCAGAGTCACTTTAAAAGAGATTTTACGACTGTTTAAGGAAAAAATAATATCACCCTTTAAAACCTCTGCTTTTTAATTAAGCGTAGGAGGGTCTTGTTGGGATGTCAACTTATACAGCAAAATCAAATGCTTATCGTTTTGTTGGACTTTTCTTATCTGGGAGTGTAAGTAAATATAGTTATAATCTGTGTTTGGTAGCTATATACTAAACAAGATGAGGGGTTCGAGGAGAAAGGTGTTATGCCAACTATTGAAGTCGTCACAGCTAGAATTTATTACCAACTTCAAAAAATCAAAACAGATCTGAAGAAGCAGTTTCCAGAGATATCCGAAGCAGAACTCACTCAAAAAATACTTAAAGCGCGGCTCGCGTATTTAGAGCGCACATTACAAAATGGCATCATAGAAAAAACCATTGCGTTTGAAAAATACAAGGATTATGTGACGCTAAGACGAGAAGCGCTAGAGACAATCCGTCAAAAAAATGTAAAAAAAGCAGCTTTAACTGAGGAGGAGAAAAAAATTGTCGAGCAATTAAAGTTGCTAGAAGCCCAATTTCGTCAAGGCTCCAATTTATTCGCCGCCATCACAAAGCAAATTCAGCGTAGAGATTATGTGCCGCCAGAATTAAAACTCATGACGGTTATCAATCCCCAATTCGCTGAAGAACTGTATGCTCAGTTGACAAAAAATTTTCCAGAAAGAAAATTCAATTTAGAAGAGTTTAAAAAAACATCTTATCAGCTTATTGTTATGAAATTTCAATTGTTTGATGAGAGTCATCTTTTAAATCTCAATCAGATAAGTATGGTTTCCCTTGATGAAAAAGCAACTAAAGTAGGTTTTTCTTTTGAAGAAGAATCGCAAGCCTCTTTCCCTCAAACCAAAATTTCTAAACCAGTATTAAAACAAACGTCAAGAGCGCAACCACTTATAATTGGTAAGGGGCGTCAACCCATCCCACCTCTTCCGCCAGAAATGACTTGGAGTGCAAAAACACAAGAAAAAGCACCAGAATTATTTTTGGAAGAACATAAAGAGGAGTGGGTGTCTAAAATTCCGGATTTATTGAATTTTTTCAATAACCAACCTAATGCTTATACCGTGCAGGTTTCTACGCTGCTTGCACAAATGGAAGAGGCTGCTCAAGCACTCCCTTTGGTACGGCGGCAAGCACTGCCAGAAGAGCCCTTAAGTGTTAGAAGTAGAGTGCAAAATAAAGTGCAAGAAGCTCGTTTTACAATTTTAGTAGGGCAACAAGATAGGGCGAAAGCGCAGCAAATAAAAGATGAAGAAAAAAAATACGATGAAATAGTGCGACTGGGAAAACAGCCCTCACAACAAGAGTATGAGCGTCTTAGAGCTAAATATTTATTTCAGAAAATATATGCTAATAAATCTAGTCCCGAAGAAGAGAGCGTTTATAGATCAATCAACTTGAGAACGCTCGGCATTGAAAAAGAGCAAGATCTACTCAATTATGACATCGATGATATAGCACTTATTAGATTGCTAGAAAGAGAAGTAAAAGCGAAACTTGTTGATATTCAACGCGACAATATTGAACCATTAATTGACAAAATAAAACAGGCACAAACAGCACTTAAAGCTAAACCCATGGGCACAGTGAGCACTGTTGAAAAACACTTGATTCTGCCACTTAATAGCAATTTGCAAAGCCCTATTACTTTAGAGAGCAGCACAGAGCGCTCGTTGATGCCTTCAAATCAAGGCGCTATTTTATCTGGGACATCCTTTCGCACGATAAAAACAACGGACAATAAATTTAGTGCACATCGGGGTTTAGATGGTGCAATTGGCGGTGCACAAACCGATGCCTCTGGTCGGCGTCAAGCGATATATGGTGGCGTCGCAGATGGTCAAGGTGGCCATATGAAAACGGCAGATGGCGAGAAGCTTGATCAGGAAATTGCCAGCGCTTCTGCTAAAGCCGTAGAAGTTGCGCTACAGGTGTTAAATGCTTGTAAGGATCCCAAAGAGGTTATTAAGAGAAAAACAGAAATTATTGATACAGTGGCCAAATCTATTCAACATGATTCATTAAAGTCTGGGGAAAATGGCCAAAACACAACGCTTGCTTGTTTTAGAACATTTGAAGGCCCTGGCAATACGCATCAAATCGTTGGGATAAATATCGGTGATTCGATGGTGGTGAGTTACAATCCTTTTACTCAAACTTTTAGAACTTTGGCGCCGGCAAAAATCACCGCGAGACAAGCGCCACTAGGATTTCCTAGTGAAAGAAATCCTGAATTTGAAGATGTTTTTCAAAGTACTTTGCAAGATGGTGAAATTGTCTTTGCCTTAACCGATGGCATTTGGGAATATCTTCCCACAGAGAAAGATCCAGACTCGCCCAATGCGACTCGTCTCAAAGCGAGCGCGATGTGTTCTTTGCTCTCCACGGTTAAACCGCTTTCTTCTCCTGATGAATTTATTGGACATGTGACTGCGCAAGCGCTTGAAAATACGGATCAGGCAAGAGAAAGTCTACGAAGGGGAACATTAGGTCCGAAAATTCGTCAACAAATAGAACAATATGAAGCAATTTATGATGAGGGAAAAGGGTATTATAATGCCTTAAATGACATTCTGTTTGTTATTGAAAGATCGAGGAGCAAAGAGGAAATTGTCAATAAAATGAGAGAGCTGCAAAATAAGCCTTATTTTTTAGATGACAAGTCTCTTCAGAATTTACAATCAAAAATCCCTCAAAACCTGCCAGTGCTGATTAATCCACCGCAAACGCAAGATGCGCAACAAAAAGCGTTTAAAGCACTTTTAAATCTAGAGCGCGATGTGCTGACAAGAAAAATTTTTTCTGGGCACACGCCAGATGAGTTAAGTCATGCTACAAAAGAATTGCAGAGAAATTTAGAGAAGGTGGGTGATGATGTGACGATCGTCGGGATGAGGGTGCCTATTAAGCCCTTGGAAGCGCTTCGTGTTGCCTTGGAAAAGCCGCATCCTTCTCATATTGAAGCTGCTGCTAAAATGCTTACAGCATCATCTGCGCGTTATGATTTGAATGCATTATTTACTTTATTGGAAAATGATCATATCAATAATGATAAACCACGATATGACAAAGCGGCACTCTACGTGTTGAAAGGTGCTATTTTCAATCATCCTCTTGTTATCAAACAATATGGTGCCCAGCTGGCGCAACCAGTTATTCAAGGCAGACCAAGAATAATAAGACAAGCCCCTATCCCGAAAGTGGCAACGGGTGCGAGTATGCAACCCAGCGCGCCTGCGAGTGCAGATGCTGCGCAACTGGCGCGTCATAAAAAAGACAAGCCCGTGCTTTAATTCAGATCGATCCATTTACCGCGGATAGCTTTACCATCCAAGCTCAAAAGATGCACATAATGGGGCATGATTTCTTCTGGTAGTGGCAGCGATAGGGGATCAAGGCCAGGGAAAGCTTGCATACGTAATGTTGTGCGCATTTTGCCAGGATTAATGCAATTGACGCGAATAGCGGTATTGCCCTCACATTCTTCATGTAAAGATTCTGCCAATCCCACTACCCCAAATTTACTAGCACAATAGGCACTCCAATACGCTTTGCCGGCTAAAGCTTCATTGGCAGCCGTAAATAAAATGGAGGGATTGTCACTTAATTTTAGTAAAGGCATAAGCGCATGGGTTAAAAGGTAGGGAATATTTAAGTTAAGTTGAATCACCTGTTGCCATTTTTGAGGTGGCAGCAGTTCGGTTGGGCAAAGTTGACCGGTGACCCCCGCATTATGTACAACCGCATCTAAACGGCCAAACATCGTTTGAATGCTGCTTGCCAGCTCTGCGGCATGGCTCGGTTCTGCTACCAGTAGATTTAAGGGATGAATGGCAGGCTCAGGAAAACCGGCTTCCATTATTTCATCATATACACTTTCTAAGGCTTTGAGGTTTTTTCCCAGTAGAATGGTTGTTGCGCCGTGTTTTGCTGTGGCTAAAGCCAAAGCCCGACCAATACCACTGCTAGCGCCTGTGATGAGAATAACTTGATTCTTCAGGCATTGTGGAGCCGGGGATAGGTGCGAGAGAGTGTATTTTTCCATTGTGCTGCCGTTAAAAGTTTATAATCGCTCGGTTTGCGCAATTATAACGTCTCGAGTAAGCAGCGGCTACCCGAGACGGAAGATTTATTAGTTATGCAGCTGGACTTGTGATTTTGCGAGGTGTATGGAGGACCTCGTTTTGAGCATGTGTGTTTTGTGCTCTGGCTTGAGATGAAGCTCTTAATCCATATAAAGTACTAAAGGAAATATTGATAGGGAGCGAAGTGTCAACATCCGGCTTTTCCTCATCGGATTGTAAGGCTTCTAATTCTAGCTCTCTGCAAAGCTTCCAACGTTCAATCAAAGATTGCATCTTGGGTGAAAAATTAGCATTATTCGTGGACTTCAAAGTCATTTTATTCTCCAGCATTCCTTGCGGACGAACGTCCTTGTTCATCAAAGCTTTCCCTAGCGACATCCTTTAGAGCATCCTTGCTCAAGTACGGATAATTAAACGCCATTATTCGCTCAAAGTTAAGGTCAAAACGGGACTCAATGACTGAAACGCGTGTGCGAGATCGCTTCATTTTGCTATAGGAAATACAATAATTTAAATAAAATCAATGCGTTAAATTTTAGGGTTGAAAAGGCTTGCTTGCAAAAATAACAGCGCCATTAGAAACGTAGTTATCAAACTATAAGGTTGGCAATGTCTGCTGAGGTTTGAATGTAAGCATCCGCTTGCCAGTGGCGCGGATCGTCGCCAGGCGGGATATAACCATATTGTGCGACTGCTGAGCGCATGCCAGCTCGTTTGCTTGCTTCTACATCGGTTTTAGCATCTCCTATATACCAGCAATCTTCGGGGGAGATCTGTAATGTTTGGCAGGCGAGTAAGAGGGGAGCGGGATCAGGTTTTTGGGTCGGTAACGTGTCCCCAGCAATAACGATGGCTGTGTTTTTGAGCACAGGGAAAAGATCAACTAAAGGAAAGGTAAAATTTTTAAACTTATTCGTCACAATACCCCATACCAATTTTTGTTGTTCAATGGCACCGATAAGTGCTGCAATGCCGGGGAAAAGGACGGTGTGTTGACCAAGATTGGCAGCATAAAGGCTTAAAAAACGTTCTTTGAGCGAAGAAAAGGCGGCATGGTCTTCACGCATGTTAAAACCAAATTCAACCATTCCTTTGGCGCCATAAGAAACGCGACTGCGCAAAGCTTCCACTGTTATCGAAGGGAGACCTTCTTCTTTTAACAAGGTATTCAAACAAACTGTAAATTCTGGTGCCGTATCAAGTAAGGTGCCATCTAAATCAAATAAGAGAGCTTTTGTCTTTTGTTTCATATCTCTTCCTTAATGAAATGCATGAGATAATTCACCGAGACATCCTCTGATAAAGTGTAACGTTTGCTGAATAAATGATATTCAATGCCTTTTACGCATTGAAGCTTAAAACCATAAGGCCTTGCCCAGTTGGCCAATTCGCTCGGACGGATAAATTTATCGTAATCATGGGTGCCACGTGGCAAGAGTCTAAGCAGATATTCTGCGCCAATAATCGCTTGCAAAAAGGCCTTAGGCGTGCGATTGAGCGTGGAGAAAAAAAGATGACCACCCGGTTTAAGCAGTTTTTGGCAAGCTGCAATAATACTGCTTGGATCAGGGACATGTTCCAGCATCTCTAAGCAAACGATGACATCATGTGCCTGCGGGTGCTTATTGGCGTAATCTTCAGCAGTGGATAAAACATATTGGGGCGGATTATCTAATTGAATACCATGTTCAATAGCCGCTTTTAAGGCTTGCGCCGACTGATCAATGCCGGTCACTTCTTTACTGAAGGCACTTAAACTTTCGGTCAAGATCCCGCCGCCACAGCCTATATCTAAGAGAACTTTATCTTTTAAATCGCAACAAGATTGAATAAATTCCAAACGAATGGGATTTAAGTCATGTAACGGCTTACAAGGGCCATCAAGGTCCCACCAGTTGGTGGCCATGGCATCAAATTTTTGGACTTCTTCTTGATCTACGTTCATAGCAAAAAATCTTTAGGTTGTCGGCTAGTTGAGTGAGTTTCATTCTACCTTATGGTACACTATTCCGTCATGGTTTTATTATAAGTTACACAACTTACAAGGAGCGGAGATCTGTGTCTGAGCTCGCAAAAGAGATCCAACCAGTCAATATTGAAGATGAATTAAAACAATCTTACCTCGATTATGCGATGAGCGTCATTGTGGGTAGAGCCTTACCGGACGTGCGAGATGGTTTAAAGCCCGTACATCGACGGGTTTTATTTGCCATGTCAGAGCTGGGGAATGAATGGAACAAACCCTATAAGAAATCTGCACGTGTCGTCGGGGATGTTATCGGTAAATACCATCCGCACGGTGATACAGCAGTTTATGACACCATAGTCAGAATGGCACAGCCCTTTTCCATGCGTTATCTCTTAGTGGATGGGCAAGGTAACTTCGGATCGGTAGATGGTGATGCTGCCGCCGCGATGCGATATACCGAAGTCAGAATGTCGCGTTTTGCGCATGCGCTCCTAATCGATTTAGAGAAAGAAACAGTCGATTTTGCTCCAAACTATGATGAAACCGAATTTGCCCCAACTGTTTTGCCTACACGCGTTCCTAACTTATTAGTCAACGGCACATCTGGTATTGCGGTGGGAATGGCAACGAATATTCCTCCTCATAATCTCACAGAAGTGATTACGGGCTGTCTAGCCTTAATCGATAATCCTGAAATGACTATTGAAGAATTAATTCAAGTGATCCCAGGCCCTGATTTTCCAACAGCCGCCATGATTAATGGTCGCTCAGGCATTGTCGAAGCCTATAAAACGGGTCGAGGAAAGATTTATGTTCGCGCCAGAACCGAGATAGAAGAAAATGAAGGTAGACAAGCTATCATCATCACAGAGCTTCCCTATCAGGTCAATAAAGCCAAATTGGTTGAAAAAATTGCCGAATTAGTGAAAGAGAAAAAGATTGATGCTATCGCCGGTAATGGTTTACGTGATGAATCAGATAAAGACGGGATGCGTGTTGTGATTGAACTCAAACGCAATGAAATCGCCAGAAGTTGTTTTGAACAATTTATATGCGCACACGCCGATGGAAAGTGTTTTTGGTATTAATATGGTGGCTTTGGTCGATGGTCAACCCCGTACCTTAAACCTTAAACAAATTTTAGAAGCCTTTATTCGTCATCGTCGCGTAGTCGTCAATAGACGTACCACCTACGAATTGCGAAAAGCCAGAGAAAGAGCGCACATCTTAGAAGGCTGGAGTGTGGCGCTTGCTAATATCGATGAGATCATTCAATTAATTAAAACTTCCCCGAGTCCACAAGAAGCTAAAGCGAAATTAGTAGAGCGTGCTTGGCCGCCAGGTTTAGTGAAGGCGATGCTAGAAAAAACAGCGCAAGATTCTCACGCAGCCCGCCCTGAAGATTTGCCTGCGCATTTTGGCATGTCTGATGCAGGCTATCACTTGTCGCAAGTGCAAGCCCAAGCGATATTAGATCTCAGATTGCATCGTTTGACCGGTTTAGAGCAAGATAAGATTTTTGAAGAATTTTCAGCTATTTTGCAAGAAATCAAAGCACTCATTGAAATTTTGGTCAACCCTGAGCGATTAATGCAAGTGATTCGTGAAGAACTTATCGAAGTGCGCGATCAATTTGGTGATAAAAGACGCACCGAGATTTTAGCTTCAAAATTAGATCTCTCCCATGAAGATCTCATCACAGAAGAAATGCGTGTCGTCACGCTTTCTTATCAAGGCTATGTCAAAACCCAACCTGTCGCTGATTATCAAGCACAGCGTCGTGGCGGGCGTGGAAAAGCCGCCACTTCGATGAAAGATGAAGATTTTATCGATAAACTGTTGATTGCGAGCACCCATGATACGATTTTATGCTTTTCGAGTAAGGGTAAGGTCTATTGGTTAAAAGTGTACCAATTACCGTTAGGATCGCGTAATTCGCAAGGCAAACCTATCATAAACCTCTTGCCGTTGTCGGGAGATGAGCGCATCAGCGCCATTTTACCATTACGAAATTATACAGATGCGAAATACATCTTTATGGCTACCGCATCTGGGGTGGTGAAAAAGGTTCCGCTGACTGATTTCTCTCGTCCGCGCAGCAATGGGATCATTGCTATTGGTTTAGACGAGAATGATAAATTAGTAGGGGTGGATACAACAGATGGCGAAAGAGACATTATGCTCTTTACCAATGCTGGAAAAGCCGCCAGATTTCATGAAAAAGCCGTTCGTGCCATGGGACGTATTGCCAGAGGGGTGCGCGGTGTTCGATTACAAGAAAATCAAAAACTGATTTCTTTAATTGTAGTGAAAAACGATAACACTGTTTTAGTCGCAACAGAAAATGGCTTCGGTAAGCGAACGAATGTTTCTGAGTTCCCAGTCAAAGGCCGTGGCTCTCAAGGGGTCATTGCTATCCAAACTTCTGAGCGTAATGGTCAGGTCGTGGGCGCCGTCATGGTAGAAGACAAAAATGAAATCATGCTCATAACCGATGGTGGGACTTTAGTGCGTACGCGCGTTGATGAAATATCCATTGTCGGACGCAATACCCAAGGGGTGACGCTCATTGCTCTCAATAAGGGCGAGAAGCTGGTTGGTTTACAGCTGATAGAAGAAGTGGAAGTCGAAGAAGAAGATGTGGCGCGGTATAAAGAGAATAGTCCTATTCCCTTAACTGAAGGCGATGACGAATCAAGCGATGAAGTCACTGATGAAGCTGATGAATTGAATGACGAAGATGACTTACACGATGAAGACGAATAGTCCAACAGGAGAAGCGCAAGAAAGCGTTATCAATTTTGGAGCAGGCCCCGCGTGTTTGCCACCTTCAGTGTTAGCAAAAATTCGAGAAGAGCTGCCCAATTGGTATGATGGGATGTCCATTTTGGAAATCAGCCATCGTCATGCTGTGGTTATGGAACACTTAGCATCCATTGAGCAAGATTTTCGAGAGGTGTTGGCTATCCCAGATGATTTTGCAGTGCTATTTCTCTCAGGGGGAGCGCGCGGACAATTTTCCGCCATCCCCTTGAATCTTTTGCAAGGCGCCAAAGAAGCGGATTATCTTATCACCGGTTTTTGGTCCTATTTAGCGCAGCAAGAGGGCATGAAATATTGTCAAGCGAATGTGGTGGCAACCAGTGAAAAGGAAAACTATCGTTCTATCCCTGCTCGAAGTGACTGGAAATTAAGTGATGAGGCGGCCTATTTTCATTACACCTCTAATGAAACGATTCATGGGGTGCAATTTCATCAGGTGCCAGAAGTTTCGGGGAAATGGCTCATCAGTGATATGACTTCTGATCTCTTAACCAAACCTTTGGATTTTACGCCTTATGGTTTAATTTATGCTAGTGCACAAAAGAATTTAGGGATAGCAGGAATAACGCCGATCATTGTTCGCCAATCGCTTATTAAAGAGCCGCATCCTCTCACCCCTGCTATCTTAAATTATCAGAATTTTTATCAAACAAAATCGCTTTATAACACCCCACCGCTTTTTTCATGGTACGTTTTGGGATTAATGATAAAGTGGGTGCAATCTCAAGGTGGCTGCGCGCATTTTGCACGCTTAAATCAAAAGAAAGCAGCACTTATTTATGACGTGATCGATCAAGGCGATTTTTACAGCAACCTTATTGCAGAGCCTTATCGTTCTCATGTCAATATTCCCTTTCATTTACCTACCCCAGATTTAGAGAGCCTGTTTTTGAGTGAAGCCGATCAAAATGGCTTAAGACAATTACGCGGACATAAATTGGTGGGCGGCTGTCGCGCCAGTTTATTCAACGCAATGGAAATGAAGAATGTGGAAACCTTAGCTTCCTTCATGGTCGATTTTGCAAGGCGTTATGGTTGATATCATTGCTGAGCCTTGCGCCACTTTGCAAGGAGAGGCGATTGTACCAGGTGATAAATCCATTTCTCATCGCGTACTTATTTTAGGCGCCCTCTCAACAGGAACTACCTGTATAGAAGGCTTATTGGAAGGTTTGGATTGCCTGCATACTTTAAAGGCGCTGCAAGATCTGGGAGTTGACATCAAGCGCCTAGGGCCGGGAAGAGTGGAAGTGGCGGGGGTGGGAACAAGAGGTTTTAAACCACCTTCCCAACCATTAGATTGCGGAAACTCGGGCACCACCATGCGTTTATTGGCTGGGCTCTTAGCGGCTCAACCCTTTTCAAGCGTTCTTGTGGGAGATAGTTCTCTGCACAAAAGACCAATGCGCAGAATCATCATCCCTCTGACGCAAATGGGCGCGCAAATCGACGGTAATCAAAAAGATTCAGACATTTACCCACCCCTGCACATTCAAGGAACCTCTTCTTTGCGCGGAATTGACTATGCGCTGCCCATCGCCAGTGCACAAGTCAAATCTTGTTTATTATTAGCAGGGTTATGTGCGAGTGGTAAAACAACAATTATAGAAAGTGCGCCGACGCGTGATCATACCGAGAAAATGTTAGCGGAATTTGGCTGTCCTTTGTCCATTCACGGACAAAGAACAGTACTTTCCCCTGTAAAATCTTTGCAAGCGCAATCTGTTGCTGTTCCGGGAGATTTTTCTTCTGCGGCTTTTTTTATCGCCGGTGCCAGTTTTACTTTAGGCGCGCATCTTTATTTAAAAAATATTGGTGTTAATCCTACACGTACCGGGTTAATCCATATCTTAAAAGAAATGGGCGCAAAAATATTTTTTCATGAAGAACGTGAAGTCAACGGCGAGAAAAGAGCAGATATTGAAGTACAGGGAGCCCAGTTGCAAGGGATAAAGATTTTACCGCAGTGGGTGACAAGCAGTATCGATGAGTTCCCCGTTTTATTTATTGTTGCTGCTTGCGCGCAAGGTCAAACCCAAATCCGTGGGGTAAAAGAATTACGTTATAAAGAAAGTGATAGAATCACAGTGATGACGCAGGGACTCAAAAGACTTGGCGTGCAGCTTGAAGAATACCCTGATGGGGTTTTAATTGAAGGCACAACCCTGAAGGGAGGCAAGGTGAATTCACAAGGCGATCATCGCGTTGCAATGGCTTTTTTGATGGGTTCTTTGAATGCAAAAGAGCCAATTCATGTAGAAAATTGTGATAATATTGCGACTTCTTTTCCTCATTTTCAACACACAGCTAACCAATTAGGATTAGCGCTCAAAATCTCCTAGGGAGTAAAATAGGTTATGCAATCTAATGTGCCTGTGATTACGGTAGATGGACCAAGTGGCTCTGGCAAGGGAACTTTAAGTCGCCGTCTGTCTGAGCATTTAAAGTGGCATTTTTTGGATAGTGGTGCCATCTACCGTGTATTGGCTTTTTGCGCGTTAAAGCATGGATTGGCGTTGACCGATAGTGCAGAAATAAGTTCATTAGCTCACAAATTAGATGTGATTTTCGAGAACAATACCTCTGAAATTTATCTTGAAGGAGAGCGCGTTACGCTTGCTATCCGCACTGAAAAATGTGGTGCGGGAGCATCATTGGTTGCTGCACTTCCGCAAGTGCGAGAGGCTTTACTAGCAAGACAGCGTGCTTTCCGGGAAAGCCCCGGTTTGGTTGCAGATGGCCGCGATATGGGAACAGTAGTATTTCCTGATGCTTTTTTAAAGTTTTTTCTAGAAGCTTCCCCTGAAGTACGGGCTAAAAGACGGCAAATGCAGTTGAAAGAGCAAGGTATTGATGTTAGCCTTGAAGATCTTTTGACCGAGATAGCAGCGAGAGATAAACGAGACCGGCAACGGGCTGTCGCGCCTTTGCGCCCAGCAAGCGATGCCTTTATCCTCGATACAACAGCTTTATCGATTGATGCAGTTTTTGCTGCAGTTTTGAAAGAAGTGGGTCAGTCCCGAAAGGATTGATTTGCAAAGAGGTGTTATCTTCGTAAGGAGATAATGAGTATAAACCAACAGACATGATATTAAGCTAAGTTACTTAGCGAGATGTCATAGGATAATTTTATGAACACATCAAGCAACAAAGATAGTTTTGCCCAATTACTCGAAGAACAACTCTCACAGCTCGACATGCAAGCTGGCACCATATTCGGTGGCGTGGTACTCCATATTAACCACGAGAAAGGCCTTGCTACCATAGACACCCCGTTTAAATCCGAAGGCTATGTGCGTTTGGAAGAATTTATAGATAAAGACGGTCAGCTTGAAATCGCAGTTGGCGATACAGTGCAAGTTGCTTTAGATGCAGTAGAAGATGGCTGGGGTGAAACACGGCTATCAAGACAAAAAGCCAAGCGCTTAGAAGCTTGGAAAGTATTAGATAAAGCCTATCAAGAAGGCAAAATTGTAAAGGGTATCATTTACGGTAAAGTAAAAGGTGGTTTTACAGTAGATATCAATTCTATTCGTGCCTTTTTACCAGGCTCTTTAATTGATGTTCGTCCTGTTCGCGACTCAACCATTATGGAAGGTCAAGAATTAGAATTTAAGGTCATTAAACTAGATCAAAAACGTAATAACGTTGTGGTCTCTAGACGTTCTGTTGTCGAATCTGAAAATACCCAAGAACGTGGTGCGGTATTAGAAGGGTTACAAGAAGGACAGCTCATCACCGGTATTGTTAAAAATCTCACAGATTACGGTGCTTTTGTTGACTTAGGTGGGGTAGATGGTCTGCTTCATATCACCGATATCGCTTGGAAACGCGTGAAACACCCAAGTGAAGTGTTAAGCGTTGGTCAAGAATTACAAGTCAAAGTGTTACGTTTTGATAGAGAACGTATGCGTGTTTCTTTAGGCTTGAAACAATTAGGCGAAGATCCATGGGTAGGTGTTGCTCGTCGTTATCCAGAACATACCCGTGTGGTAGGCCGCGTCACCAATATTGCAGATTATGGTTGCTTTGTTGAACTAGAACCTGGCATTGAAGGGTTGGTACACGTCTCTGAAATGGATTGGACCAATCGCAATGTGCATCCTTCAAAGATAGTATCACCTGGTGAAGAAGTAGAAGTGATGGTGTTGGATATTGATGAAGAACGCCGTCGTATTTCATTGGGACTCAAACAATGTAAAGCCTCTCCGTGGGAAGCCTTTGCTGCGACTCATGATAAAGGTGATAAAATTGTTGGTAAAATTAAATCTATCACTGATTTCGGGATCTTCATCGGACTCGATGGCGGGATTGATGGTTTAGTGCATTTATCCGATATTTCCTGGAACACCCCTGGCGAAGAAGCAGTGTTGGCTTACAAGAAAGGGGATGAGATTGAAGCGATGGTACTTTCTGTTGATCCAGAAAGAGAACGTATTTCTTTAGGGATTAAACAATTAAATGCTGATCCTTATTCAAATTACTTAGCAGAATACACCAAGGGTTCAATTGTAACTGGAACGATTATCGAAATTGATTCTAAAGGTGCGAAAGTGCAGTTAGCAGATGGCGTTGAAGGTTACTTACGTGCTTCTGAATTAGCACGTGAAAGAGTAGAAGATGCGCGTTCAGTGTTAACTGTTGGCGAAACAATTGAAGCGAAATTTGTTGGCGTCGATAGAAAGAATCGTTCTATTTTGCTGTCTGTCAAAGCTAAAGAGTCGCAAGAAGAAGCAGATGCGCTTCGTGATTACTCTAAGAGCGGCTCCGATCAATCAACCACTTTGGGTGATTTGTTGAAAGAGCATATGGACAACAAAGAGTAACGTAATTAGCGTTCTATTTTGAAATTAGATGTTTCGTCATTGCGAGCTCTTAGCGAAGCAATCCAGAATTCAACTTGAAGACTGGATTGCCGCGTCGCTTCGCTCCTCGCAATGACGGAAAACTAAAGTAACTCGAGTATATATCACAAGGAATGTGGAGGGGATAAGCGTGCGAATCTTCAGCCTATTGTTAGCCCTTGTTTTAACGATAGTAGCAATCGCTTTTGCTGCGTTAAATGCGGGTTCTGTTCAAGTGAATTATTTGTTAGGTAGTAGAGCCTTACCATTAGTTGTTTTACTGCTGATTGCCTTAATTATGGGCGTTTTGCTTTGTGTTACTGTCATGAGTTTTAAGATCTTAAAACTGCGATTAAAAAACAAAAAGCTTGAAGAAGCTTTAAAAGAGAAACAAGTTCTGCTTTCTAAAATTCAAGAAGGGAGTCAGTCGGAGATCTCGCGCTAATACCCAAAGCAGATGATTTTTCGGCTCGGCGCTGAGGAGAGGGGGTTATGCTAGAATTAGTCTGTTTTCTTCTACCCTTAGCGGCATTTTCTGGCTGGTATTTAGGAAAACGGTCAGCAAGAAATTCTGCACCTGCCAAAGGAAATACCTTATTACCTAAACAAAACGATAAAGCCGTCGAGGCTTTCATTAAAATGTTAGATGTTTCTCCCGAGAGTGTGGAGACCATCTTGGCTTTAGGCAATTTTTTTCGTCGTCGGGGTGAGGTTGATCAAGCGATTAGCATTCATCAAAACTTAGTTTCCAAACCCAATTTAACAACAAAAGAACGCTGCCAATGTCTTTTAGACTTAGCGCAAGATTATATGTGTGCAGGAGTTTATGATCGCGCAGAGTCCTTACTCCTAGAAATTATTAATACCTTTGGCTATCAACTCGAAACAACTCTGCGCTATTTAATTGATATTTATGAAAGAGAAAAAGATTGGGAAAAAGCGTTAGCCATTACGTTTCGCTTGCAAGTAATTTCAGGTGAGCCTAGAGGTCACGAAATCGGGCATTATTATAGTGAATTAAGCGAACTCGCTTGGTCTAAAGGAAAGATAAAATCAGCTTTCAAATATTTAAAAGAAGGGCGTATCCATGATCCGCATTCAGCACGGATAAACATACTTCAAGGCTGTTTTGAGTTAAGATTAGGAAAATATCAACGAGCGTTAAAAAGTTTGAAGGCATCTTGTAGAGAAGCGCCGCTCTACTTATCTGAAGTCTTACCGATGATAAAAGAATGTTTTGATAAACTGGGTGAGAAAATTGGCCTTGAAATCTATTTAACAGAATTAAAGGAAAAATTTGGTATTGAAGAGTGGCAGAAAAAGCCATCCTATTTGTGCAAGCAATGTGGTTTTTCTAGTCGACTTTTATATTGGCAGTGTCCGAGCTGTCGACAGTGGGCTGCCCTGAAGTCTATACAAAGTGATAATGAAGAGGAGAAAGCATGAGTAAGTCTGATTCAAAAATTATTGTGGCCCTCGATTTTGAAAAGTCTACCGAGCTTGAACATTTCGTTGAGCAGCTTGATCCCGCCTTTTGTCGCGTAAAAGTCGGTAAAACCTTGTTTACAAAATATGGTCCCGCGATAATAGGGAAGTTGAATGACAGAGGATTTGAAGTCTTTCTAGATTTAAAATTTCACGATATTCCACAGCAAGTTGCTGGAGCATGTCTGAGTGCGAGTGAACTCGGGGTTTGGATGTTGAATGTACACGCTTTAGGCGGGCTCGCCATGCTCAAAGCCGCTAAAGTAGCCTTAGAGCAAGTGGCGCAAGCCACCGGAAAAAGGCCATTATTAATCGGTGTGACTGTGTTAACCAGTCTTGGTGAAAAAGACTTAGCCCAATTTGGCATTACCGAAAGTGTAGAAAAAATGGTTTTTCGTTTGGCTTCACTATGTTATGAAGCAGGATTAGATGGGGTAGTGTGTTCTGCCCTTGAAGCGACAAGTTTAAAAAAGCAGTTTGGTCCGGATTTTATTTGCGTCACACCTGGGATCCGTCTAAAAGGTGATGACACCCAAGATCAAAAACGCGTGATGACACCGGTTGACGCTTTACAAGCAGGCAGTGATTATCTTGTGATGGGAAGAAGTATTACTGAAGCACGTTTTCCGCTTAAACAGTTACAGGAAATAAACGAAGTGATAGAGGCATTATGAGTTGGTTATCCTTTCTGCTATTACCCTTTGGTCTGTGTTGGGCTTTTCTTGGCCTCTTTCGCTGGTATGCTGTTGAAAAAGGCATGTTAGATAAGCCAAACTCACGTTCTTCTCATTCGACGCCCACACCCCGCGGTGGTGGTTTTGTTTTCTTTCTAGGATGGGTGAGTTTGTTGGGTGTCCTTTATTATTATGGATATATCCAAGAGTCACTGCTTTGGTTATTTAGCCCCGTAATAGGAATAGGTATACTCGGTTTTATCGAAGATAGAAAAGGACTTTCTTGGTCCACGCGTTTTATTATCCAAGCTATCCTTGCTACAGGTGCTTTATTTTTACTTTATGAAGGCGGTGAGCTCCTTCAAAGTAGATTACCCATCTTTTTACCCTTACCCCTGTGCTTTGCACTTTTGGTCGCGGCCATTGTCTGGATGGTGAATTTATTTAATTTTATGGATGGAACAGATGGCTACGCTGCTGTAGAAGCCATTTTCGTTTTTGGTATAGGGGGTGGCTTTTTATACCAGATGGGTGCAATTGATCTCCGCCATTGCAGCTTGGGGACTATGTGGATTATTAGGTGGCTTTTTAACCTGGAACTGGCCTGTTGCTAGAATTTTTATGGGTGATTCCGGCAGTTACTTCCTTGGGTTTTTGATTTCAATTTATGCTTTAATCTCTTATAAATTGTTAAATATGCCCTTAGAAATTTGGGCTATTCTGACGACTTTATTTTGGTTTGATGCAACCGTTACCCTTGTTCGTCGGATCTTAGCCAAACAAAATTGGCGTGAAGCACATCGTTTGCATGCTTACCAGCGGCTCATCAGCGCAGGGTGGAGCCATCAGCAAGTTTTATTTTCTGCTATTTTAATTAATAGCGTCTTAGGTGGCCTTTCTGTAGTTGCTTATCATGATCCGCGCTTAAGCACTTTCGCATTAGGCCTTGGCATTGCTTTTGTTGGATTTTTATATTTAATAGTGGAAATTTATAAACCTATGTTTGGTAGTTGGCATGGGACCGCTCCAACGGAAGAAACCTTTTAATTCAGTTTAGGCACGTTAGGGAAGAAAAATAATAAATAAGGAAAGATATGAAGCCAGTGTGGTCACATTGGCGTAGTCGCTGGGCTGCGTTCTTACACGACTTTTTAAGCATTCCTCTCGCGTGGTTTGGCGCTTATTGGCTACGCTTTAATCTAAGTGAAATTCCATCGGAAATTTTGTCGCAAGCACTCGCAGTTTTACCTTGGGTGATGGTCATTCAAACAGCTGCTTTTTGGACTTTTGGTTTGTATCGCGGGGTGTGGCGTTTCGCCTCCTTACCTGATTTAACCCGCATTATAAAAGCCATTGTGATTGGTTGTCTGTTTAGTTTATTAGCCGCATTTTTAATTACCCGTTTAGAGAATATCCCGCGTTCAGTTATCCCATTATACGGGATTTTGCTGTTGTTTATTTTAGGCGGATCACGCTTTCTTTATCGCTGGTTTAAAGATAAACGTACCTACTCTGTAACGGGTAACAGAGTGTTGATTGTCGGGGCAGGCTCTGCTGGAGAGAGCTTAGTGCGCGATTTGCTGCGCAATAAATCGCAATATCTTCCCGTGGCTATTGTCGATGATAATCCACGCAATATGGGTAGAGAATTACAAGGGATCCGGTGTGGTGGGCAAAAGCGATGACATTCCGGATGTTGTCATGCGTTTTGACATTGACATGATTTTAATTGCTATGCCTTCGGCTAATGCTTCATTGATGCGACGCATTGCGGCAATCTGCGAAAAAACAAAGAAGCCCGTGCGCACATTGCCGAGCACCAATGATTTGGTGACAGGCGCGGTTTCAATTAAGAATTTGCGAGCAATTTCTTTAGCAGATTTATTAGGTAGAGATCCTGTTTCTTTAGATTGGCAAGCTATAAAAGGTGTTATTGCTAATAAAAGTGTTCTCATTAGTGGGGGCGGTGGCTCTATAGGTTCGGAGTTGTGTCGCCAAGTGATACAATTGCAACCTTCTCACTTAACCATAGTGGATAATAGTGAGTATAATCTTTTTCATTTACAGCAAGAATTTGCTAATAAATTTTTATCATCCAGAACAAAAGTCCATTTTTATTTGATGGACTTATGCGATAAAACCGCAATCAATCATCTGTTTAAGCAATATCGGCCTCAAGTCGTGTTTCATGCAGCAGCATATAAGCATGTGCCTTTATTAGAGCCTCAAATTCGCGCTGCTACCAGAAACAATGTGGTAGGTTCTTATTATCTTGCAGAAGCGGCGAGTACATATGGGGTAGAAAAATTTGTAATGGTTTCTACCGATAAAGCCGTTAACCCAACGAATGTAATGGGAGCAACTAAGCGTATTGCTGAACTAGTCTGTCAATATTTCAATCAAAAGCAAGGCACAAGATTTGTTATTGTGCGTTTTGGCAATGTGTTGGGTTCACGCGGTTCAGTGGTCGAAACCTTCCAGCAACAATTAGAGTTGGGTGGACCTTTAACAGTGACTCATCCTGATGTGACGCGCTATTTTATGACTATTCAAGAAGCAAGCCAATTAATTATGCAAGCGCTTAGCATTGGAAAAGGCGGTGAGTTGTTTGTTTTAGATATGGGTGAGCCGATTAAAATTCGTTACATGGCAGAGCAAATGATACGACTTGCTGGGAAGAGAGGAGAGGATATTCAGATAGACTATATTGGTTTGCGTCCTGGAGAAAAATTATATGAAGAGCTTTTCCATGAACGTGAAAAACTAAAATCTACTTCGCATGAAAAAATCCTAAGAGCTGAACCGCGTAGTATTAATGATTATGCCCTGGAAAAAAACCTTATCGCAATACAACATGCCATTGAAGAATGTAATGAACAAAAGCTCTTTTTGTTGATAAAAGCTTTAGTGCCAGAATTTTTAGGGACTAAAGTTTTTGAGACAAAACCTGTTCCATCAAGAGAGGTCATGACATGAGGGCACCTGTTACAAAAGCGGTTTTTCCTGTCGCAGGTTTTGGTACGCGATTTTTACCTGCGACTAAAGCTAATCCTAAAGAAATGTTGCCTATCGTCGACAAACCCCTTATTCAATATGCAGTTGAAGAGGCGATTAGTGTTGGCATAAAAGAATTAATTTTTGTGACGAGTAGTGCGAAACGTGCAATAGAAGATCATTTTGACACTAACTATGAATTAGAGCACCGTTTACTGCAACAAGGTAAAACAGAAATTTTACAGCTGGTGCAAAATATTGTTCCCAAAGGGGTAGATTGCATTTATGTACGCCAAGCGCATGCCTTAGGATTAGGACATGCGGTTTTATGTGCAAGACAAGTCATTGGTTCTCATCCTTTTGCTGTGATTTTAGCAGATGATTTAATTGATTCTCCTGAAAACCCTTGTTTAGGCCAAATGCTGGAGATTTATCATCAGCAAAATGCCAGTGTGATTGCTGTGCAAAAAATTCAACCAGAAGAATCAGAAAAATATGGTGTCATTGCAGCGAGTCATCCTTGGCATAAAAGCGGCGAGATCAAATTCATTGTGGAAAAACCCAAGCCACAAGACGCACCATCCTCCTTAGGCGTTGTTGGACGATATATTTTAACAGCCCCTATATTCACCCATCTTTCTCAAATCACGCCTGGACGCGGTGGAGAAATTCAATTGACAGATGCCATAGCGAGCCTACTCCAGGCAGAAAAGGTGATGGCGCTTGAATTTGAAGGGGTGCGCTATGATTGTGGGAGCAAGTTAGGCTATATGCAAGCGATGATTGCGCTAGGGCTCAAGCATCCTGATTTAGGCCAAGCATTTCGATCTTATCTAGAGAGTATTGTGAAAAGCGCTTAGCGCGAATTGAGCTGAGCATGCATCCAGTAATTTGTTAAAACATAAATGAGTTGATATTATTACTTAATAGACAGATTGTTTTAATATGTGAAATTACACGAGGGTGATATGGCAAAAGCTGAAGATCAAACTCTTTTAAATAAAATAGCCCAGGGGTTCAAACAAAAATGGGCAGCCTTCCTGGGGTGGTTTACAGCCAAACCCAAAATAAATGAGAGTGATATCCACCTTGAGCCTAAATACTGGCCTGAAGTAATTGATTTGATGGAAACGTTAAATAGCCTGCTTGCCATGCATACTATTGATGATGCGAATATCCGCCATGTTAATTCAAGAATTTTAGAGTATTTAGAAGAACAAATTAACATTAAAGGTACCCTACCTAATTTAGAGCTCCGTTATAGCGCTTTAGATACCGTCGCAGATAGATTTTTGACCAATTCATTAAATAAACTTGTGGGATTAAAACATATGGAGGATTCTCATGCCGAGTTCTCTGATGCCATCACTCTTTTTAAGAAACGCTTACATGAAAGGCATCAACAAGAATTGAAACAGCTTTAGATCATGACTCTTTTCTTCAAGGATGCTATTTAATTGCTTTAATAGCATCACTCACGTCATCATAAATGTTGAAAATAGAAGAAAATCCGCTAATATCAAAGACTTCTTTTACATCTTTTGACATTTTGCAAAGAATAATTTTACCACCATAGGGCTTTACTTTTTTAGCAGCAAGCAGAAGGACGCGTAAGCCCGCACTGCTGATAAATTGGATATTTTTAAAGTCGATGATGAGGGTATTGTTGCCCTTATCAATGATTTCAATGAGTTTCTCTTCAAATTCCACAGCAGCAGTACTATCAATTCTGCCACCTAAAGAAACAACGATTTGACTATCAATTTTATCTTCTTTAATTTCCATAACACTTGCCCTTGTTTTATATATTTAATCTAATAATTTAGTTGCGATTAAGACGTTATAGTCGCCTTCGCGTCTGTAGGTTACCTTGTCCATTAAGGTCAGCACGAGGTGTATCCCTAACCCGCCAATATCTCTGTCATCCAGAGATAATTTAGTATCCGGTCGTGATTGGTTGGTTGGATCAAAAGGGACGCCATCATCTCGCAATTCTAATTCTAATTGTCTATCGTCAACGCGACATTCTAATAATACGGCGTGTTCTAGCTTATCATTGTAAGCGTGTGCAATGATGTTGGTAATGAGTTCGTCAACACACAATAAAACTTTGTTGATGATGCTTTCAGAAACTTTTTTTTCTTGTAAAAAATTTTCAACTTTACGCGCAATACGAGGCGCTTCTTCAGCATCGTTCGCAAAATAAAAAGTTAACCGATTTGGATCTGTCATGATCTTGTATCCAGTCCTATTATTGTTTGCCAACCAAATAGCGTATGGCAAGCATAGTAATATCATCGCTTTGAGGCCAACCTTGGGCAAAGTCGACGATATCTTGCTTAAGTGTATTAATTAATTCACCTGCTGCCAAATTTTGGTATTGATGGAGTTTTTCTGACAACTTTATTTCTCCAAATTGTGCACCGTCTCTTTGTTCAGCCTCTGTGACCCCATCCGTATATAAAAACAGCATGTCACCCGCATTGAGTGTGAGAGTGTCTTCTTTGTATTCTATGTCTTCCATCACGCCTAAGGCCATACCATGGGTTTTTCTAATCGGTTCAACAGTCCCGTCTTTACGGACAATAAACGGATGATTATGACCGGCATCGCAGAATGAGACTTGTCCTGAAGGAATATCAAGCACACCGTAAAAGGTGGTGACGAACATCATGTTACTATTATCCCGTTGCAAGATGTTATTCACTTTAGTTAAACAGTTTCCAGGAGAATTGGCATGGTTATAAGCATGCGCTCGGATTAAAGTTCTGGAAACAGTCATAAACAAAGCGGCTGGCACGCCTTTTCCAGAAACATCTGCAATGACAAAAGCGAGTTTTGTCTTTTCAGTATCTAACCAAAAGAAGTCATAAAAATCGCCCCCAATTTCTTTAGCAGCTGTCATTTTGGCAAACATGTCAATTTGCTCGTTGCTAATAAAATTTCTGGGCAAAATGGATTGCTGAATTTCACTAGCGACATTTAACTCATGTAGTATGCCCTCTAATTTGTTTTTTGTTTTTTGCGCATCAAGTAAAGATTGAATATGATGTAGCGTTTTATCAATTGTCACAGTTAGATCTTCAAAATTTATTGGTTTGGTCACAAAGTCAAATGCGCCAAGGTTCATGGCTTGCCGAATATTATTCATATCCCCATATGCAGAAACGATAATAGGAATAACCATTGGATATTTTTCACCAATATTTTTCAAAAGCGTTAAGCCATCCATTTCTGGCATATTAATATCCGAAATGACTAAACGAATATTCGGATCTCTAGCAAGCACTTCTAACGCTTCAACACCACTACGCGCAAAAGAGAAATTAAATTTCTTTTCTCGCAATTCGCGACGAAAACGTTGATTCATTAATACTTCAACGTCTGGCTCATCATCCACGATTAGTATTTTTGAACTGTTATTTTCTTGTTCCATGAGGATGCCCTTTAACTTTTGTTATCTTTGGGAATTGTAATCGTAAATTCTGTATATTCACCTTCTTTTGAGGAAACTTCGAGCTTACCACCAAGTTCATTCACTACAATATCATAGCATATAGGTAAGCCAAGTCCGGTTCCTTGTCCCGCAGGTTTGGTAGTAAAAAAAGGTTCAAATATTTTCTTTTGAATCTCAGCTGGAATGCCACCGCCATTATCTTTGATTTTAATCAAAATACTGTCTTGTGTTTGCAATGTTGTAATAGAAATAGTAGGAACAACCCCTTTTTCAACTTGTTGAGCTTTCTCATTGGCAGCATATAATCCATTGTTGATGATGTTGATAAATACTCTGCCAAGACTTTGTTGATTCGCTTTGATTTTAGGAAGATTTTTATCAAGTGCTTTTTCAAATTTTGCATTAAAACTACTATTTTGTGCCCGCATTCCATGGTAAGCCAAATTGAGATATTCCTCTAAAAGTGCGTTAACATCAATTTCTAATTTATCTACTTTCGATGTTCTGGCATGAATTAACATGTTTTGAATAATGGAAGAAGCTCTTTTGCCATGCTCATTTATTTTCTCACAGTTTACTGAAATGTCATTGAGAATAGCATTTAGTATTTGTTTTGTTTCCTCACTCGCGCTTTGAAGCGGCGCTATCAATTCTTCTTTTAACTCTTTGATAAGACTTAAGGTCATTTCGGAAAAATTATTGATAAAATTGAGAGGGTTTTTAATTTCGTGTGCTATCCCCGCACTGAGTATTCCCATAGTGACCATTTTTTCTTGCTCAACTAATCGCTTTTGTACACTTTTTAATTTTTCTTCTAATATCTCGACGCTGTCAGGTGTAGAAGCAGTCGAAGCAGCAGGAGCGGAAGAAGTAGCAGGAGCAGAAACAGGCGTTTTTTCGTGCACTTTGTTATTGAGTTTTTGAATGAGCTTGTAATTTTTTTCAGCATGACGCGCTATCATTTTTAAAGCAAGGAAATACAACAAAAATCCCACGCCGATAAGGAGCGCCAATAAAATAACAAAGCCTAGAAGAAAAATCGGAAAGTCGCTCTTATGCATCAAGACGATATAAGCAATCAATAGGAAGCAGCCGACGAGGGTAAGCCCTATCGTGATTAAAAAAGGATGCTTCATGGCAAATCGTTCAAGTGACTTCAAGTTGTCCTTACGCCTCTTTGTTAAGGGCTTACTCCTATTTAATAATAGTCGTATGTTAGTAAGTATTCTTTAGTCTGAGACTGGTTAAATTGGTGGTGTGGTTTCTTCAGTGGTGCTGTTTAAATTGGTAGTGCGATTTCTTATATCTCGAAGAATTAATAAACGTTGTAATTGCGTGTTGCAAAGCAACAGTAGCGATGAACATGTTCAGAATATTATCGAAAAGGAAAGTATTTTGGCAGATAGTGGAGATCACTTGTTGCTTCGCAACTATGACAATATTAACTGACTGAGTTGAAAGTTTAAGATAAGATTTTAGATTAGATCAAAACTCTTCTGAAGAAGAATATGAAACTGCTTTAGCACAGTTTGCCTACTAAGAAATGGCTCCCCGAGACGGGCTCGAACCGCCGACCCGGTGATTAACAGTCACCTGCTCTACCACTGAGCTATCGGGGAATAGGCGTTGAATACTACTGACGATATACCCCGAAGTCAAGCACCTTTTATTTTCATTTTGTTGATGATATCACCATTTAGTTTGACAAATAAACAGAATGGGTGGGTGAGCAAGCTCCCCTTTTTTAAAAAAGGGGAGCGAGGCAGTTTTTAAGCTAAACCCTTCTCTAATCGCTCCAGCGCTTTTTCCAATATTTCCATACTGGTGGCATAAGAGAGACGAACATAGCCTTCGGCACCAAAGGCACTCCCGGGGACTAAGGCTAAGCCTACTTTGTTGATGAGATATTCAGAAAGCTCGGTATCAGAGTGAATTCCATCCATGCGATCTATAGCGTCTTGCACACGGGCAAAAGCATAGAACGTGCCATCACAAGGAGCGCACTGCACGCCAGATATTTTATTTAAGCGCCCTACCAAAAAGTCATGGCGCTTTTTGAAGGTGGTAACCATTTCATGCACAAAGTCCATGCCACCCCGAAGAGCCGCTTCTGCTGCGGCTTGCGAAATAGAGCAGGGGTTGGAGGTGCATTGACCTTGAATATTACCCATGGCTTGAATAAGCTGAGTGGGGCCTGCCGCATAACCAATGCGCCAGCCTGTCATCGAGTACGCTTTTGATACGCCATTCAAAACAATGGTGCGATCAAATAAGCGTGGTTCAACCATCGCTATATTACTAAAAGGTTCTTCTCCCCAGACAATATGTTCATACATGTCATCTGTTGCAATTAAAACATGCGGATGTTTTAACAAAACTTCCGCTAATGCTTTGAGCTCTTGGCGAGAATAAAGCATCCCTGTTGGGTTGGATGGGCTATTAATCACAAAGATTTTCGTTTTAGGAGTTATCGCTTTTTCCAGTTGTGCTGGCGTTATTTTAAAGCGTTGTTCGATGGTGGTAGGGATAATCACTGGTTTGCCATCTGCTAATAAAACCATATCAGGATAGGAAACCCAATAAGGCGCAGGGATAATAACTTCATCACCGGCTTGGATTATTGATTGAAACAAATTATAAATGCTTTGTTTGCCACCGGTAGAAACAATGATTTGATTTAAGTCATAGTGCAACCCATTGAAGCTTTTTAATTTGTCAGCAATGGCTTGTCTCAGGCTTGGGATCCCTTCAACGGCAGTGTATTTAGTTTTACCCGATTGAATGGCCTTAATGGCGGCTTCTTTAATGTAATCTGGGGTATCAAAATCAGGCTCACCCGCACCTAGGCCGACGATATCCTGTCCTGCGGCTTTGAGCGCATTGGCGCGTGCCGTGAGAGCGAGAGTAGGAGAGGGTTTAATACTTTTTGCACGGTTTGAAAGTTGAATTTCCAATTTATATCCCCTTGTAAATGAGCAAGATTTTTAACACTTATCAGGGAAAGTATACAATTAGCTTTTTAAGGATGCTATACTCTTTGTCCTTTGCTTCAAATCAAATAAACGTGTCTAAAAAGTTCAAACTGGTTGCTCCTTTTAAACCTTCAGGCGATCAAGGTCCTGCTATTGAGAAATTAGTAGAAGGCTTGAATGATGGTTTACAACATCAAACGCTGCTTGGTGTCACAGGTTCTGGCAAAACATTTACTGTGGCCAATGTCATTACCACCGTGCAAAGACCCACTCTCATTATGGCGCCGAATAAAACGCTTGCGGCACAACTATATGGGGAAATGCGCGATTTTTTTCCACACAATGCGGTGGAATATTTTGTTTCATACTATGATTACTACCAACCGGAAGCTTATGTGCCTTCTTCGGATACTTATATTGAAAAAGATGCGGCGGTCAATGAGCATATTGAGCAAATGCGTTTATCTGCAACCAAGGCTATTTTAGAACGTCCGGACACTATTATCGTTGCAACAGTCTCTGCTATTTATGGTTTAGGCGATCCCCAATCTTATTTAAGCATGATGTTACATATGAGCAGGGGAGATCAAATCGATCAAAGACAGGTATTGCGCAGGCTTGCTGAAATCCAATATACCCGAAATGATGTGGAGTTGCATCGCGGAACGTATAGGGTGAGAGGAGATGTTATTGACATTTTCCCAGCAGAATCAGAAAAACTAGCTGTTCGCATTGAACTTTTCGGAGATGAAGTTGAGCAATTGTCTATTTTTGATCCGCTCACCGGCCAAGTAGAGCACACCGTTCCCAGAATAACGATATATCCCAAAACGCATTATGTAACCCCGAGACAAAAAATTCTGGATGCAGTAGAGAATATCAAAGCTGAATTAAAAGTGCGTTTAGCGCAGTTACGGGATTTAAATAAACTTCTGGAGGCGCAGCGCCTTGAAGAAAGAACCCGTTACGATATAGAAATGTTGAATGAACTGGGTTATTGCAACGGTATTGAAAATTATTCACGCTATTTGACTGGGCGCCAACCAGGTGAAGCGCCCCCCACTTTAATGGACTATTTGCCCAAAGATGCGCTTTTAGTCTTAGATGAATCACACATTATGTTGCCACAACTGGGGGCGATGTATAAAGGGGATCGTTCGCGTAAAGAAACATTAGTTGAATATGGCTTTCGTTTACCTTCCGCTTTAGATAATCGACCTTTAAGATTTGAAGAATTTGAACAAATGATGCGCCAGACGCTCTATGTTTCAGCCACACCAGGAGAGTATGAGTTACAACACTCTGATAAGCCTATAGAGCAAATTGTCAGACCAACAGGATTAGTCGATCCGCAAATTGAAGTCAGACCTGTTAGCACACAAGTTGATGATGTGCTCTCTGAGATCCATAAACGAACAGCTTTGAACGAAAGAGTGCTAATTACCACATTAACCAAGCGTATGTCTGAAGATTTGACGCAATATTTGGCAGAACATGGGATCAAAGTCCGTTATTTGCACTCGGATATTGATACCGTAGAGCGAGTGGAAATTATTCGTGATTTACGATTAGGCACTTTTGATGTTTTAGTTGGGATCAATTTATTACGAGAAGGTTTAGACATTCCTGAAGTGTCGTTAGTTGCTATCTTTGATGCGGATAAAGAAGGATTCTTACGATCGAATCGTTCTTTAATTCAAACAATTGGTCGGGCATCGAGAAATGTTAATGGTCGCGTCATTATGTATGCTGATAAAATGACATCAGCGATGAAGCAAGCGACTTCTGAAACAGACAGACGTCGCAACAAACAAATCGCTTATAATAAAGAGCACAATATTACGCCTCAGACTATTAAAAAAGCAGTCGCTGATATCTTAGAAGGCGCTTACTTTAATCGCAGCGTATCAAAAAAGAAATCCAGAAAAGCGGGCAGAGAAACGGCGCTGTATCCTATAGTTGTTGAAATTCAAAATTATCGCCGCGATCATGCCGCTATTTCCCCAGCAGAAGCAGCTAAGTTGCTGAAAAAATGGGATGAGAAAATGTATGAGTGCGCTCGCAATTTAGAATTTGAGCAAGCTGCAATGATACGTGATGAAATTAAAGCGTTTAAAGATGTTGCGTTAAAGCAGTCTTAATATATATGAGGTAACACGATGATTACCGGCTCCAGTATTGAAGCAAATATTAATGCATCACTTATTGCCGCAATAAACGCGTATGATATCAGAGAGATTGGCAATTTAGTAAAGGAACATGGTAAAGTGCTCACCCCTAAAAACAAGGGGCAGCTTCTTATCAAAATGGCCGGATATTGTAGATTAATGGATCCACAGCGGCGCCTCGATATTGTAAAATGTTTATTATCTGAATATGGCGACGAGATTAGCCGAGAAGACAAGATTCAAGGTTTTATAGCCGCTGCAAGAGAGAGCATAAACATCCTCCGGTTATTCAATTTGTACTGTGCTGAAATATTATTAGATGATGCTGTTATCAATGAAGCCTTTCTCAATGCGCAAGATGCTCATCATTTTGGCATGATTCAATATCTACTACAGACCTTTGGTAAAAGACTGTATGCAAAAGGCAAAGAATCGGCTCTTATCAAAGTGGCAAGCTATTTTAAAATAATAGACCAACCTCTGCGTTTGGAGATTGTTAAAGAACTCTTATCTGAATATAGTGATGAAATGAGCATTGAAGCCAAAATGCTAAGCTTTAAAGGCGCTCTACGTCAAGGCGATATGTCTCTATTAGAACTGTTAAATCCACTTTGTCGTGAAAAAATAAGTGTTCAAGAAATCAACGATTTCTTTACGATAGCAGGTTTGCCGTTCGAAAAAAATCTTTATCTATTGCAAGAATATGGAAAAAGGATCGCGCCACAAAACAAGGCTATGATTCTCACCGCTACAGCTGGGTTTTGCCGATCATTAGATCAAGACTTGCGTCTGGCTATTGTGGAGCGGTTACTCGATTGCTATGGAATTGAACTTGGGATAGAAGATAAATTGTTAGCCTTGAAAGCGGCAGAAAAGGTAGGTGCCATCGAGATGGTGGCCCTATTCAAAAAGCATTGTCCGGAATTATTTCCTCCGAATGATTTAATTTTTAGCTCATCAGAAGAAAAGCCCGCAGAGTTGGTTGCAACTATAGGGGCTAAACAATCTATAAAACCATGTAATATTTAAGATAATCTATAAATTTGTTAAACGTTTAATTTTCTCAAAGCTTCAATACGTTTTTCAATGGGTGGGTGGCTTGCAAAAAGTGTCGACAATTCACTTGGGGCAGATATTTTCATAGCATTAAATGCTGGCGCACGATTATCTTTAGGTCCTTCTGTCATTTCTTGTAAGCGCTGTAGCGCACTAATCATTTTTTCTTTGCCGACATATTGCGCAGATCCTGCATCTGCTCTGTATTCACGATACCTTGAAAACCACATCACGATAAGGGATGCAATGACACCGAAGAGTAATTGAAATACCGTTGCAACGCTCTGATAAATAAACCCACCCTGCACTTGTTGTGGCTGATTCTCCTCTCGTCTACTGAAAATTTGCATCACTATCATTGAAGCGACTCGCGCAAAGAAGACGACAAAAGTATTTACTACTCCTTGAATCAAAGCAAGCGTTACCATATCTCCATTGGCAATATGAGATACTTCATGTCCTAATACGGCCTCTACTTCTTCTTCATTCATGCCTTGCAATAAACCTGAAGACACCGCCAGCAAAGCACTATTTTTATTCCATCCTGTCGCAAATGCGTTAGGTTCGGGGCTTTGATAAATCCCGACATCTGGCATATCGACATTCCGTTCTTTTGCTAATTTTTCAACCATAGCTGTTAGCCATGATTCAAATTGATTTTGTGATTGGGTTTTATCTATCAATTGAATATTAAAAGATCGAAGCGCCATCGATTTTGAGCTGAATAGTGAAATAAGGGATCCGGCGAAACCGGCAATCAAAGCATATATCAGTAAGGATTTGTAATCTATGCCATATTGGCTGAGGAAAGGCTTAAGATTTAAAATATTGAATACAACGGTTATGACTAGAAGAACTGCCATGTTTGTCGCAAGAAACAAGGTTATTCTTTTAAACATGGCGTCATTCTCCACCTATTACAATAATCTCATTAGTATAGGTGAGCATAGGGGGCTTTCCTACTGAAATAATATTCAACTTTAGCACATGTACAGTTGCTGAAAGCTGAAGAACAATTACCCTTTATCTGAATTTGGCGCGTTTAATACCAAGTGACTCATCATCAGTATTCATTTCGTTATTGGTTGATTCCGAAGAAGATCCTTGTTTACGCTTAGCGTTATTCGTTGGGACTTCTTCTAAAGTTGGTGGTGGCAATTCAGATTGTAAAGTCAATGGTTCTGTTGTCACAGGAGGTAATGGCGGTTGTTCAACAGGAGTCGATGGAACCAAAGAAGCCCATACATTTCCAATGGCTTTCGCTGTTAGCGAAGCATAAAATTTACAAGCAGGAAAAAAGCCCAGAGCTTGTATAACCGCGGACATGGGTAGTTGATGTCCCTCTCTTTCTAAAAGTAAAAACACAATATTTTGGTGTCCTTCGCGAGCGGCATACTTTAGCGCTTTACACATATCTTCAGCAGAAATCTGTGAGCCAGCGAGGTTTAACACGGCTTGAGCAACTTCATGATGTCCACTATGTGCAGCATACATTAGAGCTTGGCCTTTATCCTTGTCTGAAATTTCTTGACCGGCTAAAGTTAACACGGTTTGAGCTACTTCAACATGTCCATGTTCAGCAGCCCACAATAACGCTACCCCTTTATGTTCAGCTGAAATTTGTTGTCCAGCGATGGTTAAAAAAACTCGAGTTGCTTCATGATGTCCATTAGCAGCTGCTAACCGCAGCATCATACCTTTATGTTCAGTTGAAATCAGTTGCCCAGCTTTGATTAACAAGACCTGGACTACTTGATGATGTCCTTTTATAGCAGACCACCGCAGTGCTTCAGCTTTATGTCCATCCGGAATTTGTTGTCCAGCTTGTGTTAACAAGAATTCGATTATATTCAGATGTCCCTTTTTGGCTGCTAGTTTAAGAGCTTCACCCTTGGCTTCTTCATTTAATTTATTTAATCCTGCGAGATGTCCATTTGCTGCAGTATAAATATATAATTGTTCCTTAGCTTTATCACCGATTTCTGATTTTTCAATTTTTTCAATTTCACCCCTTAAACTTGCGAAAAGGTATTGTTTTATTGCTGTGTATTCGGGATGATTTTTTATAATGCTATCCAAGCGTTGAAATTTTTTGATGAACAGCGTTTTTGGTTCGGTTTGATATAGGCTCTGATTTTGTTGTGACAAATAGGGGAAATGTTGATTAATTAAATTCTGCCATATTGCAGGTTCATTACTGACACTTTGCCAACGTTCTTCAATCAGTTTTGAGGTCAATAAATCTTGCGGAAAACTTTCAGCTGGCAAAGAATGAATAACTGAGCCAGGTTGATTATTGAGCATAAGGTTAACCTCTCTTTGAATATATCGATTTAAGTTGGCTGCGATATAGCTCACATATCAATTAAAGCTGAGAAGAAATTGAGTAGGCCAATCGCAAAAAGTTAGAAAGAAAAATAGCACTTTATTAATTGAAAGTAATGTCATACAAAACTGTGTATATGATAAGCGGTGAGTAGAGCAGGGATGGGTGGTTAAAAATGCAAAAAAAAGAATCATTTACCTTAATTTAGCGCGTTTAATTTCAAATGGCTCATCATTCACATCATCTATTTTATTGTTGCTAGTTTTTAGCGTTGATTCTTGTTTACGCTTAGCGCCTTTTGGTGTTAGGTCCAGAGTTTGCGGTGGTAATGTAGGTTGTGCCAACGGTTCTGTTGTCACAGGAGGTAAAGGCAGTTGTTCAACAGGAGTGGATGGAGCAAAAGAAGCAAATAGATCCCCTAAAGCTGTAGCCGTTCGCATAGCATAGAATTTACAAGCGGAAAAAAAGCCCATAACTTGGATAACCACAGAGACTGGTAGTTGATGTCCCACTCTTTCTAAAAGAAAAGACCCAACATCTTGGTGTTCTTCGCGCGCGGCATACTTTAGCGCTTTACCTTTATCTTCAACAGAAATTTGTTGTCCAGCATGGTGTAACAAGGCTTGGACGACTTTGTGCTGTCCATTTTGAGCAGCCCACACTAATGCCTGACCTTTATGTTCAGCTGAAATTTGCTGTCCAGGCTGGGTTAATAGGGCTTGAACACACTCAAGATGTCCACTATAAGCAGTCCAGACTAATGCCTGACCTTTATCTTCAGCTGAAATTTCTTGGCCAGCAAGAGTTAACAAGGCTTGAACTACATCAAATTCTCGTATCCGAACAACCCACTGCAGCGTTTCCCCTTTATCTACCTGGGTTAATAAGGTTTTAACTATATCAAAATGTTTATTATCAGTAGCGCATATGATGGCTGAACATTTAAGCTCAACTGAAATTTCTTGACCAGCGTGCGCTAATAAGGCTTGAACCACTTCATGATGTCCATTTGCAGCGTTTATCAGCGCTCTACCTTTATCCTCTGCAGAAATCTGTTGTCCAGCATGGGTCAACAAAGCTTGAACAACTTCATGATATCCATTTTTAGCAACATCTCGGAGCAGCAGACCTACAAATTCAGCTGAACTTTTTTGACCAGAATGAGCTAATAAGGCTTGAACCACTTCATGATGTTCCATATTAGCAGCATACTGTAGTGCTAATTCTTTATTTTCAGCAGAAATCTGTTGATGAACATCAGTTAATATCATTTGACAAGCTGGAAGGAACCCATTTTCAGCCGCTAATTTAAGTGCTTCACCTTTAGAAACAGGGTCTAATTTACTTAATCCTTTGACGTGTCCATTAGCAGCAGCATAAATATATAATAGTTCTTTAACTTTGTCACATATTTTTGATTTTTCAATTTTTTCAATATCACCCCTTAAACTTGCGAAAAGGTAGGATTTTATTACTGTGTATTCTGGACGTTCTTGAATAATGCTGTTAATGAATTGAAATTCTTCGATGAACAGCGCTTTGGGTACAACTTGATAGCGTCTTTGATATAGTAGTGGCAAATAGGGGAAATGTTGATTAATTAAATGCTGCCATGTTGCAGGTGGCTCGTTATTGACACTTTCCCAAAGTTCTTCAATCAGTTTTGTGCTCAATAAATCCTGTGTATGACTTTCAGCTGCCAAAGTATGAATAGCTGAACTGGGCTGATTATTAAGCATGCTTTAACCTCTTTTTGAATATGCATTTTAAGTTTTGCGATATGGGCCACATATTGATTAAGGCTGGAGAGGAATGAATAAGACCTGTCGCAAAAAAGTTATAAAATAAAAAATAGCATTTCATTAAGTGAAAGTAATGTCATATAAAACTATACGCAAGACAAATGGTAGGATAAGACATGATTTATCGGTGAAATGCTGTAAAAGACTATAACAACCAGGAATAATCGTCTTGGATATGAAATTGTACTTTTAGGCAATAAGATGAATGTGGATGAAACTCCTGTAAAATATCATTTATCTTAATTTAATGCGTTTAATTTTAACTGTCTCGTCCCTAGTAACATTCATGCCGTTTGTTGTTGATTCTTCTTTACGCCCAGCAGTATTTTTTGGCATTTCTTGTATAGTTGTAGGTGGAAATTGGAAGGGTTGCATCTTCGGCGGTTTGGTCATAGGAGAGAAGAGTTCCTTTGAAGCCAAAGTATTCTTGACGAGGGTTGCTATTTGCCATGTATAGAATTTACAAATACGAACTAACTTGATGGCAGCCATGACAGCAAAAAAAAGTGGTTCATGTCCTATTCTTTCTGATAGAAAAGATTCCATATCTAAATGACTTTTCCTAACAGCGTTTAGCAGCGCATGACATTTATGCCAAGCTGAAATCTCAGGTCCTGCTAGGGTTAACAAGGATTGAACTACATTAAAGTGTTGTTTTTGGGCAGCTGTTCGCAGTGCTAGACCTTTATATTTAGCTGAAATCTCTTGGCCAGATTGGATTAACAAGGTTTGAACTAGCTCAGGATAATCACGTAAAGCTGCCCACTGCAAAGCAAGACCTTTATTTACAGCCCAATTTTGTTTGCCTGTTTGCGTTAACATAAATAATACAACTTCAAAATAGTCATAATCTGCGGCCCAATGAAGCGCTCTTGCTTTATGCTTAGGCAAAATTTGTTTGCCAGCTAGAGTTAACAAGGTCTGGACCGCGTCAAGATATCCATTTTGAGCCGCTATCCCTAATGCCAGACCTTTATGTTCTGCTGAAATCTGTTTGTCTGCTTGGGTTAATATCATTTGACAAGCGGGAGAGTACCCATTTTGCGCGGCTAAAAGAAAAGCATAACTCTTAACGGCAACATTTAATTTATTTAACCCCAGCAGATGTCCATTCGCAGCAGAAAAAATATATAATTGTTCTTTTGCAGGGTCAGAGATTTCTGATTTCTCAATTTTCTCAATATCGCCGCATAAACTTGCCGGCAACAATTTTTTTATTGTGAGGTGTTTAGCATAATGATTTTTAAAGAAAGCATAAATACGCTTAAATTCTGTGATGAACATTTCTTTTGGTTCAGTTTGATAGGTGTTCTGATTTTGTGGCGGCAAATAAGGATAATAGTGATTAATCAAATTCTGCCATATTGCAGGTTTGTTAGTGATCCTTTGCCAAAGCTTTTCAACCAGTTTTGCGTTCAATAAATCGTGTGAGCGTAAATTTGGAAAAGCTGCAGTTAAAAATCCAGCTGGTAAAATAAGTGCGATTGCTTCAGGGTGATTATTTAACATGAGGTAATTCTTATTGTAGACCACTGGTAAAAAGTTAGAAGTAAAAATATCACTCTATAGAATAGAAGTAATGTCATACAAAACAATATATTGACTATGAGATGAGTAGGTCAGAATGTGTTGCTGAGTAGCTATATTACCAAAAGTAGTCGAGTAAGATTGACACAATAGATAATGCGTAAATTTATGCATTATCTATTGTGTGTGCTTGATATATTATTTGTCATTGCGCCTCAAGCAGAGCAGAAGCGCTGCTTGAGGACAAAAGATATATTTTTTGGGTTAGGCGGTTTCTTTTTCTTTAATGGGTAACTGCACACGAATATGCAATTCTTTTAATTGCTTTTCGGTTGCTTCCGCAGGTGCTTGCATCAATAAGTCTTGTGCTTGCTGGTTCATCGGGAAGGCAACCACTTCTCGCAGGTTTGGCTCATCGGCAAGAAGCATGACAATGCGATCGATCCCCGGAGCACAGCCACCGTGAGGAGGCGCGCCGTATTTAAATGCGTTCAGCAAACCACCAAAATGAGACTCCACGACTTCTGGTCCATAGCCAGCAATTTCGAAGGCTTTGTACATGACTTCCGGCAAATGGTTACGAATCGCACCACTTGATAACTCTATTCCATTACAAACGATGTCGTATTGGAAAGCTTTAATAGTAAGCGGATCTTGTTTTTCAAGCGCCTCTAAGCCGCCTTGTGGCATGGAAAAGGGGTTATGGGAGAAGTCGACTTTCTTTTCCTCTTCGTTGTATTCGAACATGGGAAAATCCACCACCCAACAAAAATCAAAGCAGTTTTTATCGATAAGAGAAAGCGTTTCTCCTATCCGCACTCGAGCAAGACCTGCTAGTTTTTGCGCTTGTTTTTTAGGAGCACAGGCGAAAAAGAGAGCGTCATTTTCTTTGACTTGCGCCAGTTGTTTTAATGTTGCAATTTGTTCTGGGCTTAAAAACTTGGCGATAGGGCCTTTAGCTTCACCATCAGCAAAGGTGATATAGCCTAATCCGGGTGCATCTTGGGTTTTAGCCCAATCATTCATGTTATCAAAGAACTTTCTGGATTGACTCGCGGCGCCTGGCGCCGGAATACCGATGACCATCGCGCCTTTTTCAATCGCATTAGCAAAGGCGTTGAAGCTAGATCCTTTAAAAACGGAAGTAATATCTACGTTATGAAAAGGGATCCGCAGATCAGGTTTGTCATTACCAAACTTTAACATGGACTCATCAAAGGCATAACGTGGGAAGGGGAGCGGGGTGACAGAGCGCCCTTTGGCAAATTCTGTAAAAATACCATGTAAAACAGGCTCTAATGCGTTGAACACATCTTCTTGTGTGACATAGGACATTTCAAAGTCTAATTGATAAAATTCACCGGGTGATCTATCTGCGCGTGCATCTTCATCACGAAAACACGGCGCAATTTGGAAATATTTATCAAACCCTGCCACCATCAATAATTGTTTAAATTGTTGGGGGGCTTGGGGAAGAGCATAAAATTTACCCGGATGGATCCGGCTGGGTACTAAATAATCGCGCGCGCCTTCAGGAGAGCTGGAGGTTAAAATGGGGGTTTGCATTTCAAGGAAACCTTCCGCTGTCATTCTTTTACGAATGGAGGAAATCACTTGCGAGCGCAGCACAATATTTTTGTGCATTTTTTCACGGCGCAGATCCAAAAAGCGATAACGCAAACGGGTATCTTCAGGGAATTCTTGATCGCTATTGATTTGTATAGGCAAGATATCTGCTTGTGATTCAACATTAAAGTTTGTGATTTCTATTTCTATGGCACCAGTTGCCATTTTGGCATTAATCGTATCAGGGGTGCGTTTAATCACTTTTCCTGTAACCGTGACCACGCTTTCTAATCGCGCACCTTCGACTTGTTTAAAATCAACAGAAGTTGTTTCAATAACACACTGGGTGATCCCGTAATGATCTCTGAGATCGACAAATAATAAATTACCATGGTCACGCTTACGATGGATCCAGCCTGAGAGGCGGACTGTTTGTCCCTCGTGGGTAAGAGAGATCTCGCCGCAGGTATGTGTTCGGTATGGGTGCATAGCTTGTGCCTATATGAGTTTAGTGAAAAGTATATCAGTAATGAGTTCATTATAAGTAAGTCATTGAGTGTTGTTCAAGGAGAGATGTCTTGCGCGGCGCCTTTAAAAGGTGATATCTTTTCCGAGTTCTTTTTAGGCGCGTAGCTCAGTGGTAGAGCACCACCTTGACATGGTGGTGGTCGGTGGTTCGATCCCACTCGCGCCTACCAACTCTTGCATTTAATCCCCTCTCGATTGTTTCAATATAGTTGCGCTAATATCCTTCTGGCTACCAGCTGATTAACTTATATTTCAAAATACCATGGGAAATCCGTGTAGAGTCTATTTTTAGTTTGCTTTTAAACTTGATTTCGTAGACACATCTTGTAAAATCTAGACTAGTTTCAATTCTTTCGAAAACCTCGAAGCCAATACCAATAACATTGGTGCAAACTTAAAGGATTCTTATGTCAACTATAAAAAACATGTTACTAAGCGCAGGCTTAACCTCCTACTATTGGCACAAATTTAAAGGATTTATGATATCGCGTAGAAAAAATATATTGCTAAGCACAGGCTTAACCTTTGGTTTCGTTTTTGGCTTAAAGATGTTTGTCACAACTACAGGACTCACAGGTGCGCTGACTGCCGCTTGTTATGGATTATTTTTTGCAGGAGTCATTAGCATAGGGCTCCTCTTGATGGACAAAGAGCTAAGAAATAAACTAAGTGAATGCGTAAATGCTATTAAAATTTTTGTAGCTTCTCTTACTATCGGAAAATATAAAACTTTAAAAATTGTGGATTGTCGCAACTATGTCGCAAATTATCGGATATTCTCTGAAACAAAAACGGTAGTAGTGACTGAGTCTCAGTCTGAAACTGCAACAATAAGCCACGCATGTCAAAAATACCTGACCGCAGATATTTCAACTCTTGAATGTGTCCGTTGGAATGCAAATACTTTCTTGAACTTAGACTGCTTTACATCTAATAGTGCCCATCTTGAAACCCTGAAGCTAACACGTTTCTCGTTCGATCAGGCTCACCTATTAGTAAAATATTATTTCAAAAATCTTAGCGCTCTTTTTCTGTCGGATATGGATTCTGATCGCTTTGCTTTACTTCTTTGGTTTAATCAAACTTTTGAAATAAAAGATACTAATATTACCATGTTGAACATAAGAGGATTGCAAAAATATGGTCGAGCATTGGAGGATTACATTCTTCCTGCTTTACCAGGCTCCAAAGTGAGAACGCTTAGTTTCAGCTATGGTGGTTGCGTTGATCCTTGGCGCTTTAGCTTTGAAGAATCAGATCCGACCTCAGATAATGGGCATTATTTTAATAGTAAGAAAATTGTTGATGCTTTAAAAAAGACGGATATATCAACTCTCGAACTAGAGAGACAAGGGATTAGCTTGGAAAATGGTGCTCCTTCTTTAGCAAATGAACTAAAAGAGACCAAACTGACCACGCTGAATCTAAGAAGAAATAATATCACTTTCGAAGATGCGAAAGCATTTGCTAAAAACTTAAAAGGCTCTCAGGTTGCAAAATTGCTTCTTAGCAATATCAGTGCAGCACAAGAAAAAGAAATAGCCCGCATCCTTGAAAAAAATTGTGCAAGAGCTGCTCTAAATAGCCCTACTAGCAAAAAGGGGAGTAGTCAATCTTTACTATGGTTATCCGCAAAAGTCGTAACAGATGTAGAAATAAAAAAGGCTCAAGAAAGGGGCATTGATATCCCTGCGGAACTTAAAAGAGTCATTGAAGCAACAAGATTTTTTAGAACATAGGACGCAAAATACTTTGGTCAAGGCGTTTCAGCTGAGAGAGAGTATTTCTAAAAATTGAAGCTCTTGTGAGAGAAGGAATTGGAAAAGTGTCTTAACAAACTTTTCCGTTTAAACGCCAGCCAACTCTTCATTTCTTCGTAGTGCCTTCCAAATATCTCCTTCACCTGAAAAAGCATCAACAAGATGCAACCCTTTGTAAATCCCCCATTTATTGATATGCTTTAATTATTTTTCCGAATATTAGGGTGTACTCATGCCGATTGTGACCTTGCCAGATGGTAGTCAAAAAACTTATGCAGAGCCTGTTACGGTCTTTGACGTAGCGGCAAGCATTGGCAAAGGGCTAGCTGCTGCGGCTTTAGCAGGAAAAGTCGATGGTAAATTGGTCGATACTTCTTATGTGATAAATAATGACGTCTCATTGTCTATTATCACTGAGCAAAGCCCGGAAGGCTTAGAAGTCATCCGTCACTCTTGTGCGCATCTTTTGGCACAAGCTGTGCAATCTGTTTACCCTGAAGCACAGGTTACCATTGGCCCTGTGATTGAAGATGGGTTTTATTACGATTTTGCTTTTAAACGCGCTTTTACGACGGAAGATTTAGCACTTTTTGAACAAAAGATGGAAGCGCTTACTAAAGCCAATTTAAGTGTGTCTCGCCATGAAATCTCACGAGAAGAGGCGATTAAAAAATTTGAAAAAATGGGCGAGCACTACAAAGTTGAAATTATAAAAAGCATCCCAGAAGGGGAAATGTTGAGCTTTTATCAACAGGGCGATTTTATCGACTTATGCCGTGGGCCGCACGTGCCCTCTACTAGTAAAATTAAAGCGTTTAAGCTGATGAAGGTCGCCGGCGCTTATTGGCGAGGCGATGCCAAAAATGAAATGCTGCAACGAATTTATGGCACCGCCTGGGCGAATAAAAAAGACTTAGATGCTTATTTGCATCGGTTGGAAGAAGCGGAAAAGCGCGATCATCGTAAGCTCGCCAAAAAATACAATTTGTTTCACATGCAAGAAGAAGCACCTGGCATGGTATTTTGGCACCCTAAAGGTTGGACGATTTATCAACAAATTCAACAGTTCATACGTGGGGTATTAACCCAACATGGTTATGCGGAAGTGAATACACCGCAAGTGGTTGATAAAACCTTATGGGAGCGCTCAGGGCACTTAGCAATGTTCTCGCAGAACATGTTTACCCTGGAATCAGATGAGCGCCTCTATGCCGTGAAGCCGATGAATTGCCCTTGTCATATCCAAATCTTTAATCAAGGGATCAGAAGTTACAGAGAGCTGCCCATTCGTCTAGCCGAATTTGGTGCCTGCCACCGTTATGAACCCTCTGGCGCATTACATGGCTTAATGCGAGTCCGCTCCTTTGTACAAGATGATGCGCATATTTTTTGCACGGAAGATCAAATTCAAGAGGAAGTGATTCGTTTCATCGATTTGCTTTATGAAGTTTATGCCGACTTTGGCTTCAAAGATATTATTATTAGGCTAGCCACTCGCCCAGATCAGCGCGTAGGCGACGATAGCCTTTGGGATAAAGCAGAGAAAGCACTCGAGCTCGCGCTGAATGCCAAGTCCATTAAATGGGAGTTGTCTGCTGGTGAAGGGGCGTTCTATGGTCCGAAGCTAGAATTTTCCTTGCAAGATTGTATAGGTCGGGTTTGGCAGTGTGGGACAATGCAGGTAGACTTCTCCATGCCAGGGCGCCTTGGTGCAGAATTTGTTGCTGAAGATGGAGTTAGGCAAGTACCTGTGATGTTACATCGGGCCATATTAGGCTCCTTCGAGCGCTTTATTGGGATTTTGATAGAAGAATACGCCGGCAACTTCCCACTTTGGCTGGCCCCAACGCAAGCCGTAGTCTTAAATATTACGGATAGGCAGACCGAAATGGTGCATAAAGTGGAGGCTGCCTTAAAAGAAAAAGGGATCAGAGCTGTTTCTGACTTGAGAAATGAGAAGATTGGGTTTAAAATCCGTGAGCACACCTTACAGCGTGTTCCTTATTTGTTAGTGCTAGGGGATCGGGAAGTGGAAAATCAAACACTTTCTGTCAGAACCCGACATGGCGCTGATTTAGGTAATATGAGTATAAGTGAGTTTGCTGATAAAGTTTTGTATGAATGTCAAATAAAAATGTTAGATAATAGGGAGGATTCGGACCATTAACTCACCAAAAAAAACGAAAATTCGTGTTAATGATTCTATCACTGCACTTACTGTTCGTCTGGTTGATCCAGAAGGTAAATTAGACGCGAGTCCACTTCTGGGGCCGGGTAATCACACTGGGGTTATGAGTCGGCGCGATGCGCAACGAAAAGCAGAGCTCTTAGGCTTTGATCTCGTTGAAGTATCACCCAATGCCGAACCGCCTGTCGTCCGTGTTATGGATTTTGGCAAATTTTTATTTGATGAAAAGAAAACTAAGAAAAAGCAAAAAGTTCAGAAGATTAAAGAGATAAAATTACGTCCGGTAACGGATGAAGGGGACTACAAGGTCAAGCTACGCAACCTTGTTGGTTTCTTAGAGAATGGAGATAAAGTGAAGGTGACTTTACGATTTAAAGGGCGCGAAATTACCCATAAAGATTTGGGTACGCGTTTATTAGATCGCATTAAAGCTGACATTGCAGGCATCGGCATTGTTGATCAAGACGCGCGTTTTGAAGGTCGACAAATGGTGATGATGATTTCTCCTAAAAAATAATGTTATACAACTGTCGCCGCAGATTTTTTCTGTAGGCGAGAATGCGGAGTTTAAGATGAGTAAAAAAGTTAAGTTAAAAACCAATCGTGGTGCTGCTAAACGGTTCAAAGTAACCGCTAGCGGTAAAGTGCGTTTTCGTCGTGCTAATCGCAGCCATATCAAAACTAAACAATCGAACAAGCAAGTTCGCCAATCGAGAAGAAATGGCGTTTTGGCAGATTGTGATGCCAAACTTGTTTTACGTATGTTACCTCATGTCTAAATTGAGAAAGTGTTAAGGAGCGAAAATCATGGCGAGAGTCAAACGTGGTGTTAATGTCCGTAGAAGACATAAAAAAGTATTAAAGAAAGCGAGTGGTTACTATGGTGCTCGCAGTAGATTATATAAAACAGCAAAACAAGCTGTCACACGCGCCGGGCAATATGCCTATCGCGATAGAAAACAAAGAAAACGTCAATTCCGCTCATTATGGATTGTTCGTATCAATGCAGGTGCACGTGAACATGGCCTGTCTTATAGCCGCTTGATTGCGGGCCTTAAGAAAGCGAATGTTGAAGTTGATCGCAAAATTTTAGCAGAACTTGCCGTTTTTGATACAACTGCCTTTGCCTCTCTTGCTAATCGCGCTAAAGAAGCTCTTGCAGCTTAATTAAGCACTTCAAAGACCTAGCTTGCTGCTCGTTTTCGCGAGCAGCAGTTTCAAGAGGAATCTATGGAAGAACTGGCTAAGTTAATTGCTCGCGCAGAGCAAGCTGTACAAGGAGCCGAAGATATCTCTGGGCTAGAAAAAGTCAGAGTAGATTATCTGGGCAAAAAAGGCGAACTCACCGAACAATTAAAAAGTCTGAAAGACTTATCTCCCGAAGAGAAACGTCAGGTGGGGAAAGTCATCAATGATGCCAAAGAAAGCCTGCAAACAGCTATTTTAGACCGCAGAAATACCTTGGAAAGTGCGGCATTATCCCAAAAATTATCAACAGAAAAAATCGATGTTACCCTCCCGGCAAGGGGTGTGGAAGAGGGTAGATTCCATCCCATTACACTTACTATGAACAAAATCTGCTCTTTGTTTTCGCAATTAGGATTTTGGATAGAAGAAGGTCCGGAAGTTGAAACCGAATTTTATAATTTTGAAGCGTTAAATATCCCGTCACATCATCCGGCAAGAGCGATGCATGATACTTTTTATTTTGCGGATGGAACCTTACTGCGAACCCATACCTCGCCGGTGCAAATTCGAGCGATGGAAAAACGCCGCCCTCCTTTAAAAGTCATAGCTCCTGGGCGCGTCTATCGCTGTGATTCAGATGTGACCCATACGCCTATGTTTCATCAGGTAGAAGGTCTGATGATAGAAGAGAACGTCACTTTTGCCGATTTAAAAGGGATATTATCCCATTTTTTAACCGCTTTTTTTGAAAGAGAAGTGGCCACCCGTTTTCGACCTTCCTATTTTCCTTTTACCGAGCCATCTGCTGAAGTGGATATCGCTTGCGTGAAGTGCAATGGAAAAGGTTGCCGTATTTGCAAAAATTCGGGTTGGCTTGAAGTATTAGGATGTGGCATGGTCCACCCGCAAGTCTTGCAACAAGGCGACATTGACTCGCAAGTATTCAGTGGTTTTGCCTTTGGTATGGGCGTCGAGAGATTTGCTATGCTCAAGTATGGCATCGATGACTTAAGACGTTTTTTTGAAAATGACCTAAGAATGTTAAAACAATTTAATGGGGTTTGAGCGTGAAATTTAGTGAAAGCTGGATACGAGAATGGATAAACCCCCCAGTTGAAACAAAAACCTTGTGTCATCAACTCACCATGGCAGGGCTTGAGATTGATAGTGTGGAGTCCATTCAAGAAGACACACTGGTAGAAGTAGATTTAACACCTAACCGTGGCGATTGCTTAAGCATTTATGGCTTAGCAAGAGAAGTGGCTGTTTTAAATAGACTTCGCATGAAGCCACTTCACAGCGAAACAATTAAACCCACTGTCTCTGACACATTCCCTATAGAAATTGATGCGCCTCATGATTGCCCACGTTATGTTGGCAGAGTGATTAAAAATATTCGCCCTGCATCCACACCGAGCTGGTTGCAACAGCGTCTAGAACAATCTGATATTCGCTGCATTCATCCTGTGGTGGATGTTTTAAATTATGTCATGCTCGAGATGGGGCAGCCCATGCATGCTTTTGATTTAGCAAAACTTCGCGGCGCAATAGTGGTACGTCATGCCAAACCGGATGAAGCGCTGACTTTATTAGATGGGCAAACCGTTAATTTAAATGCCAATACTTTGATTATTGCTGATAAACATCAGCCTCTTGCTATCGCTGGTATTATGGGCGGGCAAGACAGTGGCGTAAATGAAAAAACAACAGATCTATTTCTGGAAAGTGCTTTATTTACACCAAGATTAATTGCAGGCAAAGCGCGACAATATGGGCTGCATACCGATTCTTCTTTTCGTTTTGAACGGGGTGTCGATCCCACTTTACAGATTTTAGCGATTGAACGTGCCACAGGGTTAATTTGTGAAATTTGTGGCGGGGAGCCTGGAAAAGTTTTGGATGTCAAAAATGAAAAAATGATCCCCAAGCCCCAAACCATTACCTTGCGATATGACAGAATTAGTAAATTATTAGGCTGTACTATTCCCGAAGCAGAGGTTGTCACGATTTTAACCCTGCTAGGATGCAAAGTAGCGCCTTTGCATCCCACTCAGAATCAAAGTTGGGAAATAATGCCACCGCCTTTTCGGTATGATATCTCGGCGGAGATTGACTTGATTGAAGAGCTGGTGCGGATTGTTGGTTATGATAAGGTTCCCAGTCGCTTACCTGTTTCTCAAATGCATTTTGTGCCAGTACCCACTCAAGTACCCGTTGCTAGAATAAAAAGTGCTTTGGTCGATTTTGGTTATCAAGAAGTCATCACTTATAGTTTTGTCGATGAAACACTGCAAAAGCAATTATTTCCTCAGTCAGAAATGTTGGCGCTCCTTAATCCCATTTCAGCAGATATGGGCGTCATGCGTCTTTCTTTGTGGCCAGGATTGTTGGGAGTGGCAAAATATAATCAGCACAGACAACAGCCCAGACAAAAGTTATTTGAAGTTGGGATGCGATTTGTTCCTAGCGCTTCAGGATTAATCCAAGAAGACATGGTCGCCGGGTTAATTTGTGGTGAGCAGACTCTCGAGCATTGGAATCGTGTCAAAGGCAGTTTTGATTTCTATGATATCAAGCAGCCAGTAGAAAGCTTATGGCAATTAATGGGACATACAGAGCCCCTGACTTTTCGCCCGACTGAAAACCCAGCGTGTCACCCAGGGCAAGTCGCGCAAGTGTTATGGCAAGATAAGGCATTTGGTGTAATCGGCAGGTTACATCCGCAGCTGGAAAAGCAGTTGGATTTAACCGGGCCTGTCTTCTTATTTGAATTAAACATGGCTCTTTTCGCACAACTCCCTGAGACGTGTTTTGAAGCACCCTCAAGATTTCCTGAGATCCGTCGGGATCTCGCACTCATTGTGGATGCCGCACTCCCAAGTGATAGTTTGACTCACTTTGTTAGCAATGCAGCTGGAGATATTTTGCGTGACGTGAAAATATTTGATGTCTATACTGGCAAAGGCATTGCTGTAGGTAGAAGGAGTGTAGGGCTAGGCTTGATTTTTCAGCATCCATCCCGCACCCTTATAGATAACGAGGTAGATGATTTGCTTCATTCAATCGTTACAGGATTAAAAAAGGAATTTCAAGCCGATTTGAGGGATTAAATAATGGCATTAACCAAAGCCGATCTTTCTCAATCTCTGGTCAAAAGTTTAAAAATGAACAAAAAGGACGCAAAGGATATTGTGGACTATTTGTTTGAAGAAATTCGAATGGCTTTAGAAGACGGGAACCCGGTTAAAATTTCTGGATTTGGTAACTTTGATTTGCGAGATAAAAATGAGCGTCCAGGTAGAAATCCAAAGACGGGAAAGGATGTCTCAATTAGTGCTCGGCGTGTGGTTACGTTTAAGTCAGGACAAAAACTGAAAATTAGGGTTGAGCATTTTGAAGGAACGCCTGAAGCATCAGAGAAGTCGCAAAAAGAAGATAGTGTTTAAAGTTCCCTTTTCCTCTACTTTTTTGTAGAATAGCTTCCAAAGCGGGGCGTAGCGCAGCCTGGTAGCGCACATGTATGGGGTGCATGTGGTCGGAGGTTCAAATCCTCTCGCCCCGACCAAACTTTTCTTATCAATTTAAAACCTCTTCATCTTCCAATACTACCTCTTTTATTTTTGTTTCAATCATTAAGGACAGGGCATGTGCTTTTCAGCTCAAGCAAGTTTTAGCACAGCAGTTGTCTTGTCTGTGCTAGGTGCATTCACGCTTTCAAAAGCGAAAACAAAAAGCATGTGGCTCTTTGCTACTATCCCTTTATTATTTGCTTGTCAGCAAGCGCTGGAAGGGGTGGTTTGGATAACATTCAAAAATCCCTCGCTGCTTCATCAAGCAGCCATTACTGGTTATCTCTTTTTTGCCAGTATGTTTTGGCCTGTTTGGATGCCTTGTTGTCTTTACGTTCTAGAACAAAATCCCAAACGAAAAAAAATGCTATTAGGAATTGGTGTGATTGGACTCATTTTTGCCATCATTTATGCGGTTAATTGGAACCTGATGGGGATCTCGGCTGTGATTGAAGAGCATCATATTTCCTATCCTTTTTTATTCGCTCCTTTTAGCGGTTTAAACTTAGCCTATATCCAATTTGTACATTTTGGCCTATGGATTACCTATTGTCTTTGCACCATTTTTGTCTTTTTCTGCTCTAGCATTCCTTTGATGGGGATATTGGGCCTTTTCATTGGAGTGGCTTTTGTCATTGCAGAGATCTTTTATCGATTCTCAGTCGGATCAGTTTGGTGTTTTTTTTCTGCCATTTTGAGCTTGGTAATCTGTTATATCGTTATGAATGATAATAAAAGTCTTGATATTTAAGCCTTCATGGCATCATTTTCTCTTTTTTTCATCTCCTTGGCGGCGTATTATTTAACCCGTTGATAAATCGTTCTCAACCCATTCAAATAAATAATAGTTTATCAACTTTCTTTCGTGGCGATTAAGTTATGTTAAAAAAGGGAAGTAGTATGAAATTCAGTGAAGTCTCATTATTGCAAGAGAATGCTAGGCAGTTTTTTGCAGAGGTATATATTTCATTTTTACAAAAGAGAATTGATGGTCTGCAAAATGGTGCTTTAGGAGAATCAAGGTTTGTTTCACAATGGTTAGCAATTATTGCAAAAGAAAATGCAATAGCTGTTTTAGCTAAGTTGCAAAAGTATGACGAGAAATTACAAAATTATCAGGGCATAGCGCCAGAGACTGAAATTGATGCGCAAGATGAATTAATGACAATCTCACGCAAAACCATAGAACACTTATTACGCGCTAAAGAAGTGATTACTATTCAGGCTAATAATTCGAATAAAAGCGTACAATATATTCCTGTTCCCCCTCATAAAGTACAAGCGGATCTTGTCAATGCTGTGCAGCAAAAATGCCTAGCGCTTTTATCACAGTATCCTTATTTGACAGTGGAAGCCGAACAAAAAAAGAGCTGGTTTACCAATATTTTGCGTTTGGGCAGTGCTTTAGTGGGCATTCGTGTTATCGCTTTTGGTTTATTCAAAGTATCCCCTTTTGCCTTACCATTAGCTGCAGATCATGAAGTTCAAGCGAATCGTGATTTAAGAGAAATGTGTGCTCTTTTAGAGAGCATTAATGCTATGACATTACCGCCTTGTGGCAAAACCAGAGAGATGCTGAAATGCGCCAATGCTAAAGATAACCCTGGAGAGAGTTCATTACATTTCAAATATTTTCCTCTTGATATTGAAGCGCCTCTTGCCAGAGTAAAGAAATACGTTGCGGAAGTTCCTGCGGATAAATCATTGGATGCGAATGTTGTTTTGGACAGAGTGAAAACAACTTATCCTAAGCCAAATTAGATATTCATTGTTCAGAATTCGGACATCCCTTTTTTATATCAAAATAAAAGTGGATGTCCTTTCTATGCCTGATTAAATAATCAGAACATTCTGCTAAAAAATCGAACTTTATCTCGTACCTGAGGTCTCAAACCTAATTTCAATGGTTTTATTGAATATTGGAGAGGTACGTTATGAGTTACACCGCAGCACAAAGAAAAGCAATATTTCAGAATCTTGAAAAGTATAAGCAAGATATAAATATACTTGTGGATATAGCTGGATATATATTCGATGGTGATCCGCGAGAAAAAAACAGCATAATGGGACCAAAGGGCATTCAAAAATTTACGCCTGGAAAAATAAGTGAAATAAAATTTAACTATTTAGATGCTTGGTTTTCTGGATTAAATGAAGGTGAAATTGACTACTATCGCTTAGATAAAAAGCAGCAAGAACGATTTGATGAGATAAGGACAATATTTCAAGACGCTTATTTCGCGAAACAGCGATCCACTCCTAGCGAGGCACCACAAGAAGTGCACACTTCATCAAGAGCAAGTAGTGAACACCTGTCAGCAGCAGCTGCTGTGCAAAGAGCTGTTCCGCCACCGCTGCCACCTCGACCTGCCCATATATTAGAGAAACGGCGCAGTAAAAGAGATTCTGCAAAATTGGAAGCGGCAGAAGTTGATCCCGACATTGTGCAAAAAAATGCACTTATTATCGATCTGATTGAGGCTCGACTGACAGAAGTAAAAAACGATAAGATAAAAGGGCAAACACATACGGATCGCAAATTTGCTTTGACTGAAATATTAGCACACGTTAGAACGCATTATGGAGATAATAAGCAAGTCATCGATTTAGAGCAGGTTGAAGAGGCTTTAAAACGACAACATCAAACTCATGCAGAAAAACACAAGCGCTTTGAATCTGGCACCAGTAAAAAGCCAAGTACCTCTTATACTAAATCTGAGAGCGAATATGCCAGAATGAAAAAGGAAGCAATGAAGATTAAAGATAATCCTTTGTCTTCAGAACTAACCACACGAAAGAAAAAGCATGGCAAATAATACCCTTCCCAGATAAATTTTCGGCGCTCGTCTACGCTATACTCAAGAGCCTTGCAACGTTAGCCCGGCGTAGCTTTTAGCGAAGCGGGTTGTTGCCCACCCCAGTCACGTACCAAAGTGTACGCTCCTGGGGCCGCAAGCGCTTGGTGCCTAGCCGAAAAATCATCTGCTTTGAGTATGGCGTTATAAGCTATTGCCATGCTGTGTTTCGATTTGCGAAGGCGCTTGATTATACTCGGTAAGATCCTGAATCAAGCGTCTCTCCGCGGCTGTTAGCTTCTTCTCTTCTAAATAATCATTTAGGCGGCTGTAAATCAGTGCCAATCTATTGGTTTGTAATGCGGTGGCCAGATTAGCGGGCAAAATATAAGTCGTATATTCTAACTCTTTCATGGTTTTTTCAAGCGTGTTGACCAAGTAGGGGAGCTTATTGTTCTCAGAATGATCTTTAATCATAATAAGTAAAGTGTATAAAGCTTCGCCCTTGTGTTCAGGGGTTAAGCTTTCATCTTTGGCTATTTTTGCTGCCAAATATTCAAGAAGTGTAATTTGTGCTAATTTAGTTGGATTTTTAATTTTGGGTTTAAAGAAGCCTTTAGCATTGACACTACGCTCCGTTTGTTCTTTTTCAAAAGCCTTTGTAAAATAATTATCGTCTGCATATTTATCAATATATTGGGATAATAGGTTATAGAGCCTGATAGAGTCTTTTGCTTGGCTTAAAGCTTGCTTTAATTTTTCTAAATCACTACTTTGAATAGCATTTAACAGTGCAGCCTTGTCTTTTTCCATTACTCTATCTTTTAAGGAAGCAATTTCTTTTACAAGTAACAAGAATTTTTGCTTTTCTTCATAGACTTGAGGATTAGCTTGAGAAAGATGATCAATGGCTTCAAAAAGTTCAGTATTGGCAAGCAAAACTGCTTTATCAAATTGATTTTCCTTTTGGATTTTTTCCAAAATACTATTAATCAATTTATTAAATTGCGCTCTTTTATCGATTGCTTTTTTAGTCATGACGATTTGATTTTCTAAATCAAGCGATTCTAAACGGAGCGCGCCAAGCAAACTATTTTTTTCAGCGGGCGTGAGGTGGCATTTAATTTCTTCAAGTAATCTTGTCATCTCAAGGGTTTTAGCTTTTCTGCTGATTAATTGATCTTGAGGATTATTTTTATGCAATGTCAAGACGGCTTCATTTAGCTCTTGCTCGGCCAGATGGGCTAAGGCATCATCCAAATTTCTAATGGTTGTTAATTCACTGAATTTTCGTATCGCCAAATTTCTGGCTGGCTTCTCAGATTTATGTATTGCGCTCATTTTGAAATTCCCTTTCTTTTTTTCCCTATTACTAAAATTATGTCTAGTTAAAAACTTGATCAGTTAGTTATAGAGTGTAAAGTCTCTCGATAAGATAAGTTTATGCCGCAATTTCGCCTTGTTCAAAGTTTAACAGTGCTGTTATTTTGAACCGAGGGTAAAAAAAGTAGCTAAAAAGGTCTTTAAGGCTTTTGAATATAACGATGGGCGCGAATAGCAGGAATGAAAGGAGTGGATTCAATTTTAATATCGCAACGTTTGGAGCGCGTGGCGTCTTTCTCTTGTTTGGGTAAAGGAGGATTAAATTGTGGTCTAGGTGTTTCTACAGTGCAAGGAAAAAAAACAGGCAAAGGACCTTTTATCATGTGTCTTTCCAGTGCATTTTCTTGTTGGAAAACAAGATTTGCTCGTAAGTGCGGTGCCAAATCTTGCACAATGGCTAGAGGCTCTCTAGGAGAAAGAGATTGTAATTTTTGTAATTGCATTTCAATAGCAGGAATTTTCCCTTTTTTGGATAGCATTTCTTCCGCTTTGGCGACAGTAATTTTTTTTATCGCCCGAGTGTGTGCCCAGGTCCAACTAATCTTGCTGGGTGCTTTTTCTAAAATCGGAATTTTTCTATAGCATTGCTTCAAATGTAACCGCGCTAATCCTAGTTTTTGTAGCAAGTGAGCAGTTTGCTGAGGACGTGGCAGAATAGTGTTAAATTTCTCTGTTAAATAAGGATCAGACTTGGCCAGATTGACTGATCTTAAAGCTAGAATGCTCTTTTTGAATCTCTCTTTACTCAGATTAACCCCTTGTGCAAGGCTTAAGGTTTGAGCGCTTGCGCCAATGAAACCGGCGCAGAGCACCGTTTCTCTAGGAGCTTGTTCATCGGTGTATTCAAGCTGCCTGATAATAGTGCATGCTCTTTGCCGATGTTGATTCGGAGCGAGGGAAGGATGTTGCGTCCAGGCCATGAGCGCAGAATCGGTTTCTATCGCTTGGCATAACTTATCAATGGCAGCCATAAGAGACTCAAAAGCGTCGATGACATCAATACGAAATTCAGCGCTTAGCACACGTTGCTCCATCCTTAGAAACTCAACTTATTTGTAGTTACTCATTTAAACAACCTAAAATAGAGAGAGGACATGTGCATTTTAGGGTGCTTATGAAAAACCAGTACGATATTAACCAATCCTACGATCATCTTAAACAAAGTGCCACACAATTTAGCAAATTGTTACAAGATAATTTTCCGGAAATGGGAAAAAATATTTTACAAAGTATGGAAGGACAATTTCAAATATTAGGGAATGTAAGCAGCATTTATCAAAAATGGTTGAGTGAGGGCGTGCACCCAACGAAAATAATGCAAGCACAAACAGCATGGTGGACAGATTATTTCAAGCTTTGCGAAAACCTTCAAGGGAAATCAGCTGGGGAAAAAAACACGTCCTTTGTTCCCCCTTTACAGGAAGATAGAAGATTTAAAGCAATAGATTGGGCCGAAAAACCGGTATTTCATTTTTTACAGCAAACCTATCTTTTATTTAGCCAGCATTGTTTAAATTTTATTAAGGAAAATCCAAGCACCGATCCAAAGGTAAATAAACAAGTCTTGTTTTTTACTAAACAATATCTCGATGCCTTATCTCCCAGCAACTTTCTGTTAACTAGCCCAGAAGTACTGCGCCATACTATTGAATCAAAAGGGGAAAATATTTATAGCGGAATGAAAAATCTGGTAGAAGATATAGTTAAAGGACAAGGAAATTGGCATGTCAAAATAACAGATATGGAGGCATTTGAAGTAGGGAAAAATTTGGCGACGACTAAAGGCAAAGTAATATTTCAAAATAGGCTGATGGAGCTTATTCAATATTCTCCTCTTACAGAAGAAGTCTATGCTATGCCACTATTGATTGTGCCGCCTTGGATCAATAAATATTATATTTTAGACTTGCATGAGAAAAACTCCTTTGTGAAATGGTGTGTTGAACAAGGTTTGACGGTATTTATGATCTCTTGGGTCAACCCGGATGAAAGTTATCGCGAGACTTCTTTTGCGGATTATTTACAACAAGGTATTTTGGAAGCGATAGATGCCATCCAAAAAGTCACAGATGAAAAAGCAATCAATGCCGTAGGGTTTTGCATCGGTGGTACTTTACTCTCTTGTGCTCTAGGGTTTATGCAAACTAAAAAAGACAACAGAATAGCGAGTGCTACTTTTTTAACTTCGCTGATAGATTTTTCTGAGCCAGGAGATATTGAGGTATTCATAGATGAAAAATGGATTGCATCCCTTGAAAAGAACATGGAAAGAAAAGGCTACCTTGATGGCAGAGTTTTAATGACGACTTTCAATATGCTACGCTCAAACGATTTATGGTGGGCTTATTATATAAATAACTACTTATGTGGTCGTTCGCCTTTTCCTCTTGATCTATTATATTGGAACTGTGACTCAACCAACATGCCAGCCAAAATGCACAGTGAATATTTGCGCAATATGTATTTGGAAAATAGGTTATGTCATCCGGGACAGTTTTCTATAGCCGGTGTCAAGCTTGATCTTACCAAAGTGAAAGTGCCTGCTTATTTTCTTTCTACTGAAAAAGATCATATCGCTCCCTGGGAGACCACATTTTATGGTGCAAAATGTCTAGGAGGGGAAATAACTTTTGTATTGGGAGAGTCTGGACATATCGCAGGCGTAATCAATCCTCCTGAAAATAAAAAATATGGTTATCGCGTAGGACAAAGGGGTGTCCTTGAAAGAACGCCTCAAGCTTGGTTTGATAAAAGTGAGCCCCAAAAAGGCTCTTGGTGGGCGCACTGGATAAATTGGTTAAAGCCTTATTCCGGCGATTTAATAAAAGCGAGAGAGCCAGGAGTCGGTGCCTTAAAAAGCTTGCGTGAAGCACCTGGGCTCTATGTCAGGAAAAGACTATTCTAGAATCCTTCCTATTCTACAGCGTAAATTTGGCCTGTTTGTAGTCCTTCGACACTCTTACTGTAGGCCAAGGCAACACGGGCAGCTGACACGGGTGCAAAGCCGTGGAAGCAATGGCCAATCGCTTGCATCGATTCTTCCAGTACAGTAGGGCTGACGGCATTAAGACGGATCCCTCTTGGCATTTCAATTGCTGCACCGATAACAAATCCATTGATTGCCGCATTCACCATGGATGCACTTGAACCATATTTGACTGGATCATGACTTAATATGCCGCTTGTTAAAGTGAAAGAACCCTTGTCTTTAATATATTTTTGGCCAATTAACACTAGATTAACTTGTCCCATCAGTTTGTCATTGAGCCCAAAAAGATAATCCGCGGTTGTCATAGCCGCTAATTCTGCAAATTGAACTTTTCCTGTCGTGGCAACCAAGGCATCAAATTCGCCTAAAGATTTATACATTTGGTCAATGGATTTGGGATCAGTAATATCAACATGGATATCACCATGACGATGCGCGACCACGATGATTCGGTGACGTTGTCCTATTTCTTTGGCAACCGCTTTACCTATCGTTCCTGAACCCCCTACAATAACAATTTTCATAGTGTGTGCTCCTGTTAAGTTAAATTGACGGGTGAAGGAAAATGTTCGGGCTCTTGCGATTTGCCTTCAACTTCTTTCGTTAAAGTATCTGCCAGAAGCAAATACATAGCTGGGACGACAAATAAAGTAAAGAGAGTGCCAATGGCAAGGCCAGAGGCAATCACTAGTCCAATATTATATCGACTAACCGCGCCAGCGCCTGACGCGGTAATTAAAGGGATAACGCCTAATACCATCGCTGCTGTGGTCATTAAAATAGGGCGTAAACGAATGCCAGCCGCCATTTGAATGGCTTCAAGTTTAGACTTCCCTTCCAATTGCAAATCATTGGCAAACTGCACGATTAAAATGCCATGTTTACTAATAAGCCCAATCAAGGTAATTAAACCGACTTCTGTATAAATATTTAACGTCGCACCCCCCACGCCAAGACTGACAAAAATCATGGCGCCACAAATTGACATCGGGACAGTGATAAGCACAATAAGCGGATCACGAAAGCTTTCAAAAAGTGCTGCCAGCGTCAGGAAAATAATGACAAGTGCGAAGAAAAAAGTTAAAACAAGCGCACTACCTTCTTGCATATATTGTCGGGTTGGTCCAGCTGAATCAAGTGTATAACCTTGGGGGATGATTTCCTTTGCAGTTTGCGTGAGATAATTTAAAGCCTGACTCATTGTTATACCTGGAAAGAGCACAGCTGAAATGGTTGCAGAATTCAGTTGTTGAAAGTGATTGATTGATTCAGGCACCACAGTTGTTTTTATGCTGGCAACAGTTGATAGTGGCACAGAGGTGCCAGCGGGTGTGGTAATATAATAATCTAATATCTGATCGGAATTTAACCGTTCAGTTCGCATGACTTGAGGAATAACTTGATATGAGCGTCCAGCCATACTGAAATAGTTTACATAATTTTGACTTAAATTTGAGGTGAGAGAGTTACCAATGTCTCGCATAGTTAGCCCTAATTCAGAGGCTTTGTCTCTATCCAATACGATAGAAGTTTGTGGCTTGTCAATTTTGAGATCAGTGTCAATAAAAAGGAACATACCACTAGATCGCGCTTTATCAAGCAAAGTCTGACTCACCTCGTTCAGTTCCTCGAAGGAACCTGTGGTTTGAAGCACAAATTGTACTGGCAATCCACTGCTGCCGGGTAAAGGCGGTAATTGGAAGACGGCAATAAGCCCACCCGTGATGTCATTAAGTTGATTTTGGAGTAGGGGCTGTATTTGATCTGTCGTTCTGGTGCGTTGATCCCATGGTGTTAGAACCATTCCTGCTATGGCGGTGTTAAAACCATTGACACCATCGATTTGAAAGACGTGGTCTGTTTCTTTGTATTTTTGGAAAATATCAAAGATTTGATGCGAATAGAGTTGGGTCTGCTCTATGCTGGCGTTTGCAGCGCCTGTCAATTGCGTGATGATAATGCCTTGATCTTCAACAGGTGCTAATTCAGATTTAGAACTGATATACAAAAAATAATTACTGAATAAAATGATGGCAGCAAATACCCCTGTTACAGGAAGGTAGTTGAGAGATCCTTTAAGAGAACTTTCATAATGAATGCGTAACCATTCAAACTTCCTATCGATATAATGAACGAATCCTCCTCCATTGTTATTGTTGGGAAGTTTTAAAAATCTCGAACACATCATGGGGGAGAGAGTTAGCGCAACAATAGCAGAAATACCGACAGAGCCGGCTAGCGTGAAGGCAAACTCTGTGAATAATGCGCCAGTTAGTCCTCCCATAAATCCGATGGGTACATAGACTGCAATGAGGACGACTGAAATAGCAATAATCGGATTAGCAAGTTCTCGCGCGCCAAGTATAGCCGCATCTAAACGAGAGGCCCCTTCTTCCATATGACGGTAGACGTTTTCCACCACAATAATGGCGTCATCTACCACAAGACCAATTGCTAATACCAGGGCTAATAAAGTTAAAAGATTAATAGAATAACCCAGCACCAGCATGATAAAGAAGGCGCCAATTAAGGAAAGAGGGATAGCTATTACGGGGATAATGACTGATCTGACTGAACCTAAAAATAAGAAAATGACCGCTGTCACTATCAAGAGAGCTTCAACTAAAGAATGAATAACTTCTCGAATAGAGCTGTCAACGAAAAGGGAGGAGTCATAAACGATTTTCCCATGCATGCCTTCAGGCAATTGCGCTTGAATAGCTGGAAACTCTTTTTTAATGTTATTGAGTACGGAAAGCAAATTTGCTGAAGGCGCTAATTTAATACCGATATAGACAGCTTTGTCGCCATCAAAACTGACTGCCGAATCATAATTTTGTGCGCCGAGCGTCACTTTGGCGACATCTTTTAAACGAACAATGGCGCCGTTTTGTGATTTGAGGATAAGATTGCTAAATTCTTCGATTGAATGCAGTCCTGTTTCTGCAATGAGATTGACGACTACCATTTGTCCATCAGTACGGCCAGCGGCAGAAATAAAATCATTAGCGGCAAGGGCATTAAATACATCTGTACTATTTACATTGTACGCTGCCATTTTAATGGGATCTAACCAAGCGCGTAGTGCAAATATTCGCGAGCCTAAAATTTCAGCAAGTTGTACACCATCTATAGTCTGTAATTTGGGCTGTACAACTCGAACGAGATAATCCGTAATATTATTCGTTGGTAAGACAGTGCTATTAAAGCCAATATACATGGCGTCAATGGTTTGCCCAATGGTAATGGCCATTGTAGGTTGCTGCGCTTCTTGCGGTAATTGATTGATAACGGCATTCACTTTCGTGCTAATTTCAGTTAAAGCTTTATCAGCATCATAATTGAGTCGCAAATAAGCAGTAATTGTACTTAATCCTAAGGTACTAGCGGAAGTGAGATAGTCAATACCATTGGCTTGAGCAATAGAATTTTCAAGGGGAGTTGAAATAAAGCCTGCGACTAGCGCAGGATCAGCCCCTGTATAAACGGTGCTCACAGTGATAACGGCATTTTCAGTATGAGGATATTGTAAAATGGGAAGCGAACCAATTGAACGAATACCAAGTACCAGAATCATTAAGCTGATTACTGTCGCCAAGACGGGTTTTCGAATATATATATCTGTAATATGCATGGGATACTCTTTCCATTTTGCCTTTAGGCTTAAAGCTTTCGCCCACTCGCAATCCTCATTTACTATTATGTAAACTCCGGTTGCTCGAGGACTCAGCGCCTAGCCTAAAATCAAACTGGTTCGAGTACATTTACTCGTCAATAAGCTTAGGCGCTGGATTATCTTTAGGTAAAACCTTGTTATTAATTTTCACCAAACTGTGATTTTTTAGCTTAAGTTGACCTGCTACAACAACCATATCATTTTCCTGCAAGCCTTTTAAGATGGCGACCTGATCGCCGCGTGTATTGCCGACAGTTACAAAAGTCTGATCAACAGCTAAAATGGGTTTGCCTTGTTTATCTTTCCCTTGTTCTTTGACGATATAAGCAATATTTCCATACGGATTATAACTAATTGCTGTTTGGGGTAAGGTTAAATAATTTTGTGGTGTGCCAGTAGTAATTTCAACGGTTGCAAACATACCTGGTAACAATAGTTGCTTGGTATTTGACATAGTTGCTTCAACTTGCACGTTTCTGGTCGCAGCATCAACAATAGGATTAATGGTAGTAATCTTTCCTGTAAAGCTTTTCCCAGGGTAGGTGTCACAAGTTGCTGTTATCACTTGACCTACCTGAATGTTGACCAGATCTTGTTGTGGTAAGTAAAAATCGACATAAATAGGATCAAGTGTTTGCAGTGTGACAATGTTATCACCCACATTCACATATTGACCAGGATTAACATTCCTGATACCAAGTCGCCCCCCGAAGGGTGCAACAATATTCTTTTTTGCAATGGTTGCTTTTTGCTCGGCCACTTGTGCCAATAAGTTTTTAAGATTGCTGGCATCATTATCTACGATTTGTTTACTCACAGCTTGTACACTAAACTGCGCTTTATCTCTATCATAAGTGATTTTGGCAAGTTCGGCAGAGGCTTCCAGTGAAGCCAATTGTGCGACTTCTGCATCATCATTGAGTTTTACTAAGGGTGCCCCCTTTTTAACATTTGCCCCGGGGGTGAAATAAATAGTACGGACAAGTCCTGCCAGTTCGGTTGTGACGTCAACACCACAGACAGCGCGTAGGCTCCCTGCGGCTCTAATTTTATTTTGCCACGGTTGTGATGTCGCCTTCATTGCAGAAACAGTGACAACGGGTGAGTGCGCCGTCATCGCTTTTTTTATCATGTAAGATTTGAAAAACTGATAGCTGAAAATAAGCCCAAATAGAAGGCCAATGCAAAGTAGCATGATTGTCATACGTCTAGCCATTGCAACGCTCCCTCAGTAAAGTTTGATCCCACCATCCGCCACCTAGTGCTTGAAATAAAGCAGCTGTATCAGTGTAGCGAGAGGCTTGCGCTTGGACGCGAAGGATTAATGTTTCTTGATATTGTTGTTCTGCATTTAATAAGGCAAGATAATTCGCTGCACCCATTTGATATTGTTTTTTGACAAGATAGAGCGACTCTTTTGCGGTTTTTTCTGCTTCGACTTGTGCTTTCAACTCTTTGGCATCTAGTTCAATGGCACGTAAAGCGTCTGCTACTTCTTTAAATGCTTGGAGCACACTTTTGCGATATTGCGCATTAGCTTGATCGAAAGCGGCAATAGCCGCACGCTTTTGGGCTAAAAGCTCTCCACCGTGAAATATCGGTTGGGTTACTTGGCCTATAATATTCCATATATTATTTTTTGGATTAAATAAAACACCTAGGCTTTCAGCTTCCCAACCATAAGAGCCTGTAATCGTAAATTGTGGAAAAAGGTTTGCTGTTGCAACGCCAACATTCGCACTGGCTTGATGTAATAATGCTTCAGAAGCACGTACGTCAGGCCGTTGTTGTACCAGTTTGGAAGGTAAACTGATAGGTAGCTCAGTTGGTAACTGTAAAGCATCTAATGAAAAAGTGGGTAGATAGCTCTCACTCGGTAAAGAACCCACCAGAATCGCTAAAGCATGTCGTGTTTGCGCTAAATTTTTTTCAATTGGGGGCAGACTTGCGCGCGCTTGAGCTAATTGCGTTTCTTGAGCGAGGACTTCCGAACGTGAGACAGCACCCAACTTCAATTGCTTTTGCACAATGCCAAGCAGGTTTTGCTCTAAATTAACTATCTCGATGGTTGCTTTTTTTTGTGCTTCAAGAGAGGCTTCGGTGATAGCAGTTGTCGCAATATTGGAGGTCAGTGAAAGATATGTCGCTTCCACTTCATATCTTTGATAATTTACTTGAGCACATAAAGCTTCAAGTTCTCGACGATTTCTACCAAAAACGTCTAGCGTATATGAAACATTGACTTGTGTATTAATCAGATTAAAAATGGAAGAGGGTACATTAGGCTCGCCGAAAGACGCCGCTGAAAATTTTTGCCTTTCCCCAAATGCTTGTAAATCGACAGCTGGATAGAGATATGCGCCTACTTGTGCGCGAAAAGTCTCTTGTGCATTTCTAAGCGCTGCTTGGGCAGATTTGAGATCAGGATTATTGCTAATGCCTCTGACAATTAAACAATTGAGTGGTTCAGAATGAAACAAAGTCCACCATTGCTGAGGGATATCTTGCCCTTGATTCAAATGCTGGGTTTTCCCCCCCTTGGTGGGGGCACTGACGGTTTTTTCAGGTTGTGGCGATTCTGTATAGCTGTCAGTTGTGGGCGCAGGAGGTGACTTAAAATTAGGCCCCACCGTGCATCCCAACAGGGCTGTGTACAGTGCGATAGTGCTGCAGATTTTAGACTTTGCCATCAGTGGCATAATTTTTAGCCCGTGGTTGTTAGATGTAGATGCAAGTTTTCTTAGTATATACTCTTTCCACTTTGCCTTTAGGCGTCGTTGCTTTCGCCTTCTCGCAATCCTCATTTACTATTATGTAAACTCCGGTTGCTCGAGGCTCAGCGCCTAGCCTAAAACCAAAGTGCTTTGAGTATATAAGATGAATTAGTTAGTTACTAAAAAGCCAACCAGCTAAATAATTTATTGATATTGTCTCTATAAGTGGGTAGCATAGCCTGCGGTCAACTTAAATCTGAATAACGATGATTATTAAACCCCATGAGCTCCAACTTGCTGTTAGCGCCCTTCAATCTGGCGAAGTGGTGGCTATCCCTACTGAAACGGTTTATGGCTTAGCAGCGGACATCACACAAGAAAAAGCAGTCAGAACAATATTTGAATTGAAAGGGCGTCCGACTAATCATCCGCTTATTATCCACATCGGTTGTTTTGAAGAGTTATCCCTCTATGCGCTTGATATGCCAGATTATGTTGAAATCTTAGCAGAGGCGTTTTGGCCAGGCCCCCTAAGCCTGGTGTTAAAAAAATCACCTTTGGTAAGTGAGTTGGTAACGGGTGGACAAGAAACCGTTGCGATTCGCATGCCAAATCATCCTTTAACTTTATCGCTTATTCGCCAAGTGGGGCATCCCTTAGCGGCCCCTTCTGCGAATAGATTTGGTAAAATTAGTCCGACTCAAGTGGAACATGTTATTGAAGAGTTTGGCACTAAGATTAAGATTTTAGCAGGGGAAGCCTGTCAGGTCGGGATTGAATCCACCATTATTGATGCAACAGATCCTGAGTATTGCACGATTTTGCGTCCCGGCATTATCTCAATAGCCGCTATTCAAGCAGCACTGGGTTCTCGCGGTAAAGTTTATGCAAAATCAGAAAAAGAAATACGTGTGCCGGGGGCATTAAAATCCCATTATGCGCCAAGTAAACCTACTTTTTTGTTTGAAGACAAAAGTGGTTTTGAGAAATTGGCCAAGCGCTATCCTAATTCACTTTCTTTGTTATACATTTCAGCGTGTTTTCAGGGGAATTTTGGCTTTCAAATGGCAAGCACTCCCGATTTATATGCGAAACAACTTTATAATGTGTTACGCATGGCTGATAATTCATCAAAGCAAGCTATTGCAATAGAAATGCCAGAGAATAAGATAGAGTGGGTTGCGATTAGGGACAGACTAGAAAAGTGTAGTGCTGAAAAATGAAAATACAGGGAAGAATAGCCAAAATGGTGGTCCACCCCACCAATCCCGTGACTTATACTTTGCCGATAGGGGATGAAAGAATAGCGCTCAATCCTTATCTTGGGCAAAAAATCACACTCATTTTTACTCAAAAAATTCGATGCAGTGCTTGTCAACGAGAAATTAAAAAAAGCTATCAAGACGGCTACTGCTTTCCTTGTATGCAAAAATTGGCTAGTTGTGATTTATGTATAGTGCGGCCTGAGCGTTGTCACTTTCATTTAGGGACTTGCCGGGAGCCGGCGTGGGGAGAGCAACATTGTATGATTCCCCATTGGGTTTATCTTGCCAATTCTTCTGGGATAAAAGTTGGGATCACACGATTTACCCAAGTGCCAACGCGTTGGATAGATCAAGGCGCTGCACAAGCGGTTGGTTTGTTTAGTGTTGCCACACGGCGAATATCGGGTCTAGTTGAAGTGGCCATTGCCAAACATATTCCAGATAAAACAGATTGGCGTAAAATGCTAAAAGGTGTGCCCCAAGCAATAGATTTAAGTGATTTGCGAGCAGAAATTCTCAGTAAAATAACAACTGAGATTGAGAGTATCAAAGCAGAATTTGGTGAGCACGCCGTGCAAGAAATTACACCAGAAGTGTGTGACTTCCATTATCCCATTTTGCAATATCCTAGCAAAATGATCTCTCTTCCTTTGATAAACAACCCCAAATAACAGGTGTGTTGCAGGGGATAAAAGGGCAATATTTACTGCTAGATACAGGTGTTTTGAATATTCGTCGCCATAGTAGTTATGAAATCATTTTTGAGAGTTAAACCTCGTTCACTGTTAATTCGTTACCCTTTCTCAACGTTTTTATGTTGTATAATCACATCATAAGTAAGATATAAAATATCCTTTTTTCAATGTCTTGCACTTTAATTGCTAAAAAGATATTTAATGAATCACTATTTGGTATAACATAAATTAATGTATTTGTTTTTCACTTGATTGCGTTGAGGGCAGGATAGGAGGATCACAAAATGTTACGTGAACAAAAGAGTGCAGATAACTCAAATGATATTTACATTTATACAAAAATGGATCCTGGTTTGGGCTATCAAAAACTCATAAATAACTGTGAAGATCATATTAATCGCCGAGATGATGAATCAGCAAGATTTCGTGGCATCAAAAATAATGGCCAAAAATTGTGGCATATTCGAGAAAGCAATGTGCCGGGCATGCTAACCGTAGATGTTGTGCAATGGAATGCTGCAAAAAATGAATGGAACATGCAAAGTTTCCGTATGGCATTAACCAAGAATGGATGGGTTAATGCGAATGCTTATAGCAGTAATAAGCCAGAACATCAGGAAGAACGCAGAGCTTTAATGAAAGCCCTAGAAGATAAAGAAAATGTTACGCCAGAAAATGCAAGTCAACATAAAGCGTCACTTGAGAAGTATATCTCAGAGAAGCTTGGTTTAAGTATTGAAAATAGAATTAACCCTTTAAAAAATGAGCAAACCACGTCTGAATTGTATAGTACTTATGCTAAAATAGGGGGGGGGCTAGGGTCTGCTAAAGTAAAGTTATCGCCGGGTGTCACACAAGCTCTCACCTGTGAAATTACGCAAAAACCATTTAAGCGTCCTGTCGTGATGAATGTGGATAAAAATGTGAACACGCCTGATGGTTCTACTATTGGCTTACGCAAAGGTCAGTCTTATGAGCAGTCAGCCTTAGAATCGCTTGGGGTCTCACAGACAGAGTTTTATCCCAATTTTTTGTTAAAAAGAATTGCAGATAGTATAGGCAGTCTGGATAAATTGAAAATTACTGAGTTAGATGAGAGACGGCTCGAAGATCCTGTATTATTAGATCAGATGAAAGATCCTCGCGTTATTCCATCAGGCCATTCTTATAGTCAAGAAACCATAAGTGGCATGGCACGACCTCTGACCTGCCCTAATACCAGAATACCCTTTAGACTAGATGAAGTCGTCGTCAATCAAAATCTTGCGCACTTTATAAGGGAGTGGCCAGCATGCAAAACGACGTTGCTTCAAACATTAGAAAGAGAAAGACCTCTCAGTCCAGCAGCTGCCCCTCCTCCTCCCGCTAAACTATAATCTTAAGTTTGCACCAGCAATTTAAGCTGGTGCTTTCTGCTCTCAAATAGTCCCGCGACTTCTTTGTACAGTCCAGCAAGCGCAATCAGATTGATAATCAGTAGTAAATTCATAAAAATATCTGCCACTGTCCAAACTAGATTGACGTGAAAGAAAGCACCAAGTGGTATAAATAAAACAAAGAAAATTTGGAAAGGCCGAATCATCTTGGTGGAAAATAAATACTCTATTGCTTTATCTGCACAAAAGGACCAAGTCAAAATGGTCGTATAAGCAAAAAAGAAAAGAGTAATAATCACAATATAGCCAGCCCAAGAAGCGTTTAAACCGCGTTTAAAAGCTTCAACACAGAGATCCGTGCTTTCTAGACCTTCCATATTCCAGGCGCCAGTCATTAATAAAACAAGTCCGGTTAAGGTACAAACTAACATAACAATCAAGGGGGACAACGTGCTGATTAAAGCTTGTGCAAGCGCTGTTTTTTTCAACGAATCTTTACTTTCGACCGAAGAGTGAACAATCGAATCCATACCAATTCCGACGTCTGTGGCAAATAAACCTCTATCAAAGCCGACTTTAACCGCTTCTAAGATCGTAAATCCAATAACGCCACCCGCTACAGAAGAAGGATGAAAGGCACATTGAAATACCAATTTGAGGGCGGGGAGTAATTTTTCAATATTGAGTAAGATAATAACCAAGCACAGACTAATATAGGTTATTGCCTTAAAGGGAATAACCCAGGAAACAACAGCAGAAAAGCGATGTAAACCACCTAAAATTACTGCCGCGACCAAGACGCTCATGACAGCGCCACATAAGTAAGGAGGAACACCCGCTGAAATCAGAGGGATGGCTAACGAGTTCATTTGCACGAGATTGCCGACAGTGAGCGCGCCGCACACAATAAGTAAACAATAAAATTTTGAGGTCCGTTTGAGATTAAGCCCTTTGCTGAGGTAGTACATGGGGCCACCCACATTCTCACCTTTGTCATTTTTTTGACGGTAGAGGACGCCCAGGGCACAATTTACAAATTTTAGTACTGCACCTAAGGTTGCCATTATCCACATCCAAAAGAGGGCGCCAGGTCCTCCCATCGTAAGAGCGACAGCTATCCCTGAGATATTACCGGTGCCTAAGTTGCCTCCTAAGGCAGCTGAGACTGCGCTAAAAGAGCTAGCTCTTTTACCGGTATGATCTCTATCGGTAATAAAAAGCTTCCAGGCCGTAAATACGTGCGAGCACTGGATAAAACCAAAGCGAAAGGAGAGTAGAAGACCTATGGTACCAACGAGCGGGATTAAGAGGTACAAAGACAAAGCATTTTTAAACTCATTAATTAAGTCAAGCATGGGATCCCTATCGTGGCAGATAAAGATGAATTGTATTTGCCACCTAGCCTAAAAATCAATGAGTAGGTGACTATTCGGTAAAAATAAGTGAGCTAAACGGCTTTTTTCTTCTCTTCAGATACGGGATATTGCAATACTTCGGGTTCCTGGTTTGGATCATTTTCATTCAGGATCACAAGCTTTACCGGAAAACCCCAGAGTTGATATAAGTACTTGATAACTTTATCTGTACTCTTATGTAAGGGGCGATTGTGGCGTTGGTGATAATGTAACGTGAGGGACCGATCGCCTCTTTTATTAACTTCATAAATTTGAATATCTGGCACCAAATTGGTGACGTTGTAATAGTCACTCAAAGATTCTCTAATCGCCTTATAGCCCTCTTCGTTGTGTATAGCCATCACTTGTAGTTCATTTCTTTGATCATCATCCAATATCTTGAATAATTTAAAATCACGGATGACTTTTGGTGATAAAAATTGTGCAATAAAACTCTCATCTTTAAAGTTTTTCATCGCAAAATCAAGCGTATCTAACCAATCACTTCCTGCAATATCGGGGAACCATTTTTCATCTTCTTCTGTTGGATTTTGGCAAATTCGTTTTAAATCACTAAAAATACTAAAGCCTAAGGTATAAGGGTTAATTCCCGTGAAGTAGGGGCTATCAAAAGGAGGCTGGTAGATAACGTTGGTATGTGTGTGCAAAAATGCCATCATGAAATTGTTGTTGACTAATTTTTCCTGGAAAAGTTCATTGATGATGGTGTAATGCCAGAATGTCGCCCAGCCCTCATTCATGACTTTTGTTTGTTGTTGCGGGTAAAAATACTGAGCCATTTTGCGCACAATCCTCACAATTTCGCGCTGCCACGGTTCAAGAAGGGGAGCATGTTTTTCTATGAAATATAACAGATTTTCTTGCGGTTCACTTGGGAATCTTTGTTCTTCACCTTTATCTACTTTGGCTAAAGGTGAAGAAACAGTGCGCCAAAGCTCATTAACGGTTGATTGTAAATATTCTGCACGTTTAGATTGGCGTAATTTTTCTTCTTTGAGTGAGATTTTACCTGGACGCTTGTATCTGTCTACCCCATGATGCATCAAAGCATGGCAAGCATCTAAAACTTCTTCCACTGCCTCAACACCATAGCGTTCTTCACATTCTAAAACATAATTTTTGGCAAAAACAAGATAATCGATAATAGAGTCTGGGCTTGTCCACGTTTTAAATAGGTAGTTATTCTTAAAAAAGGAATTATGGCCATAACAGGCGTGCGCAATCACAATCGCTTGCATTACCAGAGTATTCTCTTCTAATAAATAAGTAATACAAGGATTGGAGTTGATAACCAGCTCATAAGCCAATCCCATCAATCCACGCTTATATTGTTTTTCAACCGTTAAAAATTGTTTACCAAAAGACCAATGATTGTACCCTAATGGCATGCCAACAGAAGAGTAAGCATCCATCATTTGCTCGGCATTAATAATTTCAATTTGGTTAGGGTAAGTATCTAAGCGAAATTGTTTAGCCAGTCTGGCGATTTCCTTATCATATTTTTGCAATAGCTCATTTGTCCATTCGGACGAATTTGAAATCACTTTTTTCCTAACTGCCATGATGAGTCCTTATCTTGGCAATGCGTTATCGACTTGCCGTTTAAATAGTTTTTTAAAGACAGGATAAATGTCTTTGACGCTTTCAATGTGCTGCATAGCAAATTGGGGAAATTTATCTTTAATCGATAAATATGCTTCCCACAGACTTTGATGGTGTCTTGGCATTATCTCAACATAAGCAAAATATTGGACATAAGGCATAATATGTTCAACTAAAATATCATGACAGCGCGGAGAATCATTATTCCAATTGTCGCCATCAGAAGCTTGCGCTGCGTAAATATTCCAATCTGAAATGGGGTATCTTGTCTCAATAATTTCTTTCATTAACTCTAAAGCGCTAGAAACCACTGTGCCACCGGTTTCTCTAGAATAAAAAAAATCTTGCTCTGTTACTTCTTTTGCTGAAGTATGGTGTCTGATAAAAACAATATCAACGTTCTCGTAATTTCTGGATAAAAACAAATAGAGTAAGATGAAGAAGCGTTTAGAAATATCTTTTTTAGTTTCATCCATTGAGCCAGAAACGTCCATAATGCAAAACATGACGGCAGAGGAAGAGGGGGTAAGCTGTTTTACGCGATAGTTATATTTTAAATCAAAGGGATCAATAAAAGGAATCTCCGCCATGCTTTGCTCGATCTCTTTTATTTCGTTTAAAATTTCTTTTAATCGAGGTGAGTCAGTAAATTCATTTTTCAGAACACGCCATTCTTCTTCTAGCTCTGCAATTTTATTTTTCTTTTGTGCTCTGAGCGAAATTCTTCGCGCTAAAGCATTTTGTAAAGAATGAATGATATTAATATTGGCGGGTGTCCCTTGTTTGGTTAAACCAGCGCGTAGCATTTTATAAGTGGGGACTTGCGTCAGTTGGGTTTTAATCAGACGTGGCAACGCTAAATCTTCAAAAAATATTTCTAAAAATTCTTTTTTGGAAATTTCAAAAACAAAATCATCTTCAGAGGTTTCTGCAGAATTGCTGGCTTGTGATCCGCCTTTATCATTGGCACCTCTTCTTGGACGAAGAATCAAATCGCCAGAGATAAAATCTTTATTGCCAGGTAAAACAAAATCCCTTATTCCCCCTTCGCCATAACTAAAATTCGGCTCTGCGATATCTTTAGCTGGAATGGTAATTTTTTCGCCACTATTTTCAACTTCTCTAATAGAGCGTCCACTGATGGCTCGTCTGACCACTTCTTGAATTTGCTTTTTAAATCGATGCATAAAGCGTTGTCTGTTGATAGCGCTTTTATGTCGACCGTTTGGGCGTTTGTCAATAATGCGTGACATGATTCAACTTATGATGACTTGCGCACACGTAAATACCACTCACATAACAATCGAACCTGTTTAGGGGTATATCCTTTTTCTACCATGCGAGAAACAAATTCTTGATGTTTCTTTTTCTCATCCGATGAGGCTTTAGTATTAAACGAAATAACAGGGAGCAAGTCTTCTGTGTTAGAGAACATTTTCTTTTCAATGACAATTCTCAATTTTTCATAACTTGTCCAGCTCGGATTTCTGTCATGATTGTTGCGCTCTTGCGCGTAAGACAAAATTAACAATCTCGTTACGAAAATCTTTAGGATTGCTGATTCCTGCTGGTTTTTCAATTTTTTCCAATTCTTCATTTAAAGCACGTCTATCTAATGACTCTCCCGTATCAGGATCACGGTATTCTTGATCTTGGATCCAAAAATCAGCATAAGTGACATAACGATCAAAAATATTTTGCCCGTATTCAGAGTAAGATTCAAGATAAGCCGTTTGGATTTCTTTTCCAATAAATTCAATGTAGCGGGGAGTTAAATAGCCTTTAATATAAGACAAATATCTATCTTGTGTTTCATGTGGAAATTGTTCTTGCTCTATTTGTTGTTCTAGTACATACAATAAATGCACAGGGTTGGCTGCAATTTCTGTTGAATCAAAGTTAAATACTTTAGATAACACTTTGAAAGCAAAACGTGTAGAAAGACCCGTCATCCCTTCATCAATGCCAGCAAAATCACGATATTCTTGATACGATTTGGCTTTAGGATCGGTATCTTTTAAATTTTCACCATCATACACCCGCATTTTAGAGAAAATGCTTGAATTTTCAGGCTCTTTTATTCGGGACAACACCGAAAATTGCGCTAGCATTTTTAGCGTATTAGGCGCGCAAAGGGCATCCTTTAATGAGCTGTTTAGTCAATAATTTTTTATAGATTTGAACTTCTTCTGTTACCCGTAAGCAATAGGGAACTTTAATGATATAGACTCGATCTAATAAAGCTTCATTGTGTTTATTGTTTTTAAAAGATTGCCATTCACTTTCATTCGAATGCGCTAAAATAATGCCATCAAAAGGGATAGAGGCGGAGCCTTCTGTCGCATTATAATTACCTTCTTGGGTTGCTGTCAGCAAGGGATGAAGCACTTTAATCGGGGCTTTAAACATTTCAACAAACTCTAATAACCCACGATTGGCCTTACAAAGACCGCCAGAATAACTGTAAGCATCGGCATCATCTTGCGCAAATTTTTCCAGCTTTCGAATATCGACTTTGCCAACGAGTGAAGAAATATCTTGATTGTTTTCATCGCCAGGTTCAGTCTTGGCAATGGCAATTTGTCTTAATCGCGAGGGCCATACTTTTAACCACTCGGAATTGATTGATATCGCCATTAAATTCATGTAAACGCTTGACGGCCCAAGGCGACATAATAATTTCTATGTATCGTCTTGGAATGCCATATTCCTCTTCTAGGATTTGGCCGTCTTCTTCTGGATGAAATAAGCCTAAAGGGGATTCAAAAACAGGAGAGCCTTTAATCGCATAAAAGGGAACTTTTTCCATTAAATACTTTAATCTTTCTGCTAAAGAAGATTTACCACCACCAACAGGCCCCAATAAATACAGTATTTGTTTTTTTTCCTCTAGACCTTGAGCGGCATGTTTTAAAAAGGAAACGATCTGTTCAATGGGTTCTTCCATACCATAGAAAGTATCAAACGAGTCGTATAACTTGATTACTTTGTTCGAGAATATGCGGCTCAATCTGCGATCTTTACCAGTATCGACTAAATTGGGCTCGCCGATGGCAGCCAAAAGCCGTTCGGCTGCATTGGCATAGGCCATAGGATCACGTTTGCAGATCTCTAAATATTCCTGCAAAGAGTATTCCTCTTGCTTGAAATGGTCGTCATATCTTTCTTTAAAGCCTTTTAGAACTTCCATTGCTTCCTCACCTAGTTTTGGCGCTGAAAAAGTAATCAGGGAAAATTGATCCATATCAATTTAGTATTCTTCCTTATATTAGTATAAGACCATTTTAGAAAAATGAACCCTTGCTGGATCCAATAGATATGAACAGTTAAACTAGTCAAAATGCAGGCGCTAAGGAAAAAAGATGAATACTGGCAGCAATAAAACAACTCCTACTTTTCTCAAAGACTATAGTCCTTACCCTTTTGATATAGAAACGGTAGATCTACATTTTGAATTATTTGAAGAGAAAACCATTGTCAGAAATCAAATGTCTATTGCTCGCAATAATGCTACGAAGGTGCTGGGTGTATTGGTTTTATATGGCGAAGGTTTAAAATTATTATCTTTGCATTTAGACAATAAAGAATTAACCGCTAAACAGTATCAAATCACTGAGACGGAGCTTACTCTTTTTGATTTGCCAGAAAAATGTCAGTTAACGATTGTCACAGAAATTTACCCGGATAAAAATACGGCTTTAAGTGGGCTTTATCGTTCAGAAAAATTGTATTGCACACAATGCGAAGCACAAGGCTTTAGACATATTACCTATTATCCAGATAGGCCAGATGTGTTGTCTTGTTTTACGACCACGATTGTTGCAGATAAAGCGCTTTATCCTATTTTATTGTCCAATGGTAATAAAGGTGAAACAGGTGATTTAGAAAAAGGGCGCCACTTTGTAAAATGGCTGGATCCTTTTAAAAAACCGAGTTATCTCTTTGCTTTGGTTGCTGGAAATTTACAAGCAATAAAAGACACATTTACAACATCATCAGGCAGAAAGGTGGCTCTTGAGATTTATGTTGAACCTCAAAATATAGATAAATGTGACTATGCTATCGGCGCTTTAAAGCGTTCGATGCAATGGGATGAAAAAGTATATGCGCGAGAATATGATTTAGACGTTTATATGATTGTGGCTGTCAATGATTTTAATATGGGAGCCATGGAAAACAAAGGGTTAAATATATTTAATTCCAAATATATTTTAGCCAATGAAAAAACGGCCACAGATGTTGATTTTCAAAATGTAGAATCCGTCATTGGGCATGAGTACTTTCATAATTGGACTGGCAATCGGGTCACCTGTCGTGATTGGTTTCAATTGAGCTTGAAAGAAGGTTTGACTGTTTTCCGTGAGCAGCAATTTTCAAGTGAAATGGGCTCGGCAATTGTGAAGCGTATAAATGATGTGAGAATGATCAAAACCAGACAATTTGCTGAAGATGCAGGTCCCATGGCGCATCCCGTACGTCCAGAGTCCTATATTGAAATCAATAATTTCTATACTGCCACGGTTTATTATAAGGGCGCGGAAGTTATCCGCATGTTGCATACCTTTTTGGGGAGTACGGGCTTTCGTAAAGGGATGGATTTATATTTTAAGCGCCATGATGGGCAAGCGGTGACTATTGAGAATTTTGTCGCCGCCATGCAAGACGCTAACCACGCGAATTTAGATCAATTTCACCTTTGGTACAGTCAAGCGGGCACCCCTCAAGTGCTTGTTGAAGCAGAATATTCTCCAACTGATGAGACTTTTACGCTGAATATTAAACAAAGTTGTCCTCCTACGCCTGGTCAAGACCAGAAAGCGCCTTTTTTGATTCCCATTAAATTTGCTTTATATGATGAAGCAGGGAAAGAAATGCCGATTAAAACGCAGGCGATTATTCAGCAAACACCAGAGGGTGCTTGCTTGCTATTGAGTCAAGCACAAGAAAAAATCACTTTTGAAGTGGTGAAAAGTCGTCCTGTGCCTTCCTTGCTTAGGAATTTTTCAGCCCCTGTTAAGCTGAGTTATCCGTTTACGCAAGCAGATCTGATTTTATTGATGCAACATGATCAAGATGAATATAATCGCTGGGATGCAGCACAACGTCTTTATCTTTGGGCTATTAAATCAGAAGCTGTCGATAACTACCGTTTATTTGATGCTTTTAAACAATTATTGCGCGATAAAAAGATTAACCGCGCACTTTTAGCGCAGTTGTTGATCTTGCCTTCTTTCCAATTTATTGCAGAAGAAGCGCAAGTGATTGATGTGGGTAAAATTTTAAAAGCGCGCAATGTTTTTGTCACACAATTTTGTGAGTCTCTTATCGAGCCGCTTTTAGCAGTTTATGAACACTGTATGGAAGAGGATGACGAGAGCTTTTCAGGTGAGATGCAAGAAGTTAGACTGCTTAAAAATGTTTGTTTAGCGCATCTGGTGCGAACAAATGATCCGCGCAGTTTCACTTTGGTAGAAAAGCAATACAATGAATCTTCTAATATGACGAATTTAATTGGTGCATTATCCGCAATCAATCATGCTAATCATCCGCTCAGAGAAAAGCTCTTTGCCGATTTTTATCATACTTGGCAAAACGAAGTATTGTTAGTCAATAAATGGTTAGGCTTGCAAGCGGTCAGTGAATTGCCTCATGCGCTAGATAATATTCAAGCGTTGCTTTCACATAAAGCTTTCGATATTAAAAATCCTAATAAGGTTTACGCTTTAATTAACACCTTTGGCACATCCAATGCCGAGCGTTTCCATGACAGTTTGGGACGAGGTTATGATTTTCTCGCGAGCAAAATTATTGAAATTGACCCGCTCAATCCGCAAGTGGCAGCCAGATTGCTAGAGAGTTTAACTACTTGGAAGCGATTGGATAGTGCCCATGGGCAGAAAATGAAAGAAGCTTTACTTAAAATTCAAGCCAGTGGCAAACTCTCTCAAGATAGTTATGAGATTGTGAGTAAAACGTTGCAAGATTAATTATCGCTAAAGTTGAGGTTAGGTAGAGTAGAGAGATGCTCTACTTCAATTTGCTGTCGATAAAAGAAGTTAAGCAACACGATGCTACCGCCCAAAAACATCAAGATCAGGCTTAAAGCTTGTACTGAAAGGGGGTGACCCATCAAACTGATGGAGCCAATTAAGCCTCCACCCATAAATTCGATACAGCCCAGTAGTGCAGCGGTTATGCCAATATGAGTTTTAAAGGGCAAAAGAGCACCAGAGGTGGCAGCGCCTAGCATAATAGCTGCGCCACTGCTGGCTATCAGATTGGGTAAAAATAAAATTTGGTAGCCATCAAAAATATAATGACCTATTCCCATGCTGATCCCACTTATTCCAAAAAGAATGGCTGCAATCAGAGTGCTTTTTCTTATCCCAATCTTGTATATTTTTTTTCCCATAATGGCGCCAGTGATTAAAAAGAAAAAAGCATTGATCCCAAAGAGTGTGGCAAATTGGGTTTCGGATAAGCTATGCTTGCCAATAAAAAAATGGGGCGATAAAGAGAAATAGCCAAACATAGCTGCTTGGGCTGCCATCACACAAACACAATAGTAGAGAAAGCGACCTTGACTTAGCGCGTTTTTAAAGGCCGGAAGATAAATCGCTTTGACTTGAAAAGGTTCATATTTTTGCAGCGTCTCTTTGATGCCACCAAGAGAGAGCCCTAAAATAAGCAATCCATATAAACTTAAAATAATAAAAGTGGCTCGCCAGCCGTAATGGATCTGCAAGAAGGCGCCCAGTATAGGGGCTGCAAGGGGCGCAATGGCAGAGACTGCTTTTAAAGTGCTAAACACCACCGTCGCATTTTTACCTTCGTATTGATCTCTTATCATGGCAAAAGCGACCACTTGCGTTCCACAAGCGCCGAAGGCTTGCAACACTCTCCCCACAATTAAGCTGTTAACCGTATGGGCGAAAAAGCACAAGATGCCCCCTAATGTAAAGACCAACGCGCTGATAAGGAGCGTTCGTTTGCGACCGATGCTATCGGAGAGAGGACCAAAAAAAAGTTGCCCCAAACCAAAGCAATATAAAAAAATACTCAAGGTTAATTGAATTTCAGTTGGCAAGGCACCAAGAGATTGCGCCATACTCGGCACCGCCGGGATATACATATCTAAAGCAAGCCCCAGAGGCAAGACAAAGGGTAAAAGCAAAATGATTGTTTTGGTAACAGGTTTTAACATGAAGTTGTATGACTTAAATTTAGATCTCAAAATTCTTAATCTAAAATGGTAAACTGCTCTTTAGATCAGAGCAAGGCGGATTATTGTGATAAAGCAAAGAATAGGGGTATTACTTCTCAATTTGGGAACGCCAGACAGCGCAGATGTTGGGGCGGTGAAGCGTTATTTGAAAGTTTTTTTAGATGATCCCCGCGTGATTGATTTGCCAAGTTGGATGCGGAAAATCTTGCTTTATGTCTGCATTTTGCCTTTTAGACCTAAACAATCAGCCAAGGCTTATCAGGCAATTTGGGATAAAGAAAAAGGCTCCCCTTTATTATTTCATACATCCGATCTTGCCAAAAGCTTACAACTTGCCTTGCCTGCCTCCTACCACGTGGCTTTTGGCATGCGCTATGGCTCTCCTAGTATTCAGTCAGCACTAGACAACTTGCTCCAAAAAGAGTGCGATAGCATAATGGTTTTACCGCTTTTCCCTCAATACTCCAGTGCGGCGACCGGCTCTGCACTGCAGCAGGTTTTAGAGGAAGTCGCCAAAAGAGGCAATATTCCGGCATTGACCTTGTTGCCGCCCTTTTATCAAGAACCATGGTATATAGAAGCAAAAGCAGCGTTAATAGCCCCTTTTCTCACAGAAAAAACCGATAAAGTAATTTTTAGTTATCACAGTTTACCGCAAAGGCAGATTAAAAAAACAGGGAGTGCCTGTGATACGGCTTGCTTGCAAAATGTGCCTTGTCAGGCAATTGAAGATACCACGCGCTGGTGTTATCGTGCGCAATGTTATCAGACCTCAAGATTGCTCGCAGAAAAATTGCAACTTGGCATAAGTGATTATAGCGTCGCTTTCCAATCTCGTTTAGGACGCACGGTGTGGATTGGCCCAGATATTCAGACATTATTTTCCACGCTTATTCAAGATAATGTCAGAAATATCGTTATTGCTTGTCCTTCTTTTGTTGCAGATTGTTTAGAAACCTTGGAAGAGATTGGGATCCGTGCTCAAGAATCTTGGCATAGGTTAGGTGGTGAGAAGTTAACCCTGGTCCCGTGCTTAAATGCGCACCCAAATTGGGTAAATGCGCTTTCACAAATGGTACAAAAAAATAAGTGAGGGGATATGGGAACAAAGCGCGGAAAGTATGAAATGCAAGAACTAAAGAAATTTTTTTATCAGTTAGACAGTGAAACAGTATCACAAAAAAGAGATTTTTTCGCGCGCTTAATTGAGGAATTGATGACCAAGCATCCTCTAAAGAAGGTGGTTTCTATTGCCAGTGTTGTATTGCTGTTGAGATTTGTCAGACAAGATAAAGATCTGACCCTTACGTTACTGGATAGAGATTACTTTGCACATTTTTTAGTGGCAGAATTATTTTTACAACCTTCTTTTCCCTTTTCAAAAGAGAATTTGGAAAAAAGAAATGGCTCACTCTCTGAAGAAGAAACCGTTTCATGTATCAATGATTGGTTCTTACACACTTCCCCACTCTTGGTTAATTTGTTTTTTCCTCTTTTCGAGGAATACTCTAAAAAATCAGATGATAGTCAATATTTCATGCAACAATTAAAATTCTACATCTTATTTCCTTTGTATGATTTGTTAGAAGTGGATGCAAGATTTCCCGATACATTTAAACGAAAATTTTTGGCTCAAACCATGAAAGAGTTTAAACAGACTTTTTTGCAATCATTACATGAAGGTTTGTTAGATAGATTAAATCCAGAACCTGATTCTAAATCGGATTCTGATTCTGAATCTAATCCTGAATCAGAGAGATTGGGGATAGGTTTATTAGAGACCCTTAAAGGACTTTATGACGATCTCAATACAACTTACAGGCAAAAATTGCTTGAATTAACAGCGAGAGCGAATGAGCTTACGCAATTTTATGATTTTATGGCAGAGCAATTTCCTGTAGCGTCCGCTAGGGAAAAGCGATATAACGCGACAGCACGACAAATTGAAACTACTTTTCTTGAATTCAAAAATAACATCAGTCATTTAAATTCGGATCAGGTGGTTGTACGCTGTAACGATTTTCAACAGCGCTTAACGCAAATAGTGAAACCTGATCTCCAGCCTATCGCAGATTTAACGCCATTAGATCGCCTTATCCATTCGAATGCAAAAACGCCTTCGTGGCGCTTAAAGATGTGCAAGCGTTTATTAGCAGAAGGGGTGGATATGACACGAAAATCTTCGCATCAAGCGCTGCCTCCTCCTTCTTTCAGACAGAGACTGCAAGATGTTGTTTCTTCTTTCCCGCATGTCCCTAATATGTTTAGCGCGCTCTTTGGTAAGCCGCAATTAAATGCAAAAGAAATGGCACAAAGAGTATTATCCCCAGAAGATCCCGTTGCCAAACACTTAGATCCTGAAGGGAGTAAGAAAAAGCTAGAGTGGCTGTATGCAGGGTATAAACCGCAAGAGCTCAAAGTTGCAAAGAAGCCATTTGTTCCCCAGCCTATCGGCAAAAGCTCCTTTAGTCTTCGCAGATGATTTTTTGGCTTTGTTGGCAGCGCTCATCTCGCAACAGTCATGTACTAAATGTACACTCCTGTTGCTCAAGAGCTTGCCGCCTAGCCAAAAAAACATCTGCTGTGACTACAGCCCTCGCAGCTGACACTAACACCTTACCCCATCTGTTTTAGTGCATTTTCAGCAACAGTGGTCGGTAAAAGTGACTGGCTGCGTCGTAAGTCTTCTTTAGCAGGGGCAAATTGGCGCATTTTCTTCATGATTAAGCCACGTTGCAGATAGTAATGGTAGTATTCTCCATCGCGTTCTATGGCTTGGTTATAAGCGGTTAAGGCTTTACCTTCCTCTTTTCGCTTACTGAAGATATCGCCTTTTAAGCCATAAAATAAGGCTTCATTTTCTTCTAAGGCAAGGGCTTTATTGGCATAAGTTAAAGCTTCCTCTAACTTGTTTTTTTGCAGTGCTTTGGTTCCTGCATCATAGGCGTCATAAGCGGGTTGACGTTTTTTGAGGTTGGCGATTTTTTGTTGATAGATCTCCTTATTCAGCTTTCCACTTGGCAAACGACTAGCATATTCTAAATTAGCCTTTACTCTTGCTTCAGAAGGGGGATGGGTCGCAAATAGACCTTTTAACCAGTTTGAGGATTTATCTTTGCTTAATCTAACAAAAGTTTCTTGTAGAGCAACGGCAGCCATCGGATCGTAACCAGCTCGTACCATATAATCCATGCCATAGTGATCAGCTTCGAGCTCAGCACTGCGACTGTACTGCTTGGAAGCCAGCTGAGTTGCCACTTGAGCACCAGCCATTAAAGCAGGCGTGGTGTATGGATCATTGGGATCTTTATTCATTTCTAAAGCAACGTTTGCAGCAATCAATCCTACGGCCATCGCCATTTGGCGCTCCATATCTTTAGCACCATGGCGTGCTGTCGCGTGGGTAATTTCATGCCCTAAAACAGCGGCTAATTCTGCTTCATCGTTGAGCTCGATAAGTAAGCCACGATTAATAACAATTTTGCCGCCAGGCATGGCCCAAGCATTAGGAATGGAATCGTTAATGACAACAAATTCAAAGGGAAGCTGGTTTCTATCACTGACTTTAGCTAAACGTTGCCCCACTTCGTTAACATAGGAGGAGAGCTCTGGATCCAATTTATATTTACCGCCACTGGCTTGTTGACCATAAAGATAATTTTTTTCGCCGATCTGGATTTCTTTTTGTGTACCGATAAGCTGTATTTCTTGTCGGCCGGTGACAGGATTTTGGGCACAACCAAATGAGAGAGTGAATAGAAAAATGATAACTAAATGGCTAAAATTGCGCATGATGCACCTCTGATTGTATAGTTATACCATTATCAAACTAATTTGTGTCCTCATTTTGGCAAATGTCATCTCAAATTTCAAACAAAATAAGAACACTAACCTATGTATACCCAAAGCAGGTGATTTTCAGCTAGGCGTCAAGCTCTTTAGGCCCCAGGAGCGTACCTTTTGGTACGTGACTGAGGTGAAAGAGCGCAGGCAACAACCCCAAAAATTTCATTTGGGAAGGGTATAATATTTAAATAGGGTACCTAATCCCTGAGCTAAGTTGTACAATTAAAAGAGTCATTATTATACGTGTCTTTTCGATGAGGAACCTATGCTAGCCCGACAAAATCAAGCACTAGAAGAATTAATCCAGCGCGTTCTTGTCCTCATTCAGGAGAAATTACCAGCCAAAGAAGCAATTCAGTTAACTTTGTTTGCTAAACAATTTCTTGCAAGCGCTTCACCAGAAGATATTTTAGAAAGAGCTGATATCGATTTATATGGTGCCTTGGTTTCCTTCTGGACATTTCTCCAGCAACGAAATAAGGGAGAACCGAAAATAAGGGTCTACAACCCGCAATTTGAACAGCACGGTTGGCAGTCTACGCATACTGTGATTGAAATCCTGAACGAGAGCTATCCCTTCTTAATTGAATCTATTCGTATGGTATTAAACCGTTTAAGTTTAAATGTGCACTTAATTCTGCATTCAAGTGGGCTGTTAGTAAAACGAGATAGTAAAGGTAATACACTTGAAATTAAGATGAAAAATGGCAAGCTAGAAGATTTTGTAGATGAAATGCCCATTTTCATCGAAGTAGATAAACAAAGTGATGCAGAAATTATTCACAAAATGACGCAGCAATTGGAAAATGCTATCTCAGATGTCAAGTCGGCAGTCTTGGATTGGGAAAGCATGAAGCAGGCCATGGCTGATGCAATTCATTACGTAGAAAATAATGTTACAAAAGTGAATAAAACGGAACTCAATCAAGAGATTAATTCTTTTTTAAAATGGGTTAATGCTGATCATTTTACATTTTTAGGTTATTGCAAACGTAAATTAAATCAGAAAGAAAATAAATACAGTTGGGAGCTTGAAGAGGATACTTGTTTAGGCATTATCCGTAATGCTAAAAGTAGTTATTTTGAATCTTTTCAATCCATGCCTAAAGCGGCGCAAGAGTTAGCTCTATCTGATAGGCCGCTTATTTTAGGAAAAACAAATCATATCTCCACTGTGCATCGGCCTGCTTATACAGATTTTATTGTGGTGAAATGTTTCGATGATAATCACAAAGTCATTGCTGAACACCATTTTATAGGTTTATATACCTCAGCTGCTTATAACTTAAGCCCGCAACATATTCCATTGTTACGATTAGTTGTAAAAAGCGTCCTTAACTTAGCGAATGTCTTGCCTGACAGCCATGATGGTAAGGCTTTGATCAATATTTTAGAAAATTTACCGCGAGATGATCTCTTTCATGCCACAGTTGGCGAAATTTATGAGCTGGCGATGGGGATCTTACATTTGTATGAAAGGCAGCGTATTCGCTTGTTTGTTCGCAAAGACTCCTATGCAAGAGTGTATTCGTGTTTAGTATATGTACCAAGAGAGCGTTTTAATTCAAAACTCAGAGAAAAAATGCAGAAAGTGCTTTTGGAGGAATTAGGGGGCTATCAGGTAGATTTTGAGACACGCTTTTCAGAATCTATTCTGGCAAGAATTCATTTTATCATTCGTTTTAAAGATGATCTGGTTAAAGACTACAACGTTGCGGATATTCAAGAAAAGCTGGTCTACACAAGTCGTAGCTGGGAAGATAATCTCAAAGATGCCTTATTAGATCACTTTGGTGAAGAAAAAGGAAACAACCTTTTTCACAAATACCATCATGGTTTTCCTGTGGGGTATCGTTCTGATTTCAATGTGAGAACAGCGGTTTATGATATCCAGCACATGGAAAAACTCACCAAACATAACCTTTTGGAAATGAGTTTTTATCGTCCTATCGATGAACCTGAGGGGATATTACGCTTTAAACTGTATTCTCCAGATAATTCCATCCCATTATCAGATGTTATTCCGATGTTAGAATGTATGGGATTAAGAGTAATTAGTGAACGTCCACATGAAATCTCAGCCTCTAATGAGAAAAAAGTTTGGATAAATGATTTTGGTATGGTCCATAATTCTCGCCAAGAGCTAGATGTTGATGCGGTTAAAGATATTTTTCAAGAAGCGTTTTATCACATTTGGTATAAAGAAGCTGAACGAGATGGGTTCAATCGTTTAGTTTTAGAAGCGAAGTTAAATTGGCGAGAAGTGGCCATGCTGCGCTCTTATGCTAAATATTTATGGCAAGCGGGATTTACTTTTTCACAAGCTTACATAGAAGATGTTTTGGTCGGGGTGCCAGAGATCACACATGATCTGGTCGAATTATTTAAATATCGATTTAACCCGAAATTTTCCCAAGAAAAACGCAACAATCATTGTAAATCATTGCGTTTAAAAATTAAAAACAGTTTAGAAGAAGTCAAAAATATTGATGAAGATAGAATTATCCGAAGATATTTGCAAGTTATCTTAGCAACCATTAGAACTAATTACTTCCAAAAAGGAGAGGATGGCGAATTTAAGATATATCTCTCTTTTAAATTTGATCCAAGCGCTATTCCAGAATTACCTTTGCCCCACCCTATGTTTGAGATATTTGTCTATTCTCCGCGGGTAGAAGGTTTACATTTACGAGGTGCTAAAGTAGCACGGGGGGGAATTCGCTGGTCTGACCGAAAAGAAGATTATAGAACTGAAATTTTAGGATTAATGAAGGCTCAGCAAGTTAAAAACGCTGTCATTGTTCCGCTTGGTGCTAAAGGGGGATTTGTGGTCAAAAATCTTCCCCATAATGGCGCCCGAGATGAAATCTTGGCGGAAGGCATTGCCTGTTATCAGATTTTTATAAAAGGTTTACTCGATCTCACCGACAATTTAGTTGATGGTCACGTTTCACCTCCTGATAATGTTGTTCGATATGACTCTGATGATACTTACTTAGTGGTTGCAGCAGATAAAGGGACTGCCACATTTTCAGATATAGCTAATGCGCTATCTAAAGAATACAACTTCTGGCTGGGGGATGCCTTTGCATCCGGTGGCTCAAGTGGTTATGACCATAAAAAAATGGCCATTACGGCTCGAGGAACATGGGAATCGGTTAAACGTCATTTTAGAGAGGTAGGTCTTGATACACAAAAAGAAGATTTTACCGTAGTGGGTATTGGTGATTTAGCGGGAGATGTTTTTGGCAATGGCATGCTTTTGTCTAAACATATCAAACTCATTGGTGCTTTTAATCACATTCATATCTTCTTGGATCCTAATCCTGATCCGCGCGTCAGTTTTGATGAAAGGGTGCGCATGTTTAATCTACCGCGTTCAACATGGGAAGATTATGATAAATCTTTGATCTCCCGAGGCGGTGGCGTCTTTTCTCGATTAACAAAATACATTCCCATCTCTGAAGAAATGCAGCAAGTGCTAGGAGTAACCAAAAGCAAAATGGTGCCTAATGAATTAATTAGGGCGCTTTTAAAAGCAGAAGTCGATTTGCTGTTTAATGGTGGGATTGGAACATACGTCAAGGCGTCTTTTGAGCACAATGCCAATGTCGGTGATAGAGCGAATGATGTCTTAAGAATTAATGGTAATGAGCTTCGTTGTAAAGTAGTGGGTGAAGGCGGAAATTTAGGATTTACTCAATTAGGGCGAGTTGAATATGCTCTAAATGGCGGAAAAATAAATACCGATGCGATTGATAATTCTGGCGGCGTTGATTGTTCAGATCATGAAGTCAATATTAAAATTTTATTAGATGGCGTCGTCAGAAACAGTGATTTAACCGAGAAACAACGCAATGCTCTTTTAGTGACGATGACAGAAGAAGTAGCCGAGCTGGTTTTAGAAGATAATCGTAATCAAACAGAAGCGATTAGTGTTGCTGTTTCTAATGCCTCAGAAAATGTTCAAATGCACTGCCGATTGATTGAGCATCTGGAACATAATTCAAACTTAGATAGAGACCTAGAAAAATTACCTTCAAATGATGAACTATTGACTCGTCAGCAAACAGGAAAAGGTATTACAAGACCTGAAGTTGCAGTCTTATTAGCATATAGTAAAACGATGCTAAAGAGCGAGATTCTCGCTTCAGATGTGCCAGAAGATGAGCATATAGCAAAAGATTTAGTCTCTGCTTTCCCACAAGTTTTGCAAGATAAATTTAAAAAAGAGATGTTTGCACATAGTTTGAAACGAGAAATTATTGCAACTCAAATCACAAATTCCGTGTTTAATGATATGGGATTAGGTTTTATTCATCGTTTACAAGATGAAACAGGTGCGTTGATGCCTGAAATTGTACGAGGATATGTTGCGACAAGAGAAATTTTTCGTGCGAACAAATTCAGAGAGGCAGTGGATGCTTTAGATTTTATGGTCCCTTGCGATATTCAAACGAAAATGGTGCATGAATTGAATCGTTTAGTACGTCGTGGGACACGTTGGTTTTTACGTCATCGTGCATCGATGATGAATATTGAAGAATTTATTCATCATTTTAGTTCAAAAATGCAATTGGTGAGAGAAGGGCTGCAACATGCTCTAAAAGGAACAGCAGAAGAGTATCTGAAAGAATTTGCTAAAGAATTGATTGATGGAAACGTGCCGGAAGAAATTGCTATCGTCACAGCTCAGATGAGTGCCATGTTTTCAGCTTTGGATATTATTGATGCCGCATCGACGTATAACTTATCGGTTGAATCTTTAACCATTACCTATTACGCTGTTGGGGCTCGCTTAGAATTAGGTTGGCTTCGCGAACAGATCAAATTGCACCCGGTGACAAACCACTGGGATTCATTGGCAAGAGCAGCCTTAAGAGATGATTTAGATAGACAGCAGAGAAATCTCACTGTTGCGATTATGCGCCTTCAACCTAAGGGAGCGGAAGTCGAGGCTCAGATTGATGCGTGGATGGCAAGACATAAAGTCATGATTGAACGATGGAAGAAAATGATTGCTGAACTCAAAACATTGACTAAACGCGAATTTATCATGTACTCGGTTGCGATACGAGAATTAACTGAATTGGCAAATGTCAGTACAATTGAATCTGAGAAAAAGAATGTAGCTTAGTTTTACACCGTCATTGTGAGCTCTTAGCGAAGCAATCCAGGATTGAACTAGCATAAGACTGGATTGCTGCGTCGCTTCGCTCATCGCAATGACGAGAACTCAAAAATTTCAACTCCTAAATTTCGGAGTGAGCATAGATGCTCTATAACATTTTAAAACCCTGGTTATTCTCTTTAGATCCTGAAAAATCGCATCATTTAACGCTAGAAACATTAAAATTCTTACAAGCTCTAAAAATATTTAGTGTTAAGAAAGGAGGAGTGCAAAGCTCGCTTACTCACTGTTTTGGTTTAGATTTTCCCAATCCAGTAGGTCTTGCTGCCGGGTTAGATAAAAATGCAGATTGTCTTCACGCCTGGCAAGCTTTGGGTTTTGGTTTTATAGAAGTGGGGACGGTGACGCCGATGCCTCAGCCTGGCAATCCTAAACCTCGCTTATTTCGTTTAACAGAAGATTACGCCCTAATTAATCGGATGGGGTTTAATAATAAAGGCATAGAATATCTTATTAGTAGGATAAAAAAATTTCCTGTGCAATGTCCTTTAGGGGTGAATATTGGAAAAAACCGAGATACGCCTTTACGTGGTGCATTAGAAGATTATCTTCATTGTTATCGGGCCGTTTACCCTTATGCTGATTATGTGACGGTGAATTTATCCTCCCCCAATACCCCAGGTTTAACCACCTTACAACATGGTGATACCTTAAGGGAATTAATTCAATCGCTGAAAAATGAACAAAACACCTTGCAACAAACCTACCAAAAGAATGTGCCTTTGCTTGTTAAAATTTCGCCAGATTTAAATATCAATGAAATACTTACTCTGGTAGATACGTTGGTTTCTCTCAAAGTTGAAGGCGTGATTGCGACAAATACGACTTTAAGACGTGATCCTTACTTACAGAATAATCAATTTTATCAAGAGGGGGGCTTGAGTGGCGCGCCTTTATTTGAACCTTCAACTGAAATGGTTCGTCTGATTTATCAACATGTAGGAGATAATCTCCCTATTATCGCGGTGGGAGGAATTGTCGATAAAGTGCAAGCACAAGCAAAATTTGCAGCAGGCGCGAAATTAATCCAACTCTATACTGGTTTGATTTATCATGGCCCAGGATTAGTCAAGGAAATTGTCCAATGCAAAAAGGAACAACCCTGATAGAGGTCATCCTCTCCTTATTAATATTATCAACTTGTATGCTTGGCTCTGGCCTCTTTGTCCTAAAATCTATACGCTTATCTAAACTTGCTTTTGCGCACACCCAAATAGTGCTTTGCGTTGAAAACTTAGCAACACTTTACGCCCTATATCATACCACAGGTGCAGAACATTCTCCCTCTTTTCAACAGGAGTTGGCTTTAGCCCAACTTCAGTTTAAAGAAGCTTTGCCGATGGGGGATATGAAAATTCAAATTATGCAAAACGAGTTGCGATGCTCTTTTTCTTGGAAAGAAGAGGGGGCGCAACAATCATTTCAAAAATATAATAACTTTAAAATAGATAAAGATGGCCAAATCATTTTCTCATAATTATCAATTTTCAAGAGGTTATACCTTTATTGAACTTCTTATCAGTTTGGCTTTAAGTGCTATCCTTGTTACAAGCACAATAACTCTTTTTTTCGTTGTCAAAAAAGCTTATTTTCATCAAGAAGGGCTCTCTATTTTACAAGAAAATGCAAGAGCATTTTCAAGTATTTTGGAGCAAGCTATCACTCAAAGTGGAAACATGGGCTGTAATCATCTGCATGATGTCACGCTTACGCTTCATGGTATAAATGAAGAAAAATGTGGTTTGCAACATAAACAAGGTATTTTTGCCATTTCGCCTTCTGATCTCAAACATAATTTACCGGACTCGTTGTTACAAAAGAGACGTCTTGACAGCGACATGTTATGGATCAACAGCACAAGCGGTGAGTATTTTCTGTTGAGTTCCTTCAATGAAAATAATGGAAAATTCAGTGTGAGAGGGAAAGTTTCTATCAGTAAAGGAGATATGATTGCTTTATCTGATTGTGGTCATGTTGATTTGTTTAAAGTTTGGGCAGAGCCAGAATACCTGAAATCAAAAAGTAGCACAGAAATGACCATTCATCCATCAGGTGAGAATGTAACGCTGGGTAAACAATATGATAGAAATGCGCGAATAGGCCTTTTTTCCTCTGCCTTTTATTATATTGGTCTAACCAGTCGAACAAATGCAAAACAACAACCGATTTATGCATTGTATAGAAAGGGAGTGGGAGAAAGGACGCAAGAGCTGGTTGAAGGTGTTGAGTTTTTAAAAATAAGATTTGGGGTAAAATTGGGCAACAATATTGTCTATCGCACAGCAAATCAAATTGAACCCCATGATAAGATTCGTAGCGTGCGCATTGCAGCCTTATTCTGCACGGTAGAGGATGTCTTAGATAAAGCCCAACCCTATGTCTTAAATGGGCAAGAAATAACCCCCACAGATGGCAAAATGCGAGCTTGGTTCAATTATGAATGGAAAGTGTAATGACGAAACAGGCCATGCGCTTGTTGTTGTATTAATATTTAGTGTTTTAGTAGCCATGCTTGCTCTGGTAGCACTGGAATCTTCATGGTTACAAGCTAAAATGAGCTTGAATTTTGAAGAGCATCTCCATCGTCAAAGAAGAGCAGAAAGTCAATTACGAAGCATCGAGGCGCAACTGGAAGAAAATTTTGCTATTTTGCCACACGGCGTAAAGCATCGGCAATTTGTGCCTGATACCCTGCATTTTGAAGAACAAAGTGGCGTTAATTATTTTGAGGTGGAAAATGATGAGATAAGCTCAACTTTTGCTTGTCGATAACATTTTTTCTGTAGTGCTCAAAAATACATTAAACCATTCTGAAAAGTTCTATTTATTTTAAAATTCATGCTGTTACACTAAATGCTTTTTACAGTTAATTCAAGGGTTAGCATCATTAATGCATGTATTTACTCGGCAATTGTGAATATGTGATCAGCAAGGCAAAAATGCCTATATAGTCATATTTGTGATATAGATATATTTAGGTATCTTTATTTTTGAATAGGGGTATAGGCATGATAAGTGGCGCTTCAGACTCTTCAGCTGTAGCAAAATTGATAACACAATTTGAAGAAATCCTACCCAGAGAAGAGCTAACGGTCCCTAGAAATTATTTGATTGAAAAATCTCCGGGGATTATTCGTGAATTTTACGGGATATTGGAAGAATACAATGAGCTCAAACGAAATCAGCTTTTTATAGATCCTGCTTCAAAAGCGCAAAAACTCATGGAAATTCAGATTAGATTTACTGAGTTTTTTGCTAAAAATGGCGTTGAGCTTCAAACTGATATGGCAAGTCTTGTTAATGAAACTTTACCAAATAAAAAGCAATTGGAAAACGATCTTGCCAAACAAACTTTATTGTATATGAGAGCTTACATTTTTACCCATTTGGCTTTTGATGGGCAAGGCAAATTATTATTGAGAGAGTCGGAGTCCAGTCATCTTTCAGAAGTCTATCGAATATTTGCTCAAAAACTACTTGTAAAATTAGAAGAGGTAAATTATTCCCCGGCCTTTAATTTACACTCATATTTAATTAAAAGCGACCGTGAAAAAGCTATGCAACTTGATATGAGAGGAGCTGAATTGGGAAATGCTTCTTGCAAAGCAAAAATGGCGCGGGTTATTTGAATTATTTATATACAGACTTGACCGCGGTAAAGCCAACATCGTTCCCGTTTCCTAGGATTATAACCCCAGATTATCTGCTAAGAGGATTAATTGAAGCAAGAGATAATGGCAATATGCGTGGTTTAGCCTATGTTGCCTCGTTTGCTGCTAATTATTTTAAATACGCAGCCACTTTAGAACTGACGCCTGAAAATATAATAAAAATGAATAGAATTGGTGAAATTATAAAAGGGATATCAGGTGATGAAGTTGTTAATCGTTTTGTTGATGAAGCCTTATTGCTCATTTCTAATGAGGAAAAAAAACAAAAGAAAGAGTTAAAAGAACTTGAAAGTAAAGCAACAGAATATATTAATGCCTATTATACAAGAGCTTTTTTAATCGATAAAGAACGGGTTGATGCCTTAGTCCGCTCTGTTCCTGAAACACGCGTACCACAAGCCGAGATAGCAATGAATATTGCCCAGATACGTGAATTAAGAGTCAGTATAAATGCTCTGACAAAACAACTCGATGAATTAAGGACTGATTTGTTACCTGTTGCTCATGAAGCTAATCGCCCATCAGCTAAACCAAATATTTCAAAATTAGCGTTAAGTGTTTGGACACGCATATATGGAGGTTCAACTGCTGAAGGAAAAAATCTCCAAACTTTGAGGGAAAATTTGGAACAAGCTATGCAGGAGTTAAGAGTAATTGATCGTGATGCAGAAAGGCAATTGCAAAGTAATGGTTATAATATTTTCTATCTTAAAAGAAAATTGCATGCTCAATTACTAGAAATCGAGAATTTAGGCATAAAACCTGATTCTCCTACTGCTCTATTAGTTGAAAAAATTAGACAGTCTTTAGGAAATATGTCAAGTAATGTTCAGCAAACTCCTAAAAATGCTGAAGGTGTTCATCAAGTTGTGTTAGAGGCTGTCATGAATGGCAATTTGTCTCTCTTAAAAAGTTGTACTTCAAAGTCCTATTTTGATGTTAATAAAGTGACGTTAGGTAAAACTATTCTGGCAGAGGCTGTTGCTTGCGGAAAAAATGATATTGTTGCTTTTTTACTTCAACAATCTAATATTGCGCTTTTTCCTAAAGATGCGCAGCGCTCTCCTTTCAGAACTGCAGCAGAAAAAGGGGATTTAGATAATTTAAAATTGTTGATCCAACATGCAATTTCTAAAGGAATGGATCTAAATCAAGTATTAAACCATAGAGATACGGATGGTGAAACTCTTTTGGATGCAGCGTGTACTAATGGATCGCTGCCTATGATTGAATATCTTTTGGCGTTTAAAGAAATAGATGTGAACCAAAATGCCGCTGCTGGTTGTACACCTTTGACTTCAGCCATTCTATTAGAAAAGCTGGGAGTTATAAAACTTTTATGCGCAGATAACAGAATAAAGATTGAGCATCCAGGATTTCAACATAATCATAAAGGAGGTGATTTAAGACCAATTGAACTGGCTGCCTTGCTGAACAAGTCGAGAGTAGTTAAATATTTGGAAAAAATGGGTGCCAAGAAAGTAGAATCTGATATAGCACTAGAAAAACTAGCAAAAGAAGGTCAAAGTTCTCACCGGGATGAAGTCCATACTTCAACTGCAAAAGCTATTAAGAAACTACGCTTACGTTACCCAAATGTTGATATTGATAAAACTTTTATCGAAATGAAAAAGTATATAGATAGTTTGCCACATAGCGAAAATTATTTAGATCAAAACATGGTGGCTAAACGGTGCTTTGAAAAAATTAGAACTTGGGATTGCAAAGAAAAAATCACAAAGGCATCGATTCAGGAAGTATTGGCGTTGACTTGGGTAGCAATGCACGATGAAAGATTGGTGAAGGATGTTGCAGGGAATGAAAGGAATTTAATAAAGCATTTTGCGCTTGCACAACGAGAATATAATAAAGATAAAGAAATGGTAGATAACGGTAAAGAGGATTCTCCTGCTTGCTCGGATGGCATCATAAATGAGATCGTAGACACCTTAGATAGGGTACATCCTGATGTGGAAATCGTTCGAGATGCTGCTAGCCTTGCTTCTACAATAGCTAAAGAAGTCTCTCAAAAAATGATAGATGACTTACCCTTAGAAGAGAAAAAACAGATCTATAAAATATTTAATGATCTAGATGTTGAAGATGATTTACCGCAGACACCATTTTTCAAACAATTATTTCAAAATGTGAGAAATGAAATAGAAAAAACGCTTGGGATAGTCCCATTTCAAGAGGATGGTTTCATTACAGAAAGTGCTCTGATAAAATTGAATGATAATTTAAAATGGATGGAATTTGATTTTAACCTACCAAAACAAGACGAAGCCCATGTGGTAAGTAACGTTGTTGAGTCGGTTGCTGCGCATGCTTCAATTGCAATCCCACCTCATTTTGTTGCTCCTATGATGGCTCAATTTGATATTTTGATGAAAAATGAAGCTGGCATATTTAAAGATAAAGAGGATAAGCCAAGACAACCGACTCCTGAGGAAGTGGCTGTTAGAATTGCAAATCGGTTTGCGCCTATGGCGCAATTGGAGGTTGATCTACTGAAACGTTTGATCTTGGAGAAAAAGGGATTTAGTGTAACTGAAAATAGATCAGTTGAAAAAGCGGCTTCCACGAATAGGTCGGCTAGACCGATGCTTTTATTTGACTCTCAAAATCTTCACTCGGCAGATCCACTTAAGAAGAAAGGTAGGATAAATAAAGAGCAAGACTCTGCACAATTATCGCCCATTATTTCAAAACAAAATACTAGAAAAAGTGGACCTTTGACGTCTTAAAGTCTTTGTTTCCTAAGTAGGCAAGGGGCTTCGCACCGGTAAAATAGCGCGCAGGAGAAAATTACTTCTCCACTCTGCGCATAATTTTTTTTACTTTTTGATTAATTCTATCGAGTTTTATTTTATGTAAATGATCTATAAAAATCTTACCATCCAGATGATCAATTTCATGTTGTAAGCATTTGGCAAAATAGCCTTCGGCTTCTATTTCAATAGGATTGCCATATCTATCTTGCGCTTTTACTTTGACAATATTGGCTCTTTTGACTTTTTCGTGAAGAAAATCTGGCCAAACAGACATGCACCCTTCATATTCGTTTTGTTCTCCTTCACGGGATACGATTTCAGGATTCACTAAGCACAAAGGTTGATCTTTATTTTTGGAATAATCAATGACAGTTATTCGCCATGGGATTTCCAAATTGAGTTGTGTTGCGGCTAATGCGGCGCAATTGGCTGTCGCATAATGTGTTTCAAACATATCATCGATGACCTTTTGGATGGTATCATCGAATTTTTCGACTTTCACCGCTATGCGTTTTAGTCTTTTATCAGGGTATTGTAATATTTTGAGTAATGCCATATTTAAAATCTTAAGTTAATATACCCTTCCCAGATGAATTTTCGGCGCCCCAGTCACGTACTAATGCGTACGCTCCTGGGGCCTCAAGAGCTTGGCGCCTAGCCGACGTGTGCTCGTTAGAGTAAAAATCATCTGCTTTGGGTACAACTAGAAAATTATATCATGAAGCAAGGAAAAATCGAGGTGCGACTATACACTATTTTACTGCTGCTTTGTTTTCCTTCCTTTCATTTGTTCGCCTTCACGGCAAGTGCGCCTTACTTGCAGCCCACTGCCAGCTTGTTTGTTAGCCATGGTGTCAATACTTCATCAGATGACAAACTATTTATTTTTGAGCTGACCCTGGTGAATAAAGAAACGGGCACATTACAGCCCATACTTAAATCAGTTTTTGATCGGAAGACTAAATTAAGTGCTCCGGTTTATGCGCAAGATCTTGCTTTTGTATTAGGTAGTGATTTAAAGATTTTTGGACTCAATCGACAAGGAAAACTTACCCTTGACTTAGATTTAACAGCGCTGAGTCCTAAGCTGGCAGCTTCGAGATGGCATAGCGATCTCTTACATGTCTCTTCACAATCCATTTTATTTGGGACCATTCCTGTGCTTGGTGGAGGAGTCTTTGCTTTAGATCTTAGCCCACCTGTGGCGCTTATGTGGTCAAAAGCACTGCCAGAAGATACTGTAACGAGTAAACCGTTGGCAGTTAAATTAAATGGAGAGCACAGGAGTTTACTCGTTCCTACTCACGATGAAAAACGTCAGCATAATGCTTTACTTGTTTTACAGGCCAAAACCGGTGAAATAATAAAAGAAATTTCAATTAGTTCTCACACCCAACAGCCTATAGCTGAAATTTTGGCCGTCGATACTAAAAATACAGGTGTGGCAGATAGAGCTTTTGTTGCAGGCAATGATGGGATCTGGACAATAGATTTGGAGTCGACTTGGCAAGTGCATAAGTTGTACGCTGGTAATGCGTCTCATCTTGTTTGTGGACGAGCGTTATCCAGTAGAGGCATGATTCTCTACTATGTAGAAAATAACACCCGTGTTGTCGCTTTATTGCTTTCTGGGATGGGCAGAGAAAAGGAAGTGCTTTTTGCGTTAGAGGAGAATAAACCCACTCAGCTTCTGTTGAGACAAGGTAAGTTGATAGTCTCCACCCCTGATAACATTAAAGTATTTGATGGTTATACCGGAAGATTTATCCGCGAGCAAAGATTGCAGCCTTTTTTCAATTTTTATACCTCAGATAAAACAGTTGAGCAAAAACTTCACCGAGATATACCTTATTCGCCCTTGATGATATTAACGAAACCGCGTGAAAAAAATCGGAATATCATTGTTAAAACGCCAGTAGGATTGAGTTTGGGGCAGATTGAAATAGATGATGAAAGTTTGGGTAGAAAAACCTTTGTCACTAAAGTTAAAAGATAAATTTAGGCTAGACTGGCTCTAAAGTAGAGCCAGTCTGAAAGCGAAAGGGAAAGAGCGAGATTCAGGTTAATTCCGGAATTTTCTCTGCAATATCTGCAGTCTTAAATGCATCCGGCTGCGTGATTTCATTCGTTTGCAAGGTTTGGAAGATCCGCAAAAACTCAACAGTGACTTTATGATCTCTTGCAAAATAAATCATGGGTAAGCAAGCATCATGTGATTCTTTTATTTTGATAGAGGAAGAAAGGAAGGTAGAAATAATAGGGAGTCCTTCATTTGACAGTTCATCAACGAGTTTTCTCGGCAGACTGGCACTAGGCATAAATTGATTAACGATAACGCCTTCAACTCTTAATTTACGATTAAGTCTTTCTTTGATATCGGTGACGCCACGAAAGAGGTGATAAATAGCGTTACGAGAGAAGAGATCACAGTCGAAAGGAATTAAACAGGTATCGCAAGAGATGAGTGCAGACTGCGTAAAGTAATTCATTGCCGGTGGCGTATCGATAAAAATATTATCATAAGGTCCAACTTTGTCTAATAAGCTGCGTAATTTAAATATTTTACCGCGATTTTCAAGCTTGGGTAGGATGAGCTCTAATTTTGGAGAAGCAGGTAAAATGTGTAAATTCTTAAATGATGTCGCATGGATAAACTCATTCGCCTTGCTTGCGCTAAATTGAAAGTCTAAAACTTCTTCAAAGTATTCAGTGATGGTTGGGGTAAAATTGGCCGCATGACGACCGAGAAGATATTGCGTGGAATTAGATTGTGGATCTAAATCGACGACGAGCGTTTTAAAACCTTTGTCTGCACTAATGGCAGCTAGGTTGCAGGTGATGGTGGATTTTCCAACGCCCCCTTTTTGATTAAAAATCACTCTACGCACTGTTACCTCCCTTTGCGCTCTGCTGGATCCCTGTTAGCTGTTATTATTTTGCTGGCTATAAATAATAATAGACTAGTTTTTTTCATAATACTCTTCACGAGTAAATTTAGGTGTTATCGCCTCAAACTTTTGCACAATTATTTGGGCACTTTATAAGTTAATCAACTAAATCTATTGTTCTAAAAGATAATGAGTAGCAATTAAACAATGGTATACTTTAGTTGTTTTACTTCTAGGCTTGAGCATTTTATCTTTTTTATTCCTATTTAGCATTATTTCGCTTCGATAAGAAAGCCATTACCCTAGAGCATTGTTAACTTAAACAAGAAAGATAACCAAGTAAAAGAGCAGGCAGTATGGCAGAAATTGATATTGAAACCCAACCCCTTACATTAAACATTCAAAGAACGGCAGTAGATACGGTCGTTATCCATTTTGCAGGAGATTCGGGGGATGGCATGCAGACCGTGGGTAGCCAATTTACCCAAGCGAGTGCCATTTTAGGAAATGATGTTAGAACCTTTTCTGATTTCCCTGCTGAAATTCGGGCGCCAGCCGGAACACTACCTGGAGTCTCTGGCTTTCAATTAAGTTTTTCTGAACGGCTGATCCATACCCCTGGGGATGAGATGGATGTGCTTATTGCGATGAACCCTGCAGCCTTAAAGGTTTCTGTTTCCAAATTAAAGTCTGGGGGCTTATTAATCCTTGATCAAGATAAATTTACGGTAAAAGAATGGCAAAAAGCGGGTTATAGCAATGATCCACGCGAAACGTTAGATTCCCATTATCGTGTTATTTCTTTGCCAATGACATCACTCACCTTAGAAACCTTGAGTCAGCAAAAGCTGTCTCGTGCTATTGCACGTAAATGCAAAAATATGTTTGCTTTAGGGGCTGTCTATTGGCTTTATCATAGACCCTTAGAAGATACCAAAGAATGGATTAGAGAGCGTTTTAAAGGCAACGCTGAGCTGATAGAAGCCAATATTTCAGCCCTCAGGGCGGGTTACCATTACGCGATTACCGCAGAGTTATTTACAGAGCACTACACGGTAAGGGCAGCCAAATTAGCTAAGGGCGAATACCGACAAATCACAGGGAACCAAGCTTTAGCCTGGGGATGTGTGGCAGCGGCAACACTTGCTAAACAAGATCTCCTGGTCAGTGGTTATCCGATTACACCTGCTTCCGACATTCTTCATATCTTGGCAAAATTTGCCAATTTTGGGATTAAAACCTTTCAAGCAGAAGATGAAATAGCTGCTATTGGCGCCGCTATTGGCGCCGCTTTCGGTGGAAGATTGGCCATCACCACGACAAGCGGTCCTGGTATGGATTTAAAAAGTGAAGGTTTAGGCTTAGCAGTGATGGTAGAACTACCCCTCGTGGTCGTCGATGTGCAACGCGCAGGACCTTCCACAGGTATGCCAACCAAAGTCGAACAATCCGATCTCTTAACCGCGATGTATGGTCGCCATGGTGAATGCCCTGTACCGATTATTGCACCGAGCAGTCCGAGTGATTGTTTTGAAGCTGTGATTGAAGCTTTTCGTATCGCCATCACCTATATGACTCCGGTGATAGTATTGAGTGATGCTTATTTAGCCAATAGTGCAGAGCCTTGGCGGATCCCAAATATGGCTGATTTTCCAGAAATTAACCTGCACTATTGTGCACAAAAAGAGGGATTTTTACCTTACAAGAGAGAAGACGAAACCTTGTCTCGACCCTGGGCCATTCCAGGTACGCCGGGTTTAGAACATCGGATTGGTGGGCTTGAAAAAGAACATGAAACAGGAAATATCAGTTACGATCCGAACAATCATCAACAAATGGTGAATGTGCGCGCGGCTAAAGTGCAAAATATTGCTAAAAAACTTGCACCCATCAAGCCTTTCGGTAAAGAAACGGGTGAACTATTAGTGATAGGATGGGGTAGCACGTATGGTGCTATCAGAACAGTGGTGGAGGATTTGCAAGCAACCGGTTTGGCTTTGAGTGCCATTCACCTGCGTTGGTTAAACCCTTTCCCTGAAAATTTACCCGAGTTACTGAAAGCCTTTAAACAGGTGGTGGTGGTTGAATTAAATAGCGGACAATTGTGTCAATTGCTTCGCGCGCGTTATCTGGTTGATGCAAAAAGCATCACAAAAATACAAGGCAAACCGTTTTCAGTAGCGGAATTAAAATCCCAGCTTATGCCCTATTTAGGGAGAACAAATTAAATGCCATTAAATTTAACTCGAGAAGATTTTGTTAGCTCACAAGAAGTGAGATGGTGTCCAGGATGTGGTGATTATGCAATTTTGGCCAGTGTACAAAAAGTGTTACCTGAGCTTGGTATACCACGAGAAAATACCGTTTTTATTTCCGGAATAGGGTGCTCGAGCCGTTTTCCTTATTATTTAAATACTTATGGTTTTCATACTATCCATGGTCGCGCGCCAACCATCGCCACAGGCTTAAAGATTGCACGCCCTGAGCTTAGTGTGTGGGTCATTACGGGAGATGGGGATGGCTTAAGTATTGGTGCGAATCATCTTTTGCATTTAATGCGCAGAAACGTCAATGTCACGATTTTATTATTTAATAATCGGATCTATGGTTTAACTAAAGGCCAATATTCTCCCACCTCAGAAAAAGGGAAAAAAACCAAAACCACACCGCAAGGCTCGATTGATGAACCATTTAATCCGGTGCGACTCGCTCTTGCGGCAGGCTGTAGTTTTGTTGCCAGAGCCATTGATATTGATAGCCATAATTTACAGTGGACTTTAAAGGAAGCCGCTTCCCATAAAGGGACTTCTTTTGTTGAAATCTATCAAAATTGTAATGTCTTTAACGATGGGGCTTTTGCCAATATTAGCGATAGAGCCTTTAGAGCAGAGCGCACTATTTTGCTTGAACCAGGTAAGCCGCTTCTATTTGGACAAAATCAGGATAAAGGCCTGGTTTATCACGAAAAGGGCTATGAAGTTGTCAGCTTAGATGAGAACAATAAAGATGCGGTGCGCATTCATCAACGTGATATTTCTCTTTGTGATGCAATAGCTCTGAACGAGTTAGATTACCCTGATTATCCTGTGCCTATTGGAATATTTAGAAGTGTTGAGCGCCCCACCTATGAAGAGCAGATTTTGGGGACGACAGAGAAGCCTAATCTTGAAAAGGTAGATGCGTTATTGCGTTCTGGCAAGACCTGGCATATCGAGTAGGGTACGGATCATTTAATTACCAGTCGCGAAGCGAAAAAATCCCCCTAGCGCTTCGCGCTGTCCCCCTTTAAAAAGTGGGATTTTTGTTCGCTTTGCTCACTTGATGATATTACAGCCCTTACCTACGCTTTTGATTTAGCGGGAATAGGCTGCATCAGCTTGGCAAAAGCCGGGGAATTGCCCAAGCGATGGCGATAAATACTGGTTAAAGCGATCACGTTTTTCACATATTCTCTGGTTTCTAAATAAGGAATAGTTTCAATCCAAATATCGGCATCTAGCCTTTGTTTTGGCATCCACTTACGAATTTGCAAAGGCCCCGCATTGTAAGAGGCCGACGCTAAAACGACACTCTCGTTCAAATTATTTTTGAGTTGCTTCAAATAAGCACATCCGAGATCAATATTCACTTCAGGTTCATGCAACATCATTTCTGAACCATAATAAATATTATGCTTTTTGGAGAGCAGCTCTGCTGAAGTTGGCATCAGTTGCATTAAACCTCTTGCCCCAACAGGAGAGACGGCATGCGTATGAAAAGCACTCTCTTGCCTTGCTATCGCAAAAACCCACGCCGGATCGAGGTTGTGTTTTCTGGCTTTATTAAAAATATCATCTTGGTGAGCAAGCGGAAAACGTACGGCAATATCATTTTTATGGCTAGATAGATTAATCGTGCTCAGGGCCAAGTCATGGAGTTCCATTTGATCTACCATTTTTGCCGCAATAGAGAGATCGCCTTCAGACAAGTTTTCAATACCGACTAACCATTCATGACGCGCTTGCGCAGTTCGTTTTAAGTTTGTTAATTCTATAAAGCGTTTGATATTAGGTTGTGCGGTAATTTTATTTATTTTTGCTTCATCGAGCACAATAGGGGCGTGCTCTAAGGAAATGGGCTTGTTTAAGCGCAAGCTGGCTAAGAAGCCGTAGTAGCCTCGTGTTTTGGCTAATTGAGTGTAGAGAGGTAACGCTTGCCCTTCATTATTAAGAGATTCAAGGGAACGCGCTCGCCAATATTGCCAGACGTTCTCTTGTTGTTCTTCCGGTTTTAAGTTGTTGATCTGTTTGAGCACTTCTTCCCAGTTTTCATTGAGAAGGCTCATTCGGATCTGCCATAGCTGTAATAAGGGATCAGATGAAGTCACGGCCACTCTTTTTAGCCAATCTGTGGCTAAGGGATTTTTTTGATGCGCAAGATAGATGGCAATATCGCGCTTGAGTTGATTTTTTTGAGTTTCACTAAAAGGATACAAGTTGTTATTTTTTTCCCACCAACTGATAGCATTCTCTGCATCATGTTTGCCGAGCTGTTTTACGGTGTGTCGTAAGATTTTAGCTTGTAAAGCAGGCGGCATTTTTAAAGAATTAAAATGCTTCATATTGTTTAGTGCATAGGGATTTTTGTAGATCTTTGCCCATTCAGTGGCGTAGATTTTTTCTTTTGCAGGCAAGAGTTTAATCAGGAATGTCTTCAACGCTTCTTCTTTATAATCGAGGGCTAATTCATATCTGGCCCAGATAGCATGATGAGTTAAGCCTTTGTTTTTAGCCCATGCGCGATAGAGTAGATCACAACCTTGGGGTTGGGTGCGTGCCGTAACCCATATTTTTTTAGCTTCATTGAGGTGCGCAGGATTTTTAGTTATTTGGTATTGGCTATAAGCGTAGTAGCATTGCATCTCTTCATTTTTGCTGGGTTGATACCCTTTGCTATATAAAGCCCATTGCTGTGCTTTTGCCATTTTAGAAAGCCAAGCTTCTCGTAAATGGCGTTTAAAAGGAAAATCAGGATATTTCGCTTCAAAAGTATTGATTTCTTTTAAGGTGACTTCGCTAGGTTTGGCATGATTGATTTTGTACTTAATGCCTTCATATACAAGATAAGGATAAAGAGGGTAATCTTGAATTTTGGCCATCAATTCCTGATATTGTTTTAAATCTTTCTTTTTGAGCGCCTTCTCAGCATTGAGAAAAGTGTATCTTGCATTAACGGTTTCACGAGAATTTTCTTCTGCGTATAGGAAACTGCTAGCTAGTATATTGGCTAGAAAGATAAACAATAAGAGGGTTTTACTTCTTTTCATAAGGGTCGCAATGTTACTGTTTTAGGGCAGAGGTGTCACGATTTAAATTTCTCATCCTAACCCTGAATGTTACTTCTGAAGGCTAGAATGAGAGGAGTAATATTTACTAGCGTGGCTTATAGGGGGGCGCAGCATGTTGCGCTATTTTAGATGATCTGAGTACACTTTCTAACATGTTTGGATTATTAACTAGTTTTCCGGCAGAAAATGCATCAATTTCATGTAAACCTCTGCTGATATTACCCTTTATAGCAGGATCATGATGGTAGAGTTCCTGGAACATTTGGCAAACTTTTTGTGCATTGGCAAAATCTTTCGGATTTTCTATGTCTTGGGTAAGGCCATTGCGGATTGTGTCTAATACGGATTGCATCATTTGTGGATCATCGGCGCAGCGATCAATCAAAAAAGCGCCAGTTAATCCTATTGGCCGTCGGTTTACAGCCCAATTTTCATTTTTTACACCACCTGGGCTTAGTGAATAGGCGGTATAGGTCTCGGCTAACTCTGCTAATAAGGCTTGTTCTTGCGGTTTGAGGGGCATGTTTGTCTCTCTTAATGTTTAGCTATTCAGCTTATTTAAAAAGGAATGAAATTGTTATTGATCTAGTATAGATGAATTATTTATTCATAATAGACGACACCATTTTTTTACTTTGTAGCTTACAATATCAAACACATGATTCTACTTATTGATAATTATGACTCTTTTGTCTTCAACTTGGCCAGATACGTAGCTGAACTTGGGTTTGGCTACGAAGTTGTGCGCAACGATAAAATAACGCTTGCCGAAATAGAATCGTTAGCGCCCTCTCATATTATTATTTCTCCCGGGCCCTGCTCGCCATGTGATGCGGGAATATCTATCAGCGTGGTGCAGCATTTTCTAAATAAAATACCGATTTTAGGCGTGTGTCTGGGACATCAAGTCATTGCTCAAGCGTGTGGCGGCAAAGTGTTAAGAGCTGTGCTCCCCAAGCATGGTAAGGCAGAAAAAATTTATCATGATAGAGCAGAACTGTTTTTGGGCTTACCCAATCCCTTAATAGTTGGACGTTATCATTCGCTGATTGTTGAAAAAGAGTCCTTACCACAAACTTTGAAAATAACAGCGCAAACGGCAAGTGGCGAAATCATGGCACTCCAACACAAAAATTTTCCTGTTTATGGCGTACAGTTTCATCCAGAATCAGTCTTAACGGAATGTGGGCATCAGATGTTAGGCAGATTTTTAAATTCTCGCCCTTTACCTTTTCCTAAAATAGGAGAAGATAAAGGGGAGAGTAGCAAGAAGAGATTAAATACTCTTGGTTCTAATGACACCCACGCCAACGCCTTCAATATTAAAGGGTTGTGAGCCTGCATTAAAAATGATTGGTGCATTTTCAGCGTTTTCTGCTCTGAGTTCAATTTGATCCCCATTGCGATAATAACGTCTGATAAGTACTTTATTACTTAAACGCGCAACAATGATTTTACCATTGTCAGCATGTTCGGTACGATGAACAGCTAAGAGATCACCATCTTTGATGCCAGCGCCAGATAAACTGATGCCTTGGATTTGTAATAAGTAATCGGGCTTAGGACTAAAGAATTCATTTTGAATGTGCATTCTACCGTCAAAATTCTTTTCATCATAAAGTGGACCTTCAGCAGTCTGAGCAGACTTCACGATAGGTAAACCTATTCCGTGCTCTCTTGCTAATTGAATTCCGCGAGAAGTGCCGGGAGAAAGAGAGATAGCCCCTTTGCGCGCTAAAGCTTTTAAATGATCTTCTGCGGCGTTGACTGAGCGAAAGCCTAATGTTCTGGCTATTTCGGCTCGTGTCGGAGGAGCACCGGTCTTTTCAATATGAGTCCTGATAACTTGCAGTACTTCCGATTGACGCCTTGTCAGAGACATTGCTTGAGATGAAGAACTTGTTGGCATGGCATTGTTTCCTGTTCAAAGGTACAGAATCAGTATAACTTTTGGATCATGGGTTCGCCAACTTCGCGAATGGAACATGATTCAAAAGCCCTAAAATGAATTTCTCAGTTATGTAACAATTGTCATTTCATTTTAACTATAAAAGGTGTTTCTGATTTTCGCAAAAAATGTGGCAATGCAATGTATCTGAAAGGGTAAGTAATAAGGTGAGTATATTAGGTAAGTTTATCAGGTTCCAAATCTGATAAGGGGCCAGACCAATCTTCAGGATGTAACGATGCATCAAAATAACCGATATCCTCTCTGGATAATTCAAAAGGACCTGAGGAATCTTCTGGCTCAGGCATCGATTTCAAATCGAGGTTATACCAAGTGTCATAGTCAAACTCGTCTATTTCACCACCGAAGTACTGTATTTCAACATAGTCTTCTTTTAGATCTGAGGCAACAACCTCAAATAGGGCGTTATCATCTCGATTCTTGTACCAATCTCCTATAGTAGGGTGCACATGGTGACGCATCGAAAGACCCCCCGTTTAAGTATTACGCTATTGCTTTAATATCATCTAATCTTAACTTTAAGATATCATCAATTAGTTAAACATGTCATCTTGACAACTAAAAAACAGGGAATAATTCAATCAATTTAACTGCACGTATCCAATAAAGGGGCGTGTCGCCATGGAGGAGCATAGATAGATGAGTGGATTTTCCCTCTTTATAGTTATTTTGGGTTTAGCTTGGGGAATAGCCTTTTTTGGTTTACCTCTTCTGGTTTGGACTGTCCTTCTTGCAGGATTAGTTGTTACCCTACAGACCCAACATTGGATTGGCGTCACAGCATGGGTGTTTTGGATATTATTTTTTACATTACTTTTACCTTTAAACATTCCACCTCTAAGACGTAAAGTGACGGCAAAAATCTTTAATTGGTTCAAAGGGGTGCTTCCCCCCATGAGTGATACAGAGAGACAAGCGATTGAAGCAGGAGATACCAATTGGGAGAAAACTGTTTTTCAAGGTAAACCTGATTGGCGAGAATTAACAACTAATGCCAATCCTAGTCTCAGTGAAGAAGAACAAGCTTTTTTAGATACCCAAGTGACAACGTTTTGTAAGATGCTGGATGATTGGAAAATTGTCAAAGAAGATCAAGATTTGCCAGTAGAAGCCTGGGAATATATCAAAAATGAAAAATTCTTTGGCATGATTATTCCTAAAGCTTATGGTGGGTTAGCCTTTTCTGAATTTGCACATTCATGTGTTATCACAAAAATTGCTACCCGCAGTATTTCTGCAGCAGTGACTGTCATGGTTCCCAATTCCTTAGGACCTGCAGAACTACTGCTCAGGTATGGCACAAAAGATCAAAAAGATTACTACCTCCCTCGACTCGCAACCGGAGAAGAGATCCGTGTTTTGCGTTAACGGGTCCAGAAGCAGGGAGTGATGCTGGCGCTATTCCAGATAAAGGAATAGTGTGTAAAGGACAATTTGATGGCAAGGAAGTCTTAGGGATTAAATTAACGATTGATAAACGCTACATTACACTGGCTCCCATTGCCACAGTGATGGGGGTCGCCTTTAAATTGTTTGATCCCGATAAATTATTAGGCGAAAAAACCGATATCGGCATAACGCTCTGCTTACTGCCGACCAATCTTCCTGGTATTGAAATTGGCGCCAGACATTCCCCCTTAGATATGGCTTTTATGAACGGACCCATTCGAGCTAAAGATGTTTTTGTACCGCTAGAATGGGTGATTGGCGGTGCTGAAACAGTAGGCCAAGGTTGGCGGATGTTAATGGAGTGTTTATCGGCTGGTAGAGGTATTTCCTTGCCTGCTTTGAGCACAGCAACGGGAATGCTATGTTATCGTATGACAGGAGCTTATGCTGCTATTCGCAGACAATTTAATCTTATGATAGGTGCGTTTGAAGGAGTAGAAGAAGCGCTAACCCGGATTGGTGGCTACACCTATCAGTTAGAGGCTTTACGTCATTATATTTCAGGAACGCTCATGCGCGGCACAAGTCCCGGAGTGGCCACGGCTATAGCGAAGTACCATATGACAGAATTGGGTAGAAAGATCATTAATGATGCGATGGATATCCATGGTGGTAGAGGTATTATGGTCGGGCCTAAAAATTACTTACATTTTGGTTATCAAGGGATACCAATTAGCATTACAGTTGAAGGCGCTAATATTTTAACGCGAAGTTTAATGATTTTTGGTCAAGGTGCAATACGCTGTCATCCGTATGTTAAGGCGGAGATGGATGCGGTGTTACTCAGCCAAACCGACAATAAGCGCGCGTTACAGCAGTTTGATCGTCACTTTATTCATCATATTGGGTACTTTTGTACCAATCTTGTCAGATGTCTCACCTTTTCTTTGACTAGAGGCTATTTTAGTAGAACGGCTTGTCAAAAGCAGTTTAAGCGCGATTTACAAAAAATAAATTGGTTAAGTGCCGGTTTGGCTTTCACAACAGAATTAGCCCTTTTGTTTTTAGGCGGAGAGCTCAAACGAAAAGAAAAACTTTCAGCGCGGTTAGGGGATGTGCTCAGCCAACTCTATATGGCAGCAATCACTTACAAATATTATGAGCAATCTGGTAAATTAGATTCAGAGCTGTCTGAAGCAACTTGGGTCATCCAAACGTGTCTTTATAAGGCACAAGAAGCATTTTATGGATTTATTCAAAACTTTCCTAGCCGTGGACTAAGGATTTTATTACGCTGCTTAGTGTTTCCTTATGGGAAGATTCTGCACTCACCGTCTGATAAATTAGGTAAAGAACTCGCAAAGTCTATGTTAAAACAATCTCCTGTACGTGAGAAATTAACTAAACTTTGTTACTATGAAAAAAGGAGCGATGATCCGGTTGGGTTAATGGAAATAACCTTTGAGAAGTGGCTTCAAGTAGAAGATCTGATGAAAAAACTTCTCCATGGGGTTAAAACGCAAGAAATTAATAAAAATATGGCATTTGGCAACCAAGTGAAGAGCGCTATTGTAAAAGGTCTTTTAACGGCGGAAGAAGGCCAAGCTTTAAAGGAATATGAAGCACTTTATAAGCTTGCCATTAGTGTAGATGAATTTGATATCAATCGCGCATTGGGAAGTGAAAAAATATGCAAAATAGAGCAGAAAAACCAGTCTATATCGTAGATGGCGCCAGAACGCCTTTTATCAAAGCCCGGGGTGCGCCTGGGCCATTTTCAGCCGCTGATTTGGGGGTGACTGCCGGAAGAGCTGTTTTGGCAAAAATGCCTTTTTCCCCCACAAGTTTTGATGAAGTTATTGTCGGATGTGTTAGCCCAAGCGAAGAAGAAGCCAATATTGCAAGGGTGATTGCTTTACGTTTAGGGTGTGGACCTAAAGTGCCTGCTTTTACGGTGCAACGCAATTGTGCTTCAGGCTTACAAGCCATTGATAGTGCTGCTCAAAGCATTGCCAGTGGTCGGCATGATTTAATTTTGGCAGGTGGCACGGAAGCGATGAGTCGCGCTCCTTTGCTTTTTAATAGGGCAATGGTGACCTGGCTTGCAAAATTTCAACGTTCAAAAACCTTTGCCAACAAATTTAAAACCTTAGCGCAATTTCGACCTCAGTTTTTAGTGCCGGTTATTAGTTTATTAAAAGCACTAACCGATCCCGTGGTTAACTTAACCATGGGGCAAACGGCAGAAGAACTAGCCTTTCGATTTGGTATTACCCGGGAACAAATGGATGAATTTGCTTTACAAAGCCATCAAAAGGTAATAGCGGCGCAAAGTGAAGGATTGTTAGAAGAGATAACGCCTTTATATGCGACGGATGGAACGGTTTATGAGCAAGATGATGGGGTGCGATCAGATATTAGTTTAGAAAAATTAGGGCAATTAAAACCTGTTTTTGAAAAATATGGCAACATCACAGCGGGTAACAGTTCACAAATTACAGATGGTGCCGCTTTTGTCGTCTTAGCCAGCCTTGAGGCAGTGAAAAAATACCAATTACCTGTGCTTGCTAAAATTGTGGATGTGCAATGGGCAGCGCTAGAGCCTTCTATTATGGGATTAGGCCCTGTTCATGCGATGACACCTTTGCTGCAAAGAAATAGATTGTCTTTAAATGAAATAGACCATCTTGAAATTAATGAAGCGTTTGCTGCTCAAGTATTGGCCTGTCTTAAGGCTTGGGAAGATCCGGTTTATTGTAAAAATCAATTTAACTTAACTTCACCTATTGGTGCGATGGATAGTGCGCGTCTCAACCCTGAAGGAGGCGCAATTGCGCTTGGACATCCTGTTGGGGCAAGTGGGGCGCGCTTAGTGCTGCATTGTGCAAAAATGATAGCTAAAAATAATCTCAACAATGCGATGGCCAGTTTATGCATTGGTGGGGGACAAGGTGGTGCGATTTTATTAGAGAGAAGCGGAGTCATAGGATGAACATAGATACTTTCAAAAATTATAAGAACTGGTCCCTTTCTATCGACGACGATGAAATAGTGTGGGCAACCTTTGACCGAGAGAATAGCAAAGTCAATAGTTTAAATGCTGAAGTTCTACAAGAATTTGAACAGATCTTAAATGTGGTTGCGCATAATAATCATTTTAAAGCGCTTGTGATCCGCTCTGGGAAAAAAACGGGCTTTATCGTCGGTGCCGATATCAAACAGTTCGAAACAATATCTTCTTATGATGAGGCGCTGACGCTTATCAAAAAAGGTCAAGCCATTTTTAGTAAACTAGAAGCCTTAGATATCCCAACGATTGCTCTCATTGAAGGAATGTGTCTAGGTGGCGGATTAGAGCTCGCCTTAGCTTGTCGTTATCGTATTGCTGACAATTCTGCCAAGACCAGAATTGGATTACCTGAAGTTAAATTGGGGATTCATCCTGGTTGGGGTGGCAGTGTTCGATTACCCAAATTGATTGGCGCACCGGCTGCGATGCAAGTCATTTTATCCGGAAGAGCCTATTCGGCTAAAGATGCCAAAAAGATGGGCATGATTGATGAAGCGCAACCGTTAAGACTTCTGGAAAAAACAGTCAGAGTTTATGCGCAAAATCCACCTAAAAAACATCTGGCTGCTTGGAAAAAATTATCCAATGCTTCTTTAGTCAGACCTGCTTTAGCGAAATTGTTAAATTATCAATTAAGCCAAAAAGTATCAAAAGCGCATTATCCGTCACCCTTTATCGCTATTCAAAATTGGGAAGAAGTAGGGGTTGAGGTGCCTGCAGCGTATGACAGGGAAGCAGAATCGATTAGTAAACTTCTTGTCTCAGATACTTCACGCAATCTTGTTCGTACTTTCTTTTTACAGGAAAGTCTTAAAAGTTTAGGTAAAAATGATTTTAAACCAAAGCATATCCATGTCGTAGGGGCGGGCGTCATGGGGGGAGATATTGCTGCTTGGTGCGCGATAAAAGGGTTTAGTGTGACATTGCAAGATCAAGCGCCAAAACTCATCGGTAATGCCATTAAACGCGCTTTTGATTTAACCAAGAAGCAATTAAAAGAAAAACATCTAGTGCAAGCAGTGATGGATAGGCTTATGCCAGATCCAGCAGGTCTTGGCGTAGAACATGCAGACGTTATTATTGAAGCTATCACTGAAAAGTTATCAGCAAAACAGGATTTGTTCGCAAAACTTGAGGCTAGGGCGAAAAAAGAGGCTATTTTAGCGACGAATACCTCAACAATCCCTTTAGAGGAAATTAGAACGGTTTTACAAGATCCGCAAAGACTGGTTGGGATCCACTTTTTTAATCCCGTGGCCAAAATGTTATTAGTAGAAGTCATTATGGGGGAGGATACAGATCAAAACTGTATCAATGATGCTATGGCTTTTGTGCGAAAAATCGATAAATTGCCTGTTCCTGTAAAAAGCAGTCCTGGATTTTTGGTGAATCGTATTTTGCTGCCTTATATGTTGGAAGCAGTTGAAATGTTGGAAGAGGGGATAGATGGCGCTTTAATAGATAAAGCGGCTGTTGATTTTGGCATGCCTATGGGGCCGATTGAATTAGCCGATGCGGTTGGCTTAGATATTTGCCTTGCTGCTATGGAAAAGTTATCTTCGCATTTTGATGGCACTATCCCTCAAAAATTAAAAGATCTAGTCTCACGAGGTGAGTTAGGAAAGAAAACAGGAAAGGGTTTTTATCAATATCGTAAAAATAAAGTGATCAAACCCAAACTCCACACTAAAGCAAGTATCCCACAAGATGCTATTAATAGACTCACCTTACGTTTACTCAATGAAGCTGTAGCGTGTTTACGAGAAGAGATAGTTGAGAGCTCAGACTTACTCGATGCTGCTTGTATCTTTGGCTTTGGTTTCCCCCCTTTTACAGGTGGTCCCATTACTTACGCTCGCAAGGAAGGGAAAGAACATTTCTTGGCACTTCTTGAGCAATTGACCACGCGTTACGGCAAACGATTCCGTGCAGACGAGGGCTGGTATAGTTCAGTTGCTTAGTCTCTTATTATAAAAATTTTAGTATTTCAGGAGGGAAATTTCTTCTCAGGCTTCACATTGGACAGTTATCTCGGTAAAGTATCAATCCATAGGCATTCAAAGAAAGGTTAAACGCTACAAAGCTGAGGTACTGTACTTTAAGTTAAGGGAGTAAATAATGTGGCCATGAACTGGAATAGGTCTTCAAAAAGAACAATCATTACCTTCAGTGCGAGTTTGGCAATGGCATGTTTGTCCAGCCAAGCGTTTGCCTCCGCATTCCAGTTAGTTGAGCAGAACGTTACTAACCTTGGTCTCGCTTTTAGTGGCACCGCAGCATTAGCAGAAGACGCCAGTACAGCTTCTTTCAATCCCGCAGGTTTAACTAGGCTAGGCGAAAGCGAAATCGTTGTCGCAGGCTTTGTCATCACCGGTAATTTTAAATTCTCACCCCTCACCGCTACACCTTCTATAGTAGGTCTTGGCCCTATGTTAGCTGGTGAAACCAATAACGCTGGAACAACCAGTCCATTAGGGGCATTGTACGTCTCTAAAAGAATTGATGATCGTTGGGTAGTGGGTTTGAGTGTTAATAGTCCGTTTGGTCTTTTCTCGGAATATAATGACGACAGTGTCGTACGTTATCTCGCAACCGAGTCAAAGTTAGAAACCTATGATATTAGTCCCGTGATTGCATTCAAAATTAACCGCTGCCTCTCAATTGGTGGTGGCCCAGATGCGATGTTTATTAAAGCAAAGCTCAATGCTAATTTCGGTTATGGCTCTCCGATAACAGATGGTATTTTCAATAATGCTGCAGAGGGTTGGGCTTATGGCTGGCATGCCGGTCTTTTATGGAGCCCCTTAGAGAGAACGCGTTTAGGCGTGAATTATCGCTCATACTTTCCTGTGCGTTTAGAAGGGAATGCCGAACAGCAAACGCCAGTATCGAGTTTCCCTCCTTTACTCCCCTTAACGGCTACCATCCAAACTGTACACGCTAATGTAACTTTACCGCCAACGGCGACGTTCAGCCTTTATCAAGGCTTCACTGATTATTTTGCGCTAACAGCAGATGTTGCTTGGACAGATTGGAAGCGTTTTGATACTTTAAAGTTGCGCTATAATCCTGGTTTGCCCACTGGTATTGATACCGATACCTTTGAGAATTTTAAAAACTCTATGCGCTATGCTGTAGGGCTGATTTATACCCCATGCGATAGACTGACATTCCGTATTGGTGGCGCGCGAGATCAAACACCAACTAGAGATGAATTCCGTACAGCACGTATACCTGACGGAAACAGAACTTGGTATGCGCTGGGAGCGGGTTATGCCTTTACCAAGTGCTTTAAAGTGGATATTGGCTACGCTTATCTGACTTTTGCAGACGTTGCAATCAATGAGCATGCGCCTTTTAGAGCAAATACTGAGACCCCAATCTCCGCCGCGACGGCAACGGGTGAATATAATAGCTCTAGAGCCCAAGTTGCGGGTATTCAAATTCGTTATGATTTTGTATAATTTCCATTCTTTTTGAGTTAGGAAATTGCTTTATAAAGGGGATTATGGGTTAGCTTTGAAAAGGGTTTTCTCATAATTAGTTTAGGGTAGAGGATAAATTTGAAGGTAAAATTTGAGTTTGTCCCATAAAAAATGGACTGTGAAAGCTATGCCACGGAAAACTGATAAACGTATAAGACTAATCGAAGCGGCCAAGGTGCTTATCCACCAACAAGGCTTTAACTTAACAACACTTGCTGATATTGCTCAAGAAGCCGATGTTCCGCTGGGTAATGTCTACTATTACTTTAAGACAAAAGAAGCCATAGGGATGGCTGTCATTGAAAAGAGAGCGGCTGAATGGTCTGAACGCTTAGCGTCTTGGTCTGAGCTTTCTGATCCCTTGGCACGACTCATTTCTTTGATCCAATATGGCTTAGAAAGCTTAGAAGTGACTGCCAGATTTGGTTGTCCTATCGGCGGCTTGTGCCAGGAGTTAGGGAAACAAGGCGGCCCCTTGTCTGATTTAGCAGCTAAACTTCTTCATGACGTTTTACAATGGTCTGAAGAACAGTTTAGGGCGCTCAGTTTTGAAGACAAAGCCCCTGGCATGTCTTTGAACTTGATTTCTGCGATTCAAGGTATGTTCCTTTTGACACATACTTTTAAAGATCCTAAGCTCTCACAAAGGCAAAGTAATGAGCTGCGAGCTTGGTTGGAAGGATTAGCCAACCGTAAAGCCGATATGCCAGTTAAGGTAGCAGAGCGCGAAGCCGAAATGGCCTAGATCTCTTGCTGTATTGTAGAGGGAAGCCCCAGTTGGGGCTTTTCTCTTTTGTAGAAATAGGATCATGAAAGAAAAGTACTGCCAGCTACTTATTGATGTCCCTTCCCAACAGCTTTATTTTCTAAAGAATGGAAATATCGTTAAAAAATATCTGGTTTCAACAGGTTTAAAGGGAGTAGGGGAGAGAATTCATAGCGAAATGACGCCACGTGGTTGGCATGTTATTCGCGCCAAAATCGGATCTGATGTTCCCAAAAATGCTATATTTATTCGCCGCCGCTATCAAGGCGAAATCTATCAACCAGAATTTTCCGAGCAATTTCCTGAAAGAGACTGGATTTTAACGAGAATAATGTGGTTGAGTGGTCTTGAAGTGGGAAAAAATCGATTAAGAGAATGTGATACCATGCGTCGTTATATCTATATTCATGGTGTACCTGATAGCAAACCGATGGGACAGCCTCTTTCTCATGGCTGTATTAGAATGCGAAATGACGACATTATTGATTTATTTTCTGAGATTAGTGTTGGTACACCAGTTTTCATTAGGGGATAAATAATGGGCCCAATTATTATTGATTTACAAGGTATTGAAATTTCCGCAGAAGAAAAAGAACTGATTGCGCATCCCCTTGTCGGTGGCGTGATCTTTTTTGCGCGAAATTTTGAGAGCGCTGAACAAATTTCTGAGCTTTCTCAAAAAATTAAAACAAAAAATCCAAATTGCCTGCTTTGTGTCGATCAAGAGGGTGGACGTGTGCAGCGTTTTAAGGAAGGCTTTACCAAACTGCCGCCTCTAAAAAATCTGGGCTCCCTGATTGACAAAGGGTTACCAATGTCTGATGTGCTCAAATTAAGTGAGCAATTAGGCGAGTTGATGGCATTAGAGATCCGATCCGTTGGGGTTGATTTGAGTTTTGCACCAGTACTAGATTTAGGTAAAGGCATCAGTGAGATTGTTCTTGATAGGGCTATTCATGCCTCACCGCAAATTGTTGCTCGTATAGCAACAGCTTATATCAAGGGAATGGAAAAAGCAGGCATGCAAGCCACAGGGAAACACTTCCCAGGCCATGGTTCTGTTAAACCAGACTCTCATCTTGCTTTGCCTGAAGACACTCGCACTTTTAATGAAATAAAAGAAGATATCCTTCCCTTTCAAGCTTTAATAAAAGAAAAAATGGCAGCGATTATGCCTGCGCATATTGTTTTCCCTGAAGTAGATAGTTTACCTGTTGGCTTTTCTCCTTACTGGTTAAAAACAATATTAAGAGAACAGTTAGGCTTTAAGGGAGCTATTGTCAGCGATGATCTCTCTATGGCGGGTGCTAAAATAATAGGCGATTACACCGAGCGTACCAAACAGGCGATGGCTGCAGGTTGTGACATTGTTTTAATTTGTAATAATCGTGAAGGTGTCATTGAGACGCTAGAAAGGGTACAAATTAAGCCAGACGAAGCAAGTGAAGCAAGACGTTTGTCTTTACTTGCAAAAGGGCAGACCCCCGCTTTTGGTGAATTAAAACAAAACCATTCTTGGCAAATGGCCCACACAGCCTTAGATATTGTACAAATTAATTAATTGAGAATTAACGAGAGAGTTATGCCCACTTCATTTTCAGTCCAAACCCTTAAACAAGTTTCAAGCCGATCGAAAACACTTTATTCGGCAGAAGATATTGATAGTGCTTTACAAAAAATGGCGTTAGCTATCGGTCAAGATTTGAAGGATGAAAATCCTGTTGTACTGTGTGTTTTAATTGGAGGAGTTGTTTTAACTGGAAAATTATTGACCCTTCTCGATTTTCCTTTGCAAGTAGATTACATCCACGCCACACGTTATGGCAATAATAGCTTTGGCAATAAACTGGAATGGGTAGCAAAACCTCGGATCTCTTTAAAGGGTAGGACGGTTTTAATTGTTGATGATATTTTAGATAAGGGTACGACATTGGCAGCCATTATCGATTATTGCTTGCAGGCAGGGGCGCGCCAAGTCAAAACAGCGGTATTAGTCGAAAAGCAAGTGTCGCGGGCACAAAATGTGCTGCAAAAAGCTGATTATACGGGTGTTTTAGCTGAAGATAGTTTTCTTTACGGTTATGGAATGGATTACAAAGGGTATTTGAGAAATGCACCAGGGATATATGCCGCAGCAAAAGAAGACGAATAAAACCAATTGGTTCGAGTATATATTCTGCCTAATGGCTTTTGTGGAGCCCGCACATGAGTAAAATTGCAGTGATTGGTGGCACAGGCTTTGCCTCTCTCAAAAACCTCGAGATAACTCATAGCACGACAGTAAAAACGCCCTTTGGCGTCCCTTCTGCGCCCCTTAGTTACGGCATTTTGGGTAATCAAGAAGTGGTCTATTTACCTAGACGGGGTAGCTCTCAACCCATGGCGCCTCATAAAATTAATTATCGTGCTAATATTTGGGCTCTGCGCGATGCGGGCGTACAAACTATTCTTGCAACGGCTGCTGTCGGTAAAATTAGTCATCTTTTCAATATTGGTGAAATTATCATTCCAGATCAACTTATCGATTATACATACGGTCGAGAAAATACCTTTTTGGGAGAAGAGACCATCGTCGATGAGATGAGTTTTGCTTACCCTTATAGTGCAGCTCTCAGAGAGCGCATTATCTCGCAAGCAAAACAGCGTGATTTAAATATTCATACCAGTGCAACTTATGGCATTGTACAAGGACCACGCTTAGAAACGCTTGCTGAAGTGACAAAATTAGAAAGAGATGGTTGTCATCTTGTGGGGAGAACTGGCATGCCAGAAGCGACTTTAGCGCGAGAATTAGGTTTAGATTATGCTTGTCTTGCTTTTGTAGTGCGCCAGGCCGCCAATTGCATTGATAAAAGTAATGCTCAAGAAGTGGAAGCGGGAGAAAAACGAGTTAAAGCACTGATTGAAGAGATCATTACGGCATTTTCAGATTAATTTTACTCTTCCAGTTTTGTTCGAGTATATTAATTGGCTACGGGTTTAGCCGCGTTGTCTACGTTCGGTACAACGGTAACAATTTTTAACATGCGTGGATCTATTTTTAAATTCGCTTTATCTACTGATGGCGGGTTAATCATAATGCCAAGACGGTTATTCGCAATATAAAAATTCATATTACCGCCTTTTAGTGCAAAATTTTCCATATCTCCAAATGAAAGTATGGGCAAACCCGTTACTGTTTTGACAATAGTTGTGACTTTATCGTCTTCTGTTTTGGTAACAAAAAGAATCTGGCAAGCGCCTTTGGCGTCATTTGCTTCTAGTACTTTATTGATAGTAATGGTCCTATCATTGACCACTTTACCATTGATAGAGTTAATTGCTTTGAAGTTGGGTATTTGTCCTAAGATACAAATATTAATTTTATCGACAGGGATAGCATTTGCTGGCCATTCGACGAATTTTGCAACATATCTCAAAAATGCCGCTTTGAGGTGATATTCTCTCGACTCAGCAGAAAATTCCCCTTGCCCTGCGCCTCCCCCTTGTCCTGCTGGGGCCCCTCCTGCAGGTGCGCCAGCACCCATATCGCCACCGGGAGCATCAGATGCCACGAGAGAAGTAGAAGAAATAAAGAAACACAGCGTAAGGGTAGAAAACCCTCTTTTCAGAAATGATATAAAATTATTTTTTAACTTTATTTTCATGGTGTTACCAGTATTTATTCACTCTTTCTGGACGTCAAGGGCAGGGTTACAATAAGCTCAGTATAGCTTCCCTCTTCGGAATAAACACGAAGCTCCCCTTTATGTTGCTTTACTACTGTATCATAGCAGATAGAGAGCCCAAGCCCCGTATTCCCTTTCCCTGTTGGCTTGGTGGTGAAAAAGGGTTCAAATATTCTATCGATAATCTTTTTGGGAATACCAACTCCATTATCTCTTATTTTAATAGTAAGATTTTTGTCGTCTTGGGCAACACTCACTTGCAAGGTGGGATTATATCCAGGTTCCCCTTTTATTTGCTTTTCGCGCATGGCATAAAAAGCATTATCAAAAAGATAGACGAATAGACGAGAAATAGATTGAGGTGCAATAAGAATATTATCTACCTTGTCTGGGATATTCCATTCTACGTTAACATCAAAGTTTTTATGTTCAGTACGAAAACTTTGCAAAGCTATTTGATAATTATCTTTCATGAGCTCAACAACGTTGACAATGTTTTTTTCAATGGAGGCTTCTTGCGAATGGAGTAACATGTTTTTAACAATATTATCTGCTCGTACGCCATGCTCTTTAATTTTACCACACATGATTTTAAGATCTTTTAACATATCGTCAATGATGCCAACTGATTTTTCAGGAATTTTATCTTTATTGGCAGTTAACTCTTCGCCGAGTTCGTCTACAAGTTCAATAGAGAGATCTGAGAAGTTATTGACAAAATTTAAAGGGTTTTTAATTTCATGCGCAATACCTGTTGTTAACATACCGACAGACGCCATTTTTTCTTTAATGATTAATTGATCTTGGACTTCTTTTAAATTGGCCAGGGCTTGATTGAGGTCAGAATTTTTCACGGTTAATTCACGTGTTCTATCCGCAACGCGTTGTTCTAACTGCCTATTTATCTTCGCTAGTTCTTTTTCAGCTTTAATTTTGCGTTCAACTTCAATATGGAGTGTATCAACAGTTCCTCTTAGTTGAGCAAAAGTCCAACGTAAGGCGACAAGTAATAAGAATACTAAAATGTATAATAAAATACGATAAGCAAAAGAGTCTGCCATATAATTTTGAAAAACGGTATTGTAAGCATTGTTCAAAGAATTTAATCGTGAAACGATGGGAACTTCAAAGAGTTTTGTGTCCAATTCAGTCATTTGTGGTTTAATTTCTAAAATTTTACTGGCATAAGATAATGCTAAGTCGAGGTTGTCAAATTTTTGTGGAGCATTATGAATTTCGTCGACTAAGCTGACTAACGAATCATGCTGCTCTACCGATCCTAAACTGATATAAATTAAGATCCCCCGAAAAAGATTGTTCATCAGATCAACCACCTGATAGCGGTAATCTTGTTGCAGACAGCTCTCTACTAATTGAACGCTCGCTTGAGATTCAATAATCTCAGCTAAAATGGTTGAGAATTGATTGATGGCATTGGTTAAAATGGGGTTGATTCTTTTAAATTTTTGGATTAATTCTTCTTTATTTTTAATGGCATCTTCTAAAGAATTTAATTTAAGCTCAATAGTAGTATTAGGATGTTTTTTTATTTCTTCTTTAAAGGTTTTTAAAACACTTTGCACACCATTTTCAGCGTTGTCAATGGGGTTGTAGTATTCAACAAGACCGAACCTGGTTAAAACGATTGCTTCATTCAACTCTGCATCATATCTTTGTAATAAGTTAATATTCTTTTCATACCCTTCATAGTCAAAAGGCCTCAATTCACTAAAATAATAGATTGCAACGATAACCAGTACGATAATCGCAATAAAAGAACGTGAAATCACATTTTTGATTGTTTTACTTATCATTCTTGGATTCACCATCTACTAATTCTGGCTGAATTCTTCCTGTTAAAGATTGCAAGAATTTAACAATGAATGGAATTTCATATGCTGGGATTTTTTGCCCACTTTGATAAATGCCCATTAAATCGACAGCTTCGGCTAAAGTTTTTACACTGCCGTCATGAAAGTAAGGCGCCGTTACGGCGACATTTCTCAAAGAGGGGACTTTAAATACATATTTGTCTTCTTCTTTTTTAGTGACATTATAATACCCTAAATCAGCAATCGTCACTTTACTTTGCGCTGTATAATAATCTTTGTAGATCCCAATTTTTTCAGATAAATTACCGCCAAGGGAAGGCCCTTGATGGCAGGTGATACAACCATATTTTTTAAAAAAGAGATAACCGCGTAAAGCATCTTGGGACATAGCATTTTTATCACCGCGCAGATAACGATCAAAAGCAGAATCTGGCGTGAGCAAATTCTTGATATAGTAACTCAATGCATCTTTAACATTGACTTCATTTAACCCTTCTTCATACATCCGATGGAACGAAGTAACGTATTGTTGATTTTTTTTAATTCTCTCAAGAATAATTTGCCAATTGTTATTGAAAATGGTTTTGTTAGCTATGTGATCATCAATAGCATCTTGCAATGTTTTAGCTCGACCGTCCCAAAATTGCCTAAAATTTAAACTGGCATTTAAAATAGTGGGGGTATTGAGATTGCCTGCTTTTCCATCAATCCCTTTATATTTGGCTAGGCTATCCATGCCACCTTGTCTGACATCATGGCAACTGGCGCAAGATGACTGTTTATTTTGAGAGAAGAGCGTGTCATAAAAGAGTGACTTGCCCAATTGCGCTTTTTCAGATTTAGGGTTAGGAGACTCAGAGATTGGCAGAACAGCTGGATGGGGCCCGGCATAGCATAGGGAGATGACGCAGCTAAGGGATGCCAGCATGAGCTTTGTGAAATGTCCTAATGCGCCCAAAATCCTTTTCTCCAGCGAAATCTTTTTCTCCTTATTAATAATAGTTGATGAGTGAATATACAGGAAAATTTAACTATCCATTATTTTCCTAAAGAAATTTTTAAATTTGCCAAAAAGAGGTGACTAGAAGGGGAGAAATCATTTTTTTAGTACGATTGCGTGACACAATCACTAGATTTATGTGCAGTATAAGGATGTCCAAATACACTTAATCCCTTGTTCCAATAAATAATTTTGAATGAAAGATTAAGTCGTATTTCACGAAAGAAGAGGCAGAAATGGAAGCTCAAAATGTAAAATTCGTATCAACTGGGGCACAGAGTGCAGAACTGCCAACCGATATGGTTGAGAAGCTACAAGAAGTGTTGAATAGGGTTTTTTTGGCTTCGGAAGATGCCGTTTTGCCTTATGAACAAATGTTGATGGCTTTCCTTGATTCCTTCTACAATCTAATACAGTTAACAGACAAAGAATTTCTGGAAGTATTAGATTAACTTCCTAAAGAGAATGAAGTTGAAGCTGAACCTGATTTTTTAAATCTTGAATTAGAAGCCTTGGTGAATATTCCAATTGATGAGGGCACTTCTTCTTCAGTAACTATGTCTCTTGCCGCAAGAGACAGTGGGGTGATTGATAAGCCCGTTTCTATTGATTTGGTAAATGAAGCATTCGTTTTTGATAACGCCGTGCAAGTTATTTCTGTACCGACACCAGTCGCACCTATCGCATCTGTTGTGGTCAATCCCATACAATCTCCTCCGTTACCGACACCTAATCCTATTGGTTCAGCACCTATTACCCCTAACATCATAGTGAATGGGATTGCTACCAGAACAATAGATTTTGCACCGCCATTTTACCAAGCAACAGGTAACATATTTGCGATGGGAGCTTCCTTTAATACAAACGGAGGAAGCAGCACTAATGCTTTTTTCGCGTTGCCAATTCGAGCAGGATCTTCGGAGAATAGAAGTGTCCATGGTGAAGTGAGTTTGAAAACACCAGAAGGAAATACTTTAGTTTTTTACACAGCCAGCGTTAATGGTCATATCTTAGGGGATTATGTATTTACCCTAACTGATCCGACATTAGTCGCTACTTTTCCCGCTGTCTATACCACTGTCATTGGCGGTACGAGATATTTTACTTACAGATTTGTCTACTCTCTTACAGATTTAAAAGGGAACGTGAATGTAGGCGAGTTAAATTTTGTGGTGCAAGATGATAGTCCTGTTGCTGGTACTTTTGCCCCTCCTGCCATGACAGAAGCAGATATTCAAAATATTGGCTCAAACGGTAAAACTGTGCCCGATATACTTACCGGGAGTTTGATTACCTCCCCAACCGATTCTAACCCCAGTTTTATTGGGGCAAATGGTGGGACAGTGAGTAATGTTACCTTACCCGGAGGTTCAACTACGGTAGGAGCAACAACCATCACAGTAGTGGATGCCGCAGGCAATGAATTAGTAGTAAATAGGGCAGATTTCACTTATAGCTATACGCTTGCGCATCCTTTCCATAACACCAATAATATCCCAACTACTTTATCTTTTACCTTTACATTTACCGATAATAATAATAACCAAGCGAGTGGTACTTTAACACTTGTCATTAATGATGATCATCCAATTGCAGTAAATCAAACAGGGACGGCAAGCGAAACAGCATTTTTCCTGAGTGGCCAAATCGCGACAGGCAATATTTTAGTTGGTGATACTTTTGGTGCAGATGGTGGTGTAATCAATCTTGTCAATGGAATTTCAAGCGTTAACGGCATTATTACAGCTCCCACCACTTATGGCACCATTGAGGTATATTCATCGACAAAAAATGATGGCGTTTTCATTTATACAATTGATCCGACAAAGACGGTGCCAGTGCCTGATAGCTTAGGATCTGTTACCGACACCATCACTTATCAATTGATAGATAACGATGGCAGTATTGAGAATGCCACTTTAAATGTAAAAATTATTCTCAATCAACCGCCCACTGCCGTCAACGACAGTTACACGACACCGGCAACGACGGTGTTAAAAGTACCAGTTGCAACGGGCGTGCTTGCAAATGACATAGATCCTAATGCAGGCGATATTTTAAGAGTAGTTTCTGTAGAAGGCGCACCTGCGGAAGTGGGGGTGCCCATTATCTTAGGATCAGGTGCCTCTCTTACTCTTGATGCTGATGGATCCCTAATTTTTGATCCTAACATGGCTTATGATTATCTCGGTGTGGGAAAATCAGCAACAGAAACAGTCACTTATGTTGTTGCTGAAATTGCAGAAGGTTTAACAAGTACAGCATCAGTTGAATTTACAATTACAGGCGTGAATACACCACCTGTGGCTCACGATGATAGAGCTATAACGGCTGAAAATGCGATTTTAACTGTCCCCGCGCCAGGATTATTAGCTAATGCCACCGATATTGATGTTGGCGATGTTTTAACGATATCAGAAGTGAATGGCAGTGCTGCGAATGTGGGTGTACAAATCACTCTCACTTCAGGCGCTTTACTCACCGTGAATAGCGATGGTAGCTATACCTACAATCCCAATGGTGCTTTTGATGATGTTGGGGTAGGTTTTACAGGGACAGATAGTTTTACTTTTCAAGTGAGTGATGGTCATGGTGGGGTCAGCACAGCAACCGATACCATAACGATCACCGGCGTGAACACGCCACCTGTTGCCAATCCAGATACAGGAACAGTGGCAGCCAATGCGATTTTAACCGTACCTAAAGCGACTGGTGTGTTAGCGAATGATACAGACATTGATGTTGGCGATGTGTTGCGCGTATCAGAAGTGAATGGCAGTGCGGCGAATGTGGGAACACAGATAACCTTAGCTTCAGGCGCATTACTGACAATGAATGCGGATGGGAGTTATACCTATAATCCCAATGGAAAATTTCCGACCTTAGGGGCTGGCAGCACGACCACAGATAGTTTCACCTATCAAGTAAGTGACGGTAATGGTGGTTTGAGCACATCTACCGATACCATAACGATTACCGGGGTGAATACGCCACCGGTTGCTAATGATGATACAGGTATAGTAGCTGAAAATGCGATTTTAACGGTAGCAGCGCCAGGATTATTAGCTAATGCCACCGATATTGATGTTGGCGATGTTTTAACGATATCAGAAGTGAATGGTAGCGCCGCGAATGTTGGCGTACAAATCACATTGACTTCGGGTGCTTTATTAAAAGTGAATAGCGATGGTAGCTATACCTACAATCCCAATGGTGCTTTTGATGATGTTGGGGTAGGTTTTACAGGGACAGATAGTTTTACTTTTCAAGTGAGTGATGGTCATGGTGGGGTCAGCACAGCAACCGATACCATAACGATCACCGGCGTGAACACGCCACCTGTTGCCAATCCAGATACCGGGACAGTGGCAGCTAATGCGATTTTAACCGTACCTAAAGCGACTGGTGTGTTAGCGAATGATACAGATATTGATGTAGGCGATGTGTTGCGCGTATCAGAAGTGAATGGCAGTGCGGCGAATGTGGGAACACAGATAACCTTAGCTTCAGGCGCATTACTGACAATGAATGCGGATGGGAGTTATACCTATAATCCCAATGGGAAATTCCCCACACTAGGGGCTGGTAGCACGACCACAGATAGTTTCACTTATCAAGTGAGTGATGGCAATGGTGGTTTGAGCACATCTACCGATACCATAACGATTACCGGGGTGAATACGCCACCGGTTGCTAATGATGATACAGGTATAGTAGCTGAAAATGCGATTTTAACTGTCCCCGCGCCAGGATTATTAGCTAATGCCACCGATATTGATGTTGGCGATGTTTTAACGATATCAGAAGTGAATGGCAGTGCTGCGAATGTGGGTGTACAAATCACTCTCACTTCAGGCGCTTTACTCACCGTGAATAGCGATGGTAGCTATACCTACAATCCCAATGGTGCTTTTGATGATGTTGGGGTAGGTTTTACAGGGACAGATAGTTTTACTTTTCAAGTGAGTGATGGTCATGGTGGGGTCAGCACAGCCACAGATACCATAACGATCACAGGGGTGAACACGCCACCTGTTGCCAATCCAGATACAGGAACAGTGGCAGCCAATGCGATTTTAACCGTACCTAAAGCGACAGGCGTGCTAGCGAATGATACAGATATTGATGCTGGCGATGTGTTGCGCGTATCAGAAGTGAATGGCAGTGCAGCAAATGTGGGAACACAGATAACCTTAGCATCAGGCGCATTACTGACCATGAATGCGGATGGGAGTTATACCTATAATCCCAATGGGAAATTCCCCACACTAGGGGCTGGTAGCACGACCACAGATAGTTTCACTTATCAAGTGAGTGATGGTAATGGTGGTTTGAGCACATCTACCGATACCATAACGATTACCGGGGTGAATACGCCACCGGTTGCTAATGATGATACAGGTATAGTAGCTGAAAATGCGATTTTAACTGTCCCCGCGCCAGGATTATTAGCTAATGCCACCGATATTGATGTTGGCGATGTTTTAACGATATCAGAAGTGAATGGCAGTGCTGCGAATGTGGGTGTACAAATCACTCTCACTTCAGGCGCTTTACTCACCGTGAATAGCGATGGTAGCTATACCTACAATCCCAATGGTGCTTTTGATGATGTTGGGGTAGGTTTTACAGGGACAGATAGTTTTACTTTTCAAGTGAGTGATGGTCATGGTGGGGTCAGCACAGCCACAGATACCATAACGATTACCGGCGTGAACACACCACCTGTTGCTAATGATGATACTGCGACAGCAGCTGCATATGTAACTTTAAACGTGCCAGCGGCGACGGGCGTGCTAGCGAATGATACAGATATTGATGTTGGTGATGTGTTAAGAGTGTCAGAAGTGAATGGTAGTGCGGCAAATGTAGGGGTGCAAATAACCTTACCTTCAGGTGCTTTGTTAACGATGAATGTTGATGGTAGTTATGCCTATAATTCAAATGGGGCTTTTCCAACAGATAGCTTTACTTATCAAGTGACGGATGGTAACGGAGGGGTAAGCACAGCCACCGATACGATAACGATCACCGGTCCGAACACCCCACCCACTACGCTTGTTGACAATGGGACGACACCTGAAAATGCGATTTTAAGTGTGCCTGCCGCGTCAGGATTACTCGCCAATGCCCCAGGCGCTATTGCTGTGACGGAAGTGAATGGCAGTGCGACAAATGTTGGGATGCAGATTAGCTTAACTTCTGGGGCTTTGTTGACTGTAAACAGCGATGGTAGTTATACCTACAATCCCAATGGTGCTTTTGATGATGTTGGTGTAGGTTTTACCGCGACAGATAGTTTTACCTTTCAAGTATCAGAACCGGGAAATACATTTAATACAGGAACCGATACCATAACGATTACCGGCGTGAACACGCCACCTGTTGCCAATCCAGATACAGGAACAGTGGCAGCCAATGCGATTTTAACCGTACCTAAAGCGACTGGTGTGTTAGCGAATGATACAGACATTGATGTTGGCGATGTGTTGCGCGTATCAGAAGTGAATGGCAGTGCGGCGAATGTGGGAACACAGATAACCTTAGCTTCAGGCGCATTACTGACAATGAATGCGGATGGGAGTTATACCTATAATCCCAATGGAAAATTTCCGACCTTAGGGGCTGGCAGCACGACCACAGATAGTTTCACCTATCAAGTAAGTGACGGTAATGGTGGTTTGAGCACATCTACCGATACCATAACGATTACCGGGGTGAATACGCCACCGGTTGCTAATGATGATACAGGTATAGTAGCTGAAAATGCGATTTTAACGGTAGCAGCGCCAGGATTATTAGCTAATGCCACCGATATTGATGTTGGCGATGTTTTAACGATATCAGAAGTGAATGGTAGCGCCGCGAATGTTGGCGTACAAATCACATTGACTTCGGGTGCTTTATTAAAAGTGAATAGCGATGGTAGCTATACCTACAATCCCAATGGTGCTTTTGATGATGTTGGGGTAGGTTTTACAGGGACAGATAGTTTTACTTTTCAAGTGAGTGATGGTCATGGTGGGGTCAGCACAGCAACCGATACCATAACGATCACCGGCGTGAACACGCCACCTGTTGCCAATCCAGATACCGGGACAGTGGCAGCTAATGCGATTTTAACCGTACCTAAAGCGACTGGTGTGTTAGCGAATGATACAGATATTGATGTAGGCGATGTGTTGCGCGTATCAGAAGTGAATGGCAGTGCGGCGAATGTGGGAACACAGATAACCTTAGCTTCAGGCGCATTACTGACAATGAATGCGGATGGGAGTTATACCTATAATCCCAATGGGAAATTCCCCACACTAGGGGCTGGTAGCACGACCACAGATAGTTTCACTTATCAAGTGAGTGATGGCAATGGTGGTTTGAGCACATCTACCGATACCATAACGATTACCGGGGTGAATACGCCACCGGTTGCTAATGATGATACAGGTATAGTAGCTGAAAATGCGATTTTAACTGTCCCCGCGCCAGGATTATTAGCTAATGCCACCGATATTGATGTTGGCGATGTTTTAACGATATCAGAAGTGAATGGCAGTGCTGCGAATGTGGGTGTACAAATCACTCTCACTTCAGGCGCTTTACTCACCGTGAATAGCGATGGTAGCTATACCTACAATCCCAATGGTGCTTTTGATGATGTTGGGGTAGGTTTTACAGGGACAGATAGTTTTACTTTTCAAGTGAGTGATGGTCATGGTGGGGTCAGCACAGCCACAGATACCATAACGATCACAGGGGTGAACACGCCACCTGTTGCCAATCCAGATACAGGAACAGTGGCAGCCAATGCGATTTTAACCGTACCTAAAGCGACAGGCGTGCTAGCGAATGATACAGATATTGATGCTGGCGATGTGTTGCGCGTATCAGAAGTGAATGGCAGTGCAGCAAATGTGGGAACACAGATAACCTTAGCATCAGGCGCATTACTGACCATGAATGCGGATGGGAGTTATACCTATAATCCCAATGGGAAATTCCCCACACTAGGGGCTGGTAGCACGACCACAGATAGTTTCACTTATCAAGTGAGTGATGGTAATGGTGGTTTGAGCACATCTACCGATACCATAACGATTACCGGGGTGAATACGCCACCGGTTGCTAATGATGATACAGGTATAGTAGCTGAAAATGCGATTTTAACTGTCCCCGCGCCAGGATTATTAGCTAATGCCACCGATATTGATGTTGGCGATGTTTTAACGATATCAGAAGTGAATGGTAGCGCCGCGAATGTGGGTGTACAAATCACATTGACTTCGGGTGCTTTATTAAAAGTGAATAGCGATGGTAGCTATACCTACAATCCCAATGGTGCTTTTGATGATGTTGGGGTAGGTTTTACAGGCACAGATAGTTTTACCTTTCAAGTAAGCGATGGTCATGGAGGGGTGAGCACAGCAACCGATACCATAACGATCACAGGGGTGAACACGCCACCTGTTGCCAATCCAGATACAGGAACAGTGGCAGCCAATGCGATTTTAACCGTACCTAAAGCGACAGGCGTGCTAGCGAATGATACAGATATTGATG
>CAWDKV010000003.1:0-1083234 GCA_963803015.1 uncultured Gammaproteobacteria bacterium | reverse complement strand
CAAGAACTAAAAAGAGGAGCCGCATTGCAAAAGATGCGCATCTTAGAATTGAAGTAACAACATCTCTCTTTGGTTCGATCCATCACCACTTTCAAAATAAAGAACGCATGACTGCCGCTTTAGCCGAACGGGAACAAACGCTGGCAAACATTACTAAGATTTGAAAACCGTTGACTAGGATATCAAGCACGGCTATAAGATTTTAGCGGAATGTCGTGAAGCCAAATCCTCTAAGGCTATACCGACTCACCGAAAACCTTCGAAAGGGATCCGAATATATAGTCAAAATATATTATTTTATTATTTGAGATAGTGCTGCCTCAATTGTAGTGTAATGAAATAAAGCCCTTGTTGCTGGAATTTGTTGACATGACGCATTGCCAATAATTTTTCACCCATTTACAAAAAATTATTTTCAACATAAAGGCTGGCATGGTTATCATTGCGGGTCGATGCAGGTTTTTCGCTAAAATTTAGTAAATGTTTCATTTGTGAACGGTAAGGCCTGTCGCATTTACTGGGCCCTTTATTTCTGGGTTGTGAAGGCAAAATTCAATTACCCGTAGCATATCTTCATGATGAATCCAAGACATCCACTGTTTTCCATTACCTATTTACCTCCTAATCCTAAGCTTAACGGGGAGCATGCGTTTCAATGCCCCGCCTTCTCTGCCAAGCACGATACCTGTTCGCAAATTGCAAACTCTTATCTCGCTCTCAACTGCAGGATTGGCAGCAGCTTCCCATGCTTGACATAAAGTATGACTAAAATGGGAGACGGGAAAGCATCTTCGCTCAAAAGCTCATCTCCATGTGGCCCATAAAAGCCTATCGCAGAGCCGCTGATGAGGACATGGGGCGGTTGTTTTAAATTTTGTAAAGTTGAAATCAAATGTTGGGTTAAGGTCACTCTACTTTTTATAACTTTGTTTTTTGCTTGTTTGTCCAACGTTGCATAATCGGCTCGCCAGCTAAATTATTCACCTTCTATTCTGTCATTTTGCTCAATTTGGGCTAAATCATCAATAAACGAATATTTTGCTTTGGGAGGCGTCTTTGCGCTTTACTGACATCTCGTGTCAACACACAAAGCGTATGCCCCTTGCCCTGTAAATATTCACAGAGCGCTTTACCAATGAAGCCGGTGCCTCCGGTTATGAGCACATGCACTGCCACTCTCCCTCTCATTTTAAACTGAACTAATTTTGTTTTTTATGGGTCTTCATACCAAGAATAGTTGATTTTAACTGGTTAGGAGAAAAAAATGACTACTATACAAGATTAGGTATTTGATTACTTAATCGTATTTTCAGAATGGTTAGAAAAGGCGGAAACGAATTAAGCAAAAGCAGAAGAAAAATATAATCTTAAAAAAAAATCCAAAGGGAAAATACCAAGTAAAAATTTGGTTAAATTGATGAATTCTCTTCGAAAAAGAATTGTAAAAGTGACAAAATTTCTAAAAGAGAATAAAGATTTAGCAGACAGTTTTTGCCATCATGCCGAGAAATTGGCAAATGATTTAAGTAAGACTCTGCAAAAGCCTCGATCGTTGAGTCCGGAAACTGTTTCAGGTTTGCAATCATTGCAAAAGACTGTGTTAGATGCCATTTTCTCTTTGACAAAGAGTTTCAAAAATGCGCTCTCTTCTCATCATTCAGAACAACACCCAGATGCATCGGTTACGCTTGTTCATCAAAATAAAAAGCCAAGACCACAGCATCCAGCAAGAGATCATTCCAAGCCCTCTCCTCATGTAAAAGAATCGATGCGACATCGGCACAGTTTTACTAGAACGGGTAAAAACTAAATATAACTAAAGCAAAGCAAACTACAAAAAAATGGTTTGCTTTGTCATTTTTTCAGTGAAGACTATACGTCTAAAGCTCTTAAAATGGCAGCTGATAAAGCATCTGCATCTTCTAACATGGCGCGTTTAATACGGCCATAGACTCTACTAATAGCAGCTTGCAGAATAATCCCTAATACCAATGAAGCAGAAAAATCAGCAGTTAAACCAGAAACTTGTTTTTTTGCAATGGCATCATTAAACACTTCTAATAGAAGTTTATGCGCATTTACCTGTTTTTCGCTTAATTTCTTCAGTTGATGATGTTGCGTAATTAATAAATAGTTAAATAAAATAGGATCTTTATCATATTGTTCACAAAAAAAGTGAACCATTCTTTTCATTTTGGCATCAAATTTATCATAATTTTTTGACAACTCTTGAAATTGATTAGCAATTTCTTCATAGTTTTCAAAAAACAAATGTTGCGCTAATTCATCTTTACTGGGGTAATGTCGATAAAGCGTCCCTTCTGCAACCCCTGCTTTGTCAGCAATATCTCTAATTGTTGTTTCAGTAAACCCTTTTTTGACAAATAAGGTGAGCGCACAACGCTCTAATTTTTTGCGGGTTGCTGTTCCATCTCTCATTTGGATTCCCCTAGATTTCTTAGCTAACAAAGGAATGCATTGTGAGCATTAACTCACCCACAGTCAACTCCCTGTTTTTAAACATATCATCTTTTTTCAAATCTCCGTAAACTATCGCTTTATTACATAAAAGGAGTTTTATACGCGTCATGAATCCAAATATCGTCATGAGTCAGTCAGTTGCAATACTTGTGGATGGCAATAACATCGAAATAAGTCTTCATGAGCAAACTGGCAGTGAAGGAACCATGTTAAATTTTGATAGACTCATTCCCAAATTAGTGGATAACCGTGCACTGAACCGTCTTATCTATTTTCGTGAAGGCAAAAAAATCTCTTCTAAGCTCGCTGAGCGTTTACATTCTCAATTCCATGGCTCCGTCCAACCTTGCCACAAAAGCGCTGATATTCCCCTTTCAATTAAAGCAACACAACTTGCAAGCAAGGTAGATACTATAATCATTATGTCTGGCGATTCCGATTATATTGAACTCGTTAGACATTTAAAGTTTGAAGGCGTACGGGTAGAAATTGCAGCTGTAGAGAAAACCACTTCTGCACTCTTAATCGAACAAGCAGATTATTTTCACCCTATAAAAGAAGAAGATTGGTTTACCTTACCTAAACCCAAAAAGCCTCATGCTGCGCGCTTCAAGGACTATAAAGGGAAACAATAATGCATGCGTGATGGGCCTACTGATTTTCAAAATATCATCTTAAAAAATAAGGCCTCTATAGAAAGTTGGTTTGCGGATAAATGGCAAGCAGTCACCCCTATTTTAACCAGCTCTGTCGATTTAAGAAATGCTGGATTTAAAATTGCTGCAGTTGATACCAATGTTTATCCAGCTGGTTTTAATAATTTGCACGAAGATTTTTATCCTTTAGGTGCCAAAGCACTTTTCGATACGCTTTCCAAAAAATATCCCCATTGTCACAATATTTTACTCTTACCTGAAAGTCATACTCGAAATGTCTATTATTATGAAAATGTAGCCGTCTTGTTCTCCCTTTTAGAAAAAGCCGGTTTTAATGTTCGTATCGGATCTTTAGCGGTCAAACATCTTAGTCATATTGAATTGCATAATGGTGTCACGCTCCATCTTTATCCTTTGAAAAAATGCAATAATAAAATTAGCATACCTGAGTTTGTGCCAGATTTAATCTTACTTAATAATGATCTCTCCGATGGTGTGCCCTCTCTATTACAAGATCTTGAGCAACCAGTTGAACCCCCTCTTGCCCTCGGCTGGTTTTTTCGCAGCAAAACTAAACATTTTAACTACTATGCTGAAGTTGCCAAAGAATTTTCTCAGTTATTTCAAATAGATCCCTGGCAGCTTTATCCTCTTACTTTACATTGCGCCGATGTGGATTTCATGGAAAGATCAGGCCTTGATTGTATTGCTCATCATGCCGAAACCTTATTTTTAGAAATCGAAAAGAAATATCAAGAATATAATATACAACAAAAACCGTTTCTTATGATAAAAGCCGATACCGGAACTTATGGCATGGGAGTAATGTCCATCCACGATTCTAAAGAAATTTATCATTTAAATCGCAAAAAACGTTTAGATATGTCCGTCAGTAAAGGCGGCCAAAAAGTCAAACAAGTACTCATTCAAGAAGGCATTCCAACATGTGAAACAAGGGGAAATAGCGGCGCAGCAGAGCCTGTCACTTACCTTATAGGTCAACAAATGATTGGGGCTTTCTATCGCGTGCACCCTTTACGAAAAATAGACGAGAATTTAAATGCTAGAGGGATGCATTTTGAAAAATTAAATTTTCAAGCATGTTTTGAAAACCCTCAATTTTATATATACAGCGTTATTGCAAGATTAGCATTGCTGGCTACGCAAAAAGAAGCAGGATTAGGCTAGTATGGTAAATGCCAAGAAAAAACTATGCGTCATTATGGATCCCCTTGATCAAATCAATATCAAAAAGGATACCACTATCGCTTTAATGCTTGAAGCGCAAAAACGTGATTGGGAAATTTATATTACCGAACCAAAAGATCTCTTTGTAAGTGAAGGGCAAACCTATGGCTTTATCTCAAAAGGGCAGCTTCGTGATTCCCAAACTGACTGGATAACGCTTACTGAGCCTATGGCAAAGAAAATGCTGCTGACCGACTTTGATTTTGTTTTTATGCGAAAAGATCCACCTTTTGACTTAAACTTTTTACACACAACCTATTTATTAGATATTGCGCAAAAAGCAGGTTGCCTTATCCTTAATAACCCACAAAGCTTACGTGATGCCAATGAAAAACTCTTTACAACTTGGTTTCCAGAATGCTGTCCACCGAGTCTTGTCACAGCCCGTCTTGATCTCTTGCAATCTTTTTTAGCAGAGCAGAAAAAAATTATTGTAAAACCCCTCCACAATATGGGTGGCCAAGGCATTTTCCTACTGCAAGAAAATGATCCCAATATCCATGCGACGATAGAGCTTTTAACGCACAAAGGGCAAGTTTTAATCATGGCTCAGCGGTTTTTGCCCGAAATCATGCAAGGCGATAAAAGAATATTAATAATTGCCGGCAAACCTTACCCCTATGCGCTTGCTCGCATTCCAAAAAAGGGAGATATCCGCGGCAATCTTGCAGCGGGCGCCACCGGTGTGGGCTATTCTCTCTCCCCGCGAGATAGGTGGCTCTGTGAAAGAATTGGCCCAACCTTACTCAAAAAAGGATTATTCTTTGTTGGCGTGGATGTCATTGGGGATTATGTCACCGAAATAAATGTCACCAGCCCTACGTGTGTTAAAGAAATTACAGCGGCTTTCCAAGTGAATGTCGCATCAGATGTGATGGATGCTTTAGGGCAATATCTCACAAGCTACCGACCCCCCACAGTATTTTGAATGTCAGCTGGTTTATATTTTTTTCTTGTAATTTTCTTTAATTTAGTTTAGATTCCAATAACTTAAAATTCCCCTTGCCAAAAAACATTGATTGCTTATGCGAGAACTCACACTATTTGAAATTGATTCTGTTGCTGGAGGTTATGAAAAAAACCTCAACGATTCCATCATGGTCAGTATGATCTTTTCAGCTTTATTTAGTTCAGCCATGGGGGCCATGAGTGGCGCTTTTTGGTACTTACAAGTTGCAGATACCTCGGCTAAAGCACTGGCTTTTGCAGCCTCAACCGCCTCTATCCCTGTTCTTACTTTACCTACCGCCATTTTTGCCGGAATGGGATTCGGCGGGTGTGTTGGCTTAGCTGTTGGAATGTCTCTTTACTGGACTGGCATTGTCACCAAACCAAGTTAAGGTTGCCGTTTTGAAGGAGGAGCAAGAGAAGTACTCTCTTGCTTGTATGCTCTAGAAGCTGGCATTTGACTAGAAGCCCCAGAAAAGGTTAATCGAGTATGGATCCCTTCCGCTAGCGCATCAATAGCAGGAGAGCTCTCTTGTTGACCAGACACATACTGACTTTTCAATATTTTCAAACGTTGAGACAGCCCTATAAACTCAGCGCCTGCACCAAGAAAATCTAGTGATAAATAGTGCGTTTCGGAATTATAATCATTTTTTCCTGTAACGTAGTAATATCCTATTGCAGCAATAAGTGTGACTTTTTTTTCTCCTGTTACGTTTAAAGCAAAGCATAATGCAGCTAACAAATTTCGTTCTCGCTCTTCCACATGGGACCCACAAGCGAGTGCTGCCTTATAAAACTGCTCTGCCCTAAATTCTGGCGGCACTTCATCATACCAAGAATTGATAGAAAATTTCTGGCGAGCGCTCGCTATCCTCTCTTTCGAGCTCGTGTTTTCCAATAATTTAAAGATCTCGTAAAAAGCATTAATATATCCTGCCGCCAAGGCGGCTTCTCCCTTCCTAAACAGTTCTTCTAGATCTACTTCTTGAAAAGCTAGGTTTAATATTTTCTTTCGATTTAAACGCGTCAATAGGGGATATAATTCTCTTTTTTTCGCAAAAATCTCCTTGGCCTCTTCATAGAATTCTGGAGAGGCCGTACTGCGCAATGATGTCATTACTCTATCATTAGGCAATCCAGGCATTTGCGTAATGATTTCATATAATATGTGCCCGCCTGCCTCTTTAAGAGAGCCAAGCAAATCGATGATTGTAAGGCTTTTACCCGAGGTTGATGCAACACATACCGCCAAATCATCATAGGTAATATGTTTTCTGAATTTTCCCCACACAGAAAAAAAAGCCGTTGATTGATGTTGAACAGCAGCCATGGCTAACAACCATAAAAGCGTTCTTCCCTTATTAGGTTCTTGGGTTTCCACAGCAACGAGTTGTGTGACTTGAATTTCGGTTACGAATCTTTCTGTATCAAATGAGCGATCAATGATAGCTTGTTGTATTTCAGAATAAGAAAAACCATGAGAGGAATCACCAGAAGGGGCTTTTAACATGGGGTGGAAACCTTAATAGGTGCAGTAAAAAAAACTTCTATTCACTTGCGCTAATTTAGCTAAAAACACCGATTTAAAGCAACTGTTAATTTTCCACCAAAATTTATTCGAAATGGGAAGAGTATAGAGTTAGAAGTCTTTAAAATATCAAAGCGCCAACATGGGCAGCAGCCGCCTCTCCTAACGATAAATGATATCCCCCTTCTAAAACTGAGATTATGCGAGAAGAAGCATATTTTTGAGCAATCTTGGCTACTTCTTCCGTAATATAAGCATAATCCTGGTTTTGTAAACGTAAATTCCCTAAGGGATCACTAAAATGTGCATCAAAACCTGCTGAGAAAAAAATACACTCAGGTTTAGTATGCTCTAATAAAGGCAACAAAGTATGGGTGACAGCTTTTCGGAAATCTTCACTGCCGCACCCTGCTGCTAATGGATTCAAGATAAAGTTGGGACGAGTATGAGAAAGCGAGACCCCAGGATAAAAAGGGTGCTGAAAACTAGACCAAAATATAACGCGCGGCTCAGCAAAGAAAATATCATCTGTGCCATTGCCATGATGCAGATCAAAATCAACAATAGCGACGCTATTACAACCATATTTTTCTAGCGCATGAGCAACGCCCACTGCCACATTGTTAAAAAAGCAAAAACCCATCGCTTTATCTTTTTCGGCATGATGACCAGGTGGGCGCACCATACAAAAAGCACGCGATGCTTCACCCTTAAACACAGCATCGACTGAAGCGACAACAGCGCCCGCAGCTCTTCTTGCTGCTTGGAGCGTATAAGGGTTCATCGTCGTGTCTGGATCAAGTGATACATATCCCCTTTTAGGTGACAGTGAAAATATTTTCTCAATATAATCTGCCTCATGGACCCTTAAAAGATGTGATTTTTCAACTAAAGGCGCTTCTTTCCAAACAAGTGATTGCGCAAATGGAGCAGCCATGAGCGCTTTTTTGATAAGTGAAATTCTAAGAGGGGCTTCAGGATGTCCCTCCCTCATCTCATGCCGCATGCAATCTTCATGACTGTAGATTAAAACCGACATACTATAAAATACCCCCCTTTCATCCCTTTAGGGAAATAGGATATGCCTTTAGATATTATTACTATAGAGCAATCTGACTCTAATCAAACTTTAACCCAACCTGCCAGTACTGTCAGCTTTCCCTTATCAAAAGAAAATCTCACACTTATTTCGCAAATGAAAGAACTGCTTACACAAAAAAAAGGTGTGGGTTTAGCAGCGCCTCAGGTAGGTTACTCCCAAAAAATTATTATTTATGTCATTTCAGAAGAGGCTAAAGCACTTCGCCGAGATGCTAAAGAAATTGTATCGATGACAGTTCTTATTAATCCTAGTTACAAACCTTCCCCAGATGCGACTTTAGTGCAAGATTGGGAGGGCTGTTTTTCTGTCGCCAAGACTTATGGCAAGGTGCCGCGCTACAATAAAATTAGTTACAAAGCCCAACTTATTGACGGCACGCCTATCCAAGAAGAAGCTTCAGGGTTCACTGCTCGCGTTCTACAGCATGAAATTGATCATCTGGAAGGGAAGTTAATTTTGGATAGACTGACCTCTGACTGCCTGCAAGGCTCCCCTCAAGACATGATGCCTTTGCGACTCCAAGAGTTTACGCCAGAGCAACGTGAGATAGCTCAAAGATTACTCGCGGCTAATCGTTCATCACCTAAGCCAAAATCGTAGTTAATCTAAAAACTAGGAAGAGTATACTCGAACCAGTTTTTTTTAGGCTAGGCGTCAAGCATTCGAGCAACAGGAGTGTACAACTAGTACATGACTGTTGTGAGAACGCGCAGACAACAACGCCTACGCGTGCCCTTAAGGGTAAAAGCAAAATGGGAAGAGTATATTTGTTAACAGTTTTTGGGGACAACTTCTGTGTAAGGCCTGTGTATAAGTGAGGCGAGCTGGATTTTTTTAGGGAATTTGAATGTGCTCAAAAATTGAACAATTTTCTCATGACCAGAGTGGCACTTCCCCTCTCCCAATTTGGGAGAGGCAAAGTGCCAATTTCTATAGAAGTAATAAAAATAGTTTTACAATTAACTACTATTGCCGACACAACAAGGAAAGTGATTGATTGATCGCTAGCTCTAAATACGCCAGTTAAATCGTATACCGCAATACTTAGTCCCGCACTCTGGCGAGATAGAGAAATTGGGTGTAGTGAAAAAAGCAGCGGAGGCATAACCTAAAGCAGCGCCAAATATGACATCGCTCCAAAATTGCCTTCTGACATTAATACGCTCTAGAGAGATAGCCGAGCCTGCAACGTAAAAAGGAACACTTGCCAGGATCCCATAGCGGTGTTGAACATAACTTGCTGCAGCAAAACCAATTGCAGCTTCAGCACACGGGAAGGAAGTATCTGTTGTGCCATCAGGGCGCGTTCGATGCACAATCGCTTTCAATAGCGCTGAGCCTTCTCCCGCAAACAGTTCGGAGTAAGCTAACTGTTTCACACCTTGATAATCATCAATATAAAAGGAGTAGGCGCCAGCCACAGCTGGAATAGCCAAGGAAGCCCATATAGATTTAGATGCAAAAGCTGCAAAAACTTTGTTAGAAATTAGAAAAGGGAGCAAGATTGCAAGCAGTGTTTTTTTAGGAAATTTTTTTAACACTAATCTATCGCCTTCCGAAGCCAAAATTATTCTGTATAAATAGCACTATAGGAAAATCAAAGATAACTTACAACTGATTCTTTAAAAAAAGACCTGAAGCCAATTTACAAACTTACACTAAGCAGGCAACAAAGAAAAGCGCAAAGCATTGGGGTGCCTCAGACAACTTCAGGGTTCTTTTGAGCACAAAACAAAGAGTAGTGGATTATAACGGTAGATTTCTTTAAGTAACGCTTTCTTGTTTAGTGATAAAACCTTTTTTTGGAAGGGGCCAAATTTAAACCAAAATGTTTACAGCACAAATGGGATAATCACTGCCATACCTTCCCTATAATATTGCGACTAATTTTACAATGTATAAAACTTGGCAGCGAGGCGCAAAAGCTGATGGTAACAAAGCTGCTAGGTTTTATAAGAAGTAAAAAAGAGCAATGTTATAGAGAAAGGTTGTAAATTAATCTGTGGTGTAAATCCTGACCAGATCAAGATCCGTAAAACACGAGAAAATCGATTAATTAAAGTGATCTCGCTTGAAAACGTTTCTCATCTAACGAGGTTAGTGCGATCAAAACAAACCATTTTAGGTTTCGCACGACTATCCAGATAAAGACACTTCCCTAAACTTCCGAGATGAGCCATATGATTTTCACCCCCATTTCCAATGGATATCTTTCCGCCTTTCGCTTCTACGGCTTCTTCTACGCCAATATGCGTTAATATCACTATTTATAATTGTTTAACTGTTGGGTAAAAATTCTAAATTTTTGGATGACTGGTATGGATAATTTGAGTAATAAAAACATAGCAACGACAATAAAGACAAGCCAAAGGATAATAGAGAATGCTGTCAGTATAGTTGCACATGGTAAATCAACAGTATGAACAAATTTTCAATAATATAAATTAGGAACAAGACCATAAATCGCTTGAGAAATAGTCTATTCTTAAAATTATTACGTTTTAATTATTCTGAGAAGGGTTTTTAAACAGTAAAAGAGTAACATCCTAAGAACTTAATTCTAAAATTCAAATCTAACTATTTGAACTTTTATAAATTTTACGTATGATGAAATAAAGGAGTGCAAAACCCCTTGAGCAGTACAAAAGAAGTAAGTGAGGAAAGGATGCGTGTACTTACATCAAAAGAAATTGATGAAATTTCAGCAGGGATTTGTCCAGCATGCATAATCCCACTGGCAACTGTTGGCGCGAGTTTTCTATTTGGCGCATCTGGAGCAACACTTGCCTTCTACACCGCTGAAAATTTCCTCTTAATCGGAGCAAGTGGTTTAGCTCTGACTCTCTCACTTACAACTGGCATTTGGTTTTTAAACAGCGAAAGTGAGAAAGCTAAGAAGCATCGTTAAGCTAACTACTTATAGCTAACCCGAAAAATTCATTCGACGCGATCGAAGTGATTTTACTTCGCCACCACTCGCAACGCTAACAGATACCCCATCACCCCCTCTCTTTCTCTCAGCAGCCACCTTGGAAGGACTGTTATATTGCAAATGTAAACTCGCAGAAGGGGTCTTAAAGTCGATTTCAAAACACTCTTGCTGCGCTGCTTTAGACTTATCCGCTAATTTCTCAGCTTCTAATCTCGCGATTGTTTCTTTGAGTTGCATATTTTCTGCTTGCAGTTGCGCTATCTGCTCTTTAGATTGCTCAAGCGCAACGCGATCCTCTTGCTCTTTTATCCATTTCCTAAGACGTGACAGTTGCGCGGTTAACCTATTACAAGCAAGTTTTTTATCTTGAGAATTTAAATAAACAGCTGTTTTAGCTTGCTCGAATGCAACCTCAACGCTTTTATATTGTTTTCTGAGAGAGGCTAATTCTTTCTCACTACTATCAAAACTGACGGATTCATCAGTCAACTCTTTCTTTAAACGCCGGCGTCTTGAGCGGAGAGTTTGAGTAGGAGAACTACTCGTCGAGGGAGCAGTTGAAGTTGACTCTGGCTCGTCAGAAGGTTCTGCCGATCTTAAAGGAGCATTATCAATCGGTGCTGGCAGCACAGATGAGCTACCTTCCGGTCCGGTTGCAGTTGGCCCTGGCTGAGCGAACAGTGCTATCGGTGGTAGTAGGGGTATACTTGAACCATATGTTAACTCAGCTGAAAAGCTAAAATTTGACAAGGGGTTAAACTCGGCATTGAAAGACAAAAAGTCAGAGGGAAGAGGCTCTTCTAGGACCTCACTCCAAAACGAGTCACTAAGACCAGGACCACTCTTCGCCATTTTAACCTCACCAAAAAAATTTAAATAGTTAACCTTCTAAAACAGAAAGGGATCCTATCAAAAATTTTGATTGATTGTAAGTTAGATTAGAAAAAAATGATGAAAGGGCTGAAAGTGGTGCCGAAGAGAGGGATCGAACCTCCGACCTTCGCATTACGAATGCGCTGCTCTACCAGCTGAGCTACCCCGGCCTCGGGATTTTAGACCCAAGGAGCGAAAGTATACGTAGCTTAACCCCATCACTCAAGAACTGTTGGATTAATTTTTTATGGGAATGCTGATAGTATGGTGATGCTAAACCTATGGAGGGGAAGACACTTATGAAATCACTGATTAAACAAAAAGGTTTTACTTTAGTTGAGTTAATGATTGTTGTAGCAATCATCGGGATTTTAGTTGCCATCGCTGTGCCCGCCTACAATGATTTTACGGTTAGATCACGTGTTACAGAGTTAATCAATATTAGCTCAGCTGCTAAGACATCTGTCGCTGAGTATCGTCTAACCACTGGCACCATGCCAACCAGCAACTCCCAGGCTGGGGTTAATAAAATCACGACTAGATATGTTAATTCTTTAGAAATTGGGAAAGAGGGTGTCATTACCATCGTCGGTAACCCCAATACACTAGGGACTGGTGCACCTTTTGCTATTTCTCTGACCCCAACATTCGACAGTGGGGCCATCAAATGGGGTTGTAGCGCGAGTGGTGCCACACAATATGCACCAGCAGCTTGCCGCTCCTAACTTACTAGAAAAAAAGGATCACCAAAGGGTTGCATTAAATCTTGCAACAGAATTTGGTGATCCTGTCCTTGATCTTGATGCTTTAGATTGGCAAAAATTTCCTATCAATAGTTCAACTAAACAATTGATTGAGCAGCACTGTGCTCTTCCCTTATATCAAAGAGGCAATCGTCTTTTTCTTGCGCTTGCGCATCCCACCAATCATCAAGCCATGGAAGCTTTTCAGTTTCATACTGGTTTCAATATCCATACGGTGATTGTAGAAGAAAATAAACTATTAAAAGTTATCAATAAGGTACTTGATAATAAAGCACTCTTTGCCGAAAATCCCTCTATTGTTAATTTGTTAGATGAGATTTTATTCGACGCCATTGATAGCCAAGCCTCAGACATTCATTTCGAACCTCATCAAAAACAATGTAGAATTCGCTTTAGAAACGATGGCATCTTATCTGAATATACCTGGCAAACAAATGCGACAGCCATAAAACTGATTACGCGTCTTAAAATTTTATCGCAATTAGATATCGCTGAACGCAGGCTCCCACAAGACGGCCATTTTAAACTCCCCCTATCATCAGAGAAAATGATGGATATGCGCGTCAGCCTCTGTCCAACACTACATGGTGAAAAAGCTGTTGTTCGTATTTTAGATCCCAGCAAGTTGCAAATGGGGATTGAATTGCTCGGTATGGAAGAAAATCAAAAAAGCACTTTCCAGCAAGGAATACGCTGTCCTCAAGGCATGATAATAGTAACAGGCCCAACCGGGAGCGGCAAAACCGTCACGCTTTATAGTGCACTCCATGCGCTAAATTCTCCTGCTGTCAATATCTCAACGATTGAAGATCCCATTGAAATCCAGCTTCCCGGCATCAATCAAGTCAATATTCACCCTAAAATAGGGTTGACCTTCGCTCATGCTCTAAGAGCATTTTTACGTCAAGATCCGGATATTATTATGGTAGGAGAGATTAGAGATAAAGAAACGGCTGAAATCGCCATTCAAGCTGCACAAACAGGGCACTTAGTGCTCTCAACCATGCATACCAATAGTGCGCAAGAAACACTATCTCGTCTACTCAATTTAGGGATCCCCTCTTATCATCTCTCCTCTCTTAATTTATTAATCGTTGCACAGCGTTTGGTAAGAAAACTGTGCTCATTTTGTAAAAAAGAGAAAATACATGATAAATCTCTGTTACTAAGTTTAGGATTTTACAGAGAAGAAAATGATAATTCTTGCCTTTATACCGCACAAGGCTGTCAACATTGCCACCAGGGTTATAAAGGCCGAATCGGTATTTTTGAGATCCTCCTCCCCACTAAAGAAGGTAATGAAAAGATTACGCTCAGTTTAAGAGAAGCAGGATTTGTAAAAGTCAAAGCAGGTTTAACCAGTCTTGAAGAAGTACTGCGGGTAACAGGATGAAAATTGCTAAAAAAGATATTCATTATTTTTCAAGACAGATGTGCACGCTTCTTGATGCGGGGATCCCTCTTGTCCGTTCTCTTGAGATTGTTAAAAATGCAACAGAGAACTCTCGTTTACAAGCACTCATTCTTTCGCTGAAAACAGATATCGAATCAGGGCATGCCTTCTCAGAAGCCTTAGCCAAACACCCCAACTATTTTGATAGCTTATATTTAAGCTTAGTGAGTACAGGCGAGGCTTCGGGTAAAATAGAAATCATGTTGTCTAAAATTGCGGCCTTTAAAGAAAGAAATGAAAAACTACATAAAAAAATTAAAAAAGCGATGATATATCCTTGCGTCGTCACTGTCATGGGCATTGTCATTACTGTCTTATTGTTACTTTACATTGTGCCGCAATTTGAAAAACTATATGCTAATTTTGCTGTCGCTTTACCTGTTTTTACTCAAATCATCTTGAATATAGCAAAATTTCTCCAGAAATTTGGCTTAATCAGCCTCGCACTTTTAGGTGGTATCACTTGGATTTTACTCAAAGCTAAAAAACGCTCCCCTCTTTTTTCGCAGCAGATAGATAAAAGCATTTTAAAGTTTCCGCTTTTAGGTCCGATTGTGCAAAAAGCAATTTTGGGACGATTTTCAAGTACCTTTGCCACAACTTTTTCTGCTGGCGTCCCTCTGATCGATTGTTTAGCCTTAGTCGCCAAAGCGTGTGACAACCAACTCTATACTTGCGCTCTTCTTGAAGTAAAGCAGCAAGTGACTAAAGGCGTTTCCCTTTACAACGCCATGCAAAAAAGTGATCTTTTTCCCCCTTTGCTGCTACAGATGATAGCGGTCGGCGAGGGATCCGGCTCATTAGCTAAAATATTAGACAAAACAGCAGAATTTTTTGAAGCTGAAGTCGACATGGCGGCAGATAGTCTGAGTCAACTTTTAGAACCGCTCCTGATGACACTTCTGGGTTTATTAGTAGGAAGCTTGGTGATAGCCATGTATCTTCCCCTCTTTAAAATGGGAACCATTCTATAAAGGATGACTTGTGATATTAAGCGCTTTTTTTGAAAATCATACTCTATTATTTTTACTCTACATGGGGCTCATTGGCCTTATCATTGGGAGCTTTTTAAATGTCGTCGTCGTGCGTTTACCTTTAATGATGCAACACCCCTCCACTACGCTTAACTTATATCAGCCACGCTCTTTTTGCATCAAATGCGAAAAATCTATCAAAATAAGAGATAACATTCCCCTGCTTAGTTTTTTGCTTTTAAAAGGCCGGTGTCGCTTTTGTCAACACGCTATCCCCTGGCGCTACCCTTTTATAGAAGTTTTAACCGCCTTACTCACACTCATCACTGCTTGGCAGTTTGGTTTGAGCCTAGCATGTTTGGGGGCTTTAATCTTTACGTGGTCTTTGATAGCTTTGACTTTTATCGATGGTGAAATACAGCTTTTGCCGGATAACCTTACCCTACCTTTACTTTGGCTTGGCATTATTTTTAATTTATCTTCCCATTTTTGCTCACTGCAAGACAGTGTGCTGGGCGCTATCATCGGATATCTGAGCTTTTGGTCATTTGCTGGGTTATTTCAGATTATTTCAAGAAAAAAAGGAATGGGCCATGGCGATTTCAAATTACTCAGCGCGCTGGGTGCTTGGTTAGGTTGGCAAGCCCTTCCGCTTATCATAGTACTCTCCTCATTTACTGGGAGTCTTATTGCTATAGGGTTACTTTTAAGTAAACGGCTTACCCGCAATCAGCCTGTTCCTTTTGGTCCCTTTCTGGCCGGTGCTGGTTGGTTAAGCCTTATTTGGCATGATAAAATAATCCATTATTATCATGGATTATTTAACATATGACTTATATAGTAGGTTTGACAGGTGGCGTTGGCTCGGGCAAAAGCACCGTCGCCGATTTTATCAAAGAATGCCATATCCCCATTATCGACGCCGATGTCATTGCTAGAGAGCAAGTTTTACCAGGCACTCCTTCCTACCAAAAAATCCTCGAACGATATGGCACAAGCTTTCTAGATGACCAAAAGCAGCTTGATAGAAAAAAACTAGGTGAAGTTATTTTTAATCATCCCGCAGACAGGATCTGGCTTGAACAATTGCTACACCCTGCTATCAATCAAGAAATTAAACAAAGACTAGAAAAAATACAGGCGCCTTATTGCCTTATCATTATTCCTTTGTTAGCAGAAAATTATGAGACTTATCAAGATTTATTAGATTATGTTATTGCCATTGACGTCCCAAAAGAAACGCAGCTTGCCAGAGTCAAGCAAAGAGATAATTTGTCAGAAGATTTAATCCATAAAATACTCAAGGCCCAAACTTCAAATGATGCCCGTCTTGCCATCGCTGATGCGGTGATAACCAACACCAGCGATAAAGCCACGTTAAAAAAAGAAGTGATTGCTTTACATCAAGAAATCATGAATAGAGTCACCTCAGCGTAATCTCAAACATCCTACTGCTTCTTCCAAAGTCGAGTCATTACTTGATTTGGGTTTTTCGGCAAAAAGTTCGGGTTGATATTTTTGCCTGGTTAACCTTAAGGCAAGCTCAAACTGTTTAAGTCCATGAGATTGTTCACTCTTTTTCCGAGGCAAGAGCAAACCGCATGCAGGCGCTTTTTGTTGAAACTGAATTAATTTATTAGAAATGAGTTTTAAGCGATATTTTTGCAAATGGCTCAAATAGTTTTCTTCTTTCATATGTAAAGAATCATAGTCAGGATTCATCTTTTGTTCACGAGCCTGTGTGCAATTAGCACACATTCTTTTAACCCACTGTACATATTCTTCATCTGTCGGCAAGTTCTTTGCTTCCTGCTCCGCTTGAATAATCTTTCGAATAGCGCCAGCATCTTGAAAAAGTAGATCCATTATTGACTTATAAGGGGCTGCTTTTGCGGCCTTATTTTCAGAAAAATGCGTCCAAACTTCCCTGACTTTTCCTAAAACAAAATGATCATTATGATTTAATTTATGACTTTCTACGCCCACCAGCCAGCACAGTACAAAAAAATAAGCATTACCTCCTGTTAAATACTGAGCTGTCCGTGCGTTGATTTTTGTCAATTCCTGAGTAGGATAATCGCCAGCTTGAGAAGCCGTAAAAAGATAGACATGACGTGAGCAGGTTGAGGCTGAAAAAGGTTTAACTTTGCTTACAAATTGCTTAACCGGGCATCGCTGTTCAGGGACTTTACTATATTCTTGTAGATGGACAACACATAAAGAATCAATCATGTACTACGCCTTTTCTTATTATTGTTATTAAGAGAACTCTAATTTACACCATCATCTATAAAATTGGTACGAGATAGTCCATTTTTTTTGTGAGCATTCTCTTAGAGGGAAATACACTTTTCTTCCCCTTCTGCTTGGCGACTTACCTTGTTGCATTCCCTAAGTTTGGTATACTAGTACTACTAATAGATGATATTAATCAGCGATTTCCTATTGAGGCAAGCACAGTGGCACAACAAATTTTAACCTTCGAATACCCTTTAAATGAAAGATTTCGCACCTTTTTGCGCGCAGATCACTTGTTTCAGCTCGCTCGTTACCGTTTTAATAATTCGACCAACAGCTGGGATTCCAGAGATTGTGTCACCACCATTATTGAGCTTTGTAACTTAATAGAGCGTACAGAAATAAAAAGCGAGTTAGTAAAAGAGCTCGAGCGGCACATCAATAATTTACAAAGATTAGCCAAAACGCCAAAAATCGATCACATTGCTTTAAATAAAGTTTTACAAAGCCTTGAAAACTCATCTGAGCATTTAAAAGGCTTCTTTGATAAACAAAGTTATTATGCCAAGGAAAATGATTTATTAAATAGCATCAGGCAACGTCTTGCGATTCCAGGAGGCGCTTGTAGCTTCGATTTGCCGGCTTATCATTATTGGCTGCAATTATCTCATCAAAATAGACAATATTATCTTAACCAATGGTTAGACATGCTCAAACCTATGGAAAGAGCTTTAACCTTGATGCTCGATCTCACGCGTCAGTCCAATTATCCCACTCAAGAAATCGCTCACAATGGCACTTTCCAAAAGTCTTTAAATAACCAAAATACCTACCAATTGGTACAAGTGAATATTCCCATTGAACTTGGCGTCTATCCAGAAATAAGTGGCTCTAAACATCGAATTAACATTCGCTTCTTACAAGCGAATTTTGAACAATCAAAACCAACGCTAGCAGCGCAAGAAATCCCTTTTTCTCTTAACTGTTGCATGATTTGATTTTATGCTAAAGGTACATTGTCCGCGTTGCCAGAAAGCAACAGAATATCATCCTAGCAATATCTATCGTCCTTTTTGCTCTGAAAGGTGCAAGTTGATTGATTTTGGAGCTTGGGCCAATGAGGAATATGCTATCGGTAGTCAAGAACCCCTCAGTGAAGAAGAAGCGACTAGGTTGTCAACAGAGTTGGATTAGAATATTTTGCTTTGTTGCGAAATAATAGGTAAATAGGTAGGCCGCTAAAAACAAACAAGCTTGAGATCACAAGAATTTTGATCGGGGTAAAGCAAATAATCCAGATACAAAATCCTAAAGAGGCTATCCCACATCCCCACAGCCAAAGTGGCTCTTTCTTTCTTTGCAACCAAATGATCTTTAAGAAAGATAAACAAGAAATAATATAAACAAACAGAAATGACACCACTGAGAAATCAATAATGGTACTCACCTTTTGAGCCAAATTTTCATGATGAGTCAAAATAAGAAGTGGTAATGTTGCTGCACAACTAATGACCAACGCAAAAATCGGCGCGCCATGTCTGTTTTTCCTAGCAAAGAATTTTGGCATCAATCCATCTTGTGTTATTCCCACTGCAATTTGCCCGCTTGCAAGCGTCCAAGCATTCACGGCAGCGATACAAACCAGACAGGCAATCAGAGAGACAATGACGTGCCAATAGCCGCCAAAAAGATGCAAAATGGTATCGGTATAAGGAGCTTGTGAGTTCATGAGCACGTGCCCTGGTATCACACCCATAATGCCAAGACTGCTAATAAAATACATTAAGGCCACAAAAAGGGTACCAAGAATAATGGCACGAGGAATTGTTTTCTCCGGGCGAGCAACCTCTCCTACTGCTGCCGTCGCCGACTCAAAACCAATAAACCCCCAGAATGTTAGTAATACAACATTATTTAGCGGACCGCTGATATTATCTGTTGCCGTATTAAAAACGGTAAAATTTTTACTATCGAAAAAGAATAAGGCTATCACGGGCACAACGAGTAATGGGATCATTTTGAGAGCGACTAGAATAAATCTGGATTTCCCAGCGCGATACACCCCATGCATATTGATAGCAGTAATCGCTAAAACGATGAATATCTCAAGACTCAAGTTAAAAATAGGGGAATGTTCTCCTATTAAAGGTATAAGATAACCCACAGCAGAAGTAATAATAGCGATAGTGCTTACCCAAGAAATTACCCAATATGTCCATCCTGTAAAAAAGGCAGCACAAGAGCCAAAAGCTTCCTGAACGTAAACATGCGGCCCGCCGGTTCGAGGAAACCGTACGCAGAGCTGAGAGAACATAATAGCTAAAAAGGTTGCGCCTAGACCTGATAGGATCCAACCGATAAGACTTAAAGTGCCATAAGGGGCCAAAATAGCAGGAAGCATAAGACCGGAGCCAATCTGACTTACTGTAACCAATCCAAATACTGACCAAAAACCAATTTTATTGGACATTAAATGTTCCTTAGAGAATAAGGTTTGGTACGTTGATTAAAAACCACTCAGGTAAAGTCCAGAAAAAGAGCGGCGTTGCTCGCTTTAACGAAACAACACCTATCCTTCACATTATAATGGCGCTTAGAATATCTTTCCAACCAGAAGAAGCCTTGTGAGGGACAGTGGTCGCACTTAAAAGTGCGCTATTCTTTCATATTGCCCCACTGCTTTCAATCCTTTTTTATACCTCTCGTCCTCTAGGTTACTCGCATTATCCAATAAGATTTTCAGCCATATTCTCAGATTGAGGCATAGCGCCGTTAGGCTATGCCCCAACAAAGATTAGGCTCAAGGCTTATAGGGGGTTTGCAAAGAGGGAAGCGGAGTATGTTCATTCGAAGGGAGAGCTGATGCAGCCGATGTCGTTGGTGCAAAATCAGAACCATTGTAAGCGTAAGTAAGAGGCTCCATCTCAGCAAATTCACGATTGATAGTCTCTTCTAGTGCCTGAAATTGTTTTCTTGAGAATTCCTCTAAATCTCGCAACATTTGCTCACAACTAGGGATTGTTGTTTCTATACGAGCAATGGCAGCGCTGATCTGGTCTGGTGTTGGAGGGAAGACTTGCTGCTCTGGCGTTGAGGCTCGGGCTGGAGGTGCATCAGCTTGCTCAGAAGTCGTCGTTTTATTTCGGGGTGATTGCAGCATAGAGCCTCCTTTTTACTATCTATCACTTTTGTAATCATCACTGCAAAGATACTCTCAGAATTTGCTACTGGCAACAATTAAAGAAAATAGTTAAGAAGGTATTTAATGTTACTTGTTAAGGCTTTGTAGCGCTTCAATAATAGGCTGATTAGCGCTGGGGAAAGGGTAATACATCAGGGTGTTAAAATCGACCCAGCAAATTTCTTGACCTTCACACCCTCTGGGTTCGCCGGAAAAAGAGGTTATTTTATGAACATTGAGGCAGACTTTTTTATCACCATAATCGTGTTGTACTTCAAGCCAAGGAGAGCTTGCTTGGACGAGAATGCCTAGTTCTTCTTGGAATTCTCGTTTTAGAGCCTCATCAAGAGACTCTCCTTGCTCTACTTTTCCGCCGGGAAATTCCCAGCAATCAGCTAGATGTTGGTGGGGCTGTCTTTTGGCAATTAAGACTTTTCCTTCTTTATTAAAGAGGATCCCCACTGCAACCATGGCATAAGACATGTTGCCTCTCAATCCAGTAGACGTCCATGACAATGCTTATATTTTTTGCCCGATCCACAAGGGCAGGATTCATTTCGACCTACCTTGGGAACCATGCGAGTCACAGTAGAGCCACCACCGCCAGCAGCAGACATTTTCTGTTCTTCTTCCAAAGCCAAACTGCTCATTTCTTGATGTTGAAATTCAAGAGAATCATTATTGACTAGGCGCTGTTGCTCTTCCACTGCTTCCATATCAACTGAAGCCTTCACTTCCATGAGTGATAGCATACTGATAACTTGACGTTTAATGCTCTCTAACATTGAAGTAAATAAATTAAAGGCTTCACGTTTATATTCCTGACGGGGATCTTTTTGGGCATAACCTCTCAAGAAAACGCTTTGTCGCAAGTGTTCCATTTGTGCTAAATGATCACGCCAATGGCTATCAATAGCGTGCAGCATCACAGATTTTTCAAGACGTCGCATCGTTTGCGAATTCACCTGCACTTCTTTATCTTGATAGGCTTGCGTGGCTATCTCTAAAATGCGATTACGTAGATTTTCTTCATGTAAATCGGTTTCTTCTTTTAACCATTGACCAACTGGTAAATGTAAATTTAACTCAGCAGGTAACGCCTTCTCTAACCCTTCGATATCCCAGAGATCTTCAACACTGGCAGGCGGAATATGTTCAGAGATAATGGCGTGAACAACAGACTCTCTAATTGTCCTAATATTATCTGAAATATCATCTGTAATGAGTAAAGCATCACGCTGATCGTAAATAACCCGTCTTTGATCATTGGCAACATTGTCATATTCTAGCAGTTGCTTTCTAATATCAAAGTTATGACCTTCCACTTTGCGTTGTGCATTTTCAATGGCACGCGTTACCCACGGGTGTGTAATTGCTTCGCCTTTTTCTACGCCTAACCGGCGCATCAGGCCTGCCATTTTATCTGAACCGAAAATACGCATAAGGTTATCTTCTAAAGAGAGATAAAACCGAGAAGACCCCGGATCCCCTTGGCGCCCCGATCGGCCACGTAATTGATTATCGATTCGTCTCGATTCATGACGCTCTGTTCCAATAATATGTAGACCGCCTGCTTTGACAACTTCATTATGACGCTCTTGCCATTCTCTGCGGATGGCTTCAACACTTTCAGCGGTAGGTTCAGCTAAAGCGCGAATTTCAGCATCTAAAGAGCCACCCAGCACGATATCTGTTCCACGACCAGCCATATTCGTAGCAATGGTCACTGTTCCTGGACGGCCTGCTTCTGCAACAATTTGCGCTTCTTGTTCATGAAATTTCGCGTTTAATACTTGATGCTTAATTTTATGTTGCGTGAGAATATCGGCAAGAAGCTCAGAATTTTCAATCGAAACCGTACCCACCAACACAGGACGATTTTTTTGAGTACACTCCTTGATTTCCTCTACTATCGCTAAAAACTTTTCTTCTTTCGTCAAATAAATCACATCAGCATAATCTTCGCGAACGCAAGGCTTATTGGTGGGAACCACAACCACTTCTAAATTATAAATTTGCTGAAATTCATAAGCTTCTGTATCTGCTGTGCCTGTCATTCCTGCCAATTTTTCATATAAGCGGAAGAAATTTTGAAAAGTAATAGAGGCCAGCGTTTGGTTTTCGCTTTGAATAGGGACATGTTCTTTGGCTTCCATCGCTTGATGCAACCCATCTGACCATCTTCTACCAGGCATTGTTCTACCGGTGTGTTCATCAACGATAACCACTTCATTATTGTGAACAAGATAATCGACATCGCGTTTAAAGACAGTATGAGCACGTAAACTGGCATTGAGATGATGCAATAAACCAATGTTCATCGGATCGTACAAACTTTTACCTGAAGTCAAAAGTCCCGCTTTCACCAGCAAGGCCTCTACGTGTGAGTGCCCTTCTTCGGTTAAATAAACTTGTTTTGCTTTTTCATCAATTGAGTAATCGCCTGGACCCTCTTTGACTTTTTGCTCAAACAACGCAGGGACAATTTCATTAATTCTTAAGTACAACTCTGAGCTGTCATCTGCAGCGCCTGAGATAATTAAAGGTGTGCGTGCTTCGTCAATTAAAATGGAGTCTACTTCATCGACGATGGCAAAATGTAAACCTTTTTGCAAACATTCATCCAGACTGTGCGCCATTTTATTACGCAGGTAATCAAAACCTAATTCATTATTGGTTGCATAGACCACATCACAGAGGTAACTTTGCGCTTTCACTTCTTGACGCATTCTGGGCACAACCACCCCAACACTTAAGCCTAAAGCACGATAAAGTGGCGCCATCCAATGGGCGTCGCGGCGAGCCAGATAATCATTTATCGTCACCACATGCACAGACTTTCCGGATAAGGCATTCAAATATACCGGGAGAGTGGCAACCAAGGTTTTGCCTTCCCCTGTCCCCTGCTCTGCAATTTTACCTTCATGTAAAACGATTCCCCCAATAAGCTGTACATCGAAATGACGCATATTGAGAACACGTTTGCTCGCCTCTCGCACTAAAGCAAAAGCTTCTGGTAAAAGCTGATCGAGGGTTTCGCCCTTTTGTAAACGTTCTTTAAACGAATTGGTTTTGAGGGGTAAATCGCTATCTTGGAGCTTCTCAAATACAGGCTCCAACGCATTAATTTGTTCAACAACTTTACGATATCGCTTAATGAGTCGTTGGTTACGGCTTCCAAAGATCGTTTTTAATATTTGAGCTGACATGAGGTTTTACCATTTTTGTTCGTTAAAGGAATAGGGGTCCTCCCCCCGCGATTATAAACAGTATACCATATCCTAGCGTTGAAAAGCGGATATCCCCTCACACACAAATATTAGTTTTATAACTTAATTAATGTCGGGAGAGATCTCTAAAATAAAGGCCAGGATCAACGGCTTTACCGTCTTTACGCACTTCTAGGTGCAGATGCGCGCCAGTTGTTCGGCCTGAGGAACCCAGTAACGCAATGGCCTCCCCTTTTTTGACCAACTGACCACTTCTGACTAAGAGCTGCTTATTATGACCATAACGCGTGGTGAGACCGTTACCATGATAAATCTCGACTAAACGCCCATAAGCTCCTTTTCTGTCGGCAAAACTCACCATGCCAGCAGCCAAAGCTTTGACTTGCTTACCTTCTCTACTCACAATATCGACGCCTTTATGCATCTTACGGTGACCTGTAAAGGGATCACTTCTCACACCAAAATAAGAAGACACTCTGCCACCTTCTACAGGTTTGGCTAACCCGGTTAAAGCCAATTCTTGTTCTGATAGTTTCGTTTGTAAGGCGACATGAATAGCATTCATTTTAGCGAATTGTTGTTCTATACGAGGACCTAGCGCCTTTATTGTATGCAGGTAATTCAATTCATTTCCTGCAATCGTTGTTTCCAGATCAAAGGGCTCGCTCAATTTAAATTCTGTAGGATCAAGTTTTACCACTTGTATCAAATGTTCACCCAAGGTATTAATGCGTGTGATATTGGCCTGAATTTTGCCAATATGCTGACTAATTACGGAGAGTTGTTGTTCTGTTTGTTGCTCTAATTCTTTAATCTGGCTTCTATCCACTTGTAAATAATGCTGCCATTGCCCAGATAAGATCCCTTCAGATTGTGAAAAGCGTGCTGTACCCAGCTGGTACCCCCACCATAAAGCTCCCCCCACACCTGCCATACTCATCATAAAGATAAATAAGAAAAATTGGTGACTAAGATAGAAGCCTGTTTTTGAGATAGTACAATGATTCATTTGTATGGTCTTAGCTAATTGCTCCTCACCTGCAGCGACACAAAAATACCGGTGCTTCAAATCAGCTAATGACTTTAACAAATATCTTATTGTTAAGACAAAAAAGATTTTGCAGTTAAAACTAATGCGGTAAATGGCTTTTAAGCGCATAATGAGATTACTCTTCATTCCTTTATTGAGCAAATTTACTTATTATGTCTTTTACAAGTTATCCCCTCTCGGAATTACTTGCCCAGCAAGAAACGCTACTGGGAAAACTGGCAACAAAAACAAAAACGCTCGAATCACTTAATCAGATTTTGAGCCAGCTCATCGATAAATCACTCCTGCCACACTGCCGCTTTGGTTTCTTTGATACAGGCATTTTGACGATTTTTGCTGAAGATGCTGCTTGGGCCACCCGTTTGCGTTATCTCACCCCAACCCTTTTGAGCCAATTACGTCAAACCCCTACTTGGGCTGCTTTACGCTCTATACAGGTTAAAGTAGATGCACAATGGGCTCTCTCGCAAAAACCATCTGAGCCTGAAACCGAAAAAGAGCCAATGAAACTCTCTCCTCAAAGCGCCCAACAACTCCAAGAGCTTGCCAACTTACTCAAAAATAAAACTGGCATGGAATCTATTGTCAAAAGCTTAGAACGCTTAGCTCAATTGAGCTAAGCATGTAATATCTCTTTTAGTTTAGTACAAGAATGAAAAGGTGGGACATACATACTCGAACCAGTTTGATTTTAGGTTTTTCCAGGTGAGAAGAAAGATTGAGGGTTGTCATGCCAGCGAAGGCTGGCATGACAGAATAACAACAATGCCTAAAAGCAAAAAGTATTAACAAGAAGCGAGGAGATCGTTGACGAGCAGTTCAGGTGAAGCATACACAACCGGTGCGGTTTGTGTGTCTTCTATGCTCACCAATTCCCATGACTTTTCTTGCGCTAAAATAGCGCGTATCAGTTTATTATTGAGCGTATGGCCAGATTTGACCCCACGAAAAGATCCGATTAAACCATATCCAAGTAAATATAAATCACCAATGGCGTCTAGAATCTTGTGTCTGACAAATTCGTTTTTGAAACGCAGACCATCTTCATTCAAAACGCGATAAGCATCTAAAACAATCGCATTATCTAAACTTGCCCCTGACGCTAAATTATTCGCCCGTAGCCATTCAAAATCAGAAAGAAAGCCAAAAGTACGGGCACGACTTATCTGCTTGATATAACTCGTAGAAGTAAAATCAAGTGAAGAAGTTTGGCCACCATTGCGAATAATAGGATGTTCAAAGTCAATATCAAAAGACACTTGAAAACCATCGAAAGGCTCAATTCTTGCTAGTTTATCGCCTTCTCTGACTTCGATGGGCTCAATAATTTTGATGAACAATTTATCAGCAGATTGTTCGATAATGCCGGCAGATTGTATTAAAAAAACAAAAGGCCCCGAACTCCCATCCATAATCGGCACTTCAGGCGCACTCAATTCAACAATGACATTATCAATGCCCAAACCTGCCAAGGCTGACATCAAATGCTCAATAGTGGCAACGCGAACACCATCTTTTGTTAATGCAGTACAAAACGAGGTATCGCCAACGTAATCTGCGCGAGCAGGGATCTCAACAACGGGATCACAATCAATGCGTCTAAATATCACACCCGTATTGATAGGAGCAGGCTTTAAAGTCAGCATGACTTTATCACCCGTATGAACACCTACGCCGGTTGCACGAATGACATTTTTTAAGGTTCTTTGCTTTAACATGTTATTTATATACCGAGTCCAGGTTAATCTGATTGTCGACGTAAAAAAGCTGGAATATCTAAATAATCGAGCTCTTCTGTAACAGATTCTTTTACTCGTGAGGCACCTGTTGCTTGCGCATTCGCTGCAACAAATGGGGCTCTACCCGGTGTCGTTGATCTAGTGCGATAATCTCTTGGCTCTTTTTTCACTCTATCTTCACCCCAAGCATTGTTGCCGGTGAGATTATTGTTTAAACCTGTTGCTACTAAGGTAACACGCAATTCATCCGTCATTTTTGGATCAATAACCGTACCCACAATGACAGTCGCATTATCAGAGGTAAAGCTCTTAATTGCTTCACCGACTTCTTCAAATTCAGAGATAGAAAGATCCATTCCTGCTGTGACATTGACTAATACGCCTTTAGCACCTGCTAAATCAATATCATCCAATAATGGGCTAGAAATAGCTGCATCAGCCGCTTCTCTTGCACGATTATCACCACGTGCACTACCTGTTCCCATCATTGCAACGCCCATTTCGGACATCACCGTTCTCACGTCTGCAAAGTCAACGTTAATTAAACCTGGTCGGGTAATGAGCTCTGCAATACCTTGCACAGCGCCTAAAAGGACGTTGTTTGCTGCGCGAAAAGCATCTAATAATGTCACGCCTTTACCTAACACCGACAATAATTTCTCATTGGGGATAGTAATTAAAGAATCAACATATTTGCTTAAAGCAGCAATCCCTTCTTCGGCTATCATCATGCGTTTTCTGCCTTCAAAAGGAAAAGGTCTGGTCACAACCGCAACAGTGAGAGCGCCTAATTCTTTTGCAATTTCAGCAACAATAGGGGCACCACCCGTACCGGTTCCGCCACCCATACCTGCTGTGATGAAAACCATATCTGCGCCTTCTAGCACATCACGAATACGATCCACATCTTCTAATGCTGCTTGACGGCCAACATCAGGGTTCGCGCCTGCGCCTAAACCTTTGGTGACATCAGTGCCTAATTGTAAAACTGTGCGTGCTGAAGAATTTCTTAAGGCCTGAGCATCAGTATTGGCACAAATAAACTCTACCCCTTCAATATCGGCAGCAACCATATGCTCTATGGCATTACCACCACCACCGCCAACGCCGATGACTTTAATAACAGCGGATTGAGGATAATTATCCATCAACTCAAACATTTCACTCACTTTATTCTCCTTAAGGAATTCACACCCCAAGCATTCGGGGTCATGTTCGCACAATGTACACAATTAAAAGAATTAAAAATTTCCTTGCAGCCAACGTCTAACCTTGCCCCAAACGCCTGGTAGGCCGTGGGTATAGGTATCCATTTGTCTCTCTATTTGTCGTTGCTTTCCGTAAAGTAGGAGACCTATTCCTGTAGAATAAATAGGATTACTCAAGGTTTCTCCTAAGCCAGAAAAAGCGCGAGGTAAGCCAAGTCGAACAGGGATCCGGAAAATTTCCTCTGCTAACGCGACCACACCATTCATTTTGGCACTGCCTCCCGTGACAACAATGCCTGATCCAATAATTTCCTCCAGTCCTCGTCGATGCAATTCTGCCTGAATAAGGCTGAATAACTCTTCATATCGAGGTTCGACTACTTCGGCTAAAGCCGCGCGAGATAAACGTCTGAGTGGTCTCTCTTGACCACCTGATACTTCAACCATTTCACTAGGATCCGCTAGTCGCGCCAAGGCACAAGCATGCTTGATTTTGATATCTTCAGCATTTTGTGTCGATGTGCGCAAAGCTATAGCAATATCATTCGTCACCTGATCCCCTGCAATAGGAATGACAGAGGTATGACGAATCGATCCCTGAGCAAAAACAGCAATATCTGTGGTGCCGCCCCCAATATCTATCAGGCAAACACCTAACTCTTTCTCATCTTCTGTTAGGACAGCATAACTCGATGCCAATTGCTCGAGAATAATATCATCTACTTCTAAGCCACAACGGCGAATACATTTAATAATGTTCTGCGCAGCACTAACACTACCGGTTACCATATGTACCTTTGCTTCAAGGCGTACACCTGACATACCAATTGGCTCTTTAATGCCATCTTGGGTGTCGATGATAAACTGCTGGGGTAAAATATGGAGAATTTTTTGATCGGCAGGAATAGCTACCGCTTTGGCAGCTTCAATGACGCGATCGACATCCGCTTGCGTCACTTCATGATCCTTGATAGCAACAATCCCATGAGAATTAAAGCTTCTAATGTGATTTCCTGCTATTCCCGTGTACACAGCGTGGATTTGGCATCCCGCCATTAATTCAGCTTCTTCCACAGCACGTTGAATAGATTGTACCGTTGATTCAATATTAACGACCACCCCTTTTTTTAAACCAAGGGATCGATGCTTGCCAACGCCAATAATCTCTATTGTCCCTTCTGGTGTTATCTCGCCAACGATGGCAACCACTTTTGAAGTACCAATATCAAGCGCTACTATCAAATTCTTATCAGGCTTTTTAGACATTTAATCATTATCTCCCTAATGTCTACACCCTTTTTCATTACCTGAAAACTTTTTACTTATAAGCATAAACTATATTTTAAAGAAACCACATTTTTTTTAAGGCTCAACGCCTAACCAGTTACCCAGCCAACTGCCATCCCCATGGTATAGCGCATATCTACATACGCCACTTCTGGTTGGCGTGTATATAAATATTTGTCATAAGCCCAGGCAAAAAATCTTAAACGCGACAATATATCATTTGTTCCCAAAATTACTAAGATCCCATTTGATAATCTGATGTGCCAAGCGCCTCTTGGTGCCAAAACGACTTCAGTTATCCCTAATTTCAAAGGGGTCAATATGGTTTGCATCTTTAAATACTGGTCCCAAACCAAGTGATGTTTCCCTGGTGGGCCTTGCAATAAAGGCAAAGGCGGCAGTTTTAAGGAGTTAAGCTTCGGGTGAATTAACGACCCCTCTTCACTTAATATCCCTTTATCACCCCAAAATGCACCAGGCTGATGCTCTTCCATGCTAACCACGACATTGTCTGGCCAAACCCGCGTCACGGCTACTTGCTTAGCCCAGGGCAATAATAGCAAGTGCTGTTGTAGTGTGGAAATTTTTAGACGAAAAAAACCTGCGTGTATGTCATCTGTTATCGCTGTCTGCAGCTCTTCCTGGGTCAAATATTGTATTTTACCGCTAAACCTTACATTCTTGATAGGGAAATGCGCAGGTTCAAGGCACCATAAAACCATATAAGCTAAAAAACAAAGCGCAGTGCCATAAAAGAACCCTTGCAATAACCCTTTGAAAAAAGAAGCGGGATTGAAAGAATTTTTCTTTTTAGAAGCTACTTTAGAAGCCACCACGACGCCCTACTGCTTTTAGCAAGCAATTCTTCTTACCAATTCTTGTGGTTGTGTTTCCAAAGTGGCACTTAAAATCAATACCACCAAGTCTTCAAAACTAATCCCAGCTGCTTTTGCTGACATCGGCACTAAACTATGAGAAGTCATGCCAGGGATAGTATTCACTTCTAGCACCCAAAACTTGCCCGCAGTATCTTGCATTAAATCGACTCTTCCCCATCCTTCACACCCTAAGGCACAAAAAGCCCGGTACGCTATATCACGAAGTGAGCGCTCCTTGGCTTCAGAAAGAGGAGCAGGACAATGGTATACCGTTCTATCCGATTTATACTTGGCTTGATAATCATAAAACCCATCCGGGCTATGCACTTCAACAGAAGGAAACACTTGGTTACCTACAATGCTGACAAAAAAATCTTTACCATCAATCCATTTTTCAATAATCACTTCACCGTAAGCTCTTGCTTGGGCAAATGCTTCTGGCAGATTTTCAAGGCTAGAAAGCCTTGTAACCCCAATACTTGATCCTTCGCTCACCGGTTTAACCGAAACGGGGAAGCCAATTTCTAATGCTAATTCTGTTGCTTGCTCCAGCGTTCTTGCCACACCAAAAATGGGTGTGGGGATCCCTAAGCCATCAAAAACCAATTTAGCCCGCGCCTTATCCATCGACAAAGCCGAAGCCGCCACTTTACTGCCAGTATAAGGAAGCCCTAGCATGTGTAATAAGCCTTGCACGACCCCATCTTCGCCCTCTTTTCCATGAAGTGCGATAAAAACCCGGGTGAATTTTCCGGTGATAAGACGTTCAGCAAGGGTTTCATCGGGATCAATAGCGTGCGCGTCAATGCCCTTGGCGAGTAGCGCCTCTAAAATATTTCGACCGCTATCTAAAGAAACTTCTCTTTCTGCAGAGCGCCCTCCCATCAAAACAGCCACTTTACCAAAGGCACCTGGCTCAAAGGATAATAAGCTCGTGTCCTCTAACGTGAGTGTATAGGCTTCTCTATTTTTTATTAATTTTGACATAAATTTAATCCTTGTATTGCGGGAGGATTCTGACCTCCGCTTCAAGCTGAACGCCAAATTGTGCTTTCACCGCGGTTTCAATAGTCGACATCACAGTCAAAACGTCGCTTGCTTTGGCCTCCCCACAATTAATTATAAAGTTAGCATGCTTAGGGGAAATAATCGCATCACCAACACGGTATCCTTTTAAATGGCACGCTTCTATTAGTCTAGCAGCATAATCTCCCGGTGGATTACGGAAAACAGAGCCACAATTGTATGTTCCAATCGGCTGCGTTTCTGCCCTTTTTCGCAATAATTGACGAATAGAGGCCATTCCATCCACTAAAGGTTCATGCGGAAAACGAAACACACCCGCAACAAAAGCTTCTTCTTCACTTTGCAAAAAAGTCCCTTGTACTGAACGGTAGCTAATTTGGTATTCTTTTGCTTCACGATACTTGAGCTCACCTTGGCGATTGATGACCCAAACCCCTTGCACCCACTCCCATGTTTCTCCGCCAAATGCCCCTGCGTTCATCGCAAGTGCTCCCCCGATTGTTCCTGGGATCCCTGCAAAAAAGGCCGCTTTAGCATAACCCAGTTTAGAGCAAAATCTGGCAAATTTAGCACAAGTCACGCCGGCTTGTGCGAAAAAGGTTCCCGTCTCTTCTTGAGATAATTGCTGTAATTGGCGTGTACAAATAACAGCCCCCGGAACGCCCTCATCCAAAATCAAAACGTTACTTCCCAATCCTAACCAATAACAGGGAAAATCTCGTGGTAATTGCTTCAGATAATCACTTAAATCTGCAAGGGAGGTTGGCAAATAAAAACGCTCCGCCTCTCCTCCTACATGCCAACTCGTTAGCGTCGCTAACGGATAATGCAGACTTTCTCCGGGTATGTTACTTTCCGTCTTCATACCACTTTTGCCATCTCAGGTGGCACAACGAGCTCCTTGGCAAAAGCACCGATATTACCTGCGCCTTGCAGTAAGAGCACATCCTCTTTTTGTAGAAGAGGAGAAAGTGCTTGTCGCAGCGTTGTCACGGTTGGTACCAAAGTGGGTTGTAAACCAGAAGTGTTCTCTATTAACCGACATAAACTTTGACTATCCGCCCCAGCTATAGGAGATTCTCCTGCAGAATAAACATCTAGAAGAATCAATTCATCTACTTTTGAAAGTACTTGCGCAAATTCTGCAAATAAACTCTGGGTGCGCGTATAACGATGCGGTTGAAAAGCCATGACTAGTCGTTTTTGTGGCCAGACTAAACGCGCCGCTTCAATGGTGGCACGGATCTCTTCTGGATGGTGACCATAATCCTCAACAACCGATACTGAGCCTTCTTTTACAGCGTATTCTCCATGTAAGTGAAAGCGTCTACCAATCCCTGCAAAATTAACAAATCCTTGTACGATGGCTTGATCACTGACGCCCTCTTCTGTTGCCACCGCTATCGCTGCTAGCGCATTGCACACATTATGGAAGCCTGGTAAATTCAATTTTATCGATAAAGGCTCGCGATTCGGTCGGTGCACCTTAAACTCGGCATATAAACCATTTTGCTGAAAATCACTTGCTCTATAATCTGCTTCTGGGTGAAAACCGTAAGTCAAAACGGGGCGTTCTGCTAAGGGTAAAATTTCTCTGACATGTGAACAATCTATGCACAGCACCGCGTAGCCATAAAAGGGCAAGCGATGTAAAAAAGTAACAAAGGCTTCTTTGAGCTTATCAAAATTATTATCATAAGTAGCGAGGTGATCAGTATCAATATTGGTGACAATTGCGACCATAGGATGTAATTGCAAAAAAGAAGCATCGCTTTCATCGGCTTCTGCTACTAAATATCGACCTGCTCCTAAGCAAGCATTGGTTCCACTACTATTGAGTTTTCCACCAATCACATAAGTGGGATCTAATCCCCCTTCATTAAAAAGAGTGGTCACAAAACTGGTCGTTGTTGTTTTACCATGGGTTCCAGCAATTGCCACTGAATAACGAAAACGCATCAATTCTGCCAACATGGTTGCACGCGGCACAATAGGAATACGTAACTCTTTGGCTTTTTGAATTTCAACATTATCAGAGCCAATCGCGCTTGATATCACCACAACATCTGCTTCAATGACATTTTGTGCGACATGGTTATGATTAATTTGAGCACCTAAAGACTTTAATCTGGCGGTCATCGCACTTTGTGCAGGATCAGAGCCTGTCACAACGTAGCCTAAACTGAGTAAGACTTCCGCAATGCCACCCATGCCAACTCCACCTATGCCAATAAAATGCACGCGTTTGATTTGGCGCATACTTGGAATAGAAAAAGCGATATTATGTTGTTCCACAACTTACCTCTATACATTGTTTTGCGACAATTTCTGTCGCTAAAGGTTTGCCTAAATCACGCGATGCCATAGCCATTTTTAATCTTTGCTCAGGGTTGTCTCTCAACTGCACAATATGTTTTTGTAAAGATTGTGCGGTCAGGTGTGTCTGTGGCAACAAAAAGGCCGCATTTTTTTCACTTAAGAATTTAGCATTGTACGTTTGATGATCATCTACCGCATAAGGAAAAGGCACTAAGATACTCGCCAATCCTACACAAGAGACTTCAGCAATAGTTAAGGCGCCGGCGCGACAAATAATAATATCCGCCCAAGCATAAGCCTCTGCCATTTCTTCAATAAAGGCTGTGACTTTTGCCGTGATTTGATGTTTAGCATAAGCTTCTTTTGTTAACTCAAAACCCGCTTTACCTGTTTGATGCCACACTTGCAGTCCTTCAGGCTCCAATAAGGATAAGGCTTCAGGGAGAAGCGAATTGAGAATACTCGCTCCTTGGCTTCCCCCAATAATTAAAATTTTGACCGCAGGAACCGTAGAAGAATCAAAACGTGTGGCAGGTGAGGGGATAGCGACTATTTCTGCTCTAACAGGATTCCCCACTTCGATTACTTTTTGCGAAGCCATTTTCTTTATCGCTTCGGGAAAAGCGACCATAATTTTCTTAGCAAATCTTGCCAAAAAGCGATTCGTCCATCCTGGAATAGCATTTTGTTCATGCAATATTAAGGGGATCCCTAATAGCCAAGCCGCTATGCCACCAGGACCGGAGACATATCCGCCCATACTCAGCACAGCATCGGGTTTTAGCTTGCGCATAATAGACAGAGATTGCAGAAGGGCATTGAAGATAAGTCCTAGAGCATATAATTTTGCAAGCCAAGACACTCTGCGGATCCCACTGATATGAATATAGGAGAGGGGAATATTAGAAAGAGGAACAAGCCTCGCTTCAATACCTTGCGTCGTTCCTAACCAATGTACGCTATGCCCTTCTTGCTGTAGCTTTTTCGCAACAGCTAATGCCGGCATAACATGGCCACCGGTTCCCCCGGCCAAAATCAGGATTTTTTTTTTATCGCCCAATGTTACGCTCCTGTCTTAAAGCTAATCGATTCTCAAAATCGATTCGTAACAATAACCCTACTGCAACACATATCATCAAAATACTACTTCCCCCATAGCTTAAGAAGGGAAGCGTTAAACCTTTAGTAGGTAAAATGCCTGCATTAACGCCGATATTGATAAATGTTTGTAGACCAACCCAGAGACTAATACCATAACTTATAAAGGCAGCAAACAAATCACCGCGCTGTTTTGCTGCAAATCCGACCATCATACCACGCCAAACAAACAGGATATATAAACCCACCGTTGCCAAGGCACCCACCAATCCTAGTTCTTCTGCTAACACTGCAAATACAAAGTCGGTATAGGCCTCTGGCAAATAAAGCAACTTTTGCACGCTACTGCCTAACCCGACGCCAAACCACCCTCCCCGCCCAAAAGCTATCAAGGCTTGTGTTAACTGATAGCCGCTATCAAAGGCAACCGACCACGGATCTAAAAAAGAGGTTAAGCGTTGCAATCGATAAGGTGCTGAAATCGCCACCCCACCCAAGACAGCGGCGACTGCAGCCAGAAGAACCAGAAACTGCCATAACGGAACACCAGCCAGAAAAAGCATGGCAAGTGCCGTAGTTAAAATGACAACGGTCGCTCCAAAATCAGGCTCAAGAATAAGTAACGCGCCAATCAAGGAAAGCAATAACATTGGCCGAATAAAACCTAAAATGGTTTGGCGCAATGCCATTTCATGTCTGACAATATAACTCGCGAGATAAATGATAACGGCCAATTTGCAAAATTCTGAGACCTGCATCGCCATAAAGCCGAAATTGAGCCAACGCGCACTCCCGTTGACAACCCTGCCTATACCCGGAATTAAAACTAATATTAAGAAAGCGCCCGCCGCTAACATCATGAGTCCAGCGCAACGATACCAAGTTTTTATAGGAATAAAACAAACAACAAGAATAGCGATAAAACCAAGCGCCATGGCAATCGCTTGATGCACCGTATAATAAAAAGGTTGTCCTAATCTGCGCTCAGCGATAACAATAGAAGCGGAAGCGACCATGACCATCCCTAAAGAAAATAACGCTAGGATGGCACTGATTAACCAGGGATCGCTGCTTGCGATGTGAACAATGCGCTTAGGCTTAAAAATCATAAAGTGCTGTCACCTAACAAACTCTGAACGGCTTCTTTAAAAGTATCTCCTCGATGCTTGTAATCACGGTATTGATCCAAACTCGCGCAAGCAGGAGACAACAGCACAACATCTCCCGATTGGGCACACCTTGCAGCGACTTGCACCGCTTCTTGCATATTCGTGACGATATGAGAGGAAGCTGAATCTTTGAGTGCAGAGATTATTTTCTGCGTATCTTTTCCCATGACAATAATATCTTTGCAATATGCTCGCACCAAGGGAGCAAGCTCAGAAAAATCGGCCCCTTTACCATCTCCTCCTAAAAGCAATATTATCTTGCCCTGGATAGAGGCGCCAATGCCATTAATAGCAGCCACGCTGGCACCCACATTGGTTCCTTTTGAATCATTCACCCAAGATATGCCATCCTTTTCAGCCAGATGCTGACAACGATGAGGCAAGCCAGAAAAATGCTTCACCGCTTCTATCATCGCAGGAAAATCTAAACCAGCTGCGGCGCCTAAAGCAAAAGCACTCAATACATTGGCTACATTATGTTTCCCTAGAATTTTTATCTGGTTCTCAGATAATATTTTTTTCTCTCCCAAGCATAACCAATTTTCACTCAAGCCATATTCACCCGCTTGAGGCTTATCTAAAGTAAAATAAATTGTTTTGGCATCTGGCGAAATGCTGGCACTTGATGAAAGCGGATCTTGTTTGTTTATTACCACTTGTTTGGCAAGATGATGGATGCGATGTTTTGCTTTGGCATAATCTAAAAAGCTGTCATAACGATCCATATGATCAGGCGTCACATTTAAGACGGTTGCCACCAAAGGCTTTAAGCTCAGGGTGGTCTCTAGTTGAAAACTAGAGAGCTCCATGACGATTAAATCGCTTTCTTTATCGTTAAGAAAAGAATCGAGCACAGGTGTGCCAATATTGCCAATGATAGCGACTTTTTTACCAGCGCGCTCTGCCATTTCCCCCACCAATTGGGTGACCGTGCTTTTACCATTGGAGCCGGTAATGGCAACTACCGGCACTTTGTTATATCGCGCAAAAAGTTCAATATCGCCAATGATCTCTGCGCCGTTCTCGCTTGCGCGTTGAATAAAAGGATGACTCAAAGCAACACCAGGACTCAACACAAATGTTTTAGCCTGTATCAAATCCTGCGGCCAATCCTCACCCGTATAAACAAGCACATCAGGGTAACTTTTGCGGAAAGCCTCAAGAAGAGGCGGCACCTCTCTGGTATCTGCCACAACAAGCGGCACGCCGAGATTGTTCAAAAACTTAACAACGGATAACCCAGTTACACCTAAACCGATGACAACATGAAGAGAAGGAGAGCGTATTTGCATTTTTTCTATCTTAATTTTAAGGTTGCCAAACCTACTAATACTAAAATCACTGTCATGATCCAAAAACGCACAATGACTTTAGGCTCAGGCCAACCCTTTAATTCAAAATGGTGATGAATGGGAGCCATGCGAAAAATCCGTTGACCCGTTAATTTAAAGGATGCCACTTGCAAAATAACCGAAACGGTCTCCATCACAAAAACGCCTCCCATGATAAAAAGAACAATCTCTTGTCTTATCACCACCGCAATAATCCCCAATGCTGCCCCTAAAGCTAAAGAGCCGACATCTCCCATAAAAACTTGAGCAGGATAAGCGTTGTACCACAAAAAGCCTAATCCAGCGCCAACCAAGGCACCACAAAAGACACATATTTCACCCACCCCTTTGATATGCGGGATAGCAAGATAAGTTGAAAATTCAACATGCCCTGATAAATAAGCAAATACCCCTAAGGCGCCCCCCACTAACACGGTTGGTAAAATAGCCAGACCATCTAACCCATCGGTTAAATTCACCGCATTACTGGTGCCCACCACCACAAGGTAAGCAAAAACAATATAGAACAATCCTAAGGGTAAAATAGCATTTTTAAAAAACGGTAATATCAATTGTGTTTCAATGGGTGTCCCTGCGGTAAAATATAAATAACTGACCGCTATCAATCCAATTAAAGATTGATAAAAATATTTCCATCTGCCAGGTAAGCCTCTGGTGTTTTTCTGGATCACTTTACGATAATCATCTACCCATCCAATTAAACCAAAGCTCAGCGTCACTAAAAGAACAATCCAGAAATAGCGATTTTTGAGATCTCCCCACAGTAAAGAACCCACTGTAATCGCAATTAAGATTAAAGCCCCCCCCATGGTAGGCGTGCCTGCTTTACTATAGTGTGACTGTGGCCCTTCCGCCCTGACCTGTTGCCCCACTTGGCGTTGACGCAGCCATTTGATCATGTTGGGCCCTAACCACAATGCAAAGACTAAGGCGGTCAAAGACGATAGAATCGTTCGCAGCGTTAAATAATGAATGACTTGAAAAGAATGAAAATACTGTGCTAGAAAATCTGCTAACCACACCAACATCTTTAGATTTCCCTCTTAACAGTGACAGCTTGTGTAATTTCTTCCATGCGAGCACTTCTTGACCCTTTAATTAAAATAGTCGCACTGGCATTGAGTAGCGCTTGCAGATCTTGCACTAAATCCTCTTTGTTAGCATACCATGTGCCACCCTCGCCAAAAGCTTGCACAGTATGTGAAGTTAAAGAGCCGACTGCGAGTAACTTAGCGACGCCTTTATCACGCGCGTATTTGCCAATTTGGGCATGCAAGCTCTCTGTCGTTTCTCCTAATTCTCCCATGTTTCCCATGACAAATATTTTATTGCCCGAGCAATTAGCTAAAACATCTAATGCTGCTTGCACAGAACCCGGATTCGCATTGTAAGTATCATCAATAATACAAGCATCATTTAAACCAGAGACAGTGCGCAAACGTCCGGTCACACCTTTAAATTGGTTTAAAGCCGTAACCATTTTTGCAAGCGGGATCTGCAAAGCAAAACCCACTGCCATGGCAGCAAGTGCATTCATCACCGTGTGCATGCCTGGAATATTAATTTGTACCAGCGATGATTCTTTATTAGGCAACGTTACCTTAAATTCAACGCTAAAAGCATGATGCTGAATATCGCTTGCTTGCACCATGGCCTTATCAGTCAATCCAAAAGTAACGCATGGACGCTTACCAATCAAAGGAAGCCAGGATTGATTGGCGGCTTCTTCTAGATTGAGCACAGCCATTCCATCAGCCGGTAAGTTCTCATAAATTTCCCCTTTGGCTTTGGCTACATTTTCTATGGTACCAAACCCTTCTAAATGCGCAGGGCGTACATTGGTAATAAGGGAAATATTTGGTTTCGCTATTTGTGCTAAATACTTAATTTCGCCAACATGGTTGGCGCCCATTTCAATAACAGCATATTCATATGTTTCATCTAATCGTAACAACATCAAAGGTAAACCAATATGATTATTGAAATTACCTGCCGTTGCCAAGGTTTTCCCCTGTGCTGCACAAATAGCTTCGATCATGCCTTTGACTGTTGTTTTGCCACAGCTGCCGGTTAAACCAACAACTGGGAGAGTGTAACGTTGTCGCCAGAGTGCCGCTAATTGTCCTAGAGCTTCTGTTGTTTCATTCACTTCAAGGAAAGTAAAATTTCCCTTTTGGCAATCAGCTGGCAATCTGCTTGCCATAATAACAACGGCACCTTGTGCCAGTGCTTGTGGGATAAAATCATGTCCATCCAGATTTTCCCCTTTAATAGCAATAAACATATCGCCTTTTTTTACTTTTCGACTATCGATGGCAATAGGAGGCAAAGACATATCTTCGCCCTGTAACTTAGCACCAAGAATATTAGCTATGGCTGATAGTTGCATCATGACTATCCTTATTTAAAAGATTTTTGACAAATTCTGCATCACTAAATGGAAAACATTTATCACCAATTTGTTGGTAATTTTCATGTCCTTTTCCGGCTATCAAAATGGTATCGAGTGCTAACGCATTTTCAATTGCAAATTGAATGGCTTTGCCTCGTTCGAGTTCTATGGTCACTTTATCGGTGTGCCCTACATTAAAACCACCTAAAATATCATCGACAATTTTCAGTGGATCCTCGCGACGAGGATTATCATTAGTGATAACCACTCTGTCTGCATAGTGCGCAGCGACATTGCCCATTTTCGCTCGTTTATCTTTGTCTCTCTCTCCCCCGCAACCAAAGACACACCAGAGGCGACGTGAGCATTGCAGCTTTGCTGCCCGTAACGCGCTTTCTAAAGCATCTGGCGTGTGCGCATAATCCACTATCACTAAAGGCGTGGTTGCTGTACCAAACCGTTGCATGCGTCCGGGTGCAGGAGAGAGATAATAAAGTGTGTGCAAAGCCTCCTCTAGAGAAAAGCCCTGCATACATAATTCCGCTAAAACGCCCAACAGATTATATAAATTAAATTCTCCAATTAAATTAGATCGTAACTGCCCTTGCCCCCAAGGAGAGTGCACATTGGCTTTAATTCCTTTATGGGTAAGCTCTACATCTTTTACTGATATATATTCAAGGTTCGATCGATTTAATAAAACAGAAGGACTGCGTTGCGATAAGGAATACATCACGATTGGAATATCGCGACGCGTTGCCAAACATATTTTTTCGGCATAAGGATCATCGGCATTAATAATGGCACGGTTTAAACTGGCATATCGGAATAATTTTTGTTTGGCTAAACCATACGTTTCCATCGTCTGATGGTAATCAAGATGATCTTGCGTCAAATTAGTAAAATGCGCACTGACAAAATCAATACCATCCACACGCCTCTCCTCTATACCAATGGAAGAAACTTCCATCGCCAAGAATTTGGCTTCTTTAGCTTTGAGAGCAAGCAGCATTTTATGTAATGCAATAGGATCAGGCGTCGTGAGGGGGCTCGGCTTTAAGGCATCAATAAAGCCATAACCTACTGTGCCTGAAATAGCACAAGGCTGGCCAAGACGGCTTAAAGCTTGTGCAAGCAAATAGCAGGTTGTGGTTTTACCATTGGTGCCTGTTACCCCAATCACATGCAAAGCATTATGCCCACCATAAAAACGCTTTGCCAAAAGCGGGACAATTTCTTGCAAATTCTCAATGGCAACAACAGGCACATCAGCGCGCTTTTGATAAGAAAAAGGATCTAAATCTTTTGCTTCACACAAAACAGCACAAGCACCATTAGCCAGTGCGTCATTGATATATTTTCGTCCGTCGTTCTGATGCCCTTTTAAAGCAATGAATACTTCACCAGGCTGAATACTTTGTGAATTAACAGATAAGCCTCGAATAGGTTTTGTGCTTAATTCAACCGAAACGACATCCTGTAATAATTTATGCAAGTCCATCTTTTTCTAGCTCTTGGTTAAAATTCTACTCAATTACTCTTTTTACGAATGATGACGACATCACTAGCCTCGGGCAGTATCATTTGTAATTCTTGTCTTGCCACACTTGATACTCTGGCGTTAGCACTCCAAGTCCCTTGCTCTAGAAGCAATTGGCTCCATTCTAATTGTAGGGATTCTATTTCTTGTTGCGAGCTTTGCAATTGCGTAAAGAGCTGTCGACCTAAATGAGTGTTGTAAATGACCCCTAGTGCAGACAAGATAACTATAAAAAGCAGTACAAATGTTTTAGTCATAAATTTCTTTCAGTAATGCGCAACGTAGCGCTTCTTGCACGAACATTTTTCTCTATTTCTGCTATTGAGGCACGTTGACGTTTAAGCACCCATGTAAATGGGGGTGTTATCTTTTGTTCTCGAATAGGTAAACGACGAGGTATGTCCACTGCCGTGGGGGCACTAAAGAAGTGCTTGACCATTCTGTCTTCCAGCGAATGAAAACTTAAAACAGCCAATCGACCGCCTAGCGCTAAAACAGAATCAAGTGTATTAAAGGTTTGCTTGAGTGCTTCTAATTCTTGATTAATAAAAATACGAATGGCCTGAAAAGTTTGGGTTGCAGCATGGCGGCCATTTTGCGGCCGTGGTCTTGAAGCCGTAACCAAATTGGCTAAATCATCAGTAGTGTGGAGGGGTTTTTCTAATCTCTGTTTGACAATATTCCTAGCTATCCGCTTGGCAAAGCGTTCTTCCCCATAAATTTTTAAAACAGAAGCGATTTCTTCTTCTTTGGCGCTATTAAGCCATTCACTGGCGGTCATGCCTTGACTATTATTCATGCGCATATCTAATGGCCCGTCTCGCATAAAGCTAAATCCGCGCTGCGGTTCATCTAATTGTGGGGAGGAGACGCCCAGATCTAATAAGATCCCATTGATTTTATTCTTGATACCTAGTTGTTCAACAACTACTGGAATTTCGCTAAAGCAACCATGAAAAAACTGCACACGCTTATCGTGCCCTAGCGTTTCTTTACCATGAGAAATGGCGGCGGGATCTTTGTCAAAACAAAGAAGCCTACCCTCAGAATTTAAGCATTGCAGAAAGGCTTGACTATGCCCCCCTCGACCGAAGGTGCCATCAAGATAGATCCCATTGGGAAGAATATTTAATCCTGATATGATTTCGTCTAACATAACAGGATGATGTGTCAAAGCGCTCATCATCAAAGTTTTCCGCATCCTCCTGCTCGTAAAGTGTGAGAGTCGGCCGGTAAGCCGGGTTCTGTCGTGGACAATCATTCCTCTGGGATGTACGTTACCGTACACCTCTAGCGACCTACCCGAACCCTATGTGGGCCACATATTACTCATATACTAAGTATACGAGCGGTGGGTTCCTATTTGGTCTTGCTCCAAGTGGGGTTTGCCGTGCCATGAAATGTTACCACTCATGCGGTGTGCTCTTACCACACCCTTTCACCCTTACCCTACCCTTCGCAGCTGAATTTTCAGCGTTGTTAGCAAAGCTCATCTCGCAAAAGTCCTGTATTATTCATACACTCCTTTTGCTCTAGAGTTTGCCGCCTAGCCGAAAAATCATCTGCTGTGGGTATATTCTTCCCATTTTGTTTTTATGCATTGCTGCCTAAAACCAAAAATGGCTCGAACATATATCTTCAAAGAAGATATAATTTAGGCGGTTTACTTTCTGTTGCACTTTCCGTAGGCTCACGCCCCCCAGGGGTTACCTGGCACTTTGCCCGATGGAGCCCGGACTTTCCTCTGCTTTCACAGCGATTGTCTAGCCAACTCTCATGCAGAAGGATACTAAGATAAGGAAAATAAGTCTACAGACCTTTGTCTGAGTCAGGCCTCAGTGTCTTATTTAATTGCAAAGCGTAGTCATAGATTTCACTTTTTGGCAGCCCTGTAAAGGTTTTTGCTAACATAACCGATTGTTTTAAAGATAATTCCGCCAGTAAAAGCGGTAATAACTTTTCTAACTGTTGATGCTGCACCGATTGGTGTTCTTTCTTCTCGCACCCTTCGATCATCATCACAAATTCTCCCTTTTGTGGGATCTCTCCTTTTTCGAGTTGCTGCATGAGGGTCTTAATATCACCAAACTTAACTGACTCATATGTTTTGGTCAATTCCCTCGCTATGCAAGCGACCCTGGTTTCCCCGAGGACAGCCACTGCGTCTTGAAAAAAATCCAAAGCCCGATGCGGTGCTTCTAGAAACACGATGGTATGTGGGAAAGTACTTAACTCCATCAATCTTTTTTGACGCGCCGCCGTTTTGGCAGGTAAAAAACCTTCAAATAAAAAGCGATCAGTTGGTAATCCTGATACACTAAGCGCCGCAATGACCGAGCAAGGACCTGGAATGGGGCAAACTTGAATACCAGCAAGATGGGCTGCTCTCACTAGCGCATAGCCGGGATCACTTATCAACGGTGTACCAGCATCTGAAATTAAAGCGCCTAACTCTCCTTTTTCCAACCGCTGGATGAGTTGCTGCAAACAGGCTCGTTCATTATGCTCATGATAAGGAATGAGGGGTGTGGTAATTCCCAAGAAATTGAGTAAAACTCGACTATGTCGGGTATCCTCAGCCGCAATCCAAGTTACCCGACTTAAAATCTCCTGCGTGCGACGCGAGACATCCATCAAGTTGCCTATAGGAGTTGCAACAACATAAAGCTTACCTAGCTGGTTTTGCATGTTTTGTCCTTCACCATAAGGAAAATGAAAAGAAATGAATAATCGCTCTATTCTACGCTATAGCAGCTTAATGTTGCTTTTATTTTCGGTTTTTCTATTAAGTGGCTGTAAAACCACAGCCGGAGATGATCCCATCATTACAGGTTCCTCTGCTTCCCACAGCAAAGGCCACCAGTTTCATGCAGGTCAGTCTAAGCAGATAGCGCTGCTCTTACCGGTTTCTGGTAACCATGCTGAATCTGCTACCGCGATTCGCGAAGGATTCTTTGCTGGTTTCTATCAATCTAATTCTGCAAGCGCTAAGCCCAATATTCGGGTTTATGACACGAATACGGGCAATGTGCAAAACACTTACCGGCAAGCTGTCGATGATGGTGCAGACTTCGTGGTCGGCCCACTTGCCAAAGAAGAAGTGCGCCAATTGAGCATGATGTCGAGCAGTCAGCTCAAAGCCCCTGTTCTGGCTTTGAACTCGCACCCTGCTGCCAGACAAGCCTCTTCTAACTTTGTGCAATTTTCTTTAGCTCCTGAAACAGAAGCGGAACAAATTGCGCAAAAAGCGCGCCAACTCGGCTATCAAACAGCCGGTGTGATTGTGCCAGACAATGCTTGGGGCAAGCGCATCGCCAGTGCTTTTTCTAATGATTGGCAGCGCCAAGGCGGCACCGTGCGCAGTATGGTCTATAGCAATCCTGCACAAGATCAATCCGCGGCGGTCAGACGCTTGTTAGGTGTGAAAGAGCCTCAAGGCGGGAAGAAAAGTGGCCCCAAAGATCCCATGCAAGACAAACCACAAATAGCACTTGATTTTATTGTGATGGCAGCGCCACCCGATCAAGCAAGACAGCTCAAGCCACTACTTAACTTCTATTATGCGGATCACATCCCTGTTTTAGCGACCTCTAGCATTTACAGCGGTTCGCCTAACCCGAGCAGAGATAGTGATTTAAATGGGATCATGTTTTGCGATATGCCAGCCATGCTTAACCCACAACGCGCAAGAGAATTGCAAAGCTTGTCTGCCGAGCACAACTCAAAGCAATCTAGTCAATCTACCCGTTTATTTGCCATGGGTTTAGATGCTTATGCCCTCACCACACGACCCAACGTGTTGCAAGGTAATGGCCAATATGCAGGCGCTACCGGCAACTTATCGCTTGGATCGAACAATGAACTTGAGCGTCAATTGCAATGGGCAAAATTCCGTGGCGGTGTGGCAACGCCGTTATAAATGTATAAACGCTTGTTATAGTCAGACTATATCCTCGGGCAAAGTCCTGTTTGTCCGAGGCCTTCAAAACTCTTTTCTAACCTTTCATCCCTTTGTTTTTACTGCTCATCTTATTTTCCCACTTGCGCTCTAGTATTTTTGACATTTATCCCCAATTATCATCTGACATGATAGAACTTTTGAGTGAACAGCTGGTCTAAGTGTTAAGGCATGATGCTTTTACAACATTTAACCTGTGTATCTACTCGATAAGTAGATAAAAGAAATACAAGGTAACTTGCCATGAGTAGTAAGTGGACAGAAAAATTATTTAATTTGTTTAAAATTAACCAGAGCCAAAAAGCAGATCCGCTCATGGATAAAGCTATGGTAGGGGAAGAAAAAAATCCACGCACATTATTAGCGAGAAGAATCATGAAAGTGATGAAAGATCCGCATCCTACGGCACAAGAAGAAGAAGTGAAAAAACCAAAACCATAAATTAAGGGAGTTTTATTCTCAGCTCAATACCATACCCACGCGATTTGAAGCCACTCGCCTGTTTGACAGGACTCAGTAATCCTTGATCAGTACTCGGATTATCGTTAGATTTCAAAGATAAAGGTGCAACCTTCATTCTATCCAGGCCAATTTCCACCCTTGAATTTACATTCAGGGTGGCTAATTTCTTCAATATTTCTTTATAATTTTTATGCGGTATGGCGTTATCTTTCATTGGATAGGGAATTGGCATATTGCTAAAAATATTATTTTTCTCAAAAGAAATCAGTGGTTTGCTCTCATAGGTCCCTTGAAAGAGAAAAGGTTCTCTTTCAAAAGCAGCAAGGCCGTCCACGCTCATAAAGAGAGCGAAAAGCATCATTATCCGTTGAATGTTCAATTTCCCTCCCGTTCCTGAGAGCCGTTATTTACACTCAAGTATAATTCGCACTTGCCGACTTAGCGAGAAAGTTAAACAAATTAATATTTCTACAGCTTACAAAAATGCAGTATTTTCACTTTGGTGCCCGGCGTAACTGCTACGCTTTTCATCATAAATTAGTACTTGAAGCCTCTGCGCTATTTCATTTGCTGCGATAAATGATCCTTTTACCGTATAGTGATAAGAATCATATAAATTCTCAGTTGTAGAAGGCACAGCCTTGGCCAAGTCTATCACTAAGATTTGATGTTTCTTGCCCACTTCCCTGATAATGTCATTAAAACGATGAAAAAGCCTATCATTCATTACACGATTAGCTTCTGTCATGAGTACAGGTTTAATCCCTCTTATCTGACAAATAGCAATTATCGTTTCAAGGTTTGCCGTAAATTCCTGCACAATGTTATTTTCGTCAAACTTCACTGAAATGGGTGGAAATTGATAACGCGTAAATAGGTTTTTAGCAGTTTGCACATGGCTTTTGAGTGAACCCTTGTACCAATAAGAACCTTGTGAACGCAAAACGACTAAATCATTGACATTATGCATGATGACAACAATTTGTGGTTTTAAAGCTAATCCCTTATTTAATAAGATATTTAAGGAATGCATAGACTCATTGGCTGACACGCCGCCGTTATAAGTATTTATTTTTTTGTTCAAGCTTTTTTCTAATAATCGACCGACTAAATAAGGAAAACGTTGCGTTTCTTCCATATATAAGCATTCCATCGCCGAACCGCCTAGAAATAAGATTTTCAGATCAGGATTATCGTGTATTGTACTCGGTCCAATAAAACCATATTGATCCGTTTGTAAACGGTAATATTTACGTTCTACGCTATTTTTCTCAAGATGACTTAAGTAATTTTTTGTAGGTCGCTCATAGCTCACTTGATTGGGCCGGTGTTCTCTTAATTTAATGAAGCGTCCCACATTATTGTCTATGATATTTCCCGCATAATATTGATGAATGATTTGCTTGAGGCTTTTTTGCTCAAACTCTGTATATTCATTTTTTATCCATCTAATAGAGAAAAATCCATACAATATTCCAAAGAGGGCAACTATTAAAAAACATAATGTCCATCTAGGATGCTTTTCAAAATAATTTTCCTTATGCTGGGTCACACGCACCTCTTAGATTGAGCAAATTTGATGAATAACACAGAAACTGGCAATGCAGCAGAAATCATAGCGAAACAATTTCTAGAAGCAAAGGGATTACGCTTGATTAAAGAACAATATCGCATCAAGCGCGGCGAAATAGATCTTATCATGCGGGATAAAAATGAACTTGTTTTTGTTGAAGTCCGTTATCGAAAAGATCTGAGCTTTATTGATCCCTTAGAAACCATTACCCAAACCAAGCAGAATAGATTAATCCGAGCTGCTTTGCACTTTCAACAATACCGTGAGTGGACTGATGCGCTCCCCTGCCGCTTCGATGTGATTACAATTTCAGGTATCCAACCAAACCACAAAATCACCTGGATCCCAAATGCTTTTGGAGTAAAATAGACTTACCACTCACAATAAAGGTTAGCTAAAAAACTATCTTATGGATAAACAACAAAGAATACATCAACTCTTTAAAGAGAGCATTGATGCTAAATGGGCAGCGCTAGAAACCTTATCCAATCCTATCGTCTTAGCTGCGCAATTAATGGTGTCCACTTTTCATCAAAATGGAAAAATACTGAGTTGTGGTAATGGCGGCTCTGCTGCAGATGCCCAACATTTTTCATCAGAAATGTTAAATCGCTTTGAACAAGAACGCGTCTGCTTACCTGCTATCGCGTTAACAACAGATACCTCTACCCTGACCTCTATTGCAAATGACTATTGCTATGAAGATATTTTTGCTAGACAAATAAAAGGCCTGGGCCAAAAGGGAGATGTTTTATTAGCTATTTCTACGAGTGGTAATTCGGCTAATATTATCTCAGCTATTCAAACCGCACAGCAAAAAGCAATGCGTGTAATTGCGCTAACCGGGAAGGATGGTGGTAATATCGCGCCGATTTTGCAAGACACTGATATAGAATTACGTGTACCCAGCACTTCAACTGCTCGGATCCAAGAAGTACACCTGTTGATTATTCACTGTCTGTGCGATTATATTGATCAAGAATTTGCCCCTAAATATAGTTAAGTGTGGTGTATGATGCGTTATAAAAATCTCGTCCTTATTTTACTTCCCCTCATGCTTTCTGGATGTGCAGCAGTGATTGCACCTAGTGCGAACACAGGTTACGAAGCTGCGAGAGACCGGCGTACGGCTGGCACCGTGGTTGAAGATAAAGCTATTCAAATTAAAGCCATGAATACAATCAGTGCGATTACCAAAAATAGCAAAAAAACCCAAGTCTCGACCAGTGTTTTCAACACAAGCGTCTTGTTGATTGGTCAAGTGCCAACCAATCAAATGCGCGACAGAATTGAGCAAGAAGTTTCTCGCATAGAGAAAGTCAAAAATGTTCATAATGAGCTGACCCTAGATAAACCTCTTTCTCTTAAAACACGAGCGAAAGACAGTTGGATAACCACGCGGATTATCAGTGAAATGACCGTCAATAGAGATATCAATCCTAACCGTGTCAAAGTGGTAACGGAAAATGGGATTGTTTATTTAATGGGTATCGTCAACCATAAAGAAGAAGATACCACGGTGGAAATTGTTAGAAGTGTGCCAGGAGTGAAAAAGGTCGTAAAAATCTTTGAATATGAATCTTAACGATTTAAATAAACTCTTTCCTAGCGAACAACTCTATACTGATCCGAGCGACTGTTGGGTCTATGGTTATGACAACAGTCGCCGCCACGTTTTACCACAAGCGGTCATTTTTGCGACAAATCCTTCTGATATTCAAAAAGCTATCCTCTTTTGCTGCGAGAATGACATACCCTTAACCCCACACGGGCGCGCCAGTGCAACGACTGGAGCCACGGTGCCTGTCCAAGGCGGCATTGTGTTATCTCTTGAGCGCATGCAAAAAATAATTGATTTTGATCCGCTTAATCGCACCATGACGGTAGAGCCCGGTGTACTCAATGCCGCTGTGCAATCGCAAGCTGCCACGACAGATCTCTTTTGGGCGCCCAATCCCAGTAGTTCCGCTTTTTGCACCATCGGCGGCAATCTGGCTTGTAATGCAGCAGGGCCACGCGCTTTAAAATACGGCACGACTCGAGAAAATACGCTAGGGCTAAAAGCTATCACCGGGAAAGGAGAGATCATAGAGTGTGGGGTCTATACCTCTAAAGGTGTTGTAGGATACGATTTAACGCGCTTACTCATCGGCTCTGAAGGTACCTTAGGCATTATCTTTGAGGCAACGCTCAAACTGCTTCCGATCCAAAAAGCCAAATGCACAATGCGGATGTTTTATAAAGATAGGTTAGGCGCAGCAAAAGCGGTGAATCAAATCATGACCCAACCTATTGTGCCCTATGGTTGTGAATTTCTTGATCACACTGCCATGGAAATCTTGCGTCACCATGCTAAAGTCTCTTTACCTGAAAATGCGGGTAGCATGCTGATGGTTGAAATAGATGGGATCCCAGAAGATTTAAGCGCAAATGTCAAAAGTATTACCGATGCTGCTGAAAATGAAAGTCTCATTGAATTAAGCATCGCAAAAACCGCTGATGAAGCAGAATCTTTGTGGCAAATAAGAAAATCGCTTTCTCAAGCACTGCGCTCACTTTCCCCCCATAAAATCAATGAAGATGTGATTGTGCCAGTTTCACAAATTTCAGAGCTGCTTAATTTTACAGAAGCGTTTAGTCAAAAACATCATATTACCATTGTCAATTTTGGCCATGCCGGCAATGGCAACATTCATGTCAATATCCTGCTTGATCCACAAGATCCCATTCAAGGGCCACTTGCAGAAGAATGCCTCAACCTTTTATTTGATAAAGTGCTTTCTTTACGCGGCAGTCTATCTGGCGAGCATGGTATAGGATTAGACAAACGCGCTTTTATGCATAAACAGCTCACGCCAGCAACGATAGGCTTAATGAAACAAATTAAAGCGCAATTTGATCCCAAGAATATTCTCAATCCTGGCAAGTTATTTCCAGATTAATATTTCATTCCCATAGATCGCTTTTCCACCATCCCTGGCGCTTTAACCCGACTTAAAACCTTTAAGCAATGGTTGATATCTTTGCTACATTTCTCAAACTGCTTAAAATTGCAACTTTTTTTATACATACCACTAGAAATTCTGTTCCCCGTTGCTTGAATCAGATCTGCTGCATATTCAATTAATTCATCCACTTTGGCATTCGCAAATTGCCATGCCGCCACTTTTCCTGGGTTAGATCTGGCAAAATGGGTAAAATCTTCCACCAGACTTTTTCTACATTTTTCATCAAACTCAGCTTGGGAAAAGCAACGTAACAAATCTAAGCTATGCGCTTGCTTTATCATCAAAGCGACCGGATCTGATGTTGAGCGTTTACTATAATCAAAAATAATATCTGCATAACGCTTCAATTCGTGCTCTGTTTTAAAAAGAGACATCATGTGCTTATGACAATAATCTAAAAATGCCTCACTGCTTGCTCGGCGAAATTGATAATACAATTCAGGGTTATCAAAAAAACCCATCTCATTTTGTCTGCCCACTACAAAAAACAACATGGCTACTTGCATTTTTTTGATATCATCTTGCTTAAATTGAAAGCGGTAGGCATCACGCGCAAAGGTAGCATAGTATAGTGCTACTTGTGGGATCAAATGTGCACTACGCAAAGTATGCGTTAACCCATGATTAGGTCGATAAACCACATTTTTACCTTTTACTAATTTGCTCGCCTTAGGAAAAATCGCCTCATACTCTTTTGCATAAGGCTTCGCTAAATAATTTGAATTAACATACTCAATGGTTGATCTAAGTTCAAACAAAGCATTGACTAACTCTTTTTTTGATAGAAAAGGAACCATTTTATGCGAATAGTGTAATAACATTCTCATGGTCCTCTCTTTATCTAAATCTTTTATTGGGTTTACTTTGCATTTTTAGCATTTTTCTGATTTCACTTTCAACTGCCACACGTTGATCCTCCTCCATCTCTGTCACATATTTTTGGCAAGTGGGAAGCCATGTTTTTGGATCATGTGTTCCTTTTTCCGAAAAGGCATGCCAAAATTTCATTTTTTCCTGCTCCTTGGCAAGGCGCTTAGCTTTTGCCTCTGGCGTTTCAGATTGGACAAACTTCAGCTGATTTTCCCTTTCTTGTTTATATTTATCAGGATTAGAAGATAAGCCCACTTTATCAAAAACGCGCTGAAAGAAAGTACGATCAGAGGCCACTTGACTGCTATTTTTGGGCAGTTTAAATGTCATGTCAGGCTTTTTGTTAGCTGCAGGTTGAGAATAGTATTTAGAAATATCCAAAAATTGCTTAATATCCCCTTCAATGCCTTCTTTATTATATTTTCCCTGATGGACTTTTGGATTGACAAACCCTTCTACTGCTTTGAAAGCAATTTCCTTACCATTCGTATTGTTAGGATCAAGCTCAAATCTAACAGCTCCTAAAAAGTGACTTGGTTTTAATTGCTGAGTAGCAAATTCTAATTCTGTCCATTTTACATTTTTGTTGACAAGTTCTGTGGTGTTAATCCCTTTTGTAGCCTCATAAACCATTACCCACATCGATTGGGGCTTGCCATGCTTTAATCCATGATTGGAAGCAAAATACATAGCAATCTTGCTTAATAGTGTACTCGAGCGATTACTAGGCCCGGTATGCCCCACGTTATATGTCGGATTGTGCCTAGCACCAGAGGCGACTTCAAAGTTAAGTAAATCTTCAGGTTTAGCGCTATCCCCACGCAGAGCAATTTGCTCCACTACCCTTCTGTCAACATCATGCAATCCACGAACGCTAGCAGGCAACGCTCTTTCAATTAAACCATCATAATGATAAATCTCTTGCACTTGCGCATCTCGGATAGCTCTTAATGCTGAATTATTAATACCTTCTTGAATATCTTGGACGACTGTCCCTAATCCACTATTTAAACGCTTTTGTAAATCATCATTTATTGTGCGTTTAGTCATAATTTTATCTAAGACAATTTTTTGCACATTGTCTGGTAATTTTTTCATCATATTTCTCAGATCAATGACATGTCTTGTAGTCTTCATGGTGTCTTCGATATCATCCACGAGTTGAGAAAGCACGACTCTTAAGTGTTGAAAATCGGTTTTACTTAATCTAATTTTTTCTTTATCAAATTTCCTGAAAATTTTGGGCAGAACATTGGCTTTTCCAAAAGCGGTTGTTTTTTCTACAAATTTATCTTTATTGATCTCCATATATTTATCAACAACCATTTTGGCATATTTATCTTTTATATAGTTGAAAAATTTCTTAGCCAGTTTTGGGTTAGAATTTGCCATGGCTTTTTGAATATATTCTACAGCACTATCTAAAGTGGAAAGGGCTTTCTCTATTATTCTCCAACTTTTATTAAAAAATATATTTTTTCTAGCCCATTCAACGATGTCATCTCTCATTGATTTTTCAATATCAATATTAAGATGCTTCTTTGCAAATTGAATTAACGGAAAATTCGCTTCTGGACGAAGATTATCCAGCGCAACGCTAACAGTTTCTTTAATCGGCTTAGTCATCTCTACCTTCCAAATAGTTATAATGTTTTAAAGTCGTGCATCTTAGCATGCAACTAACTCTGAAATAGTTTTGAATGATGAAAGGAGGGATAAAGCTGATGGCTCGCTATTTTTAGCCGATTAATTTTCTGCAAACAACGATGAACGTGCTGAAAAAATATTTTACTCACCAAAATAAAAGTAACACGTGTTAATGTATGGTTCTCATGGCAACCCGAGTCCCAGGATGATGTCTTATCACGCGTTGGATAAGTTCATGCTCTCTTCCTGACGGGACATCCACCATCATTATGTAATGACCTTCTTTGACATAATTGGCATATTTATCAATAACAGGATTATGCTTACCGATTGCAATCATACCGCTTGACCAGAAGCCAAACCCCATACCAAAAAGACAAATAGCCAATATTCCAAAAGCCGTAATTTTCATAGTACTTGGGAAAACGATATAAAAGAGTAAATAAATGCAAAGCGAAAAGATAATGCCTGTCACTAAACCGCGTTTAATCGCATGAATGATCTCTGTTGTTTGCAAAAAGGAGGCTGGGGGAATTTTAGATTTTCTTAATATTTCCGGATTATCTCCAACCACATGGATATCGCGATTATGAATACCAACTTGGAGTAATTCTTGCACAATCCCACGCGCCACTTTGATATCGGGCACTAAGAAAAAGAGATGTTTCACGTTTATATCCTCCTATTGAAGAATATTCAGTTCCCTATTTCCAGGGTAACTGATAATAATTCAAATGAGAAGATATGCAATTACACGTGGTTAGAGCTTCTTTGTAATATTATTACCTTGATTGGAATGTGGCACTTCCCTTCTTCCAATTGGAGAGAAGGGAAGTGCCACATTCCAATCAAGGTAATTTATACCTCTATCTAGGGTTTTACTATACCTGAAGAAGGAGCTGATGAAGCTGATGCTACAGCAGTCGCTGCTACCACTAGTGGTGGTGTACTCTTAGCGTAAGCATGGGTCAATGTAGGCGCAACCGATGTTGCAGCTTCTAACGCATGTGTAGCACTTGGTTCAACTTTTACAGAAGAAACCATACCCTTACTGTCGATTTGGGGCATGAGAATACTTAGAATGTCAAATTCTTTATCTAAGGGCAATACGCCACAAAATTCAAAAACTCTCTGTGCTTGGGCTATATCTCTAAAACATAAGGGGGTATTGGCAGGGATCTCATTTGACACTCTTTTCGTGCGATAAGCTTCTAAAGCGCGCAAATAAAATGGGACGCCCATTACAATGGCATTAAAAATAGCTAAGGACCGAATAAATTGATTTGATTTATCGCCATGATATTCTTTTTTACAAAAATCGAGAATATTCTCAAAGAGCGCTGGCGCATATATCGGGGTAGGCTCAGATTTATCCTGACAATCAAAATAAACACGACTTAATCTTTCCATTATCACTTTAGGAATAAAGCCGATACTTGCTGCTAAGACTTCTCCTTCTTTGCGATGATACAAACGTAACATCGAAGCAATATGCGCTAACAATCTTTTTTGATCATCTGCTATTTGAAAACGTTGTAATTCTAAAAAGCCCGCTCGCTTATCTAAATAGAGATTTAAGATCTCTTTAGCTGTCACACAATTGGAGGTAAAAACAGAGTTTAAACTTGTTTCTAGCGCACGCATGGCGATAAACGTTTCGCTCGTTAAATAGACTGAGCCCTTTGGCTGTTGATGGCCTCTAAATCCTGTAATATTTATGCGCCAGTGACATGCCCAAAAATTTAACGCTTCTTGGTCTAAACGGTTACTTCTCACCCCCTCTAGCACACTCTGGAACATATTGTCGTTGCCTTCGGTGTAAAGCATATGACGATAATGTTGGCGATGAGCAAAAGCGGCTTGCAAAAGTTTGGTGAGTGTCGCTTGATCTTTTGCTTCAGGATATTTAGCAAAAAGTGCTTTTACCAAGGGATAAATCTCTTTCGCGTGTTCAATGTTATCAAAAGTATCTGCTAAAAATTCAACACTATCTTCTGAGTATTTGCCTTTCCCCATAACACTATCTGCATTTTCTTTAGACTTGGGAGAAAGTGGGACTGAGCTGATGATGATTGAAACACGCAGAACGTCAACAGCCAATGGGCTCAAAGAAACAAAATTGAGGCTAAGATCTAAATATTGTTCGCGGGTTAAGGCCTTTTTATCGGTTAGCGCAAGCTGGGGTTCTATGAACTTGTCATAACCACTCGCACCTTGTCTCAAGAGATCTAAGCAATACAACCTTGAGGTGCATCTTCTTACTTCGATAAATCCATCTTGTGTTTTCACCACTGATTTTTCAGGGGTTTGTACTGCCGAACGCACGCACCAAACTAATTGCATTATTTCAGCATCGCTCATCACAGCAGATTGAAATGTCTCTTGGATAAAATCTTTGATCCCTTGAAGCATGCTACACCCGCCTTTTGCATTAAATGAGTATTTGAATTTCTTAGTTAAGAAACTTTTTTTGATATCTTAACAGCAACTTAAAATAAATCAACTTATCCTGCTCATTAAGCTATAATAATAACCGGATAAAAAAATCAGTTTGATAACTATTTCTGGTTATGGGGGCAAACTATGCTTACTTTTTTAAAAAGTAAACGTGATAAATACGACCGCGCTATCTTCAGTGCTGCTGAATATGGCGATTGGGAAACGGTGTTTGCCTTTCTTGATCAAAGTTATCCCGTCAATTATCCTGATCCAGATACTCATCGCACATTACTAGACTTGGCAGATATTCAAAAAAATATACGTGTCATCAATGCCCTACAACAGGAGTATGGCGCTCTCGACAGCAAAGCTTTACTTGAGAATGCTGAAATCTCAAATATTACCACTAAAATTCGAAGAACCTCTCTTCACGACGCACCTGTCTCTTGGCTGCCCCCTCAACCTGCCGCCAAACCGATTCTAAATGCGCCCAATAGACCGAGCACAAACTATCATCCTGTAGTAGATGCTCTTTCCGGACAATTAAATGGTATAACGCTACGCACCACGGGAATCCCCCCTCACATTCGTCATGGCCAAGTAAAAAAAGCCCACAGAAATTGTAAGCGATAGCGTACACTTGAGAAAAATGCGCTAAAATATCTTTAAATTTTTTAAGAGCAGAGTAACTATGTTCATGAACATCGATCCCGCCATCTTACCGCGTATCCAATTTGCCTTTACCATCAGCTTTCATATTATTTTCCCTGCATTCACAATTGGACTTGCTAGCTGGCTAACGGTAGTCGAAGGTTTTTACCTCAAAACAAACCATCCCATTTATAAAGAAATTTACCGCTTCTGGGTAAAAATCTTCGCTGTGACTTTTGGCATGGGCGTGGTCTCGGGTGTTGTCATGTCTTATCAATTTGGCACCAATTGGTCTGTCTTCTCTGATAAAGTCGGGAACATTCTGGGGCCCCTGCTCGGCTATGAAGTGCTTACTGCCTTCTTTTTAGAAGCTTCTTTTCTCGGCATAATGTTGTTCGGCTGGGACAAAGTAGGCAAAAAAATGCATTTTGTCGCCACACTGATTGTCGCGATAGGCACTCTCATTTCTGCTTTTTGGATTTTATCTGCAAATAGCTGGATGCACACCCCAGATGGTTACGAAATTGGCGTGGATGGCTTGTTTTACCCAACAAGCTGGCTAAAAATTGTTTTCAATCCTTCATTTCCTTATCGCTTTGTCCATATGATTATCGCCTCTTATTTAACCACCGCTTTTGTCGTCGGTGGCGTCGGTGCCTGGTATTTATTAAAAAAGCGCCATGAAAAGCATGCCAGAATTATGTTAGCGATGGCCATGTTCATGGCGGTATTTGTTGCCCCCTTACAACTGTTTGTAGGAGATCAACACGGTTTGAATACCTTGAAATATCAACCGGTCAAAGTAATGGCGATGGAAGGGATCTGGGATACAGAGCGCGGAGCGCCTTTGTGCTTATTTGGCTGGCCAGATGAAAAAACTGAAACGACCAAATATGCGATTACCATTCCTAAACTAGCAAGCCTCATTCTCACACACGATGCAAATGGTGAGTTAAAAGGTTTAAAAAACTGGCCAAAAGGCCAAAGACCACCCGTCGCTACGGTGTTTTGGTCTTTTCGCGTCATGGTTGGCGTGGGGCTATTAATGATTTTGACTGGGCTCATTGCCCTTATTCTTTATTTGAAAAAGCGGCTTTTTAATACACCTTGGTTTCAATACTGGTGCATAGCGACAACTCCTATTGGATTTATCGCCGTCCTCGCAGGCTGGTTTGTAACCGAAGTAGGTCGTCAACCCTACTTAACATATGGGCTCCTTCTAACCAAAGACATGATATCTCCTGTGCCTGCAAGCCTTGTTGGGATTACGCTTATCGTTTTAATCCTTGTCTATGCGTTTATCTTTGGTTCAGGTTTTTACTATATACTCAATATGATTGCCAAAGGCCCTATTATTGGTGAATGGCACGATATTTATGGACAACATGGCGTCAAAAACCCTGTCACTCTAAGTCATATTTTCCCGAACGCCCATCCGGAGCTGATGCATGCTAAACCTCTCAAACCTAGTTGATCTGCCTCTTATTTGGGGCGCGATAATCTTAGTCGCTATTACGCTTTATGTCTTGCTAGATGGCTTTGACTTAGGGATTGGCATCCTTTTCCCTTTTGCTCCTGAGGATACCTGTCGATCTAAAATGATGAATTCCATTGCTCCTTTTTGGGATGGAAATGAGACTTGGCTAGTTTTAGGAGGAGGGGGATTATTTGCAGCCTTTCCGCTTGCTTACGCTGTCATGACTTCTGCACTTTATATCCCGGTTATTTTCATGCTAGTAGCATTGATTTTTAGAGGCGTCGCTTTTGAGTTTCGATTTAAAGCGGAGCTCGGTTCACGCGCTATTTGGGATTATGCTTTTCACTACGGTTCGCTTTTTGCGACTTTTTGTCAGGGGGTTATTCTTGGTGCCATTATCCAAGGCATATCCGTTGAAGGTCGCTCTTTTTCTGGTGGCGCCTTTGATTGGCTCACTGCCTTTTCACTTTTTACAGGATTCGCTTTAATCGTAGGCTATGCTTTACTCGGTGCCGCTTGGTTAATTGTCAAAACTGATGGTATAACGCAAGAATGGGCGCGCAAAATTTCTCTCTATATTCTTGCTTATTTTGTTTTCTTTATTGGTATCGTAAGTCTTTGGACACCTTTTTTAGATATTCACTTTTATCATCGGTGGTATACTTGGCCTAACATTTTATATCTTTCCCCTATTCCCTTACTGCTTGGTGTTTGCATCATAGGTTTTATGCGCAGTATTAGAAGCAAACATGATTACTGGCCATTTATCTTTACCATCATGATGTTCTTGTTAAATTTTGCAGGACTGATAGTTGGCTTATGGCCTTGGATTATCCCTTACGCTATCACGTTTCATGCAGCAGCAGCAGCGGGCACTTCTCAATCTTTCTTATTAGTGGGAACCTTATTTATCATACCTGTCATTTTAGGTTATACCGCCTATTCTTATTATGTTTTTAGAGGCAAAGTGGGACATGAACAAATGTATTAGCCAAGGCTTCTGGTTTATTTTAATTTGGCTAGGCAGTCTTGGCTTTTTTGCGGGCTCTCTTTTTCTACTCAAGGCTGTTTTGAATCCCTTATTTTATTGATATACCCTGCTTGGGTATACTAGACAGAAAATCAGCATATAAATTTGCGATAAAACTAAGCTATTATTAAATAATATAGAATGCGCAAAGACTACCCTTATGAGTCAAACTGACAACACCAAAGAACTGCAAGAAGCGATAGCTTTATATGGATCGCTGAATAAATTTATAACTGCACTCAAAAGCAGTGAAGCCAGAGAGCAAATTGAGCAAATCCGCAGCAATCTACCAGATCTTGAAAAAAATTTAACCGTTCTACAAAATGACGCTGCCAGCCTTAAACTGGATTTAGAAAAATATCCTCAGAAACTCAAGCTACCAGAGAACCATGAAGAAAATAAAGCCGAAAAACGTGATTTGTTAGAAAAAGAGTTAAATACTTTAATTTCTGAAAACAAACAACATCTATCAAACATTAGCATATCAGATCTTGTCACCATGGCTGAATATCAAGCCGTTTTAAGTAAACAATTGCGTATTCTTACCGAAACCCGAGAATTAATGGATGAGACTTTACCGACTCTAGAACTCTCTATTCGCCTCAATAAATGGCAAGAAGATGCGCAAGCCTTTGATAGACAAACCGAATATGATTTATCAGCATTATTAAAACTGCATAGAGAATATTATGATATTTTCAAAGGACCCGAAGAAGATAAAAATCTGCTGACGCCTCCCCTACACCATAAATTAGAAGCTGTCATAGCAAAAGAAGCTGAAACTAAATTGTCTTCTACTACCAATGCTGCAGAATTATCCGCTTTGATTATCACTCTACATGCCAATATCGATAAAGAAAGGAAAGGCTCGCCAACATTAAATGCCGCACTCAACCCCCTGATTGTGCAAGCCTTAAAGAAAAATGCATATGAACAGTTTGATAAAATGAAGAGCTCTGTCCAAGAAAAATTATTGCCTTATCTCGCCATTTCGGATTATCAAACACACTGGGCATCAGTTGCAGATTCTGCGATGAAAAGTGCTAATCATAATGTGGACCATTTAGTAGAACTTTTGAAAACCTATCATGTTTGCTTTGTAGAAACTAAAAATACAAATCCTGATCTACAAAAAATGGCGAATGAAATACAACTTGCCCTAGCGCTTAGTTTAAAAAATGACCCAAAACTGGCTACGCTTATTAAAACGCTACCAGATAACAATCAAAAAGAAATTGAAAAAATAATAGGACTGCATACTACAGAGCCACGAAAAGATATTACTACGCAATTTGGAGAAAAAAGACCGAGAAAAATGACACCACCTGGCGAGCCACCTACTTATATTCGTCCTGATCCCAAAAAACCTAAACAATAGATTGTGTCGATTTATCCCCAATATGCGTTTTCATTAAATACCATTCCGTCACTCCTAAAAAAACTTTACTGATAAAGAATTTAATAGCTACCCATATTAATAAACTTGAAAAAAACAGCACAAACGTCACCCCTGTCAGAATAAGAAATAGCAAGGTGATACTTTTTCCTCTTAGGTTCTGCCGCTTAAATCGCGCCCATAATAAAGTAAAAATATGGAGCATTTGATTTTGTGTCGTTTTGTCTTGCGCAAACAGCCCAATGTTAGTTTCATTCATTATTTATGCACCTCGCCCTAATTTCATTTGACCCATTTTAACCGATTAAGCGCCTACTTGTTACCAAATAGCGGCCATAGTGGAGATAGTTATTTACAGGGATTACACATTAGCATAGAATTCGATTTTATAAGAGTTAGCAAGTGATGTTATACCCAAAGCAGATGATTTTTCGGTTAGGTGCAAGCAACAATGCCGAAAATTCATCTGGGAAGGATATACAACAAAAGTTTCGTCAAGGAGCCTAGTGTGAAAGAAAAGCGCAAATTTACTATCTGGACCATGTGGTTCTTAGGTTCCTTTTTTTACGCATATCAATATATCCTTCGTGTCTTACCCAGCATCATGATGAAAGATCTGATGGAAAAATTTCATATCGACGCTAGTGCTTTTGGTCAATACTCTGGGTTGTACTACATTGGTTATGCTGGCATGCATATCCCCCTTGGGATCTTACTCGATAGATTTGGCCCAAGATTAGTCTTACCGATTTGTGTTTTATTAACTTCAGTAGGGTTACTCCCGCTTTTATATGCGGAAAATTGGATCTACCCAGGCATTGGTCGACTCTTAATTGGCATGGGATCTTCAGCCGCCATCCTTGGGGTGTTTAAAATTATTCGTATGTTCTTTAGAGAAGAAAAATTTACTTTCGTTTTAGGTTGTTCCGTTACTTGCGGTTTGATTGGCGCAATATATGGCGGACTCCCGATTAAGTATTTTATGCAAACCTACGATTGGTCTGTTGTCATTCATTGTATGATTGCCATTAGTGTTTTGCTGGCCATCACCTTGTTTTTGCTTGCTCCGAAACAAGAGGTAACAGCCTCTGAACAAGGCTGGTTAACCAGCGTTAAAACCGTATTACGTAATCCGCAAGTGATTATTGTCTGTTTACTGGCAGGATGCATGGTTGGCCCCTTAGAGGGTTTTGCTGATGTCTGGGGAACAGAGTATTTGAAAACTGCTTACAACGTGAATGATGCTCTTGCCGCCTCGTTGCCTTCTTTGATCTTTTTAGGGATGTGCTTTGGATCACCTATTTTGAGCTGGGCTGCTGAAAAATCAAAAGCCTATATTGGCTTTATTATCATCAGCGCTTTTATTATGGGAATTGCCTTTTTCTTACTTTTAAATGGCTCTTATTCCATCAATCTCTTACCTGTTGTCTTCTTTGTAATAGGCATCTTTTGCGCTTACCAAATCTTGGCGATTTATCAAGCCAGTACTTATGTGAAAGAAAACTTGGTTGCTTTAACGACTGCTTGCGCGAATATGATTATCATGACCTTTGGCTACTTTTTTCATAGCCTCATCGGCAAAATTATGATGTTACAGGGAAGTGAAACAGCCACTTCCTATACTTACTCAACGCTTGCTTATACCAAGGCATTAATGATTATTCCGATGGGATTGTTTGTCGGCGGAATAGGATTTACGCTTTTCTCACTACAAAAGAGAGCGGTTAAAAGTTTAGTTAATCCTTGCTAAACATTCTCTTATAATAGCGATACCAGGTACTCTGAAATAGCTCTTGCGGGTCGTATTTTAATTTTAAAGCTAGAAATTCTGGAAATTGCGGATAAGCTTTGAGAATTTGATCTTTTCTTGCGAAGCGATGATAAGTTAAGTAAAAACTGCCATCAAAAGCCAAAGCGTGGTCAATAAGTCCTGAAAAGTAATCTCCAGCAAATTGAAACCCCGTCATATGATGCGGTACATGTAAATTAAATATAATACAAGCAAAGTCTTCTTTTGCCCAAGGCATAAATGTTTCATCATCTTTTTTGATTAATCGCACTGTACCATAGACAACATTCATTTCTCTTAGATTGGGATCATTGGCTACATTCTTCATAAATTGAGCGATTTTATCGAGAGGAACATAGACTTCCGTAATCATCAAAGAGCCTTCTCTAAAGGCTGGTAAAAAAGAATGAAGATACTCTACATATTTATCGTTATAAAAGCTCATCTGATGCAGATCTGACCAATAGCATTGGCCATCTGTTGTCAGATAATAATCGCTATAACGCTTAAACGCGTTTTCCTTATCAATATGGGCTAAGAGAAGTAAACGATTCCAATCATCACTTTGTAGAAAACGATTTTCTTTATGAGGAAGAGGCCCTTCTACCGGCTGATAGCAAGAAAATACGCCTACTTTCAGATAATCGTCTGATTTTTCATTGGTTTTAAATTGAAAATCACCATAGATAAAACCTTTGTCAATACGCTCAGCAAATTTCATGGGCAAGTCATCTATTGAGATAACCTCCACTCTTCTTTGTACGATTTGACGTTTTACGAGCTGCATCTCAATTTCTGTCACAAGACCAAATAATCCATAGCCGCCGATTGCTAATTGAAAAAGCGCCTGATTGTTAGTCCGTGAAACCGCATGGGGTTGTCCTTTGGCGTCAATAAGATTAAAAGAAAGCACATCTTGCACAAAAGGCTTTAACGATAATCCTCTGCCATGAACGTTAGCACTAAGAGCCCCACCTAAAGTTAAATAATCCGCGCCTGTTTGTTTTTGGGAGAAAGTCCAACAGATCTTATCTCGCTTTTGTTTTTTCTGTAAAAAAGTATAAAGAGTAGGCCAAGTAATTCCGGCCTGGCACTTAATAGTGCCTTTCTCTTTATTAAAATCTAATACGCGATTATAATGGTGCATATCTAGCAAAATACTCTTTTCAGCAAATTGCTGCCCACCCATAGCATGACGATAACCACAAATGCTAAGTGATTTATTACTCAAAGAGGCCTTTTCAATTATTTTATTGAATGGTATTCCCTTTTCAGCATAAATGACTTTGGAAACCACGGTTTCATTCAATCTGGAGTGCAAATCATTCACATAGACGTCTCTAAAGCCTTCTTTTGAATGTTTTTGCAATACTGCAATTAATGCAACATAACAAAAATAAATACCTATTATCATAAATAAGTTATAAACAACGTTGCCGGTAATATTGCCGACTTCAAGGAAAGATTGTTGAAAAAGAGGCGCTAAAGAAACCAATATAACAGCATAGATCCCATATCTTATTTGCCGATGTTTAGTTTGGCGATAAGCAGACAATAGTGCAAAAAACAATAAGAGTGCAGCAAAATAATAATAACCAATAGCCACACTAAAGTGAGGGTAATAAAAAACAATAGCTAAATAAGCGATGAATGAAAGCAAGATTAGGATCTGCCCATATCGAAAACGAGCAGGAGAAAGGATAGTTAAGGAAGCACTATATAAAAAGCAGGCAACCACCCCCACAATGCATAAAACACTTTTCCATAATAATTGACGCGTGAAACTTTCTTCCGTAAAAAAGCCTTGCACCACGCTATTTGTTAAAGAAGCCAGTGCAATTCCAAGAAAAATGACAAAAATTAAATATTTAGTTGAACTTGCTGTTTTGGTATTGAGAAGAAGCCCAGACAAGATAATACATTCTATCCCCAAAATAAAACTGGTTAACGAAACAGCAATATTACTCATTTTTATCTCCTACCCCTTTCGCTAAACACAGATATTCGCCTTCGGCGATTTCAGTTTCTAAAAATATCCCTTTATAAAGGTTAGCTTCATTTTTTGGACAGAGTAGCTCGACTAGTTTAAGATTATTTTTTCGCAAAAATTCAACTTCAAGTTCAGCTAAAGGGCAACCCCATTTGAAAACTTCTTTTTGATACTTTAACCATAATTTAGTTATCATCGAGGTTTGTTTGAAATCAATGCTGCCATTGGCTTGCTTCTTCATAAAGCTAAAAGCAACCAACAATTCATTTTTAAAAAAATCGGTTATTTCATGAAAAAGTTGCAGGTTCTCTTCCTGCGTTAAATACATCGTCAGACCTTCGATAATAAAAAAGGTTTTTAAATCTCGATTTAACTCCGGAGCGTTTTGCAACACCTCTTTTAACGATTTTTTTGATAAATCAGCACTTAAAAATGAGACATTTTGTGATGCAAAGTGATTACGATAAAAAGCCTTTTTTTTAACTTGTTGTGTCGCAGGATGATCAATTTCAATAAATTTCACTTCAGGATATTGGCTATAATAAGTTGCCACAAGCCCATCAAACCCAGCAGCTAGTACTACTACTTGTTGTGTTTTCTGCTCTATTGCTTCTAACATCCATCTTTTGATGATCTGTTTTCTTAAAAAATAGTGGATAAAAATACCTGGGATTGTAACACTTTCTAACCAATGCATTTTTTTTTGATAAAAAGGGCGGCTCAATTTATCCAGCCATCCAGAATCAGCTAATTGTAGACACGCTTTGTAAATTTCTATGGCTTGAGGTTCGAGGTAATTTGAAATAGCGGTGGTTTTATCTAAATAGAGCAGCCCTTTGGCAATCCAAAGGGCTGTTTGACTCGGTTTATCTTCTTTCATGTGCTTTATTAAAAATACTGCGCTTCTTCGCAGCTTGCCTCTTTAATCAACAAGTCCATGATCTCAGTATATAATCAAAGTAACCATCCATCCTCGCTAAATACGAGACAGACTTACAAAGTAGGAGGCTCTTAGCTCTTGTTGCTCTCACCAATGTGAGTAGCAAACGACCATTCATATCCATCAACATCGCGCAATTGGCAAAATCTATCACCCCAAAAGGTATCTTCTGGCTCAGAGATCACTTCTGCTTTATTTTGTACAGCATGCTTAAAATAAGCATCTACATCTGGCACATAAACATATATAGACAAAGAAGAAGCAACCCCTGTTGAGATAGGCGCTTTTTTAACCGATCCCCATGCATTTTCTGGCGCAAGCATAATGATGGTGTCTTCAAAGGTTAATTCTGCATGAACAATTTTACCCTCTTTTTCCGGTGCATCTCTTAGGGTAAATTGAAAAGCCTCTTGATAAAACTTGATAGATTTTTCAGCATTTTTAACTGTTAGATAAGGAAAAAGTGTGGGGAGTCCGGCAGGTTTGTAGTTCAGTTTCATCATATTTTCCTCTAATTCACTCTCTTAATCCATTAGCTAACTCCGATGAATGGCATCAGAATATAGCGGGCTGATGTTATCACTGAACAAAAGTATGGTATACTCAGTTTTTCAACTAGGATACTAAAAAAGAATGTCATTTGAATCGTTAGGCTTGTCAGTACCTCTTCTCAACGCCGTCCGCGACAAAGGTTACTCCAGCCCCTCCCCCATTCAGAAAGAAACTATTCCGGCTATCTTGCGTGGCGCGGATATTATGGCCTCCGCTCAAACCGGGACAGGCAAAACAGCTGGTTTTACTTTACCTATTTTACACAGATTGCACGATTTGCCCCGCGCTAACAGTAATCGCGCACTTGCACTAATTTTAACCCCAACACGGGAACTTGCGGCACAAGTCCATGAGAGCATTGTCAATTACGGAAAATACCTGCGTCTGCGCTCAGCGGTTGTCTTTGGTGGCGTCAAAATTAACCCCCAAATGATGAAACTACGAGCCGGTGTAGAAATTTTAGTCGCCACACCGGGACGTCTGCTTGATTTGTACCAACAAAATGCCATCCGATTTAACGATATTGAAGTGCTCGTATTAGACGAAGCTGATCGCATGTTAGATATGGGCTTTATCAATGACATTAAAAGAATCTTGTCTCTCTTGCCCAAAAAACGTCAGAATTTATTATTTTCTGCAACATTTTCCAGCGAAATTCAACAGCTCGCAAAAGGATTATTAACCAATCCAGTTGAAATTAGCGTGACGCCAAAAAATAGCACGCCCAATGCAGTTAAACAAAAAATCTATCCTGTTGATAAAAGCCGTAAAGCAGATTTATTGAGTCATCTCATCCGCACCGAGAGTTGGTTTCAAGCGCTCGTTTTTACACGTACTAAACATGGCGCCAACAACTTAGTAAAACGCCTAAGCAAAGATAATATTAATGCTGTTGCTATCCATGGTAACAAAAGCCAATCTCAACGAACGAAAGCTTTGGAAGCCTTTAAACAAGGCAAAGTTCACATTCTGGTGGCAACAGATATTGCCGCACGTGGTATCGACATCGATCAATTACCACAAGTGGTTAACTTTGATTTACCTAATGTGCCTGAAGATTATGTTCACCGTATTGGACGCACCGGACGCGCAGGAGCCACTGGTCAAGCGATTTCTCTCGTAAGCGCCGATGAAATTAAACAGCTGCAAGATATCGAACGTGTGATTAAATTCAAACTGGTACGTGAAGAAATTGAAGACTTCGAACCTAGCCATGCGCTGCCTATGTCTAAACCTGCACAATCAGCTAAAACAACGCAGCACCGTCCTCATAAACCTAAAACGCCGCGCACGTTCAGCAAAAATCCTGAGCATCGCCACCGTAGAAGAGAAGACCGTAGAGAAGATAGAAGATAATACCCTTTCCAGATAAATTGTCGCTCCCCTCTCTCAGCTAGAGAGAGGGTAAAACGCGCTATTCCACACCTAAGTAAATATCTACCACAGCATTTGAAGGGTCGCTCGCTCTTTGATCATAGACTTCAAAATCAGCAAGGTAGCGCCTATTGCCTCCTAGCTCTTTTGCTGACATGGTCCAAATTGCCTGCCAAGCTTCAATCACCACTGAAGGCATTTTTCCAGGGTGAGTAGTAAATCGTTGATACTGGCTTGAAGGGACAGTAATCGCTTGAAATTCAGCGGGCATATCAGCAAAGGATGACACTTCCTCCCCTATTAAATACGTATAATCCCCATGCTCATCGCTTTGATATTGCGTATAGACTGAATAGGTAATGCCCGGATGCTTTCTATTAGCTATTTTTGTTGCTGCAGCAAGCTCAAAGTAGTCATTGACTAAGGAACCTATCTTAGCAGTTTGTGGGTTTTGTTCATTGGCATTATTTGTCACAACAGATAAACCGATCAATTTGATTTCAGGTTTAATCACTGTTTCCTTTTTCATTGCGACTCCCATTAAGTCCGAAGGCTTCGAATAGATACGATGAAGTTAATTATATTGAATATCGTGCCAATATCAACAGTGCCAAAATGATTATTTGAATTGAGGAAAAGAGACGTACTCCATAATAATCAAATTGTGTATGCCAACTATTTGATCATTGAAGATAAAAAAATGGCGTCCCCAAGGGGATTCGAACCCCTGTTACCGCCGTGAAAGGGCAGTGTCCTAGGCCTCTAGACGATGGGGACCTAGTAGAAAAACCGAAGATAAAACTCATTACTTGGTGGAGCTAGGCGGGATCGAACCGCCGACCTCTTGCATGCCATGCAAGCGCTCTCCCAGCTGAGCTATAGCCCCGGAGTATGAGGCGAGAATTCTACGTACCATCCCCAGGGCTGTCAATACCTTTTTTAAGGAGAAATTTTAAAAATAACATGCTCTAGACGCTTAATAGTTTGTTCCTTACCTAACAATTCTAAAGTGATGTCAATAGGCGGAGAAACCGTTGTTCCGGTGATAGCAACGCGCACCGGCTGAGCGATTAAACCAAACTTGATGCCAAGCTTTTCCACCAATAAAGTCATCGCTTCATGGATACTCTCTTTTGTCCAAACAGCCAGCGCATTTAAACACACCACTAAGGCTTGTAGCACATGAATATCATTTGGCGTTAAGTGTTTTTCTGCTAGGCTTGGATCTATTTCCACGCTCTCGATGTAGAAAAATCGGCTCTTTTCTGCCATCTCTACCAACGTTTTGCTGCGCTCGCGCAGTGCCACAACAACCGCTGCTAAATCTGGCCCTTTCTCCACATTAATATCTAATTGCTGTAAAAAAGGCAGTAATTGCGCCGCAACTTCTTTCTCCGGCATCGTCTTCAAATAATGTTGATTGAGCCATAACAATTTTTCTGGATTCATCGCTGCGGGTGAAGAGTTAATCGCATGCACATCAAAATGCGCAATCATTTCCTCAAGAGAAAAAATTTCTTGATCTCCCCGTGACCATCCTAAGCGTACAATGTAGTTAATGAGTGCTTGCGGCAAAATACCTTCTTTTTCAAACTGCAAAACGCTCGCTGCACCGGTGCGCTTTGAGAGTTTTTTGCCGTCTGGCGCCAATAGCATCGGCATATGGCCATATTCGGGTAGTTTTGCCCCCAGAGCGTGCAAAATATGAATTTGACGCGGGGTATTATTGATATGATCATCCCCTCTTAGCACATGGGTAATACCCATATCCCAATCATCTACCACTACGGTGAAATTATAAGTGGGTGTCCCATCGGTGCGCACTAGGATTAAATCATCCAATTCACTATTTTGAATTTCTATATCACCTTTCACCATATCATGAAATTTAACCGAGCCAGTTTGTGCGGTTTTAAATCGAATCACATGCGGTGCATCAGGGTTATCTGGCGTTCTATTTCGGCAATAACCGTCATAGCGCGTTTTTAACTTGGCGGCGATTTGTTGTTCTCGCAAGGCGTCTAAACGCTCTTTCGAGCAATAACACTTATAAGCATGTCCACTTTCAAGAAGTTGATTACTGACTTCGCGGTAACGATCAAAACGATGGGTCTGATAAATAGGCCCCTCATCCCAATTCAATCCTAACCACTTCAAGCCGTCTAAAATTACTTGTACGGCTTCTTCGGTCGAACGCTCTCTATCTGTATCTTCAATGCGTAATATAAACTTCCCACGCTGATTTTTAGCCCATAGCCAACAATAAAGGGCTGTTCTAGCACTACCTATATGGAGATCTCCCGTGGGGCTGGGAGCAAATCGTGTAATAATCATGTTTTTACATATTTCTTAAAAAGAAGCCATTTTACTAGTGATTACAAAATGCTGTCTATGGTAGAATCGCAAATCAAGTAGGGTGATTAGCTCAGGGGTAGAGCGCTGCCTTCACACGGCAGAGGTCGGTGGTTCGATACCACCATTACCCACCAAATGATTACAATCCACCCCGAATCAAACTTTAAATGGCTACAAGGAAGTCTCTTTTAGGACTTGTATAAAGATAAGCTTTTGATTACAATAGTTTTTTATATTTAAACCCCCTTCGCAAATAGATTTAAAATTAAATCTGCCACAACGGATTGCTAGCAACGCGATTATTCTGATTTAGGTACAAAAAGATGTTAATTGAACCCAATCATTGGTCGATGGCTAAAGAGTATTTTGAAAAAAATCCCAAGGCTAAAAAGTTTATTCCTAATCCAACCACTTCACTTTATTCTTTCCTCAAAACCGTTCAAGGCGGCATTTTCGCCTTACCGCGAAAAAGAGATAGAGACGCCCATATACTTGGGACAGGCACGTTTAGCCTCGTCTTAACGGCACAAAACGAAGCTGGCAAAGAGGTTGCTTGTAGAACATTCAACGCAGATTATATTTTAGAAGATGATCACTCCCTAGAGGTTTTACGCCATCTTAATCTTTTATTAGGTAACACGATACGCAGCAAAAAACATGCTAAAAAAGTTACAATTGAAAAAAAGACAATACCTTTTCACCATAAAGGTTTCCAATTTATTCCTTTAGCACCCGGACGAACCCTTCACCAATTAGTATTGGAGACTAGTACAAAAAAAAGACCTGCATTATCTGAAATACAAAAAGATATTATTGCTTTGAAATGTTGTTTAGCGTTGCATGATTACCAAGAAAAAAAAACGATCCATGGAGATATTAATTCCCAAAATGTACTCATTTGTCTGCAAAATGATATTACGGTGACTTTTGTCGATCACGGATTCTCGCTTCTGCTCAAAGGCAGCGAAAAAGTTAAAAAACTCAGAAAGAGTCGCGGCACCCTTGGCTTTGCCGCCCCCGAAATAGTAAACCATGGCCTTTACTCCTACCATTCTGATTTATATGCGCTAGGCTCCTTATTCATTCTTCTTGGAAGAAAGGAATGGGCTAAATGGTTACACGCCACCGTCCCAGAAGAGAGAGTCACACTTCAGCAAATGCTTTTTAAAATTTGGCAGAAAATAAACAAAAATACTGCCCAAGTGCTTGCGCCATATCGTCATGCTATAGCGCAAACGGAAGATATTCTTGCAGATTGTTTTGCAGAAGAACTAGAAAAGGGCATTTCTTTAGAATTGCTGATTGAAAATAATTTAATTAAATTCTTATTTGATGCGCATGAAATTAACTTAATTGCTCTGTACATGTGTAAATCATTTTATGATGCTTGGCAAAATTCTAATCATAACGCCCGAATTTACAGTGCAAATAATTTCAAAATACTAAGGAAAAATAATACACCCCATGTGGTTTTTCAAAAATCTTTTGATCAAGATTCTACGTTCATGACGTCTGAAACCAAAAATTATACTATTAAGAGCGCAGTTTATTCTTTAAGCAAAATTTTAGTTCACTTAGACATTGTCTCTGATGAGTCTTTCAAAAATCCAGATGACAGACCTGATCTTGTTCATTATTTAATTATGATCTGTGATCTTGCACTACAAGAAAAAGGAGAAAACCCTTATAAAGCTAGGCTTGAAGAACTTCGTCGATACTTTATCGAAAAACCTTCAACAACCTTCACTGAAGGGGAAGTGCTAAGTGTCGTCTCTGATTTACCTCATCCCCCCTCATCTGCTCCAGAAGCCGAGGGACTAGCAGAGCACGATTCAGATTCTTCCTTAGGTAATTCTTCTCATCTTTTAGATGACGAATCTTATGAAGGTTCAGAACCACTCCAGTTTGAGTTAGAGTTAGAATTAGAGATCGTCGCCAATCTCTCGCTTAAACCTAAACCTGTATTGACGCAATATAGCAGAAAAAATAATGCTGCTAATGATAGTGCCCCTTCTACAGGAGTGACAACAAAACCCAGAGTTAGCTAAACATTTTCCATTCAACTAATGCATTGATTAAAGATAACTTTACCTTCATCAAAAGTTGAATCCCCTGTTTTAACCACCGCTAGCCCTGCACACTCAAATTCTTTTAACGTTTTTGCAATTTATCACTTGATCTTTAGGGCTCATTATTTACTTGGAAAGTGTCTCTTTTTAAATAGAATTCTTATTTTAACTGGAGCATCTGCCTAAAATATACTTCCTCTGCTAGGGAAGTTGTATTTACGCGTAATAGAATATCTCACAGCATGTTCCCTTTACTGCTGATAATAAAGTGTTTGCCCATTACAAGGTATTAAAAAAACATCCTCCGTTAAGTGATATTTTTCTAAAGCGATCTTTAAATCATGAATTGGCTCCAAAAAGCCTTCATCGGCAAGCTGAAAAGTCCCTTGCCCCATCGCAATACTTAAATGGGCAGTTAAATCTAAATGTGCTTTTACCGCTTCTTCAGGATTCATATGATGTACTTTCATAAACCAACGTGGCGCATAAGAAATAATAGGCAATAAAGCAATATCTATATCTTCAAAATGTTTTTTAATTGCTTGAAAATGCGAATGGTAACCGGTATCACCAGCAAAAAATATTTTAAGTTCATTTGAAGTGATGACATAACCTCCCCAAAGTGCGCGATTTTTATCAAATAATCCTCTGCTTGACCAATGTTGTGCTGGGACCAGTGTAATATTTTGCTGCGGATTAATCTCATATTTTTGCCACCAATCTAGCTCTACTATTTTTTAATACCCGCGTTTTGTAACAACGCGGCATTATTTAAGGGAACAATAAAGAGGGGATCATCTTTCGTCATTATTTTCTGAAGAGAGGCCAAATCCATATGATCATAATGGTTATGACTAATCAGGACGATATCGATTTTAGGGAGGTCAATCAAAGGCATTCCGGGGGGTCTAATTCTTTTTGGACCAAGCCAGGTAAACGGGCTTGTTCTTTTAGAAAAAACAGGATCTGTTAAGAGGTTAAGCGCTTTTATCTGAATAAGCTCTGTTAAATGATTAATAAAAGTAATGTAGGCCTGTTTTTCGTTTATATTGAATCCCAGCTGAGGTGTGTGCGTATTTTCAACGGCTTTTGGCCAAGGTTTGGCTCGCTCCCATAATTTCCACTTTAAGACCTCCCAAAGGCCTCTTTTGTCTACTTTTTTTGGATTAGGATTGTGAAAACGCTTTCCATCAAAATGATCACTGGGATTTACCATCAAGATTACTCTTTTACTTTAATGTGGATCAAAAAATCTTCAAAATCTTGCCATGATTTTTTATCCGCAGCTACATCACAAGCAAGACCACTTACTCTATTATTTGCTTTAAGAAGTGCCTCTAGAAAGCCTATTTTAATCCATGTGTGTACAAAATAAATGCCTTGATGGCAAAAATCCTCTTATAATTACCGATTATCTTTTAATATTTGAGTAAGCAACTCATTTCTATTAAACTTGACAATTCAAATGTAACCGAAATGTTAGAGGTCTTTGTGATAAAAGGTACAGAAAATCATGAAAAGCCTGGAAAATTCAAAGCTGTTGTTAGCACCATCAGCAAAGGAATAGGGGGGCTTTTCGGCGCAAACAATGCGGCTCTAGAGCCCCCGACACAACCAACCTTTTTTACACCTTTACCACAAGATGCTTTAGATATTATTTTTAACTATACGGCTCCTGGGAAAACTTTTTTACCTCAAACTCGTTTAGTGAATAGACATCTTTACCGCGCGACAAATACTTTTCTTCAAAACAAATTCAATCCTAAGAGCGCCTATATCAAAGAACAACAAGCTGAGATAAATTATCTTCTTGAGCATGAAGCTGGCATTTTCCAATTAACCCAACTTGCAGTGGGCCCTGCTCAATTTAAAAACCCCCGCATTAAAAAATACTTTAAACGTTTAAAAACATTATCTGATTCTCCACTTTTATTTCATAGGCGAGAACAAATATTAAATAAACTTAATGCTGCTATTCTTCTATATAAAATTAGCGAAGTTATTGCTGCACCTTTACAAGCAATGTACGGACAGCTCACTACTGTTCACCCCACTATCTTAGACTGTTCAAATTGTTTTCTCACTCGCTTTCCCGATTCAGTATTAAAAAAGAAAATCCCAATATTCGAGTCTCTATGGTCTAAACTTACAGAGTTGCATTTAAGAGGAAATATGCTTACAGCTTTGCCAGAAGAACTTAGTGTACTTAAAAATCTTTCGGTATTATCTCTTGAAAACAATTATTTTTCAGAAGTGCCTACAGTGGTTACCCAATTACCTAAATTAGGAGCGCTCTTATTAAAAAACAATCTCTTAACAAGTATCAACCCTGCGCTAACGAACAAATTAAGACAATACCTTAATGGACAATTACAAGTGATATCTCCACAAGATACTCTTAACGCTCAAAAAACGAAACAAAACTTGCCAGCAAAAGTGCCATAATCTAATAAAAACCCACCTACTCGCGCTTTCCAAAGCTCACCGGGAGGCTAACCTTGTCAGGCTTGGCAATAACCTTCATCATCCACAAAAGGCTTCTTTGACATTTTAGGAATGAACAGCGATTGCGGTATGCTCAACCGCTAGTGCATGCAGTGCATTAATAGCACTAAAGCTACCCATACTTGATGTTGTTTGCCCTTCCAAAATGAGCCCACCTTGCACATCTACGGCGCTCAACCCTGGAGCTGAGGCTAGTCCGTTGGCAATATAGCCCGCAACATCCTGTAACAAGGCTAAGCCTGTCGCTGTGGGGTCATTTGCGGCGATGAAACTGTTAATCGCCGTTTCCAAAGCATTGGCAACGCTAGAGCCTAGACCTTGATTAAAGATAGCCGCCACACCGTCGATGGTTCCACTTAACGTACCTCCTACATGAATATTCACAAAGGCTGAATTTGCATCCAAGGTTGCGGCAGTCGCTGCACCTGTGACATAACCGAATGACAACTTATCACCTTTAGTTGGTTGAAAATTAGTGATGATGTCAACACCTTGCATCGACATTTGGTTCGTAGGTGAAACAACCATCGAGAAAACGTAGTTATCAGCACCTTTGCCACCAATGATAGTATTGTCGCTCCAATTTATTTCATTCAAATTGCCAGCGCCACCCAGAAACACATTTAATCCCGTAAGATTTAACGCATCATCTGCGACAATAAAATCAGATCCCGCACCGCCGGTTATCGTATCATTTCCAAAGGTGATAATGTTGCCGCTGTCGGGAAGGGGAGACAAACCAGGACTATTTAGTGCTCCCAAGAAATAAGCGCCTGCTCCTGATCCACTACCTGCTTGTGCGCTAAAACTAAGATTCTCCAAACTAGCAAAAATGACATCATTACCTGCTCCTGCTTGGATAGTATTACCAAGCAAGGTGAGTGTATTATCAAGCATATAAGCAGCTGCATCGCCACCATTGGTTGCTGTTCCCCCTTTAACGGAGAGCAAAAGAGTCATCGCATCCCCATAAATGGTATCGGCGCTATTTCCATTATCAATGATTGTGTTTCCTCCCATCATAATGGAATTTTGGTAAATTTGACCTTCCGCATAAGAACCAGAACCATTGGCATTTCCTCCGGTTGCAGACCAATCTATGGATTGCACATCACCATAAATGGTCGACGTCCCGCCACCATATACTGTGATTTGATTGCCACCCATTGTTTGAGAGTTAAGCCCGACAAAGTTCCAGGCTACTAATCCTCCAGTGGCAGTTCCCCCAATCGCGGAGTAAAGAATATTTACGCCATCACCGCTAATAACATTCACGCTAGAAACATTTTTCAGGCCCGCCTGGATGATATTATCTCCCATACTGACTATTGTGCCACTAATATTGGCTCCCGTATTGAGTGTAAAGAGTACATTCGGTGTGGCCGGGTTCACACCACCACTTACTGACCAGTCCATATTACGGAAATCTCCATCGATTGTATTAACACCGGATCCAGCTATTATATTGTTCTCCCCCATTAAGATGATATTTTGGTAATCGTAACTGCTTGATACTGCATAACTGTCAGGTGAAATATTAATTCCTTTGCCTCCGAAATTTATCCAGGTAAAATCGCGCATACTGCCATAAATGGTATTAACGCCAGACCCCACATCAATGACATTGCCAGCAATGGATAAGAGGATATCTGTTGACAATCCCACAACATCTGTGCCACCACTTGGGACATTTTCCACAATACTAGCGTCACTCACTATCACACCGTTATTATCAACGCCGCCATTTACGTTTATGAAGTCACGCATACTCCCATAAATGGTATTGACGCTGCTACCCGTTAAACCCGCATAAATGTGGTTGTCTCCCATGAAAAATTCAGTTCTATCATCATTAATGGTGACATAAGGAACTGACTGACTCGCAGCATTCAAACCATTTTCTACTCCTCCAGCATTAGTGGTTATAAAATCCCGCATATTGCCGTAAATGGTATTCACGCCATTGCCAGCGGTAATCGTATTGCCTGTTAGAGTGGGGATAAAGTTAGGATAAAATCCTATACCAGGATCAGTGGTGTCAAAGGTACCTGTGCCTCCGAATACGAAAACATCCTCGAACTCAGCGCTATCTTCCCCCGATCCTTGATTGTTAACACCAGCCACATTGATAAAGTTCAAATCTTGAGTATTTCCATAAATGGTATTAACCCCAATTCCTAATAAACCAGCTGTAATCACATTTCCTGCCATAGTTAAAACAGTATTCGCTAGTAAACTATAATCATTACCGAATACATCGTAAATCGAATTAAAAGGAGCATAAGTAGGAGGATAACTCCCTGTGTCCGTTCCTCCATTGATTCCATTTTTAAAAGTTTGAAAATCTCCGTATATGGTATTGACACCAACGCCAGCGCTTATGGTATTACCGATGAAATTACCTCCGACCATGGTACCCATTATTATATCTGTATAACCGACACCAACGATGCCTTCTGCTGCTGCTACAGTCCCTGTAGGATAGACATCTGTAAGAGACGATGGCTCGTATCCGGGTGTAGCGAAAAATGCTCCAGGTGAGCTCACATAGTCACCTCCTTCGGAGAAGCTTAATGTTTGGAGATCACCATAAATCACGTTAACGCCATTACCTACAGTAATGGCATTTGCATTAAAATTAAAGTTATTAAAGTTAGGGGTTACCAAAAAAGGAGGAGCACCGAAATAGGGCGACGCAACGTCATTATTGATAGTCCAATTATAAAAATCTCCAACTCCACCAAAAGCAAGACTGTTATATCCAATAGCATCGTTACCTATCGTTTGTATATTTAGCGTCTGCATGTCACCATACACCGTGTTCACACCAGTTTTCCCGACGCCCAAAGAGATCTTGTTGCCTCCTACGGTAAAATTAAATCCCGTCACCTCTGTGAAAGCTTGAACATTGGGTGAAGCTGCAAAAGCATAATTGGGGTCATTTGGATCAGAGTTAGCTGAAGCCCCACCTACTGTCATGGTGAAATTTTGTAGATCACCAAAAACGGTGTTAACGCCAGCACCCGCAGTAATAGTGTTACCTTTGCCACCACCTGTTAGATCAATCGTGTCATTATCCATCAGTGTATTGACAGTGACTTGTGAACCATTAGCTGTCAGCGCATTACCACCCGTATCGGACATTGTAATATTTTGTAATGTCCCATAAATGGTGTTAACTCCGCTCCCAACTGAAATGTTGTTACCTCCCATCACCACATCCACATTGTTAATACCAACATTATAAGTGGAAGTCGTATTGGGAACACCCGTGTCTGTCGCGTTGTTTGTCACGGAGAAATTCATGGTTTGTACAGAGCCATAAATCGTATTGGTACCACAGCCAAGGGTAATATTGTTACCTGAAAGGTTAACATTTGTGCCGCTTATCACATCATTCGTATTCTGTGCGTTGTCTACAACGGTAAATCCCAGAATGGACTGATAATCACCGTAAACCGTATAACCATTGCCTGAGAGATTGGTAATTGTATGAGATTTTGCAGCATAGCTTCCACCGGAACTGACGCTTAAATTGGATAGGGGATTGTTTCCTTTAATATTGTTGCCACCCACTAAAACACTCATATGAACACCTCCAAACTAGCAATCATCATACGCAGCTCATTATCAATAAATAATAAGCGTATACATCTTCTTAATATTCACTAAAGTTATTTAAATTGCAATATATGGGGAGGGGATACACGTAAAAATAGTTTGAATATGCTAATTTCTTTTAAAAAGAAGGAAGAAGTAAAATGAGTAAGAGAAAATGTAGGGCACCTATACAGTGCCCTACATTCAAAGTAGATTAGACTAATCTACGACCTTGTTTTTTGTTTGCATCTCCATTCAAGCTAATTTCCTCTGGTAAATTATTTAACTTAATTTTCTGAGCAGCAAATGGTACTTTTTTGACTAGAGTTAAGAACCCTTCATCCTCTTGTGCTAAGAACTTAGCCGCTTTTACAGGATCAGCATTCAAATAACCTAACAAGTCTGCCTTTAACTGAGCTGGCAGATTTTTAGCACGTTGGCGTGCAAGCGCTTTTAAATCAGCATCTAATATTCTCTCTATCTGCGCTAAAACGTCGGCGTTAAATGCAGGACCAGTATCAGGTGCAACATCAATAACATCATTCGCATCAACAGCAGGTACTGCAGCAGCAATATCATCCACTTTAACAGCAGGTGCAGCGACAACTGGTTTCTTCCCTACAGCTTGTTTTGCATTAACAATTGGTCTAGCACTAGTCTTAAATACCTCATCCACACCCTCCTCCTCAGCAACAGTTTGAGCAGTAGCAGGTTTTACAGCAACAGGCTTTGCAGCAACAGGCTTTGCAGCAGCTGGTTGTGCTGTAGGCTTAGTTGCAGCTGGTTTTGCAACAGTAGGTTTTGCGGCAGCAGGAGTTACATCAAAGTTCTCTTCTCCTTCATCAAAAGCGACGGCAACAGGTTTTGCAATAGCAGGCTTAGCAGGAGGTGTCACTTCAACTTTGTCTTCTTCAGCCCGAACAGCAGCAACAGGTGCTGTTGTATTTTCTGCAGGAACAGCAGGCTGAGCAACAGTTGTATTCACTACAGGTGCAGCAGGTTTCGCAGAACGCTGAATTAAATTTGCAAGCCTCTCACCCGTCGGTATGTATGAATTTAAACCTGAAGATGCAGCAGCATCAGCTGGAGTAGCAGCTGAAGCAGTTGCTTTGCTTACACTCGCAGTCAATGCAACATTTTTCTCACCAGATCGCATTGAAGGGGGTGAACTGCTAGCACTACGCTGTAAATCTGTCTCCACAGGAGTACCTTGAGGACGATCATTAAGAAACTTTTGAGCTTCTAAGACAGCAGATTCATTGATATAACCGCCACGATCACAATAGTATCCCAGATCTGTTTTAACAACGATGCTGTAGGTACCAGACTGTGCGCAAATTGAACAGCAGATCGCATTATTTTCACGGTCGACAAACACTTGTGATTTTGATGCTTGAGCTTGAGCTTTAAGATCAATCACTGGTGGCGCAGAAGGTTTTTTTAATGAGTTGATAGAATATTCTGGCTTTTTCGTAAATATACTGATTTTCTGCGTACCGCTTTCATCTTTACTTACTGCAAGATATTCTTTTTCTTCTTCGGCCATTGTCTTAAGCGTAAAGTCTTTTGCTACTGAGCCTCTTAACTCAGTGGCCAGATGGGATTGACCAGGAATCGCATTTCTTAAATGCTCCAGATCTGCGTTATCAATTCCTAAGGATGCATAATCTAATTCTGAAGAAAACATTTGTTGCATTGCTTCAAATGTCTTTCTAAATGCATTATGAAAACGATGGTCTAAAAACTTATCGCCGGTTAATTTTTGATCAAAGGTTCTGCTATTAATATCATAGAGGGCATGAACAAAATCAAATAAGGTATCAATCGGTCGTGCATTCGCTGAAAGGGTGAGCTGATAATGTGGTCGAGTTGAATCTTTTTCAAGAGTAGCTCGTCCTAAGTTTGATTGGAATTTGACATCAATCTTGAGGTCTTTATTCATGAAAACTCTTTGACCCAACAATTGCATTAATTCACTGATCTTTGGCTCAAAAAACTGGTCAACATTTTTAAATAACTGTTGTTGTTCAGGTGAAGCATTATTTAGATCAATCGAAATTGCTTTGTATGTAGGACCGTTTTGCATAAAAATTACCCCTCAAATTAAGTATCATGGTGTGAACATAAAGACTACCTATAATATTACTCTGAGTTATTAGGATTGAATAATGAATTCAGATGAGTTACATAATTTGAGGTTATAAGAGGGTATGAATAGATAAAAGGACAGTAGAAAAACTGAAATTGGCACCAAAATATCTGTTGATATGCACGCTGCTGCTTTTAAATCAAACTATTCTTCCCGTATCGTTTTCTTCATCAGTTAGCAAAAACCCACCCACCTGAGCCTTCCAAAGATCAGAATATAATCCGCCTTTAGCTAATAAAACTTGATGATTACCATCTTCTATAATTTTACCGTTATCAAATACAAGGATTCTGTCCATATGCAGCAGCGTGGAAAGACGATGCGCAATAACAATGGTTGTTTTATTTTGCATCAGTTCCCATAAACTATCTTGAATATATTGCTCTGTCAGTGAATCTAATTGACTCGTTGCTTCGTCTAAAATTAAAATAGGTGCATTTTTCAGAAAAGCTCTCGCAATCGCGATGCGCTGGCGTTGCCCACCGGAGAGTTTCACACCTCGCTCCCCCACTAAGGATCCATAACCTTGAGGTAATTGGGATATAAAATCATGGGTATGTGCTTTTTTTGCAGCCAAAACAACCTCTTCATCACTCGCATCTACTCTACCATAACGAATATTATCCATCAGACTTCGATGAAAGAGCGAAGGATCTTGAGGGATCATCGCAATATTTCGATGTAGACTACTTTGGGTCACATCTCGGATATCTTGACCATCAATTGAAATACGCCCATCCGTCACATCATAAAGACGCAAGATTAAATTGACGAAGGTTGTTTTACCGCCTCCTGAATAGCCTACCAGTCCAACTTTTTGGCCAGCTGCTATGACAATTGATTTATTTTGAAAAAGAGGCTCGGTTCCTTTGTAATGAAATTTTACTTGCTCAAACGTGACTTGCCCTTCTTTAATTAATAAATCTTTTGAGGCATCTTTATCCCTAATTTCTGGTTCGACAATTAAAGCTGATAAACTTTGCTTACATCTACCATAGGCTTGGTTAAAGGCATCCACTTGTCCCATGGTGTACCACATCATATGCCCTAATTCCATTGAGATACCCAATATTAAAGCAAAGTCCCCTATGCTGACTAAGCCCTTTCCATAGAGATAAACCAAAAAATAAGTTGAAAAGCCCATCATGATTGCAATCATTAACCCTTGAATGCTGCATGAAATAACGACATAAAGCTCTTTTTTCTGAAATGCTTTTTGGCTCTCAATGAAGAACTGGCGCATCCTTGAGATTTCGTAATCTTTTCTAGAAAAAATTCTGACGTTGTGATGGTTCGAAATACAATCCACTATTTGCCCAGATACAGCAGATTCACGACTTGCATGATTATCAGCTAAATTTACAAAGCGCCTTGATATTAAAATGCTAAATGAGGCAAATGCGATGAACCATAATAATAAAATATAAAAAAACTTCGAATTGACCGTATAGGCTGCGATTAATGAGACTACCACCAATGAAGCGCCTCGAATAAAATCGAGCGAAAATCTATGTAAGATCAGTTCAATGCTGTCGGCCAGTGTTGAAATTTGACTTGCGATTTGACCTGAAAAGTTGTCTTGAAAGAATTGATGCCCACCACCTAAAACATGATTTAAGGTTTCAGACATAATTTTATTTTTAATAACGCCTTGGTACTTATAATTAATAAAGCCAATTGAACGCCAGGTAAAGTTATCAAATACTATAAAGTTGAGTACAATCAGAGCTGCAGGCAAAATCAAGGGACCCATATCCCCATCTTTAATTTGGGGAAGAATATTGATGATGTTTTTGATCAAAATACTGTTAAAAGGCCCCCAAAATCCAGCAAGAATAGCAAGCAAAATAAAAATAGAGCCAATTAACTTATACGACTTCAAGAAATGCCAGATAAAAGAAGATAGTGTTTTAGGTAGCTGATGATTCATGTGAACTCTCAAATTAATTATTCAGACAAAATATCTAATATTTTCTCATTGGCGTTAAGCATAACCATCCCTTAATGTATATATCCAAGTAGATGATTTTTACTCTAACGAGCACACGTCAGCTAGGCGCCAAGCAAATCAAGCCCCGTACTGATATGTGATTGGGGTGAATCAGGCCAACCAGCCTTTACTAACACTACGCCAGGCTAGCATTTAAGGCTTGGCTAAGCAAAGCCAAAAACGAGCCCCGAAAATTCATCTGGGAAGGGCATGAGATGTACACTTTATATAAGTTTTCCACCTAAATTAATCCATTAGGAGTGAGAGTTACCCGAGAATCCTGGGTTAAATGAAAATTTTTAAAGAGTTATCACCTCATTGGGCGAGGTAAGGCAATCCCTGCATTTTTCGCTTCATCTCGCGCATTCAATAGCGCTTTGGCACAAGACTCACCACCAGGGAATTGTTTTACCACATTTATATAATGTTCAACATTTTCATCTTTGACTTTTTGTGTAGCAATTAGAAATAATGCAATTTGAATCTCAGGACTTGTCTCATCTGTAAAGGTATGGCTTAATTCGTGAAAAATAGAATTAATCATTTCTTCATTGATTTTCTCACCATAAGCTTCAAAAGTTTTTTTAAAGTCATCAACATGATGAGATTTTAAAAAGTAGGATAACGATCTTTGAATATCCTCTTGAGAGGATGTAGAAGAAAGGATAAAAGACTTTTTATATGCTTTGTATTTATCTACTAAATTTACGGCAAAGAGTAATTCATCAAGATAGGGACCTTTCTCCCGTTCAACATAAGTTGCCAAATTATAAAAAAAATCCTCAAAATTTTTCAGCTTTGCTATTGTTTTTATCAAATCAAGACCTGGTTGGGATTTTTCATTAAGCCATGTGTAACAAACCTGCCCCAGCATTTCTTTTAAATGACTTTCGTCAAAATCAGCTTCAAATTGCTGCACTAATTTATTTGCTTCAGCAAACATCCCATAATGTATCATTTTGTTTACGACCTCTTCTTTTTCATCGGCCGGCGCATCGTTTTTAAGATTCGCTATATATTCTTTAATCACTGACGGAAAAAAGCTATGAGAAAATGCTTTTGAGCGATCTTGTGGTTTTAACAAATTCATTGCGATGCGAGATCCAAAGGCAGCTGCTATTATCAAAATATCTTGGTTTTGTTGTTGGCCATGAACATAATTGGGATCGTCTAACATAGCTGCCATCAACTCTCGTCTTGATAAATTCATCTGACTATAATGCTTTAAACCGGTATGATAAGCTATCACTTTGTCCATCAGCGTTTGACGGTTTAGCACATCCATTTGTTCAAAAGGATAACTTAACACAACATTATCCAATTTAAGTGCGATACTAAGCGCTGTATACAATCTATCTCGCAATAAAGGGTGGGTTTTATTTTTTTTAAAAGCTTCATCCATTATAAAAAAATCATCGATGGTTTTAATTTTACGCGCTAAGATAAGTACTTGCGCATCACGCGGAAGCCTAAAGAATAATTCTGGAATAATTTCCTGTTCAGGCTTGTTCAGTTTCTTAGGATAACCCATAGCAGTCCCCTTTTTTGATCTCTATCTGTCAATCGGCATTTTTTATAGGTTCTTGATTGATTAGATGATCACTATAGATTTAACCACCGCTGACTATCCAAGTGAGATAGAAATGAATGCCCTCTAGCAGAACGATCAGCACGAAAACGACAACTGTTTTCACGGCACGCATGACAAAATAACAGAGAATATTCACCTATTTTAAAGATTGCATCCCTTTTCCCGCAAATGAAGGTTTTAAGAATAGCTTCTTCAAAATATTGTGTTAAAATACCAAAAATACTTTAATAGCAGGTAAAATGTGAGAAATTTCATTATTCATTTTATGCACACTTTCTGGAGAGAACCCGCAACTACTAGTGAAAAAGTACCTCTTCCAATAACATACAACCCTCGTATTCATGGTACTAATTCAAGCATTTTTGCGCTACTTGATAAAACGGAATTTCAGCTCATATCCAGTATTGATATGTTAGAAAAATTTTTGCTTGCCCCAATGGGAGGTGAAATTACACAAGGCGGCCTTAGTACCTTACTAACACGATGTAACCCCTGTTTTGGTGAACTGATGGGTCATCACTATGGTTTAGAGGCAATTATTGGATATGCCTCTACCAACCTTCCTTCATTTGCTAAAGACACTGAAAATTTGGAGGGATATTTAGATTATGTCCATCAATGTAACTTTAACAATCTTAATCCACTATTGATAATGCTAGCAAGAGTCATACAATCTGATTGTTTTACAAAAGAAGCGCATTTAAAATCTATTGAAGTATTAAAGCAGTTACGGGGTTATTTACAATACAATTATTTTTTATTACTTTTAGGGAAATACATTGATGTTGATCTAGGAGTCATCAACAATTTAATCAGCTCACATCCTGCTGCCATTTCTCAAGATCCTGTATTTGAACATATTAGAAAGCACTTTAATTGTGAAGCAATATCAAATAAATTTTGCGCGCTAGATATCGATTTGAAAGATAGCGTTAATAACCCATCAGAACAAACACTTAAACAAATTATTGATATTTTTCACATTCCAGCAAACGAAAAAATTGGCTTGCCCGCTTTTTGCCCATTTAAATTGAAAAGTCAAAATGACCCTAAGGATGGCAACCTCCTTTTGATTATCATTAATAAATTTTGGAATGAGTGCGATGGTGAACTATTGTTAGACCAGATGTTATATAGATACTATCTTATAACAAATGGACATTATAGCTCTCTACCCCCCTTTGATAAAAATGCACGGTTTAATTATATTCAGGAACTTGAGATCCGCGCTAACATCTTTGATAAACTAATGAAAAAAGATCCAATTGAATCTAAACTTTCACCACAACAACTCTATTTTGTCCAAAATCCTTTCCCTGTTATCTTGCTATGTGAAAAAGGTGAAAAATTTGAACGTCTCAAAGCTGAGTATCGCTCAAAAGACCCCCTTAAGATAGGAAGAGATATTAAAACGATAGCGGTAGATACCGAAGAACATCGTTTAATGACAATGAAATATTTTGAACAACATGGTATAGCTAATATCCAAGTGATACTAATTGATCAATTAAAGCAAAGTAAAGAAACACAGACTATGCCTGTTTCGCCCTATACGCACAAGGATGGCTTTCCAAAGTTGTCATGGTTGGCGGCAAAAGCGGCGCCATCAAAGAGTAGGCTTGCAAACACTAGCAGCAACTGGTGGTACGCATGGTTGAGAGAGTTGGTAGCAAAAATCGTGCCATCAATGAGACCACGGCCTAATAATGACGTCCGCAAGCCCTTCGAAATGCTCGCAGATGCAAAAACATATGATGTGATAAGACTCCCTCCTGCTTACATTGAAGCTCAAGAGCAAAAAGGCTTTAAAAGAAAAAATATGGCCAAAAATGTTGAATTATTACAAGGCAAAACTGAAGAGGTTATTAGCGCAATTGATAAAAAAATAAAACGAAAAAAATTAAGCTAGATTGACCTACAGCCCTCCCCTATAGCAAAAAATAAGAGTATGTTCACTTGAGTAGGCGTTTTGCGCGCTTTAAGATACGCAAAAACCCTACTTTCTACTCCCAATTACGCTAACAAGGTCAGCCTATCTGGTTTCCATGCCTTTTAAATTAAATTCATGATAATCTTTCACTCAATCTAAAAATGTTTTATCCGGGGTATTCAAGAAAAAACCTATGAATGGTCCAAAAAATATGTCTTCCAAAGTTAAAAAATCGTTAAATACGTTGTTAACAGAGGTTTTCAATGGTAACTTTAATGATTTTAGAGCTTATCTTGCGCAAGAAAATTTAACCAATCTTGTTTTGGCCAAAAGAAGCTTAGGCACAAAAAACTTAGCTCTGCTCGCAACAGCTTTACAAGGCACACAGGTGGCCACGGTAGACCTTATGGGTAACGGGATCGGCCCCCAAGGCGCCAAAGATTTTGTACAAAACCTTCAAGGTACGCAAGTGACTGCGGTTTACCTTGGTGTTAACCCAATTGGCGCGCAAGGTGCCAAAGATTTTGCGCTGTGCCTCAAAGGCACGCAGGTGACCACAGCTAACCTTGGCGACATTGGACAGGAAGCTGAAATAATCCTACAAAGAGCACTGGCTAAGAATAATTTTAGAAGGCATCTTGCCGCTCCTTTGATGTTTGCATCGATGCATACTAATGTCACCAGACAATTGACAGTTAACAAGAAATACGAAAATTGCAACGAAGAGGAGCAATTAAAATTTGTATGGGAAATATTGCAAAGCGTGCCGAAAGAGCTTAGGTTTTTGATTATTAACTTAGCGAATCGAAAAACAGGCTTAAATACCAAAAAAGCACTTGCTGGCTTTTGTAAGCAACGGGAAAAACGTCAAGAAGAAATGCGCCCGCTATTATTTGAATTTAAAGAAAGCCCGACTCAGGATACACGTGAAGCGCTTAACGAAGAAGAAAATGCCGCTCTCAGCAAAAAACTCAATGAATTGAAGATGTGATAATATCAAAATCAAAAGAACCCAATCAACCTAAAGACTTAATGCCTTTCTCCTCTAGCAAAAAAGAGAAAAATGCCTCTACTATTGATTTCAATTTAAAGGATTATCTTGCGCCTGTTGATGAAACAGGACATATCTTGAGAGAAAATAAAAAAGGTAAAATCCCTGACACTTTACTCCCAAAGCGTGTATATCAAAAGATACCTGAGTAACCATTATCTTTGTATCTTACGGTAAATTTACCCTATTTTATTGAATTATATCTCAATAAAATCAACAACGTAAAAAGTGTTTTAGATAAAAAAATCTTCAAAGTATGCAAGAAAAGTGAGCCCTATTATGACCGTCAAAAAATCTCCCACAGTTGATTATTTTGTGACCTTTGCCATCATGACTCACAATACCAATCCATTGGGTCATGCTTTTTTATTAATTAATCAGTTGGATCATACTCAAAAAGAAAATGCTCGCGTAGAGATTTTAGATGGTATAGGTTTGTACAGTCGCTATATGCGCTTTTTAAAATATAAACCCATTAGTCGCGGTCGTGTTAAAGAAGAAGATTTCAAAAGTATTGTTGGCAGCGAAGGTATGTATCATAAGACTTTCCAAGTCTCGCAACAACAATTAGAACTGTTACTGGCCGATATTAATGCTGATCGGCGCATATTAGGTGATGAAAAAACAAAAATAGATCTTAATAAAAATTCTCGTCCAATGCCTGACAAACCTGGTGGACCTATGTTTAATTTATTCACCGGTAATAATTGCAAAAGATATATTCTTCAAAAGCTAGAACGAATCGGATTAGATGTTAAAAATTTACATGGCTTTTTAGAACTCCCTCGATATACTTCCAACGTAAGACCTTTGACTATAGAACAAACTCAACAAGACGGTAGAGAATTTATCTATTGGAATAGCCCATTAACCATTTCTGACAATCCTCATCTAGAACTGACACCTGAACAAGAGTTACATCGTCCTGTGCTAGAGAGTTTTTATGCTTTAAATTTTGGCTTGGATCAAATAATTAATTTATTAAAGCAGCGAGAAAACCAGTTGCATTCACAGGGCAGAAAAGTAACAGAAATATCAACTACTCTGCAAAAATTGCAAACGCTTAAAAGTGAAATCAGTGCTATTCAAGCTTACCCCAATCGAATTGAAACAACCAAAGTGACAGCCTGGTGTAACCAAATCGATAATATTGTGAATGATTGTACAAATTCACTTAAACATAAAAATATCGAAGAGGATTTTGTTCTTTTGCTATTAGACACTCTCAAAGAGATGTGGTATCGAGTTCGCCATTATTTTGGGAAAAACCCTGGAGAATGTACGCTCAATAGTAAAGATCATTACTTATTAAATCAAATCCACAAAGTTGAACAAACTATACGCTTAAAAGTATGACTAGAAAGATGTTAAATCTATATACGGTTATAGCGAAGCTAGCCACGCGTGTTTATACATGGCTATTTAGAACTAAGCCGCAAACTTCAATACTGTCGCTTCCACTTGATGTATTGGCCATTATTATAGAAAAAGCAACTCCTCTTGATCATGTATTTTCACCTAGTGCAAATCTTGTTTGCCATCAGTTCCAAAGAGCAACAGATAAACATCGTTATGAACAATATCTTAAAAAGATGACCGCAAAGCTACCCCAAGGAGAATGGCCAAATGGAATTCATCATGTTTTAGAAAAACAAAAAAGGGAAATAAAATTACTAGAACATGCACTCTTATTGGATGACAAAATTAGAAACGCTACGATACAGCGATGTTTTGATGTACTACGAAGAGAAGTAAACGAATCTGATGATATTCGTGAATTATTTTTGCGTGAAGAAGCGTTAAATAGAATTAATGCTGAGATCTTTGAAGTAAAAATTCAAGAATCCTTTGGGGTAAACATTGAAAAAAGTGATTTTAAGGATCCTAAATCGCTCCATTGCTCACATTGCAATATCACTCGTTTCCCTAGAAAAATTTTAACTAAACGAAAATACAGGAACTATTGGACACAGCTAGAACATTTATACCTTGGTTATAATTGGATTCAGAATATACCTCCCGAAATAACTCGGTTAAAGAACCTTAAAACTTTTAGATTTAATAACAATCAACTCCTAAACATACCTCCTGAAATAGGACAATTAGAAATGCTTGTCACTCTTGATCTTTGCAATAACAATCTGCAAGACATTCCTCCTGAAATAGGGCAATTAAAAAATCTTACCTACCTTTATCTTAAAAGTAACAATCTTCAAATTTTGCCTATTGAAATCTTTCTGTTGAGAAACCTAGGATGGTTAAATCTTAGCAACAATGAGATCCAATTTCTACCAAATGAAATAGGAGAGATGAACAAGCTTCATAGTCTTGACCTACGCAACAATTACCTCCAACGCCTACCCAATAATCTAAGAAAGAATATTCTTATAGACTTCGAACATTATAAAAAAATTACAGAGAATAAGGTACTAGCGCTCCAAGAAAGGCCTGGCGCTCAAGTTAATGAAAAAGTGCGAAAACCATCCCTACAATAGTAGGCACTCAAAATTAATGCGAAACGTCTACTTTCTCATAAAAGATACAAAGTGAGCTAAAGATTATAATCACCGCGCCTACAATGGTGTAGAAAGAAATATTTTCCTTGAAAAATAAGATGCTAAGAAGAATAGATGGAATTAATTCGAAATATTGCAAAGGTGATAAAAATGTTGCATCTATTTTTTTATAGGCTGTAATAACACTAAATAATATTAAATTTGCAAATAATCCTAGTAAAAAAAATAATCCAATTTGATTCAAAGAAGCCTCTGTCCAATAGGGAATAGCAAAATAGCCTGACAAGAGTAGTCCAAATAAAGCAGGATAAAAGAGCATTGATAAAATGGATTCGTCTTTAGCATATTTTTTATTTGCCACATTGGATAATGCGTAAAGTGCTGCTGCAATCACCATCAATTCAGGATTGCCTTGCAAGAGTACGAATTTGTTAGTCAAAACAATGAATAAAACACCTAGAAAGCCGACAATTGTCATCGTTATCCTCAAAGGTGTCAGCTTTTCTTGTAACAAGATAGAGGCAAAGATTAAAACGAGTAATGGATTTGAAAAAGTGATGACTGTGGCAGTGGACAACTGTACTTTTTTCATCCCTAAGCACCATAATGCGGTCGCTGCAACCAATAATGTGCCTCGATAAAAATGAAATGGAATAATTTTTGTGCGAAGCTGTTTTTTACCTTTTAAAAGTAAAAAGGGGACGAGAGTTATCATACAGAAGAAAAAACGATTTGCTGTAATTTGCCAAAAGTGAAAATCTTGAGCTAAGATTTTGACGATAAAATCATTCAAGTTACAAACGAAAAGAGCAAAAATAAACCAAAAAATAGCAGTTATTTTGGTTTTTAAGTTTACAGATGATCTGATGCTAACCATTCATTCACCTTAACCATTAGTTCCGCTTTGGTTTTGACATTAAATTTGTCCTTTATATTAGCAATATAATGTTCTATTGTACGATATGAAAGATCCAAAAATTTAGCGATTTCTTTGGGTGATTTACCCTGCATAATCAGCTCAATACATTGTATTTCACGCCTAGAAAAATGTTTATTAAATGAAATAGACAATACTGGTGGTTTCTTGGGTTTAGATAACAGTCCCAATTCATACAAATTCATAAAACCTTCTGCTATTGCCTGTTGAGAAAAAGAACAACCAAAAACACCGAGGATCTTATTTTCTTCTGAATACCATGGAAAAGAAATGCTAACGTAAGAATACGGCACATCATCATGTCTTATTAGGGTATCTTGAATGATATTCATTTTACCAGTCTTCATGACTTCTATTTGATTGCGCGCACCTCGCAAGGCTGTTTCTTTCGTGAAGAATTCAAGACCTGAACGCCCTATGATATCTTGAGCAGATATATAGCCACATGTCTTTACACTCAATTCATTCATGTTTACAGCGATGTGATCATAGCTATCAAAATATATATTGCAGGGTAATTGAAAGATCTTATCGAGTGAATGTGTAGATTGCATCTTGGATCTAGGATGAGGTTTTTTTAGTTTTACCCCTTCATGACAGCGATCTAGAATCAAATCTGAACTTGTATCTGGGAGTTTCGACCCCATGATGGCTATCCTCTCACGTGCAAATTCAATTATTAAACTTCAGCTTTATGTTCTATTAAGGCTCTCTTATAAGGTGTGCAGCTTACTTTATACTAAGGTGAAAGTCAATAAATAAACATGGCATAACAGAGCACATCCATCCACTTTAAAAATGGATACTCCCTTTTGTACTTCATTAAATGAAAGTTGATGCCAATTTCACCACAAGATAGACTGTGATTTTACTTAAATAAGCAGATAAGCTATGGCTAATCGATTGATTAATGAAAGCTCTCCCTATCTTCGTCAACATGCGCATAACCCCGTTGACTGGTACCCCTGGGGAGAGGAAGCCTTTAGCCACGCTCGTGAGCAAGACAAACCAATCCACTTATCCATAGGATACGCAGCATGCCATTGGTGTCATGTGATGGCGCATGAGTCTTTTGAAAATCCGAAGATAGCTGAGCTTATGAATGAACGATTTATTAACATTAAAGTTGACAGGCAAGAGAGACCTGATATCGATGAGATCTACCAAAAAGCTATTCAGATGATGGGCCAAAACGGTGGTTGGCCGCTAACGATATTGATGACACCACAAGGGGAGCCCTTTTTTGGTGGCACTTATTTTCCAGCAGAAGAGAGTTATGGTCGCCCCGGATTTACACGAGTCATTCTTGGGATAAGTGATGCCTGGCAACATAACCGACAGGCTATACAAGAGAATGTCGAACAGCTTTTAAAAGGCTATCAAGTTTTAGAAAATCATCTTAAAGCAGAACTGTTACCACAAGCTGAGGCTACTTCCACCGTTGCCGCACAACTTCTGGCACTAAATACAGATAATGTGTACGGTGGACTTGGCAGTGCCCCGAAGTTTCCCAATCCTTCTTGTTACGATCTTATTTTGCGTATTTTTCATCGCACTGAAGATCCTGCATTGCTTCACGCCTTGACGTTAACGCTAGATGGTATGGCTCATGGCGGGCTCTACGATCACTTAGCAGGTGGCTTTGCTCGCTATAGTGTTGATGAACGCTGGGCTGTTCCCCACTTTGAAAAAATGCTATACGACAATGGCCAACTCGTTAAGCTTTATGCGGATGCTTATCGTGCGACTGGCAAGGAATTATGGCGCCATATTTTTGAGCACACCATCCGTTACGTACTTCAAGAGATGGCCCATCCTGAAGGTGCTTTCTTTGCAAGTGAAGACGCAGATAGTGAAGGCGAAGAAGGAAAATACTATGTATGGGCGCCAGCAGAAATCAAAGCCATTCTAGGTGAGGCTGCAGGGGCTTTTGTGTGCCGTGCTTATGGCGTCACAGACGAAGGTAATTTCGAGCATGGAAAAAGTGTACTTTATCGCGCCCAAAAATTAGAGGTCAAAGAAGAAGCCTACCTTACAGAGCTAAGTCAAACTCTCTTGGCTGCACGAGCAATGCGTGTTCGTCCAAACCGCGATGAGAATATCCTAACAAGCTGGAATGCCTTAATGATTCAGGGGCTTTGTGCAGCCTATCAAGCAACAGGAAATATTGAATATCTAACAGCCGCAAGGCGAGCAGCGGATTTTATTCTTCAGCATCTTTTTACGACTGAAGGACAATTGTACCGAACTTGGAAAGACGGCAAAGCCAAGATACCAGGTTTTTTAGATGATTATGCTTTCCTTGCCAATGCACTTCTCGATCTCTACGAATCTTGCTTTGAAAAAAACTATCTTGTTCAAGCGCAGCAATTAGCTGATCTCATTCTCGACAAATTTTGGGACGATGGATTTTATTTTACTGCGCGTGACGCTGAGAAGCTGGTGGTAAGACCCCGGATCCCACACGATAATGCAATACCATCAGGTATGTCAGCAAGTGTGTTTGTATTATTTCGCCTCTTTGAACTAACAACACACACCCCTTATCGCACTTATGCACAGAAGGTCTATCAACTGTATGGCGCTGCAGCTGCTAAAAATCCCTTTGGGTTTGCACATTTATTGGCAGCACAAGATTTTGCACGCTCTCCTCTTACCATTGTTTTAGCAGGTAATAAGCATGCTAGTAATGCGTTGGTTTCAATAGTGCACCAGGCTTATCTTCCTTCTCATACTATTGCCTTTGCCGATGATGTACCGATTGGTGAAGGGCGCGTTGCCATAGAAGGCCAGCTCACAGCTTATGTGTGCCAAAATCAAACTTGTAGTATGCCAGTGACAAGCACTGAAGAGTTTAGAAAGAGTATCAAAATCTTAAGAAAAAGATAACTTTGATATCCCTAAATAAGGAAAATCTTCATGAATTGCCTTTAAAACCTTTGGCAAATCTGCCTTAGAGCGAACTATCAAAATTAAGGTGTCATCTCCTGCAATGGTTCCCAAAATACCAGAATTATTTGGATCTCGCAGAGAATACGAAACATACTTGTGATCAATATATGAAGCCAAACTACTTGCATGTCCTGGATGAACATGTAAGACAACAATACCAGATTCAGAAATTTGAATATTGAGAATTGGCGATAAGATTGGCATATTAAAATCGACTAATTTATAACTCCCTTCTACTTTCGCTATTTTCATCTTTTTCAACTTCCTAGATAAAGTAGCTTGGGGAATATCAAAACCTCTTTCTTTTAGTAACACCTGCAATTCAGACTGTTCTTGGATGCTTTGTGTCTGAACCAGATTCAAGATGTGCCCTTCAATTGCCAGATCGCGTGTGTCCCGTGCCATTCATACCCCCAAAGTGGCTATGTATCAATAATAATGAAATTATATTCAAAAAGGGTTGATCTCACAATCCACGATCCCTATAATCTAAATATGAATATATTATGGATACAGTATCAAAATGAGCAAGTTAATCAAGTTAGGGTTATGTTTAGTATTTCTAGTATTATCCGCCTGTAATAAGGAGAGTGAGTCTCATGTTATCAAGTTTGCGACTAGTGGAGAATATCCACCTTTTGAATATAAGGTAAATGGGGAGCTGCACGGCTTTGATGTGGATTTGGCAAAATTAATCGCCAAAGAGCTAGGTAAAGAAGCTGTTTTTGAAGATATGCAGTTCAGCACGATTTTACCGGTACTACAAAATGGTCATGTCGATGCAGCAATTGCCACCATTACAGTAACAAATGATCGAAAACAGCACTTTGATTTTTCTCATATCTATTATAGTGATAGCATTGCTGCTGTTTATAAAAATAATCAGCCTATCCACAACAAAGAGGACTTAGTGGGTAAGAAAATATGCTCTCAACTGGGTTCAACCATGGAAATATGGTTAAAACAGAATGGGTTCGCCAATCATTTGGTAACAGTAGATAACAACAATCAAGCCATAGAAGCTTTAAAAGCAGATCATGTTGATGTTGTCATCATGGATAGTGCGCAAGCAAATATCTTTAGCAAAAAAAATACACATCTTGCCTATCAAGTCATTGATCAATCTCAAGATGGGTATGCGGTGGTCACACAGAAAGGAGCGCCCTTGTTGGCACAAATTAATCAAGCAATTGAGAATTTAAAGAAGAAAGGCGAAATTGCCAAGCTAGAAGAAAAATGGCTAAAAGGCGCTCTGCCATGACACATTTGGACAACATTCTATTTATAGGTAAAGGTATCCTCCTCACCATGGAATTAATGTTTGGGGGAATGTTGATTGGGTTACTTTTAGGAACAGGGTTGGCTATTTGTAAATATAAGCACTACTTTGTAACAATTATCAATAGATATATTTCGATTGCACGTGGAACCCCTCTTATTTTGCAGTTAAGTTTTTTTTATTTTGCTATTCCTAATCTACTAAATATTAAGCTCTCTATTCTCAGTGCAGGGATTATCACCTTGGGGCTTAATAGTTCAGCTTATATAGCAGAAATTTTGCGATCCGGCATTGAAAGTCTACCTAAGGGGCAGTTTGAAGCGGCTCAAACGCTGCAGATCCCAACTTGGCCCATGTGGAAGGATATTATCCTGCCGCAAGTCATTAGAAATGTGTTTCCTGCGTTGACCAATGAAATGATAACGTTGCTAAAAGAAACAGCGTTAATTTCCACCTTAGGCGGAATGGATTTAATGAGAAGAGCACAATCTGTTGCAGCAGAGCAATTTACCTATTTTGTGCCTATCTGTATTGCCGGAATTTATTATTATGCTCTGATTCTACTAATAGAATATATCAGTAAAAAAATTGAAAATGGTGGATTTTATGCTAAAACTATCTAACGTTCGCAAACAATATGCAAAAACCGCCATTTTAAACAATATTGATCTGGATATCCAAAAAGGAAGCATTATTGGTCTTGCCGGCCCTTCTGGCAGCGGAAAATCAACCCTATTGCGATGCATACAAAAACTAGAAATGCTTGATGAAGGCACTATAGAATATTCAGGCACAAGTAGCTTTATGTTCCAAGACTTTCAGCTCTTTCCTCATATGACCGTGTTAGAAAATCTCGTTTATGCACCCAAACTGCATTTTAAAAACAAAAATTGCGAAAATGACGCTTTAAATTTATTAGAAAAACTCGGGTTAAAAAATAAAGCATATCATTTTCCTTCAAAAATATCTGGCGGACAAAAACAAAGAGTGGCACTGGCGCGATGTTTAATGATGAAACCTAATATCCTTCTTTGTGATGAACCTACTTCTGGGTTAGATGTCGCCACGATTGATGATGTGGTGCAATTATTGCAATCTGTGCATGCTATGGGTGTAACCATGGTTATTGCTTCACATGATTTAGATTTTCTAACCCGCATTGCTCAAAAAATTATTGTTCTTAAGAAAGGTTTCAAAGTTGCAGATATAGAAGCATCCCAATCTGATTCTATCAAGAATTTGAAAGCACTTTACCAGGAGCCTGTATGACACCCCAAAAAATAGTTTTAGCTTATTCTGGCGGCTTAGATACTTCTATCATGATCCCATGGTTAAAAGAAAAATATGCTGCACAAATCATCGCAGTAACCTGTGATTTAGGACAACAGGAAGACTTAGCTGGCATTCAACAAAAGGCATTAAAAAGTGGTGCAAGCCTTGCATGTGTATTAAATGTGCAAGAGGAGTTTGTGACAAAATATCTTTTTCCATTACTAAAATCCAGTGCACTTTATGAAGATCAATACCTCCTTGGCACAATTTCACGATCTCTTATTGCTCAAAAGTTAGTTGAAATTGCCGAACAAGAAAATGCCGACACCATCTCGCATGGTGCAACTGGAAAAGGAAATGATCAAGTTCGAATTGAATATGCGATCAAGGCACTTGCACCGCACTTAAAGATTATTGCACCTTGGCGAGAGTGGGATTTACGATCACGACAAGAAGCCATCCTCTATGCTAAGCAACATGATATTGAAGTTCCAGTGACGCCGCAAGCTCCCTACTCGCGAGATAGAAACATATGGTATGTCTCTCATGAAGGAGGAGTATTGGAGGATCCCTCTTGTGGGCATCCTGAGGATTTGCTCGTTATGACCAATGCACTAGAGAAAACCCCTGATCGACCCGAAATCATTAGCCTCGATTTTAAAGCAGGCGTACCTGTGGGCCTTGACGGCAAAACATTGCCTGCAATTGAACTTCTTCAACAACTCAATGAAAAAGCGGCTCAACATGGCATCGGCGTAGTTGACATGGTAGAAAATAGATTAATTGGCATGAAGGTAAGAGGCGTATACGAATTTCCTGGAGGTACAGTGTTACATAAAGCTCACAGAATGTTAGAAAGTTTATGTTTAGACAGAGCCACCCTTCATCTAAAACAATCTTTACAACAATCTTATGCGAATATAGTTTATGAAGGAAGATGGTTTTCGCTTGCAAAAGAGGCGCTCGATGCTTTTATCAATAAAACCCAACAGCAAGTGACAGGACAAGTGAAGTTAAAACTATTTAAGGGACATTGCACCCCTCTTGGTATGACTTCTCCTTATAGTCTGTATCACCATGGTTTAGCGACTTTTGAAGAAGATGAGATATTTCATCAGGGAGATGCCCAAGGGTTCATCAATATCTATTCTCTTCCAGCAATGATGTATGGCTTAAAGCAATGTGATAAGCAAGATGGTTTGCATCATGAAGCTATGGGATAAAGGCTACCAACTCGACCATTTAGTAGAAACGTTTATGACCGGGGATGATCCACAATTAGATCAAGCGCTTATTATATATGATTGTATGGGTAGTATTGCCCATGCCAAAATGTTAGCAAAAATTGGAGTTCTAACCCCTAACGAATGTGAGCAATTAACAGATGCACTGCAAGATATCCTTAATTTAGCTAAGGATCATAAATTTATCATTCAATTTCAAGATGAAGATGTGCATACAGCAGTAGAAAATGCACTCATTGCAAAACTGGGTGATTTAGGCAAAAAATTGCATACCGCCCGCTCTAGAAATGACCAAGTGTTGTTGGATATCCGATTATATTCTAAAGATTGGTTAATGAATATCACGAACGAAGTCTTGAATGTTTGTGAAGTCTTGTACAATTTTGCAAAAAAACATCAAGATGTCCCCATGCCTGGTCGAACGCATTTTCAACGTGCCATGCCCTCTTCAATGGGATTATGGGGCGGCGCTTTTGCTGAATCCTTATTGGGTAATATCACACTTGTAAAAACAGCTTATATGCTTGTCGATCAATGTCCATTAGGCTCAGCTGCAAGTTATGGCGTTTCTTTAGAGATTGATAGACAATATACTTCTGATCTCTTAGGTTTCAGCGCCGTTCAGAATAATGTATTGTATGTAAACAATAGTCGCGGTAAATTTGAATCCATTATTTTGAGTGCATTAGTGCAGATTATGAATGACTTGAGCAAAATATCGACAGACATCATTATATTTTGCACCCCTGAATTTGGCTATCTCTCTTTACCCGAAAAATTTTGCCCAGGCAGTAGTTTAATGCCTCAAAAACGCAATCCTTGTCCTTTAGAATTAATCAGGGCAAAATCTGCTACACTGCAAGGCATGCTTTTTCAGGTATTAGAATTAATCCGAGCTTTACCCTCAGGCTATAATCGCGACTTTCAGGAAACTAAGCGTCCTTTAATGCAAGGATTTGAACTAACGCTAATGTCACTTAAAGTTTTTGGCATCATATTCTCTGAATTACAGGTAAATAAAGATCAGTGTATAGCCTCTTTTTCGAGTGACATATTTGCTACAGACGAAGTTTTATCCCTTGTCAACGAAGGGATCCCGTTTCGAGATGCTTATAAGCAAGTGGCGCATGATCTTGACCAGGTCGCTTTGCGCTCTCCAACAGAGAATATTCTCTCCAAAACACATCAAGGTGCAACAGGGAATCTCGGACTTGAGTTAAGTTTTCAAAAAATTCAAGAATATCGTCAATGGACAGCTCACAGAGAATGAAAATTTGGGTTTAGGTTTTCTCCTGATATTTCATCAATAAACTAGAGTAAAAATAGCGACTGTTACGATTTTCAATCATATTTTCATGCTTTTTTATTGAAAACTCTTGGAATCTCCGGTTTTTAAAGATATAGTTACTCTTCTTAATTTCGATCTGGATAGATAAGAAATGCGCGAACTTTCATTAAACGATCTTGAATTTGTCCATGGTGGCCTCTCAGAGAGGGCAACAAATATTTTTGTTGGTATAGCGATAGGAGCAGTCCTGGCAACCCCTACTTCATTATTGTTAATAGGCTTTGAACTCTATTCTGGCGCTGGCATATTTTCAGCCATATCAAAAGCGGCCATTACTGGCGCTTTGACAATATCAAGTGGTGCTCTTTTGGGAAATCAAATGTCCAATTTATAAGCCAGATGAAAAGAGGTAATAAATGCGTAATCTAACAAATATAGAATTAAATGCGATTAATGGTGGTGGTGGTGCAATGACCCCCTCTAACACACTTGAAAACAGTATGATTTTTTGGGGGATAGCGGGTGCTTTGCTATCATCACCTGCATCATTATTTATTCTTGGTTGTGAGCTTTATTCAGGAATTGCTGTAGGTTCTGCGATTTTAAAAGCAGGCAGTTTTTTAGCAATTTCAGCCACGACTGGTACTGGCCTTGGTTACCTCATCTGGAAATCAACACAGACTCAGTAGTTTTAGACTAGAAGAGAAGCTTTAGGTAGCGGACACTAATTCTAAAGCGGAAGCTATAATAGAAGTACGGTTAAACACCCACTCTAAGAGATAGGAAAAATATGAGCGCAAACCATTCTCATGGCATTCCTTCAACGCAGAATGAGCGTTCATTATGGTTAGCGTTTGGATTAACTGCCAGCTTTTTTATTATAGAAGTGACATCTGGTCTACTCCTAAATAGTCTTGCGCTGATAGCAGATGCTGCCCATATGTTCACTGATGTAGCTGCGCTTGCCATTGCCCTAGCCGCTGTGCGAATTGCGCGCCGCCCCACAGATTCTAGACGCACTTATGGCTATTATCGTTTTGAGATTTTAGCGGCTGCATTTAATGCTATGCTCTTATTTGGCGTTGCCTTTTTTATTCTTTACGAAGCATATCAACGTTTTGGTCATCCTGAAAAAGTGCACTCGACTGCAATGATAATTGTTGCGGCAATAGGCTTAACCATTAACCTTATCAGCATGCGATTACTCACGCAGGGTAAGGAGTGTAGTCTAAATATTAAAGGTGCCTATCTTGAAGTGTGGAGCGATATGCTAGGCTCTATTGGCGTTATTGTAGCTGCTCTTATCATGCGTTATACGGGATGGAACTGGGTGGATACCATAGCCGCTATTGGCATAAGTTTGTGGGTATTGCCACGGGCATGGGTGTTACTCAAAGAAAGCCTCAATATTCTCCTTGAAGGAGCCCCAGAAGGTATGGATGTGAATGAGGTAAGTCAGGCCATCTTGGGGGTCTCTGGGGTGATTGAAATTCATGATCTGCATGTTTGGGTCCTGACCAGTAGTAAAAACAGCTTAACAGCGCATATTGTGCATCATGCCGATATAAATTCAGAATTACTTATAAAAAATATTCAGGAAATATTGGCTCACCGCTTTAACATTTATCACACTACGTTCCAGACAGAACTGACGCCCTGTAAACATAGTGCTGATGGTTGCAATTTTACTGGCTCTTAATTACGCGTTTTGAATCCTCTCTTCATACCCCTAATACTTTTTATGACATGACTCTCTATTGCCAAAATGGTATTTTGACTTCTGACATTTATAATAATTCCTGCCAATGCAGATAATTAAGACTAGCTTACTATCCCATCTAGTTTTTAAACATTGATCTTACACGCGACGCTTCTAAAGGGTAATTCTTATGATAAATATGGGCGAAACCACACTAGAACTTGAAGAGGGTGAAATTGATATATCTGATTTCAAAACAACCTCAAATAGAAAAGAATGGCGCAGTCCAGCAGCGCAAGAATTACATGCTCTCATCCTATGCGGCTGTAAAACAAAGAATCAAGCGGATCTTGAAGTACGTTTATCAAGAATATCCGAATGTATTGACAAAAATAGTTCTTCCATTTTGCTTGAACGCAGTATTCACAACCATTCTCATCTTGATGATATTTTGCATATACCTTTTGAACTCCAAAAAGACAAAAATTTTGCGGATGAAATATCTTCTCGTTTATTGAATTTACTCGTTGCAAAAATGAAAAGTCGTCTTCATCAAGATGAATTTTCACAGGTTATATTAGCTAATAAAACAATTGACGGCTTTATGATATTGCAACACGCCTTGGCGTCCGGCAATGCAGAGAATGTTCGCCAGATTATTGCGTTGTTAATACCCTATCCCCAGATTTTAAAAGCTAATCTTGAGAATACAACTGATGATGGTTTTATGGTCTTGCAACACGCTTTATTATCGAGCAATACAGCGAATGTTCCGCAGCTTATCACTCTCTTAGTACGTTACCCAGCGGCTCTGAAGGCAAATCTTGAGCAAAAAACCAATGCTGGTTTTACAGTTTTGCAACAAGTCATAAAATCCGGCAATACAGAAAATGCTCTTCAGATTATCGCGCTATTAGAACATCACCCTGAAGTTCTAAAAATGCAACTTGAGAACAAAAACAATGATGGTTTTATGGTGTTGAATGATGCCTTAAAATCTGGCAATGCAGAGAATGTTCGCCAGGTTATTGCACTATTAAAACGCCACCCCATAGCGCTAAAAATGAATCTTGAAAGCAAAACCAAAGATGGCTTTATGGTGTTGAATGATGCCTTAAAATCTGGCAATACAGAGAATGTTCGCCAGGTTATTGCACTCTTAGAGCGTCATCCTGAAGCGCTAAAGGCTAATCTTGAAAGCAGAACCAATGATGGCTTTACTGTGTTGCAACACGCTTTAGCATCCGGCAATGCAGAAAATGTGCGTCAGATTATCGCACTCTTAGAGCGTCATCCTGAAGCGCTAAAGGCTAATCTTGAAAGTAGAACCAATGATGGCTTTATGGCCTTACAGCAGGTCTTAGCTGCTGACAGTGTAGAGAACATCCTCATGACTATCGCGCTGCTAAAACGCCACCTAGAGGTTCTAGAAACACAACTCGAGAACAAAACCTGTAGGGGTTTTATGGCCTTGCAACAGGCCTTAAAATCCGGCAAACCAGAGATCGTTCGTGAAATTATAGCGTTGTTAAAACGCTATCCAGGGGCCTTGAAAGCAAATCTTGAGAACAAAACCAATGATGACTTTATGGTGCTGCAAGATGCCTTAAAATCAGGCAATGCAGAGGCCGTTGAACAAGTTATCCCGTTGTTAGCATGTTATCCAGAAATCCTGAAAGCAAATCTTGAAAACAAAACCAAAAATGGCTTTATGACATTGCTACAGGCCTTAGCGTCCAGCAATGCAGCAGTTGTAGGTCAAGTTATCACGCTGTTAGCACGCCATCCAGAGATTTTAAGAGCGAATTTCGAGAACAAAAACAATGATGGCTTTATGGTGTTGCAACAAGCCTTAGCATCCGGCAATGCAGAAGCTGTTAACCAAGTTGTCGCGCTGTTAGTGCGCTATCCTGGGGCTCTGAAAGCAAATCTTAATCAAACTAACTGTTTTGGATATAATTGCCTTCACCAAGCAGCTAATAGTGGACACTATCCCTTTGTCCAACAAGTAGAAAATTTGATTAAAATAGCTTATGGAAATAAAAGCGAAGAGTTTATTAGCGCGTTGAAAAAAGATAAAAGTAGATTCAACAAAAAAGCTTGGAAAAATCCAGAGATTGCTGCTTTTTTAAATAAGTTTACTTCGCGCGCCAATGAGACTCATGAAGCTAGTGGTTATTACCCCACTGGCGGTTATAAGCATTACAGTTATGATGCGCCAAAATTAATATCAGGCAACAAACGCAAACCTTTTAGTGATTTTGAAAGCACAAGAGCGCCGAAAAGAAATGCAGGAGGGCACTAATATTGTGTCGTTTTGCGACTTATAGAACCTGGCAAGGCGAAATCACCAAAGAAGATTTCGCCCAGGATAATAAATCTTCGCTCTAGTGTCCCCCTCTCTCGTTACCATAATAGTGTCTTGCTTGTGCTCTTGCTAGAAGATTTTGTGTTTTATCTAATTTCTTCTCAGTAAACTTCAATCGAAACAATAGTTTAGGAGACTGTTGGTAATCTAAAGAAGGAGGATACTCGGGAGCGGGGAAATATTTATCCAGCATCACTTGCCAAGTACTTACTTTATTAAAAAATTGATACAAGACTCTGCTGGTTTTCAGTAGCTGGACCACAGATTCAAGCGTTAACCAGGGAATGAAGTAACCTCCCTTCACCAATGCGCGCTAATTCTATCAGTTGCTCTTGCGTGATTTTATCAGGACCTTTTTGCATAATATTTACCTCTTTTTTATAAATAATATTGACAATGCATTAGCGAACTAATACATTATTACAAAATATCCTGTATTTCTTGATTTGTCAATAAGATAAAATGAGAAAATGCTTAAGGCTGGTGTTCTATTTTGGGCTTAATAGTCGTTATTTTTTCATCTTCCATTGATTCTATAACATTTTGTTTCTTTTTAGCGCGCGGATTCTCAGGAGAGAAATGTACACCTTTCTCTCTTTTTTCAATGCCTATCTTTTGTACATTTTCTTTCCATCTTCTGGCTAACTTTTTCAAATCAGCTACTGTTAACTCTTTGTCTTTTACTTTTAAACCTTTAAACTTCAAAGCATTTAGAAACACTCTTTCCCAGCTGTTTTCAAGCGCACACAATGCTGATTTTTCATGCTCTAGTGAAGAAATTTTACTCTTAAGATCATATTTTTTTTCCGTCAGGCTAGCCAATTCTTGGGTTTGATCAGGCGTTAAACTAGATAATGCTGCCAATGGTTCAATTAAAGCCCTGGTATCTTTGAGTTCTTTATTGAACTCCTCTATTTTTTTATTTATTTGCTTAACATTTTCTTTTGCTTCTGGGGTGAGTTGATAGAAATTAATCTTGTTTGCTTTTTTGTTCGGTTCAGATTGAAGTAGCTTAATCATCATTAGCTCATAGTTCCAAAAAATACTTGACGTGGTTAATTCACCTTCTGGCAAATAAACATCCACATCTTGTGCATTAACATTTGTCACATATTCTGCTGATATGGCGCTCCATATAGCGACTCTTAGTCCGTAGTCCATTTGATAATGGCTTCTAGTTGAGTCAAAACTGTGCGAGAAAAAAAGCTCATCAATGAAATCTGAAATGTTATCAAACACAGCGGCAGGAGGGTAATGTGTAGACATAATTGCTCCTGAGCTCTCAGCACGATTCCCTCCTTCTTTAGTGTATAAGTTTATCTTTTGCTGAAGTTGTCCCTCTGTTAACGGATGAAAGACGCTAGCTAGAGTTGTGCGAAGCTTAGACACTAATTCCTCTTGTGCTTGAGTCCAAATCACTCTTTGTTTTCCTTCATGTTGCAGTTGTTGCACTAAAGCGGGCTGTGTACGAGGATCGGTATTTGTTCGAATATCAAATAAATTTAATTTAGCGTGGTAGATTTCTTTTAGTAAAGAAAAAAACATTTTCTCAACGACCCTAGGATCAAGCTCTGGTTTAAGTGATAAGCATTCATAAAAAAAATCATCATAAAATTCAAGTAAATAACCATTAATTTCATCAACAGGATAATCGATATCTATCAGTGATAGCGCTTCTTTTCTTTCATTTTCAAGTTTAATGATCTCTTGTTGATACGTATTGCTATCCAAACCCTTTTTATCTAGTTCGTTTTTTTTCTGTACATATCTTGCATCCAACTCTTCGTTTATGACAGCTAACACTCTATCATTCATAGTCGTTATATTGGCTCCCTGAATGCTTTGAGCGATTTCATCTAGCATGTCAAAAAATCCAAAATGATAAGCGTAAGCCTCTAAGCACGGCCAAAATGCTATTGTTTGTTCAAGAAAGGCACTCTCTTTTAGAAAGTACTGTAGTATAGGCAATCGGTGGTTTTTTACCGCACTAATCAGAATGTTTTGTATTTGAACCGGGGTTAAAATGTCCGGGTTTGATGATAGTACACCTTGAATACCCTTAAGGTCATCCAATATAATGAATTGTTGTATTTCATCGTAAATTTGTTGACTACCCGCCATCTGCCCATCTCCTTTCTTAACACTCAAATCCTAAAAGTTAGAGTTGTTAATAAAGGAAATAGTTCAAAAAGATGCTTCTTTAATGATATTCAATAGCATTTAATTGTTTGCGTAATAAATCAACATATGCCTTTCTTTTTGCTTCGTCTTTATCCACCCCAACTAAATAAAAAGTATATGTAGAATTTTTGACAATAATTGTGAGAAACTCCACACGCATTTTATCAAAATTTAGGCTGACACTTTTATATACTTGGTTGCCAAGTTTAAGGGAATTGGGTTTTTTACCCAGTGCTTCACTTTGATTTTGTAAAGAAAGGTGATAAGAATCCGCAAATATCGCAATCATGGCGCCTAAGGTCTGGGTTTGAAATTGATCATAATTCTCGACATTTTCTGGCACTTTTTGGATTTGCGTTACACGCAACTGCATACCAGACGACTCGAAGTTACCTTCTGTTTGATAAACATATTGAAAAATATAATGGGATTTATCTTCATTTTTGAGGATTGCATGCATTCCTTGCGGAATGGGTAAGGTAAAATATGGGGTTGTCAACTTTGCCGCATCGTCACTATATAAAACCGCACTGGATAAAGTGATAACAAATATTAGAATAAATTTAACCCATCTTTGACTCATCTTCCTTTTCCAGAAAAGGGGTTCAATATATCTAATTATAGTGCTTATTAAGGCGTTTTTGCGAGTGCTACATTTACACGCATCAAATCACTTAATGCAGCATTAACCAAATCAATAAGTGGCTGCACATTAATATGGTTGTAATTGGCTTTAAGATTTCCGCAAGCTTTTACCAAACGTTGCACCTCTTTTCTTATTTTCTCATTACCCAGCAAGTTCAATTCAGTGAAAGTATCTGTCAATCTTAAAAAATCAACACCATTAGCAAATTGCACACTCTTTTTCTTTTGAAAATCATGTTCAGCGTAACCAACAGCATGCCCTTCATTGTCCATTTCTAATGATGAACCCCAATCAACAAAATAGACTTTAAAGTCATCGTCTTTATCTATTAATATGTTTCTAGGATGCAAATCACGATGAATAATTCTGGCATGAGTTAGCTCTACAAAATTTACAAGAAGGTTTTTTAGAATAGTCAATTGCTGTCCTGGCGTTAAAGTCTTACCATATAACATTAGGAAGCTACTTGCCGGCTCTCGACCATCTTCAATAGGAAGGCCTGGCAATTCTTTCATAAACATATAGCTAATGAAATGTTCTTTGTCCTTCTGTGTTCTTAGCTGATATCCATAAAGAATATTATTCTTCTTGGCTGAAAATTTTTCTTTTTGGCATTGTAATAAAGCATCATTATTTTTACCCATTGGAATCTTTTGCACCTTAACGAGACATCGAGAGCCCGTTTTAATGTCTTGCGCTACTTTAATAATTCCTTGCGCGCCGCCTGCCAATCCCACTTTTTTTACTGGATTATGTATTGCGAATAATTTGCCCCCTTCATCTCGAACAACCGAGAATTGCGTCATTTTTGTTTTTTTAGATAATTTCAAAGCCGTAGGCTCTTTGAAATAAAGAAGAGCTGCTTCACTCTCAAGGGGCGATAACAGCATGTTATTTTGAATAGTTCCAGCGCGTTCTAGTTCTGCAAAATAATAATGAAGCTTTTTAGGCATAAAAATCTCAATTCGTATAGGAGGATACTACTTTAAGATGATGATTTTACTGACAATAAAAATAAATTCAAATACATTTAAGATAAAGGGTGAGTAGTAGCAGCTAAATAACCTATCTTACGCGCAAGACGAAGTCCAATCCCAACCAATGAGATGGCTGTCTTTGGTGCCAAAAAACTTTTACATTGTCATCCTGACTATCAAGACTACTAATTCTATCAGTGGTTTCTAATATTAATCTTGCAGCGCCCTTTTTACACCAGCTTCCATCATAAACTTTGGGTAAGACCTTTTTTAAGGCATATTCCTCATCTGTTCCACCTATGAGATTTAAGTTTTCAATCTCCCCTTTCTCCTCAGGGCTAATTGCCGCAAGATGCGCCTCAAAGGCGAGCTTTGCTGTCAAAAACTCTTCAGCAAAATTCGCAGCGTCTTGCGGCGCCTGCATTTTCGTTGCAAAATTTCTAAGCACGGTAATACTTTGTGGTGATATTTTTCTATTGTTATTCCTACTATATTCCGCTTTATGATCACGAATATAATTGGCTAATTGAGGATAGTTTTCATTGAGCTTTGGGTGCTGCTCAAGTCTTAGCACATCATCCGCCTCAAAAAAAGGCAATCTACCGTCTACAGCCTTGGCATGATAATTTTGAAATCCGCGAACATTTACTGCATTTTCTAATGCACTTAAATCAAAAACATGATTACTATTGGTGACAAATGTACTTTCCCAGGGTAAATCTTGTATTAATTCTGTGCTAACAATATCTTCCTTATTTTTATAAGGGTAAATATCGATTAACAACAACGCCTTTTGCACTATATTAATTAGGGTATCTAGTGAATAAGTGGTTATTTTTCTATAAGGAGAAAAATTTCCTTCCAGATTAAGAACAGTTGCACTAGCAATCAGTGATATGATTATTGCTGTTGAATAAGCGGCCAATTGAACTATCGCAGGATAAACCAAAAATGCTAGTGTAAATCCTATCAATACAATATCTGTCAATCCGTTAATATTGGTGCCAAGGAAATTAAAGCCCATGCAGGCTAACACGACAAGATAAACTAATTTTATAATGGGATTTAAAATGATAGCGAACTTCTGAAAATACTGCCCCAAAATAAATCGCGATCGCGTAGGTTCTTTAGACTGCAACGCATACCAAGTTGCTAACAGGGGGGCAAGCGTTAAACTCGCTAACCCTTTGAGCACAAAGAGAGGAAAAGTAAAAAGATATCTTCCCACATTCCACATCGTTAAACTAACATGATTTGGAATTCTCGAAAACTCACTTAAGCGGTCTGTTAAATCATTCCACCAATATAAAACCATCGTGAATGGTAAACAGAGAGTGAGCGCTAAAATATCTTCAATGGCATCGGAGAAAAAACGGTGGTGACCTACAAAGCGTTGGCTGAAACTAGACATAGCGTCTTCCTCTAAAACAGCGAGGATATAAGGTAGCTTGTTTACAAATTACAGTCAATGCTTGAGCTTAATCCTCTCGATTATTAAAGCATTGTTGCAACAACACACTTATTAAATATCGCCTCTAACTGCAGTATTCGTAGGCAGGGATGACATGTAATGTTGTTTTACAAACTTCAATTGTGTAAATTAGCGCAACTTCGCAATACAATATAAAGCAAATCAACTAACATTTTATGTGTCCCTCCTCAGATCACAGCTAAAAGGCGATTTGCTTGAAATAAAGGTATCCTATGAAAATAAAAGACGCCTTAGCCCAAGGTGAACTATTAGTTCAAGTGAAGGTGAAAGCTAATCACGTTACGCTTAAATTTAAAAATAAATATAACACTAAGAAGCATTATCCTTCTATCAATAAAATGTTATATGAACTGTATCACGCATCAGCTGCTTTTCAAGAAATATTTATGCAACCCAAAATGGGAAAAGCCATTCCTTACTTGACGTTAAAAAAGGATCATGGCTATCAAAGCGACCAAGAAGTGCTCGACACTTTAATGAATTTAGCTATGCCTGATAGTAAAAAAACAAATCATTTAAAAGTAAAAGAGGCCTTGTCCCAAGGTCGACTGTTCGCGCGAATTGAACGCAAAGATAAGCATGTTGTACTCATTTTACAGGATGAATACAATAAAAAAGAGTACTATTCTTCCATCAATTACGCACTTTCTACTTTGTATCGCACATCAGATGCATTCCAAAAAAAATTTATGCGACCCACAACTGGGCAAAACTCTCCTTTCCTAACTTTAAAAGAAATCTCTGACCACGAAAATGAACTGTCCATACTTGATGATTTGCAAAGTTTTGCAATCCTAGAGCAGTTGATGAATTTAATTAGCGCAAAAGATCTCGTTGATCAGGCAAGTTTAAAAAAACGGCAATTGCTGGTAAAAAAAGCCTTAGCGGAAGGTGAACTGATAGAACAAGCTTTATTGCTAGGTAATGAAGTGACACTCTCCTTAAAATCTGAATATAATAAAGAAGAGTACTACGATTTAGTCAATTATATATTCTATGCTTTGTATCGCTCATCAAAAGAGTTCCAAGAAACATTTAAACAACCCCAAGTAATATCATCCCTTCCTTATTTAATATTAAAAGAGAATCATGGCTATCAAGATGGCAAAGCAGTACTAGAAGCAATTCAGCAATTTGCCACACCAAAAGAACAATTAAAAACAAAGAAGCTTTTGGCGCAGGGTGAACTCTTTGAGAGTGTTTCCATTATTGGCAACCAGACCACATTCAGTTTAAAGAATGCATACAATAAACCTAGACACTTCTCTTCAGTCAATTCCGTTTTCTTTTGGTTATATCGTTCATCAATAGCATTTCAAGAAAAATTTATCCAGCCAAAAATTGGGAGAAATATCCCTTGCTTAACATTAAAAGAAAATCATGGCTATCAAGATGGCAAAGCGTTACTAGAAGATCTGCAGCGTTTTGCGGCAGTTAAACCAAAAAAATCAATAGAAAAAATAGCGCTCACATCTAATGCAACAACTTCTCAACAGAAACTAGCTGAGCCTGATGATGCATCGCTGGAGAATCCTTGGATTTATCCCAGTTTTGAGATTACCTCATTTTCTCTGCCTTTTCCTTCTTCACCCCCGTTGCTTTTTTCAGAGGAGGCTAAAGGTGATTTCCCAATTATCGAACCTTCGACGCCATTATCACCGCCTATAGTGTCATTGAATGATAATCTCCAAGAAAGTGATAATGAAAAGCATCGATTAGGTCTATTTTAAAAAGCACCTAGAAAAGCCTTTTTCGCTCCATTTGAACATTTGGTGAGTATACATCCATCTGCCTAATCTCACGATTTCCTCCTTGCATCTGGATGAGCCATTATTCGCCTTTATTTTCCAGATACGCAAGCGTAAAATTAAAAATATTCTTTGACTTTCCCATTGAGAGTGTACTTTATGCTTGGTGACAGCGGTCTTGTGGCAAAATTAGCTTCTGTCACGACGAATAATGCAACTATTTTAAATCGGGTCCCTAAAGATATCTGGCGAAAAATCTACGAATATATTCTGCTCGATATTGAATTAGAAAACAAAGGCAATTTTAACCTCGCCTGCAAATATTTTAATGATATAACAAATGACCCTGATCACATTAAAAATATTATTCAACACTATTTCCCTATTTATCTAGATTCTCCTGAGTATGAAACGCAACCCTCATCATTACGTCCAGCAATCCGCTACTTGCTCGGATTTAATCTTCGGCCTTTCGACCTTATAACTTTTGTTGGAAGATACTCTACAGCTCAAGTTGTTGCAGGCATGAGTTTGAAAAACCTTGCTTCTAATCTCACGAATAGATTGTTGCGTTTAGCCAATGGAGTGATAAATAGAAAAGAGATGGAATCAACACTCAATGAGTTTTTTGAAAACGATAATGATAAAGATACGCCGTCATATGTGCAATTTGGCATGCAAAGAGATTTCCCCGTTTCCAGAATATTAACGCTCTCTTTTAGTCGCGGACTTCAATCAGCCCTTGAATTTAGAAACTTTAGAGCATTATTAGCTTTATTAGATCCTACACAATTAACACACAAAGGCATTAGAGGACTGCAATGGGCTGCACTTTGCCGTGATATTGAAAAGCTAAAGAAATTAATGACCCAAAAAGAAGAGGCTTTTACTACAGAGCAGCCTATTGATGCAGATGATGATGTTCACACCCCTCTCCTTATTTCACTGAAGGAACATCTGAACAGTGAAAATATTTATGAAATAAAAGAATGTCTTCAAATAAAGAATATTTCTGATGATACTATCGAAAGCCTTAATGATGAAGAGTTTTGCTATCGCATTTCTAATTGGCGTTTTGATGATATCTTTAAAGAAATGACAATAGAGACTTTTGGCGAGTTACAAAAATTTGCGGGGATTAGCTATTTTCAAGCTGCTATGGTGCCACCATTGGTCGCAACCTGTCGCACCGATCTTCTTAAACTATGCCAATTGCCGCAATTGAGCGCTGCGTTAGATGGGCGAGATATCGCATTATGCGCATTACTAGCCTCTTATTTTTTGTGGGCATATTATCGTGTCACACAAGAACCCGCAGAAGCACAACGTGAAATCCGAACAGAGACGTATCAAGCAATGCTTGCCAATAAAACCATTCAGAACATTCTTGTTAGAGATATTCGAGTAATAGCATGGGCATGTAAACATGCCGAGATTGATTTGATTAATTTAGGGTTAGCAACTTTCAGTTTATCCATAGATAATGACGAAACTAAAGAGTGCATCAAAGAAATATTGACCTGGGTTTTTGCTAATAACAGAAAAGATTGTATTATATTGATAATGCAGAAGGCTTTTCAAAGTTTTATACCCTATCTTGTTCTAGAAACACATTCCAGACAATATCCTGATATTTTCATGTCTGCTTTGAAAGAGATAAGCTTTGACCAACGCGAAAAATTCGTTTTAGAATTGTTACTTTTGGCTTTAAGCGAAGGAGATGTGGCTAGAGCCGAGCATTTAATAAAACATTATGTTCTAACTGAACATGAAGCAACCAACATCGCTTTAGCTTTATACAAAAGAAATGACCTAGGCAAGACAATTATAAATCCTTTATTAGCTCTAGTTGCAAGTGCTAGATTTGATCTTTATGCCATTGGGGAAAATTATGGCGCACTTTTTGTTGATATTGCCAAACAGGCAAATCTTGCCTATTTAGATCATTTCTTGTCACGACATATAAGAGCTACCCCCAAAAGCCATTTGTTTGAATTTATTCAGGCGATACAGGCTAGAAATGAAGCTGCCTTATGGCAAAAAATGATGCATTGCGCTCTAGAGTGTGATCTATTCAAAGGGTTAGGCAGAGTGCACAACCGTCCATTCTTAGAAGTACTTGCTCGCGATAAAACAGTACAAGCAACAATCCATGACAACCCACAACTAATAGTAGAACTGCTTACTGACACGTATGAATCGGAGCCCGCATTTTATACTCATCACACTTCTGTTGTACTATCTCTTTTTGCACTTGGCCTGACACGGCATGTCAAATTTCAATTACTCAGAATGGCTTTTCAACAGCTTTCTAACCGTGATTGGTTGCTGTTTAAAGCGCAACTGCTGCAACAATTTCCAGATGATTTTACCTATTATCATCTAAGAGATCATTTTGGCCTAGAGGATCCTCTCCTCCATATTGTCCCTCAACCGAGTCTATTATCGAGAACAGCGCATTACATAGGCACGACGGCTGCAGCTTATTTGCCAAGCTTTGGTAGGCTAAGGCAAACACCAAGAGCTGCAGATGATGAGCATGGATTAAAGCGCAAAAGTGGTGACAGTGAGGCTGCGACAAAAAGACCAAGGCTAAACCAAAGTTCTAATCCCTCAGACTCGGAATAAGTTAATCGACCAACCATTTTAAAAGCAAAGCATTGACACACCTCTTTTTGTATGTGAACATTCGCTCACATTATCTTCCCACTGCCGATTAATTCTAGGAGTATTTAAAAATGAGAACACTTAACACAAACGAAGTTCAAGTCATCTCCGGTGGCTTCCTTGGACCAGGACTTATTGAGGGCCTTTTTGAAGCAGCTGTAGTAGCTTTTGGTATTGGAGTAGTAGGCGCTTTTGGCCTTGGGATAGCTTCTGTATATGCATATCAATATTTTCATAAACAGTAATTTTTAAAGTTAAACGCTTCTGCTTTAGGCTAGACACCGAGAAATAAGCTACTCGGTGCAGCCTAATCCAGAAATTTACGTCAATTTTATCCAGCTATTACATCTCTCACATGTGAACATACACCTCCTCCATCTGAAACCTTAAAATAATCAAGCAGAACAAAAATGAATGATCTATTGTCATATTTGTAGAAATGGCAAATCGGAGATCTGTATATGCTTTCAACTGAACACTTCTCAGATAAAAGAAAAAGAATAAATAAGCTCACAAAATTAGATATTCATGAAGGTGTTGTCAGCAAAACGCGACTGGAAGAAATATCGAATAATCTAAGATATAAGTTGGATTCAATTAAAGGCCATCCACACTCCGAAACCATCATCAAAGAAGCCAATAAATTTTTCGCCCATTTACATGTGATTGAATCGTTCAGCACCGATGAACTAGACGAAAACTATGTGCCAGAGCATCAGCCGATCTCATTAAAGAAGCTGAATGAACTTATTTATATTAACAAACTTATCAATTTTAACTATGAACTGCTGCGCTTAGAAGCTCTTATCCTTTTTTTCCAAGCTCAAAATGAAAAAGAACAAATGTTAAAAAAACTGGAAATGTTACGAAAGGATTATGAATCAGACTTAATTGACAAGACAAATCATCATGTTCAACATCGCCACTTATTAAAACTACGTGAAGAAGAATTAAAATATTTAATAGCAAGAAATGAGCAATACATCCTGCAATTAGAACATTATCAAGTTCATTTAAAACAAGAAATTAAAAAGTGTGAAACTATCCTTCGCGCTCAAAGAAAATTCTATATTGATAAAATTCTAAGCTATGCTGCTGATATAGAAATAAATGGCAAAAAAGTCTTTAGGGACGTCCCTAAGGCACAAATGGAAAGGTTCGTTGTTGCATTAGTCAGCCTTAATGAAATTAAAAACAGAGATATTGCGAAAATTGAACATAAATATCAGAATTTAATTGATGGCTTGAATGGCTCTACATATAAAGGCGGCAGATCGCTATTACAAGGCTTTAACGTTGCACAAAATGAAGCAAGAAAAGCAGAACTGCTCAGAGCGAGAGATCTAGAAATTGCTCAAGTTGAAACAAAATTTCATAACAAAATTAAACAAACAGCCACCGTTTGTGGAGTGAATGATCTAAAAACTGATGAAGGCGTTAAAACATTTCTTGAAGATAATAAGGTAAAAACTGATTTAATGGGTCAGAAAGCGGTTACTAATGTAGCGATGAAAGAAGATTTGATAAACAGAGATAACCTTGTGCGCACTAGACAAGAGTTGGTTACAATATCAAATCAAAAGGATGAACACCAAAATGAACTTCAAAATGTTCAGCTCAGGAGAAGTTCAGAGAAGGAAAACGTTAGCAAAGCTAAAGAAAGTTCTTCTAAAATCAAACGGGAATCTACTGAAGTCAGTACAGAAAACCGTCAAATCACAACGCTGACTGAAATAGTCGAAGAAAAAATTGAAGATGTTCATAGAGATTACATTACAAACATTCATAATCCTGACAAGAAAATCGAAACAAGTGAAATATTTGAACACCAACATACTGATTTTACAAAAAATAGTCCTTTGGCAAACCTAATCATTGATTCAAATGATATCAGTTTTGGGAGTCTAGCATTCGGTACTCTTGATGACCTGCCTGATTTAAGCAATCTGAGTCTAGATGATTTTGACGCTACCTCTGATTTAATCTCTTCGCTCCAAACGTCTAATCATACTAATTTGATTAAATAAAAAAATTGGTTATCAATTCAACTTATGTGTACTTACATCCCTTTTAGCTTGATTTATCCAGCTAGTTATGATAAAAGCAGTGTACAGTTATCTTGACTAGCCCTGAGGTAAAACATGAGCACACAAGGCGCCGCTGCATTCGATATCAATTCCGTTACTCCCGAAGAAGCACCTTTATTTGCAGATTTATTTAAGAAGCGTTTAAAGAACGAAATCACTCCGGAGCAAATATTTATAGCTTTAGGTCGTGATGCAAATCAATATAAAAAATTTCAGGGTTTTGACAAACTGGCCAGAGGGGCCTTGATGTACAAAAAACTGAAACTTGAAATAGCACAAGATCAAGCAAGAACTGAACAATTAGCAGAAAAACTACGAGGATTGGAAGCGGAAAGAGATCGACTTAAAGCCAGAAGTAGAGAATTAGATATCAGAGGCAGAGAATTAGATAAACAAAGCTATGCATTAGATAGACTAATTGAAGCTAAGGAAGAAGCGATTCGAGCTAGCGATATTCAAGCTAAACTACTAGAAGATTCAATTAGAGTCCATGATCAACAAATAGCAGATTATCAAAAAATACAGACTGGCCTTATTCAAAAAATTGCTTTAGGTGAAGCACAAATCAGCGATCAGCGATTGTTTACTATCAATAAAATGTTAGGCTTTCCTGAAGTTGTAGAAGTAAGGCAGTTTAGTTCAGAGCATGCTTCCATTGATTCTGAACTTGAAACATGTCGTACTAGAATTACACAGCTTGATTTAAATAAACAGGAAATAGATAAAAAGCATACAGCTGCTGCTGCTGCCGCTTCTTCTGCACATGCAGCAGCTGCTGCCGTCGAAAGTGATCCTGACGTCATTGCTGCATTACAAACCCGACGCCGCAGTCCTCCTAGTCAGAGCCTTGCTGCTCTAGCAGCAAAGCCAGCAGCTTCTGCATTACCTAACTCTGCAACAACACCAGCAGCAAAAGTATCTCCTCCAAGAGGACAACAATCAGTCCCAGTGCCTAGCGCTGCAGCTAAAGTATCTCCTCCGAGAATGCAGCCATCAGCAGCAGGAGCGCCTAACACCATGGCAGCAACACCTGCAGCAAAAATTTCTCCGCCAAGAGTACAACAATCAATAGCAGCTCCTAACGCCACAGCAACGGCGCCAGCAGCTAAAGTCTCTCCTCCAAGAGTGCAACAACCAGCAGCACCTGTAGCAAAATTTCAACTGCCGCCTTTACCAGCACCAGGTACTGCAAAACCTAAAGCTCCTGCTGCTAGCACTCATGCAATGCCAAAATCACCAACATCAAGCTCATCAGTCGCAGCAAGCGCAGCTTCGCTGTCAAAGCCATCTGCATCGAAATCCGCAGCCGTTGTAGTAAGTGCTTCATCTATATCAAAACCACCAGCATCGAAAGTCTCTACAGTCGCGGCAAGCGCTGCTAACAGCTCCTCAACTGCAAATACATTTACGCATGTAGAGTTAATCAATCCAGCTCGTGCTTTCTTAGTTCAAGCAAAACCACCAGCCGTGCCGGCAAGAGTTTTACCGCAACCACCCTCACCATGCCATGCGATGAACTCTACAACGGTCACACCAACTGGAAGTTCCGTTACCGTTCCTGGAAGAGGCGCTGGTGGTAGACCAAGATAAAATATCCCTCTAAATTTAGGACGATGCTTGTTGGGAGCAACTATGTTCCTTTTTAAAACATTAGTATCTACAAAAGTGTATGACTTATGTTAGAGCGCTTCTACCTCGATGAATTAATAAACGTAGTCATTGGAAAAGTCGCGCAAACAGTTAATCTCCCCTTGAAAAGGGGAGAGGCGCGGCTTGTCCTGCGTAGCGGTAGCGAAGCAGGAAGCGCGAGAGGGATTTTATCTTAAATCATCATGACATTTCGTCTTTATAATCAAAATTTACATCCTTACGCAAATGATCTACGTTCAACTTTAACAGAACATGAACGTATACTTTGGTCTCACCTTCGAAAAAAACAAATACTAGAGATCCAATTTTATCGTCAGAAAATAATAGGTAATTATATTGTTGATTTTTATGCACCAGCAGTTGATCTTGTCATTAAGGTTGATGGCTCTCAACACTTTGAATCTGATGCTATAGAATATGATCTCTCACGTGATACATACTTGAATGAATTAGGCTTGAAAGTATTAAGATTTGATAATAATAAAATCAAGAAAGCTATTAGCCATGTTCTGGAAGAAATTTATCAATATATAGAATATTATTTAAGATAAAATCCCTCTCGCGCTTCCTGCTTCGCTACCGCTACGCAGGACAAGCCGCGCCTCTCCCCTTTTCAAGGGGAGATTAACTGTTTTTGCAACTTTTCCAATGATTACGTTTATTAATTCATCGAGATAGAAGCGCTCTAACACAAGTCATGCATTTCTGTAGATACCAATGTTTTGCAAAGGGAGACGCTGCGCTAGCCGCAGAGGGATTTTATCGGATAAAGTGTATATCCTCATCTCCTTACCTTTTATCATGTAATTCAGGATTTCATCAGCAAAATAGCCCTTTTATAAAGCTTTTTTCAAGCTAGCAAGTTAAACTATTCCACATTCATTTTTAGGCCATACTTGAAGGAAATAGTGATGATAGGTAACGGTAGCCCGAAAAGGCCTAACGAAGCAGCTCAATCCGCACAGCTGTTGAAGCGATCTAAACTCGTAGACTCTAACGAAGTGCTCAGCGAAGCAGCCGCTCCAAATGAAGTAGTACCTGCAAGCGAAGCAGCCCCTTCAAGCGAAGTAGTGCTTCTCGCCCCTGAAGAAGCGCCAGCCGTTCAACAACCACGAATCATCCTCGGGGATCACCTCCGCCTGGTTGCTTGTTTTTTACCTGCGTATCGTTTCTTTGGAAAAAATACAGTCCACTCTGTTTGCAAAGAGCTGAATACACCAGAATTTAAGAAAAATCCCGTTATCGGGCGCAAAAAAACCCTTTTCGCATTTTCTCAATCTTACCAGACACCAGAAGCCGCTCTTTTCATTTTAAATGATGAGACCTTATGGAATCATATGGGACATGGTGAGCGTCTCACCCTAGCAGGCATGCACCCTACAGTAGCGCAGAAAATGATGGCTGATCCAACGATACTGGATACACTCAAAACATGGGGATGGGATTTTGCATTTCTGGGATCTCGTAATCCAGATCTCGCAAAAGAAATTCTGGGAGATGAAACCATATTCAAAACTATGCGCGGAGATGCTATCGCTTTCTTGGGTCAAAATGATATCGAGCTCGCGAAAAAAATTCTGAACACGCCTGTGTTGCGAAGTCGGCTCAGAGCGCATGATATGCCTGAGCTTGGTAAAATCCATTTAGAAATAGCCGAATTAATCCTGAAAATACCTCTTCCAAGAAAAGAACTAATCGCACTCGGTGAATATCATGTTGAGATTGCAAGAAAAATCCTAAATACAGATCTAAAATATAAGCTTAATATAGAAGATAGATTCTGCTTTGCTGTGCATCCAGAACTCCGTAGTGAGCTGGCAGATCAATGCATCTATGCGAAAGATCACGCTAAGGTTAGTCAATATGATGCTGTTATTGCCCAAAGGAAGCTAGATTTTATTTTATCTAATCCCGTCATCCTTAATGAAGCATCTGATTTGATTATTATGAGTATGAATCATGTTGAAATTGCGAAACAGATCCTTGCTAATCCTCTATTGAGAAATAAACTGCAGGGAGATGTACTGGCTCATTTTTGTAAATATCACGTAGAAATAGCCAACCAGTTCCTTGTTGATGATGCATTAAAAAGCCAGCTTCGCAATATTCATATCCTCGGTCAGCAGCATGTTGTGGTGGCCAGAAAGATTATTGCTGAAAATTGGCTTAATGGAGATCAATTAAATGATCTGGCTGCTAACCATCCATCGATTGCATTACAGATTTTTGCTAATCCAGAATTGCTAGGCAGATTCAGTGGACGAAATTTAACGAGTCTTGCCATCTCCAACGTCGCCATCGCTGAAAAATGTCTGAATGATGAGGACTTGCGAAGTAAGATTGAGAGCGACAGTGTCGTTGATCTACAAAGATCGGTCTTAATCTCATCCAAGATAAAAGAAATCGTCAGTGAAGTAAAAGCTGGAACAAAAGTAGCTCTGGCCATGCGTTAGAGACGGGAAATCCCATTCTGCTCTCTTTAACACTCCGCCTAAAATAAAGCTTTCACTTTTAGTGTAGATCCTCTAAAATTCCTGCAACAAAATTCTTTCATTTATTGTCTTAATAGATAAGATTAAAAGATGAGGAAAATGATTATGTTACGCCAAGCTGTTGAATCAAATAAAAAATTATTGTGTCTAGATTGGGACGAAACTGCAACCAATACGCATTGGCACAATTTTTTAGGTAGTCCCATTGACCCTACAAGACCAGATGCTACGCCAGGATTGGATATAAAAGCAGGCCAAGGGGTAAATGTCCTTACAGATGAGAGATTACCCGCAAATCAAAAAGGACAATTGCCGCTTGATATCTTGTTAACACAACGAGGTGGCTTTAAGAACGAAGCGCACTTAAAGCAATTTCTCTTAGCGCATCTAAAAGAACATAATCTGGCCATTACTACTTTTTCAAATTATCCAGAAGTTATCAAAGCAGCTCTCAATCGACTTCTCGCCCCAGAAATGTCCGCGCAAGAAATAAATGACAAAATATATATTCGTGCCGGTTTCCCTATGAGCAACACCATTGATAAAATGCTTGCCCAATTTGAATTTGAAAATCCTGTAGCTATAAAAGAAGCTGTTTATAACGTAATAAGAACGGGGGATTCAGCTGAAAAAATATTGAATGATTTAAAAACTGTACTTACTCCGCAAATGAATGAAGAACAAATAAAAGAAAGCCTGTTTAATATGAGAGCTGATGGATCTTTGGTGAAGTTAGAAGGTCGGCCGCCTGTTTTGTTAAACGGGGATTCTGGTGATCCAATTTGCAAACAAGAGCATATCAAAGATGCTATGCTACATTTTAACACACCACCAGAACGCACTTTTTTAATGGAGGATTCTTCAAGAAATATAGAGAATTTGAATGCAGAGAGTCCAAATAATTACCAAAGAAAAACAGGGAAACCCCCGCTTGTTGTTTTGCCAAGAGATAATCTTATTCCAGTAGAAAGAAGATGGGCTAATCCTGAGCCAAAAGCGTATCTGGGAGTTGCTTGTGATAGGTTGCAAATAGAAAGACCAGAAATTTTGCAAGAAATTGAATATGCAGGAACCCCAGTCGGTTCAGGGGCCTCCACTCCTTATTCAAATGTTGCACCTCAACCTGTTACACCCGCAACACTAGAAGCAACACTAGAAGCAGCCTTTAAAAACTTAAATGTTTCCGAAAGAAAATCTGAGAATGACACCTCAACAACTTTAGCTTCAGCCCACAAAAGTGCACAAGAGCGACATGCTCCAATGACTGTGCAACTTAATCTTGAAAAGCAAAGAGAGGCAGCAGGAAATCAAAATAAGGAGCCAGATACAGCTCCAGCTTTGGTGGTAGACTCTACAAAAGATAAAAAACAAACACCCCAATAGGTGCCCTATACTCAAACGAGTTTGTTTTTACCCTTAAGGGTAAAAACAAAATGGAAAGAGTATCTCATTTAGGTATTTTTATCTGCTTATCATTTACTTTCGTCGGTTATTAAGGTAACCTGCTAAGACTGTTTTAGTTTGATGTAGGTACTCTCTAATGCTCACTGCTTTTAACCAACAAGAGCCCTCTGATCTTTTACTTACCGTCACTGAACTATTCATCCGCTATTCACAAAAAGTGCAAACACAAACACCACAGACACTTATCCATGAGATTAAAGAGCTCAGAAACACCTTCTACTTCGCTTATTTGGGTAAAAATAAAGAAAGTGCGATGGATCTAAATGAAATCAAGAAAAGTGTTGTCCTTTTTGAAACACTCGAAAAAAAATATGGCCCTTTATGTGAAGAAAGAGGGAATGATGCAATCATTAATGAAATAATTGCCTATCTTTTAGATAAACTGAGTAAAAATAATATCACAGCAGAAAATCGCTTTTTCGATGCAAATGACTCATCAGAAATAAGGCTTTATAAAACTGCGCTCAGAGCATTGCTTGATGCGGCGCCTGAAGGTGAACATCCTAATTACCTATTAGTGAATGCTCCAGAAGTTTATGGTGCAGACAAAAGATTTCATGCTAGAAAAATGCTAAGCTTGTTCTGGCTTGCAGCAACTGATCCCAATATTGAAACAGAGCCAGGGCTTGATAAAACAGTAGTGATTGAGTGGGAAAAAAGCGAAGTCATTAGAATGCTTGCCGATATTCGACGGGGCAACAATAAAACGCAATTTGATTTGCCTGAACCAATCGATGTTGTCGACAGGATCTCTTGTGGACCAGGTGTGATTAACCGTATAGCCTGTATGTTTAATTACAACTTAATGCTTCGCAGAATAAGAGAATCACTGCACTCTATTCTTGATGATTTTCTGCAGCGATTTGATGCGTTTGTTATCGCTCGCTTTAAAGATCTCGCTCCTTCCACTCAAATGCAAGTTATTTACGCATATTACTATCAAGTGGCAAACGACGAAGCAGATCAAGAAAACGCTGCCTTCACCGATTTTTTCAATGCGCTTCTCTCAGAAAAAAATGCGACTGATTTTATCGAGAGGCTGCAAGCAGAATTTGGTCCTTTTGAAGATAGTTTATTCAAATCTGCACTCATGATATTTTTTGAGAAATGGTTAAAAAATAAACATAGTATGGCAACGGATCTGCTTGGCCGTTTAGAGAGCATTAGTCAAGAATCTCAAGTTAAATTTCTTTATGATAAAACTTTGCACGAGAATGTTAGCGCTGTGCGCACTTTAGAAAAACTGGAGAGCTTATTATCACAGATAAAGGCGCTCAAAGAGAAACTCGCTCCCTTAAATTACTTAGAAAAATATGAATTATCGCAAATTCAACACCAATATGCTTCGCTTTACCAAGATTTTCAGCAAGTGATTGAGAATGATATCCTCTCTCCCAATCAAGCGCAGTTTTATGCCCAACTTTCTGACGCCACAGCGGATTTTGAGAAAAACACAGGTAAAAAACAAACATTTTTAACTACTCCACAAGCAAAAAACTTAGATTGGCTGCCGCTTTGGGTTAAAAAGTGTCAAACCTCCTTACTCAAATTGCATCAAGGCATAGTAGAAGCTATCACTGACCATGCATCGCGTTTAGAAGAAACAGATCATGAGCTATTTTCAAGCCAGCCAACGATACTACACCATTTTTCACCCAACCTTATCTCCCATGAAGAAATCAGATTGGTTAAAGCACACCTTTATCGTCATGCGGCAAAACCTGAAAGTCTGCATTTACAAGATTATTTATCTCTTCATTGTTCCATCCAGATATTTGGCTTAGCAGATAACACTGTGCGTATATTGTTTATCCATCCTGATACTGTGACAGCACCACAGCATTCTAGTATGTCGCTGGAGGACTTTAGAGTAATAGCTAAGACGGAACAAGCTTATCACCGATCAATTAGCGACCCAATGGATGTCTTACAATCACAATTCTCCCATCTCCAAAAATCAAGCCGATCGGCAAAAGTCTATCTTGAACAATTAAACTATGCTTTTATGCAAAATCCTACTCTTTTTGACAAAGCGCTTTCTTTGCAAACGAAGACTTCTCTTCATGGTATTTTAGCCCGTGAGATCTCGACGAAATTGCGTACTGCTATAGAATCAAAACAGTTACCACAAGGCAAGAATGCCGGTTCAGTAAATGTAAGTGATGATTTAGAATTCAGCCTTAGAGCCCTCTATATTTCAAGACCAAAAGGTATAAGACGCCTTTAAAGGCCAGAATGCGCATTGCTAACACCAGGCATTAAGCGATATTATTCTGATTTTAAACTTGTACTAATACTTAAACTAGGAAATTGACATGCTAGAAGGTAATCATCTTGAATTATGCTTAAAATTGATAAATGTTCAAATTCAAAGAGAGCCTACCAATCCTCTCTTTCAGACCATTCGAACTGCATTACTTCTTGAGAAACAAGGTAAAAATAAAGAAGCACTTAAATTATATCTTCGCTGCCAAAATGATGAGTTCTGTGTAAGTCGTATACAAAAGCTATCTCCTCTTCAATTGCAACCTGTCTCTGTTGAAAGAGGAAATTTGGCAAGCCTCTCATCTGAGGCTACACAAAAGCCAGCATTAACGCAGCTTCTCACAACAGAAGAACACCTCTTATTCAATGTCATCGTCAGTATTCTAAAGAGAAACGAAATTTTGACTCGAGATGCTCTCATGAAAGAAACTGGATTATCTCAGGAAAGAATTCCTCAACTCATTGAAAGACTCCAACAAAAAGGATATTTAAGCAAATTTGAAAGAAGATATAGACACATAAGAGTGCTGAGGCACCCTATTGTTCAACAAGGCATGGTAGGATTACCCAAAGAAGAAGTGACTGACCATTTTTTAAATCTAACACCAAGAACACTTGTTTTTTCACTCGAAAATCATACATTGAGTGTCGTCAATCGCCCCATAGTCAACACTGAAGCAAGCAAAGTGAAACCAGAAGTTTTTCGCCCAAAAATCCTCACAACAAAGTGATAAAATAAATTATGAAAAAAGAAGTAGCGTATTGAACAGATAAAATAAAAAATCTTGTGCTTAAAGCTTGTTTCCTAATGAAGACTTAGTAGAAACTAGTTCTGTTATACCGCAACAGAGTTTCTCAATTCGTCGATAAGCACCGTCGACCAGCCAAAATACTGTTCCAGGGTTTTCTAAAAACTCTGAACCCAAATCTGCGCCAATGTCATGATAGCTCATACTATCGTCTGCTAGTCTATCATTTCCTGTGCTCTCTTCGGGGCTCGCGAATATTTGTTCTTCAAAATACTCACTCTTAAATCGAGGACCAAAAAGATGATTTAATAATCTATTTAACCAATGAATCTGCGGTTGTGCTGCTTGCATAAATGCCTCAAACAAGAATGAATAGGATGCAAAGAAGAAACTAGCAAGATATAAGTTAAATAGCAAATATCTAGAGACAAATGGACTGTTAAAGAGAATGAGCATAGCATGTATATGCACTTTATACTTTAGTGCACTCTTCTCAATCGCGAATTCTTAGAATACGTCGGCAGATTGTTTTGTTGCGGCAAATCTAAATCAGAACCGTTCCACTTTTTAATCACGGTTTTGGCTTGTTCTGGATCGAAGCCTTTTTCTGTAATTTGAATCACGTTGTGACGTGGGCGTAAAAAATGTATATCTGCTGAATGTTCGGATGCCATATCCTCCTGAAAGCTCAAGCACAATGGCACAATAAAGAAGCTATTTCTATCGATTTGAGTTTCAGGGACAGACATGAGTCCATGCATATGTGCCGATCCTGTAATTAAGATGGCATGACGTACGTATTTTTCTATATCTTTTCTTATTCGCAAATTACGCTTTTTTAACCCTGCTGCTGAACAATCCATAGAAACCGAATCCGTTCTATCATTATCCACACCCATTAAATTAAAACCTTGCTTTTTAGCTTTCATAAACGGCATATAAGATCTTAATGAATGGTTATCCCCTTTTGCCAGCATGACAGAAATCGCAGTATGTTCAATAAACATATCTGATATTCCTCTATCTTTTGCCAGCTTACCTATCAACTTTTCTACTTGAAATGCACGATAGTCATTATGGGTTTCACCCAAGATGAGTAGCAATTTCTTACCTTGTCTCTCAGCAGCCTCTTTGCTTCGAATAATAATATTTTGCAACAATCCCGACATTTTTAACATCACATCTGGCTTAATCCGGATTTTATCTTTCAGAAAATCGGAAATGGGTGTTGATTTCCTACTCCCTCTTGCCACTTGAATAATACACTGCTGGCGCACATCAAGATGGTATGGATTAGCGCCTCTTTCTAGATAAAGTTTCACCAAATCTAAATTACCTTGATTTGCAGCACAAAAAAGTGGCGACCAAAGATCTTTATTCATTTCTTCTAACATTGCACCACGGGATAGAAGCAAAGCAGCATCATGGGTGTTAGTCGCATAATGTAAGGGGGAATTTCCTAAATTATCAGCCACATCTACTTCAAACCCACATTGCAACAATTGTTCAATCAATTCACTTGAAACTACTTCTGCAGGTCTTCTTTTTAATACTTTATGTAATAAAGTCATCCCTGAGCCCATCTCTTTCGTCTGAACGCTTACCCCATTTCTAACCAAGGCCCGTGTCAGGGTTAAAGCATTCATGACAACGGTATCTTCTAAAAGTGTGAATGGATGCATGCAATTTATTAATGGCTTAATGCTGGCCCCACCTCGTATCAACGTATTCGCGACTTGCACGTGATAACGACCAGGCTCTTTTCTTGTTTTATTGTCATAAAGTGCAACCACTAAAGGTGTTTGGCCTTTTTTATCTGCGAGATTCGGATCTGCCCCAGCCTCTAACAAGATCTCAACAACAGCATTATGCCCATTATTAGCGGCTAGCCACAAAGCGGTTCTTCCAAATTCATCTAATGCATTGACATTGATTCGACCTTTTTCACGCAGAAGTGATCTCACGACATCTATATGACCTTTTTGCGCTGCCAAATGTAAAGGCGTCGCATATTGTTCATCTTGCACATCCACGCTTGCTCCTAATCCGATCAGCCGTTTCACCCTCTCTATCTCTCCATCTTTTGCGGCATGATGCATTAGCGTTCGATTGGAGACATCTCTTTGATCTAGATTTACACTTCTCTTTAAAAGAACCTCTACTAATTTCCACGCGCCTTGATCAAGAAGATGAAATAACAAGCTTATCTGATTTTCTTCTGCTGTAAATTTTGCGCCTCTATCGACCAGAGCAATCGCTATATTTTCTTTAACCTTGCCATCTCCCCCATGCACAGCAGCATAGAGGGCAGATTGTCCTCGCTCATTGAGTGCATGCAAATCGGCCCCCTTAGCAAGTGAATCTAATACTCCACTGAGAGAAGCGCTTTCCATGGCTTGCCAAAATCTTTGTTGTACGGGTATGGGATGAAAAATTTGTGTTATTCTTTGCAAAAGATTGGATGGCGATAAGTAAGAACTAAAAGAACTTCCTGACAGCATGGTGCACCTACAACATTTAATCTTCGCAGATTATTTAGAAAATGATAAAAGTATGTAATTATATCCCTAACTTGTAAGTTGGCAACTGGGATAAACAATTAAAGTAGATTATGAGTTATATAAATGAATTTTTAGCATTAGGCTTGATTGGATTGCTGGGCGCGATGAGCCCAGGGCCAGATTTTGCCATTGTGACCCAAAATAGCCTGCAATATGGCAAAAGAATTGGGATCTATACTGCGTTTGGGATAACGCTGGGCTGCCTTATCCATGCCGCTTATTGTGTGATTGGCATTGGTTTTATTATTACCCAATCCGTTATGCTGTTTACCCTTATAAAATATCTAGGCGCAGCTTATCTTATCTATCTCGGTGCTAAGGGCATTTTTTCTAAGAAAAAAGAGACTAACCCAAATGTCACGGCGACTCAGCAAGCACTCTCAGCGCACGGCGCAATGAGAAATGGCTTCTTGGTGAATGTGCTCAATCCAAAAGCCAGTTTGTGTTACTTAAGTATTTTTACCCAAGTCATCGATCCGCAAACGCCGCGTTTTGTCCAAACCATCTATGGATTAGAGCTCAGCATTATCGCTTTTTTCTGGTTTGCCCTCTTAGCATGGCTTTTATCCCATCCTATTACCAGAAGAAAATTATTTTCTTTGCAATATTATATTGAAAAGTGTCTGAGTGGCTTTCTTATTCTTTTAGGATTAAAAGTGGCTTCATTTTCTATTTAAAGCGAGGAAAGAGTATTTATGTTAGAAATTATCGCAAAAATAGGTCTTTTTTTTAATCAACCCGCATTAATGATTGCCATTATCTTTGTAGGCTTTATCTGTCTTAACGAAAAAATATATGGCCGCATCTTATTCCTATTATTGTTTACCACTATTTATAACGTTTTTTTAAAATCCCTTTTCCAAGTGCCATTACCTCAACCCTTGGAAGGCTGGGCCTTTCCCAGCGGTCATATGCACTCTGCGGTGGTATTTTGGGGAAGTCTTGCTTTAGCTTACCGCAAGCTTTGGGTTTTTGCTGTGGTGACACTGATCTTAAGCTTAAATGGTTATGGATTAGTGTATAGTATTTATCATTATCCCATCGATATTGTGGGAGCGCTGGGCTTTGGGGGACTCTCGCTTTTAATCACTTATTATTTACAAAAACAACCCTTTTTTGACACCAAGCCTTACCGTTTAGGATTTCTATTCTCTTTACTCGCTATTATCGTGATTTTTTTCATCCCAGAACAAGCGCGCAAAGTGGGTATTTGGCAGGGATTGGGCGGTCTTATTGGGTTTACACTCGGTTGGTTTTATCTCAGTCAAAAACAGACCCTCTCTTTAAAAGGCCTCAAGACTATATTACCTCTCATCCTAACCATTGCAGGTGCCAGTCTTCTCTATGTTCTGATCCAAACTCTACCCCTAACTGTGCCACTCACGATGGGCTTGCAGTGCTTTTGTATTGGGCTCTGGCTGAATATCAGCAAATTAATACTCAGCCAAAGAGCATTAAGGTTTGGGTTGCTCGATTAAACCTTGTGGGGTAAAAAGAAAAATTCTATCTGCAGATCGAATCGTTTCTGGTCTGTGGGCGATAATAACTCTAGTCACAGAAAGTTGCTTGATAGCGTTATTGACCGCCTGCTCTAGAGCGATATCTAAATGGCTGGTTGCCTCATCTAGAAATAAAATTTTTGGCTTTCTATAAAATGCCCGTGCGAGTAATAGACGCTGTTTTTGACCACCAGAAAGCGTCGTTCCCATATCACCTATTAAAGTGTTATACCCCATTGGCATCGCGGCTATATCGTGGGCAATCATCGCGAACTGGGCACATTGCTCAATCAAGGTTTGATCAAAGTGAGGATCAAAGAAACTGATATTCTCACTGATAGAGCCTGATAACAGTTGATCGTTTTGCATCACGGCACCAACTTGCTCTCTAAAGCTTCTCGCCCCTATCCGTGAAAATTCCATTTCATCGATAAATACTTTTCCTTCATTGGGCATAAACAAGCCCATCATAATTTTCATCAAAGTGGTTTTGCCACAACCAGAAGGCCCAACTAAAGCGATGGACTCACCCGGATTAATCAGAAGATTAATATCTTTTAAAATCCAAGGCTCTTGTTCATCATAACGATAATGAATTTTCTCCAGGGTAATCGCGCCTTTAATTTCTGGTACTTCTAGCAAAGTTCCTGTTTGCTTTTCTTGATCTTCTAAAACAATATCTCCTAAACGCTCTAAATGCAGCCCTAACATTTTTAATTCAATTAAGTTTTCAATAAAAGCGAGTGCTTTGCTAATAAACTGTGATTTATAAGACATAAAGGCAAAAAGCATACCCACTGTTAGCGAGGTTGCCATCACCAGTTTTGCTGCAATATACACCACTAAAATATTTTCAACACCAAATAAAAGCGCATTAATCGCGGAAAAAATTATCTTTAGTTTACCCGCTCTAATCCCTGTGTTTATCTTATCTGCATAGCGATTTTGCCATAACATCTGGCGTTGGCTTTCCTTGCCAAATATTTTGATACTTTGGCTTGCTCGGATAGTTTCCATAAAATTAGTGTTTTCTTTGGCACCAGCGATGATGTTTTCTTCCGTCACCGCTTTTAAAGGTCTATACCATAAGAATCGGATCAAGGAATACAGCGCTAAAGCACCCAAAACGATGAAGGCTAAAATGGGGGCATAAACGAATAACATGATTAAGGTTGCAATGGCCATCATGCCGTCTACAATCGCTTGCACAATACCAGTGGTAAATGTCTTTTCAATCTGACCAAGCGATCCAAACCTTGAAACAATATCGCCAATATGGCGTTTTTCAAAATAAGGTAAGGGTAAACGAATAAGGTGTCTAAAGAGGTTGGTTGCCATTTGGATGCTGAGCATGCTACTCAAACTCATAATAAGCACGGAACGCAAAGCCGATGTCCCGACTTCAATAAGCATCAATAATAAGAACCCTAAGGCTAACACTTTTAAAAAGTGCATATCAAAGCTTAAGAGTACTTCATCGACCACAAGCTGCATGTAAAGGGGGCCGAGCAAAGAGAATATTTGCAAGGCGATGGATAGCAAAAACACTTGGACCATAGCGGCTTTGAGTCCAACGATGCGTTGCCAAAATGCCCATAAAGGTACTTTTCTAACCTCTTTTTTAGGCTGGAACTTAGCCGTGGGTATAAGCTCTAAAGCCACACCGGTAAAATGCTTTGACACTTCACTCATGCTCAGTTTACGCATGCCTTGCGCCGGATCATGAATCACTACAAATTTTTTAGAAACACTTTTTAGGACAACAAAGTGGTTGAGATCCCAATGCAAAATGGTGGGCGTTTTCAGTTTATCTAACTCATCGAGCTCAAGACGTAGTGGACGACAAGAAAATTCCATTTTATCTGCGGTTTGCATTAAAGCATGCAAGGTTGTCCCGCGCAGAGAGATAGGGTATTCGCGACGCAGCGTATTTAAATCAATTTCATAGCCATGGAAACTGGCGACCATTGCCAAACATGCTAATCCGCACTCAGCAACTTCTGTCTGCAAAATAATCGGTAAACGCCGTTTACCCGAAAATTGTAACAACTCTAATGGATTTTGCATTAAAACCTCCCTTTCAAGCTAAATAAGGGATCAAATATCCATTTCCACAAGGTTTGCTTTTCTAAGATAATATCTGCTTCAAGAGACATCCCCGCCTGCAAAGGAAAACTCTTCCCATAAGCGTTCACATGTTGTTGCTTTAAATTAACAATCACACGATAAACGGGCTCTTTGAGCTCTATGGGCACAGGTAATTCTTGTGGTATTAAAATATGTTTAGATATGCTGGCTACTTTGCCTTCATAAATGCCAAAACGTTGATAAGGGAAAGCATCGTAGCGCACCCGTACTGTTTGATTTTTGGTAATAAACCCGATAGCGCGTGAAGGAACAAACAACTCAACTTGAAATAAAGCATCTTTGGGTACAATCTCTAACAGTAATTCATTTTGACCTCGGGTTTGCCCTTCATTCACCTGTAAGGCGGTGATTGTCCCATCGACCGAAGCTCTGACTTCCCCCGTTCTTCTACCTCGAACTTCAGCATAGCGTTGATTAATTTCTGAAATCGTATTTTCAATTTCAGAAATGCGGGCTTTAGAATTAATCGGCAATTGGTCGAGCTCACTTCGCGTTTGTGCTAACCCACTTTGAGTAGAGCCTTTTGCTCTTAATAATTCTTGATATTGTTGCCGTTGGACTAATAATTCATCATAGAATTTATTGAAATCCATTTCTGAGATATTTTTCTTTTCTAGTAATTTTTTAGCGCCAGCCACCCTGGATTCTAAAATTTTTACACGACTTTCTTGGGTAGTAATGCTAGATTCAATTTGGCTAAGCTCTTTTTCCAAGCTCTTTATTTTGTCGTGCAACCGATGGGTTTCAGACTGAATAAGCGATTTTTCCCCTACGATACGCTCTTCTTGCTGCTTTTTTGTCATTTCCAATTCATGCAACAAGGTGGCATCAATATCGCTGCCCCCTTCTAAGGAGCGTTGCGATAGCATGGTAATTAATACTTGTCCGCGCTTTACTTCGGAGCCTTCTTTGACGTGGACCTGTTGAATAGTACTTTGTTGTGGTGCATATATTTTGACTATCCCTTTATCCGGGATTAAATAACCATGCACCGATTCTTTTCGAGCATAGCTTCCCCAAAATAACAGGATTAAAATTAAAGCGCAGATAAAAACGACTATCCCAACCAAGACAGTGATAGAAAGCGGTTGCAGCAAGATGACATCACCGTAAAGTCTATCTTTATGGTGGTCAAGTGCTTCTTTTCTAAATAAAGATGAACTCATAATTCCCCTAGTTTCATCAGTAACCTTTGTCTAGTATTAGATTTCTCGCGTAATTGACATGGGGCGACAAAAAGTCTCCTTCAAAAAGAAACTAAGGATAAGAGCCAAAATTAAGGCTGCAGGTAATACTAACATCGCGATTTGGTAGCTGCTTGCACTGTAGACTTTTGCGGAATCGACCACCATGCCATCCCAGGTATAGTCTAATATTTTAGCAACTACTATTTGCATAACAGAGAAGCTCACCACTAAGAAATTTGTCACCGCAACGGCTGTAGCGGCAAGACTTTGCGGACAATTTTCTCGCCCTATTGCAAAGCAAATCACCTGAACGCTTGAAAATACACCTAATAAAAAGAGGAGTACTTTATTATGCAGTATCGATAAACCAGGGTAATAAAGAAAAATCAGGAGCAAAATAGCGGCAATGAAACTACCAAAGATAATGGGAGATCTTCTTCTTCCCATTCTGTCTGAAATTAAACCAGCTAAAGGGCCACCTACGGCCCATCCTAGAAAAATCACATTAACTGTGCTGGCGGCTTCAAGCTCACTAATATTATTGACTGTTTGCAAATAAAGTTTTCCCCATAACTCAGGGAAGACCATAGTCGGTGTCATCAATAAGCCACCAATCACGCCGTTTAGCCAAATTTGACGATTGCGCAAAGAATAACGGATATCTTTCCATAACTGCTTAAAGCTAGAGGGCGGCTCTTGCTTCACGACATCAGGGTTGATTGACGTGCTAGGCGCATCGCGCACTATCAACCAAATAATAGGGATAAGGATGAAACCAACATAGCTCGAATAGTTGATGGTCTCTCGCCAACCAATTTCAATGATGAGTTCAGTGAGTATCACGCCACCTATCATAGCGCCAATCATACCCAGGGTCGTCGCCAAACCAGAAACCAAGGCAAAGCGATTGGGGGGTAACCAGGAAGAAGCGAGTTTAAGCACACCGACAAAGGCGAAGGCAGAACCAAAACCAATTAGAAAACGCCCCGCTGCTGCGACCCACCAAATTGTCGTATCAGCGAAAATAGCAGCACCGACAGCGCAACAGAGAACCGCTAAAGTCAAAATCCAGCGTGGACCATACCTATCAATAATCAGACCAACCGGCAATTGCATAGGTGTATAAGCATAATAATAAAAAGCGCTTAAATAGCCGATCATCGTCGCATCTAGGTACTGACCATGGATACTAAAAGCACGTTGTAACTCAGGGACCATTAAGCCAGGGGTGATGCGTAGTAAATATTCATAGCAATAAAAAGCCGCAGCTAGACCGCAGATAATCCAAGGTAATATGACTTTAAAACTTGATCGCATAATGACTAGATTGGTTACCACTTTTTAAAATAAAAAAATAAAGTCAAATGACTTATAACTTCATATTTACCAAAACAGAAACCCTACGTGATTAATCGCTTTCATGCAACTTTTCACCTTGCCCCGCTTCTTCGCTTTGCTTTCTTTTTTCCATCTCTTGCCATGGTTTTATGTCTGTCGACTTTCCAATATGTCGCGCCTTGCCGTGCTTACTTAACTGCCAGAACCCTAGGTGATTAAAGCAATAAAGCGATTTGAGATCGCCTCTTTTATCTGCAGGCACAATCTCTTTATTGAAATTATCTAAAAGTAATGGTGCCTCTCCTGGCTCAACTAAGTAAGCAAGTAAGATATGCGGTTGATAACTAGGTTTATCAGGTAATTTTATTTTGGTATAACACAGGAGTAAATTTTGCTCGGGAACGCCTAGTTGTCGCAATGTATCAAATTTTGCAATGGCAAAATCCTCGCAATCTCCTTGACCTGCAACAATAAATTCTCGTGGTGTTGCCCAGTAATCCTGCTTATTCCAAGTTATGCTGTCAGGCTGATATTCCATTTGGTTAAAGAAAACATTCACATTTTCTAATTTTTGCGGCACTTTTATTTTTTGATTCTCTTTGATCAAAGTATGCCAAGCCGTCAAACGGCGCTGAGCAAATTCATCAGGTTGGGCATTTAATCCCAATGCAATAAGCAGGCTCATGATTAACAGAGCAAAACGAAAGAGCAAGAAAATTTGCTTCATAAAAAGAAAAGGGGCTTACGCCCCTTTTTTCATCCCCGGTAAATAAGCTGTTAAATCCGGCTTATCAAAGGTGTCATCTGGTTTAGAGAAGAATCTAAACGCACCGTCCATCAAACCTGTAGGTCTAGGTTCTGCTTGTCTTGGTAAGTAGACACCCATGTAATCTGTTAAGGCTCCCATCGCATTGATGATTCTATAAGCGCCATACGTTTGATCACGCAACCCTGTATAGTAAGAGGAGCGCGCACTATATAACTCATTCTCCGCATCAAGTAAGTCTAATAAGGTGCGTTGACCAATGCTAAATTGCTTTTCGTACGCATCACGCGTTCTAATACTGGCGTTAACATGTTCTTTGAAATAGGGTATTTGTCTTTTTGCTGTATTGTAGGTACTCCAAGCCAGCCTGACGCTTTCTACAACTTGACGTTGCGCGCGGTTTGACACTTCTTGGGCTTCTTGCATGTGATAAGCTGTCTCACACACTCTAGATAAATCTTTGCCGCCACGAAACATATTCCAGCTCATCCGCACCACAGCCAGATTGTTATCACTAGGGCCTCTAGCGCCATCTATATTATGGCTATGAACATAGTCTAATTCTAAATCTATACGCGGAGAGAACGGCGCTTTTGCGCCTTTATTTTCTGCTCGGGTGACATTCACGTCCTCGATAGAGGCACGTAAAATAGGGTGATATTTTAATCCAAATTCTACTGCGTCTTCTAGTGAAGCAGGCAAAGCTGGCACTTCGGGATTCTCGAGCTGAGCAGGCGTTGAAATGCCAATTCTACGTAAAAATTCTGTATCGGCGTCTTTGAGATTACCCTCTTCTGCCATTAAGTTTGTTCTCGCTAAAGCCAAACGGGCTTCGGCCTGATCTAAATCTGCTTTTCGACCAATCCCGCCTTCACTGCGCTTTTGAATTTGACCGAAAATTCTTTCATGTTGCGTAAGGTTTTCCCGCGCGACTCTTACAAGCTCTCTTCTTAAGATCACTTCTAAAAAAGCATCAATGGCGCTCAATCCGGTATCTTGAGCAGAGCCATTCACACGCCATGATTCAGCCTTAACGCGCGATTTATTACCTTCAACATTGTAATAAACACCAAAACCATCATATAACATTTGCGAAATCGACATATTGAATTCATTACGTTTCAGGTACAAAGGACCTGATTGCCCTGTTGGACCTTCGGTTGTAATGTTGAAACTGCTTTGTGCGCCAAAGCCAGCACCCATATCTAAAATTGGCAAATAATCTGAATAAGCACCACGCAATTCTTTGTCTACTTTGTCTCGGACATTGACTTGAATTAAAAAATCCGGAGAAGTAGCCAGGGTGTTACTGACTGCATCATATATCGTATAAGCGGATATTTGACTCGCAAAAGTCAAAGCAATAGAAGGCAAGAAAAATTTTAAAATACTCTTTTTTGGCATGACTTTGTTCGCTCTTTCCATAACTCAGATTATCCTCAACTCAATTGAGTTGGTTTGTCCGTTAATATCCTAATATACCAGTGAACCTATTACCATGAAAGACAAATTCTCAAAAGCTGAAGTTAGATTTCTTCATATTCTGCTTTTTTTGCAAAGCGGCATAAAAATTTCATCCTTCACCTGTGCTCCTACCTTTCTCGCATCGCACTGCTTTTCGCTTTAATGATAGGTTTGAGTAAATATTCGAGCACGGTTTTTTGTCCGGTTAAAATATCGACCGTTGCACTCATACCAGGAATGATATAAAGTTTTTTACCTTGCTTATCAAGCAAGTAATTCTTTTTAGTCGTACGCACTCGGATTTGATAAAAAGGATTTCCCTTTTCATCCGTAATAGTGTCAGCACTGATATGTTCAACTTCCGCATCTAAGCCGCCATAAATCGAGAAGTCATATGCAGAAATTTTAACTTTCGCTTTTAAACCGGGACGTAAAAAACCAATATCGGCAGGTTTAACATTCGCTTCGATTAATAACTTATCATCTAAAGGAACAATGGTAACCAAATCTTGTCCAGGCTGGACGATACCACCTGCTGTTGTTACTTTGACTTGGTTGACGGTGCCGCGAACCGGTGAACGCACAATTGTTCGTTTTACCCTGTCTTCTGCCGCTTTACTCCCTTCAACTAATTTGGAATATTCCGCACGTGCATCATTGAGATCAGCTAAGGCTTGTGTTCTAAAGGAAATATTTAATTCATCCATTTTTGCTTTAGCGCCGTTTAAATTGGCCGCTAATTTTGGAATAGACAATTCAGCTTGCTCTAACTCACCAGCCAAATCATTGACCGATCTTTCTAATCGCAGCAATTCTACTTCAGAGACTGCGCCCTCTTTCACCAAAGGTCGCGTTAGCTTTAATTCTTTTCTCACTAAATCCAAGCTTCTTTGTACTTGATCTTTCTTGCCTTCCATCCCCATCAGCTCTTGCTTACGTTGATCTAACTCATCTTGTAAAATATTTAACTTGACATCAAGCTCTTTCTTTCTTGATTCATGTAAATTCATTTCAGATTTTACAAACTGTGGGTATTGCTCTTCTAAATCTTTAGGAAAACTCACTTCTTCTTGATGCGCTTCAGCAGTTAAACGAATGATTTTCGCTTTCAAAGCATAAATCTGTGATTCTCCCTCTTTCATAGAGGAAACGAAACGCGTGTCATCAATAATCATGAGTACTTGGTTAGGCTCAACAACTTGCCCCACCTGCACTTTAATTTCCTTCACAATACCGCCTTCTAAATTCTGAACGGTTTGCATATTGCGAGAAGGAATAACTTTCCCTTGCCCCACTGTGACAACATCTAATGTGGCAAAATTTGCCCAAATAAGAGCCAACAGTAAAAAAAGCGTCGCTGAGATTAAAATGAGATGATAGCGCAGAGGGATCCCCTGCAACATAGCAGCGCTGGTATCCGACATAAATTCAATGTCGGTTTCTTTCAGCCGCAGCTTTCTCTTTTTTTCAGCTAAATCACGCAAGCTATTTTTGGTAAAGATGAGTTTGTTACGCATTGGAGTGCAGTTTCCCCTCGGCTAAAGCCTTAAGAACTAAATCTCTTGGACCATCTGCTATGACTCTTCCGCCATCCAGTAAAATGAGGCGGTCGACAAGTGAAAGCAGCGATCCCTTATGAGTGACTAATATGAGTGTTTTATCTTTGGATTGCTTCAACAGTTCATTCTTAAATATTTCTTCCGTGCGATTATCCATCATGTTGGTAGGTTCATCTAAAACCAAAATGGGGGGATCTAAGATTAAAGCTCTGGCAATCGCAATAGCTTGTCTTTGTCCGCCGGAGAGTTTTTCACCTCTCTCTCCTACTGGCATATCAAACCCTTGAGGATGTTTAGCTATGAATTCGGTTACTCCGGAAATTTTTGCTGCCCGCAAAATAGACATATCATCAGCAAACGGCGCACCAAAGGTAATGTTATCTTTGACCGAACCATAGAATAAAATAATATCTTGTGGGACATAACCGATATTGCGTCGCACAGCAGCAGGATCGAGCTGGCTAATTTCTGTGCCATCGAGCAATACTGTACCTTCAGATGCTTGATATAATCCTAAAATTAATCTTTCAATTGTCGTTTTTCCAGAGCCAATTCTACCGATAACGCCCACTTTCTCTCCGGGAGAGATTTTAAATGAAGCGCCCGCTAAAGCAGGAACGCTTTGTCTTGGGTAAGTAAAACTCACTTCTTTAAATTGAATGTCTCCGTTTAGCACCGGTCGATGTAAGGGAGTGCGCCCTCTTAAACGATCGGTTGGCATTTTCATGACATTATCAAGAGATTGTAAGGCAGCAACCGATTGATGATAACGGGTTAAAAGACCGGCGACTTGGGCTAAAGGCGCAAGAGCACGACCTGTTAAAATGGTACAGGCAATCAACGCCCCCATGGTCATCTCTCCGTCTGTAATTCTATGCACCCCTAAAATAACGACACAAACCCCCGCTACTTGCTGAGTAAAAGCAGAAAAGTTGACGGCAGCGAGTGACAAACCCCGGATTCTCGTCCCAAGCTTTGCTGCCATGCCAACGGTGTGTTCCCATTTACGTTGTAGCGGACCTTCTGCAGACAATCCTTTGATAGTTTCTACACCCGTCAAAGATTCAATTAACATAGCCTGTTTTTGGCCCGAATAACGATAAGATTCTTTCACGATTTGATTTAAAGGTCTTTGTATCATAAGCCCTGCAAAAACCACGAGAGGGACAGCTAAAAGAGGAACTATCACTACATAGCCACCGATAGCGTAGATAATCACCATGAAAAATATAACAAAAGGTAAATCTATCAAGGTACTAATGGTGGTTGAAGTAAAAAAATCTCTAAAGGAATCAAATTGCTGGATGTTGTTAGCAAAACCACCCACTGATTCTGGTCTTGCTGACATCCGTATTCCCATCATCTGCTCAAAAATATTGGACGACAACAGAACATCGGTCTTTTTCGCAGCAATATCGATAAAATAGCCTCTTAACATTTTCATTAAGAAATCAAAGCTAAAGACTATCATGACACCAATTGAAAGAACCGTCAGGGTATCAATCGCATTATTAGGCACAACGCGATCGTACACGTTCATCACAAATAAAGAAGAAGCAATCGCAAAAATATTAATAAAGAATGAGGCCACTAATATTTCAGAATATAATTTCCAAGTTGTAGAAACCACTCCCCAGAACCATGACTTAGGACGTTCTTTAAATCCTTCTTCTGTTCTTAAATCAAAACGAAAGCTCGGACGAGCAAAAATAGCATAACCGGAATACTGTTTTGCCAAATCAGAAAGAGGAAGTTCAATCTCGCCTTCTCTTGACTCTGGCTGAATAATTTTAGCCGTCTTTTTTGCTTTATTGATGGATACCAATACACAAGCTTGACGATTTTTAAGTAATAACACCGCCGGCAAGACTAATTGCGAAACATCCTCTAACGTTCTTGACACTATCTGTGCTGATAAACCGGCTCTGGCAGCAGCGCGAACAAATAAATCCGGCGTTAGTTTATTGTCTACTAAGGGAAGGCTCGCAATAAGGGTTTCTGGTGAAAAAGGATTATGTTCCAATCTGGTTAAAATAACTAAACAGCCTAATAACGGATCATGGGCAACATGATGCGCGGGTGGAATTTCCCAATGGACATCTTCATGGCTACTGGCATGAGAATCCTCTCCTCCTGGCAAAGTCAGTTCTTCACTGTCTTCTTCTGGATAACTTGAGCCGTTATCAGGAGGTTGCTTCATGGATGTTGACCCTCTAATGTTTGATGCGCTGGCGTTGTCCATTTTCCTATGTTCCCCTCATCAGAAATTTTGTCACTTTTTGATTTTTTCTCTAAATTAGAACCATTTTCCACTTTATCACTGATTGGTTGACTTTTGTCCAAATCTGTAGCCTCTTTCGCAGGAGCACTTGCTTTACTTTTGTGCTTGTCGTCCACTTTTTCTTCTTCAAAAAAACTATCATCAATTGTTTCATCTTTTGAGTCTAAAACTTTAGAGCCCATAGCAGATGCTGATTCGTCTTCGATCCCATCCTTCTTGCCGGTTAATCGAAACTCTCTGTGTTGTAAATAAGCATCCCGTATCATCAAATATTCATCAATCGAGATGACATCTAATATTTTTTCATGACGTAAATATTTTGATCTGGTATTGATTAAATCAAGCGCCATGAAAGCGTAAACCCAATCAGACTCTATCCAAGGCCAAATACTAAAAGCTAAAAAGTCTGTGGTTAAACCAATCCCATCTCGAACCGTACTTGGTCCTAGAATGGGTAACATAATAAAGGCCGAATTTTTATAACCCCAATGATAAAGCGTCTGTCCAAAATCTTGATTGTGACGAACTAATCCTAAACTAGAAGCGGGATCAAAAATTCCTATCACACCGAGTGTTGAATTGATAACAAAGCGGCTTGTATCATGCACGGCATCAGCGACTTTACCTTGCAATAAATCGTTAATAACGGTGGGTATTTCTTGGAGGTTATCAAAAAAATTACTCACACCACTTTGCAGCGGTTGAGGCAAATAGCTCATATAAGCATAAGCAATAGGTCGAAGAAGTGCTTTGTCTAGCGTTTGGTTAAATCCAAAGATTTCCCTATTTAAATTTTCGTAGGGATCTTTTTTTGTACCTTGCGTAGTAGAGCAACCCACAAGTTGGATGCTGACTGCGCTAGCAAGTAACAAAGAAAGTATGCGACGTAACATTTATCTACCCGTGTTAATGTATACATGATTAGTTTAGTCCCACACCAGAGAAGTACCAACTTATTTCCCCTAAAAAAAAAGCCCTGCAGTGCAGGGCTTTCTTAGGTTAACTATCTTACCAGTTAACTTGAGCACGTAAACCTAAACCATTCACATCATCTAAAGGTAAGGCCATATAGACATAGTTAGCCATGAATCTAATGTGTTCATTAACCCACCATGTAACACCGAGTGTTGTACTATGGACGCCACCAACGATGTCGTTTGGCTCAACGCCTGTGCTAAAAAGTGACCCAGGAAAATCAATACTGGTAAGAGGAGGCGGGAAGTTTGCATCTAGCAAATCTAAATAACTATATCGCGCCAAGACTTCCCATGCACCCTTGCTGCATTTTGGTTTAACATTTGTAAAGGTACCGCTATCAAATTCGTAGCCTTTGGTTTCTCCGGTTACAACCCAAGATCCCATCACATAATAACCGTGATAATGGACATCTCCACCTGGATTACGTAAATCATTACGTGGGTATGAACTATCTCTATTTACGTTAGCCCACATGTATTCGCCTTGCAGAATATAAGGTCCCCAACGGCCAGCTAACTCAACGCCCCACACATTTTGATCATTAGAAGAGTTTGGCGGAATATTGCTGAAAATGGTCGGAGATTGGCGTGAACGAACTTCAGTACGAGTAAAGAAATTATTGAAGTTGGCATGATCTTGGAAATCTTCATAACGACCTGATATACCGGAGTGAAGGACCGTATGCTCATCGTGAATAGGATCAAAAGTAAAACGCGCTGCAACCCCAACTGGATCACTACCGGGATTACTACCAAAAGGACCTGCTCCATTCACATAGACTCCGCCTATGGTAGGTGGGGAAGCAATAATATCGCCATATTCTTCATTTCCTGCGCCAGGATGGTAAACGGCACCTGCTGCAGTGATATTTTTACCATGCCATTCTGCATACAGACCTATGCCATTTTCAGGTGAAAAAGCTTCTGAGGGTAAAGAAATTTCCATAAAAGGAATATTGCTTCCACTGGTCCAAGCTTCTAAACCAAATGGGATCCCCACTTGACCTACTGCAAACCATAATTGTGGGCAAGGATTGTAACCAATGAATGCTTCGCCAAATTTTGATTGACCGGGATTTCCTGGTGCATCTTGCAAGTTAATATCTAATTTATAAACCCAGTTACCACCGACGCCACCACGAAAGGTGACTAATGCAGAGCGAATTTGTGAGCCACTTGGAAAACCATAAGGCGCGTCTTCTCCTTCTGCAAACCAAGCTTGATCTACAAATAAGCGACCGCTGATTTTGAACCAATAATTTTTATCATTTAATTCGAAGACTTCCAAACCACCATTAGAGTCAACCATCATACCAGCGATGGCAGATCCTGAGGACGCAATGGCACCTAAGCCCGCTAGAGCTAGCAAGGCTAGTTTATTTTTTATCATTTTGCTCATCTACAATCACTCCCACTTAGAATGCATAACGGATAGAGGTACCTGCCATAGAAACAAGTACAAAAAAAACTTTTAAACTTAACTTAAATCAACTTTGGCAGGAAGACATACTATAACGCTGATTGCATCATTTCAATATGCAAATGGAAATGTCGACTAAATGATATGAAAGTGAAGTAACGCTGTTACTTGATAGGGTTACTTTGCTGCCATAATCCTTGGCTAGCAAAACAGTCCCAACCCCAGCGCATCCACTTTAATAATGACAAAGCAAGCCACAAAGCCCACACTAACATTAAAAGTCGATAGACTAATAACGGTAGAGAAAAGACCCAAGCTCGTGGTAGAAGATCTGAATTGGTATCTTGGTACCATTGCAATTGGTACACCGAAGGCAAATCGAAATGAGATTCAATCAGTGACGTGCTAGGGGCTCCTAATTGCATATTAGGGACACCCAGTAAGCCGTGAGAAATGCTTGTAAACAAACTAACTGCAAAAACTATAGTCAGTAAAATACATCCCACTTGAATGAATCTAAAAGTATAAAGGTCCACGGAAGGAATAAGATGCTTTCTCTGATCAAGCGCGACAAACCAAGCCACCGCACAAACCACAGCCCAAGGCGACGCCACTAATAACCCCGTTGCTAATAAGAACCACTGGATAACATTTAGGGGCGTCAACTTGCTTTTGCCCAATCCAAAAGACAGGAGGGCAACCACCACAAGCATTCCCCAAAATAAAACCGCAGGGCCAAAAAGAGGTCCCCCTAGTCCTAAAATCCATCTGTCTTTGCTTATCTGTAAATCAATAATACTATTGGTATTCTTTTCATTTAATTTCACCCGCGGCGTTTTAAAAAAAGTGCGAAGGGCATCTTTAGCACGCCAACTTATTTCAACGTCTTGCATGCCGGGATTCACCGGTAACGTAATTTTACCTTGCTCCGCACTGAGTGGCTGACGCTCACCATTAATTAATATTTCTTTTATTTCAGCAGTCGAAGGGATCTCCACGCTATGCGTTCCCCCTAAATTAGCACGCATAGTATATCGCAGCGTATTTTCAGTCGCTCTTTTTCCTGGGCTAACTTGTAAGCGGCTGTTTTCTATTGTTAGCGTAGCGCCAGCCACTCCTTCGGGTCGTGTGATATCAATTGAAACTTTTTCATTAGGCCAAGGCTCCCATGTCGGTAACCACTTTCCTTGCGGATCTTGTTGATGAATAACAGGGATCCCATGAAAATCACAATGCCATTGCGACACGGCTTCTAATTGCCAAACTTCTTTGACATTAGGGGTCGCCAGTGCTGTTAAGTTTAATTGAGGCACTATTTTTAATTTTGATTTCCAAAGGGTTCTTTGTTCATCACCATTTAACACAATAAAAGCGTTTCCGTCTTTCACTTCCACTTTATCAGATAAAATAGCTTCATCAGGTAATAAAGGGATGGTTAAATTAATGGCTCCTTGGTTGGGTGATAGTCTTGTCACTTCACTCACCATTTCCCAATCAAGCCCAAGTCGCAACGTGCGTTGCAAACGAACAAAAGAAGGGATCCGACCCGGCTCAAAACGCAATAATTGGTTTTTTTGATCCATCGGCTTTAAACGAGAAAAATAAACATTTTGTCCCTGCAACTTTTGACGGAAAATACCTTCGACGTTCCATCCCTCGGTAGTGGCTTCTACCGTTTTAGGGACTAAAGGAACAGATATTTCGAATTTATCTTGCAAGCCAATAGGACCCGTTAGAATGACTTCATGCACCCCTTGGCTCAACTTGAGCATCAATTGTTGATTTTCGCTAAACAACAAATTCGATTGCGCTTGTCCATCGACTAGCACCGTTTGCGGCATCCATTGCGCCAACGTGCTAGGCAAAGGAATGGCTGTGTCCGTAACAGCTTGTGCCATCATCCTGACCGTTAATTGATTCAATTTTATATCAATTTGCATGCGAGAAATCTCGGCACAATCAGGCAAACAACCAGGAGGCTCAAGTAATCTCTCTCTTAGATCATCTAGCAACTTGTCATTAGGAAAACTGTCTTGTGCAAAAAGAGAGTGAGGTGTTCCTGATAGTAATGCTAAAAAAGGTAAGAACCAAAGCCAAGAAAAGCTGCTCACGCGACTCTGCGTTAAAGCAGAAGAGTTTGGCTCTTTCTCCGGTTTTGTTCTAAAAGAGCTCAAGCCATAAATCAACAAAAGGACTAAAGCCACTTGTAGCAATTTAAGAATAGAAACGAGGCTAGCTGGCAATATCCATAAACTTAATATTTGATCTTTTAGCACAGGACCATTCCAATTTAATTGATGTGGCTCCCATTGCCAATCTGGCACGCCAGGACCTGATTGTACTTTGGCATTGGGATCATAATCTTCTAGCGGTATTACCGGAGCGTGGGCCACAGGGGAAGCTTGCGCCAAAACTGCTCCCATTTTCCGAGCAGGAACCGCCAGTAACGCTCTTGATTTGGGGCCCATCGCCGCATTAGATACTTCTTGCTCTAATCTTCCTCCTGCTTGCGCCATTAAAGGAGGGTAAGTATAAGTAACAGATAATTGAGGATAAATGGCTTCCCGCACTTGTTTAATTAAAAAAGGCAAAGAGACAACAATCAATACCACGAAACTCAAATAATAATATCGACGCATCCACTTTTTAAAAGTGCCATCTGGGATAACATTTAACAAAGCAATACTCGCTATGATGTTTAACCAGCTATACAAAGGTGCCCCTTTCTCATGATAAATAAGCGCTAAGGTTACCAACGCAATGCACGCCCACTTTTTCCCACATAATTTCATCACTGATGCTGCGATAACAAAAACCAAAAATAAATCTAAAAGTGACCAATCTTCAAGCCATGCATCAGTTACCTTATCCACCCCTCTTGCTCCTAATAGCTTCCAACCTGGAGGCAAATAAAGCAAAGTAGAAAGTGATTGCACATCGAAATCCCAACCTACAGCCGAAAGCTTCACGCCTTTAGACACTTGGCTTACCGCCGTTAAATTTAATTGTCCTTGTCTAATTTCGACGCCATCTGGATCTTGTGGGCTCAGTTTGGTGATAAGTTTATCTTGACCATCAATATTGACTCGTCCTAAATGTGTGTTTTTATCAACTTGTAAGCGCCAATGATTTTGCACATTCCCGGTTAAATTATCTTTGATGGTGAGCATTTTTCCAGAAAAATCGAGCCACATATTGCGCTGTAAATTCAATTGCTCAATTTGGTGCGTTTCAATCCCTCTTCTTTTTTCAACCAGTTTTAATTGTTTGCCTTCTTGCAATAAAAACGCTGGATAATTTTTCCACTCGGGTGGCATTTGGGTTTGTTGGGGATCAAGACTTGGCGCGCCTTCTATATCAATTAAGCGAAGGGAAGGATTCATTTTGACTGACCACACTTCTTCATTGGGCCAAGGCGATTGATGTTTTGAAACACTTAAAATATCTTGTCTTTTCACATTTCGACTTTGAATCATAATATCCCAAGTACCAGGTTTAATTTGCAGGCGCAACATGCCATTTTCTTCAAGCTTGCCTGGCAAAGGACTGCGCACAGCCATTGGTAAAGTATTGGCATCTAAGACAGGGCCAATACTGACTTCTCGGGGTTGTCCTGAAACTGTCAAGCGCAAAAGTGTATTTTCAATGAGCGGAATTTCATCCTCAATTAACTTAAAGACTTTGAAAGAGAACGCCTCGGCTTCGGTCTGAGCTTGTATAGGTTTTCTTAACCAAATTTTGCCTATTTTATCTCTATCGGGTTGCGCTATTTCTTTCCCTTCCAAAATTAAAGAAACAATCCCCGTGGTCGGTGGGATGGTGAGATTATCTGGGAGTTTATCGAAGTGCCATTCCCCTTCGATATGATAGTCGCCTGGTTCTAAATAAACGGCTGGTCGCCCTTGAAAGAGCCCGACAGGGTTGGGTTTATTATTGACTTTGACTTTTTCAGGCCAGACTTCATCATCACCTGGTAGGGGTACCCAACCTTTGTTGTAATGAGCCGCCTCGAGTGTAAATTTTCCATGCGTTGGTTCAAGCGTTAAACTCAATTTACTTGGCCAAACGCACCAGTGTTGTTCAGCATTGTTATAAGAGACAGGGCATAATTCTTCTTCTACGCCATGTAAAACCCATCCTTGCCATGGGGCTAAGCTGGAGGGTATATCCAAGTTAGACTTAGCAAAAACGAATAAGGAAGGGAGAAATAATAATAAACTTAGAATTATCTTTCTAACTTTTTTAATATGCATAAAACCCTTCCTTGGCTTCCTCTCACATTTATTGCAAGAGTTTAAGTAATCTAATTTTAGAGACAGGTTCTACAGTACGCAATCCTTGCGCAAAATAAGAAAGACGAAGCTCTTCTATTTTCCACCGAAAATCAAATAAAGCCGAAGCCGAGTCTTCAAAATAATCTGGTTTAGCTCGCAGCTTACTTAGATAGGCTTGAGAGACTACTTGAATATCGGCCATCAGCGTTTTGTCGCGAGGCGCAGCACGTGGCAGCCCCTCTAGTCGATTCATGATGGCTTTAAGATAAAGAGGGTAACGACTTAACCATTGTAATGGCGTCTCTTTGATGAAATGTTTACTCAATAACGCTTGCAGCTGATTCTCTATATCTAATAAAGCAGAGCGTGTGTCAGGCAGTTTTTCTAGAACTTGCCTCTTTTGCTGCACGGCAGCATATTGTTGCAAAATATCGAATACTAATGCCAGCATTCTATTAGTGGTTAATAAAAATTCCGCCCCCTTTCTTTGGAGTTGGCTCTCAAATTGTGCAGATGAACGCACCTCTTCATGCTTATCTACAAACAAGGAGAAGGCACAATTGTAAAATATCTCTTCAAAACACTCTTCTACCGACCCCCATGCACTATAAAGTTTGGTCAACGCTTTCTTTTGTATTGGGGTAATATTTCTTTTCGCCAACCTACACTTTTCACTCAATTGCAATAAATATAATCTAGTTAAACCTCGCCGATGCTGTTTTCGTGCCGCAGCCTCGGTCTCAAATAATTCAACTGCAACTGTTTCTTGTTTATCAACACAAGCAGGATATAAAGTGTGGTTCAATGCATTTTTACTGACAAGAGTCGAGAGTGGTAAAACGCCAAAATCCCACTTTAGCTTATCCTTTGCTTGCAAAGGATGCGTGATAGTAAAAAAATCGGGGTGTTGTTTTTTTAAAGTTTCATAGAGTAAATGAATATCCTCTCCTTGCGCGAGAAGCGTCCCTTTTTCATCTATCACTTTATAATGAAAATGCAGATAAGGCGCGAATTGTGTTTTATCCCATATCGTAATAGGAAAAGATATTTTTAAGAGTTGCTGCAGCGCTTGCAATAGTGCTGTTTGAAACGTGCCTTGCTGCGGATTTAAAAGTTCTTTTACCCTCAGTATAAAATCGTTCAAGGGCATCATTAAGGTACGATAGCTTTTGGGGAGCGCTTTTAAATAAGCGGCAATTTTTTCATGACGTAATCCTGGAATAAGCCACGAGAAATCATCTTCTTGCACCAATCCCAATAAAGACACCGGCACAAGTACGGTGACCCCATCTTCAACACTATTTAAATCATAATGATACTCTAAATAAAGACGTTGGTTGTTGCGCATCAAATATTCGGGAAAACTCTGCAAAATATCTTCAGAGAGCACCAAAGCTGCCACGTCTTCTTGCCTAAAAATTAAGCTATCCTCCCCTTGAACCTTTATCCATTGCAAAAGTGCTGTCTTTGACGCAACATCAGGTGGGATTTTTTTATCATAAAACCGATAGATTAATTGATCATTTACCAAATGATAGCGATGTCTAAAGCGCTCTTCTAGCAATTGTAAAGAATGTAGCGTTTCTTTATTTTTAACATAGAATTCGCAAGATACATCCAGCTCTTCCTCCACCAGCCCTTGTTGAATAAAAATTTCTCTTGCCTCTCGAGGAAAGCGCTTCTCATAATTTACTTTTCGTTTGCTGATTTCAAGACCAAACAAGGTTGCACGCTCGAATGCCACAACCTGGGCTCTTTTTTTATCAAAATGAGGCTCAAACAACTGCTTTTTCAAAAGAGGTTGGCCTACTTCCTCTATCCATTCCACCTCTACTTGCGCATTGGTTCTCGCATAGACTTTAAAGGTATGGACAATTTCATAAGCCATTACCCACAAAGGTGGCTTTTTCATCAAATGAGATGAAGGATGAAGAACAAATTTTAAGTTACGCGCCCCTTGATAATTCGCTTTTTCTTCTTTTAAACCAATTTTATCAATACAACCAGTTAAAAGCGCCTTATGCACCAAACTGTAATCTGCACTAATTTGGTTTAATTTAAGTCCTAATTCTTTGCATGATTCAAGGAGTTGCGTATAAATATCAAACCATTCGCAAATGCGAATAAAAGAAAGAAAATTCTCTCGACAGAGTTTTCTAAATTTTTGATGCGATAATTTTTTCCTTTGTTCCCTGACAAAATGCCACAAATTAACCAAAGTCATAAAATCAGACTTTTCATCCATAAATTGACTGTGCTTCAGATCTGCTTTTTCTTGAAATTCAAGCGGTCTTTCTCTGGGATCAGCAATACTTAACGCACTGACAATTACCAATATTTCTTTTAAAGCACCATATTGATCTCCTGCCAACAAAATTCTACCTAAACGGGGCTCTATTGGAATATTGGCTAAAGTGCGTCCTAAAGGTGTTATCTTATTGTGAAGATTAACTGCTGACAGGCGTTGTAACAGGGTAAATCCATCTTTCACATAGCGATTATCGGGGGGATCGATAAAAGGGAAAGAAGTCACCTGTTCAATCCCTAAAGACAACATTTTTAAAATCACACCCGCTAAATTAGTCCTGAGAATTTCAGGCTCGGTATAAAGCGGACGAGTGAGAAATTCCTCTTCAGTATAAAGTCGATAACAAATACCAGGCCCTACTCTGCCGCACCGACCTTTTCGTTGATTTGCGCTGGCTTGGGAAATAGGCTCTATCGGTAATCTTTGTAGTTTGCTGCGATATTGATAGCGGCTGATTCTGGCAAACCCAGAATCGATGACGAAACGTACATTAGGCACCGTGAGTGACGTTTCGGCAACATTGGTTGCCACAATCACTTTTCGCTTAGCGCCAGGGGTGAATATTCGTTGTTGATCCCCCACGCTTAATCTGGCGAATAAAGGAAGCAGTTCCACTTCTTTAATGTTGTCCTGCAAGACTTGCATCAAGTCTCTTATTTCTTTTTCTCCACTTTGAAAAATTAAGATATCGCCCGGCCCTTTCACACAGATCTCTTTGACAACATCCACAATTTGCAGTACAGGATCCGTATCCGGGGTCACATTTTCTGGATCTACATACTTTACTTCAACAGGAAAGGTCCTACCCTCTATCTCAATAATGGGCGCGTTCTCGAAAAAATGTGAAAATTTCTCCACATCGATGGTTGCTGATGTGACAATGACCTTAAGATCAGATCGTTTCTTTAATATTCTTTTTAAAAAGCCCAGTAAAAAATCAATATTTAAGCTGCGTTCATGGGCTTCATCAACAATAATACAATCATATTTTGAGAGCATTTTATCATGTTGCATTTCAGACAATAAAATACCATCTGTCATGATTTTGATAAGACTGTTAGGATTGGTTTTATCAGAAAAGCGTACTTTATAGCCAACAAGACTGCCCACTTCTGTTTGCAACTCACTAGCAATGCGTATCGCAACCGTTCTTGCTGCAATTCTTCTTGGTTGAGTATGACCAATTAAGCCATTGCTGCCAAAACCTGCCTCTAAACAAATTTTCGGTAATTGCGTCGTTTTACCTGATCCCGTTTCCCCAGCCACGACAATGACTTGATGCGCTTTAAGCGCCTCTAAGATGGCTTGTTTCTTTTCGACAATCGGTAAATCGGGATAAATAATTTGCATTTGTGATCTAATCTAACCAACGTTGCAAGTTTTCTTTTTGCGTATTTGTCATATTGTTTTGCAGTGTAATTTCTGCGGTATCAAGAAAAGGCGCTTCTAGCGTAACATTAACTTGCATCAGCTCATCGGCTCTAAAAACATGCAACATCATTTTTTGGCCCACTTCCCATAAACGCATGTTACTGTCTATGCTATTCGCGTCTACTTTTAAATTATCTACCGCAATGATTTCATCATTAGAACATAATCCCGCTTTTTCTGCAGCACTGTCATTCAAAATGTTTGTCAGCACCAAGCGATCTATTTTCTTAATATAATGACAACCCAATACCCCTCGAGAAAAGGTTTCAAGTTTTTCCTTAGCACTGGGTTTTCCTCCCTTATCTTCAGAGGATATAGCGGCTCTGAGCGTAAGAGAAAGGCCAAACGGCTCAAATAATTCGGCTAAAGGTAAATCGGCTTTGTCGTAGAGTGCTTGGTGTAATAAATCTGCGAGACGAGCGCTCCCTAGCTCTTGAATGATCTCTTCTATTCTGCCTTCTGGTACACCCACATTTGGTTTACCATATTCTTGCCAAAGTTTTAACATCACCTCATCAAGCGAACAAGTATGATTGGTTTCTAGACGCAAAGCCAAATCAAGTGCCAAAGCAATAAAAGATCCTTTTGTGTAATAACTTACCAGTGCATTAGGCGAGTTCTCATTGGGTTGATAAAATTTTGTCCAAGCATCAAAACTCGATTCGGTGACAGTTTGCTTCATTCTTCCTGGATTACGCAACAATCGCGTCAAAGACTCAGACAAAACAGATAAATATTGCTCCACGCTAATCACTTTAGCCCGTTTCAGAGCAAGATTATCGTAATAAGAGGTGATCCCTTCAAAAGCCCATAATTGAAAAGTATAAGATTTATTATCTAAATCATACGGTATAAAACAAGCGGGCTTGATCCGTTTGATATTCCAAGCATGAAAATATTCGTGACTAAATAGTCCCAATGTATTGATATAGGCGGTTGACTTCTCTTTTATGCTCAGTGCTGAAACGCTATCCCGCGAAGCAACTAAAGCAGATGAATTTCGATGCTCTAAACCACCATACCCGTCTTTGGTTAGTCGTAATAAAAATAAGTACTCCTCAAAAGGAGGTGGCTCTTTGAACAATTCCTGATGGACTAGGCAAATCTGCGCCAGCTCTTGCAACAAGGGTTGCACCAAAGTTTGATGCCGGCCTGAGATAGCAAGTGTATGCGTGGTTTGCCCCACCTCAAAAACATGAAAAGCAATGTGTCCCATTTCAACTGGATGATCAATTAACTCCTCATAGGAGTGCGCATAATACCAACCAAACCCGCGGGGAGGCGCCTCTTCACGCATTAAAGTGGTAGCGACTTGCCAATTTTGGCTTTCTAGCATGGGAGGAGATAACAGTACGCGACTTTTTTGTTTTTCCTTACCCTTAACGCACAAAAAAAGACAACAACCATTAAAAAAGCCATGGTTTGCATCTAAATGCGCCCCTCTCACCGAGGGATCCCACGCATATACTTGATAGGTTATCTCCAAAGGCCCCTTCACCTTTTCACATTGCCAGCTATTACTATTTATTTTGGTTATTTTTAAAGGAGAAGACGATTTCTCTTCAGAAGAGGCCTCTATAGACACAATATGACGTGCGTAGTCTCTAATGAGATAACTGCCAGGGTTCCAATTAGGCAAGGAAAGGATTTGCCCTTCTGGGTGGGGCTCTTTTATCCACAAACGTATCTCAAATAAGTGCGCATGCGGATGTTTGGGGGTGACGTAATATTCAATCATCTTAAATCCTTAAACCAAGCTAATTCGAGTCTATACTTCATTCTAAAAGAAGCTTCTCAATTAAGAAACAAGTTCTTATTCTAACAAATTCATCTGGCCCACGCTATGAGGTACTGCTAAGCTAAAAGAATGGACTCGTGTAGTAAGGGCTCAAGTGAAAATAAAAGATCAATATGATCTCAGTCATCATAGGCGGAGGAATCAATGGTGTCGCTATCGCTGCCGATGCGGCTGGGCGAGGACTTTCTATTCTTCTTTGCGAACAAGATGATTTAGCAAATGGGACTTCTTCTGCTAGCAGTAAATTAATTCATGGCGGCTTGCGCTACTTAGAGCAATATGACTTTGCGCTGGTTAAAGAATCTTTGCGCGAGAGAACTCTTTTGCATAAAAGCGCACCCAGTCTGGTTCGGCCTTTACCTTTTATCATTCCTTGTCGTCCCAAAAATCGCTCGAAGTGGCTTATTCGTTTAGGGCTATTTTTATATGACAGGTTGACACGTCATTCTCCTTTAGCAAAATCAAAGACTATCACTTTCAATCCCAAAGATGAAAATAATCCTTTAAAAGAATTTTTAACAAAGGGATTTGTTTATACTGATTGCCAAACCGATGATGCGCGTCTTGTTATTTTGAATGCACTCAGAGCCCAAGAGAAAGGGGCTCACATTTATCCTCGCACCAAATGCGTCGAAGCTTTTCGCCATAAAGGAAGCTGGCAGATCACTTTAAAAAATAATATGACACAAAAAATAGTTCAAACCAGAGCGAAAGTGCTCATCAATGCAACAGGCCCCTGGTTAACTAAGACGCTACAAGAATCACTCAATCTCAAACCAACCAAGCCCTTAAAACTCGTCAAAGGCAGTCATATTGTTTTACCCAAACTCTATGCTCACGATAAAGCTTATTTACTACAACATGAAGATAAACGTGTGGTGTTTGTAATGCCTTATCAACATCAATATACCTTGATTGGGACGACAGATGAAGACTTTATAGGCAATCCCAAAGACGTCAAAATTGATGCCCATGAAATCAATTATCTCTGTGATATTGTCAATCAGTATTTCAAAAAAGAAATCTCACCACAAGATATTATCTCGAGCTGGTCTGGTGTACGTCCTTTAATAGAAGAGACCGCAAAAAGTAATGCCGCTGTTAATCGCAGATTTTATATAGAATTACAAAATCCCGGCAACAATTTAGCCCCTCTTATCAATATATATGGCGGCAAGCTCACGACACATCGTTTGTTGGCTGAGAAAGTGATGAACAAAATTGCCTTTTTTTTCCCACACGCTGGCCCCACATGGACTGCAAATAGTCTTCTACCCGGAAATGATTTAAAAGAGCCGTCTCTTGCCACGCTTTTCCCTTGGCTACCCAAGCCGCTTGCCCAACGCTATCAAGAACAATATGCCTCACTTGCTCGGCATTTTCTAAATGGTACTTCTTCTCTACTCTCTCTTGGACAAGATTTAGGCCACGGCCTTTATGAAAAAGAAGTAGAGTATCTGATAGAAAAGGAATGGGCATGCACTGCAGAAGATATTTTATGGCGAAGAACCAAATTAGGCTTGGTTTTTACGCCAAATGAAACAGCTGATTTGAAACAGTGGGTAGCATCAAGATTAACGATTTAACCACCCACTTAGTTTTACTTCTTTCCCTCTTCTACCTTAACAGCTAATACATCGCAAGGCGCACTATGGATTATCCCATCCGTTGTGGAACCTAAAAGTGCGCTCAGGCCATGCCGACCGTAACTGCCCACTATAATCAGATCGGCTTTAAGCGTTTTTGCTTGCTCTAAAATAACAACTGTGGGTTTTCCACGGGCAAGGATTTGTCGTTCTGCTGCTATCCCCATTTTACGCGATACTTCATTTAATAATTTACCCGCTTCATCGATTAACTTTTCTTCCAGGTTCATGATGATGTCATAGCCTTGGGTAGCACCATAAGCGTGGATTTCTTCTACTGCATGAACAATAAAAAGGGCTGCCTTATCTTCATTTGCCAATTCAAGAGCGCGTTGTATAGCGGCGTCATCATGGGCAGGTTGCAAATCGACAGCTAGCAAGATATTTTTATAAACGGCCATATTTTTACCCTCTCTTTTTCAATTCTAACAATACATTATATAAGGTTAGACTATTCAGGGCTCCCAAGTCTGAACCAGCACGATAACTTAAAAAAAATGACCGATATACCCTTTGTTTTCTGATTCACTTATAATTGAGGTTTGTCTAGCAACCAAATATTAGTTGAATAACTTATAATGATAAAATCACAACCTTCTAAATCTTATATGCCCTGGGTCATTTGGGGGTTAGCTGCTTTTTTCTTTTTTGCTCATTATGTCGTTCGCGTCACCCCCGGCCAAATCGTTGATGAGTTACAAGCTTATTTTATTAACACCTCAAAATATGACATTGGGATCTTAGGCGCTGCCTTTTATCTCCCTTATGTCGCGATGCAGATGCCGGTAGGTTATTTGGTTGATAAATTCGGGCCGCGCGTTCTACTTTCAATTGGTGTTTTAGTTTGTAGCTTGAGCTGTTTCATTTTTGCAAATGCCTCCTCTTTTAATATGACCATTCTTTCTCGGATTTTACTGGGTTTTTGCTCTGCTACCGCTTTCATCGGTGCATTGAAATTGATTACTGTTTGGTTTGAGCAAAGACTTTTAGCTTTTTTAGTCGGTATCACACAAGCCTTAGGCATGATAGGTGCTGCAGTAGGTGCTCTTCTTGTCCCTTATTTAAATGCTACTTTTGGTTGGCAAAAAACGTTCCTCATTTATGCCTCTATCTTCTTTGTCTTATCTATTCTCATTTTCTTTTTGGTTAAAAACAGCCCTAAAAATGGCGCGCCCACAACCGCAACTGAGAACAAACCCAAAACAAAAATTTCCTTTTCCGCTGTATTGTTCAACCGCTACACTTGGTTTAATGCGCTCTATGCCGGTTTTATTTATGCCCCCACCGATGTGATGGGTGAACTCTGGGGACGAGAATTCTTATCTAAAATTCACCAAATCAGTGGTAATACCGCTTCCACCGCTGTTTCCCTGCTATTCATCGGTTGGGCAATTGGTGGCCCCTTGGCAGGCTCACTTGCTGATCACATCGGACGAAAACCCGTCATGATTTTTTCAGCCCTCATTGGTTTAATATTGCTACCCATTATTTTTTATATGCCCGATCTTTCCACCCCCTTACTCATGCTCACTTTATTTCTCTATGGGCTCACTAATACGGGCATGATAGCCTCCTATGCTGCAGCGGGTGAATTACACGAAAAAGGTCAAGCAGGATTCTCAATGGCTATTGCCAATATGCTATCGGTCATGTTGGGCGCTTTACTGATGCCTCTACTTGCCAAATTATTAGAGTGGCAAGCCAGAAGCCATATTGTCGATGGCTTAGTCACTTTTACCGCACAAGAATATCAGAAAGCCACGCTCGCTCTACCTATATGTATGATTTGCGCCATTATTTTTGCATTTTTAAGTAAAGAAACCTTAGTCAAAGGCAAAAATGGAAAATAGAAAAGCCCTCATCGCTATCACAGCTCTAGGCACCTTACTCGAATGGGCAGAATTTACCTTTTATGGCTATATTGCCGTAAAGATAGCAACACTCTTTTTTCCTGCCAGTTCGCCGTTGAGTGGGATCTTACAAACCTTTGGCATCTTTGCCCTTGGGTTTATCATGCGCCCCATTGGCGCAATAGTATTCGGCCACATCGGCGATAAGTTTGGCAGAAAATCCGCCTTAGTCTTATCGTTATCTTTAATGGGTTGTGCGACTTTCAGTATTGGCTGTTTACCTACTTACGAACAAATTGGTCTCATGGCCCCTTGCCTCTTATTATTTCTACGATTGTGTCAGGGCATGGCAGTGAGTGGCGAATATCAGGGCGCAGGGATTTTTCTCACTGAACAAGCAGGAAAAAAATACCCCTGCTTAGCGGGGAGTTGGATCTCCGCTTCTGCTGCTGCAGGGGTTGTGGTGGGGTGTCTTGCGGCGTTGCTTGTCAATCAGCCTGCAGCACCGTCTTTCGCTTGGCGCATCCCCTTTTTACTAGGGGGTTTAACGTGTTTTGTTGGTTTTTGGCTGAGAACCAAAGTGATGGAAGCCGTGCCTTCTTCTTCGCAAAGAAAATTATCAGAGTCTTTACCTTTAATCTCCGTGTTAAAAAAACACAAAAAATCCTTATTATTTACAGGCGCAGTTGCTGCTTTCACCGGTATTTACTTTTATATCGGCAATATTTATATGGTCACCTTTTTGCACCACGAGCTCCAATTGCCTTTGCATATCGCAACGGGGAATGCGCTTTTAGGTGAAATTGTTACCATGCTCCTTATCCCTTGTATGGCTTATTGGGCAGATAAAAGTAATCCCTTAAAACACTACAGATTAAGTTTACTTATCGCCGCACTTGCTTGCCCTTGTCTTTTTCTTTTGGTCATCAGTTGTAATATATGGCTCATCGCACTGGGCATGATTCTTTTTGGCATAACGAATGCTGCCATCTGCGGCCCGATGGTCAAACTTGTTTACGATCAGTTCCCCATGCATTTACGTTATACCGGTATTTCTTTTGGATGGAGCGTCTCTGCCGCCATTTTTTCAGGATCTGCCCCCATGGTGGCGCAATTTTTATGCCATCAACAGCAATGGCTGATGGGCCCCAGCTTATATGTATCGATGATGGCAATATTCACCTATTTTATAACTCAAAAAAGCCTAAAATCTGCGGTATCCGCACTCCTCAAACCTTCTTTGTTAAGAACTTAAAAATGAAACGAAACCTCCTCTTTTCTTTTTTTTTATTCATTAGTTTATCCTTTAAGTTAAATGCAGCCTCCTTCGAAGAACAATGGCAAGCTCTGAAAAATCAGCTGCCCTCTGCTAATGTGGCACTCGTTGTGCAAGATCTGCAAAGTGGAAAAATCCTCTATGAAAGTCGCGCCAAAGAGCATTTTTATCCGGCAAGCAACACTAAACTCTTTACCGCTGCAGCGGCACTCAAAAAGTTAGGCAAAGATTATCAAATTGAAACGTCTCTTTATGGCCAGGGCGACAATATTTATTTAAGCTTTCGCGGCGATCCCTCTTTTAGTAGTCAAGATTTATATCAATTATTACAAAACTTACAAACCCAAAAAATATCGACCATTAAAGGTCATTTTATTATTGATGATACGGCCTTTGACAATATCCTGTTCGCGCCCGGCTGGACGAGAGATTCCACACCTTGGTATTACGCCGCACCAGTCCATGCCATTATGCTGAATGAAAATAAAGCCCGGTTTAGTTTTCAAGAAACTAAAAATTTGGGCCAAAAGATTGCCATCACGCAAAAAGATAAGTCCTTAGGGCTCTTTAAACTCAGCAGCAATGTCACTGCTGTCACGACAGAAAAAGCAGAAAATCATTGTACCCTGCGTCCCACTATCGAAAACAATGAATTCACCTTAAATGGATGTTGGCCACTTGAGAAAACGCCTACTACTTTAGAAATGGCTATCGACAATCCACGTTTGGCAGCTGCGAGCTTAATCAATGCCTATTTAAGGCAACTCCATATTGAACTTGCAGGCAATATTGTTTTTGCCAAAGCGCCTCAAGATGTTACCTTGCTTGCCTCGCATAAATCGCCCCCATTAGAAGTGATGCTTTCCAAAGTGCTAGCAGATTCTAATAATCTTTACACAGAGAGTTTAACCAAAACCTTAGGTGCTACCACCGAATCTTCAGGCTCTTTTCAAGCAGGCACGCGCGCTATTAAAAATATCTTAAAAGACACCATTCAGCTAAATTTGAGCGAACAGCGCTTGAGTGATGGCTCTGGACAATCTCGCTACAATTTAGTGACTCCCATGCTTATCGCCGATCTGCTTTATGCGATGTATCACGATCCGCTTTTTAATGTATTTTATGGCTCCTTGAGTGTCTCAGGTAAGACAGGCTCACTTTCTGGTCGTTTAAAAACAAAAGATCTAACAGGAAGAGTGGTTGCGAAAACAGGTAGTGCGATTGGCACTTCTGCTCTCTCAGGATATCTCACAGGAAACAGCGGCAAGCCTTATCTTTTTGTAATAGTCATTAACCAAGCAACTAAAGATAGCGCTGTTTTAAAAGATTTTGAAGATAAACTGTGTCAGATTTTAATTCAAGAGCCGTGGTTAATGTAGTTCAAAGGTAGCTGTCTTATTAAAGGAGAATTTGACGGCTTGATGCGCTCTTTTAGTTGATTTTTAAATTCTGCTCGGAGAAAACATGGAAGCTGCCATCTCTGCAATTGGAAATGCAACCCCTCTTTATCATCAGGAGCAAACAAATGTATTTGAACTGATGGCCAAGAGTTTGCAATTGGATAAAGCTCACACCCGCTTGCTTAAGATGATGTACCGCGAAGCCGGCATTTCATCTCGTTATAGTGTATTAGACGATTTTACAAAATTAAACGGGAATTTTACTTTTTTCCCAAACGATGCCTCGGCTAATTATCCTAGTACACAAAAACGCATGGCCGTGTATAAAGACAATGCCATTTTACTTGCAGCATCTGCTATACAAAACTGCTTTTCTACCTTAAAGCATTTTGATCAAAATAAAATCACGCATTTGATTACAATCAGTTGCACTGGCATGTCTGCGCCAGGATTAGACATTGAGATCATGCAGAATTTAGATCTGCCCAAAACCATACAACGCACAACCATTAATTTTATGGGATGTTATGGCGTTTTTAATGGACTTAAAATGGCTAATTCAATTTGTAAAGCAGATAAAAATTCTAAAGTATTGTTAGTTAGTGTTGAATTATGCACCATTCATTTTCAAAAAAATAACTCCATTGACAACCTTATATCAAGCACAATCTTTGCAGATGGTGCAGGCGCTTTATTGATTGAAAGTGCTGATCCGAATAAAAAACAATTTGTTTTACGTGATTTTTACTGTGATCTTATCCCTGAAGGCCAAAATGAGATGACATGGGAGATCGGTGATCAAGGGTTTGATATCAGATTATCCTCTTACGTACCACAACTTATTGAAAATGGGATCGCAAAATTTTTCACAAATTTATTATCACGACAATCACTTGTGTTGAAAGATATTGATTATTTCGCTATCCACCCAGGCAGCAAAAGAATCCTTGAAGCTTGTGAGAGATCATTAGGCATTAGCCCAGAAGATAATCGATTTTCCTACGAAGTATTAAATAAATATGGCAATATGTCTTCAGCGACAATTATTTTTGTACTCAAAAGATTATGGGAGCACATCACAAAATCTGATAACAATAAAAATACATTTTGTTGTGCTTTTGGCCCTGGCTTAACATTAGAATCCATGGTATTAACATTGCATGATGTTTAACATACGCTCTACTCAAAAAGAAATCATTGATAATTTGGAATTTTCCGATCCCCTTTTAATAGATAATCTTAAAGATATGGAGAAAATTAACACCTGGTTAGGATTCAACAGTTCGCTTATCAAGGGTATAAAAAAAATATATCGGAAATATTCATGTTATAACAAAAAACTCCTTATCGCAGATTTAGGATGCGGCAGCGGGGATGCGCTAAGAAGTATTCAGCGGTGGGCCAATGCAAAAACCCTGAATCTAAAATTAATAGGTATAGATGGCAATCCGCATGTCATTAACTATGCTTGTTTAGCTTCTGTGCAATATCCTAATATTTATTACCAAACAAGTGATATTAGCATGCTGGATGATCAAGTGAGTGCTTTTGACATTGTCACATTAAATAATTTATGCCATCATCTCCAAGATGAAGATCTTATCCGACTATTGAAATATTTACGTCAAAATACCCATTTGGCAATTATCATTAATGACTTACATCGCCATTTTTTAGCTTATCTGGGAATTAAAATATTATGTGTCATATTCAAATTTTCCTCTATCACCAAACATGATGGACCATTATCAGTAAGAAGAGCTTATAAAAAAAATGATATTAAAAATATTTTAAATTTAGCAAATATTTTCGGTTTTGAAATCAAATGGCGTTGGGCGTTTCGATGGCAAGTTATTATTTGGTGCAAAAATCATAATGAAAATTAATACGAATCACTCTGTTATACCATACGACTCCAATTCATTAATTAAAACTGCTGCGTTTTGGAACATAACCTCTCAAAGTTGGAGAGAAGTTTGGGGTGCGCACATTCACCATGGCTATTATAACTCTTTTGATGTAAATACGGTCAATGCACCTGTCAGGCTCCTAGAAAAATTAACACAACTTATTGATATTACTCCAAATCAAACTCTTTTAGACGTTGGTTGTGGAATGGGAGCAACTGCAATCTACCTCTCTCAAAAATACCCCATTCATATTGTTGGCATTAATTTGAGTACCAAGCAATTGGAATATGCCAATAATGACTTGCGACTAGCAGCTGCTTCAAACGTAAAATTCATATTAGAAGATGCGCATACGCTTAAAAGCTTTGACGATAATATGTTTGATATAGTGTGGTCTTTAGAAAGTTGCGAGCAATTTTATGACAAAGAACAATTTATTCAGCAAGCATTCCGTGTTTTAAAACCTGGTGGGAAATTAATGCTAGCCACCTGGTGCTCTGATCAAGAATTTTATGAAGGCAAAAAAGCAAAAGAATATTTAAGTCTTTGTAAAACCTTCTCTGTTCCTTATATGCCTACTATGGATTATTATTCTCATATTTTAGAAAAATACTTTAAAATACTATTGGTTCAGGATTGGACAGAAAATATCAAACCAAGCTGGCATATTGGAATGGAAAAATTAAAAACCTATTCTCTTTTTGAATTATTAAAGCTCGGTGGTATTAAAGGAATTATCTTAGTTAAAAAATTAAGGCTCTTACAGCTTGCATTTGAAAACGCTAAAATTCGGTATGGCGTATTTATTGCAGAAAAAAATTATTTAAAAATTTAAATTTAATTCAAGAGCCGTGGTAAGGGCTTTTTAAGCCCTTAATGTAATTCAAACACCACCGTCTTATTACCATCGACAATAATTCTATCTTCGCTATGCGCTTTGACTGCACGCGCTAATACACTCTTCTCGACATTTTGTCCTAGCTCTTTTAAATCGTTTGCGCTCAAACGATGTGACACACGGACGACATCCTGCGCAATAATGGGCCCCATATCAAGATCTTTGGTTACATAGTGCGCGGTTGCGCCAATTAATTTCACGCCTCTATCATACGCTTGCTGGTAAGGGTTGGCGCCAATAAAGGCAGGTAAAAAGGAATGATGTATATTAATAATTTTATTGGGATAATGCTCAATAAATTCTTCAGTTAAAATTTGCATATAACGCGCTAAAATAATGGCATCCACTTTACCTTCGCAAATTTTTAGAATTTTCTCTTCTGCTTCACGTTTGGTTTGAGGTGTTACTGGTACGTGGTAAAAAGGCACACCAAAATGTTTAGCCGCTTTTTCTAAGTCTGCGTGATTGGAAATAATAAAGGGAATTTCAATGGGCAACTCGTTTCTTGACCATCGCCACAAAATTTCTAAAAAGGCATGATCGTATTTTGAAACCAACAGCGCCATTTTTTTCAACTTGGCCGCATAATGCATTTGCCAATCCATCTTAAAGGGGAGTGCGACCTCTGTTGCAAACGCTTGCTCCAGCTTTTTACTTGAAATATCTAAATGAGGTGTTTGAAATTCTAAACGCATAAAAAAAGTCCCGCCTTCTGGATCGGTAGAATGTTGATCCAGATCTGTGATATTCGCACCATGTTCTTTTAAAAAAGTCGAAACCTTGGCAATAATGCCGGGTTGATCCCCACAGGTAATGAGTAATCTTGCTATTGTTTCTCGATTAAAAATATTCATTTAAGCACCAATTTAGTTTTACAACTTTATTATAAGAATAGGGGCAGGCTGTCCTGTCTATACTCGAACCACTTTGATTTTAGACTAGGCTGCAAGTGAGTAAAGCTCCAGGAGCGTACGCTTAGTACGTGACTGGGAAGCGAACGCAGCAACAACGTATAAAATCAAAGTAGAAAGAGTATATAGTAAAGCAGTTCTCCTGAATTAATCTATCCTTAAAGTAACGAATCTCTCAGATGGATCATTTTTATGACGGCTATTTTTCCCTTACAAGAAGCACAAAATAATAACGCGCTCATTCGACACACCTGCCATCTTTATCGTTTGAGCCTTATCAGGGTCTTGCCTCTCAGCTTATTAATGATAGCAATCTATCACCTGCTTCTTTTTGGAAAAAATTATATACCCGCTCTTTATCAAGCAAGATTTCATCAGCTGATGATGTTTATAGTGCTGCTTGCACTCCCTCTTTTCTCGATGATAGTCCTGCTGATTTTACAGATTGGAGAACAAAAATCCCCTTCCTATCTAAGCGCCATCAAAACCAGTCTCAACAAATTCTTAAGCCTTGTCGGTTGTCTTATCTCGATGATTTTATTACCGCTTATTGTCCTAACAGTTGGGATAATCTGTTATTTTTTAATCGGTCACTTCTTTTCTCCCCTTCCTATTATTGTCTTTGCTATCCTAGAAGCCATCATAGGTCTTGGGATCTTTCTGGCGCTTATCCCCAAAATCATTGCACCGATCCTGCTTTTTTCTGAAGACAAAGATGCGAACTCAGCAGTAGAAGCCGCTGAGCAATCCACTAAAATGGCGTTTGGGCGCACCATTCTCTGGATGTTCTATGGATTTGCTCTTTTAGGGTTTATTGCGATATCACCTGGCATTTTTGGTCTTTTGTTTAAAAAGACCGCGCTTAATCCGATGATTCTAGAATGGGTAGCAGAGGGGGTGTTGGTAATAATACTGCCATGGGTCATGGCATTGTGGGTAATGCAAGCCAAAGATCTCTATTTTAGATGGGAACAAAAAAAGAAAAGTGAAACGCCACAAATCCCTAAACCGATGGCAAAAGCAACCCTGAATAAAGACAACAATATTACTTTTTAGATGTTTTGGGCCGTTTAGTAACACCTTGATGTGGGTGATGTTTATTCACCATATGTGTCACACGTTGATTGAGCTCATCTATTTGAATGACATCTTCATCACTAAATTTTGCTTTCGGATGCCAAGACACGCTGCTTTTTTGCTTGCCATAAAAATCTTGGGATTTAGCTAAGTCCGTTACCGCTTTAAGAAATGGTTCTTCTTTCTGAGGTTTGCTGTGTCCAAAGGTCTTAAAGTCGTCAACATCATCAACTTTAACCATGATTAGAAATCCTGCTTATCTGAAAAAAATATTATATAAAAAATAAGTCATCATGTAAACTAAATATAAAAACTGAGACTATACACCCAAATCTAAATAACCTTCTCGCTTCCTCCTTTTATCGGCTTTACAACCTATTCGCAAGCAAAACCCGACAAAAGGCCTTTTATACCTAAAGCAGATGCGAAGGGTATATTAAACTTGATCAAATCTATACCACAGTTGCAACAATCCCGTGTTACCTAAGAGTTGATCTCTGGATTCAATTTCCCATTTAACTTTGAAAATAAATCTATCTGAGCTGTGTACATTCACGCCTAATCCTAGAATATAAGCAGTACGCGCTGGCTGAATACCAATTGTTGTAAAGCTAGGACCTTGACCAACAAAGTTGGTGACTAAATTTTGACCATCAGCTCTAAAATCATAGGAAAGTAGGAACGAGGCTTCAGGCACATAAGTTGCATCTGCAAAATCTCTCTTGAAGGCAAGCCTTAATCCAACGGCCCCCACAAGTTCATCCAAATCATCTCTTGTCACAGCCAGATCAAGTCCACCAGCCCCCTCTTCGGTGTAACTGTTTATCTCTAGGCGCGTATATCTAAAACGCGCTATAGGCACAACAAAAAAGCCTTCATTACTAACAAGATAACCTAAATCAAATTGCGTCCCATATTGAAAGCCTCTAAATGCACCGCTCGCCGCCGCATTAAGAGCTCCTATGCTAATGGCCCGACTAGTCTTGTAAGAATGACTTGCTGCTCCAATCATGCCATCTATATAAGCAAATTCAAACGGTTCATATTGCCAATAGAATGTGCCTTGGTAACTATTCACTTTTTCTTGCTGTTGCACAGTTGATTTTGGATTAGCAGTTGCATTTGTCGAGTTGAACGCTATACCCACTGTTACATAATCAGAAATATCATAATCTGTTCCAAAGCCATATCCTCTCGCGTTGAGATCATAGCCGTCATATCCTAGACGTTCATTTTGATAAATGATTGAGCCATACACCGCTCCCCAGGTTGAACCTCCTATAGGTGGCGGCAAATCGGGATTCACATTCAGAGGCTCTAAATTAGGATAACAATTCTCTTTACATGAACCATTGTAAATAGGCTCTCGATAAGGAGGGCATCCCCCTCGCGCCGAGCAGGGATCACCATAGTTATATCCTGACTCTTGCGTTTGCCAAGAATAATGCAGCCCATGCATGTCTTCTATTTTTCGCTGAATAGTTGAGAAAGCATTATCCCAACCCACTCTTGTTGCCATAATCAAGGCATAATTCACCGAGGGGATGAGCGATGATAAAGCAGTTTGCAGATCTTGCTGCGAGGTCAAATAATCCAATTGACCCAACAAATTAATGATATCTGGATTGGTTGGTCCTTGCGCTACAATAGCATCTAATGCACCAGCTACCCCGGAGAGAGGTTGGTTAGGCGCTAAAGAGGTATAAGTATTGCGTTTAGTGACTAATTCTAAAATCGTGTTACCAGCCACTAATTGTGGCGTAAAACTATAAACGACTGAGCTAGGCTGAACAACAGTGGCCTTACTGGTGATAGTGCTACCAAATGCTTGCACGATATCAAATGCTGTTCCAGCTGGTATAAATTGACCCGCTATTAGCGTTGGAGAAATCGTACTCTTAGCCGCTAAATTGGCCCCACCAGCGCCAACGTCAATAATGCCATTTTTGCCATTTTGAATCTCTACCGCATAATTACCACCAGCGGGTTGCGTGAACGAATTGACACTTAACTTCGCTCCTACCCCGACTTCAACTGTACCGTTATTGACCGCATTACCAGCGAGTGCCACCGTCTGATTATTCGAAATAGTCAGCATACCATTATTGAGAAGGCCGCCTAATCCTGCAACAGGCGCATTCACAACCGTGGAAGTACCAGCCATTAAATTTAATAACGTATCTAGTCCAATGATTGGATTATTAACCACAAATCCCGTGCCGGCATTATTAACCGTAATGGTTTCAACAGAAGTAATTGGACCTGCTGTCGTCAAGCTGCCGTTGATATTAAGCGTATCATTGCCTGCTCCCCCATTTAAGGAAGTAAAAGTGGCACCAGAAAAATTGAAGATATCATTGCCAGCGCCACCCATAATCGCTTGCAATGAACCACCCGTTAAATTAAGCGTATCGCCCCCATTACCTAGGGTAAGCGTATTGGTAATGGTACCGGCATTGATATTAATCGTATTAGCAACATTACCCGCAGTGACAGCGCCAGCAATCGTGCCGCCATTCATGGTAAAGGCATTGCCACCAGCAGAGTCTAGTAACACATTACCCGTAATCGTTCCTGCATTTTGCGTTAATGGAACGTTAATATTCGCGCCAGCAGTTTGCAAATCAATGGCCGTGCCACCTGCAGTTTGGTTCTTGATGATCCCGCTATTGATAATACCACTTGCGAGCGTCACATTAGGTTGGGTCACAACAATCACAGCTTTGGAAGGATTAGTCGAAGTAATTGTTCCGCTTAAGGTATTGTTAATTCCGGTAATATTGCCCGCAAGAGAAATTGCATTACCGGTATTACTTTGAATTAAACTATTATTTTGAATGGTGCCCGCAGAAGCTGCCGTCACTGCAATGGCATCCCCAGCAACAGATTGAATCGTTCCGCTATTCGTAATGAGGCTAAAAGGCGCCTTGATTAATATCGCATTACCACCGGGAGCCGTTGTATCCGTTGCTTGAATAATCGCGGCAGCATTATTGGTGATAGTCCCGTTATAAACACTCCCGATTAGAATGGCACCAAGCCCGGGACCGCCACTGGTTGTGATTGTGCCACTATTTTGAATATTACCGGAAATAGCTTGGACATTGATACCATTTGCAGTAGAAAAAATATTACCACCGCTATTATTGTTAACGGCACTTGTACTGGCATTGATTCTAAAAGCATCAAATCCTACACCGCTAGTAATCACGCCTGAATTATTGAGTGTCAGATTAGGACCCGCTACTAAAAGACCAGGTGCGCTGGTACCAATTATTGATCCCGTGGCTTCATTGGTCAGCGTTGTATTGGTTCCTGCATTAGAGGATTCAATACCACTGAGCGTACCTGTTATGGTTCCCGAATTATCAATATTCGCACTATCATCACTGATTAAGATACCATCGGCCATACTACTAATATTGGCATTAGCGCCAGTTACAATCGTTGCGCTAGCGCCTGCGGTACCATTACCTACTAAAATACCGTTGAGTGCGGCACCCGTGGTGACGATAGCATTACTGCCTGGTAGTGTATTATTAGCCTGGAGGGTCACTGAGGCCGCATCTTCATCTATTAAAATACCGTTTGCAAGCGCAACATTGGTATTAATTTGCCCCGTTGGCGTCACGGTAACTTGATCATCAGTTTGAGCACTCATGACTTGAGCGCCCACAACCGTTGAATAATTATCAGCATAGCTGCACTGAGAAACAATAAGCGTAGAGGCTAATACAGCTTGAGTTAATTTTTTGCCAGACAATCCATTTTTTTTCATTCTTGCATTCCACTTATCTTTCAAATTCATTGCACTCTTTTAACCCCACTCATGGCGCACTTTAATAAAGACTTGATTACGGTGATAATCTGTTTGCGCGACATAATCATATTGCATCTTCACGAGCGTCTTTTTATAACTATGAACAGCTATGCCTACGCCCACTTCATAAGTCAGATCTGGCGGCGTCACCCCTTGACTTAAAAAAGCAAAGCCACCCCCTAACATGTTTGCGGATGCCAGTTGCTTATCTCTTATGAAATCATAAAAAACAAAACCATGTATTTCTGGGTTGACGTAAGCTTGTGGATATAAGTTACGATATTCTAGCTGTGCGCCGGCACCTAAATCTAAGAAGTCCATACTTTGGTATTTTACGTTCAAGTTTAAACCAAAGGCATCATGCTCAATATAGTTTTCCGGATTAAGATGGGAATAACTGAGCATGATTTTGGGTATAAAATGAAAGTTACATTTCTTCCAATCATAACCATTTTCTAAATGGACATGGGTTTCCCAAGCCACGAATTCACCTTCAGCCGTCCGAGAAAAACCAATACCACTATAGGGCGGAACTAAAATTTTACGATGATTATTGTAATGGTCGCGCGCAAGCGTTAGAACGCCCAACGCATAAATGGGTCGCTTCAGCGAGTCATAGCGCCCGTAAACTGATCCTTGAATACGTTCGATATGTAAGTAGCTTCCTGAAGGACCAAAAGAATTTACTTTTGCATAATCATAGCCAGCTGCTAAACCAACTGTTATTTGTGGGCAGACTTTCTGATCTCGACCAATAATGCCACCCAGCACATAAGCTTTATACCCGGGAATGTCTTCTCTATCCCCTTGATCAATTTTATCGCCCAGAATTTGTCCCCAAATCCCATTTGAGGAACAACGTTCTTGCTGCACCGCCAAAACGTGATCACTGATGACATAGAGGATCTGATTCATCGGCCCATCAGAAGCAGCACGTAACGACCCATCCGCAACGGGAGTAAGCGTTTGCAAGGAATCCTGTAATTGTTGTCCAGAAAGTGCATCTAGTGCAAAAATCAGATCATTGATTTCTGGCGAAGCCACAGGAGCAATTGTTCGATAATTGTCCAGCATGGATTCTACATTAGGAAAAGTTGCTAACGTAGGCAAAGACAAGCTAGCCAGTATAAAAAAAGATAATTTGGGTAACAACTTATGGTAAGCGATGATTTTTGATTCCTGCATTAACATCTCTCCATGACGCTTAATCTCATCCTACCATTGGTGTGGCTTCACCCAAAGCTTTCATCGAAAAATTCTTAACCATTTTGTTAAAAAAAATGGTATCTTTCTCACTTTATGAAACTATTGGCCAAAAAAAATGGCATTTCAATACAACAAAGTTCTTATTTTCTGCTTTTTGACTGCTAGCAGTTTTTTGCTAGTAAGCTGCAATTCATTTAACAAAAGCACCATTCCACCTCAATCCCAAAAAGTTATAAATCAAGCAAAAGATTTAGGTTGGCAAGAGCAACGCTATCCTATTAATAATAGCTTTATTATCAGTACTTACGAATTTCAAAGAAGAAATCATTCTGAAAGTGTCATCCACGCTTATATAGAAGGCGACGGGAATAGTTGGAAAAATAAATACAAACTATCTGATAATCCCACTCCCAAATATCCGCTCACGCTCAAACTCGCCTTAACTGATCCGCATCCGTTAGTGGTTTACCTGGCGAGACCTTGCCAGTATACCCCACATCAACTTGATACCAAATGTGAAGCAAAATATTGGTCCAGTCACCGCTATGCGCCAGAAGTTGTGCATGCGCTTAATGAAACTTTAGATCAGCTAAAAACGAAATATCAAAATAAAAGCTTTGTGCTCATCGGTTATTCCGGAGGCGGATCAATTGCTGCTTTAATTGCCGCAAAAAGAACCGATGTGAAAGGACTTATCACTATTGCAGGCGATCTCGATCATAAATTACTCAATGAATATCACCGTACCACCCCCTTAAAAGGCTCTGAGAATCCGATGGCTATTGCCGCAAAACTTAAAAAAGTGCCGCAACAACACTGGGCCGGCAAACAAGATCCCGTTGTTCCGCCTTGGATGGCTCAACACTTTGCCGAGGCGGTGAATAATCCTGCTTGTGTTAAAACTTTTACACTTCCGCAAGTCACGCATCATAAAGGGTGGGAGAAAGCGTGGCCACTTATTTTACAAACCCGGTTGGTTTGTGACAAAAAAAATGGCTAAAAAAGCTTATTCTCAATTTTGCGCCAAACTAAAAGACAAGCACCTCTTGCGGCATTTGCCTAAAATGACGAATATTAAAGTTGATTTTGCTAACAATGATTATCTGGCGTTAAGTAATCATCCGCAAATTATAAAGGCAACACAACTTGCCGCCGCGCAATATGGCGTAGGGAGTAAAGCTTCTCGCCTCGTGTTACCACAAAAGATCATGCAAGATTTTGAAAGCATGATTGCGCAAGATAAAAATCATGAAAGCGCCCTGCTCTTTGCTACTGGCTTTCAAGCAAATGTTTCTCTGCTTAGCGCTTTACTTGATAGCAAAGTATTGGGAAGTAAGCCCTTAGTTTTTTCTGATCGCTTAAATCATGCCAGTATGCATCTCGGTTGCCAATTAGCAGGTGCAAAACAAATACGTTATCGCCATCTTGATTATGACCATCTCGCTTTCTTACTGGCCAAATACCAGCATCACGCCTGTCCAAAATTTATTTTAACAGAATCGGTGTTTGGCATGGATGGCGATATCGCCGATTTAGAAAAGTTACTGCAATTGAGTAAAGACCATCATGCCCTACTCTATGTCGATGAAGCCCATGCAACGGGGATTTTTGGCGCAAGAGGATATGGTTTAACTTGTGAATTCGCAAAAGAAATTGATGTTGTGATGGGCACGTTTAGCAAGGCTTTAGGAGGCAGTGGCGCTTATGTCACCTGCAGCAAAGCATTAAAACGTTATTTTATTAATCGCTGTCAAGGGTTTATTTACTCGACTGCTCCCTCTTTAATGCAAGTAGCGGCGATGCAGGCCGCATGGGAAATGGTGTCAAGGCTTCAGGCAGAGGTGAAAGCCCTTTTTAACCGAGCAGCAACGCTAAGAGAGCAATTGCAAAGTGCTGGTTTCAATACAGGAAACTCCTGCACGCCCATTATTCCAATCATCATTAACGATCCAAAATCTACCTTAAGCTTACAACAACACTTAGCCGAACACGGCATTTTAGTCGGTGCGATTCGCCCACCTTCTGTTGCTCTTAAGCAAAGTCGTCTTCGCATAGCGTTAACCTTGCATCACTCTGCTTTGGAGATAGAAGATTTATTGAGCACGCTTTTTTTACACAAAAAGGTGACTTGACTGGAGCATTGCGGATATACAGGCGTAATCATGGCTGCCACCATTTCAGGCGGATGCACTTTTAATAATTCATTAACAAAAGGAATATGCTCCTTTTTAAGATATCTCGTTAATGCATGCCATGTTGCTTGGGAGCCTTTTGTTTGCACTATATCAAAACCACTTTCATGGAGCATCCTTTCAATTTCTTCAAATGGAACTGTTTCCATAAATCCTGGTTTATCAACAGAATAACTGGTAGAAAGACATAAGCGACCAGAATCTTTGAGCACACGCTGCATCTCTTTCAAGAAAACTCGGCCTTGGGCAACTGGAAGATATTTAATCGCTTCAAAATTGACAATATAATCAAAATAATTTTCTTTAAACGGTAAAGGATCTTTAAAATCATGTGCTAAGAAAGCAGACGGAATAAAGTGACCTTTGGCGCCTGATTCTAAATCCTCTGTCCCCTGCACAGCTTGCAATAAATTATCCTCTCGAATATCAACGCCCCAATAGTAAATCGTTTTTTTATCCTCTAAAGAAAAGTTTCCTTCTAAAAATCGCCTGAGATAGCCTGTTGAACAGCCTAAATCTAGCACACGAATTTCATGTTGGGCTTGACTATAAATCTGGTGAATAAGCGCCATATTTTTAAATAAAAAATGCCAGGTCCGCATGCGCCATACCTTACTCCCATCGATCACTGTATCTCTAAAACTGCCAAAACTGAGATCAGTAAAATAACGATCCCATGATTTAGTGAGATAAGAGTCTGGTGCAAATGGCGGCGAAGCAGGTGTTTTAAACAAAATTTTATTTTCGTTTACCTTGAAAACCTTTACTTCTTGCGAAAAAGCATCGTGCAATTTTTGCAAGACCTCTTGCGAGAGGTTAATCTTTCCTTGCGCTAAATCTTTAGACAATTTGTCTGCGATTCTAAGTTTGGCATTGGCTTCAATGTGTCTGCCTAAAGCTTGCAATGTCGCTGCCAAATCAATATAGGCTGGCACCATTTTAGGAGAAATCTCCAGCGCCTTTTCAAAATAATGGCTCGCTTTTTGAAAAAACTGCATCTTCAAATAAATGGAGCCCATTAAATACAGCGCTGCAGCATTTTCAGGTGTCTCCTCCAATAAGCTCAAAGCTAAACGTTCTGCTTGCGGATAATCCCCTTGCATAAAATGATATTTGGCGCTGTTGATTAAATCTGCCAGGTAAAGCGCTTTGACATCAACAGCTTCATGTATAAGAAAAGGTTCACCCAACGCAGTTTTTAAAGGGTTTAAATGTTTATCAAATTGATGATGAATACCTATTTCATCTCTATTAAACTTGGCAAAATTAAAGGATAACTTCTCATCCACATCCAGGTATTGCAGGGTTTTTGCGACAACTCTCTGTGGATCTGTGACTAACTCTTCATAATCCACATCTAAAATTTGCTTTGGCAAAACGCTGTGCCAATGTTTCATCAAACGCGTATATTGCTGATAATAACTGCCTAATTTTGCAATCTCATTAGTATAACTATGACCTTGTACAAAATACTTAAAATGGATCAGTAAACAAGCGTCTAATGGATCTCTTTTACAATGGATAAACTTAGCATCTGGAAAAAGCATGGCTAACACACCAAGATACATAAAGTTACCCGGCAAAGTATCAATCACATATTGATGTGTTGGAGAGGCATATTGCAACAAGCGTCTTAAGTAAGCCCTTCTCATCGCTTTGGCTTGATCAGGTGTTATCTGCTTCGCCCAAAAAGGGTAATTACCTGGAGGTAATTGCTCAGCGGGTAATTTTGCAATGGTTTCTGCAAATCCTAACTCTCCTGCGGAATGAATATGAGGATGATGAGATAAAATCTCTTCCAATAAACTTTTTCCAGAGCGAGATGTGCCAATGATAAAAATCGGCTCAGGTAATTTTTTCTTTTTGATGGTGAATTTTCGGTAAATGGCATCATCAAATAAATTCATAATTAAATTAATATGAGCTTTAAAAACTTCTGTTCTAAAACTTGCTTCTCGAGCGCGAAGCGCATTACCTTTAGCATAATATTCAAAAGATTTATCATATTCTTTACAATTCAAATAGATTTTGCCTAATGCAAAATAATAATGTGCTAATGAACTTGGGACAGTTTCTTTTTCTAGTAGCTGTTGGATCTTTAAAACGTCAGGGTGATAAAGTGTGTCATATGTCACGCAAAGCGTTAAATTTCGCCACAAGCTAGGCGCGTTGGGTTCAATCGCTAAGGATTGTCTCAGTAATTTCTCTGCTTTATCCAATTCACCGAGTTCAATATAGGTCCCCGCCAAATTAGACATCGCCCCTATGTGATTAGGCTCCAGCTTCAACGCTGCTTCATATACCCCGATTGCTTTTAGATATTGTCTATCTTGACTCAATATCGCGCCATAATTACTGAGCAGTGCTGTATTATTTGGTTCAAACTTTAAAGACTCTTGGTAAGCGCTGATGGCTTCCTGCTTTTTCCCCAGTTTATGATAAACGGCCGCCAGATTGAATTGAAATTTAGAAAATTGAGGATTTTGTGCTACCCCTTTTTGAAACACGGCCAAAGCTTCAAATAGCTTATTTTGAGCTGAAAGAACTTTACCCAAATAGTAATAAGCCATATATAAAGTTGCATCAAGATCAATCGCTCTTCTTAATACCTTTTCGGCCTCAAGATTTCGCCCTTGCACGAGCAATAAATTTCCTAAAAATAAAAAATATTCTGCTTTATTTGGATTTAAAGCAATAGCCGTGGTTAATGATTTCTCTGCATGAAAAAAGTCTTTATTTTCAAACTGGAGCGCTCCTAATAAAAACAGTACCTCAGGCTCACGAGGCGCCTCTTTGAAACAGATTTTGGCAATATCTAAAGCTTCTACAAGCTGATTATTCTCTCGTAGTTGATGGGCTTTTTTAATGAAAGATATGAGCTCTTCTTGATTCATGCTTGTTAGAGGGCGTTCCATGTTTACCAAATCACAAATAAATTAAAGGATCTCTTTAATTATAAGCTATACCCTTCGCAGATGAATTTTCGGCGGCTGTCTATTTTTAGTTTCCTAACTCATGAAATTAACGAGAAGCGGAAATTTTATAATCACCCCTTGAAAACCATTTTTCTATCAAGCAGTACAAAACAATAAAAAGATATCGACTACCCATTTCACGAATTTTCAGTTTAGAAACACCATGCTTACGATTAGTCCAGGTGTTAGGCAAAACAGCATAGCTGTAACCTCGAATAATCGCTTTTAAAGGCAGCTCTACTGTTAAATTAAAATGATGGGCTAAAAAGGGTTGTATGCCGGCTATCACTTCTCGTCTATAGCATTTGAATGCATTGGTCATATCGTTATAGCGAAATTGAAATAGCACACGAATAAAATTATTGGCAAGTCGATTAATGATCTTTTTATGGATAGGATAATCTATGACCTTACCGCCCGCGATAAAGCGCGAACCAAAGACACAATCATAGCCTTCTTGCATTTTTTGAAAAAAAGCAACCACATCCTCTGGACTATCAGAACCATCTGCCATCACAATTGCCACTGCATCGCCCTTGAAAGACTGCAGACCATATCTGACCGCTAAGCCAAAACCATTAGGAGGGGGATTATTGAGCATCTGAACTTGAGGATAGCTTTGATTTAACGTTTGCAAGACTTGTTCTGTCTCATCTGTACTGTTGTCGTTTATCACTAAAATTTCGTGAGAAATGTTGGCTTGAGTGAGCGCTTCAATTAAAGGCAAAATAGTATGCGGCAAGTTTTCTGCTTCATTATGCGCGGGGATGACAATAGAATAAAGTTTTAATGGCTCAAATGTATTCTTCACAATCTTGGGCCTCTTTAGTCACATCATAGATCTCATCCAATATTCTTTTAATATCGTATTGAAAAGACCAATTAGGAAAGTCTGTTTGAAATTTTCGCACATCACTTACCCACCAAATGTGATCGCCAATGCGATTGGTATCAACATATTGCCAATCTAGCGTTTCGCCACTGATCTCTTGGCATAAATGAATCGCTTCTAATACTGAGCAATTGTGTAAAGGACCACCGCCTAAGTTATAAACAGCAGCACTTTGAGGAGATTGATAAAAATGCCACAAAGCATTCACAAAATCGAAGCTATGAATATTATCTCGAACTTGCTTCCCTTTATAGCCAAAAACCGTATAAGGTTGGTGTAAAACTGTGCAACGCATGAGATAGGATAAAAATCCATGTAGTTTGGTTCCAGAGTGCGCAGGACCTGTTAAACATCCCCCTCTAAAACAAGCTGTCTTCATGCCAAAATAGCGCCCATATTCTTGAACCATGAGATCAGCCGCCGCTTTGGAGACGCCAAATAAACTATGTTTAGAGTGATCAATCGACATAAATTCATCAATACCAACCCCTGCATAAGGGTGGGTGGCTGCAATGTCAAAGCGTAAGGGTTTTTCTTCTAAAGGTAAGTCATTGGCGAGATCGCCATACACCTTATTAGTACTCACATGGATAAAACAGGCATCTTGGCAATGGGTCCGTGTCATTTCTAATAAATTGAGCGTGCCATTTGCGTTGACCGTAAAGTCCGTGAGGGGTGCCGTCGCCGCCCAATCATGAGAAGGCTGAGCCGCAGTATGAATCACCACACTAATATCTTTGCCAAAACGAGAAAAAATTCTTTCAAGCGCACTATTGTCTCTTATGTCGCAATCATAATGGATATAATTGGGCACCTGCTGTTTGAGTAATTTCAAATTCCACAGCGTTGACGCCTCTTCACCGAAAAATTCTTGACGAAGATTATTGTCTATCCCAACAACAGTGAGATTTTGTTTGGCAAAAAATTTCACAGCCTCTGATCCTATCAATCCGGCTGATCCTGTGATAATGGCAACTGACACTTTGTCTAATCCTTAAAAACTGAAATACCAAGAGATTGCGCGTGATTATACCTTGAAAATAGGACTAAGCAGAGATCTGTTTTGCATAAACCAAGCATGCATATCGGTTAAAATGGCGTCTATATGATGTTGAGGATGCCAATTTGTGTGTTGGGTTACTTTGGTATTGTCGGTCACATAATAAGGGATATCGGCACTGCGAGTAGTGACGTCCTGTCCCATTTGACACTGCTGCTGTGCAATTTCTTGTACCTTTTGTGTTAATTCCTTTAGAGAAAGGCTATTTTGCAGCCCTCCCCCTACATTATAAACAGATGACATTTGCGCATTGATATTCGCCATTTGGATTTTTAATAGCAGAAATAAATCTTCAACATGTAAAATATCTCGTACTTGTAGCCCTTCGCCACCAAAGCCCATGTATTTGAGCACGCCCCCAAAAATATGGCGCGCTAACCACAAAGAAACAAAGCCTTGATCGACCTTACCCATTTGCCAAGGTCCCGTTAAGACACCGCAGCGATTGATTATGGCGTTTAAACCATACATTTGCTGGTATTCTTGGATCAGCAATTCTGCGCATAATTTAGTCGCACCATAAAGAGAACGCGGCCCCTCTAATGAAAAATCCTCTGCAACGCCTTTCTCTGTTAACCCTTTTATCTTTGCAGAAGGGCTGAGTACAAAACGATCTCCTTGCCTGTGCAAGGGTAATTCACATAAGGGTTGTATAGGGTAAACGCGACTAGTAGAAAGAAAAATTAAATTGCCGCCATGGATGCGTAAAAACTCTAAACAATTTATCAACCCAATTAAATTGGTATTAATAAGATAAGCAGGACTTTGATTAAAACCTGCGTGCACACTAGGCTCCGCTGAGCACTCTATCAACCAATCTACCGCTTCTATTTCTGCTAAATCCTCTTGATTTCTCACATCTCCGTGAACAAAACGCACGCCATGTTGCGATAACCTTGTTAAATTAAGCTCACTGCCACGTCGACTTAAATTATCTAAACAGATGACATCAAGAGAAGTAAAATGTTGCTTAAACGCGATAGCAAGGTTTGAGCCTACAAAACCCGCACCGCCTGTAATTAAGAGTCGTTTCATTCTTTTTCTCCGATGCGTTTATATATTTGGTAGCCGTTGCAATTGAGAGCTTGGCGTTCATATCTTGTTAGCGCCCCTTTATCAAAGCGCTCCGACACCGTCGTAGGCAAAATTAATGATTTAAAATACCCTTTAGCAATTAACCCCCCTATGCCATTCTCTTCAAAATCTTCCCCTGCATCCCTATCTGCCCAATAGTTATAAGCTAAAACAAAAGGCTGCTCACTCCCACTCACCCAAGGGAGGGCACCATAATGATTGACGCAAAAGGTAGGGTGAGGCAGCGCTTTCAGACAGCCTTGCAACGCAGTAAAATCTTGATGCTGCTGTTTAAGATTATTCAAATTTCCATTTACAAAAGTAAAGACAATCGCACAAGACAATAATATTCCGGCTAAAGATTGACTCAAATAGACATATCGCGCCAAGGGTTTGCGGTTGGTAAAGCCTGCACTCACTAATAAGGTGAGAAAAAATAAACAGATAAAGTGATAATTATCCGCACTTCCCACTTTGCTGCTCGCTGGCAAGAGGGTTAACATCCAAGCTAATAATCCCGCCAAACCAAACTTAACCCTGTTATCCTGCCATAGAGTCATCCTATAAGCCGGATCTCGTATGGCTTGGTAGGTGAGCGCAAGCAATATCATCCAAACCGGAAAGGTTTTGGCAAAAAATTTCAACAAGTTACCCACAAAGACAGAAAATGAAAAAGGGATAGCGGTTTTAATAAAAAATAACATGTGCATCATTGGGGTTGGCGCAATCAATAATGTCACACCATATAAAGATACTAAGAGTGCACTAAACCCAAAAAAGGCTTTGTAACGTTGGTGACCCAGCAAAAAAAGACCGACGCAAAGAGGCATCACAATATTAATTTGCTTACAAGCCCAAGAAAGATAGCACCCCAGCGCAGCAAAGAGGATAGCTAAATAGATTTTTTTATCAACATAGTTTAAAAACAACAAGGCAGCACAGACATCAAAAAATAGCGCCAGCACATCTGGCCTTGTTGTCATGGCCCAAAAGCCCAGCAGCGGTCCTCCCCATAAAATGACACTCAATGAAAAGAGCGTTAATTTGTCATGAGATGCATTTTTCGATAAGAAACGATAGGTTATCCCGCCCCCAAGCAGCACAATAAGTAAAGTGAGGCTTCGAGTAAATGTGGGGATCCACGCTTCTTGTAGCTGGAAAATCTGAATAAAAAAGGCAGTCCACGCGCCATATATTTGATAAAAGAGCCAATTAAAATAAGACGCCGCAAAAGGGATCTGATGTGGATCTTGATAAATTGCCAAACCATGAACATATTTCCAGATAGCAAACAACGATTCCTCTTCAAACCCACTGGTCACAACGTGACGTGGCATTGAAAATGAAAAGACAGTCAATATGCGCATGATAAGTAAGCCAAGACAAAACAAGGCTCCTATTCCTAATAAGTTTGCAGATAGGGTTATGTTTTTGTTTTTCATGATTTCTTTTTATGCCGATTTAATACCATAAGTAAACACAAAGGCCCGAAAAGGGCGCATGAGAGAGGGTTGAAAAAATATTCTGTCAATAAAATTATAAAGTGGCAAAATGGCTCTGGCTGATTTAGAAGCAACATAGCGATAAGAGAGACCATTAACATAGTGGGACGCTACTTTAAAACCAGCTTTGCTAAAGGTGTCACGAACTTGATGTGGCAAAACTGGGCGCTCATTGGGGGTGACCCCTTTTGCGCTATAAAAAGGAGAACTCTTATCTCTGTAGAGATACATAAAAGGATTCAATCTATTGGGATCAAAGGCGATAAATTTTCCTTCTGGCTTTAAAACTCTAAAGATTTCTTTGGCACATAATAAAGGATCAGGCAGATGATGCACCAAGCAACTCAACATAATGTAATCCAAGCTATTATCATTAAAAGGGAGCGCTTCCACATCTCCTTGTACAAAATCAATGGAGTGAGCTTGTGTCTTAGCAATTTTTAAAAGGCGATCACTTAAGTCTAGACCTAAACAAAGATATCCTTTTTGCTGCAAGAGTTGAGTAAAAATCCCAGAACCACAACCAAAATCTGCTATCTTGGATTCTTTTGTTGGTTGGAGAAGCGCTTCTACAATTGAGACAATTTTTGCATTCGCCTCATCAGTAAAAACATTGTAGTCCTGCTCTGTGGCGTGAAGATTAAAAAAATCTGCTTCTAGTTGTTTATTCTGGCTCACCGGTTACCCCTTAACGGAAATAGTTAGCTTGGTGTATTATTCTTTCTTTTTACTCTGTTGTAGTCTGTCCCACGCTAAATCATAACCACCACTACCTTCATGCAAACACCTTGCCACTCTGCCCACGGTGGTCACGCTCACCCCCGTTTGTTCATAAATTGTACGATAAGGGATCCCTGCTTTTATGGGTGTGACCACTTGCCATCTATCAGTGATGGCTTGCAACTCAGCAGGCGTGCACAAATCATTAAAAAACTGCTCCACTTCTTGTAATGATTTCAGCAATAAAATAGCTTCAAATAAATCATGACGCGACTCTTCTTTTTTTTCTTTATCGCTTATTTTTTTATTTTTCAAAATAGATTTTCCTCTGTTTTCTTGTGTAACGAAATCATGCCGTTATTCCCTACTCAGTGTCAATGTCGATGGCACCTTAAACAGCATATAAATAACCAATCTCATTTTATTCAGTCTTTTTAAAAATTTACACGTAAATTTTGCTGTTTTTCCAAAGTTTTTCCTAACCTTAAAAAAAGGGAGTTGGAAATAATCATGGTTAAAAAAACAAGGCTGGCTGCAAAAATAGCCTTTGAAAAACTCCTTCTTTCCATTTTAAAAATGAGAGCGAAAATAAGACAACATCAAAAAATTCAACTCACCAAGCTTCTCGCAAAATTAAAACTAAAACGAAAAAAATACAAAATGCGCCTTTATCTTTTACGCCAGCGTTTAAAACGCTTACGACAACAAACCCTTAGCTCTAAAAGACCAAGCCTCTTTTTTCAATATACCAAACCTCAACCAAAAGCATCCTATGCTCCTACTGGCCTTTCCCTCGATGAAGCTAGAATTATTGCTAATTTAAAAAAGTCTAAGCTGAAACATTAAAAAGTCTATTGACTAAAACATTTTCATTTGCCAAACTGGCTGTTCACTAAAATCAGGATCGATTAACAGTGCAACAACAAACGATGGATCGAAACATGCAAAGCTTGAATGAGCAATGGGAAGTTAAATATTCTCAAAGGGAAATTGAAATATTTCAAAGAATATTACATGCAGTTTCAAGTGGGAATATCCCAAAGCTTCGCGAGCACATGCATGCCCTCACCTTAAATGAATTAAGCCGTTTCCACCAATTCCGAAAAGATTACTTAAGTTATCAAAGAACGCTTAAAACGCAAAAGTAGCTTAACCCCTTCAAACTTATAGTATTAAATACCATTTATAAGTAATCTTGTCTCGTCTATCATCTAACTATCCAAGTCAATTGACATATTTAGTTTTCTTGATAAACTCTAGCCTATTGAATTTTACACTTCTCTCTCACAACCGGAGCAAATAGATGCATCAGTTATCGATACGTGAATGTACACAAATTTCAGGTGGAATCACCGGCGTGCATATTGTAGCAGGGATGGCCGCTCTTGCTGGAGGCTATGTCTCTCTGAAAGTAATGGATTTTCTGGCGCCTGTGGCAACCGCTGCAAGCACAATAGGGGGCGCTGTGACCCTTGGGGCTATTTGCACACCTTTTGCTCCAGGGGTTGGAACTGTCTTATGTGGTACTGCTGGCGCGTGTGGCGGTTACTTTTTGGGCGCAACTGTCGCCAATGTGGGTGCCTTTTTCACTGGAGCTGGTGTCGCCGGCTATGCTGCTTACGCAATGATGATCGCCTAATTTGTTTTATAGAGGATTATTATGAAATCTAATAACTTATTACTCACCCAAAAATACTCAAGTCATGAACTTGTCACTTTTAAAACCATCTTACAAGTCGTTTCTCAAGGTAACATTGAGAACAGCCGAAATTTATTTAATAAGCTGAATGCCCAAGAGATAAACCGTTTTCATCATTTTAGAAACGCTTTTCGAAACTTAAGCAAAGCTGAAAAACTAACATTTTTTGCTGAAGAAACAGAGGCGCAAGCCTCTTAAACACAACAGAAGGTGGACTCTCCTTCTAGAAGTGCCTATCACTTGTGATAAGCACTCTTATCCTTCTTTCTCATGCTTCAAATATCGCACACCCTTTGCAGAGATTGACCACTCCCTTGATTATTGACTTAAGATTTTGCCTTTGCGAAACTAGCTCTTGAATTAACAAGGGAAGGTTAATGAAAAGGCAACAGGGGAGTTATCATGCAAAATAATAATATCAATCTAGAAATCAAATATAGCAAAATAGAAATAGATACCTTCCAGATCCTTCTGCAAACTATTGCTTTGGGCAATATGAACAAGTTACGCGAACAAATGTTCGCTCTTAATTTAACCCAATTAAGCCGTTTCAAACAATTTCGCCACGATGTTTTAATCTCAAAATGTGGTACTTCCTATCCTTAAAAATACAGTCTTTTGCGTTGATATACGCGATTAAAAAAGAAAAATTGAACCCCTTTTAACTTAGTATATCTAACCTTTAACACAGCAAAAAGGTAAAGATTATGCCGAGATCCCTAGAAACGATTGAAAGCGACTTACAGATAAGCATTCAAGAAGCAAAAGAAAACCTCTTGGCAGCGCAAGAAGAATATAATCTGCAAGAAGTCGCTGCCAATGAAGAATCGGCCATGCTCAATGCATCTGATACTGCAAAATCTTTTGAGGTATTAGCTGCACTCCAGAAAAGATACGCCAAGCAATTAGCTAAAATGGGTGGCGTTGATGGTGTTCTCAACAATTTGGAAGAGTACATTGTCCACGAATTAAGAGATCCCCGTTTTGCAACCGATCCCCTCTATAGACAAACTCAGCGTGAAGATTTTTTGCCTGGGAAAGAGCGAGAAACTAATAATTTAAATGAACGGGGGTGTTATAAAGCAGCGTTACGTGCGTTAAAAGATAACCTCACTATTTTTCAAAATAGCGAACTCTCAGAAGAAGAAGCTAAATCGCAAGAGATACACTTTGGCTCAGTTTTTCATCAGGGTTCAAAAAAAACAATTGGACCACAATTTCAAGGGGAAAAAATATGGAAAGCCCGAGAAATGCTAGCTTATCATTGGCTTGCTGCTAGTGATAAAGACATGCTTTTAACTGAAGAGTCCATCAGAAAAGAAGGCTCCAGAGAAAAATGTATCCGATTTGAGCAAATTAATCTTATCAACACACTAGCTAGTTATCAAAGGACACATAACGACAATGTCTATGGCTACACCAACCGACTATTAGATAATCCTTCCTGCGAAGCAGGAGCTTGGGGACGACTCTTTAAAGAAGGACCTTTTTATAATGAATTAACCAAACTACACAAAAATAAAACTGACAGTAAAAAAGCTGAATATTTAGAGCTCGACCCGCTCTCCTTTATGCGGAATATTAACGCCCATATTCTAAGACAACTCAAAGCACTTTCTCCTCAGCAAAAGATTGAATTGCTTAACAATTATAATGCCTGCTACACCTTAAAAACGAGTGATCCTAAACGTGTCATGGGATATGATATTGAAGCCTTTGTTAGAGATCTACAACAAAGTTTTAAGGAAAACAGTAAAACCTATTGGCAAGAATTTGCAAATGCAGATCCCACGATAAGTAAAATGATTACTCGGATGCTGCCTCGAGATGAAAAATATGAGCGCTATATGACTGCATTACACAGTTGCAGCATAGTCTATGAAATGGGTTGGGAATTAGAAATGGCGCGGATTGCAAAAGGATTATTGAGCCAACAAGTACTTTATGAGCCGTTTGAAAGAGATGTTTTTGAAACAATTTTGCGCAGCCCACACCAAAAAGCAAATCACGACTTACTTTCACATGTTGAAAGAGAAAAACAAAGATTAGAAGTCATCGTTACTTCTCTTACTAATTTAAGAAAAAAAATAGAGAGCTTAAGCGCACACATTCACCCTAAAGAAGATTTTACGGCGCAAAGAGTGGCATTGCAAAAGTTTTCTATTGAGTTTCAACAATTGGTGCAAGAAAAAAATGCATTAATTGCCACCATAATGAAAACAGGAAAAAAACTGGCGTTGTCAGGTTTGATAAATAACAGCATGCTCCTTCAAACAACAAAAGAGGAGCGCGCTATTGCACAAATTGTGCAGAGCTTTTTCTCATCTGAACCCATTGCGCCGCAAGTTGAGGTAATAGACCAAGGTGAGGTGTTAAAACCAATAGCGCTTCCTACTTCTACTCAAACACTTATGTTTGAGAATAGGTATAAACATTTAAATGAAAATTGGAATGTTGAGGTAGCAGGTGAGAAAACACCACAAAAGGTATTTGATGAAGCTTTAAAAGTATTTGTTGGCAAACCTGCTTTTTTGCAAATGAATGAAGCACAAATTGACTGGCTTAAAGTGCAAAAAGGTTTGCCTGTTTCTAAAAGCCACATACCAGAAGCATTTGTTCCGCCCGCACAGAAAGCTCGTAATACACCACTATCATCCGTATTTACAAATATAGATCAATTAATCGCCACAGAATCTGCTACAATTGAAGCGCATTTTCATTCTTTATCCCGCTCTGCTCCGCAAAGAGAGCCTGAATTAAACCTTTCTGAAGAAGAAAGAAATTATCTGTATCAAATTGAACGTTTCTATACTTCTTGGGATCTAACTTGGGGTGAACGTAATTTTAATTTAATAGAAGAAAAAGCGTATGAGGCTGTACAGGAAATATATGGTGAGGAAATTGCCTCTCGCTTAACCCAAGACACTTTCTTGCGTGGTAAACAAAAACTATGGCTTTTATCAGCTGAAGATTTGCTAGATTATCTGGATCAAACAAAATTGGAATTAGGGATCCAATTTTTAAACTTAGCTGCTGACAATGATAGCATTGCTGCAAAAAACACATTACGCCAGCAAGAGATCTTAAACTTTATAAAAGAACAAGAAAAACGTGTTTTAAAAGCAAAAGCAGCCTTCTTATCTTCTTTCTCTTCTTCTCAACGCCAGGAGTTCGCAAATAATTATCTTGACGAATTGACCAAAGCAGCTGATTTAGGTTCTGAATTATCAAAATTGATGCTCATAAAGCTCTGCATAAACCCAGAACAGGCTCTAGGGTTACAAATCTCAGACGATACAACAGTACATGAGCTCTTATCAAAAAATGCGCAGCAATTTTATTCTAAAACGAATGAACATCTCGATGTGTTAACAAATACTCTCATCCAAATAACACACAGTCAAGATCCAAATATCCGAGCAGAAGCACAACGACTAAAACAGGATCTTAGTCAGAGAATATATGGGCAAATAAGAGATACCAAACGTTTTTATAACGCAGAAATTGCTAAAAAAGTGCTTTCTCCCAATTTATTATCCAATGCTGCAAGACTTGGTCATCCTTTGGCACAAATAGAGATCATCTCATTATTAGCCAAAGAACAAAATTATGATATCAATTCTCCCAACTACAAAGCATATAAAGCAGTATTTGATGGTGATGCTCCACCCCCTATTCAAACGCTATTTTTCCAAGCACAAACCCTTATCCAGCAGCTGGCCATGCAAGAAGAGAAAGAGGAAGCAGCACCCTATTTTCAGATTATTAAAGAAAAACATGTTGATTACTTGCGCCATCAAATTATCCATCATCTTCATTTAGCTGAAAAATCAAAAGAAACAGGTAATAATGAAGGCGCGCTTGCTCAAATACGAAAAGTAAAAGAAATAATAGCAACATTAAAAAGACAAGGCACAGAACTCGACTATCCTTTTTTAATTCAACATCTTAATACCTTCAAAGAAGCCCTATCCAATTTAGCAATTAATCCTAAATGGTTCGTAGAAATGAGTGCTAAATTAGAAGATGATGAACAAACCATTCGTTTAACGACAGGCGCTATTCAATATCAGATCCAAAAGCAAAGAAATGAGCATATAGTAGAAAAAGCTAAAATTTTCCTCAAATCAAATAGAAAGTTTGATGCGCTCGAAAGAGCAATTGATGAATATAGCGCATGCGAGACAACTTATTATGAGTTATTGAATCAAGAGAATATCCCCAAACAATTATTAAGATCTTTACTTGATCTACTGGTATTAAAGAAAAACCATCTTGAGCAGGAAATCAATGAGATAATACGTGCTTTTAAAAGCACAATGGCAGCAGATAATCTAAACATACCAGACAATGAATTTATTGAGAGTTTATTTAAAGAAAGTGAATCCCTTACTCATCAAAATAGACCACTGGAAAATCTCCATAGTTATCAAAAAATAATTGAAGCAAATGAGCATGTGAAACGCTGTGATTTTATTCTTGAAACTCACAACAAAAACACTAACATTCTAAGTGAAACAAAAGATACGGTGACCCAAATACTTTCTGACTTTAGAGCAGAGATAAGAATGGCTAAAAACCAGGTGGCGCAATCGGTAGAGCCGGGCAAACCTTCTAAAGCAGCGAATCAATTTAATATCTTAAAGAAGGCAGAACAAGCCCTCAATGCTTTACAAAGAGAAACCCAAAGCACCGACGAGAAAGGCATGAAATATTATCTTTTCGTCGCTGAGAATATCACTCGCATCAGTGCAACCTTAAACAGAGATCTCCATGATGCAGGCACTTTAGATTTAGCCTCTCTTGCCATGAACAAGGTAAACACAAATATTAATTCTGTATTAAGAAATGTGCACCTTCAACATCAATTTAGAATCAATTCGGCATTAACTAAACATCAAAGATTGGAACTGAGTGAAAAGTCTTCGCCTGCAAGTGAAATATTACGAGAAAGAGCTTCTACTGATCTCGGCAACCATGTCAAACTGATGTTTTCTCATAAAAAGAAAAGCGAGCCGGTGTTGTCTTATACCCCTCATCAACTGGTATTAGCACGAAAATATATTAATACACATTTAAATGTAAAAGATCTGTATATCTCAAAAACAGGATTTGAAGGAAATCGGTTGAAAGATTACTTGACTGAAGTGCAAAATCATTTAAATTCTGGCGTCTATGCTGAAATCAAACAAGCAACCAGAGAGCCGATTTCTATCACTTTTAGATCTTTAGATGGCAGCCGAGCACTGACGGTTGAGGTAACTAAATATACCTTTGACCAGTACATAGAGAAAGAAAAGAGTCATGAACCTGAATCATCATCTCGATCCAAACGCCAATAACATATTAAAGCTACCCAACATGGTTGACGATTTCGCTCACACTCGTCATAATCCCCCACCATGCGCCCGTAGCTCAGTTGGATAGAGTATCTGGCTTCGAACCAGAGTGTCGGGAGTTCGAGTCTCTCCGGGCGCGCCAAAATACTCGAGCAAAATCAAATACTTATCATTCATTTTTAGTTTTGCTTCTAAATGGCACGACATGCGAGTGTGCCCAAATTGTGACGCGCGCAATGTTTTCTGCAAAGGGCGCGGTATGTTCAGGGGTCTTCCCTATTTTAGGGGGCACTTCAGTTTACGAACATAACACTCTAACTCTTAATCTATAATTCTCAAAATTCCGAAATCCATCCACCTTCGCTAAAGCTATGGCGGACAAGTATGCTCTCCTCTGTATCAGCTTCATCTTACGATGGAAGCCTTCCGTAATCCCATTCGACTTAGTAAACCTCCACATTCTAGCAATCTCCTCACGCCATTTATAAAGCGTTCTACCAAGCTTCACGAGAGGCTCAAAGGTAGCCTTTTTAAGCTGTTTAATCATGTCTAGATAAATAGGTATTAACCTTCGGCACTCCCTTGCCTTCTGGTGTTTATGTTTTAAGAGTGCTAGTAACTGCTCTTTAAAATGATAAAGCACCTCTATTGCTGGATTCTGCTTTAAGAACTCCGCCAACCTCCCTTTTTTATATTCAGATAATCGTTCAGGACGCGTTCTAAGCATGCCGAGTATTCCTCGTTGGTATTTCATTTGAGGGTTGATGCTGTGACAGGTTCGCATAAATGCATGCTCTACTAGCCGTAGAACATGGAATCTATCAGAGACAATCAAGGCCTTGGGGAAGTATTTCTTAATGAGATTACGGTAAGTCACACTTAAGTCGATGCAAGCGACCTTCACACGCTCCCTGCCTGGTAGCTTTTGTAAAAATGGTAACAAGTCTGTTGCTGTTCTTCCTTTACTACATCGAAAATGCGGTGATTTCTCAAATCGCAGAAAGTGGTGGCGAACCTTTGTTTTTTACTAAAGAAGTGCTCATCAATTCCTAGTACTCGAGGCCAATGTTGATACAGCTTATTTTGGTTTTGCAGATGGTAATGTGCGTGAAACCAGCGCTCTACAGTAGATTTCCCTAAGACTAATCGTTTGGCAAGGTCAGTTTGAGAAACCCCTTCCGTATGCTCGCGAAAGACTTGTTGCTTTAGCTTTTCAGTGGCTCTTTGATGCTTAAGAATGCCAGGGAACTGCTGGTTAAAGTATCGATGACAGGCTCTGCAATAAAACTTATGCGCTTTAAATCGCAAGAGCGTATTACGGTAGCCAATTGATTCATGTTTTACCTGCAGAAAGAAGGAATGCTTCTTCCGCAGTTTACTACTGCCACAATGAACACACCTCACTTTGCGATGGTATTGAGCATGAATAACAATTGGGCTTGGTCCACTAACTTTGACGACTGTAAAGCCAGGTAAATTTAAGATAACATTATACGCGGGCATCTTTAACCTCTTTTTGCTAGTACTTTCCGATACTTAGCTTAAGTTAATAGGGTTAAAGTGCCCCTTTCAATAGGGTAGAGCCGGACAAGATCAAGCCGCAGTTATCAGGAGATATAACTATCAAGAATTACGGGCCAGATTCGCTGATTTCCGCAGGTTTTCTCGACAGCGGCGTTCACTTCCCGCAAACTCCCATGATTGCTGCATTCGACGAGCAATTGTTGAACTGGCTTAACAAGTATACATTCCCAACTGAGCGCAAGTACGCCGACAAAGCGTTTGCAAGCTCCGTAGCCAAGGTGTTTCTGGATGAGCAAATACAAATGGGAAAATGGGGTCAGGCTTGACTTTGTGAGTTTCCAAATAAAAATCTTTTATTATTTTCATACTTTTTAAAAAAATAAATCTCACAATTTCAAGCCTGACCCCGGTTCTTCCCTCAAGCAGATGACTTAAGAAAGGTTAGAGACACCGTGGATTTGATATCGTGAGGGTATGTTACTCGTAATCAAATAGCTGAATTCTGGGGTGTAGATCAAAGGCAGGGTGATTGTTATGCTAATGCAAGTCAGTATTTAGGCTTAATCAATAAGATTGACCGGCGTTGGGCGCTTACTAATAAAGGTGAGAGATTTGTACATTTACTCACTACGCAACGAAACAAGATGCTTACTGAGATAATTTTTCAACATCCAGTTTTATACGGAATTCAGATGAAATATTTGCAGGAAGATCAGCTTTCATCAAAGGAAGAAATTAGTGACCTGATCAAAAAATACACAAGGCATGAATTATCGCAATCAACTTTATTCAGAAGGTCTAGGACGATCATTAGTTGGATTAAATATATTAATGAAGTTTATCGGAAAATTGGGTTTTGAATGCCACGATGCTTATGAGAGATAACAAATTCAAGGTGCCAAAGACAGCCAATGTAACTTCTCTGGATCAAGATTAGTTGAAGACTTGAAAAAGAAGCAAGCGCCGAAGATAATGCTGGTACGTGAGAAAGCAACTTTTAATATGGTAAATATAAAATATGGAAACTCTTCGTGTTGACATCTGTTATAGACCTTTGCGCATTGGCTGGGCGATTCGAGAAGGCGACATTGGTGCATTTAGACAAGCCGTTAAGTTATCACATGCAATCTGGGGTGGGCAGTTTAATCCTATAATCATTATAGATCGTGAGGAAGAGGCCAATCAGCTTGTAGAGTTGTTTCGTGTAGACTTAATTATACCGATTGGTGAGACAAATGAGGTAAAAGAATTTCCAAAAAAATTCCCACATCTTCTTAAGCCTTTTCTACTTGAAGATTTGTTTCTATCTAGCCGAGGTAAAAATAATAAATGTCAAGTGCTTGATGTCCTTAATACCCTAGTCTATCTCCAAAATACAACCGAAGGAAAAGCTATTAAGGAAACAGGATTTCGTATTTATTCATGGCAGCTAAATGATCCATTGAGCGATATTTTTCTTATTCAATTCGGCGCTTATCCCGATAAGCAAGAAATTGGTGTTGATTACCGGGATACACTATTGAAAATGTTAGATGCTACTGAACATGCAATAGACCTAACTTCGGCAATTCCTTCTGAGAGTTTGAATTTTCCTACAATTTCATCCTTATCAAGGTATGGCCTTAAACGCCATTATAGTATTCGCGAAGGAATGAATTTTTCGGGATTTTTTGTTGGAGATGCAAAGAACGTTGATGATTTAGTCTGTTATTGGAATCTTCGAGCTGCTGATATCTCACTTTGGTTTGTCGATCCCAGCCACTTTGAGCGATATATAGATATCGTTTCTCCATTAGGCGAGAGAGCTATGAGTGGATTGGATAGTCAGCATAATATGGAGCCTCGTGTCGCAATATGGTCATATGATCGGAGTATTGAAAGCTTTCGCAGATTTTTTTCGAATCCACAAATGACAGCTTGTCTTATATCAGATGAAATATGGAATGGTTCAAATGTACGAGCACCAATGATGTATTTTGGTGACTCTTCTACTCTTGGCATTGTTGGTAATGAAAAAAATCAGTTTAGTGTATCATTCGCGTTAAATGAAAAGCCCTTCTCAGATAATATCTGGTTTCATACACAGCATTTGATTGCGTCAGTTTCATTTTTAGGTGGTCTTTATCGTAATGAACAATATACATATAACCTCCCGTATATTCCTGATTTCAATATGTTCTATGGCCGAGAAATGTACTTATACAATCGTTTGCGTATCGAATCCGAGCGAATTGGCATTATCATCAACGCAACGGAAAACAGCATTGGATTAAATGCTATTTCAGTTGCTAAATTATTTCAGAGAATCTTTGAAATGGCTGCTTATAATTCTGAGGTTAGTTCTGGCGGCCTTATAGCTCGACAACTGATTCTCATGTTTAGGCGGTTTGCAAAAGGCGCGAGTTTTTAAAATTCCTGGGGTGCGGCGCCTAGTGAAGACGCATGGGCCAACTGCTACTTTTACGAAAAGAAGTGCCATTCAACTTATCGCAAAAAAGGATCCCGCCAATCCAGATGCAAAGTTTGAGGATTACCAGAATCTCTATTTAGAGCAACGAGATGTAGGGACAAAATTGGATGTAAATGAGGTATTTTTGTTTTTAATTAAAAATAAATTATATCGTATGGGGAAGGATTTAAAGTGTCCTACTTGTAATATGATTAGCTGGGTAGCTTTAGATGTTTTGAAACAATACACGAAATGTGAGCTTTGCGGTGATTGGTATGATGCTACTCAACAGCTTGTTCATGAAGAATGGGATTATCGTCGTTCAGGGGTATTAGGCGTTGAAAAAAATGTACAGGGAGCCGTACCAGTAGTACTTACTTTGCAACAGTTAGATGCAAACTTACGCATAGGAACTACGGCAGGAATGTATTCACCCTCACTTAACCTAGATCCAATAGATGGTAGAGAGCTGCCAAAATGTGAAGTTGATTTTGTATGGGTCATTCCTCGTCAATACCCTGGTAGGACTGTTGTTATCCTCGGAGAGTGCAAAGATAAGGCCAAAGAAACACTTAATGATGAGAAAATCATAAATAATCTTCGGTTAGTAGCGGATGCTTTGCCTGCTCACCGTTTTAAAACCTTTGTCCTATTGACGAAATTAAGTCCCTTTACATCGGAAGAAATTGCTCAGGCAAAGACTTTGAATGTAAATGGAAAACGTCGAGTTATTCTTTTAACCGAGCAAGAACTTGAACCGTATCACATCTATGAAAGGAAAAGAGAAGGGGTTGAGATTCCAAGTGGGAGTGGAGGGACCCCTGAGAGCTTGGCTGATGTGACTGCTCAAATATATTTCGATGCTCCGCTTCATTGAGCTTGGGTGCATCGCATGGATTTGTTAACATAAGGTTGTAATATGGCAAAAAAGCAAATAGATAAATCGATTACTCCTCCTTCAGTAGATACAAAGTTAGGGATAGAATTGCTCAATAAATTAATTCAAAAAGCGGAAGAAGCATTAAAAGGGCAACGCATTACCTATGATATGGATAGCGCATGGGAAACCCTTGCGGAAAATTATTTGATTAAAGTTTTTGGTTCCGATTCACCTAATGTAACTAAAGTTATGGATGCTGGTAGACCGGGATCATTCTCAGTGCATGCAACTGAAGATTGGTGGGAAAATCAAAGAAGAAAGGGGTTTACCTCTAGGATAACACAATTAAAATCTTTAATAGAAGTTCTTGAAACTAGTATGCAACTACCTTCTGAAGCTATTGCAAAACAACATGCAGTTGGGAATAAAATATTTATTGTTCATGGACATAATGATGGGATTAAAGAAACAATAGCAAGATTTATTGAAAAACTTGGTATGGAAGCAGTAATTCTTCATGAAAAAGCTAATAAGGGACGCACTCTTATTGAGAAATTTGAAGAAGAATGCAAAGAGGTAGGGTTTGCGATTGTTGTTATGACAAAAGATGACAGGGGTGGGACAAGTTCAGAGTCATACGAAACTCAAAGGCCAAGAGCTAGACAAAACGTTATTCTCGAACTGGGTTTTTTTCTTGGTCGGCTAGGGAGAGGAAGAGTAGGAGTATTATATGAGGAAGAGGTGGAAATACCGTCCGATTATTCAGGGGTGGTTTTCACGAAACTTGATGCTGGGGGAGCTTGGCGACTTAGTTTGGCCAAAGAAATGAAAGCAGCAGGGTTTGCTATTGATATGAACTTAGCTGTTTAACCCATTTTGATGGAAGTTGATTCCTCAATGAGGGTGATCTTGAACTAAGAGCAAAATTCTGTGCCGAACTTTTGCCGAACACAGTGCTGCACAGTGCTGCACAGTTATGCAAAGTACGGCAAATTGCAACGGGCGCCACACTATAATTATTAATAAAATCAAACGTTTAAATTTTCATCACATAACTTCTAACCAGAGTGTCGGGAGTTCGAGTCTCTCCGGGCGCGCCAAAATACTCGAGCAAAATCAAATACTTATCATTCATTTTTAGTTTTACTTCTAAATAGCACGACATGCAACTGTGACAAAATTGTGACACGCTCCAGATTTCTGCTTCGTCATAACACGTAATTGCTACTTTGTGAGTTAAACATTTTTTTATAGAGTTGATTTTGCTCTATAAGAAAATGATGTGCCCCCGCCCCTACCAATTCTCCATTTTCCAGCACAAAAATTCGACTTGCTTGTTTTATGGATCCAAGTCTATGAGTTACAAAAAAAACGATTTTATTATTTTCTACTTTTTTGAATAATTCAAAAATCTCATTTTCTGTGATTGGATCCAAAGAAGCTGTTGGCTCATCAAAAATATAAATACTTGCCTCTTTATATAAAGCTCTTGCAATTGCTACCTTTTGCCATTGCCCACCAGACAAATCTGATCCTCCAAACATTGTGCCCAATTGTTGATTTAATCCATTAGGTAATTTTTCTACGATATCAAGTATTTTGCTCTCTTCAATTGCGTTTCTTAATTTAAAATTATCAGCCTCGTTGCCCATAATAATATTTTGTTCTAAAGAGAGATTGTATTTTGAGAAATCTTGAAATACAGGAGAAATTATATTACGCCATTTATGAATATCTATTTCGCTCAAAGGAGTTTTATTAATCAAAATTTGTCCTTCAGTGGGTTGATAAAAGCCACAAAGTAATTTGATAAGAGTAGATTTTCCTGATCCATTAGCCCCAACAAATGCAATTTTTTCCCCAGTCTCTATACAAAAATTAATGTTTCGTAACGCACATTTACCTGAGGGATAAGTAAAACTTACGTTATCAAAAGTAATGTTTATCGGCGCATTCCATTCAATCTGAGAAAATTTTTGATGATTATTAATACTAACATCCGCTGGCAAATACACTTTCTCTTCAGTTTCTAAAAATTTATGATATTTTTTAAAAAACAAAAGATGCCCTGTTACCCACCCCGCTTGCTCTCCAAAACTAGCAACTGAAAGGTGCAAATAATTTAAAGCTTGAAGCAAAATCAAGAAGGCGCCAAACTCAAGATGACCTCCACTCACTTTTTGAACAACAATATAAAAAGCAAATAAATTTATTGAAGCAGAAAAAATGAGAGGAATAACGGGCCAAAAAACTTGCTTAAAACGTAATTTAAAAATTTTTTTATAGATATCATTAAATACTCGGTTGTATTCTTTCAGCAGATACCCACCGAAATTGAAAAAACGAATTTCTTTCACCGAAACATTATTTAAAGACAGAGAAGACAAATAATTGATATATCGTGATTTTGCACTTCGCCCTAAAGACTCTTCCCAAGAACGAGCCTGAATGGTACTAAATACTTTAAAGTGAATATAAACACAAAATATTAAAGCAAAACTGAGCGGTCCAATTTGAGTGTAGAGTAAATATCCACAACCACATATTAATGTAAAATCTTTAACAAGACCGACTAAAGTCACTACTAAATTGATTGGTTTATGATGTGCTTGAGTTTGAATTACTTGAACATTGTCATGGAATTCTTGATCTTCAAATACTCCCAAACCATCAATTGCATTTGACTTTTTAATAATTTCAGTATTAATAAACAACACTGCCTTATCAGCAATATTACCTTGAAAAAAATCACCCATGGCTTAATCAAATCATAAATTAGTAAAGATAAAGCCCATAATAAGCAAATTGATAGCAAACCTATTGTGTGAATATTATTTGACGCAATTAAATCAATTATATACGCCGATAATTTTATGGTCACAGCTGGCAATAAGCCTTGAAAAATAATGACTATAGTAAGCAGCGTACTTTGAAAAGGCGCTATTTTAAATAAAATACCAATAAAATTGAATAACAAACCTCCATTAGAGAAAAAAACTCGCAAAGCTTATAAATTTTATTTTTGATGAAATGAATATTTATCACAACTAGCTTCCACGAACCGAATTAACAAGACTGAAAATCAAGCGATATCAAAATCGATAACAAACTGAAAAATAATCTTGATCGCCAAATTTAATCGATGTTTCATCGACTTCTTGGCCACCTAATTTTTTATAAAATTGACGAGAAGAATGATTGTCTTTCAACACCCAAACAAGAAAAGGAGATAAATTTTTTTCAATAAGTAACTTTTTGGCTTCTTGAAACAAGATACTTCCAATCCCTTGATGCTGATAATCAGGATCTATATAAATTGTGTATACTTCACCAAGTTCCGTACGGTTTCTTTTTTTCTCAGGTGTAATATTTTGGTTTTTTCTAAAATAAAGTGGGCCTGTGTCACAAAACCCAACAACTTGGTTTTTAAATTCTGCCACTAGGTGCAAACCCGGATTTTCTTGAATATACTTTTTTCTATTTTCTAACAATCTTTCTGTTCGGATATTATCAAGAAAATTCTGGGAAATAATTCCCTTATAATTGAGTTTCCAGCACCTGAAAGTAAGAGAAGCAATATCTGCAACATCCTGCAAAGAACCTTTTCGGATAATAATTTCGGCAGAAAAAACATCATTTCTCATTGAAATTCTCTCAAACGCTTAAACGACATCTTGTTAGCCTTCATCCTCTGTCCTGTTTTTACTAAACTATCCAAATTTGTTAAGCTCATCTTCAGTTCTTATCAGAAATATCATGAGTTGACTTGTTACCTGATTTAAAAAATTGTTCTTTTGCTTTCGTTTGCGAGCCCATTCCGAAGCTAAATAGCAAGTTGGGTTCACTCATCTTCTTAGTTGTGCTTCTACTTTCTCTAATAAAGGAAATAGTTCAGCATAAGTAATATTATCACTGAGCACCATCAAATCAATATCGCTGTTAACCGTATCTTCTTGTTTAGCAATTGAGCCATAAATAAAGGCTATATGGATTTGTGAAGCAATGGGCGTCAGAATTTCTTGCAGTACGCCAGCTAAACCAAGTTTTAAGTACAATACCCCGTAACTCTGAAAAAAGCAGGTTGGACCGATTAACTTGATAGTGCTATTGATTGCCAACCTCTTCAACTGTAAGCAGCTCAACTTCAGCTAAAGCTAAAGCTAATATTACCAGTTTCCTCTGAACAGCCTCCGTACCTGAATGCGATAATCGTATTATCTCGTTAGTGTAAAATTGGCGATCTGGCTGATCATTCATACTCATATTGGGTATTATAATACCCTTTTTAGGTATGATCAGGATTGGTTACTTAAAAAGACTTTAACAGATTTGTACCTGGTTAGGGCGTTTTGGATCTCTTTGTGCAATTTGAAGATTAGACCTGCTTAGGCGGGGTTTGTGTAATTTGAAGAGCGGTAAGATACTGACCAAAAAATAGAGAAAAATTAAATACTTATCATGCTTGTTAGTTTAGCTCAGAGGGATCCTAAAAAAATACCGGGCTACGTTCAACCATTCTTTCTTATAGCCTGAACATCTCCTTAATTATGCGAGCCTAAAGATTGTATCTTTTTTTCGAAATAAACAAGTTTTAACCCATCAGGCAGTTGTTTTATATTTTTTAGATGGTATCCGTAACTTTCATACAATTGTACGGCAGGAAAATTCTTTTGTGCTGTACTCACAGTAACCAATCTTACTTTAGAGTCAATGCACTCAACATAATCTAACAATTTTTTAGCAATACCTTGTCTGAAATAATGAGGATGTACAATTAATCGCATAATTGCTAACTCATCTTTATTTATTCGATATGAAATACACCCAACCAAAGATTCTTTATAATAACCAACAAAGGTTTCTGTTGAACGCATCAAATCATCAACAGACTTCAAGAGTGGCGGAAAATTGGGATAATCGATAATTTTACTTTCTTCAAAATATGAAAGTTGTTGTAAATGGTGTGTTAATTTTGCCCACTCATAATTTTTTATATCGATTAAAATAAAATGTTTTTTCATAAACCTTTTCCATAAAAACTAAATAAAATAAGATATTTTGCCATATTTTTACTCACATTCTTATGGGTCCACCCACATATGATTTCAATCAACGCGAGAACTTCCCCGACAGATACCATAATGAATATTTTTGTTGTATACTCACCATATATATGAACTTAAGTCACATGGAGAATATTAAATGTATACTTTAAATTTAATTGATCTTTACATTGTTTCAGGAGGCAATCCTATTTTAACTGCAGTTGCTATTGGTGCCAGCACATATGTTGGGGCAGCTACATTAGTTAATGCAACTCAAACACTAAATGACTTTGGGCGTACTATTGGTGAAAGAGTATATAATAATACTCATCCAAACCCACTTGGAAAAATGGTGTATACAGCGCAGGCTTTTAACTAACCCGTGAAAACCAATTAATGTATATTTTTGTTGAATACCAGATTGCAATCGCTGAATGTAACAAAAATGTGCAAGCTAATATAGTTTTTATTTTTAGGGATTTAAGGACTGTGCTTTTACTAGAGAGGGCGTAAAACCAAGGTTTCCTACCCAGTCCGAATGATACTAGCACTAATATCAGATAGGAATAGAGTATAATCATATTTCAATAACCCTAAGAGCTAAAAAACTAAACTGTATCATATCGTGGTATAGTTTTCACAATTTTTTCTGGTACAAAATTAATAACCTTTTGACCATTTGAATCATTGATTATTATATTTGTATTACTGATTCGACCCGACATATCAATTTGATATTGAATAACTTTGGCATCCTCTTTGAGGCCTGCAAGGGCACCTTTGCTTTTTGGTTCAAGTGCTCTTATCTTCTGTTCTTTAACTAGAGTTTTAGTATCAAATCCAAAATTAGGCACTTCAATAGATCTATTTTGAAGTTTCGCATTTTTGTAAAATAAGTTTTGTGAAAAACTGATGGAATCTCCATAAATAAGAACTTTTTCCGCTTCAGTCCAAATTTGTTTCCCTACATGCTTCTTTAATATTTTGCTTAAATTAACCGCCTGTAAAGAATTGTTGTTTGCGTAGTTATGAAATATTTCTTGCAAAGCTAAATCTAATTGTTTTCTTGATTTGTTTTCTCTTTGCAAATTGTTAAGAAGTTCCATAAAAACAATATGACCTCTTACCATAGCTAATCGTGCAATAGGACTTTTAAGCTGGAAATATTTTGATATCTCAGCGTTGCTAAAATCTTTGAATGGGGATAAGGCATATTCCTTTAATAATGAATTGTAATATTCAATGTAATCATGCTCTGTAATCTCCCCTGATGCTAGCGCTAATTGCCACCCATAAAAATCATTCAGCCCTTCAAAAAACCATTGCAAATCACCTTGAGGTTCTGGAATTCTGATCTTATTTCCTATCCAGGCATGAAATAATTCATGAGATAATGAGCCAAAAAGAATAGGTTTGTTTTTTTTACTCGTATCAGTAAACACCATACTTAGAACATTTTCATATAACGATGCACTTAAGCCACCTCCACCATTAGGTGTACTATTGTCAAATAACATGATAACAAAGTGTGGAAATTGATAATCATCCCAAAATGATCTTTGCAAACTAATCATTTTTTGCAAAAAATCCCTTAATTCATCATTGTCAACAAAAGTCCATTTTCCTCTTACTATCATATGAATTGGACGATTTTTAATAAATGTAGTTTTAACATCTAATTTCCCCCCAGCAATAATTGAACGGCTTAAGTTTCGGAGAGAAGTCTTAACATAATAATCTCTTTGATTTAAATTATGATTAGTTGCTATTGTGTAATTTTGAGGAAAATTTAAAAACTGGAACTGTACGTTTATGATTGCTTTTGGGTCTAGATCGGGAAGTATTAATAGATTTTCTGCAATAAAGTGAAATAATCCATCCTCTATGATTGGGAAATCTATATTTCTTAATTGATTTGACACGCAGACATGATAATTTCCTTCCATGGCACTATTTGGTTCTAATGAAAATATATAAATATTGTCCGTATTTTTATATGAGATCTTGCCATTCTTAGAATTAAAAGTAATTTTCTCAACATTATTTGGAAGCTTTGCAATTATCTTTCCTTCTCGATTGCCTTTAAGACCTACAGTAATATCAAAACAATTACATTTATTTTTGTCTAAATATTTAATCTTATAAATGATATCGCTTTCCTGATCTGAACCAGCAAAGATGATTGGAGATAGAAGAAAAGCTCCAACAACTAAAGTTATAAAAAAATGAAAACCTTTCTTCATCGTAAAAATACTATATGTTAATCCCAAGTATAAGTGACAGACACACCACCGCCGGTTACTTTATTAGTTGTGTTTCCACTTATGTGAGGTGTAGCAGTAATATCAGATACTACAGGAACTGTAATACCAACTTTGCCTACAGCTCCATCTGAATTACCGCTAACGTATACTTGAACTCCAGAAGACGGTTGTGATGAGGCATTGTCTTTCCCACCACCAATACACAAAAGCAAGTTAGTTGGAATGATGTGCGGTTGAATTGATTTGATTTTCATCTGTTACCTCCATATAACACAAGAAAAAAGAATCTCATAAAGGAGACGAGAAAACAACCTTTAATCACCCTATCTCAGGAAAGTTTGTCGCCTCTGAATTAATCTTTAGAATAAAGTTTTGTTAAGATTGTGTTCTAAAATGCCTTCTTTTGGATTTGTAAAAACCACTATTCTGATTTCTCTTTCTTCAAAAAAAGCTTGATATTTCAACAAACTAATGCAACTTATAAAGGCTCTCACAAGTTCCACCAGTTCCTTTTCATAAGTGTCTGCATTTTTATACTTCCGCCTTAAATGTTCTAAGGATCGGAAATATTTCTTTAATTTGGAAGTTATTACAGCTTTGCAAAAAGAAATTTCGTCATATTGAACTTCATCAAAAATTAAAGCAGAAGCTGGATGACCTGATCCCCTGTTTCTGGACACCTAATTTGATAAACTTAGTGTCAATTAGGAGTCTTGCATGTCAAAGAAGAAAAAGCATTACGATAAGTCATTCAAGCAACAAGCCGTTGAGCTTGCATTAACTTCAAACCAACCACTCTCAAAGACAGCGAAAGAGTTGGGTGTCCTGGAGACAACTCTCTACAGCTGGGTGAGTAGCGCCAAATCTCAAAAATACCCTGAAAATGACAGCCAACATAATGACGTTGGGAAAATGCATGAAGAGCTATTAAAACTTCGCAAAGAAAACCAACGCTTAAAGGATATCAATGACATCCTAAAAAAAGCGACGGCCTACTTCGCGAATCCACAAGACAAAGATACGCGTTCATAGACAAACAGAAGGAACACCATGGTGTTGCTCTGCTCTGCGAAGGCCTAGAAGTCACGCGAAGTGGGTACTACGAGTAGAAAAAGCAGCAGGAAAATTCCCAAGATGATGATTCTCATTTAAAACAAAAAATGAAAGAAATCTTTAAGCTTAGTCGAGAATCTTACGGTTGGCGACGTATGTTTAGAGCATTCAATAAGCAGGGAATTGTCTGTAACCACAAGAAGGTACGTCGTTTAATGAAAGAGCTAAATTTAATTCCCAAAGTGAAGAAGAAGTTCAAGGCTACAACGAACTCTAACCATAATTTTCCTGTTGAGCCTAACCACCTAGAAAGGAAGTTTTATGCCATTAGGCCTAACGTTGCTTGGGTGGGCGACATCACATATGTTTGGACAGAGGAAGGATGGCTTTATCTTGCTACTGTTATCGACCTTTTCTCTCGTAAAGTGAAAGGCTGGGCCATGAGCGAACGCATGACAGCAGATTTAGCTGTTTCTGCTCTGCAGATGGCTCTAAATGGAGTAACGCAACCTAAGAGACTTTTATTCCATTCTGATCAGGGGGTTCAATATGCTTCAAAGGCTTTCAAAAAAGTAATTGAAGATAACGGCATGGTACATAGTATGAGCCGTAAGGCTTGCTGCTGGGATAACGCGGTAGCTGAAAGTTTTGGCTCGCTAAAACAAGAACTTGTATATCATTGTCGGTTTAAAACAAGAGAGGAGGCAAAATTAGCTATTTTTGAATACATTGAAGTGTTTTATAATCGCTATCGTTTGCATTCAACGTTAAAATATCAAACGCCTGAGAGTGTAGAACAAGCAGCCTTAGCTGCGTAGATCGGTGTCCATTAAATGGGGTTCAGGTCACGGTGCTATATCATCATCATTTAATCCCCATTGCATGTAACCTCTAATCAACTCGATAGAAGTAGAATCTAAAGCTTCACCAGCAATGACTTCAAATTTATGAACCGTTTTTGCTAAACCGTGTAATGAATGTTTATCATTGTTAAATTTTGCCAGTTCATTATGCTTTGGCATATTAATGGGACGACCAAACAAGTTTGCTAATCGGCTCACGCGGTGCTCTTATAATCTTAAAAAACATGAAACATTACTTCATTCTGCAAGATGGCGCAGGCACCTTGAGAATTTTCTTTTCCTATGATGGGAAAATTACGGGGATATGCACGCACAAAGTTATGTGCAACACTATTTGGATGTGATATTTTTCATCCCTTCGCTGTGAATGAAATTGACAATTAGGGTCAGGGGAATATCTGACGCCATTCTTTTTTCAGAAAACATGATGGAGAAATTATGCTTAATTCTAATTTAGTAACTCACGCTTTCGATATCGTAGAACGTGAAGTTACTGATGGCCTAAGAAAGAACTACGTTCTGAAAAGTGGTGCGCAATACGAAAATAGAGAAGCGAATGAATTATTTAAAGCGTTATTAGAATTTAAAAAAGAGCGCAGTATAACTAATTTAGATGTGCTTGAGGCCAAAGTTAAAGCTTGTGAAGGTCAAAATGAAGCAGTCTTTTCTTATCAGAATATCGCAATTGCTATAAGCACAATTCGTATTGAGCTTGAAAAGGAAACAAATAACAACTTTCCCAAAAGAAAACCTTAATTGCAGGGAAGGAATCGGGCCAAATAGGACCCGACACCCGAGGTCTGTAAGTTCTTGTTGAGGTTTGGATGCCAAATAATGAGGACATTCTTCTCTCCTTCGAGAAGCGCGGAGGTGCCGAGCACCTCATGCGAATGGCTGTACATGACCGTCTTGATTGGCTTGTCGGTGATTTTGCGGATTTCAGCCTTGTAATACTTGCCATCTTCCAGATTATCGCCGGTTTCCCATACAATGACGCCATCGTCGCCGACAATGAAGGCAGAAGCGACATTCGGGTTTTGCATCACCCAAATATTGTCGGTGATCTTGACGGTCTCTCGGCGGGGCGGAAACGTCTTTGCATAAGCATCGAGCGCAGCTTGATTGACGACAGCACCATTAGATGCTTTGCCGAGTTGCACGGGCGCAAGGCTTTGAGATCTTGAAAACGCAGGTGCGGAAACATCACCTTCGCACATGCCAGGAGACACTGAAAATTTATCCTTCGAATTGGCTTTTTGCATTACCCTGTTCTCCTTCCGCTTTGAGTTCGATCAAGCCTTCGGAACCGCTATTTTTTTGTCTTGGCGGGAAGCAAATATTTCCAGATCAAAATCTGCGCGTAAGGGGGCTATTAGAGAATCTGGGAGTTGATTAAACAATATGATTTTCTTTTTCATTTTTTTGTATCCATAAAACCTAAATTTTCGCTATTTTAACGCAGAATGCCGTAGCGGGTCGGTATTGCACCCGCATTTAAGGTATCCTGACGGGAATCTCTTATTTACAACCAGTCCTGCCTACCTCATGCACAATTCCATAGTGTAAGTATTCTTCTCTGTAATGCAATAGCGCAGATCTGACTGGCTACATTTGAATTTTTCAGACATATAATCACTTGACATTTTTTCGCATTAATGTGAGCGAGAATTTGACCTATAAAAAAACTATTAGAATTCGTCTTTGTGAGCATAAATCCTTGCAAAGACGGCCTGAAAATTTAGAGTCTGCCTCCAGTCTTCTAATGGTACTCCTAATACTTAAAAAATGGCGAACAAAACTTGTATATCCTTCCTTTCTATCTTGTCATTTCTGCAAATCATCCAACATATAATTTTGTATGACATTCTTATTTCGCACATGAAGGTACTATCTTGCTTAGAAAGGTTTCTTTATATGTGAGGTAATTATGCTACAAACTCTTCAAACAAGTGATAAGCTTGCTCAAAACACGTGGTTAAGTCTCCCCAGACCACTCTGGCTTAAAATTTATGAGTATTTCTTTCTCGATTTTGAATTGATCAATAAAATATATTTTAATCTTGTTTGCAAACTATTTGATAATGTCACACGTGATCCAGCTTTTATTAAAGTGCTTATTAATCGTTATTGTCCTTATTTGACAGATTCTCCTGATTTCGAGAAAAACTCTCAAGTTTTTCTACCATTTCTTCGCAGAACCCTTGCGCTTAATATTCCTAGCACTGATCATACCTTTTTTGTAAGGAATTATTGCATCACTAAAATCATCTTAGGAACAAATCCTCGAACGCTTCTTTCAAAACTAAAAGAACAACTACCAAAAATATATAACAAACGAGGAAATGATAGAAATTTAGACATAGTGTCTGGGTCATTAGAGGATAAAATATCCTTTGCCTCTTTGTTCCAGCTTTTTGCAACACAAAGAGAATTTCCTGTATCGGCTATGAGTGAACTGCATTGGATAGATCTTATTATGGAGACGACTTCTTTAAATAATTTTCGAGCACTCGTAGCTCTCTTTGCTCCTGCTTATTTACCACATCAAGGGTTGACAGGCTTAAAAAGAGCAGCAACATTCTCTAATCTTCGATTACTTAGAGAACTAATGCAACAAAAGGAAGCATTTTTTAAAAAATCAGTTGCAAATGGTGAGCCTCTTGATAAAACAGAAAATCCTCATAAAAATGAAACTTTACTTGCCGTAAAGCACCATTTAGAGAATGATGATGTTGAAAGTATCAGGGTATGTCTTGACACCCCCTCTTTCGATACAGAAGAAACCAAAAATCTTCTTAACATGCCAGAATTATGCGAACGAATTGCCACTTGGAAGTTTGATGATATCTTTCAAGAAATGACAGTGCGCACTTTTCAAACATTGCAAAACCTTGTAGGCATGGGTGGATTTCAAGATGCGATGGTAGTACCTCTTGTCAAAAATAATCGAGCTGATTTGCTTCAATTATTAAAAGCATCAACTCTGCCTATATCCAATAAGTTAATATCTGATGCTTTTATCTCTGCTCATAAGCGCTTAGCTGAAGAAATGCATCATGATCCAACAAGCGAAGCCTCGGCTCGTTGCCAAAATACTATGAGTGCTATGCAAAAGAATCGTTTCCTATTTGTAGCACTATTGCGTTCCCCAGCCATTCTGCTCTGGCTACTTAATCTTGAAGCAACCGAACGCCCCCTATCTCAATCGTACTTGGCTAAATCTCAGGAAGAACTTGTACAACTTCATTTAAATGATCCACGAACACGATATTTTTATATTCAAGAATGCTTGAAATATTTTGAAATTTATGAATATGAAGACACCCACAAACAATGCTTTGCAGAGTTGGTTAAATGGGCTTGTATCAATAATCGGCTAGACGTTTTAAAAAGATTAATCGAAAAATCGTATGGCATTTTTATTAAAATTCTTGTTTCAGCAACACCAAAAGCGTTCCATCATTTTTTAATTGCTCAGATTGTTCATATGCAAGATGTTGCTAATTCCTCACAACGAGAAAATGAGCCTGTGATAGCTAAGCGAATAAAATATTTAGCAGCTTTGCTTGTCAAAGCGGCAAACGAAGATGATTCTACAACCGTAGATGAACTATTAGCCCCTTATCTCAAGGCAGAACAGAGACGAAAATCGCGTTCTCCTGGCTGGATCTACTCTTCTGAAGTTGAGGGACCACTAATTGAAGCTGCGCGACTTGCTGTAGAAATGCATGATGAGTGTGTAGAAAATCAGAAAGTGCGTGTCGTATTATTTCAACTTGCAGCGATAGGAGATTTTTCAAATGAAAAAGTGGCACGTTTATGTGAACCACTTTTTTTAAATATTATCGAATGGGCTACACCTAGCTATTTAGAAAACTTTATCAATTATCAGTGCAATATAGCAACTAAACCTTATATCTATTGGTTTGAATTTTTCAAGAGAGTTCAAAAAAAGAACAACCCTGATTTAAATGAAGCTGTACGCACCCGGTTGCTCTATGCTCTTTGTGACGAATATTCCTGCTATGCCATGTCAAAAAATAACCTTTCTTTAGTTTATGCACTAATAGTCGATGATCCTATTTTGCTAGAAAAAATAAAAGATAATCCTGAATGGCTACTAGGATCATTTCGAAATTTTGATTTAATTGTTAAAATAATTTGGCCACGTTTGTCTGTACAAGCAAAAGAAAAATTACTGTCTATCAGACCGGACAACACTGACAATACCATTTTATCTCTTTTCGAAGAACTCAATACTCAATATCCACAAGCCGCTCTCTTTAAAAATTGGGGAGAGGGTGTTGCCTATTTATTGGAACCAGAAGTCCCTGATGTCGTAGAAAAAACTGCCGCGCCTGTTTTGAGCGCATTTCCTTTAAGAAACAGTTCGGAAAAATTGGCGCTGAGTGTAGAATTAAAACCAACAGATAAAAGAGAGTTTGATGAGATTGAAGAAAGTGATAAGAACGCTGAGAACGATAACCCAAAGAAGAAAAGCCGCGAATTGTGACTTATTAACACTATTTAATTGTAGTGGCGACCTGATCTGACAGTTACCCATTTAACTCGTCTATACCTATCAGCTTCCATCCAAGCTTCTCGTACCACTTGGGTAAAGTGTCATCGAAAGTCAAAAAGTAAAGATTTGAATATCTCATATTTTGGGCTTTCTCTATTACTGCCCTAATTAGCTGCTCTCCAACCCCCTGTCCTCGAGCTGAGGGCTCAACGAACAGCGATCCTAACCATGGTGACAAGTCAGGTCTAATACCATCATTTACTCTGAGGGAACACATTCCTATTGGTTTATGATCCCTTAATGCAATCATTGTTAAAGGCAACTTATCATCATTTAAATGCTCTTCAAGCTTACTTTTAGCTCTTTCAATAATGGAATTGGGATTGTACTGTCCCCAAGCGTTGAACGCCCATCTCGCCAAAAGTGGGACATGCTCAGGGTAATTTTTGAGGTAAGTGATAACTAAATTCATTTGCAAGCAATTTTCCCAATTTAAAAAACTTAGTCAAAAACTTTTTATCAATTTCAATACATTCAGTAAATTAAAATACCTATTCTCTCTGTTAAAAAGCCGCTTTCGCTAAAGTAGCAGCGTTATTATTGCTACTATCTATCGCCATTATGACTTAATATCATTCTTTAATGTCAGTCAATTCAGCAAGTTCTTTCGATAAGTTCTCTAAATTATTCATTATTTCATTAAAGGGCATTGGATCAGCATTGAACATATCAGATGCTGCCATTTTCTCATAGTCTAGCTGTAGCTGTGCAGCTTGATTATCGTTTGGAATGAGATTGAAATTCCCTACCAAACATTCATCATATTTTGCATAAGGCGCATTAAAAAATATTTTCTTATGGTGCACAACACTATTAAGAATCTCTTTATCTTTTATTGCAGATTTTCCAATAGGTGACTGGTATAGCTTCGCAAGATCATACCAATGCCGAGAAAGACGCTCTGCGTTTTTCTTGAATTCGCCACGGTTACATTCAACATGAATTAAGGTCGCTTTTTCCCAAAAGGTTCTTTCAGCTACCAGCACATTAACGCTTGCAGCTGGAAATGCTAATGTCGGCACTTCCTTTGCAATATAGGGTTCAATTTTATGAAGTTTATTCGGTTCGATAGCATTACGCGCTCCAAACTCTAAAAGAATATAAGGCTTGATATAGCTTGTCGTTGAACCACAAACAGACTGATAATGAATTTCTAATACATCCCCCTCAGCATTTGGTACAATTGAGATTGGTGTGGTAGATTCCTCTTTGATCGCAACTTCAAGATAAGGCAAGATCGTATTTTTTATATGATCCTTCATCGATGCTTTTAATAAATCACTTAATTTATCTCTTTGCGTTCTTGATAAACTGGGAGACAAAGGATCTTTATCCGTAAAATTTCTATAATCGATTGTGACATCGACATCTTCAGAGAACCTATCAATGATATTAAAAGCCTTAGAAAGAGAGGTTCCTCCTTTAAATACCATATTTAAAGCATTTGGCATGGAGAATAATTTATCAAGCGTTAAACAGACCCAAATATCCTTTTCGAGGATAAGTGCGGGTTTATCTAACTTGTCTGCGAAGGATACGAGGATTTCGTTTTGATATTCAGGTGGATATTTAAGAAACTTTTCTAAATGGTTCTGTTGATTGCTCATTTTGATGCCGCTTTATTTGTTGTTCGTAATTATTTACCACCGCAGCCATCCATGCAGGCATACATTCCTTTTTACTTAAGAACTGCTCAAACTCTTCCATTGTAATTCTTTTTCTGATTTTTTCAATAACTTCAACTGTAACTTCTTCTTTACCGAGATACCATAGTGCTGTGATAGCAAGACCAGCTGCTGTGCCTGCTAAAATTAATTTTTTAGGACTAACGTGCTTGAATTGAACTTCTTGTTTACCAATTCGAAGCTTGCGAGAACGACCATTGGTGAGGTATGTCTCCTTGAGAGGAGCTTGAGTACTCAGACCTAGTAGTTTTGCAGCTTCAGCACCTTGAACTTGTATCACCTCGCCTGTGATACCCGTAATAACCTTTACAACTTCATATACCGAAGCGGGGACTTCTCCAACATGGGGGTTTTGTTTTGGGCAAATATAGACACCGCGACGCACACGCTTCACTTTTCCAGAGTTCGCTAGCCTCTCAAGAACCTTACCGATGTTTCTTTGTCTCCCTAGTGCAATAAATTCCCGGTGGGTGAATGGTGTCCCAACTGGAATTTCTTTCAACTTGGCTTGAATTTGTTGAGCTACACTCATAATTTATCCCCCTATGTACTAAAAATATATACCATTTTGCGACATTATACAAGTGAGTCTACAATCTAAGAAAGGATCTACTTTCTTTGCCGAACTTTTGCCGGACTCAGCCCAGCTTTGTTATGCTAAGTCCGGCAATTTGCAACGAGCACCCCACACAAATATTAATAAAATCAAAGAGATATGCTTTAGACTTAAAACTTCGAACCAGAGTGCGGGCTCTAGAAAATGACTCATAACACGAAAGGGCCCAGCTCGCTGACAATACAAACCCATGTTCTACGTCACCCTGCAATCCATCCCCTACCCCCTGAACACCACTACGTTGGCAGGATTAAAGGTTTAAAAAAACGCCTAGCAGAACATAATCCGGGCGATACAACCTACACAAACGAATTTAAACCTTGGAAAATACTCTCTTATCATGCATTCTGTGATGAGATTAAAGCGCAAAGATTTGAACGTTACTTAAAGACCCGTTCAGGCAGAGCTTTCGCAATAAAACACTTCTGAAGAGGTAAGTTATCAATGAGTAAAGAACCATCATTAAAAATCTATAAAAAAGATGACAAAATTTTACAAATCCCATCTAAACCAGTTACTGACACAGAATTTGCCTCTAAGGAAATAGCAGATATTGCTCGAGCACTAAAAACTATCTCTCGAGAAATACGCGCCGTTGGTTTTGCCGCGCCTCAAATTGGTTATCCAAAAAGAGTGATGATTATCGGCATGGAATTTGATAATCCTAGACGCCCTAATGTAAGACAATTTCCTACTATGCTTTTCGTCAATCCCGAGATAACCTATAGCTCACAGGAAACAGCCGAAGATTGGGAAGGCTGCGCTAGTTTTGATACCACTCTCGCTTACATTAATCGACCAGTCACAATACGATATAAAGCGCAAGATATTAATGGAAATAATATTGAAGGTGAGCTTAGCAACTTCCCGGCAAGAGTGTTTCAACATGAACTCGATCATCTTGATGGCATTTTAATGGATAGCAGAGCGATAGAGACCAAAGTTTTTGATAAAGAACGCGATAAAATCATTAGCATGAAATCGTAAAAATAGGGCCAGAGCAATGAACAAAGATAAAACAGTGACATATACATTCAAAAATCACACTAAACTTACAAAAATATTAGTATTTTTACTCTATGGATATTTAGCACTCAGCATCATTTTGGCAATCTCAACCTTATTTGAATACAATTTATTACTGGACTTAAAACAAGGTGTGACAGTAAGTGAAGAAGCCATGGACGCAACTGATTTGCGGCAAGGGCTTCTCAGTCTAACATGGCTCATCGTAATGCTATCCACCGTAATTTTTTATTGTTTTTGGCTATATCGGGCGATCAATAATGCTCGTAGTTTCAACTCTAGTGATTTCACATTAAAACCAAACTGGAGTGTTGCATGTTATTTTGTGCCATTCATCAATTTTTATGGTCCATATCAAGATATGCAAAAATTATGGAAAGTTTGTAAAAACCAGCAGCATTGGAAAAATGTGAAATCGTCAAGATTAATAAAATGGTGGTGGTTTTTTTGGATAACAACTAATATTTTGTTTACTGGCGCTACTAGAATAGAAGGGAAAGCAAAAACCATCGAAGAATTAATCAATGCGTCGCTAGTGGATGTTACAGGTTATATATTTGAGGCTATGTGTGCCCTACTCTTGCTTTTATTGATAAAAGAAATTTACAAAATGCAAACACAGACTTACCAAACATCTCAAATCGCCCCGAGTCAAACATAAAGAAGATGATAGCGATTGAAGCAACATCTAGTCTATTGCCCTTCATCGCATTCAAAACATAAATAAGTCGTCAAATATTGTGTGAGTAATTGTCGACTTATTTTTGCTGTATCAAGTGCCTTTGCTTCCCTTCGAACACGTATTCCAAAAGTAGCATCTTCCTGACAATATACGCAACTTCTCGTTGTTCCAGGTCAGTCGTGCTTTATTAAACTATTTGCTAATGTCTGAACGTGTATTATTTTAAAAATACTCATTTTACTAGCGCCTCTTCAATCTAACTCACTTCCCTCAGAAACTAAATTTTCAAATTCGTTCGCATCCAGAATAGCAAATTTTCTCTACCTTCTATCTGAAAGCGTGATTGTTATATTTTTTTACGACAGAAAAAGTTAAAAGCCTAAGTATAATTGTTACCTAAGTGTGAACAGGTAACCCCATCCTGCTGCTCCCATCCATTTATACTCTTTGCTATTTACGGAGGCTAAATCATGCTAATTACTCTCTCAACTTTAATATCACCCAGTATTAGGCCTTCTGGTACAATCAATGAGTTAAATGCTGCTATTGAAACGAATGACATTGAAAAGATAATTGCAGTATTGAAATCACCTTCTGCTAAAATCAAGGCCAATGTCGCAGCTGATAACAATCGCGCACTTAGATGGGCTGCCAGAAATGGTTATCTGATGGTTGTCAATCAATTGTTAGAATTTCCTGACGTTGTTGCTAATATCACGGTTAATAACAATAGCGCGCTTATATGCGCTATAGGAAATGGCCACCTAGCTGTAGTCAATCGATTATTAGAATTTCCTGACGTTGTCACCAATATCGCGACTGAACACTATTACGCACTTAGATGGGCTGCAGTAAGCGGTCACCTTGACATAGTCAATCGATTGTTAGAATTTCCTGACGTTGTCACCAATATCGCGGCTGATGACAATGGCGCGCTTAGAGGCGCCGCAGGAAGTGGCCACCTAAAGGTTGTCAATCAATTGTTAAAATTTCCTGATGTTGTCGCCAATATTACGGCCACTAATAATTTCGCGCTTAGATCGGCTGCCTTAAAAGGTGACCTAGCCGTGGTTAATCGATTGTTAGAATTTCCTGCTGTTGTTACTAATATTACGGCTGATGACAATAGCGCACTTAGATTGGCTGCAGGAAAAGGCAACCTAAATATTGTCAGTCGATTGTTAGAGTTTCCTGATGTTGTTACTAATATCGCAGCTAATAACAATGACGCGCTTAAATGGGCTGCAGGAAATGACAAGCTAGATGTTGTCAATCGATTGTTAGAGTTTCCTGATGTTGTCACTAATATCGCGGCTAATAACAATGGCGCGCTTATATGGGCTGCACGAAATGGCAACCTAGATGTTATCAATCGACTGTTAGAGTTTCCTGATGTTGTCGCTAATATCGCGGCTAATAACAATGATGCGCTTATCTTGGCTGCAAAAAACGGCCACATAGATGTTGTCAAACGTTTATTTATCGCTATGAGACCTGCTGATATCAATATAGCTATAGAACAAGATCCGAACCTTGCTCTCTTATATGAAAAATTTAAAAATGAAACCAGTGCGTTGTTTCACAAAATGGTTGTTGTTTTATCTGGATTCAAGCAGAAAAAAATTCCAGCGGATTTAGGCGCATTAATATTATCAAAAGCAATCCCAGCACCCTATCTAACCCGTGCCAAAGTCGGTTTAGAAAAAGCAAGAAAATTAGCCAACGAACATTTAGCAAGCCTTCGCAAAGACATAAAAATGAAAGATGACAGCAGGCCTGAGCAGAAACGGCCTCGTGATCTGAGTAGAGGGTTTAAAAAAATTTCTCATAAAGAAGAAGCTGAAGTTGTCAGGAAAGGCAATGATTTTATTCAAACTACAGAAGCGAGACGAAAAAAGTATAAACATTGATACAGGATGATTAAAACGATTAACTCTATCAGCAACTAAATTTCAAATTTATGGAAATCTGTGAAAAAAAGCTATTGACGGTAGTTAAATGCTCAACGATATTGAGATAATGAAATAGAGTTACAGATGATAGTGGCATGGGAGAGCCTAAAGTGAATACCAAATGGAAACATTTTATTTTAGCTATTCTATTAACTAATAAAGTGGTATCTGTTATTGCAAATACGCAAGCAGAAACTGCATTTCAACATGAATATCCTAGTCAAGATGCCGCTCAGCATAGCTATGATGAAGCTGATTTAAATCGTGCTATTCAAGCTTATAAGTTTTTTTATCCTACGGTATCTATCGCAGCGGTATTCAAAGGTAACGAAATTGCAGGGTTAGTGCCCAATAAAGTATTTGGGATTATGGAAGCTAACCCTAAAGAGATTATGTTTACAGCAAATTCGGATACTCCCTATGCGGGCCTTTCACTTGATTTGAAAAATGGCCCGATAGTTGTTGAGCTACCTGCTGGGCCTTTGATGTGTGTGGTTAATGATTTAAATCAACGTTACGTGATGGATCTAGGTTTACCTGGGCCAGATAAGGGTAAGGGCGGAAAACATTTAATACTACCACCCAATTATAACGATAAAATCCCATCTGGCTATTACACAGGTGTTTCTTCAACGTATTCTGTAGTATTAATGTTGCGTGCAATGCCTGAAAAAGGTGATATTAAAGCCGCCATTAATAGAATGAAATCGGTAAAGATTTATCCGTTAAAGTCCCCTAATGCTTGGAAAGACACAAAATGGATAGACATTTCACATAAGAATGTGAATTATACCCCCGTGAAATGGGAAGACAATTTGGAATATTGGAAAGTGCTTCATGAAGTTATTGAAAAAGAAACTTCGTTTGAACCCTATCGAGCGTATTATGGTGAACTTGCAGCGTTAGGGATAGCAAAAGGGAAACCCTTCCATCCCGATCAACGAATGCAAGTAATTCTTGAAAAAGCAGCTCAAATAGCTAGTTCTCAAATGCGCGTCCAATCTTTTGCGGATCGTCGATCTGAGAGAGTAGTGTGGAGCGATCGTCACTGGGAGTGGGCGGTGCTTCGCCCAGAAAATGGCGATTTCGAAACGCCATTTTATCAGGATCTTGAAGCGCGTGAAAAATGGTTTTATCAAGCACAAATAGAATCCCCAGCGATGTTTCGACGCACACCTGGTGCAGGTTCTTTATATTGGTTTTCCGATCGGGATGCGGCAGGGAATTATCTTGATGGTGGGAAAACCTATAAATTAATCGTACCACAACCTGTTCCTGCAAAACTATTTTGGTCTGTAACAGTATATGATGCAAAAACACGTTCTCAGGTTTTAACTGATCAAAATAATGCCGCACTTCGATCGCTCATTGAATTAAAAGACGTATCAAACAAAGATACTGCTGACCTCTATTTCGGTCCTAATCCGCCTGAAGGCAAAAAAGCAGTTTGGATTAAAACACTTCCAAATTCAGGTTGGTTTACTTATTTTCGGATCTATGGCCCTGAAGAAGCTGCCTTTAACGGCACATGGAAACCAAGTGATTTTATAGAAGTGAAATAATTAAAAAAGGATAGGAGTAATGCGGCAACTCTAGTACTTGGATTTCTTTCTCAAGGAGCTTTTGCAAGTAAAGTCATGGTCATTAATTTCCTTCTTTCCTTTGCTACAAAGTATGGCTTTTCTTCTGATCTAAGCGCGGTCTTGAAACCGTTTCTGTGAGTTCAAATAATTCTTTGAGAGAACGGTTTGCGCGCACAAAATTTTCCCGATAATCAAGCTGCACATCCCGCAGGTTACCAACTGCATCAATATCGCACTTTAAATAATTGCCATGTGCTTTGTTAAGCGCAATGTCATAGCGAATGATTTCGTTCAAAGCACTTCGTTGTCCTTCACTTGGTTCCGATAAATCCCAACAAAGTTTCATCGAATTTTCATAATCTGCTGATTTATAACAGCGCACTAAATCAATATTATGGGCTATCGTTAAAATACGATGAGTGAAATTTCTAATTTCACGCTCTTGCGGATTTGGATGATTGTTAATCGCTGCGCTTTTACCACTTGCTTCATAACACGGATTTCCCATATAACGCACAATATGGTGCATTCTTTTCATCATGGTTTTTTCATCTTTTGCATTTTTTTCCACAAAATTCATGAAATGTGTGGCAGAAGCTGCACGGTAACTATCATATTTATTAGGGTTTGCGGTAGCGGCTATTTCACTTTCTCTGCCTGTTACACTAAAAGCGGCTGCGACACGCAACCATTCCATTTCTGCATCGCCTAGATTCTCACAGAAGGCTTTAAATTTTGGATCTTTAGCGTGTTGCGCAAAATACTGAATTACCAGCTCTATCAAAAGCATAACGCGGTAGGTATGGGGCGAGCCATGATTAGGTCGCACAACCACCTGGTCATCTATTTTGATAGCGCTTTTAGTGTCAGCGTATTCTTTTAATAAGTGCTCTTGTCGCGCCTCAAAAAGCGCAACTTCGGACCAAAAGTGGTTTTTAGGATCAAGGGTCGGGCTCCTGACGATAGTTGAAACAAAGTACCCTGGTCCGCGTCTGGTGAGCACTTGCTCCCCCTGTGGCAAAATCACCTCGCCCATGTAATCATTCACCACAAAAGCATGGCCAATTTGCAGTTTCGTTTTCGTATTAGCATCCGATCTGAAATAACCATTTACCCCAGATTTAAATCGGCTAAAACTTGTCAATGCAGGGAATTTTGAAGCGTTTGCTAAACGACGCTGAATAGCTTCATCATTCAAAAGTTCTATCCTGTCTATGAGTTCGTTATGAATCCCTAGTGAGATGACTTCAGGGTGCTGCCAAGGCAAGACATTTAATTTATTGGCGGCCTCATTTAAAAGACAACCTGCTATAAAACAAGCAAATATATTTTTATTGTGATCAAAATTTAACTGAGGCTCATTTGATAATGCTTCTCCGCGAAACAATCGATTAATATCAATATAACTGCATGGTGTACCAATATAAAGTTCGATAGCCATGCGAAGACCTGCAGGCAGCAATTTTACGACTTTATTTTGACGATCCATTCTCGCTTCCACTTTCTCTTTTACATATTCATTAAGATTGTTAGAAAGTATCTGGGCAAGCGAGTTAATCAGTTTATCACTTAAAGTTAATTGGGTAAGATTGGCATTCCTGAGTAATAGACTTAAATTTACTTCTGCCTGATGTGGCAGTTTGAGTAGATAAGCATCTGGTTCTTTGAAATATATCTGTGTGTTCTCTGCCGTTTTACCTCGACATATTTCTTTAAGTAATTCTTCTAATTTTTGAGTGACTTCCGATTTATTAAGCGGGCCAAAAGTTAAAGGAACTTCCCGCGAATGCTGCTGTACAATAACATCTATTTCCGCAAATTGTTGAGGAATTCCTTTTGCTAGGTCTTGTAGTAAAGTATGCGTTTTGGCATAAGTACAGAGGTTATCCACAATATTGATAATAATTTGATTATTTGATTTGTCCTGAGCTAAGGTAAATAGATCTGTAAATGCTTTTTCATGTGTTTTAAAAGAGTAACCCGCTGCTTGAAGTTTACTTAAAAAATGGAATACTATATCATCATTATTAAACAGGAACTGCTCTCTATAAAATTGAGTATATTTGGGAAAATGTATTCCTAATTGTTGATAAAGAGAAAAAATCTCGATGAATTTACTCGGCTGCCCCATAATATCTAGCACTGCCTGATAAAGCTCTTCGTTTCCGGGATAAAGCACATTTGTATCGATGAGCAATTGAAAGTATCGCTCGATTTCCTCTGCATGATTAATCTTTGAGATGACTTCTATATAAAATTCGAGGTTCTTCTGATAAACAATATTTGCTTTCACTAGCATTTCCAATGTCTTTTTAGTGAATCGATGAGCAAAATACTCTCTTTCAGCAAGCTTATTGTATAGTTGAGCATTGCCCGAATAAGGAATGCCCGCCTGAAAAAATACGACAAAGCCTTTTGCCAAAACATCACTATACCCTTTATGATTAAGAAGCAGATCATAGAGTTCTTTATTCTTTTGGTAAGAAAATCCAGCTTGTGCAAGGGTGACAAACCCGCTACAAAGTTTATCAGCATAAAAGGGATCGATGATAAATGCGCGATATAAAGCTCTATTCGCTTTAAATAAAATCCCTCCTTTTATAAGCGTAACAAAGCCGCTAGCCAATTTCTCCGCTTGAGAGGGATTATTCATCACAGCTTTATAAAGCATTGTATTGGTTTTGAAAGAAACGCCTCCTTCAGCGAGCACAGCAAATGCACTTCCCAGCTCCTCTGCATGTAAAGGGTTCTTGATAAGACTTTGATAAAAGCTAGAATGTTCTGCAAAAGCGAAACCCGCTTTTGCCATTCTCTCAAATCCTTTTACCAATTTATCAGCATGTTTTATATTCTCAATAAGGGCTGTATAAAGAGCTTCATGATAAGGTACGTTGTTCATGAATGTTGTAAAAGTGAGTAAAATTTTTTCATACTCATAGGTGTTTTCAACAATGACTTTGCAGAGGGCGGGGTCTTGGTAAGCTATCTTTGCTTCAGCAAATGCTTGAAATGCTTTTATCAAATTTCCAGAATAGCTATGTTTAATAATAGCCAAACAAAGTTCAACATCCTCTGAAAATGGCACATTGAGTTCTTTCAAAGCAGTAAAAATTTCAACCACTGTATCAAAGTGATATGTTAAATCGACAATAGCGCTGAAAAATTTAGTATTTTGCAGCGGCAACTTAAGATGTGAAAGTCGAGGCAAGCCGCTTATTAATATTTCTACATAATATAATTTATCAATAATTTGAGAACAAAGCGTAGGATTTTCCTGGCAGGAGATCTCAAATTGTTGAAGATCATGAAATATCTTAGCTAAATTGGCTACTCGAAATCCTCCTCGCTTTAAAGCCTTATACACATTTTCATTACCATGATAGGGAATTTTTGCTAGACGCAGCGCTTTAACACCTTCTCTTAATTCTTCCTTATAAATCGAATCTGATATAAGTGCTTCTAACTCTGGCTCAAGAACTGTTTCTATTGCAGCATTTCTTTTCGGGGAAGAAACAGGTATAGGAGTATCGTACATCGCATCAGAGGTGCGCTTAGCTCCTTTTGATGTAGGGGTTTGTTTGGGAGCAGCTTTAGAAGTGAAAGCGACTTTCTTTGGACTATTTTCAATATTACCGGTAACGTTTGTTTCTGTGATATCTCGCTTGCGTCTGCTTTGACCTAACATTGATTTACCATAATTTTATGCGGAAATATCAGCATTTTACTGAAAAAAAGAAAGAGTTTCTATTGATTTAAGATGAAAGGGTTAAGAAAGATGATTATAAGGCTTGAGTACATGCACTACCTTCTTAGAGTATCAGCTTTCTCTGATATTCTTAGAAGTACCTTCGCTCGCAATTACATAGAAGCAGCGGCCCGCGTCCTTTGCTCGATATCAATATTTCTAAAAGCTTCTATTAAAGCTTGCATATTCGGATCTTCTTGGATAGTAAAACTACTGAGCGCCTGACAAAGCGCTTCCGTACACCCTCCGAAAAAATCCTTTTTTCAATTTCTGCAATTGTCTCGAGATCACGGGCTTCTTTACCAAGATACTATAATACTGTAAGAGCCACTCCTGCTTGGGTGCTAGCTAATACTAATTTCTTTAGACAAACGTGTTTTAATCTCACCACCATTCTATTAATCATAATCTTTCTTGAGCGCCCATTAAGGAGATGGGTCAAGTCGTCTTGACCCCATCTGACCTTAAGATCTTTTAGATGATCGACTAGATAAAAATCAAGCTTTACCCTATGTCATTGCTCGAGTTTGCATAGTCGGCCTATCTTCAGGATTATATCCTAACAATTGAATAGCTTCTTTTCTTGCGAGGTTAGTCGCATTCAAACGAGGTTGTGTCTGCTCGCGGTTATATTTCTCATACCCATAAGCAATACAATTTTCAGCCACATCAAATAGGAGATCTGTTCCTAAAACACCAAGCGTTGCTCCGCCGACGGTTGTGATTAAATGCGCAACATTATCAGACGCGGGATGATGATAGAGATCAAGCGCCGTGATGCTGGTAATAGCAGCAATGGAAGAAATTTGTCTTGCTTTTCGCGGACTGAGCCCTAATTTTGTCATCACAAACTGTGATACAAAATGCACGCTACTAGAAATCAAGGGGGCTTGTGCATCGTAAGTCATCTTGGCGAATAGCCCAATGTAGCCAAATATATGCAGCATATTTTTGATCGTTTCAGGTAGCTTAAACCATGTACTTAGTTTTTCCAGTGTCCTATTTGCAGCTGTTACCAGCATGCCTTTTAAGGTACTTTCCAGCATGGCTGAAATAACGACATCTCTTGGTAAAACGCTAAGGTCATAACTTAAAGTATCAATATCATTTAAAAGTTGATTTGTCGCTTCCTGATTTCTTGCTAGGTTTTCTACCCAATCTTTTTCCCAGTCTTCTTTTGTCCAAGATGCCGGAAATACATTCTCTCTTGGATAGCGTGTTTTCAGTAAACTCGTGTTGTTTTGGATCTCTGACAAAGATTTCTTTTAACGAGGTCAATATCTTTTTTAAATTGAAGTAAGATTCACTTTCAAGATAAGTTTCCAATTCCCGTTGAGTCATGGTATTCGATGAATCATTCACCATTTTGGTAAGAATTGCATAAAGAGGCTTAGAATTTTCTAAAAATTCTTTAGCCTTAATCCGCTCGTTGTTAGACATCAAATGTTGAAAGTCATGTAGTAAAGTACCGACTTGATAAAATTGTGATCTAGAAATAAATTTTTCGATGTTGGTCATGCTACTTCTTTTTTTGCCAGTCATGAATATCCAAATCTATACGATTCAGATATTTAAAACAACTTGATTCTCTCCCTAAATTTACAACATAGACGAACTTACACTGTTGGTTATTTTATTTATTACTTTCAAAGGTATCTTTTGTCAGAAATTTTATGATAAAAGCTGGGGCTCCAAAGGGTTTCCCCAGAGATTAGTTTTTATTTTTTCCCAAAACTTTAAAGTTAAATATCGCCTAATCGAACCTTACTAATCAAGATAAAGACCTGATTCAAAAAACGTCGAATGGTTAGAGAAGGTTTCTGACGAGCAATACAACGCCTCCAAAGAGGAATAAATGATGGCAGCTGGACAGGCGATGCATTAGAACAAATGCTAAAACGAGTACCCCTTTCAATTAACTTCTTTAGATTTTGGCCTAATGGGGAAGTCATTTGTGAGATGGTAAATTATTTGATGTAACGGCAGAAATTAAACTCATTATAGTACTATATCTTGCTTGAAATTTAGTCCTAACAATCTTCTTTTAATTCAATTTTGTTCGTTTTGTTTTTGAATAATCAGGATCATCTGGCTCATTATTTGTGCCATCATTCTCTTCTGATTTTGATTCTGATTCTGACTCCTGTGAAGTCTCTGAATTCTCTTTTCGTTTTCCTAAATACATTACTGTCAGAGGAGATAGGGCTAACGGCGGTTCTGACATGGATGTTGAGCTTTGCGATACACCGTGCTGTGCCGGTCTCAACGATTGGAGATCTGCTTTTAAAAGCTGAACTATTTCATGGAAATGATGCTTATCGGCTTCGATTAATGCTTCCATTTTGCTATTGGTTGGAATAGCGCTTCTCTCTTCTTTTAATAAAGCTTTAACTAAAGGCAAGTGACCGTTTTGCGCCGCGATAACAAGTGTGCCCCCTTTATCTTTTCCTCCTAACTCTAAAGAAAGTGCTACTGATTGTTCAGCAAGTGGCCTCTTTAAAGAGGCATCCTGAGGGATGGGGTCCCACGATGAGAGATCGACGCTTATATGATAAACGATGTCATGCTTATTATTTTTATGAGCCACTAATAAGGCATCCATTTTATGACGATTAGTGATTCCTTCCATATTTAATAAAAATTGCACAACGTTTAATTGCCCATGTTCGCAAGCGATACAAAGTGCTTTAGCTTTATTTTCCGGTGAATAATCCCCTACTTGCGTTAATAAAGCGATGACAACATTGAGCTGACCATATTCAGCAGCGCTATAGAGTGCTGTTTGTTTTGCCTTTAATCTTGCTCCCCTCTCAGGTAAGAGAAATTGGACAACATTTACATGACCAAAAGTAGAGGCAATATCAAGGGCATTATCTTTATGCTCATTTGGAATTACCCTATTAACATTGGTTAGTAAAACATGAATAACTGCAAGTTGACCATATTCAGCAGCAACTCTGAGTGCCATTCGTTCTCCTGAAAAGGATGGGTCCTGCATTAACACTTGAAGTTCATCAACACGACCATTAGCAGAGGCACCTATCAGTTTACTATTCGTTGTAGCCCATGCTGTTAAATCATTACCCCATAACCCTACAATCTTTTGAACAGCAGGGGAATAACTGTTTTTAGCAGCTATCGTTAATGCTTCTGTTCTAATCATAATATCTGATTCTTTTAATCCTATTGAGTGACCATTGGCTAAAGCAAAAACATATAATTTTTTCTTTACAAGATCGGTTATGGGTAATTGTTCAATCTTTCTGACCTCTCCACGTAGTGCTATTAAAAGATTACGTTTCACTTGGTCAGCATGTGCTAAGACTTCTTTGTTTATGTAAGTATCAATATGCTTCAGTTCTTGGATAAATAGCGCTTTGGGGGAGCTTTGATACTGTGCTTGGTTTTTTTGAGAAAGATAGGGAAAATGTTCATTTATCAAACGTTTCCATACGATAGGATCATTAAATATCCCTTGCCAAAGACGAGACACAACGCCAGCTTTGGGCAAATCATGCCAATTTAAATAGGAAAATAGCAGCAATAAAAGATCTCGAGACAAACTGCCAATAGGGCTTAAAGGAGTATTTAACATATACACTGATTCTTTCAATATTTTTACCAGTGCACAGACTAACATTAATTAAGAGATAAGGATGTCATATAAATTTATAGGTAGAACCGTAAGCATTCAGCAGATTTTTCACATAAGCAAAAGATTACATGCTGAATAGACTTAGGATCACAAGGACATTCACCACGTGACTAACCTTTCAGGCAATTTAATAAAAGCACCTACTCCAATTTATTTATCACCAGAAGCGGTGGATCAAAAATAACTGTTGTCATTTGCCAATCAAATGACCCTTAAAGGCTTTGTAAAATTAATTCCTCAATCCTATTGTTGAAATAATTGGTGGAAAGAAGTATTTTCTTTTCTCTTGCTCGCTCCAGATATTTCTCTACTGTGCGAGGACTTAAGCTCATCAAGCAGCTAATTTGCTTTGCTGATAAATGTAAGAATTCAGCATAAAAATAGCAGACAAGCTCATTTTTGGAAAGTAAAATTAACCTTTCCTGATCTACCAAGTATTTATCTTCTTTGAGGAAATTAGCAATATTATTGTTTTCAATAAAATTTAAAACCGAGATAAATGAACCTGAAAGAACATTTGCTTTAACTTCAAGTATGCCTACCACCCCAGAAATGCGTTCATGATTATCAAAAACAGGACTTAATGTCCCTTCCACAAACACCTTGCCGTCGCAAGGATAAAATGCAGGATTATAAAGATGTTTTGGACTTTGCGATGAAATGACGCTTTGGTCATCTTTTAAATAGAGTTCTTTGTACTGGGGATTTATAATAAAATCATTTAACCCAACCATTTCATTTAAATCTTGAAAGCCACACTTTTGGGCATAAAATCGATTGCAGGCTATATAGTTTGAATTAACATCTTTCCAGAAAACAGCCTTTTCTGAAAACTTGCCTATTAATTCATTAATATCTTGTCTATGGATTCTGTGAGTCATCATAAAAATACATATAACTGATTTCGGGGAGAAAAGTAAAGGGTTTAAGAATGTAGTTACACTTTGTAACTACAAGCTAGAGAACTAAAATGGTTCAATTGTCGTAAGTATTACGATTACTAATCCGTGCTAAAACTCATATTCTCAATTCTCATAGTGGAAAAAGAGGTAATATCTATGAGAAACATCATATTATTCATGGGCGGTCCTGGTAGCGGCAAAAGTACCCAAGCCAAACTTATTTGCCAAAAACGATCAGATTGTATTCATGTCTCTGCAGGGGATCTCGTACGCGATATCATCAAAGATGAGAGTAATCCCTTAGCTAAAGTATGCCAAGGTTATATGGAAAGAGGAGAGCTCTTGCCTGATAACTTAATCAAAGAGATTCTTTCATCACATATTGCTCAGATTGATAAACAAAAAACCATTTTTCTAGATGGATATCCGAGAACAACTGACCAATTGGCGTCATTTCAAAATGAATTTGGCACCCCCAAAGCGGTGATTCATTTGGATTTGACCGAAGAAGAGATGAAAAATCGTTTATTGACCCGGCAAGATAACCGTGTCGATGATAAGACTGAGGTCATAGCCAAAAGAATCAGACAGTTTACAACAGAAACATTGCCTGTTATTGCAGCGGTACAAAATACCTGTCACTTTATTACTTTAAAAACGGCAGAAAGTATCAACGATGTTAATCAAGAATTGCTAATGCGGCTCAAACCAATTCTTGAGAAAGTACAAGATGTCAATATGTTAAATTTTTTGAAATTATATTGGCAAACACACAGTATATATGATGTATGTGACACCCTGGAAGCATCCTATAATGCTGTCAATTACGCTATTGGCTTTTGCGGAAAACAATTTGCAACAATTTTACAATCACATGATGCCGTTAAAGCTGTTTTAGATGCAAAAAGTAAATTTGGTACAATCTATCATCAATTCTCCAAAGCGGCTGAATTGAAGTATGACTTTGTTGCAACAGATATGGGTAATGGCCAGATCCGCTCTGAAAATGGAGAAGTAAACTTTTGGCATTTAGCCCATTATGGCTTCAAACAAGCATCACAGGATGATCGTGAGAATATTCCAAAACTTGTCAATAAGCATTTTTATCAATTTATTTCAGAGAAAACCTTCGATTTAGATCTAAATTTTGATAAGTTTTTCAATAGCTTCTGGTGTGATTATATGTTTGGTGATGCTGTATCTCCTTATGACTATGTTAAAACACGTGATCAAATATTATCGGTGATGCGCTTTGCATTCTATCAAAATCGATTCAAGGGGATAGATTGCTATAATCTATCATCACCATTATGGTCTTTATTTAAGAAAAATGAATTGTCCGAAGCAAAAGCCTCGATCAGATCATTTATAGATAAGACAAAAAAGGGATGGGTTGCCAGATTTAGAGATTATCTGAACAAAAAAAATAATGAGCACGGTTTAAATCTCTCTGCGCAAGATCTCAATAATATCTTGGCTGATAATGTCTTTGATCTCTTTTTCGAACCTGATTTTTTACATGGTGTCATCTATGAAAGTTTAGTTGAGATCTTAAAAAACAAAGTAGATGTACGAAATAAACCTGAGTTAGAGAAAGCGTATCAAAAAGGTCTCTCCCAAGCTTATCTGTTTCCGTTTAGAACACGCATTCTGGAGGAAGCTGTCACCTTGCCCGATGGATCTGTTTTACCTGAACAAAGTTTAGTGTTTATTAACTTAAAAAGATCGGGTTGGTATCATTCTGCTGGCATGCGTTCCTGTGTAGGACAGAGTTTTGCACATTACTTTAAAAAAGCTTTTTATGATAAATTAGAAAATATTGAATTCAAAATTAAACAAATTAGTGAGCCAAAAGAGCGCAAACAACGCGCTAATGATAAAGATGTGCCTATTTCACCGCAACGCTATCGCATAAGCTGGCGCTTTAAACGCGATAGCTTGCAAGCAACGGTTCCTTATCATGACTTTCATGGCAAACGCTTTTATGATGTTTTAGCTATTAATGAAGAAGCAGGTAAAACTGGATTGATAGTCGATCAGTTTGCTCATAAAATTACCAAAATGATCGAAAAGAATGGCCTTGCCAAAGAGAACATTATTTTGGTGGCACCAGAGCTCCGTGGTGTTCCGATTGCGAGCATGGTCGCCAATAAACTTGGTTTGCCTATTTACATTCTGCGTAAAGAGGGAGGCTATAAAATGTCAGCTGAACAAGTTTTAAGACAATTCTATGCCAAAGGCTATGGCAAAACAGATGCATTAGAAATCCCTCTTAATAAAAAAGAAGGCCTCAAAGATAAAGTAGCCGTTCTGATTGATGATGGCATTGCAAGTGGAGGCAGTGCGCAGGCTTGCTGTCAACTATTAGAACAATTTAATGTGCCGGTAAAATTAGTGTTGGCAATGATAAAGCATAAATATGCAGAAACCAACGCTGCCCTTTTTACTCCTTTCAGGAAAGTAAAAACCTTATTTGACTTTGAAAATTTACCAGTTGAAAAAACACAGAAAATAGCTTGCGAAACGCAAAGACAAAGTCTTTCTGAAAATAGGGAACCTATACGCTGCCATTAGAAGGAAGAAACTTTTCCGTCATTGCGAATAAAGTGATCATTTATTTTAGGCGTGATGACGGAAGATGCATTAAGTAGCACAAAACGAAAAAAGGTGATGATATCAAGTCTTTACATTGAATAAAAAATACTATTATTTTCTATTTAACATTCCATATAAATGATTATTGTTTTTGAATTAATTCAGTTCTGGCTTTTTAGGTCCGGCTCTTTTTTGAAGGTCCGGCTTTTTTTAACCCATCTATGTCTTGAGGCGCCTCAACCTGGCGGGTAACGCCAGAAGAGCTCAAACTGGCTGCTACAAGCACGGGGCTGCCCCGCTTAACATGAGTCTCATGCGCTACATTAATAGCTTTGTCCAAAGTTGACATCACATTTTGAAAAGGTGAAAAACTCAAAAAGCTAATGCTATTATATACCTTCTCAACAGTGGCCTTATTAGTAAGCAAATAAAGTTCTGCAAATTTTCTGGAAATCTCATTAATTTTTTGGGGAAAAAATTTATATAACATAGGAAACTCTTCTTGAAGCATTATCTCTGCTCTCTTATAAGCCATCTCTTTTGCTGCTTTAAGGTGTTGTTCCTTTACTATCCCCAAATTATCAATAAAATGCACAATGTGTTGGCTCTTTGGACGATGTTGATATTTAAGTTTGATATAGGCCAAAAGTACGGGATCAACGTCGGAATGTTGAGTGACATAGGATTTTAAGTATTCAAATTTATCTTCTCTAACCCAGTCTTTTTGCACCATTCTCGCTGCTTTTTGCGCCAATTCTCGCGCTTGTTTTGGAGCGACATTCTGGGCAATTGCTGCTTGGTAAAATCGGCAATACAGTGCTTCTAGCAAGAGACATTTTGCGCATGAACTCCAAGTGCAGTTTTCACCATACTGCGGTTGCAAAGGAAGATGGCCAATTTTTTTCATCTTAAGTTTCTTTGCCAAATCTGTGGTAAACATATCCGTTGTTGTCAATGGTGAGTCAGGAGAAACAACGTTTCTCGTTTGCACGATTTCAGAGCCACCCTTTTCTTTTGCTTGAAGAATTTCTTCAGCATTGCCAGTTAGTTGAAAAATATCAATGCCTGGATCCTTATCACGAGCTTTATCGCCAATCAAGCAAATATCATTAATGAACGAAACGCTGATGGCATGCCACATATCACTTTCATCCACTTTTAATGAAGGAGCTAAGAGCATGACGTTAGCGCTTTTTGCTTTTTCGCCAACAAGCGTAATATCTTGATCGAGTATCACTTGTTTTACATCAGAACCAACGTCATCAAGTAGTTTCTGCAACGCCTGCTTACCAAAGATAGCTAATTCTTTTTCTTGCATAATCGCATCAACAATGCGATTACGATTTTTTCCTATATACTGTTCAAATGAGCTAGACATTTCTGGAACCATCACGTTTTGATATCCACCATGAAGCTCAAATCCTATCCCGTCTTGTTGCGCTCTACCTGCAATATCAAAACGATGTGCCAATAGTGATTTACTTCGTATGATGCGTAAAGTGTGATAAAAGCTTGCGTATCCAGCATCTTGTTCTGTGGGAATAGGAAGAAATTCAAACATATCAGTTTTGGCAAGTATTTCCAAGAATCTCTCATGCGTTGCCTGAACTTTGTTACCGTTATTAAAATAGCGTCTGATGGTTTCCATTTGAGTCAAAATGTCTTTATATTCCTCACTATCCCTACTGGTTACGCCATTGGCAACATTATCTGCCACAATAACAAGCTTGAACCACGCCATCTCATCTGCCATGGTTTGCATTTGTTTACGATGTTCTTCCATATTTTTTTCATGTTCGGCGTTTACTGCGTCAAGCCTGTCTTTTAGTGCTTGTACATCATCGCTAAAACCTTTCATCATGCGTTCCTTAAACAAATAATATAAATCACTGTAAATGTGAGACAGCCATCTTCTCTTTATGGTTCCCAGAGCCAACACAAGCTTTTAAAATGTCAGAGATAGAGCAAAGATTTAAGGCGAAAAGATCAATGTGTGTAATCTCACTGTAAGATAATATAGCTTTATTTGAGGGTATATCCTCATGGTTCCCTCTTCAACTTCTTCTGGAGCAGTCGCAAAACAACTGGGTCTGACTCGCTGCACACACTACACTTTTAGCCACATCTGCATCATCACTAAAGTTACGATTCATGCTAGCCTTAATCGCAAACCCTTAGCAATAGGGCAACAAATTATCCTGCAATGGCAAAAGGAGGTTATGACTGTGTTATACGAAGAAGTACTAAAACTTTAATCGCAAAGGGAGAAAATTTAAGTCAATCTTAATTTGCACTCCCTGTGCTCAAGCCATCGTTGAGCAACTCAGTCAAGTTCGCTATAATCCACCGCAACGGTTATTTTCTTAGACAAGGAGAGTTTTATGTTGTATTTCCCCAACTCATCAGAAGGTGACTCAAGTAATATTTTTAATCAGTACCTCATTGCACTCGGCAAAACTGCGATTAAAGATCCTACACAGTTGTTAATGCTATTGCATTTTCTCGAAAATCAAGATCTTTCAAAAATGAATTTTTCTGCAGAGATTGAAGGACAATCCCTACTAAATCATTTTATTCAACTCAGCTATTGTGGACATAACGATGAGATAGCAACTCGCATTCTTATCCTCCTTTTTAAGAGACTTGCACCAGAAACTATTAAATGGAACCAAGCCATTAGTACAGGCCCACTCGCTGGCATGACTCCCCTATTATGGTTGGTGCGTTCCACTTGCAATGAACTCGCGGCTAGAATCTATCAACTTTTTACTTTTAAAGAAGAGCCTTTTTGGTGCTGGGGCCTTAATTGGAATGCAAGCACGCGACAAGAAAAGAGTGAATATTCGGCGCTATTTCAAATCCTACAAGCAGCTGCAAAAGAACATCCTGTGGCACAATTTCTACTACCCATTGCGTTAAAAGGCAATAATCTTAATTGGAATGTCGTCAGTTATGATGGGGCCCACGAATCTACTTCTTCTTGCTTTAGCTTACTCTGTGTTAATTTTGCCATGCACCCAGAGCGGTTTCCAAACCTCAATATTGATTTAAACACCATAAATTGGCAAGACATCAATTGGTTATACCCTATTCCTGTTGCGAAAGATAAGAGTTTTTCTTTATTTCATCATTTTGTTTGCTTAACGGCGGCAGGCAATCCTTGGGCAGAGTTGGTTTTAAGTACGGCTTTAAAGAAAAATATGCCGCCTACGGCTTTTTCATTCGATTTGAGCGTAAAGTTTGTCGTAGACAACATAGAACATTCCTTACTTACCCTGTTGGTAAATAAAGCAGCAGAAGATGTCTTCTGGGCCAAAAGGGTATTAGCACAGGCCCATCAAAGTACCACTTCATCAGAAGTCATTTTTTACAACTTTAATGGGCTCAGTCTAATACTGATCGCTTATTTAGAAGCTAAACAATGGGCCCACCGTACGCGCCTAGCATTATCGCAAACCACCTTTGCTGTCAGCTTTCAGCACATCGATTGGAATGAATCTTATTACTGGCGAAAAAGAAAAATTTTTGCTTTCGAATATCTCTTACTAGAAATAGCCTGCGGCAATTTTGCTGGAAATCATTGGCTAAGCCAAATCTTAGATAGCAACCCAGCAGAAAAACTTCGCCTTGATACTATCGATTGGACGTATAAAATCCCTTTTGGTCCCTTTAAAAATCTTCCGTTGATTCAGTGGTTAGCAGAAATGGTTTTTGCTTGTCATCTTTTTAAAACCCTTTATTTAACTGCCGCAACAAATGCTCCTCTTATTGAATGGACAGCTTCCTGTAGGACCCAAGGTCTACGCAAGCCGCTTTCAGTTGCAATGGTCGAAACCGCACTAGTAAGAGGCATTAGCGTCGCACAATTAAGACAAAATGAGCTCAAAGATATTTCTGTTGATTGGAGTTTAATTGATATTAGGACTAAAGTCCCACTTTCTCCCACACAACAGGTTAGCCTGTTTTTTGCATTTTTAGAAGACTATCTTAGAGAGCCTACTCAAAATCATCCACTTTGTAAAATACTGCAGCCGTTAGCTTTTATTGATGTCCCTCTCTACGATCTAATTTCTGATCCCTGCGTTATATTTGGCCCATATCAGACGCAAAGTGTTTTAGGTACTCTTACTATGCTGGCTGGGCAAGCAGATCTCATAGCTGTAAAAATGATGTCAGTAATTGATTCACAAAATTACTATAGCAAATTAAAATGGGATGCTTTGATTAGCGATTCCATGGTTTGTACACCTATCTGGCAAATCGCTTTTTACGCTAAAGAAGGACAATCTTGGGCCACTCTTGCTTTAAAGAAAATACTACGGTGCATTCCAGTTCTCACTCCAACTTGGTCGATAGCTGTCCCTTCCCACGGACAATCCGTTAGCGCAGTTGATTTATTATTTGGTGATGATCGAGAATTTGTGTTGCTTTCTCTGAAACTGAGTACAATCGTAGAAAGCATTAAGCAATCCTCGGCCCCCTATGCAGATCCTAATTTAATCTCTTTAATGAGGAACGTTGGGAACTTAAGTCTCACCCTAGGAAAATCGTTTCCTGAAGCTATCACCAAAACCACTGATTGTTTTCGTTTACTCGGCAATTTAAAAGAATTTTCTGATTGGACGCAAAAAATTCCCCCGGCAAGTAATTTTTTCGAATGGACACATGAAAAATTGGGCCATCTCTTTACCGAAAAATTACACCAAGATAATATTTCTACCATCGAAAAAGACAATTTATTAAATGACCATAAGCAATTTTTGCAAAGATTATCAACTAAACCCTCACTTAAGAGAAAAATAGAAGCGCAATTTCGCAAAGCAGTCAAAAAAAATAATCCTAAGCGATTACAACAAGTGCAAGGAGCATTGGAACAACCAGAAGCACTTCCCCATTTACCTGCTGAGCGTCGGGTGCAATTCATGCTATCCCCGTCTCATCATACTACTCAGGTTGCCTTAACAATAGGACAAAGCCAAAGTGGTGAACTAACAGATGAAAAATCTCGCCCCAAGCCCTCTCTCTAAACAAATAGAATCAGGGGGCTGGCTAGACTTTGATTATGAATGTGAGGTTTGCGAGCTATCTTTACGCTTTAGATAGAAATAAAAAAACTATCAGCATAGCTAGCTCAGTTCATAGCGTCGGGACAATTTTGGATTGACATACTTTCTTCATCGGCATAAGCTACAAATATGCTGCAGCATTTTCAAATAGGAAACACCCATTTTGGGAATAACACTAGGAGAAATGCAATGAAAAATTTAAAAAAACGTTTAAGAAATTTAGTTTCAGGTGGCAAAGAACACTGCCCCACCACCTATGAAAAAATCAAAGAAATCGCTGATAAAGCCAAAGATGACACAAAGAACTTACTCAATAGTTCTTTCGAGAAAATTGGCGAAGGCGCAAATAAAATCGTAGATAAAATAAAAGATACCATTGATAAATAAAACACTCCAACAATGTTCTCTTCCCTCTCCTTTTTAAGAAGAGGGAAGAGAATAGCCTTTTAATCAAGCAAAAGTACATTTAATACCTAACATTACAGAAGCCGCGTTCGGTGCCCGATTTTCAACTGTATCGTCTTTTCTGGAAAATTGATTAGCTAAAGATAGATTTACATTAAAGTTGGGAGAAACATTGTAACCTACTCCAACGATTGTTTCAGGAACAACCGCTTTTTTGAGGTACGAGAATTTGTATCCTCTGGTTTCAACGGAAGTGGATTGATGAACATAGGCAAAACCCGCTTTAGCAAAGAGATCAAAGCGTGGCGTAATATAGACATCAATTACCCCTAACGCATCCACAGTCGTTCGACGACGGTGACCTGAATTGCCTAAATTCAGCGCATTATTTTGAGGTCCAAAAGCTTGCACCCCAGCTTCTACACCCAATTGAATGCGATCGCTGGAATTCCCTATAAGCCCTAAAGCAATCCGGCCTGTCGGTTTCTTATGTTTATTTTTGAAGAAATTGCTGTTGAATTCGGATCTAGTAACACCGCCTTCTACAGATAAATACGGCGCAGCACAGAGACCAAAACTTAAAGTGAGGGTAGATAGAATCAATAGAATTTTTTTCGTATTTTTCATGATACACCACCTTATTAGTAGTTGTTAACCCAAACTCATTAAATTGAGTCTACTGTTAAACTAAAGAAAAAAGGATGTTTCATCAAAACACTTCAAAATTGAAGTGACGGGTTGAAGGGACAAGAGAAATTGAGATAATGTTAAGTTTTTCATATGGAAATTCCTTATATGAAAGATCCTTAAATCTCATTCAAGGGTTGAACAAGACACTATTATCATGCGCTTTTAAGATCAAAAAATCAATTAATTCATGATTTTGCAATTAGTAAACTTAATTACCCGCTAAATCACTTATACAAAAATGTTTTTTCGATGTTCATTAAACTTTTTAACCAAATTATATTTTAGATCTGATTTTGCATGAGTGATTTCTTCAAATAACAATCACCTTAAGGTAAGAGGGGTGCATTACATTTTTAGATGCAATAGTACAGGCCTGACTTTCGACACTAAAGTTGAGCTGTGAAAAAATATCGGCTATAAACAGATTACTCTGTTGGTGTTCCTAGTAAACCGCTATTTTTACGTCTTAAGTATTCATCTCGACCGGCCCAAGCACCTGGACGATCATACCAGGGGATCTCTTTTTCCTTAGGTCGAAGAGTTTGGGATAAAGTGGAAACATATTCCTCGAGGGGCAGATGTTTGATATTTTCTGAGACCTGAGTGAAATCAACTGTCGTAAAACCATTTGTTTGATTTGTCATTTTTTGAGTATCGACATATTGGAAAACCACACATCCCCTTTGATGCCTATTTTTTATTATTCTACAGAGATTTTGTTCAACCTTTGAATTAGGCAAATCAAATCTTACAAAAGTGATAAGCAGATCATCATTATTAATATTTTCAACTTCGGCAATTTCTACTGTTTTGTGCTGTTTTAAACTATCAACTACCGCTGACGGCTCATTTTTATCAAGAACTTGATGAAGGATAATTTTTTTGTTTTTTTCATGAATAGATGTGTATTCTGCTGAAAAAGTTCTGTCATGACTTTTTTCTATCTGTTTGATATATTTATGATCATTGAACATTAATTCGTTAGGTCCAAGTGCATAACAAGTGGAAATGCACTGACTGCATAGTAAAAATAACAGTATTCTTTTCATTTTTTAACTCATCCGCTAATTCAATTATTATATTATCGGTTGCAATTGAAATTATTTTAAAACCGCTAAAAATACCAGTTATTGAATAGTTTTTACCATAAATAGATACACTTCATTGCTATGAGAGACTTCATTTAAAAGTGCCCAGGCGTTCTGCGCCGATTAAGATTAGAGGGGGGCAATTGAGCCTGCCTAGTTGTTCTTGACTAGATATGAAAGAGAGAGGATAGAGAATACTTTGAGAATTATTTACTGCTTCAAACATAGATTAAAGGTTACAGTACTCTACCGGCCTGCGGGGGGCCTTTGTCATGCAAAGGCCCATAGCAGAGATGAAATTAGTCGCAACAGCCAGTTGCTGTTAGATCTAAGAGCTCATTAAAAGAAGAGTTCTTTTGGTCGGCCACTAAAAAGGCTTCAAAAGGGGCAGCCCTTTGTGTTGTAGATTTTTCAGAAATCTCTGTATTGTTACTTCCCTTTCCACCATGAACGCTCTTTTGATCTATATCGCTAATCATATGCATCATTTTTCTCCTATCTTTTCCTAAAAAAAACTTACAGCCTTTTCAATAACGCGAGCCCATAATAACTGTAAGGCGCCATGATTTAAAGAGCCATGTCGTATAAATCTATATACCCACCCCCCAACTTCAACGGCAATCAATAGGCATTAATATAGGGGCCGCAGTATGGGGATCTGTTTACAAGCGCAGAATGTCTCATTTCCGATAGTATTAACTGGCAACGCTAGAGTCACCTTACAAACTATATAGGAAGAGCTTCGCAAACTGGGCTACACCATTATCTCTTAACATACTTCAGGAAAATGAATGTGAAGTTTGCGAGCCATACAAGAAATGCTATTAACCCCTACCACAATTCAATAGTGCAAGCCTAATTCTTCTCTCCTTTATGGATATATCCTTGTGTTCTCTTGCAATTTGGTTACAAAAATATTAACCTGCAGCCCCTTTGTGAGTTAAATAGGAAAGTAAGATGATTAAAGGAGCTCAGCCCCAATTTACTACCGACATTCAAGATGCAGATGCATGGAAAGCGCTAATTAGCGCATTTTTAGAAAGTCGGACAGATTTATCAGAAACAAAGCTAGAGGTTGCCACCTCAAGCAGTCAAGTCACCATTACGATTAGTGACGCAAGAGCATTAGCAACCCTCAATGAAATTTTCAGATCAGCGCAAGCAACGCGTGATAGTTTACAATATGCACTGCATGAAAGTGACGCAAATTTATCGACTCATTTAGTTACAAGCCCTTTATTTGATGATAGTCAAATGCGTGCTCCCGAAGTTATTTCACATTTGTTTAGCCCAAACTTAGTAGCAGAATGTGGCATCAATGAACACCTTCTAAACCCTGCAAATGATAATAAAAGCGAACGTGTATTTCGGATCCCAATTCCCAAACGTGCAGGCTATGATTTGATCTGGCAAGGTCGAGCTATGATGTTGAAAGCTGCGCTTTCACCGGCCCGTAAGGGAATGCTGATGAAAGCTTTTCAAGAAGATAAACCATTTCAAAGTAATGATGCCGTCACTTCAAACAATTTTACCCTAGAACCCGGTTTTGAAAAAATTGTTGAGATTGAACAGCAAGCTGATGGAACCAAATGTTTTGCTATTCGTTATGGAGAATACTTAAACTTACTTTATCCTCATGCTCCCCGAATGGAAAACGTACAAAATAGAGGTAGTACGACAAGTGTCACGTTGGATAGAAAAGCCTTAATTGATTATTTAAGATATACGTTTCAAGAAGGTTTTATGTTGGCAAAGAGACAACCTGTTTTGCTCCCTTCAGAAACGCCATTGCAAAAAGCAAATAATGTTTACACCTTGGTTTTAGATCGCAGCGGTAGTATGTTAAGTGTTTTTCCTGAATATAAAGAAAAAGTAAAGACCTTATGTCAGCAATTGGTTAACAACATCTGTGCGCTGGGTGACATTATCCGTATAATAGATTTTGATGATAAGATTGGTCATGATGAGGCTTGGGTTATTGACAAAGATAAAAATAACCTCTTTAGGCAGATTTCATATCATATTAATAGGCTCGACATTGGTGGTAGCACTAATCTTTATGGGACAGTGTTTAGCACGCTGAATTCTCTCAAACAAAAGTATCCTGAACATGAACATTGTTTAGTAGTATTTACCGATGGCGACAATACATCGTCAGGCATAACTGAGCAGCAGTTGATTGATAAAATCACGGAACAAACAGGCCCAACTGCAAAAAAACCACCCAGAATATTCACTTTAGGTTTAGGGGACCGCTATAAACGAGAAGTGGTTGAAAAATGGTCCCACGGTTCTGGGGTGAGTCACATTCATTTAAATACAATGAGCGACTTTGATGAAATTTACGCGCAAGGCGCTAAAATGAGTCGTCCCAGGTTACTAAGACATATTGTACAAGGTTTGTTTAAAGAAGCCGTTTCTGTGTTTAATGATTCACTTACCCTGGTTAGCAAGCCCTTAACAGAAGGAGAGCCTTTTCAGTTTGCTGAAAAGAACTATTCTTATGCAAGCACCAGGCCTCGTGTAACAACTGATCCTGTTGAGGAAGGGCTAACACCACCACCTAGCTTCACCCCAGGTTATAGCGCTGCCAATGAAGCACAGATGGCGGCTGCCGCTGCCCAAGAAGGCGTGGTTGAGCTTGATAAAAAACTCCAAAGATTGGAAGTGAATGTAAGGCCAAGTTAAAAAAGCCTGAAATCACGCAAAGACTCTGGCCTTACAATTGTAAGGCCAACAACTTTATTAATGCTTTGTAGAGGGCACTTCCTACTCTTCACAAATAGGCGCTTTCCTAGTACACCAAAAATGCCGAGCTTAATTGGCATATTCTTCCTTATGCTTTAACTCTTTATAATAGCTCTTTAGCGAGGTCAAGATTATCTAATGAAATTTCTGGCAATGGAATATTATGGTGTTTAGCTTTTTCAATCATTAGGTTAATAAATTCACATAACGCTAAGCGATAACCATGATTGAATGCGGTATTTTCTTTATTGTATTTTTTAGCATCCTCCACTTCATCTTTGATAAAATCACCCAAAGAACTAAGGTAGCGTAGATATTGATTATTGTTCATAAAGTTTCCTTGATATATAAAAAATTAAAGATTAGAGGGATCAATATTTGCTAACCCTATATCTGCTAAAGAGATCCCTGAAAAATCAGCTTGCAATTGCATTACAGCCATCAATCGTTGTAATCCATAACAATAGCCATCATAAAATTCTGTTTGGCTCTGTTGTGCTTGCTTCCAATTTTGATTGGCTCTTAACAAATGCTCTTTTAAAAGAGCACTAATCTCTAATAGGTAATCTTGATATTTTGAATTATTCATAAGGCACCTTTTTTAGGTTTATAATGAGAGTTTGGTATGGGATCGGGCTTTGGTGTATTCAGTCTGCTCTGAAGGACTTCATTGGCAAGTCTTTCATAAACCCTTGCTCTTTCAGCGTCCTGACGCCAATGATGGAGGTTGTTACCCTGTTTTTTGGCGTCATAACTATCCCAGTTTGGGTCGTATTTTCTTGGATTTTTGATTTTATTTTCATGTAGTCTTATATTTTTTCCATGTGATTTGGCTGTTTTGGATAACTCTTTAGAGGTTTGATTGAGCATGCTTTCATATTCGCCTGCATATTTTCCCCCATTTCGAGCTATTGTTGCCCCTTTCATGGCGCCCACTTCTCGAAACAACCAAACTTGTCCCTTTCTAGCTAAGCTACCCCCTGAAAAAAACAAAGCTGTATCAACAAAAGCCCCTTCAATAGAGTCAGGCAATAAAAAATCGGTGACCGGGTTATCCAATTTGTCTTTAGTATCTTTAAAAACTTGATTTACACTTCGTCGTTTCTCTGAGACTCCTCCGACAAAGTTCTGTACCCCCTGAGGTACGCGTTTACGATTTGCCATTTGCCAGGCTTCAACTTCTGAGCTCTTGTCCCCAAAAAGAGCACGCCCAAACAGCTTAATATCGTCAGCCAGAGTATAATCCTTATGAGCATCAATCGTGAGTGTGTAAGCCGATAGATTCTCTCTTTCTAATGAAGATCCTGTCTGCCCATCACTTATTGAAGGCCGCAAATCAGGCTCATAACCGGCTAAAGAGACATCAGAGGGGTGACTTTGCTCCCCTATTTCATGTTGAGGATTGAATTCTAATGTGGATTCAGGCACAAACAATTCTGTTAATGATGCATCTTGATTTTCATCGAAAAACTCTTCTTCTGAATCAAATGCATCACCCAAGTTCATTCCCCGCTCTATTAAACTTCACTTTTGTAAATTCATATCCAAAAAATCACAAAGTCCTACGTTGTTGCAATTCTGAGGAAGAAAATTTATCGGATGGCATCTCAAGTTTAACTTCTTGACGAGAAATCTTGAAAGCAGGAGTAATTTCCGTTGGTAGTCCAGGATCATCTTGGGGAGCTAAAATTCTTTTACCGGTAGCGGTTTTTATTTCTACTTGTTCTGTAATAAATGCATTTACTTTATCAAATACCTTTCTGTCAAAGATCTCTAATGGAACAACGCAACTAATTTCATCACAAAGCGCTAAATAAGCTTTTACTTTAGGAAGCGTTTTAAGATCAACAAGAGGTGGATAAACGCGATGCTGTTTGCCTTCATTATCTGTGAATACACCACCATAAAAATAACTTGCAAGAATGCTATCTCGCAAAATAGTCCCTTCTCGAGTCAAGCTTTTGATTTTATATATATTTTGATGTGCATAAAGCAAAATTTCTTTAAACTGGGAAAAGTTCTCGGGGTGTTTTAAAGAAAGGAAATGAATATTGGCAATATGAAAATAAGCTTGTTCAAGTACTGCACAAGAAATATTATTCAGTTCAGTTAATTTCTGGGCAGCTTCAAGAGCTTTTTCTTCTAAGTCATTATCCTGCAATAAGGAAATATGCCATATCATCACTTCAGGATGATTTTTTTTAGCCGCTCTTAGCGCAAGTTCAGTTAATTCTTCAACCCCTTCTTGGTCATCTGCAACAGTAATTGCTTCTTCCGTAGGTTTACCTATATTCGGATAAATATATTTATCATAATAAACATTATAATACTCTTCTACACTATCCCAGCCAGTTCTATATAAAAGCGAATCAACATTATCTTCTGTAATACCATGTTCCCTACTCTGTGCCCAGCTATTATCAACAACTTCTTCTCTGAAACAAGACCAATGTTTTGGAGTAAAATTGCTCAGTACAACATTCAATAAATCATTTTTTGCTGGATAAAAGCATAAGTGTACTAATGATATGGAAGTCTCTAGAACGGTTTCTAGAATATTTAACTCTCCCCACTGTCTTTTAGGAATATTGCATAAAACATGTGTTAATGTACTAGCAAGATCCTCATTCATTGCAGTTTCATATGCTAAATACACTAAAATATGCAAAATTGATATTTTCTCAATTTCCTCATCGAAAGAAGCGCCATCATTTTCTATTTTATTGAAAACTGACCACTCAGCTTCTAATAAATTTTGAGACGTAGACTCAGGTTTATATTGGAAATGATTTAAGTTTAACGTTCGAAATTGCTCAGAAGTAAATCTACGAATGACTTTCCAAATAAAAACTTTTATTTCTTCAAATTCAACCTGCCGTATATCAGAACTTCTAGTAGATCTTTTATAAAGAGAAAGAGCTTGAACAAGCAAGGATTTGAGCAAAGAATATTCATTATCTTGCTTTTCTAGCCAATTGATCCTACCAAATTGCTCTGGAGTAAGATTATCTATAAATATATCTCTATATTTCTTTGTAAGAATCAGTTTTGAAGCAAGCGATTTTCCCGTAGAAAGCGGCAATTGAAAATTAATACTTGCCCAATCCGCTTTAATTAAGTCTTTTAAGATAGGGCTAAGATCTTCATCCGTATTAGCAGCTTTAAATAATTTATCTTCTACTTTAAAAAGTGCGCCTTGAATTGTCATGAATTACTCTCTGCAACGGTTGGATAAAACAATAAAATATTTTAGATTGAGCTACGCTCATCATTAAATACCCCTGAAGAACAATCATACATGTCTTACCAAATCAAGCCCGTCCCCGTTTTTTGACTGCGGTTTCTCTGATAAGATTTTCGGGACTTTGTATTGTTCTTGAGCCAATACTAGGCAATTTATTCAATTCTTCTTGGCATAATTGAGTGATATTGGCAATCGTATCAACTTTAATCCTTAAAGATTTTAATTCAGCAAAGCTTAGTTTTCTACAAATCTCTTTATCTTGTAGTAAAGCCTTACTGTTTTCTAAATCGTTTTGACTGAGGTCGACCAAAGTTTTCAAGGACAGATTTTTATACAAATGTTTATTTGCTATTATCATTTTGGCACATTGTGAACTCAGGGTGCCTATGTTAAGAAAATCCAAATCTTTTAACTTACTGTATAATTCTTCATCATTTAAGATAACTTTGGCAGCTTTAGTGTTGTTACGACAAATCAACTGTAAATTCCAACCATCCAACTTTTGTCGTATCTCTTCATCTTTTAACAGTTCCTCTGCTAATCGAGGAATATTCGAACCCAGGATGGCCAAGTCGACGCCCTGCAATTTAGCACGTAGTTCGTTATTTTCGAGAATAAATTTAGCCTGTTCAGGGTACTTGCTCCCAATACTAGCTAAATCATCTCCTAAGAGTTTGTTAGAATATTCCTTAGAAGTTAAAACTTTCTGAACCAAAGCGACATGCGTTTCAATCAGAGCACCGAAAGAACCTCGGGAGCTGACGACTTTATTCAAAAGTGCTTTATTATTTAAAATATTAACAACAACAGCTTCATGTTGATGAGCCAATCTTACCAAATCAAATCCGTTTAGTTTATCTTGCTCATTACGTAAGTACTCTTCTACAAGCGAGAGATGATTTTTTAAAACTTTTATAACATCGTTTCTCTCTAACCTGCGCTCTAAAAGGGGCTCCCTCAAGATTTTAGCAGCAATTTCAAAATGATTTTCTCCAAGAAGTGCTAAATGATGACTAGCTAATTTTTTTAAAAGCGTTTCATCATTTAAGATCATATGAGCAAATTCGAGATCAAGTGATCCTGCATGCGCTAAGGATGGTCCAGATAATTTAGCAACCAAAGAGGGATCCTTTATCGTTTCTTTTACGATTTCAGGACGCACTTTAGCAAATAAGTCGAAATTCCTTACTGCTGTTTGGTTAAGTAGTGCATCATTATTCAGCACAAGTTTAAAGACTTCCTCATGGCCTGTAATAAACTCTACTATTCCTTTCTGAGTAATTTTTTTGATTAATGCTTTATTTTGCAAAATTGCGCAGGCAACTTGAGAATTTTGCTTCCCAAGATTGAATAAATCTCTAGAGCACAACCAGGCATGAGATGATGGTTTGTTTATAATTCCCAGTATTGTTTGCGTACTTGCACATTTACCAATTGCTTGGAATAACATATCACCAAAAATATTGCTTTCAGCTTCTTCAAAATGCTTTTCAAGGAAATTTAATAAAAGTTCTGGATGGCAGCTAAGTAATTCAAAAACTTGAACAAAGGTAATATGTTTTAATACAACTTTATCTGTTAAAAGAAATAAAACACCAGTTTTGTCTTGTTGGCAGGATTGAAGTACTTTGTCATAGGTTTTGCCATCGCGCAAATCAACGCCTTCGAGAAGAGTATTCCATCTTTTACAGACTTGATGGAACGAATGCGTTCCTACGCGCTTATAATTAGGCACGAAAGTTAAAATTATTTTAAGCAGATCGCTATTTGCGAGGACACTAGACTGAGCGCTAGGGTTTGGCACAAGACTTGCATTTGCGTTTCTTAATTTTTTTGCTTGTTGTCTTGTAACAATACTGGATTTAGCAATAGCACGTTTCATTTTTTGCCTTATCATAAGAATTAAAAATACTCTATATTCTTATGACAGACCTGTTTTAATCATTAAAACTTGGCAGGAGGGGCCAGTCCTCAAGATTCCTATTGAGAAGACCTATCACAAATTGGTTAACTATGTTACTGACATTAAGAGTTAATTTCAATTATTTTATAAAAGAAATGGGCGATAAAAGCACATCATTTGTTTTAGTGCCTAAGATTTTCACTATATTTAATTGTTGTATATCCTTGTAATTTCCAAAATATCTCTCTTAAAAGCTGCAGGGATATGCACTCATAGAGTTATGTACAAAACTTTTTGACTGTGATATTTTCCTTATCGTCTTTAATAATTACTTAAATAACATTACACGAGGTAAATCTAATGCTAGGTCCGCAAAACCAATTATGGGCGAAAGAAGGCGATTTTTCCGCAACTGTAAATAATCAAGCTTTCACAAGGCAAGTAAAATATATTAACCAAGGTCCCTTTGCTGCAATTGATAGCATTGAGATCCATGCCTACCCTAATAGGGAAATTGAAATTATTGTAAATCAGGTGTCGTATAAAAGACGTTTTGAAGATTCGCAAAAAGTTTTTTTTCCATTAACATGCACCACTGCCGCTGAAAAAGCCCGGATTCGAGATGAGTTGAACTTATTGAAAGCACGTTATCATGGTTATGGTTATCAGGGAGAAGTGGCTCAAGAACGTATTAGAAGTAGCTCTTTGATCAATGCTGCTTGGCCACACATTAATCCAAATAATATTGGTTGCACTTCAACTTGTACCTTTGTTTTCAAAGGACCACAAGGTGAGCGTTTAAATAGATTTCTCGAGGCAGCAGCAGTATTTGATTCTAATTTCTCTGGCCTAAAACAAGTAATCAAAAATGATTTGATGTCTCTTCCTCCAAGGCCAATCATTCATCAATATCGTCCAAAAGGTATTTCAAAGAGAGAAGTAAAGGAATTAGAAGCTGATGCAACGCGTTTTCTAACAAATAAGGCTAGTCGTAGCATATAAGATAGCTGGGAGAGGTATCTCTCCCTTTTCTCGAAATTACTCAATTCAGGTCGCTTTTTACCAGATTCTACGGGCTTTTACCCAGAATCAGGATTGAGAGAAGTTCTCTAGAATATTATCGCCCTCGTTATTTTAGAATATCTTTAATTGCATGTAATTACACCCTTGCCCCGTGACCTCCCTTTTACCGAAACCTCTACGTACGGATTAGGACCTTAGAAAATGTTGAATCACCTGAGAATAGAAGAAAAATCCTTGAAGGAAGGTTTAACTAATTAGACTTTAGTACAAGAGTGATGGATGATGTGCTCGTGAGAGTTAACAGTGTTCAGTGAACTGTGTCACTCTGAAGTAAAAAAGCCGACATTTTAAGACGTCGGCTTAATTCTATAAAATGGAAAGCAATTCAAAAACTTTCTTTAAACATTTCCCATAGCTCATCTCCCCTACCATGTAACACGGCTTTGGCTGCATAAAGTGTCATTCCCATAGCAGCCTCAGGCATAATAGCTGGAGGCATGACAAGTTGCATGGGAGCAACTTTGACATGAAGTAGAGCAGGTCCTGGCTGTGATAACCATTCTTTAACTGACTCTTCTAGTTCTGCTGGTTGCGAAACACTTCGGCCCCAAAGTCCGACCACTTTGGCGATAGCTGCAAAATCCGGATTTTGTAGCTTAGTATAGAGAGAAAGTAGACCTTCCGCTCTTTGTTCGATATCCACAAATCCTAATCTTTCGTTATCATAGATAACTATTTTGAGAGATACTTTTTCCTGTACGACTGTTAGAAGTTCCCCAAGCAACATAGCAAATCCTCCGTCACCGCAAAGTGCGATGACTTGTCTTTGAGGTTGACATTTTTGTAAACCAATTGCAGATGGCATGCCTGAGGCCATTGTTCCATGAAGTAAGCTTGCAAAAGTTCGCCGTTTTCCATTTGTATCGAGATGACGGAGCATCCAAACAGCTGGAGTTCCATCATCAGATACGATGAGTGCATCTTCATTTGCATAACGATTAATGAGATGGGTTAAATAGCTTCCATGAATAGGTGATCGCGGGGCTTTTGTTGCTTCTGCATGAGCTGCTTTGCGCATTTTATCATGCATTGCCACATACTTATCCATAAATACAGAGTCTTCATGCTGTTTAAGCCGTCCCAAGAGAGCTTGTAATGTATGTTTTATATTTCCAGTCACCCCGATAGTAACTGGATGGCGGTGTCCAATATGAGTGGGATTAGCATCAATTTGAATAATTTTAGCTTTATGGGGATAAAACTGACTCCACGCAAAATCCGCTCCTAACTGCAATAAAACATCACAATTGAGGACAGCATGAAACCCAGCTGGACCGCCAATAAGACCCGTCATTCCGACATTGTAAGGATTGTCATATTCTACAAAATCCTTACCGCGTGACGTATGCGCCATCGGGGCTTTAAGACGTGCCGCTATATTGACTACTTCATCATGCGCACCTTGGCAACCGGCTCCAGCATAAATCGTGATTGCGTTACTGTTGTTGAGAATTGTAGCAATTTTGTCAAGCTCATCATCATTAGGCTGAATAATGGGATGACTGACATGAACAGAATAAGGTAATTCATGTTTTGCATCAGAAGCTGCAATGTCAGCAGGAACAATCAGAACTGCTACGCCTCGCTTTGCAAGAGCTGCTTGACAAGCAGCAACCGTTTTACGTTGAGCCTGCTCGGGGTTGAGAATCATATCGCAAAATACACTACATCCTTTGAATACTTCTTTGAAATCCACTTCCTGAACAGAGTCGAATCCAAGATCATAGCTGACAATCTGGGAAGCTATCAAAATGACAGGCGATCGATTACGATTGGCTTCGTACAAGCCATTTATAAAATGAAGGCTGCCCGGACCACAGCTTCCAGCACATGCAGTTAAATTACCGGTGAGTTGAGCTTCGGCTCCAGCTGCAAAGGCACCTGCTTCTTCATGTCGCATTTGCACCCAATCGATGTCGCTTTGATCTATAGCGTGAGCAATTCTATTCAATGTATCACCAACAATACCATAACAGCGTTTTACACCAGCTGCTTGGATTGTTTGAACAATAACGCTTGCAACATTTTTGCTCATTTACATTTCCTTATGTGAGTTAGATAAAATACAACAAAAAATCATAAACTAATGATTAGGATTATTTTTTAAAGTATAGCACTTGCATTCCTTGGCTAAACTCGCAATTTATTTTCAAACTTCAACGTGTTTTACACAATGAAGCCTAGGAGTCTCTAGGTATTATCCAGTGCGTTAATTGAAGTGAGATCGCCTGCCGAAAATGCTAGAGCGGCGGCGGCGGTTAGCACAGCAGCATAAGCATCAGCCAATGCGGATTGCGCGTAGGCTCTTTCTGTCTCTGTAGAAACAGCATTAGTGAAGGTTCCGACTCCCAGACGATAGGATTCAAGAGCCGCATCATAGGCTAAATTCGAAGCTTTAACGAGTGTCTGCGCTGACTCGTATTCCGCAAGCGCACTATTGACCGTATCATAAGCTCTTGCTACTTGCCGGACTGCTGCATCTTGAACTTTCGCTAGCTCATCTGCAGCAGCTGCACTCTTGGAACGAGCGATACTCAGGCTATTATTTCGTATACCGCCATCGTATAAGGGATATTTTACCGATAAAAAAATGGCTGTCCCCAGTTTGTTGACCTTAGAATTCGGCATTTTATCAATGTGAAGCGATTCAATGCCTTGATAGGCGGCACCAGTCAGTCCTATACTCGGACGAAAAGATGCCTTAGCTGCAGAAACTTCAGCTTCACTAGCTCGAAGTCTCGCAAGTGCTGCAATAATATCTGGACGCCTGGCAAGCGCACGATTGATATAAATGTTCATATTATCGGCAAGATCCTTGGGTAAGGGCCGCCCAGAACTATCGGCGATACGTAGCTTGAGCGTTGGCGTCAGCCCCATTGCTTCCATCAAAGCATAATAGGCGTCATTATTGGAGGCTTTGGCTCGTTCAAGAGAGAACTGCGCCTTTGCGGTTTCTCGGCGGGCAATAGCAACCTCAGTTACAGTTTCTAATCCGCTGTTTCGCTTGGCTTCGGCAGCGTCTTGAAGTATTCTCGCACTTTTTAGCGCGTCTTGTGCTACATGCAACTGCATTCGTTCAGCATCGAGAGCAAAATAAGCCTTACTCACTTCAAAAATCAGTTTTTGGTGAGCGCCTGTAAATGCGACATTCGATGCAATGGAAATTTGATTAGCGGCCTCCATTAAACTATCTCGTTTGCCAAAATCAAACAGCAACCATTTTATGACCAATGATGGTATAACTTCTTTGGTATCAAGCTCAACGTTGCCAGCTGGAAAAAGCGTCCCTGGTGCAGGTAACGGCGTATGTTGATAGCCACCAATGACTTCAGCACTGATTTGTGGCAAATAGGTCGCCTCTACCAACCCGACCAAGGAAGCAGCTTGTTTAGATTGCTCCCAAGCAATGCGCGTATCGGGATTAGATATTTGTGCTAAATCTATAAGCTCAGATAAATTGTACACATGACCAATATCAACCACTATTTCATTGTGCTTACAAGGGATCGTAAGATTGGCGGGAAGCTCAAATTTAGGTCTTGTGCCTAAGGATGTTCCATTATTGTCAGTAGTTTTCGCCAATTGCCAAGGCTTATCAGGAGATTGTGGCGCGAGATTTTCAACGGAAGGAAAGCATCCAGACAAAACACCACAAATTAGAAGAATAATAACAGCTATGTATATGTGGCGATTCACCTTGCCTCTCTTGTTGATTTATAAATTACTGTCTTGGATAGTGGACCGCTTGATTAGCCTATCAAGTTCTTGCACACGCTCATTAAGCGTGCGATACCAATCAGCGAAAGCGAGAACTTGCGTGTGAACAGATGATTGACGCATAGTTTCTTCAAGCCTATCAACAACGGACGCGCCGTTAGGTAAAGGCAACAAGACGCGTGTATCGGAGGTTAGATGTGCGGCCAATTGTGAAAGCCATGTGCTAACCGAATGAAGATATGTAATCAGTTCCTCATTTATCACAGATCCGGATATTTTGAGCCAATCACCCAAGATCATCGTAACACTATATAAGGCTTGCACGGCATCTATCAGCCGTTCGTCAACAATTATCGTTCCACCCAAGATGTTTTCAGGTTCGAGAAACACCAAACGTCTAGCCTGCGACAGGGCACCACCAAATGCAAAGAATAACGTATCAAGGTGGCTTTGTTCTTCACTCGATTCTAATAATGTCGCAGAGAACATTCGTGTCAAATTATTCAAAGCAGTAGCCAAAAATAATCTTGCTTTAGCTAGTTCACTTGTAGGCCAGACCGTAGTGAATACAATGAATATGATTAGATTGCCAAGAAGAATACCAATGACTCTGTCGCGGGCAAGTGTCATATCAATCGTCGGCTCATAACCAACGAGAATGCAGAGAAAAAAGGCAAAAGCAATCTGCAATCCTGCATAGGAAAGACGTTCGCTACTCATTGCCACCCAACCCGCGAAAAAAGCAACAACAGCGATCAAGAGGCATAGCTCGGTAATCGATGTCAGATAAGGAATGATGAATATAATAGTTGCTAGTCCTAAACCACCTCCAATAATTGCTCCCACCATACGCAGAGCCATTTTATGCATGGTTTCGCCGACACTTCCAAGAGAAACAACGAAACAGGTAACCATGCATGTTCGAATACCAGGCCAATCAAGGATGTTGTAGGTAATGTAGGCAATAAAAATTGCAAGCGTGGTTTTTAGCGCATAACGAAAATAATCAGGATTGCTGAAAGCATCCGCTGCCAAAAGTTGTTTTTGAATTTGTTGAGGTTGAACTTTTAAATGACTGAGCGATTTTGGTTGACTTTGTGATACAAGAAGTGCGAGTAAGGCTTCCGTATTTTCAATAATTTTTTTAAGCAAAAGAAAAGCTTTTCTCTCAGTCACCCCACCTCCTTCATAAGGCGCAAGTAATACTCGCTGAGAAGAAAGTAGCTCTGTCTTTTTCTCTTTAATTGTTTGTGCTACCGACAATAGCATAGCACCACACTCAGATGCTGTAGCCAAAAGAAGAGGATCACTAATATTCAATTGTTTCCATTCAGCAAGTAACGTTAATAGCCGTGTAGTATAAGCAACGAGCACTTGATTACGTTCATTTGCCTGTAAGGAATTCTTATGGAAAATTCTTGCCATTTTCAAATTACTAAGAAGACTGCCCATGCTTTTCAAAGCAGACGCTACTATGTGCTTTAAAGGAGTTAAGTTTTTAACAGGCGAGTTAAGTAACAGCTTTCCAGCTAATTCAATACGAGTCCTCAACACTTGATTAAATAGATCAATAGGATCTCGCCCACTCAGAATATTACCAATGATAACCATTCCTATCGGCAGCATGATAATTACCCATAGCCAAAGCACTGATCGTGTTAGGATGTCTGCGGTGGGAGCAATATCAATAAAGGTAAGAGATAATGTGCAAAGAAAGCCAATACCAAAAGCAGCAACGCCGAGCATAGAGATTCTTGAAATATACATGCTTGCAAAAATGATGATCGCCATCAATGGCAATCTCAAACCAGGTTCGCCTGCTGAAATAGTGTAAATTGCAATTGCTAAGAAGACAGATATGGTAATCGCCAATGTTGCAATAACGCTTAGCAATATTGTTGATGCTGATTCTTCCTTTGATATGAAAAAAACGACATAAGCTGAATAAGCAGGCTCAGGGATCTGTAAAGTCTCGGATAGGATAACAACCAAAACCGTAAGCACTGTGATACGTAATACTGATTCAAGCCGTCCAGGCTTTGGAGCAAGCTCGGCGCTCAGAAATGCGAGCATCTGCGTATAGAAGCTCGGTGATTTATTGACCAAAGCATTAGTTGAGAGTGTCATAATGGATCACAACGACAGCAGAAGCACCAATACGCATTAGATTTTCCGGTGGATCATGAAGTAGGATCCGAACTGGAAAACGTTGTGCCAATCTGACCCAATTGAGTGTTTTGGGAATACGAGGTAACCCGTTTGCAATGCTGGCATCGTCAGAAGTAACACCCCAGCCGGTGCTGTCCACATGTCCTTGCAAGATCTGTTTGGGACTTGCCATGACATAAACTGTGGCTTTCGCACCTGGCTTCATTTTAGCGATTTCTGTCTCACGAAAATTTGCGATGACATACCATTTTGATGTGTCAATCATAGTAAAGAGCGCTTTACCAATCGTGACATATTCGCCAACAGCATTATCTAATCCTACAATTTTACCGTTAAACGGTGCTTTTAAGATTGTATTGATAAGGTCTCGTTTTATGAGTGCTTCACTTGCCAGAGCGCTTTCTTTTGCTGCCTTTGCCTCATCGATTTGTTCGGCAGTCACATATCCTTTTTTTAGTAGTGGTTCCATGCGAGCAAGGGTAGTTGAAGCAAGATAATATTGGGCATGTGCGGCATTTAACTTGAGTTGATGCGGCTCCGGATCAATTCTGAAAAGGATATCACCGGTCTTGACACTTTGATTGTTTTGGATATTCAGTTCAACAATTCTTCCTGATACATCAGCTGCTATATTAGCTGTGTCAGCGTATAGAAATGCATCATCCGTGCGTGGTCTGGTATCCATGTGAAACGTTACCAAAACGCTAGAAACAGCAAGCATGGAAAATGCAAGTATCATAATGAGTTTAGCAATCGTTTTTTTCACTTATTATGTCTCATTTAATTACCAAACCAGAATAGCCACGTAAAAAATGTAAAAGAAATGGCCAAACTAACATAGACAAACAATTTTGCTAAAATGAATTCATCAATGCCCGTTTTGATCAGCGCAATATGCACTATAATGGTTAGCACGATACCGATTAAGGCACATAACATCCAAGATGGAAAATATGAACCCAAAATATTTTGTGATGGAGCGGAATTACAGCCGAGCAATGAAAAGGTGATAATTAAGATAATGTTCAGACTAACTTTTTTTCTCATGTAAAATGAACCTTATGTGGTCTTAAAGTATCAATATCAATTCCACCGCGCATCTAGGTGTTAGTCCTTAAATTACTTTAAATCACTGTTCACGATTTCAATTTACATAATCAGTGCTCACAGATCAACAACTAAAATTCTGGTTGAAACAGAGAAGCTGTTAAGACTATGCAACCTAGATAATAGTTATATAAATAACAGTTCGTTAATTTAGCTAAGTCAGATTAGCAAGAGTGCAAAAAGAATAAGATGCGGCCCAAGAAAGACCACAACATATTCTCTTTTTAAACAGGCGTTACTAGAAGAAGGTAGACAAAAGTTTAAATTTTCTTATCTTAAATTAACTCTTCTCTTTGCTGTTTGGTTCTTCTGAATCGTAGGAATATCAATTGCTATTGATTTACGCTTAGCTTTAAATGTTAAGGAAGGAGCAATTGCAGTTTTCTTTTGTCTTATTGTTGTTTTTACTTCTCTAGCAAATTGCAATACAGCCTTTTCTTCTTCAGCGCGTCGATAATGGCCATCAAGATGGTAACGCAGATAGTGAATGATTCCTTTAATACTAAAAAAGAATTGCAAGTATACTTTGCCAATAATTTCTTTAACAAGAGGATTCTCTTTTAACGTTAAAGGTAACATTGCATAGAAGTTGAGAAGATATTTTTTATCTTCTTTCGAAGCAGCTATAATAATATTTTTAAATTTGTTATTTTCCAACAAAACAAAACTCTGGAGTGGGTTAATCTCAAATAGTGCAAGAAGTCTCTGTGCATTTTTCATGTTTTGACAAAAAAGGGTATCCTTCAGGCACTCTTCTACTAAATCCGTGTTCTGTTTTAGAAAATTTAGACATAAACTGATTTCTCTCTGCAGTAACACTTGTAAGATTCTCTTTTTACTATCGATTAATGCCTGTAGAGAAGGTACATAATACATAAAAATATCAGATTGATGATGAAAAAGAAAATATTCTACTGGGGTAAGTCCATACGCGTCTACTTTTTGTAATGTTGTTAAATTGGGATCGGTTTGAGATTTTACAACTTTAACCAGCCTATTAAACACGGCTGACTGATTATTGAGCGCGACCAAATGCAAGGCCGTTTGCTTCAAACAATTCAGCGGTTCAATCATAGAGAAATTGTGTTTCACATATCGCTCGATTTGCTTAACATCACCTTTCTTTATTGCTTGTCTTAAAGAAAACCTCGAATACTGTCTTGTTAATATATTGAGTGCATATGGCGTAATGAAAGTGATAGAGACATCTTCTGCCTCAGCAATATCCAGCAAATTGTCTAAGGCCGTAATATCTTCTACAGTGTATTCTTCTTCAGCAATCAAGGGCACGACTACCCTTGCTTTAAAATAATGCTTGCCCTTCTGTAAATGCTGTTGCCAATAAATTAAACTTCCTGGTACGAATAAATGCTCTTCCTCTTCTAAACTCGTAGAATATCGAATAATAGATTTTCCACCAGATTCTTCAAAAGTAATTTGAGAATTTCGTTCAGCATATAGATTAGCAATATGCTGGGAAGTAGTGGTGGCTATATAACCTTTACTTTTGGTAATACTTTCGCCTTGAGCTAGTAAATGAATTCTCTCTTGAATTTCTTTTTTGCTTAACTTACCCTCTCCTCGATAAAGCATAGCAGCCCCTGATGGTTCAATTTTATTCACCGCGGAAGCAATAAATGCAATTATTATAAGTGTTTTTATTAGATCATACTTAGAATGTGCTTTTGTAAAGTACGAAACTGAATCATAGAGTAACTCATTAATTTCCTGATAATCATCGCCTGTCCATTTTACAAGAGAGAATCTTTCTCCAAAACTTAAAAGTTCATCCATGCTCTCTTTTATTTTGAAAAAAGCTTCGCTATCTTCTCTGGCCAGTGAAAGATGAGAAAAATTTGTTTTTTCCAAGAGTGTTGAGAGGTTAAATTCAAACTCTTTGATTTTGAGATAAAGCGCATTATTCTTGATAAATAATTTTTTTTCACACTGCAAATAGATTAAACACTTAATTATTAACTCAAAATTTTGCGTGCATATGCTCTTGTTAAGCGGACCATTTTTTAACTCAGAAACAGGTTGTGGCATAGAGATAAAACTTTATTACTAATGTAGTAAAAAATCATACAAATTATGATGAACAAAGTAAACTTCTCTTTAGACTATCTGTTTAGCTGTCATGTCTGTTATTAATAATTAAGAAGTAATTCGCCTAATAATACTCCCCATATCATACATATATACACAGAATTATGGTTAAAAAGATAGCAACAAGAGATTACTTGAGGATAGTTAGATAAAATGCTGAACAACATTCATTGTTTGTAAAAGTAATAACCACCTTATGAGGCAATTCACCTTTTTATCTTGTGTATCTTTTTATTTATCATTTTGGTTTTTTAGCCTATGATGCGTCCTTTTTATTTCTCTTAAATGAATCAACTCGTTATAAGATCTTTTGTTATTGATTTTTATGTCACAAAAATTAAGGTAATGCATGGCTACCGATGGTCCTGATACAAATGATGAATATGATACACGACAAGAACCAACTCTTTTATTCGGTATACTTGACCTACCAAACAAACACTCGCAGAAACAATTTACAGAGGAAACCTCTCAAGTATCTATCGGGAGTCCAGCATCAGAAGATCTATTAACAAGAAAGCAAAAACACACGAGGGAAGAACCATCAAAGCAATCCTCTCAATATGATTCATCTGAAGAATATAGCCCCGAGAAAAAATCAAAGAAAAAAAGAAAGAAAAATTCTTCGATATTAAAGGTTAATCAATTAACAAAATCTAAAGTTAGTCAAGGCAATATTTCTCAAACCATTGAAAAATTAGAAAAAGAACTAAAAGAATATGAAGAGCAATTAGAAAATCTACACGCTCCCGAAAATTTAAATGAAAATGCAAAAAGCAATTGGATTAAGAAAGAAAAAAATAAGATCTCTTCTCAAATTTCACGTCACAATAAAGCAAAAAAAGATTTACAAAATGCGATTAATTCGAAAAAATTATTTGAGGAAAAAGAAGAGTTAGCAGCAAAAGTAAAGGAGCTAGCTGAGGCCAATGCAGATCTCACAGACAAACTAGCCACTATCACAACGCTTCCTCTTGATGATAAGAGCAGCGTCGACAAACCCGAATTTGAATCATTGAAAACAGCAAAATCTGAATTAGAAGTGGAATGCTTAGCACTCAAGTTGAAGAATGCTGAATCAAAAGGAATTATTGATGCTTTAACGAGATCAAATACAAAAGACGTTGCTGATTTAGAAAAACAAACTGAGCGCTTAAGTAGTCAAAATGCAACACTTAAAGAGCAAAACACAGATCTTTTAAATCGTTTAACCTCTTATCTTACCAGTAAAGAAGCCGCTGAAGTGGTTTTGCAAACAGAAAAAGTAGCTCTTGCGGGACAATGTCAACTTCTCACTAACTATTACAATCAACTAAATGAAGCCTCTTCGAAAAAAATTCGACAGCATGAGAAAATAAAAGAAGAGCTAAAAGTGCAGATCACAGAACTATCAAAGGAAAGAGCATATCTAAAAACGTGCCTTGATGATAGTGATAAGGCTTTAGAAAAAATGGAGTATGAGCGATATGATCTAATTCAAGAAGTGAATGAATTGCAGCAGCAACTCGATTACGCAGAATACTATCTGCGGGAACCATCTTATGAGTCATCAAGAAATCTTTCGTCAAAAACCTCAAAGCACCGTTAAGCACAGGTTTAATTACATCTAAATCATACGAATTACCTATGGAACCATTTACATTCAACATCTCCTGACAGCTGCGTCCTTTACCTTTTATCAGAAAATCCCTTTCGATTATCTTAGATAGACTAATTTCACTTGATGGTGAGCTATAATTCACTTAAAATTAATTAAGTTAACCTGCTAGCAAATCAGGAAGAGCATATGCCCAAATTCAGTGAACAAATAGTTGCTTTTGTTGCAAAACCAATCAGTGACGCGACGCCCGCAGCTGCAGATTATGCTAAAAATGTTGCCTCAGGCATGATTGATAAGATCCCTGCCACAATAGAAGGACTGGCTCGTGTCTATGTGGCTTATAACACTGGTAAAGTTGAAACAGTCCCCTTAGCATTAAAAACCACGCTTGATATCGCAAAACATACCAGAGCAGTTAAAAATACGATCCTTGCCCCTATGGCTGCTTACCACCACTATAAAAATTATTGCTTTTTAAATGGTGTACGAGAAGATGATAACAAAATTCAAACTCTCGATGATGACGAATTCGAAGCTTTAGCGCGTCCTAATACCCCGAGTTAAAGGTGAATACATAAATCTGTGACTTAAAAATGGATTATAAACATTTTAGACAGACATATCTCAACGCCATAACATACCCCAGTCTTACGATTTAACCAGCACATATTTGGCTACTGACTTTTCTTTTTTTCAACGGCTAATAACTCAATTGTTTGGTTATATTATTTCTTTTGAAAAAAAGTTGTGTCCATTGTATTGGTGCGACAAATTCAACTATGTAACCCTCCGTAATGGGTTGATACACCTTTATTATGCACAATTGGTTAATTATGCAGGGGGTATTTTAACTTTTCTCCCATAAATCTAAAAATTCTGAACTTAATCTCTTTGAAAAATGTTAAATAAATATCAACTGTTTTTGCAGACAAACGTTGCAGCATCACATATCAAGATTTGGAGAAGGTGATGATAAAAGAAGGCCCGGAGCCACCTAGATCAAATAATGCACCATCAACACATCAACAACTGAGTTTCAAGCAATTTGAATCATTGGCTATGCCTGCTCCTGTTGGAGATAAAAAATATATTATTTTATTGATCCATAATGCCCCAGATGGCGTGGGTGATTTTGTTCATGGACAAGAATTTGCCAAAATAATAAAAAATCTCACTGAAAAACAGGGCTATAAAGTTTGTGCAGTTATACAAAGCGAGTTAGCCACCTCGAGTGCGCGAATTAAATTCATGAAAGATCGCTTAGAAAAGAGTCAAGATTGCTTTGACACCTATTTTTTTCTAAATGAAGGTTCTACATTTAATATAGATGCTCATCCTGAATTAAAAAAAGTGCTACATCAGAGCGCATGCGCTCTAGATGTTTCTTATGCCTTTTCTCTTGATCTAAAAAACAATCTCTCTAAAGATATTCCGGTGGTAAAATGTTACCAATTTGGTGAGGATATCTCAGTGGGAGGGAATTTTGATGTCTTTAAGAATGCACATATGGGCCTAAACTTAACGAACCCAGAGTGTTATGGGATCCCTTTAAAAGATCTGCCAACAGGCGAAGCCGAAGATCTACTTTTAACCATTGAAGATAAATTATTCGTACAAATGCTATGTAACAAAAAAAAACCATCAAAAGAGGATGGTAAAGCCTATTTTGATTCGCGTCATATGTTTCCTGGTTACCTTCAATCGAAAGCAGCTGCAACAGCATTTGTTATTTCCAATCTTTTAAGATACATCAATAATGGAAAAATAGAGAAAGGATGTGACTTTTTCTTGCCGAAAGGAATGGTTGATGAAGAATTATTGAGACGCTATTTAAAATCTTTAAACATTGACCCTTCAGAAATTCAATTTATCAATGAAAATAGTGAACCATCTCAATCAGGGAAAATACCAAGTTGTCGAATTTTTACCGGATTTAATTTGAACGACAGTGATTATGCTAAATTATATCAATTTTCAAATGATGTCGCTGGTTGCTCTGGAGATAACAGTGCAGCCTTAGTAATCTCCTCTCACTCTTTACCATTTATCCAAACAAAAGGGACTCGAAGAAGAGGAGGAGCGCTAGATATATTTTATGACGATCTGGGAAAATGCGTTGATTTGGCAATAAAAAGAGCATCAAATGATAAAGAGATGATTAACAATTTGAATGTTCTCAAAGAATATTTTGAACATATGCTTAACTGCTCATGGCTGCTTTTTGATGATTTAAGGCTCGATAACAACACTGACAAACTTGAACAATGGTGTAACAAATTAGCCACGCTTCTACAAAATGACAATTTAAAAAAAGCTTGGCAATATACGAGAGAAATTATTAAAAGTGAATATGATTATCGCGACAATTTAAGCAGCATACTCAAAGGGGCTCTATATTTAGCTCAACCTCAATCTAATTCTTTGATAGTCAAAAGATGTTTAGTGGAAGTTCAAGCCTTAAGGAATTTAGTCGATAAAAAAATCCTGACTAAAGAACAAACGGAACGTTTAACACTTGACGATTGTATTCTCTTTGCACATCGTAATTTCAACCAACTACTTCTTGAATATGATATAAGCCCCGAGCAATTACTTCATGAGAAACGTGATGTAGAAAAAAATTACTTGAGTGCAAACTCTTATGAGAAACAGTGGTCAGCCTGGGTAATAAATGACTTTATTGATGATATGAAAACTAAATATAAGAAACGCGACTCCAAACCAGTTCATGTGGCACCCATAACTGTCCAAGCTTCTACTCTGCGCTTAAAGAGCTTTACGCCTATCATGCCTAAAGAAGCAATGAAACCGATAGTGCCTGTGCTGGAAGGAGGGTCGGAAAAACCAACTTTTCCGCACAAGAAGAAGAAGCTTTAAGCAAGAAGTCATAGAGGGCTATGCGCAAGCTGAAGTATTCACGATTTGAATTTTACCGCTTTAGAAAGAGAATATATATCAAAACTGTGTCATATCAAGACGGGCAAGATACTACATGTCATACTTCAAATTGACTTCTTGCCCAATTTTATTCGTTTTTTAACAGCCTTTGGTTATAACTACGCCAGAACCGCCATCTATAGGAAAAACTGTGTAGCTATTACCATGGTAACAAAATTCACCGTCAGTTCCTGAAAATACCACATTATTATTTTTATCGTTAATATGATCAGGATAGAAAGCTAATTCAATATTGATCCCATTCATGTTCATGCCCATGATATTATTGGCACTCTTCCCTGTTGTCTTAATCAAGACACTTCCATCCATTGATGTTGAAATACTTGCATAAGCTGCAGATATCTTTTTGTTTTCAATATAAGTTAATTGCCTCATGTAAAAATCTCCTTTTTAAAGCAAGTTAAAATTAATGAATATTTGTATAAAAGGCGATTCAAAAACGATAATAGGTATAAATTAAGCGATATACGGCAACTAATATTAGAAAGAACCACTATGCTGTCTGTAAATCCCCGTGACAACCTCAGAAAGACACTGACTTTAAAAAAATTGATTATTTACACTTAAACTCTGCTCATAGTAAATTAGGTATTCTCTTTATACTTTAGGTTTACAGCTCTATCTCCATTTGTCGTTCCATTTGTCACTTCTATATAACTGAGCTTGCAGGTAACTTACAAAATATATATTCTGCTGACCGTCATAATGATTAAAAAGAGGTTTTTAAAATGTCGATAATTGGCCCCAAAAAAGATGATACCGTGAAAGTAGCTGCGACTTCAGCTTACATTGCAAACATAGCTTTAAGCACAGCTCATTTCACCAGCTCTCTCACTTCTCTTTATTCAACTGTTAGCACGAGTATCAGTTCGTTGAAAAATATTGCCGGTACTGCTGTTGATTTAGTGAGAGGGAAAAAGCGTCATGCGGATGATGCTCTACGTGCCGAGCCACCCGCGCCCGCAGAAGAGTTGGAGTCGCGTCTTGCAGCAGCTCTTTCTCCTGATAGTCATACTGCGGTTATTCCAGCCGCTGCTGCCCCAACAGAAATTTCTTCGAATCTTGCTCCAGCATTACCGGCTTCTGCTCAAAATGAAGAAAACAATAATGACGGCAGTAAAAGAGTGCGAAAAAATCCCCATTCAGTCCATTTTAGTGCTGTAGATTCTGCAAATGGTCAAAGATTACACGAAGGTCGTGAAGCCATGAGAAAAGCAGGGAAGAGAACAGAATACAAAAGAGCGGATGGTGAAGAGCCATTAGCAAGGTATATTGCCAGAGAAAAAAGATTGGGTAGAAAGAGCAATTGATGTTAATTCCTACAAGTTCGGGGAGAAAAACTCCCCACTTTTTAAGGTAACAAAAATAGGGATGTCCCGTAATTCCGTAGGTCTTCAATTTCACGCAATCTTTTCTGTAATGACATCTCTGAAAAATTCAGAAAGATATGAGACTATCTTTTTCGCAGTTTGAATTCTTGTGATTTAACTTGAACCTGCAATGAGAAGGTAAGAGCGATGGAATTAATCTCTTGCTGAAAATAATGCTGCAGACCCAACCATCTCAATTTCAACATGGTTGAAATTTACTTTTAGAGATTTATAAAGTGTTTCTAGTGTGTCATTTTGGTTATTGAAAAGACCAATCAAATTCAGTCCTTTCATTAAAAATTTTGCAAAACAATTTCCTTTATAAATCAAGCTGCTACCAAATAGCACGCCACCATCATTTAATAGCAATTTCAAATTTTTAAATGCGATCCCTTTTTCGCTGAAGTCTCCTGGAACACAGTGCATGACATAATTAATCCCTACAGAATTGAACTTCTGATTGTTCACAGATATTGGCTTCAAGATGTCCTGAATATAAACTTCAGGATTATAGCGAGACAAACGGTGCAATGTTTTATCAAGGCAGTTTTGATTCAAATCCATTAATGCCAATCGAGAATGCGATGATAATTGGTTGCAATTGTCAAGTAAATAACCGGTACCCACTCCCACTTCCAAATGGTTAGCAGTAATCCATTTCTTGTAATGATTAATTAGTATTGGAAATGAGCACTTCCACGCATATTGAGTAATGAAATTAAAAACGACCAGATCGTAGAAATATAATGTGAAACTCTTAAAGAATCTCTGTGATTTTTTTATGCGTTCTTCTTGATTCATAGTTTTTGTCTTCATTTGACAACTCCGATTATTTAGAGTTTACCAATGTTTTTTTGCTCGATTCCATTTATAAAGTAATCGAGCAAAAACATAATATCCTAAGCGAGCAATTTGTTTTATAACTGGAAAAGCGATTATTTTTGCTTTCCAATGTTCCTTAGGCGAATTGCGCCACAATACTTCAAAAGCATCAATGCCCACTTGCACCTGACCATTTTCATCGATGAGATGTAATTGCTCTCGGAGAGCTTCTACATTCTTATCAATATCCTTTCTTGATTCCAAGTTCGAATGAATATCTATCCATTTAAGAGAGCATTCTGAAATTTTGCTCTTTTGTTTAGAAATTCCAGCATCACAAACAGGGCACGCACTATTGTAATAGACTTTTATATCTTTATTCATATACTTATCCCAAAAAAATGAATAATCCAAAAAATAAAATAGTTCCAAATATAATTTCAGAAAACAAAATTTTCCATGCTTTAATGGTAAAAACTTGAGAATTCTTATTCGGCTCAAAATTCAAACCATCGTAAGCAGCTAAAAAGAAAGCTGTTAAGATAACAGGAATTAATCCTAACATAATCGCATACGTCGCATAGAGACAGGCGAAATAGAAAAAGTTAGTAGGAGTCTCAAGCGTTAGAAAAAACGCGCTACCGATTGCACAAGTAGGAATGGCAATCAACAAATAGAAAAAGAATTTTTTTATGCTATATTTTAGAGTTTGGATTTGAATTGATTCAGTTTTCATGTGATTTCATCTCCTTTGTAAACTTTGAATGAGAAGTGAAATTTTGGTTCACTCATTAAAAATTGCTACCCTTCTTCATTTTTTTGAGTTAGAATTTGTCTTAAATAAAATAATTAACTAATTAGTTAAATGTATACATATGAATAACATCTTTCAAGCATTATCTTCAACCATTCGTCGCAAAATCTTGGCTTATCTCTCTGAAACTAGTTTAACGGCAGGTCAGATTGCTGAACGCTTCAATATAAGCAAGCCTGCTTTATCAAAGCACCTCAGCATTTTACAAAATGCAGGGCTGATAAAAAGCGAAAAAAATGGTCAATATGTTCATTATCATTTAATAAAGGAACATTTGTTATGTTCTTTAAATAATTTTCTTGCAACTTTTTGTCCTGTGAGCAGATCTTTAAAGAGAGAGAGCGCTGAAATTGCAGTTAACAAAAATAATGAAGACTAAGTGGTAGAGGTGCATTAAAATTTTCTAAATTACAAGCTGATTTAGGCCGCATTCAAAGACAAAAATGCAACGAACACTATTGCTAGAATACGCAATATTAGTCGAGGAACAATTTACAATCATGTAAAAGAAGCCGAGGATGTTCTATGAAAATTTGGCAAGTTGATAGTTTTACAAATGAGCCTTTTAAAGGAAATCCAGCAGGAGTGATGATCTTAAAGGAAGCTTTAAGTGAAACGCTTATGCAAAATATCGCTTTTGAGATGAATTTATCTGAGACAGCATTTGTTTATCTTATTGAAGGGAAAAATCCTCTCATTCGCTTTTTTACGCCAATCGCAGAAATAGATTTGTGTGGACATGCAACTTTAGCCGCTGCCCATATCTATTTAACTGAGGTTTATCCTGATTTAGATGAAGTGATTTTTGATTCAAAATTGGCGGGCCCCTTAGCCATTAGAAAAAAAGCTTCCGGCTACACGATGGATTTTCCAGCACGGCCAGGCGAGCGAGTCGATCTTAGCAGTATTCCGCCATTTGTCCTGAATGCGATATCTGACCTACAACCTATAGAGGCTTATCAAGCGCGTGATCTGATGTTGATTTATGCTGACGAAGAGACTGTTCGTAACGTGAAACCAAATTTTGAGGCACTTAAAAAATTTGATAAATGGATAATCATCACGAGCAAATCTAAAAAATACGATTTTATCTCACGGTTTTTCTGTTCTGATGACGGCATTTTAGAAGATCCTGTTACAGGCTCAGCGCATTGTACCCTAGGCCCCTACTGGTCAGAAAAACTAAAAAAGAAAAATCTAAAAGCTTATCAAGCTTCAAAACGTGGTGGTGAACTTATACTAGAAGTAAATAACAACACTGTGCAGATCACAGGAGAAGCCATTACAATAATTGAAGGGACTATGAAGTTGCCTACTTTGTGAATTTACACGAAATATGGGTATAAAATTCCAGTGAACTTATTCCCTCTCTTTAAACAATGAACTTTCATTTTTTATTCTTGTCTTCTAGATTAAGACATCATTAAATATGGTAGACCATATATGGGAGAGGTAAAAAATGAACGAAGCAGAATTTTTGAAAAAACAAGAAAAGTTGCTATCACTCTGCCCTGAAGTTGACAAAATCATATTTGCATTAAAACAATACTTGAATGTTAGTTTTTTTCGCTATGTGAAATCCTTCCCAAATAATGAAAAATTTATCGTATCCAACAATGAAGCTTGGTTAAAAGAGTATTTTAAAGAAAAGTTTTTTATAGTTGAACTGGCTGATTTCTCAAAACACCCGAGCAAGTCAAGAGGCATCCACATCCACCCTTTGTGTAACAAAGATCACGTTGTTTGCAAATTTTGGAATAAAAACAGTGGAATTGGCAATTATACTTCCTTCATTTTCTTTTTCGTTAAATTCGACAATTATTTTGAAGCATACAACTTTGGCATTACGGGTGACTCTCATGAAACTAATTATACATTTTTAAATAACATAGATGTATTTAAGCATTTCTTTTTATATTTTAAATCTAGAGGTGCTGATTTACTGAAGCAGGCCTATGAATGTAGGTTTGAAGTCCCGGCTATTGAGAATTATGATCGAAAAAATAATTGGCTGCTTGGTATCGATAACCAATTATCCAAAATCGTCATGCAAGAAATGCCCTTGCTTGAAATCTATTTAGATGATGAGTTTCAAAATATTGCTTTGACTTTGAAAGAAGCACACTCCTTAAGCTATTTTTTAGATGGATATAGTACAAAACAAGCTGCCGATCTCCTCGTCATTTCAGAAAGCCAACATCTCGATCATTTAACTGCAGTATTAGAAAAGCTGAATATTAAATCTTACAATGAACTAAGAACGCTTTGTCATGACAAAAATATTACCAAAAAACTCTCATTTTTAAATAGAGATATTATCTAGATAGTGTATATCACAGGTACACACTACAATTAAAAATTCGTGTGTGTCACTAATCAGGCCATTCCGCCCTTTCATCAAAAAAAGCGACTTTTTTGCCGTATTCAGGTTTAAAATAAGCGACTTTAGTATAAACTAGTGCCAACAAATTGCATTAATATGAACAATTAGGTGGTTTATGCTTGGTTTCAAAAAACGTCCTATCGAAGATAGTAACTTAACCCTAGAAGAGGTTGTTACCCTATCAGAATCTCAAAAAGGGCACGCTAAGCCTCTCCAAGAGGATAAGGCAACGGATGCTCCTAAAATGAAACACAGAAACACTTGCCAAACAGATCTTCTTGAAGAGCTAAGTCAGCAATTGTCTCAGTTCTCTTTGAACTCAAATAATGCAAATGCCATAATTTCCCCTCACCAGATTGTTGGCCAATTTTATCAAAAAGTAGCTCAATTGGGGTCTCTTGGGACCTTGAAAAAAATGGACCAAATTGCACGTGATAAAGCGGTAAAGGATCTCAATGCGCATAAGGGTTGGGCGCTTGGCATGGCCGTAGCTGAAAAGAATAGTCCTGTGGTTATGCATATTTTAAATTATCCTGGTGACATGCTTCATCTTGGGCACGTTAAATATGCCATCGATAAAGCGAATGAAACCCAGCAAGCAGATATTGTTCATATTCTCGAAGAATTTAAACAAAATCTCATATTAAGAGAAGCTGCTCAACGTAGAGTTATTTGTTAGCACAGGATTTAATCACTCGCGGTAGTCTGCTGCCAAACAATACAACCTTGCATTATTCTTTGATTTAAGAAATTTTTGGTTTTGCGGCAGCTGAAGTATTAGGTGTAACAAACAATTGATTAATCTTATTTGCTCCCATAAACAAACCAAAAGCCGTTAAGAAATACTGAGAAGGTGTTTTGCCATTTGGCATAGGTTGCGTTGAGTTTTTGGGCTTTTTCGCTGGAAAAGCAAGTTTATAAATCCCTGCAAGTAAACTAAGCGCCCCCACTTGTTGCATAATGGCGGAAAATATCAGAACGGGGTTTTGATTGTTTGCCTTCATGAACATCTCTTTAACCTCTTTAAAAACGAAAGTTACAAAAACAATGTATTAATTACATTTATCGCTTTGTATAGGATACTTATAACTCAATTAGTCTTCAACTCTGCGCGTCGGAGATAAATGGCAACGTGTAGATGCAATATTTTTTTTGGTACGACCTTGTATTTTCTTGAATAAAAAATGCGCCATACAATCCGTTATTTGATTCAATACTAAAATTTGCCGTTAAAATTTTTAACAGCATAAAATTTAATTTTGCTAAACATGCCCTTTTATCTAAAAAGGAACTCTGCCCATTAAAATTAATATCAATAATACTACTACTATTAAGCCTAAAGCACCACTAGGATAATATCCCCATCCTTTGCTATGCGGCCAAGTTGGAATAGCGCCAATAAGTAGTAGTATAAGAATAATAAGTAAAATTGTTCCTATCGACATATCATCACTCCTCAATTACACAATTTAGATTACATTGATGGTTTACTTGAGTTATAACGAATCCATAATCACAATTCAAAAAAATATATCACTGATATATTCAGTATAAATGGTTTATGATTCAATTATCCATTATTTCAAACTCTGTGAATAAGATCAGCGTGACTCAACAAAACATGCATGAATTTGTAATGATTTTAGAGAAGTAAATGCTAATTTTTATATAAATTTTGAACTATCTATGCAGCTGGTGTAGTGCTGGAATTTATTGGATTTAATTTGAACGAAGTATATATTACTTTCCTTCATTGACATTACACCTTATATCAAGCTAATTGAAGATATTGTTTGTTTCATTATTTTTTGATACTTTATCTTATGAATAAACACTCTACTATCAAAAAAATAATCCTCGAAAATGCTGTCACTATTTCGAGCCTCTTTAATCATCTGCTAGCAATAATACGCTCCGCTTCTCTTATACCTGATAAGTATGCACCATGTGTTTGGCCAGGAAACTGGCGATGCGTTGCTTCTCCTGCAAAAAATACTTTATTTGCGACCGGCTCGGCCATCTTATCGTAATCTAATCCGCTCGCCCCCACAGGAATATAAGAGTAAGAACCAAATGAATAAGGGTCTTTAGCCCACCGAGTTCTAAAATTTGCGATGGGTTCAGGAATGTCATGCCCAAACATCTCTTTTAAAATACGCATTGCTTCTGCCACAACCATTTTATCATTCATTCTCTCAAATTCTTTAGCCACATCCCCTCCCAGTCCACCTACTAAAACAGGTTGTTTCAAATAGTGATAATAATTATTAAAAAAACAAAAACTTTGAGGAGACGATTTTGCAAGATAGGCCATCACATGCACATCCTTTGGCCAAAAAGCATGAGGAAATTTCAACGCTACTCTATCTAATACGCCCATATCTAGTTTCATGATGGATTCGATTTTTGGCTTGGGTAAAGGAGGATCAAAGGTAATAACTTCATTTTTTAAAACACCTAATGGCACCGTGACTATCACCAAATCAGCTTGATAGTCTTCTTGAGAAGTCTTAACCTTCACGCCATCATCTCCATAACTTAAATGGGAGACTTTGGCATTCAAGATAATGGGAATGTCTTTTGCTAGCTCTGCAACAATAGGTTTATAGCCATTTAGCATCAAATGAAACCCACCACCTAGTGTTATTTCATCTTCATCCCAATGCCGCGCTGATAAATACTCTTCACCCGCGCCAGAAATAAGCGTTAGAACGTCCGATCGCCAAGCAAGGATCTTATGGGTTAATTCGGGGTATTCTTCTGGATGGTAAACTGCTTTAACGGCTTGACTTAATGGCATATCATTTTTTTGCGCTCGAGCATACACGCCAGCTTGTTGTGTTAATTTTGCATATTGATCATGTATGTTTAATAATTTTTCTTCTGAATAATGTTGTTCATGCATTCCAAAATATTTCGAACCCAAGTCAATTCGCTGAAAGGGAGTGTTACATTTTTGAGCCAAAACTGTCATGGGATTGTTCTCTATCCCTTGAATTAAAAAAGCACCGAGATCAAAAGGGATCCCTAATGAATAATCCGTCCAGGTTCTCCCTCCAATCCTCTCTCTCGCTTCTATTACGGTTACTTGATAGTGTGCGTCTAGTAATTTCCTTGCTGCACTCAAGCCCGCCATACCTGCACCAATGATAAGAATTTGATTCCTCTTTGCCATATATATCGATCCCTTTTCACTACTATTTATTCAACCAAATTATAGTTATGAGTAACAGTCATTTTCAGCGTTTTCATTAACGCAAAGTAATTCAATCTAACAAAATGGCAGGAGATTGAATGGTAAATTATACTGTGTTGGTTATGCAGTTAACGCGTTCTTTTGACCCTCATAACCTGTTGGTTCACTAAAAGGAGTTAATGATGGATATCGTTGGATTATTAGTCAATGCAGTTAGCGGTTTGGTTGGTGGTAATATCCTAGGAGCAGGCTGGAAAGACAAAAGTCTTGGCGTACTGGGCAACTCAATTGCTGGTTTAATTGGGGGTGCAGCTGGTGGCTATATCATGCAAGCTGTAGGCCTGTTACAGACAGTTGGCATGGCAGATATGTCTGTTACTTCTATTTTGGGAAGTGTTGGTTCTGCTGGAGCGGGTGGCGCTATCTTAACGGCCATTGTTGGAATTATTAAAAAGTCCATGGCCAAGCCATAAGTACACATTATTATACAGGCCTTTGATACGTTTTTTAGTTTCAAAGCTAAGTTCAAGGCCTGCATTATTTAAGATTATCCTCAATTATATGTTTTGATATCAATTGTAAAGTGAGCTATAGCTTAAAGGATGCTATTTTTTTCTCTCCCAAAATGATTATTTTAATTTGAAGACCGGAAAAAAATACAACTGGAATTTTTTGGAGGCTATACTACATGAGTCATATTTTTAAAGTCCTAGTCGTGTGGATTCTCTTCGCGCAGGCGTTATTGCCCTGGCATTGTTATGGCCAAGAGACAGCGCAACCCCTATTTTCTCAAGAACAAATAGAGCAATTGGTGGCTCCAATTGCGCTTTATCCGGATCCTTTACTCGCGCAGATCTTAATGGCTTCCACCTATCCGCTCGATATCGTTTCGGCGGCACGCTGGGTAAGAGCCCACCCGAACCTCAAAGGCAAAGCATTACAGGATGCATTGCAGCAACAGCCTTGGGATGATAGCGTTAAATCACTCACCGCTGTACCCCAGGTCCTCAACATGCTGAATGACAAACTTGATATGACTCAAAAGCTAGGTGACGCTTTTCTAGCCCAACAAAAGCAAGTAATGGACGCTGTACAAAAGTTACGTGCCGAGGCGCAAGCAAAAGGCAACCTCAAAACGACTAAGCAGCAAGTGATCACCACAACGCAAGTGAGTGGCAGCCCCGTCGTTGTTATCGAACCCGCAGATCCACAAGTGATCTATGTTCCAAGTTATGATCCAAATTACGTATATGGCGCTTGGCCCTATCCAGCTTACCCACCCTATTATTATTACCCACCAGGCTATATAGCCGGCACAGCATTGCTTTCTTTTGGACTCGGTTTAGCTGTGGGTAATGCACTGTGGGGGAACTTTAACTGGCATAATGGCAACGTGTATATCAATGCTAATCGATACAACAACTTCTACGGCACCCATATCACTAATGGTAATTGGCAACACAATCCCGCGCATCGCAGAGGCGTCCCTTATCGCGACGCAGCTACTCAACAAAGATATGGCAGAGGTCAGCTGCAAGGCGCACAAGCACGAGACGCTTTCCGGGGTCGCGCTGAACAAGGGCGTCAAGAACTTAACCGAGGTAATGTAAACACAGCCAGACCTAACAATAGACCCAACAATGCCCATACCAACCCAAGCAGGAACGTAAGACAAAGATCAAATGCATCTCACCAACAACACGCGGTTAGCCGGCAGAGTCACCCTGCCCGCAACGTGAGCGGCGAGCGGCGACAAGGCGCTTTCGAAGGCATAAACCGTGGTGCCGAGAGCAGAAACTTCAGCAATCGTGGCAGGGCCAGTCACGCTTCAGCAGTAAGCCGTGGCGGTTTTAGCGGTGGCCATCGTGGCGGCGGCGGGGGGCATCGCGGTGGTGGTGGCGGAGGTCATCGGGGTGGTGGTGGCAGACATCGCTAAGCTTAGAGGAAACATAATCATGAAACATCTAAAACGTAACAATCCCTTGATGAGAGCTATTATGAAAATCACTCAAAAAAAGTTCATACACAATCTATGCGGACTCACTATTGCACTGGCTTTTTCTACGACTTTGAGTGCAGCTCAAGTGGCTACCAAGCAAATGAGTTTTGCATCCCCTGAAGAAGCTGTGAAAGTCCTGATAGCTACAGTCAAAGTGGATGACACAAAGAAATTAATTCAGATATTAGGTCCCGATGCAATACCCTTGCTCGAATCTGGCGACCCCGTAGAAGATCGTAATAATCGCGAACACTTCCTCAAGGCTTATAGTGAAGCAAATAAGCTAGAAAAATCAGATGAATCGAAGTATATGTTGGAACTGGGAAAAGATGAATGGCAATTTCCTATTCCACTGGTAAAAGAAGCAAATAAGTGGCATTTTGACACTGATGCGGGCAAGCAAGAAATTCTCAATCGCCGAATTGGGCGTAATGAGCTTTCGGCAATCCAGGCTCTTCTTGCCTATGTGGATGCACAACACGAATATTATCTTGCCAATCCACAACACGACAAGGTATTTAGTTTTGCGCAGAAATTTTTAAGTACCTCTGGAAAACGCGATGGTCTGTACTACCCTGTCAATGCAGGTGAACCCTTAAGTCCTCTTGGTGAACTTTACGCCCATGCGCAAGCTGAGGGATATGTTAAGAGCAAGAAAGATACCACGCATGCTTATTACGGATATTTTTATCGTATCCTTAAAAGCCAAGGACCAGATGCCCCTGGCGGCGCTTATGACTACATTGTGCAAGGCAAAATGCTCGGGGGGCATGCGTTAATTGCGTGGCCAGCCACTTATGGCAACTCAGGTGTTATGACCTTTATGGTGAACCAAGATGGTGTGGTGTATGAAAAAGATCTCGGCCCAAATACTGCTAAAACCGCACAGAAAATCATGAAGTTCAATCCAGATAAGACTTGGATGCAGGTGAAAGAATTTTCAAGTGAGAAACCTGAAAAAAAGAGTTAACCAACAAATCGGTAATAACCCCTAAACGGTTATTACCGAAAGCCAATTCAGAGATACTCTCTTTTTAAGGCCGAAGACCTAATACCCGATTTAAATCAATTTCAGCATGATGAGTCATACTCTTCTTCATATTTCCCCAATCGGCTTTCAACTTAAACTTATCTGCCCTACTTGAAAAAAGTAAAGAGTGTACGCAATCTACATCCGCCGCTTTTTCTGCAACAACGCTAGATTTAGCGTAAGGTACTTTTGCTAAATACTCTTCCATACGTGCGTGTCTTTGTGGCGAATTTGGCCAAGCAGTCGAGCCTGGCATGATTTCATCACGAGAATTGAGAAAATGATTGGCAATATGAACATATCCTTTTTTATCCAATACTCTCATGGAATAAACGTCACGCGTACCTGGTGGTAACATTTGAAATACGGCTCCTTTACCATTTTTATCCATAATAGTCAGAGAGTGTGTCGTTGCAGGGGGATTTCGTAACAAAAATGCTTGCACCTCTTCTATAGTCGAACAATTCGCAGCAATTTGTTTAGATAATAAGAATTGTGGGATCCCATGTTGATGATTTCTTTTGGTGGCAGTAGTCGCGGCTTCGTTCATTGAAATGACTAATCTTTGATCATTGGCTAAAGTAAACCCACCCAAATCAGGTACTACACCCAGTGAAAACACGCGTTTGACCGGGTTAGCATTTTTCTGATTAACCGGCGTTATAGTCGCAACTGTAGATTGTCCTAACATACCTGCAGAAGGCCATTCAAGATTTCGTACGAGCTTGGTGCCGTTATTTGTTTTATTAGTTCTGACCCCTGATGTGCAAGCCATTAATTTAAAGGTATCATAGGTACAAATAATACGCTTAAATTCTGCAACACTCAGCAATTTGTGTGGCAAAAACAATGATCTATTTTCTTTTCTGATACAATCATTTAACCCCGTTACGAGTCCTTGGAGATACGCCTCATCTTCTTCGGGAAAAGTAAATTGATGCTGAACCATATTATTCGCAACATCTTGCATAGGTTGAGAAAACAACCCAAACCATTTTTTCTGCAGAACTTTTACAAATGTAGGTACCCAAGCCACATATCTGTCCAATAATTCCATACTGGAGCGATAGGTTAATTGTGCCATCGCGTACCCTCTATCACTTGGTGTGCTAGATTCAGAAAAAATAATAATAGGCAGGTCGCCTTCATATTGTAGCGTTGCAATTTTTTCGCCTCGGGGAGAAACGTATGTTTGCTCTTCTAAAGGGCGCGAAGGGAACGGTTGAGAATGATTAACAAATCTTTTGTATTCTTGCCCTAATTTCAAAAACGAAGCGACACTAATTGCACTCAGTGCTCCTGCGCTTAGTAATGAAAGCCATCCACTCTTAAAGCTCAAACTGACGCCGCCTACAAGAGAAGTAAGCGCAGTGCCTAGCACTAAACTTGGTTGTTTTCTCACCACCTGCGTCATTTGTTCATTGGGATTTTTTCCTCGAAATAAAGCACCAAAATTAAGCATTTTTTAACTCCTACACCGTAATGAATACACACATGAACCAAACCAATAGTTTGCAAACTATCAAAATGTTATAAGCCTGTATATTCTTCGCTATATAGGAAGTATGTAATAGGGCAGAAAATACCCTATTTTTTCGTTCGCTTAATAAATCCTCTGTAAAATCAGACTTTTTTGCGCTTATTCCCCTCGCCTTCAACGGTTACCCGCGGTGATACCTCAGGTGTTGGAGGAGGCGTACGCTTACTTAGATCGCGCTTTATCCCACGCTGCCATCCAATGCTACGATCTGCCACATCTGGGAGCTCTAATGGCTTTTCCTTTTCCGTCTGAACGACTTCCATCGCTTGCGATAGTATAGCGCTGTTGCCATAAAACTGAGCCAATTGCACCACACTGAGCGGATCTTTTCTCATCATCAAGACGGTTCTAACAAAGCCTTTATCATAATTTGATGTCATACACTCAAGAGAGCCTCCTTCCCGCAATAAACATGCTAGTTCACGCTGTAGCTGCTGCTTTTCTAATTCAACTGCCGGTGCTTCAGAAAAAGAGCGCATCACTAATCGATGCAAAGGAGTCAAATCATCAATTGGTTCATTAATGATTGAGGCCACTATTGTACTTAACTCCAAGTGACACTTTTCTAACTTAGCTGACACTAGCTCTTGATTGCTCACCCCTTCTTTATACAACTCTTGTACTAAAGTTTTAAGACAGCTATTTAGCGTTGCAACAACTTCACGATAGCGTGGATTTTCAAGCTTTAATAAAATGTCTGTTAATGCTGAAATTCTGCTTTTTAGCGGGCCTATTTCATGTTTAATTCTTGCTTTCAATTGCATTTTTTCAAAAACACTTTGCGCATGACTTATTGATTTTTCACTCACTTCCATTGCTTTTTCAAGTTTGCATTTATCTAGCATATTGGTAAGGATAACAAATACTTGATCAGGTGAAAGTGTATCAATCAGTACTATTTTTTGTTGCGTTGAAAAACGCTCTTCATTTGAAGAAGCAAGAGCAATAACGCGAAAAAAGTGCTCGAAAAATGTTTTCCTAAAAATAGCTTTTGCATCACCTGCATTTGGCGTTTGTTTTAAAAAGGCTTGATAGAGAGGAAAGAGAATGAGAAGAACCAGTTTTGGTATATCGACATTCAATTTGTCTTTAAGTTTTTTACCCATAATAGTATTATCTAGGGTTGCCTTAACCTCATAGACTTTGGCTTCCGTTCCCATGATATCAATCATTTCGAAAATCTTTTCTACTTTTATAGGGTAACCAATCTTATCAAGGACGGCTTTGACAAAATGGTAAGCAAAGGAAAGTGTGTTTTGTTCACTTTGATAAACATTTTCAAGTTTTTTTATCTTCTCATATCGTTTTAGTAAAACAACGCTGGCAAATTTAGCGGCTTCTTCAATCTTTAAAGTCTTAACTAATTCAGCTGCAAAAGATTGCAACAGTGCTTGATCTTCATTATCCATCGAAACAAGACGATTAAAAAAAGACTCTTTAGGCTGTATTTGCGCGCCATACAGTAAACCTTTTAACATATTCCCACCTTGTATTTTAACTGACTAGAAAAAGCAACAACCCGTCTTCGCTAGAGCTACGCCGGGCAAGCTTTGCTTCGACAAGCGCCTAAAATCAAAGTGGGAAGAGTATATAATACAACTTGCTCAATGTAATGCGAGAATATCAATTTCTCTAAAAAAGAGGCCCATCCTTCAGGAATGGGCCTTTTTCCTTGATCTCGTATTCTGAAAAACACCTGTTTCAGGCGCAATGAGTACAGTACTATTGTGTAAAGATTGTTCGGTAAAGGTTAGGGCTGGCGAAGTGCTGAGTATAGACATATCTTGCTCTACAGAAGGGTTTATTTCTGCAAGAGCTATGCTTTTTTTAATTTCATCAAATCTTTCAAAACACCATTCAAGTGGCGTTGTTTCATTCATCTTTTCAAGGAATCCATCTGGAATGACATGCGGGTTACCTGCCATTTCTTTCCCATAAATATAAATGGAGGCGATTTTTTGAATAAGCTCCTCTTTCATATTATTTTGTATCGGCAAAGCAGAAATTAATGCTTCTGTTAAATAATCTTTTTTCGCGTCTTCCGTTATATTCTCTTGACTTGCCAAGACAAAATACTGCTCACAAACCAATTCGCTTTTTTTATGAAAATAAGAAGATTTTTTCGAGATCTTTTTGTAAGCTTCAAGCGCATGAGCAGATTTTTTGACAGACGATAAATATTGAGCAACATCATAAAAAGCATTCAAGTAACCAGATTTTTCGGCCATCTCTGCAGCAGTAAACAATGCTTGAACATTTTCCGCAGAAAATTCTTGGGATTTCATTTGAGAAATTTGCAAAAAGAAAGCGTTTCTTGCCAACACCAGAGGCATCAGCTTCAAACGAGTTAAGATTTTTTCAAGTGATAATTTCGGTGATGCGTTCATTAATGAAGCATGAGGTATTTCGCCAGGAATTGTCTGCAATATAGTCGTGATTAGTTTCAGGTTGCCATTATTACCCATTGCACTTACTAATAACAAAAGAGCAACTTTACCTTTTTCCTGCGCAGTGTCAACGAGTAAATCAGCGATCGTGATTTCATTCTGAAATTTCTCCAAAACTTTAATAAATGGTTTAGAGCTTCCCACATAGAGAGCAACAGCTAAAATCCAAATAAGTGATCTTCCTTTGTCTTTTCCTTCCTCAACTTGTAGAGTCAAATCTTTGAGAGTGATCTCATTCTGAAAGTTCTCCCATATTTTCAGGAAGGGTTCAGGGTTGCTCTTTGCAGCTGTGAGAGCTAATACCCAAAGAACAGATTTACCTTTATTGGGTCCTTTCTCAGATCGCACCTGCAAGTCTTTAAGAGAAAGTTTATCTTTAAATTTCTCAAATACTTTCAAAAAAGGCTCAATATTTCCTTCATGAGCAGCCCAAGCTAAAACTAAAAGAGTAGATTCGACTTTTTGCTCTGCTTCTTCAGCTTGTTCAACAATATCTTCAAGCGTGATTTCATCCTGAAATTTCGCCCAAACTTTGAGAAATGGTTCAGGATGACCAGCCATCACTGCGCCAGCTAAAACCCAAAGCATGGATTTGCCTTTATGTATTTCATTTTCAGGTTTGAAAAGTATATCCTTCACAGATATTACATTTTCAAATTTTTCCCAAACGCTGAGGAATGGAGCGGGATTTTTATATGCCGTCCCACAGAGAAACCAAAGCGCAGATCTTCCTTTATTTTCTTCTTCAACTGTTGCGACTACCTCTTGAAGAGAGATTTCATTTTGAAATTTCATCCAGACTTTGAGAAAAGACTCAACATGACCTTTGTCTGCCGCACGCGCTAAAAGCTGGAAGATTGATTGCCCCTTGAATGTTCCTTCTACAGCTTTGACCAATACATCTGAAAGCAAGAGCTGACGTTGCGGTTTATTCTCCGGTGTAAAAAATAGAGCTGATATTTTCGCACGAATTCCTTCTAATACACCGCGGCGAGGAGCTTGATTTTCAAATTCCTCCAAGGCTTCAACAAGAGGGCCTGCAACACCTTTAACTGCAAATGCAGCTAAAAGCCACAATAGCGAGATACCTCTCCTTGGACCATCTGTTACTTGGTAAAGTAATGTATCAGGTGTAATTTGGTTCCGATGTTTTTCAAAAACATCAAGAAAATCTTCCGGTGTTGGAGCGTCATATAATTCATTGATTAGCTTGAGAATGCTTTCGTTGGATGTGTTGTCTACCACTTTCTGAGCTCCATCTCCAATTTGTGATGGCATCAATTTTGACAGCTCCCAAGAAAGTCACAAGTCAGAAGAAAAACGACAGCAAGACAATGAAAACATCCTGGTTTACAGCGCGCCTATTTCTTCTAATTCTTTGGCTTTGACAAATAGATCTGATTTACGAAGGCAATTGAGTTTGTGTCTTAATCTTTCTATAAGATGTTCAACAGTTCTATAGGATAGGTTTAGTTCAAGTGCAGCCATCTTGGCAGTATGACCACGCAATAAGGCTTTTAAACAATCTTTTTCTCTTTTTGTTAAAAAATGGGGTTCCCAATACTTACCACTTATTTCAAGCATAAATTTATGACGTAAATTATTGGGAATTTCTAAATGAGTATTTAAAGGTGATTCATAAAATTTTTCTTTCATGAGAGGTACAAGTTCAATCGGCTCATTATCCATTTTAGAAATAATAGGATGCGCCTCATTTAAAAAATATTGGAAGAATCTTTTGAACAGCGGCAATTCGTTTAAATAATGTGATAGTTGATGCGGGTATTGTTTTTTAGCTGCAAATCCTAATATAGTCACTTTGTCAGCTGATCTCTCAATCATTGAAAAACCTAAATCCAGGTTAAACATCGCGCCAGCTTGGTTAATTTGCTCGTAAAACTCTGGCTCAAATGTTTCGTTCCATAGCATAATTCCGGATTGCAGAAATTGGGGGTGACGAAGGAAGGGATCATTCGCATAAATGTTATTTTCAACATAATATTCGTCAATATCCGGACGATTAACGGCCATTGTGCATTTACCATTCAGATGCACGGTATGATAAGTAATATAATCTACACCAAGATGCTCAGTAACAGGCTGGCATATCTTGTTTATTTTATTCTTATATTTTTGGCTAATGGCGAGTATGTTTGAAAAAGGATCTGCTACGAATTTACCCACTCCCCCGCTAAAAAGGCCGAGAATAACATATTTCTGTATTCTATCGAAGGGAATAAGTTGAATATTGTTAATTGATAATATGTGTAATTAACAGCATTAATCATATTCAGCATAACCTTATAGTTTGTAGACTACATTATAAGTAAGTTCAAAGCATTGCCTATGAAGAGTACTGGATATATTTGAGGAGAAAATCATGGCTAAACCAGGCGTTTCGAAGGATGAAGAGCTTAAAAAATATGTGGCAGGTAAAACACAACCTGCCAATACGCAGGAAAGCCAAAAAGGTGGTTCAGAATATAAACGAGATTTCTCATTCACGACAGACCATCAAAATCTTGCTGAATGTGTCACACCTCAACAAGGGGATGTTTACGGAAACACCGCTTATATAGGCTCAAATTTTGCTGCCACTAATCCAAAAGCTGCAGTACTTCCAGTTTGCCTAGATGGCCACTATTCCACTTATCTCGAAGATTCAGCAGGTAAATTAGTCGGCGTTGGCATTGGGCTTGGTGATGGAAATGGCAAAGGAGACACGGAAGCGCAAACGCATGGAATTGCCCAAGTAGCGCATGATGCCCCGCAGGCTATTGTTGATCAAATGATGACATTCAAAAAAGCCGATGATCTTTCTAAAGAAGCACTAAAGAAAATAGTCGATGATGTTGCTAAAGCTATACGTCCTATGACGGCAGGCACAGGAGCCACCACTACGTGTGTTGCCGCCCGCACTTTTCCAACAAAAGAAGGAAATCGCGTAATTGGCGTTGGGATTGGTGATAGTATACTCGTCGTCTGGGAGCCTAATGGTCCAAATCCAAAATTTACAACACTTCTTCCTTCTACTATCCATAGCAAATTGGGTACAGCAGCTTATCCAAATAGTTATAATCCAAATGACACCAACTATTGCGATGCTCTGCTTGGAGAAGGCGCCATTTTAATTCCTATGTCTGATGGCATAATGGACCATTTACCTCAACGCAAATATAAAGATACGCCTACTGAAGGTTATGAAACAGTTGAGCTTGATCCTGATGAAATGAAAAAGCTATTGACTATACCCACTGTTGCTTCAACACCAGAGGAGTGCATTCGACGAATGACTCAAAGAGCACTAGAAAATACACAACAAATCATGGCTGAGGGCCTTGAAATACAAAGGACTCTAGCAAAAGCTTTGGCTCCTTTAGATACAGAATTTAACGGCCTCAATGCTGAATACACCAGCAAAGCACAAAAAGAAATTGGCGCGCCGGACGGTTTTAAAACTCAAGCCGAAAAAGATACGATGTTTAAACAGCTTAGAGAATTGGATATAACTAGAAGTGATATAATTTATCCTTCACAAAAGAAACTCTACGACATGGGAATAGCTGTGCGAGGAGATGTTCTGAAAGTCGGTGATGATATCGGTATCGTTGGTGTGCGTGTGCCAATTAAAGGGGTTGAAGTCTTTCGCTCTTTGCTAAAGAGCCAAGTTACACTATCAGAAAAAAAAGTTAAAGCCCATATTGATGACTATTTATCGCTGTACCCTAAAAATGAACAAGAACAAAAACTAAGCGAGCTGTTGAGTCAAAGAGAAGAAATTATGCAGCATTTAAGTCAAACAACCGGACTTGGAGATGCTGAAACCATGAACTTTTATAGTAGATTAAATGCATTGAACGTTGTGCTCCACGCAATGGCTCCCCCACCCATTTCCGCTGCATCAGCGTCATCCTCTCCTTCAGTTCTTGCCAGCGTAAAGTCAATTTCGCCTCCACCTGTTACAACAACGACTTGGAAAAGTGCTTTGCAACCTCTTCCTGAACGAGGTAAAAGACAACCATTCTCTGCTGCAGCAGCGGCAGCCTCACCTTCGCTTGCTCCCACAGAATCAACGGCAACAGCACCTTCAGCTACACTCTCACCACAAAGACCTGCTCCAATTGTAACAGAGAGCAAATTAGCAAGAGCTAAGGCATTTCGATTACCCCCAGGAACTCCCTCGTCAGATGTTGTCAAAATTATTTCATCAAAAGTGGATCATGAGGATAAAAAACCAAAGCGGTAATAAAGTTGTGATATCTCTATACTTAGCACATGGTAATTATCGATGCTCGGTGAGCACACTATCATATTTTTTAAATCCAGCTGGAAAAATTTATCAATATTACTGGTATAAATAAGCTAAATTATCATTTTTTTGTCGAAGTCATTCTTTTTTAGAATAATGGGCTAGTATGATGTATTAATGATTTTTCTGAACATCACTGAATACATTGCTAGTTTATACATAGCTTGGAGAAAAAAAATGACTTACTTCAAAACAAAGCAAGGTGTTTCAATTTTTTACAAAGACTGGGGAAAAGGACAGCCAATCGTTTTTAGTCATGGCTGGCCGCTTAGCAGTGATGCTTGGGAAGATCAGATGATGTTTTTGACCTCAAAAGGCTATCGCACTATTGCCCACGACAGACGTGGACATGGCCGCTCAGATCAGCCTTGGGACGGTAATGATATGGATACATACGCCGATGATCTGGCGCAACTCATCGACGCACTGGATCTAAAAAATGTCGTTCTGGTTGGTCATTCTACTGGTGGAGGGGAAATCACACGATATATAGGACGCCACGGGACCAAACGTGTTGCTAGTGCTGTTTTAATAAGTTCTGTTCCACCAGGGATGTTAAAAACAACAGCTAATCCAGGAGGATTGCCTTTATCCGTATTTGATGGGATCCGTGAAGGTGTCGCTAAAGATCGTTCTCAATTTTATAAAGACTTATCAGCTCCTTTCTATGGTGCTAATCGCGAAAATTCAAAAGTGACACAAGGTGTGCGAGATACATTTTGGTTACTGGGCATGCAAGGTGGTCTTAAAGGGGAATTCGATTGTATTAAAGCTTTTTCTGAAAGTGAATTTACAGACGATCTCAAAAAGTTTGATATCCCCACTCTTATTATTCATGGAGATGATGATCAAATCGTGCCAATTGATGGGGCCGCCAAACGTGTTGCAAATTTAGTTAAAGGATCAACACTCAAAATTTATCCGGGCGCCCCACATGGTTTACCAACCACGCACAAAAATCAGATCAACGAAGACATCATTTCTTTTATTGAAAAACAAGGGTCTGGAAAAATACAAAAAATGGCATAAGAATTGCTATTGAAACAAGTAACATTATCGATAAGATGGTGTAATTCTACCGATGACACTTAGATAATGTTACTTCCATTTCCCCTAGCATAAAAATATTAATTACCCTATTTACAATCGACTGTATGAAAAACAAGTGCTTATCATAACGCTATTCGTTGCTTACTTTACGTTTTGCTTGCCAATTTTCAACTAGACTAAATGAAGCTTTATTAACTGGCATTAATATGATTCATTGGGATTAAAATGGAATGCGTTTAGGGCTCATTATTCTCTTTGGCATAGTCTTAAATGGCTGTTCTGATAAGCAATCACAAACCTTCCAAGGCTATGTTGAAGGCGAATTTGTTTATGTCGCCACCTCCATTGCCGGCCGGCTCGATAGTCTCATGGTGCGCCGTGGCCAAGAAATTACCGAAAAAACACCGCTATTTGCCTTAGAATCGGAAGATGAATTAGCCGCACAACATCAAGCTAATCAACTCTTAAAATCTGCTGTCGCGCAGCTGAACGATCTCAAAACAGGTAAACGTCCACCTGAATTAGACGTCATCAGAGCTCAGATTATGGAAGCCATCGCCAACGAAAAAAAATCAGCTCTTCAACTTAAACGTGATGAAGAACAGTTTGCTGCAAAAGGAATAGCCAAAGGGCAGCTCGATGATAGTCGCTATCTGCATGACTCTGATCTCGCCAAAATAAACGAAATGAGAAGCCAATTAGCTTCAGCGAAACTTCCAGGCAGAGAAGATCAGATTCAAGCGCAAACGGCGCAAGTGGCAGCAGCTGAGGCAGCGCTCGCTCAGGCGGATTGGCGGTTAAATCAAAAATCCATTTTTGCAACCCAACATGGACTAGTGTTTGACACAATTTATCGAGAAGGGGAATGGGTGCCTGCTGGCAGCCCTGTAGTCCAAATGTTACCGCCACAAAATATTAAAGTTCGATTCTTTGTCCCTGAAATGCGCTTAAGTAAGTTGAAATTGAATCAAGCGGTAAAAATACATGTGGATGGTATGCCATCTGATATCCAGGCCAAGATTACTTACATTTCAACACAAGCAGAGTATACCCCTCCTGTTATTTACAGTAATGAAACACGCTCTAAGCTAGTTTTCATGATTGAAGCGCATCCAGCGCTTGAAAATGCTCCTCTACTCCATCCCGGACAGCCTATAAAAGTTACTGTGCAATGAACGAAAGCACCCAAACTGATTTGGCTATTGATGTGCAAAATCTAAATAAATCTTTTGGCAACAAGCATGTGGTCATTAATTTTTCTCTGCAAGTTAAAAAAGGAGAAATTTATGGATTTCTCGGTCCTAATGGCAGCGGCAAAACCACTTCCATACGCATGTTGTGTGGCTTGTTAACACCAGATACAGGCAGCGGGACGTGTCTTGGATATGATATTTTAACGCAGAGCGACCAAATCAAATGTCATGTCGGCTATATGACCCAACGATTCTCCTATTGGGACGATTTATCTATTCGTGAAAATTTAGATTTTGTAGCGCGGATCTACGAAATGCCCAACCGGCGTCAAGTGGTTGATAAAGCCATTGATGATCTCGGTTTAACCGCACGCGCCTCTCAACTAGCTGGGGCGTTATCTGGGGGATGGAAGCAGCGACTCGCTTTAGCGGCTTGCATGCTACATGAGCCTTCACTCTTGCTGTTAGATGAGCCTACTGCTGGTGTCGATCCCAAAGCCAGACGCGATTTTTGGGAAACAATTCATGCATTAGCTGCAAAAGGGATCTCGATATTAGTAAGCACCCATTACATGGATGAAGCGGAACGTTGCCATAAACTGGCTTATCTTGCCTATGGTAACTTGCTTGTCAAAGGTAGTGCAGAGGAAGTGATTGCGAGTCAAGGATTAACCACTTGGTCAATTATAGGCTCTGATCTCAGTCACTTGAGTGAACAGCTCAAAGGCATGCCTGGTGTAGAGCAAACAGTTGTTTTTGGTCACGCTTTGCATGTGACAGGAAAAGACGCAACTGCTTTAGAAAACAGCGTCAACCAAGTAACAAAAGGAACTTCTTTACGCACGCTTAAAATCGACACTGGATTAGAAGATGTCTTTATCCATTTAATGAGCAATGTCGCTGATAATTATGGAATAGATGCATGAAATCGTTTTCCTTTACCAGATGGTGGAGCATCGTATTAAAAGAGTTTTTACAATTACGGCGCGATCGTATTACATCTGCCATGATTATTGGCATACCTATTATTCAATTAACATTGTTTGGTTTTGCTATTAACACTGATCCCAAACATTTACCTACAGCAGTCATCAGTGCCGATGACAGTGTATTTTCGCGCAGTTTAATTGCCAGTATGAAAGCAACAAGTTATTTTAATTTTACCAAGAAGTTTTCAACCGAAGAGCAAGGCCAAACTGCCTTGGCAAAAGGACAAATACAATTTGTCTTGAATATCCCGGCTAATTTTTCCAGAAACCTGGTGCGCGGAGAAAAACCCATCGTCTTAGTTCAAGCCGATGCAACCGATCCCTCCGCAACAGGTAATGCCATTGCCGCCCTGACATCGATGGCTAAATATGTGGGATACAAAGATTTAACTGGTTCACTATCAAACCTGGCAGAGAAAGAGCCGCCCTTTGACATCCAGGTGCAGCGTCTTTACAACCCAGAAGGGCTAACCGAATATAACATTATTCCGGGTTTACTTGGGGTTATTTTAACCATGACGATGGTAATGATGACTGGGCTCGCCATGACGCGCGAGCGAGAACGCGGCACAATGGAAAATTTATTAGCCACCCCTGCCAAACCGCTTGAAGTGATGACAGGCAAAATTATTCCTTATATTTTTATTGGCTTAGTACAAGTTACCATCATTTTGCTTGCTGCATATTTTGTTTTTAATTTGCCCTTTATGGGCAGTATACTCGCCATATATCTTGGTTCATTACTTTTTATTGCAGCCAATCTTACTGTGGGGATCACATTTTCATCTTTAGCACAAAATCAACTGCAAGCGGTACAATTAACCTTCTTCTACTTTTTACCCAGCATACTGTTATCCGGGTTCATGTTTCCCTTTGCAGGAATGCCCAATTGGGCACAAACAATCGGTAATTTTTTACCTATGACCTATTTTAATAGGTTAACGCGGGGCATTTTACTCAAAGGTAATAGTTGGGTAGAACTTTGGCCCCATATGTGGCCATTATTCCTATTTACAATTATTGTCATGATGATTGCACTCAAGTTCTATCGCAAGACTTTAGATTAAAGGATTATCAGCGTGTTATGATGCTCATTCAAAGAAAATTATTGTGGACACATTTAGCTGTACTCGCTGGTTTAGCAGGCTGTACCGTTGGTCCAGATTTTCATCCCATAAAAGGACCAAACATCCCACGTTTTACGTCAAAACCGCTCGCCCAAGAAACAGTTGCAGCAAAAGTGCCCGGAGGTCAAGCTCAACATTTTATAGAAGGTCAAACCATTCCAGTACAATGGTGGCAAGCTTTTCATTGCAAAGCATTAGATGAGTTAGTTCAACAAGCACTGGCTAATAGCCCAACTTTACTCAGTGCTAAAGCCAAACTGCGACAAGCACAAGAAGAAGTGAATGTGCAAATAGGAGAAACACAATTTCCTACTATAGATGGCAACGTGTCTGCGACTCGTGAACAAATCAACTTTCAATCATTTGGTATTTCTGCTTTTCCTAATCCCTCTCCTTTTACTTTATACAACATCGGCACAAGCGTCTCTTACACTTTAGATTTATTTGGCGCAAATCGTCGTGAGCTTGAAGGTTTGCGAGCTGAGGTTGATTATCAGCGTTTTGAATTAATGGCAAGTCAAATTACATTGGCCGCAAATGTAGTAACAGCCGCTATTCGAAGTGCATCCTTATCTGAACAAATTAGTGCAACGCAGAAAATCGCAGCGCTACAAGAAAATCAACTCGCCATTACACAGCGTCGCTTTCACTCTGGAGGAGTAGCTTTACTTGATGTATTAAGCCAAAGCAGCCAATTAGCACAAACCAAAGCAAATCTTGCCCCATTAGAAAAACAATTGGAACAAATCAAACATCAAATTGCTGTTTATCTTGGAAAAGCACCTAGTGAAATCGATATTCCTCAAATTCGTCTAACTGATTTAGAGCTGCCTCAAGAGCTTCCGGTAAGCCTACCCTCATTATTGGTACGCCAACGCCCAGACATTCGTGCTGCAGAGGCTTTACTCCATCAAGCTTCTGCTAATGTCGGTGTTGCCACCGCGAATTTATTTCCTAAAATTACCATAACCGGCAATTTAGCTACAGAAGCCACCTCAATTGGGAAATTATTTGGTCCAAAGACAAGTGCGTGGAATATAGGCCCTGCGTTAACGCAACCGCTCTTTCATGGCGGCGCACTGCGCGCCAAAAGGCGCTCAGCGATAGCAGCGCTAGATCAAGCTAAAGCCGCCTACCAGGAAACTGTTTTACAAGGGATCCAAAATGTTGCTGATACGTTGCAAGCCTTAGCTTATGATGCCAAGACATTACAAGCAAGGGCATTAGCCACAGAACAAGCGCACCAAACCTATAACATTACGGCAAAACGCTACCAGGCTGGCGGCGTCAGTTACGTTGCCTTGCTTGATGCCCATCAAGAATATTATCAATCGCAGCTTGAACAAATTCAAACAACAGCAGATCGCTATGCCGACACGGCAGCCCTTTTCCAAGCTTTAGGTGGCGGTTGGCGTGACGCAGTGTGCCTTTGATATATAGGCAAAAAAATATCATAACAAGATCATCTATTAGTGTAATCTCACCCTTTACATTAGAGCAAAGTTTGTTAAACAACATTTTTATATTTTATAAACCATAATAAAGATGCTTTGTTTTTTATAGGCTATATGGTAAAAACACTGCCATATTCCCATCACAGAAGAACAACCTATGCGCGCAAAAGTAGCTATCGGTATATTATTACTGATTATTGTTTCTGTTTTTACGATTAAACATTATACCTCTTCCCATAAAGCACCCCTTCCACAAAAGCAGCATGCCGAATCAGATACCGAATCGCCTTCAGACACGCGTTCTGATAGTGCAGATGAGCTTTATCAAGAAATACTACAATACAAATCTTCCACTTCTTCTAAATTGCAACAATTAGAACACAAAGTAAATGCGAAACAGGCTTTTGATAACCGTGAGTGGTTTGATGCCAGATCAAGCTTTATGCGAATCATTGCTGATGACAGCCAAGATTTTCAGGCTTGGTTATTTTTATGCAAAACCCTGCAACAAATGCAAAACTTCGAGTCTACTGAAGAAGACTATGCCTCAGAATATAGAGCTGCGCGAATAAAAGCCGAAGAAGCCGCGCAAAGCGACCTAGATAAATCCGTGATCAAACAGCTTGACTTGATTCAAGATCAAACAGTCAGAGATCGTCTACAAACATTGCTACAAACTTACCCCACAGAATTCGCCCCATATTTTCTGGATATTCCACAGCAAACAGATACGGGAACCGCTTGTATTTCTTGGACGCATCCTTTACTCCAAAAACGTGACTTTCATTATGAAAACGCTATCAGCCTTCATCCAAAAGTAAATGATTTAGGTGTTATTGCGCGTGGTAACAAACTCTGCTTAGAGGGATTGCAATTTGGCGAAAATTATCAATTGACATTCAATCAAGGCTTTCCCGGTGAGCATGAGGCTAAGCTTGCACAAGAACAAACACTTAATTTATTTATTCCGCATCGCAAACCCTCAATTCATTTTCGGGAGCGCGGGTATATTCTCTCCAGTTTTGGGCAACAAGTGGTACCCTTTATAGCGGTTAATGTCCCCAAAGTTAAAGTAAAAATCATTCACATACCAGAACGTAATATTCAAAGTGTGCAAGCTAATTGGTTTAGTAATCAAATAGGACGCTGGGAAATCGACTCTTTAAAAGAAGAGCATGGTGAGCTTATTTGGCAAGGCACTTATCACAGTGAAAGTGAATTAAACAAAACGGGGATCTCTGGTTTACCAATAGACAAAATGCTAGGGAAAAATCTCCAGCCAGGTGTTTATGTTATAGAAGCGAGAATCTCAGATGAAAGCTATGACTCAAATGAATTCTCCTCGCAAGCCCTCATTGTCAGCGATATAGGACTAAGCACCTATAATGGACCAGATGGTCTCCATATCATTGCGCGTAACTTAAATACAGCAATGATGATGGAAGGGGTACAAGTCTCTTTGATTGCTAAAAATAACCGTGTGCTCGCAACTGCAAAAACAGACACGACTGGTTTAGTCCATTTCGCAGCATCCACGGCTAACGGCATAGGCGGCAACATCCCGGCCTTTTTGACCGCATCCTTAAATGGTAAACAATTTACCGTATTAAACCTTCGCAATGAAGCTTTTGATTTAAGTGATAGAGGAGCAACAGGCAGGCCAATCAACGGCCCGGTTGCAGCTTATGTTTTTCCAGAACGAGGAATATACCGCCCTGGTGAGACAGTCCACTTATTGAGTTTATTACGCCAAGTCAATGGTAATGCTCAGAGCCAAGTTCCGCTTACAATAATGGTGTATCGTCCAGATGGTGTACTTGCTCAAACCAGTGTCTTAAAAGATGCGGGTGATGGTGCTTATCAGCTGGATTATCCTATAAACAATGCCGCTCCCACTGGTTTATGGTCTGCTGCAATTTATTTAGATCCCCGTAACAATGAAATAGGACATACCAGTTTTGAGGTCAATGATTTTGTACCACCGCGTATTGAAGTGAAAGCCCTCGCAAATGTATTGAGCATCCTGCCTCATCAAAATAATCCTATTCAAATTACCGCTCAGTATTATTTTGGCCCACCAGGGACGGACTTAAAAGTGGAAGCAGAATCTCTACTAAATATAGCTGAACAGCCCTTTCCACAATGGCAAGGGTATCAGTTCGGACTTGAAGAAGAGAATTGGGATCCTTTACGATTTAACCATAAAGGAGAAACTACTGACAATAAAGGTCAAGCTACAATTGATGCGCAAGTGGATGTGGCGCCTCAAACCTCTCACCTTTTGCAACTGGATACCACAGTCACTGTCTTTGAGGTGGGTGGCAGAGGGCAACGTGCAAAACAAATCACGGAATATTGGCACCAACCTTTTGCTATCGGAATCAAACCAAGATTTAAAGAACGCGCTACTGCCAGCAATACAAAAGCAGCATTTGATATCATCGCCTTAAACCAAAAAGGCGAACTCCAAACAAAAGAAGGTTTATCCTATACCTTATATGCAGAACAACACGATTATATTTGGTTTCGTTCAGGTAATGAGTGGCAATATGAAATAGTGACGCGAGACAAAGTGGTAAGCAATGGAAAAGTAAACTTGTCTGCTAAAGAGCCTTTCTTACTTGAAATACCCGTAGATTCAGGGCTTTATCGTTTAGAGATTTTAGATGAAAAAATTGGGGTCGCAACCAGTCTACGTTTTTCAGCGGGCTGGTTGTATTCAAGCGATGCGCCTGATAAACCTGATGTGTTAGAATTAAAAATTGATCATGACAAAGCGATGATTAAAAGCCCTTTTGCTGGTGAGCTTTTCCTTGCTGTTGCAGGCCAAACATTCAAGCCTATTTATACAGGTAAAATTGGCACCGAAGGGATAACACTCTCCCTGCCTGCTCTTAAAGATCTCAGTGAGCCTGGTGCGTATCTCATCGGAACTGTCTATCGACCAGCCGACATTAAAAAGTCACAAATGCCAACCCGTGCCATAGGCGTCCATTGGTTTAATAATGAAAAATCGATGACAGAGCATAAAATTGATTTCGCCGTAGAGTCCCCTCCCCGTGTTAAATCCAGTAGCACTGTTGAGGTTAAAATTAAAGTTCCCGCCAATCATAAGAAAATGCGATTGAGCGCTGCATTGGTAGATGAGGCAACCTTAGCATTAGTTGGATTTAAATCTCCAGATCCCTTTAATTATTTCTTCTCTCAAAGAGAATTAGCCTTTCAGCTGCGTGATAGTTATGGTTTTTTAATCAACCCATTTGGTGCACGCCCTGGCTCATTTGAAGAAGGAGGAGATGGGTCCGATACAAGCTTCTCACCCCTGGCTTTGGCAAAATTACCGGCAAAATCTTATAAAGTGGTATCACTCTATTCAGGCATTATTGATGCGAGTGATAAAGAAATCATTACTATTCCATTTGCCATTCCTGAATTTTCAGGAAAATTGCGCCTGATGGCGGTTGCTTGGGATGAAAAAGGACTAGGCCACGCCGAGTCTAGTATCATTGTCAGAGATGATGTTGATGTCTATTTTGTGCTCCCACGCTTTTTGGCCCCCAAAGATCAAGCAACCATTCCTTTAGTTTTACGCAATATGGATGGTAAAGAAGGAGAATATACGCTCCAATTGAATGCCGAGAACCAACAGATCGAAAAAAAGATATTTCTTCAGAAAGGTAAAGAAACGCAGATACCAATTGATCTCAAATTTGACAACTTAGGTGTAAAATCACTGCAATTAAAATTAACCGGTCCAGACAATTTTACTTTGTCTCGTTCATGGGAAATTTCAGTGCGACCTAAAGTTCAGCCTATTGCCATTCAACAATTTGGCGTTGTTAAACCAAAAGACAGCTTAATACTCGAGGCCAGTATCTTTAAAAATCAACAACCCACTAGCCAAGCTTATTTCACCATCGGGGGCGTCCCTGATTTTGGCAGTCAACAGTTGACCAAGGAATTGATAAGTTATCCTTATATGTGCCTTGAACAAACCACGAGTAGAATGTTAGCAACCGCATTGTCACTTACTTCTGACAAATCCACTTTAGAGAGAGCGTTTAATCAATTATCCTCTCTGCAAAAAATAGACGGCTCCTTTGGCTTATGGTCTGCGTCTAATCAGCAAGAGCCTTGGTTGAGTCTCTATGCTGGCGATGTCATGCACCTCATCAAAAAACAGGGATTACCGGTCCCCATTGCCATTACAGAAAACTTATCTCGCTGGACAAATGAAATACAACAAAGTAAAAATATTTCTCTTGCTGCTTATGCGAGCTATTTAAATGCGAAAGAAGGAAAAAGTACACTAGGAGCATTGCGTTATTTTGTAGAAACCCATCAACAAGAGATTGTCTCAAAACAAGATCTCTCTTTCATTGCCGCCGCATTTGCTTATTATGGCGACTCAAACTTAGCCGCACTTTGGTTTAACAAAGCAATAGCCGTATCGACAACTAATATTAATACTGAGCATAACTGGTTTGGATCTGATTTGCGCGACACTGCCATTTTGGTAGCTCTCCTTGCTGAGACCACTCAAAATCATCCAAAACTTTTTGAACTTGCTAATGCTCTATCAGCCAAAGCGAATGATGCTAAATACCTCAGTACACAGGAAAAAGCATGGCTTGTTCGAGCTGCTTATCATTTACGAGAGATTCAAAAGAATTATCAACTATCGTTTGGTAAGGAGAGCATTCAAGGCCAGACCCCATTGCAAAAGCGTTATACAGCAGCAGATCTAAAAAATCCGATAAAAATAACCAATAATGGCGCAAATCCTGTTTTTTATTCCTTATCTACATTAGGAGAACCCATTGATATCAATCAATTAACGCAACAAGGCTTTCAAGTGGAGCGCGAGATCTATACTGTAGATGGAAAGCCCGCTGATACTTTTCACCTCAAATCAGGTGAGCGTTATGTGATTGTCATCAAAGGGCAACGTTTGAACGATGCGTTGCGTCACGTCTTGCTCGTTGATTTATTACCTGCTGGTTTTGAAATTGAAGATCCTAATCTTTTAAAGGATAATCTTGCTTCAGCATTTCCTTGGTTAGGAACACTAACAGCAGCGAGCCGTGTCGAAGGGCGAGATGATCGCTTTGTCAGCGCCTACGAATTTGATCGAGAGAGTAATTTTTCAGCGGCTTATTTCGTACGCGCAGTCAGTAAAGGCACATTTACCTATCCCGCTGTGTACATTGAAGCAATGTATCAGTCGCAGAACTTTAAATATGGCAAAGAGCAAATACTTAAAATTGAGTAAACGTTGGCTTAAATACTGCTGCGTTCTTATTAGCGCATTAGGAATAACCTTATGGCTGGGAGATAAGGTTTTTCCTTTAAATTTGATGCGCTACCAAGACACCTCTACCCTCGTTTATGGGGCAAATAAAGAACTGTTACATGTTTTCCTAAGTCGAGATGAAAAGTTCCGGATCCCTACAAAGCAAAGTGATGTCACACCGCTTTATGTTAAAACGTTACTCGCCAGAGAAGATCGTTTCTACCCTATCCATTTTGGCGTCAATCCCTTTTCTTTACTACGAGCGGTTTATCACCGTATCAGCGTAGGCCATATTGTTTCCGGTGGCTCTACTTTAACAATGCAAACCGCTCGCTTATTAGAACCCCGAAAGCGTAGCCTTGTCGCTAAAGTCATTGAATGTTTTCGCGCCATACAACTTGAATGGCACTTTTCCAAAGATGAAATCTTAAATATTTATATGACCTTAGCACCATTTGGTAGCAATATTGAAGGCGTCAAAGCAGCAGCATTAACTTATTTCAACAAAACGCCTAAAACGCTCACTCCTCCAGAAATCGCTTTATTAGTTGCGATGGTACAATCACCAAATAGCTTACGACCAGATGAAAACCCCAAAAAATCTTACAAGGCTCGCCATCATATTCTTAAATTGATGCAAGAAAAGGGGTTGATAACATCCTTAGAACACCATCTACATCAAGATGCTCCTCTTCCTACGACATTTAAAAAATTTCCTCGGGAGATCCCTCATCTAGCTTGGCGTTTAAAGCAACAATATCCTAAGCAAACAGAGATTGAGTCTACTATTAATTTATCTCTACAAAAGCAGATCGAGCATCTGTTAAAAAGCTATCAGAATTTTTTACCCCCTCAAGCCAATACTGCAATTTTGATTTTAGATCATGCCCATAACAAGCCCCTCGCTTATGTGGGATCGTTAGATTATTTAGATCCAACACATCATGGATTTGTCGATTACATTAGAGCTTATCGATCACCTGGTTCAACACTCAAACCCTTTATCTATGGGTTGGCTTTTGACTCAGGCCTTGTACAACCAGATAGTTTTATTTTGGATGCTAGACGCCGATTTGGCGCCTATTACCCTCGTAACTTTAACAAAGGGTTTCATGGCATGGTGCAGGCAAGAGAAGCATTGGCGCAATCATTGAATATTCCCGCAGTTTTAATGCTCAATGAAATGGGCGTGGTCAGATTTTTAAGCCTCTTAAAAGAAACGGGTGTAGAGCCAAAATTTCCAAAGAGTATTGATGGACCAGGTCTCCCTAGTGCTTTAGGGGGTTTAGGCTTAACCCTTGAGCAATTGGTTCTGCTTTATTCTAGTCTCGGCAATCAGGGCAAAGCGAAATCTTTTTCTTATGTTGTATCAGATCAACTTAGCAAAGAAAATTACTTATTCTCGCCTGGTGCAGCTAAGCAAGTAATGGATATCCTTGCTGTTGAGGATGGTAAAGGGAAAATGTTTTCTGTCAAAACAGGCACATCTTATGGTCATCGCGATGCTCTGGCGATTGGCTTTGATCAGCAATATGTGGTTGGAATATGGATTGGCTCGCCCAGTGGTTCTCCGATGAGAGACATCACTGGTGCTAGCACTGCTGTCCCATTATTACAAAAGATAGTTCAAATATTGCCCCAGCAAAAGTCTGCGCTTCCTCTTCCCTTAGCCCAAAGCAATTTAACCCTAAATAAATTAACACCATCCTCCCAATCTGCCCAAAACCAAGAAACATTAAGACTACTCTTTCCAGTTGACAATACTATCATCGCGCTTGAGAAAGCAGGTATCCCTTGCACCATACGCGGAGGAACCAGACCCTATACTTGGCTTATTGACGGCAAACCTGTCTCACAACAATCCTGGCAACAAAAATACATATGGAATCCTGAAAAACCGGGATATTATTCTTTTACAGTAATTGATGCGACAGGATGCAGTGTGAATGCACATGTTGAGATAACCTAATTTTTTAAACTTGTCGATTATATCCGCAAGCTCTTGGCTCTTAACTCTTCAAGATCAAGCTCATCCGAGAGACTTCGAAAAACATCATCATTAATTTCTTCTGACTTTCTAAGTTTAATGAGCACCTCTCTTTCAATTTTGATTGCTGCCAACGTTAATTTTTTAAAGGCCAAAAATTCTTCTGATAACAGAGAATAGGGATTAGAACTTAGCTGTGTTTTTACAACTTGGTATTGACGATTAATTTGATTCATAAATTCTTGGAATATAGACTCTGGAATTTTCTTCTTTTTTGCAAAATCCGCCAATTCCTTAATGACTTCCTCAAAAGCTCTAACACGCGCCAATGCTTCTTCTCTTAGTCTATCTCTCTCATCAAATAATTTAAAAAAACGAATTAATCTAGGCAAAGTAAGTGTAGGGATGATAAGTGTGAAAGCAATGACGAAATAAGTAATGAATTTTAACAAATCAAGATTAACACCTGATATATGTGCTGCAGTCATAGTTGGAATAGCCAACACGGCAGCTAATGAAACGATGCCTCTCATTCCCGTCCAACCAAGTGTAAACAAGAGCTGCCATGGAGGCATGGGATCTTTAAGTTTAATTGATGGTATTAATAAGCGTGGTATATAGGCAGCAGGATACATCCAAAGAAGACGTACTAAAGTCACGACAATACTAATGATCATGCCATACGTGATTAAGTCTAGCATTGGGTAAGATTTTAAGTTCTTAACTACAACGGGTAATTGAAAACCAATTAAAGTAAAAACAAAACCATTAATAATAAAGATGAGTGTGCTCCAGGCCGCCTTTGTATTCATTTTGGTTTTACTTGATGCTATTTCAGGAAAATGAATCCCAAAATATATTCCTGCAACCACAGTTGAAATAACGCCTGAAAATCCACAGTGCTCGGCAATCAAGTATGAAGAAAACGCTGTAACAAAAGTAAGTGCTGTTTCTGCCAAGTGATCCTTCATTCTTTTAAAGATATATTCACCAATAACAGCAACGCTTAGCCCTACCAATACTCCTCCCAAAGAAATCAACCCAAATTGCATAGCTGCTTGCTGAATAGAAAAAGAGCCATACAAAATTGTTGCCAAGCAAAATCTATACAATAACAATGCCGTTGCATCATTAATTAAACTTTCACCTTCCAAAACTGCAATAATGCGTTTGGGAGCATTTAGCTTTTTAATAATTGCCGTCGCCGCTGAAGCATCTGTGGGTGACACAATAGCCCCTAACAAAAATGCTTCTGACCAACTGAATCCTGGAATACAATATTTTGCAACAATGGCGACAACTACCATGGTCACAGTCACTAACCCGAAGGCCAATAACAAAATGGGTCTGAAATTAAATTTAAAATCTTTCCATGAGGTAAAATATGCAGCTGAAAACAAAATTGGTGGTAAAAAAAGTTCAAACACAATCAGGGGATCGATTTTAACTTCAGGCAATCCTGGGATGAGACTGATTAAACAGCTGCCTAAAAATAAAAAAATTTCCAGAGGCATACGAAACCGAATAGATATCGGAACACTGATGATAGCGATAAATAGGATAAGGATGGAGGCTTCGATAAAGTTCATTTGTATCCTTGAGTCTAGCTTGGTATTCGCAGTCAAATATGCCAGTCGATCTAAACATTTTAGGAGACCCAATCAGGTTAGGCGAGGGTTAAGTAGAATTGCTTGAATGTATGATCAGCTCCTCATATTTTTCGGTTACCCAGAAGCTGGGGTTTTATTTTCAGTCTTATATTGAATAGTATCTTCAAGTGAAGTCGAACAAATCATCACTATATGGGCATCTAATGCTGAGGTGTTTTCAACAAAATGAAACTCTCTCGCAGATGGTTTAAAGCCAACGAAATCCCCAGGTTTTAATTGTCTCTCTTCCAAGCCAAGATGAACCGTAGGAGCACCTTCTAGCACTAAGAGCATTTCTTCTTGATGGGTATGACAATGGGCATTGGAGCTTCTTTTCCCGGGAGGAATAATTTCGTGATGAACAAACAAATCTTTAAAATCTAAATAATCAGTCAGAACGGAAGAAAGAGAGAATTTTTCTCCCGTGGCAGTTGATTCAAGTTCTTGATGGGGCAAATCATTCATATTAAATATCTTCATAGTTTGAAGCCTTACATTTTTGAGATAGGGTTGGCAATATCCAATTTGAGTTGATATCCCCCTGTATTTTAGATATTACCCACATCTTAGGGTACAAAAAAGTCAAACCAACAAATGCTTCTCTCATACTCAAAAAATTAATTTAGAAATTAGCCTTCTACCGTTACATCTTTCTCTTTGCCCTTTTATCAGACAAAATAAATTTCTTAGTATGAAGGGTTGACATTGAATGTGAGGTTCTATAAGTTAATTGAAATAGTTTATCATTTTTAGAGACACCCATGCGTTCAAATTGCTTCCTCAAACATTTAAAACCTAGCCGCCAAGTGAGCAGCACATTGGTTAAGCGTTCTTTTATCTCTTTTATTATGCTAATGCTCCTCTTTATTCCCAATAGGCCGGGCGGCATGATCATATAAAGATAATTATAGAATCAAAAACCCCGGCCCAAAAAGCCGGGGTTTTTTTTTGCAACGAGAAAACTTGAAAAGGAGGCATCATGATTGGCAATGAGATCCCCAGTGGACCTAAACGTTCACTCCAGGATTTTGTAGGTAAAACGAAAACTTGCGTTAACCATACTGATTTTATTGATAAAAATTATCTAGCCATCGCTAAAGATAAGAAAAATATCACTGTAGGGTTTGGCTTTGTTTCCCACAATTATGGCTTATCGGCCGGCGTACCGATTGATATTTATACCATGCTATTAACCGCTGAAAAAATCCGACGGGAAGTGCTTGATGAGGGCGCCACAGTCCATATTTTAATTGGTGATCACTTTGCTTTTGCTTGCCAGCATGAAAGTTGCAAAAGTGAAACTGAAGTGGCTCAAAAAAGAGGCAAATATATCAAGAAGTTACAGCACATTTTGCAAAACTTACATATTGAAAAACATTATGTCTTTCACTTATCCTCTGCAATCGTCAAAGACCCCTATTACAAATTAATCAGGGAAAATCTTGAAATGCAGAGTAAGAAAGTGAGTACCTTCAAACCAGATGGTGATGATCCCAGAAAAATGAAAAGTGTAGATGGGCAGCATATCGTCAGCTTAGATACTTGGGAAATTTTAAATCCCAATAACTCTTTCAGGTATGACCCAACCAACAGGAGCTATTTTTTAGATCAAACAGCTGTTTTAAAGTATTTATACGACAGACATGGCTGTGCAATTAAAGTGTCTTGGACTAAAGCACATCAAAATTCAAAGATCAATCAGAGTAAATCTTTTGATGAACCCCATTTCGATAGGTTTTATCGAGATCTCTATTTTGACGTGGAAAATAAACTTTCATTTGTTTATACCAAGCCTGGGTTTGCTATTAATAGAACGGATGAACAATCCAGAGCTATCCCCTATACTGCCCCCCCAAATGAAGAGGTAAAGAGAGTACTACTCTCTTCTAAACAACCTTTACCTGCGGATGTAAAAAGCGTCAATCCTGATTTTACAAAGAGTGTTGCCGTGAATGCTACAGTGTTAAAAGAAATCCGTCCAGAGATAGAATATTGTGTAGTTAAAAATGAAAGTGACGTTGATGCATTTTACAAAAATGTGAACTTATTAAGACAATTTAGCCGAAGTCCTAGTAAAGTCTTAAGTATTATGTTTAAACAAAAATTAGTGCTGCAACCTGAAGAAACATCAACCACAAACCCAACAGGGAGGGTAAAAAATGACTGATAATGCCATTATATTGACAGATGGGCAATTAGATAAAGACTATGGCAAAACGGCGCATGGGCTCATCACCGGTCTAAGCCGTTATCCTATTGCAGCGGTTATCGACAAAGTGCATGCTGGCAAGGATGCTGGCTTTGTGACTGATGGAAAAATAAGAAATATTCCGATTTATAGCGGCGTGATTGAAGCCATGTCACAAGTAAAACCCACTCCTACGCATTGTATTGTTGGTGTGGCAACATCGGGTGGTTATATTACAAGCTCTTTGTTAGAAACTTTAAAATCAGCAATTGAAAATGGGCTGACTATCGTCAATGGTTTGCATGAGCTTGTCTCAGAGCATCCTGTGTTAAAGCCTCTCATTGAGCAACATAAAACTCAGGTAATTGATATAAGAAAATCAAAACCACTTCATCAGTTACATGCTTGGCGCGGGGTCATTAGCCAAATCAGCACACCACGCATTGCGGTATTAGGCACAGATTGTGCTATCGGCAAGCGCACGACAGCGCAAATGCTGTATAAGGGTTGTCGGCAAAATAAAATAAAAGCTGAGATGATTTATACTGGCCAAACAGGATGGCTGCAAGGTTTTCGATATGGCTTTATTTTCGATAGCACACTGAATGATTTCGTATCAGGTGAACTAGAACATGCCATTGTTTCATGTGTGAATGAATCCTCGCCGGATCTCATATTGATTGAAGGACAATCTGCACTCAGAAATCCTAGTGGTCCTTGTGGCGCTGAATTCATTTGCTCGGGCGGCGCAAAAGGCGTCATTTTGCAACATGCTGTGGGTCGAAAATATTTCAATCATGGTGAAAAGGTTTTTTATCCTTTACCTTCACTTAACGATGAAATTGCACTGATACAGCATTATGGTGCAACGGTTTTGGCCGTGACACTCAATACCGCCAGCTTAGTCGATGAAACTTGGCAGGAAGCGAGGCTTCGAATGCATCTTGAAACAGGTTTACCGGTCATTTGCCCCAGAGAAGAAGGTGTTGAGGCGCTCATCCCCGTTATCAAAAATTATATGTCCAAAACGCAAAGCAAGGAAACAGCGCATGAAAATAAAATCAATTAACAGCTATGCTCAACATTTTGAGTTAACAAGACCCTATAAAATTGCCTATAAAACACAAACCACTGCAAGTAATGTGATTGTTGAGATAGAAACTGATAAGGGCAAAATAGGTCTAGGGGCTGCCTCGCCCTCTCCTGAGGTCACCAATGAAACTTGGGATGCCTGTTTACAGAGTTTGACTCCAGAATCTTTAGCATGGTGCCTCGACCAAGATCTGAATGACTTTATAAGTTTAAAACGAGAATGTCTTGCGAAATTATCTCATACTCCTGCAGCATGTGCTGCTGTTGATATTGCTTTGCACGATTTGTATGCCCAAATACAAGGCAAACCACTCGTGGAAGTGTTAGGTCGCGTCCATCATCAATTACCGACTTCTATCACTATTGGAATAAAAAATGTCCAAGAAACCTTACAGGAAGCTGCCGAATATATTGCTCGGGGCTTTCAAGTACTAAAAGTAAAGCTGGGATGTGATTTAAATGAAGATATAGAACGTTTGGCTAAATTAAGAGAGCAATATGGTGCCAACATTACGATTCGCGTTGATCCAAATCAAGGCTATACCTTTGCGGATCTTCTTTCTTTTATTAATCAAACAAAATATTTAAATATAGAATTTATTGAGCAACCCTTAAGCCCAAATCATATTCAGGATTTACTTCGGTTACCAAAAGCTGAGAGACAAAAGATTGCTTTAGATGAAAGTCTACTCAATCCTGCAGATGCTATCCAAGCTTTAATCCCCGCTCCACATTGTGGGATCTTTAATATCAAGCTCATGAAATGCGGCGGAATTTATGCTAGCCAACAAATAGCGACTATCGCTGAAGCTGCTCAAATAGCACTCATGTGGGGCTGCATGGATGAGAGCATTATTAGCATTGCTGCAGCCTTGCATGTTGCCTTTTCATCCTCAGCTACACGTTATATCGATCTAGATGGCAGCTTAGATCTCGCTTCAGATATCGTCACAGGAGGTTTTAATTTGAAAAATGGGGTGATGTCGGTGACAGGCTTGCCAGGGTTAGGTGTCAGCAAGGTGAAGTAAAGTGAGAAGAGTATATGTTTAATTCCAATTTTTTTAAAATTTATATTTTACCTGGGATAACATTTCAATCAATTGTGATTTCAGGAGGATATTGTACAGGTCAAGAAATTGTACAATATTTTTTATCATTAGGTCCTGTCAATGGGGCTTATGGCTTGCTGTTGACTACTGCTATCTGGTCAGCAATTTGTGCCTTATGCTTTGTCTTAGCAAGAGCTTACCATGCCTATGATTATAAGTCTTTTTTCAAAGTACTCCTCGGGCGCGGTTGGGTATTGTTCGAGGCTTGTTATTTATATTTAGTTATTATCGCTTTATCTGTAATCGCGGCTTCTGTAGGAAGCATGCTACAAGATTTATTAGGCATTCCTTATATTATAGGACTCACATTGCCGTTCTTTTATATTTTGACCATGGTTTTTAGGGGAAGCAAATCTATAGAGAAAATGTTCTCTTTCTGGTCCTTTTTATTATATATAGTTTTTATTGCCTTTTTGGTATGTTGTTATCAAAACACCAGTATAAAATTAATGCCAGAGGCTATCTCATTACCAACTGATTTGGAGTGGGTTAAAAAAGGCGTAACTTACGCATGTTATAATTTGGGTTGCATTCCAGCCATATTATTTACTCTGCGGTATTTTAAAACAACCAAGCAAGCCGTCATTTCAGGGTTATTAGCAGGACCATTTGCTAGCATTCCGGGCATTTTACTCTTTATGGCTTTATTGACAGAGTATCCAAACATATTAACGACTATTGTCCCTTCTACTTATATGTTGGACAAGTTAGCACTTCCTTTATTAACAATTACTTTTTCTATCATTTTGATAGGGACATTAATTGAAACAGGAGTAGGTTTGGTGCATGCTTTCAATGAGCGTCTTACTGTCACTAAAAATAAAAAAATCTTTATTGTGATGCTATTAGCTGTCGCTTTTGGTTTATCCCAATTTGGTTTGGTTAAGTTAATTGCGGGAGGTTATGGTTTGCTGACGTGGTTTATGTTGGGAGTATTCATTATTCCCTTATTAACAAATGGCCTTTTAAAAATTAGGGCGCATGCACAGCAAACCTCTCTTCAAATTGTATAGATTAGGTTGCCTCTCGCCAATAGAGGCAATCTGCCCTTTAGCACTCACTCCATGTAACTAAACAAATGAACTAACATATAAAAAAGCCACTAAGAGATAAAAACCTTATATTACTAGGAAGAAACACAAAACCGCCTCAATCAGTTGCATACCAAACTTCTGAACTGTATTATCAGCCGATTGTCTATTTAATCTAGGGAATTAACGCGTGCCTAACATTGTCATTATGGTCCATAATGCTTTTTCGGAAAGCCTATTAAATGGCGCCTGTGTACGTATACCTCACCTTAAAGTGATAAACATCCCCATCGATGTCAGTACCAAAAGTATCGCTCTGCAAACAGAACATTTACAGAATGTCTTGCAAGCACATGGCCTAGAATATGCTAGTATTGATTTTTTCATAGTGGAATCAAATTATGGTGCCCCCACTAGTGTAGACATCAATGGTCCACTTTTAAGCCATATCTTACAACATTTTCAGAATGCTAAAATTATTGCTTTTAGTAACACCTATGAATCCTTAGCAAAAGCTGTGCAATTTGATCCACGTATCGGTGCATATTCTATTAGAGCATTAAAAAAAGCTGTTGCGGATCAGCATGTGCTATTATCAGCTCAAGATAGCACCAATCTCTTCCCAGATAACATTCTAGAAGGTGACGCCAGTAGGAATACCTTGCCTATATTAACATTATTTTCTACTTCATTAGCAGCGAGCACAACTTCAGCTCTTGCTGAAAGATCAAAAGCCAGTGGTGCAGAAAAATCAAAAACGAGTGGTGCAGATAGGCACCACTCTAATCAACACAATTCACCGAGCTAATTAAAAAAATCTAGAGCATTTCATAAAATGGCCTTTTTGCCTTATACCTCAAAATTAAATTCATCCGGATACTGTTTTCCAATCACGGCATCAGGCGGAATTAATTGATTTATCTCTTCTAAATCAGCCAAAGACAGCGTAACATCAAGCGCACCAATATTTTCATCTAAACGCTCAATAGAGCGCGTTCCTGGAATTGGCACAATATCTTTACCCTGCGCCAATAACCACGCCAATGCAAGTTGTGCGGCTCTACATCCTTTGCGCTTAGAAAGGTCAATCAGCTTATCGACGATTTGTAAATTATGCTGCAAATTTGTATTTTGAAATTTTGGCAAAATCCTTCGAAAATCATCTTTATCAAACACCTCTGTACTTTTGTATTGCCCTGACAAAAAACCACGACCAAGCGGGCTATACGGAACAAAACCAATATCCAATTCCTGACAGACTTTTAATATTTCAATTTCTGGTCTTCTTTCCCATAATGAATATTCCGACTGCAAAGCTGTAATAGGATGCACCTTAGCAGCACGTCGCAAAGTGGTTGGGGTGACCTCCGACAAACCCACATGATTTATCTTGCCCGCTTTTACCAAATCGGCGAAAGCTCCCACAGATTCTTCAATAGGGACATTTTTATCAGCACGATGCAAATAATAAAGATCAATAATCTCTGTTTTCAGACGTTTTAAACTAGCATCACAGGCTTGTTTGATGTGCGCAGCAGAACCATCTACTTTATCCATCCCCACAAAGCCACATTTGCTGGCTAAGACTACTTTTTTTCGTAAATTCCCAGAACTTAAAGCTTTACCGATAAGCTCCTCATTATGACCATTACCGTATAAATCTGAGGTATCTAAAAAGGTCATGCCTCTGTCAATAGCATGATGAATAACTTTAATTGATTGTTGATCATTAAAAATACCGTAACCCATCGACATGCCCATACAGCCTAAACCCAAAGCGGACACTTCTAATTTTAATTTACCCAATTGACGTTTTTGCATTCAATTTTCCTTTTAGTTTTACTCATCAACTGATGACTTTTTTCTACTACTTAAAAAAATTACTTTCAGTAGGTCTTACATAACATATCTTCTAAAACTCTAGCCATCATATCAATGTCACATAAAATATGACACCATTTAGAATAAAATATCTGCAATCCTGCTTCGTTTGCGCAAAGTTAGTTTTTTGATTATAATAATTTTTTCAGTTTTATGCGATTGGACCTGCCTTAAACGGACGCCTCCCCCTCAAACGGAAATGTTTTAAAATCTGAACACCCTGTACAACGGATTGTCAAATACAATAAAGAATTTATAAATGTACAAGCTGATTTAGGTATGACACGATGAAGTTAACTATTAACGCCGATAAATGGGCTCTGGCAAAAGAACACTTTTTAAACAACCCAGCAGAAAAAAAATTTATTCCAACAGAATATTGTCATTTCTATTTTATCAAAACTAATAAAAACCAAATTCTAGCCCTAGCTAGAAAAAAATATCGAGCTCCCTTTCTCCTTGGTGAGGGAACATTTGGCACTGTTGTTAGCGCACAAAATGAAGCTGGCGTAGAGTTTGCTTGCAAAATGATAGATCCTGACCTCACCATCCCAGAAGATGAATCAATTGAAGTGATGCAACATCTTAATATATTAAAAGATCAAATGACGCGTCCTAAAAAAACCCAAAAAACTTCAAAAAATCCAATAAGACTTAGTAGCAAAAAAAAGTATTTAATTCTTGAATTAGCACCTGGAAAACGTCTCTATGACCACTATGACAAAAGCACCAAACTACTAGCAGGTTTTACTAATCTTCAAACAGACATGATAGCTTTACAATGTTGTATAGCACTACTTGAATATCATCAAAAACGCGTTATTCATGGCGATTTAAGCTTAAAAAATATTCATTTAAGCATTATCGGTGACGATATAGTTGTAACGCTAGTCGATCAAGGTTTTTCTCTTTTACTGCCTGAAGGATGCTCGATCAGATTTTTAACAACAATGCGTGGAACCATAGATTATGCTGCTCCTGAAATTTATGGTCAAAAACGCTATTCTTTTGAATCTGACATCTTTGCTTTGGGTACTATTTTAGGATTTTTAAACAGACCAGATTGGGCTGCTTGCTTAAAAGCCTCTTTGCCCAATGATAGATTTACCCTTTTTGAAATCATTTCGCTCATTTTACAAAAAATTTCTAATGACAATACAACGCTTAGTGCTCCTTTTGAACTCGCTTATAAGCAAGGAGAGGCGCTGGTTCTCAGTCATTATAGAAAAAAGCTGCAAAATGGTCTTTCTCCTGAGCTCCTTCTTCGAGGTCAAGTTTACGGTTTGCTATTTCAGCCTGTAGAAATTTATTTGCTAGCTCTACATTTATGCATCGCTTATCATCAAACTATTCAAACCAATCCATGCGCACGTATCAATGGATTTAGAAATTTTATAATTACCAACTTGAATGATCAAATTAAGGTTCGTTTTGATCCGACTGTCTCAATAATCAATTTAATCACTTTTCCAGCAGATGTTTGGGCATCAAACAGATATACAGAAAAGAGCGCCGTGTTTTCATTGGGAGTAATTTTTAATGCCTTGGGTATCATCTTAAGAGACGTCACCCATGAAAATCCAGCAAGAAGACCTTCGCTTATAGGATTGATGTCTCTTTTACTTGTTCAGACAAAAAAAATGTTTCCTGTTGTATATTCTACCAAGGAAATAGAAGCTTATATTAGGCACGCAGAAGCAAAAAGTGCTTCCGATGATCCATCACAATTCTATTCTTTTCCACTTTTTGCAGATATCGAGGTCTCTGCAAGCTTTTCTCCTAACGCGTCGGATGACGAATGGTCTAGTCAAGAATGTGATCATAAACGTACCGATAATACCCCTAATTCATCAAATGATGATTTATCCAATTTAATTGCAAATGTAGCTTTACGCCCACCTGTACCGCCTGTATTGATCCAATTTGCACCATCCTCATCGGAAAAAAAATCAACTCCCTCTGAAAGTCTATCTGGTAGCACCGAATCTGAAAAATCACGATTACGAGCTTGAACCAACCCTCTCACTCAAAATGGGTAAGAGGGATTACTGATCAAAATTTATGTTAATCTTTTATCCTATCTAACGATATCTAGATATGTCTTCGTTTAATCTAGGTCATTAGGAGGTCATTAATGAAAAAAGCAATTCTCATAAGCCTGTTAGGATTATCTTTTATCAGTATCTCTGCTTTTGCTCAGGAAAGAGCTAATGATGGTTATATGCAACTTGCTGACTGGTGGTGGTGGCAGAGAAGTGAAAATCACGCAATATGGTGCAATAATCATCCCCATAAATGCCACAAAGAATGGTGCGAACATCATCCCAAAGCGTGTAAAGATAAATGGTGCATGAATCATCCTGCAGCTTGTCGTCAAAAATGGTGCGCCAATCACCCTGCAGAATGTAATAGATAACCAACCTAATAAAACTTGATCTGACGTTAACTCTTTTTCAGTCAGATCAAGTTCAGCTTAATAGTGACAGATTTTCTAAACAACTTATTCCTATCAGAGCCTACATAAAAAATGAGTGTAGCTCCCTACTCTGTTTTAATTTGAACCTTTATTAATTTTTCCAATCTAAAAAATAAATAGTAAAATTCATTCTATTAGGAGAGAAGAGATGAGCAAACAATCTGGTCCTGAAAATAAAAATATCTCTAAGGATATAGCGCTTGATATATTGAGAGGTGTTTATGATAAATTACACCAAACGGATAGAGAAGAAGCTAATAATGACTATGTTCGCGCCTTAAACAACATAGAGAAAAATAACGCATTTGATCAGGCAGCAATGCAAAGGCTTAGCCAATGGAGGAACAAAAAAGAGAAAATCACTCTAACCGAATTCAAGCAAATTCATACCCTCTTCAAAGAGCTAAGTGTCAATTTAACACCTGATATCACTATTGAATTGGTTGAAAATCTTAAATCTCACTTTCGATTTCTGAGTGCAGATGTGCAAAAGAAAGAAGGCGTTCATTATAATCTTTTTATAAAATTCTTACAATCAATGCAAGGCAATAACCATGACACGCCTGCGCTTAAATTAAGTAAAGTAACAAATTATATAACAAGATCATTAAATGAGAATAAAAATAATGGCATCGCACTTTTAATGCAAAAGCTTGTATCTGAGATGGCATCTCCCTCGATGCAATCTCGCCAAGGGGTGCCTCCTAGAAGTTTTCCTACAAAAGAAAACTCACCCAACCTAACTCCTGCAGAGAGAGATAAGACTCGTAATAAATTCTAACCTGTGTTTAAAGCGCTTTAGGCGCTCTCACACAGGTGGTTTTTATTTCAGGCGCCGACGAGCAACCTGTTTCGTAAAAGCGACATCGGACTAACAAAGAAAACTGGGAAGAGTATATAAACAGTAGCTTGACAAGCCTACCTCTCCCCAGCTAATTTTCAATAACACGCCGCTAATTAGATTGGGTATGCATCTTGTCAAAAAAAATAAAAATACAGAACACAATCGTTATTGCTTGTGCAACAGCGGCAGCTGTGGGAACTATTTATGTCAATACCAATTGGCTAATAAAAGCTTCCCCTACTGCCACTACCGAGCGAGAACGTTGTTACGGCATTTCTCGCGCGGGTCAAAATGATTGTGCCACTGCGAAGCACTCTTGCGCTGGAAAGGCATCAACTGATCAAGAACCCAATGAATGGGTAATGTTGCCCAAAGGATTATGTCAAAAAATAGCCGGGGGCATAAGTGATTGATTATGCGGCTTGGCCTCTTCGCATAAAACAGAAATTTATAGAATTACAAGATCAAAGTGAATTCATTGTTGCTTCTGTGCAATTAGGTATTATTTCTTTACTCTATATTATTATCATATTTGCACCCATTGGTTATTCTCCTGATGCGCCTATTCATTCTGCATTATTAGGACTTTCCTTATTTACCATTTTGGTATTAGTCAGATTGTGGTTTGCCTATACCAAACAACTAAATCCTCTATTTCTTGGATTTTCAGTAGTCGCTGAGATGGCCTTATTGCTTTTTATCATTTGGACATATTATATACAGTTTGAATCTACCCCCTCTATTAATTTAAAAAATTCACATTTTAATTATGTTTTTGTTTTGATTGCGTTGCGTTCATTGCGATTTGAGCCCATTTGGGTCTTATTATCTGGCGCCACTGCTGCACTTTGTTGGAGCATTATTGTTTGGCATGCTCTCTTTCATACAAATGATCAATCTATTACTTGGGATTATGTTACTTATGCTTCATCTCGGAGCATCTATTTGGGTGCCGAATTTGATAAATTATTAACAATAGTATTGATCACCTTAATCATTGCACTTGTATTAAAACGTGCTCAAACTACTTTACGGCAAGCTGTAAGCCAAACTTTTAAAGCAAATGATTTGTCGCATTTTTTTGACACGCAAGTTGTTGAAAAAATTACGCAAGCTGAAACAGAATTAGCCGCTGGTCAAGGCGAAATGCGGCATTCTGTCATCATGTTTATTGACCTAAGAGGATTTAGCAAACTCTCAGAAAAATTACCTTCTAATGATTTGATTGCATTACTAGGAGAATATCAACGTCTCTTAGTGCCTATCATCCATCAATATCGCGGTAGTATTGATAAGTTTATGGGTGATGGGATCTTAGCCAGTTTTGGAGCCGTGATTCCTTCTTCTACTTACGCTGCAGATGCTTTAAATGCGGTTGATGAAATAATGAGCGCAGTGCATCAATGGCAGATCACACGGAAAAATGAGAACAAAGAAAGTTTAGATATAGGCATGGGGCTCGCTATTGGGGAGGTGTTAATTGGCATGATAGGTGTTGAAAGCCGTTTGGAATATACAGTAATAGGTGAAACGGTCAATATTGCGGCAAAATTAGAAAAGCAGAATAAAATAGAGAAAGCGCATGCTCTAGCAACATATGCTGTTTTAGAGAAAGCGCAGCAACAAGGGTATACAAATATTAAAGGTAAAGAAATTCGTCATCAAAGAACAGTCGGTGGAATTAATGAAAAATTGGATTTGGTAGTCTTAGCATGATAATACTTGGCATAATGAGTTTGTTTTTATTGAAGCATTTTTTAGCTGATTATCTATTTCAAACGAAATATCAGTTCGAACACAAGGGCGCATATGGGCATTGGGGAGGCATTTTGCATGCTTTCATTCATGCGTTGGGTACAGCATTGGTCTTATGCTTTTTAAATTGGAAAATAGTTCTATTAGCCGCATTTAGTGATGGCGTTGTGCATTATCACGTTGATTGGTTGAAAACAAATACCATCAAACACTATAAACTAACAGTAAATGATAACTGGTTTTGGTATATATTTGGGCTAGATCAATTAATACATCAAATGACTTATGTTTTCATCATTTTTGTAATATGGACTCAAATTTAATTACTTTGAGAACAAAATCATCCAATCTAGCCTCATAGGTTATCGACGACGATAACCGCCACCACCGTGATAATATCCACCCCCACGATTATAGCCACCGCCATGGTAATATCCAGAATTATACCCATGATAGTACCCTTGGCGATATCCATAGCCCCCTATAACGAGGGGTGAATAATAGGACGGCTGAAAATAAACCGAGTCATTATAAAAGGGTTCATAATACACATCATCATTATATCCATAAGATACAACAGCTGGCCCTGCACAACCAGTGAGAGAACCTATCACTATTAGGGGAATCATTATTTTTACAGTTTTCACAAAGTACCTCCTCGCATGATTTTTGCGATGCTAGTTAGATCTTCCTTTGCTATAAAAAAGTTCCCTGTAGAAAAAATTTAAGATTACTGCGTTATTAATCAGTTATTTTAAACAAATTAGAATCCTTTTGTACCTATGGTTTAGGTTAACCTCAGTCGATATATGATCGAAGTACTTCGTTTTTTGTAAGAGAGAGGACGTGATGTCTAAAATGAAATCTGTGCAGATAACGCAAATCGGGAAATTTGATATTGTTGAAAGAGAAATCCCAACTCCTGGAGTACATCAAGTACGAATTAAACTGAAAGCAACTGGTGTTTGCCATAGTGACTGCTATACCGTAGAAGGCAGCTTCCCAGGGATCAAATACCCCAGGATCCCAGGTCATGAAATAGCAGGCATCATTGATGAGTTGGGAACTGGCATCACAACCTGGAAAAAAGGTCAACGTGTTGGAGTAGGTTGGGCTGGGATCCGTTGTTATGAATGTTTGCCTTGCCGTCGTGGTGATTTTATAACTTGCACTAATCATAAAGTAACAGGGATCCACTATGATGGCGGCTATGCTGAATATATGATAGCGCCAATGGAAGCGCTTGCCGCTATACCAGATGAAATCAGCTTTGAAGAAGCTGCCCCCCTTCTTTGTGCGGGTGTGACGACTTTTAATTCACTGCGTAATAGTCAAGCAAAGCCTGGTGATATCGTCGCCATCCAAGGCATTGGTGGATTAGGACATCTTGCCATCCAATTTGCCAATAAAATGGGCTTTAAGACCATTGCCATTTCAAAAGGAAAAGATAAAAAGTCCTTAGCGGAAAAATTAGGGGCTCATATCTACATTGATGCTGAGAACGAAGATATCACCCAAGCACTCAATAAGCTTGGCGGCGCACGTGTGATTTTAGCAACCGCACCCAGTGGAAAATCCATCACACCTCTTATCGATGGTTTAGGAAATCAGGGACAACTCGTAATAGTAGGTGGCTCTATGGATCCTATTCAGTTCACAGCATTACAATTAATTAGATTACGCCGTTCAATCCGTGGATGGCCTTCTGGCACTGCTGTAGATTCAGAAGATGCGATGCGATTTTGTGCTCAGACTGGCATAAGACCGATGATTGAGATATTTCCTTTAGATAAAGCGCAAGAAGCGTACCAGCGCATGATGTCAAATAAAGCGAGATTTCGTTGTGTATTAAAGATGTAATGTAACCTCCGGTAAAGCGGGACCTTCTTACTTTAAAAGCGCTTTTTATCTTGTTTCTCTGTTTTTTCCTTTTTCTCTTTTTTCGAAGTTGTATTTCTGGAGAAGTTTAAGCTTAACTTAAAATTAAACAACGCTGGTAAAAAAGAATACTCTGTTTTCGCGTCATCGCTGTCTGGCACAGACGAAGGCGCTGTATTCTCACGATTAGGAGATAATTCACCTGAATGTGAAGAATTTTTTTCAGAACCCGAGCCCGCACTTAGCGGTGAGGTTGATTGAGAAGACATGCTTTGGGGACTCAAGAAAGGGACTGGATTGTCAATATCTTTCATATCCAAAGCCGGAATGTTCTTTATTGCAAATTCCCCTATGAATCCTCTTTTTGTCATGTCAATTTTAATACCAAAACTTCTCGCCATTTCATCAAACATTTTTCTAGGCAGATCATTTATGCAACTGGTAGCATATCTAATAATTAAGTCAGGTATCGCTTGCTCAAGTGTAGGCCTAACTGCTGGATTCTCACTTATCATCAATCCAGGTTCGATGCCTAAATTTTTTAGAAGCTTCCCTAACGAGTAAACATCTGTTGCATACGAAAAACGCAAGCTCATTTTAGATTCAGGCGCTGCATATTCTTGAGGAATTCTTGGCTCCCCCCACCCCCACAACTCTACATATTTTTCATCTCCCTCTAATTCACAGCTATATCCAATATGTTTTATCTCGGCCCTAATCATTGTTGGATCTAGGCATACGCTGAAATTTTCCGGTTTAATATTAATCAGTATTTTTTTCTTTCGATGTAACATCAAGACATCAATGCAACAAAGTAAACCAATGATCAAACATTGATCAAAACTAAGATAATTATTGGCGATTTTATAATCAATCAGATCTGCCAAATCGCGTGGCTGGCTTAAATACATGGATATATGCACTTTTGTTTTCATCAACGCATAGGAGGTGATTTCTTTCGCATCATCATCTAAAAAAATATGTTCAGCGTGTATCTTGTCAAGTATGCAGGATATGATAAGTGGTAATGACAATCGATGCTCTGTTCTCTCAGCTGTCATCAATTCTGACAAATCATCCAGCTCTATATACCGAAAAATAACGCCTAACGCATAGATATCTGAAGCAAAAGAATATCTACCCTGTGAAATGAGCTCTGGCGCAGCATAGAGCTTAGAGCCTTTCGGCTCTAGTACAGTTTTGCTGCTGCGATTTTCTTTTAAAATAACGGCAAAATCATAATCTAACGGTTTTAAAAAAATCTTGTTACCGCGAATTTTTCCCCTGATGTTTTCTGCTTTGACATCTGCGTGAACAATGCGATGTTCATGAAGTTCTAAAATACGCACCGCACTGACCAAACCAAGTAAATAAAGTTGCAAGGTAGTCAAAAACGGTTTATTTTGATGTCTTCTGATTATATCAAATAACGTTTCCCCTTCGATTAACTCAAGTAATGTGTAGCGCTTTCTCTGCGGTTTATTAGCCGCAATTAATAACGTATTTTCAAGGATCCGCAACCCTTGACCTTTAAAAAAATCTACTGTGCGTGCGGCTTGCAAACTTGGATCTGCATTGTCTTTTAGTGCAAGATTTTCATCGCCCTTTTCAATTTTAAGTGCAAACTCCTTGTTAGCACTATTTTTGACGCGCTTGACTTTACCATATGATCCTTTGCCAAGACGTCGCACACCATCATATTTTTTATTTGCAATTGCAAAGATGCTATCTGTTTTGGCGGGATCATCTACAATTAATTTTACAAAGGAATGTTTTGCATCATGAATTTTTTTTGAGTATTTAACCGCATAAGGATTATTCCGAAAAAACGCCAATACTTTTTCCCATTCTTCAGGCAGTACAATAAATGGCATATTAGCCTCACGACCCTGTTAAAATTCGATTGAGAGTATATACACATAATTGCATTTCAAAAAGAGCTTTGATCGCTTATACTCATGACTTGTAGGGATTATCCTTACAAAGTTGCATGGCCGATTAACTAGGATCTTGGAGCAAATTGATTTCGCGGTTCTGAGCGCCCAACCACGCCCTTTTCTATGAGATTTTTAAGGGTTTGATTAGGCGTCATCTGAGAAAGGTTATCTGCAGAAAGAGGCATCGCGATTAATGTCACAGGAACAGCACTATTCTTACTTTTCAAGACTTCTTTTAACTTTGTATCCAAAGCGTTTAAAGTCGCGACTGTTGTCAAGGCGACAAATTCTGAGCATAACATCCTTTCATCATGCTCAATCGCAGCATCAGTAGATGTGCCAGCAGAAAGAGGGGCCATGCCTGCGTATTGTCGAAATAAATCATCATGCGTTTTTCTTTCTAGGGTTGCATAAGTGTTCTTCACCTCTTCTAGCCAATTTGGCCCCAGAGCTATCGTTAGTAGGTCCTGATTTCTTTCTGAAATTAACGTCTCAATTTTTATTGAATAATTATCTGAATATAAATAATCTCTCATGTTAAATTCATCAATTCCCCCAGTTGTCGGTTTACCCGGTTGCAGCGTCATCCTATCGCTGTGCTTTGTGACAAGATGATTAAATAGATTATGATAAGGCAATGTCATTTTGGGAGTGTGATCAAATAATAATGCGCCAGGTCTCACTAATTGGGCTTTTTTAGCTTCCTCATCTATTGTGGTAAGAATGGTTGGCGTTTTAGCGACTTGTTGCGCAAGAGTCGCTAGCTCACCTTTTAATTCAATTTTTGATTGAATTAGATCAAAAAACTTTTTAGTTTTAACAAAATCTAATACGACGGCATATTCTTTCAGGGTGAGAGGTGATACTTCATGTTGAGTCAATTTATTAAAAGCCGAAGAGAACACATCGACATGTCTTGTTTTATCAGTAAACAGCCTCACCATTTCCATAACATCTTTGCTTAATCCTTGTTGTTCAAGATTAAGCGTTGTCATATTTTTTACATTCTTATTAAGCGCTTGGTCTCCTTTTGCGCTTTCAACAAACCTTCGTACCAATTCTGCTTGATTATCATTTAACTTGTCTCTATCAGGCATACTAAGCAATCTCATTGCTTCTAATTGCAAATAGGTTAAACCCAATGCTGGCTCGATAGTATTAGCATACGCGTTATCTTTTATTATTCGAGCACACTCAACCTCATGGTCTATTTTTGATTTTGGATTATCATGCTTCATGATTAATCTCGCCTTATACTAAGTCAAAATGGATACCGCTGAGAAAGATAGTTTGATAATTCATAAATAAAATTAGCAAGATTATTGCTATATTCTTTATCATTGTAATCTTCTCGTGCCTGAAAAAGAAAAAATTCTGTCGCAATAATATATTGAATGTTCTCTTTCAAATACAAACGTTGCTTGAAAAAATTATCAGGAAGAGCGTTTGCTAATTTATTCAGAATTTCATGCGCTTGAATTTTACTTATTCCAATCACTTCCTGTATGGGATCACCTTTGGCCATCCCACTGTTATCATCTAAATTTTCAAGGCAGACTTTTGCGATGCCATTAGTCAGGGTAGATGCAAATTCAAGTCTTAATGGATGCATTTTTACTCTCTTTCCTATAATTTACCAGGCAGCCTTGAATGAATTATTACTCTTACTCTAAGAGACCACTGATGAACGGTATAAGTTCCCATTAAATGCCGGCTGTTAAAATCTGTGCAATTGCGCTGTGTGTTTGCAGCTGAAATAAGTAACAGAGATAATTTATTTCTAAATACAGCGTTTGGCTGCTTTTCTATTGGCGACTAGAGGCGCATTATCCTCTTTAGTATTTTTTGCCTTTTTCCAATTTTTCCAAGCATATTGTAAAGTAATGGCTGCTTGATTGAGCTTATTTTCTCTTTCTAGCTTTTTTTGCATCCCCTTGTCAGACCAGGATTGATCACCTAAAGTCCCTGTAAATTCAAAAGCATCTTTTTCTTGCTGCTCGTCCATGATAGGGCTTGCTGCAGCAATAAGGGATGTAATGCTAGATAAGTATCTACCAAGATTATTTGCGGCCAATGCTGCTGATTGCAGACATTTCACGTATTTATTCCACTCATTTATCATCAAGCCCTCTTCAGTCAGAATAGGGTAATCCGGTAGCACATCTTGATACAGAGCAAAATAGTTAATAGGTCCTGAGATCCAGGTTACCGATAGGGTATACAATCGATGCCTCATGCGCACAAGCATCTCTTCTGCCAATTCAATGCAATGAGAAGATAATCTGACTTGCTCTTGAGCGGTTAACACTTTGCCTGTGCTTTGCTGAATGATATATTTTGCAAAAGCTATTTTCAATTGATCGCTCGTAAGCTTACCAATCTGCTCTTGCTGTAAAATTAAGGTGCGCGGTTCTTCAGGCATCGCTTCAAAATATTGTACGATATCAATCTTTTGAATAAATTGTCTCAAAGCGAAAATGTCACTTTGCGGATTCTGTTGGAAATAACGACGTATAACTGCCGCATAATCAGGATAGACGTTTAAATCTGAAGGGAAGCCCTTAATCGGATGACGAAACAAGGCTTCTCCCACATTTGCATATCGACTAAGCATTTCCTTTTGCACAAATCTTAATCTTTCAATTGCCTCAGTGCTAATATTTTCCGGATCTCTGGGCGAGCGCGCGACCAACATAAAATCATTATTAAAAGAAGGCATAGATATGTTAAGCACATCATTCTCAATGGCAACGGTTAGCGTAATAGGCGCTTTTACTTTGAGTTGCGATCGTTTTTTTGAAAAATTAAATTTTACATCGCAATCAGCGTAATTACTGCATTTTTTTAAAACAGGGATTAAGTTGCGGACACAATCAGAAGCCGCTGCCATGTTGCCCCCTTTATTATTCCTAGCATGCGCTATTTCTTGTTTTGCGGTTTCGTATAAAGCTTTATCTTGTTCATTGGTTAGCAAAGGGGGTAAGTCATTATCAAAATCAATCAGGATAATTTTGTGCCTTTCGCTAAAGGCTTGTAATTCTTTTAAGGCAACATCATTTAACGATTGAGAACTATAGACTAATGTCAATTTCGCATCTGGATGTAAATGGCGTATTCGAATAAGACGCAGCGCATTTTCAATCCCTAGATAATTTTCAGGATCTTTACTAAACCAAATCCAAAAAAATTGTTTTAAATCAACATAGTAATTTGGCATTAGCTTTACCTTAACAACTTAAAAAAAGTAAGAATATTAACTCTCTTGTTTATTCTTGTCAATTTATCAAAGTTGTATCGGTAAAGCCGCCCTTTCAATCGCTCTACTCTGCTGGGTGTTCAGTATCAGTCTCTTGATCAGGTAATTGTTGCGCATGGTGTTTAGGTGCACATACCATTGCTTGAGGACCTTTACGACAAGCACCATTTACAGTGTTATTCCTGCGCCCTGTAAACGAACATGCATCGCCTGCATTTTTTCCAGTGCACGCATCAAATGCGGCTTGGGGTGGTTTAGGTCTACAAGCCAATTCTCCAGCCCCCTTTGGTCCTTGTCGGCAAGTGCCGGTCATAGGCTCATTCGCATGCCCGGTAAAACTGCAATCAGCACCTGCTGTTTTCCCCGCACAAGCGCTAATAGCTGCAGGAGAAGGGCCGCGGTGTGGCCGATCACTCGCAATACTACTGAATACAACAGCACAAAGCCCTATAGCCAAGGCTGTTTTCATTAAAATATTTATCTTTTTCACTTCAATGCTCCTTAATGTTGATATTTTCAGTGATAATTTCTTCAATTTCGCTTTACAATGCATACCCATATATATTAGTTTGTCTAATAAATTATGGCACATGATCTGCTTTTGCAAGTCTCTGCCTGCAAATGCTATTCTTTTTAGAATTAGTATTAAATAATTGATTTTTTATGAAAAAACATCTGCTTCATTCTCTTGCCAGCGAAAAGCTTGAGCCCTTTATTCACCAAGCCATGAAAGAAAAAGGCGCCATTGGTCTATCCCTTGCTGTGGTTGAAGCTGGAAAAATTGTCTTCTCCAAAGGTTACGGGGTGACAAAAATTCATTCTCAGCACAAAGTGGATCCCCTCACACGCATGATGATTGGCTCTATCACAAAACCCTTAACTGCAGCTATGATTGCCACCCATGTTGATACAGGGCGTTTTCATTGGGACGACAGTGTGTGTTCTATTTACCCTCCCTTCAAAGTGAAAGATAAAACACTGACTGAAAATATAAAATTTAAACAACTTCTTAACGCTGCAAGTGGGATGCCTCGAAAAGATCTGGCCTTTTTTTTAAATTATCGTGGCAAAACTGCAGAAAATCTCTTGGAAAAAATAGCCCATATTGCTCCAACACAAACCAATGACATCACATTTCAATATACCAATCATATGGTATCAGCAGCTGGATATATTGCAGGCCATATCACGCACCCTGAATTAACAATGAAAGCAGCTTATGATGCAATAATGCAAGATAGATTATTTGGCCCTCTGAATATGAAACGCACGACATTTGATCATGATGCAGTGCTTCATGATCCCAATCATGCCACGCCACATGGTCAAGATCTTGTTGGCAATTATGTTTCACTGACCCCGGATGATGAGCGTTGCATGGGTTATTTAGCACCAAGTGGTGGCGCATGGTCTACTGTAGATGATCTGGCGCATTTTCTAATGACAGAACTCAATAATGGCGTAACAGTGGATGGCAAACGACTACTTAGTGAAGAAAATGTACAATATCGCCGAAAGCCACAAATAAATGTAAGCGAAGGCCTCGATTATGGCCTGTGCTGGTTTATTGAAAATTACAAAGGGAATCTGCGTATTCACCATGCGGGAAGAACTATGGGATTTTCAAGCTTGTTGAGTTTTTTCCCGGAACAAAACTGTGGGATAGTCATACTCTCAAACTGTGTCAATGACGCTTTTTTACTTGATGCTATTCATGAAAAAATCGCAGAATTATGGTTTGAGACGAATGAAAATGCGAACATATTTTTACGATCAAACCTTGAACAGCAGCAGCAGCAGATAGAGAAATTCAAAAAGGAAGAAAGAGATCCTCATTTTCTTTGCTCCTTTGTAGGCACTTATAAGAATAAGGAAGTGGCTGATTTTCGCATAGAAAAGTTTAAGGACGACTTTATCCTGCATGCTGATGGCTTTCAAACCCGGCTCACTTGCATTTTAAATGCTGCAGGTAAAAAAGTATTAATAGGGCTTGATCCTCCCTGGACTTGGATAGGATTAGAACTGATACCCATCAATGAAAATAGTGCATCTTTTGTACTTTCATTGAGAGATGAAGAGTATATATTTACCAAGATTGAATAATTCTGGCTAGCGTGCATATACGCTCATTATTAACCAAATGAAAATGATAGTGATACAATATATAATCTTCTTCATTATTACAGTATATTTCTATACATGACTACCAAAAACCAACAAAACTTAGAATGGGCTCATCCCTTAATCCGGGAGTGGTTCCTTAATAAGTTTGGCTCCCCGACCGAACCCCAAAAAATGGGTTGGCCCGCTATTTTAGAAGAGAAGACAACACTTATCTCTGCCCCTACTGGCTCGGGTAAAACATTTGCCGCTTTCCTTACTTGCATTAATAAATTAGTCATTCAAGCACTCAATGGCGCACTAGAGGACAAAACGGAAGTCCTCTACATTTCTCCTTTGAAAGCCCTGAGTAATGATATCCAAAAGAATTTACTCGCACCTCTTAGTGAAATTACTAAACTTGCCAAAGCCCAACATCTACCTATGCAAGAGATTACGGTGGCGGTCAGAACCGGCGACACGTTGAGCCGCGAACGTCAAGCCATGCTCAAAAAACCTCCTCACATTTTGATAACGACCCCAGAATCACTCTATATTTTACTAACAGCTGAAAAAAGTCGAGAAATGTTAAAGCCAGTTAAAACAGTGATCGTCGATGAAATACATGCGATGGTGAATGATAAAAGAGGAGCGCATCTTGCTTTATCATTGGAAAGATTAGAAGCACTCACAGATAAATCTTTTGTACGTATTGGCTTATCTGCGACTCAAAAGCCTCTTGAAACCGTCGCTCATTTTTTAGCAGGTAATAATCGCAAAATACCAACCATCATTAACATTGGCCATGCGCGACATCTCGATCTTGCCATTACGCTTCCCAAAATGGAATTAAGCGCTGTTGCTTCCAATGAAATGTGGGAGGAAATTTATGACACCATTGCCGAATTTACCAAGGAAAATCGTTCAACACTGATTTTTGTTAATACGCGGCGTTTATCTGAGCGTGTCGCTCACCACCTTACTTTGCGTCTTGGTGAAGAAACAGTAGCGGCGCATCATGGCAGCTTATCTCGCAAACTTCGTTTAGAAGCGGAAACAAAGTTAAAACAAGGTGAGCTCAAAGCACTCGTTGCAACAGCATCTTTAGAACTTGGTATCGATATTGGCAGTATTGATCTGGTCTGCCAAATTGGCTCTCCTCGCGCCATTGCCACAGCTTTGCAACGCGTTGGCCGAGCCGGTCACTGGCGGGGCGCTATTTCAAAGGGTCGTTTTTTTGCGACAACCCGTGATGAGTTGTTGGAATGTGCTGCATTAATTAACGCCATTGCAGAAGGAGATCTGGATCAACTGATTATACCTGTTGAGCCTATTGATATCCTAGCCCAACAAATTGTCGCGGCTTGTTCAACTCAAGACTGGCAAGAGGAAGCATTATTTCATCTGGTTAAACGCGCTTATCCCTATAAAAATCTCTCTCAAGACAGCTTTGATTCCGTGTTAGAGATGCTCTCTGATGGTATAGCAGGCTCACGTGGTCGTTATGGTGTTTATCTGTTTCGAGACAAAGTCAATGGACTTATTAAAGGACGGCGAAATGCTAGACTGACAGCAATTACAAGCGGGGGAGCTATCCCCGATAATGGTTTATTTACTGTCATTGCCGAACCCTCTCAATCAGTGGTCGGTACTTTAGATGAAGATTTTGCCATAGAAAGCAACTGGGGAGATATCATCTTACTAGGAACCTCTTCCTGGAAAATCCAACGCATAGAAAGTCGTTCTGGTCGCGTCATAGTAGAAGATGCGCATGGCGCTCCTCCTAGTGTCCCTTTTTGGCAAGGAGAAGCACCTGCCCGAACAAACGAACTCTCCCTCCATGTCTCGCAATTGCGACAAAAAATTGTAGCGTTGCTTTCGCAAAATCAAACTGATCTCACAAAAGCGAATCATTGGCTTCAGGAAAATTGTGGACTACCCGCTGCAGGCGCCCACCAACTGATAGAGTACATTTCGCAAGGGATAGCTATATTAGGCGCAGTCCCGACCCAGAAAACAATTATAGCAGAGCGCTTTTTTGATGAAGCAGGCGGTATGCAGCTAGTGATACATGCCCCTTTTGGCGCACGCATTAATAAAGCTTGGGGCATGGCTTTAAGAAAACGTTTTTGTCGCTCTTTTAACTTTGAATTACAAGCTGCCGCAACAGATGATGGTTTAAATATATCTTTAGCAGAACAGCATAGTTTCCCCTTATTAGATGTCTTTGCTTTTTTGCATCCTAACACGATTAAAGAAGTTTTGATCCAAGCTATATTACAATCCCCTCTTTTTAATATCCGCTGGCGTTGGACAGCGACGCGCTCTCTTACTTTAGTGCGTTTTCGCAATGGTAGAAAAGTTCCTCCTAATATTCAAAGAATGCTCGCAGATGATTTGCTTGCTGCTGTTTTTCCCGATGCTGCAGCCTGCCAAGATAATTTGGGAGGCCGTGATATTGAGTTACCGAATCATCCACTTATCGATGAAACAATGAAGGATGCCTTGACAGCCGCACTTGATATAGAAGGGTTAATCGATGTTTTAAAAAATATTCTCTCAGGAGAGATCCAATGTTTGGCTGTAGACACCCCTCTTCCTTCTGTTTTTTCTCATGAAATATTAAATGCCAACCCTTATGCCTTTCTTGATGATGCTCCCCTTGAGGAAAGAAGAGCCCGTGCAGTTGAAATGCGCCGTTTTCTGCCCTCGACTATATTAGAAGAAATTGGAAAATTAGATCCAGTTATTATTAATGAAGTCCAACAACAAGCTTTATCTGATATCAGAAATGCGGATGAACTCCATGATCTGATGCAAACTCTTATTTGCCTTCCTTCAGATCTCGCATTAATTGATAGAGAAATCTCATTATCTCTTTGGCAACCGTTTCTAGAAGAGCTGATTAAAGGTAATCGTATAGGGAAAGTCTTTCTCCAGGATAAAGCATGGTGGTTTCCCGCTGAAAAAGCTAAAACCTTTGCCGCAGCTTATCCAAACGCCCTATTACAAACTGAAGTCCTAGATTGTGAGCTAAAGAGCTTCGATCACGAAGAAGCCATACTCACTTTAGTCCGTGGCTGGATGCTTCATTTGGGCCCTACAACTGCTAAGGAATTAAGCACACTCTTAGCCATTGATATAGCAGAAATTGAATCCGCTCTTTTAAAGCTAGAAACTACAGGTCTAATATTAAGAGGCAGTTTCCGATCTCCTAAGCGATTGGATATAGAATGGTGTGAAAGACGACTCTTAGCCAGAATTCATCATCTCACTGTAGCAAAACTTCGTAAAGAAATTGAGCCGGTTTCCCCTCAGGCGTTTTTCCACTGGTTACTAAAATGGCAGCATTTAGCGCAAGGGACACAATTAAATGGCGAACAAGGGTTAATAGAAATTATCAGGCAATTGCAAGGTTTTGAAATTCCTGCTAATGCCTGGGAAAAACAAATTTTAATGAAAAGGTTAAGTGATTATGAACCAAGCATGATCGACCACTTGTGTCTTACCGGTCGGATTGGCTGGGGTCGGATTTCTTCACTCAATGCTAAAAAAAGCGTTATGCCACGGAGTGTTGCGCCTATTACCTTTTTTATTCGAGAAGAATCTGATTGGATGTCTCATCAGCAAAAATTATCAGATGAAGAAGCATTACAGAACTTAAGCCATCCTGCTAAAGATATCACTCGTTATCTGCAACAAAGAGGGGCTTCCTTTTTTCCCGATATTATACGTGGTACGGGTAGGCTGCAAGCAGAAGTTGAAACTGGCTTGTGGGAGTTAGTGGCGGCAGGTGTCATCACCGCTGATGGCTTTGATAATTTGCGTGCTTTAATTGATCCCAAAAGAAGACAAGACAAGAGACGCCGTCGCTACCAACTACGATATCATTCTGGACGCTGGTCCCTTCTATTTACCGATAATGCTCTTGAACCCTCTAAACAACTAGAAGCCGTTTGTTGGATGCTGTTAAAACGTTATGGGGTGGTCTTTCGAGATCTTATAGCTAGGGAAAAAAATATTCCGCGATGGCGTGAGTTATTAATCACTTTTCGTCGACTTGAAGACAGAGGTGAAATTAGAGGAGGCCGTTTTATAAAAGATTTTATAGGGGAGCAATTTGCTTTACCGACTGCTATTGAGTCTTTACGCGCAATGAAGCGTCAACCTCTGCCAACTGAAATCGTCACTTTATCGGCTACTGATCCACTCAACTTAGTTGGTATTATTTTACCTGGAAGTAGGGTTTCAGTCATGGGTGGAAAAGATATTGTTATTAAACCTAATGATGTTTCTTAGGTTCTTCTGAAGCCTTAGCACTTGGCCAAGCCTTGAACGGAAACGGCATATCTTCGGTGTTAAAAGTAATAAAGTAAATAATTTCAAAAAGATAGACACTAAGACTTTGACTAAAATGTAAAAGATGATCATTCGGTCTTTTAATGACCAAACTCGAAACAAATTGAAAAATCGCAATTAATAAGACAATAAAAGCCGCCACATAAGCAACAACGCAATACAGTAAAATAAAAAGAGCTCTTATCCATATCGCTTTATTTTCGCGTTTTGATACGTGCTTGGAAGTTGGCATGTCTATCCCTTGGGCTGTTAACTTCTCTTAGTCTAGGTCACTCTATATTTTGGATCAAATCTCATCTCTTTGACGATATCTGTATAAAAAGGGTGTAAATTAGCTTTCTATAAAGTCTAAACTTGTTGCGAAGGTCTCCCGCAAAGAACTAATTGCCCAAAAAGCAAGCAAGATAGAGACGATAGTAATCCACTCTAAGGCCACAATAATGCCAAATGAAACCTTTAAACTACTCAAAATAAGAGAAAAAGGGATAACCATTCCCCGAACAAAATTTGGGGTCGAGGTGGCAACTGTCGCTCGTAAGTTGGTACCAAACTGCTCAGCGGATATCATCATAAAAATAGCCCAATAACCATTACTAAATCCTAGCAATACGCAAAAAAGGTAAAATAGGAAAGGCGTAATTTCTTGTTGCGATAAAAAAGTAATGACGGTTATCAAGGAAAAGGTGAGATAAACCATGGCGGCTTTTTTTCGTGAGCCTAACAATTGACTTAAAAGACTACTGGAGAGATCGCCTAAGCCCAGTCCAACATTAAAAAACAATATAGCCCAAGCTGCTGTTATGGGCCCAATGACATTTAATGCTCGCCCTAATTCTGGCGCTAAAGTCATCAATAATCCAATAGATATCCAAACTGGTACGCCAATGATTAAACATTTTATATATTTGGTCAGAAGCTTAGGAGATAGTAATAAGAGTAGCAGGCTGCCCTTTCGGATGTTTTTTTGTTCTTTAATGTGATTATATAATCCGGATTCTAAAACCCCCATCCTTAAGAAAAACAATAAGAAGCCACCCAAGCCTCCTAATATATAAGCCATCTGCCAGGATAAGAGGTTGCCGGTCAACCCGCCTGCAATACCACCAAAAACGCCTGCAGTTGCAATCAGCATTGTGCCATAACCACGTTTTTCTTTTGACATTAATTCATTGACTAAAGTGATACCTGCCCCAAGTTCTCCAGCCAAACCAAATCCGGCAATAAATCTTAAAATCGCGTATGTTTCAATATTGGTGACAAACGCATTGGCAAAAGTAGCACTGGAATAGATAAGAATAGAACCGAACAAAATAGATAGCCTACCCCGCTTATCTCCAAGCATGCCCCAGGTTAACCCCCCGATAAGCATCCCAATGAGTTGGATATTGATAAGTTGTATACCAACTGTTGTAATTTGTTCGTCTGTTAATAGAAGAGATTTTAAACTTGAAACGCGCACAGCGGTAAAGAGGATAATGTCATAAACATCAACAAAATAGCCTAAAGCTGAAACTGCTAAAGCAAAGCCTAATTTTCTCTTATCCATTTCCTCGCTTCCTACCCTTTCCCTAGAATTCAGAGAGCTATTGTCATTCAGTCAGGGTATTTTTGGCAAATCCTTTTAGCCAAAAAGCAAGTAAACTAATTTATATTGTATATACACACGGGTGAACTTCTAGCCTTTCAATACTGCCTAACTTTTATGATGATGATTTTGTTATATAGGAGAGTGTCATGGCAACAATTGGTGTAACCACACAACATAGCCCAATGGATCATCTCAAGGCTATTACAGTAGCTATTGATAAAGCTGGAAAATCTTTTGTTGATTACCCCGTAGGAGACATGCTTAGACTATTTAATGAAGGAAGTAAAAACCTTGATGTGGGAATTCCTGGCGTATTAGGTGCGCATGCAACTAATGCCCAAGCTCGATTTACAGAAAAATGTAAAACGGTGAAATACCCTCTTACTGAAGAATATATGAAAGAGATGTTCGCTGAAATCAGTGCTCTTGATAAGGATTTCACAGATGATCCAGCATGGGTAAAATGGTGGAAGGAAGAAGTGAAAGATAAGTTCCCTCAAGCCAAAAAAGAGGAATTTATTGCAGAAATAAAAAAAGATAATCCCAATATAGATGCTAAAAATCTGGAAATTGCACTAGAGCAAAAGATAAACGAACACATTACCCAAATGCAAAATAGAGTTTTATCCGCTTATCGGTTCAAAGCTATCCAAAAAGTATTTCTAGATAACATGGGCAAACCAGAGGCTGGCAATTTAGCTAAGTTTAACAAATTTCAGCAAACTGTTAATGGCGTATTACTACGTGCAGAACCAAACGCTGACCATTTCGAAGTTTTTAAGAAAAATCAAATGGATTCTTTCGGCCCTTATTTTGTTGATGATATAAACAATGTCGTACAAAAAGCAATTCAAATGGGCAAAGATGGAAAAAGTGAGAAAGATATAAAAAGCATGATAGCTTTAGAGAAAGAAGCCGCATTTCTAAGAATAGCAGGAGCAAATGCTGGAGAAAGCTATTCATCTTATTTTGGAATGGAAAATGCCAAATCTCTTTTCGACAAGCTGTTCACAGTGGATGACATATTTGAAAAGGCGGAAAATTATCAACAAAAATGTCAGGAGCTGGGTGTTGATATTGATGAAGAATTAAAAATGCTCAATTATATTTCTGGCTCAGGGGCACCTGTAGACAAAAAAGTTTTAGATGAACATGTCAAAAACTTAAAGAACTATGTTTATTATAGTAATGGTACGATTAATAGCGACATTACAAAATCTCCAACCAAAGAAGAGGTTGAGAAAAGCAGAAAAAATGTTCAAGAAAAAATTCTGGAACGAGAAAAAACAGATTTAAGAGATTTCTTTGCCAATAAGTTAATTGGCATTTCTGAAAAAGGTAATTTACAAGAATTTGCGATTTGCAGAAAAATACAAGAAGATATGGGTGGTCTTTTTCCTGAACAAACACAAAAAATTAAAACAAACTTATCCAATCGTTTCTTTGAGGCCGTGGATAAAAATGATAAAAAAATGATCGAAGCTATTTTACCTTACGTTGATATTAACCAGAAAAATAGCAATGGCTTAACCGCTCTGCAAGTAGCCGCACTACAAGGAAAAAAGGAATGTATTGGCCCGCTTATTGCCGGTGGAGCTACAGATGAACCAACTACTAATTACACGCGTAGCTTAGGCAGAAAATTTAAAGACGCTTTTGGCAAAATCCCTGAAGGTGGCTTTAAAGGTTTTTTGGACAGATTTACGAAAAATCCTCCTCGTACCGCTTTTGAGCTTGCCAATTCATCAGGGCATGCAGATACTGCTCAACAAGTTTTGAGCGCAAAAGTAACAAATGAAGAGTTAGAGAAACTGCTTGAGGAGCATAAAATTCCTGAACTTCCAGAGACAAGACCCACAGTAACGCCTACAGTAACGCCTACAGTAACGCCTACAGTAACGCCTACAGTAACGCCTACAGTAACGCCTACAGTAACACCTTCAGTAAGACCATTACCTCCCACTCCCTCGCTAACCAATGTTACAAATTTATCGCCGCGTCCTAAAATCCTAGTTCCACCCACTCCACCAGAGCCTTTATCTAAGCACCTTGAGGTCGCGATAGAAAATAGTAAAACCACGTTAAATCCTGAGGAATTAAAAGAGGTAAACAATATAATGCGTGCCATAAAAAGCCTTGAGGGCAAAAATGATCAAAATGGCATTATAGAAATGGTCGCAAGTTTAAAAAATGATACTAAAATATCGCCTCAAATAAAAGAAGTACTGAGAATAACATTATTAAATAAACCTCTGGGGAAATCCTCTTCTGTGACTGAATCTGTCTCTCCTTTAATCGCATCTCGGGTTGAACTTTTTAGTAATGGCCTGAAGCCGTCAACTAAACCTAAACCGCCGGAAGGAGGAGAGGAAGATAAAGATGACAAGAAAGAGTCAGTGCGCCTCAAAATGGACCGCTAACACTCTTTGCATTTTGGTTTCTAGAACTAGGGTTAGATTGATGAACAGATTTTAAAATATCAACAGGTGTTTTTTTTTGGCTATACTCAGAACACTATGCTGGAGATACGAGATGGGTACAATTCATATTAAAAAAGACCTGTCAGATGAAAAGAAATTTTTTTAACAATATCCTGATTCTATTGGCCATCCTAAGTTTAGGCGCATTAATATGTGAAATATTTGATCTTTATCAAAACTATAGTATTTATCTGAAATCTATTATATTTGCAACAAGTTTAGGCTTGTCTATACAATCATCTGAAAAACGGGATTACTATTTTGGCCTAGTCTTTATGAGCATTGCCTTAATTTACAACCCTTTCTTTCCCCCCAAAATTGATCATGAAGAGCGATTTATCGTGCTTCTTCCTTGTTTTGTTTTTATAGCCTATCAAGCTTTTGCCATCACACAAGAAACGATGATAGCCAAAACTGAAATGGTAGCCTATTCGCTAGATCTCTATTTAAGAGAATTGGAAGGCATTGTTTGTCAACTTTCGTATTATCAGACGCTACTGTATCTTAAAAAAAGATACCCCACCAAATTTGTTTTAAATGAAGAAGGCTTTAGTTGGCGCGAGGAGGCTTTACCTGATTTTGAGTTCAAGGTAAATTCTGAATTCTTTTTACCAGGACAGAATAAAAAAGGGGGAGTTAGCGCCATAGGGCAAAACAAATTCTACTCCGTTGAAATTCATCTCAATTTTGCTTTAACAAAACCAGTTAAATATACCATCCTGCAAAGACGCCTCCCGCATTATCGCGTTTCTAGCTCGGCCAAACTTCTGAAATATATTCTGAAAGATAAATATCAATATGTAGATGTTTAGCCGGGGTTCGCCAAGCTAAACATCGTGTTTACATGTAATTTGGATAATAAGAAATATTAAAGTCTATTTTCAACAGACTAGGGTCTAGACCAGCTGCATTTAAAGCATTTACTAATTGGCTTACATTCGTTGATGATAACTCATCTAATCCGCCAGATGCTTCAATAAATTGCGTAATAATAGGGAGGTAGTTAAGTGGGATAGTTGCGTTGATATGCACGCTTAATGCGCCACCTGCGACTTGATTGATTTGCACATCAGATAATATTTGCATCTAACATTCTCCTTTTCGATTAATACTCAAAAATGGAGTTTATCGTGCATTAATAAGTAATTACAAGTTTGAATAAAAAATTAATTATTTCACAATCTTAATCACTTGATCATAATCTAGCACTTCCTCTTTCAACAATGCTTTAGCGAGATTATCTAATTTATCTCGATGTTGTTCTAAAATTTCACGCGCTTTGATTGCGGCATCATTAAGAAGCGTTTGTACTTGTTGATTCACTTCCTGTTCAGGGATTGTTTTTAAATATTCATATGCTATATAACTGCCCTTATCCCCCATGCCATATTCCATCACCATATTACGAGCAATTAAGGTCGCATCTTTCAAATCTCCGGCAGGGCCACTGGTCACAGTATCTTTACCATAAACTATCTCTTCAGCAATTTTACCTGCTAACTTTGTCGTAATGATATCAATCAGGGACTCTCTCGTCATTGAATATTGTTCATCTTCTTCGTAAAAATGTGTCATGCCTAAGGTTTCATCTCGCATGCTAAGCGTAATTTTGTAGAATTTATAAGGATAATGTTTTGCATAAATGCCAACTAGTGCGTGGCCGGCTTCATGATAGGCCGTTCTTTCTCTTTCTTCAGGTTGCACCCTTGCAGAAACCACTCTTCTACCAAATAAAATATTCTCCTTTGTTTGCTCTATATCTTGCATTGTTATTTTTGATCCAGATTTTTCTAGGACTTGCAATGCTGTTTCGTTGATGAGGTCTTCTAAATCAGCACCAGAGAACCCCATGGTTGCGCCACTTAACTTTTTAGCATCAACACTATTCGGGATCTTAACCTTATTGAGAAACATACTAATAAGTTGTTCTCTTTCGTTCAAATTGGGTAAACGAATATAAACCTTTTTACCCAATCGTCCTGGTCTTAGCACCGCCTCATCCATATTATCGATACGATTGGTCGCTCCAATGACGACGATCCCTGCATTTCGTGTTGGATCAATGTTGTCAAGCTCAGCAAGGAATTCATTCACCGTCTGAGCAAACTCTTGCGAGCCGCCACCTTCACTTTGTCGTTTCATCGCTAAGGCATCAATCTCGTCTATGAACAAAATGCAAGGTCGATATTGTCTAGCCACTTCAAACAACTCTCTTACACGCTGCGCTCCCAAACCTACCCATTGCTCAACAAAGGCAGAACCTGTCGTAGAGATAAAAGTGACACCGCTTTCACCTGCAACCGCTCTGGCCAGAGAGGTTTTACCTGTGCCAGGGGGGCCATAAAATATCCAGCCTTTAGGGATCTTGACGCCTATGTTTTCAATTTTTTTAGGGTCTTGTAAATAAATACTCATTTGAGAAAGTTCTTTTTTAACATCCTCAAGTCCAACAATGGACTGAAAATTAGCTTTGATTTGACTTGGGCGATAGATCTCTAATGCCAAATCTACATTTAATTTCGACAAGGCTATCATTTGATTATTAATTTCATCAACAAAACCCATTAAATCACTCTTTTCTATTTTCTTTCTTTTTTGTTTTTGAACTAAAGTATTGGCTTGATTAAAAAGTGCCTCTAATTCAGCTTGGGAAAACCCTTTCGTTAACTTTACGACTTCTTGAATATTAATTCCTAAGCTATATTTCTTATCTTTTAATAAATGTTCTACAAAATTTTGACGCTCCACATCATTTGGCAGCTTCATTTCAATTTTAATGCCTATTCTACCAGGACGCAGCAGCGCTTCATCTATGGTATTAATGCGGTTGGTTGCGGCAATGAGGAAAACCCCTTTGTTTCTCTCTTTATCCAGATTATCTAATTCAGATAACAGCTGATTCACGATATGCGATTCTTCTCTAGAAGACGCTGAGCTATCTTCAAGTCTTTTCAAAGCAAGGGCATCAAATTCATCAATAAAGATAATGCAGGGCTTGTGGCTTCTCGCCAAATCAAATAATTTTCTGATACGTGACGCCCCTTCTCCTACCCAACGACTAATAAATTCAGAACCTGAGACATTGATAAAATTGATTCTTGCCTCTCCTGCCAAGGCTCTTGCCATAGAGGTTTTTCCTGTCCCGGGGGGGCCATAAAGCAAAATCCCTCGACTTGTGACTTCACCACTTTTCGCATACTTTTCAGGATTTTGCAGAGAATCAATAATTCTCTTCAATTCACTTTTTGCTTTATCATTTCCAGAAATATCATCAAACGACACCTGGATTTCATCAGGTGGGATGATATAAAAATCACCTTGTGATGCAGCCAATTTTGCTTTTTCTTTAGATTCTTCATTGAGGATTGCAATCTTCTCATATGCTTGAGAAAAATCCTGTGAGGAAACTGATTTATTTTGATTATTATTTGCGATAACTTTACTTTCATTGACCATAGCTGCCAAATATTCTCGACTAAAATAATTTGTCTTCTTAGCATAATCTGCAATATCAACTCGTTTTATATCATTTTTCCTAAATAACGATTTGAGCAACTCGTTTCTTTCATTTAGATCAGGATAATCTACATGAACGGTACTTGCGAAACAATTGGGTGAAAAGGCCTGCGGATCCATTTTATAAATATCGCTTGTAATGCCAATGATAAGCGCTGGCTGATTACTTTGATAAATATCATCAAACCATTTATACATTCTTTCTTTAGGCTGTAAAATAAGAAGATCAGCAAAGTGACCCGCTGGGAGGATATAATCAATATTTTTAATAATGATAACGACGGGAGAATAACGCGTGCTAGTGCTAAATAAATCAGAAATACGAAGACGCCCGATATCAAAGCCATTGACGTCAACTGCGTCAAAAACTAGCACTTTTTGCCCCCATTCTTTTCCTATTGCAAGAGCTAATTCTTCAGCACCATTACCCGTTTGACCAGTCAACAATAGTCCTTTAGGTACAATTGTATTTGACTTTAAATCGGCATTATATCGTTTAAGAATATCAACCAAAGAAAGTAATTTTGGTTTAACACTAGAAAATCCGGGGATCGACTTTAAATCATCATCAATATCTGATGGATCTAAAGAATCATAATCAAGATTATTATTAGAGGTGAGCCTTTCTCCTCTATAAAAAGTTTTTTTGACTTCAATCGGTTTTGCTTTATCTGAAATATAATCCAACTTTTTCTCTTTGTTAAGATTAATCTCAAATCCATCTTCTTTTTTCAGGGCAGTATGTGAAAAAGGTTGAGGCGATGAACTTAGACCATGGAAAGAAAGATTGTCATATAAAGATATAGCAACATAGGCTGGAAAAAAGATAAACAAAAAGATTAAAGCCCTATCTTCAGGTCTGAGTCGACCATTTTCTTGATCTGATCCAAAGTACCATTTAGGCTTTTTACGAATGGCATAACTTACCACCAATGCAATGAAAAGCGCCGCTCCTAAGAATAAAATCATCTGTAATGAAGACATGTTTTTTCTTCAGCGCTCCCTTTATATATAAAAACAGATGTGTTTTCAGCTAGGCGAAGCAACCCGTAGACGAGCACCGAAAATTCATCTGTGAAGACTATAAGTATAGGTTAATTAAAAACCATGGATTAAAAATAAATCTGCTAGCAATTTCAGCCTAACTGGAATTGCTAGCAGCAGGGTAAGGTACTAAAATCAATTTGATTAGCGAATATAATATTCCATTGATAGCCCTTCATCATTAACATGCCGGTAATAATGTTTCTTAGAAGAAAAAGTGGGATTACAATCACAGCATGGTTTTTCACAAGGGCAGTTACAATCGGATGTGTTGCTGTAAAACTGGGGTTCTTGATAATCCGGATAGTAATTACCGTCTAGAAATAGAAAATAATATCCGGGAGTGTGGTAACATCCAGCATTATCTCCTGAGCACTGAGCATAACTAGTTGGGATACAGATCATCAATATTGCCAATAATATCGCTCTCATTTCATTTCTCCTTTTAAACATCTCAGAGAAAAGACTGAAGAGATACGATAAAAGTTCCATTAAATATAACCTGTTGAAATAAACAGTAAATATACTAATAATCGAGCAGTTGCTCTCCACAATGCGTGGCTATAAAATCTTGCGCTAGCGTTAGAAGACGTGTGACTTCACTCCATTCTTGAGATTCAGGATATATCATCTGTCCAATAGTGACTTTTATTCTATGAGGCTTCAACCAAAATACATCCCCTCGAAATATCTGTCTTGTCCCATCGATCGCAATAGGACAAATTGGGCAATTAGCATCCACTGCCAATTTAAAAGCGCCCGATTTAAATGGTAACAAACCTTTTATGGCTGTAAAGCCTCCTTCGGGAAAGATTGCAATACTATGCTTTTGCTTAAGGCTTTCGCCAATACTATCAGCATCACGAATATTTGCTGCAAAATCGTCTCTATCAACCGATAGCACCTGTAATTTTTGCAAAATGGTACGTAACACAGGGACTTTAAATAAACCTTTTTTCCCCACAAAACGTATGCCTTTGGGCAAAATAGCTAGCAAAACAAGTGCATCTAAATAACTAGCGTGATTAGAGACATAAACTGCTTCCTTTTGTTCAAGTTCACCGATATCCCCCCTTACTTCCAAACGGCAACCGCCGAGAAAGAAGACACTGCGCGCCCATAACTTGATGAAGCTGCTGAATCTTTCTTGAGAAAAAACAAAGGCCCCAATGGAAATTAAAAACAAACTTATCATAAATATGATGGCAGCATAAAACGTAAATGCCAATCTGGCTATCATGCCAAATGCTTTCTTAAGTTTTATCCCTAAAGAGAGACCATATAGCTTTAAAACCTGAACAACTGCAGGTAATTGAGGAGAATAGATTTTTTTATTAAGATAGAGCGCTTTACAGGCTGAACGTTGTAATTTACCACTTGACGTCTTGGGAACCGTTCTGGGTGCAACCAGCACGATTTCATCTGGGACAATATCAAGCACTTCATCTATTTTTTTAATAATTTCTGCTTTTATTTGCTTAATTTTTGTCTTGTCTCTCTCTTTGGTTTCAGCGACCACAACTAACTTTTCAGTCTCCCATTTTGGATCGTTGACCCCAAAAGCTATCACACAGCCCTTGCGTATACCAGGCACTAAACTTGTCGCTTCTTCTATTTCTTCTGGATGTAAATTTCTTCCTGCTTTAATTATCAAATCTTTATGCCGCCCCACAATATAAAGCTCACCTTCCGCTTGATAGGCTAAATCACCTGTTTTCCACCAACCATCGTGATAGGCAGCTTTGGTTGCTTCAAGGTTATGATAATAACCAATCATACTAGAAGGTCCTCGAAATTGTAGCGCACCCACTTTTCTTTCACTAAGCAAGTTGTTCTCTTTGTCAACAATTCTCACCTCGTGATCAGGAATAGCAACTCCAACACTGACATATTCTAAACTTTGTGGTGCACTCGGCGAAACGCTTACGGCAAGATTTTCTCTTTCAAATGGCTCTCTTGCAATATAATCAAATTTAGGCTCTCTTGGTACCGGTGGAAAAACCAACGCGACTGCAGATTCTGCCAATCCATATACAGGAAACATAGTTTCATTCTTAAAACCATAAGAAGAAAATCTGTTAACGAATTTTTTAAGCGTTTTAGGACTAATTTGTTCAGCACCATTAAAACAAAGACGCCATGAGTTTAATTCTAATCCTTCTATTTGCGCATCATTAATTCGTCTTATACAAAGCTCATAAGCAAAGTTAGGTGCACCAGACAGTGTGCCACGATGGTAATGAATTGCCCAGAGCCATCTTTCAGGTCTGGCCAAAAAACTGATTGGAGACATAATAACGATAGGAATGATATGGTAAAAGCAATTTAACCATGAGCCAATTAAACCCATATCATGATAAAGTGGCAACCAACTCACACCAACATCACCAGATGTGACGTGCGTGGCTTTTCCTATCGCGCGAATATTAGCCAAGATATTTTCATGAGCAAGCAACACCCCTTTGGGGGTACTTGTACTTCCAGAAGTATACTGCACTAAAGCAGGATGAGAGGGCTTGATTTTAACAGCCGAGATCTTGCCCATTTTAGCTTGCAATTCTTTTGCTGTTACAACCAGTTTAAGGCTGGGTACAAAAGCACTTAAAACTTCACTCAACTTTTCTGCCTGCTCAAATGTAACCAATATTTTAACTTCTGCATTGCGCAAAATAGTTGATTCTCGCATGGCATACTCTGTTATACGATCTGGACGAAATGGTGGGTATATCGAAACTGGTATAGCGCCTAACAACAAGATACCAAAAAAGGTATAGAAAAAATCTTCACTTGTTGGCAACATAATGGCTACTGTGTCACCAAGGACAATTCCTAAATGCTGTAATTGTTTAGCAACAGTATTGGCGTGTGAAAATAATTTACCATAAGTAATAATGGTTTCTTCTTCATTTTCCCCTTGCAAATAAACATGTGGTCTCTCTGGTTCTTTCTGGGCAAGTTGATATAAAATTTCAACCAAGTTGCTCGCAGTAGCTGAATTATAATGGGATTCGGTGATTTCAAATGCTTTCATGCCTGAAACGATTTGAATAGATGTATCAGCTGCCATTATAGCATTGATGAGGTCATTCACTGTTTCAGCTTCTGACAAAACGGATTCAGACATCCTTATCTGCAGTGTCGTTTCCAAGCGATGAAATAACTCTACTTTGGATAAGCTATCAATACCTAAGTCACGTTGAATGGATGAATCAGGTGATAAGATCCGAAGTGCCCTTTCTCTATCTAATTCTACTAATAACTCACGCGTTACTTTCAAAACCTGATCTTTTATGACTTGCCTGTTTTTATGTTCTTTTTCCATCGCCTGCTCAATTTTGTCTTCATCTATTAATTTTAGGCTGTTTTTCATTACAAAGTGTAATAAGACAATCTAAACTTGAAAAAGCCTAATATAAAATCTTAACTGAGCCCATTATGTATAAAAGTCAGCTTTTACTCCTCACCGAACGGCGATTTTTACCGCTGTTTATTACACAATTTTTAGGTGCCTTTAATGACAATCTGTTTAAAAATGCAATTGTCGTTCTTATCACCTTTATTCTCATTGACAGATTTAAAGCACAATCAGAAATTCTGGTGACATTAAGCGCTTGCTTACTTATTGTCCCTATGTTCTTATTTTCAGCGCAAGCGGGGGCGCTTGCAGATAAATATGAAAAGTCTCATTTAATTAGAACAATCAAGTTGGCTGAAATTGTATTTATGATTTTAGGCGCAATTGGTTTTCTATTGCAAAATGTGCTTTTATTGATGGTTGTGTTATTTTTCAAAGGGACTCAATCTGCTTTTTTCGGTCCAATCAAATATAGCATTTTGCCCAGTTTTTTAGAGAAAGATGAATTGGTGGGGGGTACGGCTTTAATTGAAGTTGCTACTTTTATGGCTATTTTACTTGGTAATATTCTGGGTGTTATTTTGCTGGTAAACTGGGGAACCAAAGCTACTGCCTTCTCGATTTTAGCTGTCGCCGTTTTGGGATATTATAGTAGTCGCTTTATTCCTTGGTCTGCTCCAGCGGTTCCTGATCTGAAAATATCTTTAAATTTAGCAAAAGAAACCTATCAAGTTGTTCATTTTTCAAAAAAATACAAAGATATTTTCTTATCAATTTTAGCAATTTCCTGGTTTTGGGCTGTGGGATTTTTATTTTTAACTGAATTTCCGAATTATGTTCGAAATTATTTAGGATATAATCAAGATGTTTTTGTTTTATTTTTGACCGTTTTTTCAATTGGCATTGCAATCGGAGCCAGCCTTTGCAACAAACTCCTTAAAGGACATATTGAGGCTACGTTTGTTCCGCTTGCCGCTTTGGGCATTTCACTTTTTAGTTTAGATCTCTTTTTTGCTTCACCAGCGGCACAAAATATTTCCGCAAGCAATCTAATGCCACTTCATGTCTTTTTTAATCAATCTATTAATTGGCGAATTACCATAGATATATTATTAATAGCCATTTCCGGTGGGATCTATATTGTCCCCTTATATGCCATATTGCAACATAGAGCGGAGAAATCTCATAAAGCGCGAATCATTGCTAGCAACAACATTCTGAATGCACTTTTTATGTCACTTGCCGCTATAGTCACAATTGGATTATTAAAAATAGGCTGCAGCATTCCTCTACTTTTCCTTATTTTGGCAGCACTTAACTTAATTGCAGTAATTCAAAGTGTACGCTTGCTTCCGGGCGCTCTGGTTAAATCAATTTTACGAATTATCTTAAATATACTCTATAGAGTCGATGTAAAAGGGCTAGATAATTTTGAGAAAGCGGGCGACAGAGTTGTGATTGCACCTAATCACACTTCATTTTTAGATGGTTTACTCTTAGCTGCGTTTTTACCTGACAAAATATCCTTTGTTATTGACAATGCTTATATCAATAAGTGGTGGATTCGGCCGGTTAAACTATTCGTCGATACTTTCGGTATTGATTCCTCGCAGCCACAAGCCTTGCGACAAATAGTAAAGTATGTCAAAGAAAATAAAAAATTAGCCATTTTTCCAGAAGGCCGTATTACGCTCACCGGCGCTCTCATGAAAATATATGAAGGCCCCGCCCTCATTGCAGATAAAGCAGATGCCACTATTTTGCCGGTGTTGATATCTGGTGCCCAATATACGCCTTTTTCTCGATTACGTGGCAAGGTTCGCCTAAAGTGGTTTCCTAAAATAAGTCTAACCCTATTTGAACCTCAAATTATTCAGCCTCATGAAGATATGCCTACTAGAAAAAGAAGACATATTATTGGTGAACAACTTTACGACATTATGTCAGACACCTTATTTTGGGGTCAAGACACCAATGTCACTTTGTTCAAATCTCTCATAGATGCCCAAGTCGTACATGGTTCTAAACACATTATTACTGAAGATATTAAAAGAGATCCGCTAAACTATAGGCAGTTAATTGTCGGCAGCATTGTTCTTGGGAAAAAACTATCGAAGTTGTCAATTCAAGATGAAACCGTTGGATTACTCCTTCCTAATCTTTGCATCAGTGTGATGACATTTTTTGGTTTGCAAGCTTATAACAGAGTCTGTGCTTTGCTTAATTTTTCCACAGGAACACTCAGCGTTGTTTTAGCTTGTCAAACAGCAAAAATTAAACTGGTTGTGACAGCTAAAGCTTTTATCGAAAACGCCAAATTAGAGGAAATGGTTCAAGCTCTTGCAGAGAAAGGCATAAAAATTGTTTATTTAGAAGACATTGCTCTTACTATCACTAAAAAAGATAAAATAATTGCACTTATCAAAGCAACCTTTCCTAAACTGTTTGGCTTTCTCCCTCATAATAACCAGGCGCAAAAGGCTGCGGTTGTTTTATTTACATCCGGATCAGAAAGCACTCCAAAAGCAGTTGTTTTATCTTCCGCGAATATTCAAGCTAATAAAACCCAACTGTCTAGCCGGGTGGATTTTGGGCCTACAGATATTGTATTGAATGCATTACCGATGTTTCATTCTTTTGGTCTAACTGCTGGTACGCTTTTGCCCATTTTATACGGCATGAAAGTTTTCTTTTACCCCTCTCCTTTGCATTATCGAATTATCCCTGAGATTTGCTACGATATCCATGCGACCATTTTATTTGGCACAAACACCTTTTTAGCCGCCTATGCCCGTTATGCCCATGCTTATGATTTTTATAGTATTCGTTATGTTTTCGCCGGTGCAGAAAAGCTCAAAGAAGAAAATCGCAGACTGTGGTCTGATAAATTTGGTGTTAGAATTTTTGAAGGCTATGGCGCAACTGAAACCTCGCCCATTATTTCCACCAATACACCTATGCACAACAAGCCCGGTTCTGTTGGCAAATTTATGCCGGGGATCCAATACAAACTTGAAGCTGTGCCTGATATATCGGAGGGAAGCCTTTTAGTACTAAGTGGCCCTAATGTGATGTTAGGCTATATGTTTTATGATAACCCTGGCGTCATCGTGCCTCCCCCTGGGGGCTGGTATGATACAGGAGATATTATTTCAATAGATGATGAGGGTTATATTTATATTTTGGGTCGCGCAAAACGTTTTGCTAAAGTAGGCGGTGAAATGGTCTCACTCGCTTTTGTTGAAAATTATCTGAATGAACTATGGCCAAATAGTATGCATGCGGTTGTGTCTTTACCAGATGAAAAAAAGGGCGAACAATTAGCTTTACTCACGACGCAAGAAGATGCAGATAGAAAAGACATTATTCAATATGCTCAAACAAAGGGTATCAGCGAGCTCACCATACCCAGAATAATTAAATTTATTCCCAAAATGCCTTTGTTAGGGAGTGGAAAATTTGATTATGTCAAAATTAAAGCGCTTTTCACGAATTGAGTTGAACCGACCTTATCCCTTCTTAACTATTCGTACAGGCACAGGTGTAGGTGAAGATCCAGATGCAGAAGGCGACGCTGCGCTTGAGCCTGGCGCTGCAGGCAAAGGTGGAACATCAGATTGAGATTGACTGAGATCAGCATCTTCGCTTTCGCTTTCTTCTTCATCAGGTTGCGCTGTTTTTTTGCCTTTAAACAGATTAAAAAGACCAGTACTCGTATTAGTAATTAGATTTTCCGTACCCTCTACTACCGTAAAAGACAATTTCAAACCTAATCCTAAAACAACCACAGTGCCATAATTTGCTGCATATTCTAAAAATTTTGTTTCGTTGTAACGATATTGCATCCAATCTGGTGGCCAAGAAGGTGCCTCACCATTCCAAAATTTATAGAGCCACTGCGCACTCACTCTAGATAACGTTGGTGCAATATAAAAAGTGACAAAATTTATAATCGTGGCAGGAATTGCTCTTAAGAGATCTTTCCATGTGGGGATTCTCTGAAACCGCCAATATATTGCTAAATAGAGAATGTTACCCAATACTAACAATGTCCAATAATTAGACAACTGACCAATCAATTTATTTTTTAATTCTTCCATTTTTATACCCCGTTGGAGAAGAGTAAAATATGGGGCATCCTACCATTTAATAGAGTCAGTTGAGCAATCTTAAAACTATCTCTTTAGCAGATCGCTGCTATGAACGGTGATTGACAACCTAGTGAAAGATAAATATGCTAGGTCTCTTGCAAAAATAGAACAAGAACCACTTTGGCATGTCTTATCAAAATGTATATCGTCTATTCAGACCCTATTTTTCAATCTCTAAAAAAAATATTAAACAATGGACTTTGTTAGGATTGCTGATTTTTGGCAATATCTGCCAAGCCCTTTTGATAGTGCTGCTCAACACTTCCTTTAGTCATTTTTTTGGTGTGCTTAACCTGCCTGTGATTACCTACAGGCTTCTATTCTATTCGATAGCACAGTATTTACTCGTGCTATTTATTTATACCTTATCGGCATTTGCCAACTCTTATATTGCTGAAAAATTGACCTATCATCTTTACAACGTCATGTCTAAAACATTTCTAAATAGATGGTTTCTTTCTAAAGCATATTACAGAGCCAACTTCCTTGAAAAACAAAAAATCTCAAATGTGGCAACCAAGTTAAGTCATGATATTTTAGAAGCGAATAAAAATTTATTCAGCTTAACAAATAACCTTCTTAACACTGTTTTTGGATTTTGTGTCGGTATTTATGGATTGTGGCAATTATCCATCCCATTACAATTTTCTATCGGCGCCAGCATTTTTGTTTTGCCTGGGTATATGATGTTTGCTGCCGTTGTTTACGCATTATTCTACAATTTTAGCGTCAACAAGATTGGTAAGAAGCTAGAGAAAATTATTGCAAAACAAAGGCAACATGTTGATGAAATTGAAGCACGAATCCATCATATTGAAAAATATGCTGAGCCTATTGAGCTCCTGAATGCTAGTAACAAAGAAAAAGAAGCGCTGTTTCAGGCCTTAAAAAAAGGAAAAATCTACAACAATCTTCTGGCAAAACTCAATGCTTCCCTTGCTTTTTTTGTCGAAATAAATACTCAATTGCGGTTTTTTTCTGGGGCTTTACTTAACATTCCGCAAATCATCGCAAAAACAATTTCTGTAGATAATTTATTTATAGTAAGCGACTATTTTTATAGAGTAGTCAGTGGTTTCACCTGGAAAGATGATAATTTTACACAAATAACAACCCTGGGTTTTTTAGCAGAAAAATTAAATGATCTTCTTCAAAATCAAATGCACGAATCGGAAATGGTCAACAAACAAAAGGACTTATCTATTGAGCCCGGAAAGGAGTTTGGCGCAAAAGATCTCATTATTAAAAAACCTGATGGGAGTGTCATCATCGCTCAAGAAAATCTTGAGTTTAAAAAGGGAGCATTCACAATCATTGAAGGTCCCTCCGGAGCCGGTAAAACTACTTTTTTCCGGGTATTAGGTGGACTTTGGCCCTATGTATCAGGCAAACTTGTCCTCCCTGTTGAACGTGATAAAATGCACGTAATTCCACAACAGATCTTTTTCCCTTTATGCGCTTCCCTTTATGAAGCTATTCTTTACCCACAAACCCCTGACTTGACTGATGATAAAATAAAGGAAATTGATCAATTACTAACAGCTTTCAATTTACAAATAGACTCTCCCAATCGCAAAGCAAATTGGTCAGCCATTTTAAGTGGTGGTGAACAGCAGCGGATTGCACTCATTCGCTGTATTTTATCTCACCCACTCATCGTGCTGATGGATGAATCTTTCTCGGCTCTTGATAAAGAAATGCGAGAAAAATGCGTGCTTTTATTCAGACACTATCTGCCAGAAAGTACTATCGTTTGCATTGCTCATCATTCTTTGTCAGACGAAAAATCGCAAGAGAATAGCCAAATATCTAACAGACATATTTATGTTGAAAATAAAAAATTAGTAGAACATCCCTGCTCCCCTTTGATGCCCGAAAGATTACGGCGTAGAGCTTTGGCATCCTCTTTCTAATTTATTTACAAAAGCAGTGCTTCCTTGCTTGAAGAGTACAGGGATGATAGCCCTGCTTTAATAAGTTCACATCTTCAAATTGTTCATGCATCTTGGTCCACAGTTCCCTATTACCCTCAAACTGACTGGATGTGCTTAATAAATGGGTAAAAGGCACACTCACATCTACTTTTTTCTGCTCATATTGCCAAAACATTAATGCATTTAAATTAGAGCCAGTAGCATAATTTTTCTTTTCATTTCCCTGCTGAGGATAGGTACAAAAAGCATCAGGCGTTTCAAAATACGCTATTATTCCAGGATAGAGATTAGTGACGATTTTGCTCACCTCCCCTTGTGAAACAACCTGTGGCAGTGGATTTCTATTTTGTTTATTTAAAAAAATTCTTCTTAAAACCGCATAAGGATAGTTTGCATTTCTATCATACGAATTAGCTGGAACAGCCTCAAGCGGTCCCATCCAGATGATAGGATTACCGTAATAGGCATGACTATTAGAAAGTGAGGGGCTCGGCACCTCAAACTCTATGTGAATCCCCACCGGATAAGACATGCCAGGCCAAGTAATTGCGGTTTCTTGATAATGCGTCACGCCGATTTTTTCGGCAAGTAATTCACCTTGAATATGATGGTAAATTAGCCTCCCCCCCATTAAAAGTAGAAAAAGAAAGGGCGGCGCAATGAATAAAATAATAATTGTTGCAAGAATTTTTATAAATAATAAGGGGAATTTTTTCCTCAACCAATACCAAAGTGCAAAAAGAAAGAGATAAGAAATGATAATCGCCAAAAAAATCCATAACTGACTAAATACAAATCCTTCTTTACCTGAAACTATGCTAATAGCATATCCAAGAACAGCTAGCCCTAAAGAAACCATCAATAACAATATGGAAAGAAAGTAGCCCATTATTCATTTCCCAATGTTTAAGCACAGAACTGACACTGTTCACTTACTTTTTTAATTTGAAAATGCGCCAATGATACAGAAAGACTAGCGCAGCCACAAAATTCAAAATAACTGCCAACAAATGACTCTTATGCTCAAGAATGTTAAAGCAACTTAAATTGTAAATGGGAATGTAAATCAAAAAAATTAGACTGAAAATGATCCCAAAATGCCATTGTTTCTGAGCATATAAGACTATGGCGAGAAAAGCCGCACAAAATGGAACAATATAAATGCCGGCAGCCATATAAATATTATAAGCTAACCCATGAATAGGAAGCATAAACGCCAATAACGTAATGATTGGCAACCACCAGATTAAGTGACTTGTTTGCAACTGTGAAACCACACTGTTTCTCCTTGCTAATCAAATAATAATGTCATTATAGTTTATCGAGATTTGCGCCCCTACTCGATTTGATTTTACTATGCAATTTCTTTTTTTCTAACCTACGTTCTTTCGAGGCTAGAGAAGGCTTGGTCTTTTTGCGCTTTTTGGGGGGTGTGACCGCTTGTTTAATGATTGCTTGTAAACGTTCTATAGCATCAAGTTTATTTCGGTTTTGTGTGCGATAACGGCTAGCCTTAATTATCAAGTCTCCACTCAAGGTGAGTTTTTTACCAAGTAACTTTAACAGTCGGCTTTTAACCGCTTCTGGTAGCGAAAGCGAGTCTTTCACATTAAAGCGCAATTGTACCCCAGTTGCGACCTTATTCACGTTTTGTCCGCCAGGTCCAGGCGCCCGAATAAAAGTAAATTTAACTTCGGAGTTGGGGATCATAATTGTGGGGGCTATTTCAATCATCTTTTTATATCCACCGATTGAGTCTTTCAGATCTTAAGTGTAAACACTAATCATGCCGACTCGCAGTCTCGGTTTTCAGAGAATACGACAGAACATGATTGCAGGTACACTAATTAACCCCTTTATTAGTTTGTCTAATTACTTCGTTTGTCGTTAATATCTTATGTCGCTATTGATATGTCATATTTAATACGATAGGATTCAGTTAGATTAATCAAGCCTGGAGTAAACTATCTTGCATGTTAATACCTCAAGACCACCTATCCATATCCGAAACCCATTCTATTAAAGAAATCTTATCTCCGCTCTCCAAATTAGGGGATATACATTATTTTCATTATGGCGTGAATTATCCCGACAGTTCCGGTTTTAGTCTAACGACAAATTTAGAATACCTAGAAACATGGTATAGACACCAATTTCCACACTGCGGCTTTCACTTGAGTAATGGATGGCATTTATGGAATTCCACCTTGCCTAAACAGCAAATTGAGATTGCTCAAAATTTAGGGATAGAGCATGGTATACATTTTGTCTGCCACCAAAAGGAAAAAACAGAAGTATTTGGATTTGCGTCGAATGCCGATAATAATCAAATATATGATTTTTATTTAAATCATTTATACCTTCTTAAAAGATTTTCACAGTATTTTCTTGAAGAAGCAAAAGAGCTCATTCAGCGGGCACAAACCCAATTAATTATTCCTCCACCAGAGATGATTCTCAATGATAAAGCGCCTAAGGCGCTTACCGCTTCATCCTGCTTAGATTATTTTTTGAAAAAAATCGACTATCCTTTTAATCTTCTTTCTGAAAGAGAATCGGTCTGTTTTAGCATGCTTGTCAAAGGATTTTCGAATACGGAAATGAGCAAAAAATTGAATCTCTCTTCAAAAACGGTTGATGTTTATATTAATCGGATTAAACAAAAACTAAAATGTGCTAGTAAAAACGAAGTGATAACCAAAGCACGTGCAGCAGGTGTCATTGAGTATTATCTCACGGAGTATGAAATAGAATAATCGATGACTGGTATGAGAGTCTGCAACACACGATATACTTCAACCGACACCCAAAGCAGATAATTTTTACTCTAACGAGCACACGTCGACTACGCGCCAAGCTCCGATCCCTGGAGCAACTGGCACGTGGCTAGGGAAAATTCATCTGGGAAAGGTATATTTATAAGGACTTCATATCGATAACAAATCTATATTTGACATCGGATTTAATCGTACGCTCAAATGCTTCATTGATCTGCTGAATAGAGACCATTTCTACATCGCAAGTAATATTATGCTTACCGCAAAAATCTAACATTTCTTGTGTTTCTGGCAAGCCACCGATCAAGGATCCTCCTAATTTGCGTCGTCTAAAAATCAAATTCGTTGTTTGTATCACAGGTGGCTTAGAGGGTACGCCAACAACAACTAATGAACCATCCACTTTTAGTAATTCAAGATAAGGATTCAGATCGATTTCAGCTGCCACTGTGTTCAACAAAAAATCGAAAGAATTTTTATGCTTCTCCATTTCATTTTTATTTTTTGAAATGACTACTTCATTAGCGCCTAATCTCAAAGCATCTTCAACCTTACTAGGTGAAGTTGTAAACACCACAACATCGGCGCCAAATGCATGAGCAAATTTAACGGCCATATGCCCCAATCCACCCAAACCAATGACGCCTACCTTTTGTCCTGCTTTTATCTGCCAATGCCGCAAGGGAGAATAAGTTGTAATACCAGCGCACAATAAGGGGGCCACTTTTTTAATATCTAAATTTGCCGGTATTTTTAGGGTGAAGGCTTCATCAACAACTATATTATTAGAATAACCACCAAAAACCAGCGTTTTACCATCTTTTTCATAATTATTGTAGGTCAACGTATAACCCTCATTGCAATACTGTTCTAACCCTTTCTTGCAGCTAGAACAAGTTCGACATGAATCAACCAGACATCCTACCCCAGCCAGATCTCCTGGTTTAAATTTACTGACCTTATCTCCAACCTTGACTATTTTTCCAACAATTTCATGCCCTGGCACCATCGGGTAGAGTGAATTACCCCATTCATTTCTGGCCTGGTGAATATCAGAGTGACAGACGCCACAATATAAAATATCAATTAATACTTCATGTTTACCAGGTTCTCGTCGTTCAAATTCGAATGGCTTTAATAATGATTCAGCACTATGGGTAGCATACCCTTTTGATTTAATCATTTTCACCTCTCCTCGTGCAGACAATATACTTATTTATTATTAATAGTACGTTGTAAGTTGATTTGATAGCAAAACTTTACAATAATGTAGAGAATTACACGCAAAAATTAAAGGATGAAGCTAGATATGATTGACTGGAAAAAATCACATTGGCTTTTTTTTATCTCTTTTTTCATTCTCGTAAGCTGTAAAAAGCCAGAGCCAGCCAATATCACTCCCAATCAAGAAAAGCTTGTTAAAACAGTCCAGCTAAATGGAAAAACCAAGATCTCTGAGCGTCTTTACCCAGGAAAGATAGCAGCAAATCAAAAAGTAGATTTAGCTTTTCAGGTACCAGGTCAGATCATAGAATTACCTATAGAAAAAGGGAAAAAAGTCACTACAAATCAAATGCTAGCAAAGCTTGATCCTAGAGATTTTGAAAGTAATGTCAAAGAAGCTAAAGCTGTCTATATTAATGCAAAAGCACAATTTGATCGCGCTTCTAATCTTGTCACAAAAGGTCACATCTCAAAATCAGATTATGATAAGCTTTTATCTGAATATCAAAAATCGCAAGCGAAGCTTTCTTTAGCTGAAAAATCTCTTTCCGACTCCGTGTTAAAAGCCCCCTTCACTGGTATCATTGCTAATACATTCGTCGATAATTATCAAAATATTCAAGCAAAACAAAAAATACTAAGCCTACAAGATATTACACATGTCGACATTATTGTCCATTTACCAGAACAAGATCTGATTTTTGCCAAACAATATGCGGAACAAAAAGATGGTTCAAAGTACTACGTAATATTAAATGCCGTTCCCAATAAAAAATTCAGCGTGAAATTTAAAGAAATCACCACTGAAGCAGACTCTATTACTAATACTTATCAAGTCACTCTTACCATGCCAACACCGGCAGATTTAACACTCTTACCTGGCATGGCAGTAACCTTTGCGATGAAAGCCCCCACCAATCAAAATCAAGAGACTTTAAATGTCCCTATAGAAGCTGTTGCCATAGATGAGAAAGGTAATCGTTTTGTGTGGATAGTGGATGAAGAAAAAAATATTGTGCATAAAAAAATCGTAACAGTAGGCATGGTAACAGATAACGCCATCCAAATCGCGTCTGGTTTACAAGGTGATGAAAGAATCGTTACTGCAGGAACCTCCCTTCTAACGGAAGGAATGAAAATTAAATTATGGCGAGACAAGGCAACGTCTCGACCATGAACATTGCAGAGTCTGCCATTCAAAAAAAAACATTTACCCTTATTTTAACCCTACTCCTTATTTTTGGTGGCATTTATTGCTACCAAAAATTAGGAAGATTGGAAGATCCTGAATTCGCGATTAAAGAAGCCCTTGTTATCACCCAGTATCCCGGCGCTACCCCACAAGAAGTGGCTAAAGAAGTAACAGAAGTATTAGAAACAGCAATCCAGGAACTGGGGCAATTAGACAAGGTCACTTCCATATCTAAAAATGGCATCTCGACCATCACAGTAGAAATTAAAAAGAAATATGACAAAAAAGCTCTTCCGCAAATTTGGGATGAGTTAAGACGAAAAGTAAATGATGCGCAAAAAAAACTTCCACCCAACGCTTTACCTTCAGTTGTGGTTGATGACTATGGTGATGTTTATGGCGTATTACTCGCTATTTCGGGTCAAGGATATACATTAAAAGAGCTCGATGATATAACTGATTTTCTCAAACGTGAACTCCTTTTGGTAAAGGATGTTGCTAAAGCAACTGTGTGGGGAATACAGCAAGAAGAGATTATCGTCGCTGTGTCAAGAGCGCGTTTAGCGCAACTGGGGATTAGTTTAAAGTCTATCTATGATCTGCTGGCAAAACAGAATTTTGTTATTGATTCAGGCAGTGTGCGCGTAGGTAATGACTATATTCGAATCAATCCCACTGGCGAGTTCACCTCTGTTGAAATGATTGGGGATTTATTAATAAAATCAGAAAAATCTGAATCTATTATATATTTGAAAGATATTGCTACAATAACAAGGGAGCATATTACCCCTCCGACAAAACATTTACGATATAATCAAAACACGGCACTGGCTTTAGGCCTCTCAACAGTCGCTGGTGGCAATGTTATCACTATGGGTAATGCCATTAAAGAAAAGCTTGCTGAACTCTCTCATCAGATCCCATCTGGGATAAAAATTGATTATATCTACTATCAAGCAGATGAAGTCTCCAAATCTGTAGATGGATTTTTAATCAATTTGATAGAAGCGCTTATTATCGTTATTGTTGTTTTGATGATCTTCATGGGAATTCAAAGTGGCATACTCATTGGTATTGTTCTACTTTTAACCGTCTGTGCCACATTTGTTTGTATGTATATATGGAAAATAGATTTGCAACGTATATCACTTGGCGCTTTAATTATTGCTTTAGGTATGTTAGTTGATAATGCTATTGTTGTAACAGAAGGTATATTGGTTCGCATTCAGCAAGGCATGGATAAACTGGTTGCAGCCAAAGAAGTCGTTGCTCAAACAATCTGGCCTCTTTTTGGTGCCACTGTGATTGCGATTTTATCCTTTGCTGCAATAGGACTTTCACAAGATTCAACTGGAGAGTATACGCGTTCACTGTTTGAAGTATTACTTATTTCTTTAGGATTGAGCTGGGCAATCGCTATCACAATTACCCCTTTACTTTGCACACTTTTCTTGAAAAAACCACCTTCTAATGAAGCACCCAAAGAAGCTTATCAAGGTATATTATTTAATACTTACAAAATAATATTAAAATATGCCATCAAAAACAGAAAGTTAACCTTATTTGCTGTTGGCGCATTATTAATTGCCAGCATACTTGGTTTTAGCAAATTAGAAAGTAGTTTTTTCCCAGATTCAACTAGTCCACAGTTTTTAGTCCATCTCTGGCTGCCTGAAGGGACTGATATACGAAAAACGTCAGAAGATATGAAGTCTCTTGAGAAATATGTTGCTACTCAGCCTGGTGTTAAATCTTTCTCGGCCTTTATTGGTGGCGGTGCGCCAAGATATATGCTTGTCTATTCACCGGAAAAGGAATATTCAAGCTATGGCTTGCTACTCGTACAAGTCGAAAATTATAAGTTGATTGACGGCTTAATGCACAATATCGAAAATTGGATCCGACAAAATTTAGTAGATGCTAATCCGAAATTAGAGAAAATTCGTTTAGGCCCTGGGGGTGGTTATTCTATTGAAGCGAGATTCACTGGCCCCAAACCTGATACATTGAGAGATCTCTCCCTACAAGCCAAAACCATTATGCTGGCAAATTCTAACACTAAGGGAGTAAGAGACGATTGGCGAGAACGTGTCGATCTGATTAGACCTCTCTATTCAGAAGCAAAAGCAAGTCGTCTTGGTGTAACACGTACTGATGTGGCCGATGCTTTGAAAACAGCCTTTACCGGTACCCAAGTTGGTTTATATCGCGAAGGTAAAGATTTAATCCCCATTATCAGCCGAGCACCCTTATCAGAAAGCGGAACCGTCGATAGCATTCAAGATATTCACTTGTGGAGTGATAGTGCGAGACAGTTAGTACCTTTAAGACAAGTGACCGATGGGTTTGAAACCGGCTGGGAAGATCCTATCATTCAAAGACGAAACAAAATGTCTACCATCACAGCACAATCTGATCCACAAAAAGGCAATGCAAGTGTACTATTTGCGGAGCTCAAACCAAAAATTGAAAGCATTATTCTACCTTTGGGTTATCATCTCGAATGGGGCGGTGAATATGAAAATTCGTATGAAGCTCAAATTGCTTTACTCAAAAACATACCCGTTACTATTCTCCTCATGATTTTAATCACCATTGCTCTTTTTAACGCAATCCGCCAACCCTTAATTATCTGGCTTACTGTGCCATTGGCTATTATTGGCGTAAGCTTTGGTCTACTTATCACCAGGCAATCATTTGGTTTTATGGCTTTGCTAGGCTTTTTGAGCTTGATTGGTATGCTTATCAAAAACACCATTGTATTGATTGACGAAATTGATATCCAGATTCAAAGCGGTAAGGATAAGTTTAAAGCCATAATAGAGGCATCTGTTAGCCGGCTGCGTCCCGTGTGCATGGCGGCTTTTACAACGATATTAGGTATGATCCCCTTATTACAAGATGTCTTTTTTGTGGGTATGGCTGTTACCATTATGTCAGGGCTGCTATTTGCCACCATTTTAACTATGATCATTGTTCCTGTATTTTATGCTGCTTTTTTTAACATTAGAGAAAAATCCTAAATGTTCACCAATCATCAAATCAGAATAATTATAACGCGAAAATATCTTTTCCTGTTTTTTTGTTTGGGGGGTGTTTTTGTGATCTACCCTTTTACTTTTGAAAATAATTTTGCTATTTCAGTCATTCATGCGTTTCTTATTTTATCACTCTTAAATATCGCCTATCTGATACAACATCACGCCACCTTATTCAGAATTAATTTTATTCTTGGAACGTCTCTCATCATCCTTTCACCTATCATATTGTTTTATCCTACCACCTTTTTACAGATCACACGCACGGTCTTACTCCTGATATTTTATGCTCTTAACATAAGCGTTTTCTTAAATGACATTACTCATAAAGACAGAGTCACCAGTGATGTTATTTTGGGTGCGCTTTGTGTTTATATTATGATAGGCTTGTTATTTGCAGGAATTTATAACTTTATTGAATTGCATTACCCTGGATCTTTTCACTTCGATGCCACCAACATTAAATCTCAGATAGAACAGTCTTTTAATCTTGCTTATTTTAGCTTTACAACTTTAACCACGGTAGGATTTGGAGATATTTTACCAAAGACCTTTATTGCCAAAAGCATTGTGGTAATAGAAGAAATTACAGGGATATTTTATTTAGCAGTATTGGTATCACGCTTAGTAGCGGTAGCGAAAAAGTGAGAACTCATGGCCGTTCCCCTTTATCTTTAAATGAAGAAACACCTATCAAGGTGTTTCTTCATTTTTAACATACTTGGCATATCTATTTTTTATCTATGGCTATCGTTTCCTTAACTTTTACATGTGAGAGAATATCCATATCAAAAACAAGATAAAAAACGGAACTCCAAGCAACCAAGCCACAAAATATTTAAACATATTGCCTCCTTCATTCGACCCTTTTACAAGGGCGGTCTTGGACCTCTACCGGCAACCAACATGTAAAATAGAGATAAAAGAAACAACACAACAAACAAGGTGAATAGCACCTGTGCAATTTGCGATGCTGCAACTGCTATCCCGCCAAATCCAAGAACACCCGCGATTACCGCGATAATGAAAAACATGACAGCCCAGTACAACATATATCACCACCTATTATTTAATTGGTTAATTATACTTTTTTAATCTCAACTTCTTTTTTAACGTAAACTTCTTTACGGCATTCTCTGAAGCATACGTCTCTTGCGCAATACGCACCGAAAGTAGCACCAATTACTTCCACAAAGAACACAAAAAAGGCTGCTAAGGTAGCAAGACCAATTTGGTGCGCTTCTGCTCGTTCTTTAGCAGGGATAACGGCATTATCCTGCGCTTTATTATCGCCGGGAGTGACCACGTTATTACTGATTCTATCAGCTCTGACAGCTGCTTTTGCCGTAACACTTGCTGCAACAGTGTCTTTATTTTCTTTAGAGACACTCGCCACACTTCCAAAATTTTGAGGGATAGCGCTGCTAGAAACATGAGAAAGGAAAGCGAGACTTAAAAGAAGATACACCACCCACATAACAAAACCATGTAATACGCTATCACAGCCATCATAATGATCTAGGTGTAGGTGCCTGTGCGTTAACACAGTACTTGTCACAGCGCCTGCAATAAATAGCATCAAAAAATTACCGACCAAAGTCCAAAGATAGGCAATGCCTACTAAGTTTTCTAGTCCTCCTTCTGTTTTGGTGTAAGCAGAAAGACCTCCGCCTACGGTTAGAAGATTAAAGAGAAAGAGTAAACCAAAGGCCACAAAGGCCCCTACTATTACTGCTTTCCAAGAAAAGCTTTTATAACATTTTGTCTCTGTTTGCGTCATCATAGTTTGCATCCTTATTTAGTAAGTAAAACTAAACTACTACTGTGATTTTAGGCTCTTTTCTATCATCTATGCATAATAATTTTAAATATATATATGGAACTTTTTCGTGGCCACTCAATATGTGCAAATACAATCTGCTATAAAAGACTACTTCAAACTAGGATTAACTACATGAATGAAAGTGATATATTCATCTTTGAGTTTGGAAAATTTATCCACAATAAAAGGATTCTCTGCAATAAATTGATCCATTTTATTTTGCACCTCGACAAATTTATGTGATAAAAAATTTTCCCCACCCGCCAAACGATTTAACTCTTGCAAATAAAACAAATCAATTAATTCATCAGCTATTTTCATAAATTGCATTTTTTTAACATCAGAGAATATCGCTACACTTTGACTCATCATTTCTAGTGAAGCGTTTCGTAATGCATTGCATTTTTCCATAGTGTTAAAGATATCTTCTAATAATTGTGTATCTTTGTTTTTCCCAGCCATATCAATTACAGCAGTCAATTTTAAAACCAAATGAAATAATTTTTCCTTTTGAGCTTGCTTCTCTTCTAACCCTTTTAGAATAGATTCAAAATTATCTTGTTCGACATTAGCGAGTTGTTTTAAAAACTGTACAGGTTCAAGAGTTGAATCATGAGGCATTAGCTCAGTCGCTCTATCTCTTAATTGATTTAGATCCTCTGCATTGGTAAGCAAAAAAATAAAGTTTGAACAGTCATCTGAAAAATCAGGAAGACATCTTTTGATATAAGCGCTAACTATTATTTCTTTCTTGTTCAAGGCAGGCATTTCAACCTCTAGATTGCGAATGACAGGCGTATGATCAGAATGATGATAACACCATTTTTTATCACTATTTAATTTAAAAAAACGCTTATCGAGCTTCACGCCATAATTTTTAGTCAATACTGACAATCCAGAAGAATAAGCAACCCGATCCAAATAGCCACCTTTTGCCACATGTGCCCGCTTTCTTGTATCGGGAACATTTGTTAATTGTTGAGCTTGCCAATCATTGTCTTCAAATTGATAGCCATAGGTACCATGCAGTTTTTTGTCTCCCAATAACTGCCTGGGTCGCAATACGACATCATAACCGTAAGAGGGATAAACGGTATGCCTCATTTCATCTGTTGCTGTGCCACTTTTCATCAAATAATCTCGTTCATTAAAATCACCAAGAAGTAAGTTTAAAGTACTTGCGTCTTTGTATATTTGATCAAATGTTTTTAGTTTTGAGGATTTAATCCCATTCTTTGTTAGAAATTTATTAGCATGTTCTCGGCGTTTTGTTTCACTTTTGGAATCCCAGTGCCCTGCCGACACTGATAAGTCAACAGAAGATTTGTCAGTAAAGGTTAATTTCCCTTTTATTGTAATAACTGATTTGTTACCCCTTTCTTTTCCTTGTTCATAGTCTATTTGCGCCACTGCACCATCTAATGACAATGGTTTTTTTACCAAAATTGCCGAACTCACACGGTTATCTGAGGTTAACAATGATTGTGCTAGGGTAAACATTTTTTGATTAGAGCCCGCCATCGTGGTATGAAACTGAGGTTCTTTAGTTTGCACTATTTCATATTGTTGATCCGGCATCAGATCTTTATTCAACTCCTCTAATAGCAAATCTTGCAATCGCGCTCCGGTGGGAGCCATTTCTTCTTGAGTTGCCACGACTATTACCTCTGGCCTACTGCCCTTGGTAGGTAACAATTGCGGAAGTAAATCAGCAATAACTTTTTTTGAGGCTGCACGGTTACCCATATTCCAAGTAATTGCACTGATATTAACTTTATTTTTTTCTCTTTTACTAACCATTCAGCCATCCTCTATTGAATAGGAGTGTTGTCATATTGGCATAAAAAAGAATGAAATGGTTCAAAGTTTTATATTAACAACAACTTTGCAGATACAACAATCGTTTAATATTGAACTTTTTTGACATTTTCCGGCTCAAAGGTTTATTAGACAATATATCATGGCGGCAAATATGGCTCCTCCAAAAATAGTACATGAACGTCATCTTCAACATGGCAAATTATTAAATTCAACTCAAATTAAAAAAGCAAAAGAATATTTCAAAAACAACCCAGCTGAAACTTTGTACACGGGCGAAGGGGACATTCCCTTTCCTGTTTTAAAAACTGCAGAAAATAAACTCTTAGTGTTATTTGCCAAGCCTAGTGATTTGTTAGTAGAAAATCCCAGCGAACTACGAACCGATATAGCAGAAAGAAAGAAGAGCAATGGTATTTATCCTCTTGGAATTGGCGCAGATGGCGTCGTAGTTGCGGCACAATCTTTGGAAAATGGTTCTTGGTGTGCGGCTAAATTTGAAACTTTTGCTAAAGAACATGAATATAAAATTGAATCCATTGCAATGGAGCAAGAAGCTCTAAAAACACAACCCGGTGTATTCAAAGGAAGTGCCCGAATTGAAACTAAAGAACACAACACTATAACCATTGTGACAGCTATGAAATTAGGTCCTGGGAAAGATTTAAATGAAGCGATGGTACATGAAACAGGAAATAACAAAGGCGTTAACAAATTAGAGTTACCCCAAAGACTTGAGCTTGCGCTAAAAGTTGTCAAAGCTACGGGCAAGTTACCCCAAAAAAATATAGTGCACAGAGATTTAAAGCCTAAAAATATCATGGCTAATCTTGATGATGGAAAAGTGGAGGTCATGCTAATTGATTTTGGCGGTGCTGTAAAACTAAATAATAAAGGTGAATTCAAAAACGAAGGACAACGCCTGGGTACAGGAAGGTACACAGCTCAAGAGCTAGGATCTGGCTCTTTTGGCGTAGATATACAAGTGCATTCTGAAAACAGTATGGCTTTTTCTTTGGGTATTTCTCTTGCTGAAATATTTACAAAGAGACATTTAACAGAAATGGACCCCAACTGGAGATCTCATTACACATCACTGCCACTTCCTAGCGATAAATCTTATAGCGTCGTATTAGGTTGTTTTTATGATGTATTGAGCGATAAGGCTGAAGTCACTAGCAAGCAGAATGTTATAGAAAAAGAAATGAACAGCGTTGTTCGCAAATTAATTCATTTAGATCCAAATCAACGAATAAACTGCGCCTTAGCTTTAAAAGAACTCGAGATTATAAAAAAATATCATGATTTGTTAAAGAAAAATAATATCCCACTGGAAAACACAACTAATGCTAAATCAATTATCGAACATATTAATCAAATTAAAAACGAACATCCAAACTTAAAAAATGATTTAAGCCAAATAGAAAAGAGATTAAATAGTTGCCATCATTCTGAAGTTATTTACAAGGCAAAGTTATTTAACAGAAGACTAAATAATTATGTAAATGGACTGGATTCAAAAGATTCACCGACGAAAGAACATAAAATGAAGATGGAAAGTCTGCAAAAGCAATTAAAAGCGCTAAATAAAAACTCAAGCACTTACACAGAAAAAGTGAATGATATAATGGCAAAGGTTTATGCGGAAAAATCACTTTATGATATTGATATCGCCACTACTCAACTAAGAGATCATATACGAAAAATTTGTCTCATACCGGGAAAAGAGAATTCATGTGAAGATGCTAAAAAAATTATTCTAGAAATCGAGCTTCTTAAATCACAAAAACCGATGACATCTGATAAAATATCCAAATTATACGATAAAATGGATGAACTTAAAAAAACAATCAGAACTATTATTAGTGATTCTGACAAACCAATAAGAACGCAGTTATTGCCTACAACTAGGTATATAAACCCAGAGGATAAAGATGAAAAGAAGTTTGCAATATATCGTCAGTTACATGATCTTGCGCCAAAAACTCAATTGAATGTTGTAGCAAAAGAAAAAAAACCTTTAAGAGAAAAAATTAAAAAATGGATTAAATTATCTGTTTCAAGTAAACAACAAAAACAGATAACAGTTGGTGCCCCATCTTCTCAGCAAAAAAATTCTCAACCACCATCATCCACAGTTACAGCTCCTAAACGCAATGTTCCGTTTCCAACATATGAGTTGCCACCCACCCCCCAAACTAGCGTAACAACACCAAGCAGCATACAACCAACTAAAAAAGGTTCTGGGCGGCCATTGCCGCCACTTCCAGTTGTGAGTGCCACACCAAATATTACCCAACCGAAGACTAAAAGTGCTGGACGGCCATTGCCAATACCATTTTCTTCGACTCAAACGACAGATACGCCGCCACCTGTACCAAAACGGCTGGCTAATCCACTGTTAAGAGAATTAAACAAAGGCCCAATCAGAAGTGAATCTCAACCCTCACCAGTACCCACATCTCGCGTCAATCTCTCTCCAATTCTGCCATCTCGTGATAGGCTGGAAACTGATAATTTCTTAGCAAAACTTGAAAAAAGCTTACAAGCAAAACCTGCCGCTTTGCCAAATAGCTGTCAAATCTCAACGTCTCAAGTTCAACCACCCACTTCATTGAGTATTAAAAAAACAAAACCTTCGTCATAGCATGTCATTAGAGAACATCAGGTTCATGATTTGAGATCAAATGCAAACCATCATTTGGTCTTTTATGTTCTGATCCTGACAATGAAAAATGGATAACTTCATCAAATAAATCAGAACAATATAATTGATGTGATATGATAAGCATGGCTGAATCAGGTAATTTTGAGACTACTAATCCTCCCAATTCTTTTCCTAAATGTTCATTTAAATTAGCAAAAGGCTCATCCATCAATAACCATTTTGGTTCATGTAGTAAAGCGCGTGCAAATCCAATTCTTTGCTGTTCCCCTATGGATAGTCTTTCTTGCCAATCTTCATGATTGTTTAAATGTTTGCACAAATGGGGAAGTTTACAGGCAATCATTACATCTAAAATTCTATCTACTGAAAAACTATCTTCCTTCGATGGATAGCTGATGACTTGTTTTAAACTGCCTATGGGCATATAGGGTCGTTGCGGTAAAATAAATAGTGGATCTTTAGGATAGCTTAATTCGCCTGTGTAATATCTATAGTTTCCTGAAAGCATGCGTACAAGTGAGCTTTTTCCTATACCAGAGTGCCCTGTCAAAATAATTTTTTGTCCTGGATTTAACTCAACGCTTGGGATGTGAATAATTAAGTCTTCTTGTGGAGAATAAATTTTGATATCTTTTAATCTTAAATTGTCGCCTTCTGGATTGAAAATCTTTTTGGCATTTGCTGTCGCATCTATACCTTCTTGAAAGGATTTTATCCGATAGAGTGCCGCCAGCCATTCCGCAATGCCTTGATAAGAGCTTGCCAAGACAGACATGGAACTTTGCACTTGAGAAAAAATATTAGCAATTTGCATCAGCACACCAAAAGTGATAATACCTAACATGAATTGCGGTGTGACTAAGATAATGGGAACAAGCGTGTCTACATTTTGATAGGTTCCTTGAAAAGCATTGAGATAAATAGATCGTTTAATAATCTGATAATAATTTATTTTCAAGTCATCAAAGGCATTAATAAATTGATTTTCTTCAATCGGCTCCCCTTTTAATTGTGATATCTCTTCTCTGCGCTCTTTAATGCGCATCAGCTTATAACGCAGATTTGCCTCAAGCTTTTCTTGGAAATAATTTAAGCGAATTAAGGGCCGTCCGATCTTGAATGTAATTACTGTGGCGGTAGCTGCATACAGCAAAGCTATCCACACTAAAAAACCAGGGAAAGTAAAGGTTTGATGAAAGAAAGTAAATTTAAATGAATGACATAATCCCCACAAAATTGAGGCAAATGTAAAAAGATTAATAACTTCTCGAAACAAGGATAAAGCTAAATCCAAAGAAAAATAACAAATTGTATTAATATCTGCTGTTATTCTCTGATCGGGGTTATCTGAGGTTTCCTTCCCTAGCTGTAGGGCATAATAAGCACCTGATTGCAGCCATTGGTGCGATATTTTTTCGGTATACCAACGGCGCCACCGCCATTTGAGCCAAGAGCGTAAATATTCACTGATACAAAACCGGATAACAGAGCAAAGAAGCAATGGCACAAACAATATAAGAAAATGTATAAAAGCTGCCATTTTTTTTTGTTCAATGCTGTCAAATATATCACGATTCCAGACATTCATTCGAACGGATATGTAAACACTCAAAATGCCAAGAATAAGAAGCACACCAAATCCAGCTACAGCAACATATTTTTCGCTTGAGCGCCACCATGGAGATAGTATTTTATAAATATCTTTGAGAGAGACTTTAGGTTTATTATCCAAATTCATATTTTAGGGTACTCTGGTTTATACAATAATCCCTGGATCCAGCTTTTAATGTCTTTAGGTCTCTTCACTGTCGCTAAGTGATTCTCAAAAATCATTTCTGCAACCTTGGTGGCTGTTGTCACTTCTATATTCATAATATTGCTTTGCGAGGGAAAGAGCATCCCCAGCTCACGCTCCTTAGCACTGACCTGATCTGCCGTTGCAATCGCCGCTGTTATAAAAAATTCATCTGTTATATATTGTGGACGCGTTGCAAAGACAGCGAGACTTACCGCCGGGAAAATATAAAAATTATTAGCTTGTGTGGGATAGAACATTTTATTTCCCACTATGACATTTGGAAATTGCACTCCGGCTGCATACAAAGCGCGTCCCTTAGACCAAGTATAGGCTTCTTCGGCGCTGCATTCGGCCCTATCAGTAGGATTAGACAAAGCAAATATAATCGGACGCTCATTTAGTTTCGTCATTTCTTCAATAACTTGCTGGGTAAATGCTTTTCCTTGTGTACTCGCTCCGATTAAAATAGTGGGTTTAAAAATCTTAATAGCTTCCAACAAATTTTTTATTGGCGGATGATGTTTAGCATATTTACTTTGTGAAGGTGATAAATCCATTCGTGTCAGTTCAATTAATCCATTAACATCAAATAAAGTGATGCAAGATTCTGCCTCTTGCTCTGATATTCCATCCATCATCATCATTGCTGAAACAAGAAAATCTGCTATTCCAAGTCCCGTTGAACCAGCGCCAAGAAAAAATATTCTCTGCTCTGATATTTTTTGCTTTTTTACTTTTAAAGCTGTTATTAAACCAGAGAGAACTATACTCGCTGAGCCTTGCATATCATCGTTGTAGCAACAGATTTTATCGCGATATTTTGCTAAATATTTAATCGCGTCTGTTCCTTTCCAATCTTCAAAATGAATGCAGCAATTAGGAAAAACTTTTTGGGTTGCTTGAATGAATTCTTCAACAAAGTCATCCATCTCAGCCTCTGTCGGCCGTTTTTGGCGTAATCCTAAATAGAGTGGATCATTTAACAATTCTTCATTGTCAGTACCACAATCGAGTAAAAGAGGGAGTAAATGTTGAGGCGGGATCCCCGCGCAAGTCGTATATAATTGCAATTTACCAATGGAAATAGCCATGCCATTGGCCCCCAAATCTCCAAAGCCTAAAATACGCCCCCCTGTGGTCACGCAAATGAATTGGATATCCTTATAAGGCCAATTCTGAAGAATTTTTTCAATTTGTCCTTTATAGCGCAAAGAGATATACATTCCTCTAGGTCGACGATAGATATGACCAAATTTTAAACAAGCTTCGGCTACCGTAGGAACATATAAAATAGGAATAAATTGTTCTGGGTCAGACATCACGACGTTATAAAAAAGCAGTTCATCTCTGTCAAGTAAACTAATTAAGTAAATATATTTTTCTAGATTTGTTGTTTTAAAGGCAAGATGTTCTAATACGCGCATCCGTTGCAGTTCAATTGTATCTACCGCGTCAGGAAGTAATCCTGAAATACGTAGCTTTTCTCGTTCTTCATGAGTAAAAGCTGTACTTTTATTAAGGCTAGAATCTTCTAAAATTCTGATCCCCTTGATTGAAGTGCCATATTTTTTACTTTTCATGCAAATAGCGTCTATTTTAATGCTCTACGAATATTTGATTAGTATAGTAAATAACATTCCTCCAGCACCGTTAGCCCTCAAGTTATGTCTATCGATGTCGATATATTTTAGAATGAACCGTCATTTTAAGATGGGGATTGTATAAATATGCAGTCTTTTTGAATAAGATGGAGTAATAAAATGAAGATTATGATACAAGGCAGAGATTATACAGACATTCTCGCTAAACACTGGGGTTGGTTTGTGTTCTGGGGTCTTTGCTTGGTTTTATTAGGAACTGGGGCTATTTATGCTTCTGTTTTTACAACACTTGCCTCTGTCATTTTTTTAGGTATTGTTTTCTGTGTTGCCAGCGTTTTTATGTTAATCAATACCTTCAAATTTTGGCTACATAAAGGAATAAGCTTTTTTGGTCATTTGTTACTCAGTATTCTCTATTTCATTGCTGGTGTGATGTTACTAGTTACCCCCTTACAAAGTGCGATTTCTTTGACTTTATTATTAGGGATATTCTTTATCGCGGTTGGCATTTATCGTATCATTTTTTCTTTATATGCCAAACTACCGAGATGGGGCTGGATTTTACTTAGTGGAATCATTACAACCATTTTAGGCGTGTTAATATTGGCGCAATGGCCATCTTCTGGCCTATACGTTATTGGTTTGTTTGTCGGAATTGATATTCTATTGATAGGCTGGTCTTACATTATGTTAGGACTTTTTTCCCGAACCGCGGCAAAAAAATAAAAGTGCTGGCGAGAGAAAATAAAATTGCCAATATTATAGGAAAAGTGTGGGAGAGCGATAATAAAAGCGACCCCACTATACAAAGCAAGCTATCCCCCAACATTCTCAAACCCCACTGCAACCCCATCATCTCCCCTTGTTCATTTTCACTAGCCTGATCAGAAATGGCAACAGATTGAATGGTGTTGAGCGCCGCGTAACTTAGACCAACAATAAAAAAATGTACATTCAAGGTTAAATTAGTTGTAGCAAAAAGCAATGAAGTTAATGATAAGATAAAAATAAAAAGCAAATGTCTGCGATAAATTAAAGGATCGCTTTTTCTTTTCAAATATTGAGGAATGAGAAAAGAGCCAATGCTTAAAGCAAGACTGAGCAAGACTGAATATATTCCTATAAGTTTGGGTGTCATCTGCCATTCTTCTACTAGGAAGGCAGGATAAAACTCATAATAACAATCAATACTTAAAGATAGAAAAATCATAAATAGAAAAGCATTTCTTAAAACAGGCTTGCGGTATATGTTTTTTATTTTTTTGAAGACATTAAACTCAGAAAGCAAAGAAAGTGTTTTAACATCAGGCTTTTTGTTGGTTTCTTGAAACCAGATAACAACAAAGAAACTAAGCAAAACTGCCATACCGCAGCCAACAAAAAAAGGAAGGGCTGTATTAAACCCACTATTGAGCGTATTGTCGCATAAAAACCCGCCTAATAAAGGTCCTACAAGATAACCTAAAGAGGAAAGGGCTGATACAGCACCTAAACCTTTATATTTATCCATTTTCATATCTAAAATACTAGCTTGAGCTATACCTAAGTTACCCTCTAAAAATCCAGTTAACATTCGGCTCAATATCAAAAGAGCTATCGCGTTATTGGTTATTGCTAATCCTGAGAGCAAATAACCCAATCCTGTACCCAGAATAGTTAGAATCAATAGTTTTTTTCTACCATATCTATCTGACAAGCTCCCCAAAATAGGGGATCCAAAAAATTGTGCTAAAGGATAAGCTGCTAAAGTAAAACCTAATAGAACATGACGATAGTCAAAGGCTAAACTACTGTTATTGATAAATGTTGAATCCGAATGCAAGAAAAGAACCGCAAATATAGGATAAGGCAAAGATAACCCAACAAATGCAAAAAAAACGACCATCAACAGTGTCAAAACTTGTCTAGACATTCATACTCTCTTTTCTCTTCAGTGAATGGTCATATTATTACATTAAAAACCATATGTAAAAATATTCGTGCACTTACACAGCACTGATCAGATGAAGTTGGAGTAGTAAAGCAGAGCATTCAAGAAGTAGATCTAAATTTAGTGATAAGGGCTTGTAAAACAAAACGCCCTCCGTAGTGATACAGAGGGCGTTTTTATTATCTCTCGTTATTGACCTGAATGAGCGCTAATCGCCTGATCTACCTGTGCTTTGATTGCTTCTAAATTAAAAGAAGCAGGTTTTTGCATAGGCGGGTACAAAACGGCAGTCTCAACAAGCCTTTTCACTTGCTGTTGGACAAACACGAAGCGCCAGAACTCACGAGCCAAGAATTGATCAAAGTATCCTGGCGCACCTACTGTCAGATTCATTTCTTGCGTACGCTCGAAAGGATCTTGACGTATATTAGTAATCGTTGGCATATTGATTGCCAATTTAGGACCTGGCCAACCATCTGGTTGATCGATGAAACGGAATTTAAAATCATCAATCCGAACAGCTCCTAAACGTGCTTCAGCAAAGTAAAAAATCTCATGCCGTTTAGAAGGACCTTTACCCAAAAGGAGATCGGTTTGGTTATAACCATCAAGGTGAACTTTATAGTCACGATCACCCATTGTTTTGCCTTTTAAGAGTTCGTCTGTAATGTTTGTATTTCCTGCCAATGCAACCAATGTAGGGAACCAATCCAGACCTGAGAATAACCCATTTTGGATTTTACCAGCAGGGACCTTACCTGGCCAGCGAACAAGAGCAGGAACTCTGAAGCCTCCTTCATAGATTGTTCCTTTACCATATTTAAAGGGTGTCATCCCGCCATCAGGCCAGGTGAAGACTTCTGCACCGTTATCGGTTGTGAAAACAACAATGGTGTTTTCATCTAGGCCTTTGTCTTTGAGATATTTCATGACAGAACCGACGATATCATCTAATTGGACCATACCTGCTTCTTCTGTACCATAATTGGTATCAGAGTTCTTCATCGCTTTGTATTTATCAGAAAGAAAGGTAAATACGTGCATCCGGGTTGGATTGAGCCACACAAAGAAAGGTTTATTATCTTTTTGCGCTTTATCCATGAACTGTAAGGTTTTGGCTAAAATTTCATCATCCACTGTCTCCATCCGTTTAGGATCGAGTGGTCCTTGATCGGAAATTTTTTGCTTACCAATTTTACCCCAGCGTGGCATTTCAGTCGCATCATCGACAGTAGTTGCTTCGCATTGCACCATATTTCGTGGGCCATATTTATCACGGAATTTTGGATCTTTAGGGTAAGAATACCAATAGGGATCAGACATCGCATCTAAGTGATAGAGGTATCCAAAAAACTTGTCAAACCCGTGCTGGCAGGGTAAGTATTTATTCAAATCGCCAAGATGGTTTTTACCAAATTGTCCGGTAGCATAACCCATGGATTTAAGAGCAGTCGCAATGGTGGGGGCTCTGTCAGGGATCCCGACATCCGCTCCTGCTTGACCAACAGTGGTAAGCCCGGTTCGGATTGGCAATTCACCGGTAATAAAGTTAGCGCGGCCTGCTGTGCAGCTCGCTTCAGCATAATAATCTGTAAAACGCATTCCTTCTGCTGCAAGTTTGTCTAGGTTTGGGGTTTTTCCTGACATTATTCCTTGGTGATAAGCGCCGATATTAAACCAGCCAATATCATCTCCCATAATCACAATAATGTTAGGTTGTTTGGTTTTAGTAGTCGTAGTTGTTGTTGTGGTAGTTGTATCTGATTGAGCGGCTACTGATAAAGCCATCCCAAATAGTGCGATAGCACTTGTCAGTTTTTTACTCAAACGCCAGAAATTAGAAGACATTTATCACTCTCCTGAATAGTTTATTTAGACAAACATCTCTAAAATATAGAACAATTTCTGTAAATGTGTATTTCCGCCTGATTTAATGAGCAGTGTTAGTACTTACACAGCTATCACTTCTATATAGGATATAAGCAGGTAGCATGCCTCTGAGATATAAAAATCACCTGATTAAACCAGCATATATTTCGATCGGCGTTAAGGCCTTGACTTCAAAGTTATGCTGCTATATTCTGCAGTCAATTATTTTGACAAATAAATAGGGAAATATGAGAGAACTTGATTTAACCCAAATGTCCGAAGTGAGTGCCGGTAAACATATTAGCTTTTTCTGTAGCTATGCTTTGGCAGATAAAGGTTATGACGCTTATTCTGCTATTGGGATTAGCAGCATGATGGGGCTCACTTGTGCACTTCCAGTATTGTCTACCCGCAATCCTTCCGAAGTTACAGGATTAGCTTTCATCAGTATCGTCAATAGTTTCTCAGGGTATTTTCTCTCGAATTTAGTAAACAAATCATAGAGACAAATTTAGGTTTGTAAAAAACCTCCCACTTGAGCATCCCAGAAACTCTTATAAAGACCATTTTTTGCCAATAACGCAGGATGCGATCCATCCTCTACAATTTTGCCATTTTCAAATACTAGAATCCTATCCATGTGCAAAAGTGTTGATAAACGATGCGCAATCACGATCACAGTTTTCGCATGAAGTGTATCATGAGTCTGCGCTGACGATCCTTTTTGTATCAATGCTAATAAACTATCTTGTATATCACTTTCGGTAATAGAATCGAGCTGTGAGGTTGCCTCATCTAGGATCAATATGGGGGCGTTTTTCAAAATGGCTCTGGCAATTGCTACTCTTTGACGTTGCCCTCCAGAGAGCTTGACGCCACGCTCTCCAACCAGAGAAGCATAGCCGTAGGGAAGTTTCATAATAAAATCATGGGCGTGAGCACGTTTGGCTGCCATAATCACGTCTTCATCACTCGCGTCGATGGATCCATAACGGATATTTTCCATAATTGACCGGTGAAAGAGTGAGGGATCTTGTGGGATCGTCGCTATATTCTCTCGTAGAGAGTCTTGTGTCACATCACGAATATCTTGTCCATCAATTAAAATTCGCCCTTCGGTCACGTCATAAAGTCTTAGAATTAAATTAACAAATGTGGATTTCCCACCTCCTGAATAACCGACCAGCCCTACTTTCTGTCCCGAGCCAATGATGATTGATTTATTTTGAAAAAGCACTTGGGTATTTTTGTAATTAAACTGCACGTTGTCGAAGACGATAAGACCCTGACTCGCTTGCAGCGTCTTGGCATCCGATTTGTCTTCAATGTCAGGCCTGACCTGTGTGGTTCTCAATGCCTGGGTGATAGTTCCCCACAATTTGGAAAATTGTGAGAAATCTTTCGTCAACTGCCATAAAAAATCAGCAATGGCAAAGTTAATACTTAAGACAACGACAAAGTCACCTACTGTGATCCATCCCTCTTGCCGTCCTTTTAATAGAAAATAAAGGCTTATGCCTTGAACCATCACAAATGAGTAACCATAACAAAACCATATCCAAAAATAAGCTTTCTGAAGTTTTTGTTCAGCATTAACGGCTTTATCAAAGGTTGCATTCAGCGAAGTACGCTCCCGTCCTTCTCTTGCGAACAATCGCACTGACAGGAGATTAGATAAACTGTCGACCATTTTCCCCGTAATAGTAGAGCCACATTCAGACCAAACATCTGCTAAATGCGTGATCTTTTTTGAAACTAAGAGTGATCCAATAATAAAGGCAATCGACCAACTAAGCATGCCAAAAGCAAATATAGAATTGACGTGCCATAAGGTGAAAATGGCAATAATAAGCGCCAAGGCATGACTGAAAAAACGATCAAGCGCAATTTGGACGATTTCAGGAATACTCGTGGTTAAATCGTTAACCTTGTTGGTTAAGCTCCCTGCAAAATTGCTCTGATAATAGGCGTAGCTTTGTTTCAACAAAGAACTAAAACTGAGATTAGCGATATTGCGACGTAAATTAGGGATCATCTTTACTTCAATAACATACCCATAAATTCTAAATAAGGTTAGATAAATAAAGGTCATTGCGAAGTATATGGCGACCGGAAAACCTACTGTGTTGAAAACATTCTGATTTAAGGGTTGTGAAATGCGGTCAACAATTATTTTTAAGACATAGGGCCGCAAAGAAAGATCGATTGCCCAGGCAATAGCCACTAAGTACATAATAATAATGGATCTTCGAAAAGGAAGTAGCGCTTTGTAAATAAACAGGACTATGTCTTTAGCTGATAAGTCGTTATTCATTCACGGTGGCCTTATGGTTGCTAAAGTGGGCACTTGATACAACTTTAGCTTTGATACATTTGATTATTCATTGAATTTTACAATTAACCGAGATATTATTTCAACAAGTATCATTTCCCCAATCTCAAGGAGTTAATACTGAGTGGTGCAGCAAAACAGGGAAAGTCCTTCCGAACAAGATAAGCGTGTAGAAGCACTCGTCAAGATGGGTAGTGTCGCTCATCTCCCCACTAGGCACGGGAAATTTCAAATAGTTGCATTTGAGGGCTGCCTCGATAAAAAAGAACATGTTGCTATTATTCGCGGTGATCTGTTGCAAGCGGACACTATTCCAGTCCGAATTCATTCAGAATGTTTAACTGGCGACGTCTTAGGGTCTCTGCGATGTGATTGTCGAGATCAGCTCGATGCTGCACTGTTTCAAATTGGTAAATTAGAAGTTGGTGTCATCATTTATTTGAGACAAGAAGGAAGAGGTATTGGTCTTATCAACAAGATACGTGCCTATACCTTACAAGATCAAGGATTAGATACCTTTGAGGCCAATAGAGCACTGGGTTATGCAGACGATGAACGTGATTTTAGAATTGCTGCCGAAATTTTAAAGTGCATCGGTGTCACTTCCGTTAAATTAATGACCAACAATCCTCAAAAGATTGAACATTTGCAACGCAACGGTATTCAAGTGGTAGAGAGAATACCCAATGTTATTTCTCCTAACGAACACAATAGACGTTACCTTGAAACGAAGCAAACTAAAGGTGGTCATTTGCAACTATTGGATGTTGATTGAACGCCATTTGCCCAACTCCTGTTGAGATCGAATATATCGTATCTCAAACACAATCATTAGATCCCAATGTGGCAATCATTGTCGATTACAATGTTCTTAGACTTACAAAAATTGAAAATCATAAGAAACGTTGTTGTGAACTCTTCGATCTCAGAAACGAAGGGCCATTTCAGTCGATTCGCATGCATATTCTGCCTTATACTTCACATATACAAATAGAATATGATATTGCAACTGCCGCTGACTTATTAAAGCAGGATGGCGTTTTAGAAATAAGAGTACAAGATTCTAAAGCCCTGCGAGCAATTCATAAAATCAGCCAACGCTATTTTGGCACAGTCAGTGTAGAGAAACGCAAGCCTGCACACTTGATTTGTTCGCATTCTTTAAATGTCGATATACCAAATATCGACTCCTCTTTTGAAACATTCGATGTCTTATCAAATAAAACCCTTACTTTTAAGGTTCGTCAGGGCCTATTTTCTAGCGAAGGTATGGATATCGGCACCCAACTTTTGCTAAACCATGCTAGCGATGTGTCTGGCGCAAGTATTCTTGATGTAGGGTGTGGCTATGGTGCCCTGGGTGTGACATTAGCTGCTAGGGGCGCCTCGGTCCTGATGGTAGATGTGGATGCGCGTGCTGTCGCTTTAGCAAATAATAACATTAAATTCAACGATCTAAAAAGTGAAGCGCGCATCTTTGATGGCTCCCACTTTTTACCCGGAGTTAAATTCGATGCCGTTTATTCCAATCCCCCGACTCATGCGGGCAGCCAAATGCTACGCAATATCTTTGATTCAATGTTAAAGTCACTCAAGAATCAAGGGTATGGGATGATTGTGATTAAAGCACATTTAAATTATGAGAAATGGTTCGTCAACATCGCAAAATTTGAAAAAATTGTTGAAGCCCAAGACTATAAAATAATTAAATTCTGGAAAAGCTGATGTTCCAAGGAAAAAAAACCGTTCTCTTTAACATTGATGATGTCGGTATTCTGAGCTCAGTCAATCAAGCAGCTATTCAGCTCCTTCATCAAAAACTGATTAAATCGGTCTCTGTCATGATGAATGGTCCCTGGATTTTAGACTTCATTCGTATGTTACACCCTGCGTTGGATGTTGATGTGGGCATTCACTTGACTCTCACTAGTGAATGGCCTGGATTACGCATGCGTCCCTTGTGTGGCAACACTACTCCCTCTTTACTTGATAAACAGGGTTATTTTCATGCTAACACCGAAGAACTGGCAGAACAGGCAACAAAGGATGATGTTTGGTCAGAGCTTAGTGCGCAATTGATGTATGCCAAACAATTGCAGCTTAAAATTAGTCATCTAGATACACATATGCTTTTTTATGAAGCGGTAGACTGGTTACAAGATCTTTTATTTGATTTCGCCCAAAATGCCAAGCTTCCCTTATTGTTATACTGCGACAAATCTATCTCTAGTGCCCAATCTAGAGGGATCCCTTGTCCAGATTTTGGAACGCTGACGAATTATTGGTTCTCTACTGGAACCAGAAAAGAGAGTTACAGAGAGCTGATTGATACACTGAGTCCTTCTGGCATAACGGCACTCACCTTGCATCCTGGCTTACTGACACCAGAATTGATTGCTTGTATGGGAGAAAATGAGGCCTTAAAACGCATGGAAGAATTTGAATTATTCTTACAAGGCACGCAAGATCTGGGTTTAAAGATCGTGCGGCCTCGAGAGGTTTTTCAATCATGCCTTTGAAAAAAATTATTTATTTACCAGAAGGCGATTGGCAAGATCCTTTAAACTATTCAGGTACACCCTCTTATTTTGGACAGGCACTTATCAAGATGTGTCAATCTCATGACATTGATCTTGGATTCGCACTTGTTCCAGAAATGATCAATACCGAACCCTTTCTTGCTTTAGTGGAAAGTTTTGTCCAAAAATCAAAAGTTAAAGACCCAGAAGCCATTCTGGCTAGCCTGAGTACTGTACAACGAGAGCATTGCGCAACCAAAACATTCCTCGATGCGATGAGATCTGTTAGTGCCTGGACGGATGCGATACCGCCCATACAGGCTTATATCAGCGCTTTATCCACGCTGACAGAAAAACGTTTAGTTGCTGAACAGGCAGACCAACCTGATGTGGCGGTTTTTTCCTTGAATACGATGAATCCGCCATTGAGCCCCAAACATCGATTTCCTCGAATGCACTATTATCTTGATACGCCGTTAGCTCCCTTCTATTTTTCACCCCATGAAGGGTTTGTAGGTAAAGCACGCCAATCCCCTCCTATCGTCGATATTTTTGTAAGCTTAGAGAAAAATGCAATTGAACAAGCAGCATCATTATTTTTTTTCAGTCAGTATGCTGCTAATTTATGTCAGGAATTTCACTCGTCTTCCCGGGATAAGATGCGCGTTGTTGGCGCAGGCGCCAATCTTGATGACATGCCCATATGGCTCGAAAGAAACTACCAAGCCCCTTTACGCGTTCTCTTTATTGGCAGGGATTTTTCAGCTAAGGGAGGAGATTTACTACTCGAGGTTGCCAAAGCGTTAGATCCAAAACGTTTTGTCATGACAATCGTGACAGAAGAGCGCTTTCACCCCAACAACCCATCAGAGATCCCTGCTGCCATATTTTTGCCGCCTCAACCCAAGCCAAAGGTAATAGATTTATATCAAAATCACGATATATTTGTATTTCCTACCTTATTAGATGCCTTTGGGCTCGTTGTGTGTGAGGCTATGGCGTTTGGACTACCCGTAATAGGGCGAAAAGTGAGGGCCATTCCAGAAATTATAGGCTCCCCTCCCTCTCATTTTAACCCTTATGTGTCAAATCCCATTGAAATGATCAAAGCGCTTGAAGCTTTAGAAAAGGATACTACTTTAATGCGCAATATCGCATACAACAATCATCTCAAAGCAGAAAAACAATTTACATGGGAAAAAGTCATTCATAAGATGTTGGACTCTTACAATATTGGTAAAGGGTATGTTGATGAATAATACGAAATCCTATTGAGGTATAAAGTGGAAACGCCATTTCAGATGGGAAAAGCACTGTTTTGGTATGACCCACTTGGCGAATATGTTCTAAACAAGTATAAGTGATTGCCCGGCCAACTCCTTTTCGTCTAAAAGGCTTGGCAACGGATAGGTGATACAATCCAGCTGCTTTTCTTCCAAAATAGACAGATGCTGTCCCAACAGGTTGATCATTGTAAACAGCAAGATACAGCTGTTGCCTTGGTATATTTAAAGTAGCTTTAGTAAATTCCTGTATGATATTTTTAGGAATTTCAAACGTTTGCGATGCAACCTCAACCCATTGTTCAAATAAATTTAGATTATTTTTATCTATTTTATGTATTTTAATGACAGATGACCAAGAGGTAGAAGTGATAGTTTGTAAATCTAAAGACATTTCAGGAAAAAGAATGGGTTTTGAAAAACCTTCCTTTTCAAGCCATTTTTCTTCGTGAGGTTGCATGAATTGAGAGAGCCACCCAAAAGGGTAGTCGTCAAAAAATGTCTTCACCGCTTTTATGGATTGTGGTGTGATGGGGCCAAAAACAAAGTGCGCTCCTGGCATTTTAACAGGCGCTTTTAAGGCTAAGATCCCTTGAGATTGATAAATCTCAAACCCTGGTTGCTTAGAAATGTCGAGCCAAAATTCAGAAAAATTTTGAATAAGGAGGCTATCCTGCGCGTTACAAAGCAAGTTTGTCGTCCATGTAATTAGTAATAACTATAAATATCCTATTGACAATAACAAAGTGTTTGTTTATAAGTTAAACTCTTTTTTCTGTAGTATGTTGTTGTCCCTATATTTTGTCAATGTTAATGTGACAAAATGGATTTTAGGAGGTCCTTAGATGGAAATTATGGATTATGAGCAAGCGATAACGATAAAAAAAATGGTAAGCTCACAACAAAATGCAGAATTAAATCGACTCGAATTAACCGAAAGAAAATTGATTCTGGAAAGCAAACCACAAGTCGTTTTTGTTGAGCTTTCTCGTCGCTGCAATCTTTCTTGCCCTATGTGCCACAGATGGACGCTCCCTCGTTCCTCGTTCATCGATATGTCAGATGAATTGATAGATCTCCTAATAGAAAATTATTTTCCAACTGCAAAAATAGTGGATCTCCATGGTCTTGGCGAAAGTACATTGCATCCTCGATTTGTTGAGGTGGTGCATAAAATCACCAACTTGGGCTCTAGAGTTCGTGTCATTAGCAATCTTAATGCTATTATGCAAGATCAAATGCAAGCACTGGTTGATACGGATGCCTTTATTTGTTTTTCACTGGGTGCTGTGGGGCAAGAAGCGTATTCCAAGATTTATGCTCGTGGCAATTTTGAAATTCTGGTGAATAATCTCAAAACCCTACAAGGCATGCGAGAACAAAGCGGAACCTGTCAGGATATGTCCTGCTTATCCATGATTAGCCTCTATAATATTGCGCATCTCCCTGATGTCATGCGACTGGTTGCAGATCATGGTGTGAAACATCATCGAATTTTTCCTATGTATCTCAAAGAAAATGATAAAGTATTTGGATACGTAGGCAAAAATATGGATATTTGGAATGAAGCTTTAAACAAAGCATTTGATCTGGCTGACCAACTCGGCATGGAGTTGCGAGTAATAGACTGGCCAGTGGCTAATCCTGATTCATCAAAAACACTCATAAACCATACCTGTCATCGACCCTGGTCACACATCCATATCAATGTCGACGGCCGCGTCGGTCTTTGCGATTACAATGAGCAAGTCGATACCATGTCTGCTCTCATGATACAAAATATGTCATTTGATCAAATCTGGAATAGCAAAGCTTACCAAAATATTCGTGAAGCTTTTAAAGATGGCGAACCCTCAAAAGGCAATTCATTTTGCGGCGATGTTTGTAGAAAGACTAAATATGTAGATTTTGATGACGTTATTTTTCCAGAATTAGCTTCACGGATCTTAAGCAATAAAAATCGAGAGATCTAAAATGGACATCGATTTTATTGAATGGATGGCTAAAAATGAGCAATCTATTTTTTGTAATGCTTACACAGGTCTAGGGGATGCTATCGTTTTGGGCCCTATTCTTGCTGAGATAAATAGGCGATATCCCGGAAGAATTTATTACCCTGCCAATCCCCTACTTGATTTATATCAAAAATTTAACGTCACGGATCTTAATAATATACATCCCGTTAATAGTTCACATCGACGTTTAAGTACTGAAAAAGAATCACTTTCGCAATTTCTCTCTTTTCTCCAAGAGAAAAATATTGGCACTGTTTTAAATTTTAGAAGAGATCTGCAATATGGCGAATCTTACTTGAATGCAGCTACCCATTTACGCTCCTGCGGGTATTATATAAGTGATTTATGCGCAGATGTTCCTGAATCCATCCAAGAAACTGCGCATTTTTTTGATTTGGCCTGCGCCTATATTCAGCGACTTGGGATGACAATCGAAAAACCAAAATCTGGTTGGCTCTTAGAATCTATGACTAGTCCTCCCAAGCCTAAAAGAAAAATGCTTGAACCTTCTGTTTTGATCTATATGGGAGCGAGCCAATCACATAAACGATTGTCTCCTGCTTTATGGATAGAAACCACAGCAAAGCTGTATGCAAATGGCTTTAAAACAATAACACTTTTAACTGGCAGGGATGACACAGAACAAACTGAAGCTCTCGAGGTGATTGAAGCCCTAAATAATATGAAGATTGCACATCATTTCGCACCAGCGATGCAAATAGAAGAAATCATAGGTGTCTTAATGCCACACCAGCTGACCATCTCTTGTGATACCTATATGGTGCATTTATGCGGCGCACTTGGTATCCCAGTGATTGCACTTTATTTTTCCACAGATTCTAAAATTTACGGCCCCCATCTTCAAACCACAGGTGGCACTATTGCAGGTACATTTTACTATGACTGCCCTAAAAGAAACAAAATTGGAAATTGTGATGCATGGGAACGAGGTTGTGTTGACACCCCTTGCAAAGCAGATATAAAAGCTGAGTTAATCGTCAGAGAAGCTAAAATGTTGATAGAAAAATCACTAGAAGCACCCAAAGCGGAGTTAATGTAAAAATGGAGCTGATAAACCGACGCCCCTACTTGTTTTTAGATCTTGGCTTTTATGCAGCATGCAATCTAAAATGCACTTATTGTCGAGAAGGAATTGTGAAAGACGACAAGAAGTTTTCCTTTGACTCCCTTGTTGAACAAATTGACTTGTTTCAAAAGAAATTTGAAGCGGGTGTCGTGAAATTATCTGGATATGGTGAAATATCGCTTTGGCGACATTTTGGAGATAGTCTGGCATTATTATCCCCCCGTTTTCCAACTGTACAAGTCATTTCTAATGGTACATTCAACGAGCGCACCCGCGAAAAATTCTTTGATTATCCTAACATTATTCCAAACATTACGGTCGATGGCCATGACATCCAGATGAATAAATTGAGAGTCATGGGTAATGAAACACACCACCGAAAAATGTTGGACAATATTGCAGAATTTGTCAATCGAGGACGCCCAATTGAAATTAACTGCGTCTTACATGAACATAATATAGATGAACTTGAAAGCTTTGCTGCGTACCTCTCAGAAGTAGACAATGGCCGAGAAATGATTATGTTATTTCCATTTCCAGTTAAACCATTTGACAGAGCTCCCTCAGCTGCTGATCCCCTCCGTCAAAAGCTATCAAGAGCAGCTGAAAATATCCCCAAGATATGGGAAAAGTACCCTGCTATTCTTCCCCACTCGGCCTATGGACAACAACTTCAATCCATGTTGTTTCATGGGGAACGCAAAGGAAAGTGTCACGTGCACTATGCTAATTTAGGGACAGGCTCACGAAACGAGCGACTTCATTGTGCCAATTATGGTGAATCTTTATCTTATGGACCAATGAATGCGGGATTAACCACAGAAATTGAAGCCATTGCCGCAAAAGAAAAGAAACACTTAAAGTGGGGAGGGGTTGGACCAGATTGCACGAGGTGTTTTAATCATTTTCATATCATCAATTTATATTTAGAGGGTACTATTCCGCTTTCTGCTTTACAACGCATGCCCACTCTTCGCGAGCCAGGCTCCCTCAAAGTTGCAGCACAACTCAAGACCCTTTTCGAACATGAACATGCCATGGTGAGTGAGAGCGTGTAACATGATAAGCAATACACTGCGTTTTCATCACGTTGCTCTTTATGTAAAAAGTCTTGCAGTGAGCATGCCATTTTATCAGACTCTATTCGGATTTAGCATTCAACGCGCTTTTAACAAAAAAGATGGTCAACTAGGCGTTGTTCATCTCACGCATGATAAATCACAATTTGTTTTAGAGCTGATTGAACAAGAACAAGACTCTCCTTCAAATGGCACCCATCTTGGATTCTCGATATCTAATCTTGAGGGGATGCTTACCACTTTAAAAGCGTCAAACATCGCACTCTCACGTGGCCCCATCCACATTGGTAGCGAACGGATTATTTTTATCAAAGATCCAGATGGTCATGAAATCGAGCTCAATGAAGGTCTTGAGTAATTATGTCAAGGGTAAAAAAGGTACAAGAAGCGTTACTTGATCTGGATCAAGAATTTTCTCTGGCAGCACAGTGTGCACTTATTAAAATATCTGCCTCGCTTTCTAGTTGGCTATTAAATAACACTCCTTTGGCGTGGATAGGCTCTGGTTTATCGCGCATTGCAGCCGAATTTGGCTGTAGACTTTCTCATCGAAACCTTAAATGTGCAGCAACAAGCTTTACCCCTCTCGAATATTGCGGATCGCCAAATACATCATACCTTCCCATTTTACTGACTTTTGGTGGCAAAAATATCGATAGCTTAAGTGTGGCAGAACATATTGTGCGCGAAGGTATTACAAGAGCCATTCTTATCACGGGATCGAAAGATACACCTTGTGAAACGATTTTGCGGGAAGGGGGTGTCGAAGTTGAATTAATCTTGGCGCCTTCACATAAGAAAGATCAGCGTTTTTTGGCAATGACACCACTCATCTTGACCTGTGCAGCCGCTCATTGCTTAACCACTCTTCACCAAGAACCTGCCACTTTTGTTGAAGAGCTCAATAAAGCGCGAGAAGAGATAAAGGTTTTACAATCCTCTATTATTAAGCGCTTCACTGAGATTAAAAATTGGCGTGAGAGGCGCTGGATTGTCTTAGGAGGTGGTTTAACATATGTTGCTGCCGTTGCCTGGCAAGTTCTTTTGTCAGAATCTGCATTAAGCGATGTTTTAATTGCCGATATGAAAGATTATACGCACGCACGATACCTCTCTGCATTGCAAAGACAAGATATTGCTTATCTCGTTTTAGCAGATCAAAGCTGCCTCAATTTAGCCCAAATAATTGTAAAACGATTTTCCAAGCTTTATCCCACAGTACTGGTTAAGACTAGTGGCACTGAGGAGCAAGCTTTCTGGTCGCACTTAGGAATTGCAGCAGCATCGGTATCAGAACTCTGTGTGGGGGCGAACTGGAATATTATGGCACCGCCTAAACCGAGCTTTTTTGGACATTGGAGCAATTGGGGAAAAATTGCAATAACATAATCAAAGTAAATAGATTTTACCCTTAAGGGGCACGCGTAGGAGAGGCGCCAAGCCTCGAGCAACGACAAAGATTATAATTAAAATTGGAGACACTGATGAGTGGTCCTGGACTACATTTTTTTGATGAAGAAGAAGAGCAATCTGTACTTGAAGTATTGAGAAGCCGTAAAATATCGCGCTATCGTATGCCAGATGATATTCAATCTTCAAAGACAGCCATTTTTGAACAACAGTTTGCAACAAGAATGGATGTTAAATATTGCTTGGCTACCAATAGTTGTACCACAGCTTTATTAACCGGTATGCTTGCACTTGGCATAGGTCCAGGTGACGAAGTCATTGTGCCGGGTTTTACCTTTATAGCAACCATGGCGAGTGTCGCCTTCACTGGCGCAACCCCCATCTTAGCTGAAGTTGATGAGAGTTTAACGCTTGATCCTGAAGACGTTCGGCAAAAAATTACGCCCAGAACCAAAGCGATTATTGCGGTACATATGTTAGGTACCCCTTGTGATTTGACGGCCTTATCCGCTATCGCATCGAATGCTGGTATTTTTTTAATTGAAGATGTAGCGCAATCTTGTGGCGGCTCTTATCAAGGAAAGCCACTCGGATCCTGGGGGCAGTTTGGAGCTTACTCTTTCAATGTTTTCAAGACTATCACAGCAGGAGATGGCGGCGCTCTCACCACCAACAATAGAGAACTTTTTGAACAAGCTTTTTCACGACACGATCATGGCTTTAAACGTTTTAAAAATGGCGCTATGGATGGTTCTGAAATCTTAGGTTTGAATTTTAGAATTAATGAATTGGTCAGTGCTGTTGCCTTGATTCAATTACAAAAACTAGACAAAATTATATCCCAAGTACGCTCCCAAAAAATGAAACTGCGCACAGCACTTGGCAACATCGAAGGTCTCACCCCGAGAAGACTCAATGATAGTGCGGGAGAATGCGCAACCACAATGGTCTATTTAGCCCAGACTTCAAAGCAAGCTGAGCAGTTAGCGCAAATACTCAAAACGTGTACTTTAGATAAATCTGTAAAGCACTATTATGGCGCAATGCCTCAATTAGCACTCAGCTTACCGCAGTTAGGTACTCAAAAATCCTATGCCCGGGGCTTACTACCAAAAACGGATGATATTTTGAGCCGATGTATCGGCATTAGTATAGGCGTTCAAGATCATTTTCTGGGATTTGGTTTTGGCATCCATGTTTTATCTACTCAAACTGAAATTGAAAGTGTGGCCGAGCGCTTCCGTCAATCTTGGGCGAAAGTCATATAAGGATTCGTTATGGAAAAATCACCTGTTGTTTTAGGGATTAATCGTACGCTAGATGCTAGCATTTCTCTTATGGAAGGCTCGAACGTCTTAGCTGCTATTCAAAAAGAACGTTTCAGTAAAAAACGTCATCATTGGGGTAAATTAGGGGATGTGAGTCTCTATTTAAACGCTATTAAAGAAATGCGCAATACAGCAATTGATCTGATTGTTGAATGTTATTCCTCTGATCCAGAATTTAAAAATTTAGAGAACTATCACGACGAATTAGATGATATGTTTCCCCAAAAAATACCTAGAATAATGATTTCTCATCATTTGGCCCATGCATACAGTGCCTTTTTTCCTTCCGTTTTTGAGGAAGCTGTCATCATGGTAATTGACTGCATTGGTAGTCCTTCAAAACGGATGACTGAGAATTTTCCTAGAAGCGGCAATCCTTCTGATGAAGCTTTAGAAGTGACCTCTTATTATGTTGCAAGAAACAGTAATATTGAATGTATTGCAAAACAATTCTTTGATGAAAAGAAAGATAAAATAGCTGGCTTGGGCATGTATTATTGGACACTTACTGATTGTCTTTTCCCAGGAGAAGGTCATGAAGGAAAAGTGATGGGACTGGCTCCCCTTGGAGATCCTAAAAAATTGGCGCTGCCTCCTCTTATTGTTGAAGAAGGTGCAATACATTGTCCTCCAGAATGGCTAGACTTATTTGACAATGGAAGAGAAAAATATCGATTTTTTATCGATGGCACGGGCAGCTTCCAAGATTGCGCAGATTTAGCGGCTGCTGGACAAAAAGCATTTGAAGATGCTCTGATTAAAATCTCTGCTTGGTTGTATGAGAAAACAGGTATGACTAATTTATGTTATGCTGGTGGTTGCGCCCTTAATTGCGTAGGAAATGGGGTATTACTGAGAGAATCCCCGTTTAAAAATGTCTTTGTTGCGCCTGCGCCAAATGATGGTGGCACCTCGCTTGGATGCGCATTATATGGATTAATTAACCAATTTCAATATCCCAGACATTTTATATGGCAGACAGATTATTTGGGTCCTGAACCAGATCTTTCCTCTCTTGAGCATTTAGTAAAATCCGATCCTGAGCTGAATGTAGAAAAACCGCATGATTTAGAAGAAGCAGTGGCCAAGCTTTTAACCAACGGTAATATTTTAGGTTTATTTCAAGGTAGAAGTGAATTTGGGCCCAGAGCATTAGGCAATCGAAGTATTATCGCCGATCCCCGCTATCCCATTATTACGCATTGGATCAATGAACACATCAAGGGAAGAGAATGGTTCAGACCCATTGCCCCAATTGTTCTCTTAGAAGATGCTAATGAAATATTTGAAATAAACTGTGCTTCTGCGCACATGGCTTATGCTGTGCCTGTAAGAGAAAAATATCATCCTATTATTCCTGCAGCTGTGCATTACGATGGTACGGCACGTTTACAAACGATTGCAAAAGAAGATAACCCCTTTTTGTATGATCTTATCAATGCCGTCAAGGCAAAAATCGGAGTAGGCGTTATTCTCAATACTTCTTTTAATGGCAAAGGAGAAACAATTGTAGAGACACTGGAAGATGCCTTCAATTCTTTTCGCAAACTTCCCTTATATGCTTTAGTTGTTCCACCTTATATTATCTTCAAGAAGAACGGCCCTAAAACACCATTGCGTTCATAGCGTCCCAAATTGATTACTCAGTATGTTTCTTTCTGAAACATACTGGGCCTTTCCTTCGTCTTTCTCAACTATCATATTCAATTTTGATGGAATGATTCTGTCCAACTCAGCCCTTTTAAGAGAAGTTTAAGCATGTTATTATCCAAAATAACGTCCAAGATTAATATCATTGAGGATTTAAAGTGAATAACTTAACCAAAATAAGAAATTTCCTAAAATTCATCATCCTTTTTGTGGGGATAGGTGTGGCGACGACACTGTGGGCAGCCTCTACAAAAGAAAAAGTAGTTCTAGTTGGAATAACTCCTTCTTACCCCCCTTTCGAATACCATGACAAAGATCAGATCATTGGCTTTGATGTCGATCTTATTCATGCTATCGCTAAAGAATTAAATTGGAAAATTCAATTCAAAGCACTTGGGTTTCATGATCTTATCCCCGAGCTTAAAAGCCACAAAATTGATCTTGCCATTTCGGCCATCAACATGATCCCTGAAAGAAATAAAGAGATCGATTTCTCAACAGCCTATTATCAACCCCATTCATTAGTATGGGTCTATTTAGGCCAACATCAATTTTCGGATAAATCTTCTGCATCAATGAAAGTTGGTGTACAAAAAGGCACCCATATGGAAAAGTGGATGCATGATCAACAAAAAGATAAAAAACATATTCAAGTCGTGAGTTATCCTTCAACTCCAATTTTATTTGAAAAATTAAATAATAAAGAAGTCGATACTATAGTGGTCGAAGAGATACAAGCCATTCAATTTAACCAAGGACATCCAAGCTTAATCACTTACCATCCCACTGGCACCACCATTGAAGGATATGGGATCGCTTTTGCAAAAGGTTCTTCATTAACCTCACAAGTAAATACAGCGTTACAAAAATTGGAAAAAGCGGGATTTTTACAAGAGCTACAAAGTAAATGGATTAAACCCCAAAGCAAATAAAATGCCGCGGTAGCGGCTAAAGATATTAGCCTCACGGCACCCATTTCTGCATGTTATCGGATGCCGCTCAACTAATTCATGATTACATTCTACATTGAGTTTTAGGTAATTGCGGCGAAGTAGAGTCTTCACTAGGTTTATCTGAAGCCCGACTTTGCTCTAATTGAAAAGCCACAATAGGGCTAGCAGCATGCATTGAAGTTGCATACCATGTTTTTCCAGCCAACACATCCTTCCACCAATTAGTCATTTGTTCCGGCGTCATCTCTTCCCATGGAGGGGTATGTGAAACCATCGCATCACCCATGCTCTTAGATAGCGCGACTTGCTGTTGCAAAACAACTACTTGCTGCATACACCATTGGTTAAGTGCTTGTGTAATTTCAGCAGCCTCTTTTGCAGAAAATGCGTTTGCTAAACTTATACCATCAAGCAAGGCTTTAGCAGCTCCCGAGGCAGAATGGGGTCGCAAAACTGCTGCGGCATCGCCAATAAAACAAACTCTGTTGTGTAGAGGTGCACTTACTGGCGAATCAAAAATAGCCTGCAAAAAAGACATTTCCGTTTGGCAAATGATATCCGCGATACTGCTAGGTAAAACTGCTTTTGCTAACGCTTGTAAATGAATGAGATGCTCTCTTGTCAGTGAACCTGGCGGCAATGAAGAAGCATAAGAAATTTTACTATGATCCATTTCTTCATACATTACCCAATTTAGTAATATGTTACCATTTTGTCGATAATCGATTGAGGGAATACGATAAAGCAAAATATGCCCTTGGGGAAATACATAATACGGAATATGCTCTTTAAATATTTGTTGATAATTTAATTGAGATAACAAAATCGTGCCACGCCATGCAACATAACCCGCGTATTGTGGTGAAGGGTTGTAAGAAATTGTTTTACGAACAAAAGAATCAAAACCATCAGCGCCAATTAAGTAATCAAATTGGAAACGGCTACCCTTTTTGGTTTCAACCTGATAACTATTATCCCTTAAGGGTGTGATTGCTTTTACCGTCTCTCCTGGAGTGTAACAGCCTCGAGGTAATCTTTTGAATAAATTAGCATAGATATCGCCCCAATTGAGCCCCATGGCGGACAAGGATTGCTCAAAGAGGCATTTGTCTTTTTTCGTAATAAAAGAACGACCTTTAATCGCAAGACAAGGAATATCGGCATCAAACAAGTTTGAGGTAATGCATTCTTGTATGAGTGCTTGTGGCAACACTATCCCCGCACCGCGACCAGACAAAGAGTGTTCTGATCGTTCCAACACTATCACCTCTATACCGAGGCGCTGCAGTAATATGGCTGCCGTCAGGCCAGCAATTGAGCCGCCGATGATGCCAATTTTCATATTAACAAACCTCAAAAAACTTATATTCTATCAATTTGAGAATTATACAATGATTAGACAGATAAGCTAAAGGCTTCTAGGATAGGGAGTCTAAATCCCATTTTTATTGGAAATGTGTCTCTTACGCTGTTAATAGGAAAGTGACAGGGCCATCATTAATCAATGAGACTTCCATCTTAGCACCAAAACGCCCTTGTGATACCTTTAATCCTGCGTTTTTTGTCGCGCTAACAAAATAATCAAACAGCTCTTCAGCTTGTTCAGGTAATGCTGCTGGGGTAAAACTGGGCCTCATCCCTTTTTTAGTATCAGCAACTAAAGTAAATTGCGATACGATTAATATTTCACCTTTTATATCAATAACACTCCGATTCATCAGATCATCTTGATCAGGAAAGATCCGATAGCTGATTACACGCTCAACTAGCCTTGTTGCATTTTTATGAGTATCTTCTTTTGCAATACCAAGAAATACGAGTAAACCAGACTGGATCTGCCCGATGATTTCTTTATCAACAGAAACATGGGCTGACTTCACTCGCTGTAGTAATGCTAACATGATGGTCTTCTCTTATTTTTGAAAATCATGATCACACAGCGGACGAACTAAAGTCGTACGCTTCTGGATTTTCCGTGCTCTAATCCTTTTGAATAACCGCGTTTGAAATCTTCATTATTATAAGCGCCACTATATGGTAAGCAGCTTTTTAAGTAAGGGACCCACCCCTTAGCCGCTTTCATTCCAAATTCTTCCATCTCAACATTTTCTCTTTGTGCATGAGCGTTAGAATCAGGGGAAAAAAGAGGTGTTCCATAGCTGCTCGGCTTTTCCATATCGCTAGGGTGTACCGGTATAAACGTGGTCGTCGAGGTAATATCACAAGTGTAAACATGAGAATCTTTTTGTGTTCTAGCAGTAAAAAAATCTGGTGAGAAGCGATAAATCTTCTTACTTCCATCTGTGCTTTTTTGCATAGCATATGCCAACATTTCTGCAATGCGCTTACCACCAACATCACTTGGTTCAATCTGACCAACATAATTTTCTGACAAATGAGGGTTTAGAGAGGAGGTTACATCTACTACTGAAATTGGTACGGGGCGCATCCATTCTTCATTAGCTACAAATTGCAGTATGTCACTATAAGTGTCATTCATTACCTTAAGTATTGTATTTTGCGCATCCCCCGTATTCAGAATATTTCCAAGTATAGACATAAAATCATAAATATTGAAGCCTAGCAGCGTCTTTTGCGTTAGGGCTGGGTAATATTGGGTCATGAGTATAATATTCGCCTTAGGATTGCGCCCAGCTATATGTTTTAAAATTTCTTGATAGTCGCTTCGAATTTTTTGAAATACTTTCGGATACTGCATTTCTATGAATTTTTTAGTCTCTACTGCCTCTCTCATACTTAGAGCAACTTGAATAAATTCTCTAAAATTATTCCCCCCCACACTGATGATAATTTGATCTGCTGTATCAAGATCAGCACAATCTAACGGTTTGAAAAATTCATGGGGAAACATTCGATGTACCCCACTGCCAAATGCTTTATCTCGATAAGCGCCCTTCAATAGATCGCTCGTCGTAAATCCATCATTCGTGCGATCAATAAACTCGACATCTGGCATTTGTGCACGTAAATTTTCAACGACTGATTTTGGCTTAAAAGGATTAAACCAAAAAACAAAATCAATTAGCGCGGTTAAAAAAGGATTGGTTGTGCCAACGTAGAGATGATATTTTTCTTTACCTAACCAAACTCTATTATCAATGGTAGAGTCACCCAAAATAACTATTTTCTTTTTTGATTTCTTTGAAAGCATTTTTTTCTCTTGTTTTTAGTTGATATTTTAAAAATCAATTTTTGAAATATATACTCAAAACACTTTAGTTTCAGCATCTATCTTTGATGCCTAACCTCAGTGCTAGCATGCAACAAGCTGTATAATAACCTAGTCCACCAACGGATGTAAAACGCCCTCTCCTGTGCCTCTCGTTAGGTTATGGCGTATGAATAATTTCCTCACTCAACTCATCAATATAAGCAGTATATTTTTTGAGTTTTCTGTTGCTGGCAATGTGAACCATTGCATCACCTTCGTTAACAAGCGGTAGGTTGGTTAATCCGACAATAACGCCATGAAATGGTGCCACAATGGATTGAGAAGGGTTCATTAAAAAGGGATCGTGAATGTAAGCTAAAATTTCTCCTTTCTTGACGGGTTGCGCAATGTGCTTGATAGGTTGCACTAGACCACTCACGTTCGCACGCACCCAACGCGAGGTTTGGGTAATGATCGGTTTATGTTCGCTTTTTCTTGGTTTGGTTAAATTATGTATCATTCCTAAATAATGCATGACTTTCAGAACGCCCCGCACTCCCATTCGAATACAAAGCTCATTAAATCTTAGCGCTTCTCCCCCCTCATATACCAAAATGGGGATCCCAAGTTCACTAGCAGCTTGGCGTAATGAACCATCTCGAATTTTAGCATCAAGAATAACTGGTACATCAAAGGCGCAAGCAAGGTGTTTGGCTCCTGGTGTATCTAAATTTACGCGTAATTGAGGCATATTCATTCTGCCATAAGCACCCGTATGCAAATCAATACCATAATCACATTTAGCAATAATTTCTTCTGTTAACATATTCGCTAGTCTAGCGGCGAGTGATCCTGCTTTGCTGCCTGGAAAGGAACGATTCAAATCGCGTCTATCGGGAAGGTATCGCGATTGTATGATAAAGCCAAAAATATTCACCACGGGGATAGTGATTAATGTACCCTTGATATGATGCAAAGATCTATTGAGATGCAATCTTCGCAGAATTTCGATACTGTTCAATTCATCACCATGAATCGCTGCGGTGATAAAAAGTTTAGGCCCTGCTTCCTTACCATGAAAGACATGAATGGGGATCCCCACATCTGTCTGAGTGTAAAGAGGTGAGGCTGGTAAGTTCACAGTTACCTTTGTACCAGGCTCGATATCGATACCAGCAATAGTGAGTGTTTTGTTTTTCATACCATTTATTCAAATAGGGAGCATAAATAAATTATAGAATGAACCCAGACTGACAATGTAAACAGTGACAGATACCGTCGGCTAGATTATATTAAGTGAAAGTACTTTATTAATAAGGGATCCTATGAAACTCTTTTTCAAAGCCTTTGCACTTTGCATTCTCCTTTTTCCAAGCTTATCAACTTGCTTAGAACCTTCTGCCTCTAAAGAAGAAATAAGAAGTTTTTTAAAGAATATATTTGAAGATAATGCGTCACACATGTCAGATATTTCACATGAACATTTTAAATCCTTTGCAGAACAGCAAACTCCCCGCGCAACTGTCGTATCCTGCTCTGATTCGCGCGTACAAGTAAATGCATTTCATAAAAGCCCAGTGAATGATCTTTTTGTTATCAGAAACATAGGAAACCAGATTAAAACCACTGAAGGCTCTATAGAATATGGTGTAAATCATTTACGCACGCCCTTTTTGTTAATTATTGGTCATTCCAATTGTGGCGCCATTCATACCGCTTTAGGCAATTATAGCAATGAGGCAAAAGCGCTTCGCGTTGAGTTAGATCATCTGCACCTTTCTCCCAAAATAAAAACCAATGAAGGTGTCATCGAAAACGTCAATAATCAAGTGACTTATTCTTTAGATAAATTCAAAGATAAAGTAACCAAAAATGAACTCGTCGTTGTGGGTGCCATTTATGATTTTAGAGATGATTTTCATCAAGGCCATGGCAAACTCATACTTATTAATCTTAACGGCGAGAAAGATCCCGTTAAAATTAAACAAAGCGAATATGTACAAGGTTTTGATAATATTTCAATTGGTGTAAAAAAATAGTGCGCTTATGACTCTCACTAACAAGATTTCTATTAAACAAAGAGAGTTCTCAGTATCATTTATGGTGATACTCTTTCTCCTTACGATCTTTTTGACTTTTTTATCGTATTATTTTTTCGACAGACCTATAGCTTCTTACGTTGAACATTCTGGATTTAACAAAAAAAGTATCTTTCATGCTTGTACCTATATTCCCAATTTTATCCTTTACTTCGTCACTATCATTCTTATTACTTTAATGATTAAGAAGAAAACTATTGAGAACATTAATCTACATCAAAAAATATTACTTTCATTATTAGTTGGCGCATCTTCTTCAGTCGCCATTGCATCATTTCTTAAAATATTGCTTGGCAGAACTGGACCAACTTATTGGTTAGCCCATATAAATGAAACAGGCAGCTATGGGTTTAATTTGTTGAAAGGATTCACTCATTCTTTTCAAGATTTTCCTTCGGGACATACGGCTGCTATTTTTGCAATTACTACCATTATGTATGTTTCTAGAAAATATTACCTCGTAAGTACATTTGCCCTCATCTCAACAGTTATTGGCTTAATCTTTACCAACAGCCATTTCCTCAGCGATTGTATTGCGGGAGCTTTATTAGGATTTATAATAGGTTTGTTGTCATCTCGTTATTTTGAGTTGCGTAGCACTAGCACACCCGTCCTCCATTAATTCTTTACTAAGCTTATGAAGCATTAGTCATCCTGAAAATTCTTTCAGTGCTTGTGAAATTCAAATTTAGAAATGCGCTGCCTAATTAGCACAGTTGTTCTATGCTATCCTTCAATGAATGGAACAGCAAAATATATCTTCATACCAAACGAAACAAGACTCTCCGTTTGTGTTTCCAATTACTGGAAATCCAATAGTTCAGCTCGCAAAAAAATTGGCATTTCCCATTGCAGAAAAGCTCCTCGGATTAACTGAGTGTACAGAGATCTATAATCGCATTGCACATAGTGCTTCCCCTCAAGAGTTTGTGAGAGCTTATTTGAACGAGAAAAAAATACTTTTATCCATAGAAAGTCATGAACTTAAGAATATTCTCCCCGTGGGCGGCGCTGTTATCGTCGCGAATCATCCTTTTGGTGCCTTAGATGGGCTATTGTTACAGACGCTTGCCTATCAAGTTCGTACAGATATTAAAATCATGGGAAATTATCTATTGAATAGGATCCCACATCTGCAACCGATCTTAGTAAGTGTTGATCCTTTTACTGGCAAATCTAAAAAATACTCCAATATAAAAGCAATACGACAGGCACTTGATTACTTAAAGCAAGGAAAATTATTAATCATATTTCCATCAGGTGAAGTTTCTCATTTCTCAATGAAACAAAGAGCAATTGTTGATCCTCCCTGGAGCATGGGGGTAGCAAAGCTCATCCGTATCGCGAAAGTACCTGTGATCCCGATTTACATTGATGGGCAAAATAGCTGGATATTTCAGCTTGCGGGTCTAATCCATCCTCGCTTACGCACCTTGCTACTCGCCTCGGAGTTAGTTGGAAAAGAAAATAATACTGTTAAAATTCGCATTGGTGAGGCTGTCAATCCTGAGCGATTGGTACAACATGCAGATGATGGCGAAATAATAAATTATTTGAATAATTGCACCGTCCACTTAAAAAATGATCTGTTCAACAAGGTGTAATGTTAATAATGATGCAATGCAAAGAGGACATTTTAGTAAAAAAGGGATTGACTCATTCTCGCTATGCATTGAAAAATGATATAGAAGCACTTCCTAAAGAATGTCACCTGCTCTCTGCTGATTGTTTATCGGTTTATTGCGCTAGTGCGAAACAAATTCCTTCAATATTATTGGAAATCGGTTATTTACGAGATGTGGCTTTTCGTCATATCAAAGGAGAGAGCGGATCTTGTCTTGATCTAGATCGATATGATCAAGATTATTCTCATCTTTTTGTCTGGAATCACCACTCTCAAGAAGTTGTCAGCGCTTATCGACTTGGATTTACGGATACCATTTTAAATACTAAAGGACCAAGCGGATTATACCTCACTAGTTTATTTGAGATTAGTAAGCAATTTTTTGAAATATTAGGCCCTGCGATTGAGCTAGGTCGCACATTTGTGCGCCCTCAATATCAAAAAAACTTTTCTTCCTTATTACTGCTGTTAAGAGGAATTGGCGTATTAGTTGATAAAAATCCCCAGTATCGTTATCTTTTTGGATTAATTAGCATCAGTAAAAGTTTTAGCTTACAATCACGTCAAATCATCGCTGCTTTTTTTAAAATTAAAATGAATTTTCCTGCCTTATCTCCCTATGCTTACCCGCGCCATAGCGCTGATTTGCTTTTAGGGTCGAATCATGAAACATTACTTAACGGAATAACAGATCTAAATGACCTGAAATTGGCGGTTAACAATTTGGAAGGCGGTGTCTTGTCTTTGCCTGTATTACTCAAGAAATATCTTAAATTTAACACCAGATGTGTGACTTACGGCAACGATCCCAATTTTGGCGATTGTCTTGATTTTTTATGTGTCACTGATCTAGCCACAACGGATACTAGAATACTTGAACGATATCTTGGATTAAAAAGATAACGGCCTGAGTTTATTAAACGCTTGAATTATTTGAGGAAAAAACAGGGGTCATGCATTAAACATCGCTCCCTGTCTTTTTGATTACATTACAATCCAATCTGAATGTGAGTGGGATACTTCTTCAGCACATCTTCATAACGATGTAACTCGGTCTGAAGTGGGATCCCCATAGGAATGTGTCTAATACCAATCGTTTCATCTTCCTGAGGATTAGTGTAGAGATTAAACATTGTCGCACCGGCAGACTTTGAAATTACTCCACTAAAACCGCCCTTATGTCCTTGTGGTGTAACGGCATTGGGCACTTGAAACAAAGTCACATATTTGAATTCATCAATTCGTGTGGCAGCAAGCTCGTCATTCCAAAAATAAAGAATACTACGACGATTGGATTCACCATTTTTTGCTAGCAAAAAGGATACTTGATCGATACCATCAATATATCTATTCTTCGGTACTAGCTTACCTAGTTCAGCTCCCGGTTTACCAGCAAGAGATAATGCTGTATTAAACAAATCAGAAAGATCAAACAACCCTTCAGATTTGCGCGGTTCTATCATTCCTTTCCAATAAACAAAGGTGGGAACGCGAACACCTCCTTCCCATGTCGAACCTTTAGCGCCCCGAAAAGCAGTACGTCCACAAGGCGGCACTTCCGCTTCCGGACCATTATCAGATGTAAAAAATATAATAGTGTTTTCAAGTTGTCCTGTTTCTTCCAAAGTTTTATGCAATTTAGCAAAAACATCATTCATTTCAACGATACAATCGCTATAAACTGTACGAGCCGGAGAGCGCCCTTGATAATATTCATTCGGATAATTATCAAAATGGCAGCCTCGTGAACCATAATAGAGGAAGAATGGTTTTGAGTCTTTAGCAGCATTTTGAATAAATTTTACACCATAATCTAGCCAACGTTGATCAAGATCTTTGATGTAATCGACAGTAATAGTTCCTACTTTTTCAACTTTACCCCCCTTGACAGCGTGCACATCATCTTTATTAAAGGGCAAGTCATTCATATAGGCGGTGCGAGCAGGGCTTAATGCCACTTCTGGGTTGAAATTTGGATCGCGCCATTCAGTATACATGTCTGAAACGGAAAGAAATCCTCGAAAATCATCAAAACCTACGTTTTGTGGTTGTGATCCTTCATTTTCACCAATGTGCCATTTACCAATTGCTTGTGTTGTGTAGCCTTGCGCTGACATCAATTTGGCAACTGTCACAGCACCCTCAAGACCACCTGGCTGCCCATACATAGGCGGCACTAAGATACCATGATGTACAGGATATTGACCTGTCATGATGGTCGCTCGGGTGGGAGAACAACTGGGTTGAGAATAAGCGGAAGTTAAAATAAGTCCTTCAGCAGCAATCTTATCTATATCAGGGGTCGGATTCCCAACCGCAATTCCACCGCCATTAAATCCCATATCCATCCAGCCCACGTCATCCATGATAAAAATAAGAACGTTAGGCTTTTTACCGGTCTTTTTTTCAAGAGCTGCCAACTTCTCTTGTGCTTCACGCATTTGGGCATCATGGCGAATCACAGGCTCCATATTTTCAGCAATTGAGCTAGTTTGAGCAGATAAATACTGATTAGGATGATCATATCCTGCCATCCCTGCTTGTTTTATCGGGCCATTTATTGTTGCTACTAAGGGGGCTGAAGGTTCATTTTTTTGATTGCTTGTCACTTCTTCAGTTGTTTTTTTAGTATTTAATTTTTTTTCTGCCAAAGAATAAGTGCTTATAGATGTTGCTAAAATCCCTATGCCTGCAATCAATGCCATCTTTTTCTTTGAACATTGTTTTTTATTCATATTTAATTCTCACTTTTAAAGCTATCTTAAGCGTATTCGACTCTCTTTAATTTTTCTGAAGAGTGGAAAATACCAAGCTGATAAAAAGGATAGAGCATAAATTACAAGTGTGAGTGCGTGGATATTTGGGTGAGGCAGATCATGAGAGCCCCTCTCATCTCACTCAGTGGGCATAGATTTTATTCTTGCGCTAGAGTGAGAGCAGCGAGAAGATCTTCATATTCAAAAGAACCTTTGTAGAAATTTCCATTAATAAAGAATCCAGGGGTACCATTAACGCCGCTTCGAACGCCGCCCAAAAAGTCTTTCTTTATTTTATCTGCGAATATTTGATTTTGGATAGCATGCTGAAGGGATGCCTCAGGTAATCCAAGTGATTTAGCATAAAGAAGCAAATCTGGCAAATCCAAAGCTTCCTGGTTCTCATATAAAATATCGTGCATTTCCCAAAATTTATTATGCGTTGCTGCAAACTCTGCCGTCATCGCCGCGATTCCTGCATGAGGGTGACTTTCAACTAGGGGGAAATTCCGGAATATAAATCTGAGACGCTTTCCAAAATGTTTTTGGATCTGTTTTACAATCGGGTATGCCGCCCCACAGTAAGGGCACTCATAATCACCATATTCTACCAGTGTAAGAGGAGCATTTTTGTCTCCTTGAATATGATCTTCCACCGTAACGGGAATTTTTAAAATAGACATGTTTACTCTCCTATTTAGGTAGCTCATCCAACGCATCGAGGATACCATCCGCTCCTGGATTTTCTGCTATTGGAGAAAGATAGCTCCATGCAATAAGACCATTTTTATCAATCACGAATAAAGCTCGCTCACAACAACCGTCTTTATCTCTATATGCGCCATATTGCTTTGCAACAGCTCCCTTAGGTTCAAAATCTGCAAGCAAAGGAAAATGCAGCTTTCGGTGAGCAACAAATGCACTATGACTCCAGACACCATCAACAGAAATACCCAAAAGTTCCGCGCCGTATTTGTGAAACTCAGGCAGCACTTCATTTAATAGCCCCATCTGATCACCACAGACTGGACTCCAATCAGCAGGATAAAAAGCGATAATAACGGGTTTTCCTTTAAGCTCACTCAAGGATAATGCTTGATCAGCGGTTACACGTAATGTGAAATCAGGAGCTGGTATTTTAGGTGATAATAGTTTTGACATAAATCGGCCCCTTTTGATTAACTATTGATAAAATCAGTGAATATCACATTATTTCACGCCAACCCTCGGCGGATATGATTTTAATTATATACCAATATTCCTCTATTATATGATGTCCTAGTAAATTCTTGACAGGGCGCATCCACACGTTTCTCCAGATTTCCTCCCTAGTAATGATGCCCCGAAAATTGTTATACTGGTCAGAATTTTTATAGGATGTGATAATGGATAGATTAACTAAATCATGCTTCCACTTTGCTTTAGCTATAACCCTTATGGTGAGTTCATTCACCATAGCAGCTAAAGATAAAGAAATAATACCCAATGGTGGCATTGCCCAAGGAAAAAAAATGATGTCTAGAGCAGAATCTCAAAAAATAGCAGCCCATTTTTATCAGTATTTTAACGCTTCGGAATTAGATAAATTATTTCTCCTTATTTCCAAGGACATTTCTCATGAAATTAACCATGGCGGTATCATTTCGGGTAAAGACGCATTTATAGATCATATTACAACAAATAAAAAACACTATGATGAACATGTCCATGATCTCATTTTTATGGTAAGTGATGATGCCCGTTATGTTGCCGTCAAATTTAACGTGAGAGGTAAATATATTCTCACCGATGCATCACAGATCCCAGCCAAAGGGCAAACCTATAAACTATCAGCGCTCAATTGTTTTGAAATTGAAAACGGTCAAATTATTCATGCTACGGGTTGGTATGATGAAGACGCTTGGCTGCGCCAAGTATCATAAAATAGAAAATAAATCATCCTTGATTTATTTTTTAGACAGAAAAAGAAGGGCTTGTTGAATGAATATCTATGGGGAAAGGATTTTCCACTGCTTGAGTTTCCTCCATAGAATCAACTGCGGCTAAATCTAACATACGGGTACTTCTGCGGAAACCTGGGCTACTTTGTTCACAGATGATTTGTACTCGACCCGGGCCTTGTGCAGCCAATTGAGAGGTCACGTTCTCTAACTTCTTTCTCGTCCATTCCTTCGCAAATTGATCAAATCTCGCCTTTTCATCAGAGGACAATCGCAAGATTAGCGCAATAGTAACAGCCACCTGCCCGCTATCAAGGGCTGTCATAAATTCTGTAAATTTTTGCACTTCTGTCGCGTTCTCTCGTTTCTTATATTCACTCGTTAGAACCCTTCGTCTTAGATCAACTCCCTCGGCTCCTCTTGTTGTCGCCTTCGGTTTTGGACCTGGCTTCATCAGCACACCTCTTTATTTATTTATTTAGTTACTTACGTTATTACGGACTGGATATAATAATAACTATTTCCATTGAAATCAACGTATTAATTTTTCAAACTAAATTAGTGGCCAAGTCGACTACAGCACATTTTGAGGCGATACTTCGGCAATTTATATACGATTTGTGGCGCTTCAATTTTTATTTTCAAGAGCCAACTATACGGAGCCATACACAATAATTACTACGTTTAAGCAGCCATTAATTTAAAGATCATCATCTATCCATACTTCGCTCGCTTTTTTATCAAAAAAATTTAGCATTGCAAATTCATTCCAATAAAGCGCCTACCATGAGGCTGATATAATTGCGACTCGTTAGTTATATTTGGTATAATCTGGCAAACTAAATTGGATTATTCATTTATAGTAATTAGCAGGTAACACTATGCTTTTATTTCGAGCTCCCAATGGTCATAAAGCCCAGTCACAAGCACCGGTTGCTAAAAAACGTAGTCCAGTTGCTCAAAAGGCTCATACGCATATTATGCAAGCATGCCAAGCCTCCACAAAAGAGGAATTGAATCGTTCGGTGCAAGCACTTTATCAAATCATAAAAAAGTGCTCTGTCGCGGTTTTGTTAGAGGCTAGTGAACATGGATGTACTGCTTTTTATGATGCATTAATTCTGCCTTTTAAGATTCAAACTGATAACAGTAAATGGGCAGAAGAAATTTCCACCGATCTTTGGGAAGTCTTGTTCTCTACATTTAGAGCAAGGTTTCTTGAAAGGATTAAAGACGTTTTGATGGCCGTTACTAACGAAGGTTTTACACTCTTGCATGCAACTGTATATACCTGCGACAGCAATGTAGATAAAATTATTGCCTTATTGAAAATGCCAGGGAATGAAACAGCTTTGCAAATAAATCTTAAAAGCAAAACCTGCAATGGCTTTTTAGTTCTATCGCAAGCTATTATTTCAAGAAGTCCGTATAGAGCTAGAAAAGTCGTGGCATTATTACAAGAACCTGGGAATGAAACAGCTTTATATGACAATCTAAATAATACAACTAATGATGGCTTTAGCATTCTATCACAAGCAGCCGCAAGTGGAGATGAAGCAATTTTTAGCGATGTTTTATCTTTATTACAAACTAAAGGCTATGAAAGTAGTCTACAACGAAATCTCCTCTCTCGAACCAAGCAAGGTTTTATGCTTTTACAACATACATTAATAACAGGGCACACACTTTTAATACAAAAAGTCATTGCCCTTTTGCAAGAGCCAAGAAATCAAGCGGCTTTGTCGGCAAATCTTAACAATCGTACAGAGGATGGCATCGGAGTTTTATCACACGCGCTGGCAACTCGAAATCCTAGCACTATAAACAATGTATTAACTTTATTCCAAATGCAAGGTGATACGGAAATTTTGCTATCCAATCTAAAAAGATTGAGTCCTTTAACTTTAGCTGGCGCTATTGCGGGGAAGGATAAAGCTAATCTCAACAGTGTCGTTACCATTTTGAAAATGGATTTAACCGTCGCCAAAGCAAATATTTTGGCAAAACTCGCCAATGGGGGTAATTGCTTACTTTCTGCGATAAATTCTGTAGATATAGAGATTATTATGATAATTGACGATTTGATTCAAACCGCTTTTGAAGCAGAGAGTAAGAAAGTAAAAATTGATTTACTGCAAGGATTTGATTTCAGAGCATTTAGGGACAGACCAGACGTAAATTATAAAGTTAGAGGTTATGTGCAAACTATTGAAGATATGATTACCCAAAAAGAATTTGAACGAAAAAATAAGGCCTATGCAAAAGCAAACCCGAGAATGAAACCATAAAATTTTGCAGAGTAGGTGCGTAGTATCTTCTCATCATCATTTCGGCTTGATTGAAAAAAACTCGTTAACCAAGTTGTGGTTTTTTCTTATTCTTGTGAAAATTTTCAGATAGTTGTGTTTGAATGCTCTGACCTTTCACTAATATGTTTTCACCTTGAAAATGAATAAATGGAAGCGCAGGGCTATTATTGATATGATGCTTAAAATTATTCAACCCCAGATACTCATTAAATTTATCTCGTTGCACAATGTCTTGGAATTCTACAGAAAATTGTTCTTTTCTGGATTTTAGATTCAAAGAAATTTGTCCATCAATCAATAAAACGGTGTCATTTCCTACCGGCGTTTTAGGACGCTTGTTGGCATCAGGCCATACAACTTTAATAAATTGATCACGCATTTCTTTTGTGTCAAATTTAACTGCCAATTGGTTTTCATCAGTGCGATAGAGTGTCACAGCTGTGTTTGCGTTAGATGCGCTCGACTTAACTAATTTGGGCAGCGCTTTTTCTATGAATTGAAGAGCCTTAATGCCCTGTGGATTAGTTTTTACTTTTTCTTTTTCTTTTTCTTTTTCTGCTTCAGCTTTCAACTCCTGTAAGAAATTATCTAATGGTTGTGCGGCTCTATCTTGTTTTCTCACCAAATGTACACTAGGAACCTGAACTTCAGGAATAACATCATGTTGTCTTTGTTGATGTTGCTGAAGCTGTACTACTTTTTCAGCAATGAGTGCTTGAAAATTAAGATAATCATTCGCGTTATTTTTCATTGCTGCTCTTCTTATATCATTATTGCCACTTAATTTTTGGAGAAAATCCAATTTTTCTCTAATTAAAGTATCGAGTTGTTCTTTGGGCATATGGCCCCCTAAATCAAGTTTTATCTCGTTTATTTTTCTGGATAAATCACCTAAATTTTTTAACACAGCTAACTCGACATCTAATGCCGCTTGATCCGGCACACCCTGCCTAGGCGGATTCATAAATTCTTTTGGATTTCTAAGCATTTGCTCGAATTGTTCTTGCACTTTTCTACTATCATCAGCGTTTAACCCTTGCTCCGCATTTAGTCCCGCTCTTAAATTATTGATGTCTCTTGAGATAATAATATTATTAAATGCTACCTCAAAAGCACATAAAGGAATATTTTCTAGCTGTCCTAAGTCTTTATGACTGCTAAAGAATTTCTCCAATTCTAAATCAAAAAAATGAAAAAGACCGTACTGTTGGTTTAATCTGTTGCTATCAAATCGCAATGAGACAAAAGAATTTAAGCCAAATTTATCCTTTTCTCCCCGTGGCTGAGCATTCTCAGGTATATTATTCTGTTTGAGGTAGGCTTCAATTTTTTCTCCCAAGCGGATCATATCTGCTATTGAGGAATATTTATCGAAATAAATAGTAAATTGATCATTTAGTGCAAAACGGGGTTGCGTACTGCTAGTGTCAGGGTAAACACTCTTAAATCGCATACCCAGATTATTGTTTGGATCTTGAGCCTCTTTGATTAGTAACTCAATTAGCCCCAATACAATGTTATCATCCAAATTGCCAAGATTATTAATACTCACATGCATTTTGAGCGAAGCATCATCATGCTCATATGCTGCATCTGGCCACACTTGATTTGCATTTAATTTTCTTCGTGCTTGCTCTATCAATTGAACTTGCTGCTTCAATGATTTATCGTAAGCAGTATATAGTCCAGGATTGTTGACGTTTTGCTTATAATTTTTTTTTAAGTTTAGAGGTTTATTTTGCGCAGGTTGTATGAGTAAAAAATAATAATTTATAGGCTCACAGTCAGTTGGTTTATTTAAGCGCGCTTTGATTTTTGCATCAAATTCTTCTGTGGAAAGCTCCCCAAATAATGGCATAACCACCTCCTATTTTTTATCTACTTGATTTTACTCAGACTAACTTTTATTGCAAAAAGTTTCAGGGGCTATACACGCTATTACCCAGGCTGACAAGCAAATTTATTATAATTTTTGTGTGGTTATCACGAATTGATCTGATGAGTACTTTTTTCAGGATAGTGCCAATTAGGTAATTGGCAGATGTCTTTTTCAGTTATCCAATATTATGATTTAATTCGAATGTAGTTGCTATTTTGCTACGAAAAGTACATGCTGAGTGTGTCTCATCAAGAATTAATAAAACCGACCTAAGTATCTTTATATTTGAATAAATATGGAGACTTATCACAGATGACATACAGTTACTATCATTTCGAAACGTCACTTCCACTAAACATAATTTACGAAGTACTTTAATTTAACCGCACATTCATTTAAATGACTCTTCGCTCTAACTATTAATTAATAAGGCGGTGTAACATGAAAAATACACAAAAAAATGTATTATTTCTGTCTTCCCTAGTCCTAAGCTCTGCAATTTATGGAGCGCCCTATCTCAACATCCAGGGTGGTATAGTCGCCTCTAACCTCGATAGCGATTTCTTTAAAGGTAAACATGAGACGCGCCCAACAGGCCGAATTTCAGGCGGCTTTTTAGGGTGTGTTACGGACAATCTTCAATTAGGCATGGAAGCAGGAGCTCAGGCTTTTAAAAACCAAAAAAATATCCTACATCCTAATGCTCCAGGTCATCTCAGTAGATGGAGTATGGATGTTTTAGGGGTTGTCGATTTTTATACATCATCCAATTTAAATTTCTTCGGTAAAGCAGGATTTGCATATGTTCGACAATCGACTTCTGCAGATATCAGTGGCTTCCAATTTTCTCATATAAAAAATGCAATAGTTCCTGAAGTCTCCCTCGGAGTTGGTTACACGCTTACAGATAACTTTAATGTAAATCTTTCGTTGTCTAACCAATTCTCAAGGAAGGACAAAACTGTTGCTAATTCAGCTCCTTCGGCAGCCTCTATGATGGTTGGCGTGAAGTATAGTTTTGCATAGCCAGATAGATCTAAAAGCTTAATCTGCTTCTCAGCCCAGGTGTTAAGAAGGAGATTAAGCTTATTGGTTATTTAAGGCTAAAATGGGAATTGTTTCTTGATTTTTAAAATATTGAGTGGTTTTTGAAATAATTGCTTTTTTAAAGAAAAAAATGTGCTCACCGTTGAGCACATTTGACATATGATTCCATTTTTTAATGTTCAATCATGTCATTAATTTTATCGGCAGCTTTGTTCGCCCCGATTCCGACTTTATTCAAAGCACTCTGCACCAAATCATCGATATCTGACTTGGCTTTTTCCGCAGCACTTTTAATTCTCTCGAAGTATGTGCCGGATTCATCCGCAGTACCACCAGAAACAAAAAGGACATCTTTCAAGTTTAAATTTTTCATAGTTTGTACTCCAAGATATAAAAACAATGGTCTTTGATTGTCGTATTTATGCTGCAGCACATATGTATATTATTCCTATAACAGAGAAATGTCAAAGGTTAAATATATGATAAATAATGTGATTTATTTATCATATATTTAATCAGCGTTAGTTGAATGGTGTTTTTAGCAGAAAACAGTGAGGCTAAAATGGAAGCGATTGATGACGATTTATCTAAAAATAAACGAATTAAATTGGGCTAAAACGTTTATCTTAATGTCGCAATTTTGCCCCTATTTCCAGAAGCAACTTGTTGAGAAAGTTTTTTCACTTTGCCACCCAACCCTTCAAATGAGGTTTTTATTTGAGCATAGCTCGTGGTAAGTGGATTACATCTTCTTCTTAATTCTGGGCAATACGCACTTAAAACCTTACCAAATCTCGGATCATGACTTTGCGCAGCAAGTTCACATAAAGTTTCTCGACCACATACATCCAACAATGCTTTCATAGAAGAGAAAAGTGGTTTTTTCCCATTTTGACAAGCTTGCTGTATCGATTCTTTGGCTAAAGATAGAGCGAGCTCTAAAGTAGAAGGCTCTCCCTCCAGAATAATATAATGCAACAAGGTATAACCTTCAGGAGTAACTGGCTTGGTTAATCTACTGATTCCATTCCCTAATTGTGCATGGTAGGCACGCTTAAATTTTTCATTATCACGTGATTGAATGGCATGCATTAATTTTTTAACAATCGCTCTTTCCAAGTAACATTCGCGCTTTTGTTGCGCTAATTGTATTTTATCTTGTGTTTCTTTCTGATGAGCTTTAGCCTTTTGTAAATGCAAATTTAATTCTGTTTCTGGTGAAGGAAAAGAAGCAAGTATTTTTGCCATTTTATAAGTGAGGAATTGAATTCTGACGTTTTGAGGTAGCTCTTCTGGATTATATCCATGATTTTTCAAGTTTGAGTCTTCATACTTTTCCAATTCGAGGATAAATTCTATCAGATATTGTGCTAGCTTACTTGGACAGCAATCATCAGATAAATTATTGTATTGTCCTAAATAAGTTTGATCTGGTTTGTGCAAGGTATCCCACCAGCTATAGACTGTTTCTCTTCCTACAATGTCTGCCCGTTGCTTTTGTTTCTCAGTATATTCTGTTTCATGCGGGGCCATATCAAGATTCCAAATCTGAATGGTATTAGGAAAATGATCTTTTAATTTTTGAGCTCTATCTTCTTTATTAAAAACCGGCAAACCAACATTGAAACTCACAATATGTCTAAAAATATCTCCCAAGTCATAATATTTCCAATATTTATGTTTATAATATTGCATAAATAGCGTTACTTTCGCCTTCTGCTTTTTTAACCAATTTATCAAAGATAGTCCACCAGATTGTAATGTCGTGATAAGAACATTTTCATTTATATAAGCATCTATTTCTTTTTTAACTGCTGCGTTGATGGGCGTAATAGTGGGATCTAATTTGTATAACCAGGATAAAGATAGCCCTAATGCACTAGGATTGACAGCTGTGCTCTCATATGGAGAAACCGTACTTTGCAAAGGATAATTAGGATGTGTATATTTTGATTTATCGAGCACATTGATGGGGTTGTTGATCTTGACACCGCCATCAACAAATTTTCCAAACTCAGAACCATCTTTATTCCTAACCGTTCTTACTTGAAAAATGCCTGGCAAAGTCATGGAAGCCTGTAAAGCGTCGACAATACGGACATTTGGCGTGGTTTCAAAAGAAAAGACTTGGATTGTATCGTTTTTAGCATGTACAGCGGTAAAAATTAAATCTTTCAATAAAGGATCAGCACCAGAGGCAACTTTGGCATGCAAATCTGCAAAGCTTGAATGCGGATCCCCTAATATTTCTTCAATAATATGTGATCCCCAAAAATGAAAAATATCTCCAGAATGAAGATATTCTAGATATGCCAAAGAAGCAATTTTATTGAACCATGTGCCTGATAACCAATCACCAATAACATTTGGCCGATAATCCATTAAATCAAAAAAATTAATATTCTCGGCAATTTCTTTAATCTGCTTAGCACTAAATCCCAAACCTACTAATAACGAAAAAATTGCCCCAACTGAGGTGCCAGCAACAATTTCAGGATTAAAACGAAGCTCAGTTAAGGCTTCAATAGCACTGATATACAACCGTCCACGTGGACCACCTCCTTCTATGGCTAAAGAAGTCGGTAAAGGCATAGGATATTTACCTAAGCGATATAACTTTGCTAAGGATTGAATTCTTTTATAAAGCGTAGCAGCTTCATCGTTTCGCCATGCATGTAAACTCTTTTTCACAAAATCAGCTGGATTTTTCATATAAGGCCTTGCTTTATGGGAAAAATGGGAATGGTGAGATTTTAAACAGTTTTTATGTGAATTACAATTCACATAATTTTCATGCTCCAGCACCTATTTTTAAGAAAAATAGCTAACAGAAAAATGAAAACGAGAGCCGTGTTATTTTTGTTTCATTCTATCAAGAATATTTGTGCATTCTCATTCTCTCCGGTGACCTTTGTGTGGGCAAACCACTGGGCTGAGAAAGCCGACTCTGAGATCCATAATATGGCACGAGGGCAGGGTTATCAGCAGGGATGCTACTGCGCACTTCTATTGAATCTTGCTGTCTCTGCTTTCGAGCCATCTCGTGGACTTGCGCTGTAACATAGTTACTATAATGATTGAGAAACTTAATCTTAATGACGCTGGCCAAGCGCATTTTCTCATCTTCTGAAAAATCACCTTTAAATCCTGAGTTAAATGAAGTTGTCACACTCTCAACAGCTGTCATCAAGTCCATTCTTTTAACTTGAACATTTTTAAGTAACTCAGGCAATAACAATAATGCTAAAATATCGCAAACACTGTAATTTTCCTGGCGCGCAACAGGATCCATTACATCGAACTCAGAAAGCCTTTTCTCTAAATATCGAGGATACAAAATTAAATCCGTATTAAACTCTTGTGGCGAAGGCGTTAAAAACTGAAGTATGTTTAAAAATTGAATTTTTCGAAAATTTGCACAAGCCGTACCTATGAGAAATAATGTATGCATTTGTGCAATATAGGCTCCAAAAGATAATTTTTTTGTGATTAATGGGGCATTTTGATAAATCGCCATAATATGACCCTGTTGAATTTTTTTGTTAAAACGCGCAGCCATGGTAATCATTCTAAATATTTTTTTAGGATCTTCTTGCAAGCGCGCATTGATATCACCTAAAAAATGTAAATAGTCATCACGAAGATGTGGTAATGCTTTGAGTGTGTCATAAACTTTTCCATCCGCATCGGCGATAAAGGTATTAATGGTGACATCTCTTGCTTGTAATGCTTCTTGAAGTGATAAGCTGGTACATAAAAGCTGAATTTTCAATTGGCCGGTGATGTCTACATTTAGACTAAAAAGACCAGAGATAAAGCTACTTTCTAGACAATCTTTAAAAATCCCTTTCAGCTTCGCTTTGGGACAATTCGTAATCAAATCGTAATCTTTTGGAGAAAGACCAAGCAACGGATCACGCACAGCGCCGCCCACTACATAAGCCCAATAGCCTTGTTGATTTAAAGCGCGTAAAATTTCTGTTACCAATCCAGGATAATGAATTTGATAGAAAACTAAGGACATAGTATTAAATGATTGACAGAGCGCTCCTTCATCAGAAAAACTAGTTCCTTTTTCAGTTAACGCTTTTTCACGTTGCTCTTGTTTTTCTTTTTGCCTTTTCCCAATTGCTGCATTAGCAATCATCTGCGCTTGAATCCTTAAAGACGCAACAAGTTGCGCTTCTTCGCTGCGGGCTTTTTCTCTTTGATTTTCTTCAAATTCTGCTTCTGCTTTAGCAAGTGGCTCTACTCTTCTCTTTTCTTCTAACGCAGCTTGCTCCTTTACCAGAGCCTCCATCCTTTGTTTTTCTTGGCGCTCAGCTTGTGCTTTAGCAAGCTGCTCCAACCTATGCTTTTCTTCTAATTCTGCTTGCTCTTTAGCAAGGGTATCCTTTCTTTGTTTTTCTTCAAGTTCACCTTGCGCTTTGGTAAAAACTTCTACCTTTATTATTTGCCCAGAAGTTATCTCAACAGCGTTATTCTGAGCTTGAGCTCGGTTACTCTCTTTCGTCTTTTGCTTTCTTACTCTTCTTTCCTCTTCTCTCAACCTTTTTTGCCTTAACTTTTCTTGCTCAGCCTTTATTGCCTCTTGACGCTTCTCTTCTTCTTGTTTTTGCACACTCCCGTCGTTTCGTCCTAGTTCTCTTATTCTTTGGTCTTTTTTAAGGGCTTCTTGCTCCTCTAACTCCCTTTTTGATTTTTCTTGCGCTTGCTGTGCTGACTTGGCAGCTTTTTGCCTCTCTTCTTCCCTTCTAGCTTCTACGCGAAGTGCTTCTTCTTCACTAGCTTGTTTTGTTCTGCGTTTTTCTCCACCGCGTTTTTTTCTCTCTGTTTCCTCAGATGGGGTGTGTGCTACTGGCATTACCTGTTCTACCGTTATCTGCGACATAACTTCTCTTACGAGAGGGAGTTTTCTTGACTCAACCACATTGATGCATTGAAAAATATCATTAGACATTTCTATCAAATAGTCAGCAAGCATCCGACAAGGAAGAATTTTAGGATTTTTTGCAAAGAATTGCCGCCATGATAAAAAGAGATTTCCAATGATAGGCAGTAGAGCAAATACTTCTTTGTTATTCAATTCTTTTAAAATAACAAGCGCATTACACAGCCGTTTTAACTCTTCTTCTTTTTGGACAGTAAAAAACTGAGCTAAAATGTTATTCTCTGTATTATTTGCAAATAATCCATTTGCAGTTACTAATAATCTTTGTACTTGTGCTACTTTCTCTGCATTGTCTGGCATCGGTTCATTACCACTCTCTTGCAGTATGATATCAAGTAGGGGGCCTATTGTATTACTCAAATCTCCAATGTGATTTAAAGCAAGATAGTGTAAACGCGTCGTTTCATGCTCTTGAGAACTAACCACTTGCAAAAGTGCTCTTTGTTCAACAAAGTCTTTTGTTAATCTAAGCCTAATACATTTAATGGGTAAAGAGACACAATCAGCAATTTTAGATAGGTTTGAATGAAAATAATCTAAGAGCTCTTCAGCTTGTTGATGATATCTTTTGGCATTCTCTATATCTCCCACTAAATAACCAATCAGAGCGCTATACATTTCAATATGAATAAAGCGTAGCCGTGCTTCTAAAAAGGTTGTTTTTTCAGTGGCCCTTTCATCTTTAGTAAGCTCAGGGATATTGTTTTCGAGCAAGCGGTTTAAAAAATCGCCGTAGTAAGGGTAGTAGGATTCATTCACTAACCATCTTAAGTCAAAATACATTTTATAAGCTTCAAGGTTGTTAATATTATGTTCTTGATCTTTTGAAAAAATCGTGAACATACGCAAAAATATTTTAGAAATATTCTTAAAAATTAAACCATGAAATCTGATTTTATAATTGATAAAACTACGTTGTGAAGGAATAATTTCTTCCAAAGCAAAATGCAGAATGCAAATACCTTCATAAAGCCTTTTTGTTTCCAACCTTATATCATCAATAGGATCTTCCTCTAAATGATTTACGATAAGGTATATTTTTTCCAATACCGATTCTGATAGCTTCCTATTTGCAAATAGATCTTTGAATTTTGTAGTTAATTCTTTATATTTAGGAGAGTTTGGCTTTAGTGGAATTTTAGCTGCTGCAGCAATCAAAGCGGGAATAAGTGCTAAGAGAGATTGAGAAGGACCTTTTTGCATTGTGTGTTCTCGTGTGGGATAACGTGTACTTGCCCGTTAGTTTTTGCAATAACTTTGATTGTAATGAAAATAAGGCTAAAAAAATAGGATTAAAATCAAAGAGTCACTACGCTAACATTTTTACTCCCTCCGTATAACAGCTACTTTGGTTTTTAAAACGGCTATTTTATGGCAGTATAGGAAGAACATTGGGCGATCAGCGTTTTTTTAAAGAATCCTTTGGAAGAAGATCTTTTTAACGAGCCACCCATCACAAAGCTATAGATCAATAGAAAATAAAACAAAGATTAGACTGTTCTCGTCTGTTTTATTTATCGGGAATACAAACACGAATACGATGACCATCCGGATCTAAGGCGACGAAAGTTAATCCAAATACTGCTTCATGCAGATCTTGCTCTATAGAAACTCCCCATTTCCCCCAATGATCACGAAGATGACGCACTTCATTCTCATCTGAAACCATAAACGCTAATTCTGAACGGTTACCCGATCCAACCGAAACAAAATCCTGCGCTTGTGTCGACCAGAGGCTAAGTGTGAAACCGTTAGAGAACCTAAAAGCAACATAAGTTGGAAAAGCGGCCACCGGTTGTTGTTCAAAAATTTTCTCATAAAAGGACGCGCTTTCTATTGGATCCTTCACATAAAAGAGTAAAAGATTGGGATTTAACATAAGCTATATTCTCCATTAGGGGTATGACAGTTAATAATATACAACATGACACTGACAAAAAATGGCAGTATCATGTATTTATGAATCGAACAGAACGTCTTTTGACCTTGCTCCAGATCCTAAGAAGACACCGCATGCCAGTTAGCGGACAAAGACTTGCGGACGAGTTAAATATCAGTATTCGCACCCTTTATCGCGATATAGCGACTCTTCAATCGCAAGGCGCTGACATTGAAGGAGAACCTGGTGTTGGCTACATATTTCGGCCAGGCTTTTTTGTACCACCCTTAATGTTTTCGCACACAGAGATGGAAGCACTCATGCTTGGGATCCTTTGGGTTTCGACATTTGCCGATCGTCCGCTAGCCAAGGCCGCTTCTGATGCTTTAAGTAAAATCAAAGAAGTTCTCCCATCCAATATACGAAATGGCATGGGGGCTGTCCCCTTGCGAGTTGGACCGCCAATTGCAAACAAGGAAGATCTTTCAACACTGCGAGACGCAATTAGGCGTGAGTGCAAAATAGATATTATTTACCGCTCAAAGGACGGTCGACAAACTCAGCGTGTATTATGGCCGTTTGCAATTGGCTACTTCATCAACGGTCGCATTCTCGCTGCCTGGTGCCAGATGCAACAAGATTACCGTCATTTTCGCACTGACAGCATAATATCTTTAACCGTTCTCAATGAACGTTATCCTCGTCGACGCGAAAGTCTCTTTCGTGAATGGCACGCATCTCAGATGAATAAAATAACTAGAGATACTCCCTAAGCAGCAGCGTATATACAGGACCTATGTTTTTTGTCCCTTGCATACTCTTGCTCTGATTCGCATTTGGTCTTATTCTCCAATGATTTTGATCAATACCCTTTTTTTTCTTTTCCCATCAAATTCACCATAAAAAATTTGTTCCCAAGGGCCGAAATCAAGTTTGCCATCAGTGATTGCTACAACAACCTCTCTTCCCATAATTTGGCGTTTGATATGCGCGTCAGCGTTATCTTCACCTGTATCATTGTGACGATATTGGTTGATAGGCTGATGCGGGGCTAATTTTTCTAACCAGGTTGCATAATCATGCAATAATCCCGGTTCATCATCATTAATATAAACACTTGCACTGATATGCATCGCATTGACTAAGCAAAGGCCATTAACAATGCCACTTTGTGCAATTGCTTTTTGAACTTTGCTCGTTATGTTTATAAAAGCCACGCGAGTGGTTGTATTAAAAAATAATTCTTCTCGATAATGTTTCATTTAACCCTCTTAAATTTCAGAATATCGAAAACATGGACAAAGTTAGTCGCAATGACAAATTTAATTCTCCATTCATCTATAGGTGTAGCCACATTATAAACAAATGTAGTTTTTTGACTTATTAACAATGCTAAATTGCTTACCCAATGTTTAATTTATCAGTACCAAAAAAAGAATTTAAAAATATGAACACTTATTTTAAATAACCCCGTAAATTTGCCCTATTTTCTAAAAATCACCCAAGTATAGTTCAGGTACTTTCCTAATCAATTAAATAAAACATGATTATAGAAGCTATACAATAGTTATGAGGGTACTTTAATGAAACCAGGCGCGATAGATTTAAGAATTAAAATAGAAGAGAGTCAAGACGTACCAACCAACCTTATAAAAAAAACGTTTCTTGGGCTTGTAAAAACCTTAATGGAAAGAGATAAAGTCAACAATGCTGTTGCAAGACAGCTACAGAATTTCCTTAGAGAAAATGCTCTACACAAAATTAATTTTGAAGATTCAGTACATGGCGAATTTCAAGTACCTGTTTTTCCGCTACTCGTATTGGCCGCCATCCAGGATGCTGGGGGGATTTGCGCCGAAATGTTGCAACATATTGTTGAAACCTACCCAGAAAAATTAAATTGGAATTCCGGAATTATAGGAGGAGGCCCCAGCAGCTTCAAATCTGCCCTTAATTTATTAATATTAGCCGCTCATGGTGAAAAATTATGGGCAAAGGAGATTCTTTTAAAACTCATCAAAGAAACGCCTCAAAAATTAAATTGGGATATTGTAGCAATCGGCAATTACATAACTTGGGACTTTTTACCAAAATGGTCGCTAAAATCATTGTTGTCAGATGTAACAGCAGATTGTTGGCAAACAATAGTTATAAAAAGTATTCTTACGCAGGCATGCACTACAACACCGACCATTCATTTTACATCATACGATCAAGTTAACAATATCATTAGTGAAGAAATCTCAAGAATGGCATTAAAATACTTTCCTGAAGATCTTATAGAATTAAATAATTTTAATGAGGTATCTCTTAACATCTGTAAATATTATGTTCTATATAAAATATTTAGATTAAATATTTCCAAGCTGCAACTCCAAAATTTTTTGATTGAAGCCATACCATTTGTTGACTTTAACATGCCTTTAAAGGAAAAAACCTTAATTGATTTGTGCGCAGAGAATGGTTTAGATAGCGTTTTGATTTTTTTGGCGCTTTCTGGGAAATTATGCATAACAGAGAAAAGTCCTATTTTATTAATAACAATTAGCAAAGAGGTAGAGGACGTTTATCAGAAAGCTTCTTTCCTTTATCAAGCAAGCTCATTGTCTGACGGTAACACCACTACCGAACCTCTGGAACTCCCGCTAGAAATGAAATTCTTAATTAATTATAATTTAGTTACAGCCGTATTCAAAGACAGGTTAAAAGATACACCAAAAGCAATTCAGGATTTACATATTAAAAGATTTCTCAATACTGTTTATGAAATTGAAGTGCATAAAAAATCATTAGCGGTCATTGCTACTTGCGCGACAAGAAATATGTTGGAAGGGACTAGAAATAAAATTTCAAGTCATATGACCATATATTTTTATAAAAAAACTTTCAATTTTATTACTCGGAAACTGTTTTCACTCTTAAAAGAAATGAGCACAACGAATGAAATTCCCCTCAACCTAACTTTTCCAGAGAGAGGCGCTTATATCTCAGCACTTTCCCACTCTGAGAACTTCGACGTAAAAGGATATGACAATTGTGTTCTACCCTTATTTGTGAATAATCAGAAAGTCCGAGAAAGTGTTAAAGATGAATCAAAATTAATTAAACAACGGGCACTTCTAAAATAAGATTCATTCGCTCGCAAAATAAAATTAGCGCTACCCATTATGAGATTGTAGTGATCTTCATTTAAACCGACTACTTAGCTAAAGCTGTGTACGTCACAGAAGTTATTTGTTCAACCCAAAGAAGAAGACATCGCACACTCTTTGAAAAGCTGTATCTATAGTATAAGATTGGCGATTACTTATAGATTGGCAGGGAATATGCCGCACTCTAGCTCTCAAAAAACAGGAAGTATCAATAACTTATATAAAGGTAAAGATTTAGGGGCGGGACGCTTCGGGAGCGTTTTTACTTTAAATGGGTCTCAGGGACAACCAACCAATTTAGTCGCAAAAATTATAGACACCAACTTATTAGATCCTGAGATATCCAAACATAAAAAAGTGCGACTTACCATTAATGAAATCAAAGTCTTGAATCAACTTGGTTTATTAGAAGGTTATGCTAGAGAAGATGCCGTTTTTACAATTGTGATGAAAGAAGCGAACGGATTGCAAGCTCATTTTTTTAATGGCAATAATATTAAATGGGAAATGTATCGCGCAATTAGGCATTTGTATCAAAAAAATATTGTTCACTCTCATACATATACTGATAACTTTATAGTAGATCCGAATTACGACCGCCTAAAAGTCACTTTGATAGATTTCGGCATAGCGAATGAGGTAACATTCTGCAATGTCACATTAGATCATTTAAGTTTTTTTGGACGAAATTTTTATTCCTCTCCAAAACTTTTAACAATCTTGAGCTTTTATGTGTCAGAAATGATACAGCATGCAATAGATAATAAATTTGAAACATGTATTCAATTACTCTTAATAGGGGCATTCACTTTATCTGCACTTTATGGGATCCCCACGCTTGCGATGATTCACATTATGGTTAGAGAATTCATTACTACACTACTGTGGCGTCAGCTTGCAACAGAATTTACTGCTCAATCCATTGAAGAATTGATGCATTTTATATTATCTAAAAAAATAAAAAGCCGTAAAGTATTAAATATATTGGAAAGCATAATCACACTTCTGCAGTCTGCCCTATCCATTTATCTTATGGGATCGCTTTTGTCATATCAGTGGCTCAAAGAGCGCGGCCCTTTTGTAAAACAAAATTTTCAATGTATTAAGGATAAAGCTTGGCAGCATTTGTTTTCTAATGCTACACCAGAATTATTATGCACAACCGCAATGATGTATTTTCCCATTGCACAACTAATAGAAACGCTTCAGAAATGTGTCGATTACTCCCCACCTCGCTCCTCTAAAGCAGAATTTGGTTTATTATTTTACTATCAATCATCCCAGTCTTTATTTAAAGAAAGCTCCTCTCAACATCTGTAGAGGCTTAGACCTGCTGCCAGCCTTCCTTAGAAGAAGGCTGAATTAAAGAGAACATGCTTGCGTTTATGAACGAGGCATTTATTTGAATTTGATATTTTTAACGCCTTCTGCAATAGCACTCATCTGTTGTTGTTCTTGCAAACGTTTCTCTTCTAATAGTATCGCAGCAGCTCTTACTCTTTCTCGAAAAAGAGGACAAACAGGTTCTAAAATGGTTCCCTCATTGAGATTTGAGAAATGCAAAGCAAAAATTGGCGGGGCTTCGTTTTGAACATTCTCACTTGAATAGGCACAATTTCCTAGCTTTTGAGGACCGGGTGTAGACATACATTTCTCCATAGGGCTAAATAATATTAATGCTAAGAATTTTAATCCAAGAACGCGTCCAACCCCACTTTTTTGCGATAACTGGTTGATTATTTTGCATCATATGGCAGGATTATGTTCTGGGTAGCTGTCAAATCAGACAACGATGACAACAGATTAACTATGTTTTTTACTTCGTGTATACTCACAGCAAGTATGAGACATGAGCTTCCCGCTTAAAGCTTTCATAAACAACTCTTCCCAGATCTATTCTTTAATCCGATAAAAGGCACCCTTCATAGGATTTCATTAGGCTTCCTTGTTTTGTTACTCTAAAATCCAATTATTTGATTTTAACAGGATATTTATATGCAACTAGGCCCTAATACTCAAAGAGTGCTCGATAATCTAAATGCAAGCCGGGGATTCTCTTTACCGCCTTTCCTGAAGCGTCTCATAAATACAGTGTTTTCCTTTGGCACCCAAGCCTTGCTTGGCAATACTATGGGACCATATGCCATTACTGATCCATTTTATCAGCTAGTCGCTTCCAAGCTAACAACTGAATTAGAATCTTGGTTATCCAAGCAGCAAACCTCTGCCTCTGATAAAATTACCTTTGACCAATTTAAAAGCTTAATTCAAGAAATAAAGACTTATGATGAAAGTCATCCTAGAACAGCAAATAACGATATAAATTTCCCTGATTTTGTCGATTGGTTAAAACAAAATAACAAAATGGATATCCTATTATCCTTATTCAAATTAGGCGCCGATAAGGAATGTAACATAGAAACTTTTGAAGGGATGCGCAGAGATAGTTTGCAATGGTTAGCAGCTAGAGCTATCAATAAGGAGTTGCATGGAACGAACAGTTTACAATGGTTAGCTAAAGCTATCCATAAACGAAGCCACACCGATTTAGCTTGTTTAACAGAAAATGCAAAAGAGATAGTTCAAGCACACAAACGTTTCCGCGCAATGGCTAAAACGGACTAAATGGGCCATTTCTCACTAGATGCTAGGGGAGGAGCCCACCTTGAAAAGGTAGCACCCCTAGATAGTTGTAATAACAAGCCTTGTCGACATAAATTTGCTCAGACTTTTCTCAATAGAGAGATTAGCTAGATAGATACTGCAACTGCCCTTCTATTTTGATTAAGTTCTTTACCTATGGCTTGTCTTACTTCTTTGGTCATTTCATCCTCTGGTTCTCTCCACTTAAACTGCCCTAATAGATTTTTTTCATTCTGATAAAATCGATTATGTTCAGTCACTTTTTTATCACTTAAGGTCATCTCTTCGAATTCCCAGTGCACCCCATGATTGTATACTCTTAACTTCCATGGATATTCCTTATCGGGAGTGTTTTGCATGCCATGCGTTAACTTTGCTGTTTCAAGTTTTGCTTGGGCAGCAGCAATTGATTGTGGCGTATACACTTCCAACGTAATTTGCAAGGCATTGGTCAGAAAAGTTAAATGATCTGCTGATATAAAGGCAGTCGAATTTGCTAAATAGTCAATATATCTTTTAGCGCCTTCCTCATACCAGAAAGTTTTAGCCTTCTCTAAATGAGCATCCAAATTTTTGTCTTTATCATACTGCTTTTTCATTTCAAGCATCATTTTTTCATTTGCAGCATAAAATGGTAGAGCAATATCTTTCACTTTACCATTTTGTAAATAATCAGAAAAAATAGCACTCGCTTCTGCTTCCAATTTATTTAAATCTTTCATTAGAACTTTACCCAAATGCATTCGCAAAACCGGAGAAAAAATCAGCTCTCTATCGCTTGGCACATCATAGTTCAAAAATAGTTTTGCAATATCATCCCAAGTTGGCGTTGGACTTAAGCGATAATATTCTTGGAATGTTTCTAGCAATGAACGATACTCTGGATCATTCGCAAATTTCTGCTGTAATTCATTGCTTTCAAGTTTATGACATAAGAAATGCGCCAAACAACTAAAACCACAATTGTGAAAAAGAACTAATGTTTTACATATTTTATTAACATTCAAATTAATCAAATGCTGCGCTTCAGTAGAAGTAGAGGCACTGGAAAATCTTGCTGCATTAAAAGAAAAAACTAAAGGCGGTCTTTCTTTGCGGGGCATATCCGCAAGAGAAAGTAACTTCTCATCACCATCGCCAAAATGAACAAACTCACTATCAAATAGATTGCTACTTTCTATTGCTTCTTCTCTAAGGTATTTTTGTAACACTGTACGATAGTCGTTAATCTTAGCTAAAGTATTATTGGAAGGACATAATCTCATATATTCTACAAAATGAGCTGTGGCTTCTTTTAAACCATCATCATCTAAAGATGAAGGATAAATATCGAAAATCTCTCTTATATCTAGACCGGAGAGGGTTTCTATAGGTGAGAGGGGTTGAAAAAATGTTGTCACAAGTTCTTGAGCTTCAGATACTTTAATATTAGCAAATAAACGAATATACCCTATCAGAGTAAAATAAATCTTTTCAACTTCATTTCTACATTTTATAAAACTTTCACTATTACCTAATTTTCTCAGGAGAGTATTTCTTTGCTTAGATTCTGTTGTTTTACTAAAAGCATCCAACTCCTCATCCTGTATAGGATCAACCAAAACAGCATCTTTAAGAAATGCATTTAGATTTTGCAGATTTTCGTTCCTTCTTTCTCTAGCAGAAAGTAAACTCTTAAATCTAGCCTCCACCTCAGGAGTGTAAGTTCTGCTATCAAAATCAAGTCTGCACTGAGGGAATTGTTTGAGAATATTATATAAACCTACAAATGGCCTCTCGACTGGAAAGACAATTTCATCATTGGCAACTGCATAAGTTGTATTTCCTGGCAAGCCTATGCTGTCATTCGGAGATCCATAGAAGGCAATCAATAATAATTCACTTATGAAAGATTGCTGATCTAATTTGGCAAGTTCTTTGTTGTAGTGGAGTGCTTGATACGCGTTGACAGTTCGATTATCAAAGCTGATGAGCGGTATAGAAAAACAGTTTTTAATTTGTTCATTGGCAGTAACAAATTGGCAAATTAAATTTAATTTGTTATTTTGGAAGCGATAAACAAAACGCTTAAACCCAAAATGCTTATCTTCCATTTGATCTAATTTTTTGACTAAAGGCAATTTAGATAAATGTTCAATTAATTCACATGGAAGCACTAAAGGTGGTAGATTATCATGATCATCAGAGTAAACAATAAGATCTCTTTTTACACTAAAGGAAAAGTGCGTTGCTTTCTCAAGTTGCCTACCTTGTAATAAATTGACATAGTCTTCATACATTTGCCTTATAGTAGCATCATATTTCTTAATAAGATCAGATTCTACTGCAGGTTCGAAAACAGGTTTTCTGTCTTCAAATTTAGCGGCTTTGTCAAATGGATAGGGAACGAGTTCTAAGTCTCTAGGAGAACAAGAAACCACCTTATTATCCGGTTTGTAAAATTCTACTTTGGCGTCAGGTTTATAAAAGGTACTGTGCATACCTTGGTGCCACCAACGTGGAAACTTAGCAATAGGGGTATATTCTCCGCTAGAAGTTAATGTTTCATTTTTAGTAAAATTAAAAAAAGTACCTTCATGAGGTTGTTTAAAGACGTAATGAAGATCTGACGCCATACCAGCAAAAATATCGTTTGAATAAACTTGATCATCACAAAAACTATAATAATGATGTCGTCGAGGATCATAACCTCTTGCACCACGTATTGCATCAAATGGAGAAATACCAATCGTATTAGTCACAATAACATCCAACATGGTGAAGGGTATGCCAAGTGATACCAAGATACCCATTTCGAGAACTCTACCCGGGTGATCTACTTTATAATCATTTTCTACACTCCCCTTTCTACTCGTCAGCATTAATGAGTGCATATATTTGGCAGAAGAAGGAAGTGTCGTTTGATGACTCCTAATAAATCTAGTTAAACCATCACTAAGTGTGGTAATGGTTCGTTCTTTTACTTTAGATAGTTGATCTAATTTCTCCCTATCTAAATCCTTAACCACTTGCTGAGCTACTGCTTGAGAAGTACTATGCAACTCTTTAATTTTTTTGAATAAGGCTAAAATATAATTAGGCTGAATAAAACTTTCTCTAAAGAATAGTAGCGAATCAGCCTGTAAAATCGCTCTTTCAATACCAGGAGTAATCCTTCTTTTAGTTTGATTTTCTAAGGTGGCCTTCGCAGCTATCCTAGCAAGCGCATGCATTATTTCCTCTAAAAGGATAGCATTTGGCATTGCAGTTTTACCTTCATTTAGTATCTCTTGCAAGTTATCGGCAATAGCTCCCACCGCTTTTTCAGGCTCATCTGCTAAATAAGTGAAGGAGGTTGTAAGAGATTGTTGCAAAGCACGACCGTTATATTCTTGAGCTGACACACTGTCTAACACTTTTAAATCAAGATAATCCAAGATCTCTGTTAAGTCTTTTTGCGTTGCTTGATCTAAACTCCTATAAATTGAAAAATTGCCATTTAATTCATGAATTTGATTTAGTGATTTTCTTATTCTTGCAAAATAACGATTAACCTTTTCAAGAGCATCTCTTTTTTCTTGAAGAGTGATTTTGCTTAAAATAGTGTTGCAAATGTCGGTGGTTTCTTCTAAGTCGCGAGACAAATTGGAAAGTATGAAGCTTAACTGATTAAAGTGCTTGGCTTCTTGCGAAGATAACGCGATAAGTTGTTTCTCAGTCGCTTTGGTAGCAAAATGAAGTGCACTCAATGCTCCTTGAATATCTTTAAGCATAGATACTTCTTGGCTCTCTTGCATTCCAGCAAGCGCAAAAGCAACCCCCGCTAAAGGGGTCAGAATATTCGCCATTCCAGTGACAAACTTAGCAAAAGTGATTACACCACCTTTACCTATCATCTCCTTTAAAGCTAAGAGAACATTACCTCCTACACCAATTTTCCAATTCAAGAATCTCGTTTTATATTGATTGAGATAGACGTCATGTATCCCAATTGCAAATGAAGAAAGGCTAGTTCCAAATTGAACAACCTTTTGCGCCTCTGCAATACGTTTACCAAAACGGGTATGCGGTGGCATGTATTGACCAAGGACACGAAATAGTCCTAAAACAGCGTGATTCATATCATCAATAGATTGATAGATTGGTGCATATTTCTGATAATTAGCATTTAATTCTTTATTAATATGATCTCTAACGTTGTTTTTTCTTTTTTCTTCTTTTGTGAGTTCAGGCTTTTCTACTTCAGCACCTTTCGCATCCTTTAATGGCTTAACATCTCTTTCATACTCTTTTCCTTTTTTAATAATCTCTCCCTCCCTAATCAGCTCTTGAACATTTTTTTCGATATCAGAAGCAATTTCTAGATCATTTCTTACTTTTCTTGCCTCGCGACTGAACTTTTCTTTCTCTCCCACATCAGAGGTATTTTGAGCCTGGGTTTCATATTGTTGCAGATCACCTAAGAGTTTTTTCTTCTTTTCAGTAATTTGCTTTTCGCGATGACATAAATTGCTTAAAGATTCATCAACGATTTGAAGTGATAGCCCCTCATCCTTTTCTTCAATTGCTGTGCGCATTTTTAAAGAGATATATTCAATCTCTAGCCCAGATTGTATCTTGGGGACTTCTTTATAAAGTTCGACATTATTCTTGTACTCATCTTCATTTCTAAAAGACTCCAAGGTCTTGAGAGCTTCTGGATAATTCAAAGAACTTACATGATCCCAAAATTTACCTCTTTTAAGCGCCTCACCTTCATTCATTAAATCTTGGGTATATCTGATTTTATCTGCAAGTGCATATTGTTTATCTCTTGTTCTTTTAACTTTCTTACTATGATGGTTTTTGTCTTGCTCTTTTTTAGCGTTCTTGGCATCTTGTTCATATTGGCGAATACTTTCTCTATATGTTGCTTCCTTCTTAACATCTGCGTCATACTCTTCCAATAGCTCAGTCCGATAAGCATTTATTTTTTTAATCGATTTCTCTAAATTGGTTTCATGCTTAATATCATTCAACTTTACACTCATGCTCTCTAAGCGAAGTGCCGACTGGATCAGAGCGATATGTTTCACAGCTTTAGAATCGTGTTTCATTTTTTTCTTGTGGTCTTCTAAAACTTTAATTGCTTCGGGATAATTCAAAGAAGCGACATGTTCGTTAAACTTTTTTTCCTTCAATATTTTTTCCAGTTCTTTATGTTGCTCAATACTTTGTTTAATTTTGACTTTGCTTCCTTCTAGGTCAGTTCTGGCCTTTTCAAGCGCCAACTTTTTTTCTCTATGACTCTCACCAATTTTATGCTGAATACTGTCAATCCTATCTTTTATCTTTTCATACTTCTTTTCTTGCTCCTCTCTATTCTTCTTAACTTCTTTTATAGCCTTGTTTGTAGGTAGTTCTTGAATTCTAATATGAAATAGACCCTCTTTTTCTTCTTCTAATTGGCGCATAGACTGAGCATTACTTGCCGCAAGATTTTGAAGATATTTAGCTTTATCTATGAGCCCAGAAACACGCGCTTGTTTAGCGGCTAATTTCTTTTGTACATTCCTGTGTTTTTTATGTGAAAATAAACCAAAGACTCGACCAATTCCATTTAATATTAAATTGATTGGTGGCGGCGTGAATGCTGCAACTCCCATGGTAATAGTAGCGGCGTTTTGAAGCGTTGCATCGTACTTAATTTCCTTAGCCTTTTTAGCGTGATGCTTTGCTGAATCTGCTTTCTTTTTCCCTCTTTTGGTGCACTCTTCGGCTAACGATTTATGTTCTTCAATAAGATGATTAATTTTCTTAATGTAGTGCTTCTGTTGTTTAAGATGAAGTTTAACGGAAACGACATCTTTGCAAATGTTTCTGACTGAGGATATTAGCAACTGCATTTTTACAATGTTTGGATCTTGGGGAAATTTTAATTTTTGACATAAATCAAGTAAATCTAAACTATATTCTTTTTTAAATTTTTCTGCTTGCCGATAAATCTCATTTTTTTGCTCATTGAACGCCGATTTATTTTCATTTGCAGCATAAATGCCTTCTATAATTTGAAAACCAGCATTCAAATAATTCGCTACTTCTTTAAAAAATTTGTCTTTATCTTCTGGTTTTTTGTTACCTTGATTTTCGGTCAAATTACTTTCTGGGGAGGCCCCATTGACTGGCGCTTGCGTTGCAATACCCGAAGATGAGTCTGCTGAGGTTTGGGGGGATGTGTCCTTAGAAGGCTCTTTTGGTGCAGAGGATTGCACAGATGTTTGAACTGCAGGTATCTGCGCTGGAGGGACTGGTATCGAAGGCGAAAAAGATTGCATTTGGGCTTCCCCGGCAATAGCTGTAGCTGTAGGCTCTGCATCAGGCTTCTCTTTATGCTCAGAGGGTACACTGCTTCTAATAGATCCCAAAAAGTTAGTTAAGAACTCGATTTCACTCTTTTGCATTTCTAAACCAAAGGTCAAGTCGCGTACCAATGAGTCTTCTATGTTGGCTGTTGGTATCTGCCTTTTTCGTATTTCTTGCACCAATTCCTTATTTGCATCCTTAGTTAAAGCATCATGAATTTTTATTAAAGACTCAGGTGCTAATGCACAATCAGTTACCTCTTGGGCAGAGAAGAAATCACGTAGATTTTTTAACGATAATCCGCGATGCAACTCTTTATATTTAGGATTGTCATATTCTTGTGCTGGATTATTGCTTTTAGAAAGATAATTATTTGTTTCTGATATAAGGCTCGCAGCTGTTACTACATCTGCTATCGCAGAGGCATAAGGTATCTTCATTTTTTTGGCAATATTCAGTAGTACAGTCGGTCCAAATTTTTTATAATATCTGTCGCTCTTATCCTCTTGAATCTGTTCTAAAATTAAAGGATTAGTCTTTTGCGTTTCCATTTCATTTTTCATTAAAAACAGCGTTACTCTTTCCTCTAAGGGATATGACTTAATTTTTTCTACATCATCATTAATTAGAGTATTCGCATAATTTAAATATTTCTGATGTTCTGGATTTTTGAAATCTATTTCGCCCAGTTTCACACCTGCAAATTTGGCAACCGCCTGGTACCCTATCCAATGTTCATAATGCTCAATTCTTTCATACATAGATTTTACGGTAGCAACTCTTGGTATCACATGAGTTGAGTAGTTATATAAGTTTTGGACCGTCTCGAATTTCTTGTATTGATCTTGGTTGAATTGGGCACCCTGCATTTCATATCTCCATTGTGATGAAATATTAAGACGCTAAAAGACTTGATAATTTTATAATTATCTGTGGCAGCATTAAAAAACAATGAAATTTTCACATTTTAAATAGCATGTGTCAATATTTATGACAAAAAGTCAGATTTTTTCAATAAAAGTAAATGGGTTATTCAGTATATTTTTTTATGACTAATAAATTTAACCATTCTTGTATTGGTTTGCTTTCTCACCATCTTGCAACGAGATGAAAAAACTGAAGAGCCAAGAAAGGTCGTTTGCACTTGTGGCACTTCGGCTTAGCCAGTACATCATTAAACCTTCCTCGCCTATTTTCAATCACGCTGAAGCGCAATCTTGGAGCCAGCGCTGCATTCCTTTCCTATTATGTCAAAATTGATTTAATAGATAGACTGGGTTGCGGAATTTATCGGGAAATTGGCGCAATATCTGTTCTTGATTTAAAGATAGCAGATCTTATCAATTTACTTGCCCGCGTTAAACACGCCATCATCTGCCCAGTATATACATCAACTATCTATGCAATAGCTGTTAAAATTTCACGTTTTTCTGAAAAACACTTGATCTTGACCTAAAACTGCATTAGGATTTCTAAATTATTTATTCTTTTATGGAAGGAGTTCATTTATGACGTTTTACATTACCCCAAAACAGGAATTATTTAGTTTTTAAAAGGCTCTGGTTTCACGGTATTTTTTCAAATTATCCCCTACCCTTTTCTTGACTATCTAAATTCCAAAATTTAACTCTTTGTTGTATAGCATTTTTGGCTGACGGCTTTGCTTTGCAACAAAATTAACCTTTTTAAATGAATTTTTAATTCGTTGGGATTTTTATGGGCAATAAAAACCAAGATTGTATTGTTAAAATAATTGCTTCTCCAAAGAGCTGGATAGAAGGCAAAGCCATTGAACAATTAAATAATACTGCGCGCTTACCCGGTATGAAGTTTGCTGTGGGCTTGCCCGATCTTCATCCTGGCTCAGCTCACCCAGTTGGCGCTGTATTTATTAGTCAGGGCATTTTTTATCCACAGCTTGCTGGAAGTGATATAGGATGTGGCATGGGGTTTTGGCAAACCAGCATTCCAGTTAAAAAAGTAAGGATAGATAAATTTTCAAAAAAATTAAAAGGGCTCAATTCTCCTTGTCCTGATTTGTCTTTATATAGAGAGAAATATCAATTTCTTGATAATCAAAATGATCATCAGCTTGGCACTATTGGTGGCGGCAACCATTTTGCTGAATTGCAAAAAATTGAGATGGTTCAAGATAGCGCGCTTTTTGAAACTTTGGATTTAAATGAAAATCAAGCCTTCCTTTTAGTCCATTCAGGCTCTCGCGCTTTGGGAAAAAGAATATATGAAAATTATATTTCTCAAAATACTCAGGGGCTCGAAGACGACTCTTCTGAATCAAGCGTCTATTTGGCGCAACATGAGTATGCACTCAAATGGGCAAAAGCCAATAGAGAAATTATAGGGATGCGGTTTGCTGAGCAAATTGGCGCGAAGTTAAAACCAGTATTAGATATTTGTCACAATGAAATCTCAAAAGTGATGATAAATGAAGAATGCTTCTGGTTTCATCGAAAGGGAGCGAGTACCAGTCAGCAAGGTCCTGTGGTTATTCCAGGATCGAGAGGGCATTTTAGTTACTTAGTTCAACCAATTAATGCGCATTTAAACTCTGCTTTTTCATTAGCGCATGGTGCAGGAAGAAAATGGCAAAGAAGTGCTGCAAAAGGCAAATTACAAGGATATAGCTCGTATAATTTTCGAAAAACGCTTTTAAAAAGCAACGTTATCTGTGAAGACGAAGATTTGATTTTTGAAGAAGCGCCCCAAGCTTATAAGAATATTGAGGTGGTCATCCAAGATTTAATTGACGAGAAACTTATCAAAGTCATCGCCATCTTAAGACCATTGATAACGTACAAGACAAGGAAAGAAGATGGAAAAAAATAGCTGCTTGTTGCATCTTTCAGCGGGTCAAGGCCCCCTTGAATGTTGCCTTTTTGTTTCCAAATTGGTTTCCTTTATTTTAGAAGAGTGCAAACAAAGGGGCATTGTCTTTAACATCATCGAAAAAGTGCCAGGTGAAATACCAAAGAGCTTTTCTTCTGTAGTCATCTCATTAGAAGGAAATGGTGCACAGAACTTAGCGCAAAAATGGCAAGGCACCATGCAATGGATTTATAAGAGTCCTGCCCGAAAAAAAAATTACCGCAAAAATTGGTTTGTAGGGATCCAGCTGATTAGGAACGAGAATAAACTCTCTCCTCTCTTTGATGAAAAGGAAGTTAAATTTGAGTACATGCGTGCCTCTGGCCCTGGGGGGCAACATGTTAATAAGACAAAATCTGCTGTTAGGGCGATCCATCAACCTACCGGGCTCATAACCATTGCAAAACAAGAACGATCTCAGCACCAAAACAAACACGCTGCACTAATTCAGCTAAGAGAGAAACTCATGACTATGGAGGAAAGAAAACAGGATAATTTCAATATTAAAAAATGGAGCAACAATATAACGTTAGAGAGAGGGAATGCCAAAATGGTTTTTTATGGAGAACATTGCCAACCTGGTGACGAGAAATCAATTAATATTAAATCTTAGCTCTAATCGTTGTGTTTTTTCGTAGTTGTGGCGTTGCACGCAAAATCGTGCCGCCAAACTGTGCTCCCAACATATAATCTAACTTCTTAACAGATAAGTTTTTATCCAATTTTCTCTACCTTCTATCAGAAAGTATGATCGCTAGGCTTTTTTAGGATAGAAAAAAGTTACAAACGTAGTATAATTGTCACTCAAAGATAAACAGGATCCCCCGATCCTGTTGCTCCCATCCATTTATGTTCTTTGCTTTTTGTGGAGATAAATCATGCCAATTACTATAGCGACTTTAATATCATCCGATGTTACTCTCTCTGGTACAATCAAAGAGTTTGAAACTGCTATTGAGAAAGATGATGCTGAAAAGATAATCGCATTATTGAAATCTCCCTCTGCTGAAATCAAAGCCAATATCGCGACTAATAACAATAACGCGCTTAGATGGGCTGCCAAAAGCGGCCACGTGGCTGTTGTCAATCGATTCTTAGAATTTCCTGATGTTGTCAGCAATATCGCGGCTGAGAACAATGGCGCGCTTAGAGTAGCAGCAATTAATGGCCACCTAGCCGTTGTCAATCGATTGTTAGAATTTCCTGAGGTTGTCGCCAATATCGCGGCTAATCGCAATTTTGCGCTTATATGGGCTGCCAAAAACGGCCATGTGGCTGTTGTCAATCGATTCTTAGAATTTCCTGACGTGGTCGCTAACATCGCGACCGAGAACAACTTTGTGTTTACATGGGCGGCAGAAAAAGGCCACCTAGACATAGTCAATCGATCGCTAGAAGCTCCTTTTGTTGTCGCTAATATCGCGGCTGACGACTATTACGCGCTTAGAGAGGCTGCTCGAAGCGGCCATGTGGCTGTTGTCAATCGATTGTTAGAATTTCCTGATGTGGTCGCTAATATCACGGCTAAAAGCAATTATGCATTTAAATGGGCTGTCAGGAACGGCCACGTGGCTATTGTCAATCGATTGTTAGAATTTCCTGATGTTGTCACTAATGTCGCAGCTTATAACAATGACGCGCTTAGATTTGCTGCCCAAAACGGCCATCTAGTCGTTGTCAATCGATTGTTAGAATTTCCTGATGTGGTCGCTAATATCACGGCTAAAAGCAATTATGCATTTAAATGGGCTGCCCAAAACGGCCACCTAGCCGTTGTCAATCGATTGTTAGAATTTCCTGATGTGGTCACTAATGTCGCAGCTAATGACAATGCCGCGCTTATATGGGCTGCCCAAAACGGCCACCTAGCCGTTGTCAATCGATTGTTAGAATTCCCTGATGTTGTCGCTGATGTCGCAGCTGACAACAATGCCGCGCTTAGAGTGGCGGCAGAAAACGGCCACCTAGCCGTCGTCAATCGATTGTTAGAATTTCCTGATGTGGTTGCTAATATCGCAGCTTATAACAATGCCGCGCTTAGATGGGCTGCCAAAAGCGGCCACGTGGCTGTTGTCAATCGATTCTTAGAATTTCCTGATGTTGTCAGCAATATCGCGGCTGAGAACAATGGCGCGCTTAGAGTAGCAGCAATGAATGGCCACCTAGCCGTTGTCAATCGATTGTTAGAATTTCCTGAGGTTGTCGCCAATATCGCAGCTAATGACAATGCCGCGCTTATATGGGCTGCCCAAAACGGCCACCTAGCCGTTGTCAATCGTCTCTTTATTGCCATGAAGCCTGCTGATATCAATAAAGCTATAGACCAACATCCAGATCTTGCTCCCTTATATCAAAACTTTAAAAAGGAAGCCGGTGAATTGTTCCATAAAATGGTTAGTGTTTTATCCGTCTTGAAACAGAAAAAAATGCCAACCGATATTGGGGCATTAATATTATCACAAGCAATGCCAACCCTCTATCTAACACGCGCCAACGTCGGTATAGAAAAAGCAAGAAAATTGATCAACCAACGTTTGACAAGTCTTCCCAAAGACATAGAAATGAAAGACGAGAGCAGGCCTGAGCAAAGAAGGCCCCGTGATCTGATTAGAGGGTTTAAAAGAATTTCGCATAGAGAAGAAGTTGAAGTTGTCAGGAGAGGCAATGCTTTTGTTCAAGCTACAGAGGCAAGGCAAAAAAAATACAAACTAAGAAAGTAATGAATTTTAAAGAGAATTAGCCACCAAACATTTGGCTAACCATCACGAAGACATAAAAATGGATGATAGCACTAGGACTGGGCAAAAAAGGCTTCGTGATCTGAATTGAGGGTTCAAATGAAGCGACTAGTTATCCAAAAACCTTAACAGGCCCAGTTTTTCATGTGAACAAGTTGAGTCAACAAAAGCAAGGTTTTATATTCGAGATCCCACACTCATTTCTAAGCGTTATCCAATTTTCTCTACCTTCTATCAGAAAGTATGATCGCTAGGCTTTTTTAGGATAGAAAAAAGTTACAAACGTAGTATAATTGTCACTCCAAGATGAACAGATCCCCTTATCCTGTTGCTCCCATCCATTTATGCTTTTTGTGGAGATAAATCATGCCAATTACTATCGCGACTTTAACATCCCCGAATTTTGCCCTCTCTGATACAATTGGAGAGTTTAAAGTTGCTATTATGATAAATGATGTTGAGAAGGTAATTGCATTATTGAAATCACCTTCTGCTGAAATCAAGGCTAATATCGCGACTGATTACAATGCCGCGCTTAGATGGGCTGCCAGGAATGGTAACCTAGACATAGTCAATCGATTGTTAGAATTTCCTGCTGTTGCCACTAATATCACAGCTTATAATAATGGTGCGCTTAGAGAGGCAGCAGGGAACGGCCACCTAGCCGTTGTCAATCGATTATTAGAATTCCCTGAGGTTGCCGCTAATATTGCAGGTAGTCACAATGACGTGCTTAGAGTGGCTGCAAGAAATGGCAACGTAGCCGTTGTCAATCGATTGTTAGAATTTCCTGAGGTTGTTGCTAATATCGCGGCTGTTCATAACGATGCACTTATATCGGCGGCAACAAACGGCAACGTAGCCGTTGTCAATCGATTGTTAGAATTTCCCGACGTTATCGCTAATGTTGCGGCTGACAATAATGTCACGCTTAGATGGGCTGCCAAAAGCGGCCACGTGGCTGTTGTCAATCGATTCTTAGAATTTCCTGATGTTGTCAGCAATATCGCGGCTGAGAACAATGGCGCGCTTAGAGTAGCAGCAATGAATGGCCACCTAGCCGTTGTCAATCGATTGTTAGAATTTCCTGACGTTGTCGCTGATATTACGGCTGATAACATTGACGTGTTTAGAGTGGCTGTCAGAAAGGGCCACCTATCTATTGTTAATCGTTTATTTGTTGCCATGAAGCCTGTTGATATCAATATAGCTATAGACCAATATCCGGATCTTGCTCCCTTATATGAAAACTTTAAAAAAGAAACCGGTGAATTGTTCCATAAAATGGTTGGTGTTTTATCGGGATTGAAGCAGAAAAAAATGCCAATTGATCTTGGGGCATTAATATTATCACAAGCAATGCCAATACTCTATCTAACACGTGCCAACATCGGTATAGAAAAAGCAAGAGGATTAGCCACCAAACATTTGGCTAACCATCGCGAAGACATAAAAATGGATGATATCACTAGGTCTGGGCTAAAAAGGCTTCGTGATCTGAATTGAGGGTTCAAATGACGCAGCCTAGTTACCCAAAAAATCTTTAGCGGGTCAGGTTTTTAGTAATTAACGCCTCATTTGGAGATTATTAATACCCTCATTAGCGACGCTGGGTGACAACGGGGTATCCTTGGCAGGTAAAGAAACGCTGGATGGACCTTGAAAAAGTAGCGTCGGAGATCCTTCAAGCAACTCAAATCCATTAACTGGTAGCGCCGCTGCAGGTAGATTAGAAGGTGTTCGAGCCAATACCTGATGAGTTTCTTTTGAGCTAGCTGCGCTTTTAGCCTTGGCAGCAAAACTAATATCAAAACCTCTTTTAAAAGCAGCCTTATAAGTGGAAGCTAGGTCAAAATGCTTTTCTGCTTCATTATTTGTCTCCAGATCGTTATATTTTTCCCATTTCTTACCACATTCTAGCCCTCTATTAAAAGCATGCTTTTTGAGATTTTCTATGCCTTTGGCCGCGTTTGCTTTATAAGTTGCGATATAAGTTTCAATATAAAGTTGCTTTTCCTTCCCAAAGGGTTCGGCAGCCTTTTCAAGTGCTTTCATGTTAACCCCATTTGCTTGTTGTGCAGCGCGTGAGGCCAGGTTTTCTGCTATTTTCTTAACCATGCTTGGATCTTTTGCTTGCTCTTTAGTCTTAGGATCTACAATTGTTTTCGTGTTAACACCCTCTTTTTCAAACTTCTTCATTTTATTATTGTAAGTTTCGATAAACCTTTCTTTATAAACATCCGCTAAATCACCTTGTGCTTGAGCTTCTTTATTGAGGACATCAATATCGTATGCCTCACCACGTTCAGCTAATCTCCAAGCGCGTGCTTGGGCCAACGTTTTCACCTGATTTTTAAGTGATTTAGGCTTCTCTTTAGTTTCATAGGTACTTTTGAATATATTAACAAAGAAATCGACATGTTCTTTGCCAAACTCTTTAAATGCTTTCTCCCTTAGAAGAGGGATATTTAATTTAATACCTATTCTTGCATCGTGACTCGCACGCGTGATAGCCAAATATTTAATAATTGCTTGTTGTTCATTAAGCCGCCCATGTTCCTCATCACTGTCTTCTTCAAGATAGGGTTTAGCTTTTAATTTTAGCTGATGATTGTAGGCTTTCGTATATTCATCAATATAAAGTTGTTTATGCTCACCATGAACATTTGCATTTTTATTTAATGCTTCTTGATTGAGCACAGTGCCGTTGTGGGCGGCGTTTTTGCCTTGTTTTTTTGCCAAAAAGGCTACTTTCGCTTTATCTGTTTTAGGCGTTAATTTATCTTTATACTCATTATAGAGCACCATGAAATTCTCTGCCTCAGGGCCAAATTCTTTCTTAACTTGTAGACAAAATTTATCATAATCTAAAGGTGTAATTCTATTGCTGTGCATTTTTGCTTTGCGAAACGCTTTATCTCGCAAAGAGGGATTCGTTTTATCTTTACTTTTTTCGTCACCAGAAGAACTTTCCGGGAGAGCTTTTTTCTTTTCATTATAAATTTCGACATAAGTATCGAAATAAAGACGAGCATGTTCTTTAAATTGTTCTGATGATTTACTTAAACGTTTTTCATCTAGCTTGATGCCGCCGCTAAATGCATCGCGCGCATCTTTTCTAGCGCGTGCTTTTATCTGGTCTTCTGGTGATTTTTTCTTTAACTGCTCTTCAAAGGTTTTTGTATGTTCTTCAATGTAAAGCGCAGCCTGGGCAGGATCGGGAAATTCCTTTTTGGCTCTCTCGTCTAGGTTTTTTCTATTTAAAGTTAAGCCATTACTAACATAATTGATGGCTCGATTCCTCGCTAAGGCTTTAATTCTATCAGAAGAAGATATTTGGCTTAATTTTTCTTCAAAAATGCGCACATATTCCTCGATAAAAAGTTTAGCTTGCGCGGGTTCGGGGTATTCTTTATAAGCTGTTTCTTCAATTGTCTTGCGGTTTAATTTGGAACCATGTGAAACATTTTGTAATGCTCTTGACCTAGCTGAAGCTTTTATTCTCTCTTCAATTGGTTGATTAACACGTTTCATCGTAAAAAATTCAATGAAATGCTTTATATAAAATGCGGAGTCAACTTCATCTTTAAACTTCTTTTTCGCTTTTATTTCAAGTCTTTTTTCATTAAGCTTTTGCCCTCTGCGAACAGAATCCCCAGCGTCAGATCTCGCCATGTTTTTGATACGCTTAAATTTTGCATCACTTTCTTCATTTTGCATCTGATCAGATTCATTCTCTGATTCGACAACCACCTCACCTTCCGCAAAAGGAGAAAAGTCAGATTCATCGTCAAAACTTGTTTTATCTTTATCTCTACCTAAGGGCACAGGATTATCTTCAATTTCTTCTGGACTTATTCCTAATACATCAAGCTTCTCACAAGCTACTTCTACTTCTTTAACGTAAAGCTCAAGATAAGCTTGATATTGTTTATCTAGGGTGGGGGGCACTTCTCTTAAATCAAGTAACGTTGAAGATTCTGCTAGACTTTTGGCGAAGCTAACAGCCAATCTTTTTACTTTTGCAATAATACTATTCACTTCTTCAATATAAGCTTGATTATAGGTTTCGATATAGACATTGGCATCAGCTTCAAATAGTTCCAGAGCAAATGCTTCTAATTCTGCTTTGGAAATATCCTGTGCAATTTGAGCATTTGCAACTGCTCTTTCTTTTGCGACCGCCTTAATATCATCAACTGAATACATAGAGACCTCACTAACAATTTGTATAAATTAAGATAATTTTCTTGCCTCTGCTCGCTACCCTGCTTTTTTCTTTGGTTTGCCCGCGGGTGTTGGTAATGCTGGATCCTTGGTTTTGCTATCACTATGTTGTTGTGCACGTTTATAACGCGGTAATTTTTGAGGATCTGTGTTCAAAATCTTTTGATTATCAAAGCCATCTTTATATGCATCTCGAAATAAAACGCCAAAGTGCAATTGTTTAGCGACTGCATCAATCTCAAGCTCATTACAGTCACTGCTTTTCTTTGCCACTTCAGTGCCTTCATCATAAGCATATTGTATTATTCTTCCCTTTATTGAAGATAATGTGCATGATTGTTTATAGTGATGCTCATAAATCGCATAATAAAAGTCTGCATATAATTCATTGTTCAGTTTTAAAGCAGTAATTAACATTACTTTAGTTTTTTTTTGCCCTTTTTCTGCATCATTTGTTGCAAGCATTGTTATTGCTTGGCTTATTTTAATAATGTTATTCATTTCTTGGTTTAACATACATTACCTACATTGGGGAGTAGTCGTTGGTTCACTTGATTTTTCTTTGCGTTTAGCTAAGGCTAAGAGTACAGCTTCTCTTTCACTCATCAGCAGGCGAGCAGGTGTAATGGCTAACGACGCAGGATTTGTCAAGGTGACAAGTGCATCTGAAGCGTTTGAAATAGCTATAGGCCCTGCTGCAGAAGCGGGTTTTGCTGCTACAGGAGCAGGTTTTGCTGCTAAAGGAGCAGGTTTTGCTGCTACAGGAGCGGGTTTTGCTGCTACAGGGGCAGATTTTGCTGCTACAGGAGCGGGTTTTGCTGCTACAGGAGCTGGCTTTATCGAAGGTGCAATTGGTTTTGCATTGGCTATTCTAGACTTTTTTGGCTTTTTAAGTGACGTTTTGTCTTTACTTAATTTCTTTGATTGATTGTTTAGCGCTTCTAACTGATCTTTAAGCGCATTAAGTTCTTTCTTTAATGCAATGTTACCTTTTTTTAGGGCTTGATTGTCTTTATGCACTGAAGACATACTCTTTTCAAGTGTGCCTATTTTTCTTTCAAGTTTTGTTTTTTCTTTCTTTTGAAGTAAAGAAAAGTAACCTTTAACAGAGTTGGACATATTCTGGCGAATTGCGCCAATGCGCTGATTTATTGACTTTCTTATCTTTAGTCCTTTTTCATGGACAGTTGCTGTGGATTTGTCTTCTTGAGTTTGCTTCTCTTGAATTTTATTTTGCTGTGCCATTTTTGTCAAAGCAAGATCTCTTTGAGTTTTTCTTTTGGTTAAAAATTTTTCATCCATCGCTGCATTTTTAACTTCAAGTGCTGCATTATAAAATTGATCATAAAGGGAGAGATAAAGATCAGCATATTCTGCAAATTTAACTCTAGCCTCTTTTTTTAAGGCGCTCGCAGCATTCTTAATTCCTTTCTCTACATCTTGTTGCGCATCTAAAGCCGCAGATTCTTTAACCGCCATTAAGTTCATGAGAGACATCGCATTGAAAGATTTGTGATTTTTTGGTGTGATTTCAGAAGGCACTTGCTTAGGCGCTTGCTTTGCGGCTTTTGCGACAGTTGTTGACTCTAACATTGGATTTTTAGAAATTGCTTGCACCTGGAGGGGAAGCTCAGCTGCTTTTGCCAAGACAGTTGCTGGCTCTTTCATTGGTTCAGTTGAAGTGATTGCCGCAGGTTGTTGGTGTGCTGCAGGTTTAATTCTTTGCTTCATTTGAGCAGAAGGTTTAATACGTTGTCTATCAGGTAAGATTGGTTTTAGTGGTAAAACTTGAGCCGTGAGGTTGTTCATTGTTTGATTAAGTGGAAGAGTTGGTGCTGTTGGCCTTGAAGTTGTTGGTTCAGGAACTTTTTCAATTTCATGCACTACTTGTTCGCACAACGGAGCAGGTATCAATTCAACGTTCAATATTGAATCAATAAAAATGTCATCAGGAATTTTGCTCAAATCAATTTTTGTTAAATCAATTGGACCATCACCAGACATAGTTTATCTCACTTTTACCAATTTAGTTTAGCCAAATCAAACATGACACGCATTACTTACGTCGAAAAGTAATGGAATATGCGGGATGTTTAAGCTTTTCACTATCAGCCGGCATTGCTGCAGGTTTTGGTGCAGGCTTTGGTACACTTCCCGGCCCTCGAAAAAGTAATGGGGAGGCAGGAGCTTGAGTTACATCAGAGACTCGCGTTGCCGCTGCAGGAACTTGGCTTGAAACTGATTTTGGCTTTTTACTTTTTTGTTTATCCTTCTCAAGTTCTTTTTCCTTACGTTTGCTAGCACCATCTTTTGATCTTAATTTTGTGTCTTCATGTAACTTGGCGTTTTTTGCCTCTTTCACTTTTTCTTTGGCGGCAGTACTTTCAAAGCCTTCTTTAAACGATTTAGTAAATACCTCTTCTAATCCAGGATGTTTCTCGGCTAATTTTTTAACGTTTTCTTCCGAATATACCTCTCTTCCTTTCCCACTTTCAACGCCTTTATTAAAAGCAGTTTTTTTAACATTATTCATTCCATTTACCGCATTTTCTTTATAAGCTTTAATAAAACCATCTTTATAAAGCGTCGCTTTATCGCCGTATTCGAGCGCAGCTTTCTCAAGTTCTTGTCTATCCAAACCAGAACCTTGGGCTGCAGCCCGTTTGGCTCTTGACTGCGCTATATGTGCAACCATCGTGTCATCTAGCACCACAGTCCCTGATTCTTGATCAAGTGTGCCTGTAGTGTTGACTCCTTTTCTTTTCAATGAATCTATTTTGTTTTCATGCGTTGAGATGAAAGTATCTTTATAGAGCTTTGCCAGTTCACCATGTTCTTTGGCTTCTTGCTCTACTTTTTCTATATCATACATTTGCCCTTTTTGTGCTAATTCCCAAGCACGCGAGACAGCGAGATGTTTAACTTTTTTATCATCAGATTTAGGCTTAAAATATGTTGCATGCCTTTCTTTATATACCTGAACATAGAAATCGGCATGTTTTTCACCAAACTCTGCAATAGCCCTATCTCGAAGATCACTCATTTTCGGTTTCCCACCCTGTTGTGCATTGTGTTTTGCACGAGCTACGGCAAAATGTTTGATGCGAGCTTGATCTTCAGTTAATGGCTTGCCAGATTTGTCATCTATCTCTTGTATGTATTCTGCAGTATGTTTTTTTAAGCTACTGTCATAAGCTACCTTAAATTCATCAAAATATACTTGATAGTTTTCGCCATAAGCCGCTGCTTTCTTTTCTAGTTTTTGCTCATCAAAAGGCACGCCACCGAAAGCTGCATTTGCTCCATGTCGTTTCGCCATACTGACAACTTTGCTTTTTTCATCTTGTTGAGAAGCAATTTTTCTTTTATTAATTTGGTATAGCCTGAGAAACTCGCCGGCGTCTTTTCCGTATTCTTTTATGATCTCTTGTTTAAATTTATCATAATCAACCGGTTTTACGCAGAGCGCATGCGAAGCTGCTCTGCTATAAGCAGCTTTATTCAGCACATCAAAATTTTCAGCTTTAGGTATGTCATCTACAACTAAAGCTACCGTAGTAGAAACTTTGTTTTCTTCATATGTTTTTAAAAATGTTTCTTCATAAAATTTTGCTTGGTCACCAAAGCGCGCCGCTCTTTTTCTAACCTGTTCGATTGTTATTTTAGTGGTGCGGTTTTTCATTGATTGTTTAGCATCTGATATTGCACGCAACTTCACTTGTTCTTCCGTTGATTTGCCTTTAGATAATTTTTCATAGGTTTTTGTATATTCTTCAACGTAACATTTAACCTCAAGAGGATCTGAAAATTCATTAGCTGCGTTTTTCTTCAATTTCTCTTCATTAAATAGGACGCCATGGCCAAAATTAGTTTTAGCTCTTCTTTGCGCCGTCGATCTAATTTTAGCATCACTGGACATGCTCGTTTGTTTATCTTGATACATTTCAAGATAAGATTTAATGTATAAATCAGCATCCTTGGGATCGTCATATTCCTCGTGTGCTTTTTTCTCTAATTTTTCTTGATTTAGCGCTATACCAATTCGAGCATTTGAGGCTGCTTTATGTCGCGCTTTACTTCGGATTTTTTGTTCATTATCTGAGTGAGATTTTTTAGAAACCGAACTGGATTTATCTTCTGAAGGTTCAAGTTCCAGATCAACGCCGAATTCATCACCTTCTGAGGAAGGCTCAAGTGCATCGTTAGGCTCATCATCAGAGCAGACTGTAGTATAGGATTGGGAAGTTTGTGATTGTTTTTTGGGTTTGCTTTCTTCAAAATTATCTTCTACTTGCCGAATATAAAGATCTAGATAAGCAATATATTGATTATCTAGTGTACCTTTTAAGGCAGTAACATCTAAGGGAAGATTTTTTTCCGTTAAATTTCTTGCATGATTTTCCGCTTTTTCACATATGAGCACAGTAATTTTATTGACTTCTATTTCAAAGTATTTGTTATATAAATCTATGTAAGATTGTGCTTGCTCTTCATAAATAGTCTCTGCTGTTTCTTTTAATTCGCTTTCAGAGATGAGAAAGGCTTGCTTTGCATGTTCTGCTGCTCTATCTTTTGCTGTTGACTCTATTTGTTCTAACGTAAACATATTTACCTCATAAAATAAAAAATCATGCTTGAGTAGTTTTAAGAATTTTTTGCGGAGCAAACCTTTACTGGTGGTTATCCAAACGCTGTTGGCAAATGTCCCTACACTTTGAATGGCTCATAAAGGTTGGCTACTTGAAAGAGCAAGCCTTAAAAACACAAGCTAACAAACTTAGCGGGAATTCCTTTAAGAACTTGAAAATTGTGCATGGTAGCACGGAAGCTGACTAAAGCAAATGGATTTGATGAAAATGTCGAAGTACACAACATAAAAGTGCTGTTTTTTCTGCTCCGCTAGACGGTGAAGGATAACGTAAGGAAAAAGCTGACTTCATCATTATTCCAGAAAATGTGAGCATTGAAAAAAAAGCGAATGAGGCATCTATCCCATTTTCTCTACCTTCTATCAGAAAGTGTGATTGCTATATTTTTTATAATAGAAAAAAGTTATAGGTCTAAGTATAATTGTCTCCCAAGCCCTATACTACTCCCACCCATACTTTTTGCTTTTTGTGGAGACAAAATCATGCCAATTACTATCACAACTCTAATATCACCCAATGCTCCCCCCTCTGGTACAATCAGAGAGCTTATAGCTGCTATGAGGATAAATGATGTTGAAAAGATAATGGCATTATTGAAATCACCTTCAGCTGAAATCGAGGCCAATGTCACGGCTCCTAACAGTCCCGTACTTAGATGGGCTGCAGCAAATGGCCACGTGGCTATTGTCAATCGATTGTTAGAATTTCCTGCTGTTGTCGCTAATGTCGCGGCTAATAACAATGCCGCACTTATATTGTCTGCCAGAAATGGCCACCTGGCTATTGTCAATCGATTGTTAGAATTTCCTGCTGTTGTCGCTAATGTCGCGGCTAATAACATTGGCGCGCTTATATCGGCTGCAGAAAGCGGCCATCAAGCCGTTGTAAACCGATTGTTAGAATTTGTGGCGAGAAATAATGACGCCCTTAGAGAGCTTGTCAGAAACGGCCACCTAGATCTAGTCAATCAATTATTAGAGTTTCCTAATGTTGTCGCTAATGTCGCGGCTAATAACAATGGCGCGCTTAAATGTGCAGCAATGAATGGTCGCCAAGACATAGTCGATCGATTGTTAGAATTTCCTGACGTTGTTGCTAATGTCGCAGCGGATAACAATGGCGCGCTTATACTGGCTGCAGAAAAAGGCCACCTTGCCGTTGTCAATCGATTATTAGAATTTGCTGCTGTTGTCGCTAATATCGCGGCTAATAACAATGCCGCACTCAGATGGGCTGCAGAAAACGGCCACCTTGCCGTTGTCTATCGATTATTAGAATTTCCTGCTGTTGTTGCTAATGTCGCAGCGGATAACAACTGCGCACTTAGAGCGGCTGACAGAAACAACCGCGTAGCCGTTGTCCATCGTTTATTTGTCGCGATGAGACCTGCTGATATCCATATAGCTATAGAACTACAACCGAATCTTGCTCTTGCTCCTTCATATGAAAATTTCAAAAGGAAAACTGGCGAATTGTTCCATAAAATGGTTGGTGTTTTATCTGGCTTGAAGCAGAAAAATGTTCCAACGGATATTGGATTATTAATATTATCAAAGGCAATGCCAACACTCTATCTAACACGAGCCAACGTCGGTATAAAAAAAGCAAGTGAATCTGCCTACCAACATTTGGCTAACCTTCACAAAGACATAAAAATGAAAGATGACCGCAGGTCTGGGCAGAAAAGGCTTCGTGATCTGAATTGAGGGTTTAAAAGAATTTCGCACAAATTTCCCCTCATTATTCACCTTAAGCATCTGTCGGTTTCCTCTACTCTTTCATTCTTCGTAGGAATTTCCTGACAATACGCCTACACTACAAACAAGTAAAATTGCCAATTTGGCCAAAACGATAACAAACAAAGATGGCCATAATGCTTTGCTTTTGTGGAAACCAAATCATGCCAATTACTATCCCGACTTTAACATCACCCAATGTTACTTCCTCAGGTACAATCAAAGAGCTTAAAGCTGCTATTGAGATAAATAATGTTGAAAAGGTAATCGCATTATTGAAATCACCTTCTGCTGAAATCAAGGCCAATATCGCGGCTGATCACAATTACGTGCTTAGATGGGTTGCAATAAGAGGCGACCTAGCCGTTGTCTATCTATTGTTAGAATTTCCTGATGTTGTCGCTGATATCGCGGCTAATGGCAATTACACGCTTATATGGGCAGCAACAAACGGTCACATAGACATCGTCAATCGATTGTTAGAATTTCCTGATATTGTCGCCAATGTTGCGGCTAGTAACAACAGCGCGCTTAGAGGAGCTGCAGCATACGGCCACCTAACCGTCGTCAATCGATTGTTAGAATTTCCTGCTGTTGCCGCTAATATTGCAGCTAGTGACAATGATGCACTTAAAGCGGCTACAGTAAGCGGCCATCTAGCCGTTGTCTATCGATTGTTAGAATTTCCTGATGTTATCGCTAATAGCCCGCTTATATGGGCTACCAAAAATGGCCATCTAGCCCTTGTCAATCGATTATTAGAATTTCCTGATATTGTCGCTAATATCACAGCTGATAACAGTATCGCGCTTAGATGGGCTGTAGACCGCGGTCACCTAGCCGTTGTCAACCGTTTATTTGCCGCCATGAGGCCTGCTGATATCAATATAGCTATAGAACTACAACTGCATCTTGCTCGCTTATATGAAAATTTTAAAAAAGAAACCGGTGAATTGTTCCATAAGATGGTTGGTGTTTTATCTGGCTTGAAGCAGAAAAAAGTGCCAATAGATCTGGGGGCATTCATATTATCACAAGCAATGCCAACACCTTATCTAACACGTGCCAACGTCGGTATAGAAAAAGCAAGAAAATCCGCCAACGAACATTTGGCAAATCTTCCCAAATACATAAAAATGAAAGATGACAACAGGTCTGAGCAAAAAAGGCCGTGATCTGAGTAGGGTTTAAAAGAATTTCGTGTAAAGAAGAAGTTGAAGTTGTCAGTATGAGAAGTGGGTTTATGGCCAGCAGTCCTCTTAGAAGGCACCAGCCACTTCGCATTAGGCACCTCGTATTTAAAGGCCAAAACGCAAGGGGATCCCCCTAAGTGATACATTGGTATCTACACAAGTGATAGGCATCTCTCAGACATTTTGTTTATTCTAATTTACTTTACCTATTCTGAAAGTACTTTGAGTAGCGTTTGCGCTGCTGCTGTGGAAGAGGCAGGATTCTGTCCTGTGATAAGACGGCCATCGGTGACGACAAAACTTTGCCAATTAGGAGCTTTCTCATAGAGACCACCTAATCTTTTCAGCTCATCTTCGACGAGAAAAGGCACCACTTTCGTAAGCTGCACTTCTTCCTCTTCACTATTAGTAAAACCAGTCACGCGCTTACCCTTCACAAGAGGTGCTCCTTTGTAAGTTACATGATGGAGCACACCTGGAGCATGGCACACTAAAGCAATAGGCTTACCAGAGTTATAGAAAGACTCGAGCAAGGCGATTGAAACAGGACTTTCAGCAAGATCCCATAGGGGGCCATGACCGCCCGGATAGAATACTGTGTCGAAATCGCTGGATCTCACATCAGTAAGTTTAACTGTCTGGGACAGCGCCTTTTTCGCATCCTCATCTTTCTTGAATCGCATCATTGCAGGAGTCTGATTTTCTGGCAAATCACTTTTTGGATCGATGGGCGGCTGGCCACCCTGAGGTGAAGCTAATGTTAGTTTAACACCTGCGTCTCTAAAAACAAAAAAGGGAGCTGCAAATTCTTCGAGCCAAAAGCCAGTCTTTCGACCCGTGTTACCTAGCTTATCGTGCGAAGTCAATACCATCAATATTTCCATGCACATTCTCCTTCTTTGTAGAATACTTTGTTGGCGTACTATGCGATTGAATTCAAAATAAATTACTACTTTATAATAGATAATAGAATATTGAGCTCGTTAAAGCGAGAAGAAATGGCTTAAACTCGAGACACATCACAATGGAAATTACCTAGTCTCGCCTTCCCTTACTCATGTCGAGTTGAACTAATGTAAAACGATGTGTTACTAATGGTGTTAAATTAACTCTATTAGATTGAATCACAATTATTAATCGTCTCATGCGTTCCTTCCCGGCTGGGCAAAGCGTTGTCACTATTTTTTGATCACCATCACATTCCTCTAAGTGCCGTTCTAAATCATTGATCAAGCATATCATTCTTAACAGTAGCTTTGTTATAATCGCGTTATGTCATTTTCAGCTAATTAACACATAAGGAAAAATGATGTCTACATCAGGACCTGTTGGATCTATCACGCTGACAAGTAAAGAAATTAATGAATTCAAACTTATTATTACAAACATAGTTAAAAAGGAAATAACTTTTCATGGATTATCTTCCCTCTTTAAAAAAGGAGGAGTTGTGGATGAAGAAAGATTTGAAAAGTTTTTTGCCTTCTATGACAATGTTTTTTACCTACTACGACAAAGACAAATCGAGCTTAAGTTACAACATGTTCAATTAGAAAAAAAACGTTCTTTTCGATCGAAAATTGTTGATGAACTCATCGGGTATATGAATATTTTAGAAATAAATGGGGTGATAATATTTGAAGGCATCTCAAGAGAAAAACAAAGACAATTTATAGAAGACAGGATTTTCAATGAAAGTCCTGTATATGATAATCAAGCACCTGCAACAGCAACAGCGTCTTCAGCAACAACATCTTCTGCAGCAGCATCCTTTGCTCAACAAGCGCCTAAGCTTCTTCCTCCTGCGTGTGGGAATAACTTAATTTTCTCTAAGCCATCTGCTAAGGCCTTAGCGCAAGAAGCGATGAAACATCACGTAGCTAAACCTGCACCTGGCCCCGTACCTGCACCAAAAGGAGGCAAACTACCCAAAAAAGCTACATGAAAAACCAACTCTACTTTCAGTTGAGCATCTAGTAAAAATTCTGTGTTTTATTTTTTGAGAAAATCGCTTATTTAAGCGCCGGGCCCTTTTCTTCTTTCTCAATAATATCGAGATGCTTCTTGATTAGATCCGTAACAACTTCCATCGAAAAATCAGGACAATAACGCGGGTATTTTCTATTTAGGCCATAAGAGTACTTTTCTAAACGATCAATATCGTAATCCACCATATTGACTATATCAAATTTATCCTTATATTTACCTTCATCATGGATGCCACAACCACCATCAAAGAACATTCCATTAGGTAACCGTATTAAAACATGCCAACACTCATCGGAATTTTTTACCATAATGAATGCAATATTAACCTTTTCACTAAATTTTTCATTCCAAACTTTATAAAAAACGCTTGCAAATGGACCACAAGGACCTGAATTGATGGCGGGCTCACCAAAATTATCACCTTCAATATCGACAAAACCATATAGCTTATTTATCTCTTCAGACAAATTATTTAAAAGATAAATAACATTTGTCCTCAATTTATCTACTCCCACCAATTACAAGAATGTCCACCATCGAAAGTAATACAAGTATTTTATACTTGGCAAGATCCATACTCATCGATTTACTAAGTTGGCTCACGGCAATTTAAACTGAAGTTACCCGCCCAACAAATGTCTTGACAGCCAATACTGCCTTATCTTTTAATGGAACTCATCCCTATTCGTGTAGAATCGCGTCATATGGATGTGACATCGACCTTCAAAACGCGCGTTTTCTTCTAAAAAAGTCATCTCACAGTTCCCCCTTCTTTTAATTTTGGTAAAATACGGCACTTCTGCGCTTATTGATCTCAAAGGTAGTAATAAAATGTTAGGACTTAATTTATGTGCTCTATCCCTGACTCCCAGCCTCCGGTTCACTGGGAAGGAAAAAACGCTGGAGGCATTCACTACGCTAATAAATGCCCTTATTGACAAATTTAAGCAAAAAGCACCGCCAACACTTTTACTTTCTAAACCCCCAATTGAAAATGAACTCGCTCCCTTGATATTTTTGGATTTTGATGGCGTTTGCTGGCCAGACGACTCTGCACGGGACAATCCTGAAGTCTTAGCGCTATCCAATGATAAAAAATTATATAATTACCTCCTCAGCCAGGAAGAATTTCTAAAAAAGCATTATGATAGCAATGCCCATGAATTTTTGAGATTATCTTGCTGGAATCCCGCTCACATAGAACGAATTACGACGCTTTGTGAAAAATTTAAAGCAAAAATTGTCGTCACCTCAAATTGGCGTGGTGGAAGAACCGTTAAACACTTGCAAAATTTACTCGATTTATGGGGATTAGGACACTATGTAATTGATAAATTGCCAGATAATAGGGGAATTTATCAATGTAGATCAATACAAATAGAGACGTGGTTACAAAGAAATAAACACCTTCCTGGCAACTTTGTCATCTTAGAAGATGGCTATGTACAAAATATGAAAACGCAGTTCCCTGAACATTTTGTCCAATGCTTTAGTGATATTGGTTTTGATGAAACCGCTTTTCTAAAAGCCTCTGCTATTTTAGAAAAGCATAATCCTGAGGTGGTAGCGGTCGCAAGTAAAAAAAGTCACACGCCTTAAAATAAAAACGCAAATGGCTTTATAGGCTTCAGATCAATTGATTCTATTATTAAATACTACATTTTGCACACTCTCTCTATCGCTCTTTGAGCCTCTATGGGATCACTCATGAGGCTTATTCTAGATGCTTCAGATTGGTGAGTGGTTCTAGATCGTGTTTGATTAGAATACAAAGGTGTAGTGGTTGACTGTTTTTGAAATTTTGAGTCATATTCTAATTGCGTTTCAACGGCAATCCCGGCTTTAGCTAAAAAACGCATAATAGGTGAACCCTCAGAAAGGGTAAAGTTAATATCACCAACACATCTGGTTGTGGTCGAAATTTTTTTTACGCCTGGATATTTAGCTTTCAGCGAATTAGCGACTTGTTCGATATCAATTTGCGCAAATTTCAATATTGAATGCCAGGGATTAGGATTCCAGTAAGATAGATTATCTGGGTTTGCAGCTGTACCATTTAAAACAATAGGATATTCGGTTAAACATAATAAAGTGCGTTTTAATACATCCTCATCAAAAGCGAACACAAGATCACTTACAGCTGAGTCTGAGCCTCCTCCCATCAAAGAATAACCAAATCTTTTAAGATTAGAATCATAACGTTGGGGAATAAAATCATCAACATGAACAATCGCTGTATCTCCCTCTATGCTAATCCGACAAAAGGGGTTCCAAAAAAACTTTCTATCCGTGTTTGCATAAAAATAGGGCATTATAACCTCTTAAATAGCTTGAGAAACGATGTAACATTTTCAATCAATAGTAAACGAAACTAATAAAAGAATAAAGTTGACTCCTTTGAGCCGCTAATTTCTAAACCTTCAAATTATATGAAAAGGTTTCCATGGTAAAGTTTAGGTATTGATTTCACAAAAAATTAGGTTTAGTTAACTAAGCATCAAAAAGTACTAGCAAAAAAAGAGTTTTACAACAGTGTCTTGGGCTTTGCCCTGCAAATGACATCGCTGCATTAAGATAAGATGTGACTGAAGCTGCTTGATTTTCGAAGCGAACGTTGCTGCGTAATAAGATCACAACTACCTACATGAAGGATTTGTTTTTCCTCTTTTACTTTGTATATGCCTCTGGCATTATAAACGCCTTGAAATCTGATTGATTTATGCCGCATTAAATAAAATATACAATTCGATAAGACGTCGTTATGTTACAATTTTTAGCTTCTTTTTTTAAAGCAACGCCAAAGGAATCGTCTGCCAAAATAATATTTAAAAAATATCGAGATTTAGGGTGGGAGGAAGCTTACTTCTTAAGTAGTTTCATTCAATACGGCATTCCGTTTGATGAGCCGCTTAACGATCAAAATGAAACGATACTCCATTTGCTAGTTCAATTCAGCACGCTTGAGAATTTTGTTGATTATTTGCAAAGTTCTCCACCTAAAAACCTTAATCCTAAAAATGCGAAGGGTCAAACCCCTTTGGATTTAGCCATTACTTTAGGAAAACAATGTTTAGTACAACATTTGTTATTTCTAGGTGCTAAATGTGCAGAAGGTGATTTAGCACAGTCTCTGTCACGTTTATCTTTATCATGTTATTCGAATAATAATGACTTATGGCAAGCGCAAGATATGTCAGATAAAGCGCAGGTGACCAGATTATTTAAATGTATGCACACTCCTACGCATGATGCTTTTGTTTTAATTATCGCCACCTGTCGCGTACTGCACTTGGAATTAAGTGGCCCTTTTGATGAAAATAATAATAGTTTATTGCATTTATTCATTGAACACCGCTATCCCGCGAAGGTGGTCGATCTCTTTTTAATACACTGCACACGCCAAGATATTCAGACGAAAAATTTAGAGGGATATACGCCATTGATGCTGGCAACAATGAAAAATGCGCAATCAACTCAGAAAGTACTGCAGGTTCATGATGTGTTTAAGCTACCTTATAGTGTTTCATTAGATATATCTTCTAGCGTGTTATTTAAATTAATCTGGGAAATTGAAGCAGATTTATCCAAGCACATTGGCACAATGACTGCAAAGAAAAAAGCTGCTATCATTTTCAATTCGTTTGTTCGTTTTATCATAAGTGCGAAATGGATTTATAATCCAGCAGTTAATTATTCTCATAGCATGCTTTTGTTACCCGCAAATGAACCTCATGCTGCAGACTGTGTGAGTGTCGCAAATACCCTGTTGATTATATTTCATGCCAATGGCCTTTTTGATATTGTCTCCCATTCTATAGAGCCTGAGCCAAATGAGGAGATCATTCAAATGCATGTGCCTCCACTAAAAAAATCTGGCATTATAGGAACATATGAATGCTTTGATACAGATAAACAACAACACATGATTAAAGATGGATTTCTGATTTTTGGCATGCATAAAATTCTGAGAAGATCTGATGAGCCCTTTTTTTATGACCCTGTTTTTAGCTGCTGTTATGCTGATAAGCAAGCAATACCGGTTATTCGAAATAGCGCCTTGTCACAAAATCCATCAGCCTTTTTACCCTATCTTAAAGCACATAAAGCATTAGATGGCAGATCAGCTGATAGGGCGCCGGCCGCTTCGCATCATCAGGCTCTTCGCATTTAAACATTGATTTACTTAATTCTACTTTTGTGACGCCTTTGCTTTTGGATATTGCCCAATATACCGCAATCGATAGCAGACCAAGTACTTGCAAAACATTTCTATAAGATGAGGATATTTACAGTTAGATTGGCCCTTTGCAACGGGAAACATACCAGTTTATGCTTTCTTTCTTGTTAGAGAGTAGATTATCAACCATAATAATTAAACATTTTGATATTTAATCCATAAATCATTCATCAAATTGCAGTTAGGATAGCGCCTGATGCCGCACTCGACGCCGCTTATTACACTGATTGTAGCAGGATTTGGGCTCGCATTTATTCTGGGTGTCCTCGCAAATAAGCTCCGACTTTCTCCAATTGTCGGCTATTTATTAGCTGGTGTTATTATTGGGCCTACCACCCCAGGGTATATCGGCGATCTAGAAATTGCACATGAATTAGCAGAAATAGGCGTTATATTATTAATGTTTGGCGTTGGCCTGCATTTTTCTTGGAATGATCTGGTTCGCGTTAAAAGGATTGCTGTGCCAGGGGCAATCTGTCAAATTATTATCGCAACTTTAATGGGAATAACGCTTAATTATTATACTGGTTGGTCTTTTGGTTCTGGAATAGTATTTGGACTTTCATTATCAGTAGCAAGTACGGTTGTGCTAATCCGATCGTTACAAGAGAGACACTTGCTAAAAAATACTCAAGGACAAATAGCAATAGGTTGGCTTGTGGTAGAAGATTTAGCAATGGTCTTTGTACTAGTATTATTGCCGACTATTGCTGATTTTCTTGGTGAAAAAGGCCCAAACACCGCTGTGGGAGCACCCTTTATTAAAAGCGATATTGCTTTAATTCTAGGGGTAACCTTATTTAAAATCACTGCTTTTATTATTTTAATGCTATTAGTGGGGACCCGCGTTATCCCTTGGGTCTTAAAAGTTTCAGTTAAAACTAAATCTAAAGAATTATTTAGACTAGCTATCCTCGCTATTGCACTAAGTGTAGCTTATGGTGCCGCAAAGCTTTTTGGTGTTTCTTTTGCGATTGGCGCATTCTTTGCCGGCATGATTTTGAGTGAATCTGAGCTAAGTCAACGGGCAGCTGAAGAATCGTTGCCTTTGCGAGAAGCCTTTGCTGTACTTTTTTTCGTCGCTATGGGCATGTTGCTTAATCCCAAAATAATATTGATTAAACCTTTTCTCGTATTAGCTGCTGTAATGATTATTATTTTTGGCAAATCATTGGCAGCTTATTTAATAACTATTATTTTTCGTTATCCGCATTATACTGCTCTTACCATTGCTGTGAGCCTTGCTCAAATAGGGGAATTTTCTTTTATTTTGGCAGAAATGGGAGTTAAACTTGATATCCTTTCTTCACAAGCACAAGATGTCATTATTGCAGCTGCTATTATTTCGATACTCCTTAATCCTATCTTTTTTTCTATCATTGGTAAATTTAAACCAAAAAAATCGAAAGAAATTAAATGAAATCCTCTTTTGCATGATTTTTGACAAGCTTTCAACTCAGCATGGAACAAATTCAAAAATGACATGACTATCGATGACTTGCGACTCAAAACTGAAGATGTCAAGCCGGACCCTATTCTTAAATATACTGAGTGTAGAGTTTCAATCTCAGCCCTTTTTTCGTAAAGCGCTCTTGTTTTTCGGATTTTGAGTGGGTCCTACTCGATGTTGAGCATCACGTGCTCGCTCTTTATATTGCTGAAATTGAAATTGCTGCTTTTGCTTTGCTTGATCACCTGCTGGCCAGAAATCTTGTGCTGTAGCTGGTCTTGATTGTGGTAATTGTTTTTCATGTGAATGCGTTGCCATAAATTGAGAAAATGTTTGTATGACTGGCTGGCTCCATTTGATCTCCTCTTGTTGATTTGGAGCAAGTTCCTCAACAACAAGTTTCCCTTCACGAAACACCCAGCAGTATTTACGATTTATACTTACGCCATATTCAAGTCCGGTTACCTTTGGTCCGTTTTTTAGTGACACTTTTAAACTCCTTCGCCAATTAGTCTACCAACTAATCATCTGCTCAGCACTCTTCTTCTAAACGCACTTTTTAATCAAGCACAAATACAATAGAATAGGCATTTTATTTTAATATTTTGCTACTCTATACAAATATTATTACAAAAGTAACAGTTAAAGAGGTCATCATGTATTTAAGAGGCAAAAAACCGATGGATGACAGGTTCAACAATGACAGTAGATGGAGACACCACACAAAATTGGTATGGCGAGCAGCAAAGCCAAACCTATCCTTCTCTTATTTCCCCCAAAGCTAGATTATAAGAGCAGGTTTAGATCAAAAGGGGCATCGTCCTAAGGTATTAATAAGCTCAGCTTGCAAATGAATGCAAAAATTGTCGCTAAGAAACTTATATTTCAACAATATGTAAAGCGTGCTCTACTCCACACGCTTTACGGGTACATCAAGAACGTTTCTCAAATGATGTCCACCTGCTACGGTACTCTTGAGCGGTTCCTGGTGAGCAGGAACCGTATATTGTACTTCTTCTTCGCCTCGAAAGTATTTTCCTATAAAAGGCAGTTTCCTCAAAATGCTCGGTTGGGTCAAGCTATTAAAAATTATAAAATTTGGTCTATTTGTTATATATTGGAAATTCATTAACAGTTTGAAGGCTAGAGAAGAAAACGCTGACCCTTCTTAAAATTTTATCCAATTACATGCTTTTTAGGCGTTACTTGATGTGAAGCGGCCACTTTAGCTGCATCGCTATCCTGTTTAAGCCTAGCAGCATCTTCTCGACTTTTCTGATATAAATGAACTATAGCCGCAGGATGCTCACTATCTGTCTGAGTTTCCTTTTTGTCGTCCTCATTTGTATGTTTGGTTTGTAATAGCACATATAAAGAATTAAAAAAATCCTTATGCGAAGATGTACTGGCAAATTTCGTGAAATTGATATAGTCGTTAATTGTTGCATCAAGGAAGAAAGTTTTCTTTTCATTTTCAAGATTAAGAGCGCGTTTAATACGTGGAAGACTAGCCCTTGAAAAGTGTTCTAACGCCGTTGTGGTATTTGCATTTGTACTTATGTGATGCACTAAATCATGCGCATCCTCCAAGGCCATATTCGCATTGAGTCCCATTATAGATCCCATCGGATGAGCCGCGTCACCAATTAAAACAATGTTGCCACTATGAACTGCGGGCAAGAGTGACATATCATTATTTTCACTACAATAATAATGATCAGCATATTTTGGTTGTGCCAAGCTATTTCTTAAAGCTAATAATATGTTATCGGCTTCATTAGACCACCCTTTGAATAACTCAAATTGTTGTTCCCGAGTGGGATACTTCGTTTTCAATTCATCTTTTGGCAAAGGTAATATTGTATAAACAAGATGACGATTATTTGAGATAGGGAAATTCAACAATAATCTATTTTTCCCCCAAATAACATTATGCCTTGAACTTACATTTGCTAAAGAATCATAGATTCCAACTAAAGCAACATATCCAGCATAATCTAATTTAAATTCAGGAAAAATTAACTTTCTTACTGTCGAAAACGCTCCATCTGCACCTATTACTAAATCTGCCAGAACGTGTTTGTTATTATTAAAATAAATAGTAGTCTTTTCACCCTCTCGTTTAATATCGGTAACTTTATGATCGTAAACAACATTTTTTTCACCAAAGGTTTTAAGTAATAGATCTTGGAGTTCACTGCGGCAAATATTCAAAAAAGGAGCGCCATTGATTTCTAGAAGGAGATCTCTATCGACTACTCTAAGAGTATCACCCGACGCACTTCCCCAATACTCACTTCTAAAATATTGAGCCAATTTTTTAATATCCGAAGCGCAAGGCAAACTCATTAAAACCTTGGCTCCATTTGGCCATATACTTAATCCACCCCCGATCGATCGAATTGTTGTACGTTGCTCATAAATAGTGATATTTATATCCTGGTCTCTTAATTGTTCTTTTAGTAAAATACCAGCTGTTAACCCAGCTATACCGGCACCAATGATCACAACCTGTTTTGGCATTAAATGACTCCGATTTGTATAAGCAACTCATTCTAATTAAAGAGAGTAGGTACATGATTAGTGATTTGAGAGGTTGCAAGGCCCTACCCTATTGAAAGGTGTACTTTAACCCTTTTAACTTAAGTATCGGAAAGTACTAGCAAAAAGCGGTTAAAATGCCTGCGTATAATGTTATCTTAAATTTACCCGGCTTTACAGTCGTTAATGCATCGGGTTAAGCCTGTGCACTATCGCATTAAACATTTAAGGTATCTTCTATAGCCTCAATTGTATATTGCAATTTTTTAGCTAAAAGATATCAACCATTTTCCCCGAACGCAATAGTGCAGGCCAGACCTAATTTTCTTCTTTCCTAATCTACCTGCATTCAGATAATCAAAATTGATAGCCCTTAAATAATTTTTGTTTTCTCGACAGCCTACATTTAAGTCCCTTAGGTTCCTTGGTTACCTTTAATATGATGCAACAACATGTTTTAGAAGCTGGATAGACGTTAGTAAAGTTACCTTTAATATGAGCCTGCTCATTCCTCTGATGGAGATAAAATTCCTTGAACTATTTCGTTTGAATTCAATCTTAACAATAGGTTGAAAAATAAAGATATTGTGTATATCACCATTACATTCTAAGAACGGAAAAGGCACTGGTACTTTCGACAGAATTTATGGGATCGGTGAGGTTTTTTGGAAAGGGCTGAGTTAAGTGATGCAATATCAAAACTTGAAAAGAATTCAGAAGACTATGAAAAAGGCTTTTCTAGAAAAATACCAATTGTAATACCTGAAATTCAAAGGGGGCTAAAATGAGCATTGCCTCTCAGTTTATTGAAGCTTTTAATCAAGCGTTAGAGAGATCCGATGCTACTTCTTTGAGTGATCCTTTTTGTGATTTTTATGATAGCATTTGGACGCTCAATAAAAACTCTAAAGACTATGAAAAAGAGTATTTCAAACTTCTTCAGAAAGAGGGATTAATTGACAATCCCGATCCGAGTCAACTAGAAAAAACTTTTCTGTTGTTCATAAGAAAATTACTAGATAAGGATGACCGTGTAGCGCAATCTTTTTTAAATGACAGTCCTGATAATTTAAAGGGTATTTATAATGGTTCCAATAGTGCCTATCTTTTCGCAATGATGAGTGGAATGCTAGATTTAGCAAATGCCTTAGAAGGAACTTCCTCACCAGAGGTGAGAGAGAAAATATTTAGCATTGCAATAACTACGGGAAATATAGATTTAGCTATGGCGCAACTTTCTTTTGAAGATGTTAAAGATTATGCGAAAAAACACCCCGACATTTTATTAAATTTAGCTCTACTTGCAGTGCGGAATGAACATTTGGAAGCAGTGAAAGTTTTTTTTGAAATAACGGGAAACGATAGCATTAATGATGCTGAAAATATTCTTTCTGAAGCACTTACATACAGTAGAGGTCCTGTCGTTAATTTTCTTCTCAATAATGACAAGATCAGAGAAAAATTGTCAGATATCTCTGTTCTTTTAAAAATGATCTCAGGCAAACCACCAGAAATGGTGGCCTCCCTTTTATCCAAGGATTCTATGGCAGCAGTAGTAGCTTCTAATGCCGGCCTTATATTTGAAGCTATTTTTGCTGAAGGGAATGATAAAACCCTGGCTCTTGTTTTACAAATCCCAACGCTAAAAGAATACTTTGTTGCTCAAAATCAAAAGATTCTTGCTCAGATCCAAGAGAAAAAAAATGGAGAAAAACTTTTGGCTGTATTGTTGCAAGCGTTAAATTTGGGTGCGGCTGATAAAAATAGTAAGCCTATTGAAGATATATGCCGTGATCTTGTGGCATTGCTAAAAGATAGATGGACTATTAATACTTTTTTGTCTTCACTAGATAAAATGCGTTTTTTAAATCTATTTGGAGTAAACGAATCTGCTTTGGCAGATAAAATTATCTCAATGATATATTTCACACCCATTTATAACTTAAAAAATCAGACTGATCCAGTCAGTCTTTCTGTTATCCATGATGCAATCAAAGATTATTTAGGCGACATTAGAGATCTCTATCATGGTGAAAAGGAGTTAACTTCAAGTCAACTTGCTGAAGATATTTTAAAGATGGGAGAGAATATTTCTTCAGGAGAAGAATTGGAGAAGGCAATAGCCTCTGTTAAGAATTTAAAATTAACTCCCATCTTGACGGAAAAAATAACTAAGCTCTTTTTTTATCAAGCGATTGAAAATGCAAAAGATGAACAATCAATAATTCAAATAATAGAGAAATACCCAGGAGACGTAATTGAGATTTGTTCAACTATGGGAGATGCAAGTCATCTTGTTGATTTATTTACAGAAATGTTCAATAATCTAAGGGTACTAAACAAGTGTTTTGTGAACCATGCTGCTATATTGAATGAATGGCAAGTGCGTTATGGTCTTCATCCCTTGATTGCTGATAAATTTATAACCATTGCCGCGAAAAAATGGTTATGTGCTTTACCTTATTCCGAACGATGGGTAGAATGGATAGATGTTTATTCAGGTTCAATCTCTCATTTTATCAAAAATGATAATTATAAAGCGAATGCCTCACTTGCAAACTTTTTACGTAATCTTTTAAATGATGAAGCGATACTTGCTAAAGCTTATAGCAAGCCTGAAGAAATTTTGAGCCTTTTACAAAAGGAAGGGGTTGAGGATGAGGAGCTTAAACAAACTTTTCTACGAGTGATACAAGAGAAAAATTTAAGCAATTTGCTCACTAAAGTAACAAGTTATTCAGCCTTCGAACGTGAAGTTGAAGGTTATCCCCGATCTGCCATGCACGATATTGATGAGAAAAGAATATATCAAACAAATAAAGATGAAGTCTTGAAGGGATTGAAGTCACTTTTTGCTAATCCTCAAGCACAATTCGATGCTTATTATCGTCCTGAAGTATTCAGTGCTAATCTTTCTGGCGTTGTTCCTTATGTTCTCTCAAGTCATTGTCTTCGTGTGGCTAAGTTAGAATACGAGGCAGCGCAAAAAAAAGCCATTGCTAATTACCCTTCCCCCTCATTGAATCCAGATGAGCCGCTTCGTTTTGCTATTGCAAATAACATGTTTGCAGAAGCGCAAGCCCTTTATGAGAAAGGTGCGAGAGTCTCTCATGAGACTATCAAAATATTAATAGAAAATGCAAGAAAAGAAAATAACCCCAATAAAGTTGCATTTCTTTTAAAACTATTTGAACTAAAGCAGGGCTCGTTATTTGCTAATGCGGAGGAATTTAGAATTGCTGCGATTCATGCAAACAAGCATTTTTTAGCGCAACCCTATCAAAATGGTTTGAATGAGGGAAGGTGGGGGAATCAAGGCGCTATTGTACTTTTAGGAGATAACAGGGTAATTGAGGTTCCAGCAGAATACCTTCACGGTATTTCTATCGCAAAAGAATTAGCGCGTACGAAAAAACAAGGTGAGTTAGTTACACTAGAAGAGATAGTGGCGGAAGCTGAAAAACGTGGCATACCACTTAAAAAAGAGATGGTTGGACAAGTGGATGTTGCTGCGTTAGAAGCCTCTTATAGCCAGAGAGTGTTGAAGGTAAAATATCGGCCCAATCATGATTTACAACATTCTCTTCGAGCAGCAGCGTATATTTACCCTATTTACCAACTCTTTAATGCCAATGAAAAAAGAGACGATCGCAATACAAGTTTGTCGAGAAATGAAATAGAATCCTTACAATTGATGATGCTCTTTAGTGTTTTGGGAAGAGAAGATGAAACAGGGTTTGCAGATTCAAAAAACGGAGGTGCTCATCTTTATCAAAGTTATCGCGCGGTTGATGCTTTTGAATTTTTAAGCTACTGTTTAAAAAATTGGGATAGACATTATAAAAATGTATTTGCAGATAAAGACGCGCTTTATCAAGCAGCCCTTGTGGTTGAATTAATGGGATATCCCGCTATGCCAAATATAGAGGAAATACAGCCCAGACCGCTGATGTCCATTCTTATGCGAGGTGATTCACCTGAGAATATGCGGTTTTTAAAAGAATGGATCCAAAAATATCCCAATAATAATCTTTTGCGCGCTTATTCCGAAGAGCAATTACGAGCCTTATTTCCTAAGAAACCAATCAATTATCAAAACAAGCAATTAGATACCCTTTTATTCTACATGAATTCGGCACATGGTGCTGATTTGTTAAGGTGTTATGAGCCTGGCGATCCCACAAAGATAGATGATCCAGGTACTTTTTTTGGAAACTTAATATATTTTTATCTTTATAATTTTAGGTCGTTAAGTTACCAAGGTAAGCTAAAAGAAGCCTCTCCTGCTGAACAACTGATGGATTATTTTAAATTTACGCGCAATATGCTTGACGCATTTGGGGAAAAAAAGACAACTGATTGTGAATCGAACGATAGCGTATTAAAAGAAACCCTTGCAGCAGCAAAAATGCTTGAAAAAGTCTTAGGTGAATATAAGGGGAAACGTTTTACAGAGGTTAAAGACTTAAAATTTGAAAGAAAAATAAATGTTAAGGTTGTCAAGAATGTTGATAATACGAAGGTGGAAATCAATATCGAGGTGGAAACCTTGGAAGCGCTTTTAACAGCGCTCGGTTTAGACAAGGTAAGCAAAGAAAATAATCTTACGGCCTCTTCAATAATTTCTGAACAATCGATTAGAGCGCTTGTTCCGCGCTTTATCGCACACTCCTTTTTAAAGACAGGTGCTTGGAAATATACCCCAGCAGCATTAGCACATTGCCATTATAGGATCAATAAGCAACAATCCCCTGTTAAAGTTCCTTTAAGTGCAGAAAATATTCAAACTCGTGATCTAGAAAAAGAGGTGGATACTTCTTTAGCTGTCATAGAAGAACTGCCGCGGCCTGCTTTTTGCAAAAAAACCACTTTTACGCCGGATGAAGCCTTGAACGCCGAAATGCAGCGCGTGATCCATCAGGCTTGTGAAGATGGTGTCGCAATTTTTAAAGATAAAAAAGAGGAAATGATTATTGAATTTTCTAGTAGTGAATCAGCAACTAAGTGTTTTGAGGCTTTGCTAAGGCTTGGGAAAATAGCCAAAATACCAGCTGTAGATAAAAGTGCAACCGCACCTTATGTAGCCAGGGCTAAAATAACCGAGCTCGAGTATGCGTTTATTAAGCCTTACCTTAAGTTTAGGAAGGCTACCCCACCCAAGCAACATAACGTAGAAAGCAATATGGTAGAGCCTACCGGTAATATTGCAGCACTTTCTTTAATTGATAACTATAATGCAGTGATTTGCAACCATAATTCAAGACCTTTAGCGGGCGGAAATCAAACGGGGGTTGAATGGTATTTTAACCAATTAGAGCATCCGTCCACTGAAAGACCTACTCGCTTGTCCACCTTAACAGAAGCGCAACGCACAGAAGTGCACAGTATGACCCCAGCCCAATCAGGAGAGCGATACTCCGTCAATAGAGAGTTGAGGGAGCCGCTTCCTGTTGAACAGCAAGAACCTAGAGAGCGTCCTCCTGCACGTTCTGAATATTGGAAAGAGAGTAATATGCCCGTCGTACGTCACGTCTCTCGGGTGCGAGGTCAGCCTAAAAATACTATTTTTGTTAAAAAAAGTCCCCATACATTAATGATTCCAAAAGGTCAGACGCTATTTCACCCCCCCCAAGGATCTGATCTTGACCTTCGCTACTTTCCTATAGGTTTTGTCTCAGATGTTAATGCTGTGCACACGGTTGGCGAGCGCTATATTTGGTTGTGGAATAGCGGTAGCAATCGAAAACTTTGGCTTGACCTTGCAATAGATGAGCGTTCTCTACCAGCAAGAGAAGGTACAACGTTGAACGGCTTAAAAACGAGTTTACAAACGCTTGACGTCTCTGAACGTTGGAATGAACTATTGGTAGGGGGCTCTAAACCGGCCATAAAAGCATTAGCTTGTAGCGGCGCTCAGGGTTTTGATAACAAAACAACTCTTAGTTATCGCTTAAATCTTGTCACTCAAGCCATTTTTTTGAGAGAAAAATATGGCGTTAATGTTCCTCTCTTAATTGTCGAAGGCAATAAAGCCCCTTATCTTTATACTGAAAAGATACTTTTGGCAGATATTCTGAGTGCTATTCATGGTCTGCAAACAGACAGCTATCCCTATATGCGTAAAGAGAATAGTCCAAACGGGGCCTCTAGACTCACCTGTGAAGAGCAAATGATATTGATTCAATTTTTAGAGACATTTACGGGACACCGATTCGAAGGATCTTTTACGTTCTATGGATCGGAGAAAGAATATCTTGAAAAATCGCATGTCGAACCATATGGTGAATATACTAAGAAAATTAATATTGAAAATACCAAAAATCTAAAAGCCTATCTTGCAAAATGTGGTCTTGAAGCTAATCCTCATCTTTCCAACCTTGTTAAAGAAAAAGTGGACAATCTAAAACTGATAGGCTTTGAATCTCGTGAGCGTGAATATTTAAACCGTGTTCTATCTACTTCCCCTTCTTCTGAGAAAACGTTCATCGATTTATTGATCCGAAATGTTGCCTTGGGACACACTGAATTGGTAAAAGAATTGATTAAAATACCGGAAGCTACAGCGCTTCTTACCAAACCCTTATTACCCAACGGAGGGGGACTTTTAGAAGCAGCGGTTAATAATGGTGAACTTGAAATGGTTAAATTTTTGTTGAGTAAAAATTGTGATCCCCATGCTGTTAATAGTGAGAATGTTTCTCCTATTGATATTGTTGCTGCGCGGATGAAGGATAAAAATAACCCTCATGTTGAAAGCTATCAGCTAATTCTGGAGGAGCTTAGACAATATAAACCTGCAACGCACCCAGAAGCTCGGCACGGGTTAATTTTTAGCGGAATAGCCCCAGTGTTACCTCCAGTAAAGACAGCAGAACAAGAAATTAAACCTCAAGAAAAAGATGAAGCTCACCTCACAAAACATTGAATGATATAGCGATAAGGATCTTTAACATGCCTAGTGATTTATTTTTAAATAAAAAAGATTTCTTAAATGCGGCACAGTATGTTTATAAAGGCATACTGTCGCAACCATCCTCTCTAGAGAAAGTAAGGGACGACACACTTTATCTATTAAGGAACGGTGAGGTTCAACTTCGGCGTAAAAACGAAGCCGTGCCAGCACAAAGTGAGATTGTTAAGACGCTTTATCATCCACAAAAAAGCCTTGCCTATTTTATGATTAAGGTTGCGCTGGTGCCTCTTATTGTGGAATTCTACGCGCAAGTTTTTCCAGATGCACCTATCAGCAAAATGTTGAAGACTTTAAGTGAAGAAGAAATAACCAGCGTTCAAAGAATGTTACTTTTTCATGAGCTTAAACAGGGGCCGCTGGAATATTTTAAATATTGTAACAACCATAGGCTATATCATGTGGAAAAAAATTTCTATGAAGATTGCTTAGTGCTTGCCAAAATGGACCATGATTTAGCGTTGCATCCGATAAAAGAAATATTCACCGGGAAAGGTTTGGTCCAGCCAGAAAGTTTATCGGCCGCTAAATTAGCTTTGATGGAGGAAGCGACACGTTTGGCCAAATTTGCTGTGTTTATCGACGATGGTATTGAACCGATACTTAAACTGGTGGCATCTCATCCTAACGCGATGCGAAGTTTGGTTGCCCTTTTACAAACACTGAGCGAAATGGCACAAAAATTAGGCTTACATCAAAGAGAATTTGTGGAAACTTCGCCCTCGGTATTAAAATCAATAACGCCTTCTTGCAATTTAAGGGAAAAACTTATCAGAGAGCCTTGTGCTTACTCAAGTAAGCTATTTGATTTTTGTAGTGAAGGAAATGGTATGCTTGATTTGGATGTTTTATTGGCTTATCAAGTCTTAACTAGCGTTGAACTTCCTGATTTTAAGCATTTAGCGAAGTCTTATGTTCATCAAGAAGAAAATAGAGAAGATGAATCCTTTTCTGATCTTGCCGAATTTAGTCCAGCAGCCGAGCTGAATAAAGCGCGTAAAAAGAGGTTACCTTAAGTAACAAGTGACCTCATCAGCCCTATGCAGCAGCATCATTTAATTTAAAATTAAGTTGTAAAAGCGCTTGATCTCTAATATTTGAACTTTCTTTCATATAAATCTCCACTAATTAAAATCAATATAATTAATGGTGGTTTGATTGGATAAGTAATTACTGTTTAACCCAATTTAGCGCGCTTATTTATAGGTGATTCCTCATCTTCTACTAACTGCTGGGTAGTCTCTGAATTGTCTTTGCGCTTTGCTGAATAAGCTACCGTCATAGGCTGTGGCACTAACGGCAACTGCAAAGCAGGTGCAGGTGGTTGTGGCGGCGGTTCTACTTTTACCCTTGGTGCGAGATCACGAGATAACACCTGCACTATCTCTGGGTAATTAAAGTGATTAGCTTTCACCAACGCTTCTATTTTACTATTGGTTGAAATCTCCTTTCCATGTCGCGTTAATAAAGTTTGCACTAAATTAAAAGAACCACTTAATGCCGAACAAAGGAGCACTTCACCTAGATCTTGACCGCAAGACGCATAACCACCCGCTATAAATGCGGCTTCAATTGGTGAAATTTGCGATGATCTAAGGGGTGTTTGATCCCATGATGCGAGATCTTGAGATAATATCTGAGCCACATCATGATGACCATGCTTATTAGCTCTCACCAATGCTTCTATTTTACTTTTTGTTGGAATCACGCTTCCTTCATGCATTAAGCAAAATTGTACTACTTTAAGTTGTCTATATTCCGATGCAATATAGAAAAAGCTAACCATATCTTTAGAGGAAAGTTCTTCCCCTACTTGCGCTAATAACGCCTTAAAAACCTCAAGTTGACCATATCGAGCAGCGAGACAGAGTGCTTTTATTTTATTCCCTAAACTTACTCCAGGACTAGGCAATAAAGCTTGAACCACGTTCACCTGCCCAAATGTAGCAGAGATATAGAGAGCGTCTTCTTTATGCTCATCTAAAATGACTGCTCCAGCTTGAGTTAATAAAGCTTGCACTACAGCGAGCTGACCATATTCAGCAGCGACTTTCAGTGCGTCCCTTTTATTGTCTTCTAATAGTGGCGAATCAGTTTGTCTATATAAATCTTGAAGAGCATCAACGTGACCATTGGCAGCGGCTTCTATCAGTTTACTAAAAGCATTAGCCCAAAGCCAACTACCCGCTTTCGTTAGCATTTTAATAGCAGGCATATGGCTATTTTTCGATGCAATTATTAACGCTTTAATACTTATATTAGTATTTAATTTATCCAATACTGCTTGATATCCATTCGCTGCAGAAAATTGATATAAGGCCATTTTTGCATCTATAGAAATAGGTGATTGCTCAATCTTTTCAACCTCTCCGCGTAAAGCTGTCAAAAGATAAGATTTAACGATGGAGATGTCGGCGAAATACACTTCTCTACTTATGTAATCATCGATGAGTTTTAATTCTTTGAGAAATAACCTTTTTGGATCTTCTTGATATTGCGTGCCATTTTTTTGGGAAAGGTACGGAAAATGTTGATCTACCAAATATCGCCATACAACAGAATCGTTGAATATACGTTGCCACAAACGGGATACTAATCCAACATTGAACAAATCACGCAAATTAAAATAGGAAAATAGAAGAATCAAGAGATCGCGAGGCAGAATAACAGTAGGACTTAAAATTGGGTTATTTAACATATGTTTGATTCCGCGTTCAGCTGGTAAATACTTCTTTACAACAGCACGCAGACTAACATTGTTTAATAGAGAATTATGTCATACAAATTTATAGACTAAGATGAGCGGCAAGAACAGCAGGATGAAATGCAGTGAAAATAGGGAAGACCCAATGTGAAATAGATTATCTCTCTCAAAATAGTAAAAAACGTATCTAAACAGGTCATGTGGAAAAACACATCGAAAAAATCAATGCCAAGGCTAGTAAAAATCACACACACCCGAGCTTACCCCATTGGATTTTTTTGTTCTAATTTTTTAAAGGAATGAACTACCCCTGCAATTGCTTGGGTGTAATATTGTCTTAAACTTAGATTATCTTTATGGCGTTCCAACCAACAGATTGTGACTAGCTTCACACCAAGTATACAATAGGGTATTAATTGAATATCGGCTTCTGTCAAGGTCAGAAATTTTGAATAACCATCAAATAATGCTTCTTTGAGTTCCTGGTAACTTTTACGCTTGTTTCCTTCACTTACTTGATAAAATGCATGCAATGCCGTTGCAAGCTCGTACACATACAAACCAATACCGCAATCACCAAAATCAATAATTGCAATCTTTTTATGATTGTAAAGAACATTATTGGGCTGCAAATCACCATGAATTAAACCCGATTTATTTTTGTAAATTTCCTGATAATTCTTAAGTTGATTATAAACCACTCTTCTAGCTCTAGTAATAACAGTTTGTTGATTTTCTGTTACAGTACTTAGTTTCTCAACATTGTAATATTTCGCTTTCGATGCGCCAACCAAACTATCAGCATCCCATACACCCCGATGCTTAATGACCATTGATTGTCCATTCTTGTGTAGTTTGCCGGCGAGCGAACCCATATCATGAGCATATTGCTTATTAATGCTACGCCACCTTTTTCTACCAGGTATCCACTCGAGTAATTCACAAAAATAAGTGGATGGATTATCGCACTGGATGACAAACTCATTATTATTAGCGCTGATAGGTCTGGGGACTACGATATCTGTGGTCTTAAGGATATGGTTTAGCCAATTGATTTCTTCCAAGATAGCATTTTTTGTATGCCATTCTTTTGGATGAATTCTCAGCTGGTAATTTTTGTTGCGATTATCTGTTACTTTATAAGTCGCATTTGCTGCATATCTCATTAGCTCTATCTTTTTAACTTTTATGGGATAGTGATCTAATGCCTCCTTTGCAATTAAGTTTATCCTTTTGACTTGTGTTAAATATGTTGGTTTATTAGTCATTATCCCTCTAGCTTGTGATCTGCAATCACTTCATCAATGATCCGATATTGCTCTTTCTGTTCCGCATTTGAGTCTGTGATGCTTGCTGCAATAATTAAAGCCTTCCATAAAGCCCAAGCCCGACCACGAGCTCATGTATTCGCATCTAGTGGTAGCAGTTTGCGAAAAATTTCACGACTTTCACCTTTGAAAAAAGTCCAAGCAATCGCAAGATCGCAAGCAGGATCACCAACACCTAGTTGTCCAAAATCAATCACAGCATTTAGATACCCTTCTTTCACTAATAGATTACCGACGCTAATATCTCCGTGGATCCATACTGGCATCTCCTGCCAACTGGTTGCAATCGCCCTTTCCCAAATATCGATTGCATGCGTAACATCAATTTTATCTTTCAATAAGTCAAGAGTTTGTTTAGTCTCTGCATTGTAGAAAGCAAAAAATAAACAAGATTAGCACAGGTGATTCAGGTGCCAAACATTTAATTGAATCTCAGATCGAACTTGATTTGAGAGTACTCAAACTGTATCATTTTTTTCTAGAATTTTCAGTCCAGAACAACAATAAAGACTGTCATCGAATACGCGAAAAACAGAAAATGGCTAACAAGAAAAATTTGTCTCGAGGTTGTAGATGATTTTCTTCTAGACAAATCAATTAATTAAGAGGATCAAATGAATCAGGGCAAAAAATACGACAACATCGCAGAAGGTTTTGCCAAAATGCGTGATTCATTTGCAACAGAGAAGAAATATTTAGATTTCCTCATGCAACATCTAAAACCACAATCTCACATTTTAGATATTGGATGTGGCTCTGGCTATCCTATTGCAACCTATTTTATAGAAAAAGGTTTTCAACTAACCGGGATAGACGGCTCGGAAAAACTATTAGAAAAAGCCAAAATAAATTGTCCTACTATGCAATGCGTATTGGGTGATGTGCGCACGGTTCCAATCACAGAACAATATGATGCGATTATTGAATGGTGGTGCCTTTTTCATATACCAAAAGTTGACCATGCCAAGATGATTGCTCGTTTTGCTGCATGGCTAAAGCCAGAAGGGATCTTAGAATTTACATCTGGGGACAGTGAGTTTGAAGCTACCGATAGCAACATGTTAGATCAGAGTTTGGATTTTTATAGCCTTGATCCGAAGGAATATGAGAAATATCTTCATCAAAATGGATTTAAAATATTATTAAAAGAGTATGATCAACCTCAACACCTAGTATGGGTAGCTAAAAAGGTTTAAAAGATGAATTACAGGGATACAATTTGGGATAAGCAAAATAGCACTTTTGCAGCTAATGAATTTGCCAAAACGACACTAAATTACATGATATCAGAAAATAAAAAAAGGAAAATATCAATATGAACCAAGCTAAACGTATTTTTATCATCGGTCATTCTGGCGCAGGCAAAGGTGTCCTAGCAAAAGAAATTGCTAAAGAACTAGGATGGAAATTTATTGATGCTGATTTTAGTTTGGCGCCTTCTATTGGTCGTCCTTTAGATCAAATCCTTGGTAGTCAAGGTGAAGAACGTTTTTATCAATCTTTATCAGATATTTTGACATATCAAATTACTCAAGAAAATATAGTCGTAACCACTGATGATAGCATTATCTGCTCTGAAAAAAATAAGCAATTACTTTCGTCGGAATTTACCGTCTATTTAAAAGTAAGTCTCCCCATCCAGCTAGAGAGAATTTCGCATAACCGCCCACTTCTGCCATGTGATGATTATAAGGCATTTTTAGATACACTACGTAAAGAACGTGATGCTTTTTATGAACAAGTTGCTAGTTTCTCTATCAGCTCAGATAAAGGAAATGAAAAAGAAGATGCAGCAAGCGTCATTAAAGCTTTTAAGAGTAAAGTGTGAAATCCGGATTATTGGACAATATTGCTGAAATTGTGCCAGGTGTAAAGGAATTAAAACGCCTTACACCAGGCTATGACAGCACAAATGCTGTGTTTGAAGTGATAACAGACAGTGCTCACTTTATTTTGAAATTAGGCAGTGAAAAAGTTAATTCACCTTTTTGGCAAGGATTAAAATTACTATTTGATTCAATGCCTGCAAAAGGCGCAAAATTGAACAACTTAACAGAAAAACTCAATGCTTTAAATGTGTTTCCCATCCCTAAAATAATAAAGCATGGAGTGCTAACAAATTTTGATCGAACTCCTTATGTATTAGTGGAAAAAATGGCTGGCGAACCCGTTCATCAAGGTTCACAGTTTGAGCAATATTTTATGACTGACGCTGAGATCGCCCACGAATTAGGAAAATTTTTAGGGACAGTCAGACAAATTCAATCAACTCATCCAGATACCGATTTTCGACTTAAATTAGCCGACACTGTTTTACAACTCTCAAAGCAGGAACCAGCTCTGCGTAACACTGAGGTGCAAACAAATCTAAATAGCATGCTTGAGCGAATTAGGCAGATGCCATTACCAGAACACATCGGGCTAATTATGCCAGACTTATGGCCAAGTCAATTTTTGCTCGAAAAGGGGAAAATCTCCGCCTTGATTGATATCGAAAGCTATGTGTATGGCCCTCTTGAATTGGAACTAAGTGTTCTTGAGCTTTGGCTAGAAGATTTTGATTCTCTCAAAAAAGGATATGAATCAACAGGTCAGAAATTTCCAGATATTTCAGCCACTCGGGATATCTATCGATTTCTGCTTTACTTATTCCATGGCTGCCCTGAGCAAGGTTTGAATAGTTTACTTACAGTAAAAAACAAAATGTAATAGAAGGCGTGATAATAACGCTTATGAACTCCATATCATTCTCTCTCACCTTAGTAATATGGGCGTATAGTTCCTCCATCAATATGCACATTATTCGCCGTCATTTCACTTGCTCCTTTTGATTTTAGGAAAAAATAAATCGTCTTAACAACGCCTTGAATACTTGCCAATTTTTTTAATGAAGCAACAGATGCTTTTTCTCGCAATACTTCTGAATATTGCTTAGTCATAGCCGTAGATTCGCTTTCCAGTTTTTTTACATAGGTAGGTGTCATCACTTGCCCAGGAGAAATCGTATTAAAGCGAGCACCACTTGGGCCATGTGCATCAGCCAGCGATTTTAAACGCCCTCCCCAAGCCGTGCGCACTTCATTAAAGGCTTCCCAATCAGGATTTGCAGACGGTCCCTTGTAATTTATCAATTCCTTCATTTAATTCACTTGATATGCATTTCTCAAATTGGTCAAATATAACTCCCACAACTTGGTCAAAAATGTCAGCTAAGCTTAGATGCGACAACATCCCATCTACTTTATTTGGTACTATGCAGTATCATTGAATGACCAGTTAAATACTCAAAATCAGGCCAATTTGGCATTGATTCGTTAAATTGTTTGAATCCCCATGAAAGGTAATTATTAATCACTTCCTCATTTGTTGAACGAGTATGCAGAAAAATTCTTGTGACATCAGGAAGTAATTTAAAAACAGATCCCATCAATAATTTATCTAAGCCCTGACCCTGTGCTTTCGGCATAATACCAAAATAGCATGCTTTCGCAGTTCCATAAGCATAATCAGGGCTAATTAAAAACTGGATTACGCCCTGGGTGTTTCCTGTACGCTCGTCCTTAGCTATAACAAACAAATAAATGTCATTATCATTTGAATACTTTGAAAAATCTGTGCTTGTGAAAAATTGATGAAAGATATTTTTAATTTTTTCCTCAATAAGCACCCAATTAATCTCTCCGCTCCCTTCTTGAAAAAAGGGCGCCAATGATTTCAAAAAGAACTCATTTGGTACTGCCTCAGGATATTTTTTAGCGAATTGTAGCTCAAGTTGTGTATAAGTATGCACTAATATTTCACTTAAGCTTTTAATTCTCTGATTAAAATGTTCTGACGGACTAATGTATTCCCATTCAAGTAAAATTGGGTTTTCCAAGTTATCTTTAACTCTGAATTGACCTTCAGAATTAGAAAATATCTTTTTCTGAACATGCAAGATCCAATCAGATAATTTTGACTGCGATTCAATTTGATTTGTCATTTGAGCATCCTTGAATTTTTCTTAAATTTAGCATAACTTTATCAGTTCAATAGTGCTAATATAATCCACGACAATCAAACTTAATTCTCGCGAATAAGCTGAAGCCCGCGGATCCTATAAAAGTCATCAATTTTAATTTCATTTAAAAAATCCATATCATGTGAAATAGCAATAATTGCCCCAGGATATGCTTGCAAGATTTGGACAATATGCTCCCGGGTCTCTATATCTAAATTGTTTGTGACTTCATCCAAAACTAAAAGCATCGGCGCGTTGACTGCAATTTGAGCTAAACATAAACGTGCTTTTTCCCCGCCTGAAAGAGTAGAAACCAATGCTTGTACTTCTTCATCTTTTCTAAATAAAAAATCACTCAAGTGAAAACGAATTTTAGTGTGATGCCACGTTGGAGCAAGCGTCTGTATGGTTTCTAGAACAGTCATTGTATCTCTGAGAGTTCCATATTGTTGATCAAGATAACCTATGTCTTGTGCTTTGGGTGTAAACCAATCACCAGACTTAATCACTTTTGAATCATTTAAAATTGCTTTAATCAAAGTAGATTTTCCGCACCCGTTATCTCCCATTATCGCTATGCGATCATGCGATTGGATAGAGAAACTTAAATTTTGCAAAATAAGGTGGTTTGGATAGCCCACGCTGGCATTATTAACGGACAATATAGTTCGATGCCCAATTTCGATCCCATTCAGTGAAAATTTAGGTTTAATTATTTCGCGGCATGGAAGTACAGATAACATTTCATTCAAGACGTTTTTCTTCTGTGTTATTTCAGCATTTTTGGCGCCTGCGGTCTGTGATGCTCGACTAGCTTTGATCTTACTCACAATAGTTGGCCATTTTCGGTTATCGATACTTTTTTCACCTTTAGCACGACTTTTAGCGGCTCGCCTTTGCTCTCTCATTAATGTTTCATGCATTGCCTTCTTTTGCTCATTAAGTTTCTCATATTCATTTTCTATTTTGCTGCGCTTGATTGATATTTCATGCATTAGATTGTCGTAATCACCATTAAATTTCTGGATCCGGTTCTGATTGATATACCAAAATGAATCCACACATGTTCTCAGAAGCTCAATGTCGTGGGATACTATAATCAATGTTCCTACATAGTCTTTTAACATTCGCATCAAGGATTTTCGATTACGCAAATCAAGATGATTTGTTGGCTCATCTAAAAGTAGAATGTTAGGATCAATACTTAATGCCGCTGTCAGCGCTTTATTAAAACGCTCTGCGCCGCTAAGTGCTTCAAACTCATTAATGATTTGTGGAACATATCCAATACGTGCGTCAATAGGCATTTGTAACAGCATATTTAAAAGGCTTGATTTTCCGCTGCCATTTCGTCCAACAATAGCAATACGGGAGCCGTAAAAGATCTCCACTCTAAAGTCTTCAAAGCAAGTTTTATGGGGAAAAGAAAGCGTAATGTCTTTCAATTGAATGGGGGTATGACTCATAATCAATCTCTCAGTATAAGGCTAGTTAGTAACTTTGACTTAGCCCTGCTTTAGGGCATTTATTGGGAGAGATGATCCATGATATGTAATAAACCTCTATTGCGTTTGGTATTGAAGACTTTTAGTATATTTTTGGAAAAAAATCAATATTTCATTCCTTTGAATACAAATATTTTGGCACCTAGGAAAATCTTGAAATACAAAGCTTTGCCTCTTTGTTATACCAGCAATCATATTGAAGTACTGTGCTTTTATAACACAAAAAAGCTAGTTAATGAACACCGGCGATAACTTTACCAATTAATTCGATATTTTAAAATGTTCCTGCTTATTCTAGATTTTCACGGACAGAGATTTGCACGGCGATCAGCTGGTTGAGATTCGTGAAAAGATTTCCCTTTCCTATCCTTTAAAAAACCTGGCAGAAAATCTCTTGGTGCTGTGCAATTAGGAGACAGAGGGAGTTATTTATATTGATATGCACGCTTTCTGCGCAGTTTTTATATACTCCTCGACGATAAAGTAAGTAATCTGCTATGTGCATAGAGAAAGTGACCTTTGACATCATGGCGATGATTAACAAATATTGAATAAGTTTATACCAATTTTTCCTAACAAAATCACCATTATTTGTCAAATGAGGTCAAGGCACGGCCCCATCACTTTTGCCGTATCTTCCCAAGAGCTATGCTTTAAGCGTCGATGGCAATAGCATGGTTACTCAATCGGGAATGAAGTCTCATTTCGAGGAGGAATGATTAAAATTGTTAATCCTGAAGCCGTTCCCCAAGCCAATTCTTTTGTGGTAACATCCAATAATAAAGAGAGTGATAGGATCGGATAATGTCTTCGTTGGAAGGATTAAGCGGGACTTCTCCTTCCAAAACGGCCTACACTTATGACTTTGCTCCGACAATCTAAGACCAGGAGCAGCAACGAATTGTGTTGAAATTACAGAACTGAGTGTTAATCAACTCAAAAAAAAGTAGAAAAATTTGAGCAGAGGATTTATGAAGATATTTTCCCCACTATTATTTGCTTTTTCGAGTTACACCAAAGGGATGCATCCCATCGAAAATATTACCAAAGAAAAAACATATTATTTGGTAGATATCCAGCTCCCCTTGTCTTTTGAAGCAAGATTCAATAAAAGAAGAAAAAAATTTGATAATACACTTTATTTAGAAATCGATGGAATTCCTGCTCTAGTAAATACCCATCAATCAATGCAAGATTATTTATTGGTAAAAACAAAAATACCTGCCAAGCTTTTTACACAATCCACTTTAGGTAAGCTCAAACAAGGTGATCGCGTTAGTATTGGCATGCCTTCGCTTAACAAGCAAAAGTATTTGCTTGAAAATACACCCAGAGGTAAAGCCATTTTAACTTCTCAAAAAATTGCACCTAAACATACTCATACACAAGAACTATGTTTTGAGACATCGACAGAGCATGGTGAAATGCTGAAAAACCAAAAATGGCTGGGATTAAATGGATCGGGCTTATTTATCCAAAACTATCGCCTTTTAAGAAATAAAGCTCAATTTTGGGTTCACATTGGTCAACAAACTCGCGCTCTTTCTATTTTTGGCTCGCAAGATTTAAAGGCAGGGCATGAATTTAATTTAAGCGCAGCTTTTAACAAAAAGGCCCCTCGCTAGAAAACGGTTCACTTTACCTTAAATCTCAAAGGCCTACGGGAGTACTTAATATCATCTCAAAAATTGAAGACCAAACATTTGATATAGTGTTCCATGGTGGAACATGTTTAGCAAAAGCTCATAAAGTGGTTAAAAGAATGTCTGAAGACTGTGACTTCAGGTTGGTCTCTCGCAAGCCATGGTCTATGACGGTGAAGAGAGTACTTTTGAAGATGCCATTGAAAATTTCGATGAAATATTTAGCATGCTCTTGGAATGTTTGTAAAATCATCTAATACTGGAACATAGCTAAATCACAAAGCAATTCTTAGATTTTCGTTGTAGATGATATAGAGCAGCTTGCCGTATAAATGATTTCCAAAGTTCTTTTTCCTCAGGACTTAGCAAAAACTCCGGATGCCAGATGACCCCCATAAAAAAACGTTTTTGAGGTGCTTCTATGCCTTCAATCACGCCATCTGGTGCGAGCGCATTAACTATAAAAACTGGCGCTAACTGCTTGATGCCCTCGTGATGGTTGCTATTTACTTCTAGCGTTTTTACATTAATTATTTTATAAAGATGCGTTTTTGGTGTAATGCTAATGCTATGTTGGGTTTTCTCGCGGTTCTCATGATGATGTTCAATATTTGTCCCTTAAGAACTTTCTCTTAACACAATAAACTTTACCCCTGATAGCTAATACCAGATTTCATAAGATAGCTTTTCACTTAATATAAAAGGAAAGAATTATAATTAAAATTACATAATACCTCAAAAAAGGGTTGTTTCGTTTTCTAAAAAATAAGGTTTTATATTCGGGAACCCACACCTATCTTGAGAATTTTTGATCAATTTGAGACAACCTGCTTTGAAAAGCCAGTTTAGGGGTGATCCAATGGCCATTTGGTTTGTGATCTAAAGAGGTTTTACACGCTTTGCAGTGTAGCCGATGGCATTCAAATTACTGATAGAAGCAATAGAAAAACTTGATACATACGAATATGCGGGATAGAATCCGGGCGAAAATAAGGTTTCTGGGAAATCCTTATTTAATAAAACAAAATAATAGTTGGAATATCCATGAATAACTTTAAAAAATTAATAGTAACGCTATCTACTTGTGCTCTAATGTTTAGCGAAGTAGCACATTCCTCACCCTATATTAGCGCTCAAATAGGAGCTAGTCATGGATATGCCAGTCCACTAAGCTCTGTTTTTCTTGAACAGGATAAGTTTGGGATCACTGGGCGTGTTGCAACAGGGTATTTATGGAACTTGACTGATAGAGTCAAATTGGGAGTCGAAGGTGGTGCTCAAGGCTATCAAAATATCGAAGACAAACACGGCGCATTGAGTGTCACTGCGAAAAGATGGAGCCTTGATATGCTCGGTGTAGCAGATTGTTTCATTACTCAACGATTCGACATATTTGCAAAACTAGGCACTGCATTAGTACATCAAGAATATACAGCGCGCCTCAATGGGAATGATCACTATTATGGTGAAAAGCTATATTTTTTTGTGAATGATCAGCCTCTTAAGTCGCAATCAATTTTTGTTCCGAAGGCAGAGATTGGCGCAGGATACAATTTACAAAAAAATCTAAATTTAAATCTTTCTGTCAATCATGAATGTAGGAATCAGCAGAGACTGGTTGGTGGTACTCGTAGCTATTTGGTAGGCGTAAAGTATTCTTTTTCATGATCTCAACATCTGAATTTGAATTCTAACAGAGAGTCCCCGCCTCCCTATAATTCACTACTTTATTTGAAGATGATTAGAATGGCTCTTTTACACATTTTGTTTATGTAAGGCTGGTCCTAATTGCATTACTTTGCTTTGAAATAGTGTTTTTGAACAACCTTTTTCCGCATGTAGAATATGGAACGTTTTCTTTACATGTGTTTCATACTCGTCAAATGTCAAGACGTGTCCCCATCACCTATAAATGTATTAAGCATATTGAGATATATGCAGCTGTCAAAGCAATACGGTTGTACCAACATGTGGTTTAAAGATGTGGGGATCCCTCAGAGTCAAGTCTAGACATTTGACATGCCTCTATCATCAATGATTTTTCGATAAATTATTGATGTCTGATTTTAACTAGCTTACAATGTTTTATTAAAATAATACAATTTGACGTCTATCTGGGCCAGATGATATTTAATCAAGGATTTTAAATATGCCTTTAAATGCTAATCAAGAAGCAGCCTTGCAAGAACTCGCTAATACTTATAAAGCCTATTTACTTCAAGGTGCTGATTGGCCAATGACTCGGACTCATTATCCTTGCACCGGAGGATTTATAATCGATAACTTAATCGAGAATGATCAATTTATGAAAGGAGTATTAGATACAATTCATTTGGCACTTAAGACAAGTCCGGACAGTAAACTCTTTAAGAATGCGCAGGAAATCTGCAAAATGTTTAGTGCTTTATATGAAAGGGATCCTAGTTTTCGACCATGCTTTTATAATGCCATGAAAAAAACTTTTCTCTTTATAGATGAAGAGATCTTAAAAGATCCTTCAAAATTAGTACAAAAATTTACAAGCTCTTCTAAACCCTATGATCCCCTTCACTATCATAGAGGCCGTCTACTTTGTTAAGGAGATGCTAAAGAGTTATCACGATGAAGCTATCTCACTTTTCTGACAGCTTTTATGAGAACATCATCTTCAAACTCTCTCGCAACTTGGCCTGCATAATAGGCTTTCCAATGCAAATTGGCGGCTGGGGTTAAAATGGGAATGTTACCCCCATTACCTCATCTTGGAAAGGTATGTTTAGCAAAAATGAGAAATAATCGCCATATGTTATGAGTTCCCGTGAGCGAATTCGTAAGCAGAGAGATTTAACTATCCCTTAGGTTTTTTCTTTTTAGGATTATCATCATCACTGTCTTTCGTTACTTCAATCTCTCTTTTCTCTTCTGATTTTAGTTTTTCAGCTTGAGGAGGCATTTCTGCACTATTTCTCAAATGAAATGCACTTAAAACGGGCGCAGCTGTGTTTGCTGAAACATCTGAAACTTGTCCCAATAGATAGGAAACACCACTCTCCCAATTTTGAAAGAGCTTTGCTTCCGGATAATGTGTATCGAGTTCTCGGAAAAGAGATAAAACGGTATTGCCATCGCTGCCTGGTCTTATAGAAAGCAATTTTTCTTTTGCATTCACTGTTAAACGCGGCCAAAAAATTCTAACAATTAAATGAAAATGACGAAACGATGGTAAAAGCCATTCTGGGTGGTCATTAATTTGTCCTAACAAAATAGGATCTTTTACAATTAACCAGTAAAGATAAAAAAGTGTATCGTTTTTGATGACACAAGATGAATATTCATCGCGAAGAACAAAGATCATCTGTTTTCCTATCGCTTCATTTAAAGCAGAATTATTCATCTTTTGGATTCTTTTAATAAACTCAAACCAATAGATGTAAGGATTAGCTGCAATCTTACAGTGATGATCGATAAATTCCACTAAATAGCTAGGGATAGCCCACTCGAAAATATTTAAAAATAGTGGTTCACATACGCATGCCACTTTATTCCCCGAAAACTTCGCTATTTTGACAATTTTAAGTAGCACCGAGCGAGCTTTCTCATTTGCTAAACAGGTCATACGTAGCTCTATTGCCAGTTCAGCCGCTTCTTCTAAAGGTTCTTCTAACTCAGAAGAATATATATAATTTTCTGATTGCAACTTTCGCTTCTCATGTGCTCTAACATAAGGAGTCAACAAATCGTCAATTGTTGCAGCATCATCACAAATGGCTGCTTTGACAAACAGAGCTGCTTTATATTTCATTCGTTCATTTAGTGCAACACCCCTTCTCTGATGTGATAAGCTAGGAATAAGGCCCATATTATTGATTTTATCTATTAAAAAGGAGTGAAACTCTTTTGAAATTGCTGTAACGAGGATTTTAATAAAAAGGCCATGCGATTTTTTGATTAATGATTCTAAAATATCTAACCGAGCATTTTTGCAGGCCCATTCAGTCAAATCTACCACGCACTGTTTATGTGTTTCATCGTATTCATGAAGTTCAAAGGAGCTCAGAGATTCAGGTATATAAAAGCGCTGTGCGACTGAATGTGCTACATGAAGTGGTATAGGATATTGCCGAGTTTTAGCCACATATAATTGATGTGCGCTCGGATCAGTTGCTTCCAGATTAAGTAACCAAAGCAGTATAACTGGAGAATGTAGTAAAGCTGCAAACAATGAGATGTTTCTTCGCATAGCAGTCATTGTCTCATTGCAACGTGTCGAGCTTTCACTTGTTGGATCACAACTCGTCTCTTTTCTCCAGCGCTCTTGTGCATTGATAAAAGCATCAGATATCAACCTAACACTTGTTGGTAGTGTTGATACTGTTAATAATTGAATCAGATCAGCCCGGGTATTTCTTGCGAGAGGTACCACCATCGCATCTTGAAAACCACCGATGCCGACCAGTTTTTGCAGCGCTTGAAAAGTACTCACAGTCATTTCTTTAAAAATATCATCAAATTTCCAAGTAGCAATCCGTTCGCACATCTGTGGACTATTAAGAAGTTTTTTTATGTTTTCAGTATCTAAAGAATCTGTCTCTAGACAGGTTCTGATGCTTTCCAAATCATTTTTTTCTAAATGATGTGTAATAGCCAGTAAAGTTTCATTTTTGTTAGGATCCTCAGCTTCATCAACAGGTTCGCCATTTCTAATTGCTTGTCTGAAAGATGCTTCTTTTTGCTGCATTAATGCTTTAAGCAAAGAAAGATCAGAAAGAGCTGCCGCTCTTTGTAATCCTCGTAACCCGTTAGGGGTTAAATATGCTGGATTGAACAGGGCGACAAGAGCTCGAAAATTACATAATTCCCCAAAGCACTGCGTAAGACTCACCAAATGCTTTTCACTCAAATCGCCAACAGAATGATCTCTTTGTGTTGAAAGTGACAGCCAAGAATATAAGGAGGTCATCAAATTTTCATCAACACTATTGATTGCTTTATTCATCCTTTCAATAAAGCTGATATTTTTTGTTCGTTTGCTATACATTTTAAGCAATTTTGCCCTAAGCTCTGAGAAACTGGCTCTTAGAGCTGCTCCTCTTGTGACTTTTGCAATGAAGTAAGCGCCTAGGTATTCCTCTGGCGTGTTGATCCGATAATTAAGAACAAGATGCTGACGAAGAAAAGGCAGAAATACTTGTGGGTTTTTATCAAAATCGGGAGAATCGGTTAAGTAGGGATAATAACGATTAATAAGTGCTTTGATAAAATCTGGATCACGGGTGAGTTGATCAAACAAACGGCAAACAAAATTAAAATAGATTTTATTGCTTAACTCGAGATCAAGAAAAAGATATTCATAGACTTTAAGCCACAGTGCTTTAGGGAGACTTAGCCACTTATTTTCAGGCAAAACATTAATTGGCCCTTCAAGCATACATACCTCAAAATGATAAATTGCTGCAAAGAAAGATAATAACTTCTAGCTTGAGAAAATTATGTCACACAAAATTATAGGTCGGATGATTGGCCAAAATATTAAGATGGAATGTGCCAAATAAAAGATCCAAGATTTGCGGAACTAATAGCAGGTTTTTCCTTATCAAAAGCCTAATTTAATTAGTCATGGGATCTATTTGAGTGTTGACAAGGGCCTTCTAATGGGGGCCCCTCCTTCCTAATTGACATTGACACATAGCGATTGTAAATATTTTACTGACAAGCTCCTCAAATGTTCTGAATTATTCAGAACAAAACTAGTAATTTCTTGACACGCCTTAAGAAAAAGTGAATGATTTGGCTTTGAAAATAACTCATATCAGTGCATATTCAAAGTGAGGATCTTCTCATGCCATCAAATGTGATTCTTTCTCTATCGCCTCATTTTGCACAGACAAATATCGATTCTATGAATCAATTTACAAAGTCGTTTCCACTCCTTGCGCAATCTGTCATCGAAAAATTTTATCTGCAGCCTGCCAAAAAGTATTTAGGAGAACTACCATCTATCCCTAAAGAGAATGTTAAGGATGGAAAAATTGAAAGAGAAATCAAAGGGGGGATGCATGCCGCACGTCTTGGTCTCTTAGTTGGTATTTTTCATCAATTTATGAAAGAGTATTTTCCAATTTATATTCAAACGACTCTTAATAATCTTTCAAATGAGTTAAACCTTTCTGAAGATCAACTCCTAGCTCTTTTGCAATTTACAGGTATTTGTCAAGAAGTGATATGGGATGAACAATCACTTTATCGTAATATATTAATCGAGCAAAAAATCAACGAAAATCTGATAGCCTTATTCATTCATTGTGTTGTAGACCATCCCAATAGTTATAAACAATATTTATTAGAAAAAGGAATTAACCCAGATATTGCTTCATTCTTCGATTATATTCGAATTGTGCTTTTTCTCTCTAAAATTTTTGATGCGATGTCTTACAAAGAGGAATTGAAACTTGAAACTCCTTTAGAAGCGCTTTCAAGTCTGCCAGGGTATGATCCCATCGTACACGAGGAAGCTCTTATCACCTTCGCAAAACAGCTTCATCGTATTATCCGTGAGCAAGGAGACATGCTATTTGGCTGTCGCATTCAAAAATTAAATGGCGAGACAATCTGCCTTCCTGCAACCTCTCATTTTAGGCTTAAGCAAAAAGTTCAATATGAACATGCGGAGAATGTACTGGGCGCACTGTTTCATGCTTTTAAAAAAGATGAATTTTTTGCACCCTATCTCCCCAAAAGTGAAATCTCTTCTGGGTTATATGAAGGAGAGCTTGCTTTTAATCCCAACATTAGTGGCACGACTAGTATTATTTTTGCATTACTAAACAAAACCGATTGGTTAATAGATAGCTCAACAGATTTATTAGAAAAATTTGGCTGTGTTCCCTTTGGCGGAGAAATCACCAAAGGAGGATTAGATAATGGCAATAAATGCCCGCCCTGTTTTGGCAGAATGTCTATCACCTCTGCGACATCCTCTTCTTTCTATGATTTAGACAGGATTATCGCCCACTATACCTCTTTCAAAGCGCCTAATGTCAATAAAGTCATTAGTAAGCTCAAACTAAAAATTATTGAAAATTCATGCTTCTTAGCTAAAGAGATAAATGTTATCTCCGTTTTATTAGCAAAATCAAAACAATTAGGGGCTGATTTATACGTCGATGTATTTGCTGGCGAATCTGATGCAAATGCTTTTACCCAAGAGGTAGCAGCTATTATTCAGTTGTTTTACCTTTATTTGTTAATCGGTAAATATATCTATCCCAATTTACGCCAAGTGAATGCTGAAGAAAAAGAGAAATTGTCTCAACAGTTTATGTCACGTTTTGCGCTCAAGAATATGATAAAAAAAGTGATTGCGAGCAATGTTGATGTTAAGAAGGCTTACGAAAACCCCACACTTGATAATCTCAATCAGGTATTAGCATTATTTGAGTTTTTAGAAGGGGATGCGAATAAGAAATTATTTTCTTTGCTGCCAACAAACTATGGTACAACAGGCCAAGCTTTTGGTTGGCATGAGTTAACAGAAGAAAGATCTTTTGGCTGGGTATTAGGGAGTTTAATCCTTGGGTCACACAGTCCAAATGCACTCAGAAAATGGGATAATAATATTTTAAATCACATTCATAAACTAGAAAAAGCCTTTGCGCTTTTGAAGCAAGTTATGATATCTAAAGAAAAAGTAGTCTACTCAAAAGAAGAACAGTATTTTATAGACAATCCTTTTCCTTTGATTTTAATTTCTGAAGCTGAGGATAAAATTGCTATCGCGAATTTTGATCAACAAGAGTATCGTGCATCTCAGCCTTTAAGGCTGGGAGAAGATATTACGATGCTGGCAACCGACACCCAAGCACATGCTAATACCGTATTGCATTTTCTTAAGTTTCATAATAAAGAGAATATTAGCGTTGTACTTTTTGATGATCTGAAAAAATCGCAGCAAAGTAAAAAACGTCCCTCCTCGTTGCCTTATGAAACTACTTCGATCGGTGTGGCCCCTCAGTATTTGATACCTCAAAAAATCTCATATATTGCCACTTTTTCGCGATTATTATCCAGGTTGCGCCCTCCGATGAAACAAGCGCTTTTTATTGGCGCCCTTTCAGGGGCATTGCTGATATATCCTCTTGGTCTTATGTTTTCTTTCGGTTGTGCGGCATTGTCTGGTGCTTTTTCTTTTATGACACTTCGATACACACTGTATCGTCAAAAACCTTTAACCAAAAGCAATGAATCTCGTTCAGTTGAAGAGGAAGAGGCTTATAAAATAGGCATCCTTGCAAGTCATAAATGGAAATATTATCTTCAAAGTTATCTATGTCTAAGTGCTTGGAAACATCCCAGTTATTTTGGCGCTGGGTTATACCAAGCAAAGATAAACTGTCAAAAAAATATGGGTTCTCCTCAAAATGATGATTTTGAAAAGGTTAGCGATCAAAAAAAGAGATTTAGTTGTTAGATCTTTCTATGTGGAAACAGCCTATAAATAAGTTGTCTTGTAAGCTACAAAAATATGTTAGTAAGAAAATAATGCATTCCGAAAGATCTATTTAAGCAACAGGAATATAAACTTATTTTAACCGTCGACCTTTTGATATTTTGTACTCCCGAATATACTTCAATCTTATAATTTGTTTCTTTTTCTAAAGTAGTATGGATTATCGGAACTACTAGAGCCCACCTTCGCTCGTTGAGCTTCGGCGTGGCCAGCACATCGCTAAACCTTCATCTGCGATTTTCAATTGCGCTGAAGCTTAAGCGCTGATGATGGCCGCCCTTCGATCCTCGAACTCCCGACCACCTGGTTCGTCGTTTTAGATATAAAACTTAACTCATTGATTTTATTAAAAATTATGTGGTGCCGCTCGTTGCAAATTGCCGGACTTATCACAACTAAGCTGAACTGATCCCGGCAATGTCCGGCACAAATTTATATTCCAGTTGAATATTGCAATTACATTCAAACGCGAAGTTACACTATAGAATTGATAATCAAAACAGCTATTTTTGCCACAACCATGCATAATACTTTAATATCCTTCATTGGACTCACCTTTTTTTGTTAAATGACTCGATAACCACGGCCATTTTGGCTCATTTAGAAGCCGTTTTAGAACGGTTGGGTCCATCCCATTAATTCCTAACTTTAACGAAGCAGATAAAACGATGAAAAATGGTTTGCCGAAGGGAGCGTAGCTCCTTGCAATGATGGAATCTAAACTCCTAAAATCAAACTGGAAAGAGTATAGCGGAGAAGTAGTATGGCTATGACCGGTCCCAAACCTTTACCCCTTATCGTTTTCTTTAAACTCAATACAGATGTCTTAGCTTATCTGACTATAGACAAAGTATTGCCTGAATTAAGAAAATTAGGATATTCCGAGCTTTGCTTGGAGCAACCATCTGAATTTAATCAAACCCAAATCCTGCAATGTCTTGATCAAATGAGAGATGTCGCAAACACTTTAGCACAAAATGTGCAACGTGATAAATCATCTCCTAGCACAAGAGACGAACTATTCGGTATGCGTTTTTTAGCATTGCAGAATTATTTACAAAACATATCGCCAACTCAATATCAAGAAATGGCAGAAGTGCTTGATATCTACCCATCTTATACCTCTTTAAAATGTAGTCTTTCAACATGGACTAAGCAAGGAGGTTCCCTCCATGGACTTTGGCCAACGGTAACTGCCTTTAAACCCTCTATTTGTTCAATCGAGGATGTCATGTCAGTGATTGATGAAACAAATAAAGGTTTTAATAAAGCGCCCATGGTGGCTGAGCGTGTTCTGAAACATTACCAATCTCATCATGGCACAGTTGTAATCTTAAATGCTTTGGTGCATTTCGATGCACTTTTGCAGTTAAAAGAAAAACTTTCCCACCATTGCTTATTTGTTTTTCCACATGGCACTCAATATAGAGGATTGTCAGTACCCACCTTATTTGAAATGCTCGAATGTAATTTTTCTGGGATGGATTTAGAAAGCACTATCGAATCGGACGATGATATTTGTGCTTTAAAAGACAAAATGCGAGCATTCATTATTGAAAAACAAGCAAAGCCTGTTCCGACATTCACACCAAGATATAATTATGGAGTTGCGCAAGCATCCTCTGCTCAACAATCTCAAGACACCGCTCTTGAAATAAATACAGATAACAGTCTTAAAATCTTCCCGCTTCGCCTCCCTCTTTGATTTCAAATAGAGAGGATTAGGGTTGCAAATACCTTCGCCAATCCTCAAAATTTTTCGCGGGGCAGTGAACGAAGTTCGCAGGGGATGTAATGCCAATATCCGATGCTGCAACCTGTCTATGCAAGAAGCTTCGCCTTCCGACTGCCTGCTTCGCAGTTTTAGGTATCGGGGGTATCGGGTCAGGCCTGCACTATTGCACTTAAACATTTAAAGTATCTTCTATAGTCTCAATTGTATATTGCAATTCTTTGGGCTCTACCCCATTGAAAGGGGCGCTCTAACCCTATTAACTTAAGCTAAGTACCGGAAAGTGCTAGCAAAAGAGGTTAAAGATGCCCGCATATAATGTTATCTTAAATTTACCTGGCTTTACAGTCGTCAAAGTTAGTGGACCAAGCCCAATTGTTATTCATGCTCAATACCATCGCAAGGCAACGTGCGTTCATTGTGGAAATAGTAACCTGCGCAAGAAGCATTCCTTCTTTCGGCAGGTAAAACATGAATCGATTGGTTACCGTAATACGCTCTTGATGTTTAAAGCCCATAAGTTTTATTGCAGAGCCTGTCATCGATACTTTAACCAGCAGTTCCCTGGCATTCTTAAGCATCAAAGAGCCACTGAAAAGCTAAAGCAACAAGTCTTTAGGGAGCATACACAAGGCGTTTCACAAACTGACCTTGCCAAACGATTAGTCTTAGGGAAATCTACTGTAGAGCGCTGGTTCCATGCGCACTATCATCTTCAAAACCAAAATAAGCTTTATCAACACTGGCCGAGAGTGCTAGGTGTAGACGAACACTTCTTTAGTAAAAAGCAAAGGTTCGCCACAACGTTTTGTGACCTGAGAAATCACCGTATTTTCGACGTGGTCAAAAGAAGAATAACAACAGACTTATTACCCTTTCTACAAAAGCGAGGGCGCGTTAAGGTCGCCTGCATCGATTTAAGTGTGATTTACCGTAATCTCATTAAGAAGTACTTCCCCAAGGCTTTGATTGTCTCTGATAGATTCTAGAATGTGGAGGTTTACTAGTCGAATGGGATTACAGAAGGCTTCCATCGTAAGGTGAAGCTCATTTAGAGGAGAGCTTACTTGTCCGCCGTAGCTGCTTTAGCGAAGGCGGATGGATTTCGGAATTTTGAGAATTATAGATTAAGAGTTAGAGTGTTGTGTTCGTAAACTGAAGTGCCCTCTAAAATAGGGAAGCCCCAATGAAGCACGCTTAAGTTCAAGAATCACAACTTCTGGACTTACGAAAATATATAAAAGACATTAAAAAGAAAACAATACATGGCATGAAATAGTATGACAATATTTCTTTGAACAGAATCCAATCAACTTTATTATTGAGAACACTTTCAGTTGGATCTTGTGGATTAATGTAAATCGTATTCGTGCTGCCTATTTGATAATTATTCATGAGATCTTCAAATTTTGAATTACTTGCGAAAATCCGACGATAAGATACATGTTGTTCTCCAAAATTATAGCGCTCTGCAATGTAGTCTACATTATTGAAGTTATACCGATATTTGATAGCGATTTTTTTAGTCTTACCTCCTTTAATCTTAATGTCTTCAATAACGCATGAATTTTCCACCCAGCTTTGGGCACGATAGATATTCAAACTAATATTGATGCAAATGAATGCAAAAATTGCAGCTAAAAAACCCAAGATTAATGAGGCAATCAAATAGTTGTTTTTATCGGTGAATATTTTTTTTGAATGGGGATGCGTAATTGGCATAATACGATCATCATACGAGTGAGATGGATTATCGGAACTACTAGAGCCCGCCTTCGCTCGTTGAGCTTCGGCGTGGCCAGCACATCGCTAAATCTTCATCTGCGATTTTCAATCGCGCTGAAGCTTAAGCGCTTGGATGGCGCGCCCGGAGAGATTCGAACTCCCGACCACCTGGTTCGTAGTGCAATCTATAAAATATAATTCTTTATTAATCAATGCCTTACCGAGCTTCAATTCACTCAAAACGTGCCAAAACAGGTCTAATCAGGCCCTGTCAGTCACAAATTTGTCACAATCGATGTAGGTTATAGTTTGACTAAATTTTTTTGAGTTTAACGTAAACGCTCTTTTTAACCCACCTAAAATGCGATCAACTGTGGGTTAGTGAACCGTTACGTGGCAAAGGTTACGGGACTCAATTGATGCTCGCAGCGGAAAGTCATGGTAGAGAAATCGACTGCACTTTTGCAGTAGTGAATACAATGGACTGGGAAGCACGCGGTTTTTATGAAAAATTAGGCTATCACATCGAATTTGAACGCCATAGTTTTTTAAAAAATTCTGTGTTTTATTTTTTGAGAAAATCGTTAATTTGAAATGCAATCAAACATAATATTTTTCCATTAAAAAATTGGTAAATTCACATCCACGATAAATCACTGTTTGCTTCTTAATTTCTTGAAATCCTTTACCCTCAAAGAAAAGTTTTGCTGTGATGCTGACATCAGCATAAATTCTGCTAATATGTTTTTCTTTAGCTTCTGCTTCAATCGCTTTCATTAGCGCAGAACCAACACCCCTCCCTTGATATTCATGATGTACGTAGAAACAATCAATGTGACCACTGGGCTCAAATTCTGCAAAACCAACAATTTTACTACCTAATAATGCAACAAAAGGCACAAGTTTAGACCATTTCTGCTCCCAGTTTTCGGGATCTAAGCTAGAAGCTGGTGCCATAGCATTTATTTGTTCTGCTGAATAATCATAGATATTAATTGAGTGAATAGAGTTGTAAAAAATCTCCGCTAAGAATTTTGCATCGCTGGGCTGATACTTTCTAACAGTGATCTCAAGCTCCATCCCCATTTCTCCCCTTATTCTGCTTAAATCATAGGTTTGATATTATCCCATATTATCCGATCAATAGTAAGCGATCATTTGAGCCCCTCTTGCTATTCAAAGCGGCGCGAAGCGCCATGCAGTGCATCGAGTCAGGCCTGTGCAGTGCATCGAGTCAGGCCTGCACTATTGCACTTAAACATTTAAAGTATCTTCTATAGTCTCAATTGTATATTCCAATTCTTTGTCACTATCTAATCGCTCTAAAAGTACATGCCTCGCTCGGCTCAAGGTTGAGGCATTCACATTTAATTTACTCGCGATAGCTTGCAGATTCTCTCTACTATGCTTAACACCCAAATACGCAATAATATTACGAACAAAAAGATATTCCTGCTTTCTTGATGGTATGAGTAATTTCTTTTGAGAATATTCTTTATTTTGGCAAACCGCCTTAATAATTTCATCCATTGAACGTGGCAATTTAAAAGGCTTATGGGATTTTTTATACGCTTTTTCTGCAAAATTATCGTTACCTAAAATTCGACTATCTTGATTATTGACCTCGCCAAAAACAGATGTTGAACCTTTTTGAGAATCCTCCATAAAGCTCATATACCGTTTTAGCGCTGTTGATTTCGTTTTGGCAAATAGCGAGAGAATATAATCGACATCAAGCCAATCAAGTTTTTTTCTGTCTATATATGCTAAATGGCTAGACCATGGATAAGTGCCAAGCTTTTTTTCCAACCTTGCTTCAATTGGATTTAAGTGTATGTAGCGAGCTACTGACAGTAAATAATTATCTGCATCTACCAACAGTGCTCTGTATCTTCCTTGGAAAAGATGACCAATTTGAGAATTTTTCTTGTTGAAATAACGAGTATACCTAAATGACAAATTCTGAATAATCGTTGATAATGGCTCTTGATCTACCTGAATTAATAAATGAATATGATTTGTCATCCAACAAAAAGCTAGTATTCGATGACAAAATCGTTCAATCCCTTCTGCAAGTAACTTTTCAAACTCCTGATAATCTTTCTCACCGTAAAATATAGGGTTGCCGCTATTACCTCTAAGCATTACATGGTAGAAAGCTCCAGGATAATGAATGCGTGGTTTTCGTGCCATATTTTTTCACAGTCTATTTGCAATAGCTAAAAGATATCAACCATTTTCACCAAACGCAATAGTACAGGCCTGACCCGATGCACCTCTAAGCATTACATGGTAGAAAGCTCCAGGATAATGAATGCGTGGTTTTCGTGCCATATTTTTTCACAGTCTATTTGCAATAGCTAAAAGATATCAACCATTTTCACCAAACGCAATAGTGCAGGCCTGACCCGATGCACAAAAATAAGGTTATTGATATTCTCCAAAGAAATGCACATTGTTTACAAAGCTTTGTAAAATTTCACAAGACCTAAGGGAATAAATCCACATTTTTCGTAAGTGCTGCTGCTGTGCACGAGCATGAGAAGGATCTCCGCCAGTAGAAAACGGGGGCACCCATTTTCCTTTGAGGAAACACATTCACTGTTAAGTAAAGCATTATTCCATGCCAAAAAACTAAAAAAGAATGACCCTTACAATGGCGAAGATCCTTATACTGAGGTAGGAGAATTGGTTCAAATATTAACGTCATTGAAGATAGAACATTAAGGCTCCAAGGTCGAGGAACCCACTCTTGTTAACAGCGTATCTAAATAAAGGATATATTCTATTCAACCTTAGGTTTCCATTCACGAGCAAGTTTTTTGAGCTTCAGCAAGCTGTTCTTGAGTCATCTTTTGTGCAAGTAAATCTCGAAAATAAGCAGCTGTTGCGTTGCCTTGCGCAGCTCTTATCTAGAACATTTTTGGATATAGCTTTACCACCAAGTTCAATTGAGCTGATGCAAACCCTTGCTCTGCAGCTTTGCGATACCACTTTATTGCCTCAATTTCATCGGGGTTTTTTCTCAATAATATCGAGATGCTTCTTGATTAGATCCGTAACAACTTCCATCGAAAAATCGGGACAATAACGTGGGTATTTTCTATTTAGACCATAAGAGTTCTTTTCTAAGCGTTCAATATCATAATCCAGCATATCGACTATATCAAATTTCTCACTATATTTACCTTCCTCATGGATGCCATAACCACCATCAAAGAGCATTCCATTTGGTAACCGTATTAAAACATGCCAACACTCATCGGAATTTTTTATCATAATGAATACGATATTAACCTTTTCATTAAATTTTTCATTCCAAAGTTTAAAAAAGGCATTTGCAAATGGACCACAAGGACCTGAATTGATGGCTGGCTCGCCAAAATTATCACCTTCTATATCGACAAAACCATATAGCTTATTTATCTCATCAGACAAATCATTTAACAGATAAATAACATTCGTCCTCAATTTATCTACTCCCAGGCCAATTACAAGAATGGCCACCATCGAGAGTAATAGTTGAGCCTGTCATCCACTTATTGCTTGCTAGAAATAACACGGTACTTGCTACCTCTTCTGGCAGCCCAGGTCGACCAAGTGGAATTGCAGAGATCCTTGATTGCCATATTTCAGGGTTAAGTTCTCTTTGTTTTCGATTAATATCAGTAGGGATGATTCCTGGGGCCACATCATTCACACGTATTTTATACTTGGCAAGATCCATACTCATCGATTTACTCAGTTGGCTTAACGCAGCTTTACTTGCTTCATAATGACAAAGACCTGCGGTTATCACATTACGACTTATTGAAGAAATATTGATTATGCAATAATCATTGAGATTACTTTCCTCGCGCATTAATTGTTCTTGCTTTTTTGCCATGCGTCGCGCAAATTCCTGTGAAAGAAAAAAAGAGGAGAAAAAATTTACTTCAAATATTTTCCTCACTTCTTCTTCTGTCAACATCAGAAAAGGTTGGCGTGTTGCAATTCCGGCATTATTCACTAAAACATCGACGTCACCCAAAAAACGATAACTTTCCTCTACCAAATCATTGCGGGAGTTCTCCTTAGAGAGGTCGACACAAATTGCTTTTGCTTTACCGCCCATTCCTTGTATCTCATAGACAAGTTCTTGAGCAGATGCTTCACCCGTATGATAGGTTAGGAATAGATTCGCCCCTTTCTCTGCAAAGGCAATAGCAATGGCTTTACCAATCCCTCGGCTCCCCGTTATAACAACATTCAAATTTTTCATAAAACATCCATTATGCAATGTAACTAAATGACGCTTCTTATCTTAAAATTAATTGTGACTTATATGACCAGCCTAAACTATAATTAAAAATCAAGTTAATTAAAATAAAAGCTTATGAATAATCAAGCAAACATCCTCGAATGGGCAACCAATTGTCTGTTTTCTAAAGAGTACGCTGTAGAAGAATCCCCTAAAGTCGTGTTGAAAACACCTTGGTCTACTATTATCCGATTTTCAACCTCAAAAGGTTACGTCTACTTAAAACAAACGCCACCAGCCATATCCAAAGAGCCAAAGATCATTCAAATCTTGGCCTCACAATTTCAAGATAATGTGCCCTTTGTGATAGCTATCAATGATGATTTGGATTGTTTTCTGATGAGAGATGCAGGTCAAACACTGCGTGAATATTTGAACACCGATTTTCAGCCAAATTTATTGTGCCAAGCGGTTAAGCAGTATACAGCTATTCAAAGATCCACCGAAAATCAACTCGAATCCTTTCTCGCATTGGGCGCACCAGATTGGCGATTAGACAAATTTCCCCATCTGTATGAACACATGTTAAGCCAAGAGGAGCTTTTAAAAGGAGACGGCCTGACTGATAAAGAATTTCAGATATTACGGGATTTAAGCCCCACATTTTCAGCACAATGTGAATTGCTAGCCCATTATCAGATCTCTGAAACGTTACTGATATACGATTTTAACACAAACAATGTTTTGATTGATCCAAATACAAAAAACATGACTTTTATAGATTGGGGTGAGGCAGTCATTACCCATCCATTTTTTTCGTTACATACGTATCTCAATAAAGCCACCACCCTTCATCCTGTTAAAGAATTAGATCAAACCTATTACCAACTTTGCGAGGCCTGTTTAGAGAATTGGTTAGATTTATCGACAAAAAATCAGTTATTAGAAGCATTTATTTTAGCTAAAAAGTTTTGGCCCATTTATTCAGTATTGAGCATGATTGGATTAATTAACATTATAGGTCTTGAACCTTTTAAGACCTATTATGCTAATCGCCCTCACAGAATTACCAATTTTTTAAAAGAATATATTCTGTCCAGTGTTAAAAAATGACTTTTTCTGGCTAACAAATCGAAAAATCAATTTTTTAATACCTTTAATTTCTCTAAAATAATGCTGCACACTTTTCCAGCACTTGAGGAAGTTACTTCCAAGATGAAAGTATTTGGATGAGAAGGAATTAAAACTGATGAATTTCTAATTTTCTGGTGAACACCTTCAACATTACAATCCTTAAAATTAGCTTTTCTATCATGCGAACCAATCCTTTTGCATAATTCTGCTTCTTCACAAATCAAACAAACCGGCAAAAATATACTCCCCCTCTTAAAGGCAAGACGCTCTATTTTTTTATACAAATCAATATCGCCATTCTTTCCTTCAATAAGTTCATTTGTAAAAATAAAGCTAGAATCTTTTGGAGAAATGCTTTCTATGGTTTCAAGCACTGCATCCCTGATTATTCGCACTTTCTCCCAAACACTTTTTGGAAGTGGTGTTTTTTTATCAGTTTGGATAACACTTAAAATAGGATTATTTATTAAATGATTATCAACCAACTTAAAATTCGATTGTGAGACTATTTCCTTTGCAATGGTTAATTTCCCAACGCCAGCAAAACCTATAAGATAAATAATGCAATTTTTATATTGAGCATTGGATAATGGGATTGTTTTTTGATGAGAAATGGGCTTTTGTAAATAACACATCAATAGATCTGGCCCATAAGGCTGCAACTCAAACAGCGGTTTAAAACCATATTTTTCATAAAATTGATATGTTTTAAGGTAAAAGGCATCATTTTGATTTAGACTGAGCGTCTCTACCGTTAGACTTGATATATTTTGTTCAAAACAATATCTCTCAGCTGCTTGTAATAACTGCCGACCAATTTTCTGGTTGTGGTAGATTTTATCAACCGCCATCCAATAAATATTTGCATTATTAGGAAAAGGAAATTCAAGAACGACTAAACCTATATATTTATCATTTAAAACCGCCGCAAATGAAGTGCGACTTAAGCAACCTTTGGCATATCGCTCATTCGCTTCTGGAATACCAAACCATTCTGGCAACCCCATAGTTAATTGTCGGCATATTTTTTCTGCTACGACTGGTTCTATTATTTTAATCGCTAAATCTTCCATAGAATGCTCATAAAATTCTTTGCTATCACTTATCATCCATCATCCTCTGAAACAAAACCACCTACTTTTCTTGTCAAAGTGCTGCATGGACTGGGTTAACTGGATTACTTATGGACAAGCTATACGATAGTTCATTATTTACTATAGAATGTCAGCAAAGCAATTTAAAAAAAGCATTAAAAAAAACCGACTATGATTAACATCGACCTGCTAAAAAACCGCCCAAACAGTATCCCTGAATTAGCTAAAATTTGGCATAAACTCATTGGAAAAGTCTGGGCTCCTAAACTTTCCATTGAAGAAATCATTAAACGCTTTAATACACATTTAAATGAGAATATGTTACCTCTTACATTAGTTGCTTTTGATGGCGCGCAACCTATTGGTATGTGCTCTTTACGCGAGAATGATGGCATAAGGCCAGAGATAGCACCTTGGCTTGGTTCTCTTGTGGTAGATCCCGCTTATCAGAAACAGGGAATTGGCAAACTTTTGGTTGATGCAATCAAAAATAAAGCACGCGAATTAAATTTCAAATGCCTCTATTTATTTGCTTTAGATCCTGATATACCCGCTTATTATGACCGCCTTGGGTGGCACACCATTAGCATAGATGATTTCAAAGGGTATCCTGTTACTGTGATGGAAATTGCTTTATGAAAATAAAAAAACTAATGCAAACAGATTGGCAAATTTGGAAAGATTTTAGATTAGACGCACTCAAAAATTCACCCGAAAGTTTTGGATCCTCATATGAGGAAGAATCAAATTGGCCAGATTCATATTTTCAAAATGAATTAACCAAAAGCGATATCTTTGGTGCATTTATAGATCAATCTCTAGTTGCCGCTGCTGGCTTTTATGTTTTACACAACGATAAAACAAAACACCGAGGCATCGTTTGGGGAATGTATACGCAAGCGCAATATAGAAACAGGGGTCTTGCAAGCTCTTTAATTCAAGCCATCATTAAACATGCAAAACTCCTTGTTACGCAATTACATTTAACCTGCGTCACAACTAACCTCGAAGCAAAATCACTTTATGAGAAACATGGCTTTAAAATTTATGGCACTGAACCACGCGCGCTCAAAATTGGAAATTCATTTTTAGATGAGCATCTGATGATGTTAAATTTGAAGGAAGATTCTCACCCATCTGAACCAATTCCAAATACATCCTATAAACTTTACAAAAACTTCCCAAACAGTTTTGATATCATCGATGAAAAAGTAGTTGCCTTCGATAAAAAATGTGTCCCGGCAACACAAATCCCTGACATCATTGATTTAAATTTTCTAGTTAAAGAAGATGATGAGGTAATTGCCGGGATCTGTACTGACATTTACATTTGGAAAATCTTGTATATTTCTCTTTTGTTTGTGGATGAAAAGCACAGAAATAAAGATCTAGGCACAATGCTAATTCGCAGAGTAGAAGAAAAGGCAAAATCCATGGGTGCAACCTTGGCCCATACAGACACCTTTGATTTTCAAGCCAAGGATTTTTACCTAAAACAAGGATATGAGATATTTGGGATTTTAGATGATTGCCCTAAAGGGCATAAGCGTTATTATTTGAAAAAGGTTTTATCATGAACAAAAGTGAAATTAAAATTACTGAAAGTACTGAAGAAGAAAACGAATGGGCACATACTCAAATGGCTGAGTACATACGGCAACAGCTTTCTTTTCGAGGAAAACTAGAAGTCCCTAAAAATTATGTGGTCAAGGAAAATGGAACTATTATTGCCGGTATCAAGACCTGTTTTTACCTTGAAGAAGGTTTAGCTATCGACGTTCTTTTTGTTCATGAAGATTATAGGCACAAAGGATTAGGAAGCTTATTATTGAAAAAAGTTGAGGATGAAGCCAAATCACTTGGTGCCAAATTTGCTAATTTATTCACTTTTGATTTTCAGGCTAAAGATTTTTATCTAAAGCATGGATATGAAATCTTTGGCGTACTTGATAACTGCCCAACAGGTCATCAATGTTTTTACATGAAAAAGCAACTTTAGTACTTTTAATACTCCAGTTTTTCATTTAAATAAGATATAATGCTGCGCGCGTTCTCAGACAAATAAAATATCGTTGGGATCATTTTGGTTTCCAGGATCGATTTCCCTAATGCAATCTCATTCTCATCTTTAGAAGTCAACCCTAAGGAGCGTCTTAAATTAAACTCAGTCCATCCCAATACGCAATGCCCTAACCAACCATAAAACGCAAAATCAACGGGTGTTTTAAAGAATTGCGTGTTGGCATGTGCATGGTAAGCATTTAGCAACGCTTCTAATATTAGTTTATTAATAGGATGGTTGAAAATAATTCCAGCCCATTCAAGGCCATATCCCACAATTTCCATAGTGGGATTCATTAAGCCTGCGCTTTCCCAGTCAATAATCCGTGGTCTATCATCAAACCATAATACATTTGTGTGATGTAAATCACGGTGGGTAATAACCAAATTCTCATTTAAAACCGGAATCGCCTTTTCATAAACGGTGTTCCATTGATGAATAACTGGAATGAGTCTTTTAAAGGTTTCAAACCCAGATTGGTAAATTAAATTTTCCCATTCATCATTTGTAAATAGATCATAGTGTGGTTCATCAACACCTTTGATCGATAACTTTAACTTATGCATGTTAGCGAAAATGTCGCCTATTTGAGCAGCATGTTTCGCTTGCAAGTCCCCAATGTTGATAATTTTACCCTCAACCCTAGGATAGATAATAAACCATTGACCTTGAAAAAGATGAACATAGCGATGATCAATCTTGATTGCTGAAACTGCTGGGATCCCGTTCTTATTAAAGGCCTCTGCTATTTCTTCTGAACATTGATAGGACTCTGGAAAGGTAGGCTTTGTTGTAATATATTGATTAATCTGCTTTGTGACATAGTCACCCTGATCAGTGGTAAATGCCCACATTCTATGCAAAGCGCCACCCGATAATGGCATAGGCGAAGACAATAGAGTTCCAAGCCTTAAATTGTTAACTAATTGCTGAAAAGTATTAATGATGGACATAAGTTTGTCTATTCTATAACAAACTGATATTTAAGGAAACAACATGTCAATTAAGAAAGTTGCTTTTACCATGTATCCCGTTGAAAACATGGAACGTGCCCGCGATTTTTATGAAAATACCTTAGGGTTACCTTTAGGGAAAATTTCTGCTGGCGGTGCTTGGGTTGAATATGATTTACCTGGCGGAGGCTGTTTTGCTATTACGACTCTAGCTGAAGGGGTTAAGCCCAGTAGCAATGCCGGCGGCTCTATTGCCTTTGAAGTTGAGGATTTAGATAAATTAGTTATCCTCCTCAAATCAAATAAGGTGAAGTTTAAACTGGATATCTTTTCTTCACCTGTTTGCCGAATGGCAGTGATCGAAGATCCCGAAGCAAATGCTTTAACGCTACATCAGCTTAATCGTGCTTAATCGTATTCTTTTCGATACCAAACTTGGTCTAAGACTAAAAAAACTTAAGGCCTTCACCTTTAATGAAGCGCTTAAATTTATCAATAATTTGCCTTATGGAAGAAATCAAAATAAAGATATCAACAGTATCCTTAAAGAAAGGCGAGGTACCTGTAGCACTAAACATGCATTAGCCGCAGAAAACAATTTGCCACTCAAGCTTATGCTTGGATTTTTCCTTATGAGTCAAAAAAATACCCCGCAAATTAGCAATACTCTTGAAAAGCATGGCCTTCCCTTTATTTTAGAGGCACATTGTTATTTAAAATATCACGATCAAATAATTGATATTACCTTTCCGGGAATAATTAAATCTAAATTAGATTTTGAAATTATCAATGAACAAGAAATATCTCCCTTTGATCTGGACAACAAGCCTTTTAAACATAAAGAAATGCTTGAAAAGAAGTCTGTTTCAACTCCTCCTAATTTTTCTGCAATGATTATCGATCTTGAAACAATGGGATTAGACCCAAAATCAAATGCCATCATTGAACTAGGGATACTAAAGTTCTCTTTTTCTAAAGAGGATGGCATTGTCGAAGTAGTTGATTCTTACAACAGCCTTAATGACCCGCATATGCCTATTCCCGAAAAGATTTCCAAACTTACTGGAATTACCAATGATGATGTTGCGGGTAAGGAGATAGACTGGGAGCTCGTATCAACACTACTCAAAGAGTGCAATTTAGTTATCTACCACAACAGTGGATTTGATAGAAATTTCTTAGAAATTCAAACTCCAGAGCATATTCAAGAATTATTCAAGAGAATACCATTTGCTTGTACTTTAAAAGATATAGATTGGGATGCCCGAGGTTATGGTAGTGCCAAGCTAGATTATTTAAATTGGAAATTAGGTTATTTCTACGATTCACATCGAGCATTAACAGATTGTTGGGCAACTTTAAATTTGTTACTCAAAGAAGGCGGTGCTTTCGAAGAGCTAAAATGCAACGCAAAAAAGATTGAAACCCTACTATGTGCAGTGAATGCACCCTATGATAATAAAGATTTACTTAAAGAAAGAAAGTACAAATGGTCTGATGGAACCGGAAATCTACCAAAGTGTTGGTGGACAATTATTTCAAATGATATTTTAGAAGACGAATTAACATACCTTGATGATACAATTTACTGCAGAAAAGGTGCATCCAAAAATCTTCCTCGGGTTAAAATTACAGCTCATATAAGGTATTCTTTCCGTTCAGAAATTATTAACTGACACAAGAACCACTTCGCTAATATGCACTCTATGTTCAGTTTGCACGTACTACAAGTAGATCGCTCCATCTAGTTGTATAAGCAGGTGAAACTCGCTCCTGGCTCATTGACCAAGCTTTTCTGTATCCACAAACTGCAAATTGGAGTGTTTGCCTTCCATATTTAGCATTTATCGCATCTAGCGCATCCATTAGCTTAGGATTATTCATCTTTTCTTCATCAATAAATAAATCACTTTGACCAAGGGTATTCGGTAATATATCAAGCAACATAGTCCCTGCCTTTTTATATTTATATCCATCACGATAAATTGCCTTTAACCCTTGTGATGCTGTTTTTAATATCCAAAGTGTACTATCTGTTTCCTTTGGAAATTTAAGACAAATGGAATTTGAGTACTGTATATCAGATTTATTAAAAGGGTTTGTTCTAACAAAAACCACCATGCCAGAGGCATAGGAATTTTGTGCTCTTAGTTTCTCAGCAGCTTTGGTAGCAAAATTTGCTACCGCTTCTCTTAAATTATTAAAATCTATAATAGGTTTGCCAAATGATCGAGAAACCATAATATTTTTTCGCGGAGCAACCGATTCAAGACTAATACAAGGTATTCCTTGAAGTTCTAATACGGTTCGCGCAAGGACTACGTTAAATTTCTTCTTTATCATATTATGATCAGATTTTGCCAATTCTAACGCATTCGAAATTCCTATTGCTTTTAGTTTGTCTGCCCATTGCCTACCGACTCCCCACACATCTCCCACTTCTAAATTAGAAAGCATTGGGTAAATACGATTGAGATCTTTTAGTTCACAAACACCTTCAAATGCCGGATGTTTCTTTGCGATGAAATTTGCTACTTTTGCTAATGTTTTAGTAGGACCTATTCCAACAGAGACAGGCATACTAACTCCCTGGTATATAGTTCGTTTTATGTGCTTCCCATATTCCGTTAGATTCCAAGATTCAAAACCATTCAAGAAACATCGTAACCCTCCGATAAGAACGAGCATATTCACACATCTGACCTAAAGCGTTGCATCTACACTGCTATGGCAATTAGATCACGATCAGAATGGCATTTAGAGCCTACAAACGATCTTAAGACAGCCTTATCATTTGCATCTGCAGTGTGAGGTGTTTAGATGTTGCCCCAAAAAGTCGATTTAACCTTTGATCAGATTCAAGATTTAAAGTCCAGTATCAATGAATCGAATCTTAATAATGAAGATAAGGCATTGCTTAAGGGGCTCATCGATTTTAATGGTTGGTTACAGCAGCAACTACTCGAAAGAAAAATCAGTATCAATCGTTTAAAGATGATTATCTTTGGTGAACCTCTGAGCAAAAGCAAATTCAAAACTAGAAAATACAATATAAATACTGCCAAAACGAAAAGTAACACTGTTTCCTCTAGTGAAGAGAATGGTGGCATCAATGCAGGTCGAGATATAGCATCGAGCAGAACCAATAATGGCAGGTTAGGCCATCAGCAATATCTCAATAACGAAAATGTGACTATAAAGCACTCACACTTTAAAGCGGGCGACCTTTGTCCTGCAGCGTGTGGGGGAAGACTTTGGAATGCCACTCCAGGAACAGTTATCAAGCTAAGCGGCCAAGGTTTTGCAAAAGCCACTCAATATCATATCGAGAAGCTTAGATGCAGCCTTTGTGGTCATTATGTTTCTGCCAGCTTGCCACCATCAGTCAGTGAGGATAAATATGATTATGCCTTTAAAGCACAGCTTTGTTTAATGAAATACTTTATGGGGATGCCTCTATATCGCATTGAAGCCTATCAAAAATTGCTTGGTATTCCATTACCCGATTCCACACAATGGGACTTGATTGAACAAGTTGCCAATGATATCTATCCAATATTCTACACCCTTGAATATTTAGCTGCTCAAGGGCGCCTTGTTCATTCTGATGATACAAATGTTAAGATTTTAGATAACATTAGTGCAAACAAACATATTAAAAACCCCAAAACAAGAAAAGGCACCTTTACTACAGGCATCATCTCGTATTATCAAGATCACATCATTCATCTGAACTACAGTAGCACAAAGCATGCAGGTGAGAACATGACAAGATTGCTTAATCTGCGTCATAAGCACCTGTCACCAATCAACTACATGTGTGATGCGCTTAGTCGAAACGTGCCCAAAGACCATGATGTAATTTTAATGAACTGCATCGCCCACGCAAGACGTAAATTTGTGGAAATTGAGCCATTTTTCCCTGAACAGTGTTCGCATGTGATTGAACAGTTAGCGATTATCTATCGTCATGATGCCTACACCAAGGATAGTAAAATGGTTGATGTTGAACGTTTAACATATCACCAAACTCATAGCGGGCCTGTGATGAGCAGGCTCAAAAGCTGGCTTAGAAATCAACTTGAAGACAATCTTGTGGAAGAGAACAACTCACTGGGTAAAGCGATACAATATATGTTAAAGCACTGGGGTCCCTTAACCCAATTCCTTAAAATTCAAGGGGCGCCGTTAGATAACAATATATTAGAAGCATCGTTGAAAGTTCCTATCCGTATAAGGAAAAGTGCCATGTTCTATAAAACAGAACATGGCGCTTTTATAGGAAGCATGTTGGTATCCATCATCCAAACTTGCCAAGCGAATAAAGTCAACCCAGTTGATTACTTCATAGCTTTGCAAGCTAATAAAAGTCAAATTTTTAAAGAGCCATCTAAATGGTTACCTTGGACTTATGGTAACCAAATATCACCTCAAGCAGTGGCTTGTACTACAGCTTGATGAACATGATCTTGATTAACGTAGCGCCATGGTGTTGGCGCATGCATAAATCTTGGATCACCTTGAATCAGTAATATCTGAAGCGCTTCAGCGCGTACTTTAAGCGTTTCGCCTTTATCGGCTGGCCACCAGCTGAGTTTGCCTTTACTAAAACGCTTCATAACGAGTCAAAACCCATTGCCATCAAAAATCAAAACTTTAACGGCAGTCCGTTTACGATTGGTGAACGCAAACACAGTGCCAGAAAAGGGATCTTCATCAAGCTTTGCCTTGCAGATTGCTGCAAGGGAATCTATTCCTTTCCTGAAATCAGCAGGTTCCAAAGATAGAAGAATACGTTGCCCAGCTGTTAATTGAAGCATCAAATACTCCTTACAAAAGATGAAATCAGGCTCATGATGACAGGATCACTGAGGTGTTTAATAATAACGAGAGTACCATCCGGTCTTTTAATCTCAATAGATGCACCTAGCCTAATATCTGTTTGCTGATGTTTGATTGAGGGCATAGCGACCTCATAAAAAGGTGTATCGCTTTTAATTGTAAAGGGATCATGTTGTTTGCACTTATTCTTGAGCTGAGTATGGCTTAGGCGAAGAACACGACATATTTCTGACATGGAATGCTTATCTAGAAGCCCAATGGCTTGTAACCAAATACGATTGGGTATACGACCTGACTTTTCCCTAGTTCCTCGCCAACGATCTAGTTCAACGCGCACAGTTTCAAGGGTACTTGTTGGCATATTAACTCCATTCAAATAAATCATGGAGCAACAATAAATCAGGGCTTAGTGGGGATCTAGACATGCTCACCGGAAGGTTACACTCTCCCTAATATTCAAAACAGAATATTTAAGAAAGCATTTTTAAAATGAATCCGTCAATTCCCCTTGGCAATGGAATGCGACAAAGTCGCTTGGTGTTAACACCACTACACCTAATTTCCCCAAACATTAGCTGATTCGGCGCTATAGTAAATAACCCTGAGTTTATTTCTTCGTTTCTTTCTTTTGACTAATTCATCACGTTGAGAAATCATTTTTTCAACGTTGACAACTAATTGTTTATTATCTGAAGACTCAATTTTTCCATAGATGCTAACATATAGATCGCTTATCGAACTCTCTGCGATCTCATGCATTATATGGTGATCATTTTCTTTGAATCCCATACCGAATACAAATAAAGAGCCACCAATACTACCTAAACTTTTTAAGGCCTTTGATAAATATTCGCTATGGTTAATTTTTGTCATTTTTGATTCTGTATTTCCTTCACTAACGAATAATGGAAACATGCCCTTATTTAGAGCACTGAGGATCTGATCCTTAAGTTTTATCCCAGTTCTTGACCAGCAGAATTTTCTTGTTTGATGTTGAGCATCATATAAATGTAATGCTCCATGTATATAATTTAGTTTGAATGGGGAGGCATCGCCAGGTGAGCGACTTACATAATCCTCTTGAATGTATTCATCTTCAAGAACACCTGAGTGAGGATCATGGAATCCGTCGTTAAGATTAATTTCATTTATAAACTTTAAAATAACCCAATAAAGCAATAAATCATAATTTATTGTATATATAGCTTCAAAATGAATAAGAAAATTTTTACAACTATCATATTGGGCATCAGTGATCTCATCAGGTGAATTAGGATGATTTGTGGCTATTGCTTCAATTAGAATTTCTTTTAGCTTTTCGTAGTCTTCATTTATTTTTTTAATAATTTCATCATCTTTCTGGTAAAGTGGCAATACAAGACTCGTGTGTCTTAATAATCGCATTACATATTCAAAATCGAAAGTTTTGATTGAAGTAAAAATTTGAGGAACCGCCGAAGATGTTTTTTCGAAAAGTTCCTGTGCACTTGCTTGTTCAAATAAAGTCTTATAAGAAAAAATTTTGGGAAACAACGAGATGCTAAAACCGTTTCCTAGAAGTAATCTAATTGTTCTCTTATTTGATCTGGCGTTCTGAATTGCTTGTTGAAAAGAAATTATGTCTGTCATTTATATATCCTTAATGCTTTGATCCATGAATATAATCCATGTATAATTGTAGTAATTCCTTATCTACTGAAAAATCATTTACACCTTCTTCGATTAATCTTTGGACAGTTAATTGAGAATCTGCTCTGGATGCAATAAGTAATCTCAATTTACTTGAATTATTTAATTCAAGTGAAGTTATGATCCTTTTAGCTGCAAAATGACCATGGGCGTTTGGAACAGTTATTTTTAACTTATTATCCTGTATTAGCAATATCATTCTTTCAATATCAGGCTGTTCTCTTTTTTTATTTATTTCATAAATTAATTGGTTATATCTTTCATCGTAATCATTTTCGAAATTAGTTTTCTTCATAGGAATTCCCATTATATCGTGTATATAGTTTCTTGTTTATTAACAAAGAGCATATTCACGGGGGAACTTTTTTGTTTGCCAGATAATAATAAGGGCGGACTTTGTGGATGTGAAATAAAGTATATTGACGATTAACTGCCATTATTCTTTTAATTCCTGAATCTTAAACGTATAAATCTCCTTTAAAGCGCTAAGTCTTCATAAAGATAGTATACTAAATAAAAATTCAGCTCGCAATCCTATTTTGAGTGATATGAAAATTTAGAGTATATGCACTTAACCTTTTCTATAAGCGAAAGCGGCTACGACGCAAAAAATATCGGTTCTGAGGCCGATAGCTTTGCATGATTGGGATCATGTAGCGGGTCAGGCTTGCATTGTTGCACTATTAAAATGCAACAATGCAAGCCTGACCCACCACCTTAAGCCATCTACTAACCAATACCAGTTATAAGTAGATTCAAGTGCAATTCCTTCAATTTGATCGATAAAGAGAGTGAGTTCATTGATGATAATCATCAAATCATTTTGAACTCTTTTTCTATATATTTGCTTACCAATCTCATCGATAATTGAAATGAATGAATTGTTTGAATGTAAATTAATACCCGCATATAATTTCATGTTAAAGCTCCTCATTTTTTGAGAATTAATGATTAAAAGCACCATTAATTTAACTCGATTTTGGGGGGCTTTCTAGATGATTATCAGACCTGCATTATTGCAACTCTTATCTTTGAGACATTTTTCGTTTACGATTGGCATCAAAATCTTCTGAGGGGTCTGTTGCTTCCTTTGTTTCAGATTTCGATGGGATTGAAAGCATTAATTCTTTTCCTTTTTCATCTGGATCAATTTTTTGTCTTTTATTCTCAAAAGAAACCTGGACATCTTCATTCTTTATTGCTTCACCAGAATTGTCTGGCGAAACAGGGCCTGCAAAACGCGAAATACGTTGTTTGTAATTGTTTGCATTGAAACCCTTCCCGTAACAATAGAGCAGTACGTCTATACCGATATTATAAATATTGCCTTGATGGAGGTAGCTCAACTGTCTGTTTTCAAATTCTAATATTTCTTCCATTTGTTCTATCTCTGATAATCGCAGGTCTTTAAAAAGCTCCTTCTTAGAGCCTATAATAACAACTATCAGGTTTTGCCCACGAAATGGCGGTAAAGACTCCCATAGATTTGCAATTCTGCCATATCCCCCCGGAAAAAGAAGGAAATGAGTTTTAACATCCGTTAATCGTTTTGATGGGATCTCACTGAAGTTGTCAAATTCTCGATAAATGATTTCTTTTTTGTCTTGAAATAGCGCTGTTAAGTCTTTACGAAACGATTCCGTAGGCATCCCCCGAAAGCTATAGACGGCAACAGCATCAGTTCTATAGTTGTCAAATTGTCTTCGCAAAAAATCAGTAAAGGCGTTCAGCATGCCAGTCGCTCCTATAAAAGAATTTATGTATCTTACTGTATAGATGAAGATTAAGTAAAGCTTTTGTGTAGCGTATCAAGCCTCATTATTGTAGCGGGTCACCCATTAGAAGGCCGGGTGTCAATAGAAAATAAGATATTTTCCCATATTTTTAAAGACATCCGTATGGGGTTTAAATGCACCTACAAACTAGTGGTATGTGTAAATTTGAAACCTTTACTGCGCTTCTATTGTTTTCTTTGGTTGAATACAAAGCACTGCTTTGCCCCAGTCACCCATCTGGCTCTAGGTTTATCAGACAACAAAACTGAAAACCCCAAGCTTTAAAAGCTCCAGAAAACCGTTAGTGCCATCCTATGTCTAATTTATTTTTACAAGCCTATGGTTTTTAACCAACCCTTTGATAGCTCATAGCATGTGCGCTGCAGTATTTATCATTTACAGTTCCAATAGTCGGATAGGATAGCTTTCAATCAGGCCTGATGGTTATCAACCAACCCGCTAGCGAATTCACTATCCTAGCCGAATTGTTTAAATTCTTTTGTTAAGTCATAGATACCTCATCTTGAATAATATCTAGCGAATAATCGAATGAGATAGCTTTCAATCAAGTCTGATGGTTATCAGCCAACCCCTTTGCGAATTTACTATCTCAGTCGAATTGTTAAAATCCTTTTGTTAAATCAAAAGGGACTCCGTCTCGCATAATATAATAACAAGCTCTAGCCAATTTATGAGCAATGGTCTTAATTGCAATCACTTTATTCGTTTTGCTCGCTTTCTTTTGATAGTATTTTTTAATTACGGGCTCATGCCTAATGGCAAAATGAGCTGCTTCGACAAATGCCCAAGCAAGATATTTATTGCCATTTTTTTTGTTATTCTCGCCTTTCTTCTTACCGTTACTAATTCGTTTGCTCTCCACGCAACGGCAATATGAAGAATAATTTCCAACTTTTTGAAATAGAGAAATCTCTCGGCTCTACCCCATTGAAAGGGGCACTTTAACCCTATTAATTTAAGCTAAGTATCGGAAAGTACTAGCAAAAAGAGGTTAAAATGCCCGCGTATAATGTTATCTTAAATTTACCCGGCTTTACAGTCACAAAAGTTAGTGGTCCAAGCCCAATTGTTATTCATGCTCAATACCATCGCAAAGCGAGATGCGTTCATTGTGGAAATAGTAACCTGCGCAAGAAGCATTCCTTCTTTCGGCAGGTAAAACATGAATCGATTGGCTATCGTAATACGCTCTTGAGGTTTAAAGCCTATAAGTTTTATTGCAGAGCTTGTCATCGATATTTTAATCAACAATTCCCTGGCATTCTGAAACATCAAAGAGCCACTGAAAAGCTAAGACAGCAAATCTTCCGAGAGCATACTGAAGGTGTTTCACAAACAGATCTAGCTAAACGATTAGCCTTAGGGAAATCTACCGTAGAGCGCTGGTTTCACGCACATTACCATCTGCAAAATCAAAATAAGCTGTATCAACATTGGCCTCGAGTACTAGGAATTGATGAGCACTTCTTTAGTAAAAAACAAAGGTTCGCTACTACTTTTTGTGACTTGAGGAATCATCGTATTTTCGACGCGGTCAAAGGAAGAACGGCTACTGATTTATTACCCTTTCTACAAAAGCTACCAGGCAGAGAGCGCGTTAAAGTAGCTTGTATCGACTTAAGCGTTACTTACCGTAATCTCATTAAGAAATACTTCGGCTCTACCCCATTGAAAGGGGCACTTTAACCCTATTAACTTAAGCTAAGTACCGGAAAGTGCTAGCAAAAGAGGTTAAAGATGCCCGCATATAATGTTATCTTAAATTTACCTGGCTTTACAGTCGTCAAAGTTAGTGGACCAAGCCCAATTGTTATTCATGCTCAATACCATCGCAAAGTGAGGTGTGTTCATTGTGGCAGTAGTAAACTGCGGAAGAAGCATTCCTTCTTTCGGCAGGTAAAACATGAATCGATTGGCTATCGTAATACGCTCTTGCGATTTAAAGCCCATAAGTTTTATTGCAGAGCCTGTCATCGATACTTTAACCAGCAGTTCCCTGGCATTCTTAAGCATCAAAGAGCCACTGAAAAGCTAAAGCAACAAGTCTTCCGCGAGCATACACAAGGCGTTTCACAAACTGACCTTGCCAAACGATTAGTCTTAGGGAAATCTACTGTAGAGCGCTGGTTTCACGCACATTACCATCTGCAAAATCAAAATAAGCTGTATCAACATTGGCCTCGAGTACTAGGAATTGATGAGCACTTCTTTAGTAAAAAACAAAGGTTCGCTACTACTTTTTGTGACTTGAGGAATCATCGTATTTTCGACGTGGTCAAAGGAAGAACGGCTACTGATTTATTACCCTTTCTACAAAAGCTACCAGGCAGAGAGCGCGTTAAAGTAGCTTGTATCGACTTAAGCGTTACTTACCGTAATCTCATTAAGAAATACTTCCCCAAGGCCTTGATTGTCTCTGATAGGTTTCATGTTCTACGGCTAGTAGAGCATGCTTTTATGCAAACCTGTCACAGCATCAACCCTCAAATGAAATACCAACGAGGAATACTCGGCATGCTTAGAACGCGTCCTAAACGATTATCTGAATATAAAAAAGGGAAGTTGGCGGAATTCTTAAAGCAGAATCCAGCAATAGAGGTGCTTTATCATTTTAAAGAGCAGTTACTAGCACTCTTAAAACATAAACACCAGAAGGCAAGGGAGTGCCGAAGGTTAATACCCATTTATCTAGACATGATTAAACAGCTTAAAAAGGCTACCTTTGAGCCTCTCGTGAAGCTTGGCAGAACACTTTATAAATGGCGTGAGGAGATTGCTAGAATGTGGAGGTTTACTAAGTCGAATGGGATTACGGAAGGCTTCCATCGTAAGATGAAGCTGATACAGAGGAGAGCTTATGGATTTCGGAATTTTGAGAATTATAGATTAAGAGTTAGAGTGTTGTGTTCGTAAACTGAAGTGCCCCCTAAAATAGGGAAGACCCGATTTTCAATCGCGCTGAAGCTTAAGCACTGATGATGGCGCGCCCGGAGAGATTCGAACTCCCGACCACCTGGTTCGTAGCCAGGTACTCTATCCAACTGAGCTACGGGCGCGAAGACGGGAGATTATCGCGGTAATGCCGCTTAGTGTCAACAAAAGTGCCTTGCGAAGACAAGGTTAGTTGGTTAAATTCTTGAAGGATTTTTGATTAAAAGTCGCTTTGCAATCACAATGAAATACAATACCTCAAGAAGATCAGGGAAGACATTTGCATGGCAAATTTTAGGGATAATATTCTTCGCATGGCAGGCCCTAGGGGTGAAGCGTGGCTTGACAATCTTCCAAATTTGGCAAGCATACTCTCAAACAAATGGGGCTTGAACGATTGTCAGCCCATTCCCATGGAGAAGATGAGTTATCACTACGTCTTTAAAGCCTATCAGGGGAAAACACCTGTTATTGTCAAAGCGGGACTGGATAGACAAGGGCTACAAACTGAAATATTCGCCTTAGAGGCGTATGGTGGCCAAGGATGCGCCAAGCTCTTAGCGCATGACATAGAGTGTGGCGCAATATTAGTCCAGCAAGCAACGCCAGGAACTCAGCTAACAACCTTATTCCCACAAGATGATGCTGACGCCGTTAAAATTACTATCCTAGTCATTGAAAAGCTCCATGAAGCTTTACCCATTGATAAAACTGCTTTCCCGACGATTAAAGACTTGCTCAGTGCATTTGACAATCCACAAGTCGCTGAGCTGCCGATGTTACATAAAGCAAAAACTTTAGCTAAACAGCTATTAAAAACTTCAGAGAAGTCTGTTTTACTCCATGGTGATCTGCATCACGATAATATTCTCTATAATGGTGCAAGCCAGTGGCTCGCCATTGATCCTAAAGGTGTATTAGGAGAACCAGCTTTTGAAGTCGGTGCTTTTATCAGAAACCCTATATCAAAAATCCTTGCTGACACTAACCTCATTTCTCTCCTTGAAAAACGCATTATCTGCTTTGCCAAATATCTCAACCTCGAGCCTTGGCGTTTACGTGATTGGAGTTTTGTGCAGTGCATTCTAGCAGCATGCTGGAACATTGAAGATAATATTGATCCCTCGCCTTGGCTCATGTTGGGAGAAGTTTTACATGAGATCCCAACTGAATTAATCATTAAATAGCATTTACTGTTTTTAATTTCAGCAACTTATTTTGACACTAGCACTAAAAGCAGTTGTTGGTCTATGCTATGGATGGGTTACATGATTTATTCATGATGCGTTTTATTTAACTAAGAGAAACCCTTTGGGCATTTACAATACACATCAAGCTACTAGAGGATATTTTCGATGAAAAAAACCACACTTCTTTCTGCAATTGCGACGGCGATTACCTTATCTGCAGGGATTGCTAAAGCAGACGCTCCTCCAGAAATGGAAAAGTGCAAAGTTGTTAAAAATGGCGTTGGTCTGATTAAAGCAAACACAGCAGATTGCGCTAGCAAAAATAACACTTGCGCAGGAGCTAACAAAGCAGGTGATGCTGAAGCTTGGATTTCTGTCCCCAAAGGTCAATGTGAGAAAATTAATGCAGGTGATCTCTCAGGCGTTAGCAAAGAAATTAAAGACAAAATTGAAGTTGATAAGTTAACAAAGAAATAATTTGAGATAATGACTTCGAATCCGTTAATTGGGATTGGGCTTCGCTATCCGCATTATAAGTTAGTGCTAAAAGAGAAGCCCAACATAGACTGGTTCGAAGTCCATAGTGAAAATTTTTTTCAAAACAGTGGTCCTGCACTGCGACTTCTTCAAGAAATTGGTGAACACTACCCCATCAGCTTACATGGCGTAGGATTATCTTTAGGCTCTCAGCCATTATCAATACGCCATTTAGAGCGTTTAAAAAGCTTAATCGCAGCCGTCAATCCGTTTCTTGTTTCAGAGCATCTCTCTTGGAATAATAGTGGCCATATCGCCTTACCCGATTTATTTCCAACACCTTATACCGCCGAAAGCTTCGACATTTTTTGCCAAAATATTGGCTTAACTCAAGATTTTTTAAAAAGAGAGATCTTAATAGAAAATCCTTCGTCTTATCTTGAGTTTAAAGACTCAGAGCTTACAGAAGTTGATTTTCTCGTTTCCTTATGTCAAGAAACTGGCGCTAAAATTTTACTCGATATTAACAATGTCTTTGTCTCCAGCACCAATCATGGTTGGGATCCTGCAAAATATATTGCTTCTATTCCTAAAACATTAGTAAAAGAAATCCACCTAGCAGGTCACAGCGTTAAAAAAATGAGTGAAAACGAGGAAGTTTTAATAGACACCCATGACAATTTTGTATGTAAGGAAGTATGGGATCTGTATAAAATTGCTCTTGAGCGTTTTGGCCCACAGCCTACCTTGTTAGAGTGGGATGCGAGTATTCCGGCTTTATCCGTTCTAACCCATGAAGCGCAAAAAGCGTTAGCCTATTTTCCTTTAGCAGATAAGCAGCATGTCAAAGCTTAAACAAACCCAACAGTATTTTTGTGATGCCTTAATCGAAAGAAAAGATGATATCACCTCTCTTTTGTCTTCAAATCATATTGAAAAAAGGCTCGATATTTATAGACAAACTGTATATGAAAATTTAAGAAATAACCTCTTTCTCATTTATCCTGGTATTTGGCAAATAGTGGGTGAACAATGTGCAAACTCTGTGGCACTTGCTTTTGTCAAAAATAAAAAAAATCTACCTGAACCTGGTGAATTAGATAATTGGGCAAGTGCGTTTCCACCATTTTTAGCTTCGCTTGTCGAATTAAAAGATCTACCCTATCTTGCTGATTTTGCGCAATTTGAATGGCTTCAACACCTGGTTTATAACGCAGATAATGAAGAAGCTTTAACCATTATGGCATTAGAGAAAATCCCAGAAGAAAATCTAGGATGGGTTAAAGTCGCATTTTTGCCTTCCCTTTATTTCTTGCATTCTCCTTACCCTTTACACAAAATTCAAGCATTGCTAGAAAATCCTGACATGCCAAATGTTGATTTGAAAGAAGGAGAGATCTTTTGTCTTCTTGCAAGGATAGAGGATGAAATCAAGTCATTTTGGCTAGAGGAAAATAACTGGCTCTTTTTAAAAACCTTGGCAGCGGGATATTCACTTGAAGAAAGTGCATCCGTTACGCTAGAGCGTTTTCCAGATTTTGATTTAAGCAATGCACTTATTTTTATGTTTAATCAGAAAATTGTTCACCAACTTATCGCTTAATTCTCTGCTTTGTCAGGCGGCGTTTTGAGCCGACATGCTTCTTGGCGTGCAGTATTCACAATTCCAAATGTGGTACTGCGCGGCGCTAAGGGGGTAGGATCCGTGCTTTTTAACCAAGCTCTCAATCCAAGGTAACCTTTACGAAAAAAAGCGATTATGTTAGTCAATGCTTATCCTCTCTACTTACTGATTTTTTGGGTAAGATTCTTTTAAAAGAAAACTTAAAATACCTGCCATCACAAGTCCCAATGGTAAAACCATCAAAACCGTCGCATAATTTTCTATACTAGGCACTTTTGAGGCACTAGAACTGACAGTGAGATCTAATAATTTGCCAATCAGAGGCGGAAAGATAATGGCTCCGACCATTGTCATCATATTGATAAAAGCTGCAGCGGTGGCGCAAATCGAAGAAGGAACCCAATCATTCCCAATCGCAAAAATCAAGATTTCAACGCCTATAAAAAAACCAATAAAGAAAAGGCAAAGGTAAGCCGCCAAGGGAGCCTGAAAGGGAAGCCATATCAAAAGGAACAAACAAAGAGCAGCTAAAAATGAGCCCAGAATAAGTGGTAAGCGTCTACTTTTTATCAGATCAGAGATGTAACCCCAAAAGGGTGCACCAAAAGCAAATCCGAAAAAAATGAGGGATGAACCAAAGGCTGCACTCGCTTTCTCAAAACCTCTGTTCATCAAATAATCAGGCGCCCAAACGCCTGCAAAAACAGCAATGGGCATATAAGTCAAACAACCGATAAGTCCGGTCAACCAAATTTGTTTGTGCTTAGCAACGACAAACAAGCCATTTAACACTGAAGGTTGAGGTAACGAAGGGATAGTGCTTTGAAAATGATATTTTTTTCTAGGATTACCATCATGCAAAATAAACCAAAGCACTGCTGTTAAGAAAATGCCGATAATGGCGGCATAGAGCAGTGTTGATTGCCAGCCAATGACGCCCAAAAGATACTCGCTTATCATCTCACCACTGATAGCACCAAGCATTCCTAAGGTATTACATAACCCCGCGATAAAGGCAAAATATTGTGGCGCTAACCAATCATCAGAAATCTTCAGAACACCAACATAGGCAAAAGCCGATCCTAAGCCAATTAAAAATTGAGCGAGTTGTGCAATATAGAGATGTGAAGAAGTAGCAAAAAGTAAGGCCCCCAAAGCGCAGAGTCCACATGCTAGCGTTAACACGCGCTTGGGGCCAAAGCGATCCATTAACATGCCAACAGGGATCTGCATCGTAGTATAAGCGATGAAATAAAAAGCAATCAAATAGCCAAATGCCGCTTCCGATAAGAAGAATCTTTCTTGTAAATCGGCTTTCATGACACTGGGAGCGACACGTAAGTAATACTCGTAAAAGTAAAATAGGGTGCCTAAAAAAACCATTGTCATCGCTGCTAGGGAGAAATTTCGGGTAGGTTCACCTTTGGCAATAGCGTAACTCATTAAAATATGACCCCCCCCATAAAACGGATCATTAATGCAGATCCATTTCGCAGTGTCAATATTTTACTTTGTTATTTAACCAAAGTATTAGTGCGCGATTTACTTATTTTGATGATCAAAAACACCATGCTGCAAAAAATAAGCCGTTTGCCGTTGCACTTCTTTGTTAAAAGGAAAAAAGGTGTGCGTGGCTTTTATCACAATATGATCTTTCATACCCTCACATTTAGTTTTGGTAACAGAGACTTTTCCATCATTTTCGCCTTTAATGAGAAAGGATGAAATCGGATCTAGTGAGGCATTTCCGGCAATAATCCCCAACTCATAGTATACCTCCCCAAACAACGGCGTTAGCGCTGTTTGGTTAGTGATCAATTGCTGTCCTGCTGGACCATAATATTTCTTATATAAGCCATTATTCTTCAGAAAATCTGCGACCTCACTCCCCTGATTGGGTGTTGCAAGTTGCACAACACGTCCTAAATGTTCTGGCGGGTATTGATGAAGAATTGCCCGAACTAACAAACCTCCCATTGAAAAGCCAACAAAATGTATCGTTTTATCTTCGATGACATAATTTTGAATGTCTTTGTGAATAATCTCGGTTAATTCCTCTAATGAGGCTTTAGTAGAAGGGTAATCCACATTGAGCACATCATAACCTTGATGCTCAAGATAGGATGCCAGCTTGCGCATTTGACCACTTCCCAAAAAAATACCATGCAAAATAATGACATAATCTCCTTTTTTGGCATTCTTTTTTGCCGCGAGATCTCTGGTGTTAACAGTATTTTTGCTAGACAAACATCCAGCCAAGAGACAGCATGCTAAAAGTAATAATGTTAATTTCATACGCCACCTTTTTTAAACGTAACGCCTGCTAAATAGTTCTCAATTAATTCATCCATTAATACTTGGATTGATTTTGCTTTGGTCACATTCAGTTTCCCCGTCAATGACAATGCACAAATACCATGAATACTTGACCAAAGAATAATAGCAGCGCGCTCACCTTGCTCTTGGTTATTTTTCATTAAAGGTAACAACTGTTTTTCAACCAAAGTAAACAACTTGTTTACTTTCTTTTCATACCAAAGCGGTATAGAAATATCAGGTGGTAAATGCTTTTCAAAAAGAAAGCTCCAGCTCTGATAATGCTGACTTGCAAAATTGAGATATAAGGTTGCTAATTTTTTGATTGCTGCCACACCACTAATCTGATCTTTTGTGTTTTGGGAAATAAAGACCGCCATTTCATCTAAGGTTAAAGCCTTAATATGCAGCAGAAGATCATCAAGGCTAGTAAATACATTATAAAGTGTCCCCACCGTATAGCCGATTTTCAGTGCTACTTTTCGGGCACTTAATGCTGAAAATCCCTCTCTTTCAATAATTTCTTTTCCTGCTTGAATTGCCATTTGGCGAATTTCTTCCTGACTATGATCGCTGCGCCTGGCCATGGCCCCTTCTTATAAAATCATTTATTGAACATTGTTCAATTATCTGCTATTCTGCTCTCAAAATCAACCCATTCGTTAGTGAGGCTTTATGGTGTTTTTGTCATTTTTAGCTTTATTTATTGTAGTATCACTCATTGTTCCCTGGGTAAATTGTTTCTCTATTAAAGGACTACGAGAAGAAATCCAATCACTACAGAACAAAGTAAGACAGTTACATCAGATCATAGAGAAGAATAAAATTGATGCCTCTCCTATAAGAGAGTCACAACCAATAGTCACTCCTACAGAACAACTATCTGAAACGTTACCTCCAAGAATAGGGATTAAGATCAAAAACGAGCCCATCATCGTACCTGAAACATCCCAACCTTCTTTTAACCTCAATTTAGAAAAGCAATTTGGGGCACGTCTTCCGATTTGGTTTGGCGGCATTGCTTTAGCTTTAGCTGGTTTCTTTCTGGTGAAATATTCGATTGAGAAAGGGCTTTTAAGTCCTGCCATTCGTGTGTGTCTGGGCGGTCTATTTGGCATCATTTTGCTTGTTGCTGCGAAATATATTCGTGAAAAATCTAGCTTTGCTAATATCCGCATACCACAATCTTTATCCGGCGCCGGAATTGCTGTTTTATATGCCACTTTTTATGCAGCAACAGGTCTTTATCAACTTATCCCTTCTTTTTTAAGTTTTGCTGGCATGGCTGCAACCACTGGGCTTGCTATTTTTCTCTCTTTACGGCACGGCGCACCCATTGCTTTATTAGGATTGATTGGCGGATTTCTCACTCCCGCCTTGGTTGGCGCAACAGAGCCTTCAAGTTCAATCTTGCTTACCTACCTACTCATTGTCTTCTTTGGGCTTATGTTTATCATCAAACGCCAAAGTTGGTGGTATCTTGCCATTCCCGCACTCTTGGCTTGCTTTGTCTGGGTAGGATTTGTCATGTTAGGTGGGTTATCAGCTGATATGATCCGTCTTAGTATATTCCTACTTGCTATCAGTGGTGTTTTCATTTTCTTCTCTAAAAAAGAATACGAAACCGTAACAACAAATCTCACTGAAGAATATGGCTTACTCACTCTGTTAAATTATATTGGGCTAGGTTGTGCAATCATTTTAATGGGTTACGTTTCAAGTCTGGGTGATTTTGGGTTGATGCAATGGTGCCTGTTTGCTGTGCTTGCTATTGGTGGCATTATTCTCGCTTACTTCAATGAAAAGCTATATGGCTTTGTGCCACTAGCAACGCTTGCCGTGAATGCGGTGATGTTCTTAGCATGGCATCCTTCTATTTATTATGGACACTATGCCATTACCCTCGCTGTATTCTCTACCCTTTACATTGGAAGTGGCTATTTATTGATGTGGCAAGCACGTTTGCCAATATTATGGGCTAGCCTTATCAGTGCAACCAGTATTGGCTATTACCTTATTGCTTATTTCAAGTTACACAACAAAGCGCTATTTGCTGGCATTCCGTTTCTATGGGGAATGACCGCTTTTGCTTTCTCAATCATGGCTGTCTATACCGCTCTCAAAATTCAACAACGTTTTAAAGAACATCCGCACAAAGAAGCGCTTTTAGCGATTACTTGTTTGACTTCGACCGCCTTTTTCTCTCTTGCTATGACCATTGAAATAAATCAACAATTTCTACCGATTGCGATTGCTGCGCAAATGTTAGCTGTCGCTTGGATTAATACCAGAACTACAATCAAAGTCTTACGCTCTATTACCCTTGGTTTAGGACTAGTCTTTTTATTTTTGCAACTGCCCGAGATAGTTAGATTGTTGGAAATCATTACTCAGAGCCTATTTAATCTTGATCTAGAACATCCTTTCAACACACTTTCTAGCATTTCATCACCCTTTTTCCAATTAGGGCTACCCGGGGCTTTCTTCTTAGGATCGAGTTTTTTCCTTAGAAAACAAAAAGACGATTATTTAGTTCGTTCTTTTGAAATGGCAGGTGTCGCATTAATAACCTTGATGGGATACTACCTAATACGCGCAGCATTTCATCAGGGCGCTCTTACTTTCTTGCATACCAAAGCGCATCTTTTAGAACGTGGTGTCATTACAAATATGCTTTTCCTTGTCGCCTTGAGTTGCTTTGGGGTTAACCGATTTTTTAGCAGAGTTGCCTTTTCATGGTGTGCAATCGCACTGCTTAGTATTGCGCTCTTTCGTTTAACCTATTTTGATCTACTCATTCATAACCCTCTTTTCAATAATCAAAAAATACTAGGTGTGTTTTTATTTAACAGTTTATTACTTCCTTTTGGGCTCCCCATCATTTGGACAAAATATGCAAGTGATGAACTAATACGTGTAGGAAAAAAATCCTGGGTTAAATACTGCAAAGGGCTCATGTTAATCATGGCCTTTACGCTTATAAATATGAACGTGCGCTTCTTATTCCATGGAGAATATCTTGACCAAGGCATCACGAATAACGCTGAAATTTACGCTTATTCCGTTGCTTGGTTATTGCTTGGCATAGGATTGTTGATTGCTGGCATTATTAAAAAAGATAAACTGCTGCGCTTTTCTTCCCTTGGCGTGATGGTTATCACCGTAGCCAAAGTATTTTTATTTGATGCCGCTACTCTAGAAGGATTATATCGTGTACTTTCTTTCTTAGGATTAGGCTTAAGTCTACTTGGATTAAGTTACTTTTATACTCGATTTGTATTTAAGGAGAAACTAAACCCCTAATACCTTCCCTCATCACTGAATTTAAAAATAGCTCAAGAATTAGACTTGAACTGCTCATGAAGCAAGCTTATCATAATATATATGGCAAGCCTGAAGCGTGCATATTCTGGAGAGCATTTTAATCGCTGCAGTACAGGTTTAAATTTAAAAGAGTATGAGGTGAATCATGAAAGCAACAGGTCCAAAAAGAAAAATGGCACTATTAACAACTGGCGGGCATAACCCTCCGCATCCTGGGCATCTTGTCATGTTGCAAGAAGCGAAAGCTTATTTTGAGGCGCAAGGCTTCGAAGTGGAAATACACGCATCCCCTTCTCAAGATAGTTATTTAGAAACAAAAAAACGAGAAGGAAGATTTCCAGGTGTTAAAATTGCAGAGGCAACCTATCCTAGACCTCTACTCAATTCAGAACAACGCAACAAATTATGGGAAGCCATGTTAAAGGATAACCCTGAATTTCGGCAACGTGATGTAGTGGATACAGATGAGAGCAAAGGAAAAATTGCCAACACACCTCCTCATCCTTACACAGAACATTGGGACGTGATGGCTGCATTTGCTACTAAAATTCAAAAGAAATCTCCTGGCACAACTTGTGTTTATGTAACAGGAGAAGATTTAGCGAAAGGTTGTCTAGAGATCTGGACTAGTCCTGCTTACAAAGGGCCAGAAGGCGCTGGCAAAATGAATTTTATTTGCTTTGGCCGCGGTGAAGGACATGCCGGGGCGGTAGATGAAGTTCAACGTGCAAATCTTAAAACAAAAATAACTAATGCCAAAAGTGAATTCCATGCATTCGAATCCGCTGATGAAAACGAATATAAAAATATGTCTTCAACGAAAATTATGTCGGGCGACGTTTCACAATTAAAGTTATTAGGTTTCAATTATTTAACAACATTAGTAGACATAGTTCGTAATGATAGAAAGATAGATAATAATTATAAAAAATCTTTGGCTGAGCAAGTGGCAAAAGCTTTAGCAGAAATGGATCACTTAGATACAGATCAAAAACAAACCATTGCCAAACAACTTCGAAAAATTAATCCAGATTTAACCATCGAAATAAGACCCCCGGTTTCAGCAGCGGCTGCGGCATCCCCTCTTTCCTCGGCTGGAAGCTCCCCTGCTTCTTCAGCGGGAAGTTCTCCTACGGATTCGCCGAGATTACTAGCGCATGACTATGAATATATTTCCGACTTCTTATTAGGTGGTTATAAAATTAATCATCAAAAATTGGCAAATAAAGGGGATTGGTCAACCATTTTTACCCAAGGGGATAACAAATGGGAAGTAGGGATTAGATTTAGCACGAATAATTTTGCTTTAGCCTATACCGATCAAGCCACAAGAAAAGGGTGGCATATCGAACTAGAAAATGGCATCCCTGTTTTTTACAAAAAGGAGAATATCGGCGGCCAATCTCGCATCAGCGGCAAAATGAATGATGAAGAAATTAGAAGCCTAATCAATAGTTTACCCAACTCCCCTATCGAAAAAATTATTCGCAGAGATAATGTACTGCATCTTGGGCAAACAATTTCTTCTTCCGCAGCAGCTGCAGCCGCTGCGTCGACTTCTGTATCAACAATAGCATCCGCACCTGTCATGCCAAGCAGTGAAAAACTACCTTCTCCTGAGGCGCTTGGTTTAGGTAAACCACCACTGCCACCGAGTGCCAGCACATGGCCAGCATCACCAGTTGTTCCTAGTAAGTTGCAAAGAGCAGTGCGACAAATTTCCGAAAGTGACAGACAAATAGCAAAGCAAGCGGCAGTCAGTGCGCCGGCACCAACAACCGCTCTTAGGTCCGCTGCACCTGTAGCAATACCCGCAGTGGGAAGATTTGCCAAATACAAAGGGATCAATGGCGCGTTGGTTGGCGGCATAGGGAGTGAGGGCATGCAAGCTTATCTTGCGAAACAACTTCTACAACAATTGAATCCTACCCCAGATTGGGCTACAGCAAACGTGACACGACTTCAAACACCCTTAAATAGTCAAACCGGCTCAATAGCAATATCAACGCAAGACAATAAGACAAAAGCAGTTTTCGGTAGTGGCACCATAACGGGCACCAGAGCAAAACTCGCAGAACTTGCTGATTCCGCACGAATTGTGACGAGCAGTAACTTACTACCTGCCAAACTATTTTTAAGAATTCAAAATGAGTTAAGAAGTGAAATAAAAGCTCAAGACAAAAGAACACTAAAAGAAATATTGGGGGGAAAATTTGAAAATTGGAAACGTGACTTTGCAACTTTAGGCTTTCAATCCGCAGAGCAATTTGAAAGAGCTGCCAATATTCGTTTAATGGACTTATCATCCAATATTTGTCATTCTCAGAAAATTCATTTTTTGGTTGAAGAACAAAATGTGGGTGGAGAGGCTAGAAACAAAATAAGAGACGGTCTCAATTTAGATACTGCTATGCCGAACGTATTATTATCGACAGCGGGACTTAATTTTGCTAATAGTGGGCTTGTTTTGGAAGGTAACGAAACTCTCGCAAAATTACTAATTACCAATATGTGGCAAGGTGTACTGGACTCAGCTGTCACGCAAGGTTGCAATCATTTAGTTATCCCCGCCATTGGTTTAGGTGCATTTTTGCCAAACTCTTGGCCAGATAACAAGAAAAGCCAAGTTGCGAATCTCTATTATGAATCTTTAATGGAATTGTTATCGCAAGATGCCTATAAAGATAAATTTACTAATGTTTTAATCAACCCCGTCTTTCCCTTTGCAGCTCAAGAATTAGATAAAGCGAAGAAAAAATTTGCGGACTCCGGGAGTGCCTCTGTTAGGAATACCCAAAAATTTGATGGGGATGTCAAATTTCTCGCTGTTAAACTTGCTAATTTGGGAGAAAAATGTGCATTAGTGAATCCTTCAGATGCTGATGCGCTATGGGCAAAATATGATATTGGAATGTATTTTAAAAATGGGCACTATGTAGCGGAAGAGGATATTGCGGCTACTTCCACAGCTGCTCTTGGCAGCGTCAGTATGAGTGATGTTTATACTAATCCAAACAAAGTACGAGACGTTGCCTTACCTCAAGTGGTGCAAAGCCTGCTGTTAACGAGTGACAAACCTCCTGTATCCGCAGCAATGTCAGCTTCACATGCCTCTAGAATTGTACCTCTTTATCGTGGAGAAATTTCTGCAGCAGCTGCAGCAGCGGCGCCCGCATCTCAAAGCGGCCCCGCTTCTTCTGGATCAGAAAGTAGAACACCAAAAAAACCTGGCACAAGTAAAGGGCAATGAATTTGATTAGTGTTTTTTTGCCTTTGCGCTATTTCCACTTGTTAAAAAATTGTTTAACAATTTCATCAACAACTAAAATCGCATTCTGCAAGCGAAGAGATCCTTTGCCAGTGATGATTGCATAGTTTTTTTTATGCTGTTGCAAAATGCTCTCACAGGCTTGTACGCATTCTTCACCCTTTTCCGGAAAGTAGCGCACCGGATCTGGCATCCATTCTAAATCAGCATCCATTAACAAATACAAATCATAATGTTGCTCAAGTGCTAAATCTTCTATCTCTTGCGAATTTTCTCTAAATAACCATTGATGCCATAGTGAAGTTAACAAGGGATCGGTGTCACAAAATAAGAGTCTATTAGCTTTTTCGGACAATATCTTTTCTAGGGCTATCTGGCCTTTCGCTATAGTCAGCATATCTTCCTTGTTTATCTGCCCTGTGGTTTCAATAAAAGATCTTGCGTATTCTGGCACATAAACAGTTTGATAATGTGCTGCAAGCTCCGTTGCCAAAGTAGTTTTACCGGTAGATTCTGGTCCGAAGAGGCATATTTTAAGTAAAAAATCTTTTCTAGTCGCTTGAGCAAGATGCTCCCACTTTCCCAATAAGTCAGCTCTTATATCAGTAGCACTTACCGAACAACAGGATCTCTTTTGATCAAAAGGAATAAACTGTGCACCTAAAACGTTTGCCAATTGAATACCATAGGCCTCAGAAGCAAAAAGAAAATCTGGACTTTGTGGCAATGTCGTTATCAGTACTTCTTTCCAATGCTCCCAAAAATGAGGATGCTCTGCAGGCGTTTGTGGCATGACCGTTGCAAGAGATATCACATTGGCTTGAGGAAAGGTTTCTATGATCCAACGCTTTTTCATTTCCCCGGAAATAAATTCGTTTTCCACTTTATCAATGACAACATACAATTTATCGACAAATTGTAATGCAAATTGCATTAAGAGTTTATGTCCTTTATGAAAAGGCATAAACTTTCCTAAGATAAGACCTGTGCGCATTTTGTCATTTTTTCCAAATATAGTTTCAATAATTGCCCATTTGCTTGAGGACAAATGATATCAGTCTGCTCTAATGATTGAAGCGTATTCTTTCTGTCAAATATAAAATCTGTAGATTGAAATAGATCCATTGTGCGATATCTTGTAAAAAAATCCTTCTCTTTCATCGCTCTACAAAGGGACATATATACTATGGCTTGTTTAGGATCGCTTGCTTGAAGCGCTGAAAACAAATGACGCCACGCCCCATTCGTGATTTTTCTTAAAGAAAAAGGATGACCACTTAAGACTTCAATAATCTGCGCAAGCGAAAACCTTGAAGCATTAGCAATATGAAAACAGTTAGTTTGTGCTTGATTAGCGATATGAACAATGGCTCTTGCCGCAAAGTCTACAGGTGTGACATCCATTTCAAGATGAGACCAATCCCCTTCTGGATAGCAACCTAAAGAAATGAGCCCTTGCATGAACAACTGCAAAAAGTCGCTTGTTGCACACACGCCTGTTTGACTATTCCCTGTTATTAATCCTAATCTGAAGATATTAATTGGCAGCCCTTGCTTCTTTAATGCCCATAAATAACATTCTGCCGCCCATTTACTTTGGGCATAACCGCCATACACCTTCTTCGTAGACTTTAAATCATCGTCTTCATAACAAACCCCAGATAATTTATCTGTGCTCACAAATACAGAAAGTGTAGAAATATAATGGATCTTCTTTTCTCTCACCGTTTGCGAGAAACTGATAATTTCTTGCAAACACTCTGCATTGGTTGCTTTTAAATCAGCATAATCCTTTTGCATATGAACGACAGCACCACAATGCATGATTTCCCCAACACTCTTGGCAAGCATTTGCCAATTATCGTGTGTCATGCCTAATTTAGATTGCGCAATATCGCCTAGAATGGGCACAATACGACTTTGCTCGCTCTCGTCAAAGTGCACTTGAACTTTTTGTGCTGCGTGGTAAATTCTCTCATAAGCTTCAACTTCACTTTTGGCTCTTACTAAACAAACTATTTTACGCGTGGTTTGTTTTAAGAGCTCTTTTAAAAGATAAATCCCCAAAAAGCCGGTTGCGCCAGTTAATAAAATAGAGTCATGATCGTTTTGTTGGTTTATTACTTGCAAAAAGGCTTTTGGTTTTCCTAAGAGAATATCCCCCATGCTGGCTCGTAACCAAGCAGCGGATTGCGCAGGGATCTCTTGAATTGAAAAATCAATTTTAATCTTTGATGCTAAAAGAGCAATCGTGCGATGAGTAGGAAGCAATTCAATGGGAATAGGCAAACCTTGTTTTTCAGCAAGCAAAATCATCTCTAATGCAGCCAGTGAGTCGCCACCTAAATCGCTAAAAAAATCCACCTCTGTGCTGCAAAAGGTTTGTCTTTTCAAAACATGTTTCCAGATTATTTGCAGCTTGCTTTCTATGGAGTCAAGCGATAAAGATGCGTCATGAGATATTTTCTCTTTTAATCTATATTGTGTTTCAAGATTTTGGTAGTCTATTTTATGGCTTGTTGTAACGGGCAGTTCTGCTAGAATTATCACTTGATGTGGGATCATCCAACAAGCTAAATGCTTTTTTAAAAAAGCGATAACTTCTTGCTCTTTGAGATCAATATTCGTTGTTTGCACAAAAGCAATTAATTTTCGTTTGTGGTTTTCTTCAATGGCGACAATAGCTGCTTTTTCAACTGATGCCATCTCCAATAGCTTTAATTCTATTTCTTCGGGCGCCACCAACTGACCATTCACTTTGATTTGCCTATCTACTCTACCAATAAAAATATAATCTCCGTTTGCTTTTTGATAGACCAGATCTCCAGTCCGATAGATTCTTTGTCCGTTGTGATCTATAAATTTCTCAGCTGTCAGAGTAACATTGTTAACGTAACCTAAACTTAATCCTTTTCCTGCTATCAATAACTCTCCGGGCTCCCCCGTTTCACAGGAAGCAAAAGACTATCACACAGTTGATAGGATAGGTTTTTAATCGGCTTTCCGATGTTGGGTTTTTCCCAACTCTCATCACACACTTTCATGCTGGTACAAACGGTGCCTTCTGTGGGTCCATAAACATTGACCAGACGAAAATAACGAGACCATTTACGTACAAATTCTTTTGGACACACCTCTCCGCCAATAATAATAGTTTGCAGCGTTTTGGGAATGGTGAGGGGATCAATAATTGTCAACAGTGATGGTGGAATATCGATATGGGTTAAGCCACGAGAGGCTATTAGTTTAGGCAACGCTGCTGCTGTTATAAGTTGATTATCTGTTTCAATACATAATGTAGCACCCGATAATAATGCGGTACCTATATCTGAAATTGAAGCATCAAAATTGAATGAAAGGTACCAAAGAGAACGACTCGTGGCGCTAAATTGAAATACTTTTATCTGCTCTTCTATAAAATTTACAACCCCCTCATGAGGTACCATGACGCCTTTAGGCGAGCCTGAACTGCCTGAAGTAAAAATGATATAGGCCAATTTTTCAGGGCAACGATTTTGTCGTTCATAATAACGAATACTCCCTTTTTCTCCTAGAATAATATTCGGCTTGGCTTGCTGTAATATATTGTTTTTGCGCTCATCTGGTAGAGAAGGGTCAAGCGGCACAAATGCACCACCACAGATCCAAACTGCCAGCATAGATACAATGGTATCGATGGATTTTGGCTGTGAAATAGCGACTAAGCTTTGCGAAAAAATGAGGTTTTTCAAACGGTGTGATAAAAGTAAGGCTTTGCGAAAAAGAGTATAGTAAGTAATTCCTTTTTTACCATCTTCCAAAATAGCGATATGCTCTGGATAAGCTTTCACGATTTTAATAAATTGGTGAATAAACTCATTCATTGCGTTTATCAGCAACCACTATGCAACGCGGCGAATCTTTTGTAAACGGTGCCCCTTCTATAAGATCCTAAGAAATAAATATTCTCAAATTGGCTCATCTTAAACATTTCTGTTAAGTCTCGGGGGAAATATATTCTCGACTCCCCCTCTTTAGAGTTTACTTTGCCATCTGGAAAAAGTGTACTCCACTTCGATATAAACATATTACGCATTACATCGATGCTGGCTTCTTTTAACACGACTAAATCCGATCCATTTATTTTTTTTCTTATCACTTGTGAATCGTTGAAATTTTGCAGAATATAAAAAGGGTTGGTGTAATCCAAAATAAATCTAGCCCCTGGCTTTAAAGCCTTACTAACGGATTGCAGCATCTTGATATTCTCAGCATCATTATCTGAGTATCCAAAACTTGTATACCAATTATAAGCCGCATCACACAAGACACTTGGCACAAACGTTCTAGCATCGCCAACAGTATAAGAGCAATCTGTTATTTTCTGATTGTTTTGTAATTTAGCGCGATTAATATAAACCTCAGATTGATCAACCCCAATCACCTGCATCCCTTTTTGCGCCAAAGCATTAGCAATATTACCTGTGCCACAACATTGATCAAAGACAATATTATTGCGTTTTAGTGACAAGGTATCGATCAAAAATTGCGTTGTCTTTTCTAATTCTTTAAGCTCTCTCTCTAGAATTAAATCTGCAAAGGTTTCATCAAAAAAATCATGCCACCATGTCGTACTCATTATTTCCTCTCAAGATTATAATCCATAACGTTTTCCAAATAGATGACTTGTCAACAATATCATTAAAACTGGCTCACTTGAAATGTGCGCCTGAAAGTTCTTGGATGAGAATGAATCTAAGAATTGGCCCACTTTACTAAAATCATAAAAAGGATTTTTTCGAAAATCCTTTGAGCGCAATTCATCATTAGCAAATTCCATTCCCAACTTACTTTTTAGCAACCCTAAGGGAGGGGCCATAAAAGCATGCTTTTGCCTGTTGTAAATCTCATAGGTCACTTTATCTTTTACTATCTCTCGTAATATATATTTTTCTTTTTGCTGATATATTTTTAACTGAGAGGGGATTTTTTTAACCAATTCAAATAAGTGATGATCTAAAAAGGGAACCCTGCCTTCTATGCCATGCGCCATTTCACAGCCATCGCCCAGCGCTTTTAAAATATAACTTGCCAGAGCATATTTTATCCAAAGATAAGTCGATTTGTGGATATTATCTCTATTTTTCAATTGTTCAGATATACCCCATTTTGTTAACGCCTCAGAAAATACTTTATCAATAGAGAATTTCTGTTTAAACTCTTTCGTCAACAATTGATGCACTTTTAAACCAATAGCAGCCTTAGCTTTAAAAAAATGTGGAATAAATCCCAATTCCTCATTGACTGCTGCTAATGACAAAGAAGGCTCTTGTGTAATTTGCACCCCATTGACAAGCGGATTCTTCTCAAACAAAGCCCCTACATTCCCCTCTAGAAAATCATGTTTAAAATGCGGGTAGCCTAAAAACAATTCATCTGCGCCTTCGCCGGATAAAGCAATTTTAAACCCTTGTCTTTTAATTTCTTGATTTAAAATATATTTAGCTGCCAAATGCGCATTGATAGCAAAAGATTCACTATAATAGACCGCATCTGATAGGACTTTGATGATATCTTTTTCTTCTACCTTTACAAGTTGTAACGGCGCATTAATATGTTTAGCCAAATTACACGCAAGGTGTGACTCATCATATTGATCATGGCTAAAGGAAACAGAAAAACAGGGCAGCGGTTTACCTCTGATCTCACTTGCAAAAGAGGCAATAGATGCCGAATCAATACCACCACTTAAGTGACAGCACAATTTATCTTCATCCGCTCTTAAACGGCAAGCAATAGCTTCGCTAAATTTATCTTGTAGCAGGACTTCAAAATCACTTAACGTATGTAGCTTTTCAACATCAGTACTTAAGGGATAGTCTAGATCCCAATATTGTTTCAGTTCAATCTTTTTACCATCATAAATCAATAACTGTCCTGGCAGAATCTGGAAAATATCTTTAAATAAGGTTTGATCTAAAGCTTTATATTGAAAACAGCTGGTATGAAAGAAAGCATAGTCATTCCATTGCGCTTTGATACCAAAGGCTAAAAGCGCTTTTGCCTCGGAGGCAAGCACACATTCCCCTTCTTGCGAGAAATGATAACAAAGTGGCTTAATGCCAAATCTATCACGCGCCGCAATTATTTTATGCTGTTTGGCATCAAAGAGAATAAAAGCAAATTCACCGCGCAATTTGTGGACGCAGTCTAAGCCATATTCTTGATAAAGATGAATTAATAATTCACTATCGGAGCGCGTTCGAAATTTATATCCTTTTTCCTCAAGTTGAGATCGAATAATTGCGTCATCATAAAATTCACCATTGACGCTAACACAAATTTGATTATCACTTGAGACTAGAGGTTGTTGTCCCCCCTCAATATCAACAATGCTTAATCTTCTGTGACCTAAACCTATTCTGCCACAAGAAGATAACCAGACCCCTTCGCCATCTGGTCCACGATGTGATAAGCGTCTTGTCGCTTCTATTAAGTGTGATTTTTCAATCTTTTTTTCGCGGGAGAAAACCCCAACTATGCCGCACATATTTTATGGCTTAAAGAATATTTTTTTATTGTCATTCACTTGATTTTTTCCCTGCAATATATCAACTGCCTCTTCAAAAGAGTAAGTCTCACCTAACAAGGAAAGAATATCTATTTTTTTAGATGCTAATAAGTCGATGCATGTTTGAAAATTTCCATAATAAGCGGGTAATATTTTAATTTCCTTTTTCACTATTTGAGCGACAGGAAAGGGAATCCCCTGGTGAGGTCTACTTTTTAAGATAAGAATGCCTTTGGGTTTGATAAGATTAATAATGGCTGCAATGGTGTGCTCATTAGCTAGAGTTTCAATAATATAATCATAAGAATTATGTTTTAGCTGAGGGTATTGTGCCAGATCTGCTATATCCACACCGTCAAAGCCGTGATTTTCTAATAAGTATTTGGTCAGAGTCGCAATACGATTATCGCCAAAAATGAGCCCTTTGTCTTTGGGGTGAATTGGCATATCAAGTACAGCCAAAGAAGCGGCAAGGGGCTCTAGATACGCGGCTTCTTTAAAAGAAAGATTTTCCGGTACTTTATAAACTATTGAGGCAGGCACTTTAATAAATTCAGCGAAGGCGCCATCTACATCAACCCCTAAGGCCACTTGCTGATTATTTTGTTGAAAAAAAGGAAATACCGCTACTTTATCCCCTAAGTTAACATGCCTGACGTCCGCACTGACCGCCTCTACAACACCTGAAAATTCATGGCCCGGGATAATAGACTCTTGAGTGGAAAGCAGCCCCTGCGCCACATACATATCCGTTCTACATAAGCCACAAATAGCCACTTTGATAATGACGTTTTGGTTTTGCTCAAGAAGTGGCTTTGCCCGACTTTGTAGTTTTAAAGATGACTTCTCCTTGACTATGGCTTTCATCAAATCTTAGATCCATTTTTTCTAGCATAATCAAAAATATACGGGAGGGCTCGCTATACTTCAAGTAATCCGCGAAACAACAAAAGTGCATTACCTGACCTAATCCCTTTTTAAAAGATAAGTCGAATAGCCAAAAATTCATCTGGGAAGGGTATCTAGAAGCTTATTTTGACCAGAGGTGTAAGGGAGAACTCTTTTTGCTCACTTTGAATTTTAATTTTCGAATAGTTTATTGAATAATTTCTTGAAAATCCATCGAGCAAAGTATGCATAGACATTTTTTGTGTGCAATATTTCACATCCGTGTGAGAGTCCATTTTCGTTATAATGTATGATTTGTCATCAAATATCATTTCTACCTGATCTCTATTAAGATTTTGCTTCTCATCCTCAAAGAGCACAATAACTATTTGATATCTTCCTTTTCCATCTAGCAAGAAATAAGTATATCCTTCCTTGTAAATCCGCAGATTAGCGATATACTCCTGCATAAAATCTGGGTTTCTTTGGCAAGCTTTAATAGTAAGGTCAATAAGCTTGCTCGTGAACTTCTCAGATTGTTTATCATGATTGAAACTCAGATAAAAACTCAAATTACAAGCCGGGAACATATAATATCTATCTTCATTGAGGATATAAGCACGAGCCATCACTTCGTCAAGGTCCATTTTGAAAAAATCCACGATTTTATCAAACAGAAAATTATATTTTTTTATAAACGCTAATATGACTTCACTTGAAATATGCACTTCTTCACTATTAGTGACAAAGTATTTTTTGAATTGACTTAGCACATTTGTTATTAAATACTCATCATCAGTATTGAGAGACTGTTTGCTAAAGAGAGCAAAATCCTCATTAGCTATATTTCCCCCTAGCATTCTCTTTAAACAATCCTCTGGGGATAAATTTTTCACTTTTTTCAATAGTGGGAAAAATCTAAAAAATAAAGAAAAATCATATAGGTGCAGCAATAAAGAAATTGCGCTATTACAACATAAATCTGCCTTTCTAAAATAGCAGCTTCTTGCATGAAAACTAAACTCTTCAACTAACGATACTAATTCGGCATGGAATTTTTCCACAATTTTATCTTGTTGAGCAAACCCCATTAAATAGACAAACCCTTCTAAGAGCTCTCCTTGCATACGAGTAAGCATTTCATTTTCGAGAAAATCATAGCTTACCTCTTCTGGATTTGTCGCTAAGAAATCTACTAAGCTTTGCAATATTTTGAGTTGCCCTGCATATTCAAAACCAAAATAATTTTCTGCGTGGTATTTTGTCGCACTATATTGTGGATGTCGCCCCTTTACTCCACAAACCGTTTGCAGATCAATCAGGTGCCCTTGCGGCGATACATTTCCTGCTGACCACATACCATGTTCTATTCTGTCAATAAACTTATCCGCTTCAAGCACACCAAAATGTTGCGCGATCTCTTTTAATTGCTCTTTTTTGAACGGTTTTTTTTGGTAAAAAGCATGCGATATTCGATCTAATGATCTATTTTGATCAATTCGTATAATTTGTACCTGTGGTAAAACAACTTCCGAGCCTTGATAAGGTCTGGTACAAGTTTGATTAAGCTTTAAAACCGCCAATACAGAAAAAATGTTGAGATGAAAGCTATTTTGTAAAGCATTCGCTACAATGGTTTCCCACAAGCCATCTTCCATACTCAAGATGCCATCATTATATTGCTTCTTCTTTGCAACAGCTAAAGGCGTCTTTTCACCCTTAATGTTAAACCGTTTTCCCACATAGTAAGCACGTCCAGAACCACTGTTACCAGAGAGTGATAAATCTGAGGGATCAAACTGTTTATCGCAATAAGCCCACCCGACTTGCAAACCAGTAGCATTTTCTTTATTGAGTGTATTACTAAATAAATTTGAAAGCATACTGGCCGCATTGATCCAATTAAAATGCTTATTTTTAGAAATATATTCAACAAAAAGCGCTTGGTTAATATAGATAGGCTGATAGCTGTCTTTCGCTTTATAAAGAGGGACTTTGATAAAAGTGGTTTCACCTAGACGCACAACACTCTCAGGAATTTCTGACAAAAGGTTATTACGCATACATTCTGCAACTACGCATTTTTTATTAGCCAATGACCAGCATTTAATACCTCATGTCCTATTTGCAAATTATTATAATTTTTATTTGCGCTCAATAGCATTTGTATTACCTTATCGTCTAGCAATTTATCATGATAGTAATTTCTTAACTTAAATAATATTTCTTTTGCATGTAAATTTAATGAAGACAACTCGTTTACATTCAAAACATAGCTCGCATATTGATTGATGATAAAACATCTCGCTTCTAATTTGTTCATGGTGAGAATAAGCTCATTGCATACTTCTTCTTTATTCTGTTCAAGTTGCAATTTGTTATTCTCTAATTTTTGCCAAATCTCTTGTAAATCTGGCAAAGCGATTTCCTCATCATTAAGAGACCAGCTAAAGAAATCCTCGCTTGCTTTATTACCTAGCGCTTTTGATAAAAGCAAATCATCTAAGGCGTGATTTGCAATAAGAAAATCAGGTTTATGAGGTAAAGCATTAAGACTATCACTTAGTCGAGAACAAACGGGGTAAATCTTGGCATGAGGAATGAATTGTGCATACTTTTCTAAGAGCTTTTCTAAGACAGTTTGACAAGGATCAACGAGATATAACTTTCCTCTAAAATTAGTCTTTTGCAAGGCATCTGCAATTTTGACTGAATTGCCACCTGCAAATTCAATCACTGTGCATTCTTCCTGTAAATTACAGAAATGTAGCAAATTATACCAAATATGCCCCATGTACTTATCCCAAGCCGAATAAGTCGCCATCACTTCCAATCCTTGTTCTTCAGTCTTTATTCCAAACATCACTCACACATCCTAAGCTGATATCTCATTATATACCTGAGTAACTTGATCTTATATACACACCTCTTTCAGTGATTAGTGGAACTTATTCTGCAATTTTCACACTCTAATCCTTAGAAAATCAAAGTTTTTAAGGACTAAGTCATGAAAATTAAATGCAGTGAACCTACAAGTCAAAAGTATATTTATGTTGACCCGAAGACAAATCAAGTGCATTTACTCATGCCTTTAGTCGGCGGCGAGAGTATTGGTTTGGATAACACTTGTCAAACTGTTATAGAATTACAAAAATTCTTTGGCAAGGATGTCGGGGCCGATGTAAAAAGGGCATCAGCGCTTCATGAACTTGAACGCTATAAATTAGCACTTGATAGAGATATTGCCACTCTGCCAGAAGGTCGCACTAAAGATCTAAAAATCGATAGAGCGCGACAAGTTGTAGAATATATTAAAGCATTAAAAGAAATTCAAAATCATCCTAGTTTGTTTTGCTTGAGTGGCTCTTATCCAAACTATCCCGACGCTATACAACGCATCATGGCACAAAAAAGCAATATATTTAGTATGCGTTTAAGCCCCCTTCACCCTGATCCGGTGCTAAAAACAGTTAACCCTATCTTTTCTCCAAGCAGAGAGGGAGGGGGGGGGTTTGGATTTAGCTCAAAAGACGAGGTGAGATCTGAGGTAAGAAACCTCGGGTCCACTTTAAGAACCGAATTTGCAACTTTAGTAATAGGTCCAAAACAAGACGCCAAATCTTTAGTACAAAATGCCGTTTTAGAAGCTTTTCGTGGTCGTTCAATTAATTCTGAAGCTGATTTTGAAGCACTAAAAGCACAAATTTTACGTGAAATTAAGCAACGTTACCCTAGCAAAGAAACTGCAGTGCTTACCTTGGACCAAACCGCCAAACCGCCAATATTACCTGCGACCAAAGCCAACATGGATAACTGGACCGGCTTTGATGAAGCAGATAAAAATAATATTGAAGGTTATGTCACCAACATTATTGGCTTTTGCCTTGCTGATGATTTTTGGAATAGTTTAAGATTAGAAAGCCAGTTTAATCTAGTAACAGCCGCCAATCCTGAGCAACTCTCCATCATGATCCAATTTTTCTTAGGGGAAGTGAATATCTTTTGTACTACTAATAAGTTAACTGCAGCAGATTTTGGTGCGGCCCTCGATAACAAGCCTGCTTTAAGTTTAGCGTTAGCGCGTAATGTAAAAGAATCACTACGTACTGGGCAAAATGTGGAAGAAAATTTATTTACATTCATTAATACCAATTATAGAGATTTTGCACTTTCTAGACCTTTAAGCAAAAAAGAATGTAGCGACATTGCGGCGCGATTTAATGCAGAATATGCCATCATAAAAGACTCTCCGCACTTTGATGAATTTATTTTATACGTCCCAGAAATGAAGGGAAACTTTGTCAATCATCATGGAACAATCGCTTTAAATTTTGCTCAATTTTACAACACACAATACCCTGACAGGGCCAAAAAGTTGTTTTCTGAAAGAGTAAAACAATTTGAGAATATCAATGGAAAACTAGATCACAAAAATGCTTCCGTTGGAGCCGATTTTGAATTTGATGAAAAATCACTACCACAACTCTTACAATCCAGTAAAAATATAGATACCATTGCCAGCATTTTGACCGCTGAAGTCGCAACAGGAAATTTAAGGGTTTTTCAATCTTTACCAGATAAGATCATTGTTGATTTAATTCAATCAAAAAATTTTAACGCTCTAAGAACCAGTGTTTTTGCAAAATTAACTGACCCGGCTTTACAAGCTGAATTTAACAAAAAATTCTCCACAACACAAAGTCAAAGCTTGCAACTCACTACGGCCATGGAGCGGAGTCTTTATACACAAGTGATGGCAGAACGCGGGCCAGAAGCTTTAGCCGGATTATCTAACGGTCCTGATAAGCTGCGAAGAGCCTTTATGTTGCTTAACATTAAAATCAGCGAACCCGGTGGCATCGAACCAAGTGAGCACGAAGGCTATGTTATTAATTGTCCTCTAGAAAGTGTTGTAAAAATAAAGCGTGCTTATGAAAATTCCTTAAGAACAATTCATTTAACACCTGAGATGGCCAAAAGTCTTTACTTGGCAGTAGAACAACGATTTGGCAAAGATTCTCCACACGTTACAGCCATGAATACAAAAAGTAATACAAAATCTTCCGTGCCAGGTACGCCGCCTACCCCAGAAAAAATTAATTTTGCTTTATCCTGTTTGGACATTAAAGTGAGTGACAATGCATTTTGGGGCGTGAATGGCTATAAACTGACAGCAGATCCTGGTGCAATAGAAGCTATCGATTCTATCCATCAAGCAAGATTAACTACTATGCCAATGCTAAGTGCCACTATGCCTGCAGCTGCGGCGGCGGCTGCCAGCCCTGCCCCCTTGTTAAGCGCCGCTATTCCTGTCGCTTCGGCAAGTGTCTCTCCCTCCATTACCAAACAGGCTAGTGCCCTTCCAACAAGTAATGCCCCTCCTAAAGTGACGCCAAGCGCAGCTGCGGCGGCACCAACTGGGTGGAAAACAGCAACTGTGCAAAAAGGAACACAACCTGTAGCAACATCCTCAGCCTCTGCAGGCTTTCCCGGTTCCTCCTCTGTTGGAGAGGTTGGCAAGACTCCTATACCGGTTCCTACTGCAACAGCGGTGGCTGCTGCTGCGGCGGCTCCGACTACTGCTCAACCCTTACAAAAAAAATCAATGCTTCTGACCTCTTATCTTGCTAGCTCGACTCATCCCACCTCTGCTGCAGCTGCATCCTCTTCTGCCGTGGTGTTAGGCCCTCAAAACATTATTCTCTCTGTGGTGGTAGCAGATAGCGGACAACCGAGATTAGCGATTAAATTTTCTTCACAAGCAGTCAGAGATGCTTTTAAAGAGCAATTTACAAAATTCGCTGACAAATCTGGAATGGAAAAAAGCGTTGCGCAAAATTTATTATCTCTCTCTTTGCTTCCAGACACTCTCTATGTTGTCCCATCAGTCGCAAGAGGACCTGGTGTTTTTATCTCGACCAATGGTGAACTTTCTATCAATTTAGGCAACAATGCTGTGCGTGATTATTTCACCAGCAGAATTAATTTAACACCAGAACAGGCTTTAGCACCCACAGCTGAGCGAGGAAAAAATGCGCTTTATTTTGATATAAACAAACTTCCGCCTACGCCTTCTTTAGAGAGTTCAAAAAGTATTGCAACCACAATAAATCCTGAAACAAAAGAAACGCTGAAGATAAAGCGTAAATAGTTGTTTATTAGGGTTTATATTTTATGTAGTCTTTTAAAATATAACCCCGTGAAAGGTTATCTACATTTTGCGGACCTAAATGATTGGCTTCGTCTTCAAGATGCACTAATCTCACATCCAAACTATAGCGGATTTGACGCGTTATTTGCGGTTTTGTTTTATGATAATGCTGTCCAGAAAAAAATAGCATATGACCCTCTTCGCAACTAAATCCCAATGCGTTTTGGATTTCGGTATTCTTCTGTGATTTGGGATAAACGGCAGTTTTACCTGAATTGATATCTTGCCATCCTATTTTTAGCTCTGGACCCTCTTTTACCCAATCATCATAGTTGAATACCCTTGAATTATTCTCGACTGGCCTCGCAAAATACTCGGGATAAAATTCAAAGGTTTCTTCTTCTTGAAGAGAGTCTAGCGGCACCCATAAAACAAGCGTTGATTGGGGATGAGCATACCAGGTGTCTCTGTGCGGGTAATATACTGGCGCTGCGCGCTCATTTAAATGCCCAAAAGGTTGGATGACTCTTAAGCGAAAGGGATCAACCGCCATTTTAGCGCAATCAAAACCACAAATCTCAAGCAATGTAAAAATCGCTTTTTGATACATTGGTTCGCAATATATTTTACGGCGCAATGATCCTATTTTTTGAAAGAAAGTTTGCTCATCCAGGAGCATATGGGCCTGGCGGATGTCCTTTAGCCCTAACTCAGCACTTATCAATTGCTTGATCTCTTTAACAAGGGCTAAAGAGGATGGATGACTTGGCGCAAGATAAATCTCTCCCTGATAAAGGGAATGACGTAAAGTAGAATTTAAGGCTGGCAAACTATGAATGATAGTGTTCATCCTGTCAGTGTAGGAGAAGCGGCGTCTGCTGCAAGCTGAGTAGAATTTAAGTTTCTAAACTTTTAAATGAGGATTTTAATTTGGCGGAGAGAGAGGGATTCGAACCCTCGATGGAGTTTAACCCCCATACTCCCTTAGCAGGGGAGCGCCTTCGACCACTCGGCCATCTCTCCGAAGCGAAGGGCACATCATAGCATCCAAAAGGGATGAGGTTAAGAGTTGATTGAAACTTTAAGGTGGACCACTTAATTATTCGGAAGCAGAAGAAGAGCCTTCACCGCTGCCGCCTGACTTCTCTTGTTGGATCCGTTGGTAAATTTCTTCGCGATGTACTGAAATATCTTTTGGCGCATTCACACCAATACGTACTTGATTACCCTTGACACCTAACACAGTGACAGTTACGTTGTCACCTATCATTAATGTCTCACCCACTCGTCGAGTTAAAATGAGCATGTTGGTCAATCTCCTATTAAAATCTTATTGCGTACGTCATCGTTTATGGTCTAAGCCCGCTTGAGAGGAGAGTAGTCCTCTTGCAGGGGCTCTTCGTGTAATCGAAATGCTTCATGCAACGATCTCACACCTAGCTCTAAATATTTTTCGTCCACGATGACAGATACTTTAATTTCTGAAGTAGAAATAAGCTGTATATTGATCCCCTCTTTGCCCAATACTTGAAACATCGTACTGGCTATTCCTGCGTGAGATCGCATGCCTACGCCTACTAAAGATATTTTTGCGATCTTGTTATCTCCCAACAAGCCGCGCCCAGTGATGGATTTATTGACATTTTCTAATATCGAAAGCGCCTGCTCATAATCCTGACGGCAAACGGTAAAACTAAAATCAGTAGTCCCATCATCTCCTTGATTTTGTATTACCATGTCGACTTCGATATTGGCTTCACTAATTGGCCCTAAGATGCTGCCAGCAATCCCTGGTTTATCTGGCACCCCAAGTACGGTCAATTTGGCTTCTTCTCGGCTGAAAGCAATACCAGAAACAACTGGCTGCTCCATTCCTTTTTCTTCAAACGTAATCAATGTTCCTGGCCCCTCTTGGAAAGTGGAAAGCACCCGCAATGGCACATCATATTTTCCAGCAAATTCCACTGCTCTAATTTGCAGGACCTGTGCCCCTAAGCTGGATAATTCTAGCATTTCTTCAAAAGTGACGCGCGGCATCCTTCGCGCTTCGGGGACCAATCTTGGATCAGTTGAATAAACCCCATCAACATCCGTATAAATCTGACACTCATCTGCTCCTAAGGCTGCAGCTAAAGCAACTGCCGTCGTATCTGAGCCACCTCGACCTAAAGTCGTGATATCTCCTTTTTCATTAATCCCTTGAAACCCTGCCACAATGACGACATTTCCTTGGGCTAAATCCGTTCGAATAGCGGTTTCTGAAATTGAACGGATCCTGGCTTTGGTATAAGCACTGTCTGTTTTAATCGGCACTTGAAAACCGGTATATGACTTTGCCTGGCAGCCTTTAGCATTTAAGGCAATAGATAAAAGTGCAATCGATATTTGCTCACCAGTGGATAATAAGACATCCAACTCACGCGGTAAAGGCTTAGGTGTAATTTGATAGGCCAAGTTTTCTAGGTTATCGGTTTGATCTCCCATTGCAGAGACCACGACCACCACTTGGTGCCCGGCTTCTTGAGTCGCTTTTATTTTGCCGGCAACGTGTAACATACAAGTTATGTCAGCGACTGAAGTCCCGCCAAATTTTTGTACAATTAAGCCCATTAGCTAATCCATATAAACGCAGAATTCTAACATCTTATTTAATGATATAACACCTCTGGCGAAAGCGATAAACCTAAATTGAAAATTTACAGCTTTTCACTTACCCAATTTCGAATAGAATCGAGGGCCTGATCTAATTTCTGAGGGTTAGTACCACCCGCTTGTGCTAAATCAGGGCGCCCGCCCCCTTTGCCTCCCACTTGCTCCGCAACAAAATTGACTAAGTCTTTTGCTGAGACGCGCTGGATACAATTAGGGGTGACACCTGCAATTAACTGCACTTTATCGTCTTTTACCGTCGCTAGCACAATAATGCCGCTTTTAATCTTGGATTTTAAATCATCCATAATCTCTCGCATCACTTGTGGCTCAACATCGGAAAGCTTTTTAACTAATAGTTTGATTTCCCCTAAAGAAATTGCCTCACTTGTCATATCACTTCCAGCCCCACTGGCTAGCTTTGCCTTCAAACGCTGCGTTTCTTTTTCTAATTCCTTGACTCTGTCAGTGATTTGAACCACTTTCGCTGAGAGATTTTGCCTATCAACGTTTAACAGCTTTGAGAGAGAGAGTGCCGCACTATCTGCCTGATTTAACCAAGCTAATGCTCCTTGCCCGGTTAAAGCTTCAATGCGTCTAACCCCGGCTGCAATCCCACTTTCACTGATGATTTTAAAAACACCTATATCTCCAGTGCGCCCCGCATGGGTTCCTCCGCACAATTCAACAGAATAGCCGCTACCCATATTTAAAACACGGACTTTATCTCCGTATTTTTCACCAAATAAAGCTAACGCACCTGTTTTCACTGCCTCTTCCGGTGTCATTTCTGTTATGGTGGCTTCTGTGTTTTCTAATACTTTCTCATTCACACGTGCTTCAATTTGCTGAATTTGTTCGGGTGTTAAAGGTTCAAAATGGACGAAGTCAAATCTTAAGCGTTGTGGCTCGACTAAAGATCCTTTCTGCACCACATGGCTACCTACAATCTCTCGCAGAGCTGCGTGTAATAAATGGGTTGCTGAATGATTTAATTTCGTCGCTTGCCGAAGTTTTGCATCGACTTTGGCCTCAACAGTTTCGTTTAACGCGATTTGTCCGTCTTTAACAAATCCAATATGCACAATAGCATCGCCTGCTTTCTTGGTATCTTCAACAACAAATACACCTTTAGCGCTTTTTATGATCCCCTTGTCACCGACTTGCCCGCCGGATTCCGCGTAAAAAGGCGTATGTTGTAAAACAATTTTTCCTTTTTCTCCGGTTTTAAGATTGTCTACATTTTGCTGCTCTTGAAATAAAGCAACTACTTCTGCTTTTTCTTCAAGAGAATGATATCCCGTAAATTTGGTTTGCACATCGATGGTCAGCGCTTGGTTATAATCTGCTCCAAATTGACTCGCCCCTCTTGCGCGTGCACGCTGTTTTTCCATTTCTTGCTCAAAGCCTGCAATATCTACTTGTAAACCTTTTTCTCGCGCGATATCCGCGGTTAAATCTACTGGAAAGCCATAGGTATCGTACAATTTAAAGAGGGTTTCCCCACTAATGATATTACTTCGTCTTTGCCGTAAATCTTGCTCTAAAATACGTAAACCTTGATCGAGTGTTCTTGCAAACTGTTCTTCTTCTCGCAAAATCACTTTTTCGATCGCTGCCTGTTGTGCTTTCAGCTTGGGATAAGCTTGTCCCATTTCGGCAACTAACGGCGCAACTAAACGATAAAAGAAAGGCTCACTCGCCCCTAATTGATGCCCATAGCGCAAAGCACGTCGGATAATACGTCTTAAAACATAGCCGCGCCCTTCATTGGAGGGGATAACGCCATCTGCAATCAAAAAAGTGGTAGAACGGATATGATCCGCCAACACCCGCAAGGATTTTTGTCCTTCATTTTTAATTTTTAAGGTGCTTGCCGCAGCTTGAATTAAATTAACAAATAGATCTATTTCGTAATTGCTGTGCACACCTTGCAGCACCGCTGCCAGACGCTCTAAGCCCATGCCGGTATCGACAGAGGGTTTAGGCAAAGGTTTCATCTCTCCATCGGCAAAACGATTAAATTGCATAAAGACCAAATTCCAGATCTCGATATAGCGATCGCCTTCTTGATCAGGAGAACCCGGTGGCCCACCGGGGACAGAGGGTCCATGATCGTAAAAAATTTCTGTACAAGGCCCACAAGGTCCGGTTTCACCCATTGACCAAAAATTATCACTTTCCCCACAACGCGAAAATCGATTTTTATCGATTCTTATTTCGTTTAACCAGATATTAGCAGCCTCATCGTCTTCTTCATAAACGGAGATCCACAATTTTTCGGGGGGTAATTTTAAAACTTGGGTTAAAAACTCCCAAGCATAACCAATCGCTTCTCGTTTAAAATAATCACCAAAGCTAAAGTTGCCCAGCATTTCAAAGAAGGTATGATGGCGTGCGGTATAACCGACATTTTCTAAATCGTTGTGTTTACCCCCTGCTCGCACACAACATTGTGAGCTTGCAGCCTTTGTGTACTCTCTTTTTTCTCTGCCCAGAAAAACATCTTTAAACTGCACCATACCTGCGTTGGTAAAAAGAAGCGTTTCATCATTGGGAACCAAAGGACTGCTTGGGACAAGCGTATGTCCTTTCTTTGTAAAATAATCTAAAAACTGTTGACGAATTTCACTTAGTTTCATGTGTCACCTAAGAAGGCTGAACGAATTTGATCAGGGGTAAATCCACGTTGCTGCAAAAATCGAGTTTGCTGCCATTTTTCTTGCAAAGTTTGAGGAAAGGCTTCACCAAAACGCTTCGTTCTGACGGCCAAGGCGTAGACTTCCCATGAAGTTTGCTGCCATTCCTCGCTTGCTTGCACTTGATTTAGATCAATACCATATTTTTGTAATTCAGCACAAATCTTTAACGGACCACTGCCTTGCCGACGCTTACTACGGATAAATATGTCAATGAATCGTTGATCACTGAGTAAGTCATCATCCTGTAACTTAATCAATACTGGGGTAATGTCAGAAAGAGCAAAACCCTTTTGCAAGAGTTTCTGCTGCATTTCTTTTTGGGAATGCTCTCGCCTCGCCAATAAGCGCAAGGCGACGTCTCGAACTGTTCGCATGTCTTTATTGAAATACTATATTTCTTCTATTCCAGCAAAATCCAAGGTTTCAACAGCATGCTTCACTTTTGCCACTTTTTCTTTCACGCCTTCTTTAGTGTTTTCTTTGGCTTCTGGTGCTGATTGATTTCTGGGAGGAATGACGGGTAATAGCTTTTCACGAATTTTCGCTTCTAATTCTTCGGCTACGGCAGGATTATCATGCAAGAATTGACGCGCATTCTCTTTCCCTTGCCCGACCCGGTTGCCTTGGTAACTATACCAAGCACCTGATTTTTCAATCAGATCGAGTTTCACTGCTAGCTCTACTATTTCTCCTAAACGAGAAATGCCTTGGCCATATAGAATTTCAAATTCAGCTTGCTTAAAGGGGGGAGCGACTTTATTTTTGACCACTTTCACCCGCGTTTCGCTTCCTAAAACTTCTTCACCTTTCTTAACCGATCCCGTACGGCGAATATCTAAACGCACGGAAGCGTAAAATTTTAAGGCATTCCCACCAGTGGTCGTCTCTGGGCTACCAAACATCACACCAATTTTCATCCGAATTTGGTTAATAAAAATGGCTAAAGTATTAGAGCGTTTCAGGTTTCCGGTCAGTTTTCTCAAAGCTTGCGACATTAAACGGGCTTGTAAACCAATATGTTGATCTCCCATTTCCCCTTCAATTTCTGCTTTTGGCGTCAATGCGGCGACGGAATCGATAACGATAACGTCTACAGCACCTGAGCGTACTAACATATCCGCAATTTCTAAAGCTTGCTCGCCTGTGTCTGGTTGTGAGATTAAGAGCTCGTCTAATTTCACGCCCAATTTTTCAGCATAAACGGGATCCAAGGCATGCTCAGCATCAATAAAAGCCGCAATGCCTCCTTTACGTTGACACTCTGCTATCACTTGCAAGGTTAAGGTGGTTTTACCAGAAGATTCAGGGCCATAGATTTCAGCGACCCGCCCACGTGGCAAACCGCCAATCCCTAATGCAATATCAAGGCCTAATGAACCTGTTGAAATGGCTTCAATATCACTGATAGCGTTTTTATCGCCCAACCACATGACTGAGCCTTTACCAAATTGACGATCGATTTGTGACAACGCAGCACTGAGTGCTTGTTTTTTATTACCATCCATATGTTTTGCTCCCCGTTAGAATTGTTAGTTAACCTATTTTTTTAATTGACAATCTAGACTCGCCAGACATGAGCGCTTTGGGTACATTATGGCACAGAAAAACGCGAAGCGATAATTTTTGTTACCATATTCATTCTGGAAAGTGTTGAGGAAAACTGATGACAACAACCAAACATAGCAAGCAAGCTGATTTATCTCAACACACGCCCATGATGCAGCAATATTTGCGGATTAAAGCAGAACATCCAACTCAGTTACTTTTCTATCGCATGGGCGATTTTTATGAATTGTTTTTTGATGATGCCAAAAAAGCAGCTAGCCTGCTCGACATCACGCTCACTGCACGGGGGCAATCAGGAGGCGATCCTATTCCCATGGCGGGCGTGCCTTACCATGCTGTAGAAAATTACTTGGCGAAATTGTTGAGCCTAGGAGAGCCTGTTGTCATTTGCGAACAAGTGGGCGATCCCGCTACCAGCAAAGGCCCTGTAGAAAGAAAAGTCACACGCATTTTAACCCCCGGCACCCTCACCGATGAAGCTTTGCTTGACGATAAAAGAGAAAATCTCCTCGTCGCAATTGCTATAAACAAAGCAAGCTATGGTATCGCTAGTGTAGAATTAAGTAGTGGTCGCTTGGTATTGCAAGAAGTACCCTCTCTCACCTCTCTACAAAATGAACTAGAGCGGTTACAAGCGAAAGAGCTTTTAATCCCAGAAAATTTTTCTCTTCTTGAACCGTTAAAATCCATGCCCCTGATTCACAAGCGCCCCGCATGGGATTTTGATTACACCACTTCCGTCAAAAAATTATGCTTACAGCTCAATGTCCATAATCTAGATGCCTTTGAATGCGCGCATTTAAAAGCCGCCATCGAAGCAAGTGGCTGCTTATTACGTTATGCAGAAGAAACGCAACGCACGACCATGCACCATATTCATCAAATTCTAGTGGAGCAAAGTGAAGATTTCGTGCAATTAGATGCGCATACTTGTCGCAATCTAGAACTTATTCAAAACCTACAAGGAGAAAGAAAAAATACCTTACACTCGGTTTTAGATCACACCAAAACCCCTATGGGGAGTCGTTTATTGTCGCGTTGGCTTTGCCGTCCGTTAAGAAATCACACGCAACTTCAATTACGCTTTGATGCAGTGACCGCATTTATAAAAATGGAAAATTTGGAATCTTTTCAAACCTTATTAAAAGAAATTGGGGATATGGAGCGCGTGCTGGCTCGAATAGGTTTGCAAAGCGCCAGACCGCGCGATTTAATCAAACTTCGTGCAGCATTACATGTGATCCCTGATATTAAAAACCATCTTCAACAAGCGGCCGTACTTTCTGCAGAAAAGCTATCTCAATTAAACCCGCACGCGCCGCTCTATGATTTACTGTGTAAAGCGATTGTTGAGAATCCACCGCTTGTTTTACGCGATGGGGGCGTTATCGCAAAAGGCTATGATGATACTTTAGATGAATTGCGCAATTTAAGTGAAAATGCGGAAGGTTATTTACGAGAACTTGAGCAAAAAGAACAAAAACGTACCGGGCTGAGTACTTTAAAAGTGGGTTTTAATCGCGTACATGGCTTTTATATTGAAATTAGCCGCAATCAAGCTAACAATGCGCCAAAAGATTACTTACGCAGACAAACTCTCAAGAATGTAGAGCGCTATATCACGCCAGAATTAAAAACTTTTGAAGAAAAAGTCTTAAGTAGTAATGAAAAAGCCCTTGCCCGCGAGAAAATGCTGTATGAAGCATTATTAAAAACTTTAACGTTTGATCTCAAAACTTTGCAAAGCGCAGCTCTTGTTCTAGGGGAAATTGATGTCTTATCTAACTTTGGGGAAAGGGCAAAAACGTTAGATTATCATTGCCCTACGCTGTCCAAAGAATCAGGGGTGGCCATTGAAAAAGGCAGACATCCTGTCGTTGAACAATTAAGCAACGAACCCTTTATTCCCAATGATATTCATTTAAACGCCAACCTTTCCATGCTGCTCATCACAGGGCCTAATATGGGCGGTAAATCCACTTATATGCGACAAACCGCGCTCATTGTTTTATTGACACATGTTGGAAGTTTTGTGCCCGCGCAAAGCGCCATGATTGGCCCCATCGATAGAATTTTTACTCGCATAGGCGCGAGTGATGATTTGGCTAAAGGGCAATCCACTTTTATGGTAGAAATGACAGAAACAGCGAATATCTTGCATCATGCCACCACACAAAGCTTGGTGATTATGGATGAAATTGGACGCGGCACGAGTACCTTTGATGGCTTAGCTTTAGCATGGGCCACAGCATATGCCTTGAGTCAGCGCCTCCATGCGCTTACTTTATTTTCCACCCATTATTTTGAGCTGACGCACCTGGCAGAGCGCTTAGACAATGTCGAAAACGTGCACTTAGACGCCAAAGAACATGGCGAAAACTTAACCTTTTTGCACACCGTAGAAAAAGGACCTGCGAATAAAAGCTATGGCCTGCAAGTCGCCAAACTGGCTGGACTCCCTGCTTATGTGATACAGCACGCACAAAAAACATTGCAAAAATTAGAGCAAAAACAATCTTTAAAGCAGTCCTCTCCTCCTTTACCAGAAGTGAAACCGGTTAAAAATCCGCAATGGGAAAAGCTTGCTAATTATTTAGAACAAGTAGACCCTGATACACTAAGCCCGAAAGAGGCTTTGCAAAAGTTATATGAAATAAAAAATATTTGTGGAATGATAGAGCCTATTAGCTCCTAGAAACTCGAGAGGCAAGATTATAAGTTATAATTTTAGAAAGCCATAGAGCAGTCCACCGCAGAGATATACTCGAAAGAGTATATACCCAAAGCAGATGATTTTTACTCTAACGAGCACACGTCGGCTAGGCGCCAAGCAAACGAAGCCCCAGGAGCGTACGCTTTAGTACGTGACTGGGGTGAGAGAGCGCAGGCAACAACGCCGAAAATTCATCTGGGAAGGGTATAATTTGTACAGCTGCTAATTTGTACTCAGCACAATGAAAGGATTCGGTATGGATGGTGAAGAAAAGGTTAATGCTAAAAAATTAACCCCTTATCAACAAGATATCAAAGATCTCTCCGATGCGATTGTTGACGCGCAAGCACCTATTCGGATTCTTGACTCTATAAAGTGGAATTTCGAAATTAAAGAAAAATTCTTTGCCAAAAAATGTAAAGAGCAACCAGATGTAACGCAAGCCTATTATCAAGGAATTAAGACTTTTGATTTTTCTAACCAAAGACAAATTTTTCATTTAATAAAAAGAGAGATTTCAAGAAAATTAGGCGATTTTAATGTTGTGGGTCAGGTGATGCGCCGGATGTGCACAGAATATACCCGTGTGCTGCAAATGCTAGAAGCCAGAGGCACTTCCGAATTTTCCTATATTTCTCAAGAATTGTATGGCTCCTCCAAAGATGTTTTTCACGAAGGCGACCCCTCCTTGGCGCAGCTTGGGATGCTGATGGCAGACTCGCTAGATCAAATCGACAAAAGCCAAGTCATTTACGAAGAAGAAAGAACTATTTCTGCGCAAGATGCTATTACTTATCTACAAAACACGTTAAACCAACACTTTAATGAAAGTGAAGAAATGGTCAAAGTTCTTTTAAGTGATGGTATTATTGCAGATGCTGCTGCCGGAGCAGACTATATCAAAATCCGAAGTGATGCGAAGTTTAACGAGCGTGATTTAAAAATTTTAGCTATCCATGAAGGACTTGTTCATATTGGTACAACTCTAAATGGTAAAAATCAACCGATCTGCACTTTCTTAAGTAAAGGTTCTCCGTCTTCTACCATTACGCAAGAAGGCTTAGCCATTTTAATGGAAGTATTAAGTTTGGTCTCTTATCCTGCCAGACTGAAAAAACTAGCCAATCGTATTAGAGCGGTAGAGCTTGTGGAAGATGGCGCTACTTTCTTAGATATTTTTGAATTTTTTCGAACTGAAGGCTATGACGACGATGATTGCTTTAATCTAGGCGCTCGCGTTTTTCGCGGCAGCTTACCGACGTTAGGCCCCTTTACCAAAGATCTCGCTTATACAAAAGGTTTCGTCACAGTTTATAACTTCATTCAATTAGCCGTCCGCAAAGGGGTACTAGACAGGATCCCGCTTTTGTTTTGCGGTAAAACAAATTTAATGGAGATCCGTGATATCGCTCAGCTGGTAGAAGAGAAAATCATTGTTCTTCCCAAATACTTACCCCCACAAATCCAGGATCTCAATGCTATAGCTGCCTGGATGTGCTTTACTAGCTTTTTAAGACAGCTTAGTTTAGAGCGGATTGAAAGCGATTATGCTTTTTTACTCAGTCAGTAATAAAAAGGCTCGGCGAAGCAAAGCTTGGCCGAGCGCCGAAAATTCATCTGGGAAGGGTATTAAAAGAAAATCGACCGGTTTTTAGATAACGTAAAGCTAAACAGAGCAGCACTGCTTTAATCACACCTGGGATCACAAAAGGATATAATCCCCCTTTAACTGCCATGTCAAAGCCAATAAATCTTGTCAGCCAGCTTATGCCAAAAATATAAATAACGGTGGTGCCAAGTAAACAATTCACCACGTTTAAAGCAAAATTATCGCGCGAGAAAAATGTACGAAAAGCCCCCATCAACATCACGGCTACGGCAAAACCAAAGAGATAACCACCTGTAGGACCAATAAAATGATGAAAGCCACCTGAAAAATTAGAGAAAACAGGGAGTCCAAGTGCACCTACCGTCAGGTAAACGATGACAGCATTCAGTGCTGCCTTTCGTTCAAAGGTGAGTCCAATTAACATCACCGCAAAGGTTTGTAAGGTGATAGCGACAGGCTGTAAAGGAATACTGATCTGTGTACATAAGAAAAGAAGGAAAGCCCCCCAAAGTGCAATCGATGCTTGACGGGAGAGACTTTGATTTTGTACTTGAGAGAATTGAGCTGTCATTAACATATATATTTACCCTTTACTTGATGGGCGGAAAAGTGGCCACATTATCCCCCCAAATACCAGACCGCTGTCAAGACAAGCCTTGTCAAATATTTAGTTGACTGGCAACCCAGGCTGAACAGGCGCTAAGCCACCTTGAGACTTCACAGGAAATGCCATCTCTTTTCCGTTAACGAGGACTCTTCCATTTAACAATTCTACTTGTATCACATACATTTGGTTTTTTTCGATTAAAAGCTGCTGTGCCACCCATCCCGCTATTAGGGCATCTGGATTTAGCCTTGGATCTACTGCGGCAGGCTGCGAGGGATCAAGTGTATTGGGCTGGCTTAATTTCGGATAACCCATATTTTCGCTCACCATGCTACGAAAAATCGTTTTAGGCATGACTAAAGCGGCTTTGGCAGCAATCGAATTAATAAGTTGGTTAAAATCGCCTGCATTGGAGACGTCTTCTCCACCGAGAGCAATCGTAAACATACCAGTGATGTCACCTTGCGCCGTGCGTATTTGAAAATTATCGATATTAAATTGCGGACGCGTCTTTATGATTTCAGGGAGTAATGGCATCAACTTTTGAACCAGCAGTCCTTGATTATCTAAATTATCCGTATCACGCGCTAATTGCAGGATATTTTTATAAACCGAAGATTGCAGATTTTTAAGGGAGGCAGTAAAGACGATAGGACCATAAGTCTCTCCCCCTTTAACCAGCTTCTCCATCTGAAAGTCAAAGCGAGAATCGACAAGATTATCATGCAAATCTACGGCGCCTCCCGCAACAAAGTCTTGGCCGACAAGACTTAAATTTCCTGCTTTTTGATCAAATTTAAAATTTTTAACATCAAGGCCTCCCTTCCCTACCCAAATTCCCTCTGTTGTTTTGAGGTAATCCGTCTTCAATACTAGGTCTTGCAGGACTAAGTCACCTTCTGGCCAAGCATAATCGAGACTAGGACATAAAAGATGCCCTTGAAAATGTTTTAGATCAGCACTTAATTCCCAAAGGCCTTGCAAACCTTGCCATTTAGCACTTTCTGCTGCTTTTTTATAGTTAATAGGCTTACCTTCTAAAGTAAATTTTACCGCCCCATCCATTTTTATTTCGCTATGTAAATCAAAAAGGTGACTTTCGCCAATCTCAGCCTTAATGATTTCTTTTGCTTTATCCGTTAAAAACAACTTAGAGTGAATCAAAGCACGCGCGAAAGCCCAATCTCTATAACTGCCCTCTTTAACTCGCACAAAAGGCCCATGGTGAATGTCATGCTCTAAAACCACACTAAAGGAAAGTGGACTTTGACTTTGATCTTGACCTGGTAAATATTTTTGCAGTGCTGTCGCATTTTTTAAGGTGATTCTCGTCTTCGCATAAGATCGCCACCAACCCCGTTGGTATTCTAAGACCTGAGTTGAGATGGCCGGATTCAAATCAGGCGCTAAAGCGACAACATCTTTAAATTTTGTTTCGACTAACTGGCCCATGAAATACGGGACACCCCCGACAATAATTCCCAGCAGCCCCGCGTATAATAGTGCTTTACCTTTATTCATTTTTACCCACCAGTTGAACATTTTTTGTTTGGTTAGCTAAGAAAGTGTAAGTCTTTGCTGTTTAGCGCTCAGTCTACTGAACATTATGGTCTAAATGAATGTAATAAGCATTTTTTTGCCTATTCTCTTGTAGCTGTGCTTGACGGCGTGTGCAGAGAGGGAGATAGTTGCGTTAAAAATATAAGTCACTTTTTTTGTGTGGGAGAAAATAATGAGCGCCTTTCTTTGGTTTATCTTCTGGCTTGGTGGTTTGTTAGCTTTAGCCTATACCCGAACCACACTGATGGCTGCCAGTGTTGCAATTCTTGGCGGACTATTCATCACGACGCTGTTCTCCTCACTTTCTTGGTTTATCCTTCTTGCGCTCTGGATTGCTTTTGGCACTTTAGGACTTTTACTCCATCACCCAGAGTATCGGCGTCGCTTTCTTGTTTTGCCCTTATTTGAAAGTATGAGCAAAAATTTACCACGCCTCTCGCCAACAGAGAAAATTGCTTTAGAAGCGGGAACAGTCAGCTGGGATGCTGAACTGTTCAGTGGCACCCCCCAGTGGGAAAAACTGCTCACCATTCCCGCTCCCCGTTTGAGTGAAGAAGAACAGGCTTTTTTAGAGGGCCCCGTCAAACAAGTGTGTGAGATGGTCAACGATTGGGAAGTCACCCACCAACGTTTAGATTTACCTGAGCAAGTGTGGGATTTTTTGAAAGAAAATGGCTTTTTCGGACTTATCATTCCTAAAAAATTTGGCGGGAAAGGCTTTTCTGAGTGGGCGCATTCAGAAATTTTGACGACCTTAGCTTGCAGAAGTGTTACTCTTTCCAGCACGGTAGCAGTCCCTAACTCCTTAGGACCTGCAGAGTTATTGCTCCATTATGGCACAACAGAACAATGTGATTATTATCTGCCACGACTCGCGAACGGAAGTGAAATCCCTTGTTTTGCACTGACAGCCCCCGAAGCAGGATCAGATGCAACCGCCATTACAGATAGCGGTATCATTTGTAAAGGGATGTTTAATGATCAAGAAATCATTGGTATTCGGCTTAACTGGAATAAACGCTATATTACTTTAGCGCCGATAGCGACGCTGATTGGTCTCGCCTTTAAGCTCTTTGATCCCGAACATTTATTGGGAGAAACCGAAGAAATCGGCATCACTTGTGCACTTATTCCTTCTACCTTATCAGGTATTACTATCGGCCGTCGGCATTTACCCACGAATATTCCCTTCCAAAATGGTCCTACCCAAGGCAAGGATGTTTTTATTCCTCTAGATTGGATCATTGGTGGATCTAAAATGGCCGGGCAAGGCTGGCGTATGCTGGTGGAATGCCTTTCTACAGGACGCGCTATTTCGCTTCCTGCCACCAGTGCTGGTAGTGCAAAAATGGCGACACTCACTACAGGTGCTTATACACGCATCAGGCGGCAATTTCGTACCCCCCTTGCTGAATTTGAAGGGATCCAAGAAGCTTTCGCCCGAATGGGTGGCTTCACTTATCTTGCAGAAGCAGTGCGTAGTCTCACCGTTTCCATGATAGACATGGGCGAAAAACCTACCGTTTGCACGGCAATAGCCAAATACCACGTCACGGAACTAGGGCGCAGAATTGTGGAATCTGCCATGGATATTCACGCAGGCAAAGGCATTATGATTGGTCCGAAAAATTACCTGATTAGAGCATTTCAGAGTGGGCCTATTGGGATTACAGTGGAAGGCGCAAATATATTAACCCGCAATATGATGATTTTTGGTCAAGGCGCTATTCGTTGTCATCCTTATCTGTTGCAAGAAATGCAGGCTTTACAACAAGATAATCTCCCTGACTTTGAACATTACTTAGGCGAACATCTCAGCTATGTCCTTGCTAATGCAGCAGGTTCTTTCTTTCACGGTATTACTTTTGCCAAATTTGCAGGCACACCGGTTAGCTCTGAAATGAAATTGTATTTCCAACAGTTAAGTCGAGCCAGCCAAGCTTTTGCTTTTGTGAGTGATGTCACCCTTGCTTTATTAGGAGGAAAGCTAAAATTTAAAGAAGCGCTTTCTGCTAGGCTTGGCGATATGTTAGCGATGATGTATCTCATGTCCGCAGTATTAAAACGTTTCCAAGATCAAGGCTATCCCAAAATGGATCTTCCCTTAGTAGAGTGGACGCTTGACTATTGTTTAGCAACCTTCTGGCAAACCATGGCTGGGCTATTACATAATCTACCCAATAAATGGATTGCGCTGGGCTTAAAGGTACTGGTGATGCCCTTTGGCCAACCTCGTCAATATCCTAAAGACAAGTTAAATTCCCAAATTACAGAATTGCTTACTTCGCTTTCTGATACTCGAAGCCGACTACTTGATAGCTGTTTCATCTCTGAGGAAATAGACGATAGCGTTGCTCTCTTGGAAAAAGCTTTTGATGAAACGCAACATCATGCTTCTTTAATTAAACAAATTTATGATGCAACACGTAGTCTGAATAAAGGGCATAACAGCGGCCTAAAAGCATGCATTGATACTGCGGTTGAAGCCAAAATGATTCATGAAACGGAAGCGGCTGCTTTGTATCATCTGGAAAGTCTCTACCAAAAAGTTATTGCGGTAGATGATTTTTCTGAAGAGGAACTGATGCAAAGAAATGTGGGTAGTACGCGTAATCCTTTAGCCAGAGATTTCCAGCAAGATGCTGAAACTGATAAAAAGGTGATCAACTAAAATTGGTCATCCCATTATCTCAACAAAGGAAAAAGTTGCCCATACGGAAGGAGCATGATAGCCTCATGCTGGGAAAGAACAGAGTAATAACCTTAACATTGCAAACTAAAAAGAAAAAATGAGTACAGAGACGTTTTCAAAAGCAAAAACAGGGATGTTGCTAAAAGGTGGGATGTTTGCGCTCACTACTTTGCATTTGCAAGACAACAACATTGATGATTTATCTTACCTTTTAGAAGAAAAGATTAAACAAGCCCCTAAATTCTTCGAGTATGCACCCGTTATTTTGGATGTACATTCACTGCCTGTTGAAACAGAAATGGCAGACTTTTATCTTATTATCAACACCTTAAAAAGTAAAAAATTAATTCCGATTGGCATAAGAGGCGCAAACAAAGGCGTGAAAGAAGCCGCCATTCAAATTGGCTTAGCTATCTTCCCTGAAATAAAACCCCCCGCTAAAAAAGGGGGAGCCAAAACTGAAGAATCCAAAGAAGAAGCAGGTCCTGATGCCTCATTTTCTGCGGCGAGTACCCCTACTCGATTAATTACCCAACCTGTACGTTCTGGACAACAAATTTATGCACCAGGCGGAGATCTCGTTGTCTTATCTTCTGTTAGTCATGGCGCAGAATTACTAGCAGATGGTCATATCCACGTTCATGGTCCCATGCGAGGACGAGCCCTTGCAGGCGTTATGGGAAACAAACAAGCCATCATCTATTGCAAAAGCTTAGAGGCTGAGCTAATTTCAATCGCTGGACAATACCAGATTAGCGAAACGCTTAAAGAAAAATATTGGAAACAATCTACTTGCATTAAATTGGAAGGCGATCGCTTGAATGTTCAACTATTATAGATTAAACGAATACAAAGTTATGGATATGAGGATACTCACTTGAAAAAGACATCAAAAGTTATTGTCGTCACGTCAGGAAAAGGCGGTGTCGGCAAGACAACAACCAGTGCCGCCATCAGTGCTGGACTTGCGTCGATGGGCCAAAAAACTGTTGTGATTGATTTTGATATTGGCTTGCGCAACCTTGATTTAATTATGGGATGTGAACGTCGCGTTATTTACGACTTTATCAATGTTATTAATGGCGATGCCAACTTAAGCCAGGCACTCATCAAAGATAAAAGGGTCGATAACCTCTACATTCTACCTGCTTCGCAAACGCGAGATAAAGATGCCCTCACCAAAGAAGGCGTAGAAAAAATTATCGAAGAATTGAAAAAAGAATTTGATTTTATTGTCTGTGATTCCCCTGCTGGTATTGAGCGCGGCGCGCTAATGGCGCTGTATTTTGCTGATGAAGCGATTGTTGTCACGAACCCTGAAGTTTCTTCCGTGCGAGACTCCGACAGAATTCTTGGGGTACTTTCCAGTAAATCCAAACGTTCTGAAAGTAAAGAATCCCCCATTAAAGAACATCTGCTGATTACCCGTTTTTCTGAAGCACGCGTCAAGCGTGGAGAAATGTTAGGAATTGACGATGTACTCGAAATTCTGTCTATCCCTTTACTTGGTGTTATTCCAGAATCTCCCTCTGTGCTCACCTCCTCTAACCGAGGTGTACCTGTTACCTTAGATACCCCAAGTGATGCGAAATTTGCTTATGAGCAAGCCGTTCGTCGTTTGCTAGGAGAACAAATTCCTTTCGCAGCAAACAAAAATTGGACTCGTAAATTCCTTGATAAAATTGCCCTGTTTCGGAGCCCCGCATGAATATTTTTAACCTATTAGGTTTTTCCAGAAAAAACACAGCGGCAGCAGTAGCTAAAGAGCGTTTACAAATTATCGTCTCGCATGAGAACCAGAAGAAAAGCGGGCCTGATATTATTAGACAATTGCAAAGAGAACTTATAGAAGTCATTAGCAAATACGTGAAAGTGGATATTGAGCAAATCAAAGTACAACTAGATCGTCATGAAGATCAATCTGTATTGGAGCTTAACGTCACCTTACCTGATGGCAGCTTTGAAACAGCTGTTGATCCTGCGAAGTAATTTTTAGACTTTTCCTTTCCACTTAGATGGTGGAAAGGAACATATTACTTTTTATTTATTTCCTTCCTCACGCAAAGCCCTACGTAGAATTTTACCCACATTCGTTTTAGGAAGTTCCTTTCTAAACTCAACCACTTTCGGTATCTTGTAAGCTGTTAGATTCTTTTTACAATAGGCAATAACATCTTCTGCACTCAGATTAGGATCTCCTGCTACAACAAAGGCCTTCACTATCTCGCCATGCTCTTCTGATTTAACACCAACAACAGCGACTTCTCTTATCCCTTTCATTTCAATAATGACGTCTTCTATTTCATTGGGATAAACATTAAAACCTGAAACAATGATAAGATCTTTTTTGCGATCGACGATTTTAACAAAACCAAGCTCATCAATTCTCGCAATATCGCCGGTTTTAAGCCAACCGTCTTTGTCTAATACTTCAGCGGTTTTTTCTGGCTGTCTCCAGTAACCTTTCATGACTTGAGGGCCACGCACGCAGAACTCTCCTGACTCACCTATAGGTAACTCATTACCGGCATCATCACAAATTTTGACTTCGGTCGAAGAAATGGGCAAGCCAATAGTGCCATTGAAAACGGTTAAATTCAGAGGGTTAATCGTCACGGCAGGTGAGGTTTCGGTTAAACCATATGCTTCTAATAACACGCAGCCTGTCACTTTTTTCCAACGTTCAGCAACTACTTTTTGTACAGCCATACCGCCACCCAAAGTAAGTTTCAAGCATGAAAAATCGAGCTTAGCAAAATCTGGATTATTTAATAATGCATTAAATAAAGTATTAACCCCTGTTAGGATTGAAAAAGGGCGCTTTTTTAATTCTTTCACAAAGTGGGGAACATCTCGTGGATTAGTAATAAGATTATTTTCTATTCCCACTTTTAAAAAGAGTAAACAATTCGCAGTCAGCGAAAAAATGTGGTAAAGCGGCAAAGCGGTGATAACGCCACCTTGTAAATTTTGCCGAAGTAAAGACTGAATCCACGCATAAGCTTGGAGCACATTAGCAACCATATTGCCATGTGTTAGCATGACGCCTTTGGCTCCGGCTGTTGTCCCGCCTGTATATTGTAAAAAGGCAATGTCTTCATGAGTTAAAGGAACACGTTCATAAAGTGCTTTATTTTCTGGCGCCACCACTTGTTTAAAAGTATAAGCATCCGGAATATCCCATGGCGGCACCACTTTTTTAACATGCTTTGAAATCAAATTATAAAGATGCCCTTTCAATCCGCCTAGTAAATCTCCAACCTCGGTGACAACAACGAATTGCACTTTCGTTTCGCCAAGAATAGCTTGCAAAACATGAGCAAAATTGGCCATGACGACAATACATCTTGCCCCGGAGTTGACTAACAGCGTTTTTAATTCTCTTGGTGTGTAAAGCGGATTAATGTTAACCACCGTCATGCCTGCTTTTAACACGCCCAAGAGAGCCACAGGATATTGCAAGAGATTAGGCATCATCAATGCAACTCTATCGCCTTTATTCAATCTGAAAGTATTTTGTAACGCGCCGGCAAACGCTTGACTCAATTCATCAACTTGGCGATAAGATAAAGCAGATCCAAAATTCAAATAACATCTTTTATTTGCGTGTTGATTGAAACAAGTTTCTGCGTAGTCAACAAGAGAAGAATACTCCATTGGGTCAATATTTTCTGGGACCCCCGCCTCATAACTTTTTAACCAGATTTTTTCCATTTTATGCCTTAAAAGGTTACATTTGTTTTACCAACCATAGCAGACAACCAACAGCTGCGTAAACTAACTTCATATTTTTAGATCAAATTTTATTCCCTGAGCAAGCGGCAATGTTTTGCCCCAATTGATTGTCGAGGTTTGTCTTCGCATATAGCCTTTCCAGGCATCAGAGCCAGCTTCACGCCCCCCACCCGTTGCTTTTTCACCCCCAAAAGCGCCCCCAATTTCAGCACCTGAGGTACCAATATTGATATTGGCTATCCCGCAATCACTGCCAAGCGCTGATAGAAAGTATTCGCTATTTTGCAAAGAATTAGTAAATAAAGCAGAAGACAAGCCTTGCGAGACGCTATTTTGTCTCTCTATAGCCTCTGATAACACATCATATTCAATAAGATATAAAATAGGCGCAAAGGTTTCTTTTTGCATCATCGGCAAATCAAAAGGGGCTTTAATTAAGGTAGGCTCAACAAAATAACCGCGTTGCGCCAACACTTTGCCTCCAAATAAAATCTCTCCTTTTTCCTTTTTGATCTGAAGAATGGCTTGTTTAAAATTATCCACTGCGCCCTCATCGATCAAAGGTCCCATTAAATTTTTTTCATCAAGGGGGTTACCAATGGTAATTTGTTGATAAACACGAATTAAACGCGCTTCTACTTCTTTAAAACGTGATTTTTGAATAAACACTCTTCGTGTGGACGTGCAACGTTGCCCCGCCGTTCCTACAGCAGCAAAGACAAGAGCAGGAATAGCCAGATCTAAATCTGCCGTTTCATCAATAATGATGGCATTATTTCCGCCCAATTCTAAAATTACTTTTCCCATACGTGCCGCAACTCGGTTATAGACTTGTTGTCCCATGTCGCATGAGCCTGTAAATGAAATCAAGGGAACACGCTTGTCTCCAAGTAATTTCTGCGCCACCTCATGCTCACTTGCTATCATCAAAGAAAAAATACCTTCTACCCCAAAGGACTGCATCACTTCATTACAAATATTTTGCACAGCAATAGCGCAAAGTGGCGTTTTAGAAGATGGCTTCCAAAGAACGGTGTTACCACAAACGGCAGCAATAAAAGCATTCCACGCCCAAACAGCAACTGGAAAATTGAAAGAAGTGACAACCCCAACCGGTCCAAGGGGATGCCATTGCTCATACATACGATGTTGGCTTCTTTCAGAGTGCATGGATAATCCATAAAGCATACGTGATTGGCCTACTGCAAAATCGGCCATATCAATCATTTCTTGCACTTCGCCTTCACCCTCTTCTTTACTTTTGCCCATTTCATGGGCGACGAGACTGCCCAAAGCTTTTTTATGTTCTCGTAACTTGCCACCAATCAATCGGATTAATTCTCCCCGTTTGGGAGCGGGCATTTGTCGCCATTGATAAAAAGCAGCTAGCGATTTTGCAACCACTAAATCATATTGTGTTTCTGAACAAGTTTTTACCTCGGCTATTTTGTCTCCTGTACTAGGATTATAAGAAGCTAATATCGGCCCCAAAACGCCTGCTGCCACCCAACCGCCATCACCGCAGCTTGCACCAAAATTTTCAGATTGAATGCCAAGTATTTTTAAAAATTCCATCATCACCTCAATGGGCAAAATGTTGTCCAAAACGATTTTCTAAAAAGATTTTTAAACTAATATTCTCTTGCAACAAAACACCTTGATAGTGTGCCGGATTGGTTAGAACCAAATCTACTACGGCACATATGCCTGCTGCAGAGCTTACCTGAATAGCAGACCATAATTTTCCTGCAATAATCTTAGGGTAATATTTTCTAAAATAGGTTTTTTCAAAAAAATGATCTTTTTGCCAACCATCCACTGAGACATACACGAGGACGATATCTTGTTCTGTTCTGGGAATAGCTTTTTCAAAAATCTTTTTTAAAGTAGCTCTGTCTTCAATAAGCTTCAAATCATACATTAAAAAACGTATTTTTTCACAATGTCCAGGATAGCGTACCGTTTTGTAGTTCAGATTTTTAACTTGTCCTTGAAACGTTTCAGCCAAAGAGCCGAGCCCACCTGACGTATTAAACGCTTCGTAAAGGGCACCGTCTAGTTCAATGGTTTCTAAATCTTCTAATGGTTGTAAGGAAGTGAGTTTTTCATTGAGAATTCCGAAGCAAGGATTAGCATATTCATTAATTAATCCTTCCGTAGACCAGGTTAAGGCATATTTTAGAGCATGATGCGCTTGTTCTGGTAAAGCACCAACCCGTAATGAAACAGATTCTATTTTTGAAAAAGGTTGCATCATCTCTTTGGCTAGGATGCTGATAAAACCTGGCGCTAAACCACATTGGGTAGCAATCGTTTTTTTTGCGTCTTGTGCTTTAGCACGAATATGTTGTGAAACTTTAGTATCTTCCGTTAAATCAAAATAATGACAAGAATGCGTTAAAGCAATATCTGCCATGTTTTCATTGGCGTAAAAAGGAAGCGAAGAAATAATGGTGCCGATGGCTTGTGCTTTGACATAGGCACTGACAGCCGATTTGTCTTTTGCATCTAAAGTGACGAGTTGCATAAAACGCCGTGCAGTCTGATCAATGCCTAAGTCATCAGACTCAAACATTACATCAGCAAGATGAACTTGATAATCCCCTGTTGTGGCTAACCAGCTGGCAATTAATTGCCCAATCTTGCCCGCCCCTATCACTAAAACTTGTTGCATAGTCATTAACATTCCTCTAAACAATGCTACTATACTCTTTCCATTTTGGTTTTAGGCGTCGTTGCTTTCGCCCTCTCGCAATCCTCATTTACTATTATGTAAACTCCGGTTGCTCGAGGCTCAGCGCCTTGCCTAAAACCAAAATGGTTCGAGTAATTAGCGCCTTTAATCTCTTTGTGGCAAAACTGCGCCTTGATAGGAAGTGACGTGAATCAAACTAAAGCGGCCCATTCTTCCCGAATACTCGGTATCTTTACGCTCTCTATGATTAGCGTCTCTGCCATTATTGCTTTACGCAATCTCCCCACTTTTGCCAAAAATGGATTTTCCATCGTCTATATTCTATCGCTGGCGGCTTTCTTATTTTTCATTCCCGTTGCTCTCACATGTGCTGAGCTTGCTTCCGCTTGGCCCAAAAATGGCGGTATTTATGCCTGGGTAAAAGAAGCTTTTGGTGAGCGCGCAGGGGCGATGGCTGTCTGGCTTGAGTGGATGGAAAGTGTTGTTTGGCTACCCACAGTGCTCTCTTTTATTGCTTCCAGTATAGCCTATGTCATTAATCCAGAATTGACTGCGCACCGCACTTTTATGTTGTGCGCGATGTTAACTACGCTTTGGTGTGGCACCTTTCTTAACTTTCTAGGGACCAAAACTTCTGGCTGGGTAAGCACACTGGGGATTATTGCCGGAAGCATCATTCCAGGTATCGCCATTATTGCATTAGGCGGCTTTTGGCTAACCACCGGAGAGCCCGTTCATGTGCAATTTAACGCAGGAAACTTCTTTACCGATTTTAACTTTAACTCCCTGGCCTACTTTACGGCGATTGCACTAGGCTTTGGCGGCATTGAAGTCGCTGCCTTTTATGTACAAGACACCAAAGATCCGCAACGGACTTTTCCTCGAGCGACCTTCATCGCTGCCATCATTATTATTGCGATATATATGCTAGGCTCTCTTGCTATCGCAACTGTTATCCCGGCAGAAGAAATGAACCTCTCTGCTGGCATGATGCAAGCCATGGTTAAGTTTTTTGATCATCTGCACATCCCCTGGGCCGTCCCCTTGTTTGCCTTACTCTCTGTCATTGGAGGTCTTGCTCTGTTAAACACCTGGATTTTAGGCCCAAGCAAAGGATTGCATACCAGTGCACTAAATGATGATTTTCCACAATTTACTAAAAGAGCTAACCGCAGAGGTTCTCCTGTTGCGATATTGCTCTTGCAAGGAACAATTGGCTCTGTGCTGATTAGCTTAAATTTACTCATCCCCACGATTAATCATTTCTATTGGATCTTCCAAACACTAGCCGCACAACTCATCCTTTTAATGTATCTGATGATATTTGCGAGTGTGATTAAACTGCGTTATTCCCAACCCTCTACCCCTCGCTTGTATAAAATACCAGGAGGTAAAAAGGGGTTGTGGCTGATAGCAGGAGGCGGCTCTCTCTTTTGTGTCGCAGCCTTTTCAGTGGGATTTATCCCTCCTGTGGAGTATCAATTCTTAGATAGTAAAACCTATGCCTTGATCCTTGTGGCTGGGATTACGCTGTTTTGTAGTCCCCCTTTAATTTGGCAATGGTGGCAAAAAAAGCATAGAAATAATTTGCTAAGCTAAATTGATGCCGAAGAGCATTCTAGCAACCGGAGGTGGATAATCGAACAGGTCAAAAAGCCAACAATATTAGTACTCGGCGGCTATGGCAATTTTGGCAAACGTCTTTGCACCTTATTAGCCCAAGATAAATCTTTTGATATTTTAGTGGCTGGCCGAGATGAAAAAAAAGCAAATCAATTTGTAGATTCTCTGAAAACAAAATACCCTGATGCCTCCTTGCAGAGTTACTTCTTAGATTGGCAAGCCGATGACTTTGTGCAAAAGCTACAAGCGAGCAAAGCAGACATTCTAGTCCACACGGCGGGCCCTTTTCAAACTCAACTTTACAGCATTGCCAATACCTGTATCGATTTAAAAATACACTATATTGATCTGGCTGATGCTAGAGAATTTGTTTCAGAAATTAAAATACTAGATGAAAAAGCCAAAAGCCAAGATATCATCGTTATCAGCGGTGCAAGCACTGTGCCAGGATTATCTTCTGTCGTTATAAAAAATTATGCCCATGAATTTGCTATTTTGCGAGAAATTGATTTTGGCATTAGTCCAGGCAATAAAATTGATAGAGGCAAAGCAACACTGGAATCTATTTTAGGCAATCTTGGCAAGCCCTCGCAACGCTTAGAAAATGGTTTATGGAAGACGGTATATGCTTGGCAAAATATCCACAAACATTATTACGGCGACAATTTAGGGTTACGTTGGCATGCTAATTGTGATGTCCCGGATTTAACGCTTTTACCAGAACAATACCCAACCTTAAAAACCGCAGTTTTTCATGTAGGCTTGGAAGTACCTTTCTTACATTTTATGATGTGGGGGATGTCTTGGCTTACCAGAATAAATCTAGTCAAAGATTGGTCAAAATATGCAAATCATATTTTAAAGATAAGTCATTGGTTTGATAGATTGGGCACAGATAATTCCGGCATGATTATCCACCTCTCTGGTTCTAATTTGCGCTATCAACCTTTAGATATCACTTGGACACTTGTGGCCGAAAAAGGGGATGGCCCTAATATTCCCATTATCCCTGCTTTTATTTTAATTAAAAAAATCACACAAGGATTAATCGAGCCCGGCGCCAAACCCTGTGTTGCACTTTTCACATTGCAAGAATTTGATCAAGTCGCTATCAATTGGCACATTTACCACACATCGCAGACACTAATAAGATGAGTTATTTTATTATTAAATGGTTACATGTTTTAAGTGCCGCCTTATTGTTTGGCACAGGGCTTGGGATAGCTTTTTTTATGTTCTTGGCGTATCGCGCCAAAAATATCACCACTCTCAAACAAGTGACCCATTATGTTGTTTTGGCAGATTGGTTTTTTACAACCCCTGCTGTCATCATCCAACCCATTACCGGCATTTGGTTGATGAACATCCTTCATTATTCCTATCATTCTTTATGGTTTTTGATAACCATCACGCTTTATTTCTTGATAGGCGCCTGTTGGGTTCCTGTTGTTTTTATTCAATATCAATTGCATCGACAAGTAATGGCGTTATCAGCGATAACGACTTTGCCAAAAGAATATCATCGTTTGATGCGTTGGTGGATTCTCCTTGGGATCCCCGCATTTTCTATGGTTATCCTTCTTTATTGGCTAATGATTTCTAAACAAGGCATGCTAATCCTTATATAGCTAGCTCACAATGTTTAATATCAAAGATTGACTTTACACTATACTGACATTAGCTTATCGCTTTTCCAGAAAAGGTGATCTGCTAAGTGATTTATTTAAATAAGCACAATTTCTGTATAGCCCCGAAATCAAAATACAAGGATGTTATACATTAAATCATGAACCACACAATCAACTCTAAATTCCTCAGAACACCACCCACTGCGCTCTCTACTGAAAGAAGCTCTGCTCGACGCATTCTGACGTCTTGTATGATTGGTAACGCCTTGGAGTGGTATGACTTTGTTATCTATGGCTACTTTACCGTTATATTAGGTGCACTGTTCTTTCCAAATGCCAATCCTCTAACTCAAATATTAGCCAGTTGGGGTATTTTCTGGACCGGCTTTTTAGCAAGACCTTTAGGCTCCGTCTTTTTTGGCCATATTGGCGATAAAGTAGGCCGTAAATTCGCCTTAACACTTTCTATTTATGTGATGGCTATTCCTACTATGTTAATGGGGTTGCTACCAACCTATGCACAAATTGGGATCTTAGCGCCCGTGCTCCTCATTATCCTCAGAACCTTCCAAGGTTTTGCTATAGGCGGAGAGTTTACCGGCACCATGGTTTTCTTAGTCGAGCACGCACCAGAAAACAAACGTGGCTTCTGGGGAAGTTGGGCTTCTTTTAGCGCCGTGATTGGTGTGATTGTAGGCTCTGCTATTGTTGCGATGTTAAATGCCAATATTTCTTCAGAAAATATGCAAATTTGGGGATGGCGCATTCCCTTTATTTTAAGTATTTGCGGCAGCTTGGTGGGGGGTTATATTCGTCGCAGTTTATCTGATCCCCGCGTTTATCTAGAAGCCAAAGCGCATCGCAAAAAACACGCCGTTCCTTTAAAAGAACTCTTCCAAAGCCATAAATCGAAAATGGGAACCGTCATTTTACTTGATTTTCTCACCGCTGTTGGCTTTTTTACCATTGTGATTTTCCTTGCCACTTACTTTCGCACCTATTTAATGTACGGCGATAAAACGGCGCTCACCATCAACACCTATAGTATGTGTGTGTTTGCCGGTTCGATTTTATTAGGTGGTTGGTTGTCAGATAAAGTAGGCAGAAAACCCACCTTAAAATATCCTTGTATTGGTTTTATTGTGTTCTCTTACCCTTTGTTTTTACTGATGCAAAGTGGTGATCCGAGCTTGTTACTTGTCGCTCAAGCCTCTTTGGCTTTTATGATGGGGATTTTCTTTGGCACGATACCAACGGCGTTAGTAGAAATTATGCCAACTTCGGTTCGTTTCTCCGGGCTTTCCATTGGCCACAACGTCAGCATGGCTCTCTTCGGTGGTGGCGCTCCGTTCATTGCCACGCACTTGATAAAATACACGAATAATCTGGCTTCTCCTGCCTTCTTACTCATTGTGGCAAGTCTGGCTAGCTTTAGTTCGCTGTGGTTTATTACGGATAAATATCGCTCTAAGATCGATTAAAAAGTAATACCTCAGATTTAGTAGCTGAGTCTGGGGTAGCAACAGGGCGAACGCACTTAATTTATGAATCTTTGTAATCCTTTTCTCAAATGGATGAACTCTTTAGCTGAATAAAAGGATCGAGGCGGCAAAGCCGCGAGATGGATTTTATCAAGAAAGAAATCCCTCTTGCGCTTCCTGCTTCGCTATCGCTATGCAGGACAAGACGCGCCTCTCCCTTTTACAAAGGGAGATAAATGGTTGCTGCGCAACCTTCTTGATTCTTTCAAAGAAATACTAAAAAATTTGTGTCGATTCCTCAGCCAATTTTGGAGAGGGGAAGTGCCACGTATAACAACTTGATCTTTCTCTCACATTCGTCGCAAAAAATTAGTGAGTTTGCCCTAGAGTAGCAAGGCTGAAAACTCCTTTCATCAGTGTTAATATTGTCCCGTACAGTAAAAATTATATTGACCTTAAAGCAATGCACTGCTATTTTTACCGTACGGTATAATATTTAGCGTTTATTATGAAAAAAAGCAAAACATACCCTAGTCCAGAATTTGGCCAAATTAAAACGGCAAATGAATTAGGTAAAGTTATAAGAACATTTAGAAAAAATAAAAATCTAACTTTGGAAAAGGTGTCCGGCCTTTCTAATCTCGGCATGCGATTTTTATCTGAACTGGAACGAGGCAAAGAAACTGCCGAATTAGGTAAAGTATTGGAAGTATTAAATAAACTGGGTTTAGAGGTACTCATTCAACCTCGTGGTTATGAACAAGCTCAAAAACACCTAGAGCTTAAATTAAAAATATTAAAACAAGATATAGAAGCGGATTAGAAAACCCGCTCCTACCTCTATCTCATCCCCGCGTCGCGACATTAATCAGAAGTTCATTGAACTTCTTCACAAAGCTTGCGGGATCATCTAATTGACCGCCTTCAGCTAAAATCGCTTGCTCTAATAGAATTAAGCTCAGATCTTTGAATTGAACTTCATTTTTTTCAGACTTCAAGCGTTGTACCAACAAATGATTGGGATTGAGCTCTAAAATGGGTAGCACATGGACCTGTTGCCCAGCTGAACGCAATAAACGTTGCATTTGACTGGTCATTTGCCCTTGTTCACTGACCGTACAAGAAGGAGAAGTGGTCAAACGTTTGGTGATTCGCACATCTTGCACCTTCCCGGTTAGGGCATCTTTGACTTTAGCGAGGATGTCTTTAAATTCATCTTCTCGTTTCGCTTCTTGTTCTTTTTCTTCTGGTTTCTTTTCTTCTGGTGCTAAAGCCAAATCATCCATTGCGCCCATGGCGACAGATTGAAAGTGCTTCTTTTCGTATTCCCCAAGATGAGACATTAACCATTCATCGATGCGATCATACATCAAAAATACTTCAATACCTTTTGATTTAAAAATCTCTAGATGCGGGCTATGTCTGGCTGAATTGAAAGTATCTGCTGCAATATAGTAAATTTTATCTTGATTGGGCTTCATTCTAGCAATGTAATCATCAAGCGAAACGTCTTGCTTTTCAGAGTCAGAGTGCGTTGAAGCAAACCGCAGCAATTTCATAATCGCTTCTTTATTGGCAAAATCTTCGGCTGGCCCCTCTTTTAACACTTGGCCAAATTCGCGCCAGAAAGATAAATACTGATCACTATCTGATGTTGCCAGATCTGACAACATGGTCAAGACACGTTTGACAATAGAAGCACGAATAGCATCTACGGTGCGATTACTTTGTAATATTTCCCGAGAAATATTCAGTGGCAAATCATTGCTATCTACAATTCCACGCACAAATCGCAAATAGTTAGGTAAAAACTGATCTGCATCATCCATAATAAAGACGCGCCGAACGTAAAGCTTTAGCCCACGTGGTTTATTGGGTTGCCACAAATCAAAAGGCGCTCGCGCCGGAATGTAAAGCAGTGTTGTGTATTCTAATTTTCCTTCCACCCTATTGTGAGACCAAACGAGTGGATCTTCAAAATCATGGGCAACATGCTTATAAAATTCTTTGTAAGCCTCATCTTCTATTTCACTTTTTGGCAAAGACCACAGTGCTGTTGCCCGATTGACAACTTCTTCATGCTCTTCATCCTCTTGCGGGGTGGCTTTGTCTTCTTCAGATTTAGCAAAATCTTCAATTGGCATATAAACAGGAACATTAATATGATCAGAATACTTAGTCACGATATGGCGTAAACGTAACCCATTGAGAAATTCTTCTTCTTCGGGTTTGAGGTGCAAAATAATTTCCGTGCCTCTGTCTTTCTTTTCAATTGTCTCGACGGTGTAATCACCTTTGCCTTGCGATTCCCAACATACCCCTTCTTCTGGGGGTAAGCCCGCGCGGCGAGATTTAACGGTCACTTTATCTGCAATAATAAAAGTGGAATAAAAGCCAACACCAAATTGACCAATCAGATTGCGATCTTTAGCATCATCCCCAGTCAATGATTTTAGAAAGTTTTGAGTGCCGGATTTGGCAATGGTACCTAAATGCGCAATCGTTTCATCTTTAGACATCCCAACGCCATTGTCTTTTATTGTTACTGTTTTGGCTTTTTTATCATACTCAATATGAATAGCTAATTCGGTATCACCTTCAAAAAGAGCGGTATTAGAAATACCTTCAAAACGCAATTTTTCAATCGCATCAGAGGCATTGGAAATTAATTCTCGCAGGAAAATTTCTTTGTTACTATACAAAGCATGCGTCATCAAATGTAAAACTTGTTCGACCTCTGCTTCAAACCCCCTGGTTTCTTTTACCGATGCTTCAGTTACCATTTTTTACACTCCTCTCTACAAATTACTTCTATCAGCCATCGCTTTGGCTAATGTCCCACCGTCTACATATTCAAGCTCGCCCCCTAAGGGAACACCGTGCGCAATACGCGTTGCTTGAATACCATTTGATTTCACTAAATCTGCAATATAGTAAGCGGTCGCCTCGCCTTCTACAGTTGAATTGGTGGCTAAGACGACTTCTCGAATAGATTTATCCGCTAAACGCTTAACCAATAACTCTATTCCAATTTCCTCTGGGCCTATACCATCTATAGGTGAAAGATGCCCCATGAGCACAAAATAATAACCATTATAACCGCCGGTTTGCTCAATAGCAGCGACATCTGCCGGCCCTTCAACAATACACAGCAAGCTTTTATTTCGATTGGAATTGTGACAGATATCACATAACGATTTTTCAGATAAAATGCGACATTGCTCGCAGTGTCCGACCTGTTTCATTGCTTGAGTCAAAAAGGTGGCCAAACGTAGCGCCCCTTCTCTCTCACGTTCTAGCAAATGAAAAGCCATGCGCTGGGCGCTTTTTGAGCCCACACCTGGCAACACGCGTAATGCTTCGATTAATTGCTTTACTAAAGGACTAAAAGCCAAGTCCTATTCTCCTTCTTTTGGTGGGAAAGGCAGGTTACCTGGTAAACCCATTTGTTTACTTAAATTCAACATTTCGTTTTTGACTCTTTCTTGTGCAATAGCAATCCCTTGATTGACAGCAGAAAGGATAAGATCGTTGATGACTTCTGGCTTTTCTTTAAAAAGCTCTGGTTTCAGATCAAGCTTTGTCACTTGCATTTTTAAATTCACTTCTGCCACCACCAAATCGCCACCAGCTTTGGCAACCACAGTGATATCTTTATTTTTTTGCGCCATTTGCTCATAAGCTTGTTGTAAATCTTCTTGCATTTTCTTGGCATTTTTCATAAAAGAGGCCATCATTGCTTGAAAGTCATTAGAATCATTACTCATAGTATGTTTACCTTTTATTCATCACAGATAGTGGTTTTTTCAATAGTTGCGTCAAAAGAAGAAAGTATAGATTGTACGGTTTTATTTTGCTCTAGCGCGGTTGTCGCTTGTTTAACTCGCGCTTGTTCCACGGCTTGCGCTTCTTTAAAAGGCGTACTCGCCACCATACCAGCCTCAATTGTCACTTTGATGGGCTGCCCAAGATGGCGGCTTAATGCTTGCTCAATTTGAATTTGGCGCTCTGTATTTAAACAGGCCTTTTGCGCATTATCTAAGATTAAATGTAAGTGCTTACCATCCCATGTCGAGACGATGCAACTTTTTGCTAACATCATGCTCAAACCGGTTAAGGTTAATTTTGTGACAATAGAGGCCCAATCAAAAGAAGGTGGATTTTGTTGTGTTTCTGTTTTAACGGGTTGATCGACAAGGAGGACTTTCTCTTCACTTTGTATTTGTATTTTCTCTGCCTGAGGCGCCTGTTCTACCCGAATTTTAGGCACAAGTTTTTCTTGCTCCTTCCCTGAATGAGCAGGAGGATTAATAGCCATAGAGCTGGGACGAAAAGCAAGCATTCTAAGCAGTGTCATCTCAAAACCCAAACGCGGATCCGGAGCAAAGGGTAAGTCTTTTTGTCCCATCAATCCAATTTGATAAAGTAGCTGTACTTCCTCTGGTGACAATGTATCTTTTAAACTCAGCAATGAAGAATCGATTTCGGCAAGTGTTGCCATCTGATTGGCAGCTTGAGGTACCATTTGTGCTATAGCGATAGCATGTAATATTCTCAGTATGGCTTTTAATACTTGTGCAAAATCAGCGCCGGTTTGGGCAATGCTCTCTATCAAAGTATAACAATGTGGCATGTCATGCTCACCAATAGCGCTAAGCAAAGCTGGCATATAACGCTCAAAATCCATGCCCAACATCTCATCGACAATAAGATTGGTGACATCACTGTTACTTGTGGCAATGGCTTGCTCTACAATACTCAAGGCATCTCGCATACTGCCTGAGGCTGCTTGTGCAATTTTCGTCAGTGCTCCTTGTTCAAAGGAAATATTTTCGGCAGTTAAAATCACTTTAAGTTGTGATTCAATATCAAAGATGGAGAGGGGTTTTAAATTAAAACGAATACATCGCGATAAAACGGTTACTGGGATCCGCTCTGGATCGGTGGTTGCTAAAATAAATTTTACATGCGGTGGCGGCTCTTCTAGTGTTTTCAATAAGGCATTAAAACTATGATTAGAGAGCATATGCACTTCGTCTATCAAGTAGATCTTAAAGCGACCCTGCGTTGGCGCATATTGTACATTTTCTAATAAATCACGCGTATCTTCGACTCTTGTCCTAGAGGCACCATCGACTTCTATTAAATCAACAAAGCGTCCCCCATCAATATCGATACAGGCGCTGCACTGGCCACATGGGTTTGCCGTGATCCCTGTCTCACAATTGAGTGATTTAGCTAATATTCTTGCAATAGTCGTCTTGCCCACACCCCGTGTACCGGTAAAAAGGTAAGCGTGATGCAGCTTGCCATGAGTCAGAGCATTGATTAATGCTCGAGTAACAAGCTCTTGCCCTTGCAAGTCAACAAAGGATTTTGGCCGCCATTTACGCGCTAAAACGAGATAAGACACCACTTTTAAACCTAATGAAGATTAGAGATATTAAGGCGGCAATCTCGCTAGCCACATCCCGGCACATGATTCCACTACTACCGTTGCTCCCTTCCGGGCCTAGCGGGGTTCATAAGGTTTCATTGCGAGAGGACCAACGAGATCACCATAGAAATTGAGGAAATAATACTACCAAGAAAACCACCTTGATACTACTCTTCACAGGCACACATTTATATGTTAGTTAATTGAGCCTGATTTGCCACTACTTCGAGAGCAGCCGGCTCTGAAGTCGATAACGCTTTTAGAGAGTCTGCCACTGAATAAGGAGGAGACCAATTGAGCAATCGGGTGGTTTTTTCAATATTGAGCTGTAAGGACTCAACCAAACGCGCCATCATCTGGCGGCGCCCACAGAAAAAAGCAGCTAGTTTTAGTAAGGAAACAGGAAACGGTAGTAACCACCCTTTACGCCCTGTTTGCTGACGTAATTTCTTGATCAGTTGCGGTGTTGATAAATCTTCATTGTCAGAAACTAAAAAGACTTCAGAGACTGCGTTAGGATGGGTGAGACAGCATTCGATGAGGCTGATTAAGTTTTGAATACTCACGAAAGATCGTTTATTTCTGATTGTTGCAAAGGGCAAAGGAAATCTGCTTTGTGCCAGTTTCATTAACTTTTTAAAATTACCCGCGACTCCTTTACCATAAATGAGAGGAGGTCTAATAATGACCCATTTCATAACACTTCTTTTTGCTTCTTGACATAAAATTTGTTCGCCTTGCAATTTCGACAGACTGTAAGCATCTTTTGGCCGTGGATAATCTTCTGCGCGCAAAGGTGTTTCAATAGTTTTTTCTGCTAGCACTTTCACTGTGCTGAGATAAATAAAGCGTTTGACATCATTTTTGATAGCAACACGGGCCAATTGTTGTGTACCCAGCACGTTAATTTCTTGGTACTTCGAAAGTAATTTTAGACCTTTTTCCTGCATTTGATGCACTCTTGCCGCCAAGTGCACCACAATATCTACGCCCTGCATTATCGGCTGCCAATGTGTCTGTCTATCAATATTTTCTACAACAAAATACTGTAAGCAAGGATGCGTTAAGGGGAACTTTTCTTTTCTACCCACTGCTTTAACAAAATAACCTTGATTTAATAAATGTTCGCAAAGCGCTCGTCCAACAAAACCCGTTGCGCCTGTCACAAGTACTTGCTGACGTTCATTTTGCATAGGATTGGTTCTTCCCTTCAAAGCAAGGTCTCATAAAAAATTGTGAAAAGCGCGAGATTATTTTTCTCGTCCAAAATTGCCAAGGAGATACTTTAATACCCATCTCTCGCGCCGCAGCTAAAATAGCTTGATTTTGCACAATAATATTTTTGATGCCGCGATTAGAAACGCCGCCCAAACGCATCTTTACCAAAATGTTTGGCAGATAACAGGATTTAATTTTATATTTCTCCAAAAAACGCATCATGAGTTCAACATCGTTACCCATTTTCATCTGGGTATTAAAGGTGCCGTATTCGGCATAAACTTTTCGACGCACAAAAAAAGTAGGGTGCGCTGGCGCCCAGCCTTTAGCAAATAATCCAGGATGATAGCTCGAAGATTTCCAATAACGCACAATTTTATCTGTATCTTTATCTTGAAAATAAACCAAATCTGCAAAAAAGGCTTCAAGAGAGGGATCTTGAAAAGCGTTAACCACTTTGGTTATCACTTCACTATCTGCATAAATATCATCTGCATTTAATAAACCGACCACTTCACCCTTCGCATGCTTTATCCCCTTATTCATCGCATCATAAATACCTTGATCGGGCTCTGAGATCAGAATATCTATTTTATCACGATATTTTTCGAGAAGAGATAAGGTGCCATCCGTTGAACCACCATCAATCACAATATATTGAATCGCGGGATAAGATTGTTGAAGAATAGAATGAATAGTTTCTTCAATAGTATTGACGCTGTTAAAGCACACGGTGATAAGAGAAATAAGCATCGGATCATGCATCTTGCTTTAACACCTCTTGATATAACGCAATTTGTTTTTTGATCACAACCTCTGCTGTATAAGATTGGGCTGTATCAAGTGCCTGTTGACAAAGCTTTTCATAATCTGGATAGCTATCAGATTGCAGTATTGTATCATAGAGCTTGTCTTTCGTTGTGATAAAACCATTCAACCCAGATCGAATCAATTCTGGACGGGTACCAATATTCAAGCCAATGACGGGTGTCCCTTGTGCCATGGCTTCCATAATGGTTAAACCAAAGGTTTCATAACTCAAAGAGGGTTGTAAGACATATTTTGCATGTGCCATATGATTCAAGGTTTCCTGGTGGGATAACTTACCCAAAAATCGAATGTTGGGGGGAACGACAGTCTGCGCATCATTTTCATTGGGATAAGCTCCAATCACGTCCAGTTGAAAAGACTGAGGCAACTGCTGCCAGAGTGACAAAAGTAAGTTAAATCCTTTAGCTTCTTCTAGTCTGCCTACAAATAAATAATGCTTTTTCTGTGCAAAAGCAATCAACTTGGTCGGTTTGTTTATTAAGTTAGGCTTGATAACCATTTTTGATTCTGCAAGCAGCGGCGTTAATTTTTCCTTTTGAAAATGGGTGAGTACAAAATATTTGTCTATGGCGTCTTGATATCTTTTTTGTCGATATCTAGCAAAAGCAAGACTGCCTATGAAGCTTTGTAAAAATGAACCACGATAACAACGATAAAAAACAGCCGGCCAAGTAAAGCATTTTTTTACACATTTTTCACAATGACCTGCGCCTGGTCGATAAAAAATACCAGATAAACACCACCAGCGAAAATTATGTAAGGTCTGAATAATTTTTGCTCCTGCTTTTTTGGCATCAACCAAAAAACGGGGCGTGAGTAGGGGAAAAAAATTATGGACATGCACGATATCAATATTATTCTGCCGAACAAACTGCGCTATCTTCTTCGCGTGCACCCTATCTCCCCAAATCGAGAAAGCTAATTTGAAAGGACGAATGTCATCATTTGAGACTTTATATTCAAAAACACAATCCTCACCTAGCGCTTCTTTTAAAGCCGCCACTTCTCGCTCTACAACAACATCTTCACCACCAACATGATGCGATTGATAGGCATTATGTACGACCAATATCTTCACCCTATCACCTCAAGATATTTTTGGACTTGCACTTTATCGCGCAATGAAAAATCCACTAAAGCCGATTTTTGAGAATATAATGTATACTGCTCTGCCATTTGCAAAATGGCTTCTCTCAAAGAATCCAATTGCGTTGGTTCAAAAATAATCCCGGTTTGCCAATTTTGTACTAAATCGATAGCACAACCCACTTTCCGAGAAACGATAACAGGCAGGCCATAATACATAGCTTCCTCAACAACCAAGCCCCAAGGCTCTTTTATAGAAGGGAGAATAAAGACATCATGCTCTTGATAAATTCTTGCTAAAGCATCATTGGCAATATAACCAAGAAGCTTAACGTTCGATGAGGCTTGCGCTTGGAGTTCAGCAAATTCAACACCACTGCCCACTATCGTCAAAGAAAATTGTGGGAGTGTTTTAAAAGCGTCTATTAATAAAGAGAGATTCTTTTCTGGCGCCAATCTGCCCACATAAAGAAATTTCCCAGAAAAGAAAGATTTAACATTTATCTTTTCACCACGACGAAAAACGCCAACACCTAAGGTTTTTTTGACCACCCCTTGAAAACCCAACGCTTTGAGCAATGCCAAATGCGGCTCGCCTGATGCAAAAACCTGCTTGATATTCGCTAAAAAAAGTCTTTTGATAAAACCACTTATCCCGCGGGCTTGGCTCTCATAAAGTGAGGACTCTAAAGCTAACATAGCTTTTGGCCGATTGCGCAATACTAAAAACCAAAATTCCACCAAATCCCAACCACCGACCACAATACGCGCAGGATTTATTTTGCGACATTGGGTAAAAAGCTTATAAAGGCTTAGCCATTTATTTCTTTTTTCAAAATCACCTTTATTTAGAACGCAATAGTCAAAATGAATTTCCCCTGCGGTAAAATCCTCTAAACGAATAGCAGAAGCCTGCGCGATAAAGATGACAAAGACTCGAGCCGTTTTACTGATTTCGTTATAGAGATTAATTTTATAAAAAGCAGGCAAATGGGTGACAAAGAGAAAGTCGTATTGCGGCTTCATACAATCTTACTTTTTCACTGTCACAAATAAGGGATACGCCCCTATTTTACCCATCAATTGATGAAAGCGATTTTCCAAAGCAAAAATCCCTTTTAAAATGCAGCCACCCATAAGAGCAGGGTGAATATATTTCTTCAAGAAAGGCACATTGACACTGCGCCAAGAAAATAATTGTGTCTGATATTTAGCCTGAATTTTTTCACAAAACCAGCGATAATTATGAGCGTAAAAATAAAGCGCTTGTTGCTTTGTCGGCAAGCAGGTTTTCTTGAGGAGGGAGAGCACTTTCCAGGGCAAGAGTAAAATATTCATCAATAAAGAATGTCGTCCCCAACTATAAATTATCACCGAAACGCCCTCTGGCTTTAAAACACGATAACACTGTGCAAATGCGGTTAATTGTTCTTCTTTTGGCACATGATAGAGGGTATGCAAGGAAACAAGGGCATCGATAACATTATCTTGGAGTGGCAAACGGGTGACATCGCACAATAAATAAATCCCCTTATTGCCGATTTTCTTTTTAGCCTCAATGAGAGCGGTTAACGAAATATCTGCACAAATACGGTATTCAAAATTCTGAGAATAAGTTAAATAAGCAGGATATTGTATGGGGCCTGATGCCACATCTAGTAAGTATTTCCCTTTTTTGGGTAAATGTTGATTGACCCGCAAATGGCATTGTTCAATATAGTCTTTTGAGATCTCTCGCAAATCTTCAGAATCTTGAGCGTCTCTATAGACTCCTTCTGTTTGCTGCCAGCCTATTTCATCATAAAAACGTTTCACTTCTTTTTTGGTGTGTTGCGCACTATTGGCAAATTTTTCTAAAGAAGCCTCTCCCATCAACACCGCTTCCGGTAACAAATAAATGATGTCATCAACAACGGGATAAAAAAGATCGTGTCCTTTGACTTGAAAAGCAGATTGCAGCTGTCTCTGATGGCTTTGACCATCATATTGTTTAATCTCAGTACCTTGGAGCCGATCATTTAATGCCGCCACTTCCTCGATGGATAAATAAATAAGGGCAGACTGTGTCAATGGACACAAAAGTATGTTTTCCAACTCTTTCTTGTTAGGCATGGCGCTTATTCCATATATGATTGCCAATCATTTTGCCGCAAAGCCACCCCCCGAGCAAACTAAAGAGGGCGCTATCTTGAAGGAGAAGGAGATCTTCCTTTCATATGCATCTATTGAATATGTCATCTACCAGACTCTGGATGTGGCCATAACAATTCGCTGGGTAATAATCAGTCTGTGGCTAAAATACCCCTCCTATTTGGTACATAAATTGATCCAAACAAGGGGGTAATCTGATGCAAAAAGATGCCTTCCTTTCTATCTCATCCATCAGCTTGAGAGCTTAGTATCAGGAAAAGCTATCGTTAAGACTAGCTGCTGTCTCTCAATTCAGATAAAATTTTTCATCAGACAGCCTGTTCACAAAGGAAAGGGATTTTGAGCATAACGATTCTAGGCATTTCCGCGTATTATCACGATAGCGCCGCCAGCTTAATCCAAGATGGAAAGATCATCGCAGCAGCGCAAGAAGAACGCTTTACTCGCAAAAAACATGATCCAAGCTTTCCCAACAAAGCCATTGAATACTGCCTAAATGAAGCCCGAATTGCTTTCTCAGAAATCGATTACATCGTTTTCTACGATAAACCCTTTTTGAAGTTCGAGCGCCTATTGGAAACTTATCTCACTTTTGCCCCAAAAGGCTTTTTTTCCTTTATTCAAGCCATGCCAATTTGGTTGAAGGAAAAATTACTATTAAAACCCTTATTGAAAAAATCCTTAAGTCAGTTAAGCGGGATTAAAGAAAAAAATCTGCCCCCTCTCTTGTTTACAGAACATCACCAAGCACACGCTGCCTCTGCTTTTTTCCCAAGCCCGTTTGAACGCGCTGCGGTGTTATGTTTAGATGGGGTCGGCGAGTGGGCAACGAGTTCTCTCTGGTTGGGAATGGGGAATAAACTCATCCCACAGTGGGAAATTGATTTTCCGCATTCTTTAGGGCTGCTCTATTCTGCTTTTACTTACTATACCGGTTTTAAAGTCAATTCTGGCGAATATAAACTGATGGGACTCGCGCCTTACGGTGAGCCCAAATATGTGCAGACTATTTATGATAATCTTATTGATCTCAAAGCAGATGGCACTTTCCGCCTGAACATGGCTTATTTTAATTATCCCGCCGGGCTCACCATGACTAACCATCGCTTTAATAAGCTTTTTGGTGGCCCCCCGCGCAAACCAGAATCCAAAATTACGCAACGGGAAATGGATATAGCAAGCTCTATCCAAGTGGTAACCCAAGAGATTGTGTTAAGGCTTGCCACAACCGCCAAAGCCGAACTTGACGTTGAGTATTTGTGTTTAGCTGGCGGCGTTGCGCTCAATTGTGTCGCAAACGGAAAATTAAAGAAAAAAGGGCTTTTTAAAGATATTTGGATACAACCTGCTGCGGGAGATGCTGGCGGCGCCTTAGGAGCGGGTTTGTGTGTCTGGCATCAATATCTGGGTAAATCACGACAGGTCAATCCAGAAGACAGTATGCAAGGAAGTTATCTTGGTCCCCAATTCTCAGCAGGACAAATTAAAGCTTATTTGGATAGCATTGACGCCAATTATACCTTGGTTGAAGATCAAGAACTTATCGCACAAGTTGCAAAATTACTTTCAAGAGAGAAAGTCATTGGTTGGTTTCAAGGGCGAATGGAGTTTGGCCCGCGCGCTCTAGGTGCCAGATCGATTATTGGCGATCCGCGCTCGACGAAGATGCAATCGACGATGAATTTAAAAATAAAATATCGCGAATCTTTTCGCCCGTTTGCTCCCGTCGTGAAAGCGGATAAAGTCTCAGAATGGTTTGATTTTAGTGGAAAAAGCCCCTACATGCTGATGGTGGCAGACGTTGCCAAATCGCACTTAATAGAAATGACACCAGATGAAACGACTCTTTTTGGCATAGAAAAACTCAATATTCCACGCTCAACTCTTCCTGCCATTACGCATGTTGATTACTCTGCCCGCATCCAAACTGTGCATCAAGAAACCAATCCGCGCTTTTATCAATTGTTAGATGCTTTTGAGCAATTAACCGGTTGCCCAGTGTTAATTAATACCTCTTTTAATGTGCGGGGCGAGCCAATCGTTTGTACCATGATAGATGCCTACCGTTGCTTTATGCGCACCGAAATGGATTACTTAATTTTAGATAATTTTATATTAGCTAAAGAACAGCAACCTGCTTGGCAAGAAACGAATAATTGGCAAAAAGAGTTTGCTTTAGATTAGGAAAATTTGATGGAAAAAACATCACTCAATCAAACTGAGTTACGCAAATTTGGCTTTATTCTGACTACAGGCATTGTCATCCTGTTTGTCCTGTTGCCCTTCCTTTTACATCAGCACTTCAATACGTGGCTTCTTGTTGCAAGTGGTATTTTAATTTTCATTGCGCAATTTCAGCCTACTTGGCTAAAAATGCTCTATCATCCTTGGATGAAAGTGGGACACGTACTAGGCTGGATCAATACGCGTATTATATTAGGCTTTGTTTTCTTTGTGCTCATCACGCCAATAGGAATAATACGCCAATTGTGTGGAAAAGATGCCATGCAACGTGCCTATCGTCCCAAATTAAATTCTTATCGTAAAATTAGCACGCAACAATCACCACAGCAGATGGAGAAACCTTACTGATGTTAGATCTTCTGACCGATCTCTGGCATTTTATGCGAATTCGTAAAAAATTCTGGCTTGCGCCTATTGTTGGCGTGATGCTGCTTTTAGGCGCTCTGATTGTGTTCACACAGGGTTCAGCCGTCGCTCCCTTTATTTATACTCTTTTTTAAAATGAAACATCCCTCACTCTTTGAACGCTTCCCTAAAACAACGCTGCTCTTTCTCAGTGCGCTGATTGGGCTAGGCGCACTTTTTCTGCTAGAAAAGCTGGCCAGCAGCTTTGGTTTGGGTAAAACAGTGATTTATGAGGCACATCCTATATATGGTTATCGACCAATGCCCAATCAAATTGTCGCTAGAAATAAAAACTGTATTGTTAAACTTAACAATCTTGCTCTAAGAGCAGAAGAAGACTGGGCTCCTTCTCAAGTGCAAAATAAAATTTTATTCCTTGGCGATTCGGTCACTTATGGCGGGAGCTATATTACCAATACCTCACTCTTTTCTCATATCGCAACCAAAAATCTTCCAGGGATTTTAGCAGGCAATGGTGGTGTCAATGCCTGGGGGGTGGATAACGTCTACGCTTTGGTAAAACAAATGAAATTTCACCCTGCGCAAATAATTGTCAGCACATTCCCTGAAGGAGACTTTTCAAGAGGATTAATGCGCATAGGGGGACAGCCTTTTTGGACTAAGAAACCGCGCTTTGCATTAGAAGAGCTCGCGCATTATTTTATTTATCAAATGCATAATAAAAAAACGCCAGGCAATCATTTTAACCAATTACCTGCTGATGAAAAAAAGCTGGTTTTAGAAATTGCTGTTCAACATTTAAAAGAGATGGATGTTTATTTAAAAAATCAAAATAAAACGCATCTGATTTATATTAGCCCAAGCCAAAAACAATTATTAGGGTTAGAAGAAAGTGACAGCATTTTAAAATCACTTTTGACACAATATGGACTACAGGTAACTTATCTTAAAGACAGATTGCCCACACTTTCTATAGAAGAGACGCTTGCTCTTTTTCACGACAATATTCATTTGTCGCAAAAAGGACATGCTCTTTGGGGCCAAGTGATGGCGGAAGATTTAAAAAATAGTATAAAGGAGGCATCATGAAAAAAGTTTTGCAAAAAGGACTATTCTTAACTTTAATGTTTTTCGCGTTTGATGGTTACGCTGTCGATTATCCTCTGATCACCACCTATAATGATTTGTTAACCACACTCACCCAAGGAAAAAATGTTAAAGGAATATTAGCCTTACACCATTGTACTTCTGAAAATAAAGCGCAGATTAAAGAGATGTATGGTAGCTTAAATTTTACTCATTTTAATGCTTATGAAATGGAAGAAGGGAAAAAAGTAATTGCCACTTCTACTACGATGCTTATTGAAACAAAGCAATCTGGTCCGGTATACAATTATGTACGCCTTCGCATTTTCACAGATAATTCCGCTGAAGTCTTAAGTGAATTTTTGGATCCCAAAACTTTTAAAGTCCAACGCCAAAGTACCTATGCTTGTACTTTGAGTGATAGCAAAATACAAGGGGGCGTGAACTTATATAATGTGTCTTAAAGAAAGGGGGCACTGAAGCTACTTGATTTTATTCTTTTTTGCTTTTCTCATTTTCTAATGCTTTTTGAGTTATAGTTGTATATACCTCAATTGCTTTAGAAACAATTTCTTGAAATTCAGGATACTTATCAGAATAGCGCAAGATGTATTGAGCATCATGAAAAACCATATCTAAAAATGCCATATCTAGATTGTTGAGCTGTTCGCCAGCTAATACCCTTTTTTCTAAAGCAAGAGCCTTTGGCAAACGTGCGTTAGTAAATCGCTTGAGTAACGCAGTAATTATAATCTCGTCTTCTGGATCTATATCCATTTCCCATCCTGAGGTTAAATGAAATACAACCTAACTATAGCCTAACTATCTGGTAATGAGAATTTTGTTGTTGCACAATTTTCCTCCTCCTCGGCGCAATGGTTCACTTTGCTTTTATCCGAATAAATAACCATCCTATCTGACTTTCTTTCACTTTATTGTTCTGTATCTATAATATTCAGCTTAAGAAACTTTGCCCCAGTGCAAATATTAACTGTAATTACACATATAAATGGTGAATAGAAAATGACTATTGATTCAAAAAACACATGTGATGATATGGATTGGACCTTGATTGAGAATGATGATGTGCCCGCTGTATTACCAAAAACAGGCTTTGCTGCTCTCACTGAAAAGTTCACCACGAGTGCCAAAGAACAGGTTAAAAGCTTAACCAATCATGCCGTTGAACAACAAATTAAGCAAATTGCCGCTCATGCTTCAAAAGAAGTCGCACAAAAGCTACATGATATTCTATATTTAGATCCCGATCGCTATGGCGTAGATACAAAAGGTAGAAAAGTAAAAATTTATACGCACCAATCACGCGCGGTAGATGCTTTATTCCGACAAGTAGCCGGGCAAGACTTAAATGCCTTGTTCGCTCAATTGCCTTTTCCTATTAATCACATTGCTGGAACCTTACGTAAAAAGCTTGAACAAAGAATAATCGATGGTATTTTAGAGAGAATTTCTAGTTTAGCTATTGAGCCTACCATTACAAATGCTTTAATGGCAGCTTATGGTTTTACGCAATCGCAAATTAGCCATGCTTTAAACACCAATCAGAGCAAAGCATCCAATCCTGGTGTTAATTTTGAACAAAAAGCTCAAAAACCTACTCATGAAGAGAGTGAAGCGCTTCAACAGGTGCAACAAGAATTACAACAAAGTGGTGTCACCATTACTCTGGATGATGTTATTGGATATTATGAAAACATGATAATCGATCATGTCAATGATCAAATTCGTGCTACGTTAGTGCCTGCTATTAGTTCAGCAGCACGACAAGTTGGATTAAAATCAAGCGATGCTATGCTCACTAAAGTTGAAAGCACGCTTTATGCTGGTGCCTGTTTACAGCCTATTTTACCGCCTGGCTTAGGATTATTATCTCCTGCTGCGGGTTTAGCTTTAAATCATTTTAAAGGCAACCTGACGGAACATCTCGCCAATAAAGTACAAGATTTTGCGCAAAATGCTGCCCAAAAAAATGTCCCCCAACAGTTTATCAATAGAGTGCCTGAAAAACCCATGGCAACCCATCTTGATGAAGAATTTGATGCTGTTGTGATGGACTATACGGCGCCCACTTTGAGTAACTTTCTCATCGAAAGAACCAGTAAAGCAAGTGCTGTCCTGGGAGAAGGGATCTCAAATGGTATGACTTGGCTCTATGATAATGTTGTAGGCAATAATGAAGATTCGATGGCGCACTATGCTCAAGAAGTAGAACAAGATCAAAGCTGTGAAAAAAGTTCGTTCTTTAGTCGCTACTTTAAGTGGTTTTAGTGGCAAGTAGATTATGCTTGCCAACGGATCGAAAATGATATCCCATACTTTGTAATAATTTTTTTATCTGTTCCATTTCTGAGGAAAATGTTTCAAATAAAATTGCACGCACTGGGAACTTCGCTAAAAATTGTTTTGCTCCAGCAAAAACTTCATGCTCAAAACCTTCCACATCCATTTTTATGACAAAATTATGACCGCTCTCAAATGCTTGTTGTTTGACGAAATCATCTAAAGAGATCGCCGGTACGCTTATACTATTTTCTGAACTATTTGCCATAGCATTAGTGGGGTTGCCATGTTGAAAATTACTAAAATATTGTGTACCCGTTTCACTGCAAACAGCTGCACAGATCACCTGTGAGGGTTCTATCTGATTGAGCAAGTAGTTCATTTTGCACATATTGGCCGTTTCAGGGTGCGCTTCAAAAGCAAATGTGGCTTTAACCTTATCTAACATCTGCAAACTATAAGATCCAACATTTGCACCAATATCTAGAAAAATAGTGTAGGAGTCGCAAAGTTCTCTTAATAAAAAAACTTCCTCTTTATCCGGAAAATCTGTATAGATAAAAGCAGAACAAATGGCATTCTGCGGGAATAGCAATATTTTCCTGCCATTAAACAGCTGCTTGCACAAGATCCCGTTTGTCACGCGTTTATAAACCTGATAGACAAATGCTTTGATAAATTGACTGGGCAGTTTATACCAGGGATTATTTTGGACAATATAGCGAATGAGTAAAAGCAGATTATTCATAATTAATATTCTTGTTGCAGCCATTTTGTTTTAAGGTAATATTTAAATCGATTATATCTATCAATCGTTTTCAAAAAGCACTTATTTGCAACCTGATGTTGCATTTTTATACGATGATATTCTTCAAAAATTTCTTCAATGCGATTTGTCCCGACACCCCCTGCTCGCCAACGAGAAATAATCACATCTTTCACGTAAGTTTTGGGAAATGTTTTATAAGCTCTTAACAGTAATTCGTAATCCATAGCAAAGCGTGTTTCAAGAGAAAATTCGCCGTACTTTTCAAAAAATTGACGTTGAGTAAATAAACCTTGATGGGGCAAACTCATTTTGTAAAGTAATGAATAGGGATTGAATTTTTTAATCTTTTTGGGCGCAATCCAAATCGGCGTTATGCCATCTTCTTTCACTCGCATCACTTTGCCACAAACAAGCTGATAACTTTCATCTAATCCGGTAAAAAGTTGACTTAAACAATCTGGAGAATAAAGTGTATCGCCAGCGCCTTGGAAATTAATATACTGCCCTGTCGCTATTTTTAAACCTTTGTTAAAAGCATCAGAAATACCCTGGTCTGGTTCACTGATAAAATGCGTAATAATATCTTGGTTTAAATTGACTACATCTAAAATGCCATCGCTCGATTTGCCATCAATGACTATGGTCTCTAGCTTATATCTCTGCTGACGAATGCTGGCTAAAGTCTCTTGCAAGAGAGATTGCGCGTTCTTTACTGCAATGATAATTGAAATTGTTGGTTGATAAGACATGATGTATAATTTATTCTTTGTTAAATTTAGGTTTTCTAGCGTCAAAATATATGAAAAAATTTATTATTCAATTAATGAAAAATCCCGAGCTCTATAAATATATTCTTGTTGGTGGAGTGGGCGCTATTATAGATTTAAGTTTATTTTTTCTTTTACGCCATTACCTTGACTTACACTATTTAATTCTGGGAGCCTTCAGTCTTTTAGCTGCCACTTTAGTTAACTTTATACTATGCAACAACTTTGTATTCAAACACAACAAGCGCCACTCTAAGCTTTCCCGATTTGTATTAACTTATCTAGTCAGTGGAATAGGTTTCTTGATCCACGTGAGCTGTCTGTTTTTTGCAGTAGAATGGCTGCTGTTACCCATCCTTATGGGTAAATTTTTCGCCATGGGCGCCGCTTTCGGTTGGAATTTTCTTTCTCGCAAGTATTTTGTTTTCCAAGCCGCTTGACGGCAATGCTTGACCACGCCCAATACCATAATAAATAAAACCTAATTGTTCCAGCTTGCTCGGATCATAGATATTTCTGCCATCAAAAATGATTTTTGCATTAAGATTCTCTGCCATTTTAGTGAAATCAGGATCTTGAAAAACAGCCCATTGGGTCAAGATGGCTAAAGCACTAGCATTTTCTAAGGCTAAATAGGGATTATCGCAGTACAGTATTCTCTTGTGATGTGAAAAAACTTTCTTCGCTTCCTCATTTGCCACCGGATCATACACTTGGCATGTTGCGCCTTTTGCCAATAAGGCTTCTATCATCGTGATACTAGGAGCATCTCGCATATCATCGGTTTGCGGTTTAAAGGCGAGCCCCCAAATCGCAAATATTTTATTTTCCAAGTTACCCTGAAAATGTTCGGAGATCTTATTAAAGAGATGACTTTTCTGCCGCATATTCACGCTTTCTACTGCTTCAATAATATCTGATGTGCTGCCATTTTGCTTGGCAGTATGGATTAGCGCTTTGATATCTTTACCGAAACAAGAACCGCCATAACCACAACCAGGATACGTAAAATGCGGACCAATTCTTGGATCGGCGGCTATTCCTTGGCGCACTTTTTCAATATCTGCGCCCACTTTTTCTGCAAGCTGCGCCATTTCATTCATGAAACTGATTTTGGTCGCCAACATGGCATTGGCTGCGTACTTGGTTAATTCTGCAGAAATAGGATCCATCACCATGATACGTTTCTTTTCCAAAAAAGGCGCATAGAGTTTTTTTAAAAGAGTGGCAGCCTTTGTGCTTTCTACTCCTAAAATAATGCGGTCAGGATTTTTGAAATCTTCTAAGGCGGCCCCTTCTTTCAAAAATTCCGGGTTAGAAACCACATCAAAAGGAATGTGAACATGCCGACTTTGTAATGCTTGCGCAATGACACCTTTGAGTAGGTTTGCTGTGCCAACAGGAACAGTTGATTTATCGATGATAACAGTATAACGCATCATATGTTGCGCTATGGTTTTGGCGACTTGTAAAACATAGCTTAAATCTGCTCGCCCCTCTTCATCAGAAGGGGTTCCAACCGTGATAAACTGACATTCACCGTGGGTGACGGCAAGTTTGGGATCTGTGGTAAAAGTTAAGCGTCCCGTTGGTAACAGCGCAAGTAACAAGTCACTCAGTCCTGGCTCATAAATAGGGCTCTTTCCTTGTTGTAGTTGTTCTATTTTTGCAACATCCACATCCATACAGACAACGTCATTGCCCACTTCTGCCAAGCAAACGGCCGCCACCAACCCGACATATCCTGAACCAAAAATTGTAACTCGCATGTTATCTAAATGACCACGTCCTTGTCTAACAAATATCGCAACGATAATCGCTTCTGGCGGATCTGTCAAAAGGAAAGAGCGTAGATTTTGGTTGTTACCACATGCTAAAGTTTATCTTTTTTCGGGATTAAGCATGAAAACGAACAGAGTATTAGTAACGGGCGGCGCAGGATTTTTAGGTTCGCACCTTTGCCACAATTTGTTAGAAAATGGTTTTGAGGTTTTCTGCTTAGACAATTTTTACACCGGAAGAGAAATCAATCTTCAGGATTGCCGAAAGTTCAGTGGTTTTGAAATCATTGAGCACGACATATGTCACCCAATTAGCTTGCCAGTTGATTTGATTTATCATCTTGCTTGTCCAGCAAGCCCTGTGCACTACCAACGCGATCCCATCCAAACAACGAAAACGAGTGTCCTTGGTGCGCTCAATGTGCTCGACCTCGCGCAATCACTTAACGTGCCCGTGCTCTTCACCTCTACGAGCGAAATCTATGGCGATCCGCATGTTCATCCGCAACGTGAAGATTACTGGGGAAATGTAAACACGCTCGGTCCACGCGCTTGTTATGATGAAGGCAAACGTTGCGCAGAAACTTTATTTATGGATTATCACCGATATCATAAAGTAGAAGTCCGAATAGCGCGCATATTTAACACCTATGGCCCTAACATGTGCCCCCATGATGGTCGCGTTGTCAGTAATTTCATTATGCAAGCACTAGAGAATAAACCACTCACGCTTTATGGCAATGGAGAGCAAACACGCTCTTTATGTTATGTCGATGATACCATTGCAGGACTGGTTGCCTTGATGGCACACCCTGAGTACCACTCGCCCGTGAATATTGGCAATCCTAAAGAATTAACCATGCAAGCCCTAGCTCAAATGGTATTAGAATTAACTCAAAGCAAATCTACAATTACCTTCGAACCCTTACCTATAGATGATCCTAAACAGCGCTGTCCTGATATTAGCAAAGCCAAAGAGCTACTCAATTGGCAACCACAAGTGGATTTAAAGATGGGGTTAGAAAAAACTATCGCCTATTTTAAAGGGCTTTAGTGCAAAATTTAAGCAAGTCGACTCGGTTGCATTGACTTAAGTTTGTTATTAAGTTAAATTTTGCAGCTTATTGAGGAGGTTTGAATGAGATTAGGTGAAATTATACTCGCGGTTTCTACTGGCGCATACGCACTTATTAAGATTGTGACTGAAATATACAATTGGAGTCTTCACTTTCTCCAACATCGGGCTGAGGCAAAGAACCCAGCTGCAGCAGCACCGTTAATTGAAGCAAGGCGTCCTCTAGAAGAATTGAAGGCACTCATTGAAAACAATCTTAACGCCAAGGGAGCGGTGACAATAAATGTTTCACCTGAAGGGCAAATAACTATTCCCGAGAGCATGCATTCGACCATGCAGATCCGGGTTGGTGGCTTTTTGCACCGACATCCTTTCTTTATATATACTGGCATGGCCTTCATGCATAGTTTGTTATATTTTTTAGGCCGCAGGTTGTTTTCCAATGATCAAACCGCTGTCGATTCCTTACGAGAAGCCGTTGCTGCCCCTGCTGTTATGCTGGGAGTTTCTACCTATGAAAATATCTGTGCTGCTTATAGAAATACGATAGAATTTTCCACAAATCGAAGACTACTTGATGAACAAATAAAACAGCAGGAAAAAGTAAAAATCACTGCTGGCTCATCTAAAATGAAGGCAAGTTAATGCGGGTACAGAGCTAGAGCAGAGGACGGTCTTTAATAAAGCCTGCAGCAACGCAAAAATTAGTTTGATAACTTATATCGTTGACTTTCATATGTTATTAAGTTAAATTTTGCGGTTTATTATTCCAGGTTGTATGGGAATTCTATGGTTAGTTACTCTCAGCGCTTTTTGCGCTACCACCTCTATATTAGTAATATCATTGAAGATATTTTAGCAGTCACACTCTGCCTGCCCTTCACCATAGCGCTGCATACCTGGAATACATTATCCGATATCCTGACTGAAATACCCGATTTACCAGAACGCACCGATCGCGCCTTTTGGACTGTTGGTAGAAGTATTTTGCTAGTGCCACTCAATATCCTAAAAGGAATAGGAAGTATCACGCTTGCTCCTTTGTTAGCTCTCGGTTTAGCGCTGCAACAGGCTGACCCCGGAAAATACCCTTTCTTTCTCGGCCATATCTTCCAAGTATTGGCAATGAATGCCTTAGTTAGACTTTTTGTTATTTTCTCGCTGCCTACAATTACCAATGGCTTGATCAGTCTTGCAATCCTGCTCGGTATTTTGAGCGGTGGCGTGACAAGCATGATTGCTTCAGCGGCCTTGTACATTGAATTTACACTAGAAGCACTTGTCTTAACTTTACCCTATATTGAACCTTGGCTCGCCCTGACAACAACCGCTTCTTTTCCGTTAATAGGAGCGATAGCCCTTGTTTTCTCGATGGCCTATGTAGAAGGCTCTTTTTCGCCGCTGCGGACTCTCATCGCGAACAAGATTGATAAATTGATTTCCCATATTCAATTAAAACTGATTCGTCGCGGCATTAATACATTTAATAATAAAGAAGATATTGACACGACACCTGTGGAGGAAATCCCTTTAGATCAATTGTTTTTATCTTCTTCTAACCATGCTTTTGATATAGCGCAACTTGAAAAAAATGTCGACATCAATGGTCTTCAAAATTATCACTTCCGAGAACGCACCATGTTGGATGCAGAAGATTTTCTACGATTAGAAGAGCATCTCTTAGTTAAAGGAAAAAAATTCCCTCAATTAGCCGCATTTTTGCAAACGCATAAAGAAGAGTATGTAAACAAGAAACAAGGAAAAATATCTGTCACCAGTATCGACAAACTTGACAATCTCGCTTTGGCTCTATTGCAACCACAAGATAACCCCCATTTTGCTGAAAATTTAACGGTGGCAAAAGAGGCCTTTGATGCCCATCTTGCCACTGTGGGCGCTGAAGAAAAACAAGCAATAGAAACCCTAAATATCTTAGGCGGAACAGATCCCATTTATCAGTTAAAAAATGTGCTCGAGAAAGTATTTGCTGGAAATTGGTGTAAAAAAGGGGCTTCTCGTTTAATCAGCGAAACCAACAATCGCGTCAAAAATAATGATACTGAAGGCGCTTCAGTATTTTGGCAACGCAGCTTCCCGACACATTGGATGCGTTTTTAACGACTTAAATAATTAAAGCAGCTGCCCGGTTTGTTGAAGTAAAATGCTTTCAAGCACTGCTGAAAAATGCGCAAAATTCCATTGTCGGTGATGCGCTCGCCCTTTTTCAATCAGAGTCTGACACAAAGCATCATTTTCCCAAAGCGCTAGCATACTATTACTTATCTCTTTAGCCGAATGTGGATCAAAGTAAAGTGCAGCATCTTGAAGTTGCGCTTTCATGCCATAAATCCCAGAAATCGCAACGGGGCAATCCCAGGCAAAAGCCTCAAGAGGGGGAATGTTTGTTGGTCCAAAATAGGTTGGCATGATTAAGGCGCGAGCACGGCGATAAAATTCAGGAATGGCTTCATCTTCGACTAATCCCAAAATTTTAACATTGTCTTGTAGTTTTAATTCATTGATTAAATTTAAAACCACTTGATAATGGTTTTTTGGACTACCAACCAATATCAGCTGCACATCTGGAATCGTTTTTTTACATTCCTGTAATGCTCTTAGCAAATTATCATGATTTTTATGTTGCCAAAATTGCGCTGGATAAAAGAAAAATTTAGGTGGCAATTTATATTTTTTTTCAAAATCGATTAATGATTTTTCTGTTATAGAAGGTGGCGCAATATAAGGCAAGACGTGACATTTTTCTTCTTTAATCTGATAACTCTCTATCAGTTGTTCTTTCCCTAAAGGAGAATCCACCAAAACGCCTTGACTAAATTGGCAGGTGTTTTGATAATGAAATTCGCGCACAGCAAATTCTTTTTTATTCCCTACTTCCGGAAACCTTGCCTCATAACGGTGCATCAGATCATGCACAACACCTAGCGCAGGAACTGGCATCCAGTAAGCATAAGCATCTTGAGTAGGAAAAATCCAAATATCGCATTTTGCCTCGATCATCGCTTTCATTAAAGGATGGTGCTGGGCGATATGATTTCGCCAAAGACTAAGCGGTAATTTTAATCTGCGCCACAACCCCATTCCCTTTTGCCAGAAAAAAGGTGTTTTGGCTTCTTTTGCAGGAATGTTTTTTTTCGCTAATTTTTCAGCCCAATGAGAAGTACCATAAAGTGCGAATAGTGAAAACTTCTCTTGGGGAAGTGTAGATAAGGCATCTACTATGATCCGGTTATATTGATAAGCCCCGCCACAAGCAGGACCTGCTTGTAAATATATGCCAATTTTCTTCATACCCGAACCACAAAACAAGCGCCCCAAGTCTTTTCACTTAAAGGCTGCTCTGTTAACCATTCAAAATGAGAGAGCAAAGTCATGCCAAATTGCGCACATAGCTGCTCTATTTCTGGTAAAAAAAGATAACGCATCAAATGGGTTTCTTCCATTTTGATGTACGGCTTTTCTTTTTCTTTGATGTATAAATGATAATGCACTTTGACGGTATTCGTATTGACATCTAACGTTGGCTCTGCCACACGCTCAATCTGCAAATCGGCATTTTTCAAAGTTTTATAACGCACTGTCGGCTTTTGATCTAAAACCGCTGGACCATACCAACAATCAAAGATGAAAATGCCACCTGGTTCAACATGCTTTTTGACCGTTGAAAACATTGCCATTAAATCCTGTTGTGTCACTTGATAGCTTAAAACATGAAATAATGAAATGGCAGCATCATATTTTTTATTTAAGTTAAGATGACGGACATCTCCTAGTTGAAAGCTTACTTTATTGGCAACTTCTGAATCACGCAATAAATTTCCTGCTATCTCTAACATAGTAGGACTGATATCAATAGCGTCGATTTCATAGCCTTTTTTGGCAAGAGCCAATGCGTGTTTACCTGTGCCGCTCCCCAATTCTAATAGCCTACTAGGCTTGTCATGATTAAATGTCGTTAGAAGCTTATCAATAAAATCTGCTTCGCCTTGATAATCTTTATCTTGGTAAAGCAAATCATAATATTTAGCATAATCTTGGAAAACATCCATTAATTGACTACCTCAAAAGGCATTTTTTCAATAAGTTTGAACTGCGTTTGCCAGGGCTGCTTGTATTTTTGGAATTGATAAAAATTTTCGGCGAAAACAAGCGGTTTAATTTCTTGCAAAAAGGGGGTTTTGAACAGGTTCGGATCGACATAAAAAGCATTCACACCATTAGAATCCACTGTCACAAACTGATAATGAAAGCGTTCTAGTAATTTGTGCCAAGCACTAATCGATACGCCATAATATAACCCTGATGGGTGAGCGCTTAGATAATTAAACTCTTTTTGATAAGGAATAGTAATGGCGTTATCTGGGCCAAAAGCAGAATTATATTCTACAACAATGATTTTTGGTTTAAAGCCATTTGTAAGCAAAGCTTCAAGAATGTAATAGTCATTGCCGTCAATATCAAGTGAAAACAGATCGGGCTCAGTAAAAAGCATCTTTTGCAAAATGTCAGCACTATTTTCCCTAGTAACAAAAGCCTGCAAGCCTTCCACGCCCAAATTAAAAGCACCTATCGATTTTTTTAACCGCAGCGCCAATTTGGGATCCCCTTCTATCATTAAACCGGAGAATTTTTTACCAATGGCTAACCATGCCGTATTATTTTCCAAACCATCTGCTGAGCCGATTTCAACAAAATAGCGATTTTTCCTTAACAATTTTTGCAGTAAAAAATCGATGATGCCATCTTCACCATTTTGGCTAAAACCACTAAACTCCCATGTCGGAGGATAAACGTCATCAAGTATTCGCAAATGACTTGTCGTTGCAGCGCGAGATAAACCTAAATTCACCCGTTGTAAATTTCGTGTCGTTTGAATGTAATTGATTATTCTTTTTATCATGGCTTAATTTCTTAAAATTTGTTTCAAGTTATCCGACACGGTGACAATTTCATTTTCAGTTAAGCCTAAACCGCTTGGCAGATAAAAACCCTTTTGCGCTAATTTTTCCGCAATAGGATAACTTTCGCCTTGAAATAACCCCAGTTTGTGAAAAACCGGCTGCAAGTGCATAGGATAAAAGAAAGCGCGCGTGCCAATGCCATACTGCGCAAGCTTTGACATTATATCGCTTGCCAAACATCCTTCCCCTTTTAACACCACGCCATACACCCAATAAGCATTTTCAGCATAAGGCGTTTGCGCGATGGGTAGATCTACTGTTTGCCCTGCGAGAAGCGCTGAATACATTGCGCCCATTTTTCTCTTTTTAATAAGGAAGGCATCGAGCCTTTCTAGTTGCGCCACACCCACTGCCGCTTGGAGATTACTCATTCTAAAATTCCACCCCATCTCTTCATGATAAAAGCGTTGCTTAGGGTGATGGGCTAAATTTCTTAATGTGCGACACTTTTCAGCGAGGATAGGATCATTGGTCATCACCATGCCGCCTTCGCCAGTGGTTATTAACTTATTAGGATAGAAACTAAAGGTGCTAATATCACCAAAGCTGCCGCAAGGTCTATTTTCATAGGTTTGTCCATGCATTTGCGCAGCATCTTCAATCACTTTTAATTGATACTTTTTGGCTAAGGCTAAAATCGCATTCATTTCAGCTGGCAAGCCATAAAGATGCACTGCCATAATCGCTTTGGTTTTAGCGGTTATTTTCGCCTCAATCTGCGAGACATCCATATTCCACGTATCAGGAAAACTATCCACTAAAACAGGGCGAGCACCGGCACGCACAACTGCCAAAGCACAAGATACAATGGTAAAGGTCGGTAAAATGACCTCATCATTTTCTCCAATATCTAACGCTTTTAAAGCAAGATCTAAAGCGACTGTTCCATTACACACCGCAATCCCAAATTGCCGATCCACCCGTTTAGCAAAATTTTCTTCTAAAGCGGTGACAAAAGGGCCTTCTGAAGAGATCCAACCTGAATCTATGCATTCATTTAAGTATTTTTTTTCATTACCATCTAAAAGAGGAGTATTCACGGGAATAAAAGATTTCATAGGATCACTTTAAAATTATTTCTTGTTTTGCAACGGCATCAAAACGGGTTTTATCTTCAAGACCGGTATAAGGACCTTGTTTAATTTCGATCATTTCTAAATCTTCCATCACTTCAAAACCATGGCCACCAGTGGCTAAGAGAATGACATCACCTGCAGCTAACATTCTACTCTCTAAATATTGCTTATTTTCAGCATAAAAATCGACCCGCACTTTACCTGATTTGATACATAATACTTCTTGTGTGTAGGTTATCTCTCTTGGAACTGGATTATGCACATGGGGCGCAATCTCTTTGCCTTTAGGATGCTGCATATAAGCCAATTGCTGGGAATACTCATTAGGGGTAAAAAAAGAAATCCCCGGTTTTGAAAAGCTATGACGAATGATAAGGGCGATTAACTTATCTTGGTGTTCAATTTTTTCAATCATATGGTCATCCTAGACAAGATCTCTTTGGCTTCATTTTTTAAACGCTCTAGCCCAAACTGCTGATTAACGAGCTGATAACACTTTTCAGCAATATATCTAGCAAATGGTTTATCTTCAATCAATTTTATAATGGCATTAGTAAATTCTTCTGCAGTGTCAGCTATCATAATGTGTTGATTTGCCTCAACAGGAGGCCCCAGAGCCCCTAGTGTGGTCGAGACTATAGGAATGTTGCAGCCTGCTGCCTGTAACAAATTCAGCGCATTTCCAGGTACAAATTGCAAAGGAATTAAAGCTACATCACTATTCTGCAAATATGTTAGAGCGCTATCCTCTTTTCCGATAAAAGTAATATACTCTGTTTCTGTCGTGTTGTCTGACTGGCATGCTATATAACAATGAAAAGGAAACAGCTTCTTTTTGACTAATGGCAGCACTTCTTCGAAAAGCCATTTTGTAGACCAACTCATACCCTCTATTCCAGGGCCGTAAGATCCAACAATATATAAAGCGGGTTTCTTCAAAGATTGAATAGCCCCTTTAGAATAATTTTGAATATCGACAACTTGAGAAAACAACGCAATTTTTTCTCTTTGCTGGGTTAAATTTCTATAATAGTTGACCTCAAATTCCGAACTTGCTGTAACCACATCACATAAAGTGACAAATGACTTTTCTTCCTCTTCTTTTTTAATCAGCTGGGAAATGATTTTCTTATCTTTTCCTTTACCCACTTTAAAGGGTAATTCACGAAACATTTTTCTTGAAGGCACGCTCGTAATCTCGGCTATTAATCTTAAATCTTTAACTAAAGCGCGCACTTGTTTAATCAATGCGTAACAAAGATGCCCATCATGAAACCAAATGACATTAATATCCTGCTTTTTGGCATAATGCACAATAAATTTTGCATCATTGAGCAAAAATTTTTTGTAAAACGCGAAAGTTCGGCCCTGTTGTTTTTCATCCCGAATAATTTTGCGGGGCGCAAGAGAGAGGATATGTAAATCCGTTAAGTGTTCTAAAGCTTTAATTGTATTTTCTGTGCGAAAATGACCCTCACCTAGAGCGACATCCTTTTCTCTCGGTATAATAAAAAGTGTTTTCATGACCTACCTGTCAACTAACTGAAAATGTTGCTGCGCAGAGGACCTAAATAGCGTTGATTGCTCACACCATGATAAACTGCGCAACTGGTGATTTTATCATAGTATGTATTTGTCATGCGTAAAATAAGGATTATTCCCCGCTTAGATATAAAAGGGCCAAATCTTATCAAGGGCGTTCACCTTGAGGGATTACGCGTATTAGGTCCTCCGACCCTATTTGCGCAAAAATATTTCGCTGATGGTGCTGATGAACTCATCTATGTTGATTCTGTGGCAAGCCTTTATGAACGAAATAATATTCTAGATATCGTTAAAAAAACCGCACAAGAAATCTTTATTCCTTTCACCGTTGGCGGCGGCATTAGAACTATTGAAGACGCTCGCTCAGCACTTTTGAGTGGCGCAGATAAATTAGCCATTAATACGGCAGCGATTAAAAACCCCTCCCTTATCACAGAAATCGCTACCCACTTTGGCACGCAATGTGTTGTGTTATCGATTGAAGCCAAACAAATTGCAAGCAATCAATGGGAATGTTATATCGATAATGGCCGTGAAAAGACGGGTATAGATGTCATAGAATGGGTAAAAAAAGCCCAAGATCTCGGCGCAGGAGAAATATTATTAACTTCTGTCGACAAAGAAGGTACCAAAAAAGGGTTTGATATTGCGCTGGTACACGCAGTGATGCAAATTGCAAAAATACCGGTCATCGCATCTGGTGGCATGGGAAAACTTGCTGATATGACAGACTTAATTGAACAAACCGCAGTCGATGCTATCGCAATAGCCAATCTTTTACATTATAACGTTCTACAGTTAGAGACCATTCGGCAAGAACTTTTAAGGCTTGATTTTGAGGTGAGGTGCTAAGTGGCTAAAAAGATTTCTGTCGTAAATTATGGCTTAGGCAATATTTTTAGTGTCGCGCAAATATTCACGCATCTGGATTTTGAAGTTGAGATTGTGACCACGCCGGCACAAATTGCCAAAGCCGAATTTCTCGTTTTGCCTGGTGTGGGTGCTATGCAAAAAGGGATGCAGCAACTTATCGAGAAAGAACTTGCTGAACCTCTAAAAAGCCATGCCCAAACTGGCAAGCCCCTCTTGGGTATTTGTCTTGGCATGCAATTATTTTTTGACACTAGCGAAGAAAATGGCATGACACCAGGTCTGGGCTTGATACCCGGTAAGGTGGTAAAAATTGTACCCGAACATTCTCAATTTAAAGTGCCGCACATTGGCTGGTCAAAATTAATCCTGAATCAACAACACATCGCAGCGCAGGATTTTCTTACAAGTGATTCACTTGAAGGGAAATATGCTTATTTTGTTCATTCCTACCATCCGGAACCTGAAAACACGAGCCATCTCTTAGCCACGTCGCTTTACCATGACAAGGTTATTCATGCCATGGTGATGAAAGATAATATTATAGGTTGCCAGTTTCATCCCGAAAAAAGCGGTGTCAATTTATTCAAATTTTTACAAAAAATTGCGAGCAGCTTTTAGAGCAACTCTTTTCTTTCAAGCCAACAGAGCTTTCTATGGCCGCCGTTGAGCACTTTGATGTCTTTTATATGAAAATATTTATTCACTGTTTGGGCAAAATAGTCCCAATGGTAATTGGAGAAAATATCTTTTCGGTTGCGCAATAAAAATTTCACCATCGGGTCCTCTTTTTCAACCCATTCCAAAACACCAGCTGGTGCTGTTTGATGTAAAAATTTAATGTAATGCTCAATAGGAATGTTATTAGCTATACATAAATGATGAATAAGTGCTAAAGATAAAAATCCATCTGCTTTAATGCGCTCAAAAATGGACTTGCGTTCAGTTAAGCCCCAGCCCGCATTAGCGCTTGGGTTCATTAGATTCAAGACGAGCGGCGTGATTGATTTATTTTGTTCCTTACTCATCTTTTTATAAATATCATCAATGCAATCTGTATCCAGATCGCAAGCCACAACCTCATGATCTTGACTTGCTATAAAAGAATATTTTCCCGTGTTACAGCCCAAATCAACAATATTAGAATGATTTGGCAAAGTGGATAAAAATGCTTTAACAAAATCTACCTTCTCGTTTTCATCTTGGGCGGTATAAGTATTATTGCTCGCATAATCAATCCAAACAGAATGATTCGAACGATAATCCAATTTTTGCACAATGCTTAACAAGTCTTCTACCAAAGCAAGCAACGCAAATTGAGAAAGCTTATATTTTTTATTTATAGTAGAAGCATTTATTTTTTTATTGCTGGTCAATCGTGCGTTTAAATAGACATGCTTGAAAACACCTGGCTTGAAAATATCTCTTAAATGAAATATTTTATCCATGAGTTTTATATCAATGCCACATAATGACCCTTTAAAATAATCATTAAAATTAAGGTTTTTATGTGCTTTTAAAAGCAAAGGATAGAGAAATTCTTGGCAAAATTGTTGATAGCCATTCCAAGCTTGCCCTTCTTGATAGCTCTCTATAGACAAAATATCAAAAAAAACCATTTTTCCCTGATAATAAGTCAAATTCCAAGCCGTACCGTCTTTTAAAATAAAACCATTTTGAATACATGTCTTAAGAAGATTCAAAGTCGATAAAGCTGCATCCTTGAGCATGCTAAATGACCACTCAAAGGGGTAACTTATAAAGGGGATGTTCTCATGCTGGATGATAGTCTCACCAGGTATATCAAATGTATTTTTAATCAAATGACTTTGAATAACATCCCCTGCGCCCATGAGCTTTTGAAAAAAATAGGAATCAAACAGCTTGTTGACCTCCTCTCTCACCTCTTCCGACATCGAGCGAAAGACAGATCCGTTAGAAAAAAATACTCCACCAGCTGGATCTCTAAAAGAGCCTAAATCCCAACTAAAATCAGTAGAAGTCATGAAAATACCTCTTTACACATCGTAAATTCTAGCCTGCTGCTTTATTTGGCACTGGCGCATCAAACCACTCTTTCATCACATAACGTGCTTTGTTTTCTTCTAATACCTTTTTATGGATGACACCATAAAATGAACGATGTTTTAGTAACTCAGGCTCTTGACCGTCCAGCCAGGCAAAGACTAACCGAAAAGTATTAACCGGAGAGAAACCATCATAGAGTTGTTTCGTAAGACTCTCTGGACCATGAAAAGCGTAAAGAATATTAAAATTTTCATATAAATTATTTTTAGTCAACTCTTCAAAATGCAACAGCTCGGGATCAAAAAAACATTGAGAGCCATGATCCGCTTGCACAATAATGATGGCATGCGGATCTCTTTCTTTAATGCCATCGATAAGCTTTGTGAGTAATTTTTCTGCACAAAGGCTTTGTCCTTGATGGAGATTAAATCTATCCTTTCCAGGCTTGCTATCAAAATAGGCTTGAATTGAAGTAAAAACAGAAGCATAACCCAAGGATTTACACTCCTTATCAAACCGGTAAGGATTATGAGGCAATGCAAAATGTCCAATCAAAAACAACGGGCCATCGGCAGCAGAAGGTAAAAAGGGAATAAATTCATGCATCTCCATTTGCCCTGGGATTAAGCCTTTAGACCACCATAATTTATGCGCCAACACACTTGGGATTAAGGTGCGATTCATAAACACGATATCTTGTGTAGTCAGTAAACTTAGCTTTCGAATGCACTTATCTTCCGTGCCAAAGCAATGCCCAGTCATAGCATCAGCTAAACGATAGAATTTATAACCACGGCGCCGAAACTCCCTCGTCACAGGACTTTCTTGCTGATACAAATTTCCTAATTCTGTCAATTTTTTGCCATTAATCACATCACCTTCTTTAAACAGGTAATTCATGGAGTACACCTGCGGTAAAGATAATAAAGTGGCAGAGGCATTGGCATAAGCGTTATGAATAACCCGAAACCCTCTTTTTTCTAAATCTTTATCTATTGATAACTTAATATCAGAAAGTTGGTTAAACATTTCTGTACCAGTAAAAGCGTCGGGTACAAGATAATAAACATTCGGTTTATTTTTTAGAGAAGAATCTGAGGTTTTGGCGAAGCTGGTATATTCTTTTACATCGAGTGCTTCATATCGAACTGCCTGATTTTCAATTGAAAATAAATTAAAAAGACTCATACAGAATAAGGTGCCCAAAAACGCGTAAGAAAACGTTTTAAATTGGCTGATAAGAAAAGCTAATCCCGAAAATAAGAGAATAGCCAAACCATCTGCCAAAATGACAAACCTAAAACGAAAATGTTCACCCATTAGCGTACGTAATGTCGCTTCCACAACGTAGTTGTCAAATATAAATAAAAGACAAAAACCAATAGTAAAGGCAAGCGCTAATTCATATTTTTTGCCAATTAGCTTTTTACCGACAGAAACTAAGCCCAAAGCCAAGACAAAAATGATCAAAAAGTAACAGATACATCTTATTAACGAAAAGGAAGCTTGGTAATAATTAAACGCAATAAAATCAGCAACAAACTGAAAAATGAGAATGCCTAGCGTTGCCCATACCAACCATCTTGAATTTGTTACTTTTGTTTGCATTGAAATATTGACCTCTTTAAATTTTACCAAGTCGCCCAACATAAAATTTGAATACTTTCATCTCATGAAATTTTATGGTTAGATATGACAGCAAAAAATTCTCTTGAAAAGGATTATCTATGAAAGCAACTGTCGTTTGCCTACTATTATCACTATTTGCCTTCGCCCCTTGTGCCCATGCTTATATTGATCCTGGCTCAGGCAGCTTTCTTCTACAAATGCTTTTAGCTTCACTCATCGGTGGGATGCTAACCATTAAGCTGTATTTTAACTCTTTCAAAGCTAAATTAAAATCGCTGTTTTGCAGCACTCAAAAGTGTCAAAATCAATCTCAAGGCAAGACTGAGGTTCCTCCAAAAAATAACCCTTAATTTTTAATACAGTTAATGGTTAAATCCATTTCCACATCAATTTATTCTTAACTACTTGCACCATTGCTAGATATATTCCAGTTGCCAAGACTAGAAAAATAAAATAGTTAAGAGGTAGTGGCACAAAACCAAGTAATGGAGCAAAAACACTGAAGGGTAAGAATACGCCAATCAGTACGATGCTGATGACACTAATTAAAAGTGGTAGGCTAGGAAGATTTTTAAAGGGCGATCCAGCAGTTCGAATCACAAATATCACTAAAGTTTGCGTGGCGAGCGACTCGACAAACCAACCCGTATGAAATAGCGTTTCTGAAGAAGAAAAAACTTTTATCATCACATAGAAAGTTAAAAAATCGAAAATTGAGCTAATAGGTCCTATATAGAACATAAATTTTCGTATAATATCAATATCCCAATGACGTGGTTTACGAATGAACTTGTCATCCACTCTATCAGTGGGTATGCTGAGTTGCGAGATATCATAGAGCAAATTATTTAGCAGAATTTGCATAGGTAACATCGGTAGGAATGTTAAAAATACTACTGCGCCTGCCATACTGAACATGTTGCCAAAATTTGAACTTGTACCCATCATTAAATATTTCATAATATTACCAAAAGCTTTCCGTCCTTCTAAGATCCCATTGAGAAGAACCTGCAAATTGTTTTCAAGTAAAATAATACTTGCAGATTCTTTTGCGACATCTACAGCTCCGGCAACAGATATCCCGACATCTGCGGTATGCAAAGAAGGAGCATCGTTGATCCCATCCCCCATATACCCCACGACATGGCCACGCTGACGCAAAGCAGCGATGATCTGCTGCTTTTGGCTCGGTTTTACGCGAGCAAAGAGCTGACAACTCTCTGCTTTTAGCATTAATTCTTGTAACGTCATCTTCTCAATTTGCTCTCCAAGCAAGATTTGGTCAGTACTAATGCCAACTTGTTGACAAATTGTGCTAGCTACTAATTCATTATCACCCGTAAGAATTTTCATACTGACACCTGCCGCGGCTAAATCTTTAACAACATTAGCGACTTCAGGCTGCACCGGATCAGAAAATACTAAAAATCCTGATAAGATTAAATTGGTTTCGTCATTGACGTGATAGGCGCTTTGCTGAGGGAGTTGACGATAACCAATTGCTAACAGTCGATAGCCTTTACTGTTTAAAGACTCATACAGCTTTACGCATTGCCCCTTAACAGATTGATCTAATGGTAACGATTTTTCATCGCTATCATAACTAACACAAAGTGGTAATATACTTTCAGGTGCGCCTTTGCTAATTAGAATACGGTTTCCTTGCTGTTCGACCACTACGCTGGAACAACGACGTTCGAAATCAAAGGGAATTTCGTCTATTTTATGATAAGGATTAACGTCTGGATGTGCATGCTGCAACACAGCAATATCGATGGGATTAATATTCACATGCTGTAAAATGGCTTCATTAATTGGTTTTGTTATTTCACTTTGATATAAACTGTTTAGGTATGCGTATAAAAGGGTTCTTTCAGAAGATTTCCCTTCTACACTCAAGTATTGAACCAAAGACATGCTACCCGTTGTCAATGTGCCCGTTTTATCACTGCATAGAATATCTATGCTTCCAAAGTTCTGTATTGAAGCTAAATTTTTGACGATAACTTTTAATTTAGACATCCGCACAGCACCCGTTGCCAGGGTTACCGTGGTAATCATCGGCAAAAATTCGGGTGTTAGCCCCACCGCCAATGCAACAGAAAATAGTAAAGATTCCATAAGATTACGTTTAAGATAAATGCATACTAAAAAGACAAATAAAACTAAGAACATAATCGTTTTACTTATGAATAACCCAAAACGAACAATCCCGAGTTCAAATTCTGTGGGGGGAGCATGTTTAGTTAAATCTTTTTCAATTTGACCAAACTCAGTATTGAGTCCAGTTGTGACTACAAGTGCCGTTGCCTTACCACTGACAATGGATGATCCACAAAAAACCACGTTAGTAGCTTCAAAAGGATTTTGCGTTTTCAGACCATCCAAAGAGATCTCTTTTTCAATCGGTAGGGATTCTCCTGTCAAGGCTGCTTGTTGCACATGCAAATCATTAGCGGTTAATAAAATTGAATCTGCAGGAACCATATCACCTGCATTCAATTGAATAATGTCACCAGGAACTAATTCCCGCGTTAATAATTCTTTCCAGATCTTATCTCGAAATACGGTGGCTGTATGCGCCACTTGTATACGTAATCGCTCGATAGCCAAAAAGGAACGATGACTTTGTACATAATCAATAACAATACTCAAGAACACAATGATTGAAATGATGATACCGCTTGAAGCTTCTCCTGTTAAACTAGAAACAAGAGCTGAAAGCAATAAAATAAATACTAAAGGATTAACTGATCGAACTAACGATTCGACAATGAGTGATCTTTTACGCAGCTTTTCAACTTCATTATAACCAAACTGTTTTAATCGTTGCTGTGCTTGGGCATTGCTCAACCCCTCTCTAGAACTATTAATCTTTTCTAACAGTTGCTCTTGGCTGAGAGCAATATAAACACTAAGATTATCTGTCATAAGTTCTGCAACAGTTATTTATGGGAGGTTTTTTAAGAATAATACGCTACAACAACTTTTGCGCAGAAAACTGGTTATTTATTTAGAACAATACGGCTGAAAAAAAGTTTATCATTGATTCAGTTATAATAAAGTAAGCGTACCGCTAGATAACAAGTGAAAACATGGGAACAAATCGTCTAGAAGCTTTTAGTGATGGTGTATTGGCTATTATCATCACTATCATGGTATTAGAGCTCAAGGTGCCGCAAAGTGAGAACTTAGCTGCACTGCGGCCATTACTCCCTGTATTTATTTGCTATGCATTAAGTTTCGTCTACATTGGCATCTACTGGAACAATCATCACCACATGTTTCATGCGACTGAAAAAGTCTCTGGGCGTGTCTTATGGGCAAATCTGCATTTGCTATTTTGGCTATCCCTGTTTCCTTTTGTTACAGGTTGGATGGGGGAAAACCATTTTGCACCATTACCGACTGCAATTTATGGTGTCGTATTAATGATGGCGGCTATCGCTTATGAAATACTGGAAAGAATGATCATTCTAACGGAAGGCAAATCTTCTCTTATGGCACGCGCTATCGGCAAAGATTTCAAAGGAAACTTATCCATCTTCTTTTATGCCATCGGCATAGCGATGGCATTTTTTCACCAATGGATTTCTCAAGCACTCTATGTGTTCGTGGCCATTATGTGGCTCATTCCAGATAAACGCATAGAGCGCGTATTGCAGCTCCCCAAAGACTGACAATCAAAACATCCTTTAATAAACTGTGTGCCGCAAACGCCATACCCCATTTTCCTTTTTCCAAAGATGGGGCGATCTAAAATCATCTGCTAGCGCATCAAAATAGTCTCTTGTCATTGTTGGTTGTTTAAAATGCTTTACCGCAACTGGAAATTCACTTTCGGGAATACTCAAATATTGAAATATTTCCTCACTGAATCTCTCTGGATATTCACCATCATATTTTTTAACGAGCGCGACACCTTCTTCTCGCAAAATATCGCCAGAGCGAATTTCTTGTGAAGCATCATAGGTTGCGCGGCCAATGCCAAATTTAACGAAAGTTGTATAGTAGTGAAAATCATCGATTCTATCGTCAATACTGTTATATTTGCTGTAGGTGCCTGTCGTTCTTTCCGGGCAAGCTTGAAAGCCACCATTTTCAACCGCATAATAATAACAACTTTGTGGATGCCATTTTAAGTAATATCCCAAATAATGGACTTCCGTATTACTTTGTTCAATCAAAGTTGGGCTCAAAGGTAAGTAGGGCTCTAATTCATATTGCTCTAAACCATAATCCTGTATTAACTTATCAACAGAAACGCCGCCTAAAAATAATTCATCCAAATGATTATAAGTATAAAAACTCTTATCTCTTAATGAGCTTTTGGTATCCGCTATAGGATTACCATATTCTGCTTCCGACTCACCAAAAAACACGAGTGGAATGTTAAACAATTTAGACATTTTGGGTGCAAGATTTTTTTGCCCTAAAATAAAAGCTTGAAACGGATGAAAAAGATTATCAACCGCCAGACGAGTCAGCAATCTGTGTACTCGGCCGTTTGGCGTCATCAGATAGTTATCAAAACCGGCTTTGATCCAAGCTTGAAAATTCTGCCAACCCCAAGTGGTATAAATATGAGGTGCCCAGGTCACTGTTAATGGGCGCATTTTGAATTTATGTTTTAAAATATGTGAGGCATAAAAACTATCTTTGCCGCCAGAGCCAGGCACTAAACAATCATAATACGTGCCATCTCCTCTGAACCTGTCACATAAATCCCACAACGCCGCTTCTCTTTCTTCCCAATTTATTTTTTTCTTTTCTTGTGCAAATCGACAAGCATCACACATGCCCTCATCGCTAATATGAATTGTATTTTTTTTACTTTGTATGGTGTGCTTAAATTCCACGGCAGAGTTTGGCCGTTGGTTGGATATAACACAGATTTTGCAAAATTTGACCTCATGCGGTAGCCCATATTTTGCTTCAAGTTTTTGTTTATTCGCTAATAATTCCACTTTCATTGTCCTCGTGTACTGTTTTCTTATCCGATAGCATTATTTTCTGCAAAAGGCTGTAAAGTATAATATTCTGTAATTTCTCGTGAGCACGCTCTCTTTATATCTTCAAACGTAAAGTCTCGACTAGCGGGCATAATTTCCAGGGAAATATGGATGCGTTGCCCTTCTAAAGGTAAGGTTCCTTTATGGATTAATTTATTATCAAAAATAAAAGCGGTGCCTTGCTTTCCTTCAACGATAGTTAGATTCTCTTCATCTTCTTTCGAGATTAAATGCTGACACGAATCACGCATCGCACCTGGTTGGCTTGTTTTCAATATCCCTTTCTTTATCAATTTATCTGTCCACTTATAATCAAAGGCTCGAAACGCACCATTATTTTTATAAGTATCTGTTAAGTAAGCAAAAGCTTTAATTAACTTATAAGGACTATCATCTGTGTGATAACTAAAAGAAGAGCCCTTGGGTTGAACACCAGGCACAATTTTCTGAAACTCCACCCAATTCACCTTAAAATGAGAACCATAGTAAGCTCTGATTGGGCCTTGCAATTGACGCACCAACTCATAAACTGGTTGCGCTAACGATGCGCTGATATCTCTTGATAAAGAAGCAGAACCATGAGGAATAGACATATCATCGAAATATCGCGCAGCCAATGCACTCAGCTCTGAGACATCTGCCAAGCCGATGATTCCTAAACCCGATTGGTGAGCTTTTTGCACTGCCTTTTTATCTGCCGCTTTGAGGTTAAGATTGCCAGCGCGCAACTTGCAATAGCGATGGTATAGAAAATATCTTAAATTAACCTTCAGACCCCAGTTATTTCTAAATAAGCGCGCAATTCTTTCTTTTAACATGATTTTGCTTTCCTACGCTAAAAATTTTTAACAAACATATACTCTTCACGCACTGAATTCGATAAAAAATGATAGTGATAATTTTCATACCCTAGCCGATTCAATGTGTATAACAAAGCCACTTCTTGCAAACTATAATCTAAATAATCTTCCAAGCCATGCACAACGCCCGCATCTGACGATTGCAAGAGCTTAACTAGGACTTGGGTCCACGTTGTCTTATTTTCGCGCGCATAAAAATCAAGCATAAAATTAAAGGCATCCAGAGATTGCAGGCCTTTCGCCGAAAATTCATCTAGATCTATCATTTTTGGATTATTTTCTGCATCTTTTAGTATATTTGCCAAATAAAAATCACCATGTATAGGGCCTATCGTCCAAGGTTGTGCCAGCGTTTTGTTTAGCTCTCGCTCTAGTTTATTTTTTAAAGGCAAACCATATAAAACACCTACCAACTTTAGTCCTTGTGCAATATATTTAAATTGACTGCTTGCACAGTTAGTTTTTTGCCCATAGGCTCTGAGCTGAGCTAATATACGAATAGCGTAATTTATCCCTTCTTTTTCATCTAAGGGAAAATATTTTTCTACCTTGATATATTCCAATACACCATAACGGTTATAACTTATTTTAGGTAATAGATGGGTGAGAGCAGGATATTGTTTATTTATACAACGATAATTATCCACTTCTCTTTTAATTGCTCCCGAAAAAAAACCAATTTTATAAAAGTAATTTTTTGCCAGAATATTATAAGTAATTGCGCCCAATGAACAAACCAGAATGTTCTTAGGATTTTCTTTCACCATTCTTATCATCAACAATGAAAAAACCGTTTTACTGTAAAAATAAGATCTGACTGATTTCGTAAAATACGTTAAAACAAGATAGGGTTTTTTGAGTATTTGTAACAGGTTGTAGGAATAGAGTGCTCCCATATCTTCTTATCCTAAATTTTCTAAAAGCAGCCTATATTGGGCCTCGTTTTTAGGATCGTTTAGAGTAAGTTTGTCATTTATTAACTTATTCCCTTGTACAACATCAGATTTAGCACTCTCGCCATAACCCCAGATATTATCTAGTGCCTCCGCTGGAATAATCTTACTTTCCAAAACCTTAGAGCGAATATAAGCGCCATACATTACCTTCGCCTCCATGATTTGCTGCGCTGATAATTTAGGAATCGCCGGTATTTTATCTAATAAGCAAAAATATTCTTCACGAGACGCAGGATCTAAAGTAAAACCATAATTCCCATAAAAAGGACTCCCAGCTAAAATCACCGGCACCCCTAAACAACCAAATTCAATACCGGCTGTCCCACTAACAGTGACAATAGCTTCCGCAATTTGATCTAAGTTACTCGTGCTTACCTCTTTAGGAAAAACAAAGACATTTCTCTCTAAACCAGATACGGCGGACTCAACAAGGGACTCCACCAGCCCATCTTCACCATATAACTTTGCGGAGGGGTGCGGTTTAATTAACCAATTCACCGCCTTGATTTTAACAATATGTTTTAAGGTTTGGGTTAACCAATCATAATAATCACGAAACAGCATGTTGATACAACAATGAGGTGCATCCGCAAAAACATGCGAAAAAATAACCACAAACGGTTTATCACTTGCTGGAATGGATAATCTTTCCTGGAGAGCTTGCTTGGTTAAAATTGTTTTATTTTTATAAGCCAATCTTGCATCGTATTGTTTATTCGACCCTGCCATTCTTTCCTTGAGGTTTTCTTCGGCAAACGCGACAAAAGCGTCTTTGTTAGGAGCGTTGCTGAGCAATTTATTAAAATAGTGCTTGCAGGCCACATGATAAGTTACTGCAATTGTGTCGTTTTGATATTCTTTGGCATCAAGATAATTTACCATTAAATCATTGGTTTCTATGATCTTGGCGCCATTTCGCAAACCAACGCGAGCAAACAAACCATACTGCACATAGACCAGATGGGTACAAATTAAAAATTTAACCGGATATTTTTTGAATATTTTCGAATAAGAAAAATAAAAGAAAAAGGCGTGAAAGATTGACTTCAGACAAACTCTATCTATTTTTGAGATAGTATATTGATGATCTTTGAGCTTAATCAAGTCATCATAAATCAGATCGCCAAGTAAAATACCTTGATGTTTTATTTTTAATAAATCATCTGGATTTTTAAGAGAAATATAATTTTTTAGCGCATAAAATCCTGCTTGAAGATATGACAAAGCTTTTGAAATCCCGGGTCGAATATAAATGAATCGCTTGATCCCAAATGAGGCATATTTGTTGGCAGCTGAAATAGATTTAAAGGCAGGCTTATCAAATAAAACAACGGGTTCATATTGCGTTTTAGATTGAATAGCTTTTGCTAACATCCCCGTACGTAAAACATAATTATTGCCTGAGTCTGCGAAAAACCCCTCCACCAAAATGAGGCCCGCTTTATCTGAAATGGGCGCTTTGTGCCAATATTGTTTATTTATCTCAACAAAACGTTTATCTTCTGGGGGAATATTTTGAGAACCCTTTTGTTTATCACAAAATAAAAGGTAAGCATATTCATTTGCCATCTCTTTAATTGATCGTGAAAAATTGTTAAACAACTTAGAAAATAGGACCATCATCTTCATTTTTCTAAACTTACTTCTTCTTTTAGAAGACCATAAAGCATATGATCCACATATTGGCCATTCATGAGTAACTCTTGACGTTTCACCCCTTCTAAGATAAAACCATTTTTTTCAAAACATTTACACATTGCAACATTGGTTTTGGGCGTGCCGCCGGTTAATTTTCTTAAACTTAATGTTTTAAAACAATAAGGAATACTCAACTTAAATACGCTGCTCGCGATGCCTTTTCCCCAGTGCGTTTTATCGCCTATCATGACGCCTAAATCCCCTAACCCTGCTCGCCAGTTGATATGACCAATACGGTGTGTGCCAATAAATTCTTTGGTATCAGTAGAGTACACAGCAAAAAAACAATCATTAGGGCTTTTTAGTAAATGTTGGACGTATTCTTCAATGGACTTAAAATCGATGGGTTTTAAATATTCTGTTCTATAGAGGGGGGTTACAACTTCTAAATCTCTTAGCCAAGAAAAATATCTTTTATCATAGAGATTTTCCTCAGAAAATTCCTTGAGGGTCACATTGTTGCTGACTAACTCTAACATAACTTTTCCCGGTAGCTGAATCTAGATTAAAGGATAATGACAGCATTATTTTAGCATTAACCTTAAAACTAATCTCTTCAGATCTCCCCTTGATTTAGTTACCAAACAGTTAGGCCGCCATCAACGATAATATTTTGGCCGGTTACATAATTAGAAGCTTCAGAGGCTAAATAAATTAAAGCGCCCACTATCTCTTCTCGTTTTGCCATTCGATTCATCGGAACGCGTCTAGAATAATTATCAATAAAAGATTGGTTCTGACCACTTTCCACACCACCTGGCGTAATGCTGTTTACCCTGATCCCTTTCTTGGCCCAGTATGTCGCAAGATATTTTGTTAGTCCTATAACCGCTGATTTTGAAACAGAATAAACGGCAGGGGTATTGATGTTGCAGTCCAAATAACGAGCATTCTCATAAATGCTATTATCCGGTGCTGCTACGCCATAAATCGAAGCGGTCTGAATAATGCTGCCGCCTTTGCCTTGCAAAACCATACAGCGGCCCACACTTTGCGCAACCAAAAACATCCCATTAATATTCACCGACATCACGTCTTGCCAGGTTTCTAAACTGTATTCTTCAAAGGGCTGAAAATATTGTTTGAGATCTTTTGACTTAGTCGCTGCATTGTTATGCAAAATATTAATTTCACCAAATTCCGCCACTACCTTTTTCACCATGTTCTGAACGGATTCTGGATTAGCGACATCACAGCTGATAGCCAACGTTTTAACCCCACATTTTTGACGCAAGGTCTCTGCAAAATCTGCCGCACTATCTATTTCTAAATCTACCACAGCAACGTTTGCCCCATGCTCGGCCAAAGCACTACAAAATTCTTTTCCTAAAATGCCAGCCCCCCCTGTCACAATCGCTGTTTTGTTCTCAAGGGAAAATATTTTTGAATAATTCATGCATGCAATCGCTTTAATTGTATTTTCTAAACACGGGTTTAATAACATCACCTTGCAGATATTTTTCAACCCCTTCCTGTAAAGCTTGTTGATAAATCTTTAATGATTTTTCTACTGCGTGCAAGGTATAGTCTAATTCGGGCTGTTGATGCGCATAACTGACCGCAATCCACGGCATCAGCACACCATTTTTAATCATTTCTTGCGCAAAGAGTGTTCTAAATGCTAGAGAAATTTCACCTTCGCGCCCTCTTGTTACATAATTCATCGAAGCAGGGGTTCCCATCAAGCTAAAATATTGCTCGATACCTAAAGTAGAGACGATCTCTTGGATCCCATCCTGCAATTTTTGACCATACTGCCAAAGATGATTAATGATATCCCATTCTCGATACACATTGACCGTCTCAATAAAGGCTCCTAAAGAGACCATCTCCGCGCCATGTGTGGTAGAAAGTAAAAATACTCTTTCTTGATGACTCTCCCCAATGCCGCCTAATGCCATAAATTCTCTTTTCCCGACCAAAGCCGCTAAAGGAAAGCCATTAGCCATGCCTTTACCAAAGGTCGATAAGTCAGGGATAACATCGTAAAAGGCTTGAGCCCCCGATAAATGCCAGCGAAAGCCTGTTATCATCTCATCAAAAATGCACAACGCCCCTTCCTTGGTACAAAGCGCGCGCACTTGCTGTAAAAATTCTGAGTGGGGCGAAACGAAAGTAGCGGGCTCTAAAATAACGCACGCAATCTGTCCAGGATATTCTGCAAAAAGCTTTTTTAGAGAGTCGATATCATTATAATCAAAAAGCAAAGATAATCCGCTTACCTCTTGCGGGATCCCTTTTGTAATAGGCGTTGTTCCTATAAACCAATCATCAAAGGAAAAAAAGGGATGTTGCCTCGGCATGCAAATATACTTTCTGCCCGTATAGGCTCTGGCGATTTTCACTGCAGCGGTTGTCACATTTGAGCCATTTTTCGCAAATTTAACCATATCTGCAGAGGGTATCAGGTCAACCAAAAGCTCTGCCGCTTCTAATTCTACGGTTGAGGCGCGGGGCAGGTTTATCCCCTTTTGCATTTGCGCCATTGCTGCTTGATTGACTCTTTCATTGGCATAGCCAATCGTCACTGAGCGCAACCCCATGCCGTAGTCCAAATATTTATTCCCTTGCGGATCCCAAACATAAGCGCCGTGCCCTTTTTCTAAAATGCATGGTGCATTGCTCGGGAATTGATCATCTCCTCTAGAATAGGTATGAGCGCCACCTGGAATAAGATGATGTAATCTGTCTCTATAGGTTTTCATAGCGTCCCCTTTTCAATTTGCTGCAATAACTGCAAAATCGCTATATCTTTTGCTAAGGTATTGGGGAAAATAGATTGTGTTGATATTGCTTTAAGAAAAGCACGCATCTCATCCTCATACATCTTTTCATGAATGTTAGGGTTATAGCCAGTAGCGGCGCTTCCTTGTGCGAGCATCACCTCTTGCCAATTTTTGCTTTGCGCATCAAAGAGGCGGATCTTATTTTCATCCCAACGCCATTGCACTTGCGCTCTTTCAAAATTCAGGGTCAAATTTCTTAAACCATATCTTGCGCTAACATCAACCATCATGACACCAAAGACTTTCTCAAAAGCTAAAGCGATAGCATAGCTATCTGCTATGGGTGCTCCCACGTCTATAGTCTCCCCATAGAAGCCACTCACATTTTGCGGTGTGCCAAAAGCAGACACTATCCAGGTGAGCTCAAAAGGAACAATCTCTCTTGCCCCACCCGTTGAAGGATTAGAAACATAAAAATCACTGACTTTTTCCCACGGATGCCAATCCGGTAAATATTGCCCACAATGATAGGAAAAATTACTCACCTTGCCATATTGGCCACTATCTATCCATGCTTTGATTTGCTTGATAGCCGGATGAAAGGTCATAGTACAAGAAGGCGCAATCAACAGTTTTGCTTTTTTGGCTGCTAAATCAATTTCAGAAAGTTTACCAAGCAAGACACTTGCTTCAACAAAAGTAGGTTTCGCATATTCTAGCGCAAGCATTAAATAAAATTCATGATTGTCTGGTGGGGTGCAAATCAAATAAGCTTGTGCTTCAGATAGCGGCAGCTCTTCAAGCTGTTGCATAGATTGTATTCCCAGGGTCTTTGCTTCTAAGACTCTGTCTTCTCGCACATCATAACCATAAATTTCATGCTCGCCCATGGCCATTAAACATCTAGCACGACGTTTCCCCATTGAGCCAAGGCCAAATATCACAATTTTCATAAAAGATCCTGATACATTTCTATCATTTTCTCAACACAAGCAAAGTCAATGGCATCATCAATTTCAAAATTCTGCCATCTTGCCACTTTATAAGGCAAACTTTTCGCGGGATAAAATGTTTTTGTTTCAAGTAAACTTTGCACTTTTGTCGCGTAAATGACACCATAAGGAAAATACACTTCGCCTTCATCCACAAAACGAAAAGGGGTAAGCGTATTGGCTTGGTCTATTTTTTTAAGGATGGCAGGATGTTCTCGTTCAATTTTTCCAACACTAATTACAGCATCATAATTCGCATAATTTTCAATAAATAACTGCATCGCTAGATTTAAATCTTGCTTTGTACGCAAAGGAGATGTCGGCTCCAAGAGCGCGATAACATCATAATGTGTGTCAAGAGCAGTTAAAGCATGCTCCACTACCCCATAAGAGCTACTCTTATCTTGCGCTAATTCAGCAGGTCTGATAAAGGGTACTTCTGCGCCAAAAGTAGTTGCTACCCGCGCAATCTCGTCGCAATCTGTTGAGACAATGATCTTATCAAAATATTGACATTGGCAAGCTTGCGCAACTGTCCACCCAATAAGGGGTTTGCCGCTAAGGGGCAGTATATTTTTACCGGGCAAGCGCTTAGATCCTTTACGCGCAGGAATAATCGCCAGCGTCTTAGGCCTAATCGCATTCATCATATTAAAAATTCCTCAAATTCCTGGCAAGTCTTTGCATAATCAATAGGTTGACCAATATCAGACCAATATTCCATCAAAGGAAAAGCTTCCACTTTGCATTTTAAAGAGATCAGTTTTTCTAAAAATGAGGTCATGAGATAATATTCATTTTTGGGAATATGTTTGAGTAAATCCGGGCTGATGACATAGATCCCTGCATTGACAAAATGCTTGTATATGGGTTTTTCTTTAATACTGGTCACACGATGATTTTTCACTTCGATAACACCATAAGGCAGCGCATATTCAAATTCTCTAACGCAAACCGTACAATCTGCTCGATTTTTGTTATGAAACTTCAAAAGATTATTAAAATTCACTGCGGTTAACAAATCCCCATTCATCACAATAATGGGTTGGGTTTCCTTTTTCTCTAAATAATGCAAGCCTCCTGCCGTTCCCAGGGGCGTCTCTTCATGAATATATTCAATTGAAACATTCCAATTACCCCCTTCTTTAAAGTGATCTTTTATCACTTCAGCTTTATAACCTACGGTGAAACAAAACCGTCTAAATCCTTGGGCGCGTAATTTTTCTAAATTCAACTCTAATAACGGCTTCTCTCCCATCGCTAACATGGGCTTTGGTGTATCATTGGTTAAGGGTTGTAATCTTTTTCCAATGCCCCCAGACATAATCACGACCAGATTATCTTTAAATGCAGGTTGCAATAGTGCATCTAAGGTTTCTAATCCAATAACGCGATTAACCTTATCCACTAAGGGTAATTGGTGGATCCGGTTTTCCAACATAATTTCCATTAAACGTTCTTTTTCCGTCTCAAGACCTAACAATTTAATCGGGTTTTTATTCATCACAATTTCAATGGGATCGTTAAGCGAATAGCCAGATAAAATACCCCGACGAATATCCCCATCCGTGACTGTTCCTAATAATTTTCGATGATTATCGACTACTAATACTATTTGTGCCGTTCCCTCAGAAATGGTTTTCAGCGCTTCTAATATAGTGGTTTGTGAGCTTAACAGTAACTTATCCCAATCTAGCATTTTTATCCCTTAGTAGTCTTCACAGATGAATTTTCGGCGTTGTTGGCTGCGCGCTCTCGCAACAGTCATGTATTTTGTATACACTCCTGTTACTCGAGAGCTGGCCGCCTAGCCGACGTGTGCTCGTTAGAGTAAAACTCATCTGTTTTGACTATATCTGTGATGATAGTCGCACCAGCACGAATCATGGCACTTTCCCCAATCACGAGTCCTTGAATCAAGGTCGCGCCCACTGCAATATGCACATAATCTGCCACTTTCACATTCCCCGATAAAGTCGCACGAGGCGCAATATGCACATGCCGACCGATTTGACAATCGTGATCAAGCGATGCCCCTGTATTGATAATCGTATTTTGACCAATGGTGACATTAGGTTGAATAATAGCACCCGCCATCACTTGCACCCCTTCCCCCAGTTTGACATTGCTTGCCACTATTGCACTGGGGTGAACTAAAGTTTCAAAAAGATAGCCTTTGTTTTTATAATGAGAAAATAATTTGTCACGATGATGATTTTTAGGAACGGATATGGCTCCCACACCATTGATAAGCTTGATGGCTTCTCTAGCGTAATTTTCTGTAAGATAAGAATCATCTCCCAAATAAGGGATATGGGGAAAACCTGGCACTTGCGTTTCTTCGAGTGCAATAAACCCCAAGATTGTTTTTCCTAAAACACTGGCCAATTCTACTAATACTGCTGCGTGACCACCGGCACCAATCAAAATAAGAGGATGGTTCATTGTGTAATTACCTCATCTTCCAAATAATCTTTTACTGCTTTTTTGCCTAATAGCTGCCAATATTGCATCGGAGAAAGTCCGGAGGCGGGGCGTTTGATATCAATATTATCAGAGGTCAAAATCCCTTCTTTACTGATGGGCTGCTTGGCAACTAATGATCTTCTAACAACATGGATATTTTTTCTCTCACTTCTTGTTAAACATTTACGTGAAGTGCCTAAAGCGTTTTCTATATTTCTGATCCCATTTATCATGCATTGAAATTCTGAAACATCAAGAGAAGCGAGGTGATCAGGACCAGGTAAGCTTTTATCCAGTGTAAAATGCTTTTCAATCACTGTCGCCCCTCTGGCAACGGCAGCAAGAGAGACTTCAATACCTAAGGTATGATCTGAAAAGCCAACTTTTAATTTAAAGGCATCACGTAACGTATCCATTGCTCTTAAATTTACTTCATTAAAGGGGGCTGGGTATTCAGAGGTACAATGTAGTAATGTCACTTTTTCAAACAAAATTGCTTCTGCTTCTTTGGAAGAATAAATTTCATCTAAGAGCGCACTTGTCGGCGGTTGTTCTTTTTCAATTAAACCAAAAGCAATCACCTTTAAAGCCATTTCTACTTCTGACAAAGTGGACATGCCTGTAGAGAGGATTAACTCTTTATGTTCTTTTGCCACGGCTAATAAAAGTGGACCATTCGTAATATCCCCTGATCCCACTTTAATGAGAGGAAGAGCTAATTTTTGACTTAAAAATACCACGCTTTCAAGATCAAAAGGGGTAACAATAAAATCAATACCCAATTCGTCAGCGCAATATTTTAAGACTTTAAAATTTTCTTCACTCAACTCCAAACTTTTCAGCATGTCATATTGCGTTGTGGTTTCTTTACAATTCTTCTTTTGATATTCGGCTTGTTCGCTTACTTTGGTGACTAATTTTTCTGCTTTGAATAATTGAAATTTAATGGCATCTGCACCAATCTCTTTTGCTGCATGGATCATTTCGATAGCAAGCTCAAGCTTGCCATTATGGTTAACACCGGCTTCCGCTATGATATATGTGCTTGTCATCAATTACTTTCCTGCTGTGGGTAAAAGATCATAAAATTGTTTATTAATCGTCTTTTTAAAATCAATTGTACTTAAAATCTGCACAATTTTTTGGGAGGGGCTGCCTTCTCCATAGGGATAGGTCATATTTTGCAATGAGGCCTTAAAAGGTTCAGAAAGGGCAAGCGCAATGGCTTTAACAATCTCTTCCTTATTCACAGCACAATCAATGATAGAGGAAGAGCGAACTCTGCCATGTTGCCGCGTTCCAATATTAACAGTTGGTGTTTTGAAAAAGGGCGCCTCGATAATGCCACTTGAAGAATTGCCGACCACAGCATCCACCACTCGAACTAATTTTAAATAATTTTCATGCCCTAATTGAGTAAATGTTTTTGCTTTATCAGGATATTTCTCGCTAAAAGCATCCATCATCTCATATATGACACGACAATTTTTATCTGCATTCCCTTTGGTAAAAATAAAGGTAGCATCCTCAAATGTGTCCAAGGCATCTAAGACCATTCTAAAATCTTGTGCCATATCTTGCATCATGACCGTTTCAGGCTGATAGGTAATCACAAAAACGTGACGATTGAATTTTATGCGCAATAACTTTTCTAGCTCTTTTCTTTCTACAAATGTCATATTTAAAATGGAATCTAACACCATGGCACCCACATGATGGACTTGTTCCGGCGCTTCTCCTAGTTGAATAACCCGTTGTTTATAAATTTGGGTTGAAACAAAATGCAGATGCGCCATCTTGGTAATACTGTGGCGAATGGCATCATCATAAGCGCCCATCGTCACCTCTCCACCATGAATATGAGCTATCGGAATGGACGCAATTAATGCGGCTTGCGCGGCAGCAAGTGTTTCAAATCTGTCGCCCAATAAAACAACTAGATCCGGTTTTAATCTTGCAAAAACATCGGCAAAAGAGATAACCCCTAACCCCAGAGATTTGCCCACTCCCACTGCGGTATCACTTGATAAAAGCATCTCCACTTTTTCATTAATATGAAATCCCTCATCGAGTATCTTCTGATAGGTTAATCCATATTCAGGGGAGAGATGCATCGCTCCTGCCACAATTTGCAATTCAAAAGCTTGGTCTTGCTGCAAGTGTTTCATTAAAGTCGACAATAAACCGTATTCCGCGCGCGATCCTGTAACAACACATATCTTTTTAACCATGGGAAGACTCCAGATGCGCACTACTGGGTAAAGAAATAATACTATCGTATAAGGCTGCTGTCGTGCTGAGATCCATTTTAGGACAAGCTTGATACATTGGTAATCTGTGTAATGGCGTCCATAAACCTCTTAAGTTAAATTTGTGTTGACTTGCCAATTCAATAAAATCCTCAATAAATTGCCTGTCAGGGTTTTCTAATATAAGAGCATTTAACCAATAATTGCCTTTAGTATATTGGGGCTCTTGTATTATTTTGACCCCTTTCACATCTTTGAAAGCGGCGAAATATCTCTCAGCCAAGCTTCTCTTTTTATCTATCAGAGCAGGCAACTGTTCGAGCTGAGCGCAGCCTAAAGCAGCATTGATATTGGGTAGGCGATAATTATAACCCAGCTCATCATGATAAAATTGCGAGCGGTGTGGCAATTTAGCCGTTGAGGATAGATGTTTTGCTTTTCTGGCGAGCTCTGGATCTGAAGTCAGTATGGCGCCACCCCCTCCCGTTGTGATGATTTTATTGCCATTAAAACTCAACACGGATAGCCGACTAAAGCTGCCAGTATGCTTGCCTTGATAATAGGAGCCTAGCGATTCAGAGGCATCTTCTATCACTGTTAAATGGTATTCTTCTGCTAAAGCATTGAGGGCAAATAGATCTCCTGCATGACCAAAGATATGAACAGGAATAATCACTTTCATTCTGCGCCCAGTTGCTTTATTAAGGCATTGTCCATTTCTAATCATCGTATTCTGTTTTAAATAAATAGCTAGTTTTTCAACATCAATACCTAAATCATGAGAAGTACATTCCACAAAATGTGGGACAGCGCTACAATAAGTGACTGCATTTGCCGTTGCCACAAAGGTTAAAGCTGGGATCAGCACTTCATCATCTGGTTTTACATCTGCTAGCATTAAGCTAAGATGTAACGCTGCAGTACCATTCACCACGGCAACAGCATAAGGGATGCCGGTGAATTCAGCGATTTTTCTTTCAAATTCACTGACGTATTCTCCTGCACTAGAAACCCAGCCTGTATCTAAGCAAGATTTGACATAAATCCATTCGTTACCAGAAAATTTTGGCTCATGTAGCGCAATTTCATTCTCTGGTTTGCCTAAAACTTGAATCAACGCTGCTAAACAACTATCTAGATCACGCATGCTATATATTGTAGACCTCTGGTTTATAGAATTTTTGATTCGCATCCTCTGAAAACCATGCCACTGTGTTTTCAATGCCTTTTTCTAAACCGACTATTCCTTGAAATTCTGGCGCCCAGTTTAAGCATTTTTTCGCCAAGGCATTATCTGATAATAAACGCTCTACTTCACTTTTCTCGGGTCGCATGCGTTCATTTTCAAGTTTTACCTTGATCTCGACTTTCATTACTTTCGCAATTAATTTAACCAAATCGCCAATAGCTATCTCAAAGTTTGTGCCAAGATTAATCGTTTTACCGACAATATTCTGTGCTTTTAAGGCACAGACAAAGGCCCGTACCGTATCCAATACATAAGTAAAATCCCGAGTAGGGGCCAAAGCCCCTAATGCGATTTCTCTGGTGCCTTGGTTAATTTGCGTAATAATAGTAGGTATAACTGCTCTTGCAGATTGCCTGGGGCCGAAGGTATTAAATGGTCTTAAAATCGTCACCGGTAAGTTAAAAGCATAATAATAAGAAAGTGCCATTTGATCTGCCGCGATTTTTGAAGCCGAATAAGGAGATTGCGGCTGCAAAGGGTGCGTTTCATTGATTGGAACATATTGCGCTGTCCCGTACACTTCACTGGTTGAGGTATGTATTATTTTTTCAAGCGCAAGCTCTTTTGCCGCCTCTACGATATTTAAGGTGCCATTAATATTGGTTTCTACGTAATTTTGAGGGGAATGATAAGAATAAGGAATACCAATCAATGCTGCCAAATGCAAAACGGCATAGCAGTCTTGCATAGCTTTTTTGACTCCGAATGGATCGCGAATATCTCCTGATATAACTTCAATCTCACTTAAGATAGTCTTGGGTAAATAATCTAACCATCCCCAAGAATTGAAGGAGTTATATTGCACAAAAGCTTTTACTGCATATCCTTGCAAGACGAGATTTTCTGCTAAATGTGATCCTATAAAACCACAGGCTCCTGTTACAAGAACTTTAGTTTTATGATGTTGAGACATACCTCCTCCTTCTCTTGGCACTAAAAATCGGCGGTAGAGGCTTTCGCCAAATTTTGAAATAAAGGATTGTCTTTCAGTAGATCATCAAAGCTTCCGCGCCCCACAATGTCCCCTTTGTTTAAGACATAAATCAAATCACACTCTTTTACCGTATTCAGGCGATGCGCAATCATAACAATCGTTTTGCGATGCGATAATTTTGCTATGGCTTCCATAATAACTTTTTCTGTCATCCCATCTAGGGCACTTGTTGCCTCATCAAAAATCAATAAACTCGGATCATGGTAAAGCGCGCGAGCAATACCTAGTCTTTGTTTTTGACCACCACTTAAACGTATGCCATTTTCTCCGACCGAAGTTTGATATCCTGCCGGCAATTCATTAATGATAAAGTCATGAATATTGGCCAGTTTTGCCGCATTGTGCACTTTGGCCATTTCAATTTCATTTTCTGGGATACCAAAAGCGATATTTTTTTCTATCGATTCATCTATGAGAAAAATCTTTTGGGGGACATAGCCAATTTTTCTTTGCCAACTTCTAATGTTGTTTTCATTTATCTCAAGTTCATCTACCAACAACTGGCCATCCGTTGGTACGAGCAATCCTAATAAAATATCAATCAAGGTAGACTTGCCCGATCCCGTATGTCCCACTATTCCTACAGTTGCATTCAGCGGGATAGTCAAATTGATGTCAGTTAAAGCCTGATATTTTGCTTGAGGATATTGGTAGCTCACATTTTTTAGTTCAAATTGATGATTAAAGGCAAGGGGCACTTCTTGCAAATTTTCTTTAGAGCCCGCCATGGTCAACTCTGCATAAACGAGCTCTAAACAGGTTCGGTAATGGCGCGCAATAGAAATCCCAGAAAAGATTTGCTGCATAGCGGGTAGCAACCTATAACTGGCAAAAACATAGAGACTAAGCAGAGGGAGCATGTCAACCAAATTGCCCTTTTGATTAAATAAAAATAAAACCATCAGCATCATGCCGCCAAAAGCTATGATTTCCAGTATATATCTCGTTACATAAGGTGAAACTGCATTAATCGCTTCTGCTTTAGCAAACATTAAAGCGCTTTGTGCAAAATGATTAACAAAAATATCTTCTTTACCTAATACCTTGATTTCTTTTACACCCTCGATAGCTTCCCCAATTGCTTTATATTGATTGGCATTCGCTATGGCTGATTTCTTGCCGGCCTGAGAAAGCGCACGCTTAATAATTTTATAAGCAATGACATAAGCACCGCCTAACACCAAGGTTGACAATAAGGCTATCATGGGATCGGCTAGAGCAAGAAAAATACCAATGCTAATCACAATTAATAATTTTGTAATAATTTGAATAGACGTGACAACTATTCCGACCACCACTCTATCTACATCAAATAGTAAAATTTTAGTGAGTTCTTTAGAATTGCGATTAAAAAAGAAAGGGTAAGGCATTAACATATATTTTTTCAAAAGATTAGTGCAAATCTTATACCCTTCAATATAACCAAACCGAGTGGAATACCAAGCGGTAAACGCTGAAAAAAGGTTACCCGCAACGATGAGGGCAAAAAAAGCCCCCCCTATCAAGCAGACTAAATCCAGTGGTTGCTGCAAGTTAAACATCACCATTATTTTTTGTAAAAAGCGACTGGAGGTTAAAAGCTCCGGCTTAGAAACAATGGTGATAAAGGGGACAACAAAGGCCACGCCAATAATTTCAAATATAGCTGTCAAGCCAATACAAAATGTTAAAAATGTAATTTTTATCTTAGAGATCCCTTTGAGGATATAAAAGATCTCTTTTAAAGCCTGGCGCATTCTAGCCTTCTTAATTTAATTTTTTAAAAAATGATGATAGGCCTTCTCCAGGCCTAATTGTAAAGGTGTTTGTGCTTGCCAACCTAAGGCTAGCATCTTTTTGACACAGAGTTGCTTTTTCGGCGTACCATCTGGCTTGCTGGTATCAAACCGGATCTCCCCTTGATATCCCACTACTTCACAAATCAGGGAGGCTAAGTGCGCGATGGTTAAATCTTTACCACAGCCAATATTAATCATGGGAGCAGTACTCTCTTTTCTCACCAGAGCTTCAAATAAGTTATCTTCTAGATTCATCAAAAAGAGGCAAGCTTCGGCCAAATCATCACTATACAAAAACTCACGTAGCGGCTTTCCGGTGCCCCACACTTCAACTGTGGGGTGATGTTGCACTTTCGCCTCATGCATTTTGCGGATAAGTGCAGGGATAACATGCGAGGTATGTAAGTCATAATTATCGCCAGGGCCAAATAAATTCGTTGGCATCACGGCAAGAAAATTGGTCGCATATTGTCGATTAAAGGCCCAGCACATTTCTATGCCCGCAATTTTGGCCAAAGCATACGGCCGATTAGTCATTTCAAGAGGACCTGTTAATAAATATTCTTCTTGAATCGGTTGCGGACAGTCGCGCGGATAAATACAAGATGAGCCTAAAAAAAGCAAACGTTTCACCGCATGCTCTTTGGCTTCTCGGATAATATTGTTTTGAATCAGTAAATTTTTTTCAATAAAATCAGCCGGAAAACTGTTATTAGCCCAAATGCCGCCGACTTTTGCTGCTGCTAAAAAAACATAATCTGGTTGGTGTGTGGCAAAAAAATGTTGAACGGCTTTTTTATCAGTTAAATCCAACTCAGCGTGCGAAGCCATGACCAGCTGCTGATATCCTTGCTCTTTCAGGGCGCGAAATAAAGCAGATCCGACTAATCCTGTATGACCTGCAATATAAATTTTGTCATTTTTATCCATAGAAGAATAGCAATCCTATTATTCTTGATAATCAAATACTTTAAACCCTTCTTTTTGGCACAGGGCATCCTTCTTTGCCAATTTTAAATCTTCTGATACCATTTCTTTAACTAATTCTTGAAAAGTGATTTTCGGATCCCATCCTAACTTTTCTCTGGCTTTGCTGGCATCACCCAGAAGCGTCTCCACTTCTGTTGGACGATAATAGCGCGCATCGACTGCCACTAAACAAACGCCTGTTTTAGCATCAAAGCCTTTTTCTAATACACCTTCGCCGCGCCATATTATTTCAATACCCAGTTCATTGGCTACGCGCACGACAAACTCGCGAACGCTATATTGTTCGCCGCTTGCAATAACAAAATCTTCGGGCTCTGCTTGTTGTAGCATCAACCACTGCATTTCAACATAATCTTTAGCATGCCCCCAATCACGTTTTGCCTCTAAATTACCGAGATATAAACAATCTTGTAATCCTAATTTAATACGTGCAAGCGCACGGGTAATCTTACGCGTGACAAAGGTTTCGCCTCGAACGGGTGATTCATGATTAAATAAAATCCCATTACAAGCATAGATACCATACGCTTCACGATAATTAATCGTCATCCAATGCGCATAGAGTTTGGCTACTGCATAGGGAGAGCGCGGATAAAAAGGGGTTTGTTCATTTTGCGGTACAGTTTGCACTTTGCCGAATAACTCAGAAGTGGATGCTTGGTAATAGCGCGTATGTTTTTCTAACCCTAAAATGCGTATAGCTTCTAGTAATCTCAAAGCCCCTAGCGCATCTGCGTTGGCGGTATATTCAGGCTCTTCAAAGGAGACAGCAACATGACTTTGGGCAGCCAAATTATAAATTTCGTGTGGTTTAATTTCTTGAATAATTCGAATGAGACAACTGCTGTCTGTCAGATCGCCATGGTGGAGAAAAAACCGACGATCTTTGTCGTGGGGATCTTGATACAGATGATCAATTCTATCGGTATTAAAGAGAGAAGAACGACGTTTGATACCATGCACTTCATAGCCTTTTTTCAAAAGAAATTCAGCCAAATATGATCCGTCTTGCCCAGTAACGCCGGTAATTAACGCTTTTTTGCATTGAAAGGTCATGCCATTATCCCTAAAACCTATCTTATATCGTTACAGATTGTACCGAGTTCATTTGTAAAAACAACTAAAATGGGTAACAGCTGAATAGAGTTATAAGAACAACAAATATATACTCAAACAGTTTAGTTTTAACCCTAAGGGGCACACGTAGACTGGGCAAAGCATAAACGAGCGTCTAAAATTCATTTACGAAGATTCCAATGTTACCTTTCTAAATTTTTAGTGCGCTGAGTCTTGCATGTCTTCACAAAGACCTGTATTTTTCCAAAAGGTTGAGAGTTAAAATCGAGTACAGGGAAGAAAAGAAATAGCAATGATTGCAATTATATTAGTAGGTGGAAAAGAATCCTTAATCAGTGAGTTACACCCCGATCTCCCAGCGCCCCTTATTCCTGTCGCCGGAGAGCCCTTTTTATTTTGGCTCATCCATTGGCTAAAAACACAAGGCTGCACCCATATCGTTTTTTCTGCAGGTCATCATGCAGAAAAAATTAGTGCTTTTGCTCAGCAAATGGCCAGTATTGAGCGCAAGCTTTGCTTAGATGTGGTGGTAGAATCTCGCCCCCTTGGCACAGCCGGAGCCGCCGCTTTTTGTGCCAAACGCTACCCTTCTACCCCCACTTTTATTGTGAATGGCGACTCTATTCTACTCACCAATGTGCGGTACGCTATTTCTAGACTTAAAAAACAAGCAAGCCCAGATGGCATCATTTTTGGCACACATTTAAATAATGCAGGGCGTTTTGATGCCTTAGAGGTAGATGCGGACAATCGATTAATCTCTTTTAAAGAAAAACAACCTGGTAATGGTCTCATTAATGCGGGGATCTATTTACTACGTAATGAATTACTCGATGAAGTGAGCATAGAAAAAGAAAGTTCACTGGAAGTCGATTATTTTCCCCGTTGGTTGGAACAAAAAAAACACATAGAAGTCATTGAGGTCAAAGATACTTTTATCGATATTGACACACCCAACTCACTGATTCTTGCAGAAAAACTTATCCGAAAATATCAGCCACTCATTATGGGACAAGAAGTAGAAGCCCTGTCAGAAGCTTGAGAGATTTACAGTGCGCATTCCCCCACTGCATATATCCAAGCAGATGTTTTTTCGATTACGCGCCAAGTAGGCCAACTCCCCTCACTAAAAGCTACGCCGGGCTACCACTCGGCGAAGTAGTGCGCATGCTCCCAATTGAATATAAAAGCTAAATATTGCAATCATCCTGCCGATAGAACAAAAAGAATCTAAACGGAGATATTGTGTATGAAAGCTTTACTCATTACCCTTGGTATTATTGCTGGGATTATTTTATTCATTGTGTTATGGGCTGTTGGCATTTACAACAAATTAATTACGCTTAAAAACCGTTTCGTTAATAGCTTTGCGCAAATTGATGTGCAGTTGCAACGACGCTATGATCTTATTCCCAATCTGGTAGAAACTGCAAAAACATACATGAAATATGAGCAAGAAACACTCACTAAAATAATTGAAGCACGTAATCAAGCCAAAGAAGCAGCAAGTCAAGTTAAAGATCAACCTGATAATAATGCCTCCATGCAAAAATTAAATGTGGCAGAAACTTCTTTGACCTCTTCTATGGGCAAGTTTTTTGCTTTAATGGAAAACTATCCAGATTTAAAAGCGAATCAAACTATGCAACAGTTGATGGAAGAGCTGACCTCTACTGAAAACAAAGTGAGCTTCGCGCGTCAAGCATTTAACGATGCGGTGATGTTTTACAACACTTATCGTTCACAATTTCCAAACAATATCATTGCAGGCATGTTTAACTTCTCTGAGGCGACGCATTTCCAAGTGTCCACGCCTGAGGCAAAAGAAGCCATTAAAGTTTCTTTTCAATAAAATTCAAGTTGCTAAAACATGAACTTTTTTGAAAATCAAGACAAGGCAAGAAAAAAGACCAGCATTTTAGTGTTCTATTTTATTCTTGCCATTGCTTGCATTATTCTTGCCGTCGATCTTCTACTCACTGCAGCCATTGTGATAGTGCAAACGCAAAATAAACCGATGATGCCCATGCCACAGATCATCCATTGGTTCACCCTTGTCTTTACATACGTTTCTCCTGGTGTCATAGCCGTTATTCTGCTTGGAACGCTGATTTCATTCATCAGGTTAAGAGGAGGCGGTATTTCAGTTGCCGAAATGGTCAATGCAAGACCACTTGATTATGCAACGACTGACTTCTTAGAAAAACGTTTAATCAATGTTGTTGAAGAAATGTCGATTGCCTCTGGCGCTGGTGTACCCAAACTGTACATCATGGATGAAGAACCTGGCATAAATGCGTTTGTAGCAGGCATCAAGCCCAGCGACACCGTAATGGTAGTAACAAAAGGCGCTCTTGAATCTCTGCGCAGAGAAGAAATTCAAGGGGTCATAGGTCATGAATATAGTCACATCTTAAACAGTGATATGTTAATCAGCGTGCGATTAATCGCTATTTTGGCAGGGGTTTTGATGATTAGCCAACTGGGATATAATGTGATCCGATTCTTTGGTACCACACGCTCTAGATCGAGCGACAGATCTAACGCCAATGCCGTTTTTTTATTTGTTGGTATAGGGATACTGATTATTGGTTATATAGGCTTATTTTTTGGTCGATTAATCAAGGCTAGCATTTCAAGACAACGTGAATTATTAGCAGATGCTTCTTCTGTTGCTTATACTAGAAACCCACAAGGGTTAGTGAATGCGCTAAGACGCATTCAAGATAGCGACACCCCAACCTTACTTAAAAACAAACATGCAGAAGATGTCAGTCATTTGTGCTTTAGTCCCTCTACTCCGGTTTTTCTGACTTCACTATTAGCAACACATCCGCCTCTTGACGTGCGCATTAGCACCTTAGATCCCGATGGCATGTATACTAGTAGCCCCTTAACCTCTCTGCGAGCTGAAGAAACGCAAACGCCCCCTCCCTCCAACAACAAAGCAACTGCCACCTTTACTTCCGGCATCATGATGGGGGCTGCTGTTATGGCAGGTGCGCAAAATACCATAAGTGGGCATGATATAACGAAAACCATCGGTCAGCTTACTCAAGACAACCTTACTTACGCGCAAAATTTAATCCGGAAAATACCGCAAAATTTATTGGATTATGCGCACGATCCCCAAAAAGTAGGCTATTTATTATTAGCTTTGATTTTGCCAAAATCTGCAGACAAATTAAACAACATGATAAGCCAATTAGACAAACCTATCCCCAAAGAAGATTTAGATATTATAACCATGCTTCATTCTGCTCTTTCAGGATTAAATTTATCTGTTTACTTACCTTTAATGGATATGGCATTACCCAGTTTTAAACAAAAACCCTTAGCTGATCGCCAGGATATTTTTAATAAATTAGAAAAAATGACTTCTACAGAAAATCAAGATTTATTCGATTTTGTATTATTGGCTAGCATTGGCAAAGCTGTAGAAGAACCCAACTCACCTAATCGAAAGATGATATACAATAGTTATTCAGATGTCCTGCCTGAACTCACTATGTTGATAAGCTTGATTGTCAGCTTTAATCATGAATCTGAAAACCAGCAAGAATTGTTTCAAAAAGTAATGACCCGTTTTACGAGCGAACCTCAAATGATATCAAAAGTCTCGCTTGATACGACCTCTCTTCGCAGTATCCTCAGCAAGATTAATCAATTGACGCCTCTTTACAAAGAGGAAGTGATACATGCTGCGATAGATTGTATTGAAAGTGATAATAAAATCACGCTCGAAGAAGCTGAGCTTGTTCGAGGTATTGCGGCTTGTCTTGACTGCCCGATTCCTCCGATTGTACCCACTGATGAAAACGCAGCTTAATGCAAAAAAACGAGCCGTTGCTGTTGATCGATACTAATCGTTTGATATTGCAAATAGCGTGTGCCAATAAGTCCCCAGCGCTTTTGTTCTTTGCAATCACCTAAGGTGTATTTAACTATGGGATTATCTATTTTTTTATCACCGATGGTAAGAGAGCCTTTAAGCTCTGATTGAAAGCCCACCCCCGGCTCTTTAAAAAGATCATAATCTACAATTTCTTGTCTCGCTTTTTTGCTTTGCGTAAAACAAATTGGCATTTTTACAAAACCGTTATAACCACTATCTACTAAGAAATCATATTCTGAATGAGCACCCTCTTGTGATATTTTCATTTTAACCACAGGGATATAAAAATGCTTACTCAAGGAGACAATGTTACCTGGTTTAAGCAAATGTTGATGTTTATCCACAAAATGCTCACCTTGAGACATTTTTATTTTATTATTTGGTAAATCTAGGGTCAGCACCACATCATGAAATAAATTAGCACCTAAAATGCCCATGACATCTAAATCTCGTAACATTTGAAAATCATCGCTTGCCGTATTGGTGGCAACAAAAGGGGCTTTTTTGAAAAGGGCTTTACCCAAATCTACTTCTTCTATTTCATAAAATGATGTATTAATGGCCGCTGATTTATGACCCGTTTTAAATACTTTATTATCCGTTTCTAATGGGTTTAAATTTAAAGTGTTCACGAGTTCATAAGATAAAATACTCACATCCGCACCGGTATCTAACAAAAAGCGAAAGGGACCGTGTTGATTGATTTTAACATCTACAAAGATGAGTCCCCATTGCATGACCATGCGGCTTTCAATATTGTGTTTTTCGCCTAAGTCGACTTGCTTGGGGATAGCTTTACCAAATAAGGTCGCCTTTTTTAGATCGGATGCAAGAACCTTCGAACATAAAAGGAATGCCAGTAAAACTATGCCTAAAAGCGATTGGCGGTTTTTTATCAAAATGTTTTTTCCTAACAAAGGTGGCCTGCTGTTTTAATATAGCATGGATAATTCATTGATTTTACATACAGTAACCATTCATTAGCCATTTAAAAATGAGTTAGCTATGCTATACTCGAACCAGTTTGGGTATAGTTTTTCCAGATGAATAGAGACTAGGCATTAAGCCTCAAGCAATCGGTTAAGAGGTATCAAGGATGAATACAAAAAAATGGTATTTATTATTAAGTGCTTTCCTTATTTTGACCTTTTTTTCCTCTTTTACCCTGCAAGCCCTCACACTCTATATAGATGACAACGCCAATGTGATAAGCAAAGATACCGACATGAAATTATCGCAATTGTTGGCTGACACTGAAAAAGAAGAAAATTTTCATGTTCAAGCTATCGTTTTGCCTACTTTTTACGGCAAGGCCCAAGATAAAGTGATCAGTGCTTACTATCAAAACATGATTGTAAATAGCAAAGTAGATCGCGCTGCATTATTAATCATTGTCCTCGATAAAGAATTCGTTCAAATCGTCACCACGCCCAATATTGTGCGCGTTTTTAATGTTACCGTGGTGAAGGATATCGTTGCTAATGTTAAAAAACAGATGCTAGAAAAAAATTATGATGAAATGTTAAGAGTGGGTGTGGCTGGCATTCTACATTACTATAAAGAAAAAGCAGCCAAAAGTACCCATAATAGCTCACTCAATATTTTGAGAAATATGGGGGGATTATTGGTGATTGCTGTGCTTATCTTCTATGCCATGCATAGAAGACAAGCGGATAAGAAGCCAAAAGAATCCTAGGCTGGATTCTGGACATTGATATTGCCATCAACCTCTACTTGGTTTGATGGTGAAAGTGCAGCCTTTTTATTGACAGCAAGCGTCACGCAAGAGTCAGACCAAATGTTGATAGCGCTTTCCAACATATCCAAAATGGCATAAAAAGGTAAGATCACGCCGAGTAAAGTCAACGGCACATTCATCGTAGTTAAAAGCGCACTGGCGATAAAAAAGCAACCCATGGGCACACCCGCGTTACCAATAGCTGCAATGGTTGCAACAATTATCCAGCTCAGCTTTTGCCATAAGGTAAAACTCATCCCTTGGCTTTCTGCCACAAATAACACGGTGATTAAAATAAAGGCCGCACAAGCATTCATATTGATAGTGGTGCACAAAGGAAAGCAAAAGCGTGCTACTTTTTTATCGACGTGTAATCCTTTTTCTGCGCAATCTATCGCAGAAGGAATGGCTGCAGCAGAGGACTTGGTAAAAAAGGCAAAAGAGATTGCCGGTAACATTTTACGAAAAGCATGAATAGGTCGGATGCCATGCATTAGTAACAATAAAGGTAAAATGACAAGCGCTTGCACCAAATTAGCGGAAACAATGGTTGTCAGATACCAGACCAGTTCGGAGAACTTTAAATCATCATTACTCAGCTCTACCACAAATGAGGTCATAAATGCCCAGATAGCAAAAGGCATAAAACTAACGATCCATCGTGTAAGTTGCATCATAATCGAAAATAAACTTTGTAATAATTGATGCAGAGGTAAACGCTGTTCTTTAGGAAGTTTAGCGATGCCTACCCCTAACAATAATGACAGTAACATGATACTAACAACGTTACCTTCTAAAAAAGGTTGTAGTAAATTGCTTGGTATGATTTTTAAAATCTCATCTAGATAGGCAGGATGCGATAAGGCTTCTTGAGTCGCCACAACCGCTTCCCCTGAAACGGGGTGAAAAAGCCAATAAAATCCTAAGGCGATGGAAGCTGCAATGGTGGTCGTCAGGATAGTGTAGGCGACAATATTTTTGCCAATTTTAGAAAGAGAATTTTCTCCCACACTCGAGATAGTCGCTAAGAGGGATAAGCTGATTATTGGCAAGCTAATTAGCTTCAACAATCGTACAAAGACTTCTGCAATCACTTCAGCGAGTTTTAAGATAATAGGCTGTTGCCAGTAACCTGCTGCCATCGCTAAGACAATCGCTAAAAGAATAGTCCAATAACCGCGTCGATTTAACATGATTTTATCTCATCTTTAAAATATTCAATTTAATGAAGAATAAGGCTAGGTTCTATTTCAAAAAAAGGGTGACGGTCGACAACGTGTTGAAAGGAGATTGAGAGGTTTCATAGCACTTTTTACCTATGTGATTTTAGATGAAATTTAAGCACAAAATTGTGTTTTAGTCAACGAAATCACCCTATCTGCTGACAAAAGGGCATTTCCGCTAACCCAGTTTAAGTAATGGCAAAATACTATTTTTATCATCTGTCCAAAGGGTAGGCCTCACCCCTGTTTTTGATCTGAGATTCAGATGTTTTTGCTCTAACCACGCCTTTAGATTAGGGTCATCTGAAATAAGGGCCCAATACGCCGGAAAAACGCCTTGTGAGAGATCGGGGCCATTTATTACCCACTCATACTCATATCCCGCATCCCTTGCCAGGCCTGCAACAACAGGCAAAAAATCAAGGTAAGTATTGGTGGCATTAAAAGCAATTATCCCGTTTTTTTCAAGTTTGGATAAATAGAGTTGCATCGCTTCTTTGGTTAGCAAATGAAAAGGGATAGCATCCCCATTAAAGGCATCTACGACTATCAAATCGTATGAATCTACACGCTTTTGCAGCTCAATCCGAGCATCTCCGAGAAAAATTTGGGTTTTTCCAAGTGAATGATGTAAAAAGGAAAAATAGGTGGTGGCAAGATGGATGACATCTTTATCTATTTCATAAAAATCTAAGGCATCCCCTTTTTGGGTAAACGTTGCCAAAGTCCCTGCCCCCAAACCAATGACCGCTATACGTAAAGGATGGGGGTTAATCTCCCTTAAAAATTGAAAAGCCATCCCAATACCTGTTTGAGCCCCATAATATGTGGTTGGCCATGCCTCTCTTGATGGGGTCAAAAACTGTAAGCCATGCATTACCGTACCATTAAACAACGCCCGATAGGGAGCGTTATCTTCTTTATTATCGATGACTTTAATGAAACCGTAGGGATTGCGATATTGCGCAAGTGTTTTTGTTTTTTGGATATTGAGATCATTGCAAAGGCTAAACGTTGTGATGACCAAAGCCACCGTACTAAACGCAATTTTCGCTATTAACCATTTTTGTTGCAAACCCTCTTCTTTCAAATAAAAACGAATAATGATTATATTGATAACTAGCAGTGGCAGATAAAAATCCCACCAATTTTGGAAAACAAAGGGGGCGACAATATTCACAAAAATGCCGCCTAAAACGCCTCCTAAAGCAATATAAAAATAAAAAAGAGTTAAGTCTGTCACTGGCGGTTTCAAACGAATAAGCTCACCATGACAAACCATACAAGCAGAATATTGCAAGCCTAAGACCACAATGATAACGTTTAGGCCGCCTAATTGTTGATGCAAGATAAGCCACATCATTAATATTAACCAGATCAAAAAGGTAGGGATCCAAAATGAACTTTCATACCCTTTGGGTTTGGCAAACGTAATAATAAAGGAAATTAAATAGAGCGCTAAAGGAAAAACCCACATGACTGGCAAATTAATGATATTTTGTACCAAAAATTGCGTAACCGCTAAGAAGACGGCACATCCCAAAAAAGCTAAGCCCACCCATTTTAAGGTAGCTTTTTTTGAAACGTGTTGCGCACTTTTATCATACAAGGGTAAAAGGGTATCCTTCTTAAACACTTGATATAAACAAATAAAAACCAAGAGCGCATAGATCCCATATAACCCTGACCACAGAATGCTTTGGGTTTTAATCCCCCAGAAAGGCTCTAAGAGCAAGGGATAACCGATAAGACCAATGAGCGATCCCCCATTGGAGATAGCATAAAAATAATAAGGAAAAATTGTTTGCCGTAACCGGCAATACCAGTGCTGCAGTAAAGGGCTGGTGGCAGACAACATCGCAAAAGGAAGCAAAATATGGGTGGCATAACTCTTTAAAACCGCCAGTGGCTGCCAAAGCGGGGTGATATCCTGGGCACTATAGCCTCGAACTGGAATAAAATAAAACGAAAGCAAAAGTAAGACACCATGAATAAGAGCCTGTTTGCGCTCTGAAAAATACTTCGTGATGAGATAAGCATAGCCATAACCCAATAATAAACCTGCCTGAAAAAACAGCATGCCTGCTAACCAGACTGTGGCGGAGCCTCCCATCAGAGGTAACAATGATTTGGCAAGTAAGGGCTGAATAAAGAAAAGAAGATAAGCGCTAATAAAAATAGTTAAAGCGGTGAGAAAATGAGGCATGCATCTATTCTCTTTGTTTCTTCCTTTCTAGAGAGTATAGATAGTGGAAAGAATATAGCGTGACTTTGAACCTAAAAAAAACCCTGCTTACCTCTTTGAGAGATAAGCAAGGCTCTGCAACATACTTAGAGATAAGTACGTTATTATTGCGGACGTAAAGAAGAAGGCGCAGCTTCAGCAGCAGGAGTAGCTTCAGGAGCAACAACTGGCTCTTCAGTACGAGCAACTTTATCTTTATGAGTGGCGGCTTCTTCTGCATTATCAGCAGCTCTGTTCTCAGGAGCAACGAAAGTCACAGGAGCAGCAGCAGGAGTCATAGCAGCAGCGGCAACATCAACATTCATCGGTGTAGGAACAACATCAGGAGCAACTACAGGAGCAGGAGTAGGAACAGCAGCAGCTTGACGTGCAGCTTCTTGACGAACAGCTTCTTGACGAACAGCTTCTTGACGAGCAGCTTCTTGACGAGCAGCTTCTTGACGAGCAGCTTCTTGACGAGCAGCTTCTTGACGAGCAGCTTCTTGACGAGCAGCTTCTTGACGAGCAGCTTCTTGACGAGCAGCTTCACGACGAGCAGCAGCAGCACGAGCAGCTTCTTGACGAGCAGCTTCTTGACGAACAGCTTCTTGACGAGCAGCAACATCAGCAGAAGCAGAACGAGGAGCAGCGGCAGCGGCAGCAGGAGCAGCGGCAGCAGGAACGTCATTCAACGCAGCAGCAGATCGCTTTTTGCCTCTTTTTGTTAGGCTATTGAAAGCATCGCCAAGAGTAGAAGCAGCGCTTCTCAAGCGAGGAAATTCAGTATTACGAATAGCTTGAAAAGCTCTGTAACCACCATAAGCAAGAGCGCCAACAGCAGCAACTTCAAGCCCAGCGACAGGGACGGTTAATGCAGTCGCTAAAAGTGATGACGGAGTATAAACGGCTAAACTAGCAGCTGTTACGCCAGCTGTAGCGACTGTACCACCACCAACTACTTGTACAGTAGTATTGGAGGCTGCAGCTATTGCACTATCAACTGTTCTGCCAACAATACCTTTAGCAGGACGACTTGGACCTTGATTTGACATATAAAATACCTCTTTCAGTTATGTAGATGAAATAATCCAGGTGGAATCTTATTTTTTTTGAAAGATAACTACAAGGGGATGAGGATCTATTTAGGACTAAAGGGGATCTTAGGGGAATGAAAGGTTTTTTGAGGTATTGCGTGTAAATACCACTACTTTACTAGCTTTCTAACATCTTATAGAATGCCTCTTTAACATAACACTGACTCGAGGCCTAGATGCCAGACGTTTTTAAAAAAGTCGCTCCTTACTTATTATATGCGCCTCAGCAATACCTTCTAGATGCGATTGCGCCGCAAGACATCAACCTCCCAGAGCAAAAAAAATGGCAAAGTGATTTCTATACCCGTTTAGTGAAACAACCTATTCACCAGTATCTCTCTAAGTTTGAATTTGAAGAAGACTCTTTGCTTGAGGAGAAGATTAAGCGTGTAATTGCATTTCTAAAAAAGGAAACAAATGATTTAGCTTATTGTTATGACCATATCAGTGACAATCACTTGCAACGCATTGCGAACAAGCAATTAAAGTTTTTAAAACCTATTTGGAAAAGCACCTCTGGGTATACAAAAAATAAAGCCTTGGCTGCTATCCGAACGCTAGTGACAATTGAAATGGCATACTTCTTTATAGAAGAGCTAAAAAACGCAGCTGATCCTTTCCCTTTAAAAGAACGCTATCAAAACGAACTGCAAACTCTTATTCAAGTAAAATGCCAGATATTTGAAGAAGAACATGGCAAAAAGAACTGGCTAGATACCCTTTTAAAAGAACGCTCGATTAAAGACTCTTGGATTAGATTAAAACAACCTTTCAAAAAATACTTTAAAAAAGATCTGCATTTAATGCTACATTGTGACAACTTGTGGCGACAAAATATCCCCTATCGTATTTTTTTCAGAAATTTAAGCTGGGTTTGCCTGAGATTATTTAGACTTTGTGCTTTACCCTTACCCAGTTTATTGTTTAATTTGTGTCTTGAAATCATTCCTTCATGTCATCTTTTTTTGCCTGTACTCACATTCTGCAAAAAACATCTGGCCCCCATGGCCACTAAAATTCTGGGCGATAACGTTTTCCAAACGATGTGGCACATCCTGGAAAAAAGCGTTCTATGGAGCTTATGCTTCTGCAGTCTGGCTGCCATCTTCGTAGGATTTCCATGGTTTGCTCTATTATCAGGCTTGCAAGGCATTGACTTATTATTAGGAACTTCGTTGCTGGCAACCCAGGCCTCGGGCCTAACCGCTATGATGGTTGGATTAGCTCGTATCGCAGGCCCTCTCATGTGGATTGGGATCCCCATTGGAGCAATCGGTGCTACCAGTGCATTCATTGGTGCCGGACTATTAAGGGGTGTACTCTTGCCTCTAAAAAGAATATTTTGTAGAGAAAAACTCCCTGCATTAGAGACTTTAAAAGAAGAAGCACTGGAATCTAATAAAAGCTATTTCCGTGAATTCGCCCATGCCGAGCTTAATAACCGTGGTCATCTCACCCATCCTGTCTATTTAGACGCAAACTATCAAGTCTGTCTCACGCAAGAAGAAGTGAATACGATGAGAAGAAAAGCCATCCTTCCCAGATTTGATCTGTTAAATGGCCATTTAACTGAATTTTTAAAGGAAAAATTTAAAGAATTAAACACCTTTTGCGTCGAAAATCCATGGTATGCCACAGAAGAAGTGGACCATGTTATTAAAGATTGGTCAGTCTGTTTTCGTTTTCAACGCGATCAAAAATTCGACGCATTTAAAGAAGCTGTTGCTGAAGGAGTCGCTCAGCGCTATGTTCGAATCGAAGAGAAAGCTGTGCCACGTTTGTAAGACATTTTTTTCTTAATGCGGTTATTCAATGTCATCCCGGATATAAAACCACTCTTAGCGAATACCTTCGCTCTACGCACAGATTTTTCGCTGAGTGGCTTAAAATGAATACTTGGCGGAGAGAGAGGGATTCGAACCCTCGGTACGTTTTCACGTACACACACTTTCCAGGCGTGCTCTTTCGACCGCTCAGACACCTCTCCGAATAGGTGGGCGCCATTATAGCAACTCTTTGTGTAAGAAACGAGAACGAAAAATAACAAAAAAGGCATTAGTCAGAATATATAGCATAATTGTTTATAAATCTGACTAAGTTCTTAGCTGTTGGGTTAAGCTTTAATCGCCGTCCCTTTAGTAAGCAAATGCAATACAAATAAATAAAGTACGACATTACAAACAAAAATAAAGCCAAGTGAGGGTAAGACAGGCACATCTGATGTGCCTAAAATGCCGTAACGAAAAACATTAACCATATATAAGATCGGATTAAAATAAGATATTTTTTGCCAAAAGGGTGACAACATCTGAGTGGAGTAAAAGACACCGCCCAAATAAGTCAAAGGGGTCAGGATAAAGGTAGGAATGATATTAATATCATCAAATTTTCGGGAATAAATCGCATTAATCAACCCTCCTAAAGAAAACAGCATAGACGTGAGCAAAACGACTAATAAAGTCACACCTAAATGATACAGATGTAAATCAGTAAAAAATAAAGCAACAAGGGTCACAATCAAACCAACCAAGCAACCCCTTGCCATTCCGCCAAATAAAAATCCCAGCAAAATAACCCAGCTTGCCATGGGAGAAACATACATTTCATCAATATTGCGCTGAAATTTAGCCCCAAAGAAAGAAGCGACTACATTAGAAAAAGAATTGTTGATAACTGCCATCATAATTAAACCCGGCGCGATATATTGTATATAGTGATGCCCTGCAATTTCACCAATTCTTGGCCCAATCAAATTTCCAAAAATCACAAAATAAAGAACAATAGCGATAGGCGAAGGCAGTAAAGTTTGCGTCCAAATACGAAAAAAACGAACAATTTCTTTACGGGTTAAAGTATACAGCGCAACAGCATTAATAGAATTCACGACTGATTTTTTCCTTTATTCGATTTCACTAATTCTAAAAATAACCCCTCTAAGCGATTTACTTTATTGCGCAAGCTTAACACTTCCTGCCCCATGGAAGACAAAGCAAGAAAAAGTTGATTCAAGGAGGTATAGCGATGAAAACTCACCTCCAGGGTTAATTCATCTTTTTGGCTAAATTCAAATCCTGCAACAATCGGAATTTGGGTTAAAGGAAATTTTAAATCTAAAACTAAAGTCTCTTTATCTAGTTTAGAAATCAGCTCTTTGACACTGGTATTGGCAATAATTTCGCCCCTGTCAATAATGGCAAGCCGCCGACAAAGACTTTCAGCCTCTTCTAAGTAATGGGTAGTGAGGATGATAGTCGTCCCTTTCTCATTGATTTCTTGCAAAAAACCCCAGATAGTGCGTCTGAGTTCTATATCCACACCGGCGGTAGGCTCATCCAAAACCAGCAATTTAGGTTCATGAACTAATCCACGAACGATTAATAATCTTCTTTTCAAACCGCCGGAAAGCAAACGCGCAGGCTCGTGCGCTTTATCCCATAGATCTAGTTTTTTGAGATAATACTCAGAGCGCTCATAAGCTTCTTTATATCTAATCCCGTAATACCCGGCTTGATTAGTTAAAATATCGATCACTTTTTCGAAAATATTAAAATTAAACTCTTGCGGCACTAAGCCAATATTAGCTTTAGCTACATTAGGATCTGTTTCTAAATCGTGCCCAAAAATCTTCACTTGCCCATTTGTTTTATTAATGAGTGAAGTAATAATTCCAATTGTCGTCGATTTTCCTGCACCATTAGGTCCCAGTAAACCAAAGAATTCGCCTTGTTCAACATCAAGATTAATGCCCTTGAGGGCTTGAATGCCATTGGGGTATATCTTTTGCAGTTGTGAAATTTCGAGCGCTTTAGTACTCACCTAAATAGTTCCCTTTATAACTAGTAAATAATGATTGCTTATACCCATGTATTTTCGCAAAATGACTTTAACTCCACATAAATAATTAACTAAGAAAAAATAGCAACTGTGTATGTTTACTTTAAAAAACTACGTTAACTCGCCCTCTGATGTTTTACAAGGCGCAGGGGTGCTCTACAAGCAATGTTTTGCTAAAGCTTTCCCTTTAGCATTCTTCGGCATCTTATTTAGTTTATTGCCTCGCTTTTTTACACTCCCCTCTTCTCTTCTAGTAAGCTTCTCAGTAATTTGTTTGTTGGTTGGCTTTTTCTTTATTGCCAGTATGATTTTTCGGATCTATTGCATGGCCTATCAGATCCCACATCACTTTTCTCATGCCTTAAAAGAAGGCGCCATCAAATTATTTCCTCTGATCTTGCTCACCCTACTCTATGCCATTATTGTTTTAAGTGGCACGATGCTGCTTATTGTTCCGGGTATTATCTTGGCTGTTTCTTTAATGTTCTCTTTTGTTTTACTGATTACAGATAATCAGAGTATTTTACAAGCGTTAATGACAAGTCATCGTCTGATATGGGGACATTGGTGGTATGCTCTTTTTATTGTCAGTTTCCCGTTATTGCTCAATCTTTTGCTCACACTCATGAGTCTGGTCGGATTAATGGGAATATTTATTTATTTCAAACTCTCTTTGGTTCACTTTAATTTAGTGTCAGCAATGCTGGGTGTCATCATTCAGTCTTTATTGCTACCCTTCGCCTTTTCTACAACTTTGATTTTGATTTACCATTTAAAGCAAAAAACGAGTACATCCTATGTTTGATAATCCACGTGTTGTATATGGCTTCTATTTTCTGATATTACTCCTCTCCACGATAGTCTTTTGGCATAACAATTCGCACGCAAACACACCGCCTCCTCAAACGCAGTCTCATCTGAAAGAGTATTACGAATCTGGAAAATATTATGAAGACATCGCATTAAAAGTCGCAGAGGTCAAAGAGTATATTAGTCGTCAATCTCCGCTTTATCGTTATAATCCACGCGCTATTATTCTAGACATTGATGAAACGGCTTTGTCGAATTATCAAAGTATGAAACGCATTTCTTTTACTCGTAATTCACAAGCCTTAACCGCTGCTTATATGTTAGCAAAAGGGGATGCCATTCCAAGCGTACTAGAACTCTATCAATTTGCCATCAACCATAAAATCGCTGTTTTTTTTATTAGCGAGCGCCCCAATTCTCCTGAAATTAAAAAAGCCACTATTGATAATTTAACGAGCGTGGGCTTTTCGCAATGGCAAGAGCTCATTTTAAAACCACTCGACAACGAAGCTATGACTGTTCAGAACTTTAAAACGCAAGCCAGAAGACAAATTGCGCTACAAGGATATGATATTCTTGCTAACATTGGCGATCAAGAAGTCGATCTAGAGGGCGGGTATGCCGAAAGCAAAGTGAAACTGCCCAATCCCTTTTATGACGTTTCTTAAAAAAGGAACTTTCAACTTGTTTAAATGGATTTTGCATTGGGTTTCTCTTGCTATTTTATTTCATTCTCCTCTGTTATTTTCTGCTATCAAAATAGGACTGGCTGGTCCTTTTACCGGCGCGTACGCTGCCTTTGGCGAACAATTATGGAATGGTGCGACATTAGCAGCACAACAGATTAACCAAGAGGGGGGGATCAACGGTCAACAGATTGAACTTATCAAAGCAGATGACGCCTGCGAGCCTAAACAAGCTATCACCATTGCTAATCGTTTAGCCAATTATAATAAGGTCAACGCAGTTATTGGCCATTTTTGTTCTTCCTCCACTATTCCCGCGTCCGATGTCTATGCTGATGAACAAATTTTGATGATAACCCCAGCTTCTACCAACCCTCTTGTGACACAACGCGGTTTAAAAAATGTATTGCGAATTTGTGGCATAGACTCGCAGCAAGGAACCATAGCGGCTCACTTTATTAAAGAGAAGTTAAAAGCAAAAAAACTTGCTGTGTTACACGATAAAGATACTTATGGTAAAGGCCTCAGCGATGCGATGAAACAAGAAGCTGAAAAACTGGGGGTTAAAATTGTGCTTTATGAAGGCATCACCAGGGGGGACAAAGACTTTAATGCTGTGATTACCAAAATCAAGCAATCAGAGGCTGATTGCGTTTACTTTGGTGGGATGCATGGCGAAGCGGGGCCTCTGGTCCGACAATTACGAGAACAAGAAAACGAAATTCCCTTTGTCTCAGGCGATGGTATTGCCTCTCAAGAGTTTGTTATCTCAGCAGGAGGCCCGCAAATGGTGAGGGGTGTCTATATGACATTTGGCGCGGATCCAAGGCACCTTGCTGCTAGCAAAGCCATTGTTGCAGCCTTTCACAAAGAAGGAATAGAACCTGAAGGATATACCCTTTATGCTTATGCCGCTTTACAAGTAATTAGTGAGGCAATGAAACAAACAAAATCTACCAATGGCGAAATACTTACCGTATGGTTAGAAACCCATCCTGTTGACACAGTCATAGGTAAAAAAAGTTGGGATCAAAAAGGGGATCTCAAAGAGACGGACTACGTTATGTATCGATGGAATAGTAAAGGCAGTTACGAACCAGTATATACCCATTAGGCGTTATCAGTGTGTTAGATTGGAGCATATTAGGGCAACAACTTATAAATGGTTTAGTATTAGGAGCCATTTATGGCCTAATCGCCATCGGCTACACCATGGTTTATGGGATCATTGGGCTTATTAATTTTGCCCATGGTGATGTGTATATGGTCTCAGCTTATTTAACCGCTATTTTTCTCGCTCTTTTAAGCTTCTTAGGTTTATCTTCTCTCCCTCTTCTCTTAGGTATTACTTTTATCCTGACCATGATTATCATTGGGTTCTATGGCTTTACGATTGAACGTATCGCTTATAGGCCTTTGCGACATGCTCCTCGGTTAGCGCCCCTTATCTCAACAATAGGGGTTTCTTTAATTTTGCAAAATTTTGTACGATTGAGCCAAGGCGCACGTAGTCAATCTGTTCCTGCTCTTCTCGAAGGCGCTTGGCATTTTGGTTTAGGCGACCATGCTATGGAAATTTCCACGCTGCAATGTTTAATCATTATTATCACCCTATTGAGTACGGGGATCTTAACTTTAATTATTGCCAAAACACCAATAGGCAGAGCGATGCGTGCTACCCAACAAGACCTCATTATGGCATCCATATTAGGCATTAATCCTAATAAGATCATTCCCTTTGTTTTTGTGGTGGGCTCGGTGATGGCGGCAATTGCTGGCGTGTTGGTTTCATTAAATTATGGATCTTTTAATTTTTTTATCGGATTTATCATAGGCATTAAAGCTTTTACTTGTGCCGTCATCGGAGGCATTGGCTCTTTACCCGGCGCCTTGTTAGGCGGGATTATCTTAGGCCTGCTAGAAACCCTTTTTGCAGGATTTGTCAGTGTCGATTATAAAGATGTCTTCGCCTTTTTTGTCTTGATTTTCGTTCTTGTTTTTAAACCGAACGGTTTATTAGGAACTCCTGATGTCGAAAAAGTTTGAATTGCTGTCATCTTGCAAAGAAGCCCTCTTGCTCGCTTCTTGGGCTGCCATCTTGCTTGGGCCCCTTTTAAGTTTCAAGTTGGATGGTTTTTCATTGCATATTATCGGCAAGAATACACTTTGGTTATTCTTAAGCGTATTTTTTGGGAAGCTTATTTTCAATTTCATTCAGAAAATAATTATGCCCCTTCTCACGCCTTTTTTCAAAAGGCTCACACCATTCTCTTTTACACAGCCGTCTCTTTTCAATAAGCCCTCCGTTCAAGGAGGGATGATTCTTCTTTTAGGATTATCTCTTCCTTTGTTAATCAGCAAATATTGGTTAAGTGTGATTATTCTGGCCATGATCTATATCCTATTAGGGTTAGGACTGAATATTGTTGTAGGATTTGCAGGTCTCTTAAATTTAGGATTCGCCGCTTTTTATGCCGTAGGGGCTTATACTTTTGCCCTGTTAGCGCAATTTTGGCACATAGGGTTTTGGACAGCCTTACCCATTGCACTCATTCTCGGAGGATTATTTGGGATCTTATTGGCTTTCCCCATTCTCAAAATGCAAGGGGATTATCTCGCCATTGTGACACTTGGTTTTGGCGAAATCACCCGATTGCTGTTGGAAAATGGCGGGAAAATAACGGGCGGCCCCAATGGTATTTCTGTTCCTCCTCCTACTTTTTTTGGTATAGAATTTGGACCACACCCAAGGGCAGGTGGCATTTGTTTTCATGATTTATTACACATTCCGTATGATTCTTTGTATCGAACTCTCTTTATGTATTTTATTTTATTTGCTCTTGTTGTCTATTTAGTAAAGCTGGTATCGCGTTTGCAACAACTGCCACTCGGACGCGCTTGGGAAGCCTTGCGAGAAGATGAAATCGCTTGTCGCGCTCTAGGCATTAATCACGTCACAACAAAGCTATCTGCATTTAGCATCGGCGCGATGATTGGCAGTCTTGCAGGCGTATTTTTTGCGGGCTTTACTAAATTTGTTAACCCGGCTTCTTTTACTTTCACGGAATCTGCGATGATTTTGGCGATAGTGGTATTAGGCGGGATGGGCTCCATCACAGGGCTTATCCTTGCAGCTCTTCTTTTAACTTTACTCCCAGAGCTGCTACGAGAATTTTCCGCCTATCGCATGTTTCTCTTTGGCATTATTATGGTATTAATGATGATCTGGCGCCCTACTGGATTATTTCTGATGAAGCGCCAAAAATTTTCTAAACCCACAATACAACCCTATTCTCATGAATAATCAACCTTTATTAACTGTTCAAGATCTCACCATGCGTTTTAGTGGCATACTTGCTCTAAATAAAGTGAATTTCACGGTGAATGAAGGGACCATTACCGCTCTTATTGGCCCTAATGGCGCGGGCAAAACCACTTTATTTAACTGCTTAACCGGTTTTTATCGCCCAACACATGGGGAAATATTATTGTCAAAACAGCATACTCTGCTCAATCTGCAAACATTATTAGGCGAACCATTCAAAATAAAACATTTCATACCGTTACAATTTTTTCCGTGGCTTTATTATAAAATGCTTGGCGGATCACATTTAGTAACTAGACAAGGCATTGTACGAACCTTTCAAAACAATAGACTTTTTCAAAACATGACGGTGCTTGAGAATTTATTAGTCGCACAACACATTTTTGCGCCAGCCTTGTGGCAAGGAATATTCAAGACATCCTCTTATAACGCTTGGCATAAAAGGGCTTTAGCTATCGCTTATCAATGGTTAGATCTCTTTGATCTGACGCCAGTTGCAAACCGCTTAGCGCTGGAATTACCTTACGGTAAACAGCGCCATGCAGAAATCGCCAGAGCCATGTGCACTAACCCTACACTTCTTTGTTTAGATGAGCCCGCAGCTGGTCTCAATCCAAGTGAGACGCAGCATTTAAAAGATATTATCTTATTTCTTCGACAAAATTATAAAATCACCATTTTATTAATTGAACATGATATGACACTCATTATGAACATTTCAGATAAAATTATTGTGTTAGATCATGGCGAAATTATTTGCGAAGATTCACCCATAAATGTCGCGCAAAATGAAAAGGTGATCAAGGCCTATTTAGGAAAAGAAGATGATGATTAAAGAGCCTTTGCTTTCTTTGTCAAACGTTTCTGCTAGTTATGGATTAGCCAAAGCATTATATGATGTTAATTTGGAAGTATTTTCCAATGAAATTGTGAGCTTGATTGGTGCAAATGGCGCTGGGAAGACAACTCTTTTTATGTCCATTTATGCGCAACCTCGAATCAACAGTGGTGAAATTTTCTTTCAAGGAAAAGCCATTCATCATTTACAAACGCACGACATTGCGCCATTAGGAATTAGCTTGTGCCCAGAAAGAAGAAGAATTTTTTCCAAAATGACGACCGAAGAGAACTTAACAATAGGCGCCAATCATAGCCATACCAAAGCAAATATTTCACATAATCTGGAAAAAATGTATAGTCTTTTCCCAATTTTAAAAGAAAGAAGATACCAAAGAGCTGGCACCCTCTCTGGTGGTGAACAACAAATGCTTGCCATGGCCAGAGCGTTGATGAGTGAGCCTAAATTATTTCTACTTGACGAGCCCAGTCTTGGATTGGCGCCTCAAATGTGTTTGAAAATTTTTTCTCTTCTTAAAGAAATTGCAGCGCAGGGCACAACTATTTTGCTGGCAGAGCAAAATGCCCATCGGGCCTTGAAATTATCTCACCGCGGTTATGTGATTATGAATGGAAAAATACATCTAACTGGAACGGGAAAAGAGTTACTGAATAACCAAGAAGTACAATCTGCTTATTTAGCAGGGATAACCGAAAACTAATCATGATTTTCCATGTATTTTTCAGATTCTTTCATATCATTATATTGTGTGGTTTTATCTTTTTGCACTTGGTTTTTTCTCACATCTGATTGTTGTGTTCTAGAAGAATGGGAGTAGTTCTGCCATTTTCTTTGATCCATCTGTTGAAAAGTAGAATCATAGTTCGGACCACTTTGTGTTCTATCTGCCAAGACTAATGGTATGCCCTGGTGTAATACCTCTAAAGCCACTGATTGACTGGAAAAACCCATGATAAAAGCCAATAAGATCGTGAAATGATGTATTTTATTGTTTAACATACACGAACTCCTAGCCACAAATTAAGCTTTATAGCTAAATTGTGCCATAGAAGAATCTACGGTGTATAGGAGTAATTGATAATCAAACTACAAAACAAAACTGAATCAAACTATTCGTGATCACCCATCATCGTGCCATCTATTCCAATCATTCGACTCATCGAATTATCAGGAGGTGGTGGCGTATCCCCTTGGATCTGATTAATGGGGGTGCCAGGAATAGGCGCTAACCCTGCTCTGTACCCTGATATGGTGTAATCTGCTGGCTTTAAAGTAGGCTCTTGTCTGATATCCCTATCAATGGGTGCTTTCACTTCTGCTCCGTTTCGGGGCGTACCGTATGAATGAACGGAGGGTGATAATAAAATTCCCATTAGAACTACTATAGAAATTAACTTATTATTACCCAACATTCTCAACTCCCGACAAGATATCCAACTTTATTATCTTTCAATCAACAACTTAAGAATCGATTAGTCATTCTTGTTGTTATGATCAACCATGTACTCTTTCGTTCTGTTGTAGCTGTGGTTAGGATCACTTGGGGTACCCACTGTGGTGTTCCCTGTAGAAACTTTTTCAGGTTGAGCAGCATGATGCTTTTTGTGATGGTGATGCTTGTGGGTAGCACAACCTTTCTTGTGGTGGTGGTGGTGTTTGTGATGGTGTTTGTGGTGATGTTTATGATGGGTATGGCAAGCTTTATGATGCTTTTTGTGATGATGTTTGTGGTGATGCTTAGGGGCAGCCACTGTACTTTTTTCACTAGCAACATTATTGGCATTAGCAGCGTTAGCATTAACATCATCTAAAGCGATTTGATTAGCAGAATAGGGAGCTTCACTATTCTGGCTGCTCGCAGCACCATAGGCAAAACCAGAGGCAACACTGACACCGAACATAACAACACTTATCAAGGCATTTTTGACGCGCATAGAACTTCTCCTCATTATATAAAACAATTCTAATAGATTAAGTATTAGCCTAAGTTATCCAAATTACAAGATGGAATTAAATAGAGCCATACTGTATATTTTCACTTTTCACACTCGTTCGGTGTGGGTTTTGGCACGGCGATTTTCTCTTTTTGCAACTTGTATCTTCTTAAACGCTTGGCGCCATCTTTCCAACTTGCTCAATTTTTTATGCTGAGCATGTTGAGGAGAGTTTTTTCCCACATCTTGATACGTTAATTTTTTCTGCTGCGATGAATCAACAAAGACTGGTTGTTGATCTAGCTCGTACACGACTAGCCCATCCGCTTTAGTAACAAAGCTCAACGACATCAAGACAAAAAATAATCCTAGTATCTTACCCATTTTTTTCTCCACACTATATTATAGATCTTTTCTCTAAATGCTCGATGAGAGCTGCTAAAAAACGAGTCGCCTCGCCTCCTGTTACTGCACGATGATCAATTGTCAATGACAGCGGAAGTGTTTTACGTACACTGGGTTTACCATCAATCCCCCAGACCGCCTCTCGAGAAGCCCCTACTCCTAAAATCGCAACAGTCGGCAAGGGAATAACAGGATTGGCATAACGTCCTGCAAATTTTCCGTAATTGGATAAAGTGATAGTGGCGCCTTGAAGTTTTTGTATAGAAATCGTGCGATTTTCTACTTCTGTCTTAATTTTATCAATTTCTTCCCGTAAGACTTTAGCTGATTTTTGATCTGCTTGGTGTATCACGGGTACAAACAAGCCCTCTTTGGTATCTAAAGCTAAACCCATATGCACTTCTTTGAAAAGTCGGCGTCCCATGGCTTGCCCATCATACCAAGCATTCAAGGCAGGCTCTTTTTGACAGGCATGAATGAGCGCCAAAATAATATTCACGGTCACATCATGCGCCTCACCCCAAGCGCTGATGTCTGCATCTTCAACCACAGTGACAGGCACAACTTCTGCGTGGGATTGCATCATGGTCAGGGCCATGGTTCGCCTGACTCCCCGTAAAGGCTCTAAAGGTTGTGCGGTGGATAATGCTTGACTGGCTCTTTTAACATCCTCTGCTGTAATGATATTATCGTTTCCGGTCGGGGTCAGTGTATGCAAATCTACATGCAATTTTTTAGCTAAAGCGCGAACGGCGGGTAACACTTTTACCGTCGAAGAAGAAGATACGGATGTCGCTTTTTCGCTAAGCGTTTCTTCCCCTACTTTTATTTCTCCGACAACTGTACTCGATTCTCTCGAACCTTCCCCTTCAAAATCCACTAAAGGGCTATCGGTCGGAACAATATCGCCTTCTTTGGCATAAAGGCGTGAAATTTTCCCTTGGTAAGGAGACGGCACATCAACTACTGCTTTAGCGGTTTCAATTGACACTAAAGGGGAATCTACTTGTACGCTGTCTCCCACTTTGACGTGCCATTTTACAATTTCACCTTCTGCTAACCCTTCGCCCAAATCAGGCAAATGAAATGTCTTCATGTATACTCCAGAACTTTTTTTGCAGCTTGCATAATTCTTTCTTCACTTGGCAAAAAGTGTTTTTCTAAACGATAAAGTGGCATAGGAACATCAAAACCTGTGACTCTCACAATAGGAGCAAGTAAGGATGTTAAAGCCTTTTCAGCGAGATTTGCTGCTATTTCAGCACTCACAGAGCAGGTGGGATTCGCTTCTTGAACAATCACACATCTTCCCGTTTTTTCTACTGATTGTATAATTGTTTCCATATCCAAGGGTTTAATGGTTGCCACATCAATGACGTCACTTGAAATACCTTGTTGCAATAATTTATCCGCAACAGCCAAGGTTTCATGTAACATCGCACCCCAAGAAACGAAAGTAATATCTTTGCCTTCACGTAAAGTAAAACAGACATCTAATGGCAGCGCTTCACCATTATCCGGCACGTCTTCTTTGACTAAGCGATAAATTCTTTTCGGCTCCAAAAATAAAACGGGATCAGGATCACGAATAGCCGCTAATAATAATCCGTAAGCTCTTGCTGGGCTCGATGGCATGACAACACGCAACCCTGGCATATGGGCAAAAATGGATTCTAGACTTTCAGAATGATGTTCTGGCGCTCTGATCCCCCCACCTGAAGGGGCACGAATCACCAGGGGACAAGTCAATCGTCCACGGGTGCGATTTCGCATTCTGGTGGCATGGGAAAATATTTGATCGATGGCTGCACAAATAAAATCCGAAAACTGAATTTCAGCCACCGGCTTTAAACCTTGTACAGCCATGCCAACAGAAAGTCCTGCTATCATATTTTCAGCCAGGGGTGTATCCCGCACGCGCTCTTCACCAAATTCTTTTTGCAGATTATCAGTCGCACGAAACACACCGCCATTCATCCCCACATCTTGCCCCAAGATAACCACATCAGGATCATGTTTTAATGCATGGTGTAACGCCAAATTCACGGCTTCAACTAAAGTGATTGCACTCATGCGCCCATTCCTTTTTTTACGGTTTCTCTTTGTGCAATATAGGCTTCTGGTAAAGTGTCATATACCCAATCAAACATCGCTTCAGGTGGGGGCGGGGCAATATTAAGGAAAATATCAGCAGCCTTCGCCACTTCTTGCGTGAGTAGGTCGGTCAGATTTTTATCTTGCGCCTCATCCCAGAACTGTTGGGTAATGAGATAATTTTTTAAACGCAAGAGAGGATCATATTTTGCATTTTCTTCTAGTTCATGCTCTGGGCGATAACGTTTGGCATCATCGGCTGTCGTGTGATCTCCCATTCTATAAGAAAGGGCTTCAATCACAGTTGGCCCATTGCCTTCTCTTGCCTTTTGCGCCGCTCTTGCGACCGAATCTTTTACTGCGAGAACATCATTGCCATCTATTTGATAGCCTTCGATACCTGCTGCAATCGCTTTTTGAGCTAAAGTTTGCGATTTTGTTTGTTTGCTTCTGGGAACAGAAATAGCCCATTGGTTGTTATTGATAACAAAGACAACAGGCAAGTTCCATACACCGGCGATATTCATCGCTTCGTAAAAATCACCCCGAGACGTGCCGCCATCACCAACCGTCGTCACAACAGCACGTTTTTGCTGACGAATTTTAATTGCTGTTGCCGCTCCTGCTGCTTGTAAGGTTTGACTAGCTATAGGCACACAGCAGGGAAAATCATGGCGATTATCAGCCCAGTTACTGCCTCTTTCATCCCCACCCCAATACTGAAGCAACTCTTCCATTTTGACGCCGCGCCAAAATAGCGCCCCGTGCTCTCTATAATAAGGACAATAAATATCTTCTTTTGCCATTGCGGCCCCAATCCCGGTCCCAATCGCTTCTTGCCCTAGAATGGAGGGATAGGTGCCAATTTTTCCAGTACGTTGTAAGGCTATTGCTTTCTTATCAAAAAGTCTACTCAGCAACATATTGCGATAAATGGCCAATAAGGGTTCTTTTTGCTTAGCAAAATCCGGCACATCCTGTTCAGGAACACCTTCAGGATTTAAATAGCGAAAGTAGTGAATGCTGAAATTCGCTACGGTTGTCATTTTTGGTTTCATACCTGATTTCCTTGCATGTTAGACAACCTTCTTTATTATTAGTATAAGGGTCAACACTAAAAGTGTAGAACACGATGCTACTCACACAAGAAAACTGCCTTATCCAAGAAACTGCGCGCGCGCTGGCAAACAAAGCAATTCGACCGCAAGCACCCATTTGGGAAAAAGAAAAACGTTTTCCGGGTGAAGCGCTTAAAGAATTAGCGCATTTTGGCTTTATGGGGATGCTCCTTCCTGAAAAATGGGGTGGCGCTGATCTAGGTCACCTCGCTTATACTTTAGTCATTACCGAAATAGCGAAGGCCGATGCTGGCCTTTCTACCATCTTAAGTGTCCATAATTCCGTTGCGAGCCTTCCCATTTTACATTTTGGCAGTCAAGAACAACAAGACACCTTTTTACCCTCTCTAGCTAATGGGACATTTTTAGGTGCTTTTTGTTTAAGTGAACCGCAAGCAGGCTCTGATGCCAAAGCTATTCAAACGAAAGCTGTCAAAAAAGACAATTATTTTATTTTGAATGGTGTAAAACAATTTATCACCTCAGGTAAAGAAGCAAATATTGCTATCGTGTTTGCCAGGACACCTTCTTTGAAGGAAAAAAATAGTATTACTGCTTTTATCGTTCCCACAAAGACGCCTGGTTTTCAGGTTGCTAAGATTGAAAATAAGATGGGACAGCACTCTGCTCCCATTGCGCAAATTGTGCTAGACAATGTCAAAATCCCAGAAAATGCGCAATTAGGGGAAATCGGTGAAGGATATAAAATTGCCTTACGTATTCTTGAATGTGGTCGCTTGGGTATTGCCGCGCAAGCCATAGGGATGGCTGAAGAAGCGATTGCTTTGAGCATACGCTATAGCAAAGAGCGCAAAACCTTTGGACATTTATTGCGCGAACACCAAGCCATTGCATTTAAGCTCGCTGATATGGCAACGCAATGTGAAGCGGCCAAACAATTACTTTTTCATGCAGCCACGCTCAAAGATAATAAGCTTCCCGCTTTAAAAGTCGTTTCCATGGCAAAATTGTTTGCAACCGAAATGGCAGAAAAGGTTTGTTATGATGCCTTACAAATTTACGGTGGCTATGGTTACTTAGAAGATTTTCCTTTAGCCAAACTCTATAGGGACGTGCGCGCGACCACTCTTTATGAAGGCAGTAGCGAAATCCAACGCCATATTATTAGCAAAGAATTATGATCTAAGCTTTATCTTGGCCCAAATCGCACAGCACCATCCAATCGAATGACTTCACCATTAAGTAAAGTATTACTGATAATATGTGCAACCAAGGCTGCAAACTCACTCGGTCTACCTAAACGTTTAGGAAAAATAGTTTGAGCAAGTAAGGAGGCTCTAACGTTTTCTGGCATTTTTTCGACCATAGCCGTATCCATTGTTCCTGGAGCGATTGCCATAATGCGAATTCCCATAGAGGCCAACTCTCTGGCTAAAGGCAAAGTCATCGCCACTATCCCCCCTTTTGAAGCACTATAGGCTGATTGCCCAATTTGGCCATCAAATGCAGAAATGGAAGCTGTATTAATAATCACACCTCGTTCCTCTTCCTCTAAAGGAGAGGCTTTCATCATACTCTGGGCTACCAAACGCATCACATTAAAGGTGCCAATTAAGTTTATTTTTATTACATTTTCAAACCATGTTAAAGGGGCGGGACCTTCTCTACCCACCATACGTTGCGCAGGTGCAATCCCTGCACAATTTATCAGTCCACGTGGCGATTGTTTAAAATGATCGGTAATTTTTTCTAAGGCGTTTTGCACTTCACTCTCATTGGTGACATCACACGCCCGCGCAAATCCTTGCACTTTATCTGCAACCGTATTTGCGCTTTTATCTGAAACATCTAAAACAGCGATTTTTCCACCTAATTGCGCGAGGTGTTGGCACACACTTGCACCCAGACCAGAGCCACCGCCTGTCACTATAAACAGATTGTCTTTGATATTCATAGGCGTCCTTTTTTCATTTACCATATACTTATTTTATTGTTATCGGCAGGAATGCGCTCATGTTTGAAGCAATTGAGTCTCAACTCAATGACACGACCAAACTCATTCGACAGACGGTTCAGCAATTTTCTCAAAAAGAAATTGCGCCGCTTGCAAGAGAAATTGATGAAAAAAATCATTTTCCAAAAGCACTCTGGAAAAAGCTTGGGGATTTAGGTCTGCTTGGGATCACAGTATCTGAAGAAGAGGGTGGAGCAGGATTAGGCTATAGCGCCCATGTCATTGCCATGGAAGAAATAAGCCGCGCCTCAGGCGCGGTCGGGTTAAGCTATGGTGCACATTCAAATCTTTGTGTGAATCAACTCTTTCGCAATGGCAATCCCGATCAAAGAAAACAATATCTTCCCAAACTCATTTCAGGTGAACATATTGGTGCGCTAGCAATGAGTGAAACTGGCAGTGGCTCTGATGTAATGAGCCTTTCTCTTAGCGCAACGCTCCAAGATGACATATTCACACTTCAGGGCAACAAGATGTGGATAACGAATGGGCCTGATGCAGATGTTATCATTGTTTATGCCAGAACGGACAAACAAGCAGGCGCCAAAGGGGTAACTGCTTTTATTGTCGATAAATCTCATCTGGGTTGGCACCCTGCACAAAAATTGGATAAATTGGGCATGCGTGGTTCCAATACCTCTGAGCTTGTTTTTGATAATTGTAAAATTCCTGCTCAAAACATATTAGGCAAAATAAATGAAGGCGCAAAAGTTTTAATGAGCGGATTAAACTATGAGCGTCTGATTTTGGCAGCAGGTCCTTTAGGTATCATGCAAGCTTGCTTGGATACGGTTATCCCTTATGTTCACCAAAGAAAACAATTTGGCCAAGCGATAGGTGAGTTTCAGCTTATCCAAGCTAAAGTAGCCAATATGTATACAACCATTCATGCTGCGCGATCTTACCTTTATGCTTTAGCGCAAAGTGTAGAGGCAACCCACTCTTTGTCTAATAAAGACGCCGCAGCCGTTATTTTATATACCTCAGAGCAGGCAACCAAAATCGCACTCGAGGCTATTCAATGCTTGGGAGGAAATGGTTATATTAACGAATACCCCACTGGGCGTTATTTGCGAGATGCCAAACTATATGAAATCGGTGCGGGAACTTCAGAGATCCGTCGTCTTATTATTGGGCGAGAAATATTTAAAGAAACAGAATAAGGAAAAATAAAGTGGAGAAGAGAGAGCGCGCAGTCGTTATTGTCAGCACACAACGCACGCCAATTGGTCAATATTTAGGCTCTCTTATGCCTTTGAGCGCGCCCGAATTAGGTGCCGTAGCAATTAAAGGCACTCTTGAAAAAATATCTTTGCCTCATCAAGAAATCGATGAAGTCATTATGGGATGCGTACTCTCTGCAGGAGTTGGCCAAGCTCCCGCTAGGCAAGCTGCCATACTCGCCGGTCTTTCAAAAGAAATTGGGGCGACAACCGTTAATAAAGTATGTGGCTCTGGCATGAAAGCCATCATGATAGGCCATGATCAAATTAAAGCCGGCAGCCATAAAATAGTGATAGCTGGAGGCATGGAGAGCATGTCTAATGCTCCTTATTTGCTAACAAAAGCCCGAATAGGATATCGCATGGGTCATGCTACAACTTATGATCATATGTTTCTAGATGGTTTAGAAGATGCTTACGATAAAGGCCGTTTAATGGGCAGTTTTGCCGAGCTTTGCGCTGAAAAGTTTCAGCTCACCCGAGAAATGCAAGATGCATTTGCTTTGCGCTCCCTTCATCTTGCAAAAACGGCGACTGAAAAGGGCTATTTTAATTCAGAAATGCTTAAAGTCACTTATCCTGTCAAAGATAAAGAAATAAGCGTTTTTCAAGATGAACTACCCCAAAAAGCTATGCCAGAAAAAATCCCTCTTCTCAAGCCCTCCTTCAAAGAGGGTGGCACAGTGACTCCCGCTAATTCAAGCGGGATTTCTGATGGGTGCGGCAGCACATCTTTTAATGACGGCAACTGAAGCACAAATCAGAAATTTAACCCCTCTTGCTACCATCATCGCGCATGCTTCCAATGCCGAAGATCCGGCTTGGTTTACTACAGCACCCATTAAAGCCATTACGCGTGTGCTAGAAAAAGCTGGTTGGCAAAAAGAGGATGTCGATTTGTACGAAATAAATGAGGCTTTTGCCGTGGTAACATTGGCAACTATTCAATCTCTGGCTTTACCTTTAGAAAAAGTAAACATTCATGGCGGCGCTTGTGCATTAGGACATCCTATCGGTGCTTCTGGCGCAAGAATTCTCACCACGCTTATTTATGCTCTCAAACAAAATAACTTAAAACGAGGGATCGCTGCTATTTGTATAGGCGGAGGCGAAGCAACTGCAATCGCCATTGAAATCAACGGATAAAGATATGACAATTATTAAAAGTCAAATTAAAACGAATACTGAGGCTTTCCATTTAAATGCCCAAAGCATGACTTTGCAAGTCAAGCAATTGACCGCTCTCACCCAAAAAATAACTCTAGGTGGTGGCAAAGCTTTGCAAGATAAACATCAAGAACGCGGTAAATTGTTAGTAAGAGACCGGATCGTGCTTTTGCTAGATAAAGACTCTCCCTTTTTAGAACTCTCTCCACTTGCAGGCTATCAACTTTATGAAGAAGAAGTAGCTGCAGGCGGCATTATTACAGGCATTGGCAAAATCCACGACAGAGATTGCGTGATCATTGCCAATGATGCCACGGTGAAAGGCGGCACTTATTATCCTATTACTTTAAAAAAGCATCTACGCGCACAAGCCATTGCAGAAGAAAACAACCTACCTTGTCTTTATTTAGTTGATTCTGGTGGCGCAAATTTACCTTATCAAGATGAAGTTTTTCCTGATAAAGAACATTTTGGTCGGATTTTTTATAATCAAGCACGGATGTCCAGCCTTGGTATTCCGCAAATCGCTATCGTATTAGGCTCTTGCACAGCGGGTGGCGCTTATATTCCCGCAATGGCAGATGAAAGCATTATGGTGAAAAATCAAGCCACCATATTCTTAGCCGGCCCCCCTTTAGTTAAGGCCGCAACCGGTGAAGAAGTCACAGAGCAAGAATTAGGCGGGGCTGATGTCCATTGTAAAATATCAGGCGTAGCAGATCATTACGCCGAAGATGAACATGACGCGTTGCGAATAGCAAGAGAATGTGTGCAACATTTGACGCAAACACCACTTTCTCTTCCCTTTACAGTGCAACCTGTTGTGTCTCCCAGATACGATATAAAAGATCTCTACGGCATCATCCCCTCTTCATTAAAAATCTTCATGGATAGCAAGGAAATTATTGCTCGATTGATTGATGATTCCGATTTTCATGAATTTAAGGCCAAATATGGCACAACCCTCATTTGTGGCTTTGCATATATTCACGGCATTCCTGTTGGGATTATTGCTAATAATGGGGTCTTATTTTGCGAATCAGCACAAAAAGGAACACATTTTATTGAATTATGTTGTCAAAGACAAATACCTTTGATTTTCCTACAAAATATTACAGGCTTTATGGTAGGTAAAAGAGAAGAAATGCGTGGCATTGCCAAAGAAGGGGCCAAAATGGTGCATGCCGTTGCCTGTGCCAACGTGCCAAAGCTTACCGTCATTATTGGGGGGAGTTTCGGTGCTGGCAATTATGCAATGTGTGGTCGCGCTTTCTCTCCACGATTTTTGTGGATGTGGCCCAATGCAAGAATTTCCGTTATGGGCGGCGAGCAAGCAGCAAGTGTATTATCACAAGTAAAAAAAGCAAAATTAGCAAAAGCAGGACAAGTATTAGCGCCTGAAACAGAAGCTGAATTTATTAAAAATCTGGCACTGCAATATGATAAACAAGGCCATCCTTTTTACTCGAGTGCAAGGCTTTGGGATGATGGGATCATTGATCCACTTGCGACGCGCGACATTTTGGGTTCAGCACTCTCACTCACCCTGAACAAATCAATCTCGAAAACACAATTTGGGATCTTTAGAATATGAGCGAGCTTATTTTAACTGATATTGACTCCCGAGGTGTGGGCTCTCTTATCTTAAATCAACCTCAAAAACATAACGCGCTCAACAAAAAAATGATTGAGCTGATCATAGAAATTCTTTCTGAATTCCAACGTGACAATAATGTCAAGATAATTGTGATTAAAAGTGAAGGCCCCTCTTTCTCTGCAGGGGCTGATCTCGCCTATATGAAAAAAGTCTCAACCTATCCTCTGCAAAAAAACAGAAAAGAAGCTGAGCTTTTGGCACATCTAATGTGCACACTTTATAATATCAAGAAACCAACGCTAGCTTTGGTTCAAGGCCCCTCCTATGGTGGAGGTATTGGGTTAGTGGTTTGTTGCGATATTGCTATTGCTTCCACTGCTGCTAAATTTTGTTTTTCAGAAGTCAAGTTTGGGCTTGTTCCAGCTGTAATTAGCCCATATGTGATCCAAGCTATTGGGGCGCGCGTAGCAAAAGCACATTTTATCTCCGCCCTCCCTTTTGATGCCAAAAAAGCAGTTCAAATGGGCTTGTGTCATGAAGTGGTTCATCCCGAGCAATTAACCTTAGCCTGTGATAAATGGATAGAAGCGATATTAGAAAATGGCCCCCTTGCTATAAAAGCAGCAAAAAAACTTTCAAATGCGATAGCACCGCTACACATTACACCTGAAGTGATAGATTTGACCACGGAGATTCTTGCTAAGCTGCGCACTTCTGAAGAAGGACAAGAAGGCCTCAATGCCTTTCTAGAAAAAAGACTTCCTGCGTGGAGGAAAAATGACAAAGACTAGCATTAAACTGGTGGAAGTAGGTCCAAGAGACGGTTTACAAAATGAAAAGGGCTTTGTTTCTACAGAGGTTAAACTAAAATTTATTCAATTATTGCTGGCAAGCAATCTTAAATATATAGAAGCCACGAGTTTTGTCTCAGCAAAAGCTATTCCTCAGTTGGCTGATCATGAACAACTCTTTATTGCTCTCCCCTCTCATTCTGCACATTTTTCTGCCTTAGTGCCAAACTTGAAGGGTCTTGATAACGCTTTGAAATGTCACGTGCAAAATATTGCTGTCTTTGCTGCTGCCTCTGAAACTTTTTCGCAAAAGAACATTCATCACTCTATTGCAGATAGCCTCTTTGAATATGCCAAAGTGATTAAAAAAGCAAAAGAACATAAATTAAAAGTGAGAGGATATGTCTCTTGTGCGTTAGGTTGTCCTTATGAAGGCAAAGTCAGCTTGTCGCAAGTGGCGCATGTGGCAACCAAATTATATGAAGCTGGCTGCGATGAAATCGCTTTAGGAGATACGATTGGTGTGGGGACAGCAAAAGCTGCCAAAACCATGGTTAAAGCGGTGAGCACGCATCTTCCTATAAATAATATTGCTTTACATTTTCATGATACATATGGTCAAGCTTTAGCGAATATCTTAGCTTGTTTAGAGCTAGGCATAACAACGCTTGACAGCTCGGTCGCAGGCCTTGGTGGATGTCCTTATGCAAAAGGCGCGACAGGAAATATCGCCACGGAAGAAGTCCTTTATTTGCTCAATGGCTTAGGCCTAGAGACTGGTGTTTCACTAGATAAGCTCATCGAAGCCGGTGATTACATTTGCTCTCAACTGAAGATAGCCAATCGATCCAAAGTCGCCACGGCGATGATTGCACAGAGAAAATAGCAACCTCCTTTTTTGAAAGACACTGACTTCAATCAACCATTCTTTATTCCTTATAATGGTTCTGAAAGTGGCTATGCACTGGGGAATTACTTCAAATCGTACTTTTACTCATTTAGCATAACTAATATACGCGTTTTGATTCTCGAATGGGTATCTTTACTCTCATCAAGAAATCATGTGAGTAAGAAAAGCCAACCCTTTTGCGGACGACAAAGATTTAGGGAATTTAATATTGGTTAAAAAATATAGACTTAAAAAATGACGACTGCTAAGTCGCCATTCGACATCCCTTTTTCGTACGATCTGGGCCCCTTCCAAAGGGTTCGCAAAAGGGTCCTTAATTTTTGCGTAGTTTATTGCCAGGCTTGTGCGTGGCTTTGCACGCAAAACAGCATGCCACCAATCTGTACTCCGGGTCACATCATCTCTTTTTATTGAATCGCATGACATAAGAACAAATAATCAAACCTCTTAAAAGATAAGTCTTCTCGCCATGGATGAGCCGAGAACTGGCAAAATCCTTATTTTGCCTAGTTTGAATGTGCTCCATCAGCAGATAAATGTAGGCTTTTTTAACTTAATTGGTTACAAGGCCAAATAATATCTTTTGCTTTCCGTAGAAGCAGCAGTTTATTCATTCTTTAGTGAATCATCAGATTTCGAGCCAAAATTAAGCAATTACAATATGCGTTAAAAACCATCAGAAGAGGGCATGAATGACGCATTATTATTTATCAAAATCTCCATCAGTTTCCTGCTTCGATAGCTGGCATCGCTGAAGCTATGCCGAACAAGAAGGGAGGTGACTTTTTACTAATTTCCGCACCTGCGACTTACCATAAACACTTCATCAAATGCTTATGGCATAATAAAAACACTGTCATAAAAAAATATAATTCGGGTAGAGCGAGTATTTGCGGACACTTTTGAATAGTTATAAAAACAAAATATCTTGAATATTATTAGAAAGATTGTTGAAATTAATTTTATATGTTACCCTTTAGCTACGTTATTTAAATGAGGATGTGCACATGAGAAAGATGATAAATTCTGAATGCTATAAGATAGCAGGTGGTCAAATTGGTAGCGATATAGATGCTCACGTAAGCCCGTGCTCAAATGCAGTCATTAATTTTTTAAAATATCGAGCTAATGCGCTCGGTGCACTTTTAGATCAAAATACCAGCTCTAAAGCTGCTGCGGTAAATTTGATGATTTATCATCAAAAAATTGCTATGCAAGAATGCTCATACGACGATCTTCACAATAGTGGTTGTGTAGACCCGAGCATTTTTCTTTATTAATCGAGAATTATCTGGAGTTAAATATGAATATTATTAGTGATTCTGAATTAAGCAAGATTTCTGGCGGTGAGTTTGCAGGTGAGGATTCGTATTACATGTGTACTTATTCGTTGACTCAATATCATAACTCACGTTTTCAAGTACTTAAAATGAGATATAATGGTGATACTCCTGAAAATGTACCATATTATAATGACCAAGCAGATTTCGTAGACATGTACAAATCTTGGATTTCTACATACTGCCCAAATGAGATTGCTGAAACTTTCATGTAATGAGACGAGAAATGAGATCAGACTTGCATGATATCGAAAGTCAACGACTCAAGCCTGATCGCGCCTTGTTATTAATCAATGCTTAACCTTCGTAAAAAAACTGTTACAACGAATGCTATATGTGATTTTCTACTTTTATTTTTAATATATCCATCAAACAGCTTTTGCCCCTCTTATCATAAGACTTAGTGGAGTTTTCTCGATCCAGCGCTTGTTCTGCTGCTTAACGAGGTTTTCGTACGAACAAGCTGAGTAAATATAATCAAGATTTTATTTATTTTACCAACCCAACCAAAATCAGAATCGTGTAACTTCACCTTACATTGGGTTGCAGGGTTCCTTGCTTCAAGATATCTTTTATTGCTAATACAAACAGTTGACCATATTCAATTCGATATATATACTATTGTATATGTGGATAATATATGAAAAGAAATCTTTAGCAAAAACAATAAGAAAGGTTCCTAAAGAAGTAATTAAACATTACGAAATCTGGAAACGTATTATTGAGCTTGAGGGATTACAAGGTTTGCGGGCGATTAAAGGCTTTCATGATGAAGCCTTAAAGGGCGAATGGATTGATTATCGCTCATCGCGCCTTAATCTGAAGTGGCGGGTTATTTATAAACCCCTTGCGGAGCATTTCGAGATATATGTTATTGATATCAATCCACATAAATGCTAAAGAGGTTATATTGTAATGAAAACTATTAACATAAAAGATTTTACTCGAGCCAAGGTGCATACCCACGTAGAGCCTGGTGAAGCGCTTAAAATTATTCGGGAACTCCAACAATTGTCACAAAATGAGTTGTCTGAAATCACTGGCATATCACAATCAAATATTTCTGCCTTGGAAAATGGCTCCCGCCAAATGGGGCGTGATCGTGCGCTTGTTTTAGCAAGAGCTTTGCATGTTCATCCTGCGGTAATATTGTTCCCTGATTTTGATATTAATGAAGTAGCGTAGCACAAGGTTTAAGTACACGTCCCTTAGCGTTCATAAAACGGTGGCAAATAGTTTACGTTGTATTTATGCGTTTTTAATTTTATCACTTATCACAATTGTTAACATTTCATCTCGATTTATCGAGAAAGAAGATCGTGGTTTTAACCTGCCCCTAAAGGCTCAAATTCTAATATTTCAGATCACAGGCTGTTAAATCATCGGATGGTAATTGTTTTTTGTTTAGCAGCCAGTATTTTTTTAATTTGAACTGCGATGTCCTCTAGTAGAGCTTTTTTTGAAGAAGAAAATCTCCAATAAAATCCTATTGATCGTGAGGGCTTAGGTGAACTAAAAGGAATGTAGAATACTTCATCATTTGATTGTGCGGCTAATTTTGGCATCAAAGTGATTCCATTACCAGCTGCCACCATGTGACGTAAAGTTTCTAAGCTGGTAGCACGAAAATATTTACTTTCTAATGCATTAAACTTGTTGCACAAAGCAAGTGTCTGTTCGTGCATACAATGCCCTTCTTCAAGTAGTAGAAGATTTTGATTTTGTAAGTCTTGATGTTTTATAGTCTTTCGTTTTGACAAGGGATGTGTAGAGTGTGTAGCAAGCATAAATTCCTCTTCAAATAGTACTTCATTCGAAAAGCTTGGTTCTATTATGGGAAGGGCTAAAAATGCGGCATCCAATGTTCCTATTTTTAGATCTTGAATTAAAGAAGTAGTTTGTGCTTCGATAAGATAAAAAGAAACTTTTTGAAAGTTTTTTGATAAGGTTGGAAAAACCAATGGTAGTAGGTAAGGAGCTAGAGTTGGAATAACGCCAATTTTCAATTCACAGCAATAAGGATCTTTTGATAATTTTGCAAAGTCATACATTTCTTCAATTTGATTGAGAATTTGTCGCGCTCGTTCTGCGATAGCGTTGCCGATATCAGTAAATATTACAGATTTATTGGTGCGCTCTATTAATTGTATTCCTAAAGATTCTTCAAATTTCTTAATTTGTATGCTCAGAGCAGGCTGACTAACAAAACAAGATTCAGCTGCTTTACCAAAATGACGATGTTTACTTAAAGCGACTATATATTCGAGATCACGGCTGTTCATTTGTATGGCTGCATCGATAAGAAATTCTTATCGATATGATAACAACAATATACTGTTATTATCAACAAATTTAGCATATCTTAGTTTTTCTTACGAAATCAGGAAAAATAAGGTTGTCCTTTCATGACAGCGGAACTCGTGGTGGCTCCCTTAAGCTTGAATTTTGAAGTTTTGAGCGAGGTGTTGCATGTTACATTTAATTTTTAATTATTTTAGTTTTTTTAATAAGCGAAAGCCTGACAAGGCAGATGAGGAGCAAAATTCTAAACAACCTAGAAATACGTCTGAAAATTCAGAACCTTTAATAATAACTAAAGATTTAGACTTACCTGATGAGATATGGTTAGAAATTGCTAAGTTCCTTCAAACAGAAAAGCTCTATCATTTTAAACTTGTTTGTAAGAGATTTTACAATATTAGTCAAGAAAAACCCCTTTTAAATCCTATAAAATCTATTTATAGCCGTTTGTACGCTCGACTTCGCAAGCTTGACCCAACTCTTTCATCCAGTCTACCAGATGAAAATTTTATCCGGATTTATAAAACTGCATTTAGCCAGGTGGAAGACAGGCAAGCAGAAGAATTCTCCAGCCTTGAAGAAAAGCCCCCAGTGTCATTTATGTATCCATTTGGGCATGACTCATATTGCTGCGCCTATGGTGAATGCTACTCTTTGTCACCATTAGAGATATTAGAGAAGCAAAATGGTTGGATAGAAGAAAAACATCGGGTTCCTTACGGATACTGATAGGGCGAGTGCTAATGCGTAGGTTAATTTTAGATACGAAAACCTAACCTTTTCAATTCGAGGTTCCACACGCTATTTTGAGTATTTTTGAGCAATTTAATTGAGGTAACCTTTTCGAACAGCATTTTAAGGATCAAGAAAAGAGTCGATTTAAGAATATACTCCATGCGAGGGATATTGCATAAATTTTACTTCACCATTCATCTTGATATAACACATTTGTCGATTCCATCTGCTCTTTCATCCTTCATGGGAATTTCCTGACAATACTTCTTTGTTTCAAACAAGTAAAATTTCCAAATTAACCAACGCTACAATGATGGTCAGAATGCTTTGCTTTTTGGAGACCAAATCATGCCAATTTTACACCCACCCAATGTTACCCTCTCAAGTACAATCAAAGTGTTTAAAGCTGCTATTGAGCTAAATGATGTTGAAAAGATAATCGCATTATTGAAATCACCTTCTGCTGAAATTGTGGGCAATATCGCGGCTGATAACAATCGTGCGCTTAGATGGGCTGCCCAAAAAGGTCACCTAACTATTGTCAATCAATTGTTAAAATTTCCTACTGTTGTCGCCAATGTCGCGGCTGATAACAATGGCGCGCTTAGATTAGCTGCAGAAAATGGCAAGCTAGCCGTTGTCAATCGATTATTAGAATTTCCTGATGTTGTCTCTCATGTCGCGGCTGGCGACAATGGCGCGCTTAGATGGGCTGCAGAGAAAGGCCGCCTAGACGTTGTCAATCGATTGTTAGAATTTCCTGATGTTGTCGCTAATGTCGCTGCAGGTGACAATGGCGCACTTAGATGGACTACAGCAAGCGGCCACCTAGCCGTTGTCAATCGATTATTAGAATTTCCTAATGTTGCCTCTAATGTCGCGGCTGGTGACAATTGTTTACTTAGATGTGCTGCAGCAAACGGCCACCTAACCATTATCAAGCGATTGTTGGAATTTCCTGAGGTTGTCGCTAATGTCGCGGCTAGTGACAATGGCGCGCTTAGAGCGGCTACCCAAAACGGCAACCTAACTGTTGTCAATCGATTGCTAGAATTTCCTGATGTTATCGCTAATGTCGCGGCTAGTGACAATGGCGTGCTTATATGCTCTGCTCAAAAAGGCCGCCTAGACATTGTCAATCGATTGCTGGAATTTCCTGATGTTGTCGCTCATGTTGCAGCTAGTAACAATTATGCACTTAGATTGGCTGCAGCAAACGGCTACCTAGACATTGTCAATCGATTGCTAGAATTTCCTGATGTTATCGCTAATGTCGCGGCTGATAGCAATTACGCGCTTATATGGTCTGGAGCAAAAGGCCACCTAGCGGTTGTAAATCGATTGTTAGAATTTCCTGAGGTTGTTGTTAATATCGCGGTTGATGGCAATGCTGCACTTAGATGGGCTGCCCAAAGCGGCCACCTTGCCGTTGTCAATCGATTGTTAGAATTTCCTGAGATTATCGCCAATATCGCGGTTGATAACAATTGCACACTTAGATGGGCTGCCAGAAACGGCCAACTAGCCGTTGTCAATCAATTGTTGGAATTTCCTGACGTTGTCGCTAATATCACGGCTGGTGACAATGGCGCGCTTAGATGGGCTGCAGAAAATGGCCACTTAACCGTTGTCAATCGATTATTAGAATTTCCTGCTATTGTTGCTAATATCGCAGCTAATAACAATTATGCTCTTAGAGCGGCTGCAAAAAACGGCCATCTATGTATTGTCAATCGTTTATTTATCGCCATGAGGCCTGCTGATATCAATATCGCTATAGAACGACATCCGAATCTTGCTTCCTTATATGAAAACTTTAAAAAGGAAGTAGGTAAATTATTCCATAAAATGGTGGTTGTTTTATCTGGGTTAAGGCAGAAAAACATTCCAATGGATGTTGGGGCATTAATATTATCAAAAGCAATACCAACACCCTATCTAACACGTGCTAAGGTCGGTATAGCAAAAGCAAGAAAATTGGTCAACGAACATTTGGCTAACCTTTCCAAAGACATAAAAATGAAGGATAACTGCAAATCTGAGCAGAAAAAGCCTCGTGATCTGAGCAGAGGGTTTAAAAGAATTTCGCATAAAGAAGAAGTTGAAGTTGTCAGCAGAGGCAATGCTTTTATTCAAGCTGAAGAGGCAAGGCAAAAAAAATACAAACTAAGAAAGTAATGAATTTTAAATTGAGATAAGATGTTTACGAACATTATTTTTTTATACAAAAAATCAAGGTTTTCCGAAAAAAAGCAAGAAGTATTAATTAGGATTAATTCGTACCAATTAGGCACCACTTATGATGAGTGATTTATGTACTGATAAAGCCCTTTCGAAAAAGGACCCTTAATTTGCGCGGCGGTGCACGCAAAACTGCTTGCCGCCAATCTGTGCTTCAGGTCACATCATCTCTTTTTATTGAACCAGGTGACACAAAAATATATAATTATGTTATTTTAAACAATAAGTCTTTTTCTATGAATACCTGAAGACTGGCAAAATCGTTATATCGTTAAGCTAATTGCACTGCATGATATTAAGGTGATTCTATGTTTTTGGTCCAGACTCAATCAAAGAAGCAAGCAGTTAAAGCGATGACGAACATAATGATAACGCTTTGACTGGAGCAGAGTAAGAATTGCAGCCCTTTAATTTGAGTAACGCTGCTTCCACCCATTTATACTTTTTGTCGAGACAAAATTATGCCAATTACTATCACGACTTTAAAATCACCCAATTTTGCCCTCACGGATACAATTGGAGAGTTTAAAGCCGCTATGGCGCTAAATGATGTTGAAAAGATAATCGCATTATTGAAATTACCTTCTGCTGAAATTGTGGGCAATATCACAGCTGATAACAATGGCGCGCTTATATGGGCTGCCAGAAACGGCCACCTAGCCGTTGTCAATCGATTGTTAGAATTTCCTGAGGTTGTCGCTAATATCACATCTAATAACAATTGCGCGCTTATAGAGGCTGCCAGAAACGGCCACCTAGCCGTTGTCAATCGATTGCTAGAATTTCCTGAGGTTGTTGCTAATATCACAGCTGATAACAATCGTGCGCTTAGAAGTGCTGCAGTATACGGCCACCTAATCATGGTCAATCGGTTATTAGAGTTTCCTGAGGTTGTCGCCATTAGCATTCGCGCGCTTAGAGAAGCTGCCCGCGGAGGCCACCTAACCATAGTCAATCGATTATTAGAATTTCCTGAGGTTGTCGCTAATATCGCAGCTGATAACAATGACGCGCTTAAAGAGGCTGCCCGCGGAGGCCACCTAACCATAGTCAATCGATTGTTGGAGTTTCCTGATGTTGTCGCTAATATCACAGCTGATAGCAATTGCGCGCTTATATGGGCTGCAGAAAATGGCCGCCTAGCCGCTGTCAATCGATTGTTAGAATTCCCTGAGGTTGTCGCTAATATCGCAGCTTATAACAATTACGCGCTTCTGTGCGCTGCCCAAAACGGCCACCTAGCCGTAGTCAATCGATTGTTAGAATTTCCTGAGGTTGTCGCTAACATCGCAGCTTATAACAATTGCGCGCTTATACGGGCTGCCGAAAATGGCAAGCTAACCGTTGTCAATCGATTGTTAGAATTTCCTGAGGTTGTCGCTAACATCACAGCTTATAACAATTACGCGCTTAAATGGACTGCAGAAAAAGGCCACCTATCTATTGTCAATCGTTTATTTGTCGCTATGAGGCCTGCTGATATCAATATAGCTATAGTACAACATCCGAATCTTGCTCCCTTATATGAAAATTTTAAAAAGGAAACCAGTGAATTGTCCCATAAAATGGTTGGTGTTTTATCTGGCTTACGACAGAAAAACATCCCAATGGATCTTCGGGGCATTAATATTATCACAAGCAATGCCAACACTTTATCTAACACGTGCCAACATCGGTATAGAAAAAGCAAGAAAATCGACCAGCGAACATTTGGCAAACCTTGGCATAGACATAAAAATGAAGGATAACTGCAAATCTGAGCAGAAAAAGCCTCGTGATCTGAGCAGAGGGTTTAAAAGAATTTCGCATAAAGAAGAAGTTGAAGTTGTCAGCAGAGGCAATGCTTTTATTCAAGCTGAAGAAACAAGGGGCAAAAAATACAAACTAAGAAAGTAATAAATTTTAAATTGATATAGCGTGTTTGCGAACATTATTTTTTAATACGCAAACTCAACTTTTTATATTCGAGATCTCACACCTATTTTGAGCATTTTTGATCAATTTGAGCTAACCTTTTCGAACACCATCCTTAGAGCCACTTCTTAACAACCACTTATCATTGCAAACAAACTTTTGGTCAATTTCCTTTAAAATCAAACTGTTATTGTAATAGGTTAATATGATGCTTTTTATTTTCCCTTTTGCTTGTAAAAGGCGATACATTGTAAGAAAATATGCGCGTCCTTACTCAAGAAGGTCACGATTTTTCATTATAATATTTGGTGCATCCATGGAAACTATAATACATATAACCGAGTCAAGTGAAGCGGCATTGCAAGAATGCAGAAGCAAAATGAACCAGGGTATATTGGTCGCCGAGGAAAAGCGAAAAAATCATACTGCAAGATATCCCAGACATAATCGATATTTCAGTAATGGTGATAAACCTTGGGTGATTTTAGTAAACACAAAAAATATTATGAAATTTACCTATAACGAAAAACAATACTTTATCCATGAAAATGAATTAGTATTTTTTGATGACAATGTTTTTCATTCATGGGAAATGAACAATAACGATATGACAATTTATTATTACAGAGCGAAAAGTGATGTTCCCGTTAGAGAGGGGACCTATTGTTTAGATGACTATTTTTAAATGACGCTACTCATCTATATGTGATCTGCCCCTTTATTCTATTGACTAGTCATTATGAATCTGTATAATTTTACAGCTTTTCTAAATTTTAATTCAATAACAATGAGGTACATATGGAAAATGGTCCCAGTTCAACTGCTTCTGAAACTACAGGTGAACCTGCGGTTTTACAGAAAGAGAATACTTCACTTGATGTTTACTCTCCAAAGCTTAGGCAGCAATTCTCACAAGCGCTTGCATGCGAAAAAACTGGAGATACTAAAGGGAAAGATGCCATCCTTAAAGCGCTCCCCCCTGCTGACGCCGCGCGTTATGAAGACTACAAAACGCTCATGGAACAACTGCGTTTGGATGCTATCAAAACTGTATCAAACCCTCATTCTAACGATACCGTCTCAGCCAGCGCCACGGCACCAGCCGCTCCGAGCGTCTTACCCGCTTTTGAATCAAAAAGAACGGTGACTGTTTCAGAAAAATCTACAAACTCTGATGCAGATTCCAAAGTTAAAAGCTCTAGCTGTTGTACTTTAAGTTAATTCAATAAAAATAAAAGGACATACATTAAAAATTTTAGATTAAGGTGACTCGTTCATGAATTTTCAAGAATCATGGGAATCAACACTAAAATATCACCATCGCATCAAAAAAATTTCTGAGCCGATGAAAGATTATTTTGGTATCAATTGGATCTCATACAATAAAATTTATTGCGATGGCACTTATAGACACTTAGACAACCGTCCTGAAATCAGTGAAAGTTATATTCATCTAGAAGCTTTTTTGTGTGATCCTTTATTACGTCACCCATCATTATTACCCAAAGGCATTGTGTTATTTGATGATCTCCCTTCATCCGACTATCAAGCGCTTGTTAAAAAGAAAATCTCGGCCATGAATATCGATTTAGGGTTTATTTTAATAGAGCCGACCCCGACGCATGTAACCCTTTTAGCAATAGGGGCTCCCCAGCTATACCCAGATCAATTGTCACACTATGTTAATGAATTACCACTCATCCGCAACTTTTTTAATTATTTTATTGATGAAGCCCATGAGGCTTTACAATTCACGGAGCAACATCCCATACAATTATTAACCAGCATTAAGGATGATTTTTATAAACCTGATTTTAAACAAGAAGAGCAACATACAAATACCAAACGACAAACCTTTATTCAACACATCACAAAAAAAAGCGCTACTTATGAGACACTAACCATACGTGAAAAACAATTGCTGTCATTATTGTTAGATGGCTTGAGTGCTAAACAAATCGCCTCCTGTCTAGATTTATCTTCTAGAACTGTTGAAAATTATATGAATATCCTTAAACAAAAACTGCAGTGCTACTCCAAAAGCGCTCTTATCGCAAAAGCAAGGGAATTGTATCTTAGCAATCAGCTAAGTTAACTAAAAAACGATCATTTTCAAAAAATCCTTCCTGTCAAGAGTACAAAATACTCTTACTTATATATTCAAACATCGGCTATCTTAACCAACGATTAGTATCAAAAGGTATTTTCGATGGCAAAATTAACTCGTACAAAGTTGGCTTTGATAAGCCTTTTTTCATTATTCGGCATATTAAATGGTGTCGCGCAAGGAAATAATATGAAAGTAAACAAATCTTTTATCAATCAGAGTATCAATGAAAAAGAGTTTGATCAATTTATTCAAGATACCATGAAAAAAGCCGGCTCTCTTGGGTTAGCCCTTGCTATTATTGAGGATGGAAAAATTGTTTATAGCAAAGGATATGGCACAACGGATTTAAGTGCTAAAAACAAGGTAACGCCCAATACCTTAATGATGATTGGGGCGGTCACCATCCCTTTAACCTCTGCATTGCTGGCAACTTTTGTAGATGACAATAAATTGAAGTTTGATGAACCAGTCACTCATATTTATCCTTCATTTGAACTATCTAATCCAGCATTAACCAAGAAAATAACACTACAGGAATTAATCAGCGGCACTTCCAGCGTTGCGCGTCGTGACATTCCCTTTGTCGCTAATTATCATGGCCAAAATGAAGAAGATCTATTTAAAGAATTAAAATCTATGCCTTTAAATTCCAATAGGGCTTTTGAATATCAAAATCAGACGCCTGCAGCATTAGGTTATATTTTAGCGCATCAAGCCTTCCCTACATTATCTATGCATCAGGGTTACACAAAATTGATGCAAGAACGAATTTTTAACCCTCTGTTGATGTCGCGTACAACTTTTAATTTTCATCAAGCACTCTCAGATCAAAACCATGCTTCCCCTCATTGGATAGATGTTACTGGCCAGCCAATTGCAATTGATGAAAATATTAACCAATGCTTAGATTATGTTACGCCAACTGGGAATGCCTGGTCGACAGTTATCGATTTAGCAAAGTATATTATTGCAGAATTAAATGAAGGGATGAGTTATGAAGGCATAGCAATCATGTCAAAAGCTTCTACGCTATATCGACGTAAACCACAAGTCTATTTTGATATCCCAGAAAATAGATTTTCTTCCTTAGATATAGCAAAAAAAGATGCCTATGCTCTTGGATGGATAATTAAAAACGAAAACGATAGGAAGTTGATTCAGCACAGTGGCAATGCTTTCGGTTATGCTTCACATGTTTCATTTTACCCAGAAGATAATAAAGGCATTGTTATTTTAGCTAACAATTTTCATGATTATATTGTAGAAAATGCTATACAAAAAAAATTAAGCCATTTATGGTTTAACAACAAAGATGACTCGTCAAATTATTTGAATAATGGCTTAATTTCAAGAAAAAATGTGATAAAAAAATTATATCAACATGCCCCAAATACAAAACTTCTTGAGCAATATATCGGTACCTTTCATAATGATGATATCGGCAAATGGGAAATTACCAAAGTAGAAAAAGATTTTGTACTTATTTGCCCTCATTGGCAAAGTAAATTATCAACTTATCTAAAATCAGATGGCAGTGATGCAATCATAGGGCTTGATGGTATCTTGACATGGATTGATTTTGAAATGATTCCGCAAGATAGCAATCATTCTTTTGATGTCACCTTGCGAAATGAAAAATATCATTTCACCAGAGTTTAAATAGCTTTTCATTCTCCCTCTTACTGAAGCACTTTTAGACTATCTTTATTCGTGTATATGCTATACACATAAATTATAAGGGCGCGCTCCCTTACCGCCCTTTGTCGATTATTGTCAACATACCACTTGCACGCAGCCTTAACTAGATGTATGATACATGCATATATATAAGGTGACAGCATGACTGAAATAGAAACCATTGACAGTATAAGAAGTAGTACTAGAGAAATTGTGCAATATTTAGGTTACCTTAATAACCTTTTTGCGCATATTGGATCTGTTTCACAATGCCATGCATTACTTAAATTAGAAAAAAATCACTTAACACCACAAGAGCTCAGTATGGCGCTAGATCTGGAAAGTTCAACTGTCAGCCGTTTAGCCCAGAGCTTGGTAAACAAGGGGTACTGCGTTTATCAACCTAATAAAGATGATCGTAGAAGTCGCCACCTCAAACTGACAAAACTTGGAAGACAAAAGTTACTTGAGATTCACGCCATGGCAACACAACAAGTGGAATTAGCCCTGCAAAGCCTCAGTAAAGAAGAAAAGGAAACTATATCAAAAGGATTGTCATTATATGCTAAAGCTTTAAAGAATAGTCATTCAAGTGAGGAATAATATGAACTCTACAATAAACCAACTTAAACAAGTATGTACAGGGCTTGATTATGAAATAACTGAAGACCAAGTACTGATGGCCAATGCTAAAATCGGTGCACATCATTATGGAATTGATTTAAATGAGTGTACACCAACTTTCATTTTAAAAGCAGATAATAATTATATTGCCGTTATTATACAAGGAAATAGAAAACTTGATTTTAAAAAATTAAGAGAATATCTTGGCGCTAAAAAAGTGACCATGGCAACTAAAGATGAAATTTTTAACTTGACGAAGAGTCCCATCGGAAGCGTTTCTATGATTAATCCCAACATAAAAACGCTCATAGATTCGGGGGTAAGAGATCTTGAATATTGTTATGGCGGCTGTGGCGTTGAAAAATATACCATGAAAATTAAAGCTACCGATCTCATTAAAATTACACATTCAGCTGTAGATGATTTTTCTAAATTAGAATAGCCTACGTTTGGGTTAAGCTTAGCTAAAATTGTTCCATTCACTCTTGGACATGGCGTACAATCGCTGTTGCTCTCCAAATCTTTGTGCCTTTCCAAAAAGATGCATGCCACATTTTTCCAGCATTTTACAAGAGCTCTCATTGGCTTCTTGGGTTATGGCCACAATCCGCTCTAATTTGAGCTTATTAAATCCAAATTCAAGTGTGGCTTTAGCTGCTTCTTGCGTCAAACCTTTTCGCCACCATTTTGGAAAAGTCATATATACTAATTCCACCCCATCTTCGGTATTTAAAAGCCCACATAAACCAATTATCTCTTTGGTCTTATTCTCAGAGACAGTAAATATCCCATATTGATATTTTTCAAAGTGGGTTTGTAGAAAATTAATCTTTTCTTTAATCGCCTCATCTGAAAGAATGCCCCCCAGAAACCGACGGACCTCATTGGTGCGCCAAAGAGTGCTTAAGATTTTAAAATCTTCTTCTGTAGAAGCACTAAGGGTGAGGTTGTTTGTTTGAATTATTATCATCGGCCTTCAATTTATTGATAGATGCGTTGGCATGCCGTATATTACATTAGAAAACCAGTTATCGCAAAACTCCAAGGGTGGGATTCGGATGCACCCAAATGTTATCTTGATACAACTTTGGCTTTTGCAACAAAGTCTTTTATAATTTGTGGTGCACTATCTGGAATAAATATATTATGCTTAGCAATGATTTTTGCTGCTTGCCATTGAAGTGTATTGATTCTTAAATCCCCCGGGGAAAGTATGGGATTTTCTAGCGGCATCAACTCTTGGGCTGCTTTTTCTGCTTCACTATTGATTAAACATTCTACTGGATCAGCTCCTAATTTCATCAATGAAGATAAAGCTTCAGATTGTGACTTTTCTCCTAAGTGATTTAAGCAAGCTTGAATATCCGCTTCTCGATTGAAATCATTATAGGTTAATCCTTTCAGAAACAAAGATCTGAGTAATGTTTTAACTTCGGTTTCATGCGGTATAAGTTGCGCAACAAGAGGATCATCTCTATTTAAATTGAATAACACTTGTAACGATAAGGTTTTATCTTTTATAGCGAAAATGAGTTTAAAGAGTGCTTGGTAAAAAGGGGGAGACAAAGCATGTAGCACAGCATCGGTTATGGTTTGTGCTAAAATAACAGTACAAACGACGATACTTGTAATACAAACCGTAGAGATTGAAAAGCCTGCGGATAAAATGCCTAATCCTAGCCCTAGAATAAGATTAACTTTGCTGATTCTCTTTGTGATAGAAGCATTTTTAAAAAATTGGTGATTTTTATTGCGCAAGGCATAAAAAAGAATACCCAGCCCAAGCACTGAAGAGCCAGCAAGTAATATCAATGTCGTCGCTCCCATTACAGGAACTAACCCATTCAATATGGGAATGATATTTTCAGAAAGACTGACAGCAACGTTTGATCCTATTTTAATTGCAGCATACGCTCCGATTAAGCTTCCAGATAACATTGACATCACTAAAATAGCTGCAGGTTTCATTCTGAGGGGAGATACTAGATTGGCTGTCTCTACTATAGCGCGAAAAAATATGCCGCCTACAATCATACCCGCTGCCACACCACCAACACTTATTAGAGTGAGTGCGGCACTTAAAAGTGCTGCATTTAAAACATAATTTCCTATGGTTAGAATACTGGCAGTCATGACAGAAGCGTGAGAAGCCATCAGAACAATAGCTTTTAAACTTAAAAACAAGCTCACTAAATTCATAATCATTGCATAAAATATGGGTATTAATATGTATAGATTTGGCCTATGTATAAAGCGACTCAAATATTGAAAAGCATTCTTTGTGGGATTAGAAATCATGCGACATGCTCACAGCGATTTCACTTAAATTTCTAAACATTATTCTTTTCCTGAGTTAGTTAGTGGCTCAATTAAATACATAGATTGCCAGGTCATTTTCCCAAAATAGTATGGTTATCTCTATGCTTTTTATCGGCTTTTTTTAACCACTTATCGATTACTCTCCTCCTTTTGTCTGTGAAGATACAAATCTTAAATAATAGGATGAGAGATCAATGATACCTACATTGCTAAAGCCATGCAGGATTATCTTGATATCAAATGAGTGCGTAAATGATTTTTACACAATTTTTTGTATGTGCTCAGGCCAAAATTGATTTTATTACGAAAATTTGAGGGTAGTTCTAAATTGATTCGATGAAAAAGTTAATCATCACATAAAAATGAACCAATTTTATAACCTACGAAACCTTCCGCTGCGCCAATAGCAGCACCAATAGGAGTTGTAATAACTGCGCCCACTATCATCAACTGTAGACCTGCGAGCGCGCCTACAAATCCACCCCAGAGAGCACTATTGATGACAGTATTCTTAAGACTATATCCCTTAGCACCAGAAATGATGCTTAGATAAATGCTATCCGACCCCACCTGAAACCAGTTACATCAAACAAACTCATCCTTGAGTCTGTCATGACATCACTCCCTCAAATGTTATTTCTTAACATCCTTTTTATCTTCCTTGACGACAATTTTTGACACAACACTTTTTACTTCATCAACTGATTTGGCTAATTTTTCAGCTTTAGCTTCATCCTTTTTGCTATCGACTCTTCCTGTGAGAGTGACGACGCCTTTATCTGCGGTAACATGGATCCCCATATCAGCAAATTTATCTTTGCCAAAAAGCTTTTCTTTGACAAACTTATCTCTTACATTTGCGGCAAGCTGATTATCAGTGAGATGATGTTTTGCAGCATCTTTTGCTTCAACCGTACTAGCAGCCAATGTCATAGAATATTTTTCTGCTGCGATAGCATTGCTAGCAAAAAGCGTTCCCACTACCCATGCACATATCGCAACAACATTTGTTTTTTTCATAGCCCTCTCTCCTCGATCGTTAATAAAAAATAACTCTACCACTATCAAAATGGTGGTTTCTTGTCTTTGTTGAGATCTGAAGCTTCCTTAATTCTTTCGTCAGAATCTTCTCTCATGAGTTCACTTGCTTTTTCCTTCACAACATCAGCCGCTTGTTTAGTCGCATCTGCTGCTTCATCAATTTTTTGCTTTGCATTGTCGAGAGCTTGTTGAGACGCTTCTGTCACTTCATCCATCTTTTGCTTTGCAGTATCTACCGCTTGTTTAGACTCATCAGACATTTCATCCATTTTTTGCTTTGCATTTTTGGCAGCGAGCATTGCTGCATCTGTTGCCTTCGTCACATTTTCTTTTGCTTTCCCTAAAAAGCCCAACATTTTATCAAAGATGCTCTCAGGTTTATTTTCTGGTGCAGTTGCCATGACTGTTCTCCTTTATACTTTTTCAGCTATTTCTCTACAGCGTAATCCTTTTTTAAAAGATATAAAATCCTGTTTGAATTATCAGACATCCCTGAAAAACTCTAACCAATTGATTTTGTTTATTTAAAATTAAAGATCGACTCAAATGATCATGCGTGTATTTACGAATGATAGGTAAAATCCTTTATTTTTCCAGCATTTGGCAACTTATCTCTGTTAACAGTTCCATTTAATTTGAATTTTTTATTTTTTTTTGAACCACATTTCGTGCATATCCTTACCTATGTTTGGTAGACTAATATTTTTAAGGAGCAATAATATGGATTTTGGCTTATATCAGCATTATAAAGGACGTTACTATCAAGTAATGGGTGTGGGCAAACATACTGAAACTTTAGAAGAATTCGTGGTGTATCAAGCTCTTTATGAAAAGGGTGGACTGTGGGTAAGGCCTTTAGAAATGTTTAATGAAAATGTCACTTTTAATGGGCAGCTCATGCCGCGCTTTAAATTTATCTGCAGATTGTAAAATGTTATTCAATTTTATCTTCTAATGGTCTTTCTATTAAGCGCACGTTTCTTTGTCCTCTGAAAAAATAAAACACCCATTGCAGAAAAACAAATAATTTAGTTCTAAATCCTATCAAAAAATAAATATGCAAAAAACACCATGCAAACCAAGCAAATAACCCACTAGATTGTAGAGGGCCAGATAAAATGAGTGCATCAAATTTACCAATATTAGCCATCATCCCTCTATCTACATAATGAAAAGCTGGACGCTTATCACCAATCCTTTTTTTGCGGATAATTCTACCAACAAATCGGCCTTCTTGAACGGCCGCTGGTGCCACAGCAGGTAAAATTTTCTCCTTTTCTTGATAACAAGCGCTATCTCCTATTACAAAAACATAAGGATCGCCTGGTAGACTTAAATCAGATTGTACAACCACTCTACCCTGCTTATCACAAGGTGTATGCAGCGTTTTTAATAGCGCGGGAGCCTCATTACCTGCTGCCCAAATGATATTGTGCGCTCTAATAAATTCACTTCCTATGCTAACCCCTTCTTGGGTTACCTCAGTCACGCGTGTATTTAATAACACCGTCACGCGCTTTTTCTCCAGATCGCGCTGTGCATAATCAGCCAGTTTTTTCGGATAACTATTTAAAACTTGGTTGCTGCCTTCAACAAGAAAGACTTTAGTCTTGCTAGGATCAATTGCTCGAAAATTCTTTTTTAAACTTTGGTGCGCAATTTCAGCAATAGCGCCCGCCATTTCCACGCCAGTCGGACCTGCACCAATTACAACAAACGTTAACAAGCTATCAATCAGCGTTTGATCATCCGATCGTTCTGCTAATTCAAATGATCTTAAAATCATTTCTCTAACATGAAGCGCATCTTTTAAGGTTTTTAAGCCCGGTGCAAACATCTCCCATTGCGGTTTGCCAAAATAAGAATGGCGAGAGCCAGGAGCCAAAATCAGATAATCGTAAGGAATTTTTTGCTCATCTTCTAAAATAACAACTTTCTCTTCCCTGCTCACACTACAGACCGTTGCCATTAACGTTTTAATATTCTCATGATTTCTAAATATTTCACGAATAGGAATGGCAATATCACCTGGTGATAATGCCGCAGTCGCGACTTGATAGAGCAAGGGCTGAAATAAGTGATGGTTGGTTTTATCGATGATAAGCACATCAAATTCATGGCTATCAGCCAAGGCTTTGGCTGCATTTAAGCCACCAAAGCCTGCGCCAATAATGACAACTTGTTGTGGTTTCATCATTCATTCCACTTATACTACAACTAACTTTATTGTAGTCCAAAGCGTGGCACAACGACTACCTTTTTTTGACAGGATTCTTAAGCCGCGGCGAATGATGTTTTCCTTCTAAAGGTGGTTTTGCCAAAGTGTTTTCTTTGCACTCATCAGCATTCCCCTCTTCCTTTTTCTTAAGTTTGTTTAGCAATGTTGCGGCTTTTGACATGGGGCTGATAGGGGGAAGAGGTGGCGTGGGGGGAATATAGACGTAGGGTGGTGAGACGTCACAAGATACCTCACGACGCAGAATAGATTTAAGCTCAATTAAACGCCTTTCAACATAATTTCTGGCATATTGAATCAGCTCTTCTTCGCTATTGAATTCTTTACCACTAACTACTATTTTTTTATGACCTTCAATCATGATAGTTTACCTCTTAACTTGCAAAAGGATTTTTACCAGATAATCATGAGAATATCAATGAAATTGTTAGAACACGTGAATACGCTCTGAATTATTTGCCATGTAAGAGCAGGCTGACATCGTGTTGACACCAGCCTGCACTATTTTATTTAGGTGCCACAGCGGCCCTATTAGCTTCAGGATTTTCAACATCAACCACCGGCGCAGGTAGGGCGCTCAGAGGCCGCTTTTTATCCATCTCTGCTTGTACGGCTCCAACAAGATAGGCAGGATAATGTCGGCAAGCTTCACTGTTTTCTTTTGTAGGGGACAGTGTTTCGAAAAAGCTTCTCCAATCTGCTCGCGATTTTTTTCCAAGCAATATTGCATTTTTTTCTGCATCACTTTTTTCGTCGGGAAAATACTTATCTCGCAACCATGCAGCGCGAAGATTTTTTTCTTTCTGATCGGTTACCAGGGCAGCAGTCAACATGTAAAGTGAAGTGAGAAGAAATAGAGAAATCACTCCTAATCCAATCCAGCTACCCAAAAAAGCGCCTACGGTAAAAGACAGCAGTAATTTAGCAGGAGAGGCATTTTGTATGGGATTACTATACCAAGGCATAATCTTTCTCATCGATTTATTACGTAATAAGCATTCATTAAGCTTGTCTTGTTCTGCATCTTTGAGCTGTCTATTCAGCGGTAATTTAATTTCTAACACTTCAAAATTTGTTTTTAACGAATCTAAAACGCTTATTAATACTTCACTAGCAACCGCATCATCTGAAAAAATACAATTAGAGAGATCTAATTGCGTAAATCCTTTCGCATTTAAAATAGCGACAACTTGAAAACTCAACTCATTGGTTATCTCCCCTTCAATTCTTACCTCTTTCTGGTACTCATCAATTAACAGCGCCTCTTTGAGAGGGAAACTAGGTACGAATGAGGCAAACGATACAATATCAGCATCTATTGATCTTTCATTGACTATCATTTCGTTTTGCTGTTTGGCGTAGGGAATGGTTTTACCTGGGAGCTTAATAAAACCTGAGACTGTAAAGATAGCTTTCATAGTTAACTGCCTTCCATGATTAATCCTAGAAAGGAGTAGCGTAAATGAAAACCGACAATGTTTTCAATAAAAAAAAGCCCAGGCTAACGCACTGGGCTTTTAAATCATGAGAAATAAGTTTTATGGGTATGTTTTTCGGCCCATAAAGACAAGAATAATTCCCACTAAAACAGATAACACGCCAATAATAGGATCTAAACTAACACTAATCACTTCACCTTTTTTGTGCTCAGTTTTCACTAAAATATCGCTTTTCTTCTCAGTTTCACCTGGCGTCGTTGCTTCTTTAGTAGCTTCTTCAGCCTTAACATTCGCTTTCTCTTCCCCAACATGCTTTTTGATATCGATGGAGATAGATTGGTTTTGAAAGTTGTAATAGTCTGGAAACGGAATCAACATCGTGCCAAAAATAATTAACAAAACTCCTAAAACTGTCGCGATAAATTTCATAATTAAGTCTCCCTACTTAAAATAGAATGCATTCCTTCCTTTTAGAGGATAATGCATAAAATTAACTTTGACTAAATCTACAAGCCAAATTGCTTGAATTTTCTGCCAAATGCGGGAGCAAGCGTTCTTTTATACAGCCATTTTTAGTTGAATGGCTTTATTTTAATAAAGCATCCACTTTAGCGGCACAAATAAAATCATTTTCTGACAAACCATTAATAGCATGTGTGGTGTAATGCATCACACAACGATTATAAGAGACTTCTAAATCGGGATGATGATTTTCAGCGTGAGAAATGAAAGCGAGAGCATTCACAAAGGCCATTGTGTGGTAATAATTCTTAAAAGAGAAAACGCGTTGAATTTTTGTTGCCGTTTCGTTGAGCGTCCACTCAGGTATGTATTGCAATAATTCTTTTGCTTGGGTGGGCGACAAGGGGGAAACGCCACCCTCACAAGCTTTACAATGCTTTTGCAGAAAATCTTTCATTTTCATTCTCCTTTACGGGGTGGGGATATGTTCCAGGTGATGCAATACTTCTAATACGATTACTCCTAAACCAAATAACAAGACCACTATCACAAGCCCTTTCCCCCCCCAAACGCGATAGCCTGTCGCCACTTTTCTTTGATAACGCCCATTCCACACCATTAGTGCGGGGTAAATAATTAATAAAATGGCAGCAAAAACGCCAGCGTAACGCAAAGCGAGTAAAAAAACTGCTGGATAAGTGGCAGCAAAAAGCGCTGGCGGCAAAAATGTCAGCAGCGCTAAGAAAAATTTACCTTTTACCGTTTTAGGGATTTTAAAACCATCAGCAAAAAAATCAAACATACCGAGCGCTACCCCGATAAAAGAAGTCAAAATAGCAAACAAACTAAACACCCGACAAAAAACAGTCACTGCTTGATTTTGCGCCTTTACACTTAAAGCATGTATCAAAGCGACAACCGGTTTATCGATGCTAAGCATACTAATCAGCCCGTTCTCTCCGGCTATAGGCACGGTGCCAAGTACAAGAATTTCCCATAAAAGATACACGATTAATGACAACAAGCTTCCCATAAAAATGGCCCAACGCAAACCACTGACATCACTATGCATGTAGTTTTTCAAACTGGGAATAAGCAAATGAAAACCAAAAGAGGTGACTAAAAGTGGCCAAATTGTCCATAAATATTTGATGTCTCCCATTCCTAACATCGAAGGATCTACTTTCGGTAACGTGCTCAAAACCAGAGCGAGATAAGTTGTTACGAGGCACACCATAAAAAAACGATTGGCCCAATCTACCCAAATCGTTCCCATATAAACAATGGCAGCAAAAAGAACGACCATCACCCAAAGACTTGGAATAGCTTCTAATCGAATTCTAATTAGAAATTCTTCAATAATACCCGCAGCGCCTGAAGTATAAGCGGTCATCAGAGCATATAAAAAAAGCACATAACAACCCCAAGCTATCCATTCTCCTTTTCGACCAAGCGTAGAGCGTGCCATGGTAATAAGGTTTGTTTCTTCCGGGTACCAAAGGGAGACTTCCAGCATATAAAAGGCGGTTAATAACATCATCGCCCAACAGATCAAAAATGCGACAAAAGAGGGATAATAGCCAGTTGCCGCAGTCGCGATAGGTAAGCCTAACATGCCAGCACCGATGCAGGTTCCCGAAACCAACATCGTGCCCCCAAATATTCTGCTCAGGTTATGGGTGCTCAAGATCAAACTCCTCTACGGCCTTCAGGGCAAATTTTTTAAACTAACAAAATTTACCCTGAATGAAAATAGCTCGCTCCTACTTTAATTGAAAAGTTATTTAGGTGAATGCTGATTGCGCGCGTATTGGGTTCCAGTTAGAATGCCCTCTCGCAGAAGTAAATGAGGACACCTCATGTTCATTTACGAAGACTAAGTGCGAGTAGTGTAGTATTAACATAAGGATAGTGTAGTAATGTTAACGTTTTTCTCTCAAATGCTAGGATTGAGTAAACCCAAAAATGGCCTTAACGGCTTTCACCCTGAACCTGAAGCCGAACCAGACCCACTCTTGAAACAAGATTACCTTCCTGAGCCCAATGGCCCGCAACCCGTTCTCTTTGCAGGTGTTCCCGCACAAGCAGTAGCGTCTGCAGAGCCGCTCCCTTTAATCGAACCCTTTATCTTAGAAAATATTACAAGAGTAGTGACAAAGTATATTAATAAAAAATGGCCAACAGTAAACTTAGCTTTTGCGGATGAAATTGCTACTTTAAAACAAGATGCAAAATACCAAGGCCAGCCTTCCTTAGCAGATGATCCAGAAAAGAGTCGCACCATTGATTTTATTCAAGCGGCTTATCCGGCGATTAACGCTGCTGGAGCGCGAGATCAATTAGCGATTGATGTGGTGAGTGCTTATAGCAGAAAAAATCGCGCGCAATTTACTTCTCTCTTTAAAGTCTGTGACATTATTGCCGGAGTCAACACACTCGATAAATTTGCCTCACAGATGAAAAAAGCAGCCGATGCACCCAGGGATGAAGCCGTGTTAGCAACTTTTCAAGATTCTTATTATCAACAAGCGCTTATCTTACAAAAACGTCTTCAAGCGCATAGTCATCCTAAAATCAAAAAGCAAAGCGGGATCTTAAGTGCAGAACTCGTAAAAGCTTTCCCTGAGATAAGTCACTTTGATTTACCGCAACCCAGAATATCCTTACCACGTAAATGCAAACCTATATAAATTGGGCGAAGCTCTATTTTTTATTGGCTAAAAGCAGGCGCGCTTTACAGCGCCTGTTTAGCTTTTCTACCCTCGGGGTTAAAGCACTGGTCATCAACGAGCACAATCAAGTTTTACTGGTTGAGCACACTTATATTACCGGTTGGCATTTTCCAGGCGGCGGCGTTTCTGGGCAAGAAACACCTGCCCAGGCTGTCATCCGAGAGCTCAAGGAAGAAACCGGCATTTTGGCCACAGATCCCGCTCTTTTTGCCCTTTATACCCACCAAATTTGTGGTGCACGAGATTATCCTGTGCTCTTTATTGTCAAAAATTTTACCCCGGTCGCCCTCTCTGCCCCCTGCCCACATGAAATTAAACAGATCGGATGGTTTGATGTCGATAAATTACCTTTAGAAACAACAGATTGCACACGAGAGCGCCTGAGGGAATATTTGCAGAACCTGCCGCCTTCTCCTTATTGGTAAAGCGCTCTTTTTCAAAACTGGCTTGTATCCAAACAGAGTTCCCGCCATACTTCGCTCATCTTAAGAGACACAAGAATGTTAGAGGATTAACTTTATGTTTTTGGGCATTAATTTGCTTCCCAAAGAAAATAAATTCTACGAGTTGCTTTGCCAAACAAGTGAGTTGTGCAACAAATCTATTCATTTATTGAAAGATCTCGCCGTAGAAGATGATAGAGATGTTGCATTTAAACTTTCGCGTGAAGTGGAAACCGCTAAACATAAATCTAAAGAAATCACTTATGAAATTACAGAGCGGCTTTGTCGCACCTTAATGACGCCCTTCGATCATGAAGATATTCATCGTTTATCACGTGGGCTGTATAAAATTCATAAAATCTGTGAGAAAACGCAAGAACGAATTATTTCATTTAAATTACGCCCCTATCAAAATGATTTTTTTAAACTTACCAGCAATATGGTTGAAGCGTCAGATGTCATCCATGCCATGGTAAAAGGCCTCAAAAAACTCAAAGATACCAAATCTATTCATGATAAATATGCCTTAATTCATAATATTGAAGCCAATACTGATAACCTGCTCAATCAATTAACGGTAGATTTGTATCAATATGAAAATGATTTTAAAAATATCTTAATCCGCAAAGAAGTCTACGGCTTAATGGAAAGTATTGTTGACAAACATCGAGATGTCGCCAATGTCATCCTCGAAATCGTGCTCAAGCATTCATAGGGTATGCGTTAATTTATGGAATTAGCTTTTTTGCTTTTTGCTGGCATTATCGCCCTGGCTTTAATATTCGATTATATTAATGGTTTTCATGATGCTGCCAACGCTATTGCGACAGTTGTCGCAACAAAAGTACTCTCACCTCGCGTCGCTGTCATTTATGGTGCGCTACTCAATTTTGTTGGCGCCCTCCTTGGCACGGAAGTTGCGACCACCATTGGTCAAGGCTTAGTTGATAATCATTCCGTGAACTCTGAAGTTCTACTCTCAGCCTTGCTAAGTGCCATCTTATGGAATCTCATCACATGGTATAAAGGGCTTCCTTCTAGTTCTTCCCATGCTTTAATGGGCTCTTTAATGGGGGCAACTGCCATGGCAGCAGGAAGCCAAAGCTTACATTGGGATAGTATTACCAACAAAGTCATCATCCCTATGTTAACCTCTCCCATTATGGGTTTTGTTATCGGCTATTTTGTCATGGTCGGTTTATATTGGCTGCTCCATAAAGTAGCCTTACCAGTTTTAAACTGGTGGTTTAGTAAGCTTCAAATCATTTCTTCTGGTTATCTAGCCATTACGCATGGCGCCAATGATGCGCAAAAAACCATGGGTATCATTGCCCTTGCCGTCTCCACTTACTATCAAACCCCTTTTGAAGTTTCTAAGTGGATTATTTTTGTTTGCGCTCTTGCCATGGGCCTTGGCACAGTAGCGGGTGGCTGGCGTATTATCCGCACGGTTGGATCAAAAATGGTGAAACTCAAGCCCATTCAAGGCTTTACTGCAGAAGCAACCAGCGGCTCCATTTTATTTTTAACCGCGCATATGGGGATCCCAATTAGTACAACTCAAACCATCACTTCTTCCATTATGGGAGTAGGCTCAGCGCAACGCTTATCTGCTGTCAAACCCAAAGTGATTGGCAATATTGTCGGCGCATGGCTTCTCACCTTACCCATTACTTTTGCTCTTGCCGGATTTCTTTATTGGACCTGTCATTGGCTTTTGCATCATTGATCTCTTACTCACCGCCACTAATCGTTGCTCTCTAAGCGCCATTTAATAGTTCTTTAGAACCCTGCCCTTTGAGTAAATTGGCATACGCGTCTTCTGTATCAACAGAAGCTTTAGCCAAATCTTTAAAGGCTTCGCGCAAATCAATTAACTGCCCTTCCAAATTAAAATATCTCTTTTTAGCAACTTTAAAACCTTCCTTCGCTAACACCAATTCATGCTTTAAATGATCAAGTCTGACTTGAGACGAGTTGATGATGGTATCGTACTTAGAATTCATTTCTTGCAAAAATTGAATTTGTGCTTCTACTTCTTCATTTTTCGCACATACCACTTCTTTAGCACGTTTGATCCCACCCACAACACTTAAATCATAAATGGGCACCGTGACCCCAAGGCCTATTGAATAATATTTCTTCCCAACCAAATGCGTATTTTCCATGCCACCCACGCTTGCCACTGTCACAATCTTAGGCATTAAATCCGCTTTTTCTCTACTAAGCTCTGCCTGCGCAATTTTTAAATCTGCTCTCGCTCTTGCTAAAAATGGACTGGAATATAAGTCTGGATCTTTTAAGCCTTGTGATTTTTCATTTAATATTTCGCAAGTAAAGCAATTTTCATCTAGACCTGTGATAACAGCTAATTCATGTTTAGTCCCTTTCGCTTTTTGTGCAAAAAATGCGGCTGCCGTCCGCGCTTCTTCTAATTGTATTTGCGATAAATAATTGTCGACAATAGAACGTTGTCCTGTTTTAACGAAATGTTCCACCTCTTTGGTGATAACAGTAGCCTCTTTACTCAAAGATCTCCAAATACTTTCCAAGGTATGATATTGCGCACAATCATAATAGGTGATCAATGCCAATAATTTTGCTTCATATGCAGTGATCTTTGTGTTTTGCTTCGCCAAATCTGTTTGATATTGTGATTTTTTAACATTAAAATTGGTTCGACCAAAATCGTAAACAATTTGCTTAGCGACTAAACCCCCGGCTAAATCTTTTCTAAAGGGCGAGCCCATTAAACCTTCAACACCCGTCCAACTGGAGGAACCAGGAAAGCCCCAACTATCGATTGCCTCAAAATTTAATACAGGGAAATATCCCGCTTTGGCAATAATGATTCCTTTTTTTGCGGCGAGCTCTTGATAGTGAGAAGCTGCAATGGCATAACTATTTTGCTCTGCCAGGCTCAATATTTCTTCGATGCTGACTGCTTTACTTTGCTGTGCTTTTAATGGTGCGACAAAAAATATGGTAAGGCTCATCAAAATAAAAACCATCATTTTATTCATGATGCTTTTTTCCACTTACGTAGTAATAGAGGATTGGCACGACAAATAAAGTTAATATCATCGATAATAATTGGCCACCAATAACTGACCTGCCAAGCGGAATATTCGCTTCACTACCATGGCCCAATCCTATGGCCATCGGGATCAAACCTAAAATTGCCGCTAATGATGTCATGAGGATTGGACGAAATCTCGCTTTAGCGCCTGTTACAATCCCCTTCATGATTTGACTATTTTCTTTAGTATGGTGGATCATAAACTCAATTAATAAAACACCATTCGCTACCGCAATTCCCACCATAAAAATCGCACCAATAGCTGCTTGAATTGAAAAATAGGTGTGGGTCACGACTAACATCAAGACAATACCAATTAAACCTAAAGGCACCGACACCATGATTATCAGAGGGATTAAAAATGATCGGAATTGAATAACTAAAATAAGATAAACCAATACTGTCGCCAGTAAAAAGCCGCCCGCTAAGGATTGAAGTGATTTATTCATTTCAGCAATTTCGCCACGAATGACAGCACTATAAGTTTTAGGGAGAGTTGACTCATCTATCAATTGTTGAATTTCATTGGATAGCCCGCCCATATCCCTGTCTTGCGCATCTAAATAGATATTTATCACTGGTTTAAGATTAACGTGATCAAGTTGTGTGGGGCCTGTGGTTTTTTTCAGAGTAGCGATACTCTGCAAAGGAACAGGGCGTTCTCTATCGTGGCCAATTATTGAGATATTAGAGAGGGCATTAAATGAGTTAATATCTGCTTCTTTATATTGCACTCCGAGAAAATAATCAAATCCTGTTGCGGGATCTACCCATATATTACTTGAATCAAAGGTTGCGCTCCCTGTGACGGCACTTGCCACGTTTTTAACAATGTCTGTGGTATCAATACCTACTTTCATGGCTTTTTCTCTGTCAATATCAATAAAGATCATGGGCGCATCAAATCTTTCTTGTATTCTCACATCGACAGCACCACGCATTTTTTTAATTTTTTCAACCAAATTCTGCGCTATCTTATAAGACTCTTTCATATCCGGCCCATGCACTTCCACATTAATCGGCGCTCTTCTGCCCATGCTCAAAGCAGAGGTTAACAAACCACCCAATGCTGTTGAGATTTCAACGTGGGGATATTCTTTGGCAACATGTTCTCGAATAATCTTGGCATAATACTGAGACGTATGTTTTCTGTTTGGTGTTAATTCAACATTAAAAAAGGAATCCATCGTTCCTGAGTTTGGGGTAAAGGCTGCTGAATAACCATAGTATACGCCCGCATTTACCACTATCATTTTTAAATCTTCAGGTTCAATCCATTGTCGCAATTTTTGGTCAAATTCTTTTGCAAACTCTTTTGTCTTTTCAATTCTGGTCCCTGATGGCAGCCTTAAATTCAAAGTTAAATTTCCAGCATCCGCTGTTGGAAAAAGCTCTATTCCTATTTTAGGGACTAAAAAGGCAGCAAGAGCAAATAAAAGTGCTATCACGCAAAATATTGTCTTTCGATAATGTAATGCCTGCATCAGGGCGCGACCATAAAGATTGGTTAATCCATTTATAGCCATGACCGGGTAAATGAGAGGATTATATTTATTATTGACATTGCCTGATGGTGTTGGTTTGAGAAGTCTTGATGCAAATAACGGCATAACCGTCATCGCAATAATATAGGAGCTTGCCATAACAAAGAAGACTGATTTTGCCAATGCTGCAAATAAAATTTTGACAATCCCCGACAAAAAAACAACGGGGAACAATACGACTAATGTCGCAGTTGTCGCGATAAACACAGGCATTGCGACTTCAGAAGCACCTACGCGCGCGCTGTGCATAGCGGAAAATCCTGCTTCTAGCTTTTTGCTAATATTTTCCAATACCACAATAGAATTATCAACTAAAACGCCAATTGATAAAGCAAGGCCGCCTAAAGTCATGGCATTGACAGTTTGTCCGGATGCATATAAACCAATAAATGCGCCTAAAAGAGCGAGGGGTAAGGAAAGTAAAATACCAAAAGTGGCCATGGGATTGCCTAAAAAAAGAAAGATCATCAAAGCGGCTAATCCGCCGCCTAGCAATGCTTCTTCTGTAATACTATCGATGGCTTTTCGAATAAAGAAGGATTGATCTCCCACTAAATTAAAATGAAAATCTGGAAGTGTTTCGCGTAATTTAGTAATGGCTTCTTTGACATTGTCTACGATACGAAGAGAATTTCCGCCAGGCTGACGATACACCGGCACATACACTTGCTCTTTGCCATCTACCAATACCACATTGGTTTGAATTTGATGAGCATCTTGCGCCTCCCCTACTTGATTGAGTTGTACTGTCACACCATACTCTGCGCGCAAAGGAAATTGATTCATTTCTGTAATTTTTTGCGGTAAAGAATCACTTATCATTTGATAATCAAAATCGCCAATTTTGATATCTCCCACAGGGATAAATGAATTCAAGCGTTTTATGGTGTCTAACACAGAAAGTAAGGAAAAATTATATTCCTTCATTTTTGCAGGATCGAGATAAATCAAGACCTGGCGTGGAGCGCCTCCCATTACAGTGGGGACAATCGCATCTGGAATAGCTTGCAAGGTATAGCGCACATCATAGAGAGCAGTATTATATACCTTTTGAATGGGCTTATCCGCGCTCACTGCCACCAAAGCCAAAGGAATAGCTGCCATGGGATCAAACGGTAAAATTAAGGGCGGCTGCGTGCCTGGTGGTAATTTTCGTAATGATGACATGACTAAAGCCGTTGTCTGCGTAATAGAAGTGTTTAAATCTGCATCGGAATTAAAAAAATTTCTAACAATACTCACACCCATTAAGGATTTTGACTCTTGTCGCTCGATGCCAATCGCCTGTCCTGTATATTGTTCAAAGAGTGCGGATAAATTTTGCTCAACATCCTTAACTGGCATACCTGGATATAATGACAAAACTTGCACTGCTGGTAAGTTTGCAATAGGAAGTAAATCTTTGGGGAGTCTGACTAAAGAAAGAATACCTAAAATGGTGATAATGAGACAGGCAACAATGATTAAATGCGGATTTTCAACAGCAATTGATACCAATTTTGAATCATGGCTTTTACTTTTTTCTTCCATGGCTTAGACGACAAACTTAATGATGATGGGATAAGGATCTTTATTAATATAGTATTGTTATCTGCTTTTTACATCTTCAGTGCCAAGCGCAGCGTTAAGCTCCGGTAAAAGCGTAAATAAATCACCAACCAGACCATAATCTGCAACTTCAAAAATCGGAGCATCGGGATCGCTATTGATTGCAACGATTACTTTGCTCTCTAATATGCCCGCTAAATGTTGGATAGCGCCAGAAATTCCCACGGCAATATAGAGATTAGGCGCGATAACTTTCCCTGTTTGCCCGACTTGATAATCATTGGAGACAAAACCGGCATCCACCGCTGCACGTGAAGCACCCACTGCCGCCCCCAATTTATCTGCTAATTGTTCAATCATTTTAAAATTTTCAGCACTTTTTAAGCCTCTGCCGCCTGAAATCACTATCTTTGCAGAACCCAGTTCTGGCCGTTTGGACAAAGAGGGATTGGATTTTATAAATTGAACAAGACGATTTTGCTCTCCCAAACCTGTTTTTGCAATAATAGGTGCTTCTTTTTCTTGTTCTTTCGTTGGTGAAAAAGCGGTCGGACGTACCGTCAATATTTTAATTTTATCCAGTGATTTTACTTTAGCTAAAGCATTGCCTGCATAAATGGGTCGAATAAAGATCTCTTCATTTTCAATAGTAATCACATCTGAGATTTGCATCACATCTAATTTCGCCGCAACACGTGGTGAGACATTTTTACCAAATGTTGTTGCAGGAAACAAAATATGGCTATAATTTTGCGCTTCTTTTAAAATAACTGTGGCTAAATCTTCGGCTAAAATATGTTCAAAATAGGCCTCTTGATATAACAGCACTTGCTCCACACCTTCTAACTTAGCGCCTGTCTTTGCTAAAGTGCCCTCGTGACTTGCGATGAGTAAATCACACTTAGGGGCAAGACGCATAGCGGCGGTGATTGTGGCATAGGTTGCATGTGTGAGTTGTTGTTTTTCGCTTTCTGCAATCACTAATACTTTTGTCATTTTAAATTACCTGCTCTACATCATGTAAATAATGTATTAATGTCGCTACATCCGGTACTTTTCTACCTGGCTTGCGCGCAGGGGGTGACATCACTTCTAACATTTCCAAATGAGATGCAAGGTTAAGATTGAAAGTTGCGATGTCAATTGTTTCAAGAGGCTTGCGTTTAGCTTGCATAATTGAAGGCAAAGAAGCTAAACGGGGTTCATTTAAACGCAAATCGGTTGTGATAATTGCGGGCAAAAAAACACGTAAAATCTCCAACCCTGAATCTACTTCACGCGTCACCTCTACTGATTTTTTATCTTCAGCAAAAACAATTTTTGAAGCAAAAGTCGCCTGCGGCCAATCTAAAAGACTCGCTAACATTTGACCGGTTTGGTTACAGTCATCATCAATGGCTTGTTTTCCCATGATAATGATATCGGGTTGAAGTTGTTTAACCAGCGCGGCCAAACATTTTGCGATATTTAAGGGTTCAAGAGAGGCTTCGGTTTGTAAGCAGATGGCTTTATCTGCACCAAGCGCTAGTGCGTTGCGCAACGTTTCTTGCACTAAAGGTGAACCGATAGAAACAGCAATAATTTCACTGGCTATATGCGCTTCTTTCCAACGAATAGCTTCCTCTAGCGCGATTTCATCAAAAGGGTTTATCACCATTTTAACATTTTGTGTTTCAACGCCTTTACCATCGATGCTCACATGGATTTTGACATAGGGATCGACAACACGCTTGATGGGTACCAGTATTTTCACCTGATTTTCCTTTATGGCTTTTCTTTAGAGCTTAATTGAGTCTAGCATAGGAATTCTGGTCAAAACTTGCTTGGGAACATAAAGTTTGTCATCCTCAAAAGAAGTCAATCACTTGAGGCCAAGGAGAAGGCAATGACAGAGCAAGTCATGGAATATGATGTTGTCATTATCGGCGCTGGCCCAGCAGGACTTTCTGCTGCGATCCGTTACGCACAACTTTGTAAGCAAGCCAACAAAAATATTAGTCTCTGCATTCTCGAAAAAGGCGCAAATGTAGGAGCGCATATACTCTCCGGTGCCGTATTTGATCCCAAAGCACTAAATGAGCTGCTACCAGACTGGCAGGCACTGAATCTACCAATTGAAACGGCAGTCACACAGGATCTTTTTTACTATTTAACCCAACAGAAAGCTTGGCGTTTACCCGTCCCGGCTTCTCTCAAAAATAAAGGCAACTATGTCATCAGCTTGGGTCTCTTGTGTCGTGCTTTAGCGCAATACGCAGAAAAATTAGGAATTGAAATTTACAGCGGTTTTGCCGCAACAGAAATGATTGTAAATGAAAATGATGAAGTAATAGGGGTAGTTACTGGCGATAAAGGCCGTGATAAAGCAAATCAGCCCACCCCACAATTTCAACCAGGGGTAAAAATTCTTGCCAAACAAACCTTGTTAGCAGAAGGTTGCCGTGGCTCTTTAAGCCAACAGATCATTCATAAATATCAGTTAAATAATAACAAATCGCCACAAATTTATGGCATGGGTATAAAAGAAATTTGGGAAATATCCCCCTCAAAGCACCAACCTGGCAAAGTGATTCATACTCTGGGATGGCCATTAGGCAGCGCGATTTATGGCGGGAGCTTTATTTATCATTGGGGGAAAAATTTACTGAGTATAGGCTTAGTGGTGGCTTTAGATTATGAGAATCCTTATCTCAATCCTTTTCAAGAACTGCAGCGCTTTAAACATCATCCTTTCATTGAACCACTGCTCAAAGACGGTCGCTGCATCAGTTATGGCGCGCGCGCCTTAAATGAAGGCGGTTGGCAATCTTTACCTGAACTCAGTTTTCCAGGAGGGTTGCTGCTTGGTTGCAGTGCAGGCTTTTTAAATGCTGCTAAATTAAAAGGGTCACACTATGCGATGAAATCAGGGATCTTAGCAGCTGAAAGTGTTTTTCATACTTTACAACATGAAACACAAACCAGAAAAATTCTAGCTTATGAAAACAAGATTAAAACAAGCTGGATAGCAAAAGAATTAAAGCATGTACGCAATATCCGACCTGCCTTTAGTTGGGGATTATGGCCAGGACTATTTTATGCAGCCCTTGATACTTATCTTTTACGAGGCCATGCTCCTTGGACATTTAAACACCATTTAGACAACGAGCGAACAGGGCTAGCAGTAAAGTGGCAACCACTCTCTTATCCCAAACCCGATGGGGTGATTAGTTTTGATAAAATGACAGCGCTTCGGTTAAGCAATGTTTATCATCGGGAAAATCAACCTAATCATTTGAAACTGCTTGAACCAGACAAAGCAATTAAAGTAAATTGGCAACAATATGCAGGGTTAGAACAGTACTATTGCCCAGCTGGAGTGTATGAGTATATTGAAGACAAGTTAGGGAAGATCCAGTTACAGATTAATTCAGCTAATTGCATTCACTGTAAAACCTGTGACATTAAAGATCCGACGCAGAACATTCGTTGGACCCCTCCCGAAGGAGGGGATGGGCCCAACTATAGCAATATGTAATAAAGTGACTTTATTTTAGAACGTTACGAGATGAGGCATGAGAATGCGAATGCGATCTGCTGCTATGCACAGGCGGAGTCGCTTCTCTATGTGGCCGTTGCACAGCTGATGCTGTTGCAGCCGCTAAAGGCGCATAGGCACGAGCATTAGGAGAAGCTGGCGCATTTGCAGGAGAAAACTGTGGTTGTCCTCCCAAGAGAGCGTCTAAATGCTCAACGGAAGCAGCTGCTTTCGCTGATCTTCTTCTAGAAGGACGACCATCTTCTCTATCAGAAGCGCTGCTGTAATCAGAAGCGTTACCATCTTTCCCTTCTTTTAATTGATCTACACGTCTAGATTTTCTAACTTTAGGTGCGATATCAACAGCGGCGGCTGGCGTTGCAGGAGCTGAGCTTACGGCTTGTGCTGCTGCTTGTTGAGCTGCGGCATCTTGTGCTGCTTTCGCGGCTGCTTCTTGCTCTGCTTTCACTGTGGCTTCTTGCGCTGCTTTTGCTGCGGCATCTTGTTCTGCCTTCGCTGCGGCTTCTTGTGCTGCTTTAGCTACTGCATCCTGTGCTGCTTTTGCTGCTGTATCTTGCTCTGCTTTCGCTGCAGCTTCTTGTGCTGCTTTAGCTACTGCATCCTGTGCTGCTTTTGCTGCTGTATCTTGCTCTGCTTTCGCTGCAGCTTCTTGTGCTGCTGCATCTTGTGTTGCTTTCGCTGCGGCATCTTGTTCTGCCTTCGCTGCGGCTTCTGAAGCTGCTTGCGCTACTTTGGCTTCAGTACCACAGCAAGGTTTTGCTGCTTGAGCAGAAACATCAGCAACATGAACAGGTGGCGTAGGCTGTTTAGCAGCTGCCGGTTGAGCTGAAGCAGGAACGCGAACTTCAACAACACGAACGGGTGGCGTGGGTTGTTTGGCAGCTGCCCGTTTTAAAGAAGAGGGTAACGCATCTTTTGCTCTTTGCAATCCATTCGCAAAAACATCTTTCACATTTGTCCATCCAATGCGCGCTTTTTCATGACACCATTGCGCAGCAGCTCCGATCTGTGAACCGACGCTTTGTGCAAAGTCTCTGATAGATTGTAAACCCTTTTGGATTCTTCCGAGTTTTGGTTGAGGAGCCACAGCTGCGACAACATCAGAAGAAACCTTTGCGACTTCTGCTGGTTGAGCCACTAATTCTACGGTAGGTGTATTCGTTGCAGATTTAGTCTTGCTGAATTTGCCTTTGAACCAGGTAGGACCTTGCTTAAACGCTTGCCAACCTTGTTGAACATAGGGCCAAGCTGCTTTAGCAGATACATAGCTAAAGAAAACTTGTGCGGCAGCAAATGAAGCTGTCAGCGCTATATGTAAAATGGTAAAGTTTGGAATACCGGTCATCAAACTAACCCCAACCCAAGCGGCTGAGACTGCAGTACAAATCAAAATTTCTTTTGTAGATAAGCTAAGTTGCATTATTTAGAGCTCCCCTCAAAGCAAACAACAGACTCTGAAATAAATTATCAGAGAAGAAGCGATTCTAGGTACAAAATAATCTAATAGCAACTGGAATTGCTGTAATTACAATAAAAAATTAGCAAAAACAGTGCATATGCACGTTTGTTTAGTTATTTCTGTGGTTGCTCGTGTACTTTCTTGAGTACTTCTAATAATTTATTGGGTGGGAAATAGCCCGGTAACAAAGTTCCCTCTTCTAATACTAAAGTCGGCGTTCCTCTGACTCCTAAACGCATTCCCATTGCAAAGCCTTCTTTGACTGCCGTGCTAGGACAGGCATTCTTTTCGTTAAATTTATCCTGCGTTGCTAGGGTTAAAGCTTGCTGCTTATCTTTAGCACACCAAATAGATTGCATTTTATCCGCTGTAGGGCTATTAGGGCCTGAACGCGGGAAAGCAACATATCTTACTGCGATGCCTAATTCATTTATTTTTGCTATCTCACTATGAAATTTGCGGCAATACCCACAATCTACATCCGTAAAAACAGTCACTTGGTATTTTGGCTTCTTAGGAGAAAAAACTATCATATTGCTCTCACCAAATTTACTGATAGCTTTGATTCTCTCAGCTTTGCGCGTCGCTTCAGTGATATTCTTTTGATTGTTTTTCAAATCAATGATGTCACCTGAAAAAATATAACGCCCGTCTGCACTCAGATAAAAAACATTGCCATTGGCCATCACTTCATATAACCCATCAATGGGTCCAGGCGCCACTTCATCTACTATCATGGTAGGGAATTGTGTTTTGAGATTGGCTTGGACGGTATCTTTATTGAACGCTTCTTGCTTAGCTAGAACATTTATAGAACTAAACAAAATAAAAATCAGTATCCCACTTTTAATTTTCTTTAACATGTTACATTTCCTTCGTGTGCAAGAAGCCATTTTTTTATTTTTAGCATAGATTCACTTTTACCAGCGAACCCGCCTAATCCATTCGCTGCAACTACCCGGTGACAAGGAATGACAAGAGGAAGTGGATTTGTGCGGCAAGCTGCACCAATCGCACGTGGACCTGTACCTAATTGCTGTGCCAAATCGCCATAGGTTAAAGTTTGGCCAAAAGGGATAGTCCTTAATGCTTGCCAAACGCGTTGTTGAAAAGGTGTCCCTCGTAAAAAACGCAAGGGAATATGAAGAAGAGGTTGATGCGAATCAAAATAAGCTTCGATTCTTTTAATAGTGCTCAGGGTCTTTTGAGAAAGCACACCTGCAGGGCGCGCAGTTTTTTCTTTGATAAACTTAACCGCAACCAACTCGCCTTTATCAAACTGCAACCCCAATTGACCTATCGGGGTTGCAAGAGAAGTGGCTTCTTGTTCTTTAGAAAAACTAAGATGCGTCTTCTTGGTTGACACTGGCTTTTTTAACTTTAGTTAAATCTTCTTTAATACGCGCAGCACGGCCTTCCAAATCACGCAGATAATAGAGTTTAGAGCGTCTGACTTTACCATGACGTTTCACTTCTACTTTACCGATGATAGGGCTGTGGGTTTGAAACACACGCTCTACTCCTTCACCATGAGAAACTTTTCTCACAGTAAATGAAGAGTTGATACCACGATTTTTCTTGGCAATGACAACACCTTCAAAAGCCTGCAATCTTTCGCGGGTGCCTTCGATTACTTTTACCCACACGCAAACGGTATCCCCTTGCATAAAGTCAGGTATATCGTTACGGATAAATTCCTTTTCTAGTTCTTGAATGGCAATACTCATAGCTTCTCCTCATACCCCTATTTACATTCTCAATTATTTTCTAAAAATTCTTGTCTAAACTCTGCCAATAATTGTTTATTTGTCTCATCCATTGGCATTCTCTCTAACAGATCAGGCCGATACAACCAAGTTTGCCCTAAAGCCTGTTTTTTGCGCCATCTTGCAATCGCTTGATGATCGCCCGAAAGCAGCACTTCTGGCACACCTTGTTCGGCAAGCATTGCCGGACGTGTGTAATGCGGACAGTCTAGCAATCCTTCATTTTCTACGCTAAACGCATCATTGGCTGCTGATCCATCATGCCCTAATGCGCCGGGTAACCAACGTGTCATGGCATCAATCATCACCATCACCGCAAGCTCCCCGCCGGAGAGGACATAATCCCCTACCGAGTAAATCTCATCGACATCATGTTCGACGACACGACTATCTATTCCTTCATAGCGACCAGCAATAAATATCAGAGGCTCATTTTTTTCGGCCATCTGCCTTGCCAGGTTCGCATCAAATCGTTTGCCTGCAGGTGACACATAAACCACTTTTGCGGCACTTGGTGCTGCTTGCTTGACGACTTGCAAAGCCTCTCTAATGGGTTTTGCCATCATGACCATGCCAGGTCCGCCACCATAAGGTCTATCGTCTACAGTCGCATGCTTATCATGCGCAAAATCGCGTAAATCCCAGGTATTAACCGTCAGCAGTCCATTTTGAATCGCTCGCGCGGTAATCCCATAATCTTTAATTGCAGCAAACATGTGTGGAAATATCGTCAGAACACCACACCACATTTTTAAAGTGTAAAATCCCAATCAACAATAATCTGCTTCGCTTCTAAATCCACTTTTATCACTGTCTGGTGCATGAGAAAAGGAATGTGTCTTTCTTTTTTATCAGATTTCACAACTAGAACATCTGTTCCCGCATTTTCGTAAAGATAATCTACGATTCCTAAAGGATCGCCATCCAACGTTTGCACATTTAAGTTTTGCAAATCTGCCCAATAAAATACATCTTCTGCTAAAGGCGCCAGCGCTTCTCTTGAAATAGCTATTTTGCAATGACATAAAGTCGCTGCTTTATCTCTATCATCAATGCCTTGCAATTTAACAACCAAGCAATCGCCATGCACACGACCATGCTCTACAGCAATTTCAAACCAATTGTTTTGCTTTAAAAGAGCCCAAGTCGCATATCGCAAAATGTTCTCTTTTGGTTCAGTAAAAGAATACACTTTAACCAAACCATCAAGACCAAACGGCGCGCCAAGTCGTCCTAAAAAAACAGGGGCTTTCAGTTCAACTGCGCCCTTCATGTTTTTAGGCCTCAGCTGCCACTGTATTGCTAGCATCCCATTGCTTAACAAGTGCCTTCACACGAGCAGACATTTGCGCGCCGGTATCTACCCAGTGCTTCACTCTTGCTCTTTGCAATCGCAAAGGCTCTTCTTTACCCTTGGCAATAGGGTTAAAGAAGCCAACCCGCTCAATATGACGACCATCCCGCTTAAAGCGTTGATCTGCCACAACAATGTTATAAAAAGGTCGTTTTTTAGCGCCCATTCGAGCTAAACGAATCACCACCATTGTTATAATCCTCATTACTCTGTTGAGTTTATATGTTAGAAGTTTTACTAATTATTTCCATAGCCCATAGGCAAGGGGGCCTATTCTACGCTATTTAATGCTGCGTTGAAAAGACCTAGTGGGGTAATCCCCCTCCAGGCATCAGATTTTGCAGCCCTTTGACGCCCCGCATCATCCGAGCCATACCGCCCTTACTCGATAGCTTTTTCATCATTTTCTGCATTTGATCATGCTGTTTTAATACGCGATTCACGACTTGAATCGAAGTCCCAGAACCCATCGCTATCCGACGTTTTCGCGAACCTTGAATAAGCTGTGGTCGTTTTCGCTCCTTGGGAGTCATGGAATTGATGACAGCAAGTGTTTGATCTAATGACTTATCGTTTGCTTTGGCTTTAGCTTCCGCTGGCAACGCGCCAATTCCTGGCAACTTATCCAACATACTGGCAAGGCCACCCATATTTTTCATTTGTAAAAGTTGGTTGCGAAAGTCATCAAGATCAAACCCTTTTCCTTTCTGAAGTTTCTTGGCAAGTTTATCTGCTTCTTTTCTGTCAAGCTTACGCTCTAATTCTTCTACTAAAGATAAAATATCCCCCATACCAAGGATACGAGAGGCAATTCTGTCGGGATAAAAAGGCTCAAGGGCTTCGATAGTCTCCCCCATGCCGACAAATTTAATCGGCTTGCCTCCTGTGACATGACGAATCGATAAAATAGCGCCGCCTCTTGCGTCACCATCCAGTTTAGTCACAATAACGCCGGTTAAGGCTAAAGCCTCATCAAAAGCTTTTGCTGTTTTAGCTGCATCTTGTCCCATCATACCATCAACGACAAAGAGAGTTTCAACTGGATTGATGGCTCGATGAATAGATTGAATTTCCTGCATCATTTCTTCATCAATGTGTAATCTTCCTGCCGTGTCGATGATAACAACATCGACAAATTGTCTTTTACCAGCATTCACAGCTTCCTTGGCTATCTCAATCGGCGATGTCAGAGCAGTGGCAAAAAAACCTGCTTGCACTTCATTAGCTAAAGTTTTTAATTGATCGATAGCAGCTGGGCGGTAAACATCGGCACTGGCGACTAATACGGTTTTCTTTTGTCGCTCAATTAGCCATTTTGCCAACTTTGCAACGGAAGTGGTTTTCCCGGACCCTTGTAACCCTGCCATTAAAATGACAGCGGGAGGCTGCGCTGCTAAATTAAGGGATTCTGATGTGTCGCCCATCAGATGCACTAATTCATCATTGATCAATTTGACCAGCATTTGCGCGGGAGTCAGGCTCTTCGTTACCTCTAATCCCTGTGCTTTTTCGCGTATATCCTCTATAAAGGTGTTGACGACTTCTAACGCAACATCTGCTTCTAATAAAGCATGTTTTACCTCTTTCAAGGTTTGTTTCATGTTGTCATCAGAGAGTGTGCCTCGACCAACGACATGACGAAAAGTTTTACTTAAGCGCTCTGTTAAATTCTCGAACATGCCTCACCTATATAAAATAATTAGTCAAACAGCTTTCTATTATATCTTTAATATCTATCGCAGGACAAACAACTATTTTGTTGCAGGCAGCGAGAGCTTTCCGATCAGAAAAACTAACCCCCTAGCCTGATCCTGTCTTCTCACCGCAGTGTACCCAAAAGTCCTCACTTTCTTCTACCCCTTAGGTATGCCATTATTAAAGTGAATTCAAAAAGGTGAATATGAGCCTAATAAACATCAGCATTCTAACTATATTTTGCTATCTTTTTGCAGCAGCCCAACAAGGTTATACGCTTTTTGGTCGTCTGAAATGGGCAACTTCCTCTTATTTTGCGAGTACCTTCTTTTGCTTGCTTCTTCACCTTTGGGTTTTATATCAGCAAATTGAAACCCCGCAGGGACAAAACCTCAATTGGCTGATGATGTTTTCTTTTATGATGTGGTTGATGAATCTCTTGACGCTGTTAACTGCTCTAAAACGTCCTGTAGAAAATCTGAGTGTACTCACCTACCCGCTGAGCGCACTTGCTATAGGCTTAGCGCTTTTGTGGGGTGAAAATGAAATCGTCAACACCAAAGCACAGCCAACCATGATAGCGCATATTTTTATCTCTTTATTTGCCATGAGTTTGCTCAGTCTTGCGAGTGCGCAGGGACTCTTGATGGGACTACAAAATTATTTATTAAAACATCATCCACCATCGAAAATGCTCCGTATTTTACCTCCCCTACAATCCATGGAAAGTTTACTCTTTGCGATTATTTGGTGCGGGATGTTATTTCTCTCCGGAACCCTCTTCACAGGTTTCTTTTTTGGTTACCCTTTGACTTCGCCACTGTTATTACCTAAAACCCTTTTATCTCTGGGTGCTTGGATTTTATTAATTTTACTCTTAGTGGGCCGCTATTATTTTGGTTGGCGAGGTCTTACCGCCATTCGCTGGACATTTAGTGGTACTTTTTTAACACTTATTTCCTATTTTGGCACTAAAGCTTTTACTTGAGATAACAAGGAGAGCACTCGGGTGAATACCCCTATCTATCTTTTGGCACTCTTGCTGATAACATTAGTTTTGTTATCCGCTTTCTTTTCAGCTGCTGAAACAGGCATGATGTCGATAAATCGATATCGTTTGAAGCATCTGGCTAAAACTTCAAAAAATGCAAAAAGGGTGCATGATATGCTACAGCGCCCAGATAGATTTTTGGGCATGGTTTTATTAGGTAACACTTTTTTTAATATTATCACTGGCTCTTTGGCAACGGTTATTGCGATAGAATTACTTGGCGATAAATGGGGCGTCATCGTAGCGAGCGTTGCCACTACTGTTTTACTTTTGATCTTTGCAGAGCTATGTCCTAAAACCCTCGCTGCGCTCTACCCAGAAAAGATTGCTTTTCCTGCATCTATGCCAGTAAAATTTTTCTTAACCCTCTGTTATCCCCTGGTTTGGGCTACCAATGCTATTTCCAATGGCATTCTTAAACTGTTTGGCGTTTCATTTGCCCCATTAGAATCTGCGGGCATCACACGGGATGAATTACGTACTATTGTCCATGAGACAACAGGCAGAATTCCTTCAAAACATCGAAATATGCTGCTTAGCATCCTGGATTTGGAGAAAGTAGCGGTTGAAGACATTATGGTACCCCGCACAGAAATCGTTGGGTTAGACATTGACAATGAATGGGATGTTGTTCTGGCGCAACTGGCAAGTACCCAACATACTTTTTTACCCGTTTACCAGCAAGATCTGAATAATATCATCGGATTTATCCACGCCAAACGCGCTTTGCATCTGATGGCAGATAGAGAATTTAATTTGGAAAAATTAAAACAATCACTCGATGATACTTTATTTGTTCCTGAAGGAACCTCAGTCACCCGGCAAATGATTAACTTTCAACACGCCAAAAAACGCTTCGCATTAGTCGTTGATGAATATGGAGATATTTTAGGCTTAATTACCTTAGATGATATTTTAGAAGAAATAGTTGGCGAATTTACCACAAACATATCTGTCAGTTATTCTATTATTGAACAAGAAGATGGATCTTATCTCGTTGATGGCGCAACAACTATTCGCGAATTTAATCGCGAAGCCAGATGGACATTACCCATTACAGGTCCCAAAACCGTCAGTGGATTAGTGATAGAATATTTACAAGATATTCCTGCAATCGGCACTTGCTGTTTAATCGGGGGGGTGCCGATTGAAGTGGTTTCCGTACAAGATAACCGCATAAAAACCTTAAAAATATTTGCCCCCATTCACCCGCAGAAAAAAGAAATATCCGAAATATTGTAGTTAAAACAGATCCACCGAAAATTCATCTTAAAAATAATCTGATATACCTATCCCATTCTTCAACCAATAAAAATGAATATCTTTATTCGTTATATCACCATAATAACAATAGATTTTATCGCTATGGGGCTTATAGTACTTACTCTCGCTACCACATTGTCCACCTATTCTATCTGGACTATAAGGACAGGCACATTCACCATGGGTGATATTACTTTCATAGATCATCAGTTCTGCAATTTGCCGCAAGGTGACAGGCTCCGCTCGTGGTGGAATATTTAGATTTTCTTCAACTGGTGCGTTTTGTGCTGTCACTTTTTGCTGGGTCGTCGTTTCTGTAGTGGTCTGACTCGACGCTGCGCCTGTTCTTGGGACCGCACCCGTGCCACTAATCGTTGTTGTCGTGGTGGTAGGCACAGTGGTAACCGTACTTGGCGGCGCGCTCAAAGTACTCCCCCCTTGCTGATAGGATGTTACCCCTTGTGGGGCGTTATAGGGTGTCAGCCCTGTTTGTTGATAGGGTAAATTTTGTGCCGGGGTGGTGGTGGTCGTTGTAATCAAGGCGTAGCTCATAGAAGGGAAAAGGGTGAATAGCATCACAAAAGAACAAGCCATGACCTTTTGGGTTTTCTTCATACAGCAACTCACTCTTTAGTTAACTCATTAAGTTATTATTGCAAATATAAAGTCATCTCGCTATTGATTATTCAATCAAGCTAAATTTATATACAGCAAATGAATAACGTTATGCGATATTTAGCTCGAAGCTTTAAGGGCGATGCTTATTTTTTTTCCAGAGGAGAATGCCTCATTAGGCGTTATTTTGGTTTGCCGAACTTGCTGATTTTGAGAAGAGAGTGGATACACCGTAACAGGGAAAAAAAGATCTTCTCGATTTACATGCGGTGCAGAACACCCCTGCTCTGAGAGAGTATATTCGCCATGCGAAGCGTCTTTGGTGATTTTCGGATTACAAAAAGAATCTTGAATACAAGCAGAGCCTGCGCCACCTGAGGTATAAGAAGCATAATATCCTCGATAACCTGTGACTTGCATGTCTTGCATTCCCCATGCTTTCATCACTTGGTAAAACCGTCCGATAAAGGAATCATTTTTGATTTGTGTAAACACTTCTTCACGAGTCTGTTCGGATGAGACTTCAACATACGCACTATTACAGGTATGAAAAACAAAACTGATGGGTTTTTGTTTAAAATCCGTTAAATCATAATGCTCAAATAAGGATTGAATTCTAGCGGCATGCTCTTCTGGGGAGACTTGATTTTTCTCCTCAGCAACCCCTATGCTTGTTGGTGTACCATGTCCCACAATATGAAAAGTAATTCTATATTGTGTCTCTTTACGAATATTATCAACACAATTTTCTAATGAATATTTTCTAAAAAAATCACTCGATATTTTATCGTTCTCGCCTATCTTCACTGGGACAAGAGGTAAAGGATAAGTTAAATCTCTTTTGGTTCTATTGGATAACAAATTGATAGTGTTTTTACAAAATTCTGTTAGTTCTCGGCAATCATCGCTTTCGCTTATTCCTTGATCGGTTATTATTAATGCCGGGACTTCTGCCATGAAAACATAATCACGGTATCTTTTAGATTTATTATTTAACTTTAAATTAGAAAATTGCACTGTCAAAGAGGCTGCCGGCGTTGGCGTTGCCGAAATAGATCCAAGTGACTTCAACATTATCAAAGCTCCTTATTCAATTAAGGTCTAAATGAATTTCCTTCAAAACGAACAGGGAAATGTGAACCTTCCCCTTTCGGCAGTTCAACAGACACAACTCCTTGCGCTTTTAAAATGGTATATTTTGCGCTTTCGGCACTATAAGTTCTAGCGTGGTCATCGTCAAGAGAACCAGTTACTCTTGCGCCTGCACCATTCATATAAGTACTATAAAAACCTCTAAAGCCACTCACTTCAAAATTTTCAAAACCCATTGCGCTCATTTTCTGAAAAAATCTTCCAATAATGGAGTGAACTTGCATTTTTTCCTTTATTTGATCTGTATTTTCAGAAGTAATCTCTATATAAGCGCTATTACACGTATGAAAGACAAAAACAAGTTTCTTTCTTTTTAACGTTTCCAAAAGGTTGGATTTACTTGCTATAGAGCAAAAATATTCAGCAAAATCTTCCGGCGTTATTCTGCGCTCTAAAATCATAGGACCGATAAATTCGGGTGTGCCATGGCCTGCAAGATGAAACTCTATAGGCAATTGATTTTCATTTTCGATTTGACGAGCATAAGCATCGAGCGTATGTCCTGTATGCATGTCTTTAGTTAAGTTGTCCTCTTCACTGCGAATCGGGCCTCGCATAAATATCACTTTGGGACAAGGCTTTTGCGCATTCACACGGTTATGAATTAATTTTAACGTGGTATGCCCTCTTTCCAGTAAATCCTGCCAAATAAAACTGATTTCCATTTCAGGATGGCTCGAATCATCGACACCAGAATGTCGTGTCGGTAATTTAGGCTCACCAAGCAAAAAGACAAATTGATTATAACGTGCATTATTAGCGTCACCAACCTTGGCCAACTCTCTGAATTTTGCTATTTTCATCTGCTCTTTTGCATTTAAAGCCGAAACCTCTTTTCGACTAAAGATAACAAAATTGGCAGGAGGCATGATAGGTTCAATAGCTTGATCTTTATGTAACTCTCTCGCTGCTGTGAGGAATCTTGGGCATGTCTGGCATTAATTTAGAAAGTGTATTTTTGATAAAAGTTATGGTAAATACTGCATCCAGCGTTTGAAACATTTGCTGTTTTAGCACTAAATAGCGTGCGGCTAAGTCGATATCCGTTGTGTTTGTCCACTTTAATTCTTGTTTGATTTTGAGAGCAGCCTCTTCCAATGTAAAGGGTGGCTCATTAGTCCTGATGGGCAAGTTCTCTGATGTGAGAGAAGCTAAGGCCTGTTGGCCATGATGGCTTTTCTCAGTACTCGACACTTTTGCAGTCGTTTTAATATTTCCTTGTTCTTGATCATTTTCTTTTTCTTTTGGCTTCGCTTTTCCTTCCAAATAAGCACAAATCCCTGCATGGGTAGCACGGTTCCCAAACAGGCTCACCAAATTAACAGCTTGAGTATGGATCTCATATGGATTCGTCAATTTTAAGTACTTTTTTACGTATTCCATTGCTTTTGGCAAGGTTAAGCTTTGTACTCCTTGAATTTGTCTATTTGCTTTTGCACCTGCGATCACTGTCCCACCTCAAGAAGTTAGTTTATAAACTGTTAAGCTGGGGCAGTTTATCAAATAGTTGGTAAAATAACAACGTTTGACCGTTTGTCTACGACTAACGATACCTGCATGATCACGTATTTAAATTCCGATCCATTTTTGAACAAATGGTGTAAAATATGGCTCTTGAAATGATTTAACTTAACTGAATGGGGTTTATTTATGTGGATGTGGAATGCATTGACGGGTTCAAACAATCAGACTAGCCCGACACCTAATACTAGCGCATCAGCGACGCCAACAACGAGCTCAACCTCTGCTCCCTCAACTTCATCAACGTCTGCCCCCTGCGCAGCCACAGGCGCCAGGGTTTGCAAATGTGGCACCAGGCCTAAATAAGCTATCAGGAGCACTTTGTGCGTAAATATTTATTTGAGAAATTACTCTCTGTCTCCAAAATATTTGTCTTATTGCCCGTTTTATTTGGCGCAATCAGTGCTCTTATTTTATTTCTTGCCTCAACTATAGACATGCTTAAAATGATTGGAGAAGTGTTTGGGGCTTTAATAAACCTCAGTTATCCTGAATCTTTGCATGATGATATCGTCAGTGAAATTATTGGCGCGGTCGATCTCTATCTCATCGCGGTTGTGTTACTTATTTTTAGCTTTGGGTTGTACGAGCTTTTCGTCTCAGATGAAAAGTCTTCTATAAACGTCAAAATGCCTCAAATTTTGGCCATCAACTCTTTAGATGAATTAAAAGACAAATTAGCCAAAGTCATTGTGATGGTATTAGTGGTCAGCTTTTTTCAACGCGTACTCTATATCAAGTACGATGGCGCATTGGAAATGATGTATTTTGCCTTATCTATTTCCGCCCTTTCCATTGGTGTCTATTTACTGCATAAAGACGCTAAATTTAAGATTAAGGGTAAGGGGAAGTCAAAAGAAGCGCCAGAAAAAATAGAAGAACATTAATACCTGCGCGCACACACTTGATCTTCCCTCACCCGTCGCTTCGCGACATTTATGTGTCGATTCCTCTCCCAACACTGGGAGAGGAGAAATGAAATGCATTTACTCTGACTTACGCGTATTAACTCGGCTCCGTCGTGAATAGCCGCACAGTCTCGCTTTTCATTATTTCCAACATTTGTTGTTCTATCTTATCTTGATTTTTAGCCATTTTGAGTTGAACTTGTTTCATGATGGTTTGAGAAAGTTCGGGTAATTTAGCTTGCATTTTTTGGCCAAGTGGCGATTGATTAAATTTAATCAATTCATCTAATTCTTTTTCAGTAAAATTATCTGCATAAAATTTTATCGTTTCTTTTTTTAGGGCTTTATAATCAATGGCGCCTAAAAACATGGTTCGTAATTCTGATCCATGATTGGCAAATATGGGATTGTTTTGAAAAGCACTCACTAATTGATTAACCTGATGATCTATTGTTTTTTCAAAATTGACCGTTTCAAATATCCTTTCCGCTTTTTGATATTGCCCTTTAGTATAAGCCTGGCAATTCAGCGATTGCGTCAATAAAAGAGCCAACACACTTGTCGCCAATATTAATTTTGATGTTTTCATCTTGATACCTGTTGCAGTTTAACCAAAGGAAATCATACTATTTTAGCTAGAAAAATTCATATGTTTTCTAATTTATCATCATGAGCAAATACACGTAATGAATCATTTTAGGTAAGTTAAGTCCTTTAACGAATTAAGCTAATCCTATACAATGCTAGTCAAATTGCAACTTTGAGCAGAGTCACTATGCTAAATTTTTTATTACAATTTCATGCAGATATAGAACCGATTAGTCATACTTGGCCACCAAATATGCAACGCGCTTTTGCTTTTCTTTATCGACTTGCTAGTCAAAAAGAGTTTGAAAAAAATGATCAAACACTAAACGAAATGAGTGGCCCACTCCATACCTTATCTGAAGGACTCTTAGTGCTACCTTATGTAGATAGCCCTCCTGATTCAGCGTTAAAGAGATTTACCTGTTTTTGTTTGATTGCTGAAGCTAAAACGCAATTTATTTTAGGAAGAAAAGTCGCAGCATTACGGCTTTCTCTCACCCAACAATATCTTGCTCAATCTGCAACGATACAAAATGCCAACTCTGCTCATTCATTAAAATTGCTCCGCGAGCAATTATCAGCTTCAAAACACTCTGTCTCTTTTACATTCAATCTTATTATAAAGTGCATTGGGATTGTAGAACATGCTTATCTCCCCACACTCATTCAAGACAGAGAAATATCTAGTTTAATAGCAGAGCTCAGTAATCAATATGCAAAATGGTATTATCGCTTTACACTCGATCATCGCGCTTTTCCCAGCAAATGGCATCGTCTTTTTGCGCAAGATTTCGAAAAAATTATAGCGACAAAAAATGCACGCCATCAAAAACAGGGTGGAAACTTTAATGGCAAAGTGATTTATACGCCTGAAGTGACCACTTTCACTCGCATTGACCCAGCATCTGTTGCACCACTCCTTCAACTTATCGATAGTATTTATCGTCGAGAATCGCAGCGAACACAAGTTTTATTTTTTGTTAATACCTCATTTTCACACTGCATGGCTTTAGATATTGGTCTGGATAGTTCTGGCCATCTACATATTTTGGTTTTTGAACCAGCAGCGCAGCACTTGCAATTTGAACTATTACGAATCTTAGAATTAGCTTTAATCACGAGAGGATATCGTTCTCATATTACAGCTTGCCAAAGCAGATTACAAAATAGTGCTGCGCTGTGTGACAGTTTCTCTTTATTATTTCTGAGTGAAAGCGCAAAACACGCTCTTGAAACGACGACTCAGCGTCTCTCCCCCCAAGCGCAACCCCATTTTTTTAATAGTTTTATTTCGGACAAAATGGAAATGCCACCTTTAAATCACACAAAGTGGTTCCATGTTGCAGAATTAGCTTGGCCTAAACTGATGTTATCACGCCAAAGCTTTTCGCAATTAGAAATCGATTTAAAAGACTTAGAGCAACGCCTTGGAAAGATAAAATTGGGCGACAATCCTGACTATCTTTCAGCGAAACAACTCCATACCACCCATGAAAGCACCTTTAAAGATAAAGATGGTTTTAATAGCTTCATGCAAAGAAAAGCACAAAAGCATTATCGAGCATTAACCAATCCTTTACCTTGTTTGCCACTTGATACGCTCTGTGCGCAATATCGCAAACCGAAAGCAACAGCCACTCCTACACCTGGTCAAGCTTTAAGGCTCGCTGCTGCAGGCTTTCAATCAAAACAGTTTATGCAGCAACTCATAGATTATTTATCCTCTCCCGGTTCTGATACTTCATCGCTTGATGAAAAAGATACCAATCCTTTGAAGGGTAAGACCGCCTTACATTGGGCATTAAGCGAGAAAAACGCAACGCGAGCTGCTATGTTAGTAGTAGCAGGCGCCAAAGGTGATATTAAAGATGTCAGCGGCGTAACAGCGTGTCAGCTTTATCAAAAATCAGCTGACTACGCTCTATGTCACAATCACGTACTCATGCGTAAATTTAAAGCTGAATAGATTTATAATCTAGCACAGGTTACAGGGGGCTGCTCTTTAACTTGGGTACTTCCTTGCGGCTCTTTTTTCATGCTTTCCTCAAATGCCCGAACAATGGGAGGGCTAACCAGGGCATCTTGTTGGAACATTTGGGTTAAAGAACGAAAATCCGCTGCCCCATTTTCCATCTCATAAGACAGTAACCATTGGATCGGTATTTGGTGTTCATTTAATCTGGGCGCACCATTCAAAGTTTGCGAGCCAAACAATGAAGAGAGCGCTGGATCAGCAATAACCGTTGTCCCATCTTTGGTTTTCGTAAATAACGCTTGCGCAAAAGGTTGCGCTAAAGCTTCCTTCACTGTATTGACCTTCGTACAAACAAAACCGTGCTGAGTACAGCGCTTTATCCATTCTTCGGCGTCTCTTTGCGATAATTTAGCATTGAGCGCGGCTTCAAAGGCAACATTGTGCTCTAATCGAAATTGATTACTAGGATATTGCTTAGCAAAAGCCTTATCTTCTAACACTTTTTCGCAAAATTGAATAAATTTCGCATCGTCTTTTCCACCAATCACTGCAAGAGAAACCATACCATCTTTGGCTGTATAAAAAGAAAATGGCGCAATAAAGAGATCTCGGTTCTCTACTCGAGCTGGCTCTTTGTCCAACGTTTTACACATCAAATACTGTCCAGCCAGCAAAGTTGCCGCCACTTTCGCCATGCTTACTTCAATCGTAATCACATGATTATCCTGCTCTGGAATGACACATCCTAATTTGAGAGCTAAAAGATGATCTTTGATTTCCGAGGCCGCTTGGATCCCCGTCGTTGTATCAATAAGCACAAATCCCACTTTCAATGGTAAATGCGGATAAGGCGCATTCACTGCTGCCATACCTGATTCTGCTTGAACGGCAACATCTAAGGCGGGACGATGATGATTAGCTTGACTATCATAGCCGACAATAGAACAAAAAATAACGGGATGTTTTTTCTTGGGATCTTTTAAAAAAACTTGAAATACTTTATCACGTTGTTTCGCATCCGGTGAGCGATTATCAATAATGACATCTGCTAAAGCGAGTAATCCGTTATAGATTAGTTCATCATGAGGCCCTAAGATAATACTGGCTTTGCCAGCATTGAGTGAAGTAAAAATAGGATTAGGTTTATCTCCATCAGAAGGCAAGTAAGTACGCGCTTGATCGCCACTTGATTGTTCGATTTTAATCACCAGCGCCCCCTTATGCGCAAGTTCAGATCCTGCTTTTGGCCCTGAAACATTGCCCCCTATTTCTAATACTAAAATATTATTAAAAGGGCCCTTAGGAGGGAGTGAAAATAATTGCTGGATTTCTTCTCTCATATCTAGATTACCTTACTGCTTAAAAAATCTAGGTGACTCAATAGGACTTAAATAGTTAAATTTGCTATTATTATCTTGGCATAATTTTGTACTCTTTCAGGAGAAACCATGCGCCTTCTCAAAGCACTCATCGCGTTAACCATATTACCGCTGTCACTCTTGGCAAGCAATAATACCAAACTTGAGGAAAATCTTTACGGATTATGGCATGTCAACGCTATCCAAAACACCAAGCTAACCCAAAAGTCTCCTCTTTCGATCAGTTTAAATCCGGGCGGCTCTCTCTTTGGCTCTGGCGGCTGTAACCAGTTATTCGGCAAATATACTGTCGATAACAAAGGGATCCGTTTTGAAAATATCACAAGAACGCGTATGATGTGTGATGAAAAAAGAATGGCCACGGAGAATAGTTTTCTCAAAGCCCTTGAAATGACTCAACAATTAGAATGGAGTCATGATAAACTTATTCTCAAAGATCAAAAAAATAATGCCATTTTAACTTTGTCTAAAGTGCCCGATCCCACAGCACTAATCAATGATCTAGCTCCTCCTCCGTCTGCTTCAGCATTTAAGAAATTAGAACCCAAATCAATGGAGACCATCACGATGAAAATTTCTTCCGATGTCTTTATGTCTGAAAACGAAATCCCAAGTCTTTACACTTGTGAAGGTAAAGATATTTCGCCTCCACTTACATGGCAAGGCATTCCTGAAAAAACAAAAAGTTTAGCGCTGATTGTAGACGATCCTGATGCGCCTGATCCCGCTGCACCTAAAATGGTATGGACCCATTGGGTGTTATACAATCTTTCCCCGAAAGTGACGGGATTACCTGAAAATGTCACGCTTAAAAATTTACCGGCAGGAACCTTAGCTGGACTGACTAACTGGAACAAGCCCAATTATGGTGGCCCCTGCCCACCGATAGGTCGCCACCGCTATTATTTTAAACTCTATGCGCTAGACACCCTGTTACCTAATTTACAAAATCCAACCGTTGAAGTGTTACAAAAAGCGATGAAAGGACATATTTTGGCAGAAGCTGTACTGATGGGAACTTATCAGAAAAAGAAGGTGTAATTCGGCAGGGTAATGCCATAACCTCATCGGAGCGGTTTTGCCAGTTCGAATAATGTTAGCAATTATTACCTTTGGTGGTGATAAGAAGAAGCGTTATTATCGATTTCACCATTTTTCGCTAATTAAAAATCAGTTATACCTCTAAAAATCCTGATTTCAAGGCTAACCTCATTCTGCTGTATTATCGAAAATAACAATATTCGATAATAGATTATGTCTTTATTCTCACTGATGGTGATAAGAAGCCTGATTATTATCGAATATTGATATTTTCGATAATAAAAGGTAAGCTGAGCATAATCAGATAGAGGTCAATTACATGGATATACAACAATCCCCAGCAGGGCAAATCGTTACATCACCTAAAGGTTATCATGCCTTTGTACCTCATGGTTTACCACCTAAGATTGAATGGGATAACGCCGTGGTGAATGTCCTTTCCCGCGCTGATTTCTTATTAGGTAAATTAGCTCGTGAAGGGAGTAAATTACCGAATCCTCATCTTTTGATGCGCCCATTTATCACCCGCGAAGCGGTACTGTCCAGCAAAATAGAAGGCACACAAGCAACTTTAGGAGAAATCTTAGCTGCTAACGCCGGAATCCCTGTAAAACAAAATCCTGACGATCTCCAAGAAGTACAAAATTACATCAAGGCCCTTGATTATGGATTAAAACGGTTAGAAGAGTTACCCTTATCGTTACGCCTGATCAAAGAAATTCATGAACATTTAATGCAAGGTGTTAGAGGATCTCATGCAACACCTGGAGAATTTAGACGTAGTCAGAATTGGATTGGATCACCAGGATGTACGCTGAATACGGCCAAGTTTGTACCGCCTCCGCCTGACAATTTAATGGATTGCTTAGGAGAATCTTGAAAACTTTTTACATGATAGGCAATTGCCACCTTTGATCCATATCGCGCTTTGTCATTATCAGTTTGAAGCAATTCATCCATTTTTAGATGGCAATGGGCGTGTTGGGCGACTTCTGATTATATTGTTGCTGGTTGAACAGAAAATGCTGCCTTCACCTTTGTTATATTTATCTGCATTTTTTGAAGCGACACGTGATGAATATTATAAGCAGCTTTATAATGTCAGTTCAAAAGGCACATGGCATGAAGTGGCTCATTTATTTTTTAAATGGCGTTGCCGTTCAATCTGAAGATGTTTTATCACGAGCTGAGCGTATTAATGAATTATTGAATCAATGGAAAATTGCCGTTGCAAGTGGTGGCTCCCAAGTTCCTGTGGACATAGTGCAGCATTTTGCTGTAAATCCTTATTTCACTATCAATAAAATTGCTGAAGACCTGGGAATTGCCTATAGCACCGCCCAAAGAGGTGTTCAAAAACTTGAAGCTGCGGGTATTATAAAAAAGATGAATGATAACAAGCGGGACAAAGTGTACTGTGCCACAGAAATCTTAAGCATCTTAGAAGAGCCCACAAAAATCAGAGCAGATGTTAGTGAATAACACTCGGATAAAAAAATACAGTACGATTTCCGCAAGTCTGGCGTGTCTTAGCAATGAAAAGCTAAAATATATTTTGGTCGACGCCCAGCCTATGCATGAGGGTATCGGCGGTAAATCTGCTTTAATATATATCGATGAAACACCAGTGTTTGTTAAAAAAGTACCGCTGACTGATCTTGAGTTGCTGCCTCCGCATTTTATGTCGACAGCGAATATTTTTAATCTCCCTCTTTGCTATCAGTATGGTGTGGGCTCAGCTGGCTTTGGCGTATGGCGTGAACTTGCCGCACATATCATGACTACCAACTGGGTAATGACAGGGGAATGCCTCAACTTTCCCATCATATACCATTGGCGCATTCTGCCGAATGAACCGGGCGATATCAACATCAACTATTGGGGTGATATCGAAAAATACTGCCATTACTGGGAGAATTCCAGTGCTATTCGTAAACGCGTTGAAGATCTTAACAACGCATCCGTTCATATCAGTTTATTTCTTGAATATGTGCCACAAAATTTGCATGAATGGCTAAGTACTCAAATTGCTAAAGGGAGGAGATGCTGCTGCAACAGCTGTTACATTTGTAGAAAAACATCTCAAAGCTACAAACATGCATATGAATAGACACGGTTTAATGCATTTTGATGCGCACTTTAAAAATATACTCACCGACGGTAACTTGCTCTATTTCAGCGATTTTGGATTAGCTTTATCATCAAAATTTGATCTCACCTCGGCAGAAATTGAATTTTTAAAGCATCATCAAACATATGATAAGGCTTGTGCTGCTGTAAATTTACTTCACAGCATTATCAGTCACTTTTTGGCAAAGATCTATGGGAACTTCGACTTCGTGAATATATTGCAAGAGAACAGTGTGATGTGCCACCAGCTATTAACACCATTATCAAACGATATGCTTCCATTGCCTTGATCATGGATGCGTTCTTTCAAAAACTTCAAAAAGAAAGCAAAAGGACCCCATACCCTGAAATGCAATTAGAAAAATTGCTGACAAGCTTATCGAAGGAATAATATTATCTCTCGCTCTAAAAAGTGCGAGCGCTGTAAACTGGCGAAGAGAGAGATTCGAGCCCTCGGTACTCTGAAAGGTACAACGGTTTTCGAGACCGTCCCATTCAACCACTCTGGCCCCTCTCCACTCGCGGGCAGTCATAATACGGGACTTTTTACCCTTTTGCACGCTATAGTCTTCACAGATGAATTTTCGGCGTTGTTGGCAAAGCTCATCTCGCAACGCGACATATTTGCCCCTTTGACAAAGGGGCGCGCCGTCTTCGGCGGGGGATTTTATCTTAAACAGATCCTTCTCATCGCCTTGGCCTTTTTTTCTCAGACTCATCAGCATCATTTTCATTTTTGCGCTTCAAATCCTCTGTGCCTAAACTTGGCAAATAAGAAGCAACGCTCCAAATAAGGTTAACTGCGCGTGATAAAAGACTCGGGGTAGGATCTAAAATATAGGCACGGATCCTAGCACGGTCCCAGCCACGAACTTCAGGGATGTGTCTCATTAATGCACCATCAAATTTATGAAAACCTGAATCTTTTGGTAAGGCATCCAGAAATTTTACTTTTGCTTGAAGTGTCAAAATTGGCCAAAAAATATCTATTATCTCGTCGTGATTATCTTGGTGATAATGGCGAGAAAATTCCAGTAGCATTTCAGGATTTTCATTGATTTTTTGTTGCGAAATCAGATCACCTGCCAATATTCTTAGAAGCAACATAAGTACGTTTTTTGATAATATAGGACTATATCGAACAGCATGAAGTGTACACGCCATCATTTTTGTAGTTAAAGCGCCATCAATTTTCCTAATAATTATTCCAACAAAGTTTATCCAAGCTGAATCTGGCAGAGCATCAATATGCTTTACTAGGAAATTTTCCAAATATCTGGGATCTGCCCAATGAGCTATATCTAAAAATAACGGGGCTTCATAAAAAGGATAATTATTAAAGTCAACGACTGCCACAACCTTAAGCAATACTCGACGTAGTTTCTCATTCTCACCACACATCGAATGCAATTCAAAGGCAAGAGTCGCAATAATCTCTTCAGTAACATAATGCGCCAATAGATCATCAATTGCTGAAACATCACCTCTGTTTGCTGCTAAAATTAGCATTTCGCGTACATATTTTATTTTCTGCTCAACACGCATACTTTTTACGACAGCCATAAAAGGAACTTGATATTGCCTGGTGGCCACATTGGTAATGAGCGTGATAAAATTGCCATAAAGTTCATTCATGATTAATTCAAGAATATTCTGATGATTATTTTCACAGGCCCATTCAAGTAGACCTCTCACACATTGTCTGTGCGCTTCATTTTCGTAATCCAACTTATAACCATGTGGCAGACATAAAAGTATCAAATCAATTCTTTTAACACTAAAAGCCCAGATTAATATCAAAGGATCTCTTACTAAAACATCACGAATGGTGAGATTATCAAGCATAGCTTGCCAGGTTGCAGCCCATGCCGTAGCCTGAGGAAAAGGAGGGCAATCGCTATTGGGTTTTTCTAGACTAAGCTTATATGCTCTAAAAAAACAGTCTGCAAAATGTTGTGGTTTAACTATAGAGTGACCTACTGATTCTGATACTTTCACCAATGGCAGTAGTGAGAAGCATGCGTTTCTTGCCAAGGATACGGCCAGCGCATCTTGGAAATCTCCATCACCTGCAAGTGCTTTCAAAGCATCAAAAGTGTCTGCTGTCATTTCTCTAAAAAGTTCATCAAATCGCCAAGTTAAAACGCGCTCGCACATTTTGGCGTTATTAAGAACATTTTTCATCCCCACTCTAGAAATATCGGCGTAAAGACATCTTCTGATTTCTTCGAGATGATTAGTCTCTAAATGACGTCTAACCGCAATTAGCGTTTCATTTTGCAGATGATCTTCTTCCTGATTAACAGCTTGCTCATCCCTCCGCAGCTGACAGTATCTTTCTTTTCTAGACATTAATTCTCTCAGCATCGGGAGATCAGAAATAGCTGCAGCCCATTGCAACCCACTCAATCCTTGATGCGTTAAACGAGAGGGATGAAATAGGGCGACTAATGCTCTAAAATTATAAAACTCTGTTGCAAGGATAAGTGAACGCCTAAAATAAGGAGCTGAAATTTCCCAAGCAGAGAAATCCCTTTGAGTCTCCAATTTAGGGACTAGTCGAAATACTTCTGAAATTTCTTCAAGAGGAAAAAAAGTTTCACCTGGCTCTAGCGCTTGCTCCATTTCAACCATCAAACTTTTCCAAGAAGATAATTTGTTGTAAATTCGTGAGAGTTCATTTCGAAGCCTTGAACGAACTACATCATAAGTAAATCCCATTCTCATAGCTGCTGAGGTATAATTCTCTACGAAAAGCTTTGGTTCATCTATAGGAGGCAAATTAAATCCAAGATGCTCGCGGAGTAATCGCAGAAATTTTTGCGGATTTTTTTCAAAATCGGGAGAATCCATCAAAATTGGATAATAGCGCTCTATCAGTATTTTGAGAAAATCAGGATCGTGGGAGAATTGGTTAAATACCCGACAAACGCGATTAAAATTAGTTTTATCATTTAAAAAGTCGGAGACCAAATCAAGAAAAATATATTGGTATATTTCTAGCCAAAGCGCTTTAGGTAGGCTAAGCCATTTATTTTCGGCAAGAAGTTCGCACCTTTGACTCCCCTCTAACATAGCTGTCTCTCAGTTGAAAAATTAAGTAAGTTTACATTCAACTAAATGCTGCATTCAAGTCAGACAAAACTATAGGGTGATACGGGAGCTGATGACGGTATTACAAGACAGATAGGAGGATTGAAATAGCGTAAGATTTTGGCGGAGAGAGAGGGATTCGAACCCTCGGTACCCCGAAAGGTACAACGGTTTTCGAGACCGTCCCATTCAACCACTCTGGCACCTCTCCACGCGCGGGCAGTCATAATACGGGACTTTTAACCCTTTTGCACGCTATCATTATGCCTCGCCAAAGAGTGAAATTGTTATGAAACCAACATATTTTAAATATCCTAGGATTGTCTTCAATGACCCTAAATGTTCTAATTATCGAACTTAATGAATTTAATACAGGATTGCTAAAACAAGCCTGTGCCCACTATCCTTTGCCCGCTCTGGCGAAGGTACTTAGCTTTATGAAGACAGAATATGTCTCGCCCGATCGGTACCACAGTGGCTATCTTGAGCCATGGGTACAATGGGTTTCTATTCATGCGGGCACGCCATCAAGCGTACATCAAATAAAACATCTTGGCGATGTCCCTGATTTAGCCTATGCACAATGTTGGGAGACGTTGAGCCAACATCATATCAGCACAGGTGTTTGGGGCGTAATGAATGGCTCAAAGCGAAAAGCAACACATACCCATTTCTTTTTGCCTGATCCTTGGACTTTTTCTGAAGAAGCTTCTCCCCAAGAATTAAATCACTTATTAGATTTACCGCGCTATGTTGCCAAAAATTACCAAAATTTAAAAAAAACGACTTTAATCAAAAAAGCCTATAGCTTATTACAATTTATTTTGTCTTCAGGCGTTGCAACGCTTCTCTTTTTTGAAGCTCTAAAATTACTAGGTGATCTATGTCGATATGGCAAAAAGCATTTTATCTATATTTCTTTTTTTGATTATCTTTCCACCTTATTATTTATCCAATATAAGAAAAAATTTAACCCACAATGCGCTTTTATTTTTTTAAATTCTCTTGCTCACTTACAACATCATTATTGGGAAAAAAGCACAACAGCGATAACCCCTCAAATTCTTTATGGGCTAAAATATCTCGATAGAATCTTTGCCCTTTTGTTAAAGACTTTTCCAAACGATGCGATTGTCGTGCACAATGGCCTCTCGCAAATGAATACAAATCATGAAAAACCGTGGGTTCTCTATCGACAAAAAGATCCCCTGATGTTTCTCAGAGCATTGCATATCCCGGCTTGCGGGGTAGAGCAGCATATGACTCATGATGGTCATGTGTTTTTTGCTTCTGAGCAAGCCTGTGAAAAGGCGTTTGTGCAATTACAAGCGGCAACGCTTAACCAACAAGCTCTTTTCCATGTAGAAAGAAATCAGCATGATAAGCATAAATTATTTTATCAATTAAAATTTACCGACAAGCTCGACAAGGGATCAAACCCCACCTTTACCTTTGCTGGCAAGTCTTATTTTTTCTTTGATTATTTTGATGAAATTGTCACCAGAACCGGGCGCCACATTCCCATTGGCACCATTTATAGTAACAAAATAAAATTTCACAATAGTATGTATAATCACAAATTTAATCAGACTATTTATCATTATTTGTTGCCCCAGATTTATCCTTATCCAGAACATACGCCCGTTATCCAAGTCAAAGAACAAGAATTTTTGAGTGAAATGTTATGAATCCGATTGTTGTTATTCCTGCTTATAAACCAGAATCCGCTCTTTTAACACTCGTTGATACTCTTGGCAATGCCGGTTTTTCACTTATCGTCGTAGATGATGGCTCGGGGGAGGCTTATGCTAACCTCTTTCAAACTTTAGCAAACCGCTCTTTCGTTCAAGTTATATATCATGCAGTCAACCTTGGAAAAGGCCAAGCTTTAAAAACTGCTTTTAACGCTTTTCTCATGCAATTCCCCAACAGTTGCCCTGGTGTTGTGACGGCAGATGCTGACGGTCAGCATTTGCCTTTTGATATTCATCATCTGGCCCGTAGCCTAAAAGAAAATCCACATGCTTTATCACTCGGTGTTCGTACCTTTAAAAAAGGCGTCCCTTTACGTAGTCGCTTTGGTAATAATCTCACGCGTTTTATTTTCCGTCTGCTTCTAGGAAAATCATTACAGGATACGCAAACCGGTTTAAGAGCCATCCCCCGGGAATTTTTAAAAAAACTGATTGGGATGCCAACGCAGGGTTACGATTTTGAATTAGATATGTTAATCTCAGCTTCAAAGCAAAAAATTAAATTCTTAGAAGTACCTATCCAAACTGTGTATATAGATGCTAACAAAAGCTCTCATTTTAATCCGCTAATAGATTCTTTAAAGATCTATTTTGTGTTTTTTCGCTTTCTGTTATTTTCCATCATTAGTGGCTTAATCGATTTTTTTGCTTTTAGTTTTGGCTTTATGCTCACTGAAAAAATCTTCCTGAGCGAGACTTTAGCCCGGCTTTTTTCTGGCACCTGCAACTTTTTATTAAATAAAGAGCTGGTGTTTAAATCAAAACAAAATTTTTTCCCTGAAGCACTAAAATATAGTCTACTTTGTGGCGTTAACTTAATCTTTTCCTATACGCTAATCACAAGCTTGGTTTATTTTGGTGCCAATGTTTTCTTAAGTAAAATGCTCGCTTTAATTGGATTATTTATCGCAAACTTTGCCATACAAAAATTGTTGGTTTTTAGTCGTAGCGAGGAAGAAGATTTAAGTCGTGACTCTATATAAATGATGCTCTAAAATATAGTCCATTATTTTGGGATCAAGGAGATTTTCTAGCTTCTCTTTTAAAGAAGAGAGATCTCCTTTGTGAGAAGAGATGATTTTACGTACCAGACTGCTACTCACAGCCACTTCTCTTTTTGCAACAAAAATTTCCCAATTCTCTTCAATTTCTTGATATCGATAAAACTTCTGCCAAACTTCTTTTTTATAATTATCCGGACCAATAATAAATGAAATGGCGCAATCTACCCCTTCTTCTTGATATTTTTTGGTTAAAGCGCTTAACACATCAAACGTATAAATTGGGGCTTTAGGATCTTTTTTGTTTAGTAGTGTTTCTTCAATATTCTCAATCTGCACATTGTGTTTGTCTGAATAAGCTTCCCAGTTTTCTACAAAAATAGAGAGCATCTTTAAACGATGGGAAATATCAATCATCGCTTTGTGAAAAGCATGCGCGAGACTAGGCACGAGAACGATCAGATCAAATTCATTATCTGCTTGCTTGAGAACATTAAAATGCCCTAGAGTCGGAGGATTAAAGGAAGAGCCAAATACGCCGATACGTTGCATATCCCATACCTTGGTAGGTTGTTGACATAACTTACAGAGTCTTTCATCATGTTAGTGTGTACTTAAAGCCAAGTCAAGGAGGCTATTATGGTTAAACTTGGGGCAAAATCAACCATTGCCAGCCTCGATGTAGATGCGCAATACAGTTTTACACCGGCTTGCCCACATGAGCTTCCTGTTCCAGAAGGGGAAATGATTGTGGCGGAGTTAAACAATTTAGCTCGCTTTGCAGCCTATAGGCTGGGCTCGAAAGAAGCCCATCCTCCTCACGCGCTTTGGGAAGCAAATTCCCAACATCAAGCATTTAGTCCCTTAATTGGAATAAAAAATGCGAATACTTATTGGCCCAAGCATTGCATCCCTGGCACAAAAGGTTTTGAGCTTATTGCCGGATTACCGCATCCACAAGACTATCACTTCTTTGTCTGGAAAGGCGTTGAGCCCGATATGCATCCTTATGGGTCTTGCTATCATGATATCGCAGAAAAATTGAGCACAGGACTCATTGAGTTTTTAAAATATAATGGAATAAAAACAGTACTGGTTGGCGGTCTTGCAACAGATTACTGTGTGAAAACAACTGTATTACAACTTCTAAAAGCGGATTTTCAAGTCATTGTCGATTTAGGAGCCTGCCGCGGCTTAAGATCTGATACCACACAAGAAGCCATTTCAGAGATGCAAGAAAAGGGAGCTATTATTATTCAATCGACGCAAGAATTGCTAGCCTGATTGAGGTAGAATGCCCAGGCTCTGCGCAGCCGAAAATTCATTCTGGGAAGGGTATATACTCGAACCAGCAAAGTGGAAAGAGTATATAAAATCAAAGTGGGACGAGTACAGGGCATATGTTGATTACTTCTCTATTAGATACTGATCTCTATAAATTCACGATGATGCAATGCATCCTGCATCATTTTAAAGACACTGAAGTCACTTATCGATTTTTCAGTCGAAAACCCTTGGATTTAATACCGTGCGTCAAAGAGATTACCCAACAAATCCATTATTTATCAACACTGCGCTTTAGCCAGGAAGAATTAGACTATCTGAGAGGGTTTCCTTATTTTAAAGAAGACTTTATTCAATATTTAAATGGTTTTTCTTTTAAGTTAGATTATCTAGAAATAGGGGAGCATGATGGCAATTTTGCCTTAACCATTCGCGGCCCTTGGCTTGATACGATTATGTATGAAGTCCCTCTCCTAGCCATTATCAGCGAAACTTATTATCGTCATTATGCCCCGACTTTAGAGTTCACCGAAGCCAACAAGCGCTTAACCGAAAAAATAAATATACTCCAAACCAAGGCTCCCCAATTACAATTTACTGATTTTGGAACCAGGCGTCGCTTTTCAAAAGCGTGGCAAGCCCACATGTTAATGAGAATGAAAGAAGCGCTTCCACATCAATTTATGGGAACGAGCAATGTCTACTTCGCTAAGCAATACGATGTCCCACCGATTGGTACAATGGCCCATGAATTTCTGCAAGCTTGTCAGGTGTTAGCCCCCTCAATTATTGGTAGCCAAAAATTTGCTTTAAACATGTGGTTGAAAGAATATCCTCATCATTTAGGCATAGCTCTTACTGATGTCTTAACCATGGATATCTTTTTACAAGAATTTGATCGCCATTTAACTGAACGCTTCGCAGGGTTGCGTCAAGACTCTGGCTCCCCCATTGTGTGGGGAGAAAAAGCGCTTGCCCATTATCGCGCCAATGGAATCGATCCCAAAACAAAAACTTTTGTTTTTAGTGATGGACTCACTATCCCTTCAGCTATTACTATTTACGATCATTTTCAACATCAAGCGAAGCTATTTTTTGGCATTGGTACTAACCTAACCAATGATATGGGAGTAAATCCCTTAGATATTGTAATAAAAATGACTGAGACCAACCATAAACCGGTGATTAAACTCTCAGATAGTCCTGGTAAAGTTATTTGTGACGATGAAAACTATCACCAATATGTTAAAAATTTATTCCACTTGTGAGATTAAATATGCGCATTGTAATTGCTCAATTAAATTATAAATTAGGCGATTTTTCTGGCAATTTCGAGAAAATAGCGGCTGTTGTCAAAGAGCAAGGCAATCAAACTGATTTGATTATTTTCACTGAATTAGCTTTAAGTGGCTATTTCCCCAGAGATCTCATTTTGCGGCCTGGTTTTGTCCAAGCGCAGAATAACTATTTAAACCAGCTTGGCTCTTTAACTCAAAACTGCCACGCAGCATTGGTTGTGGGATTTATTTCCCACAATCAAGAAAAAGGCAAAGCTTTCCATAATAGTTTATGTCTCTTGCAAAATGGTCAGAGACTTTACACTTACCATAAAAAATTGCTCCCTGTTTACAACATCTTTGATGAAGCAAGATATTTCGCCCCCGGAAAAACATCTGGCATTTTTGAATTCCAAAATCAAAAAATAGGCTTTTTAATCTGTGAAGATGGGTGGTCTGATTTAGAAGATTTTTTATATGACGCCAATCCTGTTGATAATTTAGCAGCAAAAAATCTTGATTTAATCATTTGCATCAATGGCTCTCCCAGCAATGTGGGAAAACAAGAAGAAAGAATCAAACATTTTAGCGCTATTGCCAAAAAATGTGCCGCCCCTCTTATTTTTACTAACCAAGTAGGGGGCCAGGATGACATTATTTTTGATGGTAACAGTTTTGTCATCGATAAAACAGGAAATGTCTTAGGTCACCTTACGCCCTTCACAGAAAAAGTGGGGATACTCAGCTTAGATAAAATCCCATTATTATCATCCGATTTTTCCCCTTATCAGCCTCTTCCCCTTCACGCTCTTTTTTATCAACAAATACTATTAGGCTTAAAAGACTATGTTAAAAAATGTGGTTTTAAGCAGGTCGTGATAGGGCTCTCAGGAGGCATCGATAGCGCTTTGACGCTTGCTCTGGCAGTCAAAGCATTGGGAGAGGATAACGTAACGGCACTGCTCATGCCCTCTCGTTATAATGCCCAACAGAGTCTGGATGATGCCAAGCAAATTTGTCAGAATCTAGAAGTTAAATATTATATTATTTCGATCCAAGAAGAATTAGATTTAGTAGAAAACCAATTTAAACAAACGTATCAGGTAAATCCCTCTGCTTTAACCGCCCAAAATATTCAAGCAAGAATAAGAGGCCGTTTACTGATGGAATATTCCAATCAAACAGGCGCCCTTGTTTTATCGACAGGAAATAAAAGTGAGCTAAGTACCGGATACACGACGCTTTATGGTGATATGACGGGCGGATTTAATTTAATCGGCGATCTCTACAAAACTGAAGTTTACGCGCTGGCACGCTATTTTAATCAACTCTTCCCCCAAACGCCTATTCCACCCTCCATTCTAGAGAAAGAGCCCAGTGCAGAATTGGCCTTCAACCAAAAGGATTCAGACACCCTCCCCCCTTACGACATCTTAGATCCGATTTTACGTTTGTATCTTGAAGGTGATCTCTTACCCGCTTCCGAACTTGCACACTACCAAAGCCAAACGCAAACACTGCCTCCTGCCTTAATTAAAAAAGTCCACCAGATGGTAGATAAGGCCGAATTTAAACGCCAGCAAGCGCCCCCGATTATACGCTTACAACGCCGCGCTTTTGGTCGAGGGCGGCAATTTCCTATAGCGTATCGTTTCGATGAGACTTAAATTCTTAGTTGAATTGCTTATTTTTTAAAATTCTATATAATCGACCATTCATTTAATTAGTAATCGTGTAATTGCATTATGCCTAAAAACAAAAAAGGTGACAGACCCTGGCACCCTAGCCAAGAGTCGCAAAGAAAGTCGGTAGAAGTTGAAGGTAATTCTCAAGTTGAAAAGCTGTTGAAGCTGATGCAAAGCAATGGTTCTCCTGCAGAGAAAATCGGCGTTGTCACCTCCCGGCTTACCGCTCCTCCACTAGGAAAAGAAAATCAGGTATATACCCCTTCCAAATTAACATTTTCCACTCCAAAAAAAGGCCCTAGATCAAGGGAAGTGAGTACGCCACAAGGCACAAATTTATTTCCTTCTCGTATTTTGACTTTTGATGATGGCGAAACCACTCTATTTTTGCCTGCTAAAAAAGTAGGAAATCAATCGTTACAGATCCCCTTCCCTAATGCGTGGCTGCCAAGTTCACCTGTGCCCTTAGCCTCGATGGATGGTTTGATTGACGTACCTATCACATTAAAGACGATACAACAGGTTGATAAGTTAAAACGCGAACGTAAAAAAAAGGGTGAGAACCCACGCGGTAAATCACAAAATGACATCATGCACATTTCTGCAGCCAATGCTTTAAAGTTTGCTGGTATCAATTTTCCAGATGGAGAGGCACAATGGCTACATTTGGGACCTCACTCTTGTTTAGGTGATGATAGTCAATGTGTCACCAATATTGGTTTAGGAACACGTTCTGCCAATGCAGCCATGGAATTAGTCAACCCCGTTCTCAGAAGCATGCTGCGTGAATACAAAGACAGTTTGCCTATCATTTATCTTAGTGCCCAACCAGAATGGGTCCCAGGCTTTGAAAGAATAAGACTACTTAAAAGCATCACGCTGATTATCAAAGACGGCCCGGGCACTTCTTTTACTCGAAAAGCATCGATAAAGTTTAATACACTCTCTCTTGATCCAGTTTGCGTCTCTGAAATTTCTCTCATTAAAAATGCGTTGATGCAAAAATTTGCGCCCGTTAATGTAAAAACATCCACTACACCCCAAAAAAAGCATCAGCATAGTGAGACTGACACGCCAACACCGAAACGCGCCAAGACAAGGCATTCACTTTCCGTTTAAAGCAACAACGTCTACGCGTGCCCCTTAAGGGTAAAAGCAAAATGGAAAGAGTATATACTGAACCAGCTTGGTTTTAGGCTAGGCGCTAAGGCTCGAGCAACCAGAGTTTACATAATAGTAAATGAGGATTGCGAGAAGGCGAAAGCAACAACGTCTAAAAGCAAAATGGAAAGAGTATAAGCCAGATTGAGCTTCTCCTGCTATACCTAAGTTATATATCTCAGAGGCATAGACTGGAAAAATTAATGTCCATTTCCAAAAACATTTTGCAATGCATTGGCCATACCCCTTTAGTGAAATTAAATCACTTGGTGACTCCTAATTCCGCCACTGTATTGGTCAAATGCGAATTTATGAATCCCACAGGCTCAATAAAGGATAGAATCGCGGCTTATATGATAGAACAAGCCGAAAAACGCGGAGAATTAAAGCCTGGCGGCACTATTGTTGAAAATACTTCTGGTAATACTGGATTAGCTTTAGCCATGGTTGCCGCCATAAAAGGCTACCGCTGTATATTTACCATCCCTGATAAAATGAGCCTTGAAAAAATTAATTTTCTAAAAGCTTTTGGCGCTAAAGTCATTGTGACGCCAACCGATGTGCCAGGGGATTCGCCAGAACATTATGTACAAGTCGCTAAGCGTATTGCAGCAGAAAATCCTAATACGTTTTATGTCAACCAATATCATAATCAAGACAATATTGCTGCGCATGAGGCTTCAACCGGCCCTGAAATTTGGAAACAAACCCAAGGGAAATTTGATGCTTTTGTTGCTGGCATGGGCACCGGCGGCACCATTTCTGGCGTGGGTCGCTATTTAAAACAAAAAGGGACTCCTGTTAAAATAATCGGGGTTGATCCCATCGGAAGTGTGCATTACGATTACTTTTACAGCAAAAAATTAGTGACACCACAACTTTATCAAGTAGAAGGTATTGGTGAAGATATTCTCTGTCAGGCTTTGGATTTTTCTGTATTAGATGACGTATATCAAACTGATGATTACCAAGCTTTTACTACTGCACGCCGTTTAGTGCATGAAGAAGGACTTTTTTGTGGCGGCGCTTCAGGCGCCAATGTCTATATAGCACTTGAAGTGGCAAAAGCATTAGGACCTGGCAAAACCGTCATTACGGTACTCAGCGATTCGGGTAACCGCTATATCAGTAAATTTTTAAATGATGAATGGATGAAAGCACAAGGATATCTGTGAAAGACGACAATCACCAATTTGCAACCAAAGCCGTCCATTCCACTAAATGGGATCCCACAACTGGCGCTGTGATGCCGCCTATTTATCTAGCGTCGACTTTTGCCCAAAGTAGCCCCGGACACCCTATTAGTGATTATGAATATTCTCGTACGGCTAACCCGACAAGAAATTTATTGCAAAATGCACTTGCCCATTTAGAAAATGGTAAATATGCCATTTGCTTTTCTTCAGGCTGCGCTGCACTCTCTACTTTATTGCAGAGTTTACCACCAGAAAGTCACATTGTGCTGAGCGATGACGTTTATGGTGGCACACATCGCTTAATCGCCAATGTCTTTGCCAAATGGGGTTTTACACTCACCAGTTGTGATATGACCAATCTTGATAAAGTCAAACAAGCCTTGCACAAAAAAACTGACCTCATTTGGCTTGAAACGCCCTCTAATCCTTTACTCAAGATTATTGATATTGAAGCAATAGATAAATTAAGACAATTGCATGCACCTGATGCACTTTTCGCAGTCGATAATACTTTTGCCTCGCCTTATTTACAAAATCCGCTGAATATCGGTGCTGATATCGTTTGTCACTCTACCACCAAATACTTAGGGGGACATTCTGATGTGGTTGGCGGTGCTTTAGTGCTTAACTATCCTGAATTAGCACACAAGCTTTATTATTTACAAAATGCTATTGGCGCGGTCCCTAGCCCTTTTGATTGTTATATTTTATTACGCTCTTTAAAAACCCTTGCGCTTCGCATGGAGAAACATTGTCAAAACGCTGAAATGTTGGCACAAGCTCTTGTGAATCATCCCAAAGTAAAAAAAGTACATTACCCGGGTCTAGAAACTCATCCACAATATGCACTTGCTAAAAAACAAATGCGTCAATTTGGCGGTATGATAAGCATTGTGATTGATGGCACAGAAGAAGACGCTATCCGTGCTTTAAGCCGGGTCAAGATTTTTACTTTAGCTGAATCTTTAGGAGGTGTTGAATCTCTTATTGAGCATCCAGCGAGTATGACACACGCTGCTATTCCCGTTTCTCATCGTGAAAAAATCGGGATTGAAGCCGGTCTTATTCGAATATCTGTTGGTATTGAAGATCCCCATGATCTGCTTGCTGATCTCAATCAAGCACTGACATAGTATATTACGACTATTGTAATTGGTTTTAAGACTTAAAAATTTCACCCCTCCCAATGTTGAGAGGGGGTGGCACAAATTGACTTTTAAATTTGAACTTCAGGTAACACAACACCCAATCTTTGCGCTACTTCTTCATAAGCTTCAATCACATTTCCCATGTTTTTACGGAAACGATCTTTATCTAATACTTTCTTAGTCTCGGCATCCCAAATCCTACAACCATCTGGGCTAAATTCATCCCCAAGCATTAATTTACCTTGGTAATGGCCAAATTCTAATTTGTAATCGACTAAGATTAAGCCTGCTTCTAAAAAAAGTTGCGTTAAAATAGTATTCACTTGTTGGCTATAGGCTTTCATTTGTGCAATATCTTTTTCTGCAGCCCAACCAAAGGTAATGATCAAAGAATCATTAATCATCGGATCATGAAGCGCATCATTTTTTAAGAAAAATTCGAAGGTAGGGGGAGTCAGCGCTATCCCAGCCTCTACGCCCAATCTGCGACAAAGACTCCCTGCTGCAAAGTTACGCACGACGCATTCCACTGGCAGCATGTTCAATCGTTTGACCAAAGAGGTATTCTCATTGATCAATTTTTCGAAATGATTTGGCACACCCGCCTTCTGCAGTTTTTCCATGATAAAGGCATTAAAGTGGTTATTGACCATACCTTTTCTTTCTAACTGTTCTATTTTTTCACCATCAAAAGCAGAGGTATCATTGCGAAATACACACAATAATTTATCTGGTTCATTTGTCTCATAAAGCGATTTCGCTTTACCGGCATATAATAGTTTTTCAGTTGGCATATTTCACTTCCTCATTAGTTGCTGGATTCTAGCTTACCAAATCCTGGTGGTTCTAAAGGAACGGACTTAAGGGATCCTGGCGCAGGTAAATTCTGAGGTAAATCAGGGTAAACCGAACCAGAATCTTTCGGCAATTCCAACCCTGATGGCAGCTTTAAACGGCTATTAGTCGCACTTTTTAAATATTCTTTTTCTGAAGTGCTCCAATGTGACTCTTGCACATGATGCACCTGTTGGCAACCGTAAAGCAAAATGCAGCTTATTGCCAAGAGTTCCCTCACCATACTTATTATCCTCTTACTGACTGTGCATGCTCTAAAGCTTGCATCATTTGTTGATGATATTTCTCTGAAAATGGCGTTAAGGGTAACCGAATGCCACTTGGAATTTTTTCTAAATAATGCATAGCCCATTTCACAGGAATAGGATTAGGCTCAACGATTAACATTTTATGTAATGCTTGCAAGCGATTATCTAATTCTTCAGATTTTGTTTTGTCACCCTTGAGCGCAGCTAACGACATTTCTTGCATGCCTTTCGGTTCTACATTTGAGGTAATGGAAATGACACCATGCCCTCCTTGCAACATAAATTCCCGGGCTGTTGGATCATCCCCACTATAAAAGAGAAAATCCTTCGGGCATAACGCTTGCAAGGCTTTTAAGCGCTCTAAGTTTCCAGTCGCTTCTTTAATTCCGACAATATTGTTTATTTTACTCAATTCGGCAACTGTTTCAGGTTGTATATCACAAGCCGTTCGAGTGGGCACATTGTATAACAAAATTGGCAAACTCGTATTCTTTGCTATTGCACGATAATGTTCAATAAGTCCGACTTGCGTGGGTCTATTATAATAAGGAGTCACGATAAGGCAACCGTCTACACCCCATTCTTGTGCCATTTGGCTTTTTGTAATGGTGGTGGCAGTGCTATTTGTGCCCGTTCCTGCAATCACGGGAATGCGTTGATTAACGATTTTCTTCACTAAGGTAATCATTTGTTTTTGTTCATCAGCGTTCATGGTTGCAGATTCACCTGTTGTTCCCATGACAACAATGGCTGCTGTGCCTTGTTCAATATGCCATTCTACCAAGCTAATTACTGACTTTTCATCAATTTCGCCCGTCGGTTTTAATGGGGTTACTAAGGCAACACAACTTCCTTTAAACATCGCTTCACTCCTTAACTAAATTAAATGCACGCTAACATGCTAATACTAAGATAACAAGTTGTCACCAATCCGTGTAAATGCTAAAAGACTTGAGGAATATCACGCCAAGCGTTTTCTTTTAATGATAGAATGGTCACTTTATAAATTTAACTTACACATTTTAACGTGACTATACACTCATGTGAGGTGAACGCCATGCGAGCAAACGATCATTATCTTGCCATCACCGCTTTAGGAAACGACAGTATAGGGGTTTTAGAAGCATTTACAAAAGTGGCCAAACAATGTTCAGCGAACCTTCTAGAAGCCAAACTTAAAAAGATGGGCAACGAATGCGCTTTGAGTTTATATTTCACCGGTAGCTGGAACGCCATTGCTAAACTAGAAGCCCTTCTCCCCCAACTTGCGAAGCAATATGAATTTATTTTACAAAGCAAGAGAACACAACCCGCGACATTGCCTCCCGCTTTGCCTTATCAGGTTCAAGTGATAGCGCAAGACAGGGTCGGGATCCTCAATGATCTGGCCTACTTTTTTAAACAAAATAAAATTAGTGTTGAACAAATGGAAACTGAAACGTACACTGCTAAAAACCAAACCGTGATGAGTAATATTAGCTTATTAGTCAATATTCCAGTAAAAAAGCACATCGCGAGTCTGCGCGAGAAATTTATCGTTTATTGTGAAGATCTTAACTTAGATGCGATGATAGAACCTGTAAAATAAGGTGTTTGATGAAAAAAATTGAATTAGGAACAAAAGTACCTGACATTTCCTTTACCTCTACTCATCCTGAGATCAGCTCTTTTAGCTCTCTTACTGGAAAAAATGTCGTACTCTATTTCTATCCTAAAGATAATACACCTGGATGTACGATTGAAAGTAAAGATTTTCGTGACTCTTATCCTGATTTTCAACAATATCACACCGAAGTCATCGGGGTCTCACGTGATAGCATCATTTCACATGAAAAATTTATTTGTAAACAAGCCCTGCCCTTTCCCCTCATTTCTGACAGTGACGATAAAATCTGCCAATTGTTCGATACACTGGGCGAAAAATCTCTCTTTGGCCATAAATTTAAAGGGGTCATGCGGTCTACTTTTTTAATTGATAAAGAAGGCACTGTGCGCCACATTTGGCGCAAAGTGAAAATTGCCAATCATGTGAAAGAAGTCTTAGAAAAAGTGAAGGTTATTGCACTAAATGCGGTCTAGGCCATGCCTTAATGACCGCCTTCACTAATGTTGCCAAGGGAATAGCAAAAAACACCCCCCAAAAACCCCACCAACTCCCAAATACTAAAATAGCAACAATAATGGCAACCGGATGGATATTTACTGCTTCTGAAAAAAGGAGCGGCACCAAAACATAGCCATCAATTATCTGAATGATGGAATAGACAAGCATCACATACGCAAAATGCGGTCCCAGTCCCCATTGTAAAAGCGCAACAAAAATAACAGGAATAGTCACCACCGCAATCCCGACATAAGGAATAATAACGGATAACCCAACTAAAACAGCAAGCAAAGCTGAATAACGCATATCGAAAAAATAAAAAACAAGATAGGTCGAGAAGCTTACAATAAAGATCTCTGCCACTTTACCACGGATATAATTACCAATTTGCTTATCCACGTCTCGCCAGACACTCGTCAGAACACTGCGGTCATCCGGTAAAAATCCTTTGATCCAATTAATAATGACGGCATGATCTTTTAAGAAAAAAAACACTAACACTGGTACTAAGATCATATACACAATTAAAGCAATCACCGTCGGCACTGAGGCGACAGAAACTGTAAATAAGAGTTTACCCATATGTTTCATTTGCGAAGAAACATCGTCCGTTATGGTTGCAATTGTCTCTGTGGTAAAAAACTCAGGAAATTTTTCAGGTAACAAATACAATAACTTTTGACCACTTGCGATCATAGAAGGTAATTCGGTATAGAGACGGATCAATTGATGCCCGATAATTGGCCACAAGATTAAAATGGCTGCAAAAAATAATCCTAAAAAGGTACTATAGGTTATGACGACCGCCAATAATCGTGGCACATGCCATTTGACCAGAAGATTGACAATCCAGAGTAATAAATAAGCAATGACAATACTGGCAATAACTGGCGCTAGTATTTTTCCCATAATGAGAAAGATGAGTGTAATACTGACCAGCATAACGGTCAGGAGAACTGCCTGGGGATCAGAGAGATAGCGTTGCCACCATTTTTTTATGACCTCAAACATATCATCCTCAAAAAGTTAGATAAAATAATTAAAAGATAGGCGTTCAAGCAGTCTCACAATTTGTAGGTTACAATACTTGATAAGATGCAAAGATTACACGCTAGCCCTACCTTACCAGATCAGAGATTAAAAGGCCTTTTTAACTTTAAGCTTATTTGCTTCATTGTGCCTATTTTACTTTGCTTGTTTCCAGTTCAAGCAGGAGAACTTCCTGAGTTGGGCAACTCATCCGGCGCTATCCTAACACCAGCCCAAGAATTTGAGCTCGGCTATAGTGTCATTAAAGAACTCAAAGCCCACCAAAAATTAAACGATGATGTCGTGGTCAATGAGTACCTGCAAGGAATTGGGTATCGTCTGGTTGCAACCCAAGGGATCTCAACTGCTCCTTATCATTTCTTTTTGGTTAATGATCGATCAGTCAATGCCTTTGCCTTACCTGGCGGCTTTGTTGGGATCAACACCGGACTTATCTTATCGACTGAAACAGAAAGTGAACTTGCCTCTGTGCTTGCTCACGAAGTGGCACACGTTCAGCAAAGGCATATTGCCCGTATGTATGAACATATGGGGCGCGTTCGCTTATCAACTATAGCGGGAATGATAGCGGCCATGATTTTAGCGACACAAAGCCCTGAGTTAGCCCAAGGCGCCATTGCCGCCGCCTTAGGTGGGGGCCAACAAGCCATGATTAATTTTACCCGCGAGCATGAAAAGGAAGCAGATTCTATAGGGATGCAAAACCTCGCTAAAGCAGGGTTTGATCCCATGGGCATGCCAGGATTCTTTCATCGCATGTATCAAGAAACACGCTTTAATGGTAATCAAATGCCTGAATTTTTTATGACTCACCCCGTCACAGAATCGCGCTTAATGGTCGCTAAAACACGGGCTCAAAGTTATCCTTATAAACAGATCCCCGATAGTCTGCAGTATCATCTCGTTCAAGCGAGAGTAAAATTTTTAAGCTTTAGCTCTGTGCATGAAGCAAGCAGCTATTTCGAAAAACAGCTGAAGCGTGGTAATTACAGCAGCAAAATTGGCACTACCTATGGTTATGTTCTGGCTCTCATGGCCGAAGGTAAAATGCTAGAAGCCAAACCCTATCTAGAACAACTGCAGGCTGCAGCGCCAGCCCAACCTTTATTCGAATTAGCCTATGCTCAGGTAGCTATGGACTGTGGTCAAAAACAAGAAGCTTTTTCTCATTTAGAAAACGCTCTGAAAAATCATCCTCATAATAACCCACTTACCCTAGCTCTAAGTGGTTGGTTCATTAAAGAAAATCAAACTGAGAAAGCGATTACCCTATTAAAGAAACAAACCCATTACAAGCATGCTAACTCTCAAATTTGGAAGCTGCTTTCCGTTGCCTATGCTAACAACAAGCAACCTGTCGCAGCACATCTTGCGCAAGCCCAATACCTGAAAGCACAAGGTGATTTTGCGGGTGCTTTAACTCAAGCAAAGTTAGCTAAGAAATTCTCAAAAACCTCTTCTGAAAAACTGCAAATAGAAGCCTTAGAAGAAGGTCTGCCTACTTTCAAAGACTAGATGAAATGATATCCAGGGTTATACACAAAAACTGTGGATAATCCTGTGAAGAAAGAGAGGAATAAGGACTCTACCCCCCGGTTTTCGTTCTCTCATATGAGGTGGATAAAATTTGACCATACCTTTTTTTGTAAGTTAATCAATATGTTCCACACAATTCACTTAGACAGCCTGCTGTGCTCTCAAGCAATCATCAGGATGTGGATAACTTACTGCAGTTGGTTCTATTGATAACGAGGATCAGCCGTCCAACCGCCACCTTTAGAAGGAGGGGGGGAAGAGGGAGCAGCAGGAGGAGGTGGTGCTTGCTCAGGAGCAGGCTCATTATAAGTGGGAGCGGGTTCTTCCTTGTGTTTTGGACGAGGTAAACCTGGTAGATTTGCTTCTCCAGGTAGGGGAAGCAAATTATTTTTCTCAGATTGACCCGCACTATGCGAAGCCGCATTGCCCGTTTCAAACATACCTGTGACATAAGGGATAAGTAGAGCAATGATTCCCAAAATCAGCAAAAGAATTGGGGTGGAAAGTGGCACTAATTTAGGGCTTTGCGTATGAATTTTATATTGTGCCATGGCAACAAAAACTAAGGTCAAGCCCACGATATAACAGGCCACTATCACTAATTTTGTGATAATTTCAGTTGGCCCCATCAAATTAGTGGCTACATCCCCAATTGTCGTTGCCAGTACATTTCCTGAAATAGCGCATGCTAAGAGTAAAAGTCCTAAAGTAGCCTTCATTCTATGTCGCATAGCCCTATCTCCTACCTAATTATCTATATTAGTTTATAATAATTTTTCTGTTTTTTCATTGGCCTGTTTCACCTTCTGCAACACATCTGGATGTTGTGCTATCAAAGGGTCATGCTGTAATAATTGCCAATAGCGTCCGTTACATTTGATTGCTCGTAAAAAATGAGGAACAGGATCGAGCCCTTCTAAAAGAAGGCCATACCAGCCTAGCAAATACTCAGGATATCCCCATGTTTTTTCAGCTTGGATGGCAATATTGACCTGCTCAATCGCTTTATTATTTTTCCCAGATAAAAATGACCAAAAACTCATTGTAGCAAAACAAAAGGCAACTTCCCTTCCAGACCACGGTTGAGGTCCCAGTACCATTAATTTCATTAAACGCTGAAGAGGCAAACACATTTTTTCTTGCGAATAGAGTTCTAAAGACTGGGCGATGAGGATGGCGGTCGCCATTAAATGCCACCATTTTACAGTATGATTAAACCAAAAAGTGTTTTTTTCTAAGCTTTTTATTAGCAAATTCAGTGCTAACAGTTCCTGCCCCCTCGCTCTTAAATATTCCGTTTGTATCTTTAAACCGTAATAGGTCTTACGCCATCCCATGTTTAAAGTTAACCAAGCAAGAGGTGTATCAAAAAGATGGGGAGCGGGGATCCGTAATTGCGCAAATGGCAATTCTAATGCCAAAAGGCTCTGTTGGTACTTACAGTAATCTTTCATTATCACACCTTGTCGCTTAAGAGGCGAGGCCTATGGTGTTATATCGGCTGTGAAAGGAGAAAGTTAAGGGCCTGCGCATAAATAACCTGCACAGGTTATTTATGCGCGGGCCCTAACTGTTTGGAATGACTATTTGTTTTGCAATTTCAGCAGCAGAAGCTTCTCTAACATCGATGATGGATATTACAAACTGCAGCGTTTTACCCGCTAAAGGATGATTGGCATCTAACACCACTTTCTCTTCGTCTACCCCGACGACAGTCATGACAAAATCTTGATTATCAGGCGAAAAAACTTTCATGCCCACTTTTAGTGTGCCTGCCTCTGCAAATTGTGTGCGCGGTACAGATTGAACCAACTGCTCTTCGCGTAAACCATAGCCTTTTTCAGGGGGGAGGATGATGGTGACACTTTCTCCCTTCTTTTTTCCTGCTAACCCTTCTTCCAGGGTGGGGAGGATATGATGGTATCCATGCAAATAGACTATTTCTTCATTGAATGATCCATCTAGCGTATTTCCCGCCTCATCGTTCATGACAAAGCTAAAGGTAACTACCTTATTCTTCGTGATCTCCATCGATTTCTCTCTTTATACAATCTTTACGGTATAGCGTTGACCGATAATAACCACTTGTCATTCTCTTCTCAAAAAAACTTGCCTTTTCTGCGCTATGTTACTATCATTGCACTAACGAACTAGTACATTGGAACATACAACCTTTGCGAGCAAAATATCATGTCCACCGCCAATTCTAGCTACATGCCCAAACGGGTACTCAGCGTGTTCTCTCTTGTGATGATTAACGTGATTGCCGTTGACAGCATTCGTACCCTCCCGATGGCAGCCAGTTTTGGTTTTGCTTTAGTCACACTCTATATTATTGCGGCCCTTACCTTTTTTATTCCCACGGCTCTCATAACAGCCGAGCTTGCAACAACCTGGCCAGAAAAGGGCGGTATTTATTGCTGGGTCAAAACCGCTTTTGGCCCCAAGTGGGGATTATGCGTTGTGTATTTGCAATGGATTTACAATGTAGTGTGGTACCCCACCATTTTGACCCTGATTGCCAGCACGATTGCCTATTTAATTGATCCCAAACTGGTTGAGAATCCCACTTTTATCACGACTGTGGTCTTAGCCACTTTTTGGGGATGCACACTGCTAAATTTCTTTGGGATGCGGATTTCAAGTGCAGTCAGCACCTTTGGCTCTTTAATTGGTACCTTAGGCCCCATGATTCTGATTATTGGCTTAATGTATGTCTGGTTAAAACGCGGCAATACTTCTGAAGTGACCTTATCCTTTTCTAGTCTTTTTCCCAATATTAAAGGGATCACAGAATTTGTTTTCTTCTCACAACTAATTTATAGCTTACTCGGATTAGAAATGTCTTCCGTGCATGCTCTGGAAGTGAATAATCCTAAAAAAGATTACCCCCGAGCCTTATTAATTTCTGCCGTCTTAATTTTACTGAGTCTTATTTTAGCGTCATTGGCGGTCGCAGTAGTGGTGCCTCAGGATAAATTAACTAATCTAACCGGTATTATCCAAGCTTTTAGCTTATTTTCTATTGAATTCAATGTCCCTTGGCTGGGGCCTCTTGTCGCTGTAGCAATCGTGATTGGTGGTATTAGTGCTGTCGCTACTTGGATCATTGGTCCTACCAAAGGGCTCTTTGCTGCAGCAGACGATGGTTTATTACCTTCCTTTCTCGCCAAAACCAATCGTTATGGTGTCCCATATGCCATGCTCTTAACCCAAGGCACACTCTGCAGCGTGTTAACTTTGGTGTATGTTTTACTACCTACGATTGAAGGAGCTTATTTTGGGCTCTCTTCACTCGCCGCGCAGCTCTCACTCTTAATGTATGCCATTTTATTTGCCGCTGCTATCTCTTTGCGCTACACCAAGGCCAATACACCGCGACCTTTTAAAATTCCTGGCGGTAACTGGGGAATATGGTTAGCCGCTGGCAGTGGCTTTTTGGTGAGTATTTTGATCGTTTTATTAGGATTTGTGCCACCCATCAATAAGGTCGAAATCGGGGATGTCATGATGTATGAAGGATTTTTAATTATAGGCATGGGCATCATTTTACTACCCGTACTATTAATCCACGCTCCTAAGCGGCAACGGATAGCAACGGTGAATTGAAAGAGTATTCATTTTTCGCACCATCTTTAGGATGGCGTGAATTATTTACATATAAAAGTAAGTCGGGTATCATAGCTAACCGATTTATTGCAGAGGAAAAACACCTAAGGTGTTGAATTTAACGCTATTTTTAACAAGTTGCGGTTTGCTAACGCTTTTTGCGTGGTTTTTTCGCTACTTAGGACAAAGTGCTTTGACTGCTTGGATAGCAGTATTAAGTTTAATAGCTAATTTATTTGTCCTCAAACAAATCAGCCTTTTAAGCTTTAATGCAACCGCCAGCGATATTTTCGCTATTGGTAGTTTATTAGGTCTCAATTTACTACAAGAAAAATTTGGCCGACAAGCAGCGCAACAAGCGATTTGGGCCAGTTTTTCCTGCCTATTTTTCTTTGCCATCATGGCCTATATTCATCTTTCTTATGTTCCGAGTCCTTATGATCAAACGCAAAACGCTTATCTTTTTTTGCTGAGTCCCACACCGCGCATTATTTTAGCCTCACTCACTACTTTTTTTATTGTTCAGCAATTCGATAGTTATCTTTTTCATCAGCTGCGCAAAAACTTGCCTCATCTGCCAATGATAGGAGCAAGTGCTTTTACGTTATGTGTGAGTCAATGTATAGATACTTTATTATTTGGTTTCCTCGGACTCTACGGCTTGGTAGGGGCCTTAGTTGAAATTATGATGGTCAGTTATTGCATTAAGCTCCTTGCCATTGCCAACACGCTGCCTTGGTCTTTTCTCAGTAAACAATTTTTTGTGAAAGCATGATTTATTCAAACATTGAAACAGCATTCCGCTTTGAAATTCTTTATCAATCTAAGCGTTCGCGCGCTCGGGTAGGTCGGATCCATACGCCACATGGGATAATTGATACGCCCAATTTCGTCTCAGTAGGTACAAATGGTAGTTTAAAAGCCTTACAAAACCATCAACTGGTCGATAAATTGCAGCTGATGTTTTGTAATACTTATCATTTGATGGTGCAACCTGGCACGCAAGTCATAAAAGAAGCGGGTGGCTTACATCATTTTATTCAACGACGCGCACCAATTATCACCGATTCTGGTGGCTTTCAAGTATTTAGTTTGGCTTATGGCGATGTTGCAAAAGAACTCAAAGGTCAAGGCGGAAAAAAACATCCCAATTCTGTATTAAAAGTGACAGAAGATGGCGTCATTTTTCGATCGTACCGTAATGGCGAGAAAATTGTTTTAACACCTGAGACTTCTGTGCAAGCACAAAAAGATCTAGGGGCCGATATCATTATTCCCCTGGATGAACTCTTACCTTTTCATGTTGATGAGGCAGCGTTACAAAAATCTTTTGAGCGTACGCATCGTTGGGAGCTGCGATCGTTGCATACTCATTTAAAGCAACCCCAAAATCAAGCGATGTTTGCCGTGATCCACGGTGGAACAGATTTGGCGTTACGCCAAAAAAGCTGCCAGATTTTATCGCAACATGAGTTTGATGGCTGGGCGATTGGTGGTTCATTAGGTTGCGATCATCAACAATTGCGGGAAACCGTTGACGGGACGACCCCTCATTTGCCTCCTGAAAAACCTATTCACTTACTGGGAATTGGCGATATTCCTTCGGTCATTGATTGTGTTCCATTTGGCATCGACACTTTTGATAGCGCTTATCCTACTAAAGTTGCCAGGCACGGTATGGTTTTCACCAAAGAAGGTCCACTTAAAATAGTGCGCCAACTACATGCCAAAGAATTTTTTCCCATCGCCGAAGAATGCGCTTGCCCCACTTGCGAGCATTACAGCAGAGCTTATTTACATCATTTATTTAAAGCAAATGAACCAACTGCGGCAGTTCTGGCAACGCAGCACAATGTTTATTTTATGTTAGATTTAATGACCAGACTTCGAACTGAAATATTATGCGGGCTAATTTAATTTACTAAAAAAAAACGGGAGCAAAAGCTCCCGTTTCTTAAGAGTGAAGGGCTTAAGCCACACCACCCACATTGAATGTCAAGAAAGGTCCGAAACGACCGAAGTCATTAGCGGTGCTGCCAAGGAATGTGAATCTATCAGAAGCAATAGCCCCTGTTGGAGAAACGTTCAATGGGCCAGCATAAGTATTACCATTTTTGAATACGTTAAACGCATTCATGTAACGCATACCAAGAGCCAATCCATAAGGAATCTTGCAACCATCCATTGCAAAGTTGTTGACATAGTCAACACCGAACTTAACGTCCAGCTTTCCAACAATTGAATGAGAGTTGTCTGGGAAGACACCTGTGAGGAATGTAGCTTGGTTAACCGCTACAGATGAAAATTCATTTTTACCATACATTGCAGAACCGACACCGCCTGCAAACAGACCAAATGTTGGGCAATGTGATAAAGGTCTAGCATGAGCCATTAAGCCTACACCAGGACCAAAACCTTTGAAGCTATTGGTGGTGGTACGACGAGCAAAGTCACCGTTGTCCCCATCATTTGTTTCATAGAATTCTCTGTCATAGGTATCCCATTGTAATTGGGCTTTGTAATCGATACAGAATTTAGGACTTTGCGCCCATTTGTGCGCTAAACCCAATTCATATTCATTGGTCTTGTTAGAAGAGTGACCCGTTGCAGCAGTAGAAACTGGGTTACCAGCGCCCATAAGAGGAGCGGATACACCGAGGTTTCTAACATTCACAGCGTTGCTGTCTGAACCATCAGAATAATGTTCGTAGTTGAAGTAAAGGCTAGTATGTTCGCTAAAACCATACATAAGACCTGCACCCCAATCCCAATCATGCTTACTGCCAACAAACACGGGCTGGCCAAATCTACCACCACCGGCAGCTGTAGGGAAAGCGACAAAAGTGTCACCATAACTCATGCCATTGTTGCTAGCTTTAGAGTACGTGCCCGTTACGTGCGCGCCAACATGATCAAACATATCAGCCATGTTAGCTTGTGCTGTGCCGAGGGTACCCGCTGCCAAGATTGCGCCAAACGTGACTTTGAGTGCTTTTTTCATCATGAAAAATGTCCTTATAAAAGTCCTAAATAAAAAAGAAACCGTTATACTACAAGGGCGAGTTAATCTGCTTAAAACGCACTCAACGCCCCCACCTATAATCGAAAAGTAGATCAAATTTCATTAGTATTTCAACTAAGATTGCGATAAGAGTACATTTGCGAATAAAAAAACCAATCTACTCATGCCACAATGTCAAAACTGATATCAATTAAATCTAATCTTCGAACAAAAGTAAGAAAATGAACTACTAATTTTCCTAAAGTTCCTTGTTAGATTAGCACAACACGAGGGAAGATACACAAGTGATTACACACTTTTTTAAAAATATTTTTTTGTTGTAAGTTGGGAGATTTATTAAGAAAGGAAAAAGAAGATCTGGTGGGCCGTCATGGATTCGAACCATGGACCAACAGATTAAAAGTCTGCTGCTCTACCACCTGAGCTAACGGCCCCAATATGAGATAAGGGCTGTATGATACCGAAAAATAACAAAATAACAAGACAACTTTTCTTGATTATTTTTAAGCGTGATTACTGGCGTACTCGCTTCTAAGGTCGAGGGGGTGCAGATCTATTGTTTAAGTTTATTAACTCATTATTGTCTGCTGCTTCTTGGCGCCTCTCTCTCTCGCCACTTGCAGAAAAATCATGAAGTAATGCAGGTACGGGTGAGGCAATTCTCTCTGCCGTTAATGCTGCACTTGCTTGGTTTGGAGGCGGTACAGCAGCAGGGTTGTCCTTCTTTTTAGACGCCTGCGGATCTAACCCTTCTATCCAGAGTTCTGCAGCCAAACTTGTTGTTGTCGCAAGCAATGCGCTCAAACCTAATGCCATTTTAAAACCTAATCCTGGGTAAGCGAAAAGAAAAGAAACACAAGGTAATATCCAATGCGTGGTCCAATAAAAAGGCGCTTTGTATCTGGCAGCGGGATAATCCAACAAGGTGTCTGTCAAATAAGCCATCGCGACGGTATAGGCAGGGGGTAATAATAAACTCGTCGCTAATATGATGCTGGCATAAGGTGCTAAAAAGGTTGGCACAATGAGTTTCACCGTTGCCATGCCGATATCCCATAGTGCGGGTAACAAGAGCTGACCAATAAAGCTTGTCTTGACCCACAGACCAAAAGTCAACAACACAGAAACGGGAAGCCCTACAAAAAGACTACGCCACACTTTTTTTAAAAATTGCGCTCCCTTTTTCAGCAACTTGAAAAGCCTCAACTTAAGGCACTAATCGTTGACGCGAAGGATCAGAGTCAATCTCAGCTGGTAGCTCAGGTAAAACAGGCGTCACCTCTTCAATGCTTCGAGGAGCGGGCGCAGGGAGTGACACAACGGGCGCTGGTAGGGCGCCTTCAACTCTTTGCGGCGGCAAAGAGGCAGGAAGAGCAACAATGGGCACTTGCGCTGCCACTTCTTCAATGCTTTGAGGCGCAGCTGGTACTGCGTCTTCAAATCTTTGTGGTGGCAAAGGCGCAGAAATAGGTGGAGGTTCTGGCGTTATCTCTTTGGGGATAAAGCGCTCGACAATCGGATAAATGTTTTCATTAAACCAATGTGAAATTTTTTGATAGCCTTTTTGCAGAGCAGGGATCAGTGTCTGCGCTGCAAACTGCATCAACTTGACTAGGATTTCTTGGCGCTTCATGGGATTATCTAATATCGGCACAAGACTCGAAGTTAAAATACCTAAGCCGCCTCCTAAGATCCCCGTCCATATCAGCGCTGAACCAATCTCAGCTCCTTTAGCATGACTAAAAGTAAATTTGATTGCCGGGGCAAGCCAACTCACCCCTATATAAAGCCACGTGCCATAGGAGCGTTGATGATTATTTTTATCTAGCAGAGTTCCGGATAAAACGGCAAAAAGAAAATTTCCTGCCATGATAGCGCCAATTCCCCCGAGGAGTATCCAACCTCCCCACGGGGCAAGTGCTGTTGGGAGTATCATTGCAGAGTAGCTCGTCATCAATTTCTTAAGAGCAGGAATTAAATGCGCGCCAACAAAAGTTTGGCTTAATACCCACCCAACCGTACAAAACAGAGAAAGCATCATGCTATGAATGAAAAATTCAACGCTTTTGGAGACAATCCTGCCAAGCCATTTTAGGACAATTTCGCGCTTTGTGGGCTTAGGAGAAGGATACGCCATTAGTTTTGGCATGGGCGATGTGGGCATAATTACACCTATTCGGATCACAAAAGTAATAAAACCAACCGACAAAACTATCAAATTCTCAGATAGTCGTCAATTAATTTTTAGCAATCCTGCTAAATTCTGCCTTCTTGGTGCAACTTTTGCAGACGGGTCTCTGCTAACTGTGCGGGCGTGGTCCCTGGATATTGTGTTTTGACCTTGGTTAATAACGCTTTAGAATCTTTATACTTGCCTTTGGCTTGCTCAACATATCCGAGCTTTAACAAAGCGTCTGCAGCTTTAGTATGGCTAGCAAATTTTTGATAAACCGTGGAAAAAGATTCTTTAGCGAGATCATATTCCCCTTTGTTAAAGTAAATTTCACCCATCCAATAATGGGCATTGGCCGTATATTTACCTTGGGGGAATTCTTTAACAAAGCTTTGAAAAGCAGACAGGGCTTTACCCCAATCTCGATTTTGTACAAATTGATAAGCTTGGCGGTACACTTTCTCTTCACTCTGGCTGCTTGTTGCTGTTTTCCCAGCATTCGTTTGAGAAGAGGAAGAATGATTTTCTAAGTCGTCAAATGAAATACCTGTCTCATTTGAAGAACTAGTACTGGAACTAGAATTAGAACTTGTTGAAGCTTTTTTTTCCCCTATTCTTTTCTCAAGATCTAAATAGAGTTTCTTTTGCTGCTCTTGCAGTTGTTGAACTTGATAGGTCAACTCTTCTACTTTACCGCGTAATTCCTGAACTTCTTGTTGCAGAAAATCTACTTTTTGCATCTGTGCGACATTAGGATCAACACCCATTCCAGACTGAACCAGAGCAGGTTTACCATCTGAGCCCAATCGAGACTCTACTGGAGCATAGGCCCACGTTACCCCTACTGATAAGGATAACGTGGTCAAAAGCGCCCAAGATAATTTTGAATAGGTCTCAAGACGCATTTTTTACTTAGTCCTCGTAAACAATGACCGCACGACGATTCAGATTATGTGCTTCTTCTGAATGGCCTGTGCTATCTGGCTTTTCTTTACCAAAGCTAACTGTAGCGATTTGGTTTCTAGAAACACCTTGAGAATGCAAAACGTGCGCAACAGCTTGGGCTCTTCTTTCACCTAAAGCGATGTTGTATTCACGGCTGCCTTGCTCATCGGTATGGCCTTCAATGCGAACATGACGACCAGGATTGGCTTTCAAGAACTCAGCATGCGCAGCTAATGTGTTCATGTCATCATTGTGAATTTCAGCGCGATCATAGTCGAAATAGATCTTACGTTTTGCTAACAAATCACGTTCACTATCAGAATAACCATCACGGCCTTCTGCACCATAGGTATTAGCATCGCCACCTTTACCACGTTTCTTTGCATTGTTAGAACACCCAACCATACTGACACAAAGTGCTGCACTCAATACGACTGTTAATACTTTCCTAATTTTCATTGTTATCTCCTTAGCTTAATTAAAACCATACTTTTATCTATGAGAGAAAAGGTGACCACGCCGGCTCTTGAACATTACCTTCACGCGCCGGTAAGCGTACTTGGCCTCTGCCATCTAGCGTAACAAGACCTAAAACATGTCTTTCGCCATCTTGCGTACCATAGAGTACCATAGCGCCATTTGGAGACAAGGTGGGTGATTCATCTAAACGAGCATGAGTCAATACTGTAACTTGTCCTGTCGCTAACTCTTGGCTGGCAATATGAAACGGCTCACCGCTCCCTTCTCGATGCATCATGACTAAATACTTGCCGTCAGGTGTTAACATCGGCCTGGCGTTATAATTCCCGACAAATGTAACACGATCAACTTTATTTGTCGCTAAATCCAAACGATAAATCTGCGGTTTACCACCGCGATTAGATGTGAAATATAATTTACTTCCATCTACAGACCAAGCAGGCTCGGTATCAATTGAGTAACCTTGCGTAATTTGGGTCATATTTTTGGTAGCTAAGTCCATTAAATAAATTTTAGGATTATTTTCTTTGGACAAAACCAGCGCCAACGATCTGCCATCAGGCGACCAAGCTGGCGCACCATTGATCCCGGGCAAACGAGAGATAAGCTCACGTCTGCCTGTTGCAACATCTAGAATGTAAATTTCAGCTCGGTTCTTTTCAAAAGAAACAAACGCCAGACGCCGACCATCCGTAGACCAAGAAGGAGACATGATAGGCTCTCTTGATCGCACTAAAGGCACAGGATTAAATCCGTCTGCATCAGCCACTTCTAGAAAATAGGTACGATTAGGACCTTCTCCTTGCACCATGACATAAGCAATCCGCGTGGAGAAAGCACCTCTGATCCCCGTTAATTTTTGGTAAACTTCATCACTAATTTGATGCGCCAAACGACGAAACCCTTGTGCAGGAACACCTTGGTAGGTTTTAGAAATTAAAGTAATTCCTTCTTGGCTGGCTTTGTAAACATCCAGTAATTTAAATGACACGGTATAACGCCCGTTGCCTTCTGGGGTCACATGCCCTAACACCACGTTTTCTGCACCCGCTTGTTTCCAAGGTGCCACCGTGGTTTCTTGATTCGCAGCTATATTAGGAAATTGTTCAGGAGAGAGTGGCGCAAATCGGCCACACATTCTCAAATCATTACGTATAACCGTTGCTAAATCTTCGAAAGATTGATGTTCAAAACTTCTGGGTTCAAAGCGGCTGGTAGCGATAGCAATAGGGACGCCCCCGACCTCACCTTGCGTAATTTCTATGTTCAAACGAGCTTGTAAATTAAAGGTGATAACGCATAACGCTATCAGTCCATAATAGATCTTCTTCACGCGGCCTCCGGTCGAAAAGTAAAGGTAAATTGACGGAATACTTTGGCAACATCTTCATTGCCAGGCATGGGTAAAGGCGAGGATTTATGCACAGCCAATTCTGCTGAGCGATCCAATTCTAAGCTACCACTTGATTCAATCACTTGCGCATCCACCACTTCTCCAGTAGGCAGCAATTTGACTACAATTTTACAAGTTAAACCTTTAATATCCATGCCCAAAGGTTGACGCCAATTTTGATTGATTTTATTACGAATAAGCAGCGCATGACGGGTAATCTCGTCCTGATTTAATTTCACATTGTTTTGATTTTGCGTATTATCTTCCGCTTGTTTTCGCGCACTGGCTTCCTTTTCAGCAACTTCTGCGTCTTTCTTTTTCTGGGCTGCTGCTTCTTTTATTTTCTTTTCTTCTTCTGTTTTCTTTTTGGCTGCTAAGGCGGCCTCTTTTTCTTTTTGTATTTTAGCGAGCTCTTCTTGTTCTGCTTTGAGTTTTTTCTCTCGTGCAGCCTCTGCTTGTTGTAACGCTAAAAGCTTTTGCTCTGTTTCTTTTTTTAGTAGTTCATTTTTCTTTTGTAACTCTAGAACCAGCTGTTCTTCTTCTATTCTTTTTTCTTTGGCTTCGCGCTCTTTATTAGCCAACGCTTCTAACCTTGCTTGTTCATTCGCTTTTTTCTGCGCCTCTTTTTCTGCTAAACGAGAGATTTCTTGGCGCAAAGCTTTATCCGTGACCACGGTTGCTTCTATAATTTCTTGCGGTTCAGTGGAAGTAGGGGTTTCAGCAATAAAAATGGTTCTTTCCAAGCTCAGAAATAACAATGAGGCAAGCAAAAGATGCACACCAATAGACAAACCTAAGGAAACAACTTTGGAACGACTTTTCATCGTCTTAACCTTTTCTCTTCTCTAAACCATTTTTGGCAGCTTTATCTTGCGTCACCAACCCCACACTGGGTGCGCCTGCTTTTTGCAATAAGACCATAGCAGCCATGACTTTACCATAGTTAACGTTTTGATCTGCTTTAACTAGTACTTTTCGCTGTGGTTCTTTATTTAATATGGCTGTCACACGTAACACTAAGGCTTCTTCATCAATAGGCTGGCTAGGTGCATCTGCAATATTTAAATAATAATGCCCTTCACTATCGACACTCGCTACAATCGGCTCTTTCTCTGCCGGATCTAAGGTCTTTGCACTGGCTTGTGGTAAATCCACTGCCACGCCTTGTTGGAGCAAGGGTGCTGTCACAATAAAGATAACCAACAACACTAACATAACATCGATATAGGGCACAATGTTAATTTCAGCTACTAACTTTTTTGACTGGCGTCTACTTAACATAGGAAAAGCTACTCCTCACCCTCATCTTCTTCTATGACTTCTCGTGAAGTATTTCTTTGCGTTTCAGGCTCACCCTGACTGTATAACTTTCGATGCAAAGCGTTAGAAAATTCTTCTGCTAAATAATCATAACTACGAATTAAATTTTGCGCTTGATGCATATAACGGTTGTAAGCAAAAACAGCAGGAATTGCGGCAAATAACCCTAGTGCCGTCGCAATTAATGCTTCTGAGATCCCGGGGGCGACCATCGCCAAAGTAGCTTGTTGCACACTACCTAGTGCTTGAAAGGCAGTCATAATTCCCCAAACTGTGCCAAACAATCCTACATACACACTAATAGATCCCACTTGAGCCAAAAAGGGTAAACTTTCTTCGAGTTTTTGTTCTTCTTGTGCCAAAGCGACTCTTAGCGCACGCTCTGTCCCTGTCATGACAGCTGTGGGCTCTGCATTTTGTTTATGGAGTCTTAAAAACTCACGAAATCCGTATTTCACTACTTGTTCTATACCGGTTGTTTTAGAGCGTCTTTCTGATAAATAGTCATGCAGACGGTTTAAGTCTTTAATACCATGAAAGCGTTCTTGGAATTTTTTAAATTGCCCAGAGGCTAGACGTAAAGATGTGCCACGTTGAAAAATCAATGCCCAAGAACTGACTGACATCGCCAGCAAAATTAACATGACTATTTTCACTAAAATGCTGGCATCAGCGATTAAATTCAGTAGTGATAAATTAGCGTTCACTTTTTAACTCCCTCATTACTGCCATTGGTATCACACAAGGCTTAAAAATTAAGTTGGTACATACAATAACAACCTCACCAGAACATATCATAGTTTTTTTGTCTCCGGGATCAAGAAAAAGCGTTTGGGTAAAAGTTAAGGTCGCCCTTCCTAATTTAGATAACTCAGTAACAACTATTAATTTTTGCTGTAAGGTTGCAGGTTTGAAATAGCGCACATCTAGAGCCTTCACGACAAACTGCACGCCATAATGCTCTTTTAACCCCGGTAAAGAAAACCCTTTCTCTTCTAATAATACAGTACGCGCTCGTTCCATGTATTTTACGTAATTGGCATGATAAACAATTCCTGCCCCATCTGTATCCTCATAAAAAATTTGAACTGGATAATAATGTGGCATAGTCTACCCTATTTCTTTCGGCGCTTCTTGGGTCAACCCAAAATGCGCGTAGGTCTTAGACGTCACTAAACGACCTCGAGGTGTTCTAATAATAAATCCTTGCTGGATTAAGTAAGGCTCTATAATATCCTCAATGGTGTCTTTTGCCTCTCCTAATGCTGCCGCTAAACTTTCAAGGCCGACCGGTCCCCCTTGAAATCTCTCAATAGCACACAGCAATAATTTTCTATCTAAAATATCAAAACCTTGACTATCTACTTCAAGCATGGCCAAGGCTTTTTGCGCTAAGGCACGTGTAATTTGCGCCTCTTCTTCTACTTGCATATAGTCACGCACTCTACGCAACAAGCGATTCGCTATCCGAGGCGTGCCCCGTGAACGGCTTGCTATTTCTAAAGCGCCTTCTTCACTTAAAGTAATCCCTAAGACATGGCTTGAACGCATTAGTATTTTTTTGAGCTCTGCCACATGATAAAACTCTAAACGCAAAACGATGCCAAAACGATCTCGCAACGGTGAAGTTAACATCCCTGCTCGCGTGGTCGCCCCAACCAAAGTAAAAGGCGGCAGATCTAATTTTATCGAGCGTGCAGCAGGTCCTTCGCCAATCATAATATCAATCTGATAATCTTCCATCGCAGGATATAAAATCTCTTCAACAACTGGACTCAAACGATGAATCTCGTCAATAAATAAAACATCTTTGGGTTGTAAGTTGGTCAAGATCGCCGCTAAATCGCCCGCTCGCTCAATCACCGGCCCCGAGGTTTGCTTAATATTCACACCAAGCTCGTTGGCAACAATATTAGACAAAGTCGTTTTGCCAAGGCCAGGAGGACCAAAAATTAAAGTATGATCTAACGCTTCTTGACGCTTTTTAGCCGCCCCGATAAAAATCTCCAGTTGCTCACAAGCCGCTATTTGACCTGTATAATCCGCAAGATATTGCGGCCGAATGCGCTTTTCTTGCAAAGGATCGTGTTGATCACTCTCTCCAGAGATAATTCTATCTGTGATAAATATACTCATACCTTCGCTAGTCCTTGTAAAGCTTCTTTAATAATACTTTCACAGTTTTGTGAGGCATTTTTGACTTTTTTCACCGCTTTAGTCGCTTCAACGGGTTTATATCCCAATGAAACCAAAGCCGCAATTGCTTCTTCTAAGGGCCCTTGATGTGGCATCTCACCTATGGCGCCCAAACTCACTTTTACTTTCAACTCAAGGCTGAGCTTGACTAAACGATCTTTTAATTCCACTAAAATTCTTTGTGCTGTTTTAGCGCCAATCCCAGGAATAGCTTTTAATCGTGCTATATCTTCATTCACAATTAAATCAATAAACTCTTGGGGTGATAAACCAGAGAGAACGGCAAGCGCGACTTTGGGACCGACTCCATTAATTTTTATTATTTCTTGAAATAAATGACATTCCTCTTTGGTCGCAAAACCATATAACAAATGCGCATCTTCACGAACAATAAAATGGGTGCGCAAAACAACTTCTTGCCCCAATTCAGGCAAAACAAAAAATGTCGACAGCGGCATTTGTACCAAATAACCCACACCATTCACATCAAGCATTAACATGTGAGCTTGCTTTTCAATCAGTTTACCGCGTAGTTGTCCTATCATATCTTTTCCATCTTGTTGATCGCTTACGAGCGTGACGCCTTGTCGGCAGGATGCCCTGACTACCAAAAGGCCCGGATACCGAATGTAAATGACATAATGCCACTGCCAGCGCATCAGCCGCATCTGCTTGTGGCCTGGCCTGTAATTTTAATAATATTTGTATCATATGCTGGATTTGCGCTTTTTCTGCGCCACCCCGTCCTACTATTGCTTGCTTAATTTGCCGTGCCGCATATTCATATACTGGCAAGTGCGCAGACATCACGGCGGCTATCGTCGCTCCTCTTGCTTGCCCTAACTTTAAAGCGGATTGTGCATTTTTGTGCACAAACACTTCCTCAATTGCCAATTCTGTCGGCTGATACGCTTGCACCAATTCTTTCACATGAGAAAATAAAACACCTAGTCTTACTGGCATAGATTTGTCTACCAGTCTCAAGCAGCCGCCGGTTAAACAAATCGGCTCACACCCGTGTTTTTTTTCTATTATGCCAAACCCCATCAACCTTGAACCGGGGTCTATTCCTAAGATCCTTCTAGGTAGCGTCACGTTGTTTCCTATATAGCAACACAAATTTTTAGTATTTTATTAAAAAAATCAAGAAGGTTGCGTCGCAACCATTTCTCTCCCTATAGTTGATTACTCACTTCCTCATCCATCTCAGCATTCGCATAGACTTCTTGCACATCGTCTAATTCTTCTAGCATTTCAACCATTTTAAAAAACTGACGCGCTTGCTCTAAATCAAGAGAAACCGTGGTTGCAGCCACCATAGTCAACTCTGCATTTTCTGGTTTAAAAGCAGCTGCTTTTAAAGCATCTTCTACTTTGCCAAAGTTTTCAGGTGTTGTACTAACCATGATGCCACTGCCCTCATGCTCAACATCATCTGCACCTGCATCAATAGCAATTTCCATTAATTTGTCTTCATCTAGGCCTTTTGGAAAATAAAGTTGTCCCCTTTTCGTAAAAAGGTAAGCAACCGAGCCATCGGTTCCTAAATTGCCGCCCATTTTACTAAAGGCATGGCGCACTTCTGAAACCGTGCGATTACGGTTATCGGTTAAACAATCAACCATGACCGCCACACCATTTGGCCCATAGCCTTCATAACGAATTTCTTCTAAATTTTGTGTATCATCACCACCCGCGCCTCTTTTGATGGCTCTATCAATGGTATCTCGCGTCATATTGTGGCTTAAAGCTTTATCGACTGCAGCGCGCAGACGAGGACTATTTATGTCAGCACTGGCTTTTGCTGCCACTGTTATTTCCCGAATGAGCCTGGTAAATATTTTTCCCCGCTTTGCATCTTGGGCATTTTTACGGTGTTTAATATTTGCCCATTTACTATGGCCTGCCATGGTAACCTCCAACAAATTTTAAAATGGCATCACGGTTGCTAGGCGAGCTCACCTTTTCGGCTGCTGCCTCTTTCTCCAACCAACAATAACTCAAATGTTCTTCACTCAATCTAATCTCTAAAGGCGCATCTAGCACAAAGCAAAAAACATGCTCTAGATTATGCGTTGTGCCAGGAGCATAACGATACTGCCAATAAGTATAAATGCGAAACCACTCTTGATATTGGCAATCAATGAGCTTTCCCTCATCAGCGGTTAAACCTGTTTCCTCGTGTAATTCACGCCAAGCCGTATTGAGTGGTTTGTCTTCCTGCCACAACATTGATCCCGTCACAGATTGCCAAAAAGCGGGGACATCTCGTTTTTGTAGGAGTAATACTTGGTTGCCAGCAGAGACTATCACCAATACCGATTCTGGTCGTTTAAATTTTTCGGACTGCGTAGTAATCACTTTGTTGGAATTTTAACTAAATAAATTATTGGCTCAAAAATGCATGGGTGACACAGTAACTTAAGACATTATACCATGATGATCTCAATCCCGAACTAAGTCTCTGAAGGAAAATACGATGAGAATCAGCGATGTGCCGCCCAACCTGCGCACCATACTCATTACCGGTTGCTCGAGCGGAATAGGGCAACATTGCGCCATCGCCCTCCATCAAAAAGGGTTTCGCGTATTTGCTACCGCTCGCAAAGCCTCTGATGTAGACGCCCTAAAAGCCCAAGGGTTAAACGCTTATCTCCTGGATTTAGCGGATAGCACATCAATAAAGTCAGCTTTAGAACAAATTCTTGATAAAACAGCCGGTCAGCTTTTCGCTCTTTTTAATAATGCTGGCTTTGGTCAACCCGGTGCAGTAGAAGATCTCTCTAGAGAAACTTTGCGCCAACAATTTGAAACCAATGTCTTTGGTACCTTGGAGCTCACTAATTTGGTGCTACCCGTCATGCGTGCGCAAGGCTATGGCCGCATTATCCAAAACAGCTCGATGTTAGGCCTTGTCTGTCTCCCTTTTCGCGGCGCTTATAATGCATCTAAACATGCTTTAGAGGCACTCAGTGATACCTTAAGACTAGAGCTTCATCCCACGCCAATTACTATTTCAACCATTGAGCCTGGTCCCATTAAAAGTCACTTCCGTCTCAATGCTTATCAGCACTTTTTACAAAATATCGATAGGGAGAATAGCCCCTTTCAAAAACTCTATGCGGCCTTATCTCAGCGTTTGAGCAATGAAGTGAAAGATCCCCCTTTTACGCTTGGTCCGCAAGCAGTTGAAAAAGTTTTAATTGACATTTTGCACGCCAAAACCCCCAAAGCACGCTATTATGTCACCTTCCCCACCATCCTTTTTGCCATCTTAAAACGTTGCTTGCCTAGTAAAATATTAGATAAAATTTTGCTGCGCGCAGCAGGCAAAGAGGCCAAAAACTTACATTCTCCTGCTTTATGGAGCGAGATGTCATGATAAAATTTTTATTGTTTCTTGCCATCCTGGTCTTTCTTTATTATTTTGTGTTATGGCTACTTAAACTTCACGTTTTGCGCTTTTTGAAGCAATTTACACCGCCGCCTTCTTCCCATTCCACGCTTCCAGAAAGTGAAAAACTCATTGCTTGTCATACATGCCAGACGTACATTCCACTCGCTCAAGCTACGGAAAAAGAGGGCTATTATTATTGTCAAGAACACGCCCCCACTTAAAAGTCAACGGATTGATGCGGGGTTTAGCTTACCTGAACTCCTCTTTTCACTTTTCATTTTGGCGATTATCATGACATTTGCCACTGCAAATTGGTCCCCATTTTGGCATCGACAAACCGTTAATTTGGAAGCGCGCATGCTCTATCATACTCTGCAATATGCCAAATCGGAGGCTATTAAAGGCAACTGTCTAGTTACTGTTTGTGGCACCCATGATTTTCAGCAGTGCCATCCTGACTGGTCAAAAGGATATATGGTGTTTAAGGCGAATAAAAAAGGGGCACTTTCTCCGGAACAAATCTTGAGAAGGGAAAACCGACAAACCCCTTTTCCTATTCATAGTAAACGACGAAAAGCGTTTACTTTCCAAGGAGATGGTCAATGTACAACCCGCGGTTCAATTTATATCGGCGAAACCCCTGCCACCAAGTTGGTCATTCCAGACAGTGGTCGGGTGCGCATCGAGAAAATCACATGAAAGGGTTTTCACTAATAGAGTTGCTGGCAGTCTTAGCCATTATTAGTATTCTCGCCACCCTTGCTTACCCTTCTTATCAAGCTAATCTTTATAAAACCAGACGCAGTGATGGCCACATTGCTCTTCTCTCCTTGGCTAATGCCATGGAGGTTTATTATCTGAATCATCAGAGCTATCTTGGCGCTGAATCTTTGAAAAATTTAAGAGTAGAGGAAATTTCTCCACAGGGCTACTACCAATTAAGCTTCACTACCCCAACATCCCAAAGCTATGTATTAAGCGCAACCCCTCTTTCCCATAAACCGCAAGCCAGCGATCCCTGTGGTACGTTAACCTTATCCCACAAAAATGAAAAAGGGGGAGATGCACTTAATTGTTGGTAAAATGGCTAAAATTCCCTTATAATGACTCCCCTTTACCCGTTAACTCTTTTTAGAAAAAATACTATGTTATTGAGAATAAATAATTGGCGAAGACTATTTGAAAAAGCCTGTGCGCTTTTGAAAGACTCTCTTAACCCCATTGATAAAATAACCTGGCAAACCATTGCGAGTAAAAAAGTAACCATTCTCCCTCTCCATAAAATTAGCAGGAAGGATTTCACTCAGATAAGAGGTGAATATACAAAAGAAGAGCAGGCTCAACTTTCTACTCACTATCCTCCTTTCAAATATACGACGAATAAGTTAGAAAACGATTATTGTGGGTATAATGTTAAAAATAGAATTTATATAAGCTCTTGTTTAAAAAATGCAGAAAAAATGAAAAAACTGCTGGTTCATGAAGTCAATCATTTTCTGAATGACTCCTACCATCACTATACGACGAATGAACAAATGTTTCGAGAAGAATTACGCGCTTTTATTGCAGCAAAAATGACCAAACCTGGCCCTTTAACTCGACATTATGTCAAAACCAGAGCACAAAAAATTGCTAGAGATTATGCTCTGCCCTTGCCTAAGCGCGTTCAGCTCCCTGCAGGATTTTATTATGAACAGTCAAGTCTTCCCCGGAAAACAATGAGGTAGTATGTATGTCATCTCTTGAAATTAACATTGATAAAATTTTAGCCCCGTACCGCAATCAAGGGGCGCTCTCCAAAAATCTTGATGATCAAACTCGGCAAGCGCTTTCCAAGGAAATTACTCAGCTTTTATGCGCTCATTTTCATGAGATTGCTCCAAAACACAATGTACAAAAATATTGGAGAAAATGGCTAACCTGGTGTCATCCTGACAAAGGCGATATCACAACAGATTTTAAATTTGAAGAAGAGCTTGTGCTTTCTGCAAAATGTGCAAATGAAATAAATAGCTTATCACAGATAAATAATGGCGCGGCCTCTTCTAATACAGCCGTATTTTTTACCTTACTAAACAAAGCTTATGAGACCTATACTAACCCGAAAAATAATGAAACACAGGAAGTACATGACGAGTTAAGTTTTAGTGCATGGTTCTCACAATTTATGGCTAACCCGCAATTCTATACCGTTGTCGGACAAAATTTGAAGCTGCGTTCTTGGTCGCATTTAACCTATGCCCCCGTTGGTCCTGATCAATATTTTGTAGGAAGCATTGGTGAATGGATACAATCTAATCTGCGCAACAAGCTTGTACTGGTTTTACATCATGCATCAGACAAAAAATTAACGAGTGATGCCTTACGTTATCTCTTACAAAATTCTGAATATTCCCCTCTTTTTGCTGAATTAAGAGATCCCTCTGCGCCACATATTCCTTTCGTAGATGGTATTTTTGATTCTTTATCTCAACCAGATAGTGCTCGTGCTGCCACTCCCATGACGGTTTTATCACCTGATGCCGCTATTATTCAATACCACCTATTGGTTGCACAAGAAGAGCTAAATAAACCTTGTAGGCAACAGGGTCACAAAGTGGAAATTGAGATTCGTGGTTGGGCGAATCATGAAGGACACCCCCTTACTCGTGTGACATACGGCAAACTGCGCTATTATGAAGCACAGCTATACTTATCACTCTGGCATATTTTATATGCCGATCCCACTGCGCAAGATAATTTTCATAATTTGGCGCGCGCCGAAATAACTACCTTAGCAAGCCGCTCCCAAACTGAAAAACAATATGCGGCCTTACGAACGCTTTTCTCTGATCCTTCCAACGAACTCATCACCAGTTTAAATCAAAAAGTTTATCCTCGTGGCAATTGGAATTGGCTACTTGAAGCAACCGATTGGATGTATACGCATGGCCATGATGCCGCTATTGCACGCCCTTGGATACTGCGTCAGCATGGAAATACGTTGCAAGAAGAAAATTATTTGGATGCCAAATCGGAAAAAAGGATAAGTAGAGTTGTCTCTAACGTAAAAAAAGCAATACAAAACTTTGGTCTTACCAAATTGCTAGGCAATCCTGAATATGCTCTCTTCCTCCCTTCCTTATTATTAGCAGTTGTCTTTCCGTGGCTTTTTCCTAGCATGGCGCTGACAGACAGTATTGTCATCGGTCTCTTTTTACCTATCGCTAGTCTGCTCGTTATGAAAGGCGCTAGCTTCTGTCATGCTGTTTTAGAAAGTACCTTGCAAACTTTGGCACAAACTAACAAACCATTTTCTCTTAGCGTCCCACAATCGGTGCCAAATGTTTTAAAGGAATATTATGGACAAGTCGTTGCTCCTTTAGGACGCATATTGAGTCAACCCTATGATGATTCTTATTCTGCGAAAGCCAAACAATATTTGCGTTTTTCTTATCTGCCACGGGTTTTTCTTGGCTTCACGCTTTCTTTATTGACAAGCGTTTCATTTATAGCAGATCAACTCACCTTGCATCTTAATCAAATACTAGGTGTGGCGATGATAGGATTTTTTAATGTGCCCTTTGCTGTTCCTGAGATATTTAAACTCTCCCGCAGCCCTAAGCCTTCTCCTAGCGCTTCTTCTTCTCCTGCTAAAGAATCTGGATCTAAGCCTATGCCTGATTTTGATTTATCAAAACGGCCTATTTTAATGATTGAGGGACCACAAGCAAAAACAGCTCCTCGTGCACAGGGCCCAGCATTACCAGGGCCAGGACCAGGACCAGAACAAAAAGAGCAGGCTTCCTTAAAGCCAATGTAAAAGAAAAAAAGCATTGATTCGTCCCTTCTTGTCGCCTATTATGAATATTGTACAAATATCATTATGGGCGCCAATATGTTCGCACTCATTGATTGCAATAACTTTTACGTTTCCTGCGAGCGTGTCTTCAACCCTGGGCTAGAAGGCAAACCCGTTATAGTACTTTCTAATAACGACGGCTGCGTGATTGCACGCTCTAATGAAGCCAAAGCACTTGGCTTTAAAATGGGAGAACCTCTTTTTCAGAAAAAGGATTGGATCAAAAGATATAAAGTAAAAGTGCTTTCTTCCAATTTTGCGCTATATGGCGATTTATCTTCTAGAGTGATGACATTACTAAAACAATTCTCCCCTGATTATGAAGTCTATTCCATTGATGAAATGTTTCTTCGCTTAACTGGCTTTTCTTTTACAGATTTAGCACTCTATGGCACCAAAATTCGACAAACACTTTGGCAAGGGTTACATATTCCTGTTTCTGTAGGTATCGGTTCTACCAAAACTTTAGCCAAAGTCGCAAATTTTTATGCTAAAAGTTGCCCCAAGTTGGAAGGGGTATACACTTTAAACCACCCTACCAGAATCACCGTTGCCCTGAACAAGATGTTGATAAAAGATGTCTGGGGCATAGGACGACAATTGGCACCTCAATTAAAACAAATCAACATCCACACGGCTCTTGATTTAGCAAAATCTGATCCAAATATGATTAAGCGTAAATTTAATGTGGTTTTAGCAAAAACAGCTTTAGAGCTGCAAGGGACTTCCTGTTTAAGCTTAGAGCATGTTTCACCCAAAAAAAGCATCACAGTTTCTCGTTCTTTTGGGCAAAAAACAGCATCTTATACTGTATTGCGGGAAGCCATTTCCCATTTTACCAGCCGTGGGGCAGAAAAATTACGCCAACAAGGATCTTATGCTTGCTCTATAGTGGTATTTATTAAAACCAATTTTTTTAATGAACATGATTCTCAATACAGCAATTCCATTTTTCTAAAGTTTCCTAAAGAAACAGATAATATCCTGATTATTCTCAAAACTGCTCTTCTGAGTCTTGACAAAATTTATAAAGACCATTTTCTCTATAAAAAGGCGGGGATCATTTTGCAAGATATTATCCCTAAGCAAATTAGCCAGCATGATTGTTTTATGGATGAGACCACCCTGCAAAAGCAGCCTTTGATGCAAGTGATGGATACTATCAATCACAAATATGGGCAACAAAAAATCCGTTTAGCTGCTTGTGGCTTTCAAGGCGCCTGGCAGAGTCAACGAGAAAATGTTTCGCCTGGCTTTACAACAAAATGGGATGAGATCCTCATTGTAAGAGCAAATTAACACTTGATCCTCACCCAACGTCAGGATTTATATTTTGCTGGTGACTGTCAATTAAACGAAAAAGAGGTTGAGATGAAACCATTAAAAATCGGTGAACTTGCTAAGAAAACAGGATTAACGGTCAGAGCACTCCATCATTATGATGAGATAGGCTTATTATCACCATCCTTTAGGACTGAGGCAGGGCATCGCTTATATGGAGAAAAAGATATCCAAAAGCTACAAGAGATTATGCTTTTGCAGCTGATGCGTTTTTCTTTAGCAGAAATTAAAATCTGCTTAGAAAAAAAGGATTTTCCTTTTCAAGACATGGCTCAAGCTCATTTAAATCGTTTACAAATTGAAATGCAGTCACAAAAGGCGCTTTGTAATCGCATAGAATCGATTATCAAAGCATTAAACCAGCAACAAGCCTCCTCAGTTGAGGATGTGATTGATACTATTAAGGCGATTGTTATGTACGAGAAATACTATACTCCAGAACAACTTGAAATTTTGAAAAATAGACAAAACTCTCTTTCAAAAGAAGCACTTGCTAAAGGGCAAGCCGCTTGGGAAAGTGTATTTAAAGAGTTTGAAAAAGCATTTCAAGATGGCAAAAATGTTTCAGATCCTACGGTCATACTACTTGGCCAAAAAGCGAATGGGTTAATCCAAGAGTTTACCGGTGGCGATCCTGAAATGGAAAAGTCATTACAAAAGATGTACGACACGGAGGGCGGACACAATGTGATATCGCAGCATGGCGTCAAGGTAAGTGCTGCGCTTTTTCAGTATATTGCCAATGCGATGCAAGAGGCGAAACAAAAAAAGTAAGTCTTTTCCTCATATTGAGTGAGAAATCGACACAAATTTTTTAGCATTTCCTCGAAATAATCAGGAATATTGCGTAGCAACCATTGATCTCCCTTTGTAAAAGGGAGAGGCGCAGCCTGCGTAGCTATAGCGAAGCAGGAGGCGCAAGAGGGATTTCTTTCTAGATAAAATCCCTCTCGCACTTTGCGCCTCTCCCCTTTTCAAGGGGAGATTGCTTGTCGCTACGCGACATTTTGTGGGTACAAACCGGGATCATAGGTAACAGGGCACCATTAGTTTCTCAACTAATATAATTTTACCCTTCTTACAAAACCACTTGACTGTGAATAATCATTCACTTACAGTTGCATTCTGTTTCCTCATCGCGTGGTAATATTTTATGATTCAAGGTCCCACAGATTATTTCAATGATTTATCTCAACAAATGAAAGCGCAAGTCGCACTCACTTTAAATACCATAAAGGAATATAAAGTTTATTTTCAAGAGCAAGCGCGCACTTTTTCAGCGTGGGTTGCCAGCCAATATGGCCCAATCAAAGCCAATATTGATGCTTTTATGGGATGGGTAATTGCCAATATCCAAGCAGGCTCTCAATACGCTTGGCAAAATATAACCTATTTCATTCAGCACTTCCCAGAATATGCTAGAAATACAGCACATTGGCTGTATCGAACCATAGTAAATGGCTTTAAATATGGTTATGAAACCGCGACCAAATGGATAGTAGGATTTTTAGGCGCTATCAAAAATATTCCTACTCTAGTCAAATCCTTAGCGAAACATTTTTTATCTTTAGTGAAAAAAAGCTATTTCCTTGGCAAAGCACTCATTCAACATGGCTGGGAATGGTTCAAATCGCTTATTAAGGAATCTTTTGCGCTTTGTAAGCGTGTGCTGCAATTTATCCAATCTTTACCTTCTTTAATCCTAGAGGCGGTTAAAAAATTATACCATTTCGTTAAACGCGCTTTCTCTTTTGGCAGGTGGCTTGGTGAAAAATTATTCTATGTGGCAAAAGCGTTGCTAAAAGCTGGCTGGCGATTCTGTAAATATATTGTAAAAAACTTTGGCGCTGCTTGCAGGGCTGTTTGGCAACTTTTTTATGATTTTATTACTCATATTCCTCGATACCTCAATCAATTAAAAGATGCCCTGATTGTTATTGGCAAGATACTGCGCACGTTTGCCATAGAAGTGCTTACAGCATTGCGCTCTTTAGCACAAATAATTGTGAAAAACGTCTTTCATGCGGGTAAATGGGTGTTAAAACAAGCTCTTTCTAAAATGACCATGGGAATTGGGATTTTATATGCTATCAGCTCAGCATTAATTGATCTCGCGGGCTCTCTTCTCAATTCTCTGGTTTCTAATAGTATAGGGTTGCAGCTCACACAATTTGCACTATTTGAAAACATAAAATTTGGATTGAGCATTGGCGTCACCGCTTTTGCTTTTTATCACATTGCGCGCTTCTCTTATTACGGTATAACCGCATTTGCAGGATTAGTTGCAGCCCGTCATCTCTTACCACAACAAAGCGCAGAGCGAGAACGAAATAGACGACCAAGCCCAGCGCTTGTGCAAAACGCGGGAGTTGAAGCTGATATTGCACTCGAACAGCCGAATCAAGCCATGACGCCCTTGTATCGCCAACGCGTTGATGCAGCGGCTATACCTCAAGATGCATATCGACCCATACCAGATCTGACTAGTGAGAGAGCAATAGCGCCAGCACTGTAACTTACACTCGGCAGTTAAAACGGACTGCCGAATTTCAATCAAATTAAGCATATGTTATCCAACTTTCCGCTGCCATTTATCGGATTTCTTTTACCTATTATCTCTGCGATAAACTTTTTTCCTTGCGCCTTCATCGCTAGATTGCTACCTTTCACTTGTTAATTCTTATCAATCATCAACTTGGGGAAGGAATAGTTATGCGTGACTTAGCATTTGACGAAATGAATCATGTCAGCGCTGGCAATAGCGCAATAGTGGGAGCCTGTATTGCAGGGGTTATTTTGGTAGGACTGGTTGGCTCTTATTTTAGCTCCTCTTATCATGTGAAGTATGAACCCTATATCCATACCTATGAAGTGATTACACCAGTTTATGATCCTAACGGCAAGCACGTTGGGGATATGGTCGATAAGTACGAAGAAACCAAATATAAAGCTGTTTACTATTAATTTTAGATAAGGAATCATGCCATGTCCTTTACAAGATCCTTAATGGTGAGCTCTACACTTTCTTTTGGTTTAACTTATCTTCTCACAGCCGGCACAGCAGGTGCCATGGCTGCTTCTTTTTATGGGTTATTTATAGCAGGAATAGTTGCCGCGGGCGTGCTAGCAGCCTATGATCCTCCTCAGAGATGGTATCCCTCTAGACGCAGTTTTTATAGTTACTATGATGATTACGTGCCCTCTTTTTTTTCTTCCTTTTATATGCCAAGAGCAAGGAGAAGCTCAATGTCACTTTATGGTACAACACCCGCACCTATTTATCCGTCAAGCGGCGTTCCTGCAACCGCACATCACGTAGAAAGAACCTTTGTGCCTGATCCAGCAAGAGCACCTACACCGCCTCCCTCTTTTGCTGGCAACGCGCATCTTGTGAGTTCAGGGTTTGTTCCGACAGGCGCATCACACGGTGGTTATTCAGTACCTCCATCCGCCCCTAGTGCTGTTCCCGCCACAGCTCAGCACAAGGAAAGAACCTTTGTGCCAGCTCCAACAAGAACCCCTGCACCACCGCCCGCTTCTGCTAGCAACGCGCACCATGTCAGTTCCCAATATGTTCCTCTAGGAGCACCGGCCAGAAGTTATACGCCTCTGGCTTCTAGTCCTGCTTCTGGTGGTGGCACGCAACATGTTGGCCAATCTTTTAGACCCACAAACGTCCCTCCTCCTCCCGCACCGAGTGCTGGCGCGCACCACGTGAGTCGACAATTTGTACCTAGAAAATAAATCATCGGTTATAGTGAGCATGAGATCCCTTAAGGAAAAATCATGCTCACTGAAGATAATTTGATTGCACAATTTGAAAAGCCCTTTACTCAATCTCTTCACCATATTATCGGTATTGGCGATGATGCTGCCGTTATCCCTAAAGGTGAAAATGCATGTTATGTTATTAGCAAAGATGTATTAGTAGAAAATGTCCATTTTCGTTTGAGTTATTATGATCCCTTAACCTTGGCGCATAAAGCGATTCATAGTAACTTAAGTGACTTGGCGGCAATGGGCGCTCAAGCAAAATATATCCTGCTTGGCCTCTCTCTTCCCTCCTCAATAAAAGAATCTTGGATCACAGATTTCCAACAACATTTTTGTGACATTTGCTTAGCAGAAAAAATAGTCCTCATCGGCGGCGACACCACGCGCTCACCTTCTTCTCTTTTTATCAGCATCACGGTAATTGGTGAAGCGCCACAATCGGAAATAAAATTAAGAAGCACAGCCCAAGTTGGAGACAACTTGTGTGTCATCGGCAACTTGGGCGAAGCCTATGCAGGATTATATTGTTTAGAAAATAATATTCTTGATTTTCCTCGCTTGAAAAAAAGTGCGCTGTTCCCAAATGCCTTACAGCAAGAAGGAGCTTGGCTCGGTAAACAGATCGAGGTAACCGCAATGATGGATATCTCAGATGGCTTATGGATAGATAGCCAGCGGCTTTGTGCAGCTTCAAAAGTAGGCGCCATCCTCAACTTAGAAAAATGTGCTTTTTCTCCTGAGCTCAAAAACTTTTGTCAGAAAACAGGGTTAAAATTAAATGAAGTTATGCTTGCCGGTGGCGAAGATTATGCTTTATTGCTCACAGTAAAAGAAAGGGCCGTTAAATCACTTAAAGCGGCCTTTGAAAAAGAGTTTAACACTCCCTTTTGCAAAATTGGTAAAATCACGGCAGAAGAAAAAATCCGTTTTAATTTCAACGGCAGCCCTCTAGAATTAAAGTTAAAACCTTTTTCTCACTTTTAGCTTGTTTTTTTCACTGTTGCTGCAGCTACAATTTTCCGACGTTTATACTCTTCTGGTAAATCCGCATCAATCGCTTTCATGATGTCAGTTAAAGCAACAGCGATTTTTTTTCGTACAACAGGATCTTTAATCTTTTGGATCAATCCTTCTTTCTTATCCATAATGGCGTTATATTTTCTTCCTAAGTCATTTTCTAGAAATGCATCAAGCGCCATTTCAAGTGAATTAATATCATCTTTAAACTCTTTTTTTACTCTCGCTATTCTTTCTAGCGTGATCTGAAACGTGCTCATATCAGCCATCATCGCGCCAATAGCATAGAGCTCTGTTTTTTTATTCTCTTCAGATTCACTATATTCTCTAAAGGTGTCAACCACTAACTGATCTCGCGGTTGTACAGGAGAGGGATAAAAAAGAGCCAAAAAGTCCCCTGTTTTTGTTCTGATCTCGAGCGCTTTTGATGGCTTATCTTTATTTTTGGGTAAGTTTTTTTGCTTCTCGATAATGTCCTTAAAATATTTGTGGGCATTGCCAAATCTATCATTCGCATAATTTCTGAGCAAAGCATGGCAGCTTTGACATTTCATGTAAAGTTGAATCTCATTTATAAATTTTACGAATTCGCTGTTTCCATTAGAAAATAATTGAACACTCTTTTTTTCTTGATCTAAAAATCGAGCAAGAGAATCATACATTTTTTCTGAAATAGTCTCACCAGAGAAGCGGTTTTGCACATTTTCAGAAGCGCCCAATAAATTTTCAAGCTCGGTTTTCAATTGCTTTAGCAACTCCGTTTTACTCACTTGCGATTGTTGCATAGCAGGCAGTGTTTTTTTCTTAGGTGTTGTGATCACAGGCTTTGCATCTGCAAGTTCATTTTCAATTATTTTAAGCTTTCTAATATATTCTCGTAGCGATTTAACTGCGGTGTTTCGCAGATCGATTTCTTCTGGGGTTGGCCCTAGCATAAAATTATTCTCCCGTGTATTGACACATATTGTGCCGCTTTATTCTATTAATAAAGACAAGCTTAAAGAGGGTTTAGTTCATAGTGTAGATAATAAAGAAAACACTGGATAGAATGAGATTGGTTACAGGCAATCCATACTTAAGGAGATCTAAGGTGAGAACATTAGCTTCTAATGATATTTATTATGTCAGTGGCGGAAACACATCATCATTTCTTAATCACTGCTATTATGCAGGGCTCAATTTTGGTGCGAACGGCGCTTTGTTCTACGTTTTAATGCAAGGCGGAGCCACTCTGCCTGTAGTGGGATATGGTTTCGCTTGTGGGGCAGTTGTCGGTGCTTTATATGCGACAATGCTGGAGCTGTTTCCTGAGCCATTTTAAGAGCATACCAGAGCTTGGATCATGCACAAGCTCTGGTCCTTTCAGATCCTTATAATAAAGAAGGATTAATAAACCAACTCAACACCCAAAAAGAAGTTTCTTTTTTAAAGCACATGATAGCAGCGGTATCAAAAGCTGCAACGGGATAGCTTTCTTGACTCGATAATAAATAATGCGCCAATAGCTCTACCTGCGGAATATGCCCCACTAATAGGGTATCTTCCATCAAATAATCCACCACTTGCAGCAACATCTGAATATCTTCTTCCGGCTCTAGTGCAGATAACAAATCGATTTTCACCCCAGACAAACTTTGCCCTATAATCTCTGCTGTTTGCTTAGATCTTTCCTTGCTGCTGTGAAATATATTTTTGACCGGTTGTTTTTTATCTTTTAAAAAAAGCGCTACTTTTGAGGCTTGGCTCTTACCCAAATCATTTAAAAATCGTGCTGGATCTTCTAGATTGGTGAGAGCCTCGGCGTGGCGTACAATATATAAATTCATCATGACTATCCTTTATAACCCACCGCAGCCCAGACCGCTTTTTTAGCTACTTCCCCTGCAACAATCCCTAACTGCATCAGATCAGGCTGCAAATCAACTTGGATCTGTTCGCCCGGCTTGTAAAAATCACTTTCAATAGAATTGGTACTAACGGTATAAAACACATCTCCATCTAAAATACAGGCGTAAGGATAGATCACTGAAGATAAAGCATGATGCACTTGTCTTCCTAGTTGTTTTAAATGCCTAGGACTTAATTTTTGATTAATCACCATCACAGTCAAAGTGGTATTAGAATGATTAAATTGTGATCCTTTGTCTTTGTGCGTCGCTACATTCGCACTGACTTTTTTAAGGAGCGCTTCTTTAGTCAGCGGCTCTTGTAAGCCATACACAATCTCACCTTTTTCGTTGAGGATGACGCCAACGGCATTGACGACTGTAAATACGGCAATTTTGGTTTCGCCCACTTGTGCAAAAGCACCGCCTTGCCCCGCCATTTTATAAGTTTTGCCTAAATCAAAGAATTTACCGACTGAAGCAGAAATACCTGCTCCATGCGGACCTTGCAAGAAAGTGCCTGTCTTAACATTTTCAAGTGCTTTTCTGCCCAGCGCTAAATCTGGATACACCCGATTTTTACGTGGACTATAATCAAAAATTACCGCGCCTGAAATCAAAGGCATTTTGGTAAATTGCGGTTGAGTTTCTTTTAAAAACAAACCTGAAATGACGCCAGAAACCGCCTCTAAACCTAAGATGCCGCCACCACACAGCGCTATGCCATCTATATAGGCTTCCCCTTCTTGCATCTTCTCTTGTGTAAAGAAAGTGCCCACTGAACCCCCACGGATATCGACTGCTGCTTGGGCACCCTTAGGAAAATAAAAAAGTGTAACCCCTGTCGGTCCCGCTTTATTTTCTGCCACCCCCACTTTGACTTCCGGGAAATCAAATGTGAGAACCTCTTCTGCGAAAATACCTTGACAAAATAAGCCAACAAAACAAAATAGGAATAATTTATTTAAAATGGTTTTCAATTTTAATTTCTCGCAATTCTCGTGGCATAGAAAAAGAAATATTCTCTTCTATCCCTTCTAATACCTTAACATGCTCTATATTATATTTTTGTTTTAGCGCAGATATCACTTCTTGCACCAAAACTTCAGGCGCGGAAGCCCCTGCAGTTATCCCAATGGTATGAGCATGTTCAAACCAGCCCCAGTCAATCATGGCTATCTCATCTAATAAATAAGCTGTTGTACCTAAATCTTCAGATAATTCTCTTAACCGATTTGAATTTGAGCTCGCAACTGAACCCACCACTAAAACAACATCACATTTTTCAGCCAACGCTCGCACCGCATCTTGGCGATTTTGCGTGGCATAACAAATATCATCGCGCTTAGGACCGCCAATTTGAGGAAATTTTTCTTTCAACGCAGCGATAATTTGTTGGGTATCTTCTACCGACAAGGTAGTTTGAGTAACATAATATAAATTGCTGGGATCTTTTACCTTTAAAGCTGCTACATCTGCTAAATCTTCCACTAAATAAATGCCGCCTTGTGGATTCTTATATTGACCTAACGTGCCTTCTACTTCAGCATGTCCAGCATGACCAATCAGAATGCATTCATGGCCCTTTCGACTTTGCCTAGCCACTTCCATATGCACTTTGGTCACCAAGGGACAAGTCGCATCTAAAACGACCGTAAAATTTCTTCTCGTTGCTTCTTCACGTACTGCTTGAGACACACCATGTGCACTAAAAATGACAATGCTGTTATCTGGGATCCCAGCCAATTCATCTATAAATATGGCGCCACGTGCTTTCAAACTTTCTACAACAAAACGGTTGTGTACCACTTCATGTCGAACATAAATCGGAGCGCCAAATTTAGCAAGGGCGGCTTCAACAATATCAATTGCGCGCTCAACACCGGCGCAAAATCCACGAGGATTGGCTAAATAAAGTGTTTTAATCTGTGTATTCATTTTTTAAGCCTTCTTCAAGGGTTCTTTGGAAAAGAAAATATCGAAAATGAGCAAAAACGCACCTATTGTGATAAAACAATCGGCAAAATTAAAGGTGTACCAATGCCAATTAGCAACATAAAAATCAATAAAATCGATAACAAAACCATGCGACACCCTATCCCACAAATTGCCTAAGGCCCCTCCCAGGATAAGCGCATAAGAGAATCCCATCAATTTATTGGTTTGTGGTGTTTTCATTAGCATAAAAAATAAATAACCGCATATCAGTGAAATACTGCTAATGAGAAAAATGTGTCCTAATGCTTCATGTTGATTAAAAAAGCTAAACGCCACACCTGGATTGAATGCTAAGGTGACTTGCAAGCCAGGGACAAGAGGTTTTACTTCTCCTAAAGACAAATTATCAAATACCAACCATTTACTTGCTTGATCAAGGAGCACTAATACAGGAAGAATGGATAACCACTTTATACCTGGAAAATTTAAGCAGCGGGTTGAACATTGCGATTTAAGCATAGCGTCTGGTTTCTCCTTGGCTTGTCACGTCTATATTAGTGATGCAACGTTGGCATAGTTCTGGATGTTCTGAATTTTTTCCTACTTCTTCACGATGATGCCAACAACGAACACATTTTTCATCCGTACTGACCACAACCGAAAGAAAGAGCGCGGGCAACTCAGTTGGCAGCGCATCCCTCTCTTTTTCAGTAAAGGGTTTGACCGTCGCGTTAGAGGTAATTAACACAAAACGCAACTCTTCTTCTAAGAGCATCAATTGCGAATAAAGTTCACCTTCTGCATATAGCGTCACTTTGGCATCTAAAGGCGCGCCTATCAATCCTTGCGTTCTTTGTTCTTCTAGTGCTTTATTCACCACGCCACGTACCGTTATCATGGTCTGCCAAAACGCATCATTCATTTTAGATTGTGGATTTAAAGAAGGGATTTCTTTTAACCACTCACTCATAAAGACGGAAGGGCCAATACTGCCTGGTAAGTATTGCCAGATCTCTTCTGCAGTAAAGCTCAAAATCGGTGCCAACCATCTAGTTAAAGCATGAGCAATATAATACATCGCTGTTTGCGCCGAGCGTCTAGCCAAACTGTTTTCTTTGGTGGTGTATTGTCTGTCTTTAATCACATCTAAATAAAAACTGCCTAATTCAACCACGCAGAAATTGTGTACTTTTTGATAAATGACATGGAATTGATAATTATCATAAGCTTGGATAATCTCTTCTTGCATCTTGGCAGCAAAATCTATGATCCAAGCATCTAAGGCTAATAGATTCTCATTTTTAACGAGATGAGCACGGGGGTCAAAACCGTTTAAATTCGCTAACAAAAATCGAATGGTATTGCGGATCCGACGATAGGCATCAGCCATCCGTTTCAGAATTTCATCTGAAACATGAATTTCACCTTTGTAATCGATTGCTGAAACCCATAATCTTAAAACATCTGCCCCCAAATTTTTAACCACTTTATCAGGCGCGACGACATTGCCTAAAGACTTCGACATTTTGCGCCCTTGTGCATCGACAGTAAAACCATGGGTCAGCACGGTGCGATAAGGTGCTTGCTGGTACATTGCCATACTACTGAGTAAAGAAGATTGAAACCAACCACGATGTTGATCTGACCCTTCTAAATAAAGATCGGCCGGCGCTTGTAACTCTTCGCGCGCTCTTAACACGGCAGTATGGCTCACGCCCGAATCAAACCAAACATCTAATATATCTTTAGAGGGTGTATAGTGTTCTAAATCATCGAAGGGTAAAGAATCAAGAGAAAGGTTATACCACGCGTCTACGCCTTCTTTTTCAACACGCTCTGCAATCATGGCAATAATCTCTGGCATCGAGGGATGGAGTTCACCTGTTTCTTGATGTAACAATAAAGGCAGAGGCACTCCCCACGTTCTTTGTCGCGAAATACACCAATCCGGACGCCCTTCAATCATGGTTTTGATCCGAGCTTGTCCCCAACCTGGTACCCACATGACGCCATCAATGGCTTTGAGCACTTCTTTGCGCAAACCTTGACTGTCCATACTGATAAACCATTGCTTGGTAGCTCTAAAAATAAGAGGGGTTTTATGGCGCCAACAATGAGGATAGCTATGATTGATGGTGCTTGCATGGAGTAAATTATGATGTTCTTTTAAGATCTCCGCTATTTTATCGTTTGACTTAAAGACAGACAGCCCACCAACCAGAGGCGTTTGTGGCAAAAAACAACCATTATTCTGCACGGGATTATCGATGGGTAAATGGTATTGTTTACCCATAACATAATCATCCATACCATGACCGGGTGCCGTGTGCACCAGTCCTGTCCCGGTTTCTAGCGTGACGTGCTCACCTAAAATCACGGGTACTTCACGCGGATAAAACGGATGCTGCAAGCTTAACTTCTCAACCTTTTCGCCATTAAACGTAGCAATAATGTCATAATCCACACATTGATAACGTTTCATGCACTCTTCTAGCAAATCTTTGGCGACGCAGATGGCTTCAACTGTTGAAGTTGGAAAATTTCCTTTGACTAGCACATATTCTGATTTAGGATTGAGCGCAACAGCTTGATTTGCTGGTAATGTCCAAGGTGTTGTGGTCCAGATCACAAATCCTATTTGATTAACAGATAAAGATTGCCCAATTTTTTTCTCTAAAGCACTTTTATCGACGACACGAAAACACACATCTAAAGCAGGAGAGGTTTTATCTTGGTATTCAACTTCTGCTTCAGCTAAGGCCGAACCGCAACTGATACACCAATGTACGGGTTTGGCCCCCTGGATGAGATAACCATTTTGCAACACTTTGGCAAAAGAGCGAATAATATTCGCTTGATAGCTATAGTCCAAAGTCAGATAAGGGTTTTCCCAATCACCCACAATGCCTAAACGAATAAAAGAATCTTTTTGCAAAGCAACTTGGCTAAGAGCATATTCTCTGCATGCTTGGCGAAAAGCGGTAGGTGTCACATCCACATTAGCTAACCCAATTTTTTTCTCAACATTGAGCTCGATAGGTAAACCATGACAATCCCAGCCTGGCACGAGCGGCGCATCAAAACCTGACAAGGTTTTAGCTTTGACCACCATATCTTTCAAAATAGTCGTTACTGCGTGACCAATATGAATATCGCCATTGGCATAGGGTGGCCCCATATGCAAAATAAATTTCTTTTTACCTTTATTTTGCTGGCGAATAGTCTTAAACAAATTCATTTGCTGCCATTTTGCTAAAAACTCAGGCTCTTTTTGCGGCAAATTCCCCCGCATAGGGAAATCTGTTTTGGGTAAATTGAGCGTATCTTTATAATCTTTGGTCATAATGTGTTCCAAAATAATCAGGATGAACCGCGGGGCTCAAGCCTTCTAGCTGATTAATAAAATGTAATTTTGCTGTATGAACATCTTTTTCAATTTGCTGCTGCAATTGGCCAATATTGGCAAACTTTGCTTCATCACGTATCTTTTGTACAAAAGTAACCGTTAAGGACTTTGCGTATAAGTCCCCTGTAAAATCAAAGAGGTGGACTTCACCTATCTGATTTTGGCCATCAACAGTGGGTCTTGTCCCCACATTCGCCACACCCTGATAAATTTTCCCTTCCACTTCAACCCTTGTGATAAACACCCCTTTAAAGGGCACTTTTTTAGGATGCAGGAAAAAATTGGCTGTGGGAAAACCCAACTCTCGACCTAATTGACGGCCTTTTATCACGGTGACACTCAGTGCATAGTCTCTGCCCAGCAGGGATTTTACTAGAGGAAAGTTTCCTTGCTGTAAAGCCTGACGAATTGCCGTACTGCTGATTTTTTGCGCTGCGCACTGCTTTAAAGCGAATGGCTCGACTGTAAAACCAAATTGCTTTGCGGCTTGTTCAAGAAGGGCGACCGTGCCCATTCGCTTAAACCCAAATCGAAAATCTTCTCCCACCATTAAGTAACGGATCTGGAGATAATCTGCTAAATATATCGAAATAAAATGTTCAGCAGAGAGTTGCGCTAAGCTAGCATTAAAGCGCAAACAAACAACTTGCTCTATGCCCCACGCTTTTAAAATTCTGAGCTTTTCTGCTAACGTTGTTAATCTATATAAAGGCTCTTGGGGACGCAAAAAGACACGCGGTGCGGGCTCAAACGTAATCACGGTGGGTGTTAACTGTAAGCTCTGCGCTTTAGCCACAACACGATGAATAATTTCTTGATGCCCAAGATGCAATCCGTCAAAATTCCCAATCGCAGCGACGCAGGGTTTCATTTTTTTTGTCGGGACATCACGAATTAACTGCATCATTTTTTAAGCATGTTCTAGTTGTAAATGCGTGTAACGCAATCCTGTCAGCCATAAGCCACCAAAGTAGCCGATTGCTGCCCCTGAAATTAACGCGGTGAGTACCATCAGTCGATTTTGCACAGACCACTCTAACCATTGCGTGATAGTGGGACTAAACCACCACAAAATCGCTGCCATGGTTGAATTGGCCAACAATAATCTGAAGCTAAAACCACTCCAACCCTTCACTGGAACATAGATTTTTTGTCTGATTAACGCCCAGAGTAAAATAAGCACATTTAAGACAGAAGCGATAGCCGAAGATAATGCCAATCCTGCATGCGCCAAAGGTCCAATAAGAATAAAATTAAAGACCACATTCGCCAGCATGGCAAAGATAGCCACCTTCACTGGGAATTTTGTGTTTTGTCTGGCATAAAAAGCCGACACCAGTACTTTGACCGCTAAGAAAAATACCAAGCCTAAAGAGAGAGCTATCAAGCTTCTTGCTGACATGATGACATCGTGATGGGTAAATTTCCCATATTGAAACAATGTCGCAAGAACGGGCCCTGATAACATTGCTAAACCAATAGTGGCCGGTATGCCAATCAATAATATCCAACGTAGCGCCCAATCGATACTCGCTGAAAACTTACTTTGACTCTCTTCAGCGTAATCTCTAGAGAGATGAGGGAGGACAACTGTTGCAATGGCGACACCAAACACCCCAATCGGAAACTCTAACATTCTGTCTGAATAATAGAGCCAAGTTAAGCTACCCACAGGGAGATAAGAAGCGAAAATAGTATCGACAAGAAGGTTTATTTGCATTACTGATGCACCAATTAAAGCCGGCACCATCAATCGCAGAACGCGTCTAACCCCCGGATCTTGCCAATCGATATGGAATCGCGGCACCAACGAGAGCTTCGATAAAAAAGGAATTTGAAACGCTAGCTGCAAAACACCCGCTAACACCACTCCCCACGCTAAGGCGGTAATAGGCTCTTTAAAATACGGGCTTAATAAGCAAGCCGCCCCTATCATGCTCAAATTTAAAAAGACGGGAGTAAAAGCAGGGATAGCAAATTTTCCATGCGCATTTTGCACCCCGGCTGCAAACGCTGTGAGTGAAATAAAGAAAATGTAGGGAAAAGTGATTTGTAATAATTGCGTCGCGAGGGTAAATCTGGGATCGCTAAAGTCAAAGCCAGGCGCAAAAGCCTTTACCAACCAAGAGGCGCCAAAAATACCCATTATGGTCACGAAAAGTAAGGTCAAGCATAAAGAGGTAAACACTTTATTGGTCAGATCTTGGACTTCGCTTGCCCGCTTGGTGCGATATTCACTTAAGACGGGTACAAAAGCCTGAGAAAAAGCGCCTTCAGCAAACAAGCGTCTTAAGAAGTTGGGAATTTTAAAAGCGAGCAGGAAGGCATCATTCCCTGCAGTCGCACCAAACAAGGCCGCAACGACCATATCTCGTCCTAAACCAGCTACCCGCGACAACATTGTCATGGAACTAACCACTGCTGTGGATTTTAATAATTGATTTCCCATTTTTTATGACTTCGCTAGTTAACTAGTACCCAATTTGCGGCTAAATAGCACTGATCTCTGCTAGTACATTGACATTACCCCTTAAAATAGGGATTATTGCAAATTTTATTCCATCTGTAACGAATCTAGGAGCTTTTCCTTTGGCCAATACTAAACAAGCGTTAAAACGAGCTTATCAATCCGAAAAACATCGCATGAACAACAAATGGCAATACTCGCGGATGAACACGCATCTTAAACGCGTGCTGACTGCCATTGAAAAAGGTGATGCTACTGAAGCTTTAGTTGAATATCGTCAAGCCGTTTCCATCACCGATAGCTTGGTGAATAAAGGCTTGATCCATAAAAATAAAGCGAATCGTCATAAAAGCCGCCTCTTTAAACGGATCGCAGCCTTACAAAAATAATTCTACTTTAGTCCATCATGAGATCATCGCTTGGAGGGGGTTCATTCTCCCCTTCTTCGCGTGCTTTTTGTAAGTAACGCATAATATCTTCACAAAGCTTGTCTAATCCGGTTTTTGCTAAAGCGGAAACGGCATAGACTGGACCTGTATAAGCCAGTTGCTTTGTTATTTCTTGAATATGCTGCTTGGTTTCTTCTTCGGTAAAACAATCTGTCTTATTAAAAACTAACCAACGTGGTTTGTTAACGAGCTCTTCTCCATATTCACTTAATTCTTTTTCAATGGCGACAATACTGGCAACGGCATCAGCACCATCCCAAGGAACCATTTCAACTAAATGTATTAAAAGAGAAGTACGGCTCAAATGTCTTAAGAATTGGATCCCCAAGCCCTTTCCTTGCGCGGCTCCTGGCACTAACCCCGGGATATCAGCAATCACAAAGCGGCGCTGCCCTGACAATGCCACAATTCCCAAATTGGGATAGAGTGTGGTAAAGGGATAATCTGCTACTTTGGGGCGCGCAAAAGAAACGCCACGAATGAAAGTGGATTTCCCCACATTCGGCATACCCAATAATCCGACATCGGCTAATAATCTTAACTCTAGTTGTAATTCTCGACTTTCACCGGGTTTACCAGGGGTGGTATGCCTAGGCGCGCGGTTGGTTGAACTTTTAAAATTCACGTTACCGAGCCCTCTTGAGCCGCCTTTTGCCACCAAGATGCGCATATCCGCTTTGACTAAATCCCCGATTACTTCTTTGGTGTGTACATCTCTCACAATAGTGCCGACAGGGACTTCAATGACACAGTCTGCGCCATCTTTTCCACTACACTGGCGCTTCGCCCCTGCTTCACCATTTTCTGCTGAGAATTGCGTTTGATAACGAAAATCGACTAAGGTATTTAAGCCAGATTTACTTAGTAAGTAAATACTGCCTCCTCGTCCACCATCCCCACCATCTGGTCCACCACGGGGCACATACTTTTCCCGGCGAAAACTGGCTGATCCATTACCACCATTGCCAGCATGTACTTTTATAATCGCCTCATCTACAAATTTCACACTACTTTCCTATTTGCCCTAAACAAAAAAACCCCAATTGAGAGGGGTTTTTCGTTTTTATTTAATTAATGAATTTACTGCTGAGTTTGATTCTCTTCAGGGACGATATTGACGGTACGACGCAAGTTTTTACCCGTTATCGTAAATTCAACAAAACCATTGGTTTTAGCAAACAATGTATCATCGCCGCCTCTACCTACAAATAATCCCGGATGGAACTTAGTACCACGTTGGCGCACAATAATGCTACCAGCATGTACCCATTGTCCTTCATAACGCTTGACACCTAAATACTTTGGATTGGAATCACGACCGTTACGAGTACTACCGCCTGCTTTCTTATGTGCCATTTTACTGTCCTACCCTCTAAAGATATTAGATATTCGTGATTTCAACTTCCGTAAAATTCTGACGATGGCCTTGTTGACGGCGATACGTTTTACGGCGACGCATTTTGATAATGGTGATCTTCTTGCCACGACCATGCTGTAAAATTTTAGCTTGCACTTTTACGTTTGCAAGGTAAGGGGCACCCAAATTGATTTTGTCCCCATCCGCTACTAACAGCACTTGATCGAATTCAACGATATTGCCAGGCTCACCAGCAATCGATTCGAATTTATAACGTTGACCAACTTTTACACGATGCTGCTTGCCGCCTGAGGCAATGATCGCGTAGGCACTCTGTGACATCACACTTTGCTCCCTGAGAAAACACTAGATATATAAACTCATACAAGTTAAGGGGAGGGATTTTACGTTATTTCCACTTTAAGAAGCAAGTAGGACTTGCAATATGAGGGTAATTTGCTTTTAACCCCAGGCATAAAGGAGTAAACCCAGGGAAGAATGCTTGTACAAGTCAATAAAGCATCGTATAGTTTGAGCCTGACATCAGGTGAATAACTACAATTTACATTAACTAGCGATAGCTTATGCCACTTACCGCCATTTCCCGATTGCTCGAGTCTGAGCTCGTAGCGCTTAATGAAACTATTATTCAAAGCCTTGAATCTCAAGTAAACGTTATTGAAAAAATGGGGCAATACCTCATTGAAAGCGGCGGCAAACGCATTAGACCCTTAGTCACCATACTTAGCTCTAAAGTCTGCCAAGTGAAAGGCAACCTCCCTATCACCATGGCAGCTATCATCGAATTTATCCATACCGCCACTCTCCTCCACGATGATGTGGTAGATGGCTCTAAAATGCGTCGAGGCAAACTCACCGCAAACCGCGTCTGGGATAACCCAACAGCCATTTTAGTCGGAGACTTTCTTTATTCGCGTTCATTTCAAATGATGATTTCTCTCAATAGCATGTCAGCTATGCAAATTTTAGCGGATGCAACCAATGCTATCGCTGAGGGAGAGGTCCTACAACTAACCCATAGAAATCAACCTGATATCGACGAACCACGCTACCATAACGTCATTCGCCTTAAAACGGCGAAATTATTTGAAGCCGCTGCTTTACTGGGCAGCTGCACGCAATCGCATTCTGAATCAATGAAACTCGCTTTAGCGCAATATGGACATCATCTTGGCTGTGCTTTTCAAATTGTCGATGATGTTTTGGATTACCAAGCAGATAGCCAAACGTTAGGCAAAAATTTAGGCGATGACTTGGCGGAAGGCAAAATGACCCTCCCTCTTATCTATGCACTGAAACATGCTTCCCCCCCACAATCTGAAAAAATCCGTCAAACCATTATCACTGGCAACTTAACTGATTTCGATGAAGTGAAAGAACTCATTGTTTCAACCGGCGCCATTGATTACACTATGCGCGCTGCCAGAAAAGAAGCTGCGCAAGCAATCGATGCCTTATCTCACTTACCTGCCTCTTCTTATCGAGATGCGATGACGCAATTAGCCGATTTCGCCATTTCACGTTGTAGTTAATATTTCTTGTCGGGGTGTGGCTCAGCCTGGTAGAGCACTGCGTTCGGGACGCAGGGGTCGGAGGTTCAAATCCTCTCACCCCGACCAATAAAATCAAAGACTTACAAATAACCCTCTTTATAAATTTAATTCTCCCACTAAGTCTAGCGTATCTCTTAATGGTGAGATTGGTGAGATTGGTGAGATTATTGGTTTCATGGTGAGATTGACAAGATCGAGTTGATAAAATGTCCAGTATTCTTTTCCCAGATAGAGAATCAAAGTTACTTGAATTTAAATCCAAAGTAACAGATTTTTCCCCCTTGATTTTTTCACTTTTTAAGACATTTTGCTGCTTTTAATCAAATAAACTTTACCATATTTTTTGTCTAATATTTTACCTTCCGGAAAGTAATACGCTAAAGGAGGCCACTCATTGGTAGAATTATAAAAAATACCCTTATTTATAAATTCTTCCTTTTCTTCTATAGGGATAAAATAATTCTCTTCATCAATGGGAAAAAAATAAAGTCCTTCGTTCGAGTAATTTGCAAATTTAATCAAGAGGTTTCTCGCTGCCAAACGACTAAACGAATCAGAAAGAACTTTCTCTCCATCCAGTCCATAGCTATAAAAGGATAATTCAGTGTTTTTCAGATGAACACTGTCATATCTTTTCCGCCCAAAGACTGCAAGAGTAACTTCAGGACTGATCTTTGCATAATCGCAAGAAAGAGATTCAATAATTATGTGATCGTAACTTTTCTGTTTTGCATATTTTTTTAGTTCCTGGGTGGCATGCTCGGCATATTCAGCGTATAAATCGTTAACATGAAAGACGCCATGAGTTCCCTTTCTTTTAACAAGTTCGTCGAGAGTCCAAAACAAAACAGCATACTGGTGGTTAGGATTATATTTTTCTATATCTACTTCGGGTAAATCATCAATATAGTTTCTGGCATTAGTGACATACCGTAATTTCATTAATACTGTTTTCTTTTGAGATTTTCTAGTATGACCATCTAGCCCGTAATTACCTGCGGCAAGTTCTAGATGTGTCCACCCGAAAAAGGGTGCTTGCTTTTGATTGACACAAGACATGCAACCATTTAGAAGAATTATTAAGAAAAATAAGCAATAACAGTATGATTTTTTAAAAGTAGAACTTATTGACACGGTTTTGCACACTTCGGTTTTTCGCGCCCCCAGATATACTTTGGCCTAGATGAGCTTAATGATACTTTCGCTAACTTCATTGATTGTAGAGAATATACTACATTACTTAAGCAGTGCAATCTGAACGCAATGACATGTTGGTCAGCAAATCAGCTGCATCTTGGTCCTTAAGAAGAAGGGGTCGCGTCTTGAGTGCGCCAGGCTTCTCCTGGCGCACTCATGACTTGACCCCTTACCTTTTATCGCTTGCCTATATTGTATTTTTTTCGTCTCGCCTCTTCAGCTTGAATAAAATCATTGCCTTTTCTGACAACTTCAACTTCTTCTTTATGCGAAATTCTTTTAAACCCTCTATTCAGATCATGTGGCCTTTTCTGTTCAAACCTGACGTCGTCTTTCATTTTTATGTCTTTGTGAAGGTTTGCAAAATGTTCGTTGACCAATTTTTTTGCTTTTTCTATGCCGACCCTGGCACGTGTTAGATAGGGCGTTGGTATTGCTTGTGATAATATTAATGCCCCAACATCTATTGGAATTCCTTTCTGCCTTAACCCAGATAAAACAACCACCATTTTATGGAACAATTCACCTGTTTCCTTTTTAAAATTTTCATATAATGGAGCAAGATTAGGATGTTGTTCTATAGCGATATTGATATCAGTAGGCCTCATAGCGACAAACAAACGATTGACAACGGCTAGGTGACCCTTTGCTGCGGCCCATTTAAGCGCATAATTGTTCGCAGCCGCGACATTAGTGACAACAGCAGGAAATTCTAATAATCGATTGACAACGGCTAGGTGACCATTTGCTGCAGCCGATCTAAGCGCATCAGTTTTCACAGCCGCGACATTAGTGACAACAGCAGGAAATTCTAATAATCGATTGACAACGGCTAGTTGGCCTTTTTGGGCTGCCCATCTGAGCGCACCATTGCCATCAGCCGCGATATTAGCGACAACAGCAGGAAATTCTAACAATCGATTGACAACGGTTAGGTGGCCATTTGCTGCAGCCCATCTAAGTGCACAATTGTCAAAAGTCGCGATATTAGCAACAACATCCGGAAATTCTAACAATTGATTGACAACGTCTAGGTTGCCGTTCATGGAAGCCGATATAAGCGCACCATTGCCATCAGCCGCGATATTGGCCTCGATTTCAGCAGAAGGTGATTTCAATAATGCGATTATCTTTTCAACATCATTTAGCTCAATAGCGGCTTTAAACTCTTTGATTGTACCTGAGAGGATAACATTGGGTGGCATGATTTGGTCTCCACAAAAAATAAAGTAAAGAGCATAAATAGGCTGGAGTAACAGGATATGGGCCCAGTTCATCTTTAGGTGACTATTATACTAGATTTATAACTTTCTTCTATCATAAAAAAACATAGCCATCATACTTTCTGATAGAAGGTAGAGAAAATTGGATACGTGAGCATTGATTGCCAAGTGGAGTTGCCCCTCCTAAACCGGACCACCTAATTCCCGCTTGATGCCCTCAGATACTGCCGTGGTGACATCATTTTTAATCCTTTATGGGGTACATTCTCGTTATATTTATCAAACCATTGTGGTAATTGCTTCATAAAGCTAATAGTATCTTTAAGGTCTCCAAGCCAAACGTAATCCCTCTTAAAGCTTTTCACAAAAGCCTCCGCCATGCCATTGCTTTCAGGGCAGTAAGAAGGTGTTGTACAAACCTCAAATCCTAGATTTCTGGCAAAGGCCTCTGTTTCATGAGAAACATAACAAGGACCATTATCGCTTAACCATTGAATTTGATGAGGCAATCTTAATGCCTTTCCAAATCGATATTCAACGCTTTCTAGCATTAAATCTCGAATAGCTGCGCCATCTATACCAATAGTTGATGCAACATACCTTAAAACCTCTCGGTCACAAGTATCCATAGCAAAAGCCACAAATACTCTATCACCATTAAAGCATTGAACGGTGAAGGCATCTGAGCACCAGCGAGTATTGCTTTTCAAGGTAATAACTTTGCCATCATGAGTTCTCTGGGGCTTTTTTCCATAAACTGGCAGCAGTAACCCATGTTGCTTCATAATGCGATAAACTCGCTTGTGATTTACTCTTTCTTTCTTGCTTATTTTTCTCTAATTTGCGGTTCAACAAATCAGAAAATTCTTTTCTAATTGCAGGGCATATTTAGCCATACTCTTTACTACCGGAAATCTTAAAATAATTTCCAATTTTTATTGAAATTAGGCTTCTCGCACGTTTTAAATTTTCGCGATCAAAATCCATAATTTTAATACCTGCCCATTCCCCATTGAAATTATCAGGCGTTTCATTTGCTGATATTAATAACACATAGAGAAGTAAAGAAAAAAAGATAGATAATCTGAATTGAATAATTTAAAAACCAAATTACATCAGAAAGTCAAGTCCTACATTTTTTATCAAAATGCAGGACTTAGAATTTAATCGTTCAAAAAATATTGTGCCGTATGTATTAAGAACATATTAATCCTGGATGCCGGTAAAACTTAACAATGGACCATAATCGCCACCATCTGCAAATCTTAATGCCTTTATATACTGCTTTCTTCTTTCATTCATGGCTTGCAGGTTAAACCCTCCTGACCAATCTATTTCGCTATGCCCATTTGATTTTAAAAGCACATCAGCAATGATTCTCGCATGACGACCATTTCCATTTGGAAATAGATGAATATAGACTAATTTATGATGAAATCTTACAGCAATCTCAATTGGTGAGTGAGTTTTATGTTCTATCCAAAAATGAACATCATCTAACAATAAACGAAGTTGAGTAGATATATGAACTGAGTTGATGCCAATATTCTTTTCAGTTTTACGAAAAGTTCCAGCCCATTTCCAGATATCACCAAATAACATTTTGTGTAGCTCTCTAATGAACTGCTCTGTTAATATGTCATAATCTTTCTTACGATTAAGCCAAATGAGTCCCGACTCAATATTAGCTTGTTCGAGATGATCAAGCTCTCCTCTCGTAGTAATATGCTTAAACTTCAATCCTTCGATCCTTCAATCCTTCGATCCTTCGATCCTTCGATTTCATCGAGATCTAGCGGTGTTGCACCGTCAGGATATTGCATCATTTCTTCGTTTCCCATTCATTATCCCATAGATCAGACGGGATCTCTTTTAGTATTTCTTGAGTTAACCTATCGATTTCAAAATTTATTTTATCGTCTGACAGTAACTGATCTTCTAATGCCATATGTATATTCGTCTTGGCTACAATATATTTTGCTTTGCGTTTTGCTTGTTCAATAATTAAATCATCTATCTCGTGCGACGGGACAATCGCATACACAAAATGACAACACATTGCTTCTGCCATTTTTTTCATCGTTTTCATGGTTACGGAACCACTCAACTCTTCCTTTTCGGTTTTAGACCAGCGCACGCGTAACCCCTAGCTTAGCAGCAAGTTGAACCACAGACATTCCTAGCGCTTTCCTAACAGTACGTAACCAACCTTCTGGAGGTGTTTTTAAACCCGCTATGAGAGCGGCAGCACGATCAACTATACCCTTATATTGGGATATGACTATCTTTTTGACAACCATTGTATACCTATATATTGACATATTAATTAGATGTGTATATATAAATGTATACATAATATCAACGGATGTTAACCTATACATAGACGCAAGGGTAATTTTCGATTAGGCGTCTGATATTGCAGTTTTATTGAAAAAGGACTTGTTTTACCTTGAAGTTGATTTATAAAAGCTTAAACAGCACCCCAAAGATAACTAAAACAATGCAGAATAGTTCGTCAGGGGTCCATTCTCGTTAGATGCTTTAACGCGTTATGTGATTTTTTAGAAAAAGAATATTTGCTTCAAGCGCAAGAACAAATAGGATTAAGTGTACTTCCGAATGGTAAAGCTTGTTATCAAGCGAAAATTAAAAGAGAAGGGGTCGCGTCTTGACATTTGACAGAATTAGTTAACAAAAAAGAAACCCTATTCCCTCAAAGTGAAGGATGGGATCAAATCTTGACACTTAGAAATCATGATAAAGATTGAATTAATCTACGTAATATGTAAAAAAAAAAACGAAGTTATTTTTGTCAAATGGGTGAGTAGGCCTATCTCGTTACCTTGACAGGCCCCTCCTCAGAACCGTACGTGCGGAACTACCGCATACGGCTCCCGATAGTGCTAATTCGGCGAGCTGTGAACATCGATGTTATGCGATAATGCTTTGGGAAATTCATTTTCTTAACTAGTTTTGTGAATCTTACCCAATTCATCTTGCGTTGACCACCTTTCCGATTTAGCCATTTATATAGAATGCGCTCACTTAAACATATAAAAGAATTTACGCACTTCTGATTATCTGAGATGGCATGATAGTTTATCCATCCTTTGACAATCTGGATTACTCGGGTAATCACTTTGCATGATTCCAGGTTAAGGCTCTCTCTAAGGTATCTTTTAAGTCCAAGAAGTTTAGTTGTTAATCGGTCTGATCTACTTTTATATTTCAATCGCTAATTGCCACTTCGACTGCGTCCCCAATAGCATACAAATCCAAGGAATTTATATGTCGGAAGACGCTCTCCTTTCCTGCGGGCTTCTTCTGCTGCTTTACTACCAGAGGCTATGATCTGCGATTTACTTTCATGTAATTCAAGACCATATTTCTTTAGTCGTTTTGGCAGCACCTTATAGAATTTCTCTGCCTCTTCCTGATGTTGAAACACAAAAACCATATCGTCGGCGTATCTTACTAGTTCTGCTCTACCTCTTAGATGAGTGGCTTTAATTTTATAAAACCAATCATCTATCACAAAATGAAGATACACATTTGCTAGTATCGGTGAGATGATCGATCCCTGCGGACAGCCTCTTACATTTAGCTTTACCTTCCCTTCTTCGATGATGGGGGCTCGAATCAGCTTCTTCACCAAATTTAGGAAACGCTCATCATTGATCTTGCTTTGTAATATTCTAATCAATATCTCATGAGATATTGAGTTGAAGTATTTCTGTAAATCAATTTCGACTGTCGAACCATTTGGATTTTGATCGTTGTGTTTCAGTAAAGTCCGAAGAGCCTCATGACAATCGATCCCTGCCCTATATCCATATGAGCATGGTAAAAAGAGTGGTTCAAATATCTTGGTAAGGATAGACGACACTGCCATTTGCATTACTTTGTCTTCAAAACAGGATATTGCTAATGGCCTTGTGCTTCCATCTTTCTTGGGTATTTCAACTATTTTCGATGCCTGAGGTTTGTAGGCTCCTTTTCGAATTCGTCTTAGAAGATCTTGCAAGTTATCCTCTAGTCTCAATCCGTAAACCTCCTTCGTGACTCCATCTATACCTTTGGCCTTCCTTCCATCCAGCCGTCGGTAACATTCTCTTAGCAGATCCAAATCGATTACGTGTCCAAGGTTATTGAACACCGTTTCTTTCTGTTTCTCTGCTAGCTCGCCTATGCGTTCTAGTTTCGTTTTCCTTTGTAATTTGTCGTCTTTGCTGTGTACGACCATAGGTTTCCCTTTTACGCTATCACTATCTGCCAGCACTTTGCTCCACGATCATTACTCGTTTCTTCGCTACTACTGCCGACTCCGTCACCCACATATTCTTCTTCTAGTACTTGCATCTTAATGCTTGTATCTTGAATACTACCTCCTTGTAGAAACATATGGGCTTCCCAGGTTCCTCTGCTTATCTCTACAAACTCGCCAACGTCTTCGACCCCGGTGAGAGATGTCTTCGGTAATTTCCGGTCACCATTCCTGACATCTGTTGCTTGCTATGTCTTGAATCATATCAGCTCTCACGATGCGTCGCTTTCGAGGCTTATAACGTTCAACTTTTGTTTTCGGCTCGCTTGTTTCGTTGTCTACGCTTCGTCTTCTTCGTTACCTCTGAAAACGCAAGACTCACTATGTGATGGAACCGGTTCCTTTCACAGTGGGACTTTCACCCACAAGATAAGCCAGGCTTCTCCTGGCGCACTCAAGACCCGACCCCTTACCTTTAAGTCTGTTATCACAAATGCGCGATGTCTTACAGAGGGGGTTGATGTGCCTGCTATCGATGTGGTGTGTTTTTGTGATCCTAAAAATTCTAAAATAGATATTGTTCAAGCTACTGGAAGAGCATTAAGAAGAGCAGATCATCGAGGAAAAAAAATAGGATATGTTGTCGTTCCAATTTATCATCGTCAAAGGGATAGATTAGAGCAAACTATTGAAGCTGGTCCGTTCAAAAATTTAATAAGTGTAATCAGAGCATTATGTTCTCATGATGAGCGTTTAATTGATGAGATTAGAAAAATCAAATTGGGACTTGGTAAAAGAGAAAAAGGCGTAATTAATTTTTCAATTGATGCGACCTTAGACCTAATCACAATTCAGGGCTTCGAGGAAGAACTTAAGAGAGGTTTGTTTAGTCAAATTATAGAAACCACAAGATTACCTTGGAGAATATTTTTTGATGCACGGTTATTTGTTCATACCTTAAATATAAAGAATCGAGTAGAATGGCGTAATTATTGTAAAAGTGGTGAAAAACCTGAAGATATACCAACAGATCCTGAAAAAGCATATAAAAACAATGGATGGAAAGGAATAGGAGATTGGTTAGGTACAGGGGCAGTTGCTACTTTTGATAGAGTGTATTTGTCTTTTGAGAAAGCTCGTTCATTTATTCATACACTAAATTTGAAAAACGCTAAGGAGTGGCAAAAATATTGCACTAACGGAGAAAAGCCAGCAGAAATCCCTGCAGCGCCTGAGGTTGTTTATAAAAATGATGGTTGGAAAGGATTAGGAGATTGGTTAGGATTCGGAGTGATTGCTTGTCAGAATAGAGAGTACTTGCCTTTTGAAGAGGCAAAATTATTTGCTCATACATTAAATTTGAATAGCTTTGGTGAATGGCGTAAGTTTAGTGCTAGTAGTGAGAAGCCTGCTAATATTCCAACAGATCCTAGCAAAGTGTATAAAAATAAAGGTTGGATAAGCTGGGGTGATTGGTTAGGTACTGGAACAGTTTCTACATGGAATAAGCAGTATTTACCATTCGTAAAGGCTCGTAGTTTTGTTCATGGCCTTAACTTAAAAAGCAAAAATCATTGGTTTGAATATTTTTCTAGTGGAAAAAAAACTGATGATATCCCTGGTGATCCTTATGCAATTTATAAAGATGAAGGTTGGATAAGCTGGGGTGATTGGTTAGGCACAGGAAGAGTGGCCAATTATTATAAAGAATATTTACCATTTGAAGAAGCCCGATCATTAGTTCATAGGTTAAAGTTGAAAAGTCAAAAATATTGGTTCGAATATTGCCGTAGCAGTGAAAAGCCTGACGATATTCCTGGCGTCCCTTGTGGAACGTATAAAAATAATGGATGGATCAATTGGGGGATTGGTTAGGTACAGGAAGAGTTGCCAATTATTATAAAGAATATTTGCCATTTGGAGAGGCACGGTTATTTGTTCATACTTTAAATTTAAAGACTCGACAAGAATGGCGAAATTATTGTAAAAGCGGAGCAAAACCTGAAAATATACCTGGAGATCCTAATGAAACATATAAAAGTAAAGGGTGGATAGGAATAGGGGATTGGTTAGGAACAGGAGCAGTCGCTACTTTCGATAGAGATTATTTGTCATTTGAGGAAGCTCGGGCATTTGTTCATAATTTAAACCTTAAAAATAGGGAAGCTTGGCGAAATTACTGCAAAAGTGGATTAAAACCTATCGATATTCCGGCAAAGCCTGAACGAAAATATAAAGATAAGGGATGGGTAAGCTGGCTTGACTGGGTAGGGACTAAGATAGCCACAATTAGAGTTTAAATATTTATCTCAGGGTAGTAATCTAAAATGACATCATTCGAACAACAATTGGAACTCGCTCCTTTAGAAACCGAAATTATTACGCTTAAAGCCGCATTGGATATGATCAACGGCATGGTTAACAGAGAAGCTATGACTTTTAATTTTAGAGATCTTGAATCCGATGTTCACTTTAAGACGATGACCCATAAGGCTTATTTCAATATCCTTCTAGTTGATTTCCTGTCGGTACCAAAGGAATTTTTTATAAAGGAAAAAAATTATCTGGAGAGACTGCAAGAGATTTGTGAGTCCCCAGGATTACAAAACAAGAGTATCCATGATTTAAAGGTTTCAGTTACAGAGTTTATCGATTGGCTGTCACAGACGGTAATTGTAGAAAAGCGCTGGTTTCCTTCAATCGATCTGGAAATTGATTTAAAAATCAAAAGACAAGATTTTATTACTATGTGTGGGAATATCAATAAGCATAACCTCACAAAACTAACTAGACAGGCTGGAAAGCTCTTGAAGATCATGGAGAGTAATAGCCAATTAATCCAGATTGATCAATGCCTAATTGCTTTGGAAGATTTCTATGAACAGTTTTATCATGATATTTTTGAGTATCATTCCAGTACAATCGCAGAATTTCTGAATAACATTCGTTGGGGTATTTATATCTATGCTTGCGCCGAGCGAGAACGATGTGTAGAGAAACAGTATGATAATGTAATGCAATTACAGAAATACAAGTATAATTATCCCACGCAGGTTACCTCAAATCTTGGTAAAATTTACTACTGGAACTTGATGAACGATGTTATGAATGCACCAGACATTCAGCGTTTTGAAGTGACAAAGTATCTTAAACGGAGATATTAGAACTTTCAAACAATGATGTTACGAATATCGCAAGTGTTTTTTGCTATTCTAATTACTATCATTGTGACTATTGCACACTATAGTCATGCCTCACCGCATGTTTCTTTATAAATGTATGCGATTAAGCCTCTGGCTGCTCCCTTGAGAACATTAACGAGAACAACTGGAATAGCGGGAACACCTAACAATATTAAGCCCTCGCACGTTCCCGCTCTGTTCCCGCCACATCTATAAGCGGGAGCAAAGTGTCGTCTTTAGGCAGGATCATCAGCCTCAAATTCACAAATATGATAAAGATTCTTTGACCCACTGGCCGTCCTTGTTTTCTTTGTCGCGCGTCCTGAATCGTTATCAACCAACCAATTAGCTCGTTTGAGTGCTTCCACTATTCGCAATCGCTCAAACCCCGCTCCAGCTTCAAGCAAAGCCACAGGGAAGAACATAATTTATTTATAGTATTGTAATTTTAAACAGAGTCATAAATTCTAATATTAATGACGAAAAATGTTTTGTGGCATTTTTCATACGAGTCCTGATGAACTTATTCAAGTTCCAATGGTCTCCTTAATTAAGGACAAATGATGTAAGGGGGAGTTCTTTGAAAATATACGCATTTATTTTACCATTTATACTGTTCAGCAATAACGTATATAGTATGCTAGGTGGCGAGTGGTATGAAGTATGTTCTGAACTTAGAGTAATGAATTATGAACAAATAGAAAAAGCTACTGTAGATAAAAAAGTGAAATATAGAGAATGTCAAATAGAAGCAATAAGGCAATGGTGTAATCTTAACTTAGATGGAGATTCAGAAGGAAAATTCACTTATATTGTAGATACTATAAACGACACGCATGAGATAAACCTTATTGAATCTTTTGAAAAAATTACTAGCAAAGTCAAAACAGCATGTCCTAACCAAACTTGGATTCGTTTAAGAAATGGTTTCTATCTTGAAAATTCGCCGTACATTATTGCCATTAAAGAGTTAGAGAAAAAGGGAGAGCCAGGATTCTTTATGCAATTGTTCCCTGCATCAGATATGATACGCAATGAATTTCTTGAGTTATACCCTTCTTGTGAATCAGAAAGAGAAAAAATAGGTTTGTTTAACAATGCTGATCGATGCTTTGAGGATATGGTTCAACAGATAAGACCATAAAGAAATTGAATAGGATCAAGAATCAAGAGCGAGATGAAAAAACTGGTGAGGCCGGAGTTCATTATGTTCTTGTTGTGCCAGATATGACTGAACGTATGACGGAATTTAAGATAATATTGAGTTATATCAAATATTGATACATTATGAATCAACTCTCTGAAATACTGTAAAATATTTTAGCAAAAGAGATAAAGATGAATAATTTGCTATTATTCTATCATCTGACCAATCTGTTAAAATCGAATGGACTTAATGAAAATAATGCTAAATTAGTTTAGTCAGGAATTTTTACAAAATGAAATTATATAAATACTGCAAACTCGATTCGAAATTCTTTGGTCTGTTAGCGGAAAATAAAATATATTTTTCATCAATGTCAGATTGGGATGACCCGGCAGAAGAGTTTTTTTCGTTGTAAAGAAAGATGAAAAAATGAAAGAAACATGCGATAGGCTAAAACAATATGTTGTTAATCACAGAGATATTTATGACAAACAATATGACATTCTATTTATCCCAGAAAATACGACAAACTTGAGTGTTAATGTTGTTGGGAAAGGGCAAACTTTAACACAAGCAAGAAATCTTCTTGGAAGCACATTATTAAAAATAATAGGTGTATGTAGTTTTTCATTAGGAGGACCTAATCCGGTTCTTCTTTCTCAATATTCCGATCACCATAGGGGAGTATGTTTAGAATATCAGGCGGAAAATCTGGTTCTTTTTCAGAAAATTCTTTTCTAATTGCAGGGCATATTTGGCCATACTTTTTACTACCGGAATCTTAAGAATTTAGTGGATTTATCCATTTAACTGATGCCCCTAACGTTTGCCAAATCGCTTTCATATTCATCCGATTTTCTGTTTCAACAAACTTTCCATCTTCCCGATGCAAACTATTTGATACGAATGGAAATTTAGGTCTCCTAAACCAAACAACCTCAATACTATCAAGGTCAATAATTGTTTTCTGATCAATGACTAAAATAAATTTATCTTCAGAAGAATGATAGTGAAGCTGATCATTCCCAATTATAAATTCCTCTGAAAACCACCGAGCAGCTGAGATCCCTTTTTTAATTAAATTTTCAAATACAATCTTTGCATGAGCATCGTTTTTTTTCGTTATAATCAAGGTTTCAACCATTTGCACTCTCAATTATTTTCTCTATTTCTTTTTGCAATGCTTCCTGAATTCGTAAGAATACTTGTTTCACCGATATATGAAATTGTTTCCCGGCATTCCGAAGGGTACTTTCCTAAAGAGTGAGCGTATTTAAAATTTCAACCATTCATCTTGCCTTCCATGCCGTTCAGTTTGAATAGATTTTTTTATGACATTACTACTTGCTTTCAGAGTGATATTTTTATTGTTGCGTTTTTAATCTCATAAGGTATTAAATATGTTAAATAATGTCATTGAACCTAGCAATTTTTCACCATTAAATATCAAGTTAATGGAAGCAACATCAAAAGGGGAGCTTGAAGATGTCAGGGTGTTCCTCCAGGCTGGCGCTGACGTAAATACTACGCAATTTTTGAGTTTTCCCCACCCTGGCAAGAGGACACCCTTAAATGTGGCAGCTTACATGGGACATACTGCTGTAGTAAGAGAATTGTTAACCGCCCCTGGTATCAAAGTTGATACTAAAGCTGATGATGGGCGTACTGCATTACATAGAGCAGCTGGAAAAGGCCACGTTGAAATCGTCGTAGCATTATTGCAAGCTGGCAGTGAAGTAAATGCAGTTGATAATACTGCAATGACTGCATTACATTTGGCTTCCTCCGGTGGTCATCTCACAACTGTGCAAACCTTATTAAGGGCCCCCCATATAGAATTAAATAGTATTGAAATCAACTATAATAATACTCCTTTACAAATGGCTGCTGAAAAAGGCCATACTGACGTTGTTGAGACATTAATTGCAGCAGGTGCTCTCTATGAAAGGACCCGCATTTCTTCAGATTTTGAAGGAGATCATCATGCAGTTGTGCCCTTATTACGACAACCTAGTGCTCAGCTATCAGAACATCAACCACCGCCTATAACGAATCCAATAGCTCCTATAATTTTTAGTACTGGTCGGGAGCTGAGAGACGCTGCCAAAACCGATAAAGTTCCTGATGTAAAATATTTAATAGCTCAAGAAAATATAACTGCTTTGGACAAAGGAGACTCACTTATCCTTGCTGCTAAAAAAGGTAATCTTCATGTTGTGCAAGTAATATTAACCCATTCTGATATTAGCCCTGATAGTAAAGGAAAGGCCCTTAAATATGCTGCAAAAAAAGGCTATCTTTATGTTGTGGAAGTAATATTAACCCATTCTGATATTAGCCTTGATAATAAAAGAAAAGCGCTTAAATATGCCGCTAAAAAAAGACATTCTCGTATGGTGCTAGAATTTTTGATGCACCTAGATCTCAATGAAGCAAAAGAATTTATAGCGCGAACTTATCTTAAAATATGGCAGAAAACTATAGCACTTTTAATCGCTGCTAACCATGATCCTTTTCGCCCATTAGTTCAAATATTTTTAGATGATCCTTCTCTTAATGAGGCTATTCTTACGGATCCTTCTATCATTGGGAGAGTACTTAAATCTGCTGCTAGCGGTGGACAAATTTCTCTTGTAAAAGAAATATTATTACGACCTGAGATAACCAATTCTGATATAAATGATGCTCTGATAGCAGCTGCTGAAAACGCACGACTTTCAGTCGTACAATTGTTGTTACCACATCCTGCTATAACAGATAGAGATAAAGAAGGTGCACGTCGATACCTTTCAGAAACAAGAGGCATACTCATATCTGCTTCTAAAAATGGAGATATTCCTCTCGTGAAAGAATACTTAACGCGACCAGAAATAACTAATAGTGATATAAAGTATGCTTTTATAGTCGCTGCTAAAAACAGACAACTTGCAGTCGTACAACTATTATTACCGCATTCTGCTATTACGGCTAGAGATCAATATAGTGCACGTATGGAGCTTTTTGAATATGGGATTAAGTTACCCACAGAAGATTCTCCTTCCAGCCCTAAGCCTATAAAACCGAACTGATATGCTAAAATGAAAAAAATCATTTAAAATGAAGTGGCTTAGACTTGTCACCTCCGCCTATATTATTGTCCCAACGAACAGTTAGCATCCATTAGGTGAATATCCTCACATCCCCGTTTATTTACTTTTAAGGGCCAAAGGTCTTATATAACTAGCATAAAATGTTCTATTTTTGATATCCTCCTGTTTAATTGTAACCGTTTTCAACAAGGCGCCTTTTATGACTCTAACCGCCTTTAATTCGTCAGCAAGCTCTCAAGCCGCAGCGTCTAGTGCTGTCATACAATCTTTGAATCATTCAGTTTACGAATCATCTAAAAGTGATCTTGCCGCTCAGCTTGCCGCAGAAAATCAAGCGAAAATGAACAATATCGGATATGTTTTTGGAGAAAGTCTTTACGATGCATTTCAATGGCTGAGCCAAACAGTTAACCCGTATAACCTATCGGCACGATATTATACTTGGTACTTATCTTCTTTTTATTCCTTACAGGGATACTCACCACTACATCGGGCCATTGAAAATGAAGACATGCCAGCGGTGAATATATTTATGTCTATTGTGGACATTAATAGTCAGATCTCTTCTTCAGGGAATGCCGCAATACATCTTGCCACTTTACAAGGCTTTACTAAGGGGATCCAAGCCCTTGTGGACCATGGCGCAGATTTGAATTTGATAAATAAACAAGGTTTTTCACCCTTAGCATTAGCTCTTAAGAACAATAGACAAGATATTTTTAAAGCATTATTAGCGGCAGGTGCAGATATGCATAGACCATGTGCAGCCTTCTCTAATAGAACGCCATTTCAAGAGGTGATAGAGCTGCAATTTTCCTTTAGAGACATAGTTATTGAGCATATTCTAGCGCACACTACTCCCATGACAGCGAATCATTTGTATGACGTACGACACCATACGGGAGTGCCTAAAGTAACCCCTCTAATGCTTGCAGTAATGTATCATCCTGAAACCACGATCCCTGAATTAATCGCTAAAGGGGCAGATATTAATTTACGAATTCAAGATAGCTTTAATGAAATCACAGTTACCAGCAATACTATTGCTTATAATCATGTTCAAGCAGTAGCGCTTTTATTAAGTCACAACCCTGATATTGAAACGCCCTACAAAAAAAAAGGCAAAGAAACAACGCTGCTTAAAGAAGGGCTTAATAACCCACCAACTCGTGAAGTCATGGCAAAGCACTTTTTAACCAAAGTAATGCCCTCAAACGTAAATCAACGGATTACGCTTGATGAAGAGAATTCTATTACCCCTCTTATGCTGGCTGTAGAATTGAATGACCCTGATACAACAGCGGCACTATTAGCGCAAGAGGCAGACTGTGAGGCTCTTCAAGAAAAAGCAGGGCGCATTACAACACCTCTACAAACAGCCCTGAGCAGCAAAATGTTACGCCCTATCATGGCTAATCATATTTTAAAGCAAACCACTGTCGCCTCTGTTAATCGCATCATTTCATTTGGCAACAAACAAATGACTACACCATTGATGTTAACACTGGAGCTTGGGGATGAAACCCGTATCTCAAGTTTGTTAGAACAAGGCGCCGATCCTAACCTTCCTTTAATTGTCGATCCTGGGAAGAGCGTCACACCCTATCAATGGGCCCAACAACACGGCAGGCATCTTAATAGTTTTACTCAACTTCAAAAAATCGCCCAAGAGAGTTCACCCCTACACAATGCCATAAAAGATAAAGATATCTCGGCGATTTTACGCCATGCAAAAAATAAAAATCTCATTAATCGTTTTGATATCAATGGCAACTCTCCCTTACAATTGGCCATCTTGGAAGATGTGTCTGAAGCAATCCCCCCACTCGTTGAACAGCTTACCAACCATGAGAACCGCGACTTCACCCTGATGCAATCTGTTTCATTGGTTTTATTCAAAAATCAATGCCATTTGTTGCCATTTCTTTCGGGGATAGATAAGGAGATTGCCTTTGGTGAACATTCATATCAGATAAAAGCCACGCCTCTGATGCTAGCCATACATCATGGTTATATAGAGGCTACTCAATCTTTATTATCTCAAGAGGTTGATTTGTATCACTCGGGGATTATGGATGGTAAAAAGACGACTCCCATACAAATGATGTTAACCAGTGACAATCCAGCTCTTCATGACATTGCCTTTCATGAAATTGAAAAAAAATTGCCGCTGCGTACACAGGAGCTTATCGGCCCCAAGCAAAAAAATATTTATACAACCTTATTTGAAGATTTAATTCATCAAATTCTAAGATCAAAAATGGCTGTCAATGTTACCAGAGTAGAAGATGAAGAAGGAAGGATTTATTTCAACCTTACGATAAACGGACACGAATATGCCATGCGCAAACTTGCCCACCTTATGGATTGGGAGCAATTAAGATTGCGAGATGAGGACTATGAATTATTAAGAAACGTTTATGGCAGAAGTGAACTACTAGACCCATTAGTTTATTTAAAGAAGCTTGATTTAGATCCAAAATTTGATCAAGAAAAATATGAAGATCTCAATCAAATCGATGCAAATGTTATAAAACATTACACCACTGGATTTAGTTATAAAATCAATGATTTTTTAAAAGGAAACAAAATCAATGCGCCAAATGAAAATGAAGTTGTCGATTGGTGGATTTACAGTGCCTTCTTTACCAATGCCTTAAATAAGATAAAGCCTGAAACAACACTTCAAAAATTTTGTCGCGGGCAGTTATTTGCTGAAACGCCACTTCGACAACGAGAATTAACTTTTATCAGCACTTCTCCTGATATAGCTGCATGTGAATCTTATTCTAAAGGGGAAGCCATTGTATGGCTCTCAAAAGCCTACGGTAAAGAAATTACCGCGCTTTCTGATCATCCTAAGATAAGAGAGTTTGTTATTGCGCCCAGTACATTACACACTGAAAGTATTATTGGAGAATGGTATTTAAAAGGTGAGCCTAATTCAGTGCCAGAATGCACTGTACCCGAACCTTCTCTTGTGAGAAGAAAAGTTTAATATTTTTGGTGAAAAAGAGAAGGGGCATAACAAAATGTTAATTTATTTACAATCATCTTCTACTGGCATAGAATCTTTTTAACAAAAAATGTAAGACAACGAACAATGGAAGTTCAAGATCAATTAGCCGAGCTACATCTTGACGCAAAAGAGATTTCTTTTAAGTACAAATTCGTACAGAGGCGTTTTTTAAAAAGAAGATTTCTTGTATTTTAAGGTATAAAAAATAGCATATTTACGGAGATTTTGAATGAAGTCAGGTATAGCTGATTTAAAAAAAATAGCAGCGAGATTAAAAGCCAATCAGGAACAATTAAGGCCAGTGTTTCCCATGAATCTTCCACAAGGGGTCCGTGAGATAGTGCTTGGTATGGCAATGCAAGATAATCTTTATGCTCCTCAAATGCGGTTAGTCAGCCGTGCATTTTACCATTACAGCGAAAAAGCTTTTATTCAGGAATATAATAAAAGAGTTGCGCCAAGGTTTCAATTTGTTTTAGAGAGCGGTGGAACCAATCCGGCCGTTGCAAAGCAAGAAGAAGAAATTCAATATCTTTTAGAAAATGAACAATCCATTTTAAAAAAAACGCTTCAGTTACAAATTGGAGGTAATTATTCTTCTTCTCCAAGAATGCAAAAGTGCTTTGCTAGACTTAAAACAAGACGGTTGAATAGGCCTACAAATTACCCAGAATTTATCCTGCTAGAAAAAGTCTTAGATAGACTCAACATTGAAATTATTAAAGCAAAAATTAAGGAGAGTCAAAATCTACATACGCGTCATTTAGTAAACGGCAATAACTTAGATTGTTCTGATCAAATCCTGGATTGTCCAAGAATTCACCTAACCCGTTTTCCGAGCAGAATTTTTTGTTTCCCTAAATATAAAGAATATTGGAGTAGATTAAAAACGCTTAATCTTTCCAATAACCAATTAAAAACTATACCTGTTGAAATCAGCTCTTTAACAAGTCTTGAACAACTTAAGTTGAATGGAAATTTACTTGAGAGCTTTCCCACGGGAATTGAAAGCTTAGCTCGTCTTAAACAATTAATCATGACGCATAACAAGCTCACTTCTTTGCCTGCCACCATTGGAAATTTAAAAGCATTAGAGTGGCTTTATATTGGCAATAACCAGCTTAAAAGCTTGCCCAAAGAAATTGATAATTTAAGAAAAATAACGCGACTTGTTGTTAACAACAATGAGCTGACAAGTCTTTCTGATAATTTGCCAGATAAAATTTTCTGGGATGGTGAATTTGATTTTCCTAAGAACAAAAAACAAGTGATGGCAACCCAACGAACTCTCGCTGCAATTGAAGATAAATTAGCAGCACAAACACTCTCTGGGGCCCCTCGTCATCAAATGCGCTAACTTTGGCTTTTTGGATCTTATCGGTAAATGGCAAAGCCATTGCTTTCAAATACAATCTTTTTGAGCATCCGTTTTTTCCGTTATAAAAAAGGAGCACTCATGCTTCATTTCTTTTCTATAAAAATATAGAATTTCGCTATGTAAAGATATGCTTCCTTGCAGTAGTGCACGTTAATAAGATAAGGACTCCCTATGGGCATTGAAATTCGTCTTCAAGATATTACTTCTCTCAAAGTGGAAGCTATCGTTAATGCAGCCAATAAGTCATTGCTTGGTGGAGGAGGCGTGGATGGAGCGATTCATCTCGCAGCAGGTCCGCAATTACAGGAAGCTTGTCGAGCATTAAATGGTTGTGAAGTGGGACAAGCAAAAATTACCCCTGGATTTAATTTATCTGCAAAATGGGTGATTCATACGGTAGGGCCCATCTGGCAAGGTGGAACCCGCAATGAACATGCTCTTTTAGCCAAATGCTATGAACGTGTTTTACAGTTGGCAGTATCAAAAAATATTCACTGCATTGCTTTCCCAGCTATTAGTACCGGTATTTATGGCTTTCCTAAAAGAGCTGCAGCTAAGATAGCTTTAGAAGTGCTTAATCGCTATGTTATGACTATTGATGAAATTATCGTTTGCCTTTTTTCTGAAGAAGATATGAAGATTTATAGGGAACTTATAACTGAAATAAACCGTAAATCTCCTAATGAAGACACGCATTAGAAAGGGAAAGAGGTCCAACTTTTTTTACTTTTGGAAGAAAAAGAAGGAAGCTTGACAAAACGTGTATGTCAACAGGACAAGGCTGAAAGCCGACATTTTTTGCTATAAACTCATTAATAATTTGAACTCTAAACAAGCCTATCAGTCCTAAGCTTAAGTAGTGAATGACTGTTTGGAGCATGTATGCATCTTCAATTTAAAACCATAACTGTTTTTTTACTGCTGATAATTAGCTTATTTCCATTATCAAGCACTGCACAAACAACAGTAGTAGAGGCGCCCTTCTCACAAAAAGAAATCGAGCAGATGGTAGCACCTATCGCACTCTACTCAGATGATTTACTCGCTCAAATCTTAATGGCTGCAACCTATCCACTAGAAGTTGTTACAGCAACACATTGGGCCAAAGCCAATCCGAATCTGAAAGGTAAAAATTTGGAAGATACATTGGTGCAACAACCTTGGGATCCAAGTATCAAGGCATTGGTTCCTATGCCACAAGTGCTTGATATGCTAAACGAAAATATTGAGATGACACGAACACTTGGCGATGCTTTTCTCTCTCAACAAAAGGATGTGATGGATGCTATACAGCGTTTGCGTCGTACAGCGCAGATACAAGGAAATCTGAAATCGACTAATGAGCAAACGGTTACGACTGTGGAGCATGGAGGAACTGCTGTTATCGAGATTACGGCTACAGATCCAAAAACAATCTATGTGCCAAGCTATAATCCTGAGGTTGTTTACGGCACTTGGCCTTACTCCGATTATCCCCCTTATGCGTACTATCCCCCTTATTATGGCGGTCATTATTATGGCAATGGTTACCTTACTTATGGACTTGGTTATACTCTTGGGTATGCGCTATGGGCCCATATGAATTGGTACAATGATGACATCGATATTAATGTAAATCGGTTTAATGAAATCAATCGCACTAGTATCACAGAAAATAGATGGCAGCATAATCCGGAACACCGCAAAGGAGTCCAGTATCGCGATTATGCTACTCTGCAAAAATATCAAGGTGATCAATTCAAAAATATGCAAGCACGTCAAGACTTTCGAGGCCGTCCTGGGCAAGAGCCGAAATGGTTTGAGCGTGCAGATATCAATACACCGAGCAGCTATTTTGCCAAAGCAGAAAACTTAAATCGCAGCAATGAACGCATTAATCAAGGTGGACAAAGGGTAAATCGAGGAGATCAACAAGCCAGCCAACGTGCCCAAAATATTGCTAATCAACAATCCCTTGCTCAACAAAAACAACAATTTCAAAAACAATGGCAAGCAGATCAGCAGCACGTCACTCAAAGAGCACAGCAAGAGACTTTAGCTAAGCAACAACGCCAACAACAAGCACAACAAGAAATGGCGCAACAACAACGGCAACAACAGTTACAACAACGACAACAGCTACAACAAGAAAAAACGCAACAAAGAGAGGCTCAGCAGCGGCGTCAACAACAACGTGCATCGAATCATGCTGCTCTCAATCGACCAGCAAATATCCAACGACCAACCGCTTTCGATGGTATAAATCAAGGAGCCGAGGTAAGAGATTTCAGTAATAGAGGAGCGGCTAGCCGTCAATCTATTGCTGATCATGCTCGAAATGGTGGCGGCGTCGCGCACAGAGGTGGTGGTGGGCGCAGAGGCGGCGGACGTCGTTAATATCACCTTATGGAGATTTTATAATGAAAGAAGATAATTTTTTAGTTAAACGCATAATGGAAAGACCCACTATGAAAATGAGCCGATCTCTTGCTCGCTGCTTTATTTCTGCATTTCTTGCTTGCCTTCTCTCTTCCAGTATTGCATTTGGAAAACAAGCAGAAAAACAAATCCATTTTAGCTCACCTGATGAAGCAATCAAAATGCTTGTCACTGCTGCCAAAGATCATGACCCTAATAAATTAATTCAAATATTAGGGCCAGAATCAAAATCAATCATAGAATCAGGTGATCCGGTAGAAGACAGCAAAACGCGTGAACGTTTTATCAAAGCCTATGAAGAGGCCAACAAAGTTGAAAAAATAAACGAAACAAAATCTATATTGTCCGTCGGAAAAAATGCATGGATATTCCCTATCCCTTTAATGAAAGAAGGAAATAGTTGGTATTTTGACACGCCAGCTGGCAAAGAAGAAATTATCAATCGTCGGATCGGACGTAATGAACTTGCGACAATGCAATCCATGTTGGCATATGTCGATGCGCAAAGGGAATACTATCTCAATAATCATCAAAAAAATAAGCTCCCCAGTTATGCTGAGAAAATTTTAAGTTCACCAAATAAGAGGGATGGACTTTATTACCCCGTAAAAGAAGGTGAACCACCCAGCCCCCTTGGTGAGCTTTACGCGACAGCAAGCTTGGAAGGCTATGGCAAAAACAAACATGGCAATACGCAAAATGCTTATCATGGTTATTATTACCGTATTCTGAAGAGCCAAGGAAAAGATGCAAAAAATGGCGCTTACGATTATGTTATAGATGGTAGGATGGTTGGTGGTCATGCACTGATTGCTTGGCCAGCAACTTATGGCAACTCAGGCATTATGACTTTTATAGTAAGTCACGATGGTGTTGTCTATGAAAAAAATCTTGGTCCCAATACGGCCTCTTTGATCCCGCAGATCAAAAGCTTCAACCCAGACAAGACGTGGAAAGCAGACAAAGATACCCCTAGCCAAAAGTAAACAGTGGCTTAATTACCACACTTTGTTAAGATCTTTTTTTCCGCAAATGTAGTGTAGTTAACTCTGTATCAAAATCTACTAAAACAATCAGTTCCAGAATTTAATGATGTACGCTATGCTCAAATTTAGGATCGTAGGCTATTCTCTATCTATTTTTGGAGTTTGAGTCGATTTATACATGGAGTTTCTTGATCTTATGCTCTTAAACATTCCTTTGTTTCTTCTCGGCTTATTACTCGTACTCAAAGGAGGAGACAGCTTTGTCGATTCAAGTATTGCTATTGCCAGTAGACTCAAGGTTCCACGAATTGTTATCGGAGGAACCATCGTCAGTCTTGCTACAACAGCGCCTGAACTTGTGGTATCGACTACTGCAAGCTATATGGGGGATGCTGGAATAGCTCTTGGAAATGCCGTGGGTTCTGCTATCGCCAATATCGGTCTTATTGTCAGTCTATCCGCAATCTTAGTACCAATAACAATAGATGTAGCGGATTTCAGGAGACGCGCTCTCTGGATGTTATTATCTGCAGTTCTTGTCCTACTGTTCGCTTGGGACCTTGAAATAACTCACCAAGGGGGTACCATTTTGTTTATTCTGGCAGTAGCCTATTTGAGCCTTAATAGTTTGCGAGCTATTATCGAACGAAAAAAAGTCAAGATAACGCCTGAAATATCCTCTCCTGAAGAAAATATCTCTTTAACAAAAGCCTTGATGATGTTCCTACTTGGAGCAGTGCTTGTCATTGTGGGAAGCAAGCTCCTTGTTAACGCTGGTATCGAAATTGCCAAAGCCCTCAAAATTCCTTCACTGATCATTGGCCTTACTGCCGTTTCAGTCGGCACTTCTCTACCTGAACTTGTAACCGCCATCACCTCCGCGAAAAAGAAAGTAGCAGATCTTTCTATTGGGAATATTGTTGGCGCCAATATTCTGAACTTATCTTTTATCACTGGACTTTCTGCCATGATAAGACCACTTACTTTAGATCTATTTACCCTCTACTATGCCTTTTCATGGCTTTTTGTTATGGTTTTTGGCTTGATATTGATTTTTTGGAAAAAAGGGAAGATGGGAAAAAAGGCAGGCATTATTATGCTTTCCCTTTTCGTGTTCTATAACATGGGCCTCTTATTTTTTTCACTCCATTCTTAATCAGGCATCTTCTTCTAATTACTTTATCTTAATTTTTTACCCATTTAAATTTAATCGCCTTTGAGAAAATATTCCGATAAACTTGTTCAATGCTAAAAAATAAATGGCTCTCGATAAAAGGCGAAAGACTCATCACACTTCCAGACGATACGAGAGCGACAATGAGTGACCCCAACATATCTAATGGAAAATGCACACCAACATAAATACGTGCCCAAGCAATCAAAAGTGTTAATAATAGCATCGCAACTCCCATCATGCGCATGCCTTGTCGAAATAAAAACACCAAGCTTATTGTAAATAAGACCGTAGCATGGTCACTGGGAAATGAGCTATCAGGTGCATGAACAAGATAAGTATGTCCAACATCCATCATGAAAGGACGAGGATGAAACCAAATATAACTGATTAACCCATTCATTAATAACGCACTTAATACGGAAATAAATGCTATTAATAAAGCTATACGTTGATTTCGAGCCCCCCAAAACCACATGCCTATTAAAAATGCTACTATTAAAAAAACAAGATATTTAGCTGCAAAAATTGCTAGCCATAATCGATAACCTTCTAAGGTTGCACCAGCATTTATTTCAGCAAACAGGTTTAAGTTTAAATTTTCCATGTCAGGTTATTCCAAATAGCCAATAACTAACCACTTTTTCATTTGGGTCAATGCAATCAAATGAATGATTCATATGCCATCTTTAACCTCACTTTAGAAAAAAATCATTAAAGATTATCTTATCGACAAATAGAAAATAATTATTAAATATTTATTCGCAATAATGAAAATATTTTCAGTACAAGACGATTGAAGCTTTTACTTGAGAATAGCGTTTAGTTACTATCAATGAAGCTATAATTTAAAAACATTATCATTTTACAGTTGTACAGCAACCTGTCCAACCTTTAAAAAGTTGAAAGATATCTCTAAAGAAAGAGCGCTCAAATAAAAAAAGCCCCAAACAAATAACTAATCAATTTGAGGAAAATATGTTAGAAATTAATATTCCAGGGTTTGAAAACCTTCAGATATCCCATCTTATATTGGATTATAATGGTACTCTTGCTCTAGATGGCTCTCTCATTACAGGAGTGATGCCCCTATTAAATGAATTGGCTAAAAAGGTACAAATACATATTCTTACTGGAGATACTTTCGGTACTGTCAAGCACGAACTTGCTGGCATAAATGGCAAATTAACAATTTTGCCGCCTCAAGACCAAGCTGTTGGGAAACAAAATTATCTCAGAGGGTTACACTCAAAAGAAACTGTTGCTATTGGTAATGGGCAAAATGACGAATATATGCTTAAGGAAGCATCACTAGGTATTGCTATACTAGGTAAAGAAGGTACTGCGATTGCAACCATACTTGCAGCTGATATTGTAGTTTCTGATATTTTTACAGCTTTACATTTATTACAGTACCCAAAGCGACTATTGGCGACATTGCGCTCTTGAGAATAAATTAATTAAAAGGAATTCGGTTATGGGCACACGCATTCAGTCAATCAATGCGTTCGAAATTTTAGATTCAAGAGGCACGCCAACAATACAAGTCCATGTGCAATTGGATAACGGCATCATGTCTCAAGCCTCAGTTCCTTCCGGATTATCGACAGGAAAAAAAGAAGCTCACGAGCTACGAGATCATGATCAAAGTCGATACAACGGAAATGGTGTGCTGAAAGCTATAAATAATATTAATCAAATTATAGCACCAAAAATGAAAGGATTTGATCCATGCGATCAAAAAAATATTGACAATATGTTAATAGATTTAGACGGAACACCCAATAAGGAGAACTTAGGTGCAAACGCTATCGTAGGCGTATCTTTAGCGATGGCTCGTGCTGGTGCTAAAGTATCAAACCTTCCACTTTATAAGTATCTAGCTGGAAACAATAAAGTAGAACACTTGCCAATGCCCATGGTCAATATTTTGAATGGTGGAAAACACGCCGATAACAACCTTGATATTCAAGAATATATGATTGTACCAATTGGCGCACCCACTTTTTCCGCAGGTTTACGCTATTGTGTTGAAGTATTCAATAGTTTAAAAAAGATTTTAAAAGATAACAAATATACAACAAATGTCGGTGATGAAGGCGGCTTCGCACCCAAAATATTTTTCAACGATAATGAGGTTTGTGATTTATTGATAGACGCAATTGAAGCTGCATCCTATGAGCCCGGAAAAGATGTTGCCATAGCAATAGATTCCGCGGCATCCTCCTTTTATGAAAAAAATAAATACCATTTACATAAAAGCAATCGAGGATATAAAACTAGCACCGAAATGACTACCTTATATCAAGAATGGATCGATAGATATCCCATTGTCTCAATTGAAGATGGATTGGCCGAAGATGATTGAGAAGGCTTTCGTGAACAAACAGCCACTTTAGGTGATAAAATTCAAATTATTGGTGATGATATATTTTGTACTAACAAAAAATATATTGCTCGTGGCATTCAGGAAAATACTTGTAATGCCGTTTTGATCAAGCCGAATCAAATCGGCACAATCACTGAAACAATTGAGGCAATTAAGCTTTGCCGAAACGCCGGTTGGAACTATATTATCTCACATCGTTCTGGCGAAACAAACGATTCATTTATCGCTGATTTTGCTGTAGCCATGGGAGCTAATCAAATAAAAACGGGCTCTGTATGCCGTGGCGAGCGCATTTCTAAATACAATAGGCTTTTAGAGATTGGGATTGAACTCGGAGAAAATGCACTATTTAAAAACCCCTACAAAAAAATGAAGAATAAAATATGACCATTAATGTTATGTATACCCAAAGCAGATGATTTTTCGGTTAGGCGCCAAGCTCCTGAAGCCCCAGGAGCGTACGCTTTGGTACGTGACTGGGGTGAAAGAGCGCAGGCAACAACGCCGAAAATTCATCTGGGAAGGGTATAAATTAAAAAAACATCACAACCAACAATATCAAAATAAATAACCCTCCAATAAGAGCGTTATAAAAATTTAAATTTCCAGATTGAAATATTTTTATTTTTTCTGAAATGTACACTACAGATGCAACAACAGGCTGAAACAAATAAACTCGAAACACCTCGGTTATTTCATGTGTAAAAGTCAAACTTTCAATAAAATAAGGTTTCCCTCGATATTTTTTTGTAACCAAATGTTTAGGGAAATAAATAAATTTATAAAAATTATGAAGGGCATTTGCAAAAGTAAATGCCGTCGTCGCCACATGTTTTGGATTTTGTTTTAATCCACCATACCATATAGGCACTCTTTTGATTGGGTATCGTAAATTTAATTGTATTAATGCTATAGGCAATAAAGCGAGTATTGGCGTGACAATTACTAATAAAGTAGGTGAAATAAATGCAAAATGATTACTTAATGGTATCAGTAAAAAGTCCACATGCATTTGTGCTGGAGCGTCAAAATTAAACCATTTTATCGAAACAACGCTAAGCGCTTCAATCCATTTCAGCATACCGATAGCAAGCAAAAGGATAGAGATACCTAAGATGAAGACGGATATTCTCATTCGAAAAGGAACCCGTACTGAATGATCAATTTTTGCTCCCAACAAACCCACGCCAAAAGCTTTAACAAAAGTTGCCAATCCAATTGCTGCAGTCAGTGCTATACCAATACCCGCGATAATTAAAGTAAATTTTCCTAGTAATTGATTTAAATTAAAACCATTAAAGATTGTCTGAAACACATACCATTCACTAACAAATCCTGCTTGTGGCGGCATTGCCGATAGACTCATTACTGCAAATAATGCGCCCACTCCAAATAGCCATCCAAGCTTTTTTAACACGGCATTTTGTTGGATTTCATAGCTATTGTTACTGCAAAACACACCATCTATGGCTATAAATAAAGTGCCCTTAGCCAGACTATGAGCAGCAATATGGATTAAAGCAACGACCCCTGCTAAAGCTGATAAATTATAGAGCTGCTCTTGACGAAATAATAATGAGGCTCCCAGCGCAGTCACCGCTATTCCTGCATTTTCAGCGCTTGATAAACTTAACAAGCGACGCCAATCTGTTTGCTGAAATGCATTCAAGATAGTAAGCACTGCGGTAAGCACACCAACCATTACAACGATTATGCCCAAAATTACGCTTTGAGTGGGACTCCCAAGCCAAACCAACAAGCTGCGAACTAAACCAAAAAATGCTGCGTTAAGTATCACGCCAGAAAATATAGCACCTGTTGCGCCACTCCCTGTACTATAAGCATTAGGCAACCACTCATAAAATGGGAGAAGTCCTAGTTTTGCGCCAAATCCTATGATGAGTAAAATACCAACAAACAATTGCTTACTGGTAGAAAAATGTTGTGCATTTTCAGCGAAAGTTGCAAAATTCATATTCGAACCATCATTACTTAACAACAAAAATGCAACGAGTAAGGCGACGGAGCCAACTTCAAGTAATGCCAACATAAATAATACAGACGACCCTGTTTCGGTGCTCTTATTTTCTGCTAATAGCATTAGCGCGCTGCCAAAACCCATTAATTCCCATGCAATTAAAAATGAAACGCCGTCTTGCAAACCAAATACGCCAAAAGCGCCTAATAAAGCACAACTCACTCCCACCATCCAAAAACGACGAGCAGATAAATCTTGGACTTTATTACTTAAAATACAGGCAAATAAAGCAGGAAATATACCAAAGCCAAACAACCATAATGCAGCAGCATTTAATGTGAAGGAAATTTGCTGATTAGCAATGTTAAATGGCAAAGAAATAGTAGCTGTGTCCATTGGTAGAATATAAATTGCAGCAAATAGTGAAATTACACAACCTAACACTAATAAAATTTGTGATATAAACAAGGGGATCTTTCGAATTGCGCACAATAAAATAACTAATGTCCAAAAACAAAATGTAAGTTTAAAGAGTATCATTGACTATCTGTCCCCCATGCACCTTTTGAGGCATGCGCTCTAGGAACATCATTAAGGCTGTGATTAATGATGCAGGATTTGGCGGACATCCTGGCAAGTAAACGTCAACGGGTATTATACCTTCTAGACCATGATGACAGGCATAACCTCCGGCATTTGATCCTCCTGAAACAGCGCATGTTCCCACTGCCATGACCCAGCAGGGTTTTGGCATTGCTTGATAAGTTTCAATCACAACATCATGCATGGCATAAGTGACAGGTCCTGTAACAAGAAGTAAGTCTGCTTTACGGGGAGATGCTGTAAAGAAAAAGCCTAATCGCTCCATGTCGTAAAATGAATTATTGAGCGCACTCAGTTCAGATTCACATCCATTACAAGAACCGGCATCAACATGGCGAATATGGAGACTACGTTTAAACCCTGAAGTATTCGTATTTTTTTCTTCCTTTACTTCTGGTTTGTCTCGCCAAATCAACGCTTGACGATCTCGAACTCCAAATGCCCAATCGTTTGATGGTATAAAGGCCTGTGTTGGACATACTTCTGTGCAAAGTTGGCAATTAATGCATTTCCCATAATCAACCTCAACAGGAAGGTTAGGATCTAACCTAAAAATTGCTTTCGGCAAGCAAGCAGCGACACAGCGATCACAATTTGTCATACATTTATCTGGTTGAAATCGTGGCATACCTAAAACATCGGTTTGCCCCGTCTCTCCTTCCTTAAGAGGCCATGGTGTTGTGGCCTTTCCTTTTAGTAGTCCAATTAAAGTCCAAATAGGCATTCATCCACCTCTTTATCGATCACAATCTGCTATGGTTAAACCAAAGCTTGCTTCATTAATCGCATAATCCATCATATTACTTTCATGAACCGTCGAAGGAAAAACCCGCCAATTGGAAAATGACGGTGAGTTGATCTTTACCCTTGCTAAATTACCCGCACCATCTAAATGAATTGCATAGAATAAAGCGCCTCGTGGGGATTCAACCCAACCTAAACCTTCAGCATAGGGGGTAGAAATACAATCAGATTTGATTGGACCTGTCCTTAATACAACAAGCATGCCTTTAATTAACCTTATTGATTCTTCGATTTCCATGATGCGAACGCTCATTCTGGCATTAGCATCCCCATTTTCTGAAATAGGAACTGTCAATTGCTGATTTGCATATGCTGCATAAGGATGATCATGACGGAAATCATATTTGATCCCACTAGCTCGAAGAACAGGTCCTGTTGATCCATCTTCAAAAGCTGCTTTCTTTGTTAAAATGCCAGTCCCAATCAATCTATCAAGATGGCTGTATGTTTCTAAAAGTTCTTCACAATATATTTTAATATCTTTATGTAATACATTTAGTGTTGATTCTATCTCTTTCGCTTGTGGCTCTTTTCTAAGCCCTCCTGGCGTGATAATTTCTCTTAAAAAACGACTACCTGTAACTTTCGCATTGAGTTGCTTAACTCTTTCTTCTAAAAGCTTACCTTGTACTTCACCTATTTTAAGTGTCGTGGTATGACATAAATGCCCTAAATATTGAAGATGGTTATAAAGACGCTCAAGTTCTGCCAATATGACTCGCCATTGTTTTGCTCTTTCTGGAACCTCACAATCACACGCATTTTCTACAGCCTGACAAAATGCTAATGAATGTGCCACAGAACTTACGCCACAAACTCGCTCAGCTAAAATGACACCTAAATCAAGTGAGAGCCCTTCAAATCTTTTTTCCATCCCTCGGTGTTTAAAGAATAAACGTTGATAAAAATGTAATATAAATTCGCCAGCATAGAAATAAGTAAATTGAGCCGATTCACAAATCGCTCCTCGCACAGGTCCAAACGGGAGTTGTTGGATATTCTCATTTTCAAATTTAGGTAATTGCCAGGGCTCAAATGAGAAAGGTAGTATTTTTTGAGGTGGATAATCTGGACTCATAGGAGATATCGTCGATTTGCCCCCCTCATGCAATACCATAGGATAAGGTTCTGGATGGTGTAAAAATTCAATACCAAATAAATCTCTTATTTCTCGTTCATGCCAACTTAAAAGCGGCGCAAGGTTTGCTAATGAGGGGACTTGCTTGCTTTTTTCTAAGGGCAAGCGCCAGACCTGAAAAGGTTTTCTTGAACCCATCGTTCCCACATAAATGATTTCTGGATAAGCTTGATTATGAGGGTGCCATGCATAAGCCATTTGCATTCTTGCACCATGCTTGCGTATATATTCAGTAATACTAACAAGATCATTCTTTGAAATTTGCTTTTCAATCGTTCCTTTCATCACGGATTTATCCCAAGCTGCATACCAATTTGCATAAAATAATCCCAAATTGATTGAGGCCACCAGATCCCTAATATTAAAAGAGGTATAATTGCCAACACCATCGGAATGGTGCACCATTGTGAAATTTTCAGTTGATGACTTTCGATATTTTCGGTTTTTTCAAAATACATTTTCCAAAAATGATTAAGAAAACCGCAAAATATCACAATCAAAATAACAGCTAGTATTAGAACAGGCACAATGCGAGAAGCATTCATACCTGCACGCAACACAGTTATTTCACTCAAAAACAATGCAAATGGTGGTGAGCCCGTGATGGCAATAGCACCTGCCAACCAAATCCCCCCTGAAAATGGGACCTTTTTCAAAATATTTCGCATACTATTTATTTCTTTGGTTCCACATAAATGCATAGCGTTGCCTGCCCCAAAAAACATTAAGCACTTATTTAATGAATGATTAAGCATATGATACAATGCTCCCGCTATCCCTAGTGGTCCACCAAAACCAAATCCTAGCGCCAAAACCCCCATATGTTCTACGCTTGAATATGCCATTAAACGTTTGATATCTTTTTGCCTAATGATAAATAGCGCTGCAATGATAAGGGAGAAAAGTCCAAGTACTATGAGGCTTACGTTGACAAGATTGCTTATGGATGTATTATTCAAAATCATGGTAAATCTGACAATACCAAGCATTGCCACATTTAACAAAGCACCAGATAACATAGCCGAAACTGGCGCTGGTCCTTCACTGTGAGCATCTGGAAGCCAAGTGTGCATTGGGGCAAGCCCGACCTTCGTACCAAATCCCACAAGCACAAGTAAGAAAGCAAGCGTAAGCAGTACAGGGTGAATATGTGGCACTATTTCTTTAAGACTAGACCAAGATAAGCTGTATGTTGGTCCTAAAACAAATGTACCTCCCCAATACAATAATACTATCCCTAATAAAGCTAAGCTTATCCCACCTGAAACAATAACAATATATTTCCAGGCAGCTTCAATACTTTCTGGATATTGAAAATAGCTAACCAAAAATGTACTGACCAAGGTTGTCAGTTCAATCATTATCCAATATACAGCTATATTATTCATTAAAGGAGCAAGAAACATCACTAGTGCGAATGCTGAAAAAAGTGCATAAAAATAATTTAATGGTCCGCCATCATGAAGCATTCGCATATAGCCAACGGCATATATCGATGAAAGAAAATAGACAATACCAACGCAGACTAACACCCAAGCATTTAATGAGTCTAAAATAATGTAATCTGAAAAAAAGTAAAATGGCCCTTGTAAACTTAGAAAAGGTAACGGTAAAACTACCAGTAATGAAACAATGCTAGCAACCAAATTTGACAGTTCACAAATTCGTTGATGCTTAAAAATAAGTGATATTATTATTGCTATGATTGGCATTGCCAACATGACCATTAACAGATTTTTTAACATTTCATCCTACTAATCGTTTAAGTTCTTGAGTACTGGTACTTCCCACATGTGATTGTAAAAAGCGAATGAGAATACTAAAACTAATGATAACAATCAGCAAATCAAACAAGATCACCAATTCAATCAATAATGGCATACCTGGAATAAGAAATATTGAACCTAGAAATATGCCGTTCTCAAGCACTAATAAAGCAAGGACCTTACTAATAGCTTGATCACGAATAGATAAGAGCAAAAATCCGATTAAATTAATCGCTAGCATAGCAATGATTGCTAAAAGAATTATGTGATCAGTCAAACCCATTAATTCTGCGAGATGCGTTGAGACTAAAAATGCAAAGACGACAAGTAAAGTACATAAAATCAAACTTGAACTAGGAGGCAGTAATGAATGAAGCTCTCTTTTAATTTCCAAGCGATTTACCATTCTAGTAATGAGCCAAGGTAAAATAATACCTCGAAATAACATTGTAAGCGCCGCAATCAGATATAGTTCAGGACTTTTAGCATAATAACCAATTCCTGCAGACAAAGCAGAGATAATCCAAGACTCTGCAGTAAAAGCATAGACATAATTTTGAAGCCAATGTGAACCTAAAATAACAAAATTTAGCAATAAGCTAATGATGATCAACAAGCTAAAAATTGAACTCGCTAAAGGATCAAGTTGCAACATGCGCTATCCCTAATTGATTTGTAATAATCGCTAAAACCGCGAGTAAAAAAGAAACCGCCAGCGGTTCTTGATAACGATAAAAACGTAACCGCGACTGCATTGTTTCAACAACAACAACAACTGAAGCAACTAAAGCAAACTTAATTAAAAGAGCAGAAATTGAGCCTATTACTCCTAATGCCATTCCACGATGTGATAGTCCCCAAGGGAGAGTCAAAACGTTGCAGAAAATAGTATAAAGAATGAATTGCTTCATCATAGAAGCCCATTTTAATAAAGCAAGCAATGGTCCTGAATATTCTAATATTCTTGCCTCATCAATCATATAAACTTCAATTTGAGTTGAGGAGTGAAATGGCAAACGATCGGTTTCTACCAATAGTAAAATAAAAAACGCTGAAACTAAAAATAAATTGGCCGGGCTGAAATAGATTGCAATATTTTCAGTAAGCAAATGATTCACAACAAAAGGCAACATGGCTTTCGCAAGAGAGGAAATCCCAATAAAAATCAAAATTAAAGTAGGCTCGGCAAGGATAGCTAACATCACCGCACGACTTGAGCCCATTCCCCCAAAAGCACTTCCTGTATCTAACCCTGCCAAGAGGATCATAAAGGAGCCTAACGTTAAAATTAGTCCTCCACCTAAAATATCTCCCATATCAGATAGAGGTAATGGAAAATCAGTTAAAACCGGTATTAAGATTGGAACTGTCATCACAGTGGTGAAAGCAACAATTGGCGCTAACCAGAAGATCCAAGATGCTGTTTCTGGAATAACAATTTGTTTATGAAATAATTTCCATAAATCCCTATAAGGCTGCAATATTCCTGGTCCTTGCGCTCGTTTTACTTTTGCTTCAAATTGCGTAATAAAGCCTTGCAGTAAAGGTGAGAGCAAAAGAACCGTTAAAACTTGTAGTATTTGCAAGGTAATGTTAGTAAGTTGCATTTAATCATTCCATGATTTGTACTGCTACAATCGACAACCACTTATTTTTATTTATCTAAAAAACTAATTTGTGATTAGGTTTGTCCATATCTTAACAGTATAGTTTATGGGAATTATTGAGATAGACGTTAAGCGGCCAGAGTCATTGCGCGAAATGAACATATCGCCAAAACTCTTTAACCAAGAAGATGAAGCAACAGATCAATTCTGAGAAGTAAATCGCAAGCGTTTTTAGATGAAGGCGCTGTCTTAGAGGCGTTTGTAATTGCCTCTGAGAACAAATCTTCTGTTCGGATTGGCAAGTCTAGATAAAATAAAGAGTTTAGACTCTCTATTTGGCGCAAGCTTAAGAGAAAGCGAACTTTAAAGAAAATTAAGAGGTTTTGAATGAAGTCAGGTATAGCTGACACCCTCTTAAATAATCCTACTATAATAGGATTTATCTCCTAAACGCTTGTTTTTTACCTATAATCCTAATACAATAGGATTATAGGTAAATTGATAGATTAAACGTAATAAAGTCTAATCTAATAGGATTTTTATGACCAAACAAGTCAAAGCCATCCCAACACCAGATTTAAATCAGAGCTTAACCCTAACCTTATTAGGGCAAGCAGTGAGAGCAAGACGCACACAAAGCAATTTACGCTTAGAAGACGCAGCTCTTCTGTGTGGCGTGGCCAAGGAAACATTGATGAATCTTGAGCACGGGCAAGGAACGAATACAATGAACACTATATTAAAGATATGTTCAGGACTAGGCATAAAGCTCTGTATATCACCTTGGGCTACTAATAATGAGGTTGAGGATGACTGGCAATAAATTAAGTCTAGATGTCATTTTAGGCAAAGATAGAATTGCCAAAATAATGTTAAAAGATGACCAACTGTTTTGGCATTACAATCAAACTTGGCAACAATCTGGCTACGCTGTCTCACCCCACCTGCCATTAGTGGGTAACATTCCATCAATTAATGTCCAAAGATTTTTGCGTAATTTACTGCCAGAAGGCAATGCCCTAAACGAATTAATAGATTGTTTTCATTTAAGTAAAAATAATACCTTTGGTCTTATTCGAGCACTAGGCTTAGATATTCCTGGTTCATTGGTTATCCTGCCTACAGGACAATCTTTGCCTAAAAAAGGGGCATTTAGACTTATACCTGAGGAGGAAATGAAACAACGTTTAGATGATCGAGATGATTTCGGTCTGCTCATCTGGGATGGGAAACCCCGACTTTCTGTTGCGGGTGTGCAAGATAAAATTAATATTATTTTAAATCAAAAGGGTCAGATAGGCTTCGGTGAAGGGAAATTATGTTCAACCTATATTCTAAAGTTTGAGAAACAAAAATTATCTCATTTGGCACTTAATGAATATATTACGATGCAATTAGCTCAATATTGTGGGATAACCGTGGCAAATGTAAAATTAATGTATTTTGGGAACCATTCTGCCTTACTTGTTGAGCGCTTTGATAGGCAATTAGTTACCATGTCTCACGTGAAACGTCGACATATCATCGATGGGTGTCAAGCACTAAATATACCACCCGAATATAAGTACGAACGCAATTTTGGCAGTGGAAGAGATGTGGCACATATTCGTGATGGTGCAAGCTACTCAAAATTATTTTATTTTTCAAATCAATGTATCAATCCAGCACTCACAAAGCAAAAAATACTTGATTGGGCCTTATTCAATATTTTAGTTTTCAACTATGATGCGCATGGTAAGAACATTAGTTTTTTTATTGGTGTTAAAGGCATATCACTTGCTCCATTTTATGACTTGGTCAATATCAAAATGTACGAATATTTTGAACAAGAAATGGCCATGGCGCTTGGAGATGCCTTTGATGATGATACTGTTAATGCGTATCAAATAGCAGACTTTGCTGACAGTTGTCTCTTATCTCGCTTTTTGGTAGCAAACCGTCTTAAATATATGATCACTAAGTTAAAAGATGCATTAGAGAATCAGATAAAGATTGTAATTAAAAATAAAGATGAAAATGATTACTTTGAAAAATATCGAAAAATGGTTTATGAACGCTGCGAGCATTTGTTGAATCAAACAGATGAAATAATATCAATAGAACTATAGTTCAATTGTAAGTGATTGATTACCATCTTTTTACTCACTATAATGAAAATATTTTCAGTACAAGACGATTGAAGCTTTTTGAAAATAAATCTTAGTGAACACTACCTCCACCTATGTCATACTTCGAGGAACTACACTTTTTCGAAAATCTCTCTTTTCCCCTTACTTTTTACTTATTGAACATCTCACTCGTCGTTTTTCTTATACCGATTATCCTGAAAAAATCAAAATTGTTGACTGACAGTCTATTGCATTTTAGAGTGCACAATCGTTCACACTTTAAAAAATTAGTTATTTTGCTTATTTTTGAGGATTTTTTCATGTTTATTTATAAAGTAAAAGCCGCCCATTCTTTAATTTCTTATGTCAGCATTTCTGAGCAATACATGACTTTATGGCAACGAAAAGGAGCTGCCAGTGAATTAGGTACTTTTTTAGAAAAAAATCGCGACCTTTTAGAATGCATTCAAGACGGTTATGATCCAAGACATAAGATATTTCACCCTGAAGAGCAGTTACCCAAAGATCATATACACCTTATTTTTAAAAGAAAAATGAACGAAGAAACGTTTGCAGAGTTGATGAGGAGACTAAGCGAAGCAAGCACACTTGAGGGCCGGCAGAAGGAATATAACACATTTTTTGAACATATAGATAAACAAAGAATAGAAAAGGCTGCGGCACATTTTCCTCCATATGTTCAAAATATAATTGATAATTTTGATAAAACCTCTCCTCATCTTGCGCCACATGATATAGAAGATCTTAAAAAGGCTTATAATGAGTATCAACTTAAGGAAAAAAATTCAAAATATATTTTTCAAAATCTTTATGAAAAAGTAAATCAAATATATTGTGAACTCTCCACAGTTGCGACAGAGGAAAAAAATTGGAAAAATGAATTAGAAATTCTAAATAATTGCCGTCAAATACTCAAACTGCAGACATTGTTCACTTTGACCCCGATATTAACCGCGCTTAAAAAATATCTTCTAAAATTAAAGGAAGAAAGTGTTACTGAAATTGATAAAATTTTAAGTGAAAGAGAAAATAAAGAATACCCTCTACCAAGACTTGCAGAACTCATCACTTCCTTAAACGAGGATTTGACTCTAATAAAAGAAGAACTCCAAGGTTCTTGGTATAAAAGAATCCTTAACTTTGCTGCTTTCCCAATCTCTTATATCGCCTTGAAAGTTGGTATGGGTGTCTTTGGCACTGGGTTGATAGGTCTTACAGCTTGGCTTGGCGCTGATGCGATTAATAGAGCTCGTGATTGGTATAAATTAGATAGTTATCACGAATTGCGTAGCACCGTTGCAGAATTAAATACATTTCAGCAACAAAGTTTTGAAGCAGGTCTTAAAGCAGCTGAGAGTACAGGGGAACAAGTTTTATCGCTCTTCAATAAGGCGGCTTGGGCTCACCCACGAGAGTATTATGGTGCTTTAGCCTCTAAGCAATTAAATGACGGGGTATTAATCGATAAATTTACTAAAAGAGCCACTCCTTAACTCAATTAAGGCTAATTTATACTAGCGCTACATCAGTAGCGCATGGCTCTCTTGTAGCAATTCTATACCATTTGGTAGTATGATCATTGATTTGGAGTCAATCGTTATGCAGTACAACGGGCCTACTTCTTCCCAAACAGACTTTGCTACTCTTGCTAAAGCTTTCTTCTCTTTGAATTCTCAACAGCAACTTTCTATTAACTTTGAAAATGTGGATAAATTCTTATCCTTTCTCACGGTAGATAATTTTCATCAGGTTGATTGGAATAATATTTTAGTAGAAGGGGTTATTGACCTCCTTGATGCAAATTCACGCAAAATACATGCTAGTGTTTTTGCATGGATAGTCTATTTTGCCATTTCAAAAACGCATGAATTTTCTCAAATTATTTTAAAAAGAATGAGCAGAGATTTGCCGGAAATAATTGATTGGAGTGCAACAACCCCTCATCCTTATTCCAGTGAAAAAGCAATTTGGTTAATCACACAGTGTGCAGTAAATAATCAAGAATGGGCAAAAGAATCTCTTTTAAATTTAGCTAATAAACAGGCAGAACAAATCGATTGGAATTTGGCTGGGCATGTAATTCATCAGGGCATTACTCTTTTACATCTTATTGTAAAGGCAGCCGTCAGCTCTTCTCCTTCTAAAGATTGGGGAAATAAAATGTTGCAGCTTTTAGTTTCTAAGCCTGAAGTGAAAGGGAAATTAAAATGGAACATCAAAGCCGAAGGAAGCGTGGATAATGGAAAAGATCCTTTATTTTGGCTTCACCTAAATCCGAACCCAACTGCGAAAGAAATTATACAAGAATTAACAAAAACCGATGATGTTCCTGCGCCCTCCAATGGCTCTCGTGTCTACTTACCATTACAGACTTCAATAGGAAAAGGTACTACAGATAGCAAGCACACGGAACCGGCTACGCCAAGGAAAAACAAACGATGCTTTTCATGTGCTATTTCTTAATACAACTAAACCTCTAAAAGTGACAATCAGCCTATCACTTAAGATTTAAACACTTATAGCAATGCGTAAGTGACCTTTTACACTTACGCTGCTCGCTATTTTAACGTTGTATCACAAAATAGGTGGGATCAGTAGTGTAGCAATTCCATATTGCATTATCCGAACCCACTTTAACATTAATTGAAACTACATCCAGATTCACAAGATCAGCTTTTTTATCTAAAAAGCAAGCACGTTCTTTACCATCAATTATTACATACTGATAATCTGGCGTTAATTTATAGTTTTGAGGGGTGACATAAACACTTCCCTGCTTTTCAAGTGTAACAGGTTGACCTGTGATGACAAATTTCTCTGCAAATGCACTTGCACTAAAAACCACTAGCAATAACGTTGTTACTTTGGTAATGATATTCTTCATAGATCCCCCTTAAGGAATAGTATAAATAGTATTTTATTATAGATTAATTTTTAAAATATTATTAAAATTTATTCCAGACAAAAAACCTCTACCATCCTAGTTTTCCTAATCTATTTCCTTTAGTACGTTAAGTTGTTTTTATCAGACTAACGCTACTCATCGAATACATTCTTATTACTATCTCTTTTGTATAACAAAATATTTTGGATCATATGTATAACATTTCCAGGTATATTTTTTGCCATCAATATCAACAATTATGTCTGAAGCATCTAAATTTAGGCCAGGATATTTTCCTAGGTAACACACTTTCTTTTCATTATCAATCGTAACATAGAGGTAATCTGTTTCAGATTTGTATTGATTAAATGTCTTAGGGGCAACATATATATCTCCTTGCCTTTCAATCACGACAGGCTCACCCGTGATGATTACTTTATCAGCAAAAGAAGAGAAACTTAAAATCATTAAAAAAAAGCCAATAGCACTAGGAAAGATATATTTCATTTTATTTACTCCAATCAAAAAACGAAGGTGTATGCTCTCTTAAAGTCCATACAACAACGTAATTTAATCATGCCTATTTTGAATAATACTGCTCTTTAATCAAAATACACAATCTGCTAAATATTACAGCACTCTTTAAATTTATTGTGCAAGTCCGCGCTTTTAAATGCCACTCAAGAGGGCTCCTCTTCTTCACTTCCCTTTGCCTTCCCAGTTATCCACATTGAAATCTGCTAGGTTAATAAGGCCAAAATCGCGAGAGGGGCGGTAGTGCTGTTCTTCCATTTTTTCGGGATCGCCCGTATAGTAATTTAAAGTGTCCACCGCTACGAGCTGCCAAGTTTGATCTCGACGTGAGAATGCAAAGCGGAAATCTTCCCGCCAGCGCCAAGCCGAACCACCATAATGCAGAATGGTAAAGCCTTTTCGGCTAGTCTCTATACCCTCAAATGGATCTCCAAAAACGCCTCCACATTCTTCGCACTTTATCGCCTCCTCGCACCGCGCGGCTAATTTCAGCTTACCATCTATCTGGCGTTGTAAAACCAGCAATGGACGTTGTCCTAGAGGGACACCATCGGGCAATTGTTTTAAAGGGGAGCGCTTTTTCAAAACCAAGATAGCGTCATTACGACCGTCACCATTTAAGTCACCAACCGTATAATTGATCACATCATGATCTGTTGGCACAAAAGCCGATACCTCAGCAGGCAGAGGAGGGACATCTTCATGGGCCTGTGTCACCCATGGCAGCAATAATGTCATTACTAAGACTACGACTTGCTGTTTTATACTCGTGTACTTATCACTCATGAAATCCCGCGCCTCCACAACTCAACTGATACTTCTACTGCAAGCAGATTGTACTCTCATCATGCTCCTTATCACCATTGTGAAACAGACTTTCTTCATTTTCATTGACGCTAAAAAACAACTATTTAGAAAGCACACCCAAAGAGTGGAACATATTTTTACTGATGCCGTTTTTTAAACGACATACAAAATTTACTGACAATTTATAATCCAGCATAGCGATTCCCAATGTTACGCTCATTTTACTTGGCATACATGCAGGAGAATAAGATATGCTAACTTTTAGAAGACTAGGTTTTAATGATCTCACTTCAGATCAAAACGATTTTCTTACCAAGTTTGTACAGATGGACGAGCCCCAGGAAGGTTTTTTTCAATTTGTAGCCAAAAGTATCATCAATGTTTTAGGACATGATGAAGCTGCTAAATTTAATGCTATCATTTTACAAAAACACTTTGAGTTCCTTCAAAATCTCACTGGTGTTTTTCATCCAAAATCGTTTGCCTATCAATTGACTAGTGCGCTCCTAACAGAAGTTTCCTTTTCCACAGAAAAAAACACCCAAGAAATCTTTAAATTATTGGAAAATTTGACGCCTACTCAAAAATTAGATGAAACGCTTCGAGCAAGAAAGCTCTCTAATGAAGAAAAAGTGGCGGATATGTATAAGACCAAATCGACCTCGGAGCTTAAATTAGAAGATAAGCTAAAAGCCTTGTTTTATACTATTCCAAAATGTGTTGTGCCGATGTTTCTTCCTCTCTTTCACAGCGTAATTGAAAAATTATCTCCAAAAAAGGGAAAGATAGTCTTCAGTGACGCATTCTTTGAGCATTTCTTTAGGGTGCCGATGTTAGATTCTCCCAAAGAAGAAAATTTAACCAAAGAACGAAAAGTGGTCTTAATTGCTAAAGCACAAACCATTAACCCTTTTTATGCATTAGTTGAAGCGCTTGATGATGCTAACAAACAATACACGCCAACGAAAATGAATTCACAAGCTGTCACTGTCGTCCAATCTCTAGTGGAAGCTTGTATGTCTCTATTCCAGCTTAAAGCAACAATTCAGCAAATTTCCGCTATTATTGAAAAATTTCAGGCAGGTTTTAAGAGAGAAACACAAACCAGTTGGTTCGCAGTCTATCAAAGAGTTTTAAAGACGCTCAAAGAGTTAGATCAAAAATTAATTGAAAGCAATACCAAACTAACACCTGAACAAATTAAACTGCTTATTACTCAAAGCGAAGAAATGATCCATAATTTACTTCTTATCATCATTAAAGATCCCCTTCCCGATCTCACTCCCTTGCTTGATTTAGATAAAGAATTAACACCTATCCAATCAAGAATTGTTGCGGTAACAGAAATTTTGAGCATCGTTGAAAAAATGTTTGAAGAAAATTCTCCAGTCATGCGAAGCTACCGGGATGCAGCAGCCAATTTACGCACTCTTTTTGAAGAATGCGCTGTACCGTTAGTACATAATGTTGTTAATACAAACAAAGCGGACAAAGAAGAAATCATTCTCAATCTCGAAATTCAAATCACTAAAATTGTGGCTCCTATTATGCTAGAGGTGATTGATGAGCAAACGCTCTTGCATCGACTTCTGACTTCTACCAACGAGAATAAACAAGCACTACAGGAACAACTCGAATGTGTCCTGCGAGAAGGTGCCGATCTTAAAGCAACCACCACCAAGTACGAAAGAAAAGGAACGGGATTAAAAGGACTGATGACAAAATTCTTGCCTGGTAAAAATGCTCCTCTTGATGCTGAGGGGTTAGCCGAGCTTTATGGAAATAGTGAGGTTTTATCTTTAGCACAGGAAAAGGTAGAAGCTGAAAGACAAAGCAAGGATAGAAAAAGTACAGATAAATTGCAGGCTTTCATTGCTGGCGCTCTGGAAAATACAAAACGGAACTCTTTGTCAAAAGAGCCACAAAAAATGGAGGAAGTTCCTCTACCAGCGCCACCGCTCTCCACTTCTTGGGTGCGCGCAGATAAACGTGAGCGCACACCGGGTAATACACCCCGCAATTCAGATGATGGACACACCGATAAAAAACGTAAAGCTGTTTTACATTAAGTAAAGGGACAAAAGATTAGGCCTGCAGTATTGTGTTTCTTAAAAAAATACATGTCTGCAGACCAGTCCCTCACCCATCACTAGCCTCCAATTACTTTCTCAACTGTATTTCCCATCTCCACTTTGTTACATATCCAAATTGACCTTGCATCTATTTGGCTTTCAAAGGAAAGCTGCTTTGCAACATTTAGTCCTCTCTTTATAATTGTGTTAAGGTAAAGATCATCTCATTCATTTCTAACTTTTATAGGATAATTACGATGAATCAATACCCCATTGCTGTCATTGTCGGCAGTCTTCGCAAAGATTCGTTCAACCGTAAACTAGCAAATGCAGTTGTAAAATTAGCCCCGCCGGAATTCTCATTTAAACAAGTACAAATCAGTGATTTGCCCCTTTACAACCAAGATGACGATGCTAATCAAGCGGCATCGGTCAAGCGACTGAAAGCTGAAATTACTGACGCTAAAGGCTTGCTGTTTGTCACAGCAGAGTACAACCGTTCTGTTCCTGGTGTCCTCAAGAATGCAATCGATCACGCTTCACGCCCTTATGGTCAAAACGCTTGGGCGGGTAAACCAGCTGGTTTGTTGGGCACTTCACTTGGCGCAATAGGAACGGCACTGGCTCAACAGCATTTGCGTAATATTCTATCTTATTTGGATGTACAAACCCTTGGCCAACCCGAAGCTTATATTCAAGCAAAAGAAGAACTATTCGATGCAGATGGGAATATCGGTGCAAGCAACAAAAAATTCTTCCAAAACTGGATGGATCAATATATTGCTTGGGTGAAAAAACACGCGTCTTAATAACAACGAAGGCGCAGTTTATGGTTGGCGTTATATGGCTGTTAGTGCACTCGTATAACGCGCTATGAATAAACTTGGCAATAGCTTCTTATCCACAGCTCCACAGCAAGAAAAGTAATAATATTATAGTATGCAAAGCTTGCATATCCTCGCTACCTAACCCTTATTTTAATAAAAATACTGATATTCACAACAATTTTAACGATAAACGGTTGCAAGATCCGGTTCTTGACTGTAAGATTGCTAACTCTTATTTGGTGAACAAGACAGGTAAAACAGCCAATGCCCTCTTACAAACATCATTCCTATAATGATATTTCTCAAGCAAATATTCATTACAAATTCAATAGCTATCTCTCTCAGATAGGCATGAAAGAGGGAAAGCCGCGTGAGGTATACCTTAATGAAAAGGGTGACTGTAATGGTTGGTCTTTTTTATTTTCTTACTACAACGGCATCAAAAAGGGACAAGAATTCAAAGATATCTTGAACTATATCGCACGCTGGGATAACCATATTCATTCTCTTAATAGTAATTATGGGATGTCAGCAACTTTAAAAAATAAATATGCCAATGGTAAACAATTATTTGAGCAAACCATTAATGATGTAGCTTGGTTTTCACATCTCAACACTAAATCTTTTGATAACGGTAAATTAGCCCAGGATCATAGAGCTGAACAATGGCAATTCGTTGAAGATAACAAAAATGATCTACATAAAGTGTTTGCCTTTGTCAGTACAGATATGATCAATCGTTCCGTGCTGCCTGATATGTTACGGATTGCTAGTTCCTGGAAAAATGCATGGCTTGATCTAGGGGTTTATTCTAAATTAGGTGGGCACGCTATCAGCGTTTATATTAATTCAGAAGGTACTTATACTTTTTATGATTGCAATAACGCGCAAGGTCCTTTTGAGAGTTATTCCTCCAAAACGATTAGTCAGCGCATTTATAATGCATTAGGGCACGATTCCGAATTGCGTGATTTCTCTCTTTATCAATTTACACAAAAAGAGCCCTCTTACTCAGATCGTACAATAGAGAGTCCTAATCCATCCTCTTTAAATATTCATTATCGTGCAGCAGAAACTTTTTTAAAATTAGCACTGGAGACGCATGATCTGAAGCCTATTTATACCTTATTATCTACTGATCATGTTAACCAAAGCTCTCTTATTCATACTTATGGCAAAAAAGCTTTACTGATGGCAGTCACCGATGGTTATACCGATCTCACTTCTTTGTTGCTAGAAAATGGGTTGGAGGCTAACATTCAAAGATCGAATGATGGCAAAACACCTCTTATGCTGGCTGCACAAAAAGGCCACATTGATATAGCATCACTGCTTGTGCAACATGGCGCTGATATTCGTATGGTAGATTATAACGGTAACTCGGCACAAAAATTAGCTTATCGTTATCACCATCCAGACATGGTCCATTTTCTAGAAAAAGCGAAACAACCCATATTAGAGAAAAATTTTAAAGTAAATGATGATGCTGAATTAGATCTCTCTTCCTTTCAAAAGGTTCCTCTCTCTAAATCTACATCTACATCAACAATTGCTATTAAAGATTGTATTACCTTAGATCAAGATTGCATTAAAGGTCTGGATGTCACACCCCACAACAGTGCCGTGACTCAGCTTACGTTGGCAGAATCTATTCTCCCTTTGCAGAATATATCTGCCCCCATTTTGCATGAAACACCTCATTCACTCTCACTCTTTGAATAATACTACGCTGCCCGAAAGGCAATTAAGGCTTTTGGTAGTAGGGTTTGAGAGGTTCTTCTGGAATAAGAGACTTGTCAAATACCAGTGAGTTTAAAAATGTCGAAGCGCTATCTGCCATCCGATGTTGAAAATAAACACCTACTTTAGATGAGGGGGAAGACCAATCTTGAGGAAAGGTATCATTAAAAAACGTTCGTTCCTCAAAAGACCATAATTTACTTTGATACAAGTCATCAGGTGTTAACATACGTTCACCCAGAATTTTAACCACTTTTTTATTAAATCTCGTCATGCCTGTGGATTGATAAAAAGGAGCTATCACGACTTGGCTTGGTCCACAATTTGAAGCTTCTAAATACCCGCTTAATTGACGTCCCGAATAGATGGCATCATCCATATAAACCAAATGCTTCACTTGAGGGTTCTTCTTGATATATTCTTTGACCTCATTAATCTCAACAATGGCTTCAGGTAATTTCGTCAAGTATTTTAAACCAAATGCGGTTACCCAACGATTACTACAAGGAGATTTTGGTACGACTAGTATAAAAGATCTCTGTGCTTGAGGGAGCGAATGTAGATATTCATTAAACCGAGTAACAACGCCAGATAATTGCCTTAAAAAAGTGCCATGAGTCCTAAAGACAACCAATTCAGCCATTTTGGAAGCTAACGACTGATATTTGTGCCAAGCTTTTTTTGCCCATTCTTTCTTTTGAATACCAGATAAGAATTTTACTGGCTTTGGAATGGGTGGTGTTAAAAAGGTGGTTTGTTCTGGAGAGAGCGATAATGCATTGAGTTCGATAGGACGAAGAGAGCCTACTTTAATCGCTTTTCTATAGATATGCTTTCTGAAAGCTCTTTGAATAATGGTAGAGGCTTTATCAGGCGACTGCTGATTATCTTCAGCCATCATTTTGCCATTGATTTCATAACAGTAGCAAAGAAAATCCCATTTTACTTTCAGAACTTCTAATGTAGGGTTTAAACGTGAAAAAGCTTTCAATAAATAAAAAATGCCCTTTTGAGCACATAGGTATTTTTCTGACAGCTTATCTTCTGGTAAATCTTTTGCCATTTTGAAAAGAGCTCTCGCGATAAGCTGCGCTTCACTTGCATCATAATGAAGATTGGGTTCAGCAACAGGATTGAATGCCAAAACGCCTTCTCTATCAATAAACAGCCGATGTTTTGCCAGTACATGTATAAACGTTTCTAAAAATCCTAGATCTCTTCTATCATTATGTTTTTGAATCGCAGCATATAACTGCTGATAAAGCGCTGGCGGATAAGGTTTTGCATTGAGAGGGTTATAAGTGGGATGAGGTTTTTTCATAGCTTGATAGACTATTGTTATGCTAAAAGTGACAACGCTCAAGGTAAGAATCAAAGGCCAAGCCAGATTTAACCAAACGGGAAAGACGCGTAGCGCAAGTAACACATCCATTTTGGCTATAAATAAAGGAGGGATAATTCCTAATATCAATAAAGGGAGCATAAATGCATACCCCATTTTATTTAAACTCAAAATTTCGCCCTCAGATCAATTGATATTTATTGTTGTCAGAACCTCCTGTAAAACGCACCCTATTTATCCCTAAATATGGCACTCACTTTGTATTAAATGCACGTTTTGGTCGTTATGCAAACTACTTTATCTATTTAAATGGTAAAATGAGAATTTTGTGGGCTAGATAATACAGATAAACATGCTGCTAAACAAGTTAGTTACACATTATTTATTGATATTGAGATATAGAAAAAGGGGTACTTCTTCTCTAATATGGGTTATTACTTTGTTAAAAAAGAGACCAAAGCCGAAATAACTTGCTCAGGCGCCTCATCAATAAGCCAATGACCACTCCCTTTGACAATCAGCCCTTTAACGTTGTCATCTACCATCCGCGCTTGCTGAATAAGAAATTCGCCTGATCCTTTCTCACCAGTCATTACAAGTATGGGCATAGTAAGTTTTGTCTTGGCAAATTTTTCAAAATCAGCGGCATCTTTCTCAAAAGCACGAAACACTTCAAATCCTGCTTGCATAGCATTAGGTTGAGCGTAAGCCTCTGCATAAATACGACGATCCTTTTCCGATACAGATCTCGTGCTGTCAGCAGCAAAATCGTTCCAAAAATGTTCTAAGTAGATCCGTTCACGGCCAGCGACAAGCTTGAGAGGTGTTTCACCATAAAAGTGAAAATGCCAAAGATCACGCAACAACCAAACTTTTTTCCATTCACCCACGCCTGGTAGAAAAGCATCCATTAAGACAATGCGCTCCACCGTTTCTGGAAATTGAGCAGCATAAGCATAAGCCACCATGAGTCCAATATCATGACCAACTAGCTGTATTTGGGTATATCCTAGCGAAGACACCAGCGCATAGATATCTTGAGCCATTGTCTTTTTGTCATAGCCTTGCAATGGCTTTGAAGATTGGCCAAATCCACGTAAATCAGGCGCAACAACTGTGTGCGTCTTAGCAAGCTCTGCTATTAACGGCAGCCACATGTGACTCGTTTGCGCATAACCATGTAGCAAGACAATGGGGTCACCTTTACCTTCGATGAGATAGTGCATTTTGATCCCATTCACCTCTGCGACTTGACTGTTCATGTTTATCTACTCCGAATTGGTGCTTTTTTGAGAATTAATAATATAGTAGACCATGTTAAAAACTATACTTATCTTTAGAAACATCCATTATATTTTCTATTGTTTTTATATACAGGGATTTTATTGATGAAAACCAGAGAGGCTTATATTGTAGGAAGTGCAAGAATACCTTTTGCAAAATCAATGACCGACTACAAAAATTGCACACTCCAAGAATTAATGACCACAACGCTACAGGCGCTAGTAAATAAAATGCAATTAGAAGGTCAAGTGCTTGGTGATGTTGCTCTAGGCGCCGTTATCAATAGCTCTTCTAATTGGAATTTAGCACGTGAATGTGTACTTGGCACCACACTTTCCCCTCACACCCCAGCTTATAACCTTCAAAGAGCTTGCGGCACAAGTCTGGAAGCGGCAAGGCAAATTGCGCTTAAAATTTCCAATTTTCAAATTGAAAATGGTATTGCAGGAGGATGTGATAGCAATAGTGATTTACCTATACTCATCAGCCGAACACTGACCCAAAAATTGATGGCTTTATACTACACCAAAGACACCTTATCTAAGATAAAAATCTTATCCTCATTCAGACCATCCGATTTTAAACTCATATATCCCGCTGTCGTTGAACCTCGCACCGGTTTATCTATGGGGCAACATTGCGAAAAAATGGTGAAAGAATGGCATATCACACGAGAAGCACAAGATAAATTAGCGCTTAAAAGTCATCAAAATGGCGTTGCGGCCTATAATCAAGGATTTTATGACGATCTGGTTATAGATTTTATGGGTTTAAAGCGCGATAAAATTCTGCGTAACGATACCTCATTAGAAAAATTAGCCAAACTAAAAACTGAATTTGATTTCACTGACAAGGGCACGATCACAGCAGGAAATAGCAGCCCATTAACAGATGGCGCCGCGACCGTTTTTCTGAGCAGTGAGGATTATGCTAAGCGTCATCATTATCCTTTACTAGCAAGATTTGTCGATGCAGAATCTTCTGCCGTAGATTTTGTCCATGGAGAAGGTTTACTGATGGCACCCACCAGTGCAGTGAGTAATCTTCTGAAAAGAAATAATTTATCTTTACAAGACTTCGATTTTTATGAAATACATGAGGCGTTCGCTGGACAAGTCCTTTGTAATTTAAAAGCATGGGAAACAGAAGATTACTGTAAACGCGTCCTTAATCGAGATAGCGCACTTGGCTCAATTGATCAATCTAAAATCAATATAAAGGGGAGCAGTATTTCTTTAGGCCACCCTTTTGCCGCGACAGGAGCCAGAATATTAGGGACGCTCGCCAAAATGCTACACGAAAAAGGAAATGGCAGAGGTCTTGTTTCAATATGCACCGCAGGAGGAATGGGTGTTGCGGCAATATTAGAGGCTGTTTAAAGAAAGATGTATATACGCTAATATGTGATGCCTTTCACGTTAATCGTTAAAATTCAGTAAAATTGACAATTTTTCACAGTCAAATAACATGAGCGCTCGCTCACTTTATTTTCTCAAACCACTTGCATCCCTTTTTTGCATCTCCTAGAATCACTTCGATTCTTACGATTTAATTCGTAAAAATTATGTCATATATAATGTAATCAATAGGTGTAGTATGATTAATCACAAAAAACTCTCTATTACTTTGTTTTCTTTGCTCGCTGTTTTTAGCGTAAGCGTTTTTGCTGGACCCTATGTAACTGGGCAAGCAGGTGTGGCAGGTATAGGAGAAAATAACAATTTATATAAGAATATTTTTTCTTCTGAGAAGAATACTCATGGCGCGACAGGACGCTTAGGTGTGGGTTATCTTGGAAATATCAATGATGATGTAAAATTAGGTCTTGAAACGGGTTACCAACTTTATCAAGAAGTGGGTCACAAAAAAGAAAATAAATCGCGACGACATAGTTTCGATGTATTAGGCGTTGCAGATTATGGTCTTGGCGAAGACGTGAATCTCTTTGCCAAAGCAGGCGCAGCTGTGACACATGGCACCACCCTTCCTAAAGGAGTCATTGGCGTGGGCTACAATGTCAGCAAACAAGTGAATTTGAATCTCTCTTTGAGCCAGGAATTTAAAAAAGGAGAAACCCCTGCTGCAAGTTCGATACTAGGAGGCATTTCCTATCATTTCTCTTGATCTCTCAGCCCTATAGCGAAAGGATTCGCTTTTAACCCGGCTCATCTCAAAATATTTTTTCCATATTGCGTGTAATAGCAATATTTTAATGGTTGGTTAGATGACCACTGAAAATCGCCAAATAATACTGTTTTTCCAAAACTAATTTAAAATTTAGTCGAATAAATAATATAATGCGGTGCATCCTCACTTATACATTTTAGAAATAAACTGTCACTTTTTGACAGTTTTGTGCTAACATTAAGTTATGAGTAGCCAACTTGAAAAACAATTACGAACCGTTGCCTCAGATTATGTGTCTTATAGCGATTTATGTGCATTATTACCATTAAATGATAATGCTCGATATGCTCAGGTAAAAAGAGCTTTAAAAGAAGGATATTTAACGCGACTTAAAAAAGGCATCTATCGGCGCGGAAATTATCTCGAAAAGACGAAACCTCATCCTTTTGAGATGGCTCATGCGCTATACTGGCCTTCTTACATTAGTCTAGAATCTGCGCTCTCCTACCATGGACTTATCCCTGAGGCAGTACTCAATACAACTTGTGTGACTACACAAAAATCTACAACAACAAAAAACAAATTTGGGTTCTTTACTTATCACAAAATTCCTGCTGTGAAATTCTTTTTAGGCGTCACCAGAGAAGAAGAAAACGAGTCTATTTTCTTTATTGCTACGCCTTGGAAAGCAATTACTGACTACGTTTATTGCTATAAAAAAGACTGGATTGATAAAACACCATTAGTTGAAAGCTTACGCATAGACTTAAGTAGCTTACCGCCTTTAACTATTGAATTTTCCAAAGAATTGTCCACTTTTTACCACAGTATGAGAATTAATCGTTTTCTTGAAGGTATTACTAGAGATTATCATTATGAGTATTGAGTTAATAGAACAAAGACTTGCGCTATATCAGTGTAAAACTACTTTAGATGAACAAAATGCCTTAAAGGAAATTACGCAAGAAATTGCTTTAATGGCTTTATCTAAAGCTAATTTTTTCAAGTTTGCTGAATTTCATGGCGGGACAGCTTTAAGAATATTATATGGATTGCAGAGATTTTCAGAAGATCTGGATTTTGCTCTTTTAAAACCCAGCCAGGTCTTTTCATTAAATCATTATCTTGAACATATGGTTGATGATTTTCTAGCTTATGGCTATGAGGTGGAGATTTCTGATCGAACAGAAGTTCAAAAAACAATTCAAAAACAATTTCTTAAAGTAGATTCCATAGGGAAATTAATTCATCTACAATACCCTTTAAACAAAGCTCATAGAAAAATAAAAGTAAAATTTGAAATTGACACCAACCCTCCACAAGGCGCTAACACAGAGATAAAATATCTCACCTTTCCGTTAGCATTTAGTATTCTTGCAAAAGACTTGCCAAGCTCCTTTTCAGGAAAGCTACATGCACTATTATGTCGCCCTTACGTAAAAGGAAGAGATTGGTACGATTTTATTTGGTACAACACCAATAAAATAACTGTCAATTTTAAGTTATTGGAAAATGCCCTGTATCAACAAGGTCCTTGGCAAGAACAAAGACTAGACGTTGACAAGAATTGGCTTATCGAGAATTTAATAATTAAAGTTCATTCTATAGATTGGCGTAAAGTAAGACAGGATGTGCAACCCCTCTTAAAACCTATTGAAGTATCTTCTTTAGATTTATGGGGAAAAGATTTTTTTCTTGCACAAATCGCAAATTTGCAACTTTACCTATAAGCGTCACTTTGGGACGTCTTTGTGAGGGTTGGGTACTCACAAAGACGAACACCCAATAGTTTTTTATAAGTCAAATTCTCTCAAGATATCTTGTGCTCCTCCAAAATTTGTTCCAACATTAACCGCAAATCTAACAGGATCAGTGGGTCCCCATAACGCAGCCATTACAGTAGTTGGTACACTTAGTGGTGCGGCAAATTTTGCGGCCAACAACCCATTACTCCGGAGAAACCTTGCGCCAGAAACTAATTGAACTTCATCCATTGCTAATTTTTGCATAAACAACCTCTTTGTTTTATTGAAAACACTAACATATACAGCATAAATATATTAAAATTTTTAGGATTCTTCTTTTCCCTCCCGATAATCTATAACACGTCGGGTTAAACATTGACTGAGCAATTGGTTAAAATTTGTAGCTAACACCTCCACCAGTTCTTCTGCATTGATGCAAGGCTTTAATGAGTCACCAACCACCACATCACAATTGTATGGGACGAATAAAGCTTCGCCTTTTGGTAAAGATTTCCCTAATCCATGCATGACGATTGGTATCAATTTTGTGTCGACTCTATCTTTAATAAGATGGTAAACCCCTTTTTTTATTACTCCCATTTTTTCCGGGAAACCTCTGCTTCCTTCAGGAAAAATAATTAATATTTCATTATTATTGAGTGCTTGATGGCAAGCATCAAATATCCCTTCTTTGTTCACGATGCCACTTCTATCTATCGGTATAATGCCAATACAATTGATTGACAACCATGCTGTAAACCGATTTTTAAAAAAATAGTCAAATGCAGCAACAGGCCTTACCTTATTCAACATGGCCAGAGGAAATAAACTCATTAAAACCATGGCATCAAGATGACTGTTATGATTTGCAACAATAATTGCAGGCCCTTTTCCCGGTATTTTCTTGCGATTAATGACATTTAAACCTAATAAGAAATAAACAACAGGTCGTACAATAAGAAGAAAAAAGAGCGGTTTAATTATTTTTTTCATAAAATTAATAATACACATAATAAATAAAATGAAAGAACAAAGGGGCTGTAAAAGTCAGACTATCTAACCTATCTAGAATGCCACCGTGTCCCGGAATTAAACGCCCTGTGTCTTTAATTTGCATGTCTCTTTTTACTGATGAAATAACAATGTCTCCAATAAAGCCACCCAAGGCAATGATTGCGCCAACAAGTAGACCATGCAGACTAGACAAAGGGGTTAAAATGGGGGCAATTAACCCCGAGCTAAGTGTGACAATGATTAATCCGCCTAAGAGCCCTGCCCAAGTTTTATTCGGACTTACTTTAGGAATAATCTTGCATTTACCAAAAAGTTTACCAAAAATATATTGATTCACATCATTGAATTGCGTCATAAATATCAAGAATAGTATCAGACCAATATTTCCTGCTTTCGGATTTAAAACAGGTAAGGTTAATAAATACGCAATATGACTTAAGCAAAAAACCGTCAGCATGACTGACCAATGAAGCACCCCAGCTGATCGTATAAATCCCTTAGTCTCGCCAACTAAGACCATTCGCATAGGCAAAAAGAGAAACATATACACTGGGATAAAAATGAGAAACATGCCATGCCAGCCAATGCTGACCCAATAATATTGCAAGGGAATTAAAAGATAAGCCCAAAATATAGCGCGCCTATCTGATTGGCGAGTGGGGACAATTGAAATAAATTCTTTTAAGGCTAAAAAGCTTAATAAGCCAAAAAAAATAATAGTGGTTCTATTCCCGATAGTAAGAACAGCAAATAAAATACCAATCATCCACCACCAAGACTGTATACGCAAACGAAGCTCTGTGTTTTCTTGATGTGGTTTCCACCATCGCAAAAGAAGCCTAGTCGTTGAGGCAATACTCATCAATCCAAGTATAAATATCATCGTATGAAAGGAATACGGAGGTATATTAAACATCCTATCTCGCCTCTAAATAATGGTAGGCCGAGAAGGTTCTGCGATATATTGTGAGCATACAGCCGATATTGATGATGATCAGAGCGAATATCAAGATGTAATGGTTCTCCCTAAATATCATTTCAAAAGCGGCTAATCCACTCGCTATAGTCATCACTGCCATACGGTGTTGTTTTGCCATTGGTCCTTTAAAATCGTTAGGTGCGCCTAAACTGACATTAAGTGTACGCACATAAGCAGTCATCACTGCCAGTAAGGCAGCACTCCATCCTAAAGCACTAACGCTCGCTGCATAACCTGCACTGACAAAAATAATGGCATCAGAAATGCGATCTGGCATGTCATTAAATAACTCCCCGGATTTTGTTTTTTTTCCACCCTCAATTGCAACCATACCATCAAACAAATTGCACAATAAGCGACATTGTATAAAGAGTGCAGCTAATACCAGCCAAACCCAACTCTTTTCTGCAGAAAAAGCACTACTAAAAAACAACCCCACGCCGGCAAATAATGAAAAAACAGTACTCGCTACAGAAATTTGATTGGGGGTAATATTCTGCCTACTTAACCACGACGCCATTTTTTGTGCAACATGTGCTTTTCGAATAGTTAAAGGCCTTCTTCCAGAGTTTATATTATTTTCTGAATAATTATTCATAGCGTTCTCTATATAGTTTGTAAGAGGTGAGAAGGGAAAATATAAATCCCACGAATAACGCTGGTGTAATGGTAAAGATTAAATGAGGGGTCCCGATGAAGGAATGAATTAATACTAATACACTCCCAGAAAAACCCATCGCGACTAGAGCAGGTAATAGCAATTGCAGCCCTTTGGTTGACGAACGTTTAAAAACCCAGGCCACAATATGCACCATAAAAAGAGTCATGATAAAGCTGATAGTGCCTTGAGTTAGGCCATATAAGGATCGAATGGATTGTTCAGGGACTTGGTTGACAAAATATGCCCATCCTCCCCAAAGGCCAAAAGCAAGAATTGCTGATATATATTTATATTTAGTCATTTTTTTGAGCACACTTTTTGCTTTATAGGCATATATTTCATTTGTCTCAGGCCGCATCATAAGCGAATGTTCGCTCACATTAGTGTAGCGCTATTTAAATGTCAAGTGGTTATTCGTCTGATAAATTCAAATTAAATACAGTTTTGTGTTTGTCGTCTCTCGCCCTACATCCTGAATCAGCACTGACATAATGAGCAAAATTTATCATTATTTTTAATATTTCTTGCTATTACCAGCTTTTTACAGCATCCACATTTGATTTTTTTGAAAAACTGAGATAAATTATCCCTGCATTTTATGTTTGACTATTAACTGACAAAAATTAAGGAATACAGTCTAATGAATTTGTTTAGTAAATTATTAATTATTGTTGCCATATTCTCACTGGCAGCTTGCTCGACCTCTCCTAAAACACAAGTTGTGCAGATGGGTGATCAAAACATGAGTCAACAGCAAATCGTTGCTGAACTTGCCAAACTTGACCAAGCTGAAAAGCAAGTGAATGGTAATAAAGGGATGACTGGAACAAACGTAGCAGCATTTCTCTTTTGGTTACCCGGTTTAGCGTACACTTACTATGATGCGGGCGAAGCACAAAAATTAATTGAACAACGCCGTTCACACCTGACCAGCTTGTATAACCAAAAGCTAGGTGAGTCGAACAAACTTGCAAGTGCGCCTTCCAAAGCCTCACCTGCAAAGAAATCAAACAAAGCTTAATTGCCCCTCTTTCTGTTTATTCCCCTAAACATTCTTTAATGCTTAGGGGATCTTAGCCCACTCATCCTAAAGAAATGCCCCTTTATCTGTAAAATCATCGTAAAAAACGAGTACGACTTTTTCGTATGTTAGGATTTCCCTCCTTCAAATCCCTATATTGAGAAAGTAAAATGCAAATAGCGATATTTAACCAATCAGTTTTAGCACAAGTGACAAAGATTATCCTTGAGGAAGGAGCAGATGGTCGCTGCATCAAAAATATTCAACATATATTAAATACAAAATTATTTGGCCGGAGTACCCCCCATCAAGAAGTTATCCCCAAATATATGGGAGACGTATACCATAGGTTTGAAACCGAATTAGATGCACTTATTCAAAAGTGTCATTACCCTATGGCATGTCGAGAAAAAACCTTAAATGCCTTTAACAATATTGCATCTCAGATTGCTGATGTCTCAACAATCTATGGAAAACCAGGCTCTGTAGAACGTATTGAACAATTTAAAGATAGCTTACACATTTCTCAGCGCGATTTTTGTGATGAGTCTGAGAACACCAAAAGAAATACTGCCTGCTATGAAACAGACGCCAATGGGGAAGATCTCATACTCACTCTACCTGGCTCGTCCCAAAAACAACACGTTCAACGTACCCCTCACGCTAATGTGTCGCATACAGAAGTCGAAGTGGTTAATCAAGATAGTTTTGAGGCAGCGCATAATTTAATAAAACAAGGCTTGCAACATGTCTTAGTATTAAATTTGGCCAATCGCTTTTGGGCAGGTGGCGGTGTTGTTCATGGTGCGACGGCGCAAGAAGAAGATCTCATGCGCAGAAGCAATTATTACTTTTCTTTAGCGCAACCTAGTCTCACGACAGAGATGATGGCAGGAACTTACCAAAAAAGACATAAATACCATCAACCGCTTCCTGAATTTGGTAGTATATATTCGTCTTCCGTTATTGTTTTGAAAGAGTGTGCTTTTACTCGCCTAGCCAAGCCATTCGAAGTCTCTTGTATTGCTATGGCAGGATATGATCTGGGGAAACCAGAAAAATTAGACGAAAATGAAAGGAATCATTTATTAGATAGCAGAGGCGACATTGATTTGCTTAAATTTCAAGAAAACACTAAGAAAAAAATCAGGCACATCTTAGATGTGGCGTTAGAAAACGGACATCGCCATTTGGTTTTAGGTGCTCTTAGCTGTGGCGCTTTTAAATTCAAAGGTGACGCAACAGGTCTGACCGCACAAGCCGTGGCAACGGCCTATCGCGAAGTATTAGAAGAATCAAAATATTGCCATAAATTTGAAAAAATCACTTTTGCTATATTAGATGGTAAGCCAACACCATACAGCAATTTTGCAATTTTTAGCAATGTGCTACTTGGCCTTAATCAACCTCAAGCGATTAATCTGTTGTCGCAATACCCTTTAATAACTGATGCATCCATTTCTTCTTGCTCTCCCGCTGCAGCGGCAGCTGCACCGGAAAACGTTGCTTCCTCTGATCTTACGCAAATAAGAGAAACGGTGAAAGAAGAATTGGATGTTTTAACCAACGCTTGTGGTGAACGACCACCATCACCAAGAAATTAATGCCTTATTGTTTCAGATCTTCAGCCGTATAAAAGCGGCTGTGGATGTCTTTAAAATATCTAATTGATTTTTAAGTAAATTATTTGACCTATACGCATGCAACGGGTATAAAATACAAATTGCCTAGAATGAAGTGAATTTAAGTTTCATAGCTCATTTAAATATACAGCTTTACGAGAGGGTTCAATGCTCGTAAAGAGCAAAAATTAGACAATATAGGCCTTCTATGGAAAATATCTTTTTTATATTCCGCGTTTTTGTTTTTTATACACTTTCCGTTATTTTTTCAATCACGCATGCGGATGATAGTCTTGCCAGTCAATATCAGTGTATAGAAAAAAACGGTCAAAAAATTCATGTTCTGACTGTTGATCCCAGTCTTTATAAAATCGTTGCTGTTAAAACCAATCCCGTTAATTCCTCTCTTGATACTGTTTCCTCGATTGTCGCAAAATCTGGTGCTGTTGCGGGGATCAACGGTGGTTTTTTTTATGTCGATGAAAATATGGTCCCCCATCCCGCTGGTCCCTTAAAAATAGAAGGCAAATGGTTAGGCAGAGTATCCAATCCTCGCGCCGCTATTGGTTGGTATGATAATAACGAACATGCAATCATAGATAGAATTGTAACTAAATCTATTGCGACAAACGATAAACCGCAAATTAAAGTCATCCCACAATTAGATAAACATGAACATGCCTTAAAAAAGTGGCAAAGCGTTGACTATGTGGTAGGCGGGATCCCCTTATTGATTAAAAACAATCAAGGCATTACTGACTATCAACCCGAAATATCTACCAAGTCTTTTTTAGAAAAGAAGCATGCACGAACGGCTGTGTGCGTAAACAAAAATCAACATTGGATATTTGTTGTAGCAGAACATACTAAAGAGACCGCTAGTCCTTATGTGAAAAAAGCGGTGAGTGGTCTGACGATGCCCGAACTTTCGCAATTTATGCATTCCTTAGGTTGTCAGGATGCTATCAATTTAGATGGTGGTGGCTCTTCTGTGATGGTGTTGAATCAACGCATTATGAACGATGCAGGCGATATGGATGAACTTTTCCACGTCTATCATGAACGACCTGTCTTGAATGCGATTCTGGTTTTTCCTAGAAAAACCCCAGGAAAAGCTTCTTAACATTGATTGTTTAAGAAGCTTTTTCTGAGAAGACTATTTATCTATCAACATAGCGCATGTGTTGCTCACTATAACGAGGGCCAGATATTGCGCTTGGAGGCAGTGCATCATCTAAAATTTTCATATCGCTCGTTGTCAGATTCACTTTTAGTGCATTGATATTTTCTTCTAAAAACGTTTGGCGTTTTGTCCCTGGAATAGGCACAAAATCTTCTCCTTTATGCAAAATCCAAGCAAGTGCAATTTGACTAGGCGTTGCATTTTTCTGCTTAGCTATATCATGCACCACCGAAACGGCATGCATATTGGCATCAAAATTTTTGCCTTGATATCTGGGATCCGTTTTGCGGTAATCTCCTTCTGGATATTCTTCTGCACGTTTAACAGCCCCGGTGAGAAAGCCTCTGCCCAACGGTGAAAAAGGTACAAGGCCTATACCTAATTGATGTAAGAGGGGAATTATCTTCTCTTCCAAATTACGCTCCCAAAGAGAATACTCACTTTGCAGGACTGAAATAGGGTGAGTAGCATGCGCTCTTCGAATATTATCTTCTCCCGCTTCAGACAAACCCAGATATCGCACTTTTCCTTCACGAACCAGATCTGCCATAGCACCTATCACATCTTCTATCGCAACACTTGGATCAATGCGGTGCTGATATAAAAGATCGATATAATCAGTTTGCAAACGACGCAGCGAACCCTCAACAGCTTGTTTGAGATGAGAAGGTTGACTATTCACTCCTGCCATTTTGCCATCTTGAATATGAAAGCCAAATTTAGTCGCTATCTGCACTTTATCGCGATGACCTTTTAAAGCACGCCCTAGTAGTTCTTCATTGGAATAAGGGCCATAGACCTCTGCTGTATCAAAAAAAGTGACACCAAGCTCAATCGCACGATGCAGGGTTTTAATGGACTCTGCATCATCTGGCACGCCATAAGATTGACTCATTCCCATGCAACCTAAGCCAAGAGCCGATACCTCAAGTCCTTGTTTGCCGAGTTTTCGTTTTTTCAACACCATTTTTCACCCTCTTAGATTAAATAGCTTTGTTTAGAACCCATTAAACAACAAAAAACCAAGCGATGAAACTGCGATCTGTTTATTAACGAGACTGACTACAGGTCATCTATGGCAAAGGCTAAACATTTCAAATAATGGGTTTCAGGTAAAAGCGGATGGATGGGATGATCGCTATCTGCGCCTGCTTTGCGCAACAACGTCGCTTTGCGATTGGCTTTAGTCACTCCCAACTCAACCGCTTGGCGAAATTCATTACTAGAGGCATGATGCGAACAAGAAGCGATTATCAATAATCCTCCTTTGGTCACTAATGGGCTAACCAATCGAGCCAATTTTTGATATCCGCGCAATCCCTGACTTTTGTGCGCAATTTGTTTAACAAATGCCGGTGGATCAGCAATCACAATATCATAAGTCTGACCGGCAGCTTGTAAGTCTGGCAATAAAGTAAAAATCTGTGCTTTGAGATATTGGCATTGCGTAAAATGATTTTCATCACCAGCCATTTTTGCTAAATCCAAAGCTTTTTGCGAACTATCAACTAAAGTCACCCCTTTTGCACCATGCTTCGCCGCTAACAAACCAAAGCCACCGCAATAAGTATAGAGATCGAGCACTGTTTTACCCTTTGCTCGTTGCGCAACCCAAGCTCTGTTGGCCCGTTGATCATAAAACCATCCGGTTTTTTGACCTTGGATAGGATCAACATAATATTTTAGATCATTTTCTTCCACAGCAAGAGTTTCAACAGGTACGTCGTTTGATGCACTTATCGTTAGCCCTTCTTTTTGCCGTAAAGGCATATCTTCTCGGCAAATAATACGTGTCGGTTTTAATAAATCTTGCAGCGCACTGAGCCAAAAAACTTTGAGTTTTTCCATACCCGCTGTATTCGTTTGACAAACCAGCGTGTCACCAAAACGATCAATAACTAATCCCGGCAATTTATCGCTTTCGCCATGAATGAAACGATAATAAGGTTTTGCAAAACGTTGTTCACGAAACGCGAGTGCCTCGGCAAATCTTTCTTTAAAAAAAAGCGTATCAATAGTTTGTTCTGGATTAAAAGTGAGGACTCGACAGGCAAGTTTACTCTGTGAGTTATAGTAGCCAATGGCAAAAGGTTTGCCTTCTTGATCAAGTAAAGATACTAATTCCCCAGCAATAAAGGGCAATTTTTTGACACCTTGAATGTCTTGTGTATATACCCAAGGGTAACCTTTGCGAAGACGAACCAGGCATGGCGGTTTGAGTGTAAGCCGTAACATAAATGCTCAAAGTAGTTAAACTGGCATTTTATCTTTAGTTCGCCAATTAAGCAAATCAGAAATCAGTTAGCAAAAATATCCCACGCGAAACCACAACTCTCTCTCGCTTAGGCATGCTAAGCAGGCGAGCGCCTAATTTATCTGGAAAGAGTATACACGTTTTATTTTACTGATTATCTTAATAGCAAAATAGCAAACTTTAATTAATAAAGATGTATTCTTTCCAACAATTTTGTGCTGGGTAACCTAAAATAATATATCTATATTTTATTGGAGGGAGTGGGTTATGGCTGTAGATATTATTTATTTTAATGGCCAATTTAAAGGCTATGGCACCTTCAATAAAGACATCACTGCAGTCGCCATCAAAAACAATCAATTTTTTCAATTGGGGTCTGATAAAGAAATAATTTCATTAAAAAATGATTCTACTACACTAATCGATTTGAAAGGTAAAACAGTCATTCCAGGGCTCAATGATTCCCATATTCATTTAATCAGAGGTGGTCTCAATTTTAATATGGAATTAAGGTGGGATGGCATCACCAGCTTAAATGATGCGTTGTTTATGTTAAAAGAACAGGTCCAAAGAACGCCTGCACCGCAATGGGTAAGAGTTGTAGGTGGCTGGTCTGAGTTTCAGTTCAAAGAAAAACGTATGCCAACCTTAGCTGAAATTAACAGTGTCTCTGCCAACACCCCTGTTTTTATTTTGCATTTATATGATCGCGCTCTTCTCAATAAAGCCGCTTTGCATGTGATTGGCTATGATAAAAATACTAAAGAAATGCCCGGTACAAAAATTGAACGTGATAGCAATGGCAATCCAACAGGGATGCTTATTGCGCATCCTAATGCTATCATTCTTTATTCTACATTAGCAATGGGCCCCAAGCTTGATCAGGATAGTCAAATCAATTCCACTTTACATTTTATGCGAGAATTAAATAGGCTAGGTGTGACCAGCGTTTGCGATGCTGGCGGTGGCTTTCAAAACTATCCTGAAGACTATGAGATTATTAATCACTTGGATAAAGAAAATAAATTAACGATCAGAATTGCTTATAATTTATTTACACAACGTCCAGGTCAAGAATTAGATGACTTTAAAAAATGGACCACCACGACAAAATACCAACAAGGTAATGATTTTTATCATCACAATGGCGCTGGCGAAATGTTAGTATTTTCTGCTGCGGATTTTGAAGATTTCTTACAACCGAGGCCAGATTTAGCAGATGTTATGGAAGAACAACTGGAACCTGTTGTCAGACTATTGGCCCAAAACAAATGGCCGTTTCGACTTCATGCCACTTATGATGAATCGATTAATCGCGCCTTAAATGTCTACGAAAAAGTTCACCGTGAATCTCCCATTAACCAATTGAATTGGTTTTTTGATCATGCCGAAACCATATCGGACAAATCAATAGAAAGAGTTAAAAATTTAGGCGGAGGCATAGCCATTCAAAACCGCATGGCATTTCAGGGGGAATATTTCATTGAGCGTTATGGTAAAGAGAAAACACTACACACTCCTCCTATTAAGAAAATACTCGATGCTGGCATTCCCGTTGGTATGGGGACAGATGCTACTCGGGTATCTAGTTATAATCCATGGGTATGCCTGCATTGGTTAACCACCGGCAAAACGGTTGGAGAGACAAAACTCTATGATGAAACAAATATATTATCTCGTGAAAAAGCTTTAGAGCTTTATACACGTGGCAGTGCTTGGTTTTCCAATGAGACAGAGAAAAAGGGCTCATTTCTTGAAAATCAATTAGCCGATTTTGCAGTTTTGTCAAAAAATTACTTTCAAGTTTCAGAAGATGAAATTAAAGATATTTATGCTGTCATGACGGTGGTAGGCGGGAAAATTGTGCATGCTTGCGATGATTTTTCAGATTTCAATCCCCCTTTGCCACCCGTTAGTCCAGATTGGTCACCCATTAAATATTATGGTACCTATGGAAATAATAAAACCCTTATCGATTTAAAACAAAATACCATTCACCAAAGTCATCAGCATTGTTTTCATATTGATCATTCGGTGCGGCCTTTTAGCTGTTTTTGTTGGGCTTTTTAATTACCAAGTGAAGGTTACCCAACTGCCCAGAAAATTGACATCACCCCCCTTAGCCAGCTGAACATAGCTACCGGTAAACATATGCACATAAGAGACTGTCCATACGATATGACGATTAAATTGCCATTGCATGGCGGCCTCACTAGAAGTTGCAACATAATGCTTACCAATCCCAGCTGGTAATTCAATATTCCCGGGTGGCGCATAAATTGCATCTTGCGTAGTGGCACGCCAAAGAATATCGCTCCCGAGTGTCACCGTTATTTCTTTGAAGGGTTCAAATTGTAAGGAAGGATGAATATCCATCACGTTAGCAGGTTTAATGACGCTTGCATCATTAAAATAGCCTGCTTTAAAAAACAAAGGATTAAAAGTGCCCAATTTATTATCGTAACGATTACGATCGCCACTCGCTATATCAAATTTTGAACCAAAACGCGGTTTCCAAGCATGAGAAGAAAAGGTGTACCCTATATCAGAAGCAAATGTCCAAGCAAAAATATCCATTGGACCAAAAGTGCCAAATTGCACCACGGTTTCAATATCGTAGTCCCAACCTTGAGGCTTTCCAAAAAAACGCATACCAATAGTTTGGCGATGTTCTGGCCCGCTGCCAGAGGCATATTGTGCCTTTTTATTAAGGAAACCAAGATAATAGAGATCCATACTCAGTTCAATTGGTCCACCAATAGGTCTTGTACCATAAAGGCCCCAAAACGCTTGTGCATTATTTTCGCGATCAATGTGATTTGTCACTTCAATATCTGGTCGTACAATAAAGCCATACAGCTTCGTGGTATCTTCTTTGGATCCAATCAATTGCAAACCATCGTATTTAAAAGGAATATTTGGCGCAGCTCTCGTTGCCACAAGTCTACCTGAACCGTAAGTCATCTCAAGTCGTCCTAAACGAACAGTCAGTCTCGTCCCTTTCGGCGTTGGCGTGCCAAAAATATAATCCGCAAAAGCTTGCTGCAGATCAATAGGATCTTGATCAACTGGCGGTTTCATTCCTTGTCCGCCATATTGAATCCCTGAAATACCTTGCACATAAAACCGTATGCGTTCATTGACATGCACATCAGCATGAAGAGTAATCCGTTGCAGTAAATAAGAATTATCTACAGGGTAGCTTGTTCCAAAATACTGATTAACATAATTTTCATAGCGCTCTCGGATTTCCCCCCCAAAGCTCACATAACTTTCAGGGTTATAAGGATTAAGAGGAATATATTTTACCGGATCGAAAAAATCTGTTCGCAAAGCAGGATCAGCAAGATACGAGTACTGTTCATTGTAACGCAATAGAGTATAAGGCGGTGGATTCGGATTAGGTGGCCCAAAAGTCACATATTCAGACAAAATGGAATCTTCAGGTAAAACCTTTTCAGGATAAGATTCTGCTGCGCTGATATCAGTAATAAACACTGATATCAGCACAAGCGTGCCAAATCGATTAAAACACATCAATTATACCCAAAGCAGATGATTTTTCGGCTAGGCGCCAAGCAAACGAAGCCCCAGGAGCGTACACTTTGGTACGTGACTGGGGTGAGAGAGCGCAGGCAACAACGCTGAAAATTCATCTGGGAAGGGTATATTTTTTGCTAGCTTTATCTGTAGCCGAATAAGGTTGATTGCTACGCTGTTGGATCTCAGAAGCAGCTGATTTCACCGCTTGTTCAACTTTAGATGCCGCCCCATCGAAATAAGTAGGACCCACTTCGATAACCCACTCTTTAATGTCAAATTTTGGTGCCCATTTTTGTTCTTGGAGCCGCTTTTCAGTATCATAAGCTAGAATCATTTGTTCAACGACTGCAGCGTCTCCTTCACCCACATCAATAACGCTACTTCCTTGATCGCGCAGTGTTGGCGCAAAAGAAACATGCTTAGCCTTTAAACGCACAGCTTCACGAGCAGCAATGCGTCCCGCAATCTTCAATTTTTCAATCGATAACTCTTTCTCATCCCCTAAGCCAATCAACAAGAATTGCTTTGGTGCAATACTGTTTTCGGGTGGAACAAACAAAAATGTCTCACCTAACTCACCCACAAATTCACCGCGCTCTCTTAATGTAGAAAGAAATTTACCCAATTTTTCATTGAGATCATTCATTGCTTCAATATATTTATCACCCTCTGGGTGGTGCTTGAGTAAAGAAATGATTTGGAGATCGGTTTTTTGAGTGACAGGTCCAATTTCCTTAACGGATACCTTCATGTCATGTGGCGCCTTAAAACTCTTCTCTGGCGTGCCAGCAAAAGCACTCATGCTCATTAAAAGACCTAAGGTGACACTCAGAGTTGATTTTCTTATAAAGGGATGGAACATAGTTTCTTTCCTTGATCAGATAAATAGTGAAATCTAATATATTATAGAGGTAGATCAAAACGAAAACATAGATATACCCTTCCCAGATGAATTTTCGGCGTTGTTGCCTGCGCTCTCTCACCCCAGTCACGTACCGAAGCGTACGCTCCTGGGGCTTCGTTTGCTTGGCGCCTAGCCGAAAAATCATCTGCTTTGGGTAAGTTTATCCTTCGTGAAACAAAATTTAAGTCTATTTTCTGAATAATACATTTTTCGATTCTCAAAGATAAAAGGAAAATATCATGCCTAAAGCCGCTGCCACGCCAGGAAAAAGATTATTAAATCCCTCAGATCATATTTTAATCATGATTGATTTTCAGTCACAAATGGCATTTGCAACAAAATCGATTGATGCCATTATGTTACGTAATAACGCTGGCCTTGTCGCGCATGCTGCAAAAGAATTTAATGTTTCAACCATCTTGACAACGGTTGCTGAAAAAAGTTTCTCTGGTCCCATGTTTTCTGAAATCAGTGATGCTTTTCCTGGTGTAAAAATGCTTGATCGTACCTCGATGAATACCTGGGAAGATGGGCAGGTTATCGATGCGGTGAACAAAATAGATAAGAAAAAAATTGTACTCTGTGGATTGTGGACCAGCGTATGCATTGTGGGTCCCGCGTTGTCAGCACTTGATCAAGGTTTTGAAGTATATGTTATAACGGATGCTTGTGGTGATGTCAGTACTGAAGCGCATGAACGAGCTGTTGAAAGAATGATCCAAGTAGGCGCTCAACCCATGACTTCTCTGCAGTATTTACTCGAATTACAACGTGACTGGGCACGAACACAAACTTATGAGAAAACAATGGAAAATGCAATAAAATTTGGCGGCGCTTATGGAATAGGCGTTATTTATGCAAAAACGATGTTTGGTGGTCACGAAAAGTCTTAAATATACCCAAAGCAGATGATTTTTTGGCTAGGCGCCAAGCTCCTGAGGCCCCAGGAACGTACGCTTTGGTACGTGACTGGGGTGAAAGAGCGCAGGCAACAACGCCAAAAATTCATCTGAGAAGGGTAGTAATAAAAATTCTTGCAGCTTCAAGCTGCGGGGGTTCTATAAAAGAGGAATGAAATAATGAAAGTGATCATAAACTTAATATCTGTTATTGCCGTATTTTGTTTAGTGAGTTGTAATAATAATCAAAGAACGCACTCTGTATCTGGCCATAGTACATCACAAATGGAACAAGAATCTTATGACGGAGAGATGAGAGATAGCCCTTCGCGATAATATTGCTCCCTATTTAGTTTGTTTATCTTAAAAATCCTATTTAAATAAGACTGGATGCCAGCCTTCGCTGGCACAACAAAATAACACCAGGCTCGGCAAAACTTTGCTTCGACGAGCGCCTAAAATCAAAATAGAAAGAGAATAATGCATATGCAATTTTGTAATGCGCTACTTTTAGGTTATTATGCAAGAAAATCATTGATCCTGAACTAAATCATGCTAAAAACACGCAAATTGACCTTAAAATTTTCCTTTTTGCTCTTCTGTGCTTTCTTTGTTACCCTTTTCGCTTTTTATTTTATTATGCAGAAAAATCGCCTGCCCTCACTCTTAAGACAACTCCAAGACTTTACCGAAGAAGCATTTAAAGATATAACACTTACTCCTGAAGAGTCTGTGCGTATCAGTGGCGCATCCGTTATGTCAGAAATCCGGAAAAACGGATTTGCGCTCAGAAATCATCTTTCTGATAAAGAAGCGCGTTCTGTTTTTGTTACGATCCAGACTTCTGCTGAACGCAAAGCAATTGATCATGTTGCAAAGATCACGGGCATACTGCCTGCAGCAAGTGTACAAGCTGCAGTAAAAAGAAAAATAACAGAAAGACTTAGCGCCACAAAGGACGAGAAAATTGCCAAATCGATCTGGATCATTCACACCCCCACTATTGCAACACCTTGTGTCACAGTTGGCTCTCCGACGCCCCAGTTGTTGGCTGAAGAAATCATGAACAATCCAGTGCTAAAATCTCTGACCTTATCTCGCGCTAACATTATCCGGGATTATTTAAAGGCAGGTGGCATTTTGATTGTTGCTTACGACAAAGCACAAAGACAAGAGGTAATAGATCCAGCGACTAAAGCCATCGTAGCCAAAGGGCGTACGGCAGATCAAGTCGCCATCTTTGAACAATTAAAAGCCGCCTATCCAAAACAAATCATTGATTTCCCCATTGATCTCAAATCAAAACAAGAAAAATTAAAATTAGCTACTGCAAGCTATCCACTTGATATGATTGGCGCAACCTATTTAATGGAAGATACATTTGGTAAAAAATTTGAAATGACTAATCTTGGTGTACAAGCAAATGATCCTCGGAATGATGCAACCTGGGGAGTATGGATGCAAAATCGGTCTGAAGCTGTGCCTGAAGTCACTCAGAGAATGGCTATCGTATTTTCTTTTTTACAAAACGCCGGGTTAAATCAAGTATTAAATACACACGCACAACGGTTTGGCATTGATCCCGATGAGTTTTCCCCACTCCTCAGTCGCTATATGAGTTTAGAAGTCGGTTTGGCAAAAAGTACGGATTGCAAAGTACAATAAAAACTGGAAATAGTAATCAACTCACATTACGCTTAATATAGATATGTTTTGGGCTCACTTTGATTCGTCCATTTTACGTAAAGGGTATATAAAAATACACCCTCGTTAATGACATCCCTCCGCAACAAACTGTGAAGGTCCGATTAAATTTGTCTCAGATTGGTAGATGTGAGAAGTATCATGGTTCTAAGTCATTCTAGTGCAGAAAAACAAAAGAATATTGTCCGTAGCAGAAATGAAAAAGTAGCATCACAACAAGAAATTTCTCTTCTATTTTCTAATATCAACCCTCAAGGTTATGTTCATGTTGCTTCCCTTTTAGAAGAAAAGGGTTATTCAAAAACCATTAGTCATATGCCTCTTCATGCGAATTGGTCTGAAAAGACTACCGTTGACTTTTCAGGTTGTCAATTTGAGTCCGTTAAATTTACTGGAAATTTTGTCAATACCCTATTTTCAGGTGATTTTTCAAATTGTTTATTTTCCAATGCTTCTATTGATCACTGTTTGTTTAAAAATTCTAAGCTAGATCATAGTGCTTTTGTCAATACAAGTTTTTATAAGGTTTTGATAGACAACACAGCGGTTACACAGTGTTGGTTTCTTAATGATAATATCGAGCATACTGCTTTTAATAATAATGTTTTTCAACACACCATTTTTTCTGAAAACACCATGAAAAATATCTGGTCCATGGGCAATTCTGCTAATAAAGTCGGGTTGGTTAATACTGAGTTTGATTTTGACTTGACATCATCGGTATATGTTGAGGAAGTTGAGCCAACCGTCGGGATTGTTGGTCAATCTCAATGGCATATTTCTGCAGAAAAAGCTTTAAACTTTTATGATGTAGACACGCTAACCATCAATCCTTATCAATTACCTAGAAATCTAGAATCAAACTTAAATAGAGATGTAAAAAAAGCAATAAAAGATTATTATCGCACTAACCATCACCTAGAAGACTCCATTCCTCAATTTATTCTAAATTCTAATTATCCTAGCATTAAGAGCCTCAATCAGATCACTAAGGAATATGTTGATCAAGTCGATGCTGTTTGGATCCCTGGCGTCATCTTTGATATTCATCCCGAGTTTTATGGAAAATCAAAAATAGATCTTACAAAAGTTGCTGATTCTTACACACGTGAAATGTTAGAATTTTCATTAATTCAAGAAGCACTCCATCAAAACAAGCCTATTATTGGTGTTTGTCATGGCTCTCAGATGATTAATATCTATTTTGGAGGAGATCTCTACCAAAATGTTTCAGGACAGTTTGCTAAGCAGAATCTTAAAATTGTGACACCTACTGGCATGATTGGAGAAGCCATTGAAGAAGGCATTATTGGTAAGTCGGAACATCACCAAGCCATACATCATGTAGGAAAAGGGCTAGAAGTGGTTGCTACCTACGATGACGTAGTGAAAGCTTGTCAAGCAATAGATGGCAGTCCCATTTTTTTAACGCAATTTCACCCTGAATACCTTACTGATAATGCGAATAAACAAATTGTCATTAATTTCATCGAGGCCGCAACAAAATGGCAGTCCTATACGACAGCTTTAGAACTGGCTGACGTTTTGAAGGTTGATCTACCCTTCATGGAAATCCTTGATCTTAAATACGAAGACGGTGGATTTAAATTCGTCAATGAAGAGAAAGCGACCTGGCCAGGAGAATCATCCTTCTCCCTAGAGCAAAAAAGCACGCTATTAGGGGTTGAGTTTCCTCAATTGCTGGATCATTTCATTTAACGAATAAAATGAGATTTTCTATAAAACTATTCAAAATATCAAGTCATTTGTGTATAATATTCTCTATCTTTAATTTAATTAGGTAAAGGTATGCTCAATTTATACGCAGTCCTATTAGGGGGTCGAGCAGCAGGATGTAATATTGAACTACACGATGTTGTATTTGTTGTTGGAGAGTCTTTAGAAGCCCTTTATCCACATTTAGTCAACAAATGGTTTGGCGGTATGACAAAGAGTTTACACATCGACTCTTCCGTCGCGCTAAAATATGTAGATGGCCATGAAATCATTATTAGTCGTGAAAACAAAGAAGAAAAAAAGGAAGGCGACACTTTGTTTTTTGCTAATTTTGGCGGCTATAAGCCTGGCTTCTTTGGTGAAATTCATGAAGTGAATTTTTATATCGCTCCTTCGCGTATTGCAGCCTTAGCGAGAGCAAAAAATGAATTGTGTAAAGGATTGCATCAGCAACATAGTGATGATCACTTAGTAGTGGACGATGTGATTGCGATTGATAAAATAGGACCGTATCAGATCGAACTCAAACCAACGACTCAACCTTGTCATTTACAAATTGAATCTCATTATCGTAAATTAAATTTACCAGACATCCTTGAACGTGCTCAAGCACTAAAAGATAATTCAGTAGAATTGGCCTAAATATATTTCAGTGGAAAGCAGTATAAACCTTATTTCTCTAGCAAAGAGCTTTTTTGGCGCAATTCGCCTATTTCATCTAGCAACTCTAAAATCAAGGAGATCCCAGCTAAATTAATCTCTAAATCTCTACTTAATCTGATAGCTTTTTGCGCGCGCTTTAAATTCTTTGCTGAAAATACCCATTCCTTTGGCTCTTTACCTAACGGTTCTAAAATCCCATAGTCAACAAATTCTATGATAAGTGTTTCATTCACATTACATATAGTTGAAATTTCAGTGAGCTTAAAACTAATTTCATCCAAAATAATAACGGTTTGTGAATTTGAGTTGAATTCCATCTGGTCAGACTCCCATTTCTTCACGGGGGTTATAAGCTAATTTTTCTGCCATTTTTTCGTAGATATTTTTTTCTTCTTCATTTTTTGGCTTAGGTGTTTGAATGAACAAGGTCACAATTTGATCACCCTGCTGAGATCCTGGCAATCCTTTTTCCTTTAATCTTAACTTTTGGCCAGAGCGCGAACCGGCTGGAATTTTTAGATTTACTTTGCCTTCCAAAGTGGGCACGGAGATGGTCGCACCTAATGCAGCCTCCCATGGCGTAATGGGTAAAGATAGATGTACATCTTGGTCAACTAATTTGAAGCTCTTAAAGGGCAGCACTTCAATTTCTAAATAAAGATCGCCGAAAGGCCCACCCTGTATACCAGGCTCCCCTTTCCCTTTTAAGCGAATTTGACTACCATTTTTTACCCCTTTAGGGATACTGACATTGAGAGTCGCCTGCTCTATAGAAGATGCCGCAAGATGAAGAGGGTGTGTTCCCCCCTGAAAAGCGATATTAAGAGGGATTTTAATTTTAGCTTGAATATCTCGCCCTTTGTGCGGCCGTTGCGCTCTTTCTTGAAAATGAAATTCTCCGGGTCCACCCGCATTACCAAAAATCGAACTAAAAAAATCACTAAAGTCTCTTACATCACCTTGTTCTGAATTATCACGCTGGTAGTGGCGCTGTTGTTGTTGACCAGGCTGATATTCTTGACCTTCACGATAGCCGCCAGCCCGAAGCGCATCATATTGTTTACGCTTGGCATCATCTTTTAACACTTCCCACGCTTCGTTAGCTTCTTTAAATTTATTCTCAGCGTTCTCTTCTTTACTCACATCAGGATGATAACGACGAGCTAGTTTACGATAAGCCTTCTTAATTTGCTCTGTCGGTGTGTTAGGCTCGACACCTAGTATTTTATAATAATCTTTAAATTCCATTTTGGATTTTCATCCTTCAGTTATAAGAAAACGCGTGCACAGATCACAATAATAACCTATTGCGCGTGAAGAACAAGCAACGCCAGTCTTTAGAAGTGTTTAGGAAACGGAGGGGGATGAAGGGTGATATACCCTTCCCAGATGAATTTTCAGCGTTGTTGTCTGCGCTCTTTCACCCCAGTCACGTGCCAAAGTACGCTCCTGGGGCCTCAAGAACTTGACGCCTAGCCGAAAAATCATCTGCTTTGGGTATACTGACAATATTAAGTATCAGGGTTAGTTGGTTACTTGCCCTTTTTTTCTTCCTCTTTTGCTTTACGTTTTTCTTTCACGTTTTTATATTTGGGTGCCTTTTTAGCTTCTTTCTGTGACTTTTTTTCTTTATTAGCCATATCTCTCTCCTAATTAAGAAATTAACAACTGTATGTAACGAGCCCTAGAAAACTACATCATCTTGTATAAAATTACAAATTTTCATATCAGACCACTCCTCCGGCTACCCAACCCGAGGACCATGCCCATTGAAAGTTATACCCCCCTAACCACCCAGTCACATCCAGCACTTCACCGATAAAATAAAGCCCCTTGATCTGATTTGCTTCGAAGGTCTTAGAAGAAATAACATGACAATCCACGCCGCCTAAAGTCACTTCCGCCGTACGGTAGCCTTCTGTCCCATTTGGCAATAATTGCCAGGTATGAATTTGATGATGAAGTGTCTCTAATTGCGCGGGAGAAAGTGTTTTTAAGGGTTGACTAGAGGCTTGTGGAAATAAAATTTTAACTAGCCGCTTGGGTAAGTGATATCCTAGAAAAGTCGAGAGGCTTTGATCGGGGTGCTGTGCTCGTGCTTGCAAAAATAAGGGTTTAATCTCCTCATTCGGTAAAAGATCTATCACCATTTTTTGGCCTTTTTGCCAGTAGGAAGAAATTTGTAAAATCGCAGGCCCGCTCAAACCTAAATGGGTAAATAAGAGATAATCAACAAAAGACTGTTTACCGATACTCACTTTTATCAACAAGCTTACCCCTGCCAAATCTGCAAATTGAGATTGTAGCGCTCCTTGAAAAGTAAAGGGCACCAACCCAGGCCGAGTCGTTAGCACATTGAGACCAAATTGCTTAGCCACTTGATATCCAAAAGGAGAAGCCCCCATGGTTGGGATAGAAAGTCCTCCTGATGCAACAACTAAAGACTGGCAGAAGATGTGTGTCTGATGCGTCAAGAGTAAGAAGCCGCCATCACTTTTTTTCTCAATCCCCTTAACCGGCGTATCGAGCATCACTTGCACCCCAAAGCGCTGACATTCCTGCAATAACATATTTAAAATGTCTTTAGCTTTATTATCGCAAAATAGCTGTCCTTGCGTTTTTTCATGATATTTAATTTTGTATTTTTCAACTAATTTAATAAAGTCCCATTGGGTATAGCGACTTAAAGCAGATTTACAAAAATGAGGATTATGAGAAAGATACCGTTCAGGTGAAATGGCTAAATTGGTGAAATTACACCGTCCACCACCTGACATCAGTATTTTTTTTCCAGGCTTGTTCGCTCTCTCAATCACAATGACTTTGCGGCCTCTTTTACCTGCCTCAATAGCACACATCAAGCCTGCCGCACCTGCACCAATAATTAATACATCACATGAAATCATATTTAATCACTCTAAGATTGAGACCTTCTATCGCAAAATCGACAACTCTCCTCGATTTTTTTCTAAGGGGCTATTAATTTTTGACAGGAGCAGGTAGTATCTCACCTTGGTTCATAATAATAAAGCTAATCTCGTAACTCACGGTTTTTGTTACATTGGCTTATGAACTAAACTAAGCAGACATAGCCAAGGCACAAAGAGCCCTTAGTTGGCTAATCAACAGGTGTCTTTTGTTTTAAATTGGTAAAGGGGAGATCTAAGACGTGCCCTTAGTCATTCTACTGTTTGCCCTCTTTGCAAGTCTATTTACGTTTAGTAAATCCGCACTTGAATTCTCAGAGCCCTTCTTTTTAATTGGTTCGCGTATGACCTTTGCTGGGTTTTTATTACTTGGCCATCAATTTATCTTTAACCGTAAAGCTTTTAAAATCAAAATCTCGCATGTGATCCCTTTAGTCATACTGGGATTAGTGAGTATCTACATCACGAACATTGCAGAGATTTGGGGCCTGCAATATATGAGTTCAGCCAAAGCTTGTCTCATTTATAGCCTTTCTCCTTTTGTCGCCGCTCTCTTTGCTTATTTGGTGCTAAAAGAGAAACTCAACCTAAAAAAATGGATGGGTTTGCTTATTGGATTCGTAGGCTTAACCCCTATTTTGTTTACTCAATCTGCTACAAGCGATATCGTCAAAGATTTACTTTTTGTTTCCTGGGCTGAAATCGCCCTCATTATCGCCGTCTTTGCCAGCGTTTATGGTTGGATTTTACTGAAAAAAATTATTAATGATTTCAATTATTCTCCAATGATGGCTAACGGCGTTAGCATGTTAATTGGGGGATCGCTTGCTTTATTCCATTCTTATCTCAGTAATGAGAGCTGGACACCTCTACCTGTTATTGGCGGTAAATATGGTCCCTTTTTGGAATGTACGCTCTGGATGACCCTTATCTCAAATGTCGTTTGTTATAACTTATATGGCTATTTATTAAAACGATTCTCAGCGACCTTCCTTTCTCTTGCTGGATTAATTACACCATTATTTGCTTCTCTTTTTGGTTGGTATTTCTTAGATGAAATCATTAGTTGGCACTTTTATGCTTCGATGACACTTTTCTCTGTAGGGCTAATCATTTTCTATCTTGAAGAGATTGCGACCGATCTCCGAGTTGAAAATTTAGAAAACTCCAAATTGGATGTAAGTTAACCCCCAGTGGAAAGAGCAGATTGCCACTGTCATACGCTTCATTCTGATGGCACATTTTCTACTCCAGCGCTTTTAGAACTAGCTAAAGAAAGAAATCTTAGCGGTTTGAGCATCACCGATCACGATACCCTAGATGCCTATGAAGTGGCCGTTCCTTATGCTAAAACACTTGGCATTTCCCTTATACCTGGCATAGAAATTTCAACCCATCTGGCAAAAAATAGCATTCATGTGCTCGGCTTTGCTTTTGATTTGAAAAATGAAGCCTTGCACCTCTTTTGCCAACAATTACAACAAAAGCGATACCAACGAAACCTAGAGATTTGCCAACGACTGCATGATTGCAAAATCCCTATCACGCTAGAAGAGCTACATCAGCATTTCCCAGAAAGCACATTGGGTAGACCTCATATTGCAAAACTTATCGTACAAAAGGGTTTTGCGCCTTCTATGGATAAGGCTTTTAAGCGCTATTTGGGAGATAAAGGACGCTGCTATGTCGCAGACTCACAAACTGACGTACTAGAAGCCATTCATCTTATTCAAAAAGCCGGTGGCTTTGCTGTAATAGCACACCCACACTTTATCAAAGACAAGAAAATACTCTCTACTCTTTTAAGCATGCCTTTTGATGGCATAGAAGCTTATTATGGGAACTTGGGACCTAAACAAGAACAACCTTTCCTTGATTTAGCCCAGAAGAAAAATTGGCTCGTCACTGGCGGCTCTGATTTTCATGGCGAGAAAAAATCATACCAAAATTTAGGCTGCTCTTTCACCCCAGCAGAAACTTTTTCCATTTTTAAGCAACGTTATCTGCAACATGAATTAATAAACCAAGCCACCTAAAGCTTGCCATGTTTTAAAAACAGCTTCGCTTTCCTCGCTTAACACACCCATTTCACAAGGAATATGACGCTTATCTTGCGATTTTGCCATTTGTTGATAGAAAAAATCATCGTCAAAGCCATATTTAGCGGCAATACTTTTATCCACCGACACATAAATTTTATCGATTCTTGCCCAATAAATGGCAGCTAAGCACATTGGGCAAGGTTCAGCAGTAGAATAGATTTCACAATCTTTTAATTCATAAGTGCCTAATTTTTTAGAAGCCAAACGGATAGCATTCATTTCTGCATGACAGGTAGGATCACCATCTCGTAACACTGTGTTATGAGCCACAGCTATCACTTTATTGTCTTTCACTACACAGGCGCCAAAAGGACCACCTTCCTTTTCTTTTACGCCCTCTATCGCACTTTGTATCGCTAAACGCATAGGATGAGAAGGAGTATTTATTGACATCTGATTTTCCTATTTTTTAGTCTTCAATTCGCATATATCCCCACGGGGCTGCAAAATGCCAATCTAATTCTCGAGAAACATGCACAAGGACTTCATGCCCGGCAACGCTCCCGCCTTTATCATTTAAACGAGGGCCACAAACTGCGATACCTCCTCGACCCGTTGCAACTGCTAGAATAACACCTGACACACCACTTTTTGCAGGCATGCCTGTTTGCACTAAATGCCAGCCCGATTCATCATACATACCGCAGGTTGCCATAATTGCCACCACAAAATTGCTCGTGCGCTCTGATATGACACGCGCACCATCTGGCCCTATCCCGCCATTGGCAAGTAACATTGGTAAATAAGCAGCAGTTTTAACATCACATTCATAAGAACACAGATAAAAATAGGTCTCTAAGGTCTCATTGACAGGTAAAGAAATTTCACCACGACTTTTTAACAAATAAGCAATCGATCGGTTGCGATCGCCTGTTGCCCGTTCGGAAGCAAAGACTTTTCCATTAACTTGCAAGGATCGGCCAAATAATTTTTCTGCCCATTTATCTAACCATTGGATCTGCTGTTGGCCATTGCCTGGAATACGACTGCATAACACTATCGCACCCGCATTGACCATTGGGTTGACCGGTACAGAGCCATAACGTTCTACTTGCGCAACAGAAGAAAAAGATTGACCTGAAGGCTCAACATGGATCCAAGAAAATATTTTCTCTTCTCCAAATTCTTCCATCAACCCAATGAGGGTGATAAGTTTGGCTGCACTTTGCAAAGTAAAAGTATGTTTTTCATAATCACCACTGGATATTTGTGTACCATCTGAAAGAATGATGGAGGCAGAGACTAAGTCTGGATCAACATTCGCTAATTCTGGAATATAGTTGGCAGGTTTACCGTCCTTATTACGACGCGCAATAGCGACCCCGTCTTCTAAGGTTTTGGTAATATAGGCAAGATAATTGTCGCGATCAATTTGCATTTTCATCACTTAAAGTAAAAGCGAATATCTTAATTATTGTCTTGGACAGTGATATCAGCAACTTATACCCTTCTCAGATGTATACTTTTAAGCATGCTCTTCATTGATTTCTTCTATAGATACTTTTGCGGGTAATGCCCAATCTATGGGAGATTGCCCTTGTTCTTGCAAAAAAGCATTGATTTGAGAAAAAGGTCGACTCCCCAGAAAACCCCGATGCGCTGACAAAGGAGAAGGATGGGCTGTTTTAATGACAAGATGTTTATTAGCATCAATGACTTGTCCTTTTTTCTGGGCATAAGCTCCCCACAAAATAAAAGCGATTGGTCTTGGTTGCTGGTTGAGAACACTAATTACTTTATCAGTAAATATTTCCCAGCCCTTTCCTTGATGGGAAGCAGCGAGACTACGCTCTACTGTCAACACACTGTTTAAAAGAAGCACCCCTTGTTTTGCCCAAGATACCAAACAACCATGGTTTACCGGTGGAATCCCTAAATCGGCTTGTAACTCTTTGTAAATATTTTGCAAAGAGGGCGGAATGGCAACCCCAGGTAAGACAGAAAAACACAAACCATGTGCTTGATTGGGCCCATGATAGGGATCTTGACCTAAAATAACGACTTTGACTTTATCCAGTGGCGTATATTCAAACGCTTTAAATACATTGGTGCTTTTAGGATAGATATACTTTTTAGCTTCCTTTTCTTGCTTTAAGAAGGAACGCAAGTTTTGCATATAAGGCGCTTTAAATTCTTCTTGTAAGGCAGTATCCCATAAAGGATCAATAAAAGGTGAGTTAGCTGAGGCATGTTGGTTGCGCATGATTTAAAAAATTGTCCTCCTCTTTGTTTTTCGCCAATGTTAAGATTAGTTTTCTTTTTTTCCAAATTTGTTCAGCATGATATCTCCTCCCACTTCAGAAAACGAGTTAAAACAGCGTGCAAATCGCATCGCTGGGCTTACCCTCGCAGAATTAGCCCTTAGCGTGGCAGAACCCGTTCCAGAAGCTTTAAAATATGCTAAAGGTTGGATTGGGCAATTAATGGAAAAAGCGTTGGGGGCCCAATCATTTAGCTTGGATCAACCTGACTTTTTTGATTTAGGTATTGAACTAAAAACTCTGCCAATCAATTCTCAAGGACACCCTGCCGAGTCGACCTTTATTTGTAGTACTTCTATCCCGCCCATTGATTTATCTTGGGAAAGCTCTCGCGTCTGGCGCAAAATGGCTAAAATGTTGTGGGTGCCCATTGAATCCAATAAGCAAAAACCACTTGGCCAATGGCAAATAGGCACACCTATTCTCTGGTCGCCCCCAAAAGATATTGCAGAGCAATTACGACAAGATTGGGAAGAGTTAACAGAACTCATGGTGCTAGGGTATTTTGAAGAGTTAAGTGCACACAAAGGAAAATATTTACAACTACGCCCCAAAGCTGCTAATGCCAAAACATTTATTCAAGTAGTCAATCATGAAGGGCAAACCCTTTCGCTTGTACCAAAAGGGTTTTATTTGCGCCCTCTTTTGACGCAAAGAATTATTCAAGATAATTATGCTTTGTAAAGGGGAGAGGCGGCAAAGCCCGCGAGATGGATTTTATCAAGAAAGAAATCCCTCTTGCGCTTTGCGCCTCTCCCTTTTACAAAGGGAGATAAATGGTTGCTACGCGCAACCTTATTCTTTCAAAGAAATACTAAAATGTTTGTGTCTTTCGTCTCACCCATTTGGGAGAGGCCGCCGCCACTTTTATAACTAGAATTGCTATAAAATTGAATACGGCGGGTGAGGGTTTATCTTGAGAAGCTTAAAAACAATAACGTGTACTATAAGGAATATTACTTACATAAGTACGAAGAGAAGATAAAGGAACATTTTCTAAAGAAGTCACCGCTTGATTAATAGTGATTTCAGAGTTAAAAAATCTTCGATATTGGTTATCAATTTGCTGATAATCCCAGGCAGGGACACCCCATGCAGGAACGGTTACATAACAATCATTAATAAAAAAAGAACCGCCACTAATACATGCCGATTCTATATCATTCAACTTTCTCATTAAATACTCCTAGAATATAGACTTAAATACCAACCGAAATAATATTACTTTAAAATATCTAAACATTTCAATAAAAATAAAATAATCTTAAATAAAATTTGATATTTTCAGTGTATCTACCGACTATTCTTTGGCAACACACCAATGTGCGATATTCACCTCAGCTTTTTGCAAAGGTTTGTTTCTAAAATAATGCTTATTTTCGTAAAATGTTTTATTGATATTATCTGGATGCCAATTGGGCCAACCTAAGATTGGAAAAGGTTGAAGAGCTTGTGGTGAATGAGGGAATGTAGCGTCTAAAAGAAATGCCGCAATTTCTTTGTCGATATATGCTAATTGTTCAGCGTAAGAGCACTTAAAATAATTTGAAGGCACTTGTAAAAAAATGGCTTTAGCAGTAATGCCAATAAAAGGATTTAATAATTTTTCAAATAAACCATGCCCTATGATAGTACATTGACAATGCGCTAATAAGTGGGGCATTTGTAAAAACAATTTTTGCCACTGAAAGGCTTTTATCAATTCTATTATTTCTAAATTATCACAGCAAATCACTGCGCCAAATTCGTCAAATTGGGTTAATAAATTCTGTAGCGGTGTTCTATCACGAGAAGAGTGGCCTTTATTTAGAGAATCCTCACAAAGGCGTTTAATTAATGCCGATTTTAAATGCGGCCAACAAAGCCAAGTCAAATTATTAAAAAAATCATGCCAGGATACCTCTCGCGTTGGCACAAGACGTGATTGATAAATTTGCCACTCATAAAAACTTGTGGGTTCTTGTGTGGTAAAGCGTACTTGAAAGGCAGGTGAGATCTCGCTGTAAAAACGCTCCGCCATGCGATTGTAATCTGTCGCTTGTGGCCAATTTTCTAAAAATTCGTTTTTAATTTCATGCCAAAGCAAGAGCAAACTTTCAAAACCAGGAAAGGAATAATAAAAATGGGGATCCCAAAGCGCGACTTTATTCACGGACTCTTCTTTCAATCTATCTATTTCGTCGCTACGTTATCTTCGCAAGTCATTCCTGTCAAGAATGAACAAACAGTCAAATAACTTATAAAAAAATGCAATACATTTCAACTTGTTTTATATTTAAAATTAAACATTCCGGTATTTTCAGCATTTTTTGTTTTAATTCAAATAGCCCTATGCTAAGATTTGACTTCGAAGCAAATGTAGTAATTTACATTACTTATTTCTTCAACTTTCAAATTTATAATGAGGTCTGATATGAAACAATTGAATCAAAATGACATCGTAACTGTTGCTGGTGGTGTTTATCTTAACAATCTTGGCAGGGAATTTAGTACGGTCGGTCTATCTGAGGGTTGTCAAAACGCTTTTCGTGTTGAGTCCAACACTTACTCATCACATTGGTTTAGCAATGCGCAATTAAGAACCGCTCTAACACAATGCACTGATGCTGATACTAGAGTTATCTTAAACAGATTAGCAGTTTCTAATTACTAATTTGTCAATGCTCAGGGATGAGCATTCTTCATTTCATCCCATGAGAGAGCACAAATGTTCGAAGCTGACATTAACATAGCCCATCCTGAACCGACTCTACAGACTCCGTCGTTTAATCACTTCGAAGCTACTTCATTTGCCGCCCCCACTCCCTTAACTCAAGTGCATGAGCCTCTGTCTTTTGCTCCTCCCATTGCATCTTTAGAAAATTTTGACTCCTCAATTTTGCAACTGCAAGATGTGATTACAATCGATAAAAGCATGTTAGATAAAGCGACTAACGCAATATCGACAACAGAAAATGATTATTTCGATGATCAATCTCTCATTTCTCAAATTCACCAACAAAAAACCCATCATGAGCCTTTTATTACTTTTGATTTGGGTTTATCCGAGAAAGAAAGTGAAATCCTCGATGCAATAGAAATCAACAAAACGGATGAATACAATAATTTTGGGAAACTAGAAAATTTAAAACAGGATTTACCGGATTTTCTACGGAGTGCCACTACCGCCGATGAGTCACAAATTTCCGTACTGAGCACCATGATAGAAAAATTAACCACCAAAGTGGTATCTGCCTTAGACGGCGAAACCGCTTGGTTTGCTTTGCGCGCCTACACCCCTACTCATAAGTACGATATCCCAAGATGGCATACCGATTATCATTTTACGGCTTTTGGATCGGAGCATGAAGTTAAATTTGTCACTGCGCTAAAAGGCGATCAGACTTTACTCTATCCTGCCTCTGCAGAAGAAAGAGCACAATTTATTGTTGAAGAACATAATAGAGATAAACTGAATGAATTGTTTCAGCCAACCGATGCCATCTCCGCCAAGCCGGGTCATGGCGTGATTTTTGTTGTTGGCGATCCCAGCTATTCTGCCATCCATTCTGAGCCCAAAACAGATAAAAATAGGCTATTTTTATCTGTTGTTGTAGGAAACCATAGCAAAGTTAAAGAACTCGATGAGCGCTGGAACAAAACTTAGAATGCGTTATTTAAAGGAATTGTATGTTTAAAACCCTGTTTTGCTGGAGATCTCTTTGCAAATTGGGATCTTGCGCACAAGCATACTGCTCAAGTAAAGAAATATATTCCTTTGGTAAATGATGTTCGCGAGCTCCTTGAATCACCCTTTTTTTATACCAAGAAAAGGGAACTAAATCTTGATATATATTCTCTTTACAAGCAACATGAGTGAGGACTTTTTGTCCACTTTGATTGATGTTGGCGCTTCTCAACAATCCTGCGACAGGAAAAACCATTAACTCAGCGGCTTGGTTAGCTTGTCCTATTTTTACCTCATCCTCAATCAGCACTTTGTCTTGTGCCGATATTTCATACAACACACCGTAGACAACCGCATTTTTCTGTAAATTGGGCACAATGTTACATTTGCCTGAGCAATCATGAAAACTATGACTATGAAAATAGAGTTTATAGCCAGGTAACTTTGCGACGCCCAAACACACTGCACTTGGTGCAACTTGTTTGAAAAAAGGGAAAAACATCTTTTCGTCATAAGCAAAGTATAGAATAGACACGGTATCTCCAAAGGGATCTGGTCTCTTATTTTCAAAATAGTGTGAAAAGTAGTTTATAGCAAAGGAGATATGAAGCCGCGCTTTGTGAGAAAAAGCTGTTTTTTTGTCAAGGAATTAGAGTGTGTTGATATTTTATTGCTCCGCACAACATCTGGTAAATGAGGATTGCAAGAGCGAAGGCAACAAAGCCTAAGATTCATTTACATCATGTAAAGTCAAAGTAAATGGATTTTAGGCGAGGCGCCGAGCCTCGAGCAACCGGAGTTTACAGAGAAGTAAATGAGGATTGCGAGAGGGCGAAGGCAACAAAGCCTAAGATTCATTTACTTTGACTTTACACGAGTGAATAAAGGCCTGCAAAAAGTTTCTCTGATTAAGGGCAACATGATAAAAGAGAGTAATAGACATACCGGTAAAAAAAGAAAAGCATTATTGTACATGGCAACGGTATAGATAGGGCTGCCATCTGTTAGTATTTGCCCTTGCCATTGAGCATCTAATAGCTTGCCTACAACAGGTTGCGCGAGTGCGCCACTGGCGTTGTTTATGGTATTAACAAAACCAATAGCTGTTCCGGTCAAAATGGGAGCATTAATTTCTCTTACCAGGGAAAAAGCTAAAACAAAACCGCTTGAGAATGCACCTAATAAAAATACGCAGATTTTCATATGAAAGGGCGACATATCAATATACATAATAGCGAGCATCACGATTAAAGACGTGATAGCAGCAAACCCCATCGGAAATTTACGTCTTTGAATTTTATCCGAGATCCAACCATAAAGGGGTCCACCAACGGCCCAACCAAAAAAGATCATTGAAACCATATAGCCCGCCTCGTCTTTAGGTAAACTAAAGCGCTCTATAAAGTAAGGAACACCCCATAATTGACCAAAACCTGTGGTCGGGACAAACATTAAACCCGCATAGATTGAGGCCACCCACACTTGTGGAATGGCCATAACGGCGTAAAGACTGGAAAAAACAGATAAATTGCGTTTTTGTGTAACATGCTTGATAGAAGTTTCGCTCTTCTTCCAAGGGGTGTCTTTCACGACAAACCAAATAATGATGCTTAAAATGCCGCCAGCTATTCCACCTAGATATAGTGTTTTACGCCAACCAAAGATTTCAACTAATTCGGCAACTGGCGCTTGACCAAATACGCCCCCCATCATCCCCACGGCAACCATCAGGCCGGTTAAAAAAGCAAAGCGATTGATAGGAAACCAAATTGAGGCCAGTTTTAAACACCCAACAACAGCAAATGATCCGCCTATGCCCATCACAAAGCGACCCATTTCAGCAATCAATAATGTTGGAGCAAAGCCAAAAATAAAGCACCCCACGCTGCAGAGCAATGCTGCAAGTGCGAGTAATAGTCTTGGGCCAAAACGATCGACTAATAATCCTACTGGGATCTGCATTAAAGCGTAAGCATAATAATAAAAAGCAGCTAAGTTACCCAGTTGTTCGGCACTTGCTTTAAATGCAACAGTCAAGTCATCTAACATGACGCTGGGAGAAACCAACAGCATTATTTCATATAAATAAAAAAAAGCCGCTAGCCCCCAGACAATGCTGGCATGAAGAGAAGATCGTTTGGAAAAATCAATTTCTTTTAATTCAGTCGCGTTCTCACTGACTATCGCCATTTTGCCTTGTTGCGCCTTCTCAAAATTAAATTAAAAAAACTAACATGTTTTCAGATTTGAAGTGAGTAATTTGTTTTTAGGCGTCGTTAGAGTCCGAAAAGGGCGCCTTCCAGTTAGCATGCGCAAAAACCGGAAGGGTGGTGAGGCTTTATCAAACAGAAAATTAGTTGACATCATACTCAACTAGATTTTTATTGGCATAAACTTCATATCTATGAGTTAAAGCTAAGGCTTTTTCATTTTCCTTCTCAGATGTCTCTTCAAGAAGGCTATATAACATTTCACTCATCTTCTCAAAACGACTATCTGCTGAAATCGCCATCCAAGCAAAAGCTTGCGGCATATCTTGTTTAGAACCAATTCCCTCAGCATACATTTCGCTCATGAGATATTGCGCATACTCTGCTTTTTGCTTGGCCGCCTTAGTAAACCAATGCAGCGCCGCTCGATGACTTTGTCTGACACCGTGGCCATTGTAATACATCATGCCAATATTATATTCCGACAAGGGGAATCTCTTTCCGGCTGCTTGTCTGAAATAGAACATCGCTTTATGGTAATTCGTTGGTACTTCTTTACCACGATAATAGAGTTCACCTAATTCATTTTGAGAGACGACATAACCCTGCTTAGCAGACAAGGCATACCATTGAATAGCTTCATGAATATCTTTTTTCAGTCCCAGACCCAAGTGGAATAATCTTCCTACACGGTATTTAGCGATAGCGTTTCCAGGCTTAGTTTCAGCTTGTCTGTGCCAATAAACTGATTTTTCAAGACAAAAAGGTAAATAGATCCCCCGCAGATACATCACGCTTAACATGTATTGTGAATAAGGATCGTTGCGATCTGCTGCTGACTGGTAATGGCTAGCTGCCATTTTGTAATTAGGCAAGCCGCCTCTACCGGTGAGGTAATGATCGGCTAAGCGAACATGTGCCATTACTAAATTTTTATTAGCAGCTATTTGATACCAATAATTGGCTATAGGATAGCTTATTTTTACTCCACTTCCCGTTGAATACATTTCTCCTAAACGAAAAGCGGCATAAGGATAATCTAAATCAGCTGAGATGCGGTACCAATAAAAAGCTTGCTTATGGCTTTTTGGAACATGATCGCCTATTTCATACATCACGCCGAGGTTAAACGCACCTTTAGGAGAACCATGATCTGCGGCGAGTTTAAAATTAGCATAAGCACTGCCCTTATTCTGTCCAACGCCTTTACCATATAAATACATTTCACCCATCGCGGCATAAGCATCATAGTAGCCTTGTCTCGCCGCTTCTTGATAGAGTCTAAATGCTTTATGATAATTGCGACCTCCTATTTCAGTGGTCGCATAAAGATGCGCTGCATAGTATTTTCCTGCAGGTGAGCCTTGGTTCATGGCACGTTCGTATAATTCTAAAGCGCGTAAATAATCATGACGTGAACGAGATCGGGTCTCTAGTAATTGTCCTAAACGGATCATCCCATCAATGTTACCTTCTGCCGCTGCTTTGGCATACCACTCTTCAGCGATATCTTCACTATAAGGCACGCCTTTACCATACAAGTACATGTCGCCCATCATTAATTGAGCGGAAGGTAAACCTTGATTTGCCGCTAAACGGAACCAGGTCGCTGCGGTGTCATAATTTTGTATCGTCCCTCTGCCCCAATAATACATCTCACCCAAACGCGCTTGGGCAAATTTATTTTTGAATTTCGCCGCTTCTAAATAATAAAAATGCGCTTTGACAAAACTTTCTGGCGTGGCTTCGGCGTAGAATCTTTCGCCCTTGATAAAGAGCCCATCTGGACCTGGCGGAACATAATACTGCTCTCCCAGCCACCAACGATTTCTCCAAAAATAACCGTCTCGTTCTTTAACGGTACGTGGATTATCTCGCAAAATAATCGGTCTCAAGGTTTTTCTTTTAGGTTGAAGAGGGGCGGCTTTATAAGGCGCTTTGATCTCAGGCTCCGTGCTTTGATTTTTTTTAACGGGTGACCATTGGCATCCCGTCAAGCAAAAGAGCAGTCCAAGGACTGCCACTTGAGATAAAGTGAAACGTCTTCCCATTCGTTTTATCCTTGCTTAAAACTGGTAAGTGCCGCCAAAAAACAAACCTGAACTTTTTAACAGACTTGCCTGCACAGCTGCTCCTTGCGTATTGCCAAAATCGGTTGGACCCATCGAGAAATAACGATAGACCACATCTACTAAAATGTGAGGTGTCACTTGGTAGCGACCACCAAAGCCTAAATTGCCACCTAAAGAAATCGACTGATCTTGAATTAGCGCCACCAGGTGAATTATTAGCGAAACTTGTTTCTAAATCTGTCGTTTTATAAACAGGACCAAAACCGGCATCAAAATGAATTTGTAATCTGGTAGGGTAAAAACTTACCACGTGGGGCAAAATATATTGCACATTGAAAAAGAGTGCGTAGGTATTAATATCGAGGTACAACGCGATGGGAACACCAGGCGCAATAGGATTGAAATTCTCTTGTAGCCTTCTTGAGATGAGTATTTCAGCTTCTACTGCCCAGCTGTCCCATAGCTTACCCCAAGCGAGTAACCCAGTTAAAAGATCCGTATCTGTATTGGTAACAGGAGTAAACCCTTGAGGAGAAAAAGGGGTGAGAGCATAGGTTGTTTCTATTTCTTTAAGCTGCAGTCTTGCATTACCTATCAAAAACCGCACATACCAGCGATTGATAATTCGAGCTTGATCCAAACTATTTAAAAAAGCGCGCTCGCGAGCGTTGAGAGATTCCGTTCCTTCAACTGCATCCCGGAAAGGAGGAATTGTCGCATTGCCATAATAATCGATGTCACTCTCTTCTAGCACACCAAAGCTTGCAAACAGGGGAGCACTGACAACACTCAATAGCGCAAGTGTTAATCCTGCAAGACGTTTTGTAAAGGAAGTTTTTGGTTTGCTATTAAACATATATTTACTCACTTTTATCGCATCCAGCTCAATAATAGTCGATCATACCTTTGAGGAAGATTGCTGGCTGATTAACTTGCCTGTTTACTCTCTAATTGCTCAAGGAGTGCTTCGTTGACACGTTCACGCAATTCCTTCCCTGGCTTGAAGTGGGCCGCATATTTTTCTTCAGTCACCACATACTCACCTGTTTTGGGATTTCGCGCACTGCGTGGCGGACGATAACGCAAGTCAAAGCTGCCAAAGCCTCGGATTTCTATCCTAACACCGTTTTCCAACGCTGTAGACATTTGCTCGAAGATATTTTTGACTGCTTGCTCAATTACCTTGAGGGGGATGTGGGGTTGCTTCATCACAAGTGCATCAATCAACTCTGCTCTTGTCATGCCTCCTCGCATTTTAAATTCAGGATTATCCATAATCTCCACGACTCATTGATCCAGAAAATTTTCATTACTGTGAGTATAACATCCTTAGACCATTTATGTTCAACTGCCCGTTTCTTTTACACTTCTCAATCTCGCTCATCGTAGCAAAATTCTATTCAATTGATTATTCATCAGAAAAAATACTTGGCACGAAAAATGCATCTCTATAAAAGTGAACACCCAAGGAGGGGTAAAAAATGAAATATACATGGAATAGTACTATTGATTTTTCTCATGCTGATGTCCAAGTAAAAAGTAATCCAACAGACCAAGAAATAATTGAAGAAGAAGATGTTGTACAAGAGCTTCCTTGTGAAGAAGAATCTCTTCCTCAATCAGATATAGATCCAACCCAAATCTACCTTAAAGAAATCGGCGCTTCTCCCTTACTCAATGCTGAGCAAGAAGTCCATTATGCGAGGTTAGCACAAAAAGGCGATTTAAAAGCTAGAAATCATATGATTCAATGCAATTTGCGCTTGGTGGTAAAAATTGCACGACGTTATTTAAATCGTGGCTTAACCTTACTTGACCTTATTGAAGAGGGAAATCTTGGCTTGATACGTGCTGTTGAAAAATTTGATCCTGAAAAAGGATTTAGATTTTCAACTTATGCCACTTGGTGGATAAGGCAAAATATTGAGCGCGCTTTAATGAATCAAACCCGCACCATTCGTTTACCTATTCACGTGATTAAAGAACTCAATACGTATTTGCGTAAAGCGCGTGAAATCGCGCAGACTATTGAAAACGAACCTACACACGAAGATATTGCTAAAGCTTTAAACGTTTCTTCTTCTGAAGTAAACAAACTGCTTCGTCTTAATGAAAAAACGTTGTCGCTAGATACGCCTATGGGTGAAGAATCTGAAAAACCGCTCATGGAAGCACTTGCGGATAATGAATCAGAAGAGCCAGCTGTTGAGCTTGAAAATAACAATCTCTATAGCCGTTTAAATGACTGCTTACAAAGTTTAAGCGAAAAGCAACGTTCTATTTTAGCGCAACGCTTTGGCTTGTATGGTCATGAAGAAGCGACCTTAGAGGAAGTGGGGCAAAAAGTAGGCTTGACTCGAGAACGTGTACGGCAAATTCAAGTCGAAGCTTTAAAGCAGTTAAAAGAAATTTTGGAAACCAATGGCGTTGAAGCGGAGGTGATCTTTAACTAATTGAGTTTTTTCTTGTTTCCTGGGGCACACTCTGTGTGTGCCCCTCAAGCCCTCTTTATCTAACTTGCACTCCCGGACGCAAAAATCACCCATTTAACTAAACCATATAACAACAGCACAAACAGGAAAACCGCAATCAACCCGATAACAATGTAGATCAAGGGGCTTGCCTGTTGAAAATCACGCTCTCTGACTTTTTGGCTTTGCACACCAAACATCGCCCCTAAGACGCTTAAAATAACTTGCCATATCGTCGGCTTTTGATTTTTTTCTTCAGTCATGAACTTGCCTCTATCATAAAAGGGCTTTAGAATCAAACCCAGCTTAGTATACTTAAAGGATATACCAATACCATGACCGCAACACTTTTACAAAAATTAGAAGAAAAAGTCGCCAATGCTATTGATACCATTGAATTAATGCGACTCCAAGTTGAATCCTTAGAGCAAGAAAACGCGACGCTCAAAGCTGAACAAGAAAAATGGCGGCGTGATCTTAAAGGCTTACTGCAACGCTTTGATCAAATTGAACCCCCTCACCACAAAGAGCTAGAAGAAGTGGAAGAGGCTGAAGAAGAATACATGACGGTTTAAACTAGAAGCATTATTGTGTCGCAACGCCAATTTCGATTGATTGATCATATATTCTCCAGTCTGAATCATGGATTAAATACTTTTTTCGTAAAGGCGTCTTCTCCTTTGCCAGCAAGAGCTAACCCTAGCGAGTCGCATCAAGATGCTCCTGCTCTTTCACCCAATGAAAAGCGCCAGAGTGCTGGGTTGATGCGAGTGAACCACTGTGGAGAAGTGTGCGCTCAAGCGCTCTATATTGGGCAAAGTTTGATGACGAAAGATCCCTTTCTTCGCCAAACTTTTTTGGAAGCAGCAAAAGAAGAAAAAGATCATTTGCATTGGTGTGAACAAAGATTGATTGAGCTAGAAAGCCACAAAAGTTACTTAAATCCCTTGTGGTATACCGGTTCTCTCATGATTGGCATTTGTACTTCTTTTACTGAAAATGGCTGGAATTTAGGCTTTTTGGCAGAAACGGAACACCAAGTAGCGCAACACTTAGAAGATCACTTAACCAAACTTCCCCCTCATGATCTCAAAAGCCGTGCGATTGTTTTACAAATGCAACAAGATGAAACAAAACACCAGCATACTGCTATCATGCTTGGCGCCAAAACGCTGCCTTATCCTATTAAGGCAAGTATGACGGCCCTATCTAAAGTGATGACAACCCTAGCTTATTACTTTTAAATCATGAGGAATATAATGATCTTAAAAAAGTCATTCCTTTATCAAAGCAGTTTAGCCTATCTATTATTTAACGCTCTCACACCCACTTGCTTTGGGAATGATGAAGATTTAGCAAAAAAAGTAGCTAACCCCTTTGCCAAAATGATAAAAGTCCCTTTTCAAGGAAACTATGATCAAGACATAGGTCAAACGCAGGGTCATAAGACTTATGTGAAAATTGAACCTCTTATACCCATCTCTTTAAATGAAAATTGGTATTTATTCTCCTACTCCAAGCTCCCTGTTATCGATCAAAAAAATGTCAGTCTTGCCGATAGCCACCAAACAGGCATTTCTGATCTGCAACAACATTTTTTTCTCTCACCAACAACTTTTAATCGAGAAAAATTAATTTGGGGACTTGGGCCTGTATTTAGTCTACCGACAGCTTCTTATCATCTCTTAGGCGCACAGAAATGGAGCGTAGGGCCCACATCCGGTTTATATAAACAACAAGGCCCTTGGACAGTCGGCACATTGCTCTATCATCTCTGGTCTGTTGCTGGCAGTGATTCGCGGCCTTATGTCAACACAACCTACTTTGAACCACGCATTGCTTACACAAGCCATTCAGCTTGGACAGTTACGCTAATCAGCCAATCGGATTATGACTGGAGGGCACGCGAATGGTCTATCCCGGTCGATTGCGATATCAGTAAAATTGTCACGCTTGGTAAACAGCATTTAAGCATTCTGGGTGGGATCCGCTATTGGGTAACCTCAGCAGATACTGATCCTCACGGTGTGGGATATCGCTTTGAGATCAATTTCTTATTTCCCAAAAAATAAAAACAATAGGGGCGGTTCACAATTAGCGTTTTGGTTTATCAAGTTTGTTATTTGAAATAACAGAAGTTTTTTCTTTTACAGATCAAGAAATTGATGCCTTTTTACTCAAAAGCTTAGGAGAAGTTAACACTTAATTACAGATAGAGATGCCGAGTCCATAATATTAAATACAGAAAATTGATGAACTTTAAATTGTGAGGTGAGCCGTGAAAGTCATTATCTTCGGATCAACAGGAATGGTTGGGCAAGGCGTACTTCGCGAGTGCCTATTGGACTCTGAAATCAAGAGCGTCCTGTCAATCGTGCGCAGCCCCTCGAAACAACAGCACCCAAAACTTCAAGAATTAATACACCAGGATTTTTTTGCTTATTCCACTATTGCGGAAAAAATCACAGGCTATGATGCTTGTTTTTTCTGCCTCGGCGTATCATCAGCTGGGATGAAGGAAGAAACATACCAGCACCTTACTTACGATCTTACCTTGGCTGCGGCGCGTTCATTAATTTCCTACAACACTAATATGACATTTATCTACGTCTCAGGAGCAGGTACAGATAGTAGCGAGCAGGGTTCTACAATGTGGGCTCGAGTGAAGGGAAAGACTGAAAACGCACTTTTAAAGCTACCATTTAAGGCCGTGTATTTGTTTCGCCCTGGATATATTCAACCTATGCATGGTATTAAATCTAAAACGAAGCTTTACCGCGTAATATATTCATTACTTGGTCCTCTCTATCCCCTATTGAAGATCCTCGCGCCAAAATTCGTAACAACAACTGAGCAAGTAGGCCAAGCTATGATTAAAGTCGCAAAAAATGGCGCTGCTAAGAAGATAATCGAGAATCAAGATATCAACAGACTCAGCATGGTTTGAGTTTAAATAAAACTTGAGCAAAAAAAACCCCGCTTTTGCGGGGTTTTCCTGAGCTTTTTAGGTCTACATCAAATGGCTGATTTACATCATGCCGCCCATGCCACCCATTCCGCCCATACCACCCATATCACCAGCACCTTCATGCTTTTCTCTTTAGGAAGATCAGCAATCATGCATTCTGTGGTAATCATCAAACCAGCAACTGAAGCGGCATTTTGTAATGCAGTACGAGTTACTTTGGTTGGATCCAAAATACCCATTTCGATCATATCGCCGTATTCGCCAGTCGCAGCGTTATAACCAAAGTTACCTTTACCTTCAAATACTTTGATTCAACACAACAGAAGGCTTCATCACCCGCATTGGCCACGATTTGACGAAGTGGCGCTTCTAAAGCACGAGCGTACAATATTCATGCCCATGTCTTGATCCGTCGTTATCAGCTTTTGAGTTGTTTAATCGCATCAATGACACGAATAAAAGCAACACCACCACCAGGAACCACGCCTTCTTCAACCGCAGCGCGAGTCGCATGCAATGCATCTTCAACTCGTGCTTTCTTCTCTTTCATTTCAACTTCAGTCGCAGCACCGACTTTAATCACAGCAACACCACCAGATAATTTAGCAACACGTTCTTGCAATTTTTCACGATCGTAATCAGAAGTGGTTTCTTCAATTTGAGTACGAATTGATTCAACACGTGCTTTGATTTCAGCGTTGTTGCCAGCACCATCAATGATGGTGGTGTTTTCTTTGGTGACCACAACGCGTTTTGCAGTACCTAAGTCTTCTAATGTTGCTGCTTCTAAAGCTTAAACCCACTTCTTCAGAAATAACATTAGCACTGGTTAACACAGCAATATCTTGCAACATTGCTTTACGACGATCACCAAAGCCAGGTGCTTTAACCGCACAGACTTTGACAATGCCACGCATGGTGTTAACAACTAAAGTTGCCAATGCTTCGCCTTCAACATCTTCAGCAATAATCAATAATGGACGACCTGATTTTGCAACACCTTCTAATACAGGCAACATTTCACGAATAGTAGAAATTTTCTTATCCACTAACAAAATGAAAGGATTTTCTAATTCACAAGTCATGTTTTGCTGATTGTTGATGAAGTAAGGAGAGAGATAGCCACGATCAAATTGCATCCCTTCAACCACATCAAGTTCATTTTCCAAGCCATTACCTTCTTCAACAGTGATAACGCCTTCTTTACCCACTTTTTCCATTGCTTCAGCAATAATCTTACCGATTGATTCATCAGAGTTTGCAGAAATGGTACCCACTTGCGCAATCGCTTTCGTATCTGTACAAGGAACAGATAATTTCTTCAAGTGCATTCAACAGCAACTTTCACTGCTTTATCAATTCCGCGTTTGAGATCCATTGGGTTGATACCAGCCGCAACCGCTCTTATTCCTTCCGCAAAAATAGCATGAGCCAATACAGTGGCAGTAGTTGTACCATCACCTGCATCATCAGAAGTTTTGGAGGCAACTTCTTTAACCATCTGTGCCATCAAATCTTCCATGGGGTTAGGAAGTTCAACACTTTTAGCAACGGTGACACCGTCTTTGGTGATCTGAGGTGCGCCAAATGATTTTTGAATAACCACATTGCGTCCTTTAGGCCCTAAAGTAACACGTACTGCTCTTGCGAGCTTTTCGACGCCTTCTAAACTAGCTTTACGTGCGTCTACATCATATAAAAATTGCTTTGCTGCCATAACAGCTCCTTAAAAATTGTTCAGAATAATTTAAAAAATTTATCTCTTAATCAACGATGCCCATAATGTCTTCTTCACGCATGAAAAGAAGTTCATCATCACCCATTTTGACTTTTGTACCGGAGTACTTTCCAAAAATGACTTTATCGCCTTCTTTGACTGCTAACGGGCGAATTTCACCATTCTCTAACATTTTACCTTTACCCGTGCGCATAACGGTTCCCCATTGCGGGGTTTCTTTAGCGGTTTCTGGTAAGTAAATGCCGCCTTTGGTTTGTTGAAGTTCTGGATCTTGCTTAACCAGTACACGATCTCCCAAGGGAGTTACCTTGAACATCTCTTATCTCCTTAATTTAAAAAAAGTACGATGAATGCTTTAGAAGGGGAAGCTAAAACAGGAGAAATAAGTTATTTAACTTAAATTTTGTAGCACTCTCCCTTTATGAGTGCCAATCTTAGAGCATTGCAAAAAGATCTTCAAGTGCCTTCACCAACAACCTCATCTACCCAAGCAAGATAAGCCTTGTTGCCATAAATGATGGGCATTGCAATAATTTCGGGGAATTCGTAGGGATGGGTCTCTAAAATAGCTTTTTCTAGTTCAGGAAGCTTCTCTTGTGTGGTTTTCATCATCAGCAAGGACTCAGCGCCATTTGTCACTTTTCCTTGCCACATATAAAGTGAAGTTAAATGCGGCACAATATTTGTGCAGGCGACAAGTCTTGACTCTGTCAGCCTAAGCGCCATACTCTCAGCTACTTGATAATTGGGGCAGGTACAATAGACAACGCAATAGGATGCAGTCATAGTTTTCTCACTTACAAAATAACACTTGTCTCAGGATATAAAGCAACTATGCCACACTTTAAGACAAAACCTTTTACGTTAATAGCCTTAGCCTTATTAATTCTGCTCTTATCTCTAAAAGGGTTTTGTACGCCAGAGCTGCCGCAGGCCACCCTTTCTTTACCTAAAGTCTTGCCAGAAGAACAAGCTTTTATTTTTGAAGCCTCCCCCAAAGGCGCACTGCTCAACCTATCTTGGCAAATTGCGCCGGGTTGCTATTTATATCAAAAGGAAGTGCAAGTCTCCTTAGTACAACCAGAACAAGAGCATTCCTCTTTATTACCCTCTTCCCTGCCCTCTGCCGAAGCGGCTAAAGAGGGAGAAAGCCCTATCTATCATCATTCTCTTTCTTTTCCTATTTCACTCTCGCCCTATTTTGTGAGTGGAGGCAACACATCTTTACTGTTAAAAGTCTCTTATCAAGGTTGTGCAGAATCTGGTTTTTGCTATCCCCCTCAAGCAAAATGGATAGAGATTAACGCCACTGGCAATACCGTAAATAAAATTCAAATACTAGACGAAGCACCAAATCAAGCTGCCAAAGAAAATCAAGCGCAAGTACAAGATTTATCTGATGATTCTGCCAAACCTTATTACCTACATTTTATCCTCACCATTGGATCATTTTACTTTATAGGAATGCTACTCAGCTTTACGCCGTGTGTATTACCGATGATCCCCATTATGTTCACGATTATCGTCGGCGAAAAACATCTCAATACGCGAAAAGCCTTTTCTTTATGCTTTTGTTATGCGCTAAGTATGGCTATTACCTATGCAATAGCTGGCGTCATCGCCGGAACATTAGGCAAAAATCTACAAGCAACTTTTCAACACCCCGTTGCCATTACTATTTTCGCATTACTCTTTATTCTCTTTGGTTTTATGCAATTGGGTGTGGTGCGTTTGTCTCTTCATCACTCACTGAAAATGAAGGAAATTTTATCTCACCTTCATGCCAAACAAGAAAGTGGCACTTACATTGGTGCTGCTATCATGGGAGTCTTGGCCACACTCATTTCTTCACCTTGTATTACCCCCCCTTTCTTGGCAGCCTTAGGGCTTATCAGCAAACAAGGTGATGTCTTGTTAGGTGGCTCTGCGCTTTTATTTATGGGATTTGGCATTGGCACGGTGCTCATTTTTCTTGGCACAGTCGGGGGTAAATATATGCCCAAATCTGGTCCATGGATGGAACATGTCAATCACTTTTTTGCTGTCGCGATGTTTGCGTTGAGTTTATGGCTGCTCGATAGAATATTTCATGGACCCGTAGTGCTCATCTTGTGGGGAATTTTATGTATTTTCACTGCTTGGTGTTTAAAAACCTTTAAATTAAAAGCGGGGATCAGTAGCAGATTCGGCATTCTTTTTGTTCTTTATGCCTTGATACTATTTTGGGGAGCTTGGCTGGGTGAAAGCAATCCGCTCAAACCTTTGACAATTAATCCTTGGCAAGAACAAGTACAAGGCCAAAAGCTCAATTTTCAAAAAATATATTCCGTCCTTGCTTTAGAGCGTATTCAACAACAAGCTCAAAAAGAGAAACAACCCTTTTTATTAGTCTTTCATGCCAATTGGTGCACCAGTTGCAAATCCTTAGACCATACGTTGTGGCGCAATCCAGAAATTCAACAAAAACTCAAATCTTGGCGCCTAGTCAAAGCCGATGTCACCGCTAATAATGACAGTAACCAAGAGCTGATGAAAAAATTTGGTCTGTATGGGCCACCCGCGATATTATTCTTTAACGCTCAAGGAGATGAGTTATCTAGCTACAGAATAGTCGGCTCCATTTCAGCAGAAGATTTTCTAAACATGCTTGATCAAGTCGAGCTTGAAATGAAAATTTCGTGAAATTTTCGAGTTATTGCCCAGATCTTCCTTAACTTTGCAGTTATCTGCATAGACATTGCCGATAGTTTAAGCCACAATATCGGCAATTTCTCGGTGGGTAGGGATTATGGCAAAAATACTAGTAATTCATGGGCCAAACTTAAATTTACTGGGTCAGCGCGAAGCAACGCTTTACGGCAACCTCAGCTTAAAAGCCCTTGATGAACACATCTTGCAACGCGCAGGACAACATCACGTAACGTGTTTTCAGTCCAATGCCGAACATGAAATCATCGATAAAATTCAAACCAGCAAAAATAACAATATAGATGCCATTGTGATTAATCCTGGCGCCTTTGGGCATACCAGCATTGCTTTGCGCGATGCTTTTTTAGCCACAAAACTTCCTTTTTTTGAAGTCCATCTCACCAATATTCACGCCAGAGAAAGTTTTCGCCATAACAGTTATCTCTCCGATATTGCTGTCGGTGTTATCTCAGGCCTAGGCCCCCAGGGTTATTATGCTGCGCTTGCCGCCGCTATCGACAAATTTTCTTAAATTTATAACCAAAATAGAGACATACTATGGATATTCGCAAGATTAGAAAGCTTATTGAACTCATTGATGAAACAGGTGTTGCCGAGATTGAGATCAAAGAGGGAGAAGAATCGGTTAGGATCAGCCGTAGAATGGAGATCCCATCCACGACGCATTATGTGACACATCCTGGCGGGGCCATGCCTGCTCCTCCTCCTATTGAATCCACCGCGTCTAAAGCGCCTGAAACTGCGCAAAATCAAATACCAGATGGTCATATTGTCACGTCTCCCATGGTCGGTACCCTGTATAGGGCCCCTGCTCCAGAGCAGCCGGCTTTTGTACAATTGGGATCGGAAGTGAAGGTAGGGGATACCCTCTGTATCGTCGAAGCAATGAAAATGCTCAATCAAATTGAAGCAGACAAAGCAGGAAGAATTAAAGCAATCTTGGTGGAAAATGGCCAACCCGTTGAATTTGGCCAACCCCTATTTGTGATTGAATAAGGGGAAATCATGTTAGATAAAGTTGTTATTGCTAACCGTGGCGAGATTGCACTTAGAATCCTTCGTGCATGTCATGAGCTCGGAATTAAAACGGTTGCTGTGTATTCCACTGCCGATAGAGGGCTCCTTCCGGTTCTGCTTGCAGATGAAGCCATTTGCATCGGGCCACCCCCTTCTCCTCTTAGCTATCTAAACATCCCCGCTATCATTACAGCGGCAGAAGTAACCGATGCGGTTGCTATCCATCCGGGTTATGGCTTTCTTTCTGAGAATGCCGATTTTGCTGAAAGAGTCGAAAAAAGTGGCTTTATTTTTATTGGCCCCCGAGCTGAAACCATCCGTTTGATGGGCGACAAAGTATCCGCGATTAAAACCATGAAAGCCGCAGGCGTGCCATGTGTACCAGGCTCTGATGGTCCATTAGATGAAGATGATCAAAGAAATCTGCAAATTGCAAAAAACATCGGTTACCCTGTGATTATTAAGGCCGCAGGTGGCGGTGGTGGTCGCGGCATGCGCGTGGTACATAGTGAAGCCACCCTTCTCAATGCTATCTCTCTTACCCGCACAGAAGCCGGCGCCGCTTTTGGCAACAATAACGTTTATATGGAAAAATTCTTAGAAAAGCCAAGGCATATTGAAATTCAAGTTTTATCCGATGGCCAAGGCAATGCTATTCATTTAGGAGAGCGTGATTGCTCGATGCAACGTCGGCATCAAAAAGTTTTGGAAGAAGCGCCCGCTCCTGGCCTCTCCGAAGAATCCCGACAAAAAATAGGGCAGCAGTGCGTAAAAGCCTGTCTTGAAATTGGCTATCGGGGCGCTGGCACTTTTGAGTTTCTTTATGAGGACGGCGAGTTTTATTTCATTGAGATGAATACGCGCGTTCAAGTGGAACATCCCATTACCGAAATTATCACCGGTATTGATATTGTTAAAGAGCAATTAAAAATCGCCGCGGGTGAAAAATTAGGTTTTACACAACGTGACGTTGTCCTCAAAGGACATGCCATTGAGTGCCGATTAAATGCTGAAGATCCTAAAACATTTCTGCCTTGCCCTGGTACTATCACACGTTATCATGCACCAGGTGGCCCGGGGATTAGGATGGATTCGCATATTTACAGCTCTTACCAAGTGCCCCCTCATTATGATTCTTTAATTGGTAAACTGATTGCTTACGGGAACACGCGTGATGAAGCGATACACCGCATGCGCAATGCTCTAGAAGAAATTGCCATTGAAGGGATCAAAACCAACGTGCCCCTACATCAAGAATTAATGCATGATGCTAACGTGATGAAAGGTCAAACCACGATTCACTACCTTGAAAACAAGATGAAAAATTAGAGAAGATTATGGGTTGGCTTGAAATTGCTGTTATTGTGCCAAGTGCACTTGCTGAAGAATGTTGCGCTCTTTTAGAAAAACAAGGAGCGCTTAGCGTTTCTTTTCTCGAATCTAATAATCAGCCTCTGCTTGAACCTTTACCCGGTACCACACCTTTGTGGGAAGGTGAAGTAAAAGTAGTAGGATTATTCGAAGAAAATAGCGCTCTTCTCCCTATCAAGCAAGCCTTACTCACACTCTCTACAGAAGAGGATATTGCTGTCTGCGTCTTACCCGATCAAGACTGGACACGCACCTGGCTAGAGCATTTTCATCCTATTTGTTTTGGCTCTCGCCTTTGGGTTTCGCCGACGCATGAAAATCCAGAAGTACCTGATAATGCAGTGGTAATGAAACTAGATCCGGGTCTTGCCTTTGGAACGGGAACCCATCCCACTACCGCTTTGTGTTTAAAGTGGTTAGATGCCAATCCGCCCCTGGACCAAGAGATCATTGATTATGGCTGTGGCTCCGGTATTTTGGGAATTGCAGCGATTTTGCTCGGTGCTAAAAAAGTATGGGCAGTAGATTATGATCCACAAGCCCTAACCAGTACGCGGGAAAATGCTATTCGAAATGGTTTAACTGAAGAACAAATCGTGACCGTTCTCCCAGAAGATTTACCAGCCATTCAAGCACAAACTGTGCTCGCTAATATATTAGCTGAGCCTTTGATTCAGTTAAGCGCAACCATCCAAGAAAATTGTGCAATGAAAGGTCATTTGATTTTATCAGGATTATTAACCTCTCAAGCCGATGCTGTAAAAAAAGCATATGAGCCTTTCTTCCATTTTGCCCCAATACAATCAGATGATGAATGGGTTATGTTAAGTGCCGTAAAGGAAGGTTAAAAAGGTTCGCATATCAGAGCCCAAAGAGTATAATTGCCCTTCCTCAATCGTAACTTCAGAAGCCCAAACACAAGCAATGACCACAGTTAACCAACTTAAACCATTAAAAATTGGCCCTTATCAAATTGATGTCCCCATTATTTTGGCACCGATGGCAGGCGTAACTGATCGCCCTTTTCGCCAATTGTGCAAAAATCTTGGGGCCGGATTAGCAGTTTCTGAAATGGTCGGCGCGAATTCCTTACTTCATGGCAGTGAAAAAACCAAACGTCGGGCAAATCATGAGGGAGAAACCCGCCCTTGTTCCGTACAAATTGTCGGAGCTGATCCCAAAATGATGGCAGAAGCTGCCGCATTCAATGAAGCACACGGCGCAGAAATTATCGACATCAACATGGGGTGTCCTGCTAAAAAAGTGTGTAATACCCTTTCTGGTTCTGCTTTATTAAAAGATGAACCGCTGGTTGGTAGAATACTCAAAGCCGTTGTTGGCGCGGTTAAAATCCCCGTGACACTTAAAATTCGAACAGGTTGGGATCCGAAAAATCGCAATGGCGTGAATGTCGCCAAAATGGCTGAGGATTGTGGCATTCAAGCCTTAGCTATCCATGGTCGTACCCGCTCTTGTATGTTTAAGGGTGAAGCAGAATATCAGACCATTGCTGACATCAAACAAGCCGTTTCTATTCCTATTATTGCAAATGGTGATATTACCTCCCCTGAAAAAGCGCTGGAAGTACTTCAAAAAACCCAAGCAGATGCCATCATGATTGGACGCGCAGCACAAGGAAAACCTTGGATCTTTAATGAAATCATTCATTTCATTAAAGAGGGAACGATCAGTGCGCCCCCCACCCTTATGTTCATTCAAGATCTGATGATAAACCACTTAAAAAATTTATACGCTTTTTATGGCGAAACCCGTGGCGTTTTAGTCGCGCGCAAACATATTTCCTGGTATAGCAAAGGCCAACCGCATGCTGGCGCTTTTCGTCAATATTTTAACGAATTAACTGAAGCACAAGCCCAACTTGACGCAGTTGAGGCTTTTTTTACACAAGTGATGGAGAGGACACATGACTGAAACGCTTCCTTTAAGTCATCCTTTACTAGAACAACCGTCATCTCAGGCTCCTCTACGCGAAGTCGTTGGACACACCATGGAAGCTTATTTTTCCACACTAGATGGTCAACCAGCACAAGGACTCTATGAACTTGTGATCAAAGAAGTAGAATTAGGTTTATTAAAAATTGTGTTAGCAAAAGCCGGTGGCAATCAAAGTAAAGCGGCCCAGTGGTTAGGGCTTGCAAGAGGCACTCTCAGAAAAAAACTGGGTGAGCTAGGACTAGAATAACGTTATTGAGGGGCACTCTTCCATGCATGAATCCACTATTATTCAACGCGCTTTACTTAGTGTTTATGATAAAACCAACATCATCGCACTAGCTGAAGCACTCCATTTACGAGGTGTAGAATTAATTTCTACTGGCAATACGGCAAAATTATTAGCTGAACACGGCTTGCCCGTTATTCCTGTAGAGAAATATACCGGCTTCCCAGAAATGATGGATGGCAGAGTGAAAACCTTGCACCCCAAAATTCATGGTGGGATCTTAGGTCGCAGAGACATTGATAGTGATATCATGCTAGCGCACAACATTCCAGACATCGATTTGGTAGTTGTGAATTTGTACCCTTTTCAGCGGGTCAGTTCGCAAAAAGGAGCTGTCCTAAAAGAAATCATTGAAAACATCGATATTGGTGGCCCAACTTTGCTGCGTGGTGCGGCTAAAAATTATGAATGGTGTTTGCCTCTAGTCGATCCCAATGATTATGCTTCCTTTATTGAAGTCTTGAATAAAGGCCAAGGCGCCATTGATGAATCCATGCGTTTTTATTTTGCCAGTAAAGCTTTCTCTCATACTGCAGATTATGAAGCGCATATCGCCAATTTCTTCAGTAAACGAGATAATCAAGAATCAAATGGCTTTGGAAAAACTTTATCCAAGCAGTTTACCCTTAAAATCCCTTTACGTTATGGCGAAAATCCGCATCAAAAAGCGGCATTTTATCAGGAAAACTCTCCCCCTTTAGACAGCATCACTGCTAGTTTACAGCTTCAGGGAAAAGAGTTGTCTTATAATAACATTGCTGATGCAGATACTGCCTTAGAGTGTGTGAAATCCTTTAGTGAACCGGCTTGTGTTATTGTCAAGCATGCTAACCCTTGCGGCATAGCGATAGGAAAGAGCTTGTTACATGCTTATGATAAAGCACTCGCTTGTGATCCCATTTCTGCTTTTGGCGGCATCATTGCTTTTAATCATGAAGTTGATGCCGGATTACTGCAACACATTTTTGCTAAACAGTTTGTAGAAGTCATGATTGCACCAGGCTTTGATCCGCTAGCAAAAACACTTGCCTCTAAAAAAGAAAATTGCCGCTTATTACAATATCAAGCATTACATACGTCAAATGAAGAATCAGATCAACCATTTGAAATGCGAAGTGTAAAGGGAGGCGTCTTAGTACAAACCTGGGATAATCCTGGTGCGATAAATTTCGAAGTTGTAACCAAGCGACAACCGACAGCAGAAGAACTCAAAGATTTACAATTTGCTTGGAGCTGCATCAAATACATCAAATCAAATGCCATTGTCTTTGCCAAAGAAGGACAAACGCTGGCCATCGGTGCAGGCCAAATGTCTAGGATTTTTAGCACGGAAATTGCAGCGCTTAAAGCAGCGCAAGCCAATTTATCGCTAAAGGGTGCGGCCATGGCATCAGATGCCTTTTTTCCGTTCCAGGATAATGTAGAGAAAGCCCATGCATTAGGGGCGACGAGCATTGTTCAACCGGGCGGTTCAAAGCGCGATCAAGAAGTGATTCAATGTGCAAACGAATTAGGGATATCCATGATTTTCACCGGAATTCGGCATTTCCGACATTAAATAAAGGCGATTTATGAAAGTATTAGTTATTGGTAGTGGTGGCAGAGAGCATGCTCTGGCCTGGAAATTGGCACAATCTCCTTTAGTCACTAAAGTATATGTCGCCAAAGGTAACGCAGGAACCTATCGCGAACCCAAAATGAAAAATCTTGAGATTTCTCCCCTTGAGTTTGAGGAATTGGTCAATTTTGTAAAAATGAATGAGATAGACTTTACCGTTGTCGGGCCAGAAGCGCCTCTGGTTGGAGGAATTGTAGATTATTTTGAAGAAAGAGGCCTCAAATGCCTTGGCCCTAACCAATTTGCTGCGCAATTGGAAGGCTCTAAAGTGTATGCTAAAGAATTTATGCAACGATATGGTATTCCCACCGCCAAAGCTGCCTCTTTTTCTAATGTAGAACAAGCGTTAGCTTATTTGAATACTTGCGATTTTCCGACTGTGATTAAAGCAGATGGTTTAGCCGCGGGAAAAGGCGTCATCATTGCTCAAGATAGAGCGCAAGCGCTATCTGCCCTAGAAAATCTCTCTTCAAATGGTTTGTTCGGTGCAGACCATCAAAAAATTCTAATTGAAGAATATATTGACGGCGAAGAAGTGAGTTTTATTGTCCTCTCTGATGGCATCCATTTTATTCCTCTTGCTACTTCCCAAGATCATAAAAGACGAGACGATGGCGATAAAGGACCAAACACTGGCGGCATGGGTGCTTATTCTCCTGCACTAAATGTGACACCCCTTTTACATCAAAAAATCCTTGATCAAGTGATTATTCCGAGTTTACAAGGCATGCGCCAAGAAGGGTCGGTTTTTAAAGGGTTCCTTTATGCAGGACTCATGATTACACCTAATAATGAGGTTAAAGTACTAGAATTTAATTGCCGTTTTGGCGATCCTGAAACACAACCTATTCTGATGCGTTTGACTTCGGATTTTGCTCAAATGTGTTTAGCAGCCCTTGACGGCTCTCTTGATAAATATGAAGTGAAATGGTCACCAGACCCAGCAATAGGTGTCGTCTTAGCCAGTAAGGGTTACCCCGATGATTACACCACAGGGGAAGTCATCTCGAATTTAAATGATATTCCACCTAGTCAACATTATAAAATTTTCCATGCCGGCACTACTATTTTAGATGGACAAATCGTTTCTAACGGGGGACGTGTTCTTTGCGTGACGGTACTAGGAGAAGATTTAGCCTCAGCGCAACAGCAAGCTTATCGTCTGCTGAAGAAAATTGCTTGGGAAGGCGGTTTTTACCGAACAGATATTGGCTATCGTGCATTAGATTCTTAAAGGTCAGACTATGCCTGAATTACCTGAAGTCGAAACCACTTGCCAAGGCATTAAAGCAGCTTTGATAAATCAAACTGTTACCGACGTTATTGTTAGACATAAGCAATTGCGTTGGCCGGTGCCTGTTCGAGAATTAAAGCAAAATCTACTCAATCAAAAAATCATTGGCATAAGCAGAAGGGCAAAGTATATCTTGATCCATCTGCCACAGGGTTTTTTTGTGATCCATCTTGGCATGTCAGGCACATTGCGTATTTTGCAAAAACAAACCGCCTCGAAAAAACATGATCACTTTGAATGCACATTGCACTCGGGCAAAGTTTTACGTTTTAATGATCCAAGACGTTTTGGCGCATTGCTTTGGACTTCTTCCCTTGAAAGTCTACCTCAGTTTAAAAATCTCGGGCCAGAACCTTTAGATCCGCATTTTAATGGTGCCACGCTTTATCAAAAGGCCCAAAAATACCGCTGCAGCGTCAAAGCTTTTATCATGAATCAGCAAGTTGTCGTTGGTGTGGGCAATATTTACGCTAATGAGAGTTTATACTTAGCGGGCATTCACCCCCTACGTGCAGCAAATACTATAGATTTAAAAGAATATAAAACGCTTCATCGCACGATTAAACGCGTCTTGACTCAAGCGATTAAACAAGGTGGCACCACTTTAAAAGATTTTGCGCAAGCAGATGGCAAACCTGGTTACTTTAGTCAACGCTTACAAGTCTACGCAAAAGAAGGAGAAGCTTGTAAAAAATGTGATACCCCTATTGTTAATGTCAAAGTCTTAGGTCGTAGCACTTATTTTTGTGCATCTTGTCAGCCTGCCATCGTTTAAGCGCTATTTTAATGAACCTAGAATTCAATAGGATTTTAGATGGCTCAACGCTTGGCTGTCTGCCTCATTTATTTCTTGGCTGATTTTGGCGTTCACTACTGTGATGTCTGTCATGTCATTGAGTGAAAAAGGTTCGCCGACATAAAAAACAATTTTGGAAAAGGGTAAAGGAAATTGAAATTTATCCCAAGATTTTTTTGATATCCACTTCGATGAATAAGCAACCCCTACAGGGACAATCGGTAAATTGGTTTTATTGGCGATGAACGCCATGCCAGATTTGGCTTGATAACGTGGGCCTCTTGGGCCATCTGCCGCTATGCCCACACAAAAACCATCCTTTGCCGCATTGATTAGTTTTACCAAACTGCTTCTAGGACGTTTATTGGACGATCCATTCACAACGCTATACCCTAAACGCTTTAACCATGTTGCAATAATCTGTCCATCATAGGAAGGACTGACTAAAGCCACTCTTTTGCGCGTGGTATATTTTGCAAACAGTAAAAGGGGCGCTAATTGTTTATCATGCCAAAAACCAAAGATCCCATTATTTTCTTCCTTAAATTGTGGGTGAAAAATCATCTTAACGCTTTGGGTTTTAAGTAATAATTTTCCTAAAAGATAGGCAAGGTTACCAAGATATTGAGCAGGGATTCGCATTAGAGTCGCTCTAAGGTAATAAAACTATAATCATATTGATGTTTTTCATCCTGAAAATGCGTTTCGTGCACTGTTTCTTGCCACGCCTCTTTTGCAAATGGCAAAAAATACGCATCTCCAGCGAGCTCAGTGTGCACTATCGTCAGATAGAGAGTATGGGCTAAATCAAAAAACAATTGATAGATCTTCTCACCCCCGACGATCATCACTTCAGGCGCATCGAAGGTGAGCCTCAGCGCCTCTTCTACTGAGTGCACCACATCACAACCTGAAATGATAAAATCCTGTTGTTGTGAGAGAACAATATTTTGCCTACCTGGGAGTGGCCTGCCAATAGATTCGAAGGTTTTGCGACCCATTATAATGGGTTTACCCATGGTTAAAGCTTTAAAATGCTTCAAGTCATTGGGTAAATGCCACAATAGTTGATTATCTTTTCCGATAACCCCATTTTCAGTCATGGCAACAACGATGCTAACTTTACTCAAAATAATGCCTCTTAAACCGCAATCGGCGCTTTAATTGCAGGATGCGCTTGATAATCATTTAAAACAAAATCTTCAAAACGAAAATCATATAGATTTTTAATGTCGGGATTAAGCAACATTTTTGGTAGAGGATAAGGTTCTCTTGCTAATTGAGTATGCGCTTGTTCAATATGATTCGAATAAAGATGGGCATCGCCAAAAGTGTGTACAAAATCTCCCAGCTTTAAATTAGTCACTTGCGCTATCATCATTGTTAATAACGAATAGGAAGCAATATTAAACGGGACGCCTAGAAAAATATCGGCGCTACGCTGATAAAGCTGACAAGAGAGTTTGCCTTCCGAGACATAAAACTGGAATAAACAGTGGCAAGGCGGTAAGGCCATTTTCTCAATATCACCGACATTCCAAGCACTTACAATCAGACGTCTTGAATCCGGATTTTCTTTTATCATTTTAACAAGCGTTGTTATCTGATCAACAACATCGCCATTTGCTGTTTGCCAAGAACGCCATTGTTTACCATAGACTGGGCCTAAATTTCCTTGATCATCCGCCCACTCATCCCAAATCGTCACACCATTTTCATTGAGGTAGTGGATATTGGTGTCGCCTTTTAAAAACCAAAGAAGTTCATGAATAATAGAGCGCAAATGACATTTTTTAGTGGTCACCAGTGGAAAGCCTTTGCTCAAATCAAAACGCATTTGATAACCAAAAAGACTTAATGTTCCCGTTCCTGTACGATCGGCTTTTGTTGTGCCCTTTTCTAATGCGGTTTTTAATAAATCTAAATACGCTCTCATGTTAACTCCTTTTCCCTGATTTTGAATGCCTTACGGCGTGGATAACAACAAAGGAGATAAAGCCCCAATACAATCATCGGTAAACTGAGTACTTGCCCCATGGTTAACCAGCCAAAAGCTAAATAGCCATATTGGGGATCAGGTTGGCGAAAAAATTCCTCACTGAAACGAATCAAACCATATCCTAGAAAAAACAAACCACAAATGGCTCCAGTCGGTCTTGGTTTTTTAGCAAACAACCAAAGCAGGGTAAATAATAAAAATCCTTCTAAAAATACGGCATAGAGTTGAGAGGGGTGACGAGGCAGTGAGCCGGCATGCGGAAAAACCATACCCCATGGCACATCGGTGACTTTGCCCCACAACTCACCATTAATAAAATTACCGATTCTGCCTGCTGCTAACCCTAAAGGAATAGCAAGAACGAGAATATCACCTACTTCCAAAATCGACATCTTGGTATGGCGACAGAAAAAGAAGATGGCAATCATCACACCGATTAAGCCACCATGAAAGGACATTCCTCCTTGCCACACTTTAAACAGCTGCATCGGATCTTGGCTCCACTCTGGAAGCGAATAAAACAGCATATAGCCGATGCGGCCGCCCAGAATAATACCCAAGGCAGTGTAAAAGAGGAGATCGCTTAACTTGTCTTTATCCCACTCTGGTAAAGATTGAGTCCGGGCACGCAATATGCACCAGCCCAATGCAAAGGCCAGCAAATACATCAAGCCATACCAGCGGATTTGCAAGGTATCAGTTATATGTAAGACAACTGGATTTATATTTGGATAATTTAGCATAAAAGCAGTGTACCATTGTGCCTAAACCTCGCAAACACACTTCAAGAAAAATGCACCATTTTAAAGCCTACAAGTAATAACATCCCCCCAAAAATCCAAGCCGTCACTCTCATAGGTAAATAATGGACTAATTTTACCCCTATTGGCACGCCAACCATGCTAATCATGCCTAGCATCAGGGCTAAAGGCCAATAGACATACCCTAGGGTATAAGCGGGTAGATCTGGGCTATGCCAACCGGTAATGATGGCCATCAATGTTCCTGTGATGGTCGTCAAAAAAACACAACTTACCGAGGTTGCCATAGCATGACGCAGATCTAAACCTAAGCGTTGCAGCAAAGGGATAAAAAGGATCCCCCCTCCCACACCTAATAAACTAGATAATATCCCTATTCCTAAGGCTAAAATAAACAACAATATAGCAGGCGGATGAACCACTTTAACCTGCTCTTGCTCCTTTTTTAAAAACATATAAAAACTTAAAAGGATGCAAAAAAGCCCAAATAGCGTTTGTAGAAAGGAAGAAGAAAGCGCTTTGGCAATTAAAATACCTAATAGGGCACCCACCATGGTGCCAGGAAATAAAAATTTTACAAAAAACCACTGAATCATTCTGCGTTTATACTGGGCAAAAGAAACAGCGCCTGTTGTCAGCACCATAGCGGCAAGTGAGGTCCCGATACTTAATTGCATTTGCGAATCTAAAGGAAAATCACGCCAGGCAAATAGGGCGTTTAAACAAGGGACAATAACCACCCCTCCCCCTAAGCCCAGTAAACCAGATAAGATCCCAGCCGTTAATCCAATCAAAATAACGAATAGAAAAATCATCTTGTTTTTATGCCACTGCTCGCACGAGTCGTGCCAGCCCCAATTCTTCTAATACATTTTCCAAATAATCGCGGATATCACAAGCCTGCTCCATTTTCAATATGGCAGCAACACTGCGCTTTGCTTTGGCTAGTGTGAGATTACGAATAAGCCATTTGATACGCGGAATGCTGTAGGCATTCATACTCAACATATCAAAGCCTAAACCTAGTAAGGCAATGACGGCAAGCGGAGAGCTTGCCATTTCTCCGCAAATACTCACCGGTTTCCCCTGGGTTTTTCCTGCTTCCACAATGATTTGTAAAGCCTTTATTACAGCAGGATGGAGGGGATCGTACATATTTGCCACGTGCATATTATTACGATCAACAGCTAAAAGATATTGCGTTAAATCATTACTGCCTACAGAAAGAAAATCGACTTTTTTCAAAATACTGTCGATTTGATAAATAGCAGAGGGCACTTCTATCATCACCCCAGTTTTGGGAAAATGCGCTTTGGCCCCTTCTTGCACAACCTCATTATGTGCTTGACGTAATAATCTTAACGCTTCTTCTACTTCAGATAAATTAGAAATCATAGGAAAAAGGACTTGGAGATTGTTCAGACCATAACTCGCCCTTATCATGGCGCGCAGCTGTAATAAAAAAATCTCCGGATGATCTAAGGTGACTCTTATGCCACGCCATCCTAAAAAAGGATTCGCTTCTTCTACTTTAAAATAAGGTAAAAATTTATCTCCCCCTATATCTAAAGTGCGAATGGTAACCGGCTTGGGCGCAAAGCTCTCTAACAGTTGCCGATAAATTAAATATTGCTCTTCTTCACTTGGAAAACGATCGCGGATCATAAAAGGTACTTCGGTACGATAAAGCCCTACCCCTTCTGCTCCTGATAAAATGGCCGGTCGAATATCGGCAACCAATCCTGTGTTGACACACAAAGCGATATTAATGCCATCTTTGGTTTGAGATTTTATGTCACGTAATTTCTCTAAACTGGCGTAATGTTGTTTTTCTTCTTCGACTAGACGTTCAAAATCTACTAGCATACGTTGACTGGGCGAGGTAAAAATCTCGCCATTATAGCCATCTACTACAATTTGCCTGCCTTCCAAGGCAGCAAGCGGTAAACCTGGCACACCCATCACAGCAGGGATCCCCATTGCGCGCGCTAATATTGCGGCATGAGAACTCGCCGATCCCTTCGCGGACACCAGCGCCACCAAATGGCCTTGTGACACTTCTGCTAAAACAGAGGCTGAAATTTCTTCACTAATTAAGATAGTGCCGGGAGGGAAATGTTGTTCTGGCTGATTTTCACTTTGCAAATTAATCAGCACTCTTTGTCCTAAATCCATTAAATCCGCGGCGCGTTCGCGCAGATAAGGATCTTCCATTGCCTCAAATTTGCGGACATGACGCTTGATAATTTTTCTGAGCGCCCATGGTGCCCAATAACCTTTCTCAATAATCTCAATGATGTCTCGCTTGATACTTCGACTTTCTATCATTTTTAAATACGCGTCAAAAAGATTTTGCTCTTCTGGCAATAACATTTTATCAAGACGTGATTTAAGACGAGAAATATCTTGGTGGGTGAGGATTAAAGCTTGCTCAAAACAATCAATCTCTTTGGGGATATCTTCGATTTGTCTTTCTACGACCCGCATCCAAATCAGCAGATAACAAGACAACCACTTTGCCCACTGCAATACCAGGTGCCGCAGCCATGCCACGTAAGGTTGCTCCTACTTGTCCACTTTTTGCTGTCTGCACAAACAATGCCAGCAAGCTGCGCATGGGCAATATATCCTGCCAATTGCGCGCACACCGTCACTAAAAAGGCTTCTTCCCCTTCATTAAAACGTCTAGGCTCTCGTTGTTGTACGACTACAATACCCACCACTTTGCGTTGGTGGATAATTGGGACGCCTAAAAAGGCTTGATAGCGTTCTTCTCCTGTTTCAGGAAAATAGCGATAACGGGGATGGGTTTGTGCTTCACTTAAATTGATAGGTTCTTCACGCTCTCCCACCAAGCCGACCAAACCCTCAGAAAAACCAAGTACAACTTTACCTTTGACGCCTTGATGAAACCCGACTGATGCGGCAAGCGTATAATGATTTTGACGACGACACGCTAAATAAATAGAACAGGCTTCCACATTCATGGCAACAGCCACGCGCTCAACAATACATTGTAAGGCTTCGTCTAAATTTTGTGCTTCGTTAATTTCTTGAACGATTTGCCGGATCAGCAAGAGACACTCCTTTGCTATACTCTTTCCCTCATCCTAAAATCTGAACTAGATCTAAAGGATCCAAAGTGATTAAGGGTTGCTCAATCGACATCACAACAGGCGCAAATTCCATTAAGCGCCTGGCGATACACTTCTTTTTTAAAAGCGACCACTTGATGTAAGGGGAAACCAATAGCTTACCCAACACCAATTATCAAATTCAGGTTTGATTGATCGATCTAGTTTGATGTTTTCTCGCCACTTTGAAGGCGCAATAAAAACCATTTTTGTCTTTGACCAATGCAAATAGGGTGAGTAGTCACTGCGAACTAGACGTTTAGGTAAACGATAGCTTAACCACTCTTTAGATTCAGCTAATAAGACAACATCTTCTTGGGTTAAGCCAACTTCTTCTTGCAGCTCTCGGAAAAGAGCTTGCTGAACATCTTCTTGATCTTGAAGGCCACCTTGTGGGAACTGCCAAGCCTCTTGGCCAACCCGGCGCCCCCAGAACAACTGCCCTGTACCGTTTGTTAAGATAATCCCAACATTTAATCGAAATCCATTATTGTCAATCACTCTAATGCTACCCTTAATCTCGTTATAGGGTATTTTTTCATAATCGAAGCGATGCAGCAAACGTCAATTGCAATTAAACTGAAAAAAAACTAACATAAGTAATCAAATTAAATTATAAAAAGTTATAAATTAATGAAGCGACCCCAGAGTGCGCAACTTGGCCGCTACTGGCAAAAACAATCGTGGTCCCATCAGCAGCAATTCCTGACGCTTCTACCGCCACACGCGAACGATAATCATATTCCATCCTGAAAACAGAGCCTTCTATAAGCGGAAACGGTAATTCAACCCCTATACCGGTTAAATAACGCCAACTTGTTTTTCGACCTTCGAGACTAGCAAAAGGACTCGGTCCAATAACAAAAGTAATGGTTGATTCCAATTTTTCTCGTGCGGCTTCTGTGCCAAAGCGCACATAAGGCATGAGAAAAGATGTCATGACATAACCCACTCTACCCGTTATACCGACAGCAATATCATTTCTATAACTTGTATAAACAGAGCCACTGGGTGTCAAAGGCGTTGCCGGAATATTAGTATAGAGATTAGTCGTACTCTTATTTTGCCAATCAACGTTAATTTCTGCGCCATATAGCATACGATTGCAGCGTGCTTGCCAACCAGCCACCAGTCCCCAATAGAAATTGTCTTGCGAGAGTTGGACCGATCCACTTTCTAACAATCCTAAAGCATTTTGATTAAAACCCAGACCTAAGCTGCCATCCTGATTGATATAACCAGTTGAAACCCCTGCTAAAAAATTGGTTTCCCAGGCAGCCTCTGCTATACCAGCAAGCAATGCTGAAGACATAAAGAGGGTTGCTGCTAGTTTTTTCATTTATTTTCCTTTTTAGGTATAAACCTAACCTTTAGGTCACGACATCATCCCTCTATCATAAATTCTTTAAATAGGAAAAAGCAAAGCGTTTGCACGCTTTGCTTTAGAAGTTTGCAGTCTTTAGATTATTACAAGAAGTTGTAAGCTAAAGAAGCTTTAACGGAATTAGAATGCTGTTTAATCCCAGCGACTTCAGGAACACCACCCAATGTATCAAGGAATGGTCTGTTATCAGCTGTGAAACCAGCAGCGTTAACGCCTTTGCCATTAGCACTGTAGTTATACTCTACACGTAAAGAAGTACCAGCTGTGACGAAGCTTAAAGGCATTTCAAGCCCAGCACCAGCCATTAAACGATAAGAACGGTTAGAGCCGTTTAAGAAAGCAACAGTGGTATCAGCAGGGATTGGAATAGCAGGATCACCAGCTAAAACAACCGCGCTTGAGAGAAAATCTCTGCTGGTTTCAACACCGATACGAACGTAAGGCAAAAGGTTATACCAAGAAGCTAGCTCATAACCGACACGGGTACTTAAGGTAAAAATGGTATCGCGCTCAAAACGTGCGAAAGCCGAACCACTACCGTAAGGAACGCCTCCTGCAATTCCGCTGGTGCTGGTAAAATCGAACTCGTTCGTTTTATCTTTGGTTTGCCAGTCCATAGCAAATTCAACGCCTAATACCCAGTTGTTGCATAATGTTTGAATACCTGCAAAAACGCCATATAAGAAGCTGTTGTTATGCGCTTTACCTGCTGCAGCAAAGTCTACGACAGGCACACCATCATTAGAACCGCTATCAAAACCAAAGCTACCATCGCGCCATGCATAACCTGCTGAAGCCCCTGCTAACCAATGGGTTCTTGCAGCATGACCATGGGCTTTATGACCTTGATGGCATTTAGCTTTGTGGTGGTGCTTATGATGATGTTGAGAATTAGCTTGCGCAGCGCCTGCGGCTAAAGCTGTAGAAAGTAATAACAAAGTACCAAGTTTTTTCATCTTTATTTTCCCCAAACTAAGATTAATCAATATACACACTTAAGGTATAAATCTAACAATATAATTTGTCAAACTTGTTAAATGACTTTGTTTTGCAGGTCAAAAGGTGTCAAAAAAATGACACTGCAATGCAATCTTGGGAAGTATTGTGAAAATTAGTCTGGGTTAGCAAACACTAGCTGGCTAAGCTCTCGCGCAAAAGTCATGTATTGTTTAAACACGCCTTTTGCTCGAGAGCTTGCTGCCTTGTAGGTAAAGCTTTAAAAGAAATTCCAAATCAAACTGGCTCGGCCAGAATGCGCCCTTGGTTGGAGGGACGCTTCCATAATCGGGAACGGACCACCTAAGCCCGCCGTCGTCCCACTCACGGTTTTACCTTTAGAGTGGTAGTTATATTCCATTCTAAAAGATAAAGGTAAGCAAGTAGGTAAGGGGATCTCTGCACCTATGCCAAGTAAAAAGCGATAGACCCAGGTTTCTGTATGGGCATCCTGATTAAAAACAACCGTGTTATTGGTATTAGAGTAAGTGCCGTTGATTTCATCATCACTCATCTCTACGCCAAATCGCACATATGGCATTAAAAAAGAGACAATGGAATAACCTGCCCTTCCTGTGAGTCCAATCACAAATTTTCTATCGTAATCTATCTCGCCATTCCAACCCGTTATATTTTGCGAGTCAGAGAAAGCAAAATCTAACTGTCTGTGGAGATTTTGCCAGTCTAGATTAATTTCAGCGCCAAGGAGCCATTTATCGCTCATGCCCTGGTAACCACCAATTAAGCTCGGGAAAATTTTATGATCACTATAATCTCTGACAATGAGGTTCTGAAAACCAGGGGGAACTAAGGCGTTATATGTCATCGTCGTTTGCGCGCTAGCTTCGAGATCGACATAACCAAAACCAAACCCTAAGAGCAGATTGGTATTCCAACCATTTATAAAGCTTGCAAAGACTGATGTTGTTAAAAAAAACAGTCCTAGTCCAAGTTTGATCTTGATAAGACGTAATAATTTTGTCTGCATGAATAGTCCTTTAACTTATTTTATGGTCTTACGATTTCCCAAATTCCATACAATCGATGCGGTACCGGTCTGCATTTTAGGCTTAGTGCTACTCACAAAAGTAGGAAACACGTCTGTATTATCATTCAAGGTCCCCATCGCTTCAACCGTTCTACCCTTTCCGTGGTAATTGTATTCTAAACGCAAAGCAGGACAAGTCATAATAGGCAGTGGAAAATCTGCGCCCAATCCGGCAATAAAACGATAGCTTCGTTCCTTATTTTCTACATTGAGTGTTCTTGGCACGATATCGGCTCTTGCGCTGGTAAAGGTCGCACTTAATTTATCTTGGCCTGTCTCGACTCCAGCTCGCATGTAGGGCAGAAAATAAGGCGCAATTTTGTATCCTAATCTTGCTACAAGGGCCACAACTGGTTTGCGCTCAAATTCTACATACCCCAGCCAACTGTGGACTTCTGCTGCATCACTAAAACGGAGGTTTTGGCTTTTTTTTAACTGATACCAATCTATATCAAATTCAACACCAGCAAACCAACCTAAACACGCCACCTGATAACCAGCCAACATTCCCCAAATAAGGTTGGAGTCAGCAGCTTCGGTTAAAACGGTTCTGTTGGTTACCAAAGGGTTATTTAAATTAACGATAGTCGTCGCAAGAGGATCTCTATAGTAAACTTTGCCACCTGACACACCAACGGAAATACTGTGCTCTATCGCTAAACACATGTTAGCGCTCAAGGTAATCCCAATTAGTAATCCTCTCAGCCATATGGTCATTAGTATAGCCTCAGCTCACAACATAAGCTCAAAAAAAACGCCAAGCTGTTCCCAACCTGGCGCCAAAAATATCAATACTCTTCACGGTAGAGTTTAAATAAAATTCCACACCAAGGCTACTTTCAGGGTATTAGTATTAGGTTTGCGGAAAGTATACCCCCCGATCACGGGGAAAGCCTCATCATCGATAACAATGCTTTCGGTGCGGCTATAGTTATACTCAACACGAATGGTAGAAGGGCCGACCAAAGTGGGGAACTCTACCCCGATACCAAATAACCCACCCGTAACCGTTGCCCGATTAGAAGCTATAAAATCTGGTAGTAAGACAGGCGCTTCTCCTGAAAAACTCTGCAAGGATGCCTCATCTCTGCTAATTTGCCCCCCCACACGTAAATAAGGGAAGAAAAAGGGCGTGACAAAATACCCGCCTCGCATCGATACACTATAAATAGGGCCGCGTTGATAAAGGGCGGTGGAAACGAAAGAAATGCCACCTGGTAGATGAAATACAAAAGGCGTTGCAGTTTCAGTGAAAGCAAATTGCCGATTTTTCTCATAACTGCCGTAATCTATATTACCTTCTAAACCAAACATGACGCGTCGGCAACGCCATTGCCAGCCTGCTAATACACCAAGTATTGTGCCATTATCTGTAATTGTTTCTTCATGATTAATAAAGAATCGGTTAGGGATCCCCGGACTCAAAAGCGGATCAAAACTGGCAGGAGGAGGCGCTGGATTAGGGATAGGTGGAAACCCTAAATCCGTGAGAAACACGGGCAAGCTTGTAAAATCCATGTGTAATTGTTTTCTTTGCGCCGCATATCCCATTTCAACGCCTAATAAGAAGTTGTAAGAGGAGTGCGTTGAAGAAAAAAGTAAATGAGAATTGCTACGTAAATACCCTTGCTCCCGAAAAGGATTCATATAATGAAAAATCCCATGATCGGAATTGCTACGCAGAGCACCAGGTTTACGAAAAGGATTCAGACGATGATAAATCGGTTGATCAGACTCAGCTTCAACTTCTGGAACGTCTTGTTGTTCTGGCACGGAAGAAGATGCTTTAAGGGGAGCCGCTATACAGGGAGCACTAGCAAGAAAACAAAGAGAGAAAACGGCTGCAAAAAACAATTTTATATGCATTGGAAATCATCCTTAATAACCATGAAACTTTTACTAAGTTATCAAGTTTATAAAAACTAACACCCTATTTAAGCTTTCAGTCATATTAACTGAAAACCCGGCTGATGCCAAACCCTCCTTAATCTTTCTTCTCCTGTTGCCAAGTCAAAATAAGCTCGCGCGCAGCTTTAACTTCATCGAGGCGTTTGCAAGGTAATCGACTAGGCGCATTTGCCATTTCTTTCGGTGAGTCTTGCATCATTTTTTTTATTTTCTGCATAGCAACAATCATTGCATCGAGGGTTTGTTTAGATTCTGTTTCGGTAGGCTCTATTAATAGACTCTCTTTGACGAGTGAGGGGAAATAAATAGTCGGCGCATAAAAACCAAAATCAAGTAGGCTCTTCGCTACATCCAAGGCACTCACACCCTTCTCATGGGCTTCTTTGGCAAGCGTGACAATAAATTCATGGGCAGCACGCCTTTTAGGAAAGGCTAAAGTATAACCGCTGCTTTGCAATTGCTTCATCATATAATTGGCGTTTAAGGTGGCAAACTCTGCTACGCGCTGCAGGCCTTTCGCTCCCAACAAACGAATGTAAATATAAGCTCTTAATAAAATGCCTGCATTACCCATGAAAGTAGATAATCTCCCTATGGTCAAAGGACTATCCTCACTTTCCAACCATGCATAGACGATGCCAGAGGGTGTTTCTTTTTTCTCGACAAAAGGAACAGGTAAAAAAGGCTTGAGTTTGGCGTTAACTAAAACCGGGCCACTGCCTGGACCGCCTCCACCATGGGGCGTGGCAAAAGTCTTATGAAGATTCAGATGCATCACATCAAATGCCATATCGCCAGGACGCACCTTACCTAAAATGGCATTTAAATTAGCACCATCATAATAAAGCAAGCCACCTGCTTCGTGCACAATCTGTGCGACCTTCGTAATATTGCGCTCAAAAACACCTAAGGTGGAGGGGTTGGTGAGCATGATCCCGGCTGTGCGCGGACCCACTCTTTCTCGCAACAGTTTGAGATCAATATCACCCTCTTCTGTGGTGGGCACTTCTTTGGTCTCATATCCACACATTTTTGCTGAAGCAGGATTGGTGCCATGAGCAGCATCAGAGACTAACATCTCGCGACGCGCATTATCTCCTCTTTTCTCATGGTATGCTTTTATCATCGCAACACCTGCCCATTCCCCCTGCGCGCCTGCCATTGGCGATAACGACACGCCTTCCATCCCGGTGATTATTTTAAGATATTCTTGCAGTTCAAATAGGCATTGCAAAAACCCTTGATTACTTTCTATTGGTGATAAAGGATGATGATTTTTAAACGGGGCCAGCATGGCAAGTGCCTGTACGCCTTTGGGGTTGTACTTCATGGTACAAGAACCTAAAGGATAAAAATGGGTATCGATACAGTAATTTTTTTGCGCCAATTGCGTAAAATGACGCACCACTTCAAGTTCTGACAACTCTGGCAAACAAGGTTTATCTTGACGTAAAAGATTTTGATCGATACTGACATCGTTTTCATCGACATCAGGCGCTTGTGCAAAAGCATAACGTCCCCGTTGACTTTTTTCAAAAATTTCCATCTAACCCTTCTCAACTATTTTTTTCAAAACAGCAACATATTGCTGAATATCTTCTTCCGTCTTAGTCTCGGTTAAACAAACTAAAAGCGTATTTTTCAAATCTGGATAAGTGTGTTCTAAGGAAAAGCCTGCCGCAAACCCCAAAGCTTCCATGCGCTTTAAAACAAGCGCTGCACTAATCGGCAACGCTATCACCACCTCATGGAAACGTGGTCCATTAAAAAGAATCTGAATTTGCGAAATTTGCTTGATTTCACGGATAAAAAACGCGGTTAATTGCTGACAACGCACGGCCACTTTTCTTAATCCACTTGGCCCCAGCAAACTTAAATAAATAGTGGCCGCAGTCACCAATAAACCTTGATTAGTGCATATATTAGAAGTCGCTTTGCCACGACGAATATGTTGCTCTCTTGCTTGTAAGGTCAACACATAACCCGGGTTTCCTTCCCTATCAACCGTCTTGCCGACGAGTCTTCCCGGCAATTGCCGTACATCTTGCTGTCTGCAACATAAAAAACCAAAGTAAGGGCCGCCCCCTGCCAAAGGCACCCCTAAGGGTTGACCTTCACCACAAGCGAGATCTGCTCCTTTTTCACCCCATTGACCAGGCGGTTTAAGTAAAGCCATGGCAAGCGGATTAACCACACCGATAACCAACGCTTGATGCGCTTGCGCCCAATTGGTCAGCCTATCAACGTCTTCCAGACAACCAAAAAAATTAGGTTGTGCTATCACAAGCGCTGTACAGTCGCCCTCTTGTTGCCACAGTAAATCCAATCTTGATGGCTCTACATGACCTGCCGCATTAAAAGGGATTTCTAGCAATTGTACATCCAATGGCGCTAACAGCGTTGCGAGTACTTGCCTATAATGCGGATGAAGCGAGCCTGGGATCCAAACACTGTGTTTGGCTTTGTGTTTTTGTAATCGTATTGCCATCAAAATCGCTTCAACCAATGCCGTGGCACCATCGTAAAGTGAAGCGTTAGAAACGTCTAACCCCATCAATGATGCCATCATCGTTTGATATTCAAAAATAACTTGAAGCGTGCCTTGACTCGCTTCAGCTTGATAAGGTGTGTAGCAAGTTAAAAATTCGCCTCTAGTCGCCACATCCCATACTGCAGCAGGAATATGATGTTCATAGGCTCCCGCACCAATAAAGCACTTGGCTGTAGACATTTTTGCTGCACGCTGCAATAAGAGTGTTGAGACTTCCCATTCAGTCATCCCTTCCGGGATCCCCTCTAAGCTTTTTACTCTTAAATCAGGGGGAATTTCATCAAATAAATCTTCTATCGCCTTCGCGTCAATAGCGGCTAACATTTGTGCCAGATCTTTTTCGGTATGCGGAATAAAAGGCATTATTTCCTATGCTTCCTCTGCTTCAATTTTGTCAGCGTATTCTGAGGCATCCATCAGTTCTTCCCAATCATCAACATCATAAGGTTTGATTTTGACTATCCACCCTGCGCCATAAGGGTCTGAATTAATTAACGCAGGTTGCCCAGAAAGCATCGTATTCACTTCTACCACTTCTCCTGTGATAGGCGTATAGATTTCAGAAGCGGCTTTCACCGACTCAACAACACCGCATTCTTCACCTTCGCGTAAATTAATTTCAATTTCAGGCAATTCTACAAAAACAATATCACCCAACAATTGCTGAGCATGATCTGAAATACCGATGGTGATTAAATCATCATCGTCTCGTCTTACCCATTCATGGGTTGAGGTATACTTTAATTCACTTGGGATATCACTCATGATGTCACTCCTTCCTTACAGAGTTTTTATAGAAAATGTCGGTTTGCCCTTTTTTAAAAAGGGTAAGGGAATTACTTTAGCAAAAGATTTTTTACCTCGTATCTCAATTTGCGCCAATGAAAAATCTCCGCTTGGAATACGCGCCATAGCAATACCACATTCAAGCGTCGGTGAATAGGATCCACTGGTTATCACCCCTTTCTTCTCATTATTAGTGGCATCCACTAGTTTGCAAACCATCCCAGCTCGAGGGATCCCTTGTTCTAGCATGACTAAGCCCACGAGTTGTTGCAAAATCCCGCTTTGCTTTTGCGCCAATAATGCTTCTTTACCAATAAAGTGGCGATTTTCATCTTGCCAATCAACAGTTGAAGCCAAATGGCACTCAAGAGGAGTTATCTTCTCATCCATCTCATGGCCATACAAATTGAGACCTGCTTCTAGACGCAAAGTATCTCTTGCCGCAAGACCTATAGGCTTCACTTTAGCCTCTATCAACTGTTGCCACAAGGGGACAAATCTTTTTTAGGTAACAAAATTTCTAACCCTTCTTCCCCGGTATATCCTGTGCGCGCAATAAGCCAGTTGTTGATTTCAACAAAATGAAAAGGCTTTAAGTGCTCTATTGCGGCAACTTGCGCTGGACTCAGGACTTGTCTCATCTTTTCAAATACCAAAGGGCCTTGAATGGCGATAATCTTTAAGTCGTCCAGCGAAATAGATACTTCAAAAGATTGAGCTTGTTGCTTTACCCAATTCAAATCTTTTTCTGTGGTAGAAGCATTGACTACTAAATAAAATGAAGTCTCTTTTCGACAATAAACGATTAAATCGTCTAAAACGCCGCCTCTTTCATTTAAGATACAGCTATAAAGAGCTTGTTGCGGCAATAATTTATTGACATCATTGGCGAGTAGAAAACGTAAAAAGGACTTTGCATCCTTTCCTTCTATAGCAATAATCCCCATATGCGAGACATCAAACATTCCTACAGATTGGCGCACAGTGAGATGCTCTTGAATTTGCGATCCATAATGCAGCGGCATTTGCCAGCCTGCAAAATCAACCATTAACGCACCCAATTTTTGATGCATCACAAAGAGAGGGGTTTTTTTCATCAATACTCCCAATCACAGCAGTAGTATAGCTAGAGCACAGGCGCAATTGTTTTAGCGAGCGGATGCATGTCTGAGTCTGCTCTTAGCAGGCGAGTTCAGCAGCGAGCTAAAATAATTGCGCCTGTGCTCTATAGCTATACATCTATGTTACCCCATTGCCATTTTGGCAAAAAACTGTTTCACCCAAAGATATTCATTAGCAAAATTTAAAGCGCCATTTCGCAAAAGCATCAATGCCGGATTGCGCGAACCAAACCCTCGTTTAAACGCTTCCATGGCCCAAATCATCGTTTGATTTTCCCCTTTACGTTGTCTTTGATAACGCTTTAAAATCGGCAAAGCGCCGATATCTCGCTTGCGCGCTTTGGCATCTGTTAAGACTTTTACTAAACAGTGTACATCTTTAAATCCAAGATTCACCCCTTGCCCAGCTAAAGGGTGAATGGTATGCGCCGCGTCTCCCACTAAAACACAACGCGATATAGCGTAATCTTTAGCGTGGTGCGTTTGCAAAGGAAAGACTTTGCGTTCACTCAAGGTTGTCATCTCTCCCATCACACCACCACTTTCTCGGGTTAAAATAGCATTGAATTCTGCTTCAGGCATCGCGGCAAGTGAGAGCGCTCTTTGCGCTGTCGTGGTAAAAACAATAGAGCTCACCTTATCATGCAAAGGTAACAACGCAAGGGGGCCATCGCTGGCAAAACGTTGAAATGCTGTATGATAATGGCTTTTTGTTCCTTTAACTGTCGCAACCAATGCCGATTGTTGATAATCCCAACCCGCAAGTTCTATATGGCATAATTCTCTCATCGTGGAACGCGCGCCGTCAGCCGCAATGGCAAGCTTTGCCTGAACAGTTGCCCCCGATGATAAAGTCATTGTTAGATGGTTTTCCTCAATTTGAAGCGTTTTAACCGCTTCTCCACTTCTTACTTCTATTTCAGGATGCATCAAAATGGCTTGCCAGAGTGCAGCCTTTATCACCCGTTGCTCTACAATAAATCCAAGATTGGGTTCAAAGAAATCTGCTGCGTGAAAGTGTATTCTGCCATCTGCTTCATTGTCCCACACTTCCATATGTTGATAAGCGTAACTTCTGGCTTCATTTATTACAGACCAAACACCTAATTCTTTAAATAATTTTTCAGAAGCACGAGAGATTGCCACCACTCTGATATCAAAAGGATCATCAGGTGTTGGCAAGGTTTCCGGTTTGGATGATTGCGATTCCACTAATAATACTTGCCAATGTTGTTTGGCCAAGGCTAAAGCACAAGCTAAACCTATCATCCCCGCGCCAACCACAATTATATCAAAAGACTTTTTCATAAAAGGCCTAAACTATAACGTGAAAATTGATTTTTTAAAGGAGCAAGACAATCGAAAAGCAGCATCCCCTTTGCTCTAACCCATGTCGGCAAAGGTCCTCCTGCCATGAAACGTGCTATTTTGTCTGTCGCAAAAATAATGCGCTTTTGATCTGGTTCACGTGCTTCGACATATTCTTGTAAAAAATGCTCCGCCCCCAGATCACAAGGATGCGCTCTATATTTGAGTAGTTGACTACGAATTTGCCAAATATCGCGCAAGCTTAAGTTTAATCCTTGCGCTGCAATCGGATGCAAGGTGTGTGCAGCATTACCCATTAACAAAAATCGCGGACTCATTTGTTTTTCTGCAAGTGACATCGTCAGAGGGATAGCGGCTTTTTTTCCTAGCGCCACTATTTTGCCATAAGCAAAACCCAGTTGTTTTTGGCAGCGTGCAATCAGTTCACCATCAGAGAGTGACATCCACGATTGTGCTTGGTCTTGTTGTAATGTCAAAACACAAGTAGCGAGATCTGCTTGCCAAGGCAAAAGTGCGATAGCGCCTTGTGGTAAAAAACGTTCAATCGCTGTGCAAGATTCTTTAGCCTCAAAACGCACATTCATCATGAGTGCAAAATGATCGTACATAAATTGTCGACTCGCAATCCCTTGTGATTGTCTTAATACAGAGTGTGTTCCATCTGCAGCAATCAGAATGCGAGCGGCCAGCGCTTGTTTTTTTTCTTCTGTTATCAGAGTTAACTGCCAGTCTTCCGCGCTTCGATGATATTCTTGCAGGAAAGTAGGCTTTAAAATTGTCACATGCTCAAGGGTCTGACATTTTTGTAACAGCGCGTCTTCTAATGTAGAGAGACCAACCACATATCCTAAAGCCTCTACCCCGCATTCTTGATGACGAATGCGACAAGTACCATATTGTCCCTGCACACTTACTACCACTTGCTCAATTGGCACAGCAGGTTTCACCAAAGGCTCCCACACACCTAGCATATCAAGAATACGAACGCTCGCATAAGAGAGGGCTAGCGTGCGTTGTTCAATTGGAGGAGTAGGCAACGGCGGCGTATCTTCTTTTTCCAAAACAACCACACGATAACCACATTGCGCCAAAGCAATCGCTAAACTCAAGCCAACTGTACCTGCACCAACAATAGCGCAATCATAGCGCATGTACTTTTTACCTTCTCGCTCTGATCTGGTGAATATCTTCAACGGTTTTGGGAAGTCCCTCGGTCATGACTTCTCTGCCGTGCGCCGTAATTAAAATATCATCTTCAATGCGCACCCCTATTCCTCGCCAATTTTCTTTCACGTCTGTTAAGTGATTAGCAATATAGATACCGGGTTCAATAGTGAAAACCATGCCTGGTTGCAATTCTCGCCAAGCGCCCTCAACCTTATAATCTCCCACATCATGGACATCCATACCTAACCAATGACCACTACCATGCATGTAAAAAGGCAAATACGCTTTTTCGCTAATTAAAGTATTAACATCGCCTTGTAAGATTTTTAAATCAACCAATCCGCTTACTATCACTTGCAAAATGGTATTTTGAATTTTGTCCCATGTCACACCGGGCGCAACCAGATCAATGGCCGCTTGCTGCGAGGCTAACACTAATTCATAAATGGCTTGCTGGGAAGCTGAGAATTTTCTGCCCACAGGAAATGTACGGGTAATATCTGCCGCGTAATACTGATATTCTGCACCTGCATCAATTAAGACTAATTCGTTTGCATGCATTTGTTCATCATTTTTGACATAATGCAGCGTACAAGCTTGGTTACCACTTGCAACAATCGAAGAGTAAGCAGGATAACGACTCCCTCGTCGATAAAATTCCTGTAATAAAATGGCTTCTAATTCATACTCGCGCATACCCTCCTTGCATTGCCCCATGGCTAACAGATGTGCTTCAACAGAGATTTGACAAGCCTCACGCATGTATTTTATCTCTTGATCGCTCTTGAGTAAGCGCATTTCATTTAATAACAATCTGATATCGTGAAATTGCTGGGGAAATTCGATGCCACTTCGGCTTGTGCGTCTTTTTTTCTCAATGATAGAAAAGAGTTTTTTGTCAAAAGAGGGTTGGGTACCAATTGCCCAAAAAATTTGCGTGATCCCATTTAATAAATCAGATAACCGCGGCATCAAATCAGAAATGGCAAAGGCTTCATCTGCGCCATAAAGCGTTACGGCACTTATTGGCCCTACTCTCTCTCCACTCCATTGTTCTGCTTTAGGATCTTTCTCTTGACAAAATAATAGGAATTTTTCTTTGCCATCTTTTTTGATTAAAAAGAGGGCTGCATGCGCTTCTTGAAAACCGGTTAAATAGTAAAAATAACTATCTTGTCTATAAGGTCTTTCCACATCACTATTGCGATATTGTACTGAAGCTGCAGTTAAAATCGCTAAACTATTTTCAGGTAAGGCCCCAAAGAGCGCTTGGCGCCTTGCTTGAAATGAGTCATTTTTTGGCATGCTTTATCCTTAATGTACTTTGTCAAAATTTCCATCATCTTCTGTTTTATCTAAACATTCTGCGTGGACAAGTAAAGCACCGACCCGCACAAATTCGACTAATTCAAGATAGGCCTTTTCATTTTCTTCAGAGCATTCTTCCTCAATGATAATATCTTTAATGCTAGCAAAATCTTCTAATATTTCTGTGATGGCTTCTAACGGGATAAGCACCTTGGCTATGCCTATTCCCACATTCACCCCAAACAAAAAGCCTTCACACCATTCACTCATGGCTGCCAATCGCTCTGGTAAAGCTGCTTCTTCATCTGGCAACAATGGCATGACTCCTTGTTCTAAATCTTTTAAATGTGCCGCACTCAGCAAAAAAAGAGATTCAAACATCTGATCGCTTTCAATAGACAAATTTTCTAAAGGGGGCAATTCTGATTTGGTATGTTCCCAAGCAAAAGCAAGTTCCTCCTCTCCTAAACACAGAACGCCTAACATGATCCCGTGAATATACGCTGGAGTTAAAGTGATATTAGCAACCAATAGTCTATCTTCCAGCGTTTCATAGTCTGGATAGGCCTTCTCTTGACTTGGCATGCAATTCTCCTCTATAGATATGCTTAGCTTACCATAATCATTGTATACCCAAAGCAGATGATTTTTACTCTAACGAGCACACGTCGGCTAGGCGCCAAGCTAATGAAGCCCCAGCGTACGCAACAACCCAGAAAATTCATCTGAGAAGGGTATATTGACCCCATGATTGATGCTCCCTATCATTAGGCATAGATTTTATTTAACTTTGGAGCATCTGCCCTGATGGCTATTGAGCAAAAAGGCTTCTGTGTTAGAATACTAGAAAAGGACTTTAGAATTGCTTGCTCCGCAGAACAAGAACAGGCATTACAAGAAGCAGCTTCTTTGCTAGATAAACACATGGTTCAAATTCGGCAGTCAGGCAAAGTGATGGGTATAGAGCGCATTGCAGTAATGGCAGCGCTTAATATAGCATTTGAATTATTGCATTTAAAAAATGAATATAGTGAAAATGAAGAAGCTTTGAAAATGCGACTACAAGTTTTACAACAGAATATTGATAAAGCATTAAAAAAGCCGACGACCAAATCAAAAGTTAGCAAGTTTTATAGCAAACATATTCAAAACGATTAAGTGATATACTCGAACCAGTTTGGTTTTAGGCAAAAGAGTATAAACAAAGCGTCAAGTAAATGTGTTGATCTACATTTACGAAGACTACACGAATTGGCTTCACCTGGGTTGTTGGCAAGTGCCAAGTGTCTTTGAGCCGATACTATATGCTTTGGGATCCAGCACGTTTTCGTTGTTGTGCAAGTCTACCTTGAAGTAGAAAGCCTGATACGAAACTAAGGCCCCCACTTGAACTTCAGGGTTCAAGGCAATGTGGTACAGCGGCAAATTGGGTGAAGCCACCTTTACAGCCTGTCGATTTTAGTCAAAACAGAGTCCTCCTGAAGGATCCCTACTTTGAAACAAGAAAAAAAGCGCTTGCGCCAACTGTTAATCCAGCAAAGAGAAGCGCTCGATTCCACTGTGCAAATGCAACATGCAGAGCGCGTTGCGCAGTGGGTGAATCAAACTGCGGCCTTTCAACAAGCTTCTCATCTTGCGTTTTATTTGCCGGTTAAAGGAGAGCTTTCACCTCTTCCACTGCTTAACCTTGCTTTAGAGGCTCAAAAATATTGTTACTTGCCTCAACTGACATTAGATAATCGCTTACGCTTTTTTAAAGTGATGCAAGATTCAACGCTTGTTGAAAATCAATATGGGATTTTAGAGCCTATTTCTAGCCCTCAGACTGAAATCAAAGCTGACAATCTTGATCTGGTCTTTTTGCCACTTGTGGGATTTGATCCCAAATGCCAGCGTTTAGGGATGGGGGGAGCTTACTATGATAGGACATTTAGCTTTCGCAAAATCAAACATAAACCTTTTTTAATAGGTTTGGCGCACGATTGCCAAGGCGTGCCCGCTGTCCCGCAAAATGATTTTGATGTTAAGCTAGACATGGTCGTGACTGAAATAAAAATATATACGAAGGAATAACAAAGTGACGCACTTTTGGCTTTTTAAATCTGAGCCTAGTACTTTTAGCATTGATGATTTAGCAAAATTACCCAAAAAAACATCTGGCTGGGAAGGTGTACGTAATTATCAAGCACGTAATTTTTTACGTGACCAGGTCAAAAAAAACGACCTCGTCTTTTTCTATCACTCTAGTTGCAAAGAGCCCGCTATCGTGGGTATTGCCGAAGTTGTGCGTAGCGGCTACCCAGATGATACTGCTTTTGATCCAAGCTCCCCTTATGCTGATCCAAAAAGTACACCAGAACATCCGCGTTGGTTTAGGGTGGATATCAAGCTTAAAGAAAAATTCCCAGAACCCCTCACTTTGACGCGTTTAAGAGAAAACCCTAAGCTAAAGACCTTTACTTTATTGCAAAAGGGAAATCGTTTGTCTGTCTTCCCGGTGACGCCTGAGCAATGGCAAACTATTATTAAAATGATTTTAAAATCTTAAGGAAAAAAACATGTCTACCCAAAATGAATTAAAAAAAGCGGTGGCACTGGCTGCTCTAAAAGAGATTAAACCAGAAACTATCATCGGCGTCGGCACGGGCAGTACAGTAGACTTATTTATTGAGGCGCTTGCCAATCAAAAAGATCTCATTATCGGTGCAGTCGCAAGTTCTAAGCAAACAGAAAACAAGCTCAAAGCACTTGGGATCCCGGTTGCAGATATTAATGACGGCATCATGAGTGTTTATATCGATGGTGCAGATGAATGCAACATGCATTGTCAACTTATCAAGGGTGGCGGTGGCGCACTCACCAGAGAAAAAATTCTAGCAGCGGTGGCAAAATATTTCGTTTGTATCATCGATGAAAGCAAAAAAGTAAAACAATTAGGGTCTGATTTTCCTCTCCCTATTGAAGTCATCCCTTTGGCACGAAGTTATGTTGCCAGAGAATTAGTCAAAATAGGCGGCGAACCGGTTTATCGTGAAAACTTCATTACCGATAATGGCAATCAGATCTTAGATGTCCATAATTTAAATATTTTACAACCTGTTGCATTAGAAGAAACCATCAACAATATCACAGGCGTCGTCTGTAATGGCTTATTTGCTAAGCGATCGGCAGATAAAGTGCTGATTGCTACCAAACATGGCATTGAAATCATGACGCCACGCTAAAGTTTTTGAGAAGAAAGATTGAGGATTGTCATGCCAGCAAAGGCTAGCATGACAGAATAACAAAAACCTAATTTTGAAATGGAAGCAGTCTATATCCTAGCCCCAACTCATTTTTTTACGATGTTCTTCGGTGCCGATAGCATTTAATCTATCCTGAGGTTTCATTTTTTGTAATTTTGCTATAAACGCCTCTTGTTCTTTTTGCAATTGCGCAATCGTTGGTACACCTGATTTTCTCTTCTCGGCTCTTGATTGACGTCCGATAAGCAATGCATCCTGATTGGTATATTCCTCCAATTGATTTATTTGCCCTTTAAAAAAGCCATTCAGACGCTTAACGACCTCTGGTTGATCTTCAAATGCGGCTTCTACTTTATGGGCGGCACGATAAGTATAAAAAACTCTATCCTTATCTGATCGAGTAAAAGGAATAAGAGGAGAGAGTATATGCCATAAGCCATATCCTGCAGCAACACATCCTAGAAAACAAGAACTTAACACTAGCGGCAAAAAAACCATGCTCACGAAATAAGCCGCCAAGGCTATTTTGGAAGATAAGATAAAAGGCAAAAAAATCCCCATAAAAAAGCCCAAAACACTCAAAGCGATTGTTCCCCACACCACTTTTCCACTATGCTTCTCTACAAAATTCATCGCCCACTGATACTGCTTGTGACGCAATAAAATATTGGAACGCGTGCCCTTATAATATCCTGGTAACAAAGCTATCGCTGCAAAAATATAACCGCAAGCTGGCCCAATAACGCGCTCGCCTAAACGCGTCAAGGGCCCTAAAAATACTTTTTCTAAAAATCTACAAAAAGCGTAAATTATTTTTTGAGGCAGATTCATGCCTCCTTTCCAATGAATTATCGCTACTCGCCTGGCACTTTCGTTCTCTCCCTCTTTGTGCGCCGGGGTTTGGGGTAACAAATTCCTTAGTCCATTGAGCAATCCCGTGACATAAATTAATGTCAGCGCTTTTCCATAATCAAAGCCAACCTCTAAACCACCATCAGTCCAGGATTTAAGCGCCTTATGTTTCTCCGATTCCATTTTATGCTCCGCTTCCATACCTTCTCCTTAAGTCGTTTTGCGTAATAAATATAAAGGGGACACTGTCAAAACAGAGCGTGCTCCCCACAAGCCTAAAATTCCCATTAAACTCATGCTCGCTATAATGCCAAACACCAGCCATTTACTGTCAAAAGCGAGAGACATACTAAAAAAATGTTGTGCTATATCTTGCGCTAAGAGCAAAGCCATCACACTTGCCACTGCGCCTGAAAGTAATCCCATGATCATAAATTCAATTAAGAGAATAGTTAAGATGAGACGTCTATTCGCGCCAAAAATTTGCAGCATCGCACTCTCTTGTAACCGTTCTTTTAAAGTAGAGAGTAAATTAGCGTAAAAAATTAACCCACCCAAGATTAATACGATGATCAATAATCCTTCTAATGCCATCGATAATTTGGCTATCATTTGCCGTACTTTTAATAAAATGGCATCAATATCTATAATTGAAATTTCAACATAATCATGGGCAAGACCAGATAAAATCTCTTTTTTCGCCACTGGCACATAAAGACTTGTCATAAAGGAATAAGGGTATTTTTCTAGCAACCCTGGCGGAAAAATTACAAAAAAATTAGGCTTCAAAGAACTCCAATCTACGGAGCGAATTTGAGAGATTTGTCCGGTTACTCTGTTTTCCCCAATTTCAAAACTGAGAGTATCACCTATTTTAAGATTTTGTCTTATCGCAAATCCTTGTTCTATGGATAAACCAGACTGCCCTAGATTCATCCAGGTTAAATTAATCGGTCGCGATAATCCGCGGTGAGTTTTATTCTCTTCTGAATCATCCAAAGCTTGTCCATTAATATGACTCATTCTCCCCGGAACAATGGGAAAAAAATCGACTTTTTTTAAACCATTTTGAGAGAGCCATTGTTGTAAAGCCTCTACTTGATTCGCTTGGATATTGATTAAAAAATAATTCGGGGTCTCAGGTGGTAATTGCTTTTGCCAAGAGAGGATAAATTCTTTTTGTATGATATGGGTTAATAAGAGCAAGGTTAAAACCAAAGTGAAAATTAACCATTGCAGAAGGGCTTGTGCTTTGTGGCGCACTAAAAAGCCCAACCCAAAGCGCCAGGCAAGAGTCCCAAATCGACTTAATGGAGAAAATAAAGACCACACGCCCCATGCTAAAACAAAAGTAAATGCGGCCACAATACACATTTGGGCGCTTAGTCTTAAAATCAAATCATTGTGATGAAAAAAAACTGCCAACAGCAACCCAACCACAGCAAAGATCAAAAAGGAGTTAAGAGCCGATTGATGTGCCAATTCATCCTCGGTTTGTTGCAGTATCTTGACCGCTGAGACCTTTTTGAGTTGTAAAAAAGGCGGTAAAGCAAAGCCTAAGAGCATAGAAAGCCCTATACTTGCTCCCCAAACACCCCCTTGCCATGATAAATTAATCATCGCAATACCATATTGTTTGGCAAACTGTAACGCCAAAAAAGCAATGAGATAACCCAAAGCAACAGACCCTAACAGAATAATTAGAGCGTAGAATAATAAGGCAGCGCCCTCTATATAAAGTACTGTAGTCGTCGTTGTGCCAAGGCAACGCATCAGTGCGACTTGACGGGTTTGACGAGAGACATATTGATGAGCACACATGGCTATTGCAAGGGACGCCAATAAGACTTGCACAAAAAGAATAATACTTAAATAAGATTGCGCTTGACTAAAAGTGCGATTAATCCCTGTTCTCCCCTCTTTTGGTGAGATCCATTTGATATTGGGTAAATGCGCAAAGCGCTCTTGAAATAAATTAATATCTTCACTTTTTCCAGTCAAAAGTAAACGATAAGTCGCGCGAGAGCCCCTTTGCAACACTTGCATTTTGCCCACATCTTGCGCATTCACAAAAACGAAAGGCGCAAGCGCACCTGTTCCTGAGGTGGCAATAGGACGCTCTTTTATCCAAGCACTCACTTTGAATTGGGCATTGCCAATACTAACAACATCCTCTAAAGCCAAATTTAATAGTGTAGCTAGACTCTCATCAACCCAAATCTCTCCTAGTGGAGGTGGCGCACGTTTTAATTGGTGGCGCTCTTTTTTGCTACTCAAAACCAGTTGCCCTTGCAAAGGATACGGTTGATAAAAGGCCAATACGTTAGCGATTTGTAAATTTTCTCCTTTAGCTACCATGCTAAAAAATTCTACCATCATCGATGCTTGCAGCCCATTCTTTTGTGCTGACTCGATGAGGAAAGGGGAGATTTCACTGGAAGATTCCAATAAGAGATCCCCTCCTAATAAACTCGATCCTTCTTGGCTCAACAGATGTTCAATGGAAGTGGTTAGTTCGGTTAAGGCGGTAATAGCCATCACTGCGATAGCTAATGCAAAAGCTAAAATACGAAATTCAGGATTACTTTTTTCTCGCCAAGCGTGCAATAAAATAAATCGAAGCATACTAAGCCTCAACTTGCGGGATAAGTATTCCCTTCTCTAAGAGATATTGCGCATCACAATTTTTGGCTAATAACTTATCATGGGTAACAAACACTAAGGTCGTCCCCCATTGTTTATTTAAGTTAAATAATAACTGAATAATATTTTCACCTGTTTGTGTATCTAAACAACCGGTGGGCTCATCCGCAAAAACAATTTGCGGTTGCGTAGAAAAAGCACGCGCAATAGCCACTCTTTGCTGCTCGCCCCCTGACAATTGCCTAGGAAAATGATGCAAACGATGCGCTAAGCCCACTTGGGCCATTAACGCCTTGGCTTGCTCTGTTGCCGATGGATGACGGCACAACATCAACGGTAACATTACATTATCTAATGCCGTTAAATAGGGTAGCAGTTCAAAGTTTTGAAAAACAAAACCTACTTTGCCTAAACGACAAGTTGCTCTTTCATCTTCGCTCATGGTATGTAAGGCATGGCTCTGTAAATAAATTTCACCCACATTAGGAACATCCAGCCCTGCTAAAAGACTAAGCAAGGTGGTCTTCCCAGATCCTGAGATCCCAACAATCGCAATTGTTTCTTTGGCATTGACGGCTAAGTCAACACCTCTTAGGATCTCAATCTTTCCTGTTGGTGTGGTAATCGTTTTAAAAAGGTTGGTTGCAGAAAGAATGGCCATAAATGATTTTATTCTAGCTTTAGGTTTTTATATAAAGAAACAGAGTAACCTATCTCGGTTATTCTTGGTAATACTCTGTTGTCAGGTTTTATGTTGTTATGCTAAACCAACCATTTTAGTACTGGGAGATAGCCTGAGCGCTCCTTATCGCATCCCTGAGCAAAGTGGCTGGGTAGCATTGTTGGAAGGAAAACTAAAGTCTAATTATCCTCAAGCAAAACTCATCAACAGTAGCATTGTAGGCGCGACCACAGGCAATGGGTTACAACGTTTACCCTTGTTACTCACCACATATCAACCTGATATCGTCATTTTAGAATTAGGAGGGAATGATGGATTAAGAGGACTACCCTTGCCAAAAATTCAATCCAATCTCAACCAGATGTTGCTGTTATGTCAACAACAGCATGCAAAAGTATTGTTACTCGGGATGCGTCTCCCTCCAAATTATGGCCCCTATAGTGAGAAGTTCTACCAAATGTATCAAACCTTGAGTAAAGACCATCCTGTGGTCTTAGTCCCATTCCTACTAGAAGGGGTAGCGCTCAAACCAGAGCTGTTGTTTGATGACCATATTCACCCTACAACGCAAGCACAACCTCTCATTTTGCAAAATGTTTGGCCTAAACTGGTTGTCTTACTCTCTCATTAACAGGCCAAATTTAACAAAATTATCACTTTCAGTGCATTTCATCCTTTCACCTACAACCCCACTCGCCTATAATGACCTTTTTATTTTTAGATTAAATGCTAGATTTAGGATTGACACGTTATATTTTGCAGGGTAATATCCCTCGGTTAGTTATTTCACACACTTTTATAGCTTTTGAGGTATAGGATGATGAGTAAAATGCCTTCGCCAGAAGTCGAAAGCCAAACCTCTGATGAACAAATCCCAGAAAATACGGTTGCTTATAGCCCATTCATTTTAAAACTACCCGAGCAAAATGCCCAAATGCTTCCTTTAGAAGATCCTTTACTGGCCCTGGCAGAGGCTGCATCAGATCCAGCCAGACCTGTGAATAACGCAGAATCAACTTCTTTTATCAACCTACAACAACAAGCTAAAACGACACAACACGCAGAAACTCTCTACTCTCAGGGTAGTCATAGCGTGTTTGTGACAACAAAAGGAATAGACATCGTGTACTTAGAAAATGATGACGAATATGATTTCGGAACAATCGGAACAACTTCACATTCACCCGTATTTAGCAACAACATGCCCATGGCCACTATCATGACGGCTGTTTATCCAACTGTCAGTGGTGGGAAACCTTTTTTTACGATTAATCCTCACGTTTCTCTCAATGAGCCAACAGTAACAACGACTCCTAATAAGCCACCAGTTGTGACGCCGCCTGCGCCAACTGTGAATGTCGCTCCAATAATAGAAGAAGACGACGCCCCTGCTGTCACAGTCGATACAACGCCTGTTGTGTCAGTAAATAGCACACCTGCGCCAACGCCAACAGTGAATACACTTCCCACGCCAACCGTAGATAACACACCTAGCACACTTCCTGATTCAACAGTGCATGTGCCAACTCTTCCTTCTGCGCCACCAGTGGTTTCTCCTATAGAGTCAGGTTCTATTGCAGTGACGCTGCCTGCCAACCCAACACCGAGTTTGCCGCCTTCTCAAGCCACGACGCCTTCGCATCATGAATATAGCATCGGGCAATTATGGAACCCTGCGAATCTTGCTGGTGCAGTAATAGATTATTTTAATTCAGCTGAAGTGACCTCTACTTTCAATCGCGCTCAACATTATGCTTCTGCTGAATCTTCATTCTTTGCCACCTCCTTACTCAATCCTGCGCATGCAGCAGATGCTTTTACGCAAACTGTTTCTGGATACTTGGCACCAGCTCAAAAGGTAAGTAGTACCACTGTGAATGTACCTGTTGTTGAAGTCGCCAATGCCACCCCCGCTAGCATTTCCGAAGAAAAGACTTCACCTTCGTTTTTTGCGACTTCTTTACTCAACCCAGCTTATGCAGCTGAGGCGTTCACACAACACGTCTCTTCGTACCTTAGCTCTCCCGGCGTGAATAGACTAAATCCTGCTCATATTGCAGACAGCCTCGTCCATTCAGCAAGCAGCACTTATCATCATTTATTTGATCAAAAGCTTGTCAGTTTGGAAGAAGTGCAAGGGTTAGAACAACAATTAACCAGCGAAAGAACACTATTAGCTAACGTTCAATCACAAATCACAGCGACTAGCCAACACCTTGTAGACACCAAATCGCAGCTTGATGGCAACATCCAGCATGCCATTAATACTTACTCTCTCTTAGAAGATAAACAATTGGGCATGCATGAATTACTCGAGTCTTATGCGCCAGGCGGTGTTCTGTCGAAATTCGCCGAAGGATTTACGGCAGCTTGGGCCAAAGTCAATCCTGCAGAAGTGACCTCCTATTTGATGGGCGTCACCCCGCAAACATCCTCAACTGATGTCAATTGGTTGTTACAACATGTAGGGGAATACGAAAGTAGATTGACGCAAGCTTCTGAAAACGCTACAAAATTAGCAAATCAAGCTGCAAGCAAATTGACGGGACAAGAAGTGAGCTCTTTTGAGCAAACCCAATCTATTTTACAATCACAAAGAGAAAACATTGTAGAATTACAATCCGCACGTGATGAAGCCAAAATGGCTTTTCATATGCACGATATGGTGTATCAAGGCCAGGCTTTTTATGATTTCTCTAAATCATCCGCTTATCAAAGCGCTAAATTTGATTTAGACCAAGCCACCTCAAACTTTGAAACCGCTGAAGTAAGATTAAGCAGTTTAAGCAAAACTGTTAACGACGTTGATACTTTGCAACATCTGCTCACCTCAGCAAAAAGTGCGAGTCAATATTGCACCGATATACAAAAGAACCTCAGCGATTGGCAAACAGATCAAAGTGCATTAAACAGTTTAATCAGTGAGGAAAAAAGCTTAACAAAAGCAATTGCTTCTCATGAAAGTGATTTGCTTTCCTTGCAAAAACAATGGACTGAGCAAAATCATCCTGTTGATCATGAACAAGGACCTTCACTCTTTGATAGCACTTGGACCTCTCTTAAAACTATCATCCAAAGTCCTAGCTTGATGGCACAAGAAATGGAAGACAATATGGTTGTTCCTCCTTCTCTTTTAGACTATGCCAAACCTGTTACCATTGCCTTTGGTGAGGCAAGCAGTGCAAACACTCAGCCGCTCTCACCTATAGATGGCGGAGGACTCCTGCTTAGTCAAAAAGCTGCCAGCAGATTAAGCTTGGAAGATGTGATAACCCAACCCGACTTTTTTACGCAAAAAATCGCCGCACCCGTGCATTACGATTCGGCGCAACATATTAATTACTTCAACACATTAAGTGATGTGACCCAAAATGCTAGACAAGCTTTAGCAAAATTACAGCTGCGTGAAATCCAATTAACGCAAACGAAAGCGACTTTTGATGAAGCAACACAAACGCTGGAACTCTCTAAAACTCAAGCGTCTCATCTTGAAGATCCTAAATCTTCTAATGAAGGAAAATTCACTAATGCTTGGTTGGGCGGAGAGTCTCGTTCTACGACCTTTTTCACCAAACATGCATGGCAAAATAAAGAGATTGATAGCTTAGATGCTGCCGTACGCAATCGCGATCAGTCGCAACAAGTTTTTGATCAAGAACTCAAAAACATTAATAACAAAAATAGCCTTAACCTCAATCCTGAGGGGATCAATTTCAAGAGTGTAAGCGATGCGCTCACTGATCGCATGACACATGCAACGGTTCAAGAAAAAGCTCAACTAGAAAGTCATCAATCCAAGGTGACCAGCATGGCAGACGATATTAAGACTTGGAATACGGTGATTGAGAACTATAAAGCGTACGATATTGCACAAAAGAACTATGTAGACTCGCAAAGATTCTATGCTGAAGCACAAGCACAGCATGAAAATAATGATGCGATTTTACATCGCATTCAGGGTGAAAAGCCTAGCGGGATCCCTGCAAATTATGGACAGCACGCTGATCATGGTTTACACGCGCACTTACCCAGTTTAGAAAAAGTAGGTGGTGATGACTGTTGCAAGCATCATCTTCATTTGGATGGGTTTTAAGCGTAGCTTCACTATAACCCTTCGCAGATGATTTTTCGGCTAGGCGGCAAGCTCTCAAGCAAAAGGAGTGTATAAGAAATACATGACTTTTGCGAGATGAGCTTTGCCTACAACGCCGAAAATTCATCTGCGAAGGGTATACGAACAATCAGTATGTTGGTAGACTACAGCCAACAAAAAAAGAGGAGAATGCATGCCCGTTTTTTTGAGAAAAGATAAATGGTTAACGCTCAGCGGACTACTCGTTTTAGTTTGCTCGTTATATGGCGGTTACTATTTTTTCACCTGTTGGAGAGCGACCAATGTCGTGACGCTTCCTATCCCCAACTGTGATCTCAATCAAGGGCCCTGCGTCTCTACTCTGCCTTCCGGCGAGCGAGTTGAGTTAAGAATCAAACCTACTCATATGCCTGTTTTGACCTCTCTTCAGCTTGAGGTCAAAACAGATAAAATCCCAGTGAAGAAAATTTATATTTACTTCAAAGGCGCAGAAATGAATATGGGGGAATTCCGCTATACACTTCATCGACAAAGAGATGGCAGCTATACCGCACAAACGATTTTGCCTACTTGTATCGATGATAATATGGCCTGGCAAGCTGTAATTCATATTGAGGCACTCAACAAACAGTATTCGGCGCCGTTCGTCATCGTTAATCAGCGACCAAATCCTGCCTAAGGGCCTCATTTTTCCTTGCTTTGGCCTCTTTTATTTATTATGATGGTCAGCTAAATTTTACAGTGAGGTATTGAAAATGAGTGTAAAAGGTGCCCGCCCTAGCTTTTATAGATTAAAGACATTTGACATAAACTCCTTGCCAGCAGGGGAGAGATATCAATTTGCTACATTATCCAGACTATTAAACAACCATGAAACAACGGAAGAAAACATTTTAGAAAGCCTTGGCAAAGAGAAATTTCAGACATTTTGCTGCTTTCATGACAAAGCAAACACAATAAGACGAGCTTGGCATACGTTTGAAGAAGAGAAGGCGGCCTATGGGATGCAACCTGCTGCTGCTGCTAGGCCCGCACCCAAGAAAGGTTGAATATGTTTCTAATCCCCTCTCCACTTGCGGGCTACTGCGTCCTGTAAGGAAGAGGGGAAACGTGTGCTTAATTCACTCTAGGATTAAGCTCACCTGCAACATAACGTTGCGCCATCGCTTCTAAGCTAATCACTTTGATTTTATCTGCCCAGCCTGCTGTGCCAAAAGATTCATAGCGTGCAATACAGATATCTCGCATTGCATTTTTGGCCACTTCTAAATATTTACGTGGATCAAACTCCACTAAATTAGTGCCAAAAAATCTTCGTAAACTACCCGTTGCTGCTAAACGCAGATCAGTATCAATATTGACCTTGCGCACACCATGTTTTATTCCTTCTTGAATTTCTTCAACAGGCACACCATAAGTTTCACCCATGTCGCCACCATATTGATTAATAATACTTAACCAATCTTGAGGCACAGAAGAAGAGCCATGCATCACTAAATGGGTATCTGGAATTCGCTTATGAATTTCTTTAATTCTATCGATAGCTAAAATATCCCCTGTTGGCGGACGGCTAAATTTATATGCGCCGTGGCTGGTGCCAATAGCAATAGCTAAAGCATCCACTTTGGTTGCTTTCACAAATTGTGCCGCTTCTTCTGGATCGGTTAGCAACATACTATGTGAGAGCTTGCCTTCTGCTCCTGATCCATCTTCATCTCCTGCCATCCCAGTCTCAAGAGAACCGAGGCACCCTAATTCTCCTTCCACGGAAACGCCACCTGCATGGGCCATTGCGACTGCAATCGATGTTGTCTTGACGTTATAATCAAAATCAGAAGGTGTTTTCATATCTTCATGTAAAGAACCATCCATCATCACAGATGAAAAACCTAATTGAATCGAACGTTGGCAAACCGCAGGAGAAGCGCCATGATCTTGGTGCATACAAACAGGAATATGGGGAAACTCTTCAATGGCTGCTTCTATTAAGTGCTTTAAAAATCTTGAACCTGCATATTTTCTTGCTCCTGCAGAAGCTTGCACGATAACCGGACTATTGGTTTTATCTGCCGCTTCCATAATAGCGCGCATTTGTTCTAAATTATTGACGTTGAACGCCGGCACACCATAACGATGTTCTGCAGCATGATCCAGTAATTGTCTGAGTGTAATTAATGCCATTCGTTTTTTCCCCTTATTGTACAGTTAAAATTTTTAGTGCATTCGTGTAACCAACTTCTCCCAACACATCTCCTTTGGTGACGATAACTTTATCACCGGATTTTAAAAGTCCTTTTTCAACCATCGTTGCCAAAGCGTTTTTTGAGATCTCCCATGATTTATAAGCCGTGACATCAAACGCAATGGGATAAACACCGCGAAATAAAGTCATGCGTCCTCTGGTGTTGGCATGACGACTCAAACCATAGATAGGGATCCCCGATCGCACACGAGACATCCACAAAGGGGTTGAACCTGATTCTGTTAAGGCAACAATTGCCTTAATTGAAACATGATTGGCAATATGCATCGCCGCCATCGCAATCGCTTTATCATGACGTTCGTATTGCGCCCCTTCGCGATTCTGTATAAATCGGTGAGGATGCCGCTCGCCTGCTAAACAGATCTCATCCAAAACCGCGATAACTTTTACCGGATAGTCACCGGTCGCGGTTTCTGCAGAAAGCATTACCGCATCGGTGCCATCTAAAATCGCATTGGCCACATCTGAGACTTCCGCACGAGTCGGGATGGGGCTTGAAATCATAGATTCCATCATTTGCGTTGCCGTAATTACTGCTTTATCTGCTTGTCTTGCTTTACTGATAATCATTTTTTGAATAGCAGGCAGCTCCGCATAGCCCATCTCCACGCCCAAATCCCCTCGCGCCACCATCACGGCATCCGCGGCTTCAATAATCTCATCAATGTTGTCAATCGCTTCTGTGCGCTCTATTTTAGCAATGATTTTAGCTTCACATCCTTGCGCTTTGAGTAAGGCACTCGCCTCTTTTATATCACGCGCTTGTTTGGGAAAAGAAAGCGCAACATAATCAATTGGGAATGTGCTAATAAAGGCGATATCGCTTTTATCTTTATCGGTTAAGCAAGGCGCGGATAGTCCACCTCCCTTACGATTTAAGCCTTTATTATTGAGTAATCTTCCCCCAGCAATAACTTGACAAAAAATGCGGGTGCCTACTACTTTTTCTACTTCAAAAACAATTCTACCATCATCTAAAAGCAAGTGATCGCCTGCATGCACTTCCTGAGGCAAATTAGGATAATCCAAACCTACGACTGTTTCATTACCCTCTTCTATTGGCCAGGCGGCGTCTAAGTGAAAAGTAGCGCCATCTCGCAGCATGACTCCTAAGGGATCTTTAAAACGGGCAATGCGAATTTTGGGACCTTGTAAATCGACTAATATCCCAATAATCTTATTGAGTTTTTTTGCACAAGAAAGTGCTAATTCCATTCGCATTTTTTGCGCACTTTGATTACCGTGCGACATGTTGATTCTCACCAAATTGACACCTGCTTCAAACAAAGCCAACATGGTTTCAGCTTTATCGGTTGCGGGCCCAAGAGTTGCAATAATTTTAGTACGACGCGGTTTCACTCTATTTTGCCCTTTTATTTTCTTTTGTCATGAGAATGCTTACCGCAGGTAAAACTTTTCCTTCACACATTTCTAAGAAAGCACCGCCCCCTGTTGAAAGATAACTGAGCTCCGCTTCAACATCAAAGGCTGAGATAGCAGCAAGCGTATCACCGCCTCCTGCAACAGAATAAGCTTCTGATTGCGCAATGGCTTGCGCTAAAGCTCTGGTGCCTGCGCTAAAAGGTGTCATTTCAAAAACACCTACCGGTCCATTCCACAAAATGGTGTTCGCTTTTGTAATCTCTTTCGCCAAATCTTTTTGTGAAGCCACGCCTATATCAAAAATCTTATCGCCTGGTTGTACTTCATCAATCGTCTTGTTTTGTCCAATAGCTGTCTCAGCTAAATCGTGTGCGACCACCACATCTGTTGGCAACCATATTTTTTTACCTTGCTTTTTCGCTTGCTCTAATAATTTTTGAGCAGTAGGAACAAGGGTTTCTTCATAGAGAGAAGCGCCAACAGGCTTGCCGGTTGCCGCTAGAAAAGTATTGGCGATGCCACCGCCTACAACTAAGACATCTACTTTTTCTAAAAGAGAGGTTAGCAAATCTAACTTTCCTGAGACCTTCGCGCCTCCAACAATCGCCAATACCGGTTTTTTGGGGTTTTTCAGTACTTTATCAATAACACTAAGTTCTTTTTGCAACAAAGGACCAGCACATGCAATCGGCGCATATTCTGCTACACCATAAGTAGAGGCTTGTTTACGATGACTAACCGCAAAAGCATCCATCACAAAAACATCACACAGTGCGGCTAATTGTTGGCTTAAAGCAGGAGCGTTTTCTTCTTCTCCCTCTAAAAACCGAACATTCTCCAATAATACCACTTGACCCTTTTGCAAGGGGGGAAGGTGTGCCACATCAACTAAGGCGACTTCTTGATTTAAAGCTTTACTTAAATAAGCAGCAATGGGGGCAAGCGAAAAGGCTTGGTCAAATTGCCCTGCCACCGGCCGACCTAAATGCGACATTAAAATCACTTTCGCTTGCGCTGCAATGGCTTGTTTTATCGTCGGCAGCGCAGCGTCAATTCTCGCTGCGTGCGCGACCTTGCCATCCTGAAGTGGCACATTAAAATCTTCTCGAATCAATACCCGCTGATTGGCGAGCGCTACGTTTTCCATCATCAGCATATTATTTTGCCTCAAGCATGGCTCTGGCCGTATCTAACATGCGATTAGAAAAGCCCCACTCATTGTCATACCAAGCCAGCACTTTCACCAAATTGCCAATCACTTTGGTTTGGGTTGCATCAAAAATTGAGGAAGCGGGATTATGATTAAAATCAATCGAGACTAAAGGCGCATCGTTATAAGCCAAGATCCCTTTTAAAGGACCACTCTCTGCTGCCTGTTTGAGAATCGCATTGACTTCTTGTACTGTTGTTTGGCCTTCAACTGTTAAGGTTAAATCAACAACCGATACATTAATAACTGGCACGCGAATCGCAAAGCCATCTAATTTGCCATTGAGCTCAGGTAACACTAATCCTACCGCGCTCGCCGCACCCGTTTTGGTTGGGATCATAGAATGGGTAGCAGATCGGGCACGTCGTAAATCTTCATGGTAAACATCAGTTAAGACTTGATCATTGGTATAAGCATGCACTGTTGTCATCAAACCGTTTATCACTTTTAACGCATCATGCAAGGGTTTGACCACAGGGACTAAGCAATTAGTGGTGCAAGACGCATTAGAAACAATGTTATCACTGGCTTTTAAGCTGTGATGATTGACCCCATACACAATAGTTGCCACATCATTACCTGCAGGCGCAGAAATAAGGACTTTTTTCGCCCCCGCTTGCAAATGTAAGCTTGCCTTGTCTTTGCTTGCAAAAAAGCCGGTACATTCAAATACCACATCAATCCCTAATTTTTGCCAAGGCAGCTTAGAAGGGTCGCGTTCAGATAATACTTGGATTTCATCCCCTTCTATTATCAAACTGCCATCTTGACCCACTTTTACTGACTTATTGAAACGGCCATGGGTCGTATCATATTGGGTTAAATGTGCATTGATTTTGGTGTCGCCTAAATCGTTGATGGCAACAATTTTGAAGTTATTTTGTTGATTCGATTCATAAACAGCTCGTAAAATATTACGTCCAATCCGACCGTAGCCATTAATTGCAATTCGAATAGTCATCTCAATTTCTCCCAAAATGTCTTTTATTTTTTAATTTATTTGTATCATTTGATGCATAATCGCTTCTATGTTTGAAACGGTTACACCCAAAACTTCATAAACCACTTCTGCAGGTGCTGATTCACCAAATCGGTCTATCCCGATAACATGTCCCTTGGTACCAACATATTTGTGCCAACATAAGGTAGCGCCTGCTTCCACCGCAATACGTGCTGTCACATTTGTTGGTAACACGCTTTCTTGATATGCCTTATCTTGCTTATCAAAAATTTCAGCGCAAGGCATCGACACCACTTGCACACCAATACCGCTTTCTTGAGCGTTTTTCGCTGCTTGCATGCAAAGTTCTACTTCTGAGCCAGTTGCAATTAAAATCACTTGCACCGGTTTTTGACTTGGCAAAAGAATATAAGCACCACGGTGAATATTTTCTAACATTTCTTTTGATCGCGATTGATGTGGCACGCTCTGACGCGTCAGTAGCAAAGTTGTCGGACCATTTTTCCGTTCAATCGCTGCTTGCCAAGCCGCAACGGTTTCAACATCATCGCAAGGACGCCAATTCATCAGATTAGGGGTGGCGCGCAGCATTGTCACATGTTCAATCGGCTGGTGGGTGGGTCCGTCTTCCCCCAAACCAATAGAATCATGGCTAAACACAAAAACTGTTTGCACTTGCATTAAAGCCGCTAAACGCACGGCGTTGCGCGCGTAGTCTAAGAAGGTTAAGAAAGTGCCACCATAAGGAATAAAGCCGCCATAAAGTGCTAGCCCATTCATTATCGCTGACATACCAAATTCTCTGACGCCATAATGCAAATAATTGCCATCTAAAGAATCATGGCTAATCACTTTGGAGCCACCCCAGTGGGTTAAATTAGATTCGGTTAGATCAGCAGAGCCGCCTAATAATTCAGGCAGTAATTCTCCCATTTTCTCAAGCACCTGTTGGGAAGCTTTGCGCGTCGCAATGGCTTTACCTTGCGCTTGAGTTTGCTCTAATAAAGTTTGCATATGCGCTTGCCAATTCTCTGGCAATTGCTTTTGCCAACGGCGTTTTAATTGCTGAGCGAGGTTAGGATATTTAGCTTCATACTGCGCAAATAAGGTTTGCCAATTTTCTTGTTGGATGTTGCCTCTTTGCTTTGCATCCCAGGCTTGTTTGATATCTTCTGGAATAACAAAGGGGGGATAATGCCAATTCAAATTTTCTCTTGCCGCTGCAATTTCATTTTCGCCAAGCGGAGAGCCGTGACATTTTTCTTTGCCTTGTACATTCGGTGCGCCATAACCAATTGTGGTGCGCGTGCAGATTAAAGTCGGCTGCGTGGTATTTAAACGCGCCATATCGATGGCTTTTTTAATACTCTCGGGGTTGTGACCATCAACAGCGGGGATAACTTGCCAGCCATAACTTTCAAAACGTTTAGGGGTGTCATCATTGAACCATGTTTTAACAGGTCCATCGATTGAGATCCCATTGTCGTCCCAAAATACTATCAGCTTACCCAGACCCAATGTGCCCGCCAAAGAACAAACTTCGTGTGAAATCCCTTCCATCAAGCAACCATCTCCCGCAAAAGCGTAGGTCCAGTGATCAATAATGGAGAATCCTTCACGGTTATAATGCTCTGCTAAAACACGCTCTGCTAATGCCATGCCGACCGCGTTACCTAGACCTTGTCCTAAGGGACCGGTCGTTGTTTCCACACCTGGTGTTAAACCATATTCAGGATGCCCTGGTGTTTTTGAGTGTAATTGCCGAAAATTTTCAAGCTCTTTTAGGGGTAAATCATAGCCTGTTAAATGTAAAAGAGAATACAGTAACATCGAGCCGTGGCCATTGGAGAGTATAAATCTATCGCGATTTGACCAATGAGGATGTTGTGGGCTGTGTTTTAAATAATCATTCCAAAGAACTTCAGCGATATCCGCCATTCCCATCGGGGCGCCCGGATGGCCGGATTTCGCTTTTTGTACGGCATCCATACTGAGGGCTCGAATAGCATTGGCTAATTGTCGACGAGAAGGGACCACAGTTAAGCTCCTAGATTTGAAAAATAAAGCACAAATTATATCACCTAACTATCGGTCGCCAGAAATAAATTTTGGGGCACAGCTTAAATCAAAACGTCAGTCGCGCCACTTAATTGAGCAGCCCTGGCTTGCAATCTGGTTTTGCGGTCCTTTGCCGGTTTTGGCTAGCAGGAGCATCGCTTCGACCAACTCGCGTTTGGCATTGGCTGGCACAGGATGGATCCCGCCTTCGTCTAAACGGCCACGATATTGCAATTCTAAGTTAGTGTTATATCCGAAAAAATCAGGGGTGCACACGGCACCATATTTTTTGGCTGTTTCTTGGGTTTCATCGAATAAATAGGGAAAGGAGAAATGTTTTTCCTTGGCAACACGCTGCATATTCTCAAAGCTATCTTCTGGAAAATCCGTGGGATCATTAGCGCTAATCGCCACACACCCAATCTCATGCTGCGCTAAAACTGCGACATCCTCGAGCAGTCTGGGTAAAATCGCTTTGACGTAAGGGCAATGGTTACAAATAAACATTACCAAAATCCCGTTTTTCTTTTTGCAATCTGCCAAACTATAAAATTGATTATCCACCCCTAACAAGCGAAAATCCGGGGCTTTTTTACCAAATTCACAAATCGGGGTTTTGAGTAGTACCATGCCACGCCTCCATTCTCAACTCTCACTTTCGTCTGTACTATACTGCACTTACAAACAAAAACAAGGAAGTTCGTATGTCGCATTATCCGCTTTTTACCTCAGAATCGGTCTCGGAAGGCCACCCTGATAAAATTGCAGATCAGATCTCAGATGCTGTGTTAGATGAGATCCTGACCGTTGATTCCACAGCCCGTGTCGCTTGTGAAACTTTTGTGAAATCAGGAATGGTTTTAGTCGGCGGTGAAATCCGAACCAATGAATGGGTGGATGTTGAAAAAGTGGTGCGCCAAGTGATTAAAGATATCGGTTATACCCATACCGATCTGGGGTTTGACTACGCCTCTTGCGCCGTTTTAAACATGATTGGCGGCCAATCGCCGGATATTGCGCTTGGTGTAGATGAAACGGCAGATCACGAACAAGGCGCCGGCGATCAAGGCATGATGTTCGGCTATGCGACAAATGAAACCCCAACATTGATGCCCGCTCCCATCATGTATGCCCACAAACTGATGATGCGCCAAGCACAATTGAGAAAACAAGGCATTCTTCCCTGGTTGCGTCCTGATGGCAAAAGCCAAGTCACGGTTATTTATGAAAAAGGAAAACCCATTTCAGTTTCAAGCATTGTACTCTCCACACAACATGATCCCGATATTTCACAATCGCAGTTAGTAGAAGCGGTGATGGAAGAAATCATTAAACCAACCATTCCTAGCCATTGGTTAAAAAAGGACACGCAATATCATATTAATCCAACTGGCCGCTTTGTCATTGGCGGCCCGCATGGAGATTGTGGTCTTACCGGCAGAAAAATTATTGTCGACTCTTATGGCGGCATGGCAAGACATGGTGGCGGCGCAATGTCAGGTAAAGATGCCACAAAGGTGGATAGAAGTGGCGCTTATATTGCGCGTTATGTCGCGAAAAATATTGTGGCAGCAGGCTTGGCTGATAAAATGGAAATCCAAATCAGTTATGCCATTGGTGTGGCAGAGCCGACCTCTATTGCTATTGAAACTTTTAATACCAACAAAATCCCTGATGAACAAATAGTGAAGCTGATAAAACAGCATTTCGATTTACGGCCCAAAGCGATTATTGAACAACTCCATCTCAATCGACCGATTTATAGAAAAACAGCGAGCTTTGGCCATTTTGGCCGTGAAGAACCGACGTTTTCTTGGGAAAAAACCGATAAAATCAATCAATTACAGGAAGCTTTACCTTATGCCCACGAAAGCAGATAACGATTATTGGATAGCCTCCCCTGATCTCGCTACCCTTGGGCAAAATAAAATTGACCTTGCGACAAGTGAAATGCCTGGATTAATGGCACTCAGAAAAAAATATCAGGATCAAAAACCCTTAAAAGGCGCCCGAATCGTTGGCTGCATTCATGTGACCATCGAAACAGCTGTTCTCATTGAAACCCTTATTGCTTTAGGTGCAGAGGTGCGCTGGGCCTCATGCAATATTTTCTCAACCCAAGATGAAGCCGCAGCAGCGCTTGCGGCAAAAGGGATCCCGGTTTTTGCCAAAAAAGGCGAAACAGAAGAAGAATATTGGTGGTGCATTGAGCAAACTTTAATTGGAAAAAAAGGTTGGCACCCTAATTTATTGCTCGATGATGGTGGCGATTTAACTCTAGCCGTACATGAAAAATATCCACAATTGCTATCTGAGATTAAGGGCCTTTCTGAAGAAACGACCACTGGTGTCAGAAGACTACAAAGCATGGCTGTCAAAAGAACGTTAAAAATTCCCGCCATTAACATCAATGATTCGGTTACCAAATCTAAATTTGATAATTTATATGGCTGCCGTGAATCTTTGATCGATGGCATCAAACGCGCAACAGATGTGATGATTGCCGGGAAAATTGCTATTGTCTTAGGATATGGCGATGTCGGCAAAGGTTGCGCGCAAGCTTTGCGTGGCTTTGGTGCAACGGTGTGGGTAACAGAAATTGATCCCATTTGCGCCCTGCAAGCGGCGATGGAAGGCTATCGGGTTGTGAGCTTAGAGCAAGCCGCTGCACTTGGCGATATTTTTGTCACTGCTACCGGCAATATCGATGTCATTACTTTAGAGCACATGTTGCAAATGAAAGACAGAGCCATTATTGCCAATATCGGTCATTTCGATTCAGAAATTGATATCCATGCATTACGTGCTTTCCCCTGGAAAAATGTCAAACCCCAAGTCGATGAAGTCATGATGCCTAATAATAAAAGATTAATTCTGCTAGCAGAAGGGCGCTTAGTGAATTTAGGCTGTGCAAAAGGTCATCCGAGCTTTGTGATGTCTACTTCTTTTACCAATCAAGTCTTAGCGCAAATCAACCTTTGGCAAAGTGCGATGCCTGTTGGCGTGCATACCCTTTCAAAAGAACAAGATGAAGAAGTCGCCCGTTTGCATCTTGATAAATTGGGTGTGACGCTGACGAAATTAACACCGAAACAAGCCGCTTATTTAGGTATAGAAATAGAAGGGCCTTATAAGCCCGCGTTATATCGATATTAGAGTACACCGAGGAATTTTTAGCTCAATCAATGCTACCGACGCGCAGCGCAGCTGCCCACTTATTGATTGAACTTAGGAGCTTGGCGGACAAATCCGCATCGTGTAATATGTCCCAAGAAAAGGGGGCACATTAGAAATCACTATGTTTATTCCACGTGTTTATATTCCACAGCCTTTCACCGCTGGGCAAACCCTTGCGCTCGACAAGGAAGACTCGCACTATCTCAGCACGGTTTTGCGCTTAAAAACGCTTTCGCCTTTGGTTGTCTTTAATGGTCAAGGTGGCGAATATACAGCAATCTTCCACTTAAACCAGAAAAAAGCCAACATTGAAATCGAGGCTTATCGTGAAGGCCAACTGGTGCCTTCATTAGAATTACATTTAGGTCAGAGTTTATTGCGAGCAGATCGCATGGATTGGGTCATTGAAAAAGCAACTGAACTTGGTGTTACTCATATCACTCCTCTGATTAGTAAAAATTGTGCGGTTAAAATAGTCTCTGAGCGTTTAGACAAACGTTTACAGCATTGGCAAAAAATCGTGATTAGCGCCTCAGAGCAATGTGGCAGAACAACGTTACCTCAAATGAATCCCCCTATCCTTGTGTCAGAGTTTATAAAACAGCCCTTTGCTGGCACGTCGATATTATTTGAAATGGGCGGCCAATCAATTAAACAGTTACCCATCACCTCTGCTTTTCGTTTAGCTATTGGCCCGGAGAGTGGCTGGAGCGGTGATGAGATTAAAAGCCTTCAGCAAGCTAATTTTGTGCAATCTTTCTTAGGGCCTAGAATATTAAGGGCTGAAACAGCAGGTGTGGTTTCTTTAAGTTTGCTACAAGGATTTTTTGGAGATATGTGTTAAAATCGCCAGCCGTTATATGTAGACTATCTTCCACAGAAATTACGTAGTAAAATGACTTAAGATGAGGTTGGATTTTTCACTAAGGAGGAGTATAAGATGGGTGACTATACATCTTTACGTGATCACTTTCTTATAGCAATGCCGAGCATGGCTGATCCCCTTTTTACCCACTCTGTTATTTATATCTGTGAACATTCACCTGAAGGTGCCATGGGCATTGTCGTTAATTTACCCCTCAATATTCATTTAGGGGATGTCTTGAATAACATGAACATTAAAACAGATGATCAATTTCTATCCCAAATGCCCGTTTTAGCAGGCGGCCCCGTTCAACAAGAAAGAGGCTTTGTTATCCACAGAGCAGGTAAGCATAAATGGGAATCCTCTTTAAGTCTAACCAACAGTTTAAGTATCACCACTTCTAAAGATATTCTACAAGCCATCGCTGAACACAAAGGTCCTAAAGACGTTATTGTTGCACTAGGTTACGCTTGCTGGGAAAGTGGCCAACTAGAACGTGAAATCGCTCAAAACACTTGGCTATGTAGCCCTGCTGATCTGCAAGTGCTCTTTGATATTCCAGCAGAAAGTCGCTGGCGTGCAGCAGGCGCTCTTTTAGGCATTGATATGGACTATCTGTCCACCCAAGTAGGCCATGCATAAACAGAAAAATAGAACACCGGATGAAGGCACTTATTTAGCATTTGATTTTGGTACCAAGCATTTAGGCATTGCCGTCGGGCAAACCATTACTAAAACAGCCACTCCCCTACTCTCATTACATGTTAAAAAAGGGATCCCGCACTGGGACCAACTCGATGATATTATTCACAAGTGGCAACCTAGAGGTTTAATTGTCGGCCTTCCTTTACAGCCTGATGGCTCTCCCTCCCTCACCAGTATCGCTGCGCATCAGTTTGGAGAAAGCCTACAGCAACATTATCCCTTACCGGTTTATTACATTGAAGAGCGGCTGACAAGCGTTGCCGCAAGGCAAAGTTTAAAAGAAACGCCACCTCTGTCCCATTCTCAACAAAATAAAGATGCCATTGCGGCTGCACTTATTTTAGAATCCTGGTTAAACGCTGTGTAAGGACAACGCTGGATGAACCCTTCCCCTCTGCAATTTGATAAAAATGGTCAACTTTCTCATCTGCTTTCTATTGAAGGCCTCAAACGTCCCCATTTTATGCAGCTCTTTACAAAAGCCAGAAGCTTCTTTTCTAGCAAAGGAGAAATCTTGCTGCAAAATGACTTACAAGATAAAACGCTGATCAATTTATTTTATGAGCCTAGTACCCGCACCCGTACAACATTTGAATTAGCAGGCAAAAAGCTATCTGCTAACGTGGTCAATATTAATCTAAGTGAAGCCTCCATCTCCAAAGGAGAGAGCTTTATCGACACCGTCTGCAATTTACAAGCCATGCAGTGCGACATTTTGGTTTTAAGACATCCTGCTGCCGGCGCTGCCCATTTTGTGGTTAAAACGCTTTCTTCCAGAATGGCTGTGGTTAATGCAGGAGATGGCTGTCATGCCCATCCTAGCCAAGCCTTATTAGATATGTTTACCCTCTATCAGCAACAAGTAGACTTTCCCAATTTAAGTATTGCGATTATTGGCGATATTTTGCACTCTAGAGTGGCGCGCTCTCAAATCCACGCTTTTTCTATTTTAGGGACGGCCGATATCAGAGTGATTGCCCCTCCTACGTTACTGCCACCTTTTATTGAACAATTGGGCGTCACGCCTTATCATTCGCTCACGCAAGGCTTAAAAGATGTCGATGTGATTATCGTCTTACGGCTACAAAAGGAGCGGATGGAAAATGGACTTATCCCAGATGAAAATGCTTATTATCAGCGCTATGGCTTAACGCCTGATGTTTTAAAAATGGCTAAGCCTAACGCCTTGATTTTACACCCGGGCCCGATGAACAGAGGAGTGGAAATTGGCTCTGAAATTATTGAATCGCCCAATGCTTTGATGTTAAAACAAGTCAACAATGGCATAGCGATGCGCATGGCCATTCTTTCGCAATTAATGGAATCAAGGGTGAATTAAATAAGATGAAAATAGCGATACGCAACGGCCGCCTCATTGATCCCGCGAATGGACTCGACAAAATCACTTCCGTTTTTATTGAAAACGAAAAAATTGCTTTTATCGGTGACGCGCCAAGCCATTTTACGCCTGATCTCACTTTAGATGCCTCTGAAAAATGGGTTATTCCGGGACTTGTAGACACGACTTGTCATGCGCTTGAGCATGAGGTCGCGCTAAAACGTGGCATAACTTCTCAATGCTTGGCAACAGATCAAAAGTTGGGAAATAACAAATCCGCCGCCTTACAACCGACACTTTACTCCATTGGTGCACTCACATCTGGTGAGCGCATGAATGACTATGCCGCCTTACAAGAAGCAGGCTGTATTGCTTTATCAGCGCAAGAGACTATAACAGATCTCAAATTCTTAATGCATTGCTATACCTATGCAGCAAGCCTTAATTTGCCGATTATTGTGCAACCACAAGAGACTTCACTGTTAGGTGGCGTTGCCCATCAAGGCATTGTCGCCACGCGTTTAGGGTTACCTTCTATACCAGAAGAGGCCGAAACTGTTGCTATCGCAAAGCACCTTCTTTTAGCTGAAAAAACCGCAGCGCAAATACATTTTACGTGCCTTTCCACCGGCAAAGCAGTGGAGCAAATTCGAGAAGCGAAAAGCAAAGGTCTGCGCATTACCTGCGATGTTGCTATACATTCTCTACATTTAACTGAAAATGATATCGCAGATTTTAATACCAATTGTCATGTTATTCCGCCCTTGCGCCAAGAAAGAGATAGAACCGCATTATTAGAAGGGGTAAAAGATAAAACCATAGACAGCATTTGCTCAGATCATCGCCCTCTCGATTCTCTAACCAAACTCGCTCCTTTTGCTGAAACAACACCTGGCATGAGCACGCTCGATACACTTTTATCTTTAGGGGTTCATCTGGTTCACCAATATAATCTTTCCCCCAGCACCTTGATTGCAGCACTCAGTTTTCATCCCGCACAATGTTTCAATTTACCTTGCGGCACATTAAGCCAAGGGGCTATAGCCGATCTGCTCATTATTGACCCGCAGCAATATTGGTCAGTAGAGAAAAAGAATGTATTAAGTAAGGGTAAAAATACCCCCTTTATAGGATGGGAATTGCCGGGTGTGGTAAGTCAAATGCTGAGGCAGGGTAAAGTTATATCTTAGGTTTATTCTTTGACTCAAACCATCTTGATCTCCCCATTACATCTCTCGTTAAGCAATTTATGAGTACTGATAAAATGACACATTCTTCTAAAACACAACTCATTACCATCGCGGATAACTATGAAAAGGCCTATTTTGATCATTTCCCAGAACAAGGATTATTTTGGGGAAAAACAGAGGTAGCATTAGATAGATTTACTGATCACTCTTTATCTGCACGTAAAAAATGGCAAGAAAGCGAAGATCAATTTTTAATGCAACTCCAGCAATTGAATGAAGCAGACTTATTCAATAGCTCTGAACATATTACTTATTTGTTGTTAAAACAACATTTAGAAAATAATATAACCGAGAGAATTTGTAAAAATGAACTGTGGTCTATTGATCCTCTTTTAGGATGGCATAACGAACTTAGCATGGTAGCTTCAAAGCAACCTTCTCATACCCTTGAATATCAGAAAATGGCTTTAACGCGTTGGCAAACGGTAGACAAAATCGTTGAAGATGAAATAAATAACTTAACTTTAGGACTTAACCAAGGTTACTCCGCTCCAAAGCCTGCTGTAGAGCGCGTTATTAAACAATTGCGTCTTATCATTAATACACCCGCATCCGATTCCCCATTCTTTGAATGCGCCAAAAAGGAAGGAAATGAGGCGTTTAAAAAGCAATTTGCTGACATTATTGAAAATAAGATATATCCCGCTTTAACGCGTTATGGGACTTTTTTGGAAAAAGAATACTATTCGCAAGCTCGTGAACAAATAGGATTAAGTATACTTCCAAATGGCAAAGCTTGTTATCAGGCAAAAATTAAAAAAGAAACCACTTTAGACATCTCTCCTGAAGAGATCTATCACTATGGTCTAGAATATATGGACCAACTAAGAAATGAAATCATGACTATTGGTCAAAAAGAGTTTGGGACAAATGATATTACTCAAATATTTTATCAGACAAAAAACGCAAAATATTGCTTTCACTCTGAGCAAGAGATTTTAGCCTATAACCAAGCTGCCTTAGAAAGAGCGATAATCAAGTCTCCTCAATGGTTTGACATGATGCCAAGAGCAGAAGGCGTGCTCAAACCCTACCCTTTGCATCGTGCTAAAACAGGCGCGCCAGGGGAATATCACCCACCGAGCTTAGATGGTACAAGACCGGGTATTTTTTACATTAATACCTTTGAACCTGAAAAAAGAAGCCGTGTTGATCAAGAGGCCACCTTATTCCATGAATTAATCCCTGGACATCATTTCCAGATAGCCTTAGCGCAAGAAAACAAATCTCAACACAGCGTTAACCAATATTTGTGGAACTGTGGATATGGAGAAGGATGGGCTCTCTATGTTGAGAGACTCGCTGATGAGATGCATTTATATAGTAGCGAAATTGCTCGTTTAGGAATGCTCTCCAATGAAGCATTAAGAGCCGCACGGTTAGTGGTCGACCCAGGTATTCATTATATGAATTGGAGCCGACAAGATGCGATAGATTACTTAAAAGAGCATACCGCCTTAAAGCAAGAAATAATAGAAAGCGAAGTTGACCGTTACATTATGCTACCCGGTCAAGCCACCTCCTATATGTTAGGCAAACGAGAAATTGAGCAGTTGCGAGAATTGAGCAAGGAGCAATTGGGTGGGAAATTTACCCACCGGGAATTTCACAACCAGGTATTAAAGAATGGAACCGTTACCTTGCCCATACTTAAGGAACAAATATTAAAATGGATAACTACGGTTAAATAATCTTTAGGAAAATATCCCGGCACAGAACAAGACATGTACAGAGAAGGCTGAGTGCTATCCGTCAAACGCTGATACCATCAGTTATAATCTAGGTTTATTCTTCCCATCATCATTACGTATGCTAGCACTTCGGCTGAGCTGCGTAGCCTGCGGGCTGGCAGCCTTAGCTTTTGCTTCTCTATCGGCTTGCTCTCGCTTTCGCCACATTTCAAGCATAGGACTTTTGGTCTCTGGAGTTGGGGAGGGTTTCCCACTAGAAGCCGTTGGCCCTGTTGAGGGTGGTTTGTTTTCTTTATTTGCAATCTCTCGTCTTTGCCATATATCAAACATCGGGCTTTTATTCCCTCGTTTTTCTTCCATATCAAAAGATTTGACCTCAGCTACTTTCTTTTGCACGTCCTTGGATAAAAGGCTCGTAATATTATCTTGCAAATCTAAAGCTATTTCTTTTACTGCAGACGGTAAACGTAAATGCGGCGGTTTACTTTCATCCAACACGCGTTGCACTATGACAGCATCAGCAAGCAGAACTAAATCTTGTGTCTTAATAGGATCTTGAACCACAATATGATGCACTTTTTGACGCAACTCTTTCATTTGAGCTATTTTATCTTTTAATATTTCTTTTTCTGCAGGTGTACTTACACCCTGTAGTTGATTGCGCAATTTTATTTCTTCTGCTATCAATTTTTTTTCTTGCTCAGCAAATTTTGCTTGTGAGTGCAATCCCAATTTATGAAGCAATTCAATATGCTTGGTAGCAAACAAATCTGCACTATGCGTAACAGAAGGCCGGTTCGCCGGATCGGATGATACCATTTTCATCACTTCTTCCATGAGAGGCTTCCAGCCTTGTTCTTCCCATGCTGGAGGAAATGTAGCTTTTTCTTCTAATTCAAAATAAGCTGTCAAATTAGCTGCTAAATCAGCTTTATCTTGATCAGGCAATGAATTAATCCTCTCTCGTAATTCCGGAGGAATCTCAAGACCAAGGTTATTTTTTATAACGCTCCAAATGCCTGGTTCAAAATCGAGAGATAGCATACTCTCAGCAATAGCTGCTTTATCATTTTCGTATGTAACAACGAAATCTCCTAATATATGAAGAAGGAGAACACCTTGTGCATAGACATCAGAAGCAAAACTATATTCCCCACGATGACTTTCCGGAGCAACATATGGCTCCGTCCCTTTAATCTCAACATCTTCTAATACCCAATATTTTTTGATAAGCTCATCATAATTATCAAGAACAAATATCTCGTCTTCTGTCAAAGCAGTTCTATTCTCTCTTAACTTATTAAGTATAATCTTTTGTCCCTCATCAGTTCCAGGATCTACGTCAAGATTATATTTCGAAGCTACGCCAGGTAATATACCATTAATTTTGTCTAAGTCTTCAAGTATTTTTTCTTTCTGTTTTTCACGTTCTTCTTGGAGCTTCTTAATTTCAGACAACTTGATAGCAAAACCATGATCAATTACTTTACCTTCTCCGTTTTCTTGGTTGAACAAAACATTAGGTACTTTTAGATCTCGATTAACATACCCAGCAGCGTGAATAAATTGTACTTCTCGCATTACTTCTTGCGCCATCACCATCAATTTTAACATGCGCCTTTGTAATCCTGCATCATCCCTCGCAGCCCTCAGATCAGCTTCCGGTAATTTATATAAATCAGAAGAATCAAATAATGCTTCTTGCAACGAAGCACCATGACCTAAACGCATGACAGAATAAAATATCTCTTTATCCTCTTCTCCATCTATTTTTTTTGATCGTGTTACTTCGCCCAATAGTTCGCCCAACTCTTGTAAAGTCGTATTTTCTTTTTCAACCGCACTTGCAAATTTCACATATTTAGGATCAGAGTCACTAGTCTTTGAAATTCTCTGCCTCTTCACTGCAGTCCATTCTGTACTTTTTGGCTCTGTAATATCTTGAGCCAACGTAACTCTACCAAAAGCACCTTTCCCAAGTTCATTGTAAATTGCATAAACTTTCCTTTCGCCAGTCTCTGGGTCATTAGCGACAAGAATAGAATGACTATAGGGGGAATCAGGATGTTTATCTTGTGTTGTTTTAGTAGACCTTTTCGGTAACTTGCCTCTGAAATTGGGGTTCTCTTGCAGAAATTTTCTAAGATGATCATCTTCTTCTTTAGACAATAAAAAACCTTCTTCTATACGCTTTAAATCTTGCGGATTAATTTTGGCATGTAACCCCTCAACTAGTCGTGTCATGCAATCCCCTCGTTAAGTAATATAATTAAACACTATCATAAAACATAAAAGGATTATTTAATTTATGAATGTATATCAACGCTTTCTCAAAAAACAACTTAAAACCTTGATTTTTACCCTTATGACTCTTGCGAGGTAACACAAGTTCCAGTTAATGTAGCGGCTGTAGCGGCACGAGTTGACTCATATTAAATGTAACCCAAGCCCTCCATAAAACGTGTCGTTGCCTCATATTTAAGGTAACCAAGGGAATGGAGGGTAATATGGGGTATTTAGAGAAAAAAAGTTATCTTTTGGCCATTTTTCTTCGTTATAAGAATGCTGACAGGTCAGAAAAAATTAAAATACTGGATGAATTTTGCGCTGTTTGTAGGTACAACAGAAAATACGCTATCAGGCTGCTTAAAAGATCAGAAATCATCCGAAAGAAAAAAAGTGGACCAAAGACAATTTATAATGAATCTACTTTACTTGTGCCGCTAAAGCGCATATGGTTCGCTGCAGATCAGTGCTGTAGCAAAAAATTAAAGGTGATAATAGGGGCGTGGTTACCGAGCTATGAATCAACTTATGGTCCCCTAGATGCTGAAATCAAACAAAAACTTCTTTCCATTAGCCCCGCCACGATTGATAGAATACTCAAGCCTGTTCGAGCAATAAACAAAATCAAGGGGCGGTGCACAACCAAACCTGGCTCGTTGTTAAAATCACATATTCCGATTCAATTTACCCATTGGGATATTCAAAAACCTGGTTTTTTTGAAGCTGATACGGTTGCTCACTGTGGGAACAGTATTGCAGGCAATTTTGCCTGGAGTTTAACAATGACTGACATTTGCACAGGTTGGACAGAAAACCGTGCTATGTGGAATAAATTAGGCGGAGAGGTTTATGAAAAAATTAGTGATGTAGAAGTAGCTTTGCCTTTTGAGATACTAGGATTTGACAGTGATAATGGGGTGGAATTTATGAACCATGCCTTGCATGATTATTTCACAAAGAGAGACAAACCTGTTTTATTTACTCGTTCACGGCCTTATATGAAAAATGATAACGCACATGTTGAACAAAAAAACTGGACACATGTTCGCAACCTGTTTGGGTATGACAGGCTGGATAACTATTTGGTTGTTACAATGATGAATGATTTATATAGAAAAGAATGGAATCTTTACCAAAATCATTTTATTCCAACAATGAAATTGCTCAGCAAAGAACGTGTTGGAAGCAAATATAAAAAATCATATGAACCACCAAGAACACCTTATGAGCGCGTACTTGAATCGACTTATGTTGATGATGCAACAAAACTAAAATTAAAGGCTGTTCATGAGACATTGAATCCGTTTACACTTAAACAAGAGATTGAAAAGAAATTGATTCTGATTTTTAAGCATGCAAAAGTTACCTCAAACTTGAGTCAACGAATATAAGGAGTTCTTTTATGACCGTTGGTTATTTATTCAGGAAGAAAATACAGAGTGTAAATTATTTTGAGAGGACTTCGGTTACCTCTATTGTGAGTCAACGATGAGGGCCTCCGGTTACCTTTTCCCATGAGTCAACACGCAGGTTTGTGAGCTTTCTTTGAGATTAGAGATGATTTTTCTGCCATCCTTGATTTGCACAAGCAAGTTATTCAATTATCATTTTTTTACTCTGTGTGTAGAAGAACGCTTTGTGGTCTTATTAACGGATTACAGGTCAAGTCCTGAAGGATCCCCATATTTTTTAGTAAACATATTGATACGCACGCATTGTTGTAACTGCTTGTTGTATTTCTCTTTTCTCAATATGTTTATCTATTGTCTTTGAATACTGCCATCCAATCATAATTGTCGAAAGAACGTTACGAGATTTGATAGTATTAACTTGATAAAAATATTTTGGAAAATTGTGGGGATTCATCAGGACTTGCCTCTTTCACTATCTTGCGACAACGTCATAATTAAATCTAATTGAATGCGATTAAGCGGTTGATTACCATGTTAACATTCTTACAATAAACGAGTAATCTATGTTTTTCGGCAAACCTCTGACTATTTGTCTTTCCTGGGCTATTTATTTTAATTGGCCAAGTATCGCTAAAATTTCACTTATTTTAGGAGCAGATCCCAATCTAGGCTCCAAAACACCCATGAATCCATTTCCTGACCATCGCCCCCCCATTCTAGATGCGGTGTACAAATCAAGGTTGGAGATTATTAAAACACTTCTTAAAAATCCCAAAACCAAAAAAGAAGATATTAAAAAGGCACTTATTAACGCTATTCAACCAGATCGAAAATTTCTACGTCCCGCTCACCCTCAAGTATTTGGAGAAACAACGATAGAGGAGCAAAGAGAAATTTTAAGACTCCTGCTAGCTTTTCTTAAAAATGATTTGATAATCGAATCAAGAGATATGAATGTTCTACATTGTGCTGCTGCAGCGTCTAATCTTTATGCTGCTCAGGCTATCTTAAATTCTTGTACATCAGATGCTGTTTTGTTGCAGTTATTACAAGATAAAAATCAATTTGGCCAGACACCATTAGATTTTGGTCATAATCATTACCTCTGGAATGCTACGCTTGATGATGCGATTAAAATTTCAGCGCTTTTTAAAGCTAAGTTAAAGCAAATAGCAAAAAGGTTGAATCAATATCAGGTAGATTCACCAAAACCGATTCTAGCCCTGTCTCGCCATCAAGAAACAAAATCTATTTTGGATAATCTAGGCATCGTTTCTCCTTCATCAAAACATTTAGGCGAGCAATTTGCTTTTAGAGAAGGCCTTGAAGCACCTAGTAGAAAATTGAAACGCTAAAAGGCAAGGGGTCAAGTCTTGACATTTGACAAGATGATTTCGAGTGTATTTATTTCTTTCTTAAGCTGCTTATCACTTTTAAACTCAACCTTTATCCGCTTGCATATTTGTGAAACTCCAGAATAGCTCATGCCAAAAAAGTATTTGCCTATTTCGTGCTGGGTATCATTTGTAAATTGTTTACAAAAATAAACCGCAACCTTCTTTGTTAACTTATTTTTACCACTAAGAACATCCACTTCTCTACACTTATAATATTGTGCAATCTCTTTTACAACTTCTTCTTTGCTAATTTGTTGCTTAGTTAGTTTTTTGGAATCAGGAATTTCCTGGTGAGGATTTATTTTTAAATTGGTTTTAATTTTATTGCAAAAAAATTCTTCACCAAAGATGAGAGCCATTTTCGACGAGTTGTATATCTTATGCGTCTTCTCATCAACGCCTTCTGATACAAATGTTGAATAGGCATTTTTTTTATTTTTAACGTTAAATCGATTTAAAATTTCCTCTGATGTTAACCAATTTGGTTTTTTTTCAGCGCCATAATAACGAAAGCTTGACCAAGGATAATTTTCTGGATTTTCAATTAAATTAGCATCTACAGGATTCAAATGAATATATCGACTTACATGCAGCAAGTAATTTTCAGCATCTATCAAAATGGCTTTAAATCGCCCACGAAATAATGACCCATCTTTTTTTAATAATCGGTTATGACGTTGAGTATAAACTCCATTAAGATGTCTCATCGCTCTTGATAGATTTCCACGGGGAGTTTGAAGCAATAAATGATAATGATTGCTCATAAGACAATAAGCATGGATTTCTATACCAAAGTTTTCTTTGATTTCTTCAAGAAGAGTTAAAAAAATACCATAAAATTCTTTATCATGAAAAATCCGCTTGCGTCCAGCGCCGCGGTTTATAACATGATAATAAGCATCTGGATATTCTAGTCGTAGTTGCCTTGCCATAATGAGAGATACATTCTACCCATTATTGTCAAATGTCAAGACTTGACCCCTTCAATCTGACTCTACTTATTCGTTAAGGTTTTTTCACTTGTACTTTCTTCAGTAGTAGATGTTTCTGTCGCTAGGTTTGCTGCGACGCTTGGAGCGTGTGCCGCTACATTTTGAGCATGTGCTGCTGCGTTTTGATCGTGAAACGTATGTAGTATAGGTAAAGGCCTGTGTCCAGACACTAATGATTCGGGAATTGGCAAATTGTGCTTTTGCAATACCTCCCTGAGTACGGCAGACTCATCGATAACCTTATTAACGATATCTCTTAAAATATCTCCTTTATTTTCAATAGACACTTCTTTAAGACTTTGATTTAATTTAAGCCATAGCTCTGATTTTTTTCTACCGATTTCTGCTTCGCGTGGATCGATCTCTTGCAATTTTTTCAAGGCGACTTCTATCTCTTCTATAATTTGTTTCTTTTTTTCAGGCGGAATTTTTTCCTGAAGCTTCGCTTTCGCTTCGACATACCCTGCTTCCGAGGTGCAAAGCCGCGCCAGATTAAAAATAAATAAGCGCTTTCCTTCAAATTCAATACCATTCAACTTCTCTGTTAATAAATTTTGTGCCTGTATGGCATTGATTGGTTTCTTCTGGTTGGGGTCTGCATCAGAAGCAAATGGATTATCAAGTTCTAATCCGCTCCTGTAAATGGCAGTTAACTTCTCAATCAGCCAGGGGCCGCCAATGTCAGCAAGCAATGCTAAGGCGTAAATATCAAACTCTTCTTTTGATATAGTTTCGAGAGAGCCTCGTGCTTGAAATTGTTGAAGGATTCTTTCGTGGATTTCTTCATGTTTCCCTAAACCGTCTATAAATCTTTGCCTAAGCACTATATCTTCTTTAGAAAACATTTGCTTGCCGCTGAGAATATCAACCGCAGTATAAGCGCTAAGTTTGTATAGTGCTTCGTAGAGTTTTTCTTGCTCCGCTTTCGGAGTGATTTGTTGAAATTTTCCAATAATAAAGCTGGCTAGTTCTTCTTTCAGGAGCTGAAGCCTGTTGGGGATAACACTTTTAGCATGAGCTACCCAGGTATCCCCTGCACGTGACACTGTGCCAGGTAAACATGAGGGATCGTCAGTGCTACCAGAAGTACTATTATGTGCTCTTCGCGTTTCAGCTATTTTTGAAATAAGAACCGTCTTTCGAGTGATACGGGTGCTATCATCGCCATCTTCTTTATCAGTAGCGAGCAAATAACTATAAGCAAACATTTCTCTTGATAAATCACTAGCCATTTGTGTCGTGGGCTCTGTAAGGCCAACGGTTGTCACAGTATAAACTCCCTTTTCTTGCCCATTTAAAGGAGGGGTAAGCAAATTTGGCCACTCACCTTCCACGAGAGCCCACTTATCATAAGCGCGCCATGCCGTTTGGGCATCACTTGTGGTATCACTAAAGAGCCTTCGCGCCTCTGTCATCAATGCTGGATTGTTACCTTCCAGTAAATCTTTTCGTTTGGTTTCGCTTAACGAATTAATAAAATTAATAATGTTTTTCGCATTTTCATCATTAGGTTTTTCTCGAGCTTCTTCTTTAATCGCCTCCAAAAACAGCTCGCGCATAGCGTATTCAATCTTCTCTATACGTTCTTTATCCGTTTGACTGTATTTTTCAAAAGCATGCTGGAAATGAGGTTTGATAGTCGTACTATAATGACTTCTCACCGCACCAATACGTGCTTCATCATCGACGTTATCAAACCGCTCGCGGTTACGTTCTCTTTCAGCGATATCACGTTTATGATTTTCGACCCTGCCTGCTGTATAAATAATTCTTACAGCTTCAATGGTTGATGAGGGAAAATCTCTAGACTCTAAATAAGCAATTGGATGTTCTAAATATAATTTCAAAACATCAAGTTGATCATTTTGAGAGATACCATCCATCAATTTAGATAACGGCATGCCATAAATACTTAATTTCTCAATAGCTGATTGACGAAAAACAGGGAAATTTTTCCAAAAAAAGGCTCGCAGCTCACCACTGGTTAACAATAGTCTTTGTTGAACAGGCTTGATGGTTAATAGTGTATTAACTATCTCTAGGTGACCATTTTGTCCTGCTAAGCGAAGTGCTTCGTTATCTTTTGCAGCAGCTTTATCTTTCACGCCAGGGATACTCAATAATGTATTAACTATATCTTTGTGGCCATTTCGTGCTGCCCAGCGAAGTAAATAGTTATCTTTTACAGCAGCTTTATCTCTCACGTCCGGTATTTTCAACAATGCTTCAACTATATCTTTGTGGTTATTTGCTGCTGCCCAGAAAAGTGCATAATTATCATCTGCAGCAGCTTCCTTTTTCACTTCAGGTATTTTCAATAATGCCTCAACTATATCTTTGTGGCCATTTTGTGCTGCCAATCCAAGTGCTTTGTTATCTTTTGCAGCAGCTTTAGCTTTCACTTCAGGGATGTCCAATAATCTATTAACTATCTCTAGGCGGCCATTTTGTGCGGCCAAGCGAAGTGCTTCGTTATCTTTTGCAGCAGCTTTATCTCTCACATCATCGATTTTCAATAATGCCTCAACTATATCTTTGTGGCCATTTTGTGCAGCTAAGCCAAGTGTTTTGTAGCCATCTGCAGCAGCTTTAGCTTTCACTTCAGGGATTTTCAATAATATCTCAACTATCTTTAGGTGGCCATTTTGTGCTGAGAAGTGAAGTGCATAATTATCTTTTGCAGCAGCTTTATCTCTCACGTCATCGATTTTCAATAATATCTCAACTATATTTAGACGGCCATTTTGTGCGGCCAAGCGAAGTGCTTCGTTATCTTTTGCAGCAGCTTTATCTCTCACATCATCGATTTTCAATAATGCCTCAACTATATCTTTGTGGCCATTTTGTGCAGCTAAGCCAAGTGTTTTGTAGCCATCTGCAGCAGCTTTAGCTTTCACTTCAGGGATTTTCAATAATATCTCAACTATCTTTAGGTGGCCATTTTGTGCTGAGAAGTGAAGTGCATAATTATCTTTTGCAGCAGCTTTATCTCTCACGTCATCGATTTTCAACAATATCTCAACTATATTTAGACGGCCATTTTGTGCGGCCAAGCGAAGTGCTTCGTTATCTTTTGCAGCAGCTTTATCTCTCACATCATCGATTTTCAATAATGCCTCAACTATATCTTTACGACCATCTGCAGCGGCTGAACTAAGTAATCTGTTGTCATTTGCAGCAGCTTTATCTCTCACGTCAGGGATTTTCAATAATGTCTCAACTATATTTTTGTGGCCGCTTACTACTGCGCAGAAAAGTGCAAAGTTATTTTTTGAAGCAGCTTTATCTCTCACGTCAGGGATTTTCAATAACTCCTCGACAACTTTTAAATCACCAGCCCTTGCGGCGATTACGAGATTCTCTAATTGTGTTGGCATATTTTTCTCTCTTCGTTTGAATAGCGTGCAATTCAACTAAAAGTAAAAAATTTAATTTAGTTCCACTGTCCATTTTATGGGTACATTTTTTATTGTTCTTAGTAAATAAGAAGAATTTTATCTAAAAAAGTTCAATATGAATTCGAACATTTTAACTTTGCCCCAACAGGCGAGTTGACTCATATTAAATGTAACCCAAGCCCTCCATAAAACGTGTCGTTGCCTCATATTTAAGGTAACCAAGGGAATGGAGGGTAATATGGGGTATTTAGAGAAAAAAAGTTATCTTTTGGCCATTTTTCTTCGTTATAAGAATGCTGACAGGTCAGAAAAAATTAAAATACTGGATGAATTTTGCGCTGTTTGTAGGTACAACAGAAAATACGCTATCAGGCTGCTTAAAAGATCAGAAATCATCCGAAAGAAAAAAAGTGGACCAAAGACAATTTATAATGAATCTACTTTACTTGTGCCGCTAAAGCGCATATGGTTCGCTGCAGATCAGTGCTGTAGCAAAAAATTAAAGGTGATAATAGGGGCGTGGTTACCGAGCTATGAATCAACTTATGGTCCCCTAGATGCTGAAATCAAACAAAAACTTCTTTCCATTAGCCCCGCCACGATTGATAGAATACTCAAGCCTGTTCGAGCAATAAACAAAATCAAGGGGCGGTGCACAACCAAACCTGGCTCGTTGTTAAAATCACATATTCCGATTCAATTTACCCATTGGGATATTCAAAAACCTGGTTTTTTTGAAGCTGATACGGTTGCTCACTGTGGGAACAGTATTGCAGGCAATTTTGCCTGGAGTTTAACAATGACTGACATTTGCACAGGTTGGACAGAAAACCGTGCTATGTGGAATAAATTAGGCGGAGAGGTTTATGAAAAAATTAGTGATGTAGAAGTAGCTTTGCCTTTTGAGATACTAGGATTTGACAGTGATAATGGGGTGGAATTTATGAACCATGCCTTGCATGATTATTTCACAAAGAGAGACAAACCTGTTTTATTTACTCGTTCACGGCCTTATATGAAAAATGATAACGCACATGTTGAACAAAAAAACTGGACACATGTTCGCAACCTGTTTGGGTATGACAGGCTGGATAACTATTTGGTTGTTACAATGATGAATGATTTATATAGAAAAGAATGGAATCTTTACCAAAATCATTTTATTCCAACAATGAAATTGCTCAGCAAAGAACGTGTTGGAAGCAAATATAAAAAATCATATGAACCACCAAGAACACCTTATGAGCGCGTACTTGAATCGACTTATGTTGATGATGCAACAAAACTAAAATTAAAGGCTGTTCATGAGACATTGAATCCGTTTACACTTAAACAAGAGATTGAAAAGAAATTGATTCTGATTTTTAAGCATGCAAAAGTTACCTCAAACTTGAGTCAACGAATATAAGGAGTTCTTTTATGACCGTTGGTTATTTATTCAGGAAGAAAATACAGAGTGTAAATTATTTTGAGAGGACTTCGGTTACCTCTATTGTGAGTCAACGATGAGGGCCTCCGGTTACCTTTTCCCATGAGTCAACACGGGCAAAGTTAAAATGTTCCCTGTAAAATCAAACAGTTGTCCATAATAAGGGGGTAGCAACCCATTATGGAGGATGAAATTGATGCAGGAGGAAATCATTATGACCCACCGACTAGCCCGTTTAGTTATCATTAGGCAAGTGTTAGAGAAGAAAACTTACCCCTGGATTTTCTGGTATGAATCTAAGAAAACAACTTCTTCAAGGGAAAAAAGGCTTGGGTAGGGGGAAGAATCCCCTTCCGCAAAGACAGCAATCGATTGTGCCAAGCCTTTTAGCGGCAAATAATCTATTTTCTTATTGTGGTTTAAATCGTTGTGTAGAGTCAGAGCTTGCTCCCAAACGCGGTAGAGCAGCTCCGGTTTCTTGGCGAAGATGAGAGACCCGAGATTTATTTCTTGTGTCACAGGCAGCAAAACTTAATACATTTGATTTATCAGACGAATTGATAATAGCTAAAACACCTTCCTCATTCTTCACTTCCGAGAGTTCCAAGCAAGTGTGCTTCGCATTTCTTAACCATTGTTTAGTCTTTGCTAAAAACTGATGGAAACCTTCATCTGTTAAAGGCGCGCTGCCAAGTAACGATCTGAAGGCTTTAGATGCTGGTTCAAAGACAATAACATCTAGAGGATCAATGATTGTCAAATGTCCCATTTGAGTAATTAACATTTGCAGATCATTTATCTCTAAGTGCTCTCTTTCCAATAACAGCAATAAGTTATTAAAATTTTCTCCTAATATTCGACTTGCTCTATTAAGATGCTCGAACACTTCTGGCAAGGAGAATATTCTTTCTGGTGTATTAAGGTTAAACGCGCCGGGCACGGAGAGTACTGTCTGTATTTGTTGCAGTAGATAGCTTCGATGCATGATGACCCAAGCTTCTCGGGCATGAGTCTTCATTCCTAACAAAGCAGCAACAAGTAGCAGTTTTAGAGTTGCTGGCGTTTTTGCTTCAATGAAGACTGCATTTGGAATATAATCCATTAACATACCATAACGTCTTCCTAAAGAAGTTTGCTCCAAGCAAAATACTTCACCATGAAGACTTACGACAGGAAAACCTTTTTCTTTAAGATAACGTAAAAATTGATGTTCATGATGAATGATTTCTGCTGCTTTAGGATTACGTTCATGCGTAAATGCTACTGCCAATGTAGGAGCAGACATTTGCAACTCTGGGCATTCTAAGCGAACAACTTTTTTGCAAGTACCTACTTCCGAAGGAAGTAATTTTAGCTTAGCAAAATGCAATATAATATTTTGTTGCAATTGTGCAATTTCTTCAGAAGATGGACCTGTGTTCATGGTATTTTACCTAATTTTAAGATTGGCACAGGTTACCACTTTTTGAGTCAACGGCAAAGGAAATACACTGTTTTAAGTATATTTCCTCACTATTTTCAGTTTATCCTAGAATCCTTGATACTATCTGCTCAGCTTGTCCAAAAGCTCATAAAAACAGCAATATTTTTTGACTGAGGTTAACTTGCTTTTTATCACTTTCACTTAGATAGCGTAATTCTAGTACCCGTTAAAACATGCAAAATTTCAACCATGTCCTAATATTAAAAAGAAATTACCCGACAATTTTAAGGATAAGATATGGACATTAACAAAGTGACGAGTATGAATCTCGAACAAATGAGCTCTCTTGTGGCAGGGATTGTTATTTTACTCACCTTGATCCTTTATGCAGTAAGCGGTCCTATTTGGCTAATCTTTACGGCTATATTGGGAATTGATTTAATCCAAGCCCCTTTTACTCACATGGGTGGCCTAACCTTACTCCTGAAAAAATTTGGTTATAATTAAAAAAAAGTCACCTACCAGAAATTGCTTTCTGGAGGTGGCAAAATACTTAAATTAGTGATGTGTTGCTTTAATAATTGTTGGCTTCACTAATTTTTCAAAGTCACGCCAGGCTAATTTAATCACTTCAGTATGCGTTCCTGCATTAAAGGCAATTTCTTTGTTATTGGTGAGATCTTGAGCAACATAGACCTCCATATCATAAAGGTTACCAAAAGGAGGCATCGCGCCTAACTCGCAATCTTTAAATATCGGAGAAAAGTCTCTTTCTGCTGCCAAAGAGACATCATTTTCATGCAGTGCTTCACGCAAAGATTTAAAATCAACTGATTCATTAGCGGGGAGTACCACCATTGCCAATCTATTACCGACAAAAACCATCACTGTTTTTGCTAAGGCATTTTCTGAGAGGTTGCACACATGTGAAGTCTCTCTGGCAGAATAAGCTATGGGGTGATCCACGGTTTTATAAGGGACGTGATATTTATCTAGGTACGTCTTTAGTGCTTTAGTTGGCATAACAACCTCCAAAACGCCTATCAATCGATACTCATTTCAGTATAACGCTAGAGGAAGGGCGAAAAAACAAGCAATTACACTAAAAATATCAGACTATTTTATGCTGCCACGCAACGACTCCTCCAGTTAAATTCTTAACGTCCAAAAAGCCATGTTGTTGCAGTAAACTTTGGGCAATTTGACTTCTATAACCAGAATGGCAATACACAACAATGGGCATATTCTGCGGAATTTCTGCTAAACGCTTGTCTAATTCTGATAAAGGGATAAGATGCCCCCCTAAGTTATAGCTTTGATATTCATCGGGATTTCTGACATCCAGTAAGAAAAAGCCTTGCTTGTTTTCTATAGCCTTTGCCAGGCTCTCTACAGAAATGGTATCTTCTGACATGATATCCCCTTTTTTATTTGCAAGAAGGTTGAGGAATGATTGATTTAACGGCAAATTATACGTCACTTAAGGCGCGCATCCAAGCTGCAGAACAGCGCTTTGGCATAAAGCCGCAGAGTGTCCGTTTGCTTGCCGTGAGTAAAAGTCAATCCCCGCAAGCGCTTTTAGCGCTCATCTCACTCGGTCAATTCGCTTTTGGCGAAAATTATGTGCAAGAAGCCTTATCTAAAATGAAAGTGCTGGCTAACCAGAACATAGAATGGCATTTTATTGGCCCGATTCAAAGTAACAAATGCCAAGCACTTGCTAGTGCTTTTCACTGGGTACATACCGTTTCTTCGCTTAAACAAGCCACCCTCTTATCCGAAAAGCGCTCTCCCCTCCAACCCCCGCTTAATATCTGCATTCAAATCAAGTTAGATGATAACCCAAACAGATCAGGGATAGCGCTGTCTGAGGTTAAAGACTTAGTCCTGGCTATACAAGGCTTACCTAGAATACAGTTACGCGGTTTGATGACACTTTTACCTGATGATGAAAACTTCTCTCATCAACGCCAATACTATAATTTGATAAAGTCTTTATACTGCCAATTGCAGGAAGAGGGATATCCGCTAGATACGCTCTCTATGGGGATGAGTAATGATCTAGAAGCCGCTATCAGTGAAGGCGCTAACCTCGTTCGCATTGGTCGCGCTCTTTTTGGAGAAAGAAAGGAATAATTATGCAATCATTAGGCAATATAGGCTTTATCGGTGGCGGCAATATGGGCAGCTGTTTAATCGGGGGATTAATTAAAAAGGGTTACCCTAAACAGCATCTTTTGGTGTCAGATCATGGCGCAGACACCTGTCGAGCGCTGCAACAAACCTGGGACATTTATACAACAGCGCACAATCTTGAAATGGCGAAAAGGGCAGATATTTTAGTCCTAGCTGTTAAACCACAACATTTAAAAAATGTATTATTAGAAATAGCATCAGAGGTGCCAACTTCTATTCTCATCATCAGCATTGCCGCCGGCATTACGACCGTGCAAATCAAACGCTGGCTAGGAAACGCGCAAGCAAACGTTATTCGCGCCATGCCTAACACGCCTGCTTTGCTCGGTCATGGCATCACAGGATTATTTGCCGCAAAGAATATCTCCCACACGCAAAGACAACAAGCAGAACAACTCCTCTCATGTGTTGGCGAAACAGTCTGGGTAGAAGAAGAAGGCTTGATGGATGTGGTGACGGCGCTCTCTGGTTCTGGTCCTGCTTATTTTTTTTATATGATGGAGTGCTTGATTAAAGCGGGGAGCGATTTGGGATTGCCAGAAGAAATATCTAGCAAGTTAACTCTCCATACGGCGCTAGGCAGCGCTTTGATGGCCTTAAATAGTAAAGAGGATATCCTCTCTCTCCGGGAAAAAGTCACTTCCAAAGGGGGGACCACCGAACAAGGGATCAATACGCTAAAAGATGGTAAACTAGCCGCTTTAATAGCCAACGTGCTCAAAGCCGCGACCTTGCGTGGTCAATCTTTAAGTGAACAATACGATTAAGTGGAAAAGACATGACACCTCTCAAACAAGCAGCCGTTTTTTTAGTTCAGATCCTGTTTAATCTTTATCTTTTTGTTTTGTTGCTTCGGCTTGTCTTTCAATATTTACGTGTAGATTACTATAATCCCTTATCCCAATTTATCGTTAAATTTACCAGCCCACTTATTGTGCCATTAAGACGCGTTATCCCTGGTTATTGGGGTATTGATTTTGCAACGGTTGTTGTCATATTTGTTCTCACTTATCTCAAAATTTTATTACTCTCTCTTATCGCATTTTCCATTTTTCCTAATTTGTTAGTACTCATTGTGGCGACCATCGGTGATATTTTAGGGTTAACTTTAAATTTATTCTTTTATTCCGTTTTAATGTATGTGTTGATGGGTTGGCTCGCCCCTATGACGCACTCTCCCATTCGTTCCATTTTATATCAATTGAGTGAACCTATATTGCGGCCATTTAGACAAAAAATTCCGCTCGTCGCAGGATTTGATATCAGCCCTCTTTTCGTGCTGATAATTTTACAATTACTTAAGATTTTAATTGCAGAACCCTTAACGCATCTTGCAATCTAATGAAGCAGCCCTTTTACCAGCAAAACGAGGACTTATTCTTGAACCTTTACATACAACCCAATGCCAAACAAGATAAAGTGGTCGGGTTATATCAAGGGTATCTGAAAGTGCAAATCATGGCGCCAGCACTAGAAAATAAAGCCAATACTTATTTAAAAAAATGGTTAAGTAAAGAGTTTGCTGTGCCGTTCTCTCAGGTGAGCATCAAAAGGGGTGAGCAAAGCCGTTATAAAACGGTTTGCCTGCACGCGCCAAGTCAACTGCCCACATGGTTACCGAAGGATTAGATGTCTATGCAAGAAATCTTTTTTGAACTTCCAGGTAAAAAAATTGCAGCCAAAGTCTGGCATCCAGAGCGTAAAATACGGGTATTAGCCTTGCATGGTTGGTTAGATAATGCGGCATCCTTTGATAAACTTGCACCTCTTTTACCGCATGCTCAAATTGTTGCGCTTGATTTGCCCGGTCATGGCCACTCTGATCATCAACCCCTAGGGACTTATATTCATTTAACCGATTATGTGGTGGTTGCCGCTCAAGTCATGCATCAATTAAACTGGGAGCGCTGTATTTTACTCGGCCATTCCATAGGAGCAGCAATTGCTTGCTTAATCGCCGGCACGATACCTGAGAAGATCCAAGGTGTTGCTTTAATCGATGGCTTGGGCCCTTTTACCACCTCTCCTGAACAGGCCCCATTTCAACTGCACCATTTTATTCAAGAAGTGATTACCAAACCTCATAAAAAATCTCCGCGTTATGCCTCGCAAGAAGCAGCATTACAAGCGCGTTTAAAGGTAAATGCTATGGATCCCGCTTCGGCAAAAGCCATTGTAGAACGCGGCACCAAACAACTCTCAACAGGCGAGTGGATCTGGCGTACCGATCCCAAATTGCTCTTTCCCTCTGCTTTACAATTAACCGAAGAGCAAGTCTTAGCTTTTTTAAGAGAAATCAGCGCGCCTGTTCGCTTGGTTCGCCCCGAGCAAGGCTTTCCTTTTAATCTCGCCTTAATGAAAAAGCGCTATGAGACCATAAAAAACATCGATATGATAACCCTTCCAGGCAACCATCATGTGCATTTAGATAATCCGCAGCCAGTAGCAGATTATTTTTCCCCTTTTTTTGACAAATTAAGTGCCAACAGATAATGTATCTTAAATAAGAAATAGGTAGTTTATTCAGCACATTTTAAAAGATGTGCCGCTTTTCTGATCCCCTCTACCGCTTGCGGGGAGAGGGCTAGGGTGAGGGTCTTTGAACGAACATGCGAACAAAAAGAAATTTACCCGATCCTGAAAGTCACATCAAGAACAGACGAATTACAAGGAAAAAGTGATAAAGTCCTTATTTTCGGACCCTCACCCTAACCCTCTCCCGCAAGCGGGAGAGGGGACAAGAATCAAGATTCGTAAATATATTGACTCAGGCTCACATAATTAAAAAGATGGAAATGATGAAAAAAAAGCAAAATATATATCAATTTACATTAGTTTTAAAAAATGTAGATGAAGATACGCCAAATCTTGAAGATAGTCTGTTTCAAGCAGGGTGCGATGATTCATTAATTAACTTTAGAAATGGTACCGTCTATTTAGATTTTGATCGTGAAGCTACTTCTCTTGAAGAGGCTGTTATGAGTGCCATTAAAAATGTTGTATCTTCTCTTCCTTTCAGACCTACTAGCAATTAAAAATATGAAAATAGTATTAGCAAGCGACAATCCCGGCAAACTCAAAGAACTACAAGCCATATTAAAACCGTTGCCCATCACCCTTCTCTCGCAAAAAGAGTTTGGTGTGAGCTCCGCCGAAGAGACAGGATTGAGTTTTATTGAAAATGCGCTAATTAAAGCGCGCCATGCCGCCAAAATTTCGCAATGTCCAGCTTTAGCAGATGACTCTGGCCTGACCGTGCAAGCCCTAAATGGCGCACCTGGCATTTATTCAGCCCGCTTTGCCGGTGAGAAGGCAACCGACAAAGAAAATATTCAAAAATTATTACAAGACATCCAACAAGTAGATGATAACCATCGCCAAGCCGCTTTTTACTGCGCTTTGGCGTTTGTTCGCCGATATGATGATCCTATTCCTCTAATTTGCCAAGGGAAATGGGAAGGGACATTATTACGAGCGCCTCAAGGCAACCACGGATTTGGTTATGATCCGATTTTTTACGTCAATGAGCGCCAATGTAGCGCAGCAGAGCTGCCTTCAGAGATAAAAAATCAAATCAGCCATCGCGCTAAAGCGCTTGCCGCATTTATCGCACAATTTAAACAGTATATTTTAGAATGAGCGCTTTTAACCAGACTATCCCCTTATCGCTTTACATTCACTTCCCGTGGTGTGTAAAAAAATGTCCTTATTGCGATTTTAATAGCCATACTTTAAAAACCGATTTGCCTGAAGAAGAATATGTAGCGGCTCTATTGGCCAATTTGGAACTACATTTACCTTTGATTTGGGGAAGGGCTATCAGTAGTATTTTTATGGGCGGGGGCACCCCAAGTCTTTTCTCGGCAAAAGCCATTGAAACTCTATTAGAAGGCATACGTGCCCGATGCCGTTGGCTCCCTGACATGGAAATCACACTTGAAGCCAACCCCGGTACAGTAGAACAAGCGCGTTTTAAAGCCTATCGCGAGATTGGCATTAACCGCATTTCTTTAGGCGTACAAAGTTTTGAGGATAAGCTTTTAAAAGCACTAGGGCGCATTCATGATAGTGGTGAAGCGATACGTGCCGTTGGTGCTATCCAAGAAGCAGGTTTTAGCAACTTTAACCTCGATATTATGTTTGGTTTACCGGAACAAACAACGAGAGAAGGACTATCCGATTTAGAAAAAGCGATGTCTCTCAACCCCACGCACTTTTCCTGGTATGAGCTCACACTAGAGCCCAATACTTCTTTTTGGCATAACCCTCCTCCTTTGCCACCTGAAGAGCATCTTGCGGTTTTACAAGAAGAAGGGCAGCAACTATTAGCCGATTCTCGCTTTAGCCAATATGAAGTTTCTGCTTATAGCCGGCAACAACCTTGCCAGCACAATCTCAATTATTGGGAGTTTGGCGATTATCTTGCGATTGGCGCAGGGGCCCATGGCAAAATTACCGATATAGCACGTGGAGAGATAAATCGTTTTCATCACTTTCGACATCCCAAACAATATATGGATAGAGCGCAAGGATTTGTGCAAGAAAACCAAGTTATCGCCATTAAAGAGCTCCCTTTCGAATTTATGCTGAACGCACTACGCTTAAAAGCAGGGGTGGTCAGTTCTCTCTTTGAAGAAAGAACCGGGCTTCCTCTTTCGACTATTAAGGATGCTTTACAAAAAGGACAACAGCGCGGCTGGCTTGAACCTTCTGCTCATCAGCTTTGTACTACCAACTTAGGGTTTCGATTTTTAAATGATGTGATTCATCTCTTTTTGGCAGAATCGCACGCAGAAAAATAGAGAAAGAAAAATATGGATATTCACATTCAATACCAACCAAGCGCACGAGAGCTCGCAAAAGCCAGCTCTTTGTTTATTGAAAAAAAGCCCTTATTTTTGTATGGCGTCGGTTTTCTTAATTTATTTATTATTTTATTACTCGTTATCATGCTCTTAAAACTCATCGTTATGGGACTCAATTGGAATGAGGGCATTGCCAGTTTGGGCGCAGCCGTTTGGTTATTTGGCCGAAGGCCATTCAATGAATGGCTATTATTAAAACGCATGCAAAGTTCTAAAGTAGTAGAAAAGCCTATCAGTATCGATATTTCTTTAAATGGTATTGTTTGGTCAGGAAAGGGTTTAAGCCCTGGCAATATTAGCTGGAGCCAAATTAAATATGTGATGGCAGCTAAAAATGGCTTTGTCATCCCTAATGCTTTTACCCGATTTTTATGGCTGCCTTTTCGAGGTTTTAGATTCTGAAGAAGACGTGAGGGCTCTTCGCCAAGCCTTTATCGATAAGAACATTGTTTTACGAGAATTTAAAAAATGGGAATGCTAAAACAGCCATTGCACCATTGAGACGACAATCACAAGATAGAGCACAGTCATTAACCCCCCTGCCCGCACAAAATCTGATATTTTGTATTGCCCTGGCAAGTTTATAAGCGCGCTTGCTTGATGGGTTGGAATAACAAAAGAATTGGAAGTCGAGATAGCAACAACTAAAGCAAAAGCACGCGGATCTGCCCCAATGACATGCGCTATATGCACCGCCAAAGGTACCAAAACGATAGTTGCGCCAACATTAGTTAACACTAAATTCAATAAAGAAGCCATCACACCTAATAAAAATAGCAACACCCACTCAGGGTAACCTGAAAATACCTTTAAGATATATTCACCCACCCAATCTGAAGTGCCACTGATTTGTACAGCAATCCCTAAAGGGATAAGCCCTGCTAACAAAAAAACCGTCTTCCAACTCACTGCGCTATAAGCGTCATCAATACTGATAACACCTGAAAAAATCATGCAAACAGCACCCACTAACAAACCCACCCCCACTGAAATATCTGTAAACATGATTAAAGCAATGGCCAAGACAAAGAAAAAGAGGGCATAGCGCATTTTTTCTTTACGTACTCTTTTGTGGGGAAAATCTGTAGTCACCACCACAAAATCTGGATTTTTTTGCAAATCTGCAAGCGCGCTCCATTCACAGAACATGCCTAGCGTATCCCCGGCTCTAAGGGTAAGCGTACCAAATTCATTTTTACCCCGTCTGACTTTATCACCACGATATACCGCTAACACTTGGATCCCATATTTTTGACGCATATGGATATCTCCAAGGTGCGTACCAATAAGCTGGGAACTCGGCGGCACAACTGCTTCGCACAATCCTGCAGTCGCTCGGTTCATATCTTCACTAAAGGTGGTTAAATAGGGCGCCATTTTTAAGCCATATTTTTTAGAAAATTCCTCTATCTCATCTTTTGGACCAAACATGACCAAGGTACTTGCATTCTTGACCACTTTTTTACGAAAAGGCGGAATAAAAACCTGGCTACCAATCTTTATGCCCAAAATTGAAATGGAAGGAGGGAGTAAAGTTTCCCATTGGCGTATGGTATCATCCACTAAAGCACTACTGGATGGAACACGGATTTCACAAAAATCTGATCCAATACCATAGATCCGTTTAAAATAGTTAGGAGAGCCCCCATTTATCATTTCTGTTTGATTTACGGGCGTCTTGGGTAAAATCCATCTTCCCAAGCAAATGAAATAAATTATCCCGCAAGCAAGCAATGCCAATCCTATAGGAAAAACACTGAACAATCCTAAAGCTTTGGTGTTTTGACCAAAGCGATCTGTTAATCCGTGTAAATTGATCAGCAAACTATTCAGCAATATTAAAGGACCTGTCCCTAACATGGTTAAGGTACTGCCCAAAATGGCACAAAAGCCTAATGGCATCAATAACCGAGATTTATGGATCCCAGTCGCTAATCTAATCCTGCTCACCACAGGTAGCATTAATGCAACTGTACCGACACTGCGCATAAATCCAGCGCATAATCCACTGATAGACATGAGAAGAAATCGTATGCGATTTTCATTTTTCCCACCAAAGCGCACTATCATATGCGTGATTTCGACTGCAACGCCACTGCGCTCTAATCCCGCACTCATAATCATGATACCTATCAAAGCAATCACGGCTTCACTGGAAAAACCTGAAAATAAAACATCGTTTGGCACAATTTTGGTGAGACCTAACAATACTAAAACAAGGCAAGAAACAACATCGACTCGTACAATTTCGGTTGCAAATAGTATAATAGCGATGACAATGATACTTAATACCAAAAAAATATCCGGTGTTAAGCCAGAAATGCCAAACACATTCTTCTCCTTTGGATTTTGATACGTTGATAAAACCAGAGCTTCTTTAAAGTATAGGAGAGGAAAGGGAAATCAATGGTTGCTACGCAACCCTCTTGATTGCGTTATAGCTTTAACGACGAGGAGATCAGAAAAGTGCCACATCCCTGTTTTTTCATCTAGAGACTGTATACTAAATCCCAAATGGCGTGACCCAATTTCTTCCCACGTTTTTCAAACTTGGTTTCAAAAGAGCGTACTTCTTTGGGCGCAAATTGACCTTGCCCAAATTGGTTTTGTAATAAAGAACAGCTCTCTAATACGCAAAGCATATGAAAAGCATAATCTTGCCAATCGGTAGCCAAATGAAATTGGCCGCTTGGAGATAATTTTTGGGCAAGAGAAGCCACAAACTGTGGCTGAACAATACGCCGTTTGTGATGACGTGCTTTGGGCCAGGGATCAGGAAATAACAAATAAATTTTATCAAAGCTGCCTTGCGGCATAGCGTTGAGTGCGCTGATTACATCTACTGATAGCACTTTCAGATTGGTCAATTGATTGATATGAGCATCAAGAAGACAACGTCCCACTCCAGGCTGATGCACCTCTATCCCAACAAAATCCATTTCGGGATGGGCTTTGGCCAAGGCAATGAGTGTATCACCCATACCAAAGCCAATTTCCAAGACTCTTGGGGCTTGGCGTCCAAAAACCGATGGCCAATCAAAAGTTTCCCCAGCGCTGGGTAAAGTGAGGCCATATTGGGGATACTGTAACAGCCCTTGTTTTTGGCTAGGGGTCATTCGCCCTTGGCGTAAAACAAAACTGCGAACAGGACGGGTAATTTTTTCTGCGAGTGTCATAGGATTATTGTGTTAGAAAACTCATATTTGCATGGGAATCGGCTATTTTACCAAAACCTTTGCCATAAATCCCTAGAAACTCCTTATTTGTTTTGCGATAATAGCTCGCTTACAGTCTTCGTAAGGCTATATACTCGAACCAGTTTGATTTTAGGGGAATGCCTCAAGGTGCAGACAACGATGCATAAAGTCAAAATGGAAAGAGCATTTACTCGAACCAGTTTGGCTTTAGGCAAGGCGTCAAGCCTTCGAGCGGCAGGAGTGTACATCTTAGTACATGACTGTTGCGAGAAGGTGCAGACAACGATGCATAAAGTCAAAATGGAAAGAGTAAAAAGCGGGTGTAGTACAATGGTAGTACCTCAGCTTCCCAAGCTGATGGCGTGGGTTCGATTCCCATCACCCGCTCCACTCCTCATACATAAACAATCATGGCGAAATAGATATGGAAAATATGACTCCAATCATGAGCGAACTTGACACTCCTTTACCTAAGTCTAAGCCTTCCGTGATGAAGCGGATTCTTCGCGGGTTGCTCTGGTTGTTCTTGTTAATTCTAAGCTTAATCATTGTGGTACCACTGGCCGCATTGATGTTTTTTGATGCCAATCAATACAAAACCGAGATTTCTACTCATCTCACCCAAAAATCAGGATTACCTATAGATATCAAAGGTGATCTCAAACTGAAATTTTTTCCGTGGATTGGATTGGAAGTGATTGATCTCAGCATAGATCAAGCGCCGCAATTTGGGGAAGGCACTTTTATTGCTGTCAAAGAATTGGGCTTTAAAGTTCCTTTGCGTGAGATTTTTAAATTACATTTCGCGATGGATACACTTTTTTTGAAAGAAGTCAGCATTCACTTGGTTAAAGACAGTAATGGCAAAACCAACTGGGATTACTTTATTGAGAAATTGAATTCCGCAAATAAAACTGAGCACAAGACTCCTGAGCATCCATCCAATCCAAACAGCAAAACCTCCTCTAGCCAAAATCCCAAAAAACTACACTTTTCACTCGCGCAATATGAAATTAGCAATGCGACCCTTGTTTATGAAGACAGACAACAAAACCAGCGTTTCATTTTAGATAAAGTTTCCTTAACTGGCAAAGGACAACCACAAAACAATGCTTATCCTCTTGAAAGTAAGTTTCACTTTGCCTACTTAACCAATGATGAAAAAAATGCGCTGCGGGGACAAGGTAACGTCAAGGGCTATATTAGTAAAAACAAAGACGCTACTTTTGATACAACGTTTTCTTTGGATTTCCCGGCAAATTATCCCTTCAAGCAAGGCGAGTTAACAACAAAACTCGACATGAATAAAAATCAAATTTTGCTGTCTAATCTTAATTTTAAAGCCGATAAAACCCATATCAGCGGTTCTATCACAATCCCTGCTGCCTCTAATTTGCCACTGCAATTTAAACTGCAAACTAATGAAATTGATTTTGACAAACTAGGCAAAGGTGATACCTCTAAAACTTCTGCTAATGAAAAATCTTCTCCATCCGTCGTCGCTTTAACACCAAACAAGAAACTTCCCTCTTCTTCTAAACAACAAGCAGAGCGCACTGTTAAAGGAGAATTGACTATTAACCAAGTGATGGTAAAAGGGCTCACGCTAAAAAATGTGAAAACTTCGCTGAGAAAAGACGGATCAATGCTGACTCTCAATCCGCTCACCGCTGATCTCTACCAAGGCTCTCTTGCTACCAAAATTCAGTATGATCTAGCAAACAAAAATGGCACTACTTCTTTTAGCGGAAAAATCTATCATATCGCTTTAGATCCGCTTCTTGGTGCATTGAAACAAAAGCAGCCCATTTCTGGTAATGCGGATGTCACTTTTGATCTCTCCCACAGCAACAGTAAGCTCAACGGCACAACGCGTCTTGATATAAAAAATGGCACTCTAAAGGGAGTGGATGTTAACTATTATTTAGAACGCGCCAGAGCAATGATAAAAAAAGAGGAGTTTAGCTTAGAAGATAGTAAACAAACCCTCTTTAATAGTCTCTCAGGAACATTAAAGATTAATAATAATGTGATTGATAATAATGACTTAACACTTTCAGCCACAGATTTTATGGCTAATGGCGTTGGCGAGGTCGATCTCAATTCCCAAACGATTGCGTATAAAATACAAGCTAAGAAAATTTACCATGATGGCCAAGAGCATCCTAATGCGCTCCCCCTTGCTATCCGCATTAAAGGCTCCTTAGAAAAACCGCGTGTTTTGCCTGATTTTGATCTTTATTTGAAAGCGTTATTAGAAAAAGGCGTAAAACAAAAATTCTCAAAAGAAATGGATCGCCAAATCAGTAAAATTTTGAAAGAAGAAGATAATCCTGATAAGACAAGAGAAGAACTGCTACAAGAAAAAATAGAAGAAAAACTCAACAAAGGCTTAGAAAAAATATTTAAGTTTTAAAATGACAAGACTATACCCAAAGCAGATGATTTTTCGGTTAGGCGCCAAGCGACTGAAGCCCCAGGAGCGTACACTTGGGGTGAAGAGCGCAGGCAACAACACCGAAAATTCATCTGGGAAGGGTATAACGCCACGTTGGTTACAAAGTAACTTGTTAAAATGGTTTGATCAATACGGTAGAAAAGATTTGCCTTGGAAAAAGCCCGTTGACCCTTATCGGATCTGGCTGTCTGAGGTGATGTTGCAACAAACGCAAGTTTCTAGCGTGATTGATTACTTTAACAAGTTTACCAAGGCTTTCCCTTCCATAGATAAATTAGCGCAAGCGCCATTAGAAAAAGTGTTAGCACTGTGGGCAGGCCTTGGATACTACGCCAGAGCACGCAACTTACATCGAACAGCACAGATTATTCACCAAGAGTTTGCTAACCATGTTCCTCAAACCGTTGAAGCGTTGATGGACTTACCTGGTATTGGTCGCTCAACTGCTGGCGCCATTTTGGCACAAAGTTTTAATTTACCCACCCCTATTTTAGACGGCAATGTTAAACGTGTACTGTGTCGCTTGCACCGTATCGAAGGATACCCCGATCAGAAATCCATACAAGTAGGCCTTTGGCAGCTTGCGGAAAAATACACGCCGAAAAATCGCGCGGCTGATTACACGCAAGCGATTATGGATCTGGGCGCAACCTGTTGTACAAGAAAGGCGCCGCTTTGCGAACGCTGCCCTTTGCAAAAAAAATGCCTATCTTTTTTATATCAAGAACAGGATATGTATCCTCATAAAAAGCCTAGTAAGACCATCCCAACACGGCACCTTTATATGCTTTGCTTATTTAATAAGCGGGGGGAAATCTTATTAGAAGAGCGCCCGCAAAAAGGGATCTGGGGTGGTCTTTTTAGCTTACCGGAGTTTTCACAAAGCGATAAGATGCACGCTTATTTACATGAACATTTTGCTGAAAAAAAATCGACACTTAAATCTTTACCGCCTTTTAAGCACACTTTCACTCATTTTCATTTAAAGATAACGCCCTTCCAAATGACAGTAAAAGCCCCAAAAACCGCCTTACCCCCAAATAAACGCTGGCAAAAACAGCAAGAACTCTCTAAAATTGGCTTACCTGCGCCTATCAAAAAACTGCTGAGTACACTGCCCGAGGAAGAATGACATGACCCAACGCCTTATTTTCTGCCAAAAATTACAAAAAGAAGCGCCTGCTTTAGAATATACACCCTATCCGGGCGAGCTTGGTCAGCGCATTTTTGAACATATCAGCATGGAAGCCTGGCAACAGTGGTTACAACAGCAAACCATGTTAATTAATGAAAACCGCCTGAATTTACTCGATGCTAAAACGCGCCCCTTTTTGGAGCAAGCGATGCAGCAATTTTTATTTGAAGGGGACACCGAGAAACCAGCGGGCTACAAGCCTATCGTTTCTTAAAGCTGAAAAAAAGGGGCAAAAGCCCCTTTTTTTAAGAAGGTTTGTGCGCACGCCGCTGATGGGGTTCAAGGGCATGCTGCAATCCTGCTACATAAGCATTAGGCGCTTGGCGCGCTTTGGGATCCATTAAAGAATGGGCTAGTGGCATAAAGCCTTTAGCGGCTTCTTCTCCTAAATGATAAGCTTCAGCTTCAGGCTGACCTTCTAATGTCTTTATCTTTTCTTCACTGTAATACTCTCTGGATTGTTTCATCCTTTTCTCAATTTCACGTCCTGCAAAGAGTACGCCAAGACCTGCAAGCAAGGGAAAAAATAATCCACCTGTGAAAAGGATAAGAGCAACAGCTGTCGTCCCTCCTGCTATAATAGGGAGGCGATTATTCTGAAAAGTTGTTGTTATAAGCTGAGTCGCCGTATCTTGAGATGTCGGTTTTTGAACCAAGGCCTGCCATCTCTTTGCCTCATCTGCATCAAGTTTGTAGCCAGCTGGGAAATCAATTTGATTTAGATTTTTATTCGTTGCCAAGGCATCATATACGGTGCCTAACCACGCTCTTGGAAAATTCAATGCAGTAAACATTAACATTCCTGAGGATTGTTTTAAGCCGCCATTACAAAATTGTGCCAGTTGCGCCTGACTAGAAAAAGAAATGTTAGTTGCTCGCACGCCCGCTGCATTCGCTGTGGCGCTCGCTGTCGCATAACCAATGCTATAGACATGTGGCGTAAGCTCTGTCCAACGCGGGATTAAAAATAAAGCGTTAAACGTCTCTTGCACACCAGGGAGATCTTCTCCTACTTCAAAGGGGGTTTTCCAAAATGATGCCGTCTCTTGTGGTATCGCTGAAGCGGCCGACGCTTCTGCGCCAATATCTTCATCATCTGTTAATTCAATCTTGCCTGTGAGGAGATCATAAGCCTGGGTCAACGCGATAAAGCGAGCTTGTGCATCGGTCAATATTTTCTTTTTATCGAAATCCGTCGCACCTTCAAGGTATTGCAACTTATCTGGATGACATTCAAGGACCTGTCTACGATAAGCGCTTTTAGCTTGGTTTGTATTATCAATTCCCAAGGTTTGCAATGCAGCTTGTTTTTTTTGTTCTTTGGTCATGCCCATAACCGAGTCTCCGCTAGATGAAAAATTCAGTTTACAGCAAAATCTATCATAGGCAATGCGCTCAACAATGATGGAGTTTGATATTTAACTATGCTCATAGTATTACACTCCATTGCCACAACGTCTAAAAGAATATCTACTTTTTTGAGCTAACCTCTGGAGAACAGCTGCACTTTCTTCATTAAACGCTCTTTCAACAGCAGTAGTAAAAAGCTGTAAAAACCGTGGATTATTACTTGATACAGCATATTGATACGCGGTATGACCAAAATCATCCGCTCGTTTGAGCATTTCTTGCCAATGAGATTTGCTAATAAATTTCTCTGAAAAGGCCAGGACATGCTCTAAACAACCTTGTGATTGTTTCCATAAAGCAGAATGCAATAAAATGGGGCCTTTCTCTGGTTTATTACAAAGTAACGTGGCCAATTGCTGTGAATTTAATTTCTTTTGCATGGCTTCGCTTAAAATGAGAAATAGTCTTACTGCTATCACTTCAGCTGCCTGTCTATTTTGCTGACATAAAAAAGGCAGGCGTATTGCATCATCTAAATGTGAAAATCCATTAATACTCAATTCTATTAATGCGCCGACTTTTGAATGTGCCAAAACCAATTCCAGTTTAGAAAGCAGAGTCATTAATTTGTCTAAGGGTGCATGACAACACCGCATCACCATGGCATGGATGCGTGTTGCCTCAAAACTCCGGAAGTGAGGACTGACTGGTGTATCAGGGTTAATGAGCAGTGCAGGAGCCTGACGTCTAGCGCTTATTTGAGAAGGAGGAGCAGTAGCGCTAAAAACTAAAACAGAGGAGGCCGCTGGCTGACAGGCGATGAATGCGGGAGAAACTGTCTCTTCACACAAGGAACACGTCGATAAAGCTTGCACTAAATCATTTATCAGTGATGTATTACAACGCGTGGCCTCACTTTCTTCCGGCGGGTGTGCATTTTTTTCTTTTTCCGTCTCCTCAACAGGCAATGCCAATAAACCCTGATGCAAAGTTTTATATTCAAGATGGTCTTGCGATATTTTAGGGAGTATACGTTGTAAGCGGTCTTTATATTTTAAATCTAAATACAACCTTGCTAAAAGCACAAAAGCTTGGGCGTAGCCATTTTCTTCAGCTATCGAAGCTAACTGCTCTAACTTGACAAAATGAGAAGGATTGTCTGTCTTAACTTTTAATCCTTTTGTTTTTTTCAATTGGGATAAAAATTGTGCAATAGGCTCCCATTTGGTATTTTGCAGCATATCCCAAATTGTTTTACCAGACACTTCATTTTTAACTTCAAAATCGATAGACTCTACCGGCACTTGGTTAAACACTATTTCAAGACAAGCTGGTGAATTTTGCGTCGCAAACTGGATGAACCACCAAAATAAGGAAGTCCCTTGATAGCCCTCTACAGAAAGAGTTGTGTTGATATCAATCATTTCTATATGTGATGCAACATAAGTGCTAACAAGTTCCCTGTAGCCCAAAGCTGCCAATCCCAAAAGTACAGTTTGATCCTTATAATAACCTGACTCGGGTTTGGCTAGGCAATTAAGCTCTTTTACACAAATTTTTGCCAACCATTTTTGCAGACATGCGCCTCTGTTTAGTAAAGCCGCTTGCACCATCCACCATAAAGGTGTCGTCCCCTCAAATTCAGCTCTAATACAAAGTGCATTACCATTTAATTGAGCGCCAGGAACAACTTCTAATACTTGTTCTAAAAATTCGGGATTACCACAAACTGCTAAAAGTGCCAACCACCAAAAAGGGGTCGTGCCGGGAAAGGCATCTTGAAGGGTGGCAACATTATATTCAATTTTTGTAATATCAAAACGAGAAAATACGATTTGCAGTGGCCGAAGACTGTGCCTTAAACTGCCTCTAATCAGTAACCCAAAACAGGTTAACCCTTCATTTTCTTTCTTTTCTGATCTCGCATTTAAATCAATTTCCGATGGTGGAAAACGTGCTAGAACTTGCTCAACCCCTGAATGTTTATGACGTGCTGCTGCCGCACACAACCACCAAAAGGGCGTGGTTCCCTTGGATGGTCCTTTAAAAGAGCGTTGATTAAGCAATAAGGTTTGGGAAAATCGAGGTGTCATCAAGACATGATCTAAGCAAGCAAATTTATTCTTATATGCCATTTGACCAATTTGATGAAAAGCCGTTAATCCTTTATTCTTGCCCATGGGTTGGGCATAATGAATATCTAAAGGCAAAGGAGGTTCATGCTGCAAAACCTTAATAAAAGCCTCACTATGTCCTCTTAGCATGGCTTCTGCAAGAAGTTGTAATACAGTCCAACCTTGATAGGCACAATCTGATATACATTCCGCTTTGAAGTTTAGTTTCTCTAAAGAAATATGCGCCATCACACGCTCAACATATTTTGGCATCCCTAAAAAAGCACAATAGGCTAGCCACCATAAATGTGTTGTGCCGCTACATTCCTCATGTTCAATTTCATCGTTGAAATCAATTTCCGTGAGAGCATAATTTTCAAAAAAATAATCTAAGGGTCTGGTGTGTGTTTGGATTGCTGCATGGATCAGCCAATAGAATGGTGTTGTTTTATTTTTTTCTATCTTACTTTTCAACTGAAAATCGGAAGAGACAAAAATAAGAGGCTTATGCCTTAATACCTTCTCCAATTGTAAAGAACGCTGTTTTGCTGCAGCATAAGAAAGCCACCATAAAATGGAGGTATTTCTGTTTTCAGGGTCATACGTTACCCTAAAGTTGTGTTGAAAGGCACCGGGAAATGACATAAAGCAATCAAAAGGCGCTGTTTTACCTTTACAAACCAGGGCGGATAACCAATATAAAGCGGTTGCGCCAAAATTAGCTCGTCCTTCTATTTTGTCATCTATCTCTATCTCCTGTAATACTTTTTTAGGAATTTGAGCAATAAGCTGATTCGTATTAACGAGTTCTGCAATAATTATCAGATAAAACAAACTAGCGCCGCGATACGGTCCCCCTAAAATCTTCTTATTAAGCGTAATTGCATTGGGTGTTTCCTTTGCTATGTAACCCAGCAAATAGTCTGGAGATCCAGCTAAAGCTAAATTGGCAAAAATATGCCCAATAGAGATGCCTGTATAAGGTTCTTCACGCTCTTCGGTCAATAATTCAACCGACGGCAATACTAGCCGAGATCCAGCAGAAACACTTTGAGATAATGATACAAACTCGCTTAACATCCCATAGAGCGCATGCTCCATCGTAGCGCGCTGGCAAGCAACATTAAAATTTAGTTTTTTTCTTGTATCAGGATTTCTTAGTAATCCATCAAGGAATTCTCGGCGAGAATGACGTAAAGCTATCATCGCTATCATCCAAAAAGTCGTTGTGCCTCGATAATAACTCTGACGAATTTCTGCATTAAAATTTAATCTTTTCAGCAAATCTTTTTTTTGAAAAATACGGGTTAAACATTTAAAACTCACCTCTTCTTCAATATGAGCAAAGGTGTTGTTTAAAATGGTTAAACAAATTAAATGTAAAAAAGTCGTGCCGCTTATGAAGATCGCGCCAACGCATTCCTTATTCAAATTGAGTTTAGTGATATCTAATCTTTCAAAAATATAATTAAAACAGCGCGTCTTCCCCACGGAAGCGGTTAAGGCAATTAACTCTATTGGCAAAGCTTGTTGATGAAATCCTGCAGCAATAGGATTAAAAAAATTAAGTGAATTAAAAACAGGGCAGCTAGAGAGAAAAATAAACAAATTCTCTTCTGCAAGAGCATTCTCCTCTCTCTCTTCGGTAAAAAGAGCACTGCACTTTGCTTCAAGCTCACTTTGTAAAGCTACCTCTTCTTTTTGAGCTTCTGGCCCTTTTTTCATTTTTATACCCTTCGCAGATGAATCTTCGGCGTTGTTGGCTGCGCTCATATCGCAACAGTCATGTATTTTGTATACACTCCTGTTGCTCTAGAGCTTGCCACCTAGCCGACGCGTGCTCGTTAGAGTAAAAATCATCTGCTGTGGGTAGCCTGCCGCGTATATACAATATTTTTTAACAACTGCGAATTTTAGCTTATCACCCAAAGCGCTGCAATTATCTAAAAATCGGGACAGCTGTTGACAAGATAAAAAATCCTCTCTAGGATTGAGCATAAGTTAATTTTATTTTTTAGTTGGAAATTATGTATTCATTCATAGTGAAGAACTGGACAGGCAAATGGTGGCGTTGGCAAACCCAATCGTCATTTATTTCTATTGCCTGTTCTAACACTATGAGGATTACATCATGTTCACCACCACAAGAGGCACACTCGCCCTTTTTATAACCTTCGCTTTCGCTCTTGCCTACCTATTCTTTTATTCTTCTAAAAACAATAACTTACCCATTGTAGCCATAGCCAATTATGGCCCACACGCCACACTCACACAAAGTATTCAGGGTCTCAAGACATCGTTAGCACAACAAGGTTTTCGAGAAAATGAACAGATCCGCTTTGAGATAAGTGACGTCAATTTTCAAGCCACACTTATTGGACAAATGCTGGCTAAACTCAAAGCCAAAAAGCCTGCTGTCATCGTGGTCATGGGAACACCTATCGCACAAAGTGCCAAAAATACCATCAAAGATATTCCATTGATTTTTAATGTCATCACCGATCCGCTGGCCGCCGGCCTACTAATTACATCTCATCAAGCACATGAAAACTTAAGCGGTGCTTCTGATAAACAAGATCTGATCCTGTTTCTAGAATTTGCAAAATCTCTTTTACCTAAAGCTAAAACCGTGGGCTTATTATATGCCAGCTCTGAAGCCAATGATGTGGCTCTAGTCGGCATGATGAAAGCAGCAGGTCAAAAAATCGGCATTGCTGTCTACCCCATCGCCATTGATAATCAACGCGACATTCCTTTTCACATGCAAGCTTTCAAAGACAAAGTCGATTTTCTATATGTTGGCGTAAGCGGTACGATTCAACCCGCTCTACCCGCTATAGCCGCGCTAGCAGAGAAAATGCAAATTCCTGTCTTTAACGTTGATGCCGCTGCCGTCAAACAAGGTTTAGCCCTGGCAAGCTTTGGGGTCAGTTATTATCAAGTGGGCGTTAACGCGGGTAACATTGTAGCAAACGTGTTAAATGGAGAAAAAATTGCAAATATCGCACCCATTTATCCCAGAAAACAGGATCACCAGGCCTTTCTTAATAAAAAATTAGCTGCGCGCTATCACATTAAAATCAATGACACCCTGCAAAACATCACGATTGTGGAGTAGGAAAATGTTACATATCAGCAATATATCAAAAACTTTTCCCTTGCAGGCACAACCAACACTGCAAGACATTACGCTGCAATGTGAAGAAGGCGAGTTTTGTATCGTACTAGGTAATAATGGATCCGGTAAATCTACGTTATTTAAAGTGCTCTCTGGAGAACTTATCATTGACCAAGGTAAAATCATGCTTGCCAATCAAGCGTTAACCTCTCTACCAGTGCATCAAAGAGCGGCTCTCATCAGCAGTGTGACCCAGGAAACCCATACCGGAACCATATTAGAAATGAGTCTGCTGGAAAATATCGTGCTCTCTATTCTTCGTGGCAAAAAGAGTGGGTATACCAACCTTAGATCACATCAAAAATATGCAATAGACATTTTGAGCAGTTTAGGTCTAAAACTTGAGTATCGCTTACATGACAAGCTCTCTCTTCTTTCAGGAGGGCAGAGGCAAATCATAGCCACGCTCATGGCTTTACTCACCAAACCCCAATTATTGTTATTAGATGAACATACCAGTGCTTTAGATCCCAAAACGCAAAATCAGCTCATGGCTTATACGGCGCGTAAAATTAAAGAGAATAATATCACCACTTTGATGATAACCCATGACTTAGAACAAGCTATTAAGTATGGCGATAGATTAATTATGCTACATGGAGGGAAAATTCTGATTGACCTCAATAGCAAAGAAAAATCGAAAATGACAGCTGAAAAACTTCTGTCTTTTTTTCACCAAAAGGAGGGACATCATGCCAATCTTATATGATTTAGTCCCCCCCGGCATATTACATGGCCTCATTTTAGCTTTCATCGCTTTTGGCATTATGATCCCGTTTAGATTGTTAAATTTACATGATCTGAGTGCTGAGGGCGCATACCCTTTAGGTGCAGTGATCTCAGCTTGTCTAATCCTCTCTGGCATACATGCCTTCCTTGCAACACTCATCGCTACTCTCTTAGCAGGACTCGTTGGTCTTGGCACAGCGCTCATTTATATACGCTATAAAACACCCCCTCTTTTGGTGAGCATTATTTTAAGCACCATGCTATACAGTGTTCACTTACGGCTGATGGGCACGCCCAATCTTGCTCTATTTACGCATAATACACTCTTCAATCTCATCCCCGATCTGATTTTTTTAAAAATAAGCGGGGTGATTTTCTTGTTTTTAGTTTTAGCTTTCCTTTTTTATCAATTTTTAAACACAGAAATAGGCTTACGCTTTCGAGCAGTAGGTCTCAATCCCCTTTTTGCGCAAAGACAAGGGATTTCTTTAAAACGTTATCTTTTATTAGGCCTTTTTTTAGGCAGTGCTCTCGCCGGAGCTTCAGGTAGTTTAATGGCGCAAGTGCAAGGCTATGTCGATATTAATATGGGTGTGGGTATGGTGATTCATGCTTTAGCAGCACTCATGATTGGCGAAGGCTTAATCGGCAATCACACTTTACGCAGGCAAATATTGGCACCCTTTTTAGGCGCTTTAGTCTATCAGCAGATCCAAGGTTTAGCGCTTGCCATTGGTTTACAACCAACCGATCTCAAATTGTTGACCGGCTCTATAGTGCTGAGTCTCATGATGTTACGAGGGAAAACGCTATGCACTCTCTAATTTGCCAAAAAAATCAATTCTTGATAGCAAAAGGCATGATGCATCTCTCTGGTCATTCTTTAGGACCTCTTTCCAAAAGAGCAGCAAGTTTCACCTTAGAAGCACTTGATCAGTGGAAAAATGACGGTGTCAAAGCTTGGGAGAGTGCTAGCTGGATGCAATTACCTTTTAAGGTTGCTAAAAAAATAGCGCAACATCTTGGTGCGAAAAGAGATGAGGTCATTGTCACGGATAGCACCACACTCAATTTATATAAAGTGCTCCACAGCGCTCTATGCTTAAACCCTAAGCGCAAGATTATATTAACCGAGAAAGGAAATTTTCCAACCGATCTCTATATCGCACAAGGCATCACAAAGTGTTTCCCAGGGCTTGCACTACAAAGTGTGAACGCCAATCAATTAGAAGAGAGTTTATCAGACAAAGTGGCAGTATTGTATTTATCTCATGTTAATTATCGCAATAGCCATATGCATTCGCTCTCAACGCTCACTTATTTGGCTCAGCAGCAGGGCATCATCGTGGTATGGGATCTCTCTCATAGCATTGGCATGATACCCCTTAACCTAAATCGAGATAATGTCGATTTTGCAGTAGGCTGCACCTATAAGTATCTTAATGGTGGACCTGGCGCTCCTAGCTTTATCTATGTCAATCAAAAACATCATCAACAACTTGAGAATCCTATTCAAGGCTGGATGGCGCACCGCTCTCCTTTTGATTTTGCTCCCCGCTTTATTACCCAAAAAAATGCGAATGCCTTTTTGGCAGGCACGCCTGCCATATTAAGTATGAAAGCGCTGCAAGGCGCTTTATCCGTATTCGATAAAGTAGATAGACATGCTTTGCGCAATCTTAATTTGCAATTTAGCGATTATTTTATTGCTTTTGCCAAAGAAAACTTTCCACAACTAAAATGCCTCTCTCCAATAACACATGAGCATCGTGGCGGCCATCTTGCTTTTGAGCATCAAAACAGTGATACCCTCTCTCAGGCTCTGATACAAAAAGGCATCCTTTGCGATTATCGATCGCCCAATCTTCTTAGAATATCGTTTTCGCCTTTATATCTCACTTTTTCTGATATAAAAACTATTTGCGCTCGAATAAAGGAGGGCATCGTATGCAACCTTTAAAAAAATTAATCAGCGGCTCTCTCCTCTCAACGCCTGAAACAATGAAACTGTTTCAAGAGCTTTCTTCTCTTAATCTAGCGCAACAAGGCGCTATTTTCGCCCTGCTTGCTGCACGCGGTGAAACAATAGAAGAATTACTGGGGGCTTTGAATTTTTTACTTTCTCAAGCGCATCCTTTCAGATCTGAAGATAACATTGTTGAAATTGTCGGCACCGGTGGCGATGCGCTCAAAACCTTTAATATTTCCACGGCAGCCAATTTAATTGTCGCCGCTTGCGGGGTAAAAGTAGTCAAACATGGTGGCAGAGCGGTCAGTAGCCTCTCTGGCAGTACAGATGTGATTGAAGCCTTGCAGATCCCTGTCTATGAAAAGATGGAGCAAATTTATCAAAGTTTAGAAAAAAATTCTTTTGTTTATCTTTGGGCTCCCCTGTTTAATCCTTTACTTCAATCTTTTGCCGCTTTGCGCAAGCTTTTAGGCGTACCAACCTTGCTTAATATTCTGGGTCCGTTAACTAATCCCATGCGACCGCAAAGACAAGTGATTGGTGTTTTTAGAGAAGATCTAGTAGAAAAAATTGCCGAAGTGTTACGACAACAAGGCACGCATCATGCGCTTGTCGTCAGAAGCTTTGAGGGTTTAGATGAACTCAGCTTGAGCGCGCCAACCAAAATTGCGCAAATAAAAAACGGCATCATCTCAACCTTTACCCTCACGCCTGAAGAAGTTGGATTAACACGTGCCCCCATTGAAGCGGTGCAAGGGGGGGCACCTGGCCAAAATGCTAAAATCATCGAAAATATTTTTGCCAATAAAGAAACAAAAGCCAAGCGTGACATTGTGTTACTCAATGCCGCAGCAGGGCTCATTGTTGCAGGGAAAGTTGCTACTTTTCCGGAAGGCATTGCTGTCGCAAAAGAAGCCATTGTTTCGAATAAGGCCTTACGATTACTTGAACAAATAAAAAAGGAAAAATCATGAAATCTTTTATCGATATTTTCAACTATGATGCACCTGCTATTATTGCTGAAATTAAATTTGCCAGTCCGACAAAACCTACCCTTTATCAAGGGAATTTAACCGCACTTGAGATTGCTGAGGCATATCTTAAAAATGGCGCAGCGGCGCTTTCTGTCTTAACAGAGCCGCATTACTTTAAAGGCAATATTGAGAGCATTCGTGAGATTAAGAAAAATTATCCCCACTGCTTTATTCTGCAAAAAGATTTTATTTTACATGAGAATCAAGTGATACAAGCAAAAGAATATGGTGCAGATGCCATCCTTTTAATGGCAAAATTGCTGCCCTTGGCTACACTCAAACGCCTTTATGATCTAGCCTTATCCTTAAATCTTTGTCCTTTAGTTGAAGTCCACACCTTAAAAGAGCTCCAAGAAGTGCTCCCGCTTAACCCCATTATGGTGGGGATCAATAATCGTAATCTAGAAACCGGCGAGATCAATTTACAAACTGCTGAAAAGTTGATTGCTAGCCTCCCACCTCATATTCCTGCTATCTGTGAGAGTGGCATAACAAATGGATTACAAATCAAAGAAATGTCAGCCTTAGGGTTTAAAGGGTTTCTGATTGGCACAACTTTGATGCAACACCCGCACCCTGGGCAAGCTTTACATGCACTCATAAATGAGGTGAATGGTGAAAGTTAAAATTTGCGGCATTACTCAATTATCTGATGCGCTCTTGACTTCACAATTGGGAGCTTGGGCATTAGGGTTTAATTTTTATCGCGGCTCGCCGCGCTATATTGCACCATTAACAGCTAAAAAAATTATAGCAACTCTGCCAAAAAACATTCTCAAAATTGGTATTTTTATCGATGAACCCGTACAGAAAATCAAAGAAATCATGCAGGTGGTTGGCTTAGATTTGGCACAAGTTTATACCCAAATGGAAGGCTTAGATAAAACATCCACTATTATGGTCATCAGACCCCATAGCACTCAGGATATTCCTGATCTAGAAATACTTCACGAATATGCTTATGTCTTAATCGATGCACCCGCGCAAAATCAAGCTTATGGCGGCACAGGCCACTTAGCTAATTGGTTGCTTGCTAGCGCTTTAAGCCAAAAAGTGCGGTTAATTCTCGCCGGGGGGTTAAAACCAAATAATGTGCAATCGGCCATACAGCAAGTGGAGCCGTTTGCAGTGGATGTGTGTAGTGGTATTGAAAAAAAGGAAGGCATCAAATCCTCTGAATTTTTAAAGCAATTTATAAGGGAATGCCATGCATAACAAAGGTCATTTTGGTTCATATGGTGGCTGTTTTGCGCCAGAAACATTGATGGCTCCCCTTGCTGAGCTTAGTCATCATTATTCTAAAATTGCTGGATGCGCTAATTTTCAAGGCAAGCTTGCCACTCTCTTAAAAAATTATGTAGGAAGACCGACCCCTCTTTACTTTGCACAAAGGCTCAGTGCTCACTTAAAAGGTGCCTTAATTTATTTAAAAAGAGAAGACTTAGCCCATACAGGTGCGCATAAAATAAACAACTGTTTAGGCCAAGGCTTGCTCGCGCAATTTATGGAAAAAAAACGTTTAATTGCGGAAACGGGCGCCGGGCAGCATGGCGTTGCTACAGCCACCATCGCTTCTCTTTTAGGTTTGGAATGTGTTGTTTATATGGGTGCCACAGATATAGCAAGACAAGCGCTTAATGTAGAGAGAATGCATATCTTGGGCGCCAAGGTTTGCGCTGTCGATGTTGGCGCAAAAACTCTGAAAGAAGCTACCTCCGAAGCGATGCGCGATTGGGCTGCCCAAGTAAAGGATTCTTATTATGTTATTGGCTCTGCGTTAGGGCCGCACCCTTATCCAACCATTGTCCGCGATTTTCAAAAAGTGATTGGCCTAGAGGCAAAACAACAAATCTTAGATCTTTGTCAAAGGCTGCCAGACGAATTGATTGCTTGTATTGGCGGCGGCAGTAATGCTATTGGTTTGTTTTATCCATTTCTTGACGAGGAAAATGTCAAGATGACGGGGGTCGAAGCGGGTGGCAAAGGAATCATACTCAACCAACATGCGGCGCGCTTTGCAGTAAAAGACGTGGGCGTGTTACAAGGTACTAAAACTTACCTCTTACAAAATAGGGATGGCCAAATTCAACAAACGCATAGCATCTCTGCGGGCCTAGATTACCCTGCCGTGGGACCTGAGCATGCTTTTTTGCATGATAAGCGTCGCGTTAACTATGTTTATGCCACCGATGAAGAAGCACTCAACACGGCTTTTTTATTGGCAAGATTAGAAGGCATTATTCCTGCGCTAGAAAGCGCGCATGCACTGGCCTATGCCATAAAAGTAGCACCTACTTTAAACAAAAATAATATTTTATTGGTCAACTTATCCGGACGTGGAGATAAAGATGTTGCAACCCTTTCCCAACACCCCTATTAGGAACGCTTTCTCACAGAAAAAAACTTTGTTTATCCCCTTTATCATGGCGGGACATCCCAGTTTAAATACAACAACCAAAGCACTTTTAGCCCTAGCAGAAAAAGGCGCCGACATCATTGAGCTTGGCATTCCTTTTTCTGATCCTATTGCAGATGGGCCGGTTAATCAAAAGGCTGCCGAGATTGCCTTACAAAATGGAGCCACGCTAAATTGGTGTTTAGAACAAGTAAAGGCCGTAAGAGAGCTCGGATGTCAAACGCCGCTAGTTTTATTTAGCTATTTCAATCCCATTCTCGCAATGGGAATCGAGGTATTTGCTAAAAAAGCAAAGGCTGCTGGTGTAAATGGGATCTTAATTGTCGACCTGCCACCAGAAGAAGGAAAAACAATTTATGAGACTCTCACGGGTTATCAAATTGAACCTATTTTATTAGTCTCCCCTACTACAGATTTAAAAAGATTATCCCTTTACAAAGCGCTTCATCCCGCTTTTATTTATTATATTTCGCGCTTGGGTGTGACGGGTGTGCAAAATACGCTCTCCTCAACCTTACAAGACGAAATCCATGCCTTAAAAGAAGTGCTGCCTGATATTCCCCTAGCGGTAGGATTTGGGATCGCAACTATCCATCAAGCGCAAGAGGTGGCAAGAATGGCACAAGGCGTTATCGTAGGTTCTCTTTTAGTAAACACTTTAGAGCAATCAGGTATGGCTGAATTTTCTTTATTAGCAAATGACTTGGCTAAAACAGTTGCGAATTATGAATGATGTTGATCTTTTTTTTTGCCCCAGCAGCGATGTACTGTTTTTTTTAGCGGTTACCAACAAAAAATCTTCTCAAATCAGCTTTTTTAACCCATCGCGTGTAATTGCTTATTGAAAACAGTATGACTTAAGCATTAAATAAAATATTATGGAAGTAAAAAATAAGCGCATATCCTTATTTCTGAATAATATCAAATTAACGACGAATCTAAGGAGTAATATATGAAACGCGGTCCAAATCAAACAGATAAAGAAGTGATGCAAGAGCTTGTAGCAAAAGCAAAATATTATCAATATGCATTACAAAGCAAAGCCACTATTCCACAATGTGTTAATTTTGATTGAGATAAACTCGCATTAAAAGAGGCAATATTAAAATGCAAAAAAGCAGGTGTTCCTAAAGATGCACTTGTTTCTCTGATAGATGGAAAAACGCGAGAAGGAAAAGCTTGCCTTTCTAAGATAGAGCATCATTATGGTGACTCCAATCCAAAAGAAAGCAACCATAATGCTGAAAATAAAAATCTGCTTATTGCAGAATTTAAAAAAGCGGCTCAACAATTTATGCACAGTCAAGTTGAGCTTAATAAATTAGATAAACACAGAGATGGCTTTGACTGGTCTGTTTATCGAGATGCTAAAAAGGGAAAAAAGGATGCAAAAGAAAATAAAGATCTGGGTTTTGTAAAAATACTTAAAGTGCATAAAGATTTTATCAAAGATCATAGAGAGCAAGTTGAACGTACATTTGAAAAAGCGGGGATAACCAATCCCAAAATCTTAGTAAAAATCAAAAAGCGCGTTGGCGGATAAATCCTCATTGAGGATAGCACTTCTCATCCACAGTTATTTTTAGTAAGATACAGCTAAATCTACTAAAAGTAACTTCTGTGATGAATACTACCCAAGCGCCAGAAACGCAACAACTCAAAGGCACTGTCGAAAGAGTGACCTTTCATAGTGCTGAAAGTGGTTTTTGTGTTCTGCGCGTGAAAGTTGCAGGTCACCGTGAACTTTTAACCGTTATTGGTAGTGTTTCTAGTATTCAAGCCGGTGAATTTGTCGATTGTCAGGGGATCTGGCTAAACGATAAAAAGCATGGCCTGCAATTCAAATCAACTTATTTAACCACCACACCACCCTCTAGCCTTGAAGGCATGGAAAAATATCTTGCTTCTGGCATGATAAAAGGCATCGGTCAAGCGTATGCTAAAAGGCTTATTGCTGCTTTTAAAGATAAAGTATTTGACATCATTGAAAAAAATCCTGAGCGACTCTCTGAAGTAGAAGGGATTGGCGCTTTACGTAAAAAGAAAATTATTGAAGCTTGGGGCGAACAAAAAAAGGTGCGAGAAATTATGGTTTTCTTGCACAGTCATGGCGTAGGGACAGCGCGCGCTGTCAGAATTTACAAAACCTATGGCGATAAAGCAATTGAAAAATTACAAGAAAATCCCTATCGCTTAGCGCATGACATTCATGGTATTGGTTTTAAAACTGCGGATATCTTAGCGCAGAAAATTGGTATTGCCAAAGACTCCATTCTTCGTATTCGTGCTGGGGTGACCTATTGTTTGCAAGAACATACCAATAGTGGACATTGCGGTATAGAAAAAAATCAATTGATTGAAAAAGCCACGGCTGAGCTTGATGTTTCTCCTGATCTCATCCTGCGAGGGATAGATGACGAAAAGACAAGCAAGAGAATTACTGAAGTTATGGCAAAAGATCAAACTATTTGCTTTTTATCTTCACTACACCATGCAGAAAAAGGCATTGCAGAGCATTTATTACGATTATTAGACGGCAACACGGTTTGGTCTGATATAGATTGCGAAAGTGCAATAGACTGGGTGCAAAAGAAAACAACCTTAATTTTATCTCAATCTCAACGCGCCGCAGTGGAAGCGGTGATAAGAAACAAAGTTGCTATTATCACCGGGGGGCCTGGGGTAGGTAAAACCACTATCGTCAATAGTATTATTAAAATTATCAAAAATAAAAATGTACGCATTTTACTGGCTGCCCCCACTGGACGCGCTGCCAAACGCTTATCAGAGTCAACACAACTAGAAGCTAAAACCATTCACCGATTACTGGAATATGATCCGCATGGTCGCGGCTTTAAACGTCATGAAGAAAGCACGCTCCCCACCGATTTTTTAGTGATCGATGAGTGTTCAATGGTTGATGTCAGCTTAATGCACCAACTTTTAAAAGCAGTGCCAACGCATGCTTCTCTTTTATTAGTAGGTGATGTCGATCAGCTGCCATCCGTTGGACCGGGCATGGTGTTAAAAGATTTAATAGACTCTAAAGTGATCCCCACCATCGCTTTAACAGAAATCTTTCGCCAAGCAGCCACTTCTAAAATTATTACCAATGCTCATAGAATCAATCAAGGGCAATTGCCTCTTATTCCACCTAAAGAAGAAAGCTTGTCTGATTTTTATACTATCGCATGTGATGATGTGGAGAAGATTAAAGAATTAGTACTTACACTTGTTACTAAACGTATTCCTTTAAAATTTAAGGTGAATCCTATTCAGGATATCCAAGTGCTCACACCAATTAAAAGAGGCAGTTTAGGTACGATTTCTTTTAATATTGAATTACAAAAATTACTCAATCCGCAACAACAGGTGGTGGAAAAATTTGGCAGCGCCTACGGCGTTGGCGATAAAGTCTTACAAATTGTAAACAATTATGACAAAGACGTTTTCAATGGAGATATTGGGACTATTTGTCAACTCGACTTAGAAGAAAACACGCTATGGATAGAATTTGATGGCAGAAAAGTCGAATATGATTTTTCGGAGTTGGATGAAATTAACTTAGCTTATGCAACCACAATCCATAAAAGCCAAGGATCGGAATACCCCGTTGTTGTTATCCCGATTGCGACCCAGCATTACACCTTACTCGAAAGAAATTTACTTTATACGGGTGTGACCAGAGGCAAAAAGCTCGTTATCCTTGTCGGACAAATGCGGGCTATTGCCATGGCAACCAAACGTCTGCAAGCTCAAAAACGCACAACCCATCTTAAGCAATTATTAATTGACACGAATTAAGCCGATTCCTGACTAAAATTAAAAGCCTCCAGCATGCTTCCTTCATAAATTTCAGCGCCATGATGTTCTAAATGAATACTCAAATCAGCATATAATTTACCGTCCAAAGCTGCCCATTTGTTACAGAAGCTATAATCTTCTGAGAGATATTCGCCCCCGTTCATGGTCAGTTCAAAAAAGGCATGAAAATTATCGCGCATATTTTGCGGATAATCAGCGGAGGCATTTTTTATCTGTTGTTCAGGATAGGCTTTTATCATTTTTTCTAATACTTCACGCTTGATGAGCATAAACCCCGTCGCCAAGTGTTTCACTTCAAGCACGCCATTTCTGGTTGAGCGTGATTGACCTAAATTAATGGCATAATCTACTATATTAGATTTTATTTTACGCGCAAATTCAGCAGAAGTGAGATCTTCATCATTTAGAATTTCTTGCACCGAAGGCTTGCGCAACTTGCTCCATACATAGGACTTCTTAGGAAAAGTTGCTGCGATGATGGGCTTATCTTCTTTCAACAATTTAACGATATGTTCAGGCTCCCATTTAATGTCAGAATCTATAAATAATAAATGGGTAATCTCGGGATCGCTTAAGGCATACGCTGCAAAGGTATTGCGCGCCATCGGGACTAAACTTTCATGTAATATAAATTTATGGGCTATCTCAACATCGCGTACACGCAAAAAAAAGGCGACTGTTTTGGCTAAAGATAAGGTATAGCCTGCATGGCACACCCCTGCGTAACAAGGCGTCGCGATTAAGATTTTGATGTGCTTTTCTTGAGCTGTCATTATATCTAGTCCTTTATACTGGCATACTGTATAAAGTTTAGCTCAAGTTTTGGATCTATCCCTTCTCTTGAGACTCTAATAATTCCCAACGTGCAAAATTTTTGCTGAGATCATTTTGCAATTGCTGCACTTTATTATTAAATTCTTGGATCTCATTATTGGGTTTATTGTAAAAATCCGGTTCGCACATTATTTTTTGCATCGAGGCAATTTGTTGCTCAATCTTCTCTATTAAGGCGGGCAACTCTCTCAATTCTCGTTGCTCATTAAAGCTTAATTTTTTAGCTATAGGCGCCGCCACAAGGGGGGACTTCGTCTCTGATTTTTTAGGTGCAGGCGCTTTGGCTGTTTCCTTTTCTAATGAGGATTTTCTGGCTAACCAGTCGCTATAGCCGCCAACATTCACCGTCATTTTTCCATTTTCTTCAAATGAAATACAATGCGTGGCAATATTGTCGATAAATTCTCTATCATGGCTAATGACGATGACTGTGCCTTGATAATTGAGTAACAAATCTTCTAAAACATCTAGTGTTTCTACATCTAAATCATTGGTAGGTTCATCTAAAACTAAAACATTGGCAGGTTTAGAAAAAAGCTTTGCCAATAATAAACGATTTTGCTCTCCGCCTGAAAGATCTTTAGCTAGCGTCCGACATTTTTTAGGAGAAAACAAAAAATCTGCCATGTAGCCAACAATATGTCTTTTTTTACCATTAATTTCAATATAATCATCCCCTTCTGTCACATTCATCATGACATTTTCATTGGGAACTAATTGTGCTCGATTTTGATCAAAAAAAGCGACTTGCAATGTAGGGCTAAGTTTTATTGTACCTGTGTTTGGTTTTTCTAAACCCAATAGTAATTTTATTAAAGTCGTTTTGCCTGAACCATTGGGTCCAACGATTGCAATTTTATCGCCGCGTTGAACATTAAAATTAAAATCTTGAATCAGCATTTTCTCTTTTTCATAACCAAAAGAGACGTCTTCTGCTTGGATAATAATTTGACCAGATTGGGTTAAAGCATTGACTTCAAATTTAGGTTTATCTGAATAAACGCGTCTTTGTTTTCGTTGCTCACGTAAGGATTTTAAAGCGCGCACGCGTCCTTCATTGCGGGTTCTTCTCGCTTTGATGCCCTGTCTTATCCATTCTTCTTCTTCTGATAGTTTTTTATCAAATAAAGCATTATGCCTTTCTTCTTCTAATAAAGTCTGTTCTTTCCTCGTCAGATATAAATCATAATCAGGAGGATAAGAAGTTAATTTGCCTCTGTCTAACTCAACGATACGGGTTGCTATCTTTCTGAGCAAGGCCCTATCATGGGTAATAAAAATCAGGGTTTTTGGATAATTGATTAATAATTTTTCTAACCATTCTATCGCAGCGATATCTAAATGATTGGTTGGCTCATCTAACAATAAAATATCTGGCTCTTGCACTAGCGCTTGCGCTAAAGCCACGCGTCGTCTCCACCCCCCTGACAACTCAGAGAGTTTAGCTTCTGATGGCAACTCCAATGCCGTGATAACTTTTTCAATACGTTGCTGCATTTGCCAGCCGTCTTGTTCTTCTATTTCTTGTTGCACCTTGCTAATTTGTTTCAACCACGCTTCATCATGATTGTTGCTGAGAAGTAAAGCATGATAATGAATTAATAAATCACTTAATGACTGTAGCCCTTTAGCAACTGTCTCAAATACAGTGATGTTTTCTAGGGCGGGTAATTCTTGCGCTAATCTTGAAATACTAAGATAACTTGATTTGATAATTTCACCGCTATCAGACACGATGGTTTGAGACAAGATCTTAAATAAGGTAGATTTGCCTTCCCCATTTCGGCCAATGAGCGCTATCCTTTCTTTGGTTTCTATCTCAAAATTGACATGATCAAGCAAAGGAAATTCGCCAACGGAGAAATAAATATTTTTTAAAGTAAGAGCAGCCATTTTAATACCATATAATTTGCAAGTTTTAGCATACTACCTGATTTTTCATCTGATGAGAATAATTCTTCTACCGATCAAAGCTACTGCTCTCCCCCTCTACCGCTTGCGTCCTGTAAGGAAGAGGGGACAAGAGAAAGAGTATATACCCGAATTAATCAAATCAATCGAATTCCGTTGCTAAATGAAATTGAGCCTGATGCAAAAAAGCCAATTCAATTTGCTCTAGCATAATGCGATGGCGTGATAATTCAGGTATTTCATTTCTCTTAAAAAATCTCACCTCTGAGGTTTCAATACTGGTCTTAGGGCTGCCTCCTATAATCTTACCAAGAAAAAAACATTTGTAAGCATGGGGTAATTGCGGCGGATAATGTCGTTTTTGCTTATCAATCACAGCATAGAGCTTTGTCACCTCGATGTGATATCCGGTCTCTTCTAAAACTTCTTTTATCGCACTTTCACTGGGGGATTCATTCACATCCGCAAACCCACCAGGCAAAGTCCATTTACTGTCACTTCTTTCTTTCACCATTAAGATTTCATCATTTTGAATAATCGCAATGCGTACATCTAGCTTAGGTGTTAAATAATGCTGCTCCTGGCTAAAAAGATCTTGTACTTTTTCAAATGAATCAAAAGAGTGATGCGCCACCATTTCAGAAGATAATGCGAGGATCCTTTGAAAACGTTGCAGATCGAATTGATCTTTAGAATAAGTCAGTCCTGCTTGTGCGATGGCTTGCAATTCATTTGCCCATGTTAGCCATTTATGTTTATCAGTCATGAGAGTATTCATCCTATTTTTATCGCTTATAAAGCGAAGCTTACATGTTTTTGACACCGTAAGAATAGCGCACGTTAAAATTTCGTTTGAATAAATATTGAAGAGAAGTGAAGAATGGAAGGGAGATTTGAAGAAAAGAAAAGCAGTTAGGCTTTGGGGCCTAACTGCTAAAAGGAAACCAAATTAATTATTTCTTTTCTTTGATTTTCAGATCAGATTTAACTTCTTTAACGCCTTCAACAGATTTAGCTGCTTCAACAGCTTTATCTTCTTGGTCTTTAGAATGAACATGACCGGTCAAATGAACAACACCATCAGTGGTTTTAACACGGAAGTTCAAAGCTGACATTTCTTTTTTGGTGAACAATTTATCTTGGATAAATTTTTCTTTCACTTTAGAAGTAAGTTCGCTGTCACTTACTTTCTTGGTAGAAGCATCAGCAGTTTCGTTCATCAAAGCAACTGCTTGATTAGCTGGTTGAGCCGCTGCTTGCGCAGCTGCTGGAGCAGCAGCAGCTGCTGCTGCATTTGCTTGGTTGTCATCATTGTGTGCAAAAGCATTACCAGCGAGTAAGCCAGAAACCAAGCAAAGACCCATTAATTTAGACAATTTCATAATTAACCATCCTTTAGTTTTACAAAAAAATAATCTTTAGCCGAAAAAAAACCCCTCTGGTATCAGGCTACTGTAACAACTATGCTGCAGTGAACCATGACATTCCAGAGTAAATTTCATTGCGTCAGGTGTAGATACCACAACCGCGCTAGCCACACGTTATATTACTAAGTGGGCAGGAATGTCAATTTAATTGTATTTGCCCTCGAAATGCGTTAGGATACCAACCCATTACTTAGCCAATACACTTGACGAGTGCCGTTGTAATATAGCCTATTTTCGCCGACGAAAAAATATGACCAATCCAAATAAGAGGAATCTGAATGTCGTTTGAAGAATTAAAACTAAGCAAACCGGTTATGCAAGCTTTACATGAAGTGGGATACGAGAAACCCTCTCCCATTCAAGCTCAAACGATTCCTCTTCTCCTAGCAGGAAAGAACGTCCTTGGACAAGCACAAACTGGTACCGGAAAAACAGCGGCCTTTGCACTGCCTGCTCTATCCAACATTAATGCCGATCAACACCATACTCAGGTGTTGGTATTAACCCCCACAAGGGAGTTAGCTATCCAGGTTGCTGCTGCTTTTCAACGTTATGGCGCTCATATCAGGGGCCTACACGTTTTATCTATTTACGGTGGTCAAGACTATCGCGTGCAATTGCGGGCCTTAAGTAAAGGCGTCCACATTGTTGTCGGCACACCAGGACGTGTGATGGATCACATGCGTCGAAAAACACTTGATCTCGCCAAACTCAACACGCTTGTCTTAGACGAAGCCGATGAAATGTTAAGAATGGGCTTTATTGATGACGTGGAATGGGTATTAGAACAAACGCCAAAGACCTGTCAGATGGCGCTTTTCTCTGCCACCATGCCAAAAGAGATCAGAGTTATTGCAGAGCGTTACTTGCAATCTCCAGAAAAAATTACCATTAAAGAAAAAACCGCAACCGTTGCGGCTATCCGACAACGCTACATGATGATAAAAGGGTCGCATAAGTTAGATGCGCTTGCTCGTATTCTTGAAGCAGAAAAATTTGATGGTGTTATTGTTTTTGTCCGCACCAAAACGGCAACCCTGGAAGTGGCAGAAGCACTCAATGCACGCGGTTACGCCTGTGCTGCGTTAAATGGCGATATCCAACAAATTAATCGAGAACGCACCATTGCCCAATTAAAGAAAGGGGTGCTAGATATCATCGTGGCCACCGATGTTGCGGCACGTGGCTTAGATGTGGATAGAATAAGTCATGTTATCAATTATGACATTCCTCACGACAATGAGAGTTATATCCATCGTATCGGCCGTACTGGTCGGGCGGGCAGAAGTGGTGAAGCCATTTTATTTGTCTCTCCGCGAGAAAGAGGATTGCTCTATTCCATTGAAAAAACAACCAATCAGCCTATTACCCAAATGGACTTGCCTTCAGCTGAATTGATTAACAATAAGCGGATAGCCAATTTCAAGCAACAAATCACCGAGACCCTTGCCGAAAAAGATCTCGATGTCTTTTCAAAATTGATTAAAGACTACCAAGAAGAACATCAAGTTTCTGAAATAGAAATAAGCGCTGCTTTGGTTAAATTAATTCATAAACAAACGCCTTTATTTGTAAAAAATGAACCTATTGCGACTAAGTCTAAACATTTTGAAAGAGAATCCTCTTTCGCCCCTCCTCCTCGTACAAGAGGCCGCGGTAGAGAGAGTTCCTCTGATGCTGACTTGACTCGATATCGCATTGAAGTAGGCCATAAGCATGGCGTCAGACCCGGTAATATCGTAGGGGCTATTGCCAATGAAATTAATCTTGATAGCCAAGACATTGGACATATCAGCATTAACGATCTTTACAGTACCGTTGATCTTCCCAAATCTTTGACCAAAGAAGCACTTCGAATATTGGAAAAGGTGTGGATAGCTGGCAAACAGCTACAGATCACCATTGATACCGCACCTGCAGGCTCCCGTGAAAGAAGCAGTGGCGATCGCGGTGAGAGAAGCAGAAGTCGTAGCAGTGCTGGTGGCGAAAGAGAAAGAAGTCGAAGCGGCGGCGGTGAAAGAGAAAGAAGTCGAAGCAGCGGCGGCGAAAGAGAAAGAAGCCGCAGCAGTGCTGGTGGTGGCGAAAGAGAAAGAAGCCGAAGCAGTACTGGTGAGAAAGAAAGACGGGATGTAAGCAAGGATAGAGTCAAAATAATTGATAAAGACAAAAAGAAAACGACTTACGCCCCTAAAGCTAAAAAGAAACGTCAAGTCGCTGTATGTGACTAGGCTTGTGGCCTAGCCTCTCGGGCTAGGCCATGCTGAATTTATGCCGGCTTTTTCTCTGGTGAGAGAACCAACCTAAACCCTAAGTGAGAAGTGCCAGTATCAGGCGTTTGCCCTCTTCTGGCACTTGGCCGGTAACTTTCACAATAATCAACGTGACAAAGATAAGATCCGCCTTTGATCACATGGGAAAGCGCATAAGGCATCGCAGGATCAAAACTCTGCGCTGGGCCTTGTGGATTCTTACACGTACCATGCTCTGAGAGCTGCTGATTAGCCGCCACGTGATACCAATCACTGGTCCACTCCCAAACATTCCCTACGACATCATAAAGGCCATAGCCATTAGCAGGGTAAGATTTGACCGGAGAGGTACCGGTGAATCCATCTTCAGCTTCCGCTTGGTGCGGAAATTTGCCTTGGAAGGTGTTGGCCATATGCTTGCCATTAGGTTTAAATTCATCCCCCCATGGAAAACGTTTTCCTTCTAAACCACCGCGTGCGGCATATTCCCATTCGGCTTCTGTTGGTAAGCGCTTGCCCACCCATTTAGCATAAGCATTAGCATCATCCCATGAGACATGTACAACCGGATGATTGTCTCTTCCCGTTAAATCGCTCTCAGGGCCTTCAGGATGGCGCCAATTAGCCCCTTTCACCCAACTCCACCAGGCATTGAGATGGTGAAGCGGTACCGCATGATCAGGTGGGGTAAATACCAAAGAACCGGGTACTAACAAGCTGTCGTCCGGTCTCGGGGTGTCTGGTGGTAATTGCTTTTTCAGCTCTTCCCATTCCGGCTTTTGCTCAGCGGTCGTGACATAGCCCGTTTTCTCTACAAATTTTTGAAATTCCGCATTGGTAACTAAATGGGAGTCCATCCAAAAGCCATCGACTTCTACTTGGTGAGCCGGCTTTTCATTTGGCATACTTTTGGCATCATCCGAGCCCATCGTAAAGGTACCATGGGGGATCCATTTCATTCCTAAAGGGGTATTATCCGCAACATGGACTTGGCGGGCATGTTGCATAGCAAAAATTGCAGCGCCTGATATGACGAGAAGAGCGCTCCATACAATAAATTTTCTTTTAAATAAGGTTGTGTTCATCTAACTCATCCATGTATTTAGTTGAGATGCCAAATTGAATAGGAAAAAGATCCTGATTAGAGTATAGACTCAATTATATCCACTGTTTAATTTTACTTATTTCGTGTGTTTCGCGACAAAACGATCTAAAGCGTTGGCAAATAATTGATGGTTAGTGGTATTGAGCGCAGCAGGCCCACCTGTAAGTTGTCCTGAGTCCCTTAATGTTTCCATGAAATTACGAAGAGATAGTCTCTGCTGAATATTTTCTTTGGTATAAAACTCCCCTCTGGGATTGAGAGCAAAACCGCCTTTTTCTATTGTCGCAGCCGCTAAGGGAATATCTGCCGTGATAACAAGATCACCAGGTTCCACCCGCTCTACAATGATTTTATCAGCCTCATCAAAACCAGGCGGCGCCAATACAAATTTAAGATAAGGCGAGGGCGGCACCCACAAGGGCTGATTAGCAAAGAAAGTAGTGGCAAGTTTGACCCTTTTTGCTACCCGATATAAAATTTCTTTGATAGGTTTAGGGCAAGCATCTGCATCAACCAGTATTTTCATAAAAACAACTTGCGTTTTTTATTCGCAAGAAAAAGGTTTTTATCTGCAATATCCAATATCTCTTTAGGCATATAATCTTTTTTATTTCCCTTAAGTAAATATTCCATAAAAGAATATTGAGGAAGAATATTAGTATTACATTTTAATTCAACCTGCTTATCTTTATTCAAATAAGAGAAGAAATCAATCGTCTCATTTATGTTGCAATCAGGATTCACAAAATCCTTTAACAAAAACTGAAGTAGATCATAACGCTGCCCTTTTATAGCATATTTCATTAACAGGGTTGATGAAATTCCATTATCTATTTCATAATCCAAAAATTCTTTTTCAATGCGCTTAATGGTCTCTTTTGTTCTAGCAATAACATGTGTATTCGCGTCCTTTAAGCTCTCTACCAATGCTTTCAATTTTGGATTGGTAATGTAATTTTTTAAAATAGGAAAACAAAGAACGGATTGTAAATTTCCACTATAAAAAACATCTTTATTTTGCTCACCTGAGAGATCTTGTACTAAACCAAAATCAACAATATTCGCCCGCCAGGTCAGCGGGTCGATAAGCACATTTCCAGCATGTAAATCAGTATGACGAATATCTGCTTTCATTAACTTGACAGCAGCTTTTAAAAGAGCAACTAATAATTGTGCCTGTTGCTTATCCGTGAGTTCTTCTTTGCTTAAACTCAGAAGATTATAAAAATCATATACTGTTATGCCAGGAAGCAAGTCGATAAATAAATAATATTTTTTGCCGCCCTTTTTATTATCTCGTTCTTGCTTACCTCGAAGTAAATTTCTTTTCTTTAAAAAAGAGCCTTCTTTTTCACAATTTTGGGTGCAAACTTTTACGACTGCAAATTCCTTGGTCTGTAAATTTTGCACTAATTTTACTTTACCAAAAGCACCTTTACCCAATATGCCGCGAAAAATCGCATAAGGTGTGCCTTTTTTATCCGAAATGACTGAAAAAGGACGTGTTGCATCTCTTTTTACCTTCTGCGTGTTTGTGGTAAAAATTTCCCACATGATTTCTTTTAAGGTTTTTTCATCAAAAGGCAGCCCCTCTTTATTGAGGCTTTTTTGCGCTTCTGCTTTTAATTTAGCAACTCTATGTTCATCTAGCATTTTTCGCCATGAGCTAAGAGAAGCTTCTTCATCAGGAGAACGTGGCGTTACACGAGAGTGGGCTTCAAGCTGAGGCAGGAGAGAATCTCTTGATTTTACTTGGGAATTTCTTGGGTTAAAGAATGTGGCAACACCTTTTAAAGAATTCATTCAATCATCTCAACGGTTTTAATAAAGTCCTGCGATATTAATAAATCACCATAACTAAGTCAATGGCTTGTGCTGCTCTAGCTTATTTGATTGAAGATTTTTTTGAAAGTGCGTGTACCTTCGCCCCCAAAGGGCGAAGGCCCGAAATTTATTTTACCATTTCAACGCCAGGTGGATTCCATTTGCCTTTTATAATTGGCTCCTCAGGCCAATAAAAACGGAACATCAAATTAAAGTTACCAGTAGGTGCGGGTAACCAATTATTCTCTTTTTCTTTACCTGGGGAGTCATGTTGCACATAGAGATCAAGCGAGCCATCTTGATTGAATGTCAAATGATTGCGTGGGCTCACCGTGTATTTATTAAGTGGGTTTTGCACAAAAAACATTTGCTCATCATACATGGTTAAAGACCAAAATCCTTTTACAGGAGGCATTTTTTCTTTGGCAAAATGAATCACATATTTATTGGCACCATTTAATCGTTTACCCTTACTATCCACATGCGCCATAGGATAAACCGCATCTTCTGGGAGGTTCGCCCCTAAGCCAACAGCTGTGATAAAGGCGCGTTGTAAATAGTCCGTGCCATACACCCCTGTTTTCAAACTAAAGAGCCAACCATTTTTATCAATACCGCCCACTTTTTCCTGTTCTTTTATTTTCTCAAGGCCAGCTTTCACAGATTGATTTAAACCTTTTACCGCATTGGCATCAAGCTTGCTGATATCAAAGGCAACACCTGGCACAATGCCTAGCTTTTTGAGTTTTTCAACCATTGGTGCATCGGCTTTTGCAGGCGGATTATCTTGCATTAATTGCGCTAATTTTTTGAAAAAGCTTGCCGCAGCCATGGCATTGACTTGATCTCGTACCGGCGTTTTCATATCAATACTGGGATCAACCGTTCCTTTAGGAGGGGTATAAGGCTTACCATAAGCACTCAAGGGCGTTACTTTATATTGATCTTGAATAGCATGGACTTTGACATAATCTTCAGGCGTGCCATCACAATAGGTACGGCCTATTATCCAAACCATATTGGTAGGCGCTTTTATTTCCTTGACCCCTTTGGGTAAATCTCCCTTCCACATTGGACCAACAATGGCATAATCTTGCGCTTTTGTTCCAGTGGTACGAGTGCCCGGGACTTCAAAAATATCGGTCCATCCACTTAACATCGGCATCAAATAATACCGATCTTTTTCATCTGGCAAGTGTAAAATGTACGGCTCTTTAGAAAGAGAGAGCCATGCAAAAGAATAAAGTGTATCGGCATTAGGTGTTGTCACATCCTTGAAAGAAGCATCTGGATATTCACGCGCATTCAAAAATTGTCCCATTGGCGCGCGTGTTTTTTCAGGCACTTCAACATTCGTCATGACTTTTCTGGTCAGATCCATCGTCACCAATGGATAACCATAGATATAGGCTTGAGTCCCTAATTTTAAGGCTTCATCTTCACTCATTGCCGCCATGCTGATGTGAGGCGTCAATACCCCTAAAAAGGCCCCTAACATCATAGCGTAAATATTTTTGTTCATTGTCTTTTTTTCTCAAAAATCATAATTTGAAATTAAAATTAATCCCAAAATACTGAATAGAAGTATTATCAAAACTGCCCTCTAAATGACCAAGCAGAACCCCGCCTCTTTGATCAATAGGCAAATCACCCGACCAAACTAAAGTGTAACCAAAACCCATATCAAAATTCTTACACATAAAATATTGTACGCCAAAACCCAATCGCCAAGCATCAGACACCGGCAAAGTCACGGATAGGGAGGAATCTGGCAGCATTTTGGTATCATAAGCTGTCCCAAATGAAAGTCGCCAAGTCTTTGACAAGTCATACTGTGCACCCAAAGCGATATGCCAAGTATCTTTAGATTGTATATCGGTTGTAAAGCTTGCCGGGTGCGCAGAGCCTACGTCTACATCAATTCTGCCAAATTCACTCCAATCCTGCCAACCTAAATTACCTAAAATTGACCAGCACGCATTGAGCTCGTGGAAAAAACTCGCCATCACACCTTGCGGTACTTGCATGGCAAGATCCAAAGGTGTAGTAAAGCTCCCACCTGGGATAATAACGGGGAGGGTATCAGTTAAGCGGAGTTTACTCGAAAAATTGAGCTCCGTTTTGGTAGTATAAGTTATACCAAAGCGCGTAAAATCTGTTGGTTCGAATAACACGCCAAAGGTGCCGCCAAAACTCCAGGTTTCATCTTTTACTTTAAACTGGCCATCAGGGGTATTAAAAAAACCTAAGGGATCATTATTGACCGCGCCTGTAGTCGACAACATGCCATAAACTGTATTCAAAGCAGCACCAATAGACCACATCCCATTGATGCGATAAGCAAGCGCAGGGGCTATTGTTATATCAAGTAAAGTAGCTTTAGTCGCATGATATCTTCCCACCCAATCGCCGTTGTAGGTTAAGACTGTACCGAAATTGCCATAAACACCTAGTCCCCATTTCCAATTAGCGGATCCAGCATTAACATAATACGCCCCTCCTCCCGGAAACCAGCCTATACCGTTTCCGCCATCATTACCTGGGATAGTCGTACTCGAATCAGGAGAAAATCTAAGATGGCCATAAAGGACTTCTGGTCCTAACATCAACTCACTACGACAAAGACGCGTCATGCCTGCAGGATTGGTCATCACGGTGGCTGCATCTTGCGCTCGTGCAGCATATCCTGCACTCGCTAATCCCATATCCGGTGTCCCTATTTCATAAACAATCAGTCCACCCGCAAATGTAGGACTCGTACAGAGCAAAGCGAATACTGTAATCAGTGTTCGTTTTACATAGGGCTTAAAAATATTCATGACGCCGATATCCCTATCATTATCAAATGTTAGTTAAATGCGAAAGTGATGTCACGGGAGACTACTGTTCTTTAACCTATAAGTGATTATTTCGGTTTTGTCATATATATGCCCTTCGCAGATGAATTTTTGGCGTAAGGCAGATTATCTTTCTAATTTGGGAGGCTTTCTATGATGGCTGACATGAGGGGCATCGTTTTGAGGATGTGCTGGGATTTGTTTTGATAAAAGATAACTAGGGCTCCAATTTTGATGCCGATAATCTTCTTGCACTAAAGTAGGATCGAGCGTATTTCCTAAAGAAATAAATGTTCCAATCGTATATTTAGGGTAAATTGTTTTAAGATAATTTTCTAAAAATGTAACAAAATTCTTCTCAGCATATCCTTCCTTATCAAAAGGGAAATAAACACACGTATAATTGGAATCATGAAACCATAATCCATGATTTGTTTTTGCCAATCCAATAGCATGAGAACCCTCATCATTATTTTTAATAGTGATGATAAGAGAAGGAGGCTGTGTTTCTTCTAGTGTCGCCAGCGCTTTTGCAGGAAAAGAACCACTTATAGCAATGTTTTTCTTTACTTTGGCTCGAGATCTATCTCGATGTTGCTCATCATAATATTGATATACTTTCTCATTTAAAACTAAGGAATTAACTTCTCCTATGGCTTGTGTTTTAACCTCTTCTGATTTTTTACCATATAAATTCAAAGCATCTATCATTTCATAATCTTCAAGACCTTTTCCTCGTAAAGTATTCATCAATAAAATCCAAGCTTTAGTAAAACCGTAACATAATCCATTAGATGAACCTAAAGCTACCACCTTGTTTTGTGCCAATCCACCAATCATCATCCCGCCATTTTTCACTATCAGCTCTTTTATCTGTCTGTGACTCTGAAAAGATAATGGCATCACAACTGCATTAACATAATGAGAATCAAGACGAGAGACCTCTTTTTCTATTCTGCGAAAACCATCTTCTAGATATCCTATGCGTTCATGATATTTTTGATGATGCTCAGTCGTCAAAGAGTGCAGCTGCTTTTTTAAATCTTCATTCAATAGCGCTTTCTTCTTAAAGAATTTGGCTTTTCTTTCATCTTTTGCCAAATTAAAATAGGAAATCGTCGCTTTGAATTTTTTCCATCCTTTTCCAAAAGCGGTCGTTGGTTCTTTTATATTCTTTTTTTCTACTCTATATTTTTTAGTCAATTCTTTTAATTTCTTGACATGAGATAACTCTGCTTGGTTTTTTTTACCTAACAATTCAGTATATATCTCATCTAATTGCTCTCTTAGCTTATTAGCCTGCGATCGCTTTTGCATGATTTGACCTTCTTGGTTCACTCCCTGGATCCAAGGCAGTTCTTTTATTTTATCTGGATGTTTTTCAATAAATTGCGAGGTCAAAAAAACAACATTGTCGATAGGGCTAATGTTGCCTTCTTTATATTTTCTCAGTTCAATCAACAAAGATTGTAAAAGCTGTTTTATCTCATTTTGAAAAACATCTGTAGATTTTTGAGATTGCAACGCATTTAATTTATAACTGACTAACCAGACCATCTCTTTCAAACCAACGGGTCGAACTAAGAAATTACTTGAAAGGGTGATCTCATCAATACTTTCTAGAAATAACTTCAACCCCTCAGTTTTACTGCTTTTTATCTCCTCGAAAAGAACAGTTAAATTTTGCTTGATATGCACCAAGAGTATTCTGGCTTGCTCGATTTTATTTTCGAGATCTCTGGTATCTTTATTCATAGAAAGACTCAAATCACTCAACTCAGCAAACAGCTTATGCAAAGTAACAATGCTGCTTTGTACAGTAGGATGAGATATTTTTTGAGCTACAGAAAGGAGTTGATTAAATCCAGGGGTAATGAGTTTAACTCTATCAAAAAAGAGCATCACCTCTCTGGGTGTATATGCTGCTAATTCTTGGTTGTTAATCATTTTTTTACCCCTCTATTGTTAGGAATAGCAAAAAAGAAGGGTTTTAACAAGCCATTTTATTTAATTGCGCAGCAATCTTTTTCACGCAAAATGCAATAAAAAAAGCACAATCTTGTGTTTTATCACTCTTATCTAATGATTGATAATAAGCGCGAGCATGGGTTTTGATAATTTGACCAATAAGCAGCTGTTCAAAAAGAGGGCCCTCCTCAAGAAGCAAACGATGCTGCCAAATTCTACCCATGCGGCCATTACCATCTGAAAAGGGATGAATATACTGAATGCCATAATGAAAAAGACAAGCTCGAATGATCCAAGAAATTTCTTTATGCGCTTTGATATAATGAAAAAGCTCCCGCATCAAGCCTCGGACCTTTTGCGCTTGGGGTGGAACATGCGCTATTTTTTTACCCTCAAAAACCGCGACCTCTTCTTTTCTCCATCGCCCACTTCCTTCTTCTAATCCTGCCATTAAAATAGCATGACAAGCTTTAAAATCTCTTATCGACAACGGATCCCATTTAGGTAAAGCACCACAAACGCGATTGATATTTTTAACTTCGGTTATTTCATCAAACGATAAAGCAACGCGTTTTTTCTCTAGAATTTTACCGATTTGATATTCTGAGATCTCTTCTCCCTCCATAGAAAGAAAAGAAGAAATCAGTTTTATCTTAGAGGCTTTCCTGGCATAGCGCTCTTGACACATTCTCTCAATTTTATGTGTTTGAGCTAAGAGTGCAGCAGAAAAAGCTGGTGGGTAGATCATTCATTCATATCCATTGCTATCGTTATGCCACATCACATCGTCAATTAATCATAGCTCTAGATGTGACACTTGACACCCCTAGGAGAACGCTCTCGCTTCATCCCAAATTACCTATTTATAGGTGGTAAAGTACAATGAAGTTTTGATATTTTAGTTCAATTCTTGCATAATCTCTTAATTAGGCATTTATCTACCTGAAGGGCTTTGTAATGAAAGTGAATTTAAAAGAAAAATTTACCCAATTTGATGAATACTGGTCTCCTAAAATTGTGGGAGAACTAAACGGCCAATACGTGAAAATCGCCAAATGTAAAGGTGATTTTATTTGGCACCATCATGCCAATGAAGACGAAATGTTTTGGATTGTGAAAGGCACTCTGAAAATAGAAATGCATGATAAAACGGTTACCCTGAATGAAGGGGAATTTTACATCATTCCAAAAGGAGTTGAACACAAACCCAGCGCCGAAGAAGAAGTACATATTGTGCTGATTGAACCCAAATCCACAGAGCAAACAGGTGGGGTGGCAAGTGAGTTACTCGTTGAGGAACAAGAGTGGATTTGAGGGGATGATGCCCTTGAAACACTACTGACAGCATTATTTACTTAAAAAGGCTACAGAGCATGGTGACTAAAAAGCCATACCTAAAACCAAAGAAAAACACTTTGATTTTAGGCATCGAAATTCTTTAGCTTGCTGGGGTTAAAATCAAAGCTGTTTGTTTTATCTTCTGACGATAGACCAAATAAATAGGCAGGCCACTCAACACAAACAAACTAGAAATAGCCACTGTTTTAAGCGGTGTCGCGGTAATAACCCAACCGCAAAAAGCTAAAGCCAGTAAAACAGACAGCCATTGCCAAAAAGAGGCTTTGTTTTTTTGTTGTAGCAATATTTTTAAATAGACTAAACAACAAATAAAATAGACAAAAAGAAAAGCAGTGACAGAAAAATCAATAATCGTATTAATTTGCTGCGACAAGTTTTCATTTTGCGTCAAAAACAACAACGGAATAATCCCAGCACAGCTCACCAGGATGGCAAAAGAAGGCGCACCATGTCGATTAGTCTTGCCGAAAAGCGGCGGCATTAAGCCATCTTGCGCTAACCCCAGTGCTATCTGACCACTGGCTAACATCCAAGCGTTTAAGGTACCAATGCAGACAATGGAAGCAATGAGGGAAATCAAGAGGTGCCAATTTCCACCAAAAATAAACTGTGTGGTATCCGCATAGGGTGCTTTGGATACCATTAAGGTTTGACTTGGAATTGCACCCATAATACTAAAACTATTCATAAAGTAGAGAATAGCAACGCAAAGTGTACCGAGCACAACCGCACGTGGAATCGTTTTGCTAGGGTTGACGACACTGCCAGCTGGCGTGGTCGCTGATTCTAAACCAATAAAACCCCACAGCGTAAGCAAAGTCACATGACTAATTATCTGGGGTAGATTTAAAGAAGAAGAAGGCATCTCGACCGGAATAAGATTCTTTTGATCAAAGAAAAATAAGGCAATAAAAGGCACCACTAATAAAGGGATCATTTTCAGTAAGGTCAGAAAAAATTCTACGTTCCCGGCTGTTTTGACGCCTTTAAAATTGACAGCAGTTATCATTAACAACAACATGATTTCCAAAGCAAGATGAACCCCAGCAGAATGACTTCCAATCAGCGGGGTTAAATACCCCACGCTTGCTGTGATAACCGCGGTGGTGCTCACCCAAGAAATAATCCAATAGGTCCACCCAGTGAAAAAAGCCGCTTGAGCGCCAAAAGCCTCATTCACATAAACGTGCGGCCCTCCTGTGCGGGGAAAACGCCCACAGAGCCCAGCAAATACCAACGCCAACATGACGGCGCCTATGCCAGAAATAACCCATCCAATAAGACTCAGCCAGCCAAAAGACGCTAAGCTGGCAGGTAACATAAATACCCCGGAACCAATCTGACTACCCGTGACCAATGCAAAAACTGACCAAAAACCTATTTTCTGTGACATCACACGCTCCTATTTAGGATCTTTAAGAAGAACTTTTATGCGACATGAAAAAAACTTAAAGAGATGTATGTGCTCCTAAAGGAGCCTTTCGACAGGATTTGAAAAAGGGGCATGTAAAAAGCATAACTTAGTCGGCCATTGAGTAACGCATGTATTGTTCAAACATATTCGTCAAATAGTTTTAAGTCAAGTAAAAAATGGTGAGCGGATACAAAGGAGGGATTAACCCCTCCATGAAAAATAACAATTCCTGCTTCAATTTACATTTTTTCTGCCTGAGCCTGAGCCTCTGCTTAATAGAGGACCTGCTCCCCTTGGCGATAACGGTGATGATGAACCAAACTCTGCTGGAGGAGAATCTGCCGAAGACTGCAGGGTAGTGATATCGAGCGCAAAACTGACACTAGGCGCCGTACCTTTTTTTGAGTGGCGCCGAGTAGGACTTCGCCTGGTTGGACTCATATTTAAAACAGGAGGAGCAGTAGGGACAACGAATTCTTGCGTGGTAGTCATTGACGGAACAGTAAGTGCAGCCGCAGCCGTTGTCTCACCTGAAGCACTCACTCTTGGCGTTCTAGGAGATTTTGGAGAAAGGGGTTGATTAAGATTAATCGATCGTCTTCTTGCGGAATCTTCTGGAGCAACCTCCGCTGTTTTTTCAGAAGATAATCCCATCACCGCCATCAAACTTGCGAGAGAGGGTCTTTTTCTCGGGGTTTGCCTGGCTTGTGCTTTTTGCAACTCATCTCCATAAGTAGGCTGGGTAATCTTCAAATAGAAGTCTTTATTAAATGGTTTGCGAAAACGTTTGCTCATAAATGCGCTAACAATGAGCTGGTAAAAATTATATAAATCAAGACTTTTTTGCATTTTCGCATCTGCTGAAAGCATTTCTTCGCCAGGTAAGGTTTTGAGCATTTCTTGGAATATTCCCAAACCTTCAAATAAACCTGGCGCAAAAGTCATCGCAATATCTTTTTTAGTGAAGGGCTTTTCTTTTTGATCCTTTTTTTGCTTGCTTTTCTGCTCGCGCCATACTTGATAAGCCAAGTGCAAATAGTTATGAATGATTTCAGCACTGGCCATGCCACTCTCTTGTTGTTGGCATAGCTGTCCTAAAAATTGATCACAACAAAGACGAAGTGGTTTTTTATTAAATAACGCAACAGGCTCATCACCGCGGCGAGCGCTTTTAAACAAAGGACTCTCCTGATAATATTGATACCATTCTTTCATCTTTTCTAAAAAAATCCACATCGCCACCGAGATTTCTAGTACATCGGCTAAAATCTTTTCCTTTTGCATGACCAGTTTACAAAAAACTGCCCAATCATATTCGGTTATATCCGTTGTTTTTAAATGTAAAAATGTAATTCGTTGATTTAAAACCTGTAAATTGATTTCCGCTGTGGGATTTTTAGATTGCTCTGCTAACAATTTTGTTTTTTCAGCTTGCGCACTCTTAAGCTCTTCAACAAAACGAGGTATTTCCTGACGATGTGCTTTTATTGCCTCTGAAATTTCTTGAATAATCTCTGCTCTTGCTGCGTTTATCTCACTCCAATCTTTTTTGCTCCATTTATCAGAAATAGGAGTCATTATCTCACGCAAGACCTGGGGGCCCTCTCCAACCGATTTTAAAAAAATATTAGGTAGGGTGAAATTAATAAAGACAGGACTAAATGTTAGAATAAATTGGATCTGCTTTTGGGTCAGATCTTTATTTTGTGTAGATCCAGAAATCATCGTTCACTCCTTTTAAAGTGAGACAAACTTGGGTTTTGTGTTTTTAGCAAAAAAATCTCTCGTAGTCTATTCAGTACATCGATAAAGTAAGATAACTGTAATAATCATTTAAAGAACTTGATAGCAATATCATCCCCAATGAAGTAAATTTGGGGTCAAATTTTGCAGGGAGTTAAAGACTAGATGCTGACTTTGTCAGATAAATCACGTTCTAAGATTTTGGGTGGGCTGCTACTACTACTCGCCATTCGTGTTATGACGATGTTTATCATTCCCCTAACCGATACTACTGAAGCCCGTTATGCTGAGATCGCACGCAAAATGCTAGAAACTGGCAATTGGGTAACCCTGCTCCATGAATACGCCACCCCTTTTTGGGCCAAACCGCCTCTTTCCACCTGGTGTTCAGCCATCAGCATGTCACTTTTTGGCGTGAATGAGCTTGCCGTCCGTTTACCTTCCTTACTTTTGGGATTAGCAACTGCTGCCCTTGTCTATTATTGGGTAAGAAAGTTACGCCAGGCTGATCAAAGCTTAATCACCCTCACTATCTTAGTGACATCCCTTCTCTTTTTAATCACAATCGGGGCTGTAATGACCGACCCTAGCTTACTCTTTGCCACCACCCTAGCTATGATCTCTTTTTGGCAAGCCTTTCACCAAAAAAGCACTCTCTGGGGTTATGGCTTTTTTATGGCATTAGGTATTGGTCTTCTCGCCAAAGGACCGGTTGCCATTGTGTTAACGATGTTCCCCATTGGACTGTGGGTGCTTTATCGAAAAAAAATAAGGGAAACTTGGCATACTTTACCTTGGATAAGCGGAACTCTTTTGATGCTAGCCATTGCATTACCATGGTATCTTCTTGCTGAAAGTCGCACCCCAGGTTTTTTAAAGTATTTTATTATCGGAGAACACTTTTCAAGATTTATCGAAAGCGGATGGCATGGCGATCTCTATGGTCACCCTCACATCAAACCGTTCGGTACGATTTGGGTGTATTGGATAGCAGGCGCTTTCCCCTGGTCATTATTCGCGATTTGGAGCCTTATAAAACGCAAGGGTAATCTTGGCCCTCTTTTAAAAGAGTCTGACGGTTGGGCAATCTATCTGCTCTTTTGGACGCTGACTCCCCTTGTATTTTTTACCTTTTCTAAAAATATCATTTTGACTTATTCTTTAACAGGACTCCCCGCTTTTGCCATATTATTTGTCGAAGCCTGGCAACGACTTGCCGTTAACAAACCCTTTTTCTTATTAAAAGATAAAGTCTTATTTGGCGGGATCATTCCGTTGATCCTTGTCAGCATTGTCTTGTTATTATGCAGCTACAATTCTATACCAGGAATAAACAAACGCAGTCAAAAGCTTTTGGCCGAATATTTTATGACGACGCGACCTTCTGAGCAAAGCCAACTCGCTTATTTTATTCGACACTATTATTCTGCTGAGTTTTACTCCGGTGGAAAAGCCTATACTATCCCTCACGCCGCGAATATACTGGCTTTATTAGATAATGACACCATAGATTATTTGGCGGTTCCATTGGGGAAATATGGCATGATCCCCGAAGAAACCAAAGCGCATTTTGAAATTTGTGATAGATTTGGCAATGTTGTCTTATACAAAGAGAAAATAAATACTAAGAATCATTTTGCCGCAGCAGAGTGAAGGGAGAAACTTGGATCGCTATGGAGCAAGCAACACACAACCCTCTTTCCAGCATTAGCTGTGTTATCCCTGCTTTCAACGAAAGTGATAACTTATCATTGTTGGTTCCTTTACTCTATGAAACCTTATCTTCTTTATCTAAAAAACTTGAAATCATCGTAGTGGATGATGGCAGTCGTGATTTGACAAGTGCCACTACTATTGCACTCAATAAGCAATATCCTACAAAGTTAATCAAATTATCTAGAAATTTTGGCAAAGAATATGCTATCACCGCTGGCTTAGATTTTGCGCAAGGCGATGTTGTTATCATTATGGATGCAGATGGCCAGCATCCTGTTTCTTTGATTGAAGAATTTTTGAATCAATGGCGCTCTGGTTATGACATGGTTTACGCTATTCGCAATCACCGAAAAGATGAATCCTTTATTAAGCGCAAATTGACCGCTTGCTTTTATGCTTTAATCAATTACAAAAGTCCGATCAAAATCACGCCGGATGCTGGCGATTTTCGTTTGTTGGATAAAAGAGTAGTAGAGGCGATAAGAGTTCTACCCGAGCGCGCGAGATTTATGAAAGGGTTATATGCCTGGATAGGATTTAAATCAAAAGCGGTTTATTACGAACCACAAGTACGCCAACAAGGTCAGTCACAATTTAATTTTCGACGATACTCTGAGCTCGCTTTAACCGGTCTGACTTCCTTTACCGATTTACCCTTAAGAGTCAGCGGGATCTTAGGCGGGCTCATTTCCATTTGCTCTATCTTATATGGCAGCTATATTGCCCTACATACCCTTGTTTTTGGCGCTAATCTACCCGGGTGGGCAACGCTCGCTGTTGCCATCACTTTCTTAGGGGGATTGCAGCTTTTATCTATTGGGATCTTAGGAGAATATATTTCTCGGATCTTCGTTGAAGTAAAAGAGCGTCCTAATTATGTTATTGCAAAACAATATGGTTTTGATAACGACCACCTCAATAGTTGAATGCATGCCAACATCAAAACAGATCATTCTTTGCGCTGATGACTATGCTCAATCTGCAGCTATCAGTAAAGGGATTTTAGATTTAGTACAGCTTAAGCGATTATCTGCTGTCAGCTGTATGACACAAAGTCCACATTGGTTTTACCACGCCCAAGATTTATTGCCGGTTTCTGAAGACATCGATTTGGGACTGCACTTTAATTTAACCCATGGTTTTGCCTCTGATGACAAAAAATTGACGCGCTTGATAGCACAAAGCCTAACCGGAAGATACAGTGTTCAAAGCATCACAAAAGAACTCCACTCTCAGCTAGATTTTTTTGAATCGGCGTTAAATAGGGCACCCAATTTTGTAGATGGCCATCATCATGTCCACTTGTTTCCAGGTATTCGCCAGGTCGTTCTCAAGACGCTACATCAGCGTTATCCTGATAAAAAACCTTATCTGAGGTTAGCCTGTCCGCCACTCACCGGGCATGATGCTCTGCTTAGAGCACTGGTTTTGCGTTTTTTAGCCGTCGGTTTTAAAAAAGAAGCCATGGCAGCAGGTTTTACGTTCCCGCCTTTTTTCTCTGGTTTTTACTCATTAAAACAAAATGCCAATTATCCCCGCTTCTTTCAACATTGTTTACAGCAAATCTCTTCTGGCACTTTAATAATGTGCCACCCAGCTCTCAGTGCTTCAAATTTAAAAGAACATGACCCTATCTTTTTATCACGTTGGCATGAATATACTTACCTAAAAAGCCCTGACTTTGAACAAGCGCTTAACACCGCGAAGGTAACGCTTGTTCGATTTAAAGAAATGAGCTTATAGGGCCCAGGTTATACTTAAAGCCTCTCTCAACCCTTTCGGCCATTCTTTTTTCCATTACTATTTGAAGGTGCACTTACTGAATCAGCAAAAGACACTGTTGAAGGGCCTGTAGCTGGAGTAACTGGTGTAGCTGAGGCAGCTGGAGCAGCTGGAGCAGCTGGAGTAACTGGAGTAACTGGTGTAACTGGTGTAACTGAGGCAGTTGAGGCAGCTAATGTAAAAGGGGTAAGCGCTGATTCCATAAAGATGAGGGGTGCTTTGGTTTGAGGTTCGCTTGGTGGCAAAAGACTGAAATTGGCTAATTTACCCGACAATGAGGCAATACTATTTCTATTCCCCGAAGCCCGCAGTATCGCTTTTTGCTCTTCTGCCTTTTCAAATTCCGCCGCAAATCTTGACTGTCTTAGATTAAGATAGGATTCTTGGTTAAACTGTGTTCTAAAAGTAATATCCCCGATGACACTTGTCAGGATAACTTGCAAAAAGCGATATAAGGTTTTCGTTTTATCCGGTTCTTCAAGAGGGATCAATTCTTTTATTTTTTGAAAAACACCTACTCCTTCAAATAACCCTGGCGCAAAGGTCATGGCCACATTGATTTCACTTATCGTATTTTCAGTTAACAAACGAAAAGCTAAATGAAGATAATTATGAATAATCTCTGCTGCTGCACTATCTCCACATGCCAACAATTGCCCAATAAATTTTTTAACTAAGGGACGCACAAATTTTTCATTAAACTTCACGGCAGACTCTTCACCTCTCTTGGCAGGCTTGAATTCGTCGTTCCTTTGAAAAGAGGGATATAAGTCTTTTATTTCCTCTAAAAAAATTCTTCTTGCAACATTGGCTGCCAATGAATCACCTAATATTCTTCCCTTTTGCATCGCAAGTTTACATATCACTGCCCAATCATACCCTTCAATTTCAGTGGTTGACAGTTTCAAGTTGTTTATTTCTTTTTGTAGATCTACCATCTCTTCTTCTGGCACGCCACTTTGTATTAACTCTTTGAGTGTCTCTTTCTTAGCCTCAAGAAGCTTTACGAATTTAGGGAGTGTTGCATCACGTTCCGCTATAGCCGCTTTAATCCGTGCAATGTAAGAAGTGCGATCATAAGCTGCTGTTGGTTCTTTATCCAAAATGAGAGATACCATCCTCTCCAAAATAGTGAGCCCATCCCCTGCCCCTTTTAAAAAAACTTCAGGAGCTTGAAAACCGATAAAATCGCCATAACTTACTACTTCCAACAATTGACGTACTTGGTTTTGTGTATATGCGCCATTTGGTAGGGAAGTATCTTGGGATGCGGTTGATCTTTTGGGGGAAGCAGAAAGCATAAAAACCTCGTAAAGTAGACTACTGTATAAAAAAACAAGGTAATGCTTTTCAAGGGTAAAAATCAAGGAAAAATGAATAAAACTGTTATTTTTTTGTTAAAAAACAATAGAGTGGCACCATGAGGACGCATAAAATGAGATTTATTACGGGTAATATCAACATTTTTATGTTCAGCGCACTCAATCCTAAAACGATGACTGTCGCCAATCCCATATTGATAAAATTCATGACCGCAGATCCATGGGCCTTATCACTGACATGACTCATCGCTAAAGTAGAGGTATTCGCCAAAATCATCGATAAACCAATATAAATAATCCCCATCGGCAAAAACAAAGACCACTGCACTGAATAAGATATTAAAATGGCAAATGTCATGATAATAGCGCCAAGGGTGGCAATAATGATGCCACATTTAATTAACAAATGAAGTGTATATTTCTTGATTAATTGCGCAGAGAGTAATGAGCCTATTATTAAACCCAATGACGGTAATATATTGGCAAACCCGTATTGTTCACTGCTTAATCCCAAGATATTCATGGCCATAAAAGGGGCTAAGGCTGCGAATACATAAACAAAGCTAGTGGCACTCCCCATCAATAACCCACCTACCACTAAAGATCTATTGCTAAATTGCGCCACATATGCTTTTTGTAAATGAGAGAGCCGAAAAGCATCATGCTCTAATTTTGTATCCATTTTCGGTAATTTTAAGCAAAGCAACAGCAAAATAAAGCCATAAAATGCTCCGAGGATAAAACAACTCATCCAGCCAAAATAAGCATTACTAAGCCCCCCTATCGCCACACTCAAGCCTGGCGTTATCGCAAATGCTAACATCAAATAAGCGATTTTTTGGCTGGCGATTTTTGCCTCATAACACTCATTGACCAAGGTAAACGTCATCTTAAGCCCAACGCCCGAACCCAGCGCTAAGCAAAAGCGGCTTATCACTAAAAGTGGGTAGGCATGGATTAACCCAGAGAGAACACAAAAAAGGCTCGCTAAAATTTGTAATATTATTCCAGTATAAAGTGCCCGCTTTCTGCCTAATCGGCTGGTAAGAGGGCCATAGATCAATTGCCCTCCAGCATAACCAATTAAAAACCAAGACAGCGTAAATTGCGCCGTTTCATCGCTTATTCCAAAATAAACGGCAATATCTGGCAGCGCTGACGTAAATAACACCGCGTTCACTGACGCAAAAGAAATCAGCAAAATTAAGGTCAAAAAGGGCAATTTGTATGGTGATGACATGATGCTTTACTGTGGTTTGATCAGAATAGTGAAAGTATAATTATTAACTAAGTTGCCAACAATAGACAATTTAGATAACATTTGTTAACCAAAATGTAACAATGGTGCTTTTTATGAATAAATTAAGCTGTATTCTCACTTTTATTAACGTTGTGGAAGAAATGAGTTTCGTCCGTGCTGGTAAAAAACAACACATTTCAACTGCTGCGGTGAGTAGACAAATCTCCTCTTTAGAAAAGGTATTAGGAACAGATCTCCTCCATCGCACGACTCGACAATTATCTCTCACCAAAGTAGGCCAAGAATATTATTATCAATGCAAAAAAACGATTGAGGACCTACAAGAGGCAGAAGAGAAGATTGCGGGCAGTCAAAAAGAAGCAAGGGGCGTCTTGCATGTCATGAGTAACCGCTACTTTGCAAAAACAACTATTTTACCGCATTTAAAAAAATTTATGGCTCAAAACCCAAAATTACGTCTCAAATTAGAGCTTGCTGAGCGCTTTCCTGATTTGGCTGAAGAAAGCATTGATTTAATTTTTGGTATTTCCATGCAAGCGCCACCCCACTTAATACAACGTCAGGTCGCAACAACGCAATATGTATTGTGCGCCTCATCTGAATATTTAAAAAAGAGAGGCACACCCAAAAGCCCTGCTGATTTAAGCAAACATGCTTATATCACGCATAATATGAGACGACCAGATAATGTTTTAAAATTGAATGAAGCCGAAGTACATCTTGAACCTCTACTTTGGTTAAATGACAGTAGGGCTATGCTAGAATGTGCTCTTCAAGGGTTAGGCATCGTGAAATTACATGATTATATTGTAAAAGAAGCACTCGTTAGTAAAAAATTAATTGAAATCTTACCGCAATACCATAAAACGCCTATACCCGTATTTCTTTATTACGAACAAAGCAGATATTTACAGCCTAAGATCAGAAAATTTATTGATTTTTTTGTATCAAAGTAAGAGTTAGTAACCATTGCGGGTATTATTGAAAAAACGCTTAAAATTTTAGAAAATGCATCCCACTGGGAGTGTTAGATAAACTGTGTCAGTTCTGATAGATTATTAACTAAAATCTAAAGGAACTGAACATGTCAAAAGAAAATGCTACTTTAAATCCAATATCAGATATCTTGACGAATTTAAAGCTAAAATTCTTGAGCATATCAAAGCAGGCAAACCATTAAATGGAAAGAACGGTGTTCTAACCCCATTAATAAAAGAAGTAATGACAGCGGCCTTAGAAGGAGAAATGGACGCCCATCTTGAAGCAGAATCCGCTTCAGAAATCCCTAACCGAAGAAACGGTAAGACAACTAAGATAGTTAAATCGGGTTCAGGAGAATTTGAGCTAACCACTCCCCGCGACAGAAATAGCACATTTGAACCTCAGCTAGTTAAAAAACGACAAACCATTTTGACTGATGAACTTGATGACAAAATATTAGGTTTATTTGCCATTGGTACAAGCTATAAAGATATAGCGGCAAATTTATCAGAAATGTATGGTGTTGAAGTATCTACAGCAACAATAAGTGCGGTTACGGATAAGCTTCTACCGATGGTTACCCAATGGCGCAATCGGCCTCTAGAAGCGATTTACCCCATTATATTTCTAGATGCCATGTTTTTTAAAGCCCGTGAAAATGGGAAAGTTGAAACCAAAGCTGTTTACAACATTCTTGGAATTAATCAAGAGGGAATCAAGGATGTCTTAGGGTTTTATGTATCAGAAAGTGAAGGTGCAAATTTTTGGCTAGGAGTATTAACTGATTTGCAAGCTCGAGGAGTCAAGGACATTCTGATAGCCAGTATTGATGGTTTAAAAGGCTTTCCAGAAGCAATACAAACAATTTTCCCTAGAACTGAAATACAACTATGCATAGTTCATCAGATCCGCAATTCACTCAAATACGTTGTTAGTAAAGAGCAAAAACCATTTATGGTAGATTTGAAGAAAGTATATCAAGCAGATACTAAAGAATTAGCCGAAGCCTATTTTCTTGAGCTGGAAGAAAGATGGGGTAAAAGATACCCATCAGTGATTAAATCGTGGTCCGCAAATTGGGAAAATCTAACAAATTATTTTAAGTATTCCAAAGACATACGAAAAATAATTTACACGACAAATCCAATTGAAGGATTTCATCGCCAGGTTCGCAAATATACCAAAACAAAAGGAGCCTTTACTTCGGAAAATGCTCTATTTAAGCTCATTTACTGTGCCTGCGAGAAAATCAAAGAACGCTGGAAGCAGCCATTGCATAATTGGGCGCTAACGATTGGCCAGATGGATCTCCATTTTGAGGGCAGGTTAAAGTTGCCTCTCAGATAGGCCCCTAGGCCCCGTCATCGCGAAAGATCGTAGCGACTGTGGCGATGGCTTAAACTGCTTCATTTCTAAGAGCTTCTCGCAGTGAAGGACAAGGTAAATAATTTCTGGTATTTATTAAGAATTTTTTATAGAATTAAGCCGACGTTTTAAAACGTCGGCTTTTTTACTTCAGACTGACACAGTTCAGTGAACACTCTCATCCCACTTGTGTGGGATGCATTTTGGAAATCAATAAGTTATTCTTTGATTTTACCAGTCTTAGCATCCACATCTAGACTTACTTTCTTATTGTTTTTGTCATAACCCTTCATCTCGTATTTATCTTTGCTTGCACTTATTTTATAAATATTTTTATAACCGGCGGCTTCTACCTTTTGAACAGCTTCAACCATCGTGAAGTTACGTTCTTCATTTTTAGGAGCAATAATATCGCCACCTTCGGAAAGTTCGAGTTTAACATCACTGCCATCATGCTTAATTACTTTTGCTTCGTATCTTTTTCCTTCAAATTCAATATTTTTGATAATGGAATATCCTTCTTGCTGAATTTTTTGCAAAATCTGAGACATTTTGAGGCTACTGTCAGGTGGCGTGTCCGCGAAAACACTGCCCGCGCTTAAAGCCAAGGTTGAACAAATAATTCCCATTGCTAATTTTTGAAGTTTCATATGATTTTCCTTAAAGGTTTAAAATTGAATTTTCGCTGACCTATTAATTAAGTTTACCTACAAATAAATGAAAGATAGAGTCATCTTTGAGTATAGTCTGTTTTTTAGACAGTAACTTTATCAATTATTTTAAAAGTAACCTTACTTAGATTTCATCTTATTTATGTTTTTCTTTAAAAACTAGCATCTTTTGTCCGATTTGATTTAAGACATCTTTTGAGAGCAATTTTATCGCTTGAGGGAATTTTTCATCTTCTTCTTCTTCAATGTGATGATCATTCAATTCTTTAAAAACTGTAAACTTTGCAGTCCACTCTTCTTTGTTAACAGGCATTTGACTTAATTGAATAATCATATGCTCCATTAAAGCTACTTCCTCATGATGTTCAAAAGCATTAGGTCGGCTTTGTTGGTATTCCTTCAAGTAAGAATAAAAATATTTCTCTTCTATTTTTTCATGCAGCTTGGCTTCGTATTTAATAATTTTGAATAATTCTTTTCTGGTTTGAATCGCTCGTTCCGTTGTTTTGGATAATTTACTCACTAGCTTTTTCATTTTACGATGATCTGCTAACAATAATTGAATTGCATTCATATCTTTTTGGAGTTGCCCCTGCTAAACCGAACCACCTAATTCCCGCTTGATACCCTCAAATACTGCCGAGGTGACATCATTTTTAAACCTTTATGTGGCGCATTCTCGTTATACTCATCAAACCATTGTGGTAATTGCTTCATAACGCTAATAGCGTCTTTAAGGTCTCCAAACCAAACATAATCCCGCTTAAAGCTTTTCACAAATGCTTCCGCCATGCCATTGCTTTCAGGGCTGTAGGAAGGTGTGGTACAAACCTCAAAGCCTAGATTTCTTGCAAAGGCTACTGTTTCATGAGAAACATAACAAGGACCATTATCGCTTAGCCATTGAATTTGATGAGGCAATCTTAATACTTTTCCAAATCGATATTCAACGCTTTCTAGCATTAAATCTCGAATAGCTGCGCCATCGATGCCAATGGTTGATGCAACATACCTTAAAGCTTCTCTGTCACAGGTATCCATGGCAAAAGCCACGAATACTCTATCACCATTAAAGCATTGAATGGTAAAAGCATCAGAACACCAGCGAGTATTGCTTTTTAAGGTAATAACTTTGCCATCATGAGTTCTCTGGGGCTTTTTTCCATAAACTGGTAGCAGTAATCCATGTTGCTTCATAATGCGATAAACTCGCTTATGATTTACTTTTTCTTGATTATTTTCCATTAATTTTCGGTTCAATAAAGCAGTTACTCTTCTGTAACCATAGCTTGGTTTTATGTCAATAATTTCTCGTATATAAGGCAGTAGTTCATTATCCTGCTGCTTATTGTATCGTGTTACTCGTTTTATCATCGCTTTTACCATCACCATTAAGTGTGAACGAGCTACTTGTAAGACTCGAGAAATAACTCTTAATCCAAATCTTCCAGACCGGGCAAGGGTTGCCGCGAGATAAGTTTTTTTTCGCGACCAATTTTAACTGCTTCTCGTAAAACTTCATTTTCCAAAGTCTTTTGACCTAATGTGCGCTCCAGTCTCTTAATATACTTTTTAAGTGCTGTTACTTCGCTTTGAGGGACAACTTCTTCTTCACATTTGATTCCAGTCATGGCTCCGTTCTCCAAGATTCTTCGCCAATAAAATAGTTGGCTTGGAGGTATATCATGTTTTCGCGCCACAAACGAGATTGAAACGCCTGGTTGGTAGGTTTCTTGAACAATTTGTTGTTTTTCAAAGGGAGTCCAACGTCTTCTTCTCTGGGTTGAACAAATAACTTCGGTGATGTTAGAAGCTTTAGATATAGTCATATTGATAGTCCTATTACTAGTCGTTAATTTACAACTAGGTGGACCGGTCTAAATGGGGAGCACTACACTTTTCCTTTGGGTTAAATTAAACCGGCGCCACATAAACCCTGGCACTTATTACATATGAGAAAATATCGATATTATTACTAATATAATTAACACCTAGCACTTAAGTAATAAGGCAATTTGGCTTTTTCAATTACAAAACACAAATTGCCTTCAAATAAACTCAAATTTTGAATTTATTCTTCTTCATTCCAGCCATTTTTTGATAAGAAAGTATCTATTTCTTTTTCTACTCTATCTTTTTCATATCCATATTTTTGTTGTATTAATCCTCTTAATTCTTGTCTGGTTCCTTTGACACGAGAAATATCACTATCTGTTAAATCGCCCCATTGCTGTCTTAATTTACCTTTAATTTCTTGCCAGTGACCTTGCACTATATCTTTATTCATAAAATTCTCCTCATATATGACTGTGAATAACCAATACTCACAATAGACCATATTTTAAGGTAAAATTTTTTTTTGCTGTTTTATTTTTTCAAGGCAAAAAAAAAGCCCTATGCAATATTGCATAGGGCTTTTTTAAAAAGAAAAATTAGTGACTATGCGCTAATATCGCTAACATTAATAATGCAACAATATTGATGATTTTAATCATTGGATTCACCGCAGGACCTGCCGTATCTTTATACGGATCGCCTACAGTATCTCCTGTCACAGCCGCTTTATGCGCATCGGAGCCTTTACCACCATGGTGACCATCTTCAATATATTTTTTAGCATTATCCCAAGCACCACCACCAGAAGTCATGGCAATCGCAACGAATAAGCCTGTCACAATCGTCCCCAGTAACATCGCACCAAGCGCTGTAAAGGCTGCTTCTATGCCAGAGACCATTCGAATCACTGTCCACAAGACGACCGGTGCTAACACAGGCAGCAATGAGGGGATGATCATTTCTTTAATCGCACTTTTAGTCAACATGTCAACAGCACGGCCATATTCAGGTTTCGCTGTGCCTTCCATAATACCTTTGATTTCACGGAATTGACGTCGTACTTCGATAACAACTTTACTCCCTGCTCTGCCCACAGCCTTCATGCCCATGGCGCCAAAAAGATAGGGTAAAAGACCGCCCACAAAGAGACCGACGACGACAAAGGGATCGCTTAAAGTAAATTGAATGTTGAGATCAGGAAAATAATATTTCAAATCTTCAGTATAAGCTGCAAACAATACTAACGCTGCTAAACCAGCTGATCCAATAGCATAACCTTTGGTGACTGCTTTTGTGGTATTGCCAACGGCATCCAGTGCATCGGTGACGACACGAACTTCAGCCGGAAGGTTTGACATTTCTGCAATGCCACCAGCATTATCGGTGATAGGACCGTAAGCATCTAAAGCAACGATTATCCCAGCAAGAGCTAACATAGCCGTTGCAGCAATAGACACGCCCAAAAGACCTGCATTAATAAAAGAAATCAAAATACCCACACAAATCACAAGAACGGGTAAAGCACACGCTTCCATAGAAACGGCGATCCCTTGAATGATGTTGGTGGCATGTCCTGTTTCAGAAGCTGCGGCAACACTGCGCACAGGTCTATAACGCGTGGAGGTGTAATATTCTGTGATCCAAACAATGAAGCCGGTCACACCCAGACCTGTTAAAGCACAAATTAAAAGCTTCATCCCTGTGGTAGAGCCTTGGTTTAACACTATTTCTTCATTTAATCCGAAAAGATAATAAGTTGCCCCTGCTATCAAGGCTGCAGAAAGAAGGGAACAAACAATCAATCCTTTATAGAGCGCGCCCATGATATTGTTAGAACTTCCGAGCTTGACTGCAAAAGTGCCGACAATAGAGCCTAAGATACAAACACCACCAATTAATAAAGGATACATCATTAAGGTTTCAGCTTGTTGGCCTGTTGCAAAAATGGCGCCAAGCAACATGGTTGCCACAATAGTGACGACATAGGTTTCAAAGAGATCGGCGGCCATGCCAGCACAATCCCCGACATTATCTCCCACGTTATCAGCAATCACTGCCGGATTACGAGGGTCATCTTCTGGAATACCTGCTTCAATCTTACCCACTAAATCAGCACCAACATCTGCGCCTTTAGTAAAGATCCCGCCGCCTAAGCGTGCAAAAATTGAAATTAAGGAAGCACCGAAGCTCAAAGCGATAAGCGCCTCCATCATAGGACGTTGCGCAAGACCGATGTTTTTAAGAATAAGGTAATAACTGGTAACACCTAATAGCCCAAGGCCGACGACGAGCATGCCTGTCACCGCGCCGCCTTTAAAGGCCACATCTAAAGCACGATGCAAACCTGAGCGAGCCGCTTCTGCTGTGCGCACGTTGGCGCGAACAGAGACATACATACCAATATAACCCGCGAGGCCAGAGAGTATAGCGCCCGCAGCAAAGCCAATCCCTGCATACATGCCAAGAACGAGGGTGAGGAAAGCTGCTACAACTATCCCAACAAGCCCAATGGTGGTGTACTGACGATTGAGATAAGCGTTTGCTCCCTCTTGGATGGCTGCCGCTATCTCAGCCATTCTGGCATTGCCTGTCGCTGCAGCAAATACTTGTCTCCCTGCATAAAGTCCATACAGGAGTGCCATGCACGCACACCCTAATATAAATACATTAAGTTCCATTTCCTCATCCTCTTTTGTTATCAAACTATCTGCAGCTATTCTAAGTGAGATCTTGCCTGCGCGACCATGCCAGAACATGTGTAGGAATGCAAGGGCTTACCACAATATTGTGTGCCCTTCTAGGTTTTAGTTAAAATAATTACAAAGTATCTTTTAACTAATATTTTATGATAGCGGTGTGGCAGCTACTCATGTTCTAGCTACTTGTGACCTTCCTCTCGCTTTAGCGTCTGACGTTTTAAGGTGGAGGGCTTGTGATGTTTTGGAACTCGGAACTTCTGATTTAAAACCAAATAAAACGGCTGCCCCCTCTTTTAGGCTGGTTAAAACACTGTCACTTTTTGCTGATGCTGCACTTGGTGTCTTTTCCACTTCAGGAGGCGCTTCCAATATCTCTTTTAGGGCAACTGAGACTTGTTTAAGCTCTCCTTTGATTTCTTTTAATTCCTGGACTACCCCTTCCAAATCCAGTGCCTTTAATTTGTCATGCTCTTCTTTAGATATGCTTTGACCTTTTTTTAGTGCCTCTAACCTGCTCAATACCATCTCTCGCGCTGAATTTGCTTTATCACATGCTTGTTTTAAAAATTCAACATTACCATCATACAAGTCAATTATCTCTTGCGCTTCTCTTGCGGCTGCCTGAGGATGATATTGCGTGGCTTTCTTTAAAAGAGTATTTAATTTCTCATAATACCTAACTATTTTTTCACTTTTCTGAACGATCTTCCTAATAAAAAGAGCTTTTTCACTCATATTTACCAAATCAATGCTACATTTCAACTGTGCGCTAATTAATTTTACACAGCGCAAACAAAACCAAGAGGCACTTAGGGCCCCAATGCTAATTCCTGTGGCAATCGCTAAGGTAATCTCGGGACTTATCCATGCATCCAGATGATTAATCAATGTATCGAGCATCTTTTTTCTCCAAAAAAATCACTTTATCTATTGTTTTCTACTCTCTCGTTCATAAGATTCAAAAATTCTTCCCAATGATGAAAAGCAGCGATGCAACCCTTTTCCAAGAGCTTTTTTCTAGATGTTTCAGGATCATCGGCAAATCCGGTAAAGGCAAAAGTTTTAAGATGTGCTGCAATGGCAGAGCTGGCACCCGTGAGGCTATCTTCTACTGCAAAGCTATATTCTGGATCAGCCTTTAATTGCGCCTGGGCGCGAAGATAGACCTCCGGTTTAGGTTTTTGTACCTCACCTGCTTCAAAGAATCTTGTGCCAAATAATTTTGCTAATGCTTCACCCTGCCCATTCGCTGCATAGCGCATAGCAGCCAGTGCTCTTTGAATAGGATTATTAGAAACCAACGCCAGTACAACATTTTTTGCAACAAGACTATTTAGGATCTCGATTAATTGCGGCGCCATCGGAACCCCTTCTGGCAATTGTTGTAAGTGTTGCATAATGCGCCATTCGCGGGAATCATATAATTTGACATAGTCAACGTTAACATTGAAATACTTGCTGAGATTATCACAAAGCGTTTCTCGTGCCTGACCATGAAAATGATTTTTAAACTCAGTGAAGGTGAGCTCTTTTCCAATAGCCTTGGCATATAATTCATTAAAACGGGCAATCAAAGTCGGCACCGCATATTGCTCTGTTGCCATTAAGGTATTATCAAAATCTAGAAAAAGCCAAGTTTTGCGCATGTATTATTTCCGTAAAGCTTCTGCCAATAATCGTATTCTCTTTTCTTTTTCATCATCGCTATAGTGCGCTTGAATGCCACTATTCCATACTGGATTTGGCCACGCCTTATCTGACTCAAAGCGCGCAATCACGTGAATATGTAATTGCGCAACAATATTGCCCAAAGCTGCTACATTTAATTTTTTGGGATGAAACAGTGTTTGCATAATTTTTGATCCCTGACGGATTTCTTTAAATAGCTGCACTGTATCACTTTCTGACAAATCAATTAACTCAACCAGATCTGCTCGTTTGGGAATTAAAATAATCCAGGGAAAAGCGGCATTATGGCTTAACCGCACTTGTGAAAGAGGCAAATCGCAGATCCAATCTGAGTCGCTCTCCAATTTAGGATCCAATACAAAACGCACGTTACTTGGCTCCTTTAAAGCGTTTAACAAAATTATCATAATCTTCTTGCGTATCTATGCCAGGAGTTGCTTTGTCTACGACCGCTGCCACTATCTTGTATCCATTTTCTAAAATACGCAGTTGTTCCAATTTTTCTATTTTTTCAAGAGGACTCTGTGGTAATGCGACATAGCGTTTAAGAAAATCTGGGCGATAAGCATAGACCCCAAGATGCAAAAAGTAGTCACTTGGTTTTTGCACAATTCCCTTGTCATCACGAGGGTAGGGAATAAGACTGCGTGAGAAATAGAGCGCTTCATAACCTAATACCGTATTGTCTTGCGGTTTTGTGATACTGGCTCCCAGTACAGCTTTGACTGCATTGGGGTCATTAGGTGAGCCATTTCCATTTCGATGGGTATCAGGGAAACGAGTGACTAATGTAGCCATAGCAGCCTCTGTTCCTTGATAGAGCGAAATGAGCGCATCTAATTTTTCAGGGGCAAATTCTGGCTCATCACCTTGTACATTGACGATTAAATCTGAATGGTCCAGATATTTTGCTGCTACTTCTGCTAAGCGATCGGTACCAGTAGGATGATCGACTGAAGTCATCACCACTTCAGCACCAAAAGATTTCACCACTTTAAAAATCCGCTCATCATCGGTTGCGATTATCACACGATCGGCTAATCTTGATTTTGCGGCTTGTTCGGCTGTATGCCGAATAAGCGGCCAACCTGTTTCGGAAAGTAACATTTTCTCTGGGAGACGCGTCGAAGCCCAGCGGGCAGGAATAACAATAACGACTGACATCAGGTGATCTCTGTTAGAGTAAAAAATGGATTATAAAGAAATTAAAACGGCTTGGGTACAAGTGAGATCAATGACACATTTGGGTTAGAGATCAGGTAATTTCTGATCTTTTCTCCTTAAAGAGTAATTTTGTACCGCAAAAACAATGCCGAGCGAGACCAAAAGACAAGAAATTAATAGTCGCATGGTAACTGGTGTATAGCCAAACATAACGAGCAATCCTGTTGAAAGGATGGGATTAAAAAATGAAAGAATGTAAAGTAGTTGATAATTTCCTCTTTGAACCCCCCAGTACCAATAATAATAAGCCAAACCTTGGGCAGTCATGCCCAGAATAAAAAGCCAACCTACTTGCGAGATATCAGGAATAATAAATTCCTCAAACAAATAATGATTTAATAGCGAAATAAGCCCAGAAATGCCAATGCACAAACCTATGAACTGAAGAGGCACATCTGAATATTTGCGAATTTGCACCGTAAAAATTGACCAACACAGTACGCTTAAAAAAGAAAGAGAATAGCCGCGCCAGTGAGTCAAACTAAAACTATTCCCGTTTAAATCATCACTTAATAAAAAAAAGATCCCATAAAATGAGATTAACATGCCCATAATATAACGTGGTTTGACTTTTTCATTATTCAGATAATATGAAAAAATAACGACCACGATCGGCCACAAATAACTAATTAAATTGACTTTTTCAGGGGGGGCAAAATGAAAAGCCCAAACAAAAAAGGTGTTGGTTCCATATATACCTATCACCCCAATACACAATAATCTAAAAGGAATTTTTTTAAACGATGTAAATAAAGAAGTCCTAAACAGGCACAAGGCTAAAACAAAGCCAATGACAAATAAAATAGTTTGCATTTCAAAAATGGGAAGAAAGCCAATTAATTCAATGACTAAAGCTGATGTTGCCCAAAAAATTAATGCGACAATGCCAGTTAACGTGGCCTTATTATTAGTAGGCATTTTTTGATTCTATGAACATTTTATCCAGTGGCATTTTTTTCAGCTTATTCCTATCCATAATGTGAAGACTATACACTCTAATCATAGGGAATTTTCTTTAACCTTCAACTGTCTTATGTTTAGGAACACTAGATGGACAAAGGTCATGTCAAAACGAAAGTTACCTGATTCTTCCTCAGCCCGTTTAAAAAAAGCAAATGCAAAAGCCAAGGAATCCTCTTTTCACGCTCTAGGTGAAAATAATCCTTATCGTGAATTACTGAAAACAGAGGCTGACTTTTTGGATGATTGTGAAGCAGCAATAATAGGAGCCTCGAGCGCTATCAGTCGTATAAAAGACGAAAGTGAACGGAATAAACTGTATGAAGTGCAAGAAGCCTTTCTATCATTTGTTGATCTTCAAGAACAAGTCTTTGCAAAAATGTTGGAGAATGAAGATCCGATTACCTGGACTGCCAAATTAGTTGAAATGAAAAATGCCTATACTCAAATGCTGCTTTTATTAGGGAAAGCCCATTTTTCGCCTGAAGCCGATGAAATCTTTAAAAATAAAGTAAAAGAACTAGGGCGTGTACCTCAAGATATTCACTCTTATCTCAGCAAACCCATGCAACGTATTCAGCGCTACCATATGTTGATAGAGCAAATACTTAAAAGTTTAAATGAGACCAGCAACGAGAGACTAAAATCTTTAAGAAATAATTTTACGCAAGCACATATTTTACACTTATCTACCGCGATGGAAAGCAACATTGTTTATGGCATATTAAGTTCTGCTGAGGAATATAACAAAACTATCGAAAAAAAGGGGGCAAACAAAACAAATACATTAGAAAAAATGCTGAAAGATATTCTAAGAAAACATGAGACGGGAGAATACATACTCTCAACCGAAGCAGTCGCAAGATTACTTCAAGATTATGTAAAAAACCCTGTTTTTTTAAAAGATATCGAACAAATGATTAATAAACAAAAAAGAGAAATTGAATTGAGTTTAAACCCTCAAGACTTAGAGCTGCATCAACTAGACGATGCTATTAGAACAACGTTTAAAAGAAGAATAGAACAAGTTACTCAAAGAGATAGTTTGGCCGCACAAGCGAATGTATTAAAAACTGAAATCAGCACCTTACTTGGAAAAAGAATACCTCTATCAGTGACAAGCAGAGAGTATGAGCAATTAAATAGCGCTTTAGAAGTAATTAAAAAACAATATAAAGAACTCTCTGACAGAGTAAATGAAATGACAACTCAAATTGACGCAACAGACAAGCAATTATTTGCGCACCAAGAGAATTTTCATCAAAGACAACAAACAAGAAAAGAAGCGCTTCGCACAAAACTCATTTCCCTCAAACTTGAGCATAAGCAATTGACATTATTGCAACAAGATTTAACCTTGGCTGCCCATTCCCCTTCTCTTGTAGAGACAAAGACAGCGCCTTCTCCTTTACGCTTAAAGCCTAGCTAAGCGCCACTTGTCTTATTCGCATGACTTTTATTTGTAACTAAAGTTGAAAGTATCTCACCCTTTTAGTTATAGTTCCTGTAGCAGACAAAGGAGTAATCGATGAGAATAATAGAAAATCAACAGTTATATGCTGTTTCCGGAGGCGCAACCTACAACCAAATTCTCGATAAAGGGGTTATTTGTGGTGGTGCAATTGGCGTTGTTTTAGGTTTCCCCATTGGAGCAGCAGTGGCAGGGCCAATCGGTTTCATTGTAGGTCCATTTTATGGATTCTTCTTAGGTAGCTTAGCTGGTCTTATCCTCTCTGCTCCAGTCGCAGCAGTTGCAGGCACATCAAACTATTACTACTGACAACATCTACGATCTTGCGTCTCTAAGAAGAGGAAGCAATCCACAAAATATCAAAACAAAAATGGATTGCCTCCAGATGCTCGCAAAGACGAGACCTAATTTTAAAGTGGAAGCAGTATATATAAGACTACCGGCGAACAATTCTTCTCACTGTTACAACTGAGGGTGGGCTGGTCCTCGTGACAGGCATGGCACTTTGATCCCCATCCATCACCGTATCCGGCGCACGTTGCTCATCATCTGAAATAATCCTCTTCTTTGCTGCATCTGACGATTGTGCCGAGCTCCTTGACATCCCGACAAGCGTTGTCTCTGATGCAGCAGCGGGAGCAGCCCTTACCGGAGTCGTGCATGCTGTGCCCATCGCTCTTTTCGTACCTCGTCCTTCGCCGCTGTTTTGCAAAGGGAGCTCTGTTCCTGGGATCGTAGTATCAATTGCTACTGCAGCCTCTGCTGCTCTAGAAGCAATACTAAAGAGACCTTCTCCACTGTCTGAGGCGTTAAACACTGCATCTAAATCCGCTCGCGCTTTTCTTATTTCTGCAGATTGTTTTGCCTGTTCTAGTAATGCAGCATTACCATATAGCTCGGCTAATTGCGCCACATCGATAGGACTTTTCTTGGTTAAAAAAGTAAATGGGCCATTTTTATAATTTGTAGTCGTCGCTTTGAGATCAAATCCTTCTAATAACAAACGCTCTATATGCGCTTTCAACGTTCTTTGCGCTTCATTGTCTTGAAATGTCTGCATCACCATTCGATGCAAAGGAGTGAGATCATCAATCTTATTATCAATGTAAGGGGTTAATAGGCGACTCAATTGTGCGTGATAGCCTTTGAGCATTTCATCTCGTTGCGCTTTGTCAAGAATGGCGACGTTATAGATTAAAATCGCCATAGAATCTTCTAAGTGCTTATGCAATACTACTACGCCATTTGCATAAAATTGATGGGCGGGAGATTCTTTAACAGCGGCTTGAGCGATCATGGTAAAAATAGCCGAAAGTTCTGTTACTCTGCGTAATAATGGCGCCATTTCTGTCGTCAAATTGATTAAAAGTGTGACATCATTCAACGGATTGTTAATCACTCTGGTCAGCAGCTTACTTAAATTCTCAGCAATTGCATGATATATTTGACTTAATTGTTCAGAAGATTTTCCTTGTGTCAAAGTGGTCAAATTTATAAGGGATGCTGCCAATTCTTCTGATACTGTTTTATACACGCCTTGCCATGCTGATGAGAGTAGTTCGAAAGTAGATGCCATCTCTTTAAAAATTCGTCCTAACACCACTAAATCTTCACACAGCTTAAGCCCACGTTGAAACAACGTTGCCATTTGTGACTCTTTTTCGCTCAGAAAAGCTGTCACAAAGAAGCCAACTTGAGATACCCGCACTGGTTGATATGATTTACGAGTCCATTCCAGTTTTGTCGTGAGTTCTAGAAAAAGATCTGCTCTTTGCGCTTTTTGACTCAACGCCACTTTAGCCTCTATCGTCGCGCTTGCTGGATCTAATAGAGCATCAAAGAAAAAAGCCTTAGAAAAGGCTACCATAAAACGCCTTTTAGCTTCTGATTGCTTTAGATCTATCTTATGAAAACAAGGTGTTAAAAGCGTGAGAACTAAACTGGGTATATCGTGATTTAATTCAGCTTGATCAAAATCAATTTCAACAGGATGATTTGTTGTAACAATAGTAGAAAAGGTACCAGGGTTTCTCATTTTAAAGGATACATCGCTGGCGCCATCTTTTCCTAGAGGATATTCCAATTTTATCAATACGATTTTGGTAAGATGATAAGCAAAGGAATGGGGAGAAAATAACTCAGTTGGGTTTTTGCCGCTTTCAAAGCGTCTAAGCAAAATAAGGCTAGTTAATCTGACTAATTCTTCCAATTCCAAGCCATTTGCCATGCCCTCAATAGCACTCAGCATCAGGGCTTTTTGTTCTTTATCTTGATCAACATATTCTATACTGGCAAGCGCTTTTAAACAGGCATCTTGCTCTGGAGATATGACAGAGGAGGTTAAAAAACTTAACATAATTCTCTCCTTATTCTTTGCTAAATAGGCGATAAATTTAAGACAGCTTAACGGAAAAGATGAGGCACTACGTTTGTCGCAAGTCTACTCGGGTTGGCAAGAGAAGAAAAGAGCGCTAGAAAGAGGTTAGCACTCTTGCTCTGAAGTGTTTTTTAATCCATTCTGCCAATCTTCAATGGTAATCGCCCATCTTTCGTGATCTCGCCAAACCTTATCAATTTTTAAATAGCGGGGTGAAAAGCCTTCTTGACTAAATCCATTTTTTTTCACTAAATGAAGGGAGGGTGTGTTGGGGGGTTGTATGTTTGCTTCTAATCGATGTAGTCCCATCTCGGTAAAAGCGTGTTGCAAAATTAATTTTAAGCCTTTGCTCATCCATCCTTTACCTGCAAACTCTGCTGCACTATAAAACCCTAAATAAGCACTCTGAAAACATCCCCGTACAATCTCATTGAGATTAAAAACGCCTACAATTGTTTTTTGTTCAATCAAGACTAAAAAACTTTTTTGATTGGACAGCTGATGGCGCTCAAGATAAGCATTAAACTCTTGCTCAGTACGTGGAGGCTCTACCCACGGTGTATGGAAATGAGTGCTACGCTGTGTCATTTCTAAAAAAGCAATTTTATCTTCTCTATTCGGCTCTCGAAGGCTGACGATAGACATACAATGTACCTTAATCGACTAATGGTTGTTTGTTTAATGAGGTAAAGTGTTTTAAAATGCGGCATGGTAGTATTTAGTATTCAATGACTAATTCATTAGCCTATCGGAAAATAATGACGATAACAATCTTATATATACTCAAAGCACTTTGGTTTTGCCCTTAAGGGGCACGCGTAGACTAGGTGGAAAAAGTAGGGGTATTTTTTAAATGTCAGTAGTAGGTCCTGAAAGTTCTCTCTCATTAAGTGAAGATGCCTATTTCTTCTATGAAACAAAAGGCTTTACCAGACAGGACGCAGATTTCTACTCTTCACTATTATGTACTAATAACGATCAAAGAGCTGGAGTAGAATTCCCCGTCTTATTTCGTTTCTACCTATTCAAAGCAGCTGTTGCTGAATTTGAAAGGCTACACTTTCAAAGCGACGAATTATCTTCTCAATCGAACCCACTCAACGTGGCGCCACAAACATTATCTTCTTCAATACCAGCTGATCCCATAACGCCTATTCAATCTCTTTCTAGGCAACCCCTTGCCAAAAGCTCTACCCAAAGAAATCCACTATTATCATTAAATCCTTCAGCAGAACAAGATGAGTCCCGTACTAAAGCCTCTCCAGCACCCATTACATTTTTAGCTAGGCAAGCGAAACCATTAGGTATTAAAACGCCTTGTCCTGCCATCACCCCTCCGACAAAACCAACCTCTAAATATCCTAATAAATAAGTGGCGACACCGTATTATTAAAAAATGGGATTTTCATATAATGAATTTAAATAACTCTATGCTAGTAAATGATGAAAAGAGGAGATCTAAAGTCATCATTGCCGCTAAGATTAACTTTAAATCCTCTTTTTAGATTACAATTTGCTTATTCAGAAGTAGAAATAAATTAGTTGGTTAATCTACACCCAAATGTCACATATCATCATCATTGCCGGCTCTAATGGCTCCGGCAAAACCACAGCCGCGCCGGCTCTATTACGCGACGCTTTACAAGTCGTTGACTATGTCAACGCTGATGTTATAGCTCAAGGCTTAAGCGCCTTTAAACCTGAAAAGGCTTCGATCCAAGCAGGACGCATCATGCTAAAGCGCATTCATGATCTCTCACAAGCAAATGTCAATTTTGCTTTTGAAACAACTTTAGCCAGCAGAACCTTTTTAAATTTAATCTCTAGGCTAAAACAAACAGGTTATCAATTTCATCTTATTTTCTTATGGTTGCAAAATGCTGAGCTTTCAATTTCTCGTGTGAGCGAGCGTGTACAAATGGGTGGGCATTCTATCCCTGAAGAAACTATTAGACGACGCTATCGGGCAGGTTTAAATAACTTTTTTTCTCTTTATAAGCCCATTGCAAACTCTTGGCAATTTCATGATAACTCAAATATCAATCATCTCTCTCTTATTGCTTCTGGCTCAAATCACCATTCTCTTTCTCACATCGAAAATAAAGACACTTGGCAACATCTTGTGGAGACTTATCATGATCAATAAAAACAAACCCATTGTCGATATTTCAGAGTTTTTTCAACATCCAAGTAAAGTAACAGAGATCTTACAATCTGGGATCCATGCGGCTTTACAAAAGCATAAACTAGCTGGGAACGCCGTGTGTGAATGGAAAGACGGCAAAGTTGTTTGGATTTCACCGGAAAAGATCCCTGTCGATAAAAATAATTCTTCAAACGATTAAATGACAGCTTAGGCTACTTTATCACTTTGGCGTAGGTTCCTCCGGTCCACGCTTTCCTTTTTTTTCTTTTACATTTTCCGTCGGCGTGTTTTGACTCTCTTTTGTTGGAAGATAAGGTTCGCTTTGGAAGTGATCAAAAATTAACAGATGCGATGTATGATCTTCTGATTTTACGGGATGTTCGCTTCTTTCTTTATGCTCTCCTTTATGCTCTTCAACATCGGCTTCTCCGTCCTCACTTTCTTCATGCTCGTGTTCTTCGTGTTCATGCTCTTCGTGTTCGTGCTCTTCGTGTTCATGCTCTTCATGTTCATGCTCTTCATGTTCATGCTCTTCATGTTCATGCTCTTCATGTTCATGCTCTTCGTGTTCATGCTCTTCGTGTTCATGTTCTTCGTGTTCGTGCTCTTCGTGTTCATGCTCTTTGTGTTCATGCTCTTTGTGTTCATGCTCTTCGTGTTCATGCTCTTCGTGTTCATGTTCTTCGTGTTCGTGCTCTTCGTGTTCGTGCTCTTCGTGTTCATGTTCTTCGTGTTCATGCTCTTCGTGTTCATGCTCTTCGTGCTCGTGTTCTTCGTGTTCACTTTCCTCAAATTCTTCCTTTTCAGGTTCTTCGCCTTCTTCGGCTTCTTCCACCTCTTCGGATCCCTCTCCTTCTTCGGATTCTTCTCCTTCTTCGGATTCTTCCCCTTCTTCAGATTCTTCCGCCTCTTCGGATTCTTCGCCTTCTTCAGGCTCTTCACCTTCCTCAGGCTCTTCACCTTCCTCAGGCTCTTCACCTTCCTCAGGCTCTTCACCTTCCTCAAGTTCTTCGCTTTCTTCAAGTTCTTCGGCTTCTTCCACCTCTTCGGATTCCTCTCCTTCTTCGGATTCTTCGCCTTCTTCAGGCTCTTCACCTTCTTCAGGCTCTTCGCCTTCTTCAGATTCTTCGTCTTCCTCAGGTTCTTCGTCTTTCTCAGGTTCTTCGCCTTCCTCAGGTTCTTCTTCTTCCTCTTCGAGTAGTTCTTCTTCCTCCTCAGGTTCTTCTTCCTCTTCGGGTTCTTCTTCTTCCTCTTCGAGTGCTTCTTCTTCCTCTTCGGGTTCTTTTTCTTTCTCGCTCTCTTCTTCTTCACTTTCTTGTTCTTCAACTTCTTCTTGCTCTTCCCGAATACCCTGATCCATTAACAATAATGATTCATGATAAACCTCTGTAAATGTCTCTTCAGCCGTTTCTAAACGTAAGGGCTTTTCTGCCATAGCATGTAAGCTTTCTAAACCTTCGCCAATAGTGCGCAAAGCGTCGATAATTAATTGATTTCTAGGATAAAGAGCATGGCTTTTTTTAATCTCTTCCTCTAATTTCAATAAATTAGTAATAAATTGCTGGTTGATAGAATTCGTAAGCGCTATTTCTTGTTCCTGGACATGCTGAGATAAAACGATATCTAAAAGAATATCTATTCCTTTTTCTAACCCTAAATTTTCAAATTCTGTGTACAAGCCTAATATCTTGCTGATATCCTCTTGGCTTATTACTTGCCCTTTAAGGGTAAGGCTTTTAATCCGCGCTAATTTTATCTCTACAGCATCAAATATCTCTAACCAGACCTTTCCAGGCTCAGCGGCAGGATCTATTTTTTGCGGGGCAATAGCAGGCTCGGCTTCAAATGAAACCTCAATCACATTCCATAAATCTTCTTGTCCTTCACCATTTGCCATATTTACCCCGAAAATCTCAACCTTCTCATAGCCTCTTTTATAAAGACTCCCTCTCGTGCCTTAAAGTTCCCTAAAAAAAACCTATAACATCCTAGAGACATCGCTACTGAATAAAAATACGGTAGCTCAAAATACGACTAGCTAAGCTTATAAGCTAATGACCTTTGACACTATTAATCTTTTGTCTTTTGACAATCGTTGCTATGATAGCTCGCTGTGTTAAAAGGAATAACGATGAGGGGAAATTAACGATGCCAACCTATTATTTCGTCAGTAGCAATCCATATACTTTTGCAGCGGGGAAAGATATCCATCAAATCCTAAATGAAGCGCTTGGCGTTACAGATCATTCTCAATTACCTGATGATTATCTAGTGACATTATATGCCAGCTTTAAAGACGCTCTCGCTGCCTATGAAGCTAACGATTTTACTGCTATGTCAGATCAATCCTACTTAATCATCAAAGTCAGAGGACCTCAAGTCAAATTATCTGAAAAGCAAAAAGCCAACTTTCAACCTGGAGATGGCTTAGAAGTGGCGGCTTGCACGTTTCGAATAGTAAGCGTATTTCGTGGTAAAAAACACCTGGCTCATTTAGAGTCTCCCTATTCTTTTGCCAATATTGCTGAATCCACTCTGACCTTGTTTAATCGTGCACGAGATTTTATCAAACAAAACCCTCTCTCCTTTTCTGTAGTCGCCATACTGGTTTCTCTCTGCGCTCTTTACATGGGGAAATCTCTATTTGTAGGCACCGCAAGCTTGCTACTCCTTCCCTTATTGGTTTGTTTATGTATAGGTGTTATGGGATATTTTGCTAGTAAGATGGTTTTTGATAACATCAAAAATAAGGTTTCGAAATCAAAAGCGAGTGCAAAAACACGTCCTGATCTAGAAAATAGTGTTCGCTTAGAAGAAGGGTTAGCAGCGGGGGCAGCACCTGCACTTTCTGTAAGCCCTCCTGCAACCGTATTCTCCCCTACTCCAGGAGCACCCACTGCTCCCCCTTACCTTGAAGTCGTGGTTGATCCGTCAGAACTTTTGGCAACAGATGCTCCTGCCGAATATGAACTAGAAGACCCACAGCTTGCAAAACTTCTAAAAAGAATTGAAGAGCTGGAAACAGAGCTCAATTACACTAAAGCTGACAAATTACCGCAAGCTTTTAAGCGCGCGATTGTAGATGAACCCGAGTTGCCTTATCAAATTGAAATTGCTCAAAAAGAAATAAGCTTGCTTCAAGGTTTGCGCACTACACTAGCAAGAGATAAACCTAAACGTGATACGGGAAGAGAAGGACCAAACGTAAACCGTGCAGCAGAAGAAAAGACCGTGATACAAGCATTGGACAAAGAAGTCAGTAATTTAGGGCGTCGTTATCAAAACAGTGCTTACGTAGTGTGATTTTTTTGGATTGTATAAGGCGGGTGAGAGCACCCGCCGTAACTTAAAAAACCTAGTTTGAACCCGATCCCATACGTCTTGATTTGGTGGTGTTAGCTGTCGTGTTGTCACCTGAATGTCGCGGTGTCGCTTCTGGTGTACGTTGTGTTCGATCTCTTTTGTTGCTCCTCTGCCACGATAGCTGAGGAGAGAGGGGCAGCTCAGGCTCTGGTATGACGGCCATTGTCGCAGATGGCGTCCGTGATCTGATTGAAGTCGTTGATGGTGGGTGTGATCCTATTGAAGTCGTTGATGACGGTCGTGATCCTGTTGAAGTGGCTAAAGCTATGGCTTCCAGCACGCCTGTATTCTTTCTAGCCGTTTCGTTTTCTTTTGCCTCAATTGACGCTAAGGCTTGCGCCAGTACAACATCATTGCCATACAATTTAGCTAATTGCTCAACATTCATTGGTTGTTTTGATGAAAGGTATGAAAGTAATCCTTTTTTTCTTTCATAATAAGTTGTTGTCGTACTGGTCAGCGCACCTTGTTGCAACAAAAACTCAAGCTGTCGTTGCAAATCTTGTTGAACCGCATAACTAGACATTACTAAACGGTGTAAGGGCGTCACACCATCTATGGGTTCATTAATAAACCGTGCCACAACTTGAGACACTTTAATTTGACACGCCTCAATTTCTTCCCATATTTGTTCTTTGCTCACATTAACAACATTGTAGACCAATGTGATAGCTAATTCTTGAAAAAGATTACTACAATCTGTCAAAGCAGTATGATAAAAAATACCAGCGGGTGATCCGGATGGATATAATGCTTTAAAATTAGACAAAATAGTTTTTAACTGAAAAACTCTTTGTTGAAATTCACTCATTTCTTCTTCTAGTTGAGAGAAACATGAGAAATTATCAAGGGGATCTTTCACCACTGCTTTGAGCGCATCATCAAGAATTTTTTGTCCCTCAGTTACATATACTTTCAATGCTTCTGATGTTTTGTTCGGCGCATTATCTGTTAGCTTCTTGCCTAATTCCTCTAGTTGAGTCGCCACATTTAGATAAACCGTGCCCCATGTAGATTCGATATCAAGGTTAAAAGTATCTGCTAATTTTCTAAAAAAGCCTGATAATTGGGTCACTCTTGCTCTAAGTTTGAAAAATTGATGGTAATTCTCAAAAATCGTTTTTCCAGTATTCACCGATTCTTTATTCATTTCAATTTGTGTAAAACGTGTGTTTGCGACATCCAGCATATCGGTAACCTTCTTAAAAGGATCTAATGCCTTAGCATTAGTAAGAAGGGCAATTTTGTAATCTACAGATAAATTTTGCACATCTGGTTCATTTGGTGAATTTTGCATGGGAGCACTGAAAAAGCGATCAAAAAAGACGTCTCTAAAAACCCTTTTATCCTTATCAGGAGCAGTACTATTTTTTATAAAGCTGTGATAAGCAGGAAGCAGCATTGTTATAACTGGGTTAGGAATATTATTAAACAAACGTACAATTCTTTCTGCAAGCGCAGTCGTGTCTAATGCTTGACTTTTAGCTTGAGTATATTCCTTTAATAAACTAAAGATTTCTCCTCTATTTGTGCCATTTGGATAATCTGCCGCTTCCAATACAGCATTGGCAAAGACCACTACAAAAGAATTTACATTCTCAAATACTTCTTTGGGTTTGACGGTCTCATATTTTTTTTGTAAAAAAAAGCTCACATATTTAGCTGCTTCATCTATTCCTAAAGTTTTAACGACCTGTTTTGCTACTAAATCAAATAATTGTTTTTGCGTTGGCTCATCTAAGTGATCAAGTTTTTCACTAGAAGAAGTCTCTTGTTGTTGGGGTAAAGCACTCAAGCCAAGAAAATGTAGCATAATTATATCCTTCTTTATGCGTGGAAAAGTAAAGTAATTCCTTACATTGCAAGATATATACTCGAACCAGTTTGGTTTTTACCCTTAAGGGGCACGCGTAGGCTAGGCGCTTCGCTATGCAACCGGAGTTTACATAATAGTAAATGAGGATTGCGAGAAGGCGAAAGCAACAACGCCTAAAAATCAAATGGAAAGAGTATACGCAAAATTATAATTGGGAAGATTACAATAAGTTCATAGATTTTGTCATTTAAAAAATGACATTTGAGTTAGGGACTAAGATTTTTTGTGCTGATGAGGAGCCGTAAGCAGTTTATGGTGGGAAGTAAGTGGTGCCTTTAGGTAAAAGGCACCACTTGCTAAAGTTGAAATTCACGTCATTTTCAAAAGCGTCTTGCTTTACGAGAAGCTTTCTCCGTATTGTCACCTGAATTTCGGGGTGTCGTTTCCGGTGTACGTTGTCGACGCTCTCGCTTATTACCCTTTTGCCATGATAGTGCAATTTGAGGAGGCGCTAGCTCAGGTGCAGACTCTTCTATAGTATCTGATGCTGCAGGTGATGTCTCTGAAGTATCTGTGGGAGGAAAAGATCCCTGTGAAGCAGTGGATGACGTACGTGATTTCACTTCTGAAGCCAAATCTTTTAAAATATTTGCACTTGTTTGCGCGTCTTCATTTTCTTGTGCTTTAATTGAGGCTTCGGCTTGCTTTAGCACAGCGCCATTGCCAAATAAATCGGCTAATTGCTCAGCATTAAGCGGCGGTTGAGAAGCTGGCAAAACAGATCTGAATAACGTAGCCAATCTACCGCTTGTTTTTCTTTCATAATTTGTCGTTGTCGTTTTGACTTCAGCCCCTTGTCGTAATAAAAATTCAAGCTGTCGTTGGAAATCCTGTTGATCAACTTGACTCGTCATCACTAAGCGATGTAAAGGAGTCAAGCCTTCTATTGGTTCATTAATAAAGCGCGCAACAATTTGAGACACTTTAATTTGGCAAGCCTCAATTTCTTGCCACAATTGGTTATTGTCTACATCGGCTATACTGTGGACTAATGTTGTGATGAATGTTTGAAAAAGATGATGACAATCTGCAAAAGCACTACGGTAAAACGTTTTAGCGGGTGAGGCAGGTTTAAATAGTTGTTCAAAGTTAGATAACATTGTTTTTAATTGATAAATTCTTTGTTGAAGTTCTCTGCTTTCTTCTTCTAATCTCGGTAAACGAGAGAAGCCATCTACAGGATCTTTCACAACTGTTTTAAGCGTATCCTCAAGAGTCTCACGACCTTCCATCAGAAGCCCTTTTAAGGCCTCTGGTGTTTTATTTGGCGCGTTACCCTCCAGCTTTTGACCCAATTGCTCAAGTTTAGTCGCCACATCTGAATAAATATAACCCCAATCACTTTGGATTTCGAGATTGAGAGTCTCAGACAAGATTCGAAAAATGCCGGATACTTGATTCAGTTTTGCTATAAATTGAAAAAACTGAAAATGACTCTCATAAATCGCTTTTGCTGTATTCACTGATTGTGGATTCATCTGAATTTGAGTAAAAGCTTTGTTTGCTTCATCCAGCATGATGGTCATCTTCTTAAAAGGATCTAGTGATTTTGCATTAGTAAGAAGCCCCATTTTAAAATCTAACGTTAAAGCAGGCTCTTCTGGTGCATCAAGCATCGGCGCATTGAAGAAACGATCAAAAAAAACTTCTCTAAAAATCTTTTTGTCTTTATCAAGATCTTTACTATTCTTTAAAAAGCTATGATAAGCAGGAAGGAATAGCGTTATAACCGGGTTAGGGATGTTATTAAACATGCGTACAATTTTTTGACCAAGATCTGTCGCATCCAAATCCCTATGTTTCTCTTCTGTATACTCTTGCAATAATTTATAGATTTCTTCTTTATTTGTACCATTAGGATAATCTACCGCCTCAAGTACCGCTTTAGCAAAAACAACAACAAACGAATTGATATTTTCAAATACTTCTTTGGGCTTAACTGTCTCATATCTTTTTTGTAAAAAAAAGCTCACATATTTTGCTGCTTCCTCTATACCTAAAGTTTTAACAACCTGTTTTGCAACATAATCAAATAATTTTTTTTGGGTTGATTCATCTAAGTGATCAAATTTTTCACCAGAGGAAGCCTCTTGTCGGGATGAAGCACTCAAGCCAAGAAAATTGAGCATAATTATTTCCTTCTTTATGCATGAGAGAATAAAGTAACGATTGCACAGTTAAGAGAGACATCATGCTGAATTATAATTAGCCTGTAGATTTTGTATGTCGTTTAAAAACTGACATTCTTGTCTTTCAGTTAGGACTCGTGCAAAGTGCACAAATTTTTAGAAACCAATATAGTTTTTTATGGTATGCAGTAGAGGGGGGACTGACGCTTCTTCATGCTTTTCTGGCACAAGAGGACGCCCAAAGTTGAAAAATACTTCCTTTGAATGACTCGCCACTGCTTGCGTTATCTCTTCTCGAAAAAGTGTATAATTTCTAGCAGACTTTAGATCTTGGCTTACCTGCATTTTCTCGCAAAATTCTTTCGCATAATAACAAATAACTGCGCCACAATCGTAAAGGTTATTTTGCCTGACAATAAGAGAGCTCTGTTTGGTGAAAATTCTCTGAGAGTGAGAGGTTTCAGGATGCAAAAATGCAAGAAGTTCTTCCCCTTTTTGCCAAAGAGCAGGGTGAAAAGGCATGTTATTAAATCCATCTAATGTTATCAAATTAAAAATATCATCTTCTCTTTTTTGAATAATTAATAAATACCAATGCGTGTGTTGATTAATGGGGACTAAAATCACATCCGCTTCTTGCAATCGCGATTTTTCTGGTTGTCTGCGCCTGCGTGTTGAAAGCTGTGTAAAGAAAGTGGGTGAAAAAAAATCAAGGGATGAAATTGTCGCTACTTTTTTCACTGCATATTTTTGAGCGAGCCAATTGAAGTAATTGTTAATAACTATATCATTCAGCCAAGCTAACTCTATTTTCATGATGTGAGTGAAAAAAGGCGCCAATAATAGAGAAGCGGCCACGCTCCCTTCTGCCCCCTTTAAGGCGAGCTTAATAAATAAAGACCATAAATGAAGATAAGCGCCTATCTTTTGCCCTATTTTCTTCAATGTGTGAATGAGTTTTATTTTCATGGAGGTAAAAAATAACAGAATCTTCAGGCATTTTCAAGCTAAAAAGCTTACTTCCAGTAATTTTCGATATGAATTTGCCCCGGTTGATGGGCATGATGGAGTTGTAGTCCACGCGCACTGAGCAATGCTGTCATTTCTTTTACCATCTCTGGATTACCGCAGAGCATCACTTGGGAATTATTAGCAGTTAGTGTTAAATCCATTAATTGTTCAAGCTCACCACTTTCTAATAACACATTAATTCGTTTGGAGGGCGCATCAAACCCCTTCTCTTGAGTAACAATCGGCAGCCAATGAAACTGTGTAGGGTAACGCTTTTGCCAATCTGCAATAAGTGAGCTGTGGCTTAATGCATTAGCGGTGCGCACACTATGCACTAAAACAATATTTTTAAAACGTTCCCAAGTTTGAGATATTTTTAAAAAAGATAAAAAGACACCCAAACCTGTTCCTGTTGCCATCAACCATAGCGTCTGTGCCCCTGGTACTTCATCTAACAAGAAACGGCCAGATGCTTTTTCTGCTACCCAAAGAGAAGACCCCTCTTTGAGCGCAACTAAATGTGGTGTCAGTACCCCTTCTGGCACGTAGACATAATAAAATTCCAACTCTTCTTCAAAAGGGGCATTACTAAAAGAGTAAGGTCGAAAAATCATTTTATTGTTCAAAGGTAACCCTATTTGGGTAAATTGGCCAGCCAGGAAAGGATTGATGGCAGCTTTCACATATAATGAGAACAACCCTTGTGCCCATTCTTTATGCCGAACCACCTTTCCTTCTACCCATTTACGCATGAGGAACAAGTCCTTTGTTTTCTTGGGTGAGCAATAATCCTTTTTTATAACTTTCACTGGCAAGGGCTGGTTGCTCTCTGCGCTCTAAAAGCGCCCCCAATTTCGCATAAGCTTCAGGAGAAGGAGAAAGCGCGATACTGGTTTCAAGATAGCGTTGCGCTTTACCCCACAAAGATAATTTTTCACAAAGGCTGCCTAAGCTATACAGCAGTGCGGCGCTTTGTGAATGTACTTTTAACCATTTTTCAGCACGTACTAATAATTTGGGTAAATCAGGATGATTGATTTCACCATAGTATTTTACTAAATTTTCTTGCCATTGCTTTTTCAATTGTTTATCAATAAATTTCTCTGCTTTGACAGGATCACCTTTTTGCACCAGTAATTTGGCATAAAGACAAATGATATCTGGGTTTTTTCTGACTCGCCATGGAATTTGCCTAAACGCAGGGAGATTAGTCTCTCGCATCAGCTTCATTTTCCAGTCAATCACAGCTTGGCTCGAAGCACTGAGGTGTGCTTGATACCGTTCATGAAACCATTTTACGATGGCGTTTTTCAAAGCAAAAGGGAAATGAATAATTGATGAGAGCATGTGAAAAAGCGCATACCCACTGACCAATAACATTATCACTAACAAAAAAGCTAACCAGATAGGCATATCAACACGCCAACCTGAAAACGCTAAAATCATTTTTCCTTGTAGCGTTAGGCCAATCCAAACTGCTAAGGCTAACAAAAGTACGAGTTTAATTAATCGTATCATTCGCTTGCCCCTCAGAGAGTTGTGCATTCTCTTTTGTGTGGAGTTGCGCTTGAGCCTTAGCTATGGCTTCTAGCGATCCTGAAATATCAGGAATGGTAATAACAAGTGATTGTTGGCTTAATTTATCAAGGCGAGACAGCACATTTTGCCTAGTAGCATCATCGGTGAAATAAGTGTTTAGCAATTTTTTAAGATCTTCTAAACTTTCTTGATAAATTTCACCTTGTCCTTGCAAAATGGCCCATTGAATTTGCTCTGTGGTGAGCGCCAAAATCCGCATCAGCTGTGCTTTTTCTAAACTGGCTAAAGCTTGAGGGATAGCATTGTCTTTTTCTCGGGTGATTTTAATTATCCCATCAAATTGCGACAATACTTTTTGCAACCGTGGATAATCTGATAAAGACGCATCTGTCGCAGCTGGTTCATTTAAAGTTTTAAACTGCAGTGTTTTCAAAAGCGATTTTATCTCTTCACCTTCTTGCCAAAGCGTTTCTTTTTCTTGAACAGGATGATGACTTAACACCACAATATCTTTGGTCAAAGCTAGCTTTACACTGGCATACTTGTCATCAGGAAGGGGGGCAAGGTGTGCCAGTGCTTCTTCTAATTGCGTTTTGGCCATTTCGGCATTTTGCGTAAGCTGTAGTCGTTCTTTGGCTAAAAAGACCAAATAATGCGCCTCTGCTAAAAGCCAAGCTTCACTTTGAGTCAATAAAACCATCTTTTGATGTAGTGCGGGTAATTGAGATTGTAAAGCCTGTAATTGCGTTTGATTTTGCGTCAACTCTTTTTGCAGAATGTCTGTTTTTGCTGTTAACGGCATCATTTGAGCAGAGACTTCCGAATCAATGTTCTTGGACGCATGATGCATTATCAGAGCATAAGCGACTAAAGCAATAACCACGACCGTCAACAATAACAGCCATATTATTGGAAAAAATTGCCTGGCATTTTTGCTAAGAAATTTATTCTGTGGCATCTTTTTCCCCTTGTTTCCATCTTCAAGATCCATCATAAAACACAGCGGTGCCTATAAGAAGTTTTATTCTTAAGAACTGTGGCCGTGCACAGTCTTTACTATTATATACAGCGATTGCTCTGCCTTTTCGCTCTAAATACCCATTTTAGCTGACCAATGGTCGCATCTCCATATTTAGGTGGCTATATAATTAAACTATGAAATTATATATTAAACGTATTAGGAGAATATCATCATGATGCAAGGCCCACCACCACCGCCTCCTGGTAAAGCGCCCCCACCGCCTCCTCCTGGTAAAGGCGCACTTGGTGTAGCCGCGCCTGTTGTTACGCTCACGCCTGATCAAGAAAAGAAAATTACAGTTATCGTCCAACAAGCTGAGGCCTTAAAACAACGAGCCGAGAGCGGGGATAAGCAAGCACAGGAAGACTTAAAGGCCTTATTGCGACAGCACGAAGATGAATATAGTGATTTTCAAAGACGTATCTATAATCCGCTTAAAAACCAAATTCAGGCGATTAAAGATCCTAGTGATGGCCAAATCGCTAAACTCAAAAAACAAGGTGATGAGAATAAAAAGGCGTTTGAAGCTCGGATGAGTTTTATCAAGGCCAAAACACAAAAATATGCTGAACAAAAAGCACAATTTGCAACCATACCTGGCATACCACAAAAAATCTTAACCGCCATTGATCTTAAAATTTTGAGTTTAGATCAAGAAATGCAACAAATACCTGCTAGGGTACAAGCGGTTTCAGAGAAGCTTCAGCAAGACAGCCAAGCCCTTAATCAACAAATGAATGCCTTAACTGAGCAAAAAAAGGCGCTTGATCCCAATTCTCTTTTTCTTAAAACAAAATTTGATGTTTTAAAACGGTTTAAAGAGCGCGCAGCGGATGCAACACTGCAACGCGAACCTATCAATCTTGCTAAATGGGCAAGTGAGGGTTTTATAAGCGGTATTCTTTTCGACAATTTAGTCAATTTTATGGTCTTGGAAGATGAAAAAAATGACGTTGATGAAAAATATCCTCCTAAGCGGGTCTATAAAATTTACACGGATTTAGCACAAGAAAAAGGGTTTGATGAAACCTTGATTATGGCCATTGCAACTGGCTTGATAACAAGGCCTGCTGGTCAATATTGTGTTAATCATCGTCTTCCTAGTTTATTTTTACAGGGTGCGGTTGAGGATAGAGAATGTCTACCCTTCTTTGAATACCAACTAGATAGACTTTATCAAGGTGATCCTAATTTAGCCTTAACGGCAGGAAATAATGTCTCTGTCCAGTCTTCTGCTGCAGCTGGTGCGCCAGGACAGGTTACGCTTAATATGCGGGTAATACTCGATAGTGTTACCGACATGGTACAAGCCGTTCCTGCTACTTCTCGACAAGCTTCAGCCGCTCCATCGGCAGCAGCAGCTGCAAGCGGCGGGGTTAGGCTGCAACCTAGTGTGGCTAGCCCCGGACAAAATCCTCTCACTTTGCAAGATTCAGGTAAGCTTGGGCAAAGAAAAGGAGCAGATATTGCAGCTCAACTCGAGATAGGGCGTGAACAAGCACTGCAAGCTGCAATTGCAAGTGATAAAGCCTTAGGCATGCAATATGGAAAAGGCCCTCAAGCCGTAGCTGCCGCTGCGCAAAAAGCGGTTGCTAACATCCAAAACAACCTGCAAATAGCACAAGCAGGGCTGGACGCTTTAGACAAATTGACAGGCACTTTAAGTGAATTTGAGGAATATCTTGGAATTGAAGTAGAAGACAGTCTTTTAGCTGATACTTCTCTAGAAGCACGCTTGCAACGAACCCAATCAGCACTAGAAGCGGCTCTGACCCCTGAAACTATATTGAAAAAAGATAAAGTGGCAGGCCTTCAAAAAGCTTATGACCTTTATAAGAAGCAACATGGCGGAGCAAAACCCACTCCTACTGTATTGCATGGCTGGCGTGCAACACCTGGGTTTACTCGGGATGACAAAACCAAATTTGACCAAGAAGTCAAAAAATTGAAATAGCCAGACTTGAATGCAAAAAAGGGGCTAGATAGCCCCTTTTCTTTTGCTCTTTAATCATTAAATCTGAAAAAAGAAGCCCACGCCCAATAAATAGCTGCTATGAGGGTTGACCGTATAAGTGTCATCTGGACCGGTGCCGCCTTGTCCAACAGGGACAACCGTGGTGGCGCCCAATTTTTTGGTATCTTCCCAGATCCCTTGCACACGCAAACCAAAATTATCGGTTATCATTTGCTTTAAGCCTAACCCTAATCTAAAGACTGAGCGGTTATCACTGTCCCATTGCGCAACAGGTGTTGCGGGATCATTATCAATAATGGCCACTGTGCTGTAGTGGGCTTTTAACCAAGACACCCCTATTAAACCGGTTAATTCGGTTCTCAGTTTAGGGCAAATAGGATAAAAACCGACTAAATTAATATTCCAGCCGTTGACAAAAACGTCTGACAAAAACATTTTTTCAGAAGGATTAAGCGGATTGAGAAATCCTAATGCCGGCGAATTGTTGGTGTAGAATTGTTTCTTTTGTTGACTGAACGCTTGTTCATAGCCACCTTCTAGGCCTAAATATTTATGAAATTTAGCCGCTAAATAAATATCAAGATCAGGATAATGCTCACGAAAATGCTCTTTGCCAAACCCTGAATCAAAATCAAACTTGCGTGCATTAATATCCATACCTATCGCTGGTTTGAACTCCCATTCTTGCAACATAGCAAAGCTACTTGTACTCACAAGTGAAAGTAATCCAGCGGCTAACGTTAATTTTTTAAACATTTTTATAATGCTCCTTATTATATTTATCTCTTACCCTAATTGAAAAAAGAAACCGGCTCCTACCAAATAGCTATTTTTGGGCTTTACCGTGTAAAAATCTTGGGATCCCAATGTGTTCACGCCCCCCGCTTGACCCAGAAGTACAGGAACCTTGGTGTGTAATTTGGAAGTATCTTCCCAAATTCCTTGAGCACGCAAACCAAAATTTTTTGTCACCATTTGTCTGACACCAACGCCCGCTCGCAATAAAGCATGCCTGGAACTAGACCAGCTTTCTACCGCATTTGCTATAGGAAAATCATAAATAGGGACCGTGCTTAATTGCATTTTTTCAAAAGCGACACCGACAAGCCCGGTGAGCTCGGTTTTTAATTTTGGACATACCGGATAAAATCCGAGTAAATTCAGATTCCAAGCTTGCATAAACAGATTAGAAATATATGTTTTTTCACTGGGTTCAGATAAGTTCGCAAGAAAACCCAACACCTGATCGTTTGGAAGATAAGTGACGTTCTTTTCTTGGTCATACGTTTGCGTATAACCGACTTCCACTCCCCAATAACGATTAAATTTATTACCTAAATAAATATTGGAGGCAGGGTAATGCTCTGAGAAATGTCCTTGGCCAAATTTCGTCTCAAAGCTTTGGTGGCGCATATTCACATCCAACCCTGCATTTGGTTGAAATGTCATGCCTGCAGCAAAGAGAGGCGTACTCGCGCAAACGAGTAAAGCTACGGCTATGATTCTTTTAAGCATGGATGAAGGTGTGCTCCTAGCAGACTGGACATTGCTTCCTTTCAACTACGCAGTATGACAAACTTTGACGGCCTCATACAAGGCTGCCATTAAAGAATTATCTTGTGCACCATTGGCTACAAAAACTTGTTGGAACCCAAACTCTTTCGCATATTGTGCAATGCGCAAACTAATGACAACTAACGGTTGACGAAACAACCATAGCTTATCTGCAGTGGGCGTTAAGCGTAATAAATTTTGTAACATCCCTAAACTGGTTGCCACAAAAAGAGGACGCTCCTTTTGTTGGTGCCACAGTTGATAATAAGGAACTAAATCGACTTGAGGTAAAATCTGTCGATAGACCTGAAACCAAGTAATATTGGCTCTGCGGCCTTGTAAGGTTTGAGCTAATACAGTGCGCCCTTCTTCTGGAGCCAAAATGGCTATCGATTGCCCTGTCACTTCTGCCGCTTGTAGAAAAGGCTCGTTTAATAAGCTCTCACTGGTACTCCCTGGAGGGGGTGTAAAATAGACGGCGATCCCTTTTTCAAGCAATGCTTCAGTTGTCGCTTCTCCCATACTAATCACTTGTAAATCCATCTGCCGCACGGCTTCCAAAAGCAAAGGCGGCGCACAATTCACCGCATTTGCGCTGACTACGAATAATTTGTCTACCTTTTTGATTTGTTGGCACCACACTTCACATTCACGCGGGGAAATGGCAATGGGTACAATATCTAGCATGGGTAAAAGACAGATCTGACCATGCGCAGCTTTTACTTTGACGCCTAGGCTTTCTCCTTGTTGACCTGGGCGCATAATAATAACTTGCCAGCCACGCAAAGTTGTTTGTGAATTATTCATGTGACAAATCTTGAATGATTTGCATTGCTCCTTGAGCCAATAGTTGTGCGGCAACACTCTCTCCTATCTTAAGAGCATCACTAAAAACACCGTTTTCACTTGCTTCTATCATCAACGGTTTTTCAGGATGGCCTATTTTGGCTCGCAAATGTAATTGATTCTCTTTGATTTGGGCAAACCCTGCGATAGGCACCTGACAACTGCCTCCTAATTTAGCATTCATCGCGCGCTCTGCTTGCACACAGAGCTGAGTAGGAACATGATTTAATGCATTGAGATAATCCAAAGTATCCTTATCATCCAAGCGACATTCTAGCCCTAAAGCGCCTTGGCCTACTGCAGGTAGCATTTGCTCTGGCGTGAAAATCGCTTGAATTTCAGAGGTCAAATTTAAACGTTTCAAGCCTGCTTCGGCTAAAACAATCGCTTGATATTCTCCTGCGTGACATTTTTGCACTCTACTATCTACATTTCCGCGGAGCGGCTCATAGACTAAATCTTCTCGGATCTTTTTCATTTGCACTAACCTTCGCAAACTGGAGGTGCCAACACGAGAACCTATGGGTATATTGTTTAAATAAAATCCTGCAGGACAAACCCAAGCATCAAAAGGGCTTTCTCGTTCAAGAATAGCGCCCAAAGTTAATCCTGGGGGCAATTGTGCCGGCACATCTTTAAGGGAGTGCACGGCAATATCTGCTTCTCCCTCTAAAAGAGCTTGCTCTAACTCTTTCACAAATAAACTTTTCCCACCAATTTTGTACAAAGGTGTATCCAACCATCTATCCCCTGAGGTTTTAATGCCCTTTATTATGACATCTAACTCTGAGTGGTGTGACAATAGCTGCTCACGGACAAAATTCGCTTGCCAAAGCGCCAATTGGCTCATACGGGTAATAATGGTCAGCGTTTTTTTCATGGGATCTCTTTTTTCTTAAAAGGTTGCATATCATCTAGAAGCGGCAACAAAACATGCCCACAGCAATAGCATTCTATATGAAGTATCTCTAAAGAAAAAATAAGACTAGATGGTTATAATCTTCACGAGGCGTTTTTGGTGCTTAGAAAAGCTAGCCGCCCATAACTTGACGCACGTGGGCCACATGACGCCTGCTGACATCAAGCCTTTCAGCGAGCCCTCGCAAGCGAATGCAAGGTTGCGCATTGGCATTTTTCTCTAAGGCTTGGATATGATCCGTTGCCACTAAGCAATTACGGTGAATGCGTAAAAACTTGTCCGCAAATTCAGTCTCGAGCTCTTTTAAGGTGTCTTCGATTAACACTTCGCCTTCAGTATGTCGAACCGTAACATATTTATGCTCAGCCTTAAAGTAGTAAATATCTTTCACAGGCACTAAAACAATACCGCGACGGGTTCGCGAACTGATATGTGTTCTGGCTTTAGGTGAACCATCTTCTTTGCGATTTAGCGATTTCCATTGCAATTTGTTAGGCTTTAAGGCCTTGCCTAACGCTTCAGCCAGGCGCTCAGCGCGCACGGGTTTCAGCAGATAATCGACAGCATGCACTTTAAAAGCTTCTAAGGCATATTCATCATAAGCGGTGGTAAAAATAACAGCTGGTGGTTCATCTATCGTCACCATGTGCCTTGCTACTTCTAATCCATCAATCCCTGGCATACGAATATCGAGCAAAACCACATCTGGATGCGTTTGTTCTATTTTCTGTAAAGCCTCTTGACCATTACTCGCTTCACCAACAATTTCATGTTCGCCTTGTTCTTCTAGGATCCGTTTAATGCGATCACGGGCTAAGCTTTCATCGTCAACAATTAAAATTCGCATAAAATCGTCCCTTTCTTAGTTAGAGCGTGCCCTTCATATAGGGGAAAGTTAATACAACTTCATATGTCCCTGGGAAAACATTCACGGTTAATTTTGCGGTATTCCCAAATAATAAGTTTAGTCTATGTCTAATATTTGCTACGGCTATTTTATTACCAGTACTGGGTCTGGGCTTCCCTTCTAGAGGGATAGGATTGGATAAATGAATGGAGATCATATTGTCTTCCATTTTACCCACTATCTTAATCACGCCGCCGTTCTCTAGGGCTTGAATACCGTGATAAATAGCATTTTCGACTAAGGGTTGCAATGTTAACATTGGGATGGTTGCGTCTGGTAAAATGGCTGAAAAATCTGCTTCAACCCCTAATCTCTCCCCTAAACGCAATCCTTCTATACGCAAATAATTTTGACACAATTGCCATTCTTCAGACAATGGCACCATTGATCCGGTCTCCTTTAATGTCGCCCGAAACAGATCAGAGAGATCTTCTACAGCTTGTTCTGCTTTGTTGGGGTTGACGTGAATTAGGCTAGCGATAATGTTCATACTATTAAACAAAAAGTGAGGCCGGATCCGGGATTGCAAAGCATCGATGCGTGCTTGGCTTTCTAGTGCTATCCGCTCTTTCCATTGCTGCTGTACATAAAAGTAGCGCAGAGCGAAAAAACTGATGATCCCACTAATCAAAACAGTTCGGATAACAAAATCACCGAGCGTCTCTGGCGTATTGCCCCATTGATAGTTTATTTTGACTAAAAAAGTTTGCGCTATCGCAGCAATCACCGTTGTCGTGACAATCACCATACACCAAGCAATAAAAGTAGCCCACATTAGGTTAAATTTAGCTAAAAAACGTCGGGATAAACATAAAACCCCTGCTCCTGCAAAAGCTATCCATTGCACAAAAACAGAAAGTAAGCCTAATTCATCCCACGATGATCTAAGAACATCCCCTGTTGCCAAAATGAGGACGATAGCCATCATTTCTGCCCCAATAAAGAGCAGAAGGACTGTCTTTAAAGCACAAAAATTTGGTAAGAAAAATTCTTCTTTTCGTTGCTGCATAAATGCTTTTTCCTTACCTTCTTTTATTTCAGCTTAAACGATGCGCTATCCATTGACCAATTGCTTGCAATTCAGGTAAACAAACCATATGTCCCATTGGATAACTATGCCATTCTGGACTCAGCCCTACCGACTGCAAAAGACGACAGGACATTTCTCCAAAGGCATAAGGTACAATAGGATCCATTAAGCCATGCGCCATAAAAATTGAAATATCTTTATTTTCGGGGTGAAGCTCCCCAGCCAGCGTTTCTTTGAGGGGCAGATAAGTGGACAACCCTGCTACGCCCGCTAACGGAGCACTGAAGCGCAACGCGGTATGTAATGCTAAAGCGCCTCCTTGTGAAAACCCCATGACAATGATTCTCTCATAAGGGATGTCACGTGCTTTTTCCGCTCTTAATAATTCCTCTATCTCTTTTGCACTCTTTCTAATCCCCAGATCATCCTCAATCGCCCTGGCACTGATGTCTTTAATATCGTACCAAGCCGGCATGGCCATACCGCCATTAAGGGTAACAGGCAAAACGGGGGCATGAGGGAAAATAAAACGAATGGCATGATTGCTGGGTAATTGCAGTGCGGGGATCACATCAACAAAATCATACCCATCTGCGCCAAGGCCGTGCAGCCAAATGACACTGGCTTTCGCCGGCGTGGCAGGTTCTATGGTAACAACTTCTAACAAATTAACCTCACCTATCAGAATTGGTGTAAATCTAGAATGACATGGGCTTTGTTTTCAATAATATTGGCCAAGGTCGGTAATAACTTTTCACCTTGTTGCGTTACCCACTCTTCTCCTGCTCGACGAAAATGGTAAGCGCCCAGAGGGGAGGCCAACCACACTTCTTGTAGGGTGGCCTGGCGGCTCAAAATTAGTTGACTTCCTTCTGGCAGGAATAGGGTCAGAATCCCTTCTTGCATCTCAAAATCAAGGGTTGTCTCAGATTTCTCAATCCATTCTTCTATTTTGAAGAACAAAGTATCTATTTGCTGATGAAAAGCTTGTTCGTTCATACAATCTACTTTATCAATTCTACGAAGGAGATTTTACACGTTAGAAGAAAAAATACACTAAGCAAGTAAACTTTAAAACGAATCTAGGCTTTTCATCATAAATCCGCTAAAGTGCTGATTAACGTACAATTGATATTTTTCTAAGTAAGAAAACTCTAATGAATAAGTTTCCGTGGTTAAGCTTGCTGTTAAGCTGCTTACTTTTACTCTCTTTTTCCGGCTGTGGTCAAACGGGCCCTCTTACTTTGCCTGAGAAGAAAACACAACCATGACAACCCCCTTTTACTACAGTAACCAGCACTTAATGGCTGAAAAGATTAAAGTTGATGCGATAGCCAAAGTGCATCCCACGCCTTTTTATCTTTATTCTCACTCTGCTTTACAGCAAAACTGGCAAGCTTTTGATGCCCCTTTTGCCTCCCATCCCCATTTGGTCTGTTTTGCGGTAAAAGCCAATAGCAATTTAGCGGTATTAAATACTTTAGCAAAGTTAGGATCAGGTTTTGATATTGTCTCAGGTGGTGAGTTAAGCCGGGTCCTCAAAGCAGGCGGCTTAGCACAAAAAGTCGTTTTTTCTGGTGTAGGCAAGCAACAAGATGAAATGGCACAAGCCTTAACTGAAAATATCTACTGTTTTAATGTTGAATCAGAAGCTGAACTCGCTACCCTGCACGACGTGGCGCAGCATTTAAACCTCAAAGCACCGATTGCTTTGCGTGTAAACCCTGATGTCAACCCACAAAGTCATCCTCACATTTCCACAGGGTTAAAAGAAGCAAAATTCGGGATCCCTTTTCAACAAGCGCTTGATTTATACGAAAAAGCACGGCACATGCCGCATTTTACGATTTGTGGTCTCGCTTGCCATATTGGCTCGCAAATCACTTCGCTTGCGCCTTTTCAAGAGGCTTTTGGGCGCGTCTTCTCTCTTGTGAACACGCTCAAAGAAAGAGGAATAACCCTACAACATGTTAATTTAGGTGGGGGGTTGGGCGTTGCTTATCAAGATGAACAAATCCCTTCTCAACAGGAATATGTTGAAACCATTTTAGCGGCTTGCCCGCAAAAAATGAAAATACTGATTGAGCCAGGTCGTGCTATCGCAGCTAAAGCCGGTATTTTAGTGACTAAAGTTTTATATTTAAAATCAACGGGGCACAAAAATTTTTGCATCGTTGATGCGGCAATGAATGATTTTATCCGTCCGACGTTATATTCTGCAAAACAAAATATTATGCCTCTCACTTTACGTGATTGCCCACCCTTAGAGTATGATGTCGTGGGGCCGGTGTGTGAAACTGGAGATTGCTTTGGTAAAGAGCGAAAATTATCCGTGGCAGTTGGCGATTTGCTCGCCTTGTGCTCCACGGGCGCTTATGGTTATGTGATGAGTTCAAATTATAACTCTAGACCTCGTCTTGCAGAAGTGATGGTTAAAGAAATGGAATTTAAAATCGTCAAACAAAAAGAAACACTTAATGAATTACTTAGAGGTGAAATATTGTGGTAACGCTGCAAACACTACACTTTACCAAAATGCATGGCTTAGGGAATGACTTTGTTATCTTAGATAGCATTACCCAAAATTTAAAAATTGACTCTCCCTTTATCCGTAAAATTGCGGATCGCCATTTTGGTCTGGGCTGCGATCAAGTATTAATCATTGAACCACCAAATGAACCCCAATATGATTTCAATTACCGCATTTTTAACGGTGATGGCAAAGAAGTGGCACAATGTGGCAATGGCGCAAGATGTATTGGCCGTTATATTTATGATCATGGCCTGAGCGATAAAACACAGTTATCGGTGAGTACCCTTGCTGGATGTTTAACCATTGATTTGTCTGATCTAACCGCTATCGAAGTCAATCTTGGCATCCCGCAGTTCACACCTGAAGCTATTCCCATCATTAAAGAAGCGCTAGAGCCTCTTCCTTTAACAGCAAAATATCGACTTACGATGCAAGACACGGAGCGTGAAGTCACGCTTTTGTCTTTAGGAAACCCACATTGTGTTATTACTGTACCTTCTACTTCAGAAGCTGCTGTACAAGAAATAGGAGAAGCTTTACAGCATCATCCGGCTTTCCCAAAAGGAGTCAATGTCACGTTTATGCAAGTTTTGGCTCGCAATCATGTTAAATGTCGCGTCTATGAACGAGGCACCGGAGAAACGCTTGCTTGTGGATCAGGCGCCTGTGCTGCCGTGATTACAGGGATCTTACAAAAGGAACTTAATCCAGAAGTAAAAGTAGATATGCTAGGTGGGGCACTAACGGTAAGATGGGATGGCCAAAATTCAGTATACTTAAGGGGCCCGGTTGTACGGGTATTTCATGGTGAGTTTTCTGTGACCCACCGTGAACCTATTTACTAAAAAGATAATATTGAACTATATACCCAAAGCAGATGATTTTTCGGCTAGGTGCCAAACGCAGACGCCCCAAGAGCGTACACTTTAGTGCGTGACTGGGGCGAGAGAGCGCAGGCAACAACGCCGAAAATTCATCTGGGAAGGGTATAGCTTTCCAGATAAGTATTTTGGGAAGTGGATGCATCTTTGAGCCTGCTCTGAGCAGGCGAGTTCAGGAACAACCAAAATATTTATCTGGAAAGCGATATGTTAAACAAAATTGGGCCTCTTTCTCTAACGAGCCGCACTTTTTTTGGGCTACTGCTGGTTTTTTGCCTTTTTCTATTCGCTTCTTCTTTTGTTTTGCAATATGGCTTTGCTTTAACCCCCTGCGTGCTCTGTCTTTTAGATAGAATTTTGGTTTTCGTACTAATCATGCTTTATACCATCGCCTTTTTACATAACCCTAAAAGAGTGGGTGTAAATATTTATTGTCTATTAGGGGTGCTCTTCTCCGGAATGGGCATTGCCATTACCGCTCGCCATCTCTGGCTACTACATATGCCTCACAATGAGCTTGAAGTATGTAGCCCGGGGCTTGAGTATCTATTGGCTACCCTTCCGTTTAAAGAGGCCATGCTCTCATTTTTACAAAACTCACCTGGATGCACAAAGAATACTGGATATTTTTTAGGCCTTTCCTTACCCACTTGTACAATGCTAGGATTTACTTTAATTGCTTTGGGTAATTTGTTGCCTTGGTGGGCAGTTAAGCGCAGTTATAAGGCGTGAGGATAAAAAAAAAGGGTAGCGGCGGCCACCCTTAGTTAAACATCCTTGCATAAAAAAACCAGCTGCACATTGCTCGTCACTGCAACCTAACACATCCTTTTGTTAGGGTGGTATCCTTACCTTGCAAGACAAACATATGATAGTGTTGTCCTTTTTAATTAACTTACTCTTTCAAGCAAGCCGGCACTCCCTTGCCTTCTGTGCCGGTCAACAATCCTTGTTGACCTGCTGGTTCCCCTGCCTATCCGTAGACAGGGGATATATGTCAATTTATCAAATTGGTTCTAATGTACAAGGTAGCTTTATCACCATTTCAATTCACCCCCCTGGCCAAAATATAATTTTTTTATTAAAAATCAATATGTTATTGTTGTGATCTGCTGATTTGCTGCAGCCGAAATGGCATAGTTTTTACACCTTTTTGAGATAATGCTCACAAACAAAATACAAAAGAAGGCAACTTGCCAACAAAACTTGACTACGTAGATTAACAGGCTTTACTTAAGGGGTGACTTTATATCTCGTGCAGAGTGATACCAAGGAGGGTTGTTGCATGCAAATGGGCGCTATCTCTTATTTTAATGAAAAAAATTCTCACCTCGAAAAGTGGCTAAAAGAACGTCAAACTCTGATTGTCGCTTTTACACATCTCTGTCAAACACCACCATCTGAAGAAAATTCAAATACCCTACAGACTTCTTTAGAAGAATTTTGTGAGCTTTTGGTCGATTATTTATGTCGTGGTCATTTCGAAATGTACACGACTTTATTACAAGAAATAGAAAATTGTGCTAGACGGCTTATCCGGATCCATCCTACTTTATTGGATAGACTGTTACTTTCTACTGAACAAGCGCGCGCTTTTGACAAAGCCTATGAAGATGCTGAGAATTTTGACAATTTAGAACGAGATTTATCTTTATTAGGAGAAAATCTCGCTTCTCGATTTGAATGGGAAGATGAATTAATCAGCGCTTATTTAGAAGCTTCTTCTTGGGAAATGGAATCCCAACCAGCGAAAAGCGCCTAACTATCGTCAAAACAGATGAGTTGCCGAAAATTCATCTGTGAAGACATAGGGGTCTGCGCCAAGTTTTTAGTCTTCTAGATACTGGCGCTTACCCTTCACACCATTCCATGTTTCAGCATCAGGAAGAGGCTCTTTATGCGTGGTAATGGTAGGCCATTCTTTTGCTTTTTTGGCATTAATTTCCAAAAAGTCAGCCATATCTTCAGGTAAATCGTCTTCAGAACAAATGGCTTCTGCAGGGCATTCCGGTTCGCACAAAGCGCAATCAATACACTCATCAGGATCGATTACTAAAAAGTTGGGCCCTTCGTGAAAACAATCTACAGGACAAACCTCTACGCAGTCTGTAAACTTACATTTGATACAATTTTCAGTGACAACAAAAGTCATAAGACAGCCTCTTCATTAAACCAAAACATTATGATTCATTATTATACACACCTTAAAAGGAGGCGCTCTATCATCCGCAAAAAACTAAACCATAACTCAACAATGGGATGACGCCACACATTACGACAAGGGTTGCAAAAATAATAGCCCTGACAATATGATAGACATGTAGCTAACATTCCCGTTAGCAATCTATCATCTAAAAGAGCGACACGATGCATTTCAACACCTTTATATTCTGCCACTTGGAATAATCCATCTGGATACGGCTTTTTGCGCCCCCCTGTTACCACATAAATAGAGGGAAATTGCTCAGCAAAATAGCGAAGCCTAGAAGCAAAAGGTTTATTGGTAAGAAGGGCGAGTCTTTGCTCACCTAAGTTGTGGCTTAAATGTCTTAACCATTTCTCAGCTTCAGGTGAAGGTGTTACTGCGCCATGAGGCGCTAGCACCCCATCAAAATCTATGACTAAAACGGCAACATTGGCTTTTTCTAGTCGCTCTACTGTTATGTTAGTGAGACTGGTTATTCGCTTGTTGGGATCACTTAAAAAAGCTTTTAATTCCTGGCGGTGCAACCAACCTTCTTTTAGAGCAAAAAACCACCTTTTCAATTTGCGACCCTCAATTTTATGGTCGCTTATACTATCACATTCCTTGGCGCACCCGCTAAAAAAGCACGAATATTGGTTGCGATTTCTTGTAATAAGCGTTGTCTTGCCTCTAAAGTTGACCAAGCAACATGTGGTGTCATAATCAGACGGGGAATGGGTTGGCTAAATAAAGGAGAATCATATTTGGGTGGCTCTTTAGAGGAAACATCCAGCGCAGCTCCCGCTAAACGCCCACTGAGCAAAGCACGCGCTAAAGCCAATTCATCTACCAAGCCTCCTCGTGAAACATTTAACAACAATGCACTTTTTTTCATTTTAGCTAATTCTTTTTCACCAATAAGATGTGTCGTTTCTGGTGAGAGAGGGCAATGCAAACTTAAAACATCCACCCTAGATAATAACTCATCTAAGGGGAGCCGACCTTTCATGGACTTTCCCGGTCGTTCGGCGGCCAAAACTTTCATGTTTAAGGCCTTCGCCACTTTGGCCACACCCTTACCAATCACGCCATAGCCAACAATCCCCAAAACCTTCCCCGCCAATTCCATCGTCTTATAGTTTTGTAAACAAAAATATTTGTTATTAACCCATACACCTTGCTTCACTAAATCGTCGTACTGTGAGATTTTAGAGGCCAACTCAATTAATAAGCCAATCGTGTGCTGAATAACAGAAGAGGTTGAATAATCTACAACGTTACAAACTGTGATGCCACGTCTCGAAGCCGCGGCAACATCAACATGATCAGACCCCGTAGCGGCGATGCAAATACAACGCAGATTTGGCGCCTTTTTTAGCATTGATTCAGTTAATGATGTTTTATTTGTCACAATAATATCAGCATTGTGGATTCGATTCGCCACGAGAGCGGGTTCGGTATGCTGATATAGCTTCCACGTCTTAAGAGTTGAAGTTATAACACTGAAATCTAAATCTTTTTGATTAAGCGTCTTACTATCAAGAAAAACCCCTTGCATGTTCATTTCCCCTGATTATTTTCAGAGCAGATGCAAAAGGTAAAAAAAAATGCGTGATATATCAAGTTTTTTTTATAAAGAGCAACGGCTGTTGCCTTTATTTAGATACAACTGTCACTTTAAACAGATTTTGTTTTGACTTCAGATACTCTGACCACAGCTTCCTGGATCTGTTGTTCTTGTGAACGCGCCATCAAATGGACCATCCAAGCAAAAACAAAACCAACCGTTGTGAAAATGATCAAAAGCATGAGGATAGACAAAACACCAACCATGGTCATGGTGCTCTCCTTGCAAACCAACCCTTCCTAAAAACACTGATTTCCTTATTCGGGATCATAATTGTATGCCAGGATCTCATTGCTTGCAATGCAAAAGGATACCTTCTCAAGCAAATATGGCGCGCCAATCTCGTCTTTTTCATAAAGACGACGCTCTGATTTTAAAGTGGCACGGGCATACAGTGAACAATCACTCAGGGATGTTTACCTCCTTTTCTCATCATGCAAGCTCTTTTCAGCTCTCCACAGCAAATAGTTAGCGAACTATGTCTTATTGTCAGGCTTTGATCTAAACGCAACTTACTGTACGCTCTCGTAATAGGTCTCTCCATTAAAAAGGATCACACAATGACGACAAATTCTGAATGGTTTACTGAGTTCTCTTCTAACAACGGCATAGGAGTCGGGATCAAAATAAAAACTCAGTTACATCATGAAAAAACGCCTTTTCAAACCATCACCATTTATGAAACAGCGCTATTTGGTAACTTGATGGTGATTGATGAGGTCGTCATGTTAACTAGTCGAGACAATTTCCTTTATCATGAAATGATGTCGCATCCAGCACTCTTTAGCCATGCTGCCCCCAAGAGCGTTGTAATTATAGGAGGGGGTGACTGCGGAACGCTTAGAGAAGTGTTAAAACATCCGGTCTCTTCTGTTAAGCAAATCGAAATTGATGAAAGAGTAACCCGTCTTGCTGAACATTATTTTCCTGAGCTTTGCGCCTCGAATCACGATAAAAGAGCCCAGCTTTTATTTTTAGATGGGATACATTGGATGCAACAAGCACCAGCGATGAGTGAAGATGTTATCATTGTTGATTCAACCGATCCCATTGGGCCTGCCGTCGGGTTGTTTAATCAGAAATTTTATGAACAGTGCCATCGTGTATTGGCAGCCGAAGGTATCTTGGTTCAACAAAGTGAGTCTCCCCTCCTGCATCAGTCAATTTTATTGCAAATGCGTCAAGCCATGGAAAAAGCAGGTTTTTCCCATTTTCTCACGCTCACTTTCCCTCAGCCGGTCTATCCTTCTGGTTGGATGAGTGCAACGATGGCGTCCAAACGTCCTTTAACAGATATCAGACGAGACCATACTTTGTTCTCCTCTTTGAACACCCAATACTATACTTTCCCTTTACATGAAGGCGCGTTGACCGAACCTCCGTTACTAAGAAATCTTTTCCTTGGCAAATAAAGAGGCCCTGACCATGTTTGATCCAAAAACGCTGTACGAAATGACAAAACAATTTACAGATTCGCTGCCACCCAGCTTAAAAACCTGGCATGAGGCTATCGAAACCCACTTTCGTCAATTTATGCAAAAAAGTTTTGAAGATATGTCACTGGTCACCAGAGAAGAATTTGATATTCAAACTCAAATTTTGGCAAAAACACGCGCTAAACTTGAAAAATTAGAAACGCTCTTAGAAACCATTGAAGCGAAATTGGCAGACAAGCAAGAAAAGTAGTTAACTCATTGTTTACTGTTCTGCCTTTCATCGACCCAAAGAGAGATTTCATCTTACATAGCGAAATCTGCTAGATTCTAGTGGATACTGTCTTTATGATGAGATCTATTTAGCTTATTTATATATAAGAGAGCCATTTATAGTGTCTAGTTTTGAAATTTTATTAATTATCTTGGGACTGGCCGTTGTCATTGTCTCCATTTTAAAACGCATGCAGTTACCGCCGATTTTAGGTTATCTGCTTGCGGGTGCCTGTGTGGGTCCTTACGGTTTAGGGTTGCTCGAATCTAAAGAAGAAATTAGACATATTGCTGAATTTGGCGTGGTCTTTCTATTATTTACCATTGGTCTTGAACTTTCTTTGCCCAAATTAATTTCTATGCGGCGAGCTCTTTTAGGACTGGGGGGACTACAAGTGTTACTGTGCACACTTGTTGCACTCTTTGTCGCTAAATTTGCTGGACTAAGCTGGGCAGCATGTGTCGCCATTTCAGGCGCTTTTGCTCTTTCTTCAACGGCTGTTGCTACCAAACAATTAGTTGAGCAGGATGAATTGCATCAATCTCATGGTAAATTAGCTTTGGCTATTTTGCTCTTTCAAGATTTAGCCGCTGTTCCTTTCTTAATTATTGTGCCAGCACTCGCAGATTCTGATGCCACCAATTCTATTGGTAGCGTTTTACTTAATCGTATGTTTATCGGCACGGTCATTTTCCTAATTATGCTCGCGGCTGGCCGCTGGTTTTTGCGACCTTTGTTTCATCATATTGCTCAAACGCGCTCTTCCGAGCTATTTATGCTCACCGCCTTGCTTATCGTCTTAGCTTCTGCTTTTTTAACCGAGCACTATGGTTTATCCGCTGCTTTAGGTGCTTTTATAGCGGGTGTGATGCTAGCCGAAACAGAATATGTGCATCAAATTGAATCTGATATCCAACCCTTCCGTTATATTTTATTAGGGTTCTTTTTCATTTCAATTGGGTTAATTTTAGATCCTCGGGTTTTATTTGCAGATTGGCCCTGGATCCTGGCCATCTTAGTTGCAGTGGTTGTAACCAAAGCAGCGATTATTGCTTGGTTAACCAAACTCGCTGGCAGTACGATGCAAAGTGCGCTGAGAACAGGAATAGTTTTAGCTCAGGGCGGAGAATTTGGATTATTTCTTTTAGCTGTGGCACAAGAAGAACAAATCATCCCCTTACATGCAAATCAGGTTATTATTACTGTTATCGTGCTTAGTATGGCCTTATCCTCTTTGCTCATTCGTAAAAATGAATGGATTGCCAACTTCATTATAAAGATATTTCGTAAGGGAGAAATTGACGAGAAATTTGAAGAACTAACTCAACCTCTGGCTCGTCAACAAGATCACGTTATCATTTGTGGTTATGGTCGTGTAGGACAAACTTTGGCTCGTTTTCTCGAATATGAAGGGATCCCTTATGTCGGGTTGGATGTTGATCCCATTCGATTACGCGAAGCCCGTGCAGCGGCTGAGCCTGTGTTCTTTGGCGATCCCTCAGAAGAAAGAGTGATTCAATCTGCAGGAATAGCCAAAGCGCGTATGTTAATTATTGCTTTTAGTAATCCTAAACAAGCGCTAAAAATATTGCGTACGGTGCGTCGCTTAAATAAAGAAATCCCTGTTTTAGTGCGCACAACCGACGATAGTGAACTCGAAGCACTACAAATTGCGGGCGCAACAGAAGTTATTCCTGACAAATTGGAATCGAGCTTAATGTTGGCTTCTCATATGTTGGTTCTTTTAGGTCAACCTTTACAAAAAGCACAACAACATGTGCTTGAAGTCAAAGCCAATCGCTATAAAATTTTACGCGGCTTCTTTGAAGGAGAGAATATTGGACATCTTGAAACGACACCCAAAGAAAAAATATATCTGCATGCTGTAGAATTGACTGATAGTGCTTTTGCAGTTGGGAAAACGATGGAAGAAATCATCGCCGAAAAAATGCCCATTACCATTTCCTCTTTTTCACGCAGCGGCTTTAAGTGTGATGCACCTTCTCCTTATACGACTTTTCTACCCGGGGATGTTATCGTCTTAGAAGGCACTAAAGAAGAAATCTATAATATGGAAGAGAGATTATTGCAAGGGTAATGTTTGGATTTGCGGAGTAACAAGGAATGTATTTTCATGTATAAACAACTACTCTTTGCTACAGATCTATCTTCTGCTAGCTTCAATGTAGGCCGCAAAGCGCAACAAATAGCCAATAGCTTGGAAGCAACGATCAGTATTGCACATATCGTAGAGCCCCCTATTCTTTACAGCCATGATTTTGCAGTCAATGATAAGTTGCTCAAAGAGCGCTTGACCCAAGCCAAAAAAATGCTGACTGCTTTTGCAGCTGAGCTTGGCATTGCACCTGCTTTACAACACATTGCGATGGGCCCAATTAAAGAAAAGATTATTGATCTTGCAAATACATTAAAAGCTGACTTAATTGTTGTGGGATCGCAAGGTGTAGGAGGTTATACGCAAGTATTAGGATCAACCGCGCATAACATTTTAAACCATGCGCATTGCGATGTCTTAACTATCAATGTCAAAGCGTTACCGCTTTTAGAAAAATCTATCAATGAAAGTTGTTTTGCACAGCCTGCCACAGAGCACCCTCATGCTTTCAAACTAGGATATTCTCGCCATGATGATAAAACCCTAAAAGATATGGCAGCGCCTCCCCCACCAAGCTCGAAGCTTTTTGGATCAAAAAAAGGGGTAGTACAAGCGGCGCATAAAGGCCCCAAACCGGGCCTTCGTCCCCCCAGCACGCCCTTTGGCCGTCCGGGGGATGAAGGGGAAGAAGACAAAGACGCCTAGGGCGATGAGCCCCTCTTTTATAGGCCCCAAAGGAGTTGTCTTCCCTTTATTCTCATGTTACTGTTGATAAAGTTTTTTAGCTCACAATAAAAGGTTTTAGACATGCTTTTATTACCTTCTTTTAATCAACTCTGGTCTTTACAACCTCTTGTCGTGATCGTGCCTTAGGGCACATTAAACTCCCTCAATTCATCTTTTTTATTTCTAGTTCGCATTAAAGCTCATAGGTGGAATAATGAAACGGCCCTCATTTACTATTGTCTGGACTACGGGAATTGCTATTTTTGCCATGTTTTTTGGCTCTGGCAATGTCGTATTTCCCCTCTTATTAGGACAGATGACGGGCAATCAAATCCCTTTTGCTTTAATCGGTTTAACCATAACTGCTGTAGGCGCACCTTTATTAGGTTTATTAGCGGCGGTGTTATTTGAAGCGGATTGTAAACAATTTTTCCAACGTATTGGGATTTTTCCGGGTTACTTGTTAGTCCTGTTAATTCTTCTGCTTTTAGGCCCGTTTGGTGTCATGCCAAGGTGTTTTACTGTTGCTTTTGGCGCAATCAAAATTTACGCCCCCAACCTCAATATGTTTACTTTTAGTATTCTCGCAGGAATCATCACTTTTATTTTTATTGCGAGAAGAAAATATATTCTCCCACTACTTGGCTATTGGTTAAGCCCTCTTAAAATTATCACCTTAGTCACTATTATTATCGTGGCACTTTACAAAATGGGAAACCTCCCTATAACAGATATTACCCCGATGCAATCTGTTGTCGAGGGTTTAACTGTAGGGTATAACACCATGGATTTGCTGGCTTCTCTTTTATTCTCGGTTAGTATTTGGTTACTACTAAAAGAGCGATTAAATTTAACGCAAGGAGAAGCAAAAAAAGAGCTTATCCCCACTTATATTTATGCTTGCTTAATTGGCGGCAGTCTCTTAGGAATAATTTATGTTGGCTTGAGTTTTAGTGCAGCACTCCATCCTGAAGCATTGGTAGGTTCTACCCCAGAACAAGTGTTACCTAATTTAGCGATTTATTTATTAGGGCCAAAATTGGCGATGATCGCAAATTTTGCCATTGTGATTTCCTGTCTGACCACCGTGATGAGCCTTGCGATTGCTGTTGTCGATGTTATACACATCGAAACCATGAAAACGGCCATTAGTAAAAAAATGAATATTCATTACAACACGATAATGATCATCACCCTCATTTTGACTGTGCTTTTTTCTAATTTAGGGTTTAGCGCCATCATGAAGTTTTTAGACCCTATTTTATCGCTTTGTTATCCTGCTATTATCGTTTTCGCGATTTGCAATATATTGTATAAACTGTATGGTTTTTCGTATGTGAAGTTGCCTTTTTATGCCACCGTATGTGGAATGATCTTATGGAAAATAGCCACTTAATGGCACTCTAGGATTGGGGCCGGGCATCATGGCGACTCGGCCTAAAATTTTACACATTTGCGCTTGTTCACATGCATGCTCAAACTGCGTATAAAATTGAATCACGTCTCTATTTTCTGGCTTAGCCCACATAAGGCTCTCATTAACTCTGTAAGTAAACACCAATTTTCTTGATTTTAATTGAAGATAATACATAATTTAATGATATTACCCATGGTGTATACAATGAAAAAATTAACTGCATTATCCGCATCATTCCTTTTACTTACCCTGTTATCAATATCAGCCTTCGCGGTTTCAAAAGATCCACTTCCTTCTTGGAACGAAGGGGCAACTAAACAGTCTATTCTCACCTTTGTGGAAAAAGTGAAGCAAAAAAACACCAAAGATTTTGTGCCCACAAATGAGCGTATTGCTGTTTTCGACAATGATGGAACACTTTGGGTAGAACATCCCATGTATGTACAGCTCGCTTTTGCGCTTGACCGAGTGAAAACACTTGCTCCTAATCATCCTGAATGGAAAGAACAACAACCCTTCAAAGCCGTATTAGAAAATGATATGAAAACGCTTGAGGCGCTCGGCGAAAAAGGCGCTTTCGAAATCGTTATGGCAACCCACGCCGGGATGACCAGTGAACAATTCGAAGCGATCGTGACGCAATGGCTTTCCACTGCACGCCATCCCAGATTCAAAGTGCCTTATACCAATCTTGTTTATCAACCCATGGTAGAATTACTGAACTATCTTCGAGCCAATGACTTTAAAACCTTTATTGTTTCGGGCGGTGGTATTGAATTCATGCGCCCCTGGGCACAAAAAGCATATGGTATTCCACCCGCGCAGGTTGTGGGCAGCAGCATCAAGCTAAAATATGAACTTCGAGATGGCAAACCTCTCTTGTTTAGGCTGCCAGAAATCAATTTTATCGATGATAAAGAAGGTAAACCTATCGGTATTCAAAATTATATCGGTCAACGTCCCATTGCGGCTTTTGGTAACTCAGATGGTGATTATCAAATGTTAGAATGGACCACGGCAGGTAGTGGGCAACGACTGAGCATGATAGTGCATCATGATGATGCGAAACGCGAATATGCTTATGATAGGAATACTGCTTTTGGCAAGCTCGACAAAGCCCTTGATGCCGCACCAAGTCATGGTTGGATCTTGATTAGCATGAAAGAGGATTGGAAGCGCATTTTTTCATTTGAAAAGGAATAATTCAGCCCATTATTCCTTAAAACCCAACTCTACTAAAATAGAAGGCCCATTCGCAATCACAGTGATACCATTTTTTTTGCATTTTTCTATGGCTAAGATATTTTCTGATCCTGGCTCCATCCAAATATGTTTAATACCAAGCGCAATGGCTTCTTCAACTATTTTTATCGTTGCCTGCGGTCGCATAATCACCGAAAGGCTTTTGACATGGGCAGGCAAGTCCGCCAGGTGCGCAACACAAGGTACCCCTTCTATCATTTTTTCTCGAGAGTTGACCGGATACACTTTTTTATTGTGTTGCAGATAGCAGCGCAGAACTTTATTACCCTCTTTTGCTCTGTTGGTAGAGGCTCCCCCAACGGCAAAAGCCGGCGAGCTAAAGAATTTTTTGATCTCATGCGCTTGACCATCATGTAGCGTTTCATAAAGTGGTGTCGTACTTTCTCCTGTATCATCACTGACGACATCATCTCTCCAATGTAAATTCTTATATGCCCCTTTCTTTCCTAACGGAAAAATCGGATATTTTATCACATCAAAATACGGTGAATAATCAAAATCACTTGGGGTAAATAAGCGGGGATTACGCCGTATGAGCTCTAAATCTTTTTTTGTATCTTCTTGTATTAATGGCAAGACAGGGTAAGGGATAGACTGAAATGCATCAGCTATCATAGAAGAACACGTATCTTCTGTTGGCTGCAGGGCATTATGTTGGAATAAAGAGGAGCGCCATCTTCTCGGGAACAGTCCCCATGGAAACAGAAAACGAGCCAGATCGACCAAGTGCCTGAGACTATATTTTTTTCCCAGACTATGTATAGCAAACTCGATTACTTTTTGCCCATCCGTTTTAGTTAAACCTTGTGGCCTTAGAATACGGACGTGATCATCTTTATACTTGCTAATCAGCGAGATGGCCGTTCCTAATCCCACTTCACTCTCAACTATCAATTGACTCGAAGGGTTACATTCGCAGTGTTGTTTTGCTATTTTTTGCAAATGAGGATTTGAGATATCTTCTAGACGACCTATGTATAACACGGCATGAGACCAAGGACTGATAGTCACTTGCTTGATAATCTTTGCAACCCGGCTGCGTCCTTCTATTAACAACACATCGGCAGGCTGGATCTCTTGACAAATCCGACTAAAGTCACAAAGATAGCCCCGTGTTGGCGGATCTTCTTTCAGCAACCATTTACTCGTCTTTTCTATCAACCATTCTGCAAACGAGACACGCATGCAATATTATTTTGTCCCTGCTTGAAGCGCAAAGTCGAAATCAATTTTTACTTTATCTTTCACTTCATCGGTGGCTGCCCATTCACCTTGACCAATACCAAATTGGGTGCGGCTAATAGTCGCTTCCCCTTTTACCTTTATTTTTTCAGGAGATCCCTCTTTTAGCGAGAAATCTATCGTCAAAGGAGCAGATTTATCTCGAATCGACAACATCCCTTGCGCTTGATAGCCGTCTTTTATTTGTTTAATGCTTTTTGACTCAAAGAGGGCTTGCGGAAAGGCTTTGACGTTAAACCAATCTTCCGTCTTGAGTGTATCCGCAACCGGTTGATACGATGTGCTCACCGATCCAATATCGACGCTAAGACGCACTTTGCTTGCAGCAAGATCTGCTTTATCAAATTGAATATCACCTGTATAACTTTTAAAACTGCCTTTTACCGGGGCATTATTTTGCGTGGCGATAAAAACCAAACTGCTCTCGCTAGGGACTATCTGCCAGGATTTTATAGCTGCGTGCAGATTAAGGCTTAACAATGACATCCCCATTACAAAAAGTGCTCTTACCATGGCCACATTCTCCGTAAAATATTATCTTTATAAATAAAATGATGTTGCAAAGATGCGCCCACATGCGCCACTATCGCCAAAATAAGCCCATAACCTAACCATTTATGTATTTCTTCCAGCAACACCATTAACGCTTTATTTGGCGCAACCAAATCCGGTAAAACAAATAAGCCAAAAAAGGAAACTGGCAATCCTGCCGCAGAAGAAATCATCCAGCCAGACAGGGGCATCGCAAATAGAAAAAGATAAAACGCATAATGAACACTCGATGCTGCCCATTTTTGCCAAGCCGGGAGGTGGTTTGGCAAGGGGGGGGTAATATTGCTAAAGCGCCAAATGAGTCGCGCAACCACTAACATCAATATTAAAATTCCCCATTCTTTGTGCCAACCATAGAGTTTTAATTTTTCTGCATTAATCGGCAACGTGACCATATACAACCCTAAGATTAACAACCCAATCACGATAAATGCCATTAGCCAATGTAAACTTTTAGCGACTAAACCATAATTTTGGGTTGTATTTTTCACTTGCACAGATGCTACTCCTACTTTTTGGGGACAAAGGCTTCTAATTCAATATCTATTTTCACTTCATCGCCTAATCCCGGCAGAAGCGTCTTTATCCCAAAATCTGAGCGTTTTAGCGTGGTATGCGCGCTATAACCCACCGCTTCATTTTCCGTGATAGGATTTTTGCCTTCTTTATTTAATTTCACATCCAACCATATAGGCTTGGCTATCCCTTTAATGGTTAAAATTCCGTGTAGTTTAGTGATTTGGTTATTTGTCACTTCCACTTTATCACTGACAAAAGTCGCTGTGGGAAATTTTGTGACATCAAAAAATATCTTTCCACTGAGATGTTTATCCAGCTCTGGTAACCCAGTTATCATATGTGCCACATCGATGGTGACATTGGCTTTGCTATTTTCTAGTTTTTCCTTATCAATCCCTAACTCTCCTGAAGCTGTCCATTTGCCAGCAGGATGAGAAAAGCCAAAATGGTTGATATGCCACAAAACAAAAGTATGCATAGGATCGATCTGATAAATTGTTTGAGCGGCAAAAAGAGGTGAGACAAGGCCACCCAGGAATGAAATGAAGAATAAACCATATTGAAAATACTTGTTCATAACCGGCCCACCTTTAGAAAAAGACTAAATAATAGTTTAGTTGCTACTCGTGAGCTCGTCGAAAAAAATGGCTATCTTCAGCGCATTTTTAGGCGAGAGAAATTTTAAAGTTGAGATACTTAACTGGAAATGCGTGGGACCTGGGACGTAAGACAGAGAGGGAAGAGCTCTAACCCTACTTGAGGGTTAAAGCTCTTTTGAGAATTAGCTCTTCTCTACTTTTCCGCCTTTATCAGTACATTCTTTAGCGGAATTGGTCATGATATAACCTTGACCTTTACAGCTGTTTTGGCCTTTACAGCTACTGGTTGCTGTTTTGCAAGCGCTTTGCCCTTTACAAGCATTAGCACCTGAACATTTTACGGAAGCGTCTTGCGATCCTGAATTTTCAGCAGCAAAGCTTGCGCTTGCAAACAGTGTTCCAGCCATGGCAGCAAGAATTATTCCATTGTATATTTTTTTCATGAGATCACCTGATTTAGTTTTATAAAAAAGAAGTTCACCGTTTAGCAGATCATTTGTAACATCATCACAAAAGCAGATTATTACAATTTTGCGTAACTGCCTATGGATAAGCGTAATGCGTACGCCAGCGTTGTCAAGAAAACCACTCTTAGTAGCACTTTAGCTAAACCTCTTTAAAGCCAGAATAGCTAAATATTAGTTTAAAAGTGCCTCCCCTCAGGCTATTTTGTGATAAGATAGGGTCAATTTAAAGTTGCCAGACTTACTCAGTAAGTGCCCTTTGCCTACGTAAGAGAAAAATATGATTACCCTCAATGACTTATCACTACACTATGGTTCCAAATTACTGTTTGAGGGCGTCAATTTATTGCTTAATCCGGGTAATCGTTATGCTTTGGTCGGCGCGAATGGTACCGGTAAAAGTACACTTTTGCGCCTCATGATGGCCGAAGAAACACCTAGTCTTGGCGAAATTATGCTACCCAAAAACGCTGTCGTCGGCTGGGTCAAGCAAGATCATTTTCGTTATGAATCGCAAAGAGTTTTGGATGTCGTGATCCAAGGGAAAGCCCCGCTTTGGCAAGCCTTCCAAGAAAAAGAACAGCTTTTAGAAGGAGAGTGGACAGACAAGGCCGCCAATCGATTAACCCAATTGGAAGAGACCATCGCGCATTATGATGGCTATATGGCGGAAAGCTTAGCCCATACTTTATTAAAAGGACTTGGGATCCCAAGTGAAAATCATGAAAAACCGCTTGGTTTACTTTCTGGTGGTTATAAAATACGGGTGCTGCTCGCACAAGCCTTGTTCGAAGAGCCCGATATTCTATTACTAGACGAGCCCACTAACCACTTAGACATTATGACCATTATTTGGTTAGAACAATATTTAATTAATGAATTTAAAGGTCTTCTGGTCTTTGTTTCGCATGACGTCAAATTTCTTAACAGTGTCGCCACCCATATACTTGACATCGATTATGGTGAAGTCCGCGAATATCCCGGGAATTATGATAAGTTTTTGCTAAAGAAAAAAGAAATGATGACGCAAAAACTGGCAGAGAAAAAGAATATTGAAGACAAAATAGCCAGAATGCAGAGCTTTGTCGACAAATTTAAAGCAAAAGCCAGCAAGGCAACCCAAGCGCGATCAAAAATGAAAATGATCGATAAAATTGAGCTGCCGGATATCAAAAACAGCTCCAGAATTAGTCCCCAGTTACAGTTTGTCAGCAAAAGACCATCTGGAAAAAAAGTAGTAAAAGTTTCTCATATTTCTAAGAGTTTCGGTGAAAAACAAGTTTTACATAACGTCAAATTAGAAATTAATCGCGGTGAGAAAGTCGCTATCATTGGTCACAATGGCATAGGCAAATCGACTTTACTCAAAATCATGCTTGGCCTACTCAAACAAGATGCGGGCGACGTGGAATTGGGTTATGAAACCCATATTGCCTATTTTGCCCAAGATCATCATGAAGCACTTAAAGAAGATATATCGGTCTTTGACTGGTTATGCCAACAAGATCACGGCGAGACCTCAGTGAAAGTACGCCATATTTTAGGGCAAGTCTTGTTCACTAAAGATGAAGTAGAAAAAAGTATTCTCAATATTAGTGGGGGCGAAGCCGCAAGATTGTTGCTAGCGAATATGATGCTCTCTTTACCTAATGTCATCATTATGGATGAGCCCACTAACCATCTTGATGTCGAAAGTCTTGACACCCTAGCCAAAGCCTTACGCACTTTTGACGGTACCCTTATTTTAGTAAGCCATGATAGACACTTTGTTTCTAAAGTCGCCACGCGTATCATTGCACTAACTGAAGCCGGCATGAAAGACTTTCATGGCAGCTATGCTGAATATCTCAAGCGTTATAAGGAAGATTATTTAAGTCATGTGTTTTTAGCCGGAGAAAAATAGAGTACACTCATAGCTGTTTACTCTCTAAGGAATGTTATAAGGAATAAAGTCATGAAACCAGGACCTTCTGTTGTCGATGTTCCCGCTTTTGTTGATGTTCCAGCTGTTATCAGTGCATCGCCTAACCCTGTAGCAACATCTCAGGCTGCTCATCCCACATTAAGAGCTTCTGATGATGTAAATTGGATCGCTGTTCATGTTGCTGAATCCGTTTTAGCCTCTTCAGGAGAGAGTAGAGAAGCTACTCCTGATATAGAACAACTTATAAGATCTCAAGCAGAACTTGCTGAGCTAAATAATCCCCCTGCCGAGTTATTCATTTCTTCTGCTAATCCTTCGCTCTCTTATCAATATAAACAACAGCAAAATGGAGATAAGTTAGTTCCTTCGGTTTCAGCTGAAGAAGCTTTTAAGTATCACAAAACGGGTAGCCCTTAACTAGTCATCTTAAAAGTTAAAAAATATTGCTCTTAATCTCAACTCTAATTAGGGGACAATAAATCTCGTGCTTTACTAAGGCATGCCATTTCTGCAGAAGCCGCCGGAGTTTTATTTTTATCAGGATGGTATTTCAAAGAAAGTCTGCGATAAGCATGCGTAATTTGCTCAGGCGAAGCACCTTCTGAGACCCCCAAGATTTCATGCGCTACCTTTCTTGCTCCTTGTATATCTTTTTTCTCATCTAATTGCGCCATATCATATCTTGGGATGAAGCCTTCTGGCAGGCATTGCCACTCATGAAGCGCTTCTATAGCATCAAAGATTGATGGGTCCTTTTTTCTCCATTCAGAAATAACTTTCAGGAAACTTTGAGAAACTTCAGGAATCTTGCAAAGCCTAAATTCTAGATGCATTTTCCTAAACATTAAATAAATATCTCTAGAATTTGTCGCCAAATCAATAAGTAAATTTTTTAGCACAAGTCCTATTGCTTCTCTTTTAGTTCGATAATGATATCTCAATTTATGTTCAATCAGCTGGTGGGTTCTACTTAGAAAATGAAAACCATACATCTGCGCCTCTCTATGCAACGCAGCTGTTATAATATGAGCCTTATCAAGATCGGAAAGTTGTTTCGAAAGCTCTGGACTGAGCAAAGCAGAAGCAGACCTAAACAAAGCATTGCTTTTAATTAATTTATCTTTCAGATCTCTAATTTTGGCATATCCGTTCTGCAAAAATGATTCAAGCCGCGCATATTCATCAAAAGCCAAAAGCGTTTCCATGACATTTCTGTTTGCAAATGATGTATTTTCTAATTCTGGATCTGCACCTTTATCTATTAAAAATTGTGCCAGATCCCAAGTCGGCATGTAAGCAAGTAAGGGAAAGCCCCCTTTCATTTGATAATTAGCTTTACCCTTTCCTTTTTTTGGAGGTTGTTCTTGGGTAGCAACATACTCAACAATAGCTTTAAACTCGGCTTTGGCAGTTTCATATTCTACTGCGGCTTTTTCATCAAAAGATAAATTTCTAACATACTCTGCTAAATAATAAATTGGATTGCTATAAAAAATGTGCCAATATTTGGCAGGTTCCCATGGAATTAAATGATCTGTATTCAAATGCATAAACCGAACACAACCACAATCATCAAAATTTGCACCATGCTGCTGAATCAATGCTCTTACAATATCAAAACGTATGGGTGATTTAGTAATAATGATATCAAGTAAAGAAACTTCCTCATCTTCAACTCGTATTTTATTATTAATTAAAGTGGGATTAAGCCAAAGCAAAAATTTTATTTCATTAAAGCGTATCTCACCCGATTTTCTTGAGATCAAATCTTTAAGCAAGTAACGCCAATACATTTTTGTTAACTGAAAATTAATGGTGCGCAAACTCCACGTCAATGTATTCATGAGATATCCCAACGGTTTTCGTACATATTTCGTCACAAAGCGAGAATAAATAAAACGAGGAGCTTTTAGTTGAAAACGTCCTAGCCTATTGTTGATTGCAGATAATCTTGATTTCATCAGACAAAAAAAATCATGCGCACGATAAAAAAACCTCAGGCCATAATAATAAAAAAATAAATTTAAAAAAAGCGCTTTGCGCAAAGCCTCATAAGATTGATGAGCTACATAATTTTTAATTTGAGGAAAAGGATTTTTCATAAAATATCTATTTTTAGTTAGTGTTCCGCAGAATCTTTTATATACCCACAGCAGATGATTTTTCGGTTAGGCGGCAAGCGTTCGAGTAACAGGAGTGTATACAAAATACATGACTGTTGCGAGAGACGCGAAGCCAACAACACCGAAAATTCATCTGCGAAGGGTATACTATTCATTTCTTTATTGGTCAACTTATGATTTTTTATGCTTGCGTTACCTTAACACTTCATTTAGGATCTGCCAAATTGAGATAAACACTGAAATAAACAGAAAATATTCATGATGATACACTGTTTTATTTTTTATACCCAAAGCAGATGATTTTTCGGTTAGGCGCCAAGCGAATGAAGCCCCAGGAGCGTACGCTTTGGTACGTGACTGGGGTGAAAGAGCGCAGGCAACAACACCGAAAATTCATCTGGGAAGGGTAAATCTCACTAATAAGGACATTTCAAGGACTTTCAAATGGATATTGTCATCAAAATCTCGTCACAGTTTCGTAATTCCGCTTTTCATACTGTTGTTCCCTACTTATGCGCATTTCTTGTTGATACCGCACCTTCACAAGAGGTAACTGACTTTGCTTTTAACGAAGTCATGCCTTCTGCCGCAGATAAGACTGCTTTTAAGCAAACACCAGGTTATCGCTATTTTTTGGAAGCTTTTGCTAGTTATTACAAATTAGAGAATGACAGCGAACTAGAGCAAACGATAAGCGCATTATTAAAGAAACACTCACACCCCTTAGATCGCCAAGTTTTATTAGGCAGAAGCAGCAGCAGGTGAAAGTTCAGTTGCAGGAAAACTTGTAGAACTTGTAATCGTGAGTTCTGCTTTAGATAAACTAGGACCTAATGCAGAACGAGGATATATTTATCCAATACACACAGAGGATACCTCACAGTATAATGGAAACAATCCAGAAGAGAGCCAAGGGCCATTCCCTTTACCTTTCCCAGCACTTCCTCCTGGAGAAAATAAAACCGAAACGTTAGCTGAACAACCAGGCCTAGTCGGCGGATTGTATGGTGTATACAAAAAAAGAGCGAATCTTGATGGCGCAAATCGTCCTCATGCGCCTGATAAGGATAAAAGATACCATCCGGCACCTACAGAGTTACCTGGTTTTTTAGATGCAAAAGAATTAAATGGCAAAACTACTTTCCCGGGCGGGCTCAGAAAGCGATGGGCTCTGCAAGACAAAAGGATTTTGGAGTGGGATTATCAACATGGAGAAGTGGAAATGTACACTAAAAAAGGAAAGCATTTAGGGGCATACGACCCCTTGACTGGTGAAAAATTAAAAGAAGCTAGAAATGACAGAAGTATTAAAAAATACCTTTAGAGGAAAAATCATGCCGGACGATGTTAAAGGAATCATAAGAGTTGTTTCAGGATATAGTAAAATTGGGAATGAAGATGGCTATCATTTCATAGAGGTGAAATATAAATTAAGACCACTAAAATTAAGTTTTTTACAAAAATTATTTAACATTAACCCTAATGATCCAGATCCTGCTATGGTTGATTTAATTTATTGTTACGACATAAATCATGAACAAGCAAAAGAATTGCAAGAATATGTTATTGATGGCGTTATTGATGTTGATAAATATGACTTTGTTCTGGAATGTTATGAAGACAAATAAAGGAACAAAATGAAAAGTGGAAAAGAAGCGACAGTGTCAAATTCTGAAGAATCGTCACAAGTTTTCTGTTAAATATTTTTAAAAAACAATTAGAATCGCAAATATGCGACTACAATCACATTGAGCAAAAAATATGGGGTTATATATAAAGATCGACAAAATTTTCTAAAATAATGTAGTTGTACGTTACAGATATTATTTCCTTCCTCTTGAACCTAACCAAGGAGGTTTATTGAGATTATAAGGGAAACTGGAGAATATAATATCATTACACCCTTAGAGGATGATGAAGACAATTATATTGCGCGATTCGCATACAGGGCATTGCTAAAGCATTGGCAAAAAAGAGAATTTCCAGATAAGGCATGTTGGGCGTCCTAAAAGAAATTTTTTTATTTAAGTTTTTTTGCGGAGTATGAGAATGAGATTTTCTACAACTGCTTTCGGAATAGAATTAAAAGAAAGAGTGTTAAAAAAACAAGATGTAGCAGAAATAGGTTCTTGGGCTTATTCAGTATATTTAGAATATTGTGATGAAATTGATGATGATTTTAGCGATATACTGTTAACGTTAAATACCATGGAAGATGGACCAGAATTTGCTTTCACTTATGAAGAATTGAATAAGATTGCTGATGATATAATTTCCCGAAAGAAAGTAAAAATTAATGATTAAAGGTTTTTTTTGAAAATAAAATAACTATCTTTTGGAAGTCTCAAGGCTTCGAGCATCCTACTCTGCTATGAAACTTCGCAGGGCAGATAAGGGTGAGCAATGAGAAAAATTCTGACTCCTACTCCTAGTTGAGTCATTTACACTTAAACAGGAGCTAATATGGAATCTACAAGCCAGAAAATTATTACCAAAATAGAAGGAATTCTACCTCTATTGAAATTAAGCGATGATGGACTTTGTGTATATTATCATGATTTTTTAGAACATATGTTAAAGCAATTAAATAAACCACATGACCCAGAAAAAATTGCGGAAAATATTTTGATGATTTATGGCGGAATGAATACTTTCAATGATACAGCGATATGGAAAAATCAAAGAGTAATTCTTGAAGCTCAAGATAAATTTTCCGAATTAAGAGAAGAATTATTTCTTATTTGTGAAGAAATAATTGATGAATCTAGAGGTATTAAAAAATAGTTAAATAAAGCTACCACCTAAATATTATTGGGAAAATGGAAGGTATAATTTCTCATTTGGCATCAATCACAGTCCAAATACACGGTTTTATGCAACAGCAAGATGGTTTTCACTAACATAGTGCTCAACTAACGTAAAGCTGTTGATGGTTTCATGTTGTGATGCGCGTCAAGTAAAGCCTGCTCTTTTGGAGAAAAGTTATGTCAGATGATGTTGAAGGAATTGTAAGAACTGTTGCAGGTTATAGCAAAATACCAGATGAAGATGGCGAGAAAGGTTTAGAAGTTGAATATAAATTAAAACCCTTGAAATTGAAATTTTTACAAAAATTATTTGAAATTGATCCTCAAGATCCAGATCCTGCTATGGTTGATTTAATTTATTGTTACAGAATCAATGCAGAACAAGCGAAAGCATTGCAAGAATATGTTATTGATGGCGTTATTGATGTTGATAAATATGATTTCATGTTGGAATGTTACGAAGACAAATAAAAGAACAGAATGAAAAGAGGAAAGAGGCAATGGAGTCAAGACCTGATGAATAATCACAATTCACGTTGGAGAAATTGCTTCACAAACAGGGATTTTTTAGGAAGAGCTCAGCAAGTCTACATTGAATGTGCAAAGAGCTGATATGAAATCAACAAGCCAAAAAACTATTGCCAAGAACTCGATCTTCCTCTCTCCCGCGCACTAACTTTGAGAAAATTAGCTATTGTTATGAATGCCATGTTGAGAGATAAAACAACATGTGAGCTTCGATTTAAATGCGTAGCTTAATTCATGAACCCTCATCCGCCCTACGGGCACCTTCTCCCAGTGGGAGAAGGGAAAGAAAAGAATTGATTTTTGACACAGTTGTTCTCTGATATAGCCATCTCACAGCTATAACAAGTTCGCGCGTGGGAGAGGAGTGTCGCGGCAATTTAGAAATTAGGCAGATATACACTGTTTATAAGCCTTTGTTAAATAATGATTTATGGATTCAATTGCCACTTTATGATTATCCTTCATATTCTAAGTTGTTTCCAAAGTGAAGGATAAACGCTATTTTTGCATTATCCTTCACTTTGGGATATGATTCAAAAGTGAAGGATAGTACAGAAAATTATTATGGGTAATCCGATGATTGGAAGAAAAGAAGAACTTAATACACTTAAGGAAATGCTTCAATCAAATAACTCCGAATTTCTCGCAATTTATGGCAGAAGAAGAGTAGGGAAAACGTTTTTAATTATTAGTTTCTTTGAAAAAGAAGATGTGATTTTTTTTAATGTGACAGGTGTAAAAGATGGGTCTATGTCAGAACAAATTAATCATTTTACCAAGCAAATTGGAAATGCTTTTTATAAAGGAGCGAAGCTGAAGCAAGGTAAAAATTGGGATGAGACCTTTGAGATACTGACAGAAGCAATTGAAGCATCCACCAATGATAAAAAAATCATATTGTTTTTTGATGAGTTTCCTTGGATGGCGACACCAAATTCTCGTTTGCTTCAGAATCTTGCATATTACTGGAATCAGCACTGGTCGAGAAATAAGAGAATAAAATTAATCATATGTGGTTCATCTGCATCATGGATAATAAATAAAATTATTAACAACAAAGGCGGATTGCATAACCGTTTAACGAGGAATATATATCTCGCTCCGTTTAAATTAGCAGATACAAAACAATATTTGCATAGCTTAGGAATTAAATTAAATAACAAACAAATTCTTCAAATTTATATGGTTATCGGCGGTATTCCATATTATTTATCAAAAATAGAAAAGGGACTTTCTGCTGCACAAAATATTGATAAATTGGCGTTTAGAAGGAAATGTTTCTTTCTTGAAGAATTTGATAATTTGTTCGCATCGTTATTTAATGATTATAAAGTCTCTATAGAAATTGTACATACGATTGCAAAGCATCGATATGGCATAGGACAAGAAGAGTTGTTAAAAAAAATGGGTAAGGCTCTTCACGGTAAAGGTGGCCTAGAAAAATTAAAGGCACTTCAAGATACTAACTTTATTATCAGTTTTACGCCTTATAGTCACAGTAAAAGAGGTATTTATTACAAAGTAATTGATCAATACTGTTTGTTTTATTTTGATTGGATTGAGCCTATTAAAAATACCTTATTAGAAAAGGGATTTTCAGGAAAATATTGGGAAAAAATTCAAGAATCTCCAGCTTGGCATAGCTGGTCAGGATATGCATTTGAATCAATATGTTATGAGCATATTTCCCAAATAAGCAAGGCTTTAGGATTGACTACTACGGCAATTCCAAATACTTGGCGCAAGACATCCAAAAAAGGATCTAGGGAGCAAGGAGCACAAATTGATTTATTATTTGACAGAGATGATGACTCCATTACGATTTGCGAAATTAAATATACTGATCAAGCATTTTCAATAGACAAACAATATGCGGAACTTTTAAAAAGAAAAATTGCTGTTTTTAAAGAAGCTACTAGAACTTCAAAGGAAATCTTTTTGTGTTTTATTTCTGCTAGTGGTCTCAATAAATCAATTTATTCTGAAGATATGGTTGATGGGGTTGTTACTTTAGATGATTTGTTTGAAATTTAATTTAGTAAAATATTATTAGTTGCACTTTAGTCAAATGTCGTATGAGACAAAAGATCACAAATTTGAGTCATAGAGCCTGACCACTTACAGGAGAGAATGGCTTTGTCATAGGAGAGTTGGCTTTCTCCTTTTACTCAGCTATATTGCCCTTTTGTGCCCACAGCAAGAGTAACCCTATGTCTTTAGCGGTTGTTTATAGTCGTGCCAGCGTTGGCATCAACGCACCAGAGGTTACGGTTGAAGCCCATTTATCTAATGGCTTACCCCAATTTACCATCGTCGGCTTACCGGAAGCCGCGGTGAAAGAAAGTAAAGATAGGGTGCGCAGTGCCCTCATGCAAAGTGGTTGGGAGTTCCCGAAAAAACGGATCACAATTAATCTGGCACCCGCTGATCTCCCCAAAGAAGGCGGCCGTTTTGATTTGCCTATTGCTTTAAGTATTTTGATCGCTTCCGAGCAACTATCTTGTAAAGATATCTCGCGCTATGAATTTGCAGGAGAGCTTGCCTTAAGTGGAGAATTGCGGCCGGTAAGAGGGATCTTACCCTTTGCTCTGGCGACACAACAAAGCGCCCGTCAATTGATTGTGCCTCAAGAAAATGTCACAGAAGCTTCCTGGGTTTCACCCTTAACCGTGTTCGGGATGACCAATTTACTCTCGGTGTGTGCTCTTTTGACGGGACAAACAAAAGCAGAGCCCGCTCACTTTTCTGCCGCCCCCAGCGATTTGATAAATCAGAGTTGTCTCTCTGATGTCTGTGGTCAACAGCATGCCAAACGCGCTTTAGAAATTGCCGCAGCAGGAGGTCATAGTTTATTAATGATAGGCTCACCCGGCACAGGTAAAACCATGCTGGCAAGCAGGCTTAATACGATTTTGCCGCCTTTAACACGTGAAGAAGCGCTAGGCGTTGCCGCGATTTATTCTATTAGTAGTCAAGGGTTTCATGTGAACACCCTTTGGCAAAGACCTTTTCGGCAGCCCCATCATACCGCTTCTGCTATTTCTTTAGTTGGCGGTGGCCGTCAACCTAAACCGGGGGAGATCTCGCTTGCGCATCATGGTGTGCTTTTTTTAGATGAGCTGCCAGAATTTAATCGTCATGTCTTAGAAGTATTGCGAGAACCTTTGGAATCAGGCAGTGTAAATATCTCTCGCGCTGCTGGCTTTGCGCAATTCCCCGCCAGTTGCCAGCTAATAGCGGCGATGAATCCTTGTCCTTGTGGTTATCTTTCTGATCCCCTTCGCAGTTGCCGTTGTGGCAGCGAACAAATTCAGCGCTATCGTGGTAAAATATCGGGCCCCTTGCTAGATAGAATTGATATGCATATTGAAGTCCCGTCTTTGCCACCAGAGCGGCTCTCTAATTTTCATCCTAAACAAGAGGAAACAAGCCAAATTGTGCAAAAGCGCGTGTTAAAAGCAAGGGAAAGACAACTGTCACGTTGTCCGCGCATTAACGCGAAATTCACGTCAAGCGACATTACCACTTATTGCCAATTAGAGAAATCGGCCAAGCAATTGCTCACGCAAGCACTTGAAAAACTGGGGCTGTCCGCACGCGCTTATCATCGTATTTTAAAAGTGGCGCGCACCATTGCCGATCTCAGTGACACCGAGGCTATTGCTACACCTCATATCGCAGAAGCGATCCAATACCGAAAATATGATAGGCAACTATAATAATCAATATCACGGAAGAGCTGTATGTCTTTTAAAATTTCTGTTTTTCTAAGTGCATTTTTACTTTTTATTATTCAACCTCTTATCACCAAAAAATTACTCCCTTGGTTTGGCGGCTCTGCTAACGTTTGGCTTTGTAATATTTTATTTTTTCAAGCCATTTTGCTGCTTGGCTACTTATATAGCTTTTTTCTCACGAAAATAAAACCCTTGACGGCACAAGTCAAAATTCACTTTGCACTCCTTGCTCTCTCTCTTGTTTTTTTACCGATTATGCCAAAAGAAACTTTCGCCTCTTTGCAGATATGGCCTCCTCTTGTCATCTTATTGGTTTTAATCAGCTCTATTGGCTTACCCTGTATCTTAATTAGTGCATCAAGTCCGTTATTTCAATTTTGGCATAATCATTGTTATCAAACGCCTTTTCCTTATCGTTACTATGCCTTATCTAATTTTGGCTCTTTGCTCGGTCTTTTAGCGTTTCCTTTTCTTTTAGAGCCTTATTTAGGGTTAAAAACCCAATTAATTTTATGGTCATGTCTTTATGGCTTGTTTTGCTTAAGCTCTTTGAGCTGCTTTAGGTTGGTTGCACATGGGCCGCTTCCTTCCCTTGAAGCAGAGGTCAAACCCGCTGCTCTTCCTTGGCAAAACATCGTCTCATGGTTCATACTGGGCTTCTTCAGTAACGCCCTATTACTTTCTGTCACCCAGGTCATGATGCAAAGTGTGGTGAGTTTTCCTTTGTTATGGATAATACCGCTCGCTTTATATCTCATCACTTTTATTATCACTTTTTATTCTAAAAAGGCTTATGTTCGGCCGGTATGGGTCGTTTTGTTCACCCTTTCCTTTGCCATCATTTTATATGTCCCAACCCAACATCAATTTTTACTTTCTTGCCAAATTTTACTCTATGGCTTACTCCTCTTTTCCGGCTGCATGATATGTCACGGAGAATTGGTGCGACGCCAACCTGAGAAAAGCCATCTTCCCGCTTTTTATCTCTCCCTTGCCGGCGCCGGTGTTTTGGGAGGCAGTTTCATCAATATTTTAGCACCACTTATTTTTAATCAATGTTGGGATTTTTACCTCATTTTATTTGGTTTATCCCTGGTTGTTGGCTACACTATTTTGCAAAATGGGTCGCAAAAACGCTCACACCTTTTTTCTGTTGCAAGTTGGTGTGTCAGTTTTGTTGGCTTGGCCTTGTTGTTTGGCTATCATCTCAATACGACCCAGAAAAATATTGTCTATCATCATCGTAATTTTTTTGGTGCAATGGAAATTGCGCAAATTACCCCTAATCCTTATCGGGAGGGAGAGCGCTCTTTGCGTCATGGCAATATTATTCATGGTCACCAATTTACGCAAGCTGCCAAACGCAGACTCCCTACCACTTATTATGGGGAAGAAAGTGGCGTCGGTCTGAGTATTGCTTATCAGCGCCAAAAATCGGATGGCTCTGCAAAAGGGTTAAATATAGGTGTCATCGGCTTAGGGACAGGAACCATCGCTGCACTCTCGCAAAAAGGCGATGTTTTGCGTTTTTATGAGATCGACCCAGACATTGTCAGCATCGCCAAAAAATATTTTACGTTTTTACAGGACACCCCTGCCTCCACTGACATTATCATTGGGGATGGCAGATTGTCTCTCGCGCAACGCTTAAGAGAAAATGGCTCAGACAATTATGATGTACTCGCTGTAGACGCTTTTAATGGCGATGCTATCCCCTTACATCTTTTAACCATAGAAGCGTTTCAAACATATTTAAAACATTTGAAGCCTCACGGCATTTTGGCATTTCATATCTCAAGTCGATATGTTGATCTCTATCCTCCGGTGCAAGCCTTAGCCACCAAGTTAAATCTCAATGCCTATGTCATCCACAACATGGCAGAAAGTAAAACAGCTGTCTCTGCTGCAGAATGGGTGCTCGTATCTAGAGATCAAATGCTTGGCAGCTATCTCTACCAAAAAAAGGCTTTGCAGTTTAAAGAGAATAGAACGCAAACGCTTTGGACAGATGAAAAGAATAATTTATTGGCAGCAATTAGATGGTAAAATCCTCTTTCTTACAGGACGCATGCGGCTAAGAAATCGACACAATTTTTTAGCATTTCTTTGAAATAATCATGAAGGTTGCGTAGCAACTATTTATCTCCCTTTGTAAAAGGGAGAGGCGCAAAGCGCAAGAGGGATTTCTTTCTAGATAAAATCCATCTCGCGGCTTTGCCGCATCGATCCTTTACAAGGAAAGATAACTTGTCGCTACGCGACATTTTTGTGTCGATGCCTCTTTTGAAGTGGGTTGCCCTCTAGAGGGTAAAAGCGTAGTTTCACTTGTGGCCAGAAGCTGATTCTATTACACTTGTAGCCCGCAAAAAAATAAGAATCGAAGATGTCTGCGCTCAATCCTCAGCAACAAGAAGCTATTCGTTATATCGATGGGCCTTTACTCGTCATTGCCGGCGCTGGGAGTGGCAAAACCCGTGTTATCACCCACAAGATTGCTTATCTTATAGAAAAATGTCAGCTCTCACCCAAACAAATTTATGCCGTGACCTTTACCAATAAAGCAGCAAAAGAGATGGTGAGTCGTGCTCGTGCTTTATTAACGCTCAAAAGAGGCGATAAAATTCATGTCTCTACTTTTCACTCATTGGGTTTAGATATTTTAAAAAGAGAAGTGACCCATCTTGGCTTATCAAAGCAATTTACGCTATTTGATGCTGTTGATAGTATGCATTTACTCAAAGAACTCAGCGGTCATGTCGCGGTTGTCAGTGATGAAAATTTAAAATCTGTTCAACATCTGATTTCCAGCTGGAAAAATCAACTGATCACACCAGAAATGGCTTTAACGCTGGCAAGTGATGAAGTCAAACATCTGGGCGCACGGTTTTTTATTGCTTATGAAAAATCCTTACGTGCTTATAATGCCGTTGACTTTGACGACTTAATTTCACTGCCAGTCAAACTTTTTAAAGAAAATCCCGCCGTATTAGATTTTTGGCAAAACAAAATTCGCTATTTGTTGATTGATGAATACCAAGATACAAACGCTGCGCAATATGAGCTGATTAAGTTGCTAGCCGGCGTGAGAGGCGCTTTTACTGGCGTGGGAGATGATGATCAATCCATTTACGCTTGGCGCGGTGCTAATCCGGAAAACATTTATACTTTGCAACAAGACTATCCCAATTTAAAAGTAATTAAGCTAGAGCAAAACTATCGCTCAACGCGACTTATTTTACGTGCAGCAAACCATTTAATTAATCATAACCCGCACCTTTTTGAAAAAAGCCTTTGGAGTACGCTCGGAGAAGGCGATCCTATTCGTATCCTGGCAACAACAGATGGTACAGCGGAAGTAGAGCGCATTATCCATGAGTTGCTGGCGCATAAATTTCGCCATGGTTTAAATTTTGATGATTTTGCCATTTTATATCGCTCGAACCATCAAGCCAGAAGTCTTGAACAAGCTTTAAGGCTGCAAGCTATCCCTTATCAAATCAGTGGTGGCACTTCTTTCTTTGATCGTACAGAGATTAAAGATCTATTTGCTTATTTTCGTTTGATGATAAATCCCAGTGATGATGCCGCATTTTTGCGTTGCGTAAATACCCCTCGGCGCGATATTGGCCCGACAACCTTAGAAAAACTAGGCGCTTATGCCCAAAAACGTCAAAGTTCTTTGTTTATGGCGGCAAGCGAGCTCGGACTACAAGAATTTTTGCCCGCTGCTGCTTGTCAACGTCTAGAAAATTTTGTCACCCTTGTTGCCAGGACTTATGAAGAAGCGCAAAAAGGGGAAACCATGGCCATTATCCAAGAATTTATTTCGGATATTGATTATTATACCTACCTTTCCGATAGTGCTCCGAATGCACAAAGCGGACAAAAGCGTATTGAAAACATCAAAGACTTTTTATCTTGGCTTGCCAAAATGACCAGCGAAGAGGATGCGCTTTCTTTTGAAGAAGCTATTCAAAAAATGGTATTGATTGATATTTTAGATAGACAAGCCAATGATCAACAAACCCATGCCCTGCAACTGATGACCTTACATGCCGCAAAGGGATTAGAGTTTCGACACGTTTTTATTATGGGCTGGGAAGAAGAATGTTTACCGCATAAAAATAGCATTGAACAAGAAACGATAGAAGAAGAGCGCCGTTTAGCTTATGTAGGCTTAACTCGCGCCCAACAATCTTTAGTTTTAACTTACGCCAAACAACGAAAGCGCTTTGGCGAAATGCAAACCACGACGCCAAGCCGGTTTTTACAAGAGCTCCCGCCTGATTTATTACAATGGGAAGGGATTGAAGAACAAAATCCAGAAAAACAACGCGCCAGTGGACAAGCCCATTTGGCAGCGTTACGCGCTTTACTTGAAAAGTAAGGTTAAGCTTATTTTGGTAACATGTATTGAATGGTCATACGTAATTCTTCATCAGAGCATTGCATACAAGTGCCGCGTGGTGGCATAGCGCCTTTACCTTTAATCGCGATTTGTAGCATACCGTCAATCCCGACTGTCATGCGTGGCTTCCAATCAGCAGCACTGCGAAAAGCTGGCGATCCCATGCTTTTAGCAACATTGGGCTCGTGACATAAGGCGCAGGTTGTTTTATAGCGCTTTTCCCCAGCGTCTGCTGGGAGTGCTTCTGCGACGACGGCCTTAGCGGGCTGAGCGCCTGCTTCAAGAGTTACTTCGCCTAGAGACTTGATACGATCAGAAATAGCTTGCGCAGACATCGGATCTTTTAGCGGGCCGCAAACCTGTCCCCAGGTTGTTCCTGATAAAATAAATAGCAATGTTAAACAACTACCCAAGGTTATAATTCTGCGCACACGAAGACCCTTCCTTTCTGACTCGGCATAGTATACCCACTCTCTCGCCATGCGGCTAGATTATAGGCTTCAAAGATTGACCATTTTGGGTCAGCCACTTTTCATATTCTTCAAAATGAGGCATGCAAGCACCCACTTTCTGCCAAAAACGTTTACCATGATTGCGATAAAATAAATGGCACAGCTCATGTACCACCACATATTCTAAAACCCCAGGTGGTGCTAACACCAATAACCAATTAAGATATATCTTCTCGCCAATCCCACAACTGCCCCACCTGGTCTTTTGTTGTTTTAATTTAACCCCCTTGGGCCAACGTCCTAATTGCGAGCAATAATGCGCGACACTCATCTCAACTACTTCTGCTGCCTCTTTTTGATACCAAGCAATCAATTGCTCGCTTATGCGTTCTTTTATCTCTGAACAGGGCGTTTGCCAAGGTAAAGTGAGACACAAACTATCTTGATGCAAAAGGGTATTTTTCTTTTGGCCAAATTTGATATTTAAACGCATTTTCTTGCCACGAAAAGTGATGATTTCTCCTGCTGCCATAACAGTTGGCCAAACACTGACGCTTTTTTGGCGCCTCTTTTGCTTATGATAATGCTTTGCCATCCACTCTTTGTGAGAAAAGACAAATTGCAAAATGGTTTGATTACTTATTTTAGGCGGGGCCACGACTTCAAATTGCTGTTGCCGCAAAATCATATGCAAACGTTTTGCGCGCAAACTACGGCGCAAAGTATAAATTAAAGGATGTGATTGAAATTGGATAAAGGGCATAAGTAAAAGTTAAACATCTAAGCTATGTGAAAAATTCAGCCAAAAAAACTAAGTCATGTTACACTATTTTTTATCAAACTGAAGCAAAAGGATGCAAAATGGGATTGCTGGTCAATGGAAAGTGGCAAGATGCGTGGTATGACACTCAAAAAACCCAAGGAAAATTTGTCAGGGAACAATCTCAATTTAGAAATTGGATCACCCCTGACGGAAAAGCTGGCACCACAGGTCTTGGTGGCTTTGCCGCAGAAAGTAACCGTTACCATCTCTATGTCTCCTATGCTTGCCCTTGGGCTCATCGCACGCTTATCTTCCGGGAACTCAAAAACTTAACGGCCCATATTGATGTCAGTATTGTTCATCCTCATATGCTGGAAAATGGCTGGGAATTTAAAGGAAACTCCCCTGAAGTAAAAGATAAATTATTTCTCAGCCAATTCCTTTATGAAATTTATCTAAGAGCCAAGCCAGATTATAGCGGTCGCGTCACCGTGCCTGTGTTGTGGGATAAACAAACGCAAACGATTGTCAATAATGAATCTGCCGAAATTATTAGAATGTTTAATTCTGCATTTAATCATCTTACCGGTAATAAAGAAGATTTTTATCCCGAGCGCCACCAATCTGAAATTGATAATATCAATGCTTTTGTCTATGACAATATTAATAATGGCGTTTATCGCGCAGGCTTTGCTACCACGCAAGCAGCTTACGAAGAAGCTTTTGATAGTGTATTTGCCGCCTTAGATCAAATAGAAGGAACGTTAAGCAATCAAGATTTTCTGGTAGGTAACAGTCTCACGGAAGCAGATATTCGCCTCTTTACCACGCTCATTCGTTTTGACGCGGTTTACTATAGCCATTTTAAATGCAATTTACGGCGCATCGCTGATTACCCTCTACTATTTAGTTATCTCAAAACTTTGTACCATTATCCTGGGGTTGCGCAAACGGTAAAATTTGACCACATTAAACAACATTACTATTATAGCCAAACGAAAATTAATCCAACGCAAATTGTCCCAAAGGGACCTCTTTTAGATTTAGGATAATGAGCATCAGTGAATGAAAAGCCCATTTTAAAGTGGGCCGGCGGTAAACGTTGGCTCGTCCCCCTGCTAAAAGACATCTGGCAATCGCATTCCAATCTTAAATTGGTGGAGCCTTTCTCTGGCGGCTTAGCGGTAGCTTTGGGTTTAAACCCAGACCGTGCGTTATTAAACGATGCCAATGCCCATCTTATTAATTTTTATCAGCAAGTAGCCAAAGGGCTAAAAATTCCGATACCACTTAAAAATGAGTCTGCTTTTTACTATGAAAAGAGAGAAGAATTTAATGCGCTTATTCGTAAAAAACAATATCAAAATAAAAAAGCCGCTGGATACTTCTATTTTTTAATCAAAACCGGATTTAATGGTTTGTGCCGCTTTAACAATAGTGGTGAATTTAATGTTCCCTTTGGTCAACACAAAACCATTAACTACAAAAACTGCTTTATGGATTATAAAGATCTGTTTGGTAAATGGGATTTTACCCATGGTGACTTTGAAAATATTAAATTAGCAGGGAATGAATTCTTGTATGTCGATCCCCCCTATGATGTTGAATTCACCAAATACTACGCCAAAGGCTTTACGTGGGAAGATCAAGTACGGCTCGCCCATTGGCTAGTGCAGCATCAAGGGCCTGTGATAGCGTCCAATCAAGCGACCAAAAGAGTGCTTAAATTATATAAAAAACTAGGTTTTACTCTTTTTACCTTGCCTGCTCCTCGCATGATTTCTTGCACAGGAGACAGGCAACCGGCGATTGAAATGTTAGCCCTAAGAGGGATCTCAGTCAAAGCGATTACGACTTCTCTCACCCAACGCAGCATTACCTAAAGCAAGGAGAGCTCCTAATCCATTATCTGCTCCTGGTGCCACACCGGGTTTAGCATAAGCACCGAAATTAAAACCAAAAAAATTGACATTCATAGACAGACCTGGTTGAAGGTATTTTACACCCTCTTTCGCCTTACTCAACCAGCCGTCTTTATAGGCTTTACGCGCAGTAAACCCCAACAGAATCGTGCTTGCCATTATCATCGCCACCGCATGGGGATGTTGATAGACAAAATTGACGCAAGCTTTCAGGCCTGACTCAGCGGTTTGACGAGGAGCTTTATATAATGCACTCGCTGTCTCTTCTAAAGGTTTAGCATGATCACTTAAAAAAGTTTCAAGTTGTTCATACCAAGCTCCTTCTGCCAAAGCTTGTGCCGCGTCTTTCTTTCCAAACATGCTACTACTCCTTTACACTGAGAATACTACTTTTTTTTATCTCGACAATTCTGGTCTGCATTTTCATCAGATAATCTACCACCGCGACCACTTCCTTCTCTCCCCCTGCTAACTGAATGGAAGTGATAAAAGTGCCTTGCGGGCCCTGAACAACCACTGCCGGGATGGCAGTGATCCGATATGCTTTAGAAAGATCATTCGCCCATTTTTGCTTTTCAGCGACTTCTGGAGAATTAAATGCTTTTTTGAAAGCATCCCCTTTAATCCCTTTTTCTTCGAAAAATTGCTGTAATGTTTCCTCTGAACTAGAGGTTAGTTTTTCATTAAAGATGGCATCAAAAAGCGCATTGTGGATTTTATCAAGCGCATTTAATTGAATCGCTGTGTAATACGATTTTGTCAGAGTGCGCCAAGCCGGCTGAAATTCTACCGGAACGCGCTGAAATGCCACATATTTTGGCGCCTTCTTGCTCCATTGTTCCATAGCTGGATCTAACTGATGACACCAATGACAGGCATAGCTAAAAAATTCTATGACTTGTATTTTATGACTTTCTTTGCCCTGTTGAATAAGAGTTTGTATCACTTTATTGTCGAGGAGCTCATTCGGCGCACGTTTATATTGATTGCCTTCTTCAAATTGGGGAGCTGGTGCGGCAAAGACATTGACACTGAAACAGGCCATGAATATCCATATCAAACCGACAGACTTCATCTAAGTCACTCCTTGTTTATGCTCTTTATACCCTACCCGGTGAGAACTAATGCAAACCCTCAATATAACTGCTGACCGCTTGGATCTCTTCAGGAGACATACGTTTGCTGATAGCTTCCATCATGCCATTAGGACTATTGCGGCGCTTCCCGTCTTTAAAGGCATTAAGCTGATCTGAAATATATTGCGCATGTTGTCCACTAATTCGCGGAAAGTTTGCCGCTTTATTACCTTCGCCTTTTGGTCCATGGCAAGAGCTGCAAGCCACCACCCCGGTTTGTAAATTACCGCCACGGTATACTTTTTCGCCAAGCGCAAGATAAGCTTGTTTGGTCACGCCAATGGTTTCTTTTTGACTTTCGTAATAGACTGCTAAATCTGCAATATCTTTATCAGACAACATAGACACCATCGTCATCATAATAAGATTTGGACGAGGGCCACTTTCCCCTAATTTAAAGTCTTTGAGTTGTTTAACAAAATAGGCTTCGTATTGACCCGCCAGTTTGGGCATAGCAGGATTAACGCTGTTACCATCTTCATTATGGCAAGCGACGCAAGGTTTGGATTTTTCTTTAATCGCAGCGATTTCTTCTGCTGTCTGAGCAGAGTTCTGACTTGAAAAAGCTAATAAACAAAATAGATTCAGAGCTAAAAGGGTGCGTTTCATTGTTAATTTTTTCCACTCTCTGAAGTAAAGAAAGAAAGTTGAATTCTAAGGATTTGGAGTGTACACAAACCCTTCCGGGAAGGCTAGAGTAGCCCTAGACTTTAGGCGCGGTATCGTGTATTTTGCTAGTTCTCTTTCATTATCCAAATTGCATTGAGTAACCTTATGAGATTGATAGATTTCTCTAAAATTACTTTTCTGAAAAGCGCCCCCAATCTTCTGCTTTGTCCTCCAGATGAAGGGATTGAAATCGCTTTTATGGGACGATCGAACGCAGGTAAGTCTAGCGCCATTAATGCCATTTGCACCCAAGCCAAGTTAGCACGTACTAGTAAAACGCCAGGTCGAACCCAACTTATTAATATTTTTACTGTGGATGAAGAAAGAAGACTTATCGATTTACCTGGCTATGGTTATGCCAAAGTCCCGGTGCGCGTGCATGAGCAAATTGAAAAACTATTAAATGAGTATGTCAGTGAGCGCCAATGTTTAAAGGGTGTGGTATTAATGATGGACATTCGTCACCCTTTGATGCCTGTAGACAAACAATTAATCGATTATGCCAAAGAAGCCAACCTTCCCGTTCATATACTTTTAACTAAATCAGACAAATTCAAACGCGGCAAAAGCCAAGATACCTTATTACAAGTCAGAAAAGCGCTTAGCGCTTATCCGCTTGTTTCTGTGCAGACTTTTTCAGTGCCAGAACACCAAGGTATAACAGAGGCGCAAGCGAAATTAGTAGATTGGTTTAAAATAGATTCTTAAAAACTCAGGTATGTGCAAATAATTTTTTTGTTCAATTTTTTAGACCGTTCAATTTTATTGAACAAACTTAAAAAATGAACAAAATGTAGATATTCAAATATTTTTTTCATTGTTTGTGAAGCGAAGAATAACATAGCCCAAAATGGCAGAAAGCAGTGTCCCCATTAAAATACCAAGCCGACTATTAACGATATAATTGGCTTCGTTTTCAAAAGCTAAAGTACTGATAAATAAACTCATGGTAAAACCGATGCCACCCAAAACCGCCACACCATAAATTTGGCGCCAATTGGTATTCTCTGGCAATCTTGCCAATTTACAACGAATGAGTAAAAACGTAGCTGCAAAAATACCCACTTGTTTGCCCAAAAATAACCCTAAAGTGATACCTAAGGTTAAGGGACTTTTAAAATCATCGACGCTTATTTCGCCAAAATTAATCCCTGCATTGGCAAAAGCAAAAAGCGGCAAGATGAAATAAGCCACCCAAACATGCAATGATTTTTCAAGATCTTTTAAAGGAGAGGTTCCTTGTGGGGTTGCGTTTAAAGGGATAGTAAAAGCCAAAACCACACCGGCTAAAGTGGCATGCACGCCAGATTTCAAGACGAAAAACCACAATAGAAGACCAATAAAACCATAGACTGAAAGAGCAGATACCCGAAGCCGGTTGCAAACGACAAGCATAACAATAGCAAGACTTGCTAATAGCAAAGCCTGCATAGAGAGTTCACTTGTATAAAAAATGGCAATAATAACAATTGCTGCTAAATCATCGAATATCGCCACCGCCATCAAAAAAAGTTTTAACCCCATGGGAACGCGTTTGCCAAGCAAGCCTAAAATCCCCAATGCAAAGGCGATATCAGTTGCTGTGGGGATAGCCCATCCCCGTACCGCTAAACTATCTTGATGATTAAATAAGAAATAAATCAAAGCTGGCACAATAATGCCACCACACGCTGCAACCCCTGGCAAAACGACTTGAGAGAATGTGGATAATTGCCCCTCAATCATCTCTCGTTTAATTTCTAAGCCAATTTGCAAAAAGAAAAGTGCCATCAGGCCATCATTAATCCACAACAAAAGCGGTTTTGATAAGATCCAAGTATTCAAACCTAAGTAAAGTTGGGATTGAATCAACGCATCATACTCTTTGGCAAAAGCAGAATTGGCTAAACCTAACGCCAAAATACTTGCAAAAATAAGAAGAACCCCTGGGAAGGATTCAGAAGAAATAAAGCGGGTTAAAAGTGGAACTTTTGTCATGCTTTAAATTTAGTGAATAGATGCGGATTTTGCGAATAACCGCATTTACACCAATTCTGGGTAAGCAGATTTCAAGCTAGCTAGTTTTCTTTGCATTTAAAAGCGCTTATACTAAGGAGATGGGGTACGGTGCTTAGATGGGTTACTCCCTATCTTTAAGATCTGACGTTTTGAAAGCGTTTGATGCTTAAAGGGATTTCATCTATTTGTAGGGTGTCGCATGATTAATCGTCATGCTCCCGTCGGCGTGTTAGACGAGCCTATATGCCTTGCGAAATCTCTTTCGTTCGTGTGTCGCCGGCATGAGGGCTAGCCGCTGAAAGGGCTCTGGTTCTAGACTCTTTTGGTGCCGTACCTCTCATTTTTTTTCTTAGTGCGCTTCGTCCCAATTATTTCCCACCCCGATATCTACCACTAAAGGCACTGTTAGGTTGGCAGCGTTTTGCATACTATTTTTAATAAGGGTAATAGCCTCATTTTTACTTTCTGGGGTAATTTCAAAAACAAGTTCATCGTGTACCTGCATGAGCATTTTGATGTGACTTTGCCCTTTTAATTTTTCATGTAGGATTATCATGGCTCTTTTAATAATATCTGCGCCTGTTCCTTGCATGGGCGCATTAATTGCCGCCCGCTCGGCTGCTCTTTTTCTAGCAAAGTTTTTAGAATGAATATCTGGCAAATACAAACGTCTACCAAAAAGTGTTTCCACAAACCCAGTTTGGGCCACATCCAAACGCACTTTATCCATGTATTCTTTCACTCTAGGATAACGTTTAAAATACTGCTCCATATAAAGTTGGGCAGCGCCTCTTTCAATGTCTAATTGCCGAGCCAACCCAAAAGCCGACATGCCATAAATTAACCCAAAGTTAATCGCTTTAGCACTTCGCCTTTGTTCAGCGTTTACCTCGGCTAGGGGCACTCCAAAAATCTCGCTCGCCGTAAAACGATGGATATCTTCTCCCTCATGAAACGCTTTTAATAAGCCCGGATCGCCTGACAAATGCGCCATGATCCTAAGTTCAATTTGTGAATAATCCGCTGCGAGTAAAAGAAAACCAGGAGAGGGAATAAACGCTTGGCGAACGCGACGCCCCTCAAGTGTGCGAATAGGGATATTTTGCAAATTGGGATCCGTTGAAGAAAGCCTACCCGTTGCGGTTACCGCTTGCTGATAAGAGGTATGAAGCCGATGGGTTGTTGGGTTAATTTGTAACGGTAATTTATCGGTGTAAGTCGATTTCAATTTACTTAAAGTACGATGCTCTAAAATAACTCTGGGTAACTCATAATCATGGCTCAGCTCTTGCAAAACGCTTTCAGCCGTCGAGGGCATCCCCTTCGGCGTTCTTTCTAAGATAGGCAGCTTGAGCTCTTCATAGAAAAGTTCTTGTAATTGCTTGGGCGAACTTAAATTAAAGCTTCTACCGGCTAAAATCGTTGCCTGCTCTTCTAGTTGCTGCAATTTCTTTTCAATTTCGGTACTTTGTATAGCTAATTTTTCAACATCTAAACCAATTCCGTATTCTTCCATCTGCCACAATACTTCAATCAACGGAATTTCTATCTCTTCATATACCTTTTTTAAAGCTGGCTCTTGCGATAACTTTTCTGTCATCACTTGATATAAACGCAGTGTTACATCCGCATCTTCTGCTGCATACTCAGAGGCTTTACTCACTTCAATCTGATTGAACAAGAGTTGTTTCGCACCTTTCCCCGCTACCTCCTCAAAGGTAATCGTCTTATAGTCTAAATACAAAGCGGCCAAACTATCCATATCATGGCGGGTTGCGGTACTTTGTAACACATAAGATGCTAACATCGTGTCTGCCACAACCCCTTGTAAAATGATGCCATAACGAGCCAACACATGCATATCATATTTAATATTTTGCCCCCCTTTTTTGATCTGGGGATCTTCTAGAAGCGGTTTGAGTTGTTCTAAAACCCAGTCTCTTTCTAATTGCTGTGGCGCACCTAAATAATCGTGAGCCAAGGGGATGTAAATCGCATGAAGTGGGTTAATCGCAACAGAAAGTCCGACAAGATCTGCTTGCAAAGGATTTAAACTGTTGGTTTCTGTATCTATAACTAAAAAAGTACTTTGTCGCATTTTATGCAACCATTCTAAAAATATTTCTGTACTTAAAACTGTTTCATAACACCCCCGTTGCTTGGGTACCGTTATCGAACTTGTCTCAAGCTCTTTTAACCAAGATTTAAACTCCATCTCTTCAAATATTTTTTTCAGCGTTTCTTGCTGTGGCGGCGTTAAAACGAGCTCTTCTAGTTTTATGGGTAAATCAATATTTCTATCCACCGTCACAAGCTTCTTAGCTGTCGGCAGCCACTCGGCGGTTGCTCGCAAATTTTCACCAATTTTTCCGGTAATTTTGTGTGCATTTGCCATCAAATTATCTAAGCTGCCATATTCTTGTAACCACTTGGCTGCCGTTTTTGGACCCACTTTGGGAACCCCTGGCACATTATCGACGGTATCCCCTACCAAGGTTAAATAATCAACGATTTGATTCGGGCTGACCCCAAATTTTTCCACAACTCTTTGACTATTGAGTAGACTACCCGTCATCGTATTCACTAAAGTGATATGCTCATCGACTAATTGCGCTAGATCTTTATCGCCGGTTGAGATTAAAGTTTCCATCGATGCTTGTGAAGCCATGTGGGCAAATGTAGCCAACACATCGTCTGCCTCAATGCCTTCTATCGCAATTAAAGGCACCCCCATGGCTTTAATAGTCTCATGTAATGGTGCAATTTGTACGCTTAAATCATCAGCCATCTCAGCACGATTCGCTTTATAGTCAGGGTAAAGTCGGTGCCGAAAATTTTTAGATTTTGTATCAAAAATAACTGCAAGTAGATCCGGTTTTTCTTCTTTGATTAACTTGCGCAACATATTGATGACGCCATACATTGCGCCGGTAGGGATGCCTTTTGCAGTGGTTAAAGGAGGCAAAGCATGATAAGCGCGAAAGAGATAAGAGGAACCATCAACTAAAACGCATTTTTTATTTGACACAACTCTTTTCCCCTCTATTTAGTCAAAAGCGCCTAGCCTCGAGCAACCGGAGTTTACATAAAAGTAAATGAGGATTGCGAGACGGCGAGGCAACAACGCCTAAAAGTCATTTACGAAGACTATACTGGTTCTAATTTTGCATAAGAGATAACTAGCCACTTTTTCCCATTTGATCCAAAATTGATTTGTACCCGCGCCGCTTCCCCTTGACCATCTGCCCCGATGACAATCCCTTCACCGAAACGTTGATGTTGAACGCGTTGCCCAAGCGAAAATGGAAAATCGGATGTTTTGCGCGCGCGCGCTGGCGCAGCAGGAGAGGAAAAGAAATTAGCATTGACATTCACATTCACGCTTTCTAATAAAGCAGCTGGGATCTCATCAATAAAACGTGACGGCCGGTTAATACCAGAAAGACCAGCAAACGCTCTTTTTTCTGCATAGGTTAAATAAAGTTTACGCATCGCACGTGTCAGCCCAACATAGCAAAGTCTACGTTCTTCTTCCAAGGTCTCTTTGTTTTGGATACAACGATGGTGAGGGAACAAACCATCCTCTAAACCAGCGAGAAAGACCAGTGGAAATTCCAAGCCTTTGGCTGAATGCAAAGTCATGAGCTTTACGGCATTATCATTTTCATTTTCTCTTTCACTCGCATCGAGTGCGACTTCAGATAAAAAGGTCGGCAAACTCTCAACACAATCATCACATTGCTTTTCAAATGTTTCTTCATAGCCTTGATGAAATTGCTTAGCAGCGTGTGCTAACTCATGACAGTTTTCTACTCTAGCCTGCGTGCGTTCCCCCGGCTGCATTTTCACATGTTGTAATAAACCTGATCTTTGTAGTACTTCTTCTATTAAAGTCCCCAATTTGACCATGGCAACAGAGGGCAGCAAGGCTTCTATACATTCAAAAAATTGACGCAAGCCATTATGGATCCGACCTAATGGTAAGGTGGGCAACATGTTGTGTGCGGCTTGCCAGTATGACACACCTTCGCTTTTTGCTCTTTCTCTTATGTTGGCAATGGTTCTTTCGCCCACGCCGCGGGGGGGTAAATTGACCACTCTTTCAAACGCGGTATCATCATGACAATTTACCAGTAATCTTAAATAAGCCAAGACATCTTTGACTTCGGCACGATCAAAAAAGCGTAAACCACCATATACGCGATAAGGAATGGCCGCATGTTGCAGGGTTTGCTCTAAAACCCGCGATTGAGCATTAGATCGATACAAGATAGCAATCTCATCATAATTGCCGCCATCAAGATGCCATTGTTTTATCCTTTCTACAATGAATCTTGCCTCATCTATTTCATTAAAGGCACCATATAAAACTAAGCGTTCCCCTTGTACCGACTGCGTCCACAACTCTTTTCCTAAACGGCTATCGTTATGAGAAATGAGTGCATTGGCCGCAGCTAAAATTGTACTAGTAGAGCGATAATTTTGCTCTAAACGGATAGTGATAACATCTGGAAAATCTTTATTAAATCGATGAATGTTTTCAATTTTTGCGCCACGCCAGCCATAGATGGATTGATCATCATCTCCCACCACCATGATATGATTGTGACCCGCACTTAATTGTTTTATCCACTTATATTGGATGGTATTGGTATCTTGAAACTCATCGACCAAGATATGGCGAAAACGTTGTTGATACGTCGCTAAAATATCTGGGTATTGGCGCCACAATTCATGCACTCTGAGCAAAATCTCTGCAAAATCGACAATACCTGCACGCTGACAATGCTGTTCATAGAGTCTATATAGTTCGACTAATTTTTGGAGATCTGGCAGGCTTGCTACAACGTCACTTGCGCGCTGCCCTTCATCTTTTTGTCGATTAATAAAATGAATGGCTCGTTTGGGATCACACTCTTCTTCGTCCCAGCCTTCTTCTCGCAATAAGCGCTTGACTAAACGCAACTGATCTTCTGAATCAATAATTTGAAAATTGTCAGGAAGCCCCGCTTGCTGGCAATGTTGGCGCAATATCCGATGAGACAAACCATGGAAGGTACCCACCCATAGCGAAGCCGGCGTTAATTGTGCAATTTTTTCAATGCGCTGGCGCATTTCATTTGCTGCTTTATTGGTAAAGGTCACCGCTAAAATCTGATGAGGAAGCGCTTGGCGGGTTGCCATTAACCACGCGATGCGATGCACTAAGACACGCGTTTTGCCACTTCCCGCCCCTGCTAACACTAACAAATATTGTGCTTTAGCACTCACTGCTTGTTGCTGAGCTGCATTTAAATCTTGTAAAAAATCTGGTACTTCCTGAGTTTCTAACACTACGGTCCCTTTCTATCACGAATAAATGGAACAATCACTAAAGCGCTTATTACATAAAATAAAGGCAAAGCGATTAAACTAAGATGATAATCTTTCACGGTATAAATAACTTCGCCACTTGCAGCAATGTTGGGATGCACCGTATCCAGTAGCCAACCAATGATATAGGTTAAAAAAGCACTCCCAAACATGGAAATCATGTTAACAAAACCGACCGCGGTTGCCACATATCTTGATTCTGTAAAGCGCCTTGTCATGACAAAGGCCAAAACATAGGTTGCAGCTGCACCAAAAACAAAAAAGAGAATAGCGGCTTGCACACCAGAGAGATGTGGCACATAAACAATTAAGGTCAAAGCAAGTGCTGCTATCACCGATGAAACAAACATGGGGATTTTACGACTGCCTAAAATCTCGGAAATCCAGCCGACCAAAGGGCTGCCCACTGCCATACCGACAAAAGTCATGGTGACAGCAACGGAGGCGACATCCCGTGACATCTCGTGGGCATCTACTAAAAATTTGACTCCCCAAGCGCCACCAAACGCATCGCTTGGCGCTGTTACAAAAAAAGCGTAAATACCTACCAGCCAGCTTTGTGGTTGTCTGGCCACTTCCTTCACACAACGCCAAAAGGGAGGATTGTCCGGCTCAGCGCTGTGCGTGTTTTGATCTGAATTCTTATCTTTAATCAATTTCCAAGCTAAAAAGCCTAAAATAATACCAATTGCGCCAAGGTAAATCATTAACTCACGCCACGTCAGCACATCTAAGGCTAAAGACAAGGGTGTACCCCCTGCCGCCGCCCCTAGGGTACCAATAGCTAAAGTGAGGCCGGTGAGGATTGGAAACAGATGAGGTGAAAACCAAACATTAATGATTTTAAGACAACTAATAAAGGCAAAAGCTGAACCTGCACCAATAAAAAATCTTGTTACACAGCTCACAAAAAAGCTATGTGTGAAAGCTAAAGCTAATGTGCTTAACGCACAAAGAATAATCGCAAAAGTCAGCAAACGTCGTGGCCCATATTTATCCGTTAGTGCGCCAACAGGAAGCTGCAAAACCGAGTAAGACCAATAATAACAAGAAGAGAATAAGCCAAAGGCCGTCCCATCCATTTTAAAATCGTAAATAAGCTCTCGTTCCATCACGTTGGGTGAAACACGTAACAAGAACTCATACAAATAGAAAAAAGTAGCAACGCCAAGCATGGCGACGGGCAGAAACCGCGAGAGTGTTTGCTGTTTTTGCATAAATCTCCATTGACCTCTTGGGAGAAAAAGGTGGACAACCTTCTTATTTAGCGAAAGGAAAGTCTAACCAAGTCAGATCAGGAGCGCAAGTAAATGGTAAGGAACAGCTGACAAGTTGTGATCATTACATCGGTCGCGCGGCGTCGAATTATCTCCATAACAGGAGAGACTTTCAGGCTACGCGACAGATTGTAAATTATCGAGTAATGATTTTAACCTAAAAGGGATTCTTTTAAACCTTTTAAGGCTATAAGCTTAATATCGTCACGGGCGGGCTTTGGAGGAATAGTCACTTCTTGACCGGTCAATGGGCTAACCATTGTACGTTTCTTCGTAGGCTTACGACGCACTTTGCGGATCTTTAAACCTAATTTGGGGACCATGACTTCGCCTGATCCTTGTTTTTTCATGTGGGCCTTGACCAATTTAGCCATCTCAGTGAAAACCGCTTCAACTTCAATCCGCTTCAACCCTGTTTCATCAGAAATATGCTGTAATATTTCGATACGCGTTTGTCTATCTTTAATGGGTTTAACACGTAATGCTTTGAGACTTTCCCCTTCTTTCTTCTTCAATGAAGCGGGTTTGCTATTTCTTAAAGATGCCATTGATTTCTCCGTTTTTGTTATTAAAAATCGTCGATGTGCAAACTGCCTCTAGAAATAAGCTAATTTGCAGCAAACCGCGATTATGCCAATGGTGTTTCTTTAAGTAAACCTTTTTTTTAATCCTTAGCTTTACTTTACAAAGATTCAATACAGGCAATACTATCAAAGCGTGGATGATTCATTTGAGGACTCACCGCATAAATCCTCATTTTTTCAAGTAAAGGATCAGAAAACAACTCTTGCGCCCCCGTCAATGGTTTTTCTTCTAACCATGCCGCGTAATGTGCTTGAGGAATAATAAAAGGCATCCGGGGATGAATTGTTAAACTCTTTGCTCTTGCGGGCAAAGTCAAGAGCGCACAAGTTAAGGATGTGGAGAAAATCCCCCCTATTGCAAAGAGGTTTGCGTCTGGAAAAGTAAAATAAAAGGGATGTTTTTTACCAGAAATATTTTTCCATTCATAATATCCGGACAGCGGAATAAGACAACGTTGTTTTAAAAAAGCTTCTTTAAAAAAGGGTTTTTCTGTTATAGATTCTATTCGAGCATTAATTTGACCCAAGGGAGCATCTTGCGCATTATCCTGCTTAAACCATGATGGCAAAAATCCCCAACGACAAAATTCTATTTTACGTGATGAAGACATGATAACCGGGATCATTTCTGAGGGCGCAATATTATAACGCTCGCGCATGTAAAAACCTGACTGCAAATTAAAATGAGAAACAATCTCATTTTCACTAGCATAAAGCGCAAACCGTCCGCACATAAATACTCTTTCCAGTTTGGTTTTACCCTAAGGGGCACGCGTAGGCTTTGTTCGTTATTCAACAGTAACTGATTTTGCGAGATTTCTCGGTTGATCGACATCTGTCCCTTTTAAAACAGCGACATGATAAGCCAAGAGCTGTAATAACGTATTAAACGCCATCGGCATTAATAAAGCAGGAGTATCAGGAACGCTAACCACTGTCATGCCAGGCGCACTATTTAACCCTGTTGATTTTTGAGTGAAGACTATCAATTCTCCTTGCCTTGCCCGAATTTCTTGCAAATTGGAAATCAGTTTATCCAATAAAGCATCATCTGGCACCAAAGCAATCACGGGCATATGTTTATCGACTAAAGCTAAAGGACCATGCTTTAATTCGCCAGCAGGATAAGCTTCTGCATGGATATAAGAAATTTCTTTTAACTTTAAAGCACCTTCTTTGACAATAGGATAATAAATGCCTCGTCCGATAAATAAGGTATGTTGTTTATTATCAAAACGCTGAGCCAAGTTTTTGAGTGTGTCATCTAAGGCCAAAACCTCTTTAATGACGTGGGGTAATTGCTGTAAGGCTTGAACAATTTGCATCTCTTTTGTCGTTTGGCTATCGTTTCTTTTTCCCAAACACTGCACTAACATTAAAAGAGCGACCAACTGTGCCGTGAAGGCTTTTGTCGAAGCAACTCCAATTTCAGGACCCGCATGCGTTAAAAAAACTAACTCCGCTTCTCGGACCAAAGAGCTCTCTGGCACGTTGCAAATAGCGAGTTTCCCACAATAAGCTTTATCTTTAATTCCTCTCAAAGCGGCTAGGGTATCGGCGGTCTCACCAGACTGCGATAAAACAACAAATAAAGTACCTTCGCGAAGCGGATGTTTACGATAACGAAACTCACTTGCAACTTCTACTTCACAACTTATTCCAACGATTTGTTCCAACCAATATTTCGCAACTAAGCCTGCATGAAAGCTTGTACCACAAGCAACAATTTGTACCGATCTTGTCCTGTCAAAACAATCGCTTGCTTTGGCACCAAAAATAAAATCTGATATCTCACTTTGACCTAATCGCCCTGAAGTCACCGCTCTGACAGCCTCAGGTTGTTCAAAAATTTCTTTTAGCATGTAATGGCGATATTGCCCGCGATCAGCACTTTGCTCAGAGAGCGTAATTTTTCTGACCGCTCTTTCTACTGGCTTGCCCTCTCTGTCATAAATGACATACTTATCACGAAAAATTTCAGCGATATCCCCTTCTTCTAAAACAATAAAATTTTGCGCTACGGGCAATAAAGCTAAACTATCTGAAGCGACAAAATTTTCATTGATCCCCAAACCAATGACCAAGGGACTGCCATATCGTACGGCAATAATTCTATCGGGGTGCATCGGTGACACCAACGCCAAAGCATATGCACCCTCTAGCTTTTTAACTGTTTCTTGAACAGCAGCCAAAAGATTACCTGTTTTCTCAAAGGATTTTCCAATCCATTGCACGATGACTTCAGAATCAGTTTGTGAAGAAAAACTGGCACCTTGTTGTAACAAGTTGGTCTGTAGTTTTAGATAATTTTCAATGATTCCATTATGTACTAAGGCTACTTTATCTTCATAGCAATGGGGGTGAGCATTTTCTCTACTCGGTTCGCCATGGGTGGCCCAGCGCGTGTGCGCTATACCCATTTTTCCTAATAAAGGGTTTTTTTCATATGTCGTGACTAATTCATTTACTTTGCCACAAATACGAAGGCTTTGCAGTGTTTCATTAGCATTAATGGTCGCTAATCCTGCCGAATCATATCCTCGATATTCTAGACGTTTAAGACCTTCTAATAAGATAGGCCCAATATCCCGTTGTGCCACCCCCGCCATGATCCCGCACATAACTTGTTTCCTTATTCTTTATCGTCAGTCTTTGACAAATCAATCGTAACACTACGATGAAAGAGACGATGTGTGAGCGTTAATTGCTTTGGTGGTGCATCTTTATTTAAAGTTGTTCCTGCGCCTAAAACAGCTCCTTTCCCCACGGTCACAGGCGCGATGAGCTGTGAATTTGCGCCAATACTGGCGCCATCTTCTATGATAGTGCGATGCTTATTCACGCCATCATAATTGCAGGTAATGGTTCCTGCCCCTACATTCACTTTTTTCCCCATAGTGGTATCACCAATATAGCTTAAGTGATTTATTTTTGATTCTTTATCTATGGTGGCGTTTTTAATTTCAACAAAGTTTCCAATTTTTACCATTGAGGCTAACTGCGACCCTTTGCGCAAACGTGCAAAAGGACCAATCGTACAACCATCACCCACTGTTGCGCCTTCTAAATGACAATTGGCTAAAATGGTCACACCCTCTCCAATTTCACAATCAATTAAAACTGAATTGGGGCCCACGCGCGTGTTAGCACCTAAGCGATTGTCGCCTTCAAAGACCACATTGACGTCTATCATGACATCATTTCCGCAAATTAAAGATCCCCGCAAATCAAATCTGTCAGGATCACAAATCCAAACGCCCTCTCGCAATAATCCTTCTGCCATGCCACGTTGATAATAACGCTCGGCAGCCACTTGTTGAATTTTATCATTGACCCCTAAGACTTCGTGGACAATGCTTGGGGGGGCGGTCACAACCAAAATGTTATCGTTTGCTGCAAGTTGCACTATATCGGTTAAATAGAATTCGCCTTGTTTATTATTAGTTTCAAGCTTAGGCAACCACTCTTTAAGCTGCTTAGCATCCAGTACATAAATACCGGTATTCACCTCATGAATTTGTCTTTCAATATCATTAGCATCTTGCTCTTCGACAATACGCTGTACCGCCCCCGTTTCATCTCTGACGATACGCCCCAATCCTGTAGGATGCGGCGTTTGTAAGGTTAAAACACCAACAGTATTGCTAGGGGTTGCTTTGAGTAAACGTTGCAAGGTTTGCAAAGTGATGAGTGGCACATCGCCATATAAAATCAACACACGATGGCTTTCTGGAATCAAGGGTAAGGCCTTAGCGACGGCATCCCCTGTTCCACGTTGTTTGGCTTGTTCTACCCATATCAAATCAGGTGCACTGATAGCTTGTTTGATAGCATCGCCTGCGTAGCCATAAACAATAATAATTTGTGCTGGATTCAAAGATCTGGCGGTAGTAAGGACATGCTCTAACATGGGCTTGCCGCCTATAGGATGTAACACTTTAGGCTTCGATGACTTCATTCGCGTTCCTTGCCCAGCAGCTAACACGACAATGCTTAAATCCATCTTATCAACCCTTGTCATTTACCCCTTCCGCTTTCTTTTAGCCTCTTTGATTGCTCGTAACATCCCAGCGGCTCTGGCCAACTTAGCGCTTGCTTCAGCATAATCTTGTTTTGCTCTTCTGTCTTTTAATGCCGCTTCTGCTTGCTGTATTGCCTTAACGGCTTCGGCCTCATTAAAGTCTTTTGCTCTGACTACCGTATCTGCCAAAATAGTAGTGGTATCCGGTTGCACTTCTAAGATGCCCCCTGTGACATACACCACTTCTTCTGTGTCACCCTCTGTTCTTATACGGATAGGCCCCGGCAAGAGTTTTGTCAATAAAGGAGCGTGATTAGGCGCTATTTCTAAATCGCCTATCACCCCACTGGCAAAAACGCGCTGAGCTTTACCAGAGAAAATTTCTGCCTCTGCACTAACAATATCTAAATAAAGGGTTTGCGTGGCCATGATTACTCTTTTTATTCCTTGGCAGTCAATATTGCAGCTTTTTCAATCACTTCCTCAATACCGCCGACCATATAAAAGGCTTGCTCTGGTAAATTATCATATTCCCCTTCAATAATGCCTTTAAAACCTCTAATGGTTTCTTTTAAGGGAACATATTTTCCAGGAGATCCGGTAAATACTTCTGCGACGAAGAAAGGTTGAGATAAAAAGCGTTGAATTTTTCGTGCTCGGGTTACCATCAGTTTGTCTTCTTCTGATAACTCATCCATCCCTAAAATGGCAATAATATCTTTGAATTCTTTATAGCGTTGCAAGGTTCCTTGAACCGCACGCGCAACATCATAATGTTCTTGTCCAACAACTAATGGATCTAATTGTCGGCTGGTGGAATCTAAGGGATCAACCGCTGGATAAATACCAAGCTCTGCAATTTGTCGGGATAATACAACCGTTGCATCTAAGTGCGCGAAGGTCGTTGCAGGAGAAGGATCGGTTAAATCGTCTGCAGGAACGTACACAGCTTGAATAGAGGTAATAGAACCTGTTTTGGTAGAAGTAATACGTTCTTGTAAACGACCCATTTCTTCAGCTAATGTCGGCTGATAACCTACTGCAGAAGGCATCCGACCCAACAATGCGGACACTTCTGTACCAGCTAATGTATAACGATAAATATTATCAATAAATAATAATACATCTCGCCCTTCATCACGGAAATTTTCAGCAATAGTCAAGCCCGTTAAAGCAACACGTAAACGGTTTCCTGGTGGCTCATTCATTTGTCCATAAACCAACGACACTTTATCCAATACGTTGGATTCTTTCATTTCATGATAGAAGTCATTTCCTTCACGAGTTCGTTCACCCACCCCTGCAAATACGGAATAACCACTATGTTCGATCGCAATATTACGAATTAATTCCATCATGTTAACGGTTTTACCCACGCCTGCACCGCCAAATAAACCGACTTTACCCCCTTTGGCAAAAGGACAAATCAAATCGATCACTTTAATACCTGTTTCTAATAATTCTTGGCTTGCGGCTTGCTCTTTAAATGTTGGCGCTGCACGATGAATTGATATTCGCACTTTCTCACCAATAGGGCCTCTTCATCAATAGGATTACCTAAGACATCCATAATACGGCCTAAGGTTTTATGCCCGACAGGGACCTGAATTGGCTCGCCGGTATTAACGACTTGCAAGCCTCGCGAAGCCTTCTGTAGTTCCCATCGCAATGGTACGTACAACGCCATCACCTAATTGCTGTTGCACTTCAAAGGTGATTTTATCGCCCTCTACGTGCATCGCATCATAAATTTTTGGAACATTGCCTCGTGGAAATTCCACGTCAACGACCGCGCCAATAATTTCTACTATTTTGCCTGCTTGCCTTGAATTGACGCTAAATGATTTGTTGCGGTACTCATCTTTTCTCTCACTCTTATCGTTAAACTGCTGCTGCGCCACCGACAATTTCAGCCAATTCTCTGGTAATGGCTGCTTGTCGGGCTTTGTTGTAAGCCAATTGTAAACTATCAATTAATTCCCCAGCATTATCTGACGCACTTTTCATCGCCATCATTCGCGCGGCTTGCTCGCAAGCAAAATTTTCTACTAAACCGTGATAAACTTGGGATTCAATATAACGCTCTAGCAATAAATCCAATAATTCTTTTGCATCTGGTTCATAAATATAATCCCAGCGTGCATTGGTCTCTTTTTCTTTTTTAGCTTGAAAATATTCAGGTGAAATGGGAAGCAGTCTTTCCGACATAGTTTTTTGGCTCATCGTGCTGATAAAATGATTATAATAAAGATGAAGCCCATCCAATTTTTCATCATTAAAAGCTTGCAGCATGACACTCACTGGCCCAACAACTTGCGCAGCGCTGGGGGTATCCCCTAAGCGATGTGCTGAGGCAATAATATTGACGCCTAATCTTTGTAAAAATTGCTCCGCTTTGGTACCAATGACGCAAAAAGAGATTTCCTTACCCTGCGCTTGCCACTCTTGTAAATCCGCAAGAAGCTTGCGAAAAAGATTGATATTCAAGCCGCCACATAATCCTCTATCGGTGCCAATTAAAATGACACCTAATCGATTTTGTTCTCGAGGAATAAGATAGGGGTGGCGATACTCAGGATAACCTTGCGCAAGATGCTCGATCACCGTATGGATCCGCTCAGCATAAGGACGAGATGCAAACATGCGTGCTTGCGCTTTGCGCATTTTACTTGCTGCGACCATTTGCATTGCACGCGTAATTTTTTGCGTGTTTTTAATGCTTTTTATTTTAGAGCGTATCTCTTTTGCACCGGACATAACAAAGCCTTAGTTTAATTGACTGTATGATTTCTTAAAGGCTTCACAAGCGGCTTTAAGCTGTTGCTCAATTTTCTCGTTATAATCGCCAGTTTCATTCATTTCTTTCATTAAATCAGCATGATTTTGATTCAGATATTTAATCAATGCTTCTTCGCATGCAACCACTTTGTCTAACTTCACATCATCAAAATAGCCTTTATCCACAGCGAACAAGGAGCCGGCCATTTCACCCACAGTCAAAGGAGAGTATTGCTTTTGTTTCATTGTCTCCATGACGCGCTGACCGCGTTCTAACTGCTTACGGGTTGCTTCATCTAAATCAGAAGCAAACTGGGAAAATGCTGCCAATTCGCGATATTGGGCCAGCGCCAAACGCACCCCGCCCCCTAATTTTTTAATCATTTTTGTTTGCGCCGCACCACCTACCCGAGAAACAGATAAACCCGCATTAATAGCAGGACGGATACCGGCATTAAATAAGTCACTTTCTAAGAAGATCTGACCATCAGTAATAGAAATCACGTTAGTGGGAACAAACGCAGAAACGTCTCCAGCCTGCGTTTCAATAATGGGCAATGCAGTCAATGATCCTGTTTTGCCTTTCACTTTACCCTGTGTGAACTTTTCAACATATTCTGCATTGACGCGCGCAGCACGCTCCAGTAAACGAGAATGTAAATAAAAAACGTCACCAGGATAAGCTTCACGTCCTGGTGGTCGACGCAATAATAAGGAAATTTGACGATAAGCCCAGGCTTGTTTCGTTAAATCATCATAAACAATTAAAGCGTCTTGGCCTCTGTCTCGGAAATATTCGCCCATCGCGCAACCTGAATAAGGCGCAATAAATTGTAAAGCGGCAGCTTCCGCCGCAGTCGCTGCGACCACTATCGTGTGCGCCATGGCGCCATGTTCTTCTAGTTTACGAACGATGGTTGCCACAGAAGACGCTTTTTGACCAATAGCGACGTAAATACATTTAACGCCGGTGCCTTTTTGATTAATAATGGCATCAATTGCAATCGCCGTTTTTCCGGTTTGTCTATCGCCAATAATTAATTCACGCTGACCACGTCCTACTGGCACCATCGCATCAATTGCTTTTAGCCCTGTTTGGATAGGCTGATTCACCGATTGTCGTGTAATCACCCCAGGCGCCACTTTTTCAATAGGCGAGGTTTCAGTTGTTGCAATCGCGCCTTTGCCATCAATAGGACGACCTAACGCATCTACAACTCGTCCTAGTAAGGCTTCCCCTACTGGCACTTCCAAAATCCGACCAGTACATTCTGCCATTTGGCCTTCTGCTAAGTGGTTACTTTCTCCTAACACCACCGCCCCGACAGAATCGCGCTCTAAATTGAGCGCCATACCGTAAACGTCACCGGAAAATTTAATCATTTCCCCTTGCATGACATTATTTAAACCATGGATCCGCACAATCCCATCGCTGACACTAATGATGGTTCCCACCGTTAAGGCTTTGGCATCAATGTCCGTTCTTTCGATTCTTTGTCTAATCAGTTCACTAATTTCTGAAGGGTTAAGTCTCATAATCCAGATCTTCTCGTGTTATCAATAAATAATGGTATCGCTTAGTTTGGCGAGCCTTCCTCGGATAGATCCATCAATGATGAGATCTCCTGAGCGAATAATCGCGCCGCCTAAAAGGCTTGTATCTGTTTTGCAAGTTAAATCGATGTCGCCTGTCATTTTGCGCTTTAATGCTTGAATAAGACGACTTTGATAATTTGCATCAACTGGAATGGCAGAAATAAATTCTACGGAAGTAATATGTTCAATTTCTTGACGGAAATCTTCATAGAAACTGGTAATCTCAGGCAATAAGGCTAGACGATGAGCATGCCCTAACACCAAAATGAAATTTTTCATCTCGGGCGTAAACTCATTTTGACCTATTTCTATAAACAAATTGACAAGCTGTGTGCTAGACAATGTGGGATTTTTAAGAGCATTTGCCATGTCTTCATTTTTAGCCGCTTCTGCAGCCAAATGAAGCATTTTAGACCATTTTTCTAACTCCCCACGTTCTTTTGCAAAAGCAAACGCTGCTTTAGCATAAGGGCGGGCAATTTTTAAATTTGACATCGCAAAACCTATATTTCCTCAGCAAATTTTTCTAGCATGGCATGATGGGCTTCCCCATCAATGCTGCGCTCTAATATCTTCTCTGCACCAAATAAAGCAAGCGTTGCCACTTGTTTACGTAGTGTTTCTTTCGCATCAAGCACCATTTGCGCTATTTCCGCGTGCGCCTGCTCAATGATGCGTTGCGCCTCTTCATGGGCTTTTTGGCGCGCCTCATCGATGAGATAATCCGCGCGCTTTTGAGATTCAACAATAATATTGGTTGCTTGTTGCTTCCCTTCTTTTATGTCGAGATCTGCTTGATGTAACGCATTTACCAATTCAAGCTGGCCACGTTCTGCCGCAGCCAAACCATCCGCAATTTTTGCTTGCCTATCTTTTAATGCTTTGATCACTGGCGGCCAAACAAGGGCTTTGGTGAACCACACAAAAAGAAGAAAGGTAATCATTTGCCCCAAAAGGGTAATATTGATATTCACTTTTATGCCACTCCGGAGGCGTATTTATCCAGGAATATGTTTTAAAACTTCGGCTAAAAATGGACTTGCAAAGGTGAAGAAAAGTGCAACCCCGACGCCTATCATGGTAACCGCGTCAAGCAAACCTGCCACAATAAACATTTTTACCTGTAACATTGGCACCATCTCAGGTTGTCTAGCGGCACCTTCCAAGAACTTGCCCCCTAAAAGACCAAAACCAATTGCAGTTCCCAAGGCGCCCATACCAATTAACATCGCAACCGCTATAGCAGTGGTGCTTTGTAAACTTGAGATGATCATTGCTGTTTCCATTTTTTTATACCTCTTTGTATGTTAAACGGTTAAATTTAGTGTGACTCATGCGCTTGGCCGATATAAATAAGGGTAAGCATCATAAAAATAAAAGCTTGTAGTACAATAATTAAAATATGAAATACGGCCCACACCCATCCCAGTGGCCACTGAATCCACCACGGTAAAAGCGCGATTAAGATAAAAATTAATTCTCCGGCATATAAATTACCAAATAACCGCAACCCTAATGAAATAGGCTTTGCGCATTCGTCGACCAATCTGAGTATCAAGTTAAACGGGAAAAACCATGGGCCAAATGGCGAACATAGCATTTCCTTACCTAACCCCAAAGCGCCTTTGTTTTTGATGTTATAGTAGATGGTGATTAAAAATACGCTGATAGATAATCCCAAGGTCAAATTTGGATCAGTAGTCGGAACCACTTTTAAGTAGTGTATCCCGAGATGAGAGGCCGCCAGCGGCAACAAATCAACCGGGATTAAATCCATCAAGTTCATGAGGAAGACCCAAACGAAAATGGTTAAAGCAATAGGCGCAACCCAATCACTTTTGCCATGATAGATATCTCTTACTTGTTGATAGACAAAATCGATAAGCACTTCGACTATATTTTGTAACATCGAAGGGGTATCTGATGTCGCTTTACGTGCGGCAACATAAAAGGCCCATAAAAAAAAGCCCCCTAATACCCATGAAATAATTAAGGTGTCTAAATGGACAGCCCAAAACCCTTCGCCCCACGTTAAATTGGTTAAGTGGTGAGTAATATAGCCTGTTGTTGTTAATTCTTCGCCTGGTACGCTCATAGCGCTTTTGTTCCAATCTCAATTATTCTAGTTTTATACCGTTTTTTTATTGCCAAACTTAGTGGCAAAAGGCCAAAAGCAATTTGTGCCGAGATAAACCCAAAAAACAACAATAAAGGCAAAATCCAGGCAATCTGCGTTGCCAAAAGAAAACCACTAGCAACGAGCACCCATTTTACCGCTTGACCTCGAAGAAAAATGCCTAAAATATGCCGAGCCCCCCCCCTTGCTGGGAAAAAAACTTCCGCAAGAGATAAAAGTTAGGTAGGGTAATTATTATCCCCCCTAACAAAAATGAAAGCGCGCCTCTCAAACTTGTGAATGCCCATATTAAAGGAAACATGCTGACAACAACACAAACTTGTGACATTACTGCCAACTTTGCCTCAGTATGAAGATTACGCTGTCTCACTTCTCTCACCTAGGATAGATGGCTTGCCAAGCCGCAAAATTATACTGAGACTTTATTATTTAAGCAATCCTCTTCCTATGAGACCTTTATATATTTTGATCTGTGCGCGGATGCGAACGATTCTTCTGCATGACACTGACTACGACTTAGATAATTGCTTTGCTGAAGTTGATAACAGGGCGTGAAACTCACCATCTGAAGCTGTTCTACTTGAGATGATAGCAAATGACCTAACTTTGGCGTAATACCAAGGCCCAGCGTGTCTTTATAGTTAATTAAACCAAGCCCTTCATTTTGTTGCTTTCTTTTCAACTCCGTTAGCAATCCTCTCTCTTCTTGGTATTTAACCATATCGAGAGGAACTAATAACCAACGTATAAAAGTATGATATTCTGGCAAGGGACCTGAGCCTGGGGGATTATAAAACACGGTAATATCGCGGCGAGCTACACTCTTTAATTGTTCGTTTTCAAACAAACAATCAAATGTTGGGTGAATGTGTTTCTGAATATAGGCGAGAAAGTCGGTGCCCAAATATTTTTCAATAACTTCTTTATCAGCACATTCCCCAACAAAATAGATTTTAAAACCTTTGTCGCTTAAGGCTGAAATTTCGTTAGCGGCACGAAATGTTTGGGCTTTTTTTGCTTCAACTTTATGCCAATTATCGGGAAAGACCGACTTAAATGGGAAAACGAGAACTTTCTGGGACATATTTTTATACCTTTTACCTAAAATGTGCCAAAATTCCCTCTAACTCATCAACATCATTGTAACGAATAACGACCTTTCCCTGGCCTTTACTTCCGTGAGAAATCTTTACTGCTGCACCAAACTTTTCTGAGAGGCTTTCTTCTAAAAGCCGAATATTAGGATCAACCTTCGCTGTTGTTATTTCTTTCGATACAAAGAGGTCTGCACTTTGTAGTTGACTCACAAGGCGCTCAGTTTCGCGTACTGACAGTCCTTTTTCAACTATTTTTTTTGCTAACTCGCTTTGCTCCTCTCCTTTTATCGCTAACAACGCGCGCGCATGACCCATTTCTAGCGTTGCATTGATCAATAATGCTTGCACATCATCATTTAAACTTAACAATCGTAATAAGTTAGTCACACTGGCCCGAGATTTTCCCACCGCCTCTGCCACTTGTAAATGTGTCAATTGTAACTCTTCTATCAACCTTTTTAAGGCTGTCGCCTCTTCTATCGGATTGAGATTTTCGCGCTGGATATTTTCAATCAGCGCCATGGCCATCGCCGCTTCATCAGAAACTTGGCGTACAAGCACCGGAATTTCTTTTAGGCCGGCTAGTGCTGCTGCCCGAAACCTACGTTCTCCTGCAACAATCTCAAAGTCGTCGCCCTTTTTTCGCACAACAACCGGTTGGAGAATGCCCTGGGCACGAATCGATTCTGCCAGCTGCTCTAATCCTTCATGAGGCATATGTTGCCGCGGCTGAAAAGGACTGGGGCTAAGCTGGTCAAGCCCAACGTAACTCAAATGCATGTCACAAGCGCCAGAAGAAGAAAGTGGCGTCTCTAAGCTTTGAGACAATAATTCTTTTAACCCCTTTCCTAAACCTCGGTTCTTAACTGGTGACATGGTGAATCCTTCGCTTGCTTATTTTACGCTATACGTTCATAACTTTTTGGAGATGCTTTGTTTTTTTGGGCTCGTGCTCTAGCCTTTTCTTCACGCATCCACTCTCCCGCCAAAGCAAGGTATGCTTCTGCGCCTCTAGAGAGCTTGTCATATAATTGAACAGGCAAACCATAACTTGGCGCCTCTGCTAAGCGAATGTTACGTGGGATCACAGTTTTAAATACTTTTTTTCCAAAATGTGCGATTAATTGCTGCGACACTTCCGAAGCTAAACGATTACGCCCATCATACATCGTGCGAACAATGCCACCCACTTCTAAACTTGGATTGAGCGAATCTTGTATTTGCTTCATTGTATTCAACAAATCACTCAACCCCTCTAAAGCAAAATACTCACACTGCATGGCTATCATCACTTTGTCTGCCGCAACCAATGCATTGACGGTTAACATGTTAAGAGAGGGCGGACAATCCAAAAAAATATAATCATATTGATCTTTTACTGCGTTAAGCGCTTTAGCCAAAATGAGTGGAGGAGCTTGTTTTTTCACCAAGACGACTTCCGCTTCTGTTAAATCACTGTTGGCAGCAATTAAATCGTACCCGGCAGGTGTTTGCTTAACGATAATGTCAGATATCTTGGCTTTTTCTTGCAATAAGTCATTCATTGTCAGATTGACTGCACTTTTATCCACCCCGCTACCCATAGTGGCATTGCCCTGGGGGTCGAGATCACATAACAAGATTCGCTGTTTAGACAAAACAAGTGAAGCGGCTAAGTTAATACAACACGTGGTTTTCCCCACGCCGCCTTTTTGATTTGCAAATGCAATAACTTGATTGTCCATAAATTTATTCCTTGCCTTTTTTCCTAGCCATCGCTTAATTTACGGATAATGGCTAAATGTCTATCTGCCTTTTCACCCGGGATCTGCAACGCAATGAGATTATCTACCCGGTAAGCCTTGTCTACTAACAACTCTGGCTCTACTTTTCCCAACATAGCGAGCAATCTACCCTCTTTTGCCAATAATGGCGAAATTAACGGAAGGGTTTTGGTCAATGAAGCAAAGGCTCGGGTGACGATAGTACTAAATTTTTGCTCTGGTTGGTACTTTTGCACTAAAGAATGCACTGCTCGTGCATTGGATAAACCTAAATGACTAATCGCTGTGGTCACAAATACTTGTTTTTTTTGATTACTGTCTAACATAAAAAATTGTTTATCTGGATATAAGACCGCCAAAGGGATCCCGGGGATCCCCGCTCCTGTTCCCACATCTAAGATCCTGTCTCCTGTGATATAAGGCGCTATCGATAAGCTCTCAATGACATGACGCCCGATCATTTGCTCGGGTTCTCTGACGGCAGTTAAATTAAAGGCCTGGTTCCATTTCGCCAATAACAGCACAAAATTGATCCATTGCTGATTTTGGGTTGGTGTGCTCGTTATCCCACAATCTGCGAGCCCTTTTTCTAACAAAAGAGTAAGGTTCAACAAGGAGAGACTCCCGGATTTTCTTCTTTTTGGCCATGATATTTTTTGAGATAGACCAAAATTAAAGAGATGGCTGCAGGCGTTATCCCGGGGATCCTTGACGCCATTGCAATAGTCGCCGGTTTTATCCGTGATAATTTTTCGGTGAGCTCAGCAGAAAGTCCTGGTAATTCCTGATAAGAAAAGTCTGTGGGGATCAATGTTTTCTCTTGTTTGGCTACTTTTTGAATTTCCAGAGTTTGCTTCGCAATGTATCCCGCGTATTTTGCCTGGATCTCCACTTGCTCTATCGCTTGTTGAAAAGCATCGAGAGAGAGAGGATGCGCTTCTAAGAGCCCCTCTAGAGCCGTTTGGATCTTAGGTAAACTTTGCAAAATAGCAATTGAAATTTCAGGGCGCGTCAATAAATCGCTTACTTTAAAGTCTCGACTCAAAGTCACCCCGGCTCTTTCTTGCAACAGATGAAACTCTTCATCACGCTCACAAAGAGAAATTGCACTTAAGCATTTTTTTAGGCGCGCAATCATCTCCTTTTTTTCATGATAAAAAAGCGCTCTTTCTTTTTCTACCACACCTAGCTTTTCCCCTATTGGCGTTAAGCGCTCATCGGCATTATCTTCTCGCAGTAATAATCTGTATTCTGCTCTAGAAGTAAACATCCTATAAGGCTCTAGCGTCCCGTGCGTGATTAGATCATCCACTAAAACACCAATATAAGCCTCTTGGCGAGTGGGGTACCAAAGAGGCTCTCCTTGTGCAAAAAGACCTGCGTTGATGCCAGCTAAAATCCCTTGCGCGCCCGCTTCTTCATATCCGGTGGTGCCATTGATTTGGCCTGCAAAAAACAACCCTTTTACATGACGCGTCTCCAGGGTCGGATTGAGCTCTCTTGGATCAAAAAAATCATACTCGATGGCATATCCTGGTCTTGTAATATGCACTTTTTCTAACCCAACCATACTGCGAATAAAAGCCAATTGAATATCAAACGGCAAACTAGTAGAGACACCATTAGGATAGACTTCGTGTGTTTGTAACCCTTCAGGTTCTAAAAATATTTGATGGGCTGTTTTTTCTTTAAAACGGACAACTTTATCTTCAATAGAGGGACAATAACGTGGACCAATACCTTCAATAACCCCTGTATAAAGAGGAGAACGGCTCAAGCCCTGTTGGATAATCTCGTGAGTTCTCGTATTGGTGTGTGTGATATAACAGCACACTTGTGAGGGATGGTTCGCTTGATTACCTAAATAAGAAAATACCGGACGGGGTGTATCCCCAGGTTGCTTTTCCAACCTGGAAAAATCGATGGTTCGACTGTCTAGTCGCGGCGGTGTCCCAGTTTTAAGACGACTCACCTTAAAAGGCATCTCTCTTAATCTTTGCGCTAAAGCAGAAGCAGGCGGACACCCTGCCCTGCCACCTGCATAATTGTTTAAACCAATATGGATTTTACCTGCTAAAAAAGTGCCAACGGTTAAAACCACCGCTTTGGCATAAAAATGAAGCCCCATTTGGGTGACAACGCCTTTTACTACTTCTCTCTCTAGAATTAAATCATCCACACTTTGTTGAAAAAGCAATAAGTTTTCTTGATTTTCTAATGCTTGACGAATAAAGGCTTTATAAAGTGCTCTATCTGCTTGTGCTCGCGTTGCTCTGACTGCAGGACCTTTACTCGCATTTAAGGTGCGAAATTGAATCCCCGCCTTATCAGCTGCTTTGGCCATAATGCCGCCCAAGGCATCTATTTCTTTGACTAGATGTCCTTTACCTATTCCTCCTATGGCGGGATTACAAGACATTTGCCCTAACGTTTCAATGTTATGTGTGAGTAAGAGCGTTTTCATTCCCATCCGTGCAGAAGCTAAAGCGGCTTCCGTTCCGGCATGACCGCCGCCCACTACAATCACATCAAATTCTTCTTCAAAACGCATAAATTTATTTCCCAATACAAAATTGTGAAAAAATCTGGCCTAATAAATCATCGGTGGTGACTTTCCCAACAATTTCACCCAAAGCCTCTTGTCCACATCTTAATTCTTGCGCTACAAGCTCGAGCGCGCGATAACGCACTAGCTGGGTTAACGCCGCCTCTACATGCGCGCTGGTTTTTTCCAGGGCAACCAAATGCCGACGTCTGGCAATAAAGGTCGCGCCGTCAACCCCTTGATAGCCCATGCATTTTTTCAAATGTTGGCGCAAATCATTTATACCACTCGCGTTTTTGGCACTCACAAAAATTTGATTATCTCTTTCACCTTCATTTAGTGCGACCTTATCTATTTTATTCATGATAATTGTCACTTTATTCGGATAATCTTCCAGAATACGCTGTTCTATTTCAGAAAAAGGATGTTCAAGACTAGCGTCGACTACCAATAAGATTCTATCAACAAGTGGTAATTGCGCTTTGGCACGTCTAATCCCTTCTTGTTCTACTTCTTGTGCCTCTAACCTTATTCCGGCGGTGTCAATAATGTGTACCGGCATTCCCTCAATTTGCAGTGTTTCTTTCACTAAATCACGGGTCGTCCCGGCGATAGGCGTAACAATAGCACTTTCTTTTGCCGTCAATGCGTTTAACAAGCTCGATTTTCCCGCATTGGGTTGTCCGACAATCACAACTGACATTCCCTCTTTTAATAGTTCACCTTGTTTGGTTTCTACTAATAAAGCCCCTATCTCTTGATGAAGCGCTTGAATTTTCCCATCCATATCTGTTGATGTTAAAAAATCAATTTCCTCATCTGGAAAGTCTATTGCCGCTTCAGTCATCATGCGTAAATGCTGCATTTTTTGGTTAATCTTCTCGATTTTTTGAGAAAAAGCCCCTTGTAAAGAAAGCATCGCACCGCGTGCTGCTTGCTCCGTCGATGCTTGGATGAGATCCACTATCGCTTCTGCTTGCGCCAAATCTATTTTGCCATTTAAAAAGGCCCGCTCCGAAAACTCCCCGGGAGCCGCCATTTTTGCCCCTAAAGCTAAAACCGCATTGATTAACATATCCATGACGATAGGTCCGCCGTGACCATGCAGCTCTAAAACATCTTCACCCGTAAAGGAATACGGGCCAACAAAAAAAAGGGCCACCCCCCTATCTATCACCTCGCCATTGGGATGATAAAAAGGGAGAAAAAGTACTTGTCTTGGTGGGGGTACTTGGCCGAGTAATTTTTCAGCGATAGCTTTTACTTTCGGCCCCGAGATCCGCACAATCCCGATGCCCCCTCTTCCAGGAGGCGTCGCGATGGCGGCAATAGTGTCAAGGGATAATTGAAACTCACTCATAACCTAAGAACTGTGTCTTTTTTTACCACTCTTTTTGACGGGATGTAACGTACGGGTGATATACCATTGCTGCAAAATCGAAAACAAATTATTCGCCGTCCAATACAGTACCAATCCCGCAGGGAAAGATAAAAAGAGCACGGTAAAGAGCACCGGCATAAACATCATCACTTTTGCCTGCATTGGATCAGGTGGTGCAGGGTTCATTCTTTGTTGCAAGAACATAGTCGCGCCCATAATCAATGGCAAGACATAATAAGGATCACGTGCAGCCAAATCTTGGATCCAAAACATAAAGGGCGCTTGACGCAATTCAACACTTTCCAATAAAACATAATACAGTGCGATAAACACAGGTATTTGAATAAGAATAGGTAAACAGCCCCCTAAAGGATTCATCTTCTCTTCGCGATAAAGTTCCATTAAAGCGACGCTAAATTGCTGTTTATCTGAACCGTGTTTTTCTTTGAGTGATTCGATTTTAGGTTGTAATGCTCGCATTTTCCCCATCGATCGATAACTGCTTGCTGAGAGTTTATAAAACAGTAATTTAATTAATAATGTCACTAAAATAATAGACCAACCCCAATTTCCTACAAATTGGAAAATCGTTTTTAAAACTAAAAAGATGAGCTGGGAGATGGGCCATAAAATGCCGTAATCTATCGTTAATTGTAAACCTGGCGAAATCCCTTTTAAAACATCAGCAATTTCAGGTCCCACATAAAATGAACCTTTAATTTCTGATTGCGATTGCGCCCCCACTTCAACGCTTGTTATCGCTCCGATATTATAAAGATTCTCATCATCCACTCTTGTGTAGTAATTATTTTCCAAGTCGGGTTGAGGAATAAAAGAGCTTAAGAAATAATGTTCCACCATCGCAGCCCAGCCCCCTTCAATTTGCTGTTGAAAGGGTTGTTTTTTCATATCGGCAAAACTAATCTTTTTATACGGCTTGTCCGGGGTAAAAACGGCGGCGCCAGTATAATTTTGTACACCCAGTAACAGCATATTACTGGATTTCTCTTTGGTATAACGTCTTTGTATTTGCCCATAAAAACTTCCCAACCAAGATTCTGTAGTGGGGTTTTCTATACGATAACTGACGCTAATTAAATAACTGCCTGGTTTAAAATGATAGGTTTTAATGACCTTAATCCCTTTAGGATTTTGCCAAAAGAGCTCTACATTTAACCCCTCTTCGCCTTTGACTAAGTGATATTGTTTTTGTGTAGTGGTGTAATGCGCTCGTCCTGCTTCTCTTGAATCTGGCCCTAAATTATCTTTGCCAATAAGTCCGGTTTGAGCAATGTAATGTCTTTGTGGTGATTTATCTAAGAGCATCACCCCTTTTTCTTTATTATCTAAAGATTGAGGATAAGCTTTTAATTCTGCTTTAACTAAATCCCCCCCCTCTAAATCGATGCTGACATTTAACACATCGGTATCAATCGCTATCAAATCGCTTTGCTTAGAAAGTGTAGACGGTACTTGTTGTTGCGGCGGCAAACTGCCCGCTAACACTTGCGGGATATCCCCTGCTTTCACTTTATCTGTTGTGGTTTGGTTTTCTTGATGTATTGGTGCAGGATGCTCTCTTGTCCAAGCGCCATATAAGGCAATTCCTGCTAAAAATAAAGAAACCAGTAAAAATAAACGGACCCGTTGTAATTCCATATTGCCAAACCTTTGTTGTTTTAAGGGACGAAATCAATACCACCCGGGTGGTAAGGATGACATTTTAGTAACCTTTTGAAGGTAAGTGCGCACCCTTTGATGACACCATATTGCGAAATGGCAAGAGAGGCATAATTTGAGCAAGTGGGATAAAACCGACAACAAGCTCCCCACCACGGACTCAGTAACCAGCGATAGCAAACCAGCACTTTTAACAGGATTTTTTGCGGTATTTTGCTATCAATTGCCATTTTGCACTGAGTTCCTCGTGAAGCTCGCCCCTGCTCTCTTTTTGAATTTTACCTTTTACCATGACGACAACATCCTTCCCACTTAAAAGTGGTGTTTGGTGCCGAAAACTTTCTCGAATGATTCGTTTTATCTGATTTCTCGACACAGCATGCGGGATATGGCGCTTAGCGATAGCAAGCCCTAATCGCGCGTGTGCGCTGTTATTTTCACAAAAAACAAATACAAAAAAGCTTCCTTTTATCCAAGTGCCCTGTTTAAAGACTTGTTGGAATTGTGCAGGAAGTAATAATCTATTTTCTTTAGTAAAAACAGCTGTTTTTTTTACTTCAGACAGAGGCTTTGTCGCTATCACCTTAATGCCAAGTAGACTTTACCCTACTTTTGGCTGCCTCCAACAGGAGCAAGACGCTTACGCCCTTTACGACGTCGATTAGCCAATACTGCTCTGCCGCCTTTGGTTTTCATTCTTTGCCGAAACCCATGTGTTCTGGCTCTTGTTAACTGACTCTTACGTTGGAAAGTTCTTTTCATGGTTGCTCTCTATGAGTCCTAAAAGTGGTTGAATTGCTAGAAAATTAGCTGGAAGACTCTATGCCATTTAGTTAAGGATGTCAAGAAACCTCTTTTACTAGCTAAAGAGATAAATAACTGACAAATAAAATATCACTTTGTAATTTATTATTAAATTCTGAATATGAATACTTATATTTATTATTACGCAAGGCCTAATCATCGTGAAATGCAATTTTTTAATTTAAAAACAATAAGTTATATCAGGTTAAACTAAGAGGATAGGGTGGGGATAAGTGGTTTAAAACAAGCAAATTGGATGGGATGATTTTCTCAAAATCATTTTTCTCTCACTTATCCCCACTGAAAACAATCATCATTCACAGCTTTTGCGCCTGCCTTGTGGGTAAACAAAGAAGGTGAAAAACATAAGTGCTTATAATTATTAAAATATTGATCTTGATCACTTGTAATGATACTTAGAGGGGCCAAAAACAGGGGATAAGCGTTAAAAACAACTAAAATTCATCAAGTTAGCTTGGGTTAAGGCTTGTGGACAAACCGGGGTAAGCGTGAAGGGATAGGTGTGGATAAAAGACCCGGTTACTTTGAAATGGGGATAACCCCACTTTTTATCAACACCTCTGCTTATGGCAGCGCACAGCTTTTTGCTAAGGAACTATAGATAAGCCGAGAGAAGGGGGGTAAACTTCCCTGTTCAAAGACTTTCCACTGAGTTATGGAGCTTTAATAGCGTGACGATTGCACAGGAAGCATCGCTCTGGCAACGATGCTTACAGCGTTTGAAAGAAGAAGTAGCACAGACCGCTTTTAATCAGTGGATAAGCCCCTTACAAGCAGAGGAGGGCGCCCATGGCATTACTTTGTGGGCTCCTAATCAGTACGTTTTAGATGGGATCACTCAAGAATATTTGGCCAGGATCAGTCAGATCCTGATTGAGTTAAATCACGGACAGTTAGTTCGCGTGATGGTGGGAATAGGGGAGCGCTATGTCGCTCCTGAAGTTATTCCAGCTTCAGCGCCAGTCAAAGAAAACAAGAGCGTGCAAGTTTCCCATCAATCAAACCTTAATCCCAATTTTGTTTTTGACAACTTTGTTGTAGGGAAATCTAACCAACTAGCTGAGGCTGCGGCAAAGCAGGTGGCTGAAAACCCGGGCGGCGCTTATAACCCTTTATTTTTATACGGGGGAGTCGGTCTTGGCAAAACGCACTTAATGCATGCCATTGGTAATGCCATTCGTGTGCATAAAAAAGGGGCAAATGTCATTTATTTGCATTCAGAACGATTTGTTGCCGACATGGTTAAAGCCTTACAAAGTAATGCCATTAATGAATTTAAACGTTTTTATCGCTCTGTTGATGCATTACTTATCGATGATATTCAGTTTTTTGCAGGGAAAGAGCGCTCGCAAGAAGAATTTTTCCACACGTTTAATGCATTACTCGAGGGACAGCAACAAATTATTTTAACCTCTGATAGATATCCTAAAGAAATCAATGGTATTGAAGAAAGATTAAAGTCGCGCTTTGGATCAGGGTTAACTGTTGCTATTGAACCGCCAGAATTAGAAACGCGCGTCGCCATTTTGATGAATAAAGCAGAGCAAAGTGGTCATCATTTACCGCATGAAGTCGCTTTTTTTATTGCAAAACGCATTCGTTCAAATGTCAGAGAATTGGAAGGGGCCTTAAAGCGGATTATCGCTAATGCGCAATTTACGGGAAGCGATATCACTTTAGTCTTTGTGCAAGAAGCACTGAGAGATGTTTTAGCGCTGCAAGATAAACTGGTTTCTATTGATAATATTTTGCGCACCGTTGCTGAATATTACAAAATTAAAGTGTCTGATCTGCTCTCTAAGCGTCGCAATCGATCTGTTGCTAGACCACGACAAGTCGCCATGGCTTTGTGTAAAGAGTTAACCAATCACAGCTTGCCTGAAATTGGTGACGCTTTTGGCGGTCGCGATCACACGACCGTTTTACATGCTTGTCGAACCATTAAAGGTTTTCGTGAAACCTCTGCTGATATAGCAGAAGATTTCTCTAATTTAATCCGTATTTTATCTACATAAAGCGAAAGCAACATGCAATTTACTATTCAGCGAGAAGCTTTGTTAAAACCTTTGCAACGTATTGTTGGTGCACTCGATAGACGACAAACGCTGCCTATTCTAGCCAATATATTGGTGGTAGTTAAAAACCAAAGGCTTTCTTTAACCGCGACCGATCTCGAGATAGAAATGATAGCGCGGGTTGCTTTAACCGAGCCTGCACAAAATGGCGAAATCACTATTCCTGGTAAAAAGCTCAACGATATTTGTAAAGCGCTCCCCGAAAATGCATTGATAACCTTTTCTTTTAATGAAAACAAAGTGATTGTACGCGCCAATCGCAGCCGTTATGTGATTGCCTGTTTGCCAGCAAAAGATTTCCCGAATGTAGAAGAAAGTCCTGGAGACGTCGAGTTATCTATTCCTCAGAATATTTTAAGGAAATTGTTAGATTCGACCTGTTTTTCTATGGCAACCCAAGATGTACGTTATTACTTAAATGGCCTATTGATGGTGTTTGAGAATGAGGGATTGCGGGTTGTTGCTGCCGATGGGCACCGTTTGGCCACCATGTCACATGCCCATAGTGCTAAATTTTTAAGCGCGCCACGACAAGTTATCGTCCCAAGAAAAGCCGTTCTAGAGCTGCAGCGTTTATTTGCAGAAGGGGACGAAGAGATTGGTCTTGTGATAGGCAAAAATCATTTGCGCGCGGTGAGCACACAGGTGAGTTTTGTTACAAAACTAATTGAGGGAAAGTTTCCTGACTATAGTCGCGTGATCCCAACAACGGGCCAACATTTTACTGTCCCGCGTGAGCCTTTAAGACAAGCTTTAATGCGTGCATCCGTATTATTTTCGGATAAATATCGCGGCGTTGGTCTGCAATTTCAGCCACATTTATTGAAAATTATTGCTGTTACCACGGATAAAGATGAAGTGGAAGAAGAGTTAGAAATTGCTTATTCTGGGCCTGTTGTGGAAATTGGGGTCAACGCCAGCTATTTATTGGAATATTTGCAAGTCGTCAAAGAAGAGGCAATCAAAATTACCTTTAGCTCGCCAAACCAAGTTATTCTCTTTGAAGCCTTAACCACTGCAGACAATGCCGGGCACCATGCTTATGCTGTGATGCCTATGCGCTTGTAGCGTATGCACTTAGCGCGTCTGGAAGTTCTACAGGTCCGAAATCTTAAAAAGGTAAGCCTTACTCCGCATCCGCAATTTAATCTTTTTTGGGGAAAAAATGGGAGTGGCAAAACCAGTCTTTTAGAGGCCATCCATTTGTTGGGTCTTGGTCGTTCGTTTCGTTCGCGCAAAGCACAATCAGTGATTCATTATGGTGAACCGCATTTGGCGTGTTTTGGTGAAGTTTTAGGTAAAGATAACCAGAAAATCCCCATGGGAATTGAAAAAAACCGGCAGGGGAAAGTGCGTTATAAAGTAGCCGGGGAGATCTGTGAAAAACTTTCACAATTTGCCTCTTTGTTACCCCTGCAATTGGTGACCCCAGATACCTTTAAATTGCTATTAGCAGGACCAGAAGAGCGACGACGTTATCTCGATTGGGGCGTGTTCCACGTGGAACATTTATTTGCTGCAATGTGCCAACGCTACTTAAGACTGCTGAAACAACGCAATGCCGCCTTAAAGCAGCCTTTAAACGCTGTCTTTGAGGTCTGGGAGCATGCTTTGGCGTTAGAAGGGGAGAGCATCAATCAAAAACGAGCGGCTTACTTGCAAGCGTTGATGCCCTTTATCACCTTGATTTGTTACGATCTGTTACCTAGCTTAAAAATAGAAATCAGTTATGGCCAAGGCTGGCCTGAAACACTTTCCTTAAGTGAAGCTTTGATGGCAAACCTTACCCAAGATAAACGCTTTGGTCATACCAGTGTTGGGCCTCATCGCGGAGAAATAACCTTTCTCGTCGAAGGCTATCCAGCGAGTTTAGTGCTCTCAAGAGGGCAACAAAAACTCTTCATCTCGGCTTTACATCTGGCGCAAGGAGCACATCTTGCCAGTACACAGGGTAAGCGTTGTCTATATCTATTGGATGATTTGGGTTCAGAGCTGGATGGCGAGAGCCGTGAGCGCGTTTTAACCCTCTTAGCAAAGCAAAACCATCAGGTCTTTCTCACGGGTGTGACAGCAGAGTATTGGCCACTTGTGCAGACGCTCTCGGCAGGGCAAGTGTTCCACGTGGAACAAGGCAAGATAGGCGAGGAGAGGGTTTCACACCCTTAGCCAGTCCATGTTAAACTGCTTTTCCTCAATGCAAAGGAGTGAAGCATTATGTTAAGCCTATTCTCCCGATCTAATCCCTCTAAAGTCCCCGCAGCTGAAACAGTCGCTACCCTCAATGACGTTGCAACAAGCGACGTGGTCTTAAAGGGTTTACGCGATAATAGCGTAGTGGATGCCCGTTTCCATGAATTCAATCGTGCGGTGTGGGACGGGCTCAGTAAACGCTATTTTTTGCAGGCGGCCCCCTCTACGATAGATCCCCTTGTTTTTTTTAATGCCCAACAAAACACCCTTAATTTGACCCCTTTGACTCTCAAACCGGGGGATGAGGTTTTGGCGCGAAAACAGCTGGCAATAGGTCTTTTATTAACTAGTTTTGCTGCGAGAAAACCCGATTTGCCTTTTGCTGATATATTAAAAGGGATTGCGACAGGGCCAGCATTAAGCTTAGAAAAAGAAGCCTTACAAACAGCAGTTGCGGCGACCTTAGAGTTTGATCCTGATAAAGCAGGGCATCACACAGACTTAAATGTCGTGTTAACCACCTACTTAGGACGTGAACAACAAGTACACGAGCTGTTTAGTCAAATGCTTGCGCAAATGGGGGCAAAACTCAAAGGCTGGGGATTAGAGATGGCGGCGCTGAATAGCTATTATTCTTTAGCGCAGTTTTTTATTACGTGCGATGCGCAATTAGTGCGCGATGCCGCTGGCAAAGTCACAGCAGAAGTTGCTTTGCGGGGTAATGTGAGAATGGTAGAGCTACTTTACCCCCATATTCGGCAATGCGCTTGTGATGTTGATCCCAAATATTGCGTTTTAGAGCAAGCAGCGCTGGCTAGACAAAGAGAAGTCCTGGCGTTTTTATTAACAACTTATGCAGTGGATTTTCCGCCAGACGTAAGAGCTAAGCTTTTGCAAAATATGGCTCAGCAGGGTAAAAGTGAGATAGTGACTTACCTTTTGACAGAGTTTCGTCACGATTTTTCAACCATGCAGATCTTATCTCTCAGAGGAACCCCGGGCTTTGATGGCTCTCAGACCTCCTATTGGCAACTTTTTGGGGCACCAGCGTTGCAAAGTGTAGGGGGAGCTTTTAGCGGGCTCTGGGGCTCTAAAGCGGCTATGCAGGAACCTTCTGGTGCTTTAATTCCTGCAGCTGTAGCAAGTGCCTCTGCTGATGCAAGCTTTCTTGCGCTGCCTTCAGCGGTGCAAACCGATGAGAGTAAAAACGATGGCGCGGATAATAATGGTAAGCGCAAAAAACTGGCAATAGAAGGGCCCACGGCAGGCTCTGTTAGTAAAGCGCCGCCAACTTTTACCCCAGCCGCTGCAGCTGCTGCATCAGCGGCGTCGGTTTCTCCTGTCTCACCTCCTCGGGCCGAGCCTGCTGCGGGCGCACTGGTTCCTTTCAATAAAAAAAGACCGAATGGCTAGAAAGCACTTAAACGGATACTGCTGCAGCAAGGACCCTCTTGGCTGCAGCAGCTATAAAACAAGTTAAATAACTTTAATCTGCTCGTTTCACCCCTTAATAGAGAAAAATGCCAAGAATTTACTCATTTTATGGTAAAATGGGTGTTAATTTGTCCAAAGATCTCCTTTTTTAAAACAGAGGGTTTGGACAAGCGATCAGAAGGAAAATGTTTCACGTGGAACCAGCAAAGCCTGATAATGAGATGGGCGCCGAGAGGGTATCGATGACTTCAGAAATGGCTTATGACTCCTCCAGTATTAAAGTTTTAAAAGGGTTAGACGCGGTCAGAAAGCGTCCCGGTATGTATATCGGCGATACCGATGATGGCACCGGATTACACCACATGGTTTTTGAAGTGGTCGATAATGCAGTCGATGAAGCCCTAGCTGGGCATTGCACACTCATTGAAGTCACCATCCACCCCGATGAATCGATTACCGTCAAAGATAATGGCCGCGGGATCCCAGTTGATATCCATGCCGAAGAGGGCAGATCTGCGGCTGAAGTCATTATGACCGTCCTGCACGCGGGCGGAAAATTTGATGCTAACTCTTATAAGGTCTCAGGTGGTTTGCATGGGGTTGGTGTATCCGTGGTGAATGCCTTATCGGAAGATTTACGTTTAACTATTCGCCGTAACGGCGCAGTCCATTATCAAGAATATCATCATGGTGTCCCAAAAGAGCCGCTTAAGGCAGTTGGAGAAACCGAAACGACTGGCACTGAGCTATGGTTTAAACCTAGTGCTGAAACATTTACCAATATTGAATTTCACTATGATATTTTGGTCAAGCGTTTACGTGAGCTCTCCTTTTTAAATTCGGGCATCAAAATTCAGATTAAAGATGAAAGAAGCGGTAAAAGCGATACCTTCAGTTATGAAGGCGGCATTAGTGCCTTTGTTGATTATTTAAACAAAAATAAAACCCCCGTTCACCCCATGGTTTTCCATTTTTCTAAGGAAAAAGAGAACATTACTGTTGAAGTGGCTTTACAATGGAATGACTCTTATCAAGAAAATATATTTTGCTTTACCAATAATATTCCTCAACGGGATGGCGGAACCCATTTATCCGGTTTTAGAAGCGCCTTAACACGTACACTTAATCAATATATAGAAGAGATTGGGATCTTAAAGAAAGAGAAAGTTGCGACCACTGGGGATGATTCCAGAGAAGGGTTGACCGCGGTTTTATCTGTCAAATTGCCAGATCCGAAGTTTTCTTCACAAACCAAAGATAAACTGGTTTCCTCTGAAGTCAAAAGTGCGGTGGAATCAACATTGGCTGAATACTTTGATGCCTTTTTATTAGAAAATCCGCAGCAAGCAAAGAGTATCATTAACAAAATGATTGAAGCGGCAAGAGCGAGAGAAGCCGCACGTAAAGCCCGTGAAATGACCCGTCGCAAAGGCGCTTTAGATATTGCAGGCTTGCCAGGAAAATTAGCGGATTGCCAAGAGCGTGATCCGGCTTTTTCTGAACTTTATCTGGTTGAGGGAGATTCCGCAGGTGGGTCGGCTAAACAAGGGCGTGATAGACGCACCCAAGCCATTTTACCTTTGAAAGGTAAGATTTTGAATGTGGAAAAAGCGCGCTTTGATAAAATGCTCTCTTCTCAGGAAGTGGGGACCCTTATTACCGCTTTAGGTTGTGGGATTGGTCGGGAAGAATATAACCCTGACAAATTGCGTTATCACCATATTATTATCATGACTGACGCCGACGTCGATGGATCGCATATTCGAACGCTGCTCTTAACGTTCTTTTTTAGGCAAATGCCAGAGTTAATTGAACGCGGCTATATCTATATTGCTCAGCCCCCGTTATATCGGGTCAAGCGTGGTAAACAAGAATATTATGTGAAGGATGATGATGCCTTACAAGCGTATTTAACCCACATCGCATTAGAAGATGCCCAGCTATTTGTGAATCCCGATGCGCCTCCTATACAAGGTGTTGGGTTTGAAGAACTGGTAGGACGTTTCCATAAAGCGCAAGCCATTATTCAGCGTTTATCGCAGCGTTATCCTAGTGCCTTGTTCGAGCCATGATGCAAGTGCCCACTCTTTTAGTCCAGCATTTGAAAGATAAAGAGGAAGTGTTGGCTTGGTGTAAGCAAATCCAAGCCTATTTAGATAAAAATAATAATCATCATCAAGCGCTTTCTTTAAATATGGCAGAAGATCTAGAATTAAAGACTTTTTATCTGAAAGCGGAAATTCTACAGCATGGTGTGAAAGCCGAATATCGCTTAAATAATGACTTTTTCCAATCTTCGGAATATCAGACCCTGCGTAAAGTGGGTGAGGAGCTATTCTCCTTGTTTGAACCTGGCGCTTATGTGAAACGGGGTGAGAAACAAGAAAAAGTCAGCGATTTTGATCACGCTTTGAGTTGGTTGATGAGTGAGGCGAAAAAAGGTCAACAAATTCAACGCTATAAAGGGTTGGGAGAAATGAATGCTGATCAATTATGGTCAACCACGATGGATCCGCAAACCAGACGCTTGCTCCAAGTGCGCGTAGAAGATGCGGTCGAAGCCGATCAAATTTTTACCTGCTTAATGGGCGATCAAGTGGAACCAAGGCGTGAGTTTATTGAAAGTAATGCCTTACAGGTATCCAATTTGGATGTATAAAAAAGTTAATTTTTAAGGGAAGTATGTATGTTGCGACATGGACGTTATGTTCTCAGTGAGATTGGGTTAGGCATTCTAGACAATCTCAAAGCACTCAAGCAAATGATTCTGCACCCTATTGCTACGCTTATAGCGTTTGCTAAAGCGATTTTTCATCCCATTCAAACGTTGAAAGGGATCTGGCAATTTTTCGTTAAATCACCCGTTCGTTTTTTGACCAACCTGGGCTTGTCCTTTCTGGAAGGGCGCTTATTAATGTTTGGGTGGGAAAAGATGGGGAGTGTGGTTCAGATTTCGGACGTTGCCAACCCTATACTCTCAACCAATGCAACGGTTACGGCGGGAGAGTCGGTTTTGCAAGAAGGGATTTTTCAGGGGTTTTTTAAAGCGTTTTCTGGTGCGCCGAAGCCCCCACCTTGCTGCACTGCTGCCCAATGTACCATGCCAGGTTTTGTACCCGCGGGGGGGGCAACATCAACGGCTACCACTGTTTTGGAGACAAGAGCGGAGATGGCTGCTTCTGCGGGGCCACAGGGTGCCACTAGACCTAAGCTGGATTGAAAGAGAAGAAAGGAGAAAATCATGCGCTATTTACATGCCATGGTGCGCGTTCTCGATTTAGAAAAGGCTTTAGATTTTTATGTAAATAAGCTTGGTTTAAAAGAAATAAAAAGAACAGAACACGAACAAGGCCGGTTTACTTTAATCTTTCTTGCAACAGGCCCTGATGCGCCTATGATTGAGCTCACTTATAACTGGGATCAAACCGAGCCTTATCCTGGCGGACGTAACTTTGGCCATTTAGCCTTTGAAGTAGAGAATATCTATCGTTTTTGTGAAGAGTTGCAGAACAAAGGGGTGACTATTTTGCGCCCGCCGCGCGATGGTCGGATGGCCTTTGTGCGCTCACCAGATGAGATCTCGATTGAACTCTTACAAAAAGGAGCAGCCTTGGACCCACAAGAGCCTTGGCTTTCGATGAAAAATACCGGCGAGTGGTAGCTTAACTTCGCGGTAATGCATTTCCGGTTTTTTCAATCCATTCCTCACTTTGCTGATGGATTTCATCTGCGGACAGCACTTTAGGATCAAGTGGTTGTCCAATAATCACTTCAATTGTCCCCGGCTTTTTCAAAAAAGTATTTTTAGGCCAGAACACGCCTGCATTATGGGTAATAGGCACAACTTTGAAGCCGGATTCTTTCGCCAGCAGCGCGCCACTGCGAGAAAACTTCACTTTTTCGCCAACGGAGATCCGGGAGCCTTCTGGGAAAATCACAATCCAACGTCCTTGTTGTAAGCGTTTTTTGCCTTTTTCAATCAACTGCTTTAAAGCACCGGTCTTTTTAGAGCGATCGATGGCAATAGGCTCTAAGAGAGCCAACCCCCAACCAAAGAAGGGAATATAAAGTAATTGTTTTTTTAAGACCCAGGATTGAGGCGGGAGCAACACTTGCAAAAATAAGGTTTCCCAAGCGGATTGGTGTTTACAAAGGACAATCGCATTATCGCTAGGTAGGTTTTCAAGCCCTTGCACCCTATAGTCTAACCCACACAGCGCTTTGGCAAGCCAAATCACGAAATGAGAAAATTGCGTAATAAAGTGATAACGATAACGGAAAGGAAAGGGCGCAAGTAAAAGGCCCCCTAAACAAAAAAAGATAGCAGCGAGGGCTTGCCCACAAAAAAAGAGTACGGAGCGTAACCAGAGTTGACAGCATTTCATAGGGTTTCTTCTTTGTTACAATAACTGCGTGCAAAAGAGAGCAGATTATCAAATTGTGGAATATTCATTAATTCATGCGCATGTTTTTGCGCGGTTTTTTGTCCTTTTCCGGTTTTGACCAAAACAGGTAAGGCGCCAGCCGCTAGGGCAGCTTCAATATCCCGCCAAGAATCCCCAACAAAAGGGACGTCTTTGAGTGAAGCCAAATTAAAAAGTTCTTTTGCTTGTAGAAGTAAACCAGGGAGAGGTTTGCGGCAGAGGCAACCCTCATCTGGCCCATGCGGACAATAAAAAATATGGGCCACCTTTGCTTTTACTGCAAAGAGAGCAGCATGCATTTTGTCATGAATTTGGGCTAGGGTTGTTTCATCATAATAGGCGCGGGCTAATCCGGATTGATTAGTGGCAACAACCACGGTAAACCCGGCCTGATTCATTAAAGCAATGGCCTCTAGGCTCCCAGGGATGGGAAGCCATTCTTCAGGAGACTTGATATAGTCATCCGAGTCCTCATTAATCACGCCATCTCTGTCTAAAATGATCAATTTTTTCATAGGGCCAACTTTGAAATATCCGCAATTTGCAGGAAAACAGCGGATAAATGACTAAGCAGATTTAAACGATTATTTCTCAGTTTTTCGTCCTCGGTCATCACCAAGACTTTATCAAAGAAATCATCAACTGGTTGCTGTAATGATGCCAAAAGAACTAAAGCTTCCTGATATTTTCCCTCTAGAAGTAAAGGTTTTGTCTCTTCCCTTAATCGCTTAATCTCCGCATATAAGCGTTTTTCGGCCTCTTCTGTCAGTAAGTGCACATTGATTTCAGGAAGGGTTTTATAAAGAGAGTACTGTCCACTTTTTTGTAATATATTACGTACTCTTTTATTGGCGGCCGCAAGATGTTGTGCTTCTGGTAAAGTTTGAAAGTGATTGACCGCAAAAACCCGACGACTACAATCATAGGGTTTGCAAGAAGGTTTCGTCGACAAAACCGATTCCAACACTTGCGGGTTAATGCCTTGTTCTTGATGCCAGGCTTTAAATCTTTCCATGAAAAATTCAAGTATTTGGCCAATGATATCTTCTTCAATTAAAGAACCATAACCTTGCCGTGCGATATAACAGAGCTTTTCCAGATCTAAAGGAAGGTTTTTTTCAATAATGAGTCGGATTATCCCTAAGGCTTGGCGACGCAGCGCAAAAGGATCTTTATCCCCCGTAGGGGCTTGTCCTATGCCAAAGATCCCAACTAAAGTGTCTAAGCGATCAGCTAAGGCTAAGGCGATACCCAGTGCCGATTCGGGTAAATCGTCTTTGGCAAAACGGGGTAAATAACTCTCCTTGATGGCAATAGCCACCTCAAGCGATTCATTATCATTTAAGGCATAATAATAGCCCATAATGCCTTGTAGCTCGGGGAATTCAAATACCATTTCGCTCAACAAATCGGCTTTACAAAGGATACCGGCGCGTTCAGCTAAAACAGGGGGGGCTTCAATGAGTTTGGCAATATGCGCCGCTAGTTTAGCAATCCGAGTTGATTTTTCATAAAGAGTCCCCAGTTTTTTCTGAAAAACCATGCTTCTTAAGCCATCTAGACGCGATGCTAAGGGGGTTTTTCTGTCTTGATCATAAAAAAACTTCGCATCAGCTAGACGCGCATGCATGACTCTTTCGTTGCCATGAATGATTTTATCAGGAGAAGGGGGGGCTATGTTGCTTACCAGAATGAAAAGGGGCAACAATTCCCCCTCGCGATTCCGGACCGGAAAACATTTTTGATGTTGCTGCATAGAAGAAATTAATGCTTCTTGCGGCACTTCTAAAAAAGCTTTATCAAAATGCGCATGGAGTGCCACCGGCCATTCATTAAGCCCAGAGACTTGATCTAATAAGGGCTTGGAAATAACGGCTATTCCATTGTTTTTCTCAGCCAATGTTTTAATGGCTTCATCGATTTTGTGCAACCGTTCTTCTTGATTGGCAATCACTTTTGCCGCAAAAAGGACAGGTAAGTAATCATCAGCATGGTTTAAAGCAATGGCGTTTGGCGCAAGAAAACGGTGACCATAAGTTAAATTGTTCGCTTTTAGACCAAAGACGCTAAGTGATAAAGTCTTGGCGCCATGTAAAGCCAAGATCCAATGGATGGGGCGTAAAAATAAGATATTCAGATCGGACCAACGCATTTTTTTGACAGCGGGCAGAGCATTGAGCGCTTTTTCGATGATAGTAGGCAAGAGGCTATGCAGTGGTTGGCCTTTTTCTTCACTTTCAAAGGTTAACCAGCTCCCTTGTGCCGTTTCCTCGATAGTTAAGGCTTCCACGCCCACGCCACAACTTTTGGCAAAACCTAAAAGAGCAGGTGTGGGTTGGTTGTTCTTATCATAAGCGGATGATAAAGCAGGGCCCTTGCGTTTTATTTTCCGATGAGGCTGCTCACCTGGTACCTCTTTGAAGCGTGCAGCAATTCGGCGTGGCGTCACAAAATGCTCCATTTTGCCAAAGGGAAGCCCCGCTAACTTAAATTCCTCAGCTATCGATTCTGCAAAAGCGAGAGACAGTTTGTCTAGATGAGAAGGAGGAAGTTCTTCTGTGCCAATTTCAATTAATAAAGTTTCTGTATTAGCCATGATAACTACGCTTTTTCCTTTAGTAAGGGGAAGCCCCGTTTTTCTCTTTCTTGATAGTAAGCTTCTGCGACTTGGCGAGCGAGATTTCTGACCCGCAAAATATAACGCTGACGTTCGGTTACGGCGATAGCACTCCTGGCATCCAAGAGATTAAAGGTGTGCGATGCTTTTAACACAAGCTCATAAGCAGGGAGCGGCAGATTGTCAGCAATGAGTTTTTCGCATTCTTTTTCATAGTCGTCAAAATGGCTGAAAAGCATTTTGGTATTGGCTTTTTCAAAATTATAAATCGACATTTCCACTTCATTTTGATGGTAAATATCGCCATAAGTGACAATCCCTTGTGGGGTTTTTGCCCAGATCAAATCAAACATCGAGTCCTTATTTTGAATATGCATGGCTAAGCGCTCTAAGCCATAAGCCAGTTCCCCCATCACAGGCTTGCACTCTAAGCCGCCGGCTTGCTGAAAATAGGTAAATTGTATGGTTTCCATGCCATTTAACCACACTTCCCATCCTAAGCCCCAAGCGCCAAGAGTAGGTGACTCCCAATTGTCTTCTACAAAGCGAATATCGTTTTCTAAGGGAGAGATACCAATGGCGCGCAAAGAATCTAAACAAAGGTCTTGAATATTGAGGGGTGAAGGCTTTAACACGACTTGGTATTGATGAAAAAGTTGCGTGCGATTGGGATTATCACCATAACGACCATCAGTGGGTCGTCTAGAAGGCTGTACATGCGCTGCAAACCAGGGCTCAGGGCCAATGGCGCGCAAAAAGGTAGCAGGATGGAAAGTGCCAGCACCCACTTCCAAATCGAGCGGTTGCAGGATGATACACCCCTGTTCTGCCCAAAATCGATGCAAAGTTTGAATAATTTCCGGAAAAGTAAAAGGATAAGCCGTTGTCATGTGAAACTTTTAGCCATTTAAAATAAAACGTCTAGTATACCCTTTTTTTAGTAATGAGGGGGACATTTGAAATAATGTAAGTTAATAAACATATTGTTTGCTGAAGAGTGTATTTTAACGCCGCCAGAAAAGAGGGGTGAATAAGACTAATACCGTAAAAATTTCCAACCGGCCCAAAATCATAGCAAAACTTAAAATCCACTTTGCATAATGAGATAAAGAAGAAAAATCATTGGCAACTTTACCCAGGCCTGGGCCTGTATTAGAAAAAGTGGCTAGAAGCGCCGAATAGGTTGAATAGAAGTCTTTTTCAACGATAAGTAGCAACAAAAGTAAAACGGTAAAGCTCAAACAATAAACCGCCAAAAAGCCCCAAATGGCTTCTATTACCCGAGCATTAATCGCTCTGCCGTTTAATTTGATGACATTTTGTCCGTGGGGATGGACTAAACGACGGATCTCACGCACACCCTGTTTTTGTAAAAGTAAGATCCGAATAATTTTCATGCCACCACTGGTTGAGCCTGCACAGCCCCCCATCACGCCACAAAATAATAATAAAATCGGAATAAAACCGGGAAAGGCATAATCTGTGGAAATAAACCCAGAAGTTGTGGTGAAAGAAATCACGTGAAATAGCGTATCTAACACCAAAAAGGGCGATTCTTTATACTCGCCAAATAGTGTGAGGGCTATCCAAATAACCAGAATCATGGTGATGATCACACGCAAAAAATGGCGGAATTCTGGATCTTGTCCATAAACATTGATTTTTTTGTGCTTGAGAGCGAGAAAATGTAATTTAAAACTCACCGCGCCTAAAAACATGAAAACAATGGCAATGAAGTTAATGAGGGGGCTTTGAAAATAATGAAGACTAGCATCATGGGTAGAAAAACCGCCCGTCGAGACAGTACTAAAGCTATGGCAAACCGAATCAAACCATGACATCCCTCCGACACGATAAAAAAAGGCGCAAAGCGCAATGATACCGCAGTAAATAAGCCAATAAGCTTTAGCGGTTTGCGTGATCCGGGGGGTGATTCTATCATCTTTCACTGGGCCTGTGATCTCAGTGCGAAAAAGCTGCATTCCCCCTATGCCTAATGCGGGTAAAATGGCAACGGCTAAAATGATGAAACTAAGCCCGCCAATAAATTGCAGTTGTTGGCGATAATATAAAATTGAATGCGGTAAATGATCGAGCCCGGTTAAAATGGTTGAACCGGTTGTCGTGATGCCTGAAACCGATTCGAAAAGAGCATCGGTAAAACAAAGTTCAGGTGTCTTGGCCCAGTAAAAAGGAAGGGCACCGACCATACTCACAGTTGCCCAGAAGAGCACCACAATAATAAAGCCTTCGTGCGATCGCAGCGGACTTTGTTGTCCTTTAAAAGGGAACCAAAGCAATAGTCCTAATGACAAAGTTGCGGCAAAAGAGAGATGAAAAGTAAATAATTCGCCATCTTGATACCAGCTTTCCACCAATAAAGGGGGAATCATGGTTAGGCTTACCAGCATGAGCAAGAAACCTAATATTTTACTAATAGCTGCTAATTGCATATTAAATAAAGGTGACTCCCACTTGAAACAATTGCTCGACTTTTGCAATATGGCGTTTATCGATTACAAATAAGATGACATGATCTCCTGCCAAAATTTGGCACTCATCATCTGCGATAATCACATTATCTTCTCTGATAATGGCGCCAATGGTTGCGCCTTCAGGCAAAAGGATCTCGCGTACTTTACGCCCTATAACTTTGGAAGATTTCACATCACCATGAGCAATGGCTTCTATGGCTTCAGCCGCACCGCGACGCAGAGAGTGGACATTGACCACATCGCCTCTTCTTACTCTGGAAAGCAGACTGGAAATGGTGGTTTGTTGGGGAGAGATAACAATATCGATATCTCCTCCTTCTATGACATCCACATAAGCAGAGCGATTAATCAAAGCCATTACTTTATGGGCACCCAGCCTTTTGGCTAAAATCCCTGACATAATATTGGCTTCATCGTGATTGGTGACTGCACAAAAGACATCGGTCTCTTCAATATTTTCATCTAAAAGCAATTCTCGATTGGCGGCATCGCCGTGTAAAACCACTGTTCTTCTGAGCTCGGTCGCTAAAAATTCTGTGCGTGATTTTGATTGCTCAATAATTTTGACATGAAATTGATTTTCAAGCGCATCTGCCAGCTTGAACCCGATATTGCCGCCTCCACCAATAATCACCCGTTTATAGGGTTGATCTAATTGTCGTAATTCACTCATCACGGCATCAATGTGACTTGGGGTTGCGAGAAAAAAAACCTCATCATCAGGTTCAATAATCGTCTCATTACTTGGAATGATGGGTTTATTACGCCTAAAAATAGCTACCACTTTAGTATCGACTTGAGGCATGTGTTTTTTCATATCCCCTAGCGCGTGCCCAACAAGGGGGCCACCATAAAAAGCTCTAACTGCAGCAAGCTGCACGCGACCTTGAGCAAAGCTCACTATTTGAAGGGCATCAGGATGTTCGATCAGCCGTTTGATATGCTGCATCACTAATTGCTCAGGACTAATTATCATATCTATAGGCAGGGCTTCTGGTGTAAAGAGCTCATCATAGGCAATGTATTGGGTGGCACGTACCCGCGCTATTTTGGTTGGCGTTCTAAACAAGGTATAAGCAATACGACAAGCCAGCATATTGGCTTCATCAGAATTGGTGACGGCAATGAGAAGATCAGCATCTTCTGCGCCGGCACTCATTAACACATTGGGGTAAGAGGCCGAGCCGCAAATGGTGCGGATATCCAAGTGTTCTTGTAGCGCGTTTAAATTATCCGAATTGATATCAATCACGGTGACATCATTGTCTTGGCTCAGATGCTCTGCCAAAGAGCTGCCTACTTGCCCAGCGCCTAAAATAATAATTTTCATAAAGGTTGAGAGCTATTTTTTTGTAAGCTTTGCATAGTAAAAACCATCCATGTCATCTTGTCCATTTAGTATTTGTCGCCCAAAGGTTTGCGCCAGTCCCCATTTTTCTGCAAGGGGAAGGATCTCGGCGTCAGGGTGATGTTGTAGAAACTGCTTAATTTGTGTTTCATTTTCCTCAGGGAGTACAGAACAGGTAACATATAAAAGTATGCCACTTGGTTTGAGTAACGGCCACAACTTGGCAAGAATATTTTCTTGCTGTTTGGCTAACAAAGGAATGTTGCTGGCTTGCCGATGCAAGGCAATATCAGGATGGCGCCGGATAACACCTGTGGCAGAACAGGGCGCATCGACTAAAATGCGATCAAACAATTGTCCATCAAACCAGGCTTCAGGAGTCATCGCATCTGCGCACAGGGTCTGGGCTTTAAGCTTTAGGCGTTGTAGTGTATCGATGAGCCGGGCATAACGTTCAGCGTCTTTTTCAATCGCAAGCACTTCTACATCGGGCTCGGTTTCTAAAATGTGCGCCATTTTGCCCCCGGGTGCGGCACAAGCATCCAAGATCCGAAGCTTTGACTGTAAATCTAATAAAGGGGCGGCCAGCTGTGCTGCGCAATCTTGAACGCTGATTAAACCGTCACTAAAGCCAGGTAATTTTTCGACATTAAGACCTTCTTTTAAAATGAGTCCGGTCTGAGTAAAAGGACAGACCCGTGCGCTCAATTCTTTTTCTTCTAATTTTTGTAAATAGGCTTCTCTTGAAATTTGGGATAGATTCACCCGCAAACTAAAAGGAGGGGGCGTTAAATTCGCCGCAATAATCTGCTGCCAATGGTCTGGCCAGGCTTTTTTGAGGGATGAAACCAGCCAATGGGGATGCGCTTTCTCTAAGGGCGGTTTTAATGTGTCAATTTGCCGCAAGGCTTCCCGCAAAATACCATTGATTAGGCCTTTAGAAAAGGGTTTTTGCAGGCTCTGACAAGCTTCAACCGTCTCATGAAGAATGGCATGAGGTTTAATATCAGTATGAAAAAGTTGATATAGCCCAACAATAAGTAACAAGTTGAGATCAAAATCTTTGTCCTTCAGGGGCTTTTTTAACAATAAGGCTAAAGCTGCTTCTAATTGAAAGTAAAATCGCAAGACACCAAAGCACAAAAAGCTAACAAAAGAAGCATCTTGTGGCGCAAGGGAAGGACAAGTTTTACTGACAAGAGCGGGTTGAAAAGAGAAACCTTGTTTAATAACAAGTAACAGCACTTTAACTGCAAGTGCGCGCGTGTTTTGTTTTTTCATTGCTTAGAATCTCTGCTTTCCTCAATAAAGAATAGAGATATTAGATGCATTAATTTAATATTTTCCCCACCGCTAGCAAATCAGCATGTCCATGCAAAATATCTGCAAAAGACATCACTTTTTTGCCCGGTAATTGGCCTTGGGTTAAAAGGAGGGCATCTTTTTTGCAGGCGACTAAAATACCCTCAGCAGTATGGGCCAGGATGGTACCCGCCACGACTTTTTGGTGAAGCTCTTGCGGTTTGGCTTGCCAAATACGCAATAAAATCTCTTCCATATGACAAAAAGCGACTGGCCAAGAATTAAATGCCCGAATTTGTCTATCGATTTCAAGTGCCGATTTTTGCCAGTCAATTTCCCCTTCGTTTTTAGTGATTTTTGGGGCATAAGTCACCAGCTTCTCATCTTGAACTTCAGGGTGCGGCGAAAAAACAATTTTTTCAAGATTTTCTTTTAAAGCAGCAGCGCCTAAGTTTGCTAATTTGTCATGCAAGCTGGCAGCCGTATCTTCGTTTGTGATAGGGCAAGCAGACTTTACTAACATATCCCCGGTATCTAAGCCCGCGGCCATTTGCATTAAGGTAACACCCGTTTCATTATCCCCAGCTAAAATAGCCCGCTGAATAGGGGAAGCCCCTCGCCAACGCGGTAATAAAGAAGCATGCACATTAATGCAACCGTGTTTAGGAAGTGACAAAATCGCAACAGGTAATATCATGCCATAGGCTGCGACAATCATGACATCTGCCTGATATTGCGCTATTTTTTGTGCGGCTTCATCCGTTTTCAAAGTTAAAGGCTGCTCAACGGGGATCTCTTTGCTTAAAGCTAAAGCTTTTACTGCAGAGATCTGCGATTTTTGTCCGCGCCCAGCTGGTCTATCCGGCTGGGTGTAGACGGCAACGATTTCATGTGTTGTTTCAATCAAAGCTTGCAAAATGGTGCTTGCAAAGTCTGGCGTACCGGCAAAGAGGATTTTCATTCGCCACCGACCACACTTTTTGACCATCCGATCTTTCTTGTCTCTTTTTTGGTGGGAGGAGGCGGAACAGATGTGTCACTTGGCGCCGCTGCAGGGGCCGGGGGCGCTGAAAATCGCAGAGCACTTTTTAAGGTATTTTGGACTGCGGGATCAGTTGTTGTGACGGACACAACGGGTGCCGTTGCCATTGCAGAGGGAGGTGCCGTTGTTGTTGATATTGACTCTTGAGTCTTGGCAGGTAAAGATGTCTCCGTTTTCAAGGCTTTTAAAACAGCAGCGACAAATCTGCTTGCAAACAAAGCGGCTTGCGAGGCCCACGGGCGTTTTACTTTCATATCTTCCGACATTTTAAGAAGATAAACACTGAGACCAAGAGCAGCAATCCGCTCTCGAAGCGTAAATCTCGCATCATGATAGATCTCTTCCTTTTTAGCGTTAAAAGCGGCAATGATGGCTAGTTTTCTTTGTTCAGGTCCTGTATTTTTCAGTCCAAGTAAAAGATTAAAAGCATCCTTTTTTTCACGCCAGATGGCAGCTTGTAAGGCCGTTTCAATATGCTGGGCTGGAATGTTGGGACCACTTTTTTGAAGGATAAAAGGAAGAAGCAAAGGGGTTAGTTTATCCTTACGATCAATCACTTTTTCTAAGGCGAGCCCAATGCTGCTAAGGGGGATCTTTTCTGCGCAGTGCTCATATAAAATAACGATAGAGCGATAATCATTGTTTTCAGCTGCTTTTTCAAAGCCTATGCCGAGGGTAATGGGATCAATATCTTGTTTACTATTTTCAAGTAAGGTGCCAAGGATAGCATGCATACCTGCTGCAACCACTTTTTCAAAAGCAACGACTTTGTCAGATACCCGTACCCGAGCATGTTTTAAAATAGTGGTAAAACGGGGGATGTTGCCTGAAAGGCCTGTTACCCAAAGTGCTTTTCTGATCGAAAATTCACTCAAGCTAGGATCATATAACTTGGCCGTATCGCCATTGGCTATTTGTAGAGCGTATAAGGTTTCAAGATGTTCTTTTTTATGTTTGGGGGTCCGCGGACTGCTGCCTTTTGCAAAATGATTGTGAAAGGGGGTGAGGGTTTTTGGATTATTGATTAAAATAGCCATTTCAAAAGCGGTTAAGAGATCTTCAATTGAGAGCTCGCTTTCACCACATTCTTTTAAAAAGAAAGAGACCAGTGAATCATTTCCCTTCTGAGTTGCTTCAATGAGTGCAAACCCTAATTCTTTTGGTGTCAGCGTTTTGCGATGGTTTTTAAATGTTGTTGTTAAGAGATCAATGTCACTCCCAGCAGATATTTGCTGTGCTAAAGCTTTAAAGCCTTCGCGGATGGGGTCTTTCCTCACCACATTAGCGCCATGTGTCGTCATCAGATCCTCTCTTAATTTGTCCAAAGAGCCGCATTTTACAGACAAACCCTTTTCCTTGCACCTACCCCCTTCCCTTAGGTAAGGCTGTTAACCTATTTTTTTACCGTTTAGACTATAAAAAAACACAGTCTATCTGAAACGAACTCATGCTAAGTCTATTTTGTCTTAAGGTATAAGCCAAGGAAATAAGAAAGAGAGAAAATATGCTGCTCTACACGCTTTTCGATTTACTGTCAGAGAGCTCGTTTAAGATTTTTAAGGTTTTATTAACCAGCGCGAAAATAAGCGATACGGAATTGGCTATATTTAATCTTTCTTCACAATCGTTAACGCAAGCTTCCTCTCGGGTCAGGCGCGCTATCGCGCCATTGCCTACTTTAGGTTCCTCTCATGAACAAATGAAAGGTCAGCATCAATTTGTAGAGGGGCGAAAGCAAAATTACAATATGTTGCGGTTTTGTTTAAAGATATTAAGCGCTCATGTCCAATTGATGCAAAATGATTTACTTGCTTTTATCGCGCACCAAGAAAAAATAGCACATCTTCGAGCCGCTATCAGGGAACATCGATTAAAAATGGCTGCTGAAAAAAGGCAAGAACAAGTCCAGATTTATTTAGATGAAATATATAAATTAGAGATTCAGATGCTAGAAGAAATCAATAGGGGAAAAGCGGAGGCTTCACACTTTTATGATGATTTAATCGTCATTCAACAAAATTTGACCGAGAATATGACAAAGATAAAACAGCAAAAGCATGAGGCTTTGGCTGAATATACGCAAAATTACGCCGAATCTTTAGATCATTATGCCTCTCCTAGTGGTGCTGAATATTTTAAAATGCTGTCTTCAAAGGAAAGGCAAGCGTTTCTAAAGGATTTCTTCTATGAAGATAGAAAATTAGATAAGGCGATAAAGAAAGAAAAGAGAAAACAAGGTGAAATTGAGAGTGAACTTGATAAATTGTTTGCACAAAGACGTCATATTTTACATCAATTAGTCATAACAGAATTGCAAGGTAGAATCAACGTCAACCAAACAGCAGATAGTTTAAAACCCATGCGCATTACCATGATGCATGGTATGGAGCGTCAGGGGTTGAAGGATGAAAGGGTGCGTGGAATTGATGATAAAATTCGCGCATTAAGTGCGGAATTAAAAGGCAGCGTTGATAAGGTGAGCGTCATTCAAAACCAAAAAGAGCAGCTCTTAACTAAAGTTGCTCGCGCGCATGGTTTAGAACCTTTGGCGAATGCAAGTAAAGAAGAGCAAGCGCATTTTTTGGCTTTTTGCAGTGTTGATCAAGCAAAAATCTATGCTGAAATGGATAAGTGGTCAAATTTGCGACAAAAACATAAGAGACAAAAAGAGCAAATACAAAAAAGTCGAAGTGATTTGGAAAGTGAATATAACTTTAAAATGAAAGAAGGTGCGGGTTGCGCGCAATACCTCAATCAAACAAAAATAGGTGAGGTTAATCCGAGTATGAGAGAGAAAGTGCAGGCATTAACGAAAGAAAGTCTTGCTTTAGATAAAGTTTGGCAAGCTCATCTTGCAGTTAAAAAGGAAGAGAGAGCAAGTCAAAACGTCATGCGTGATCTGAGGTTTAAGCATTAGCCTCTAAACGTCGAATTTTTTGCATTTTTTTAATATATATTGCCTGTTTGAGTTTAGAGAAATGGTCAATGGCTAAGACGCCGTTTAAATGATCCAACTCATGTTGAATACAAAAAGCGGTTAATCCTTCACCGGTTAAAGTCTGGTATTCGCCTGTCACATCCTGGTATTTGACGGTCACTGTACTTGCCCGCGGCACATGAAAATAAACGCCAGGCAAGGACATACACCCTTCTTGAGAGATCCCCTCTCCTTCTTTCGTCATAATTTCTGGATTGATGAGGCAAAGGGGAGAATCTTGATTTTCAGAGGTATCCATTACAAAAAAACGGGTAGTTAAACCCACTTGGTTTGCAGCTAAGCCAACCGCATTGTCTTGATAAAGTAGCACTATCATTTCCTCTACTTGTGTTTTGAGGGTTTGATCAAAATGGACAACGGGGGTTGCTACTTGTTTAAGGGCAGGATGAGGGTATTGTAAAATTTTTAAGGTTGGCATGATATTTTTTCAAGTTAATTCAATAATTCAGCCATTTTACCTGAAGCTAAGAAAAAGCACCAGTAACAATGAGTAACTAACTCATTTTTATGCGGGGTAGGCCAAATGAGAATAAATATTGCTTGGACTGCCATTGCCCCCTACACTACGCGATTTTGATACTGACATAGGAATAGCCCTTTGGGTGAAATGGCAGAGTTCATAACAGAAGCAAACAAGGCCTTACATCGCCAAAAGAAAAGTGAGTTGGCTTATTGGTTGGCGGTTTATCGGTGTCCAGGTATGGGACCCCGAAAGTTTGAGGCTTTATTAAATAAAGAAGGCGCCTTGGCCAATTGCTTTTCAGGAGAGATACCTCGTCCTGCTTTTTTGCATTGGTGTGAAGCACAAGGGATCCCACCTTTTGAAATCGACTGGAAACGGGTTGAAGCGGAATTGCGTTGGGCAGAACATCCCAATTGCCATATCGTGACGCTTATCGATCCTCATTATCCCACACATTTAAAGCAAATCAGTGCGCCTCCACCGATTTTATATGTGCAAGGCAATATAGCTGCTTTAAGTTTTCCACAATTAGCTATGGTGGGCAGTCGCCACCCCTCAGTGCAGGGCAGAGAAAATGCGTATCGCTTTGCACACGAGTTATGCCAACAAGGATTTACCGTCACCAGTGGTTTAGCCTTAGGAATTGATGGCGCTTCTCATCAAGGTGCGCTTGCCGCTGAAGGCACCACCCTTGCCGTATTAGGAAGTGGTTTAGATCAAATCTATCCCGCTAAACATTTACCCTTAGCACAGATGATTAGTGAAAACGGTGCTTTAATATCGGAATTTCCATTAGGGACCTCTCCTAGAGCGGAGAATTTTCCAAGGCGAAATCGCATTATCAGTGGATTATCACTTGGCGTGTTGGTCGTGGAAGCAGCAGTCAAAAGTGGCTCTTTAATCACCGCCAACTATGCTTTAGAACAAGGGCGAGAAGTTTTTGCTCTGCCAGGCTCGATTCAAAACCCTTTAGCGAAAGGGTGCAATCAGCTGATTAGGCAAGGGGCGAAATGTGTAGAAACGGTTGCCCATATTCTCGAGGAGCTCCCTATGCCAACAAGTGCCTCAGCTTACCAAAAGCAGGGTGATTTATTTTTAACACCCTCTTGGCACCCTCCAAAGGGAGATATTGCACCCTCTTTACAGCATTTTTTGAGCTTTGTAGATAGAGAAAGCACCCCTATAGACTTAATTGTAGAAAGATCTGGCTTGACCCCAGAGGAGGTTTGCTCAATGCTATTAGAATTAGAGCTCCAAGGTGTTATCCACTCTGTCCCAGGTGGCTATAGCCACACAGGGAGATAAAAAATGAAAGAAAACGTGCTAGATGTCCTGATGTTCTTATTTGAGAATTACTTGACCGTTGATTTAGGGATGCCCGAAGACGAAGCGACGTTAGTCTGTGAATTAGAAGAAGCGGGTTTTCAAGCAACCAACATTCACAAAGCTTTTGACTGGTTGGGTGAATTAGCTGAAATTAATCAGGACAATGAAATGGTCAGCGAAGCCTCTTTAGGCTCATTTCGGGTGTTTGCTGAGCAAGAATTATTTAAATTAGATGTTTCTTGTCGCGGTTTTTTGTTACAACTAGAAGAGATAGGGCTGCTTGACCCCTCAACGCGCGAGTTAATCCTTGAGCGGGCAATGGCAATAGAAGGCGGCCAGTTAAGCTTGCAACAGTTTAAACGGATTGTCGGTTTGGTCATGATTAATAGTCGACGCCAGGAGGAAGCTTTGCTCTGGCTAGATGATTTAATTTATGACGAAAAAAGCCCGACATCCCTCCATTAATATAAAGGAGTTGAAATTACAATGGTAAATCGCTTGGTCGTGGTAGAGTCACCTGCCAAAGCCAAAACCATTAAAAAATATTTAGGCCCAGGCTACCAAGTCATGGCTTCTTATGGCCATGTCCGTGATTTATTGCCTAAAGAGGGCGCCGTTGATCCCGAAAATGATTTCGAAATGAAATATGTGGTGATTGATAAAAATGCTCACCATGTCAAAGCCATTGCTGAAGCACTCAAAAAAGCAGATGAACTCCTTCTGGCAACGGATCCGGATCGCGAAGGGGAGGCCATTGCCTTTCACCTTAATGAGTTGATGAAGCAACGTGGACTAAAAAATAAGCCGGTCAAAAGGGTCGTTTTCCATGAAATTACCAAATCTGCCATTTTAGAAGCCATCGAACATCCTCGTGATTTATCTCTAGATTTGGTCAATGCTCAGCAAGCTAGACGTGCTTTAGATTATCTAGTCGGTTTTAATTTATCTCCTTTATTATGGCGCAAAGTGCGACCTGGCTTATCAGCAGGCAGAGTGCAAAGTCCGGCTCTTCGTATGATTGTTGAAAGAGAGCTTGAGATCGAAAGCTTTATCGCCAAAGAATATTGGACCATTGAAGCGGATGTCGAAAAAGAAAATCAGGAATTTAGTGCTAAATTAAGTGAATTAAAAGGCGAAAAGCAAAAGCAATTCTCTATCACGAACGCAAGCGATGCCGAAAAAGCTTATCAAGTATTGACCAAAGCAGCGCAAGGTAAGCTCACGGTTAAACATATTGAGAAAAAGAAGCGCAAGCGCAATCCCTCAGCGCCATTTACTACATCCACGTTACAACAAGAGGCCTCGAGAAAGCTTGGTTTTGGCGCGCAACGCACCATGCGGATTGCTCAGCAGCTTTATGAAGGTATTGATATTGGTGAGGGTGCTGTCGGGTTAATCACCTATATGAGAACCGATTCCGTCAATGTGTCGAACATTGCCGTGGATGAGTTGCGTGAGGTCATAGCTGAACGTTACGGTAAAGACGCTATCCCTTCTAAACCGCATCTTTATAAAACAAAAGCAAAAAATGCGCAGGAAGCCCATGAAGCGATTCGTCCGACATCGGCAAGAGTGCATCCTGATGAGATAAAGCAGGCTTTAAGTCCTGATCAATTTAAATTATATAATTTGGTTTGGAAACGAACGATTGCCTCGCAAATGATCCCAGCCTCTATTGATACCGTAGCGGCGGATTTGGATTGTGGTGGACAAGGACTTTTTCGTGCAAATGGTTCTGTTATCTCTGAGCCTGGTTTTTTACAAGTGTATGAAGAAGGCTTAGATGATAATGCCAAAGGCAGTGACCATAACAAGATGTTGCCTCCGTTAAAAGAGGGAGATATCCTCGAGTTGAAACGCATTCGTCAAGAGCAGCATTTTACAGAGCCTCCTCCACGTTATTCTGAAGCCACGCTGGTTAAGACACTTAGAAGAATATGGTATCGGCCGTCCATCTACTTATGCGACCATTATTAAACCTTATAGTATCGGGATTATGCGTTATTAGAAAAAAAGCGATTTAAACCGACAGATGTGGGGCGCAGTCGTTAATCGATTTTTAACTCGCTATTTTACCAATATGTGGATTATGAGTTTACCGCTAAATTAGAAGATGAACTTGGATGAGGTTTCTCGCGGGGAAAAAGAATGGCGTGCCGTTATTAAAAGTATTTTGGTCACCGTTTATAAATTTAATTGCAACACTAACAAAATGGTCCAACGCAAAGATGTCACTCATGAAGCACTTAATGAAAATTGCCCGAAATGTGGCCAGCCGTTATCGATTCGTTTAGGTAAACGGGGACGATTTATTGGTTGCACGGCTTATCCTGATTGTGATTATACGCGTAATTTAAATGATGATGCCGATAGTGCCGCGCAAGATGCAGAAATCATTGAAGGTCGTACCTGCCCGGATTGTCAAAGTTTATTGCAAGTGAAGCAAGGGAAATACGGTCGATTTATTGGTTGCAGTAATTACCCCAAATGTAAATTTATTGAACCCCTCGAAAAACCTGAGAATACTGACGTTGAATGTCCCGAATGTCACCAAGGCCATTTATTAAAGCGTAAATCGCGGCAAGGTAAAATCTTTTTCTCTTGTGATCGTTATCCTACATGCAAATATGCTTTGTGGTATATGCCTCTTGCCGAGCCTTGTCCCCTTTGTCAGTGGCCGATTACAGCGATAAAAACAACCAAACGCAAAGGCACCGAGCGCGTTTGTCCACAAAAAAATTGTCAATTTGCTGAACCTTATGATGAGATGGCTTCAGCAGAAAATGAGTCATAGTCCGCCTTAAGGAGTTACCATGAAAAAACCTTTTATTGCGATTTTAATGGGATCAGAAAGTGATTTGTCGACGATGCAGCATGCTGCTGATATCTTTCAATCACTCAATATTGCTTTTGAGATGAAAATCACTTCAGCGCATCGTACGCCAGAGCGAACCATGCACTATGTTGAAGAAGCACAAAACCGAGGCTGTGCTGCTTTTATTTGTGGGGCAGGTTTGGCCGCGCATTTCACAGGGGTTGTTGCCGCGCATACCATTAGGCCAGTTATTGGCGTGCCATTGGAAGCTGGCGGTTTAAATGGATTAGATGCCTTATTATCGACGGTGCAAATGCCAGGCGGGATCCCGGTTGCGTGTGTTGCCATCGGTAAGCCCGGAGCGCAAAATGCGGCTTACTTATCGGCTCAAATTTTGGCCTTGCAAGATGAAGCCTTAGCAAAGCGCTTACTCGATCTGCGACGTGAAAATGCAGAAAAGATTGCCCAAAGAGATGCTGCACTGAGTGCCAGACTCGCTGCGCATAGTTGAGGGTTAGAGATGGTTGCGGTTGAGAGTGTTAAAGCCTATTTATT
>CAWDKV010000002.1:0-18712 GCA_963803015.1 uncultured Gammaproteobacteria bacterium | reverse complement strand
TGTCTTCGTGCCCATACTTTTACGCATAAGTTATTTTGACAAAAATCCGATTGTAGTATCCTGAATGTTTTTAACTTTACATTGGGGATCTGGATATGGTTAGCGAATGGGTTAAACACGAATTAGGCGGGGTTGAATTTGGAGATAAAAGATTAAATAACAGAGTCTTGGAATTATTAGAAAAAGCAGGTAAACAACCGCAAGCAAGCTTAAATACGATGTTTCATACACGTAAAGAGATTCAAGCTTGCTATCGTTTTTTCTCGAATGACTTGGTTGATGAAAAGAAAATGTTTCAACCCCATCTTCAAGAGTCTTATAGAAGATCAGCTCAACATCCTGTCGTTCTGTCACTTAGCGATACCACTTCACTTAACTACACAACTAGGAAAACATTAAAAGACAGTGGGTATATTTCAAGTAATAATGCCCAAGGTTTTTTCTTACATGCGAATATTGCTGTTACGCCTGATAGATTGCATTTGGGAGTAATCAGTCAGAAATTTTGGGCCCGAGAAAAAGAAAAACCGGGACGAAGCCTTAGGGAATACAAGCCTCTTGTTGAAAAGGAAAGTTATCGTTGGATTGAAGGCTATCGGGACTCTTGTGAATTAGCGTCCCATTGTAAAGAAACGCAAGTGATTCACATAACAGATCGTGAAGGAGATATTTTTGAACTATTTAATGAACATGAGTCGATTAAAAACAAAGGAAAGGCTGCTGATTATATTGTACGAAGCAACCATAATAGGACGGTGTATGCAGAAGGAAAGGCATCTAATAGCCTTATAGAGGAGTTGGAGAGTTCAAAAATATTAGGAGAAATTAGTTTTGAAATCATCAACAGGGATGATAACACGGTTAGACGTGTACGTCAATCAGTTCAAGCGGCATCAGTAACAATAAAATCTAGATACGGGGCAGACACACCTAATATTAAAGTCACGATTAATGCTGTATACTTAAAAGAGATAGATCCACCCGAAGGAGAAAAAGCAGTTATATGGTGTTTGCTGACTTCTTGTCCTATAAATACATTTGAGGATATTAAATCTATTGTAGAATATTATTTGTGTCGTTGGGAAATAGAAGTTTTTTTTAAGACATATAAAAGTGGCTGTAAGGTTGAAGAAAAATCACTGCGTAGTGCTGAACGACTTTATCCTTTATTCTGCTTGTTCTTGATAATAGCTTGGCGCTTAAATTTTCTACTTCATATGAGTAGAATAAATCCTAACATATCTTGTGAGATATACTTTGACAGGTCTGAATGGAAAGCTGGCTACATTGCAGCTACACGAAATAAAGAGCCTCCTATTAATCCCCCAACAATGAGTGAAATGATGGGGTATATTGGAAAATTAGGAGGTCATCTTGGAAGAAAAAATGATCCACATCCAGGAGTAAAGGCAATATGGACTGGTATTTGGAGGTTAACTCACTACGCTGATGCTTGGGATTTATTTGGCCCAGAGGCTAAGACAAACTAATGTATTTTTGTCAAAAAAACTTATGCGTAAAAGTATGTTCGTGCCTTTGTGTTAAATTTTCAGTTTATTTTCACAATCAATCACTCAACCACCACTTTTAATTGCAGTCGATCCTCAAGTTTTAAGTTTCCTTTTTTGATAAGAAAAGTTACAACTGATATAGTAGAAATAAACTTCGGTGCAGAGAGATCGAAATGACTAAACGAATTCATACTCCCGAATGGCTTGACCTTGGTCCAGCATACTACACCAAAGCAGAATACGATGATTGTCTGAAGCAATTAGGTCGCATAGGTCGCTATTTAGGCGGAGATCGAGCAACTTTAAGAGCTTTTAAATCTCTTCCTACCACACCACAATCAATTTTAGATGTAGGCTGCGGTGGAGGTCAGCTTGCTATTAGACTTGCAGAACGTTATCCTCAAGCTTTTATTAAAGGAATCGATCTTTCAGAACCTGCTATTGCCTTTGCAAATAAAACACTTAAAAAGCAAAAATCTCATTTACAACAACTAGAATTCTGTGTACCTCCGTCTCCTAAGCTGGACGAACCCCCAAAAAGCTTTGATGTCGTTACAACAACCTTAGTTTGTCATCATCTTTCAGATGAAGAAATTGTCGATTTCTTTAAAAGAAGCATTATGGTTGCTAAAGAAGCTGTCATTATTAACGATCTACATCGACATAGCTTGGCGACATCCACTTTTTCAGCTATTGCACCCATTTGCTTTCCAAACCGACTGATTCTACATGACGGTCCTTTGTCTATAAAAAGAGCATTTAAACGCGCTGATTGGTTAGACTATTTACAAGCTGCTCAAATTCCACCTCAAGCATGGAAGTTAACTTGGCATTGGGCATTTCGCTGGATCCTCATCCTTTATCCCCAAAAAATCTGAACAAATATTTGTTCTGATTATATGAAACTATCTGGCATAAAGCAAACATGGATCATAATCTCGGAATTGTACTTATCTTCACTATTGGCTTTGCTCTGGCAACCTTCTTTGCCTACATCACGCAACGCTTAAAACTTTCTCCCATTTTAGGCTATTTATTAGCAGGTTTTATCATTGGCCCCTATTCGCCTGGTTATACTGCTAACTATGAAATAGCCGAACAATTAGCGGAAATTGGGGTCATTTTAATGCTTTTTGGCGTGGGACTTCATTTCAAAATCGAAGATCTTATAAAAGTTAAAAATGTAGCTATTCCCGGAGCAGTCATTCAAACTACAGTCACCGCTCTTTTAACTATGCTTATCGTTCATCTCGCCGGTTGGCCCTACGAAATGGGTTTAATCATGGGCTTAGCCATCGGGGTTGCTAGTACTGTAGTTTTAATGCGTATGTTAACTGACAACCATATGCTCAGCACAATTGAAGGGCATATAGCAATCGGATGGCTTATTGTCGAAGATATTTTTACAGTTTTTATTCTTATCTTGATTCCAACTCTTGCTACCTTTGGAGACACAGACAACTTCTCTTGGATTAACCTTATAGGAACTATAGGAATAGCAATTGCAAAATTTGTCATATTAGCATTGTTTATGTTTACCTGGGGGCATAAATTTGTCGCTTATATCCTGACAAATATCGCAAGACTGCATTCACATGAAATGTTTACTCTAGCGGTCATCGCTCTGGTTTTTTTAATTGCCACTGGGTCAACGGTCATTTTTGGGACCTCGATTGCATTAGGAGCCTTTATTGCCGGAATGGTCATCGGAAAAACGCATGTAAAACATCAAGCTGCTGCTAATGCTCTCCCCCTAAAAGACATCTTTGGTATTGTTTTTTTTCTTTCTGTAGGCATGATTTTCAATCCGCTAGGAATTTCCAGTAATTATCTTCTTTTTTTCGGTTTACTTGCAGTGATTATCCTTGTTAAACCTTTAACCGCGTATTTACTCACTGCTTTCTTGGGGTATCCGATTCGAACTGCCCTCGTAGTGGCCATAGGACTGGCGCAGATTGGCGAATTTTCGTTTATACTTGCTGAACAAGCTCTGAAATTTCATTTACTTTCCGATGAAGGTTATGATTTTCTTGTGGCTGGTGCCTTAATCTCGATTTCTCTCAATCCTTTGCTTTTCAGCAGCATAGAGGGCATAGAATCACTTCTTAAAAAAGTCCCTTTTCTATATTCGCTTGAAAAGAAATTTGCAAAAAATCTAAGCCCAAACAATAATGACGAACAAAATTCGGTCATTATTGGCTATGGGCAAATAGGTAAAACAGCGGTCAAAATATTAAAAGATAATGGTTATGAATCGACTATCATCGAAAATAATATCGACATCGTTTCACATAAAAAAGAAGATGAGAACATCATTTTTGGCGAGGCTACGGAAGAAAATATTCTCAGGGAAGCTCAAATAGATAAAGCCACCTATCTGCTAATCACCATTTCAGATAGCACCAAAACAATTAAAATCATTCATACTGCACGTCAAATAAATCCTTCGATTAAAATTATTGGTCGTGCCCAATTTACGGCCGAAGAACCCCTCATGGACAAATTAAAGGTGCAATATATCTGCACTGAAAGGACTGCAATCCGAGATTTCACTGCCTTAATTCGCCATATTTTACAAAAAAACACTCTGCAGCTTTGAATTTAACATTGACTCTAACTAAACATTTATCTAAATTCAGAATATGATATCGAACATTTTATCCATTTCTACTGCCTGCCCATCTTTAAATTGGTCCCAAGAGAAAATTGCTTGCAAATTAACGGAAATGCTTGGGCTAACTTCTGAGCAATCAAAAAAGCTTCATCATATCTACCAAAATTCAGCTATCGACTCTCGCTACTCTGTCGTTACTGATTTCGGAAAACAGAGAGGTGAATGGGAATTTTGGGGCAACGAATACCCAGACTCAGTTCCAGGCACATTTCAACGAAACCAATTGTATAAACAAGAAGCTCCTGCTCTTGCATGCAAAGCAGCTTTAGCTGCCTTGCAAAAGTGGGGAAGAGATCCTGCTGAAATTACGCATATCATCTCTATTTCATGCACCGGAGTCATGGCGCCGGGAATTGAATTTCTACTTATCAAACAATTAGGTCTACAGCCTACCGTTCGAAGACTTGGAATTAACATGATGGGCTGCTTCGGGGCCTTTAAAGGGCTCGAAATTGCAAATACTTTTGCCAAAGAAAATCCTCAACACCGCATTTTGGTTGTCTGCACAGAACTTTGTTCTCTACATTTTCAAGCCGATCAAAGTCACGATACGTTACTAGCTAATGCATTATTCGCTGATGGGGCTGCAGCGGTAATTGTAGGCGCTGAAGTGCGCCCAAATGAAACTTCTCTTTTTTCGATTATCAGAAATCAATCCCTGGGCCTCGATAACACCCTTGATAAAATGAGCTGGGAGATTGGTGACAATGGCTTTTTTATGCAACTTTCTTCCTACGTTCCGCCTTTAATCAAACGTCATATTCAAGAATTGGTGACACCGTTATTGAAAGATAAGGCTGGTATCGAAGAATGCGATTGGCCGATTCATCCTGGCGGCAAATCCATTTTACAGGCCCTTGAACGAGCGTTAGACCTGAAAGAGCATCAAACTATAGCGTCCTGGGAAACCTTGAAAAATTATGGCAATATGTCTAGCGCAACTTTCCTATTTGTGCTTAAGCGTTTATCTCAGCAAAAAAGCAGCAATCAATGGGCTGTGGGCATAGGATTTGGTCCTGGTTTATCCATGGAAGGCATTCTCTTGCATAGAGATCCAGAGAGTGCACAATGAACAACACTATTGTGATTATTGGAGGAGGCGTTGCAGGACTTTGTGCAGCTATTGAACTTTGCCGAATAGGATTGAATCCCATTCTTATTGAATCTGGAACTTACCCCTCACATAAAGTCTGTGGAGAATTCCTCTCACCTGAAAGCATTGCATGGCTTGAAGAATTGGACATCCACCCTACCAAAATTGACGAAATTCATTTAGACTTCAATCTTGAAAAAAAGGCATTTTCATTACCTATGTCTGCTGGAAGCTTATCTCATTACATCCTCGATGCTTCTTTGGCAGAAAAAGCTCGAGCCATGGGAACCGAGGTGCTAACGCACGTAAAAGTCATCGATTTTCAACCTAAATGTCAAGTATCAGATCTTCATCTGATTGAACTCTCCACAGGAGAAAAGCTGCAAGCGCATTCGGTTATTTTTGCTGCGGGACGTTTGCCAACGCTGACCATTCCACCAAAGCACTTTCAATACATAGGCATCAAAGCACATTTTGAAGGTATTCCTATAGGCAATACTTTAAAAATGTTTGGATTCAATGGAGCTTATTTGGGCCTAAGTCCCATTGAAGAGGGAAAAGCCAACCTAGCTTGCCTTGCCTCCATGGAACGTTTTAAATGCGCAGCTTCTGCAGAAAGCTTTATGGAAGAGCTCATTAATAGCAATTCTAATCTGAAAAATTTATTATCTAATGGAAGAAACCTCTTTAGCACATGGATGACAGCTCAAATTCCTTTCTTTGGATTTAAATCGATCCCAAATTGGATTGACGCCTATTTCATTGGCGATTCAGCCATAAGCATTCCTCCGGCATGTGGAGAAGGGCTTTCCTTAGCTATCCGTACCGGCATTGATGCAGTTCAGCATGCATCGAAAAAAGACTACAAAGGTTTTCGGGAGTCATTCCGCCAAAAAAATGCATCTAAGATGCGCATTGCAAAAGGATTGCATTATCTTTTTATGCGACCGCGGTTAGGTAAGAATGGGTTAAAGCTATGTTCACTGTGGCCTTCTTTGCCGCAAAAGCTTTTTATGGCGACACGAAATTAAGCTGCTCCGTATTACAGGGCATAGGAAATCTGAACAATTTTTTGAATGATTGTTCTAATTTTCTATGCCCTGGGTGTGCAAGATGGGTGTGATTAAAAGTTGTACACAGAGAAATTTAAAATTAACTTAAAGAGTTAGCGTAAAACGATTAACAAATTTTGCAAACAAAATCGTTTCAAAGATTAGCCCCGGAGGGCCGAACACGTAATAGCCCAGTCTGAGCGTAGTCCCGGAGGGCTTAGCGAAGGCTGGGTAGTTCAAAAACCTCGAGAAAGTCCCGGAGGGCCGGCACTTCACGAGAACGTTAAAGAAATAAATTTCTGCACCTCTCTATGGGAGTATGTAAAAGAAGTTTATATTCCGATGACAAATGAGTTGCGACGTTCTCGCTTAAGTGTCGGCCCTCCGGGGCTTTCTCGAAAAGATTGCATTACCCAGCCTTCGCTAAGCCCTCCGGGACTACGCTCAGACTGGGCTATTACGTGTTCGGCCCTCCGGGGCTAATCTTTGAAACGATTTTGTTTGCAAAATTTGTTAAGAGTTTTACGCTAACTCCTTAAGTTAATTTTAAATTTCCCTATGTACAAGAATTAATCACACTCATGCAAGATACTTACGTAGCAAAAAAACAGTTAAACACTTACAATCATTCAAAAAATTGTTATAGTTTCCTGCGCCCTGAACTGTATACAAATCCATACTAATACATGCATACAAATACAACTTGACAAATAAATATAATTTAAGTTATAATTGATTTGTATAAATACAGGAGTCCCTCAAATGAGCCCCAAAGCCGCTTCTTACTTTTTCTTTTTTTTCACTTTACCCATGAGGCGGGAGGCTTATTGACGCTTGTATAAAAAGACACAGGCTCATTAATCAACCCGCTAATCGCGGGTTTTTTTTTGCCTTGAAGTAGGCATTTTAACCCACTAAAACCGACAGATCGGTTACGGCAACAATTTTTTAACTTTAACTATAGGAAATCAAAACATGTTTTTTACATTATTTTTTAGCAAAACATCTCTTATTAATTCGTCTCAATCAAAACAAATTTTATTAGGAAAAGTCCATGAACATGAAAATCTTAATTAATCCCACTTGTCGGCCCGCCCTTAATTCACATCATTGTGGATGTGCTCACCTTTCTCTATCCCTGTCCTTTCCATTCTTAGCTATGTATTTTATAGCTTATCTTTTTTCTTTAGTTTTTTCTTTTATTTTCAATTTTATTATTTTGGCTAATTCCCGAATTTTTTCGGTTGCCACTCTCATTAAGACATAGAGAATTATTTTTTGTTGTTTTGTAACATGCTTATAATTTTATAAGATGTCCGTTGTTCATTACACGCTGTTTTAATTCTCATAATAAAAGAAAGAAGAAATTTACTATGAAAAAAATACAAGAAAATACTATGCGCACTTATGCGCCCGTTAAACGGACTTTGATTGATTTAACTCTCTCTGAAAATCCTTTAGGATCTTCATCAAAAGTCAAAGAAGCGATTATTGAGGCCATAGAACAGGTGCATTTATATCCTTATGAAGAAAATAAATTAATATGTGCTCTAGCTAAACATCACGAGCTGGCTGAAGGCAACTTCATGCTTGGTCATGGTGCAAACCAACTACTGTCAGATATCATCAGTATTTTTGCTCAGGGAAAAAGTGTTGTCGTTCCTTTTGCCACCTTCCCAGAGTCCATAACAGCTGTGCGTGTATCAAAGGGTAAGATTGTTAGAGTGCCTTTACAAGCTGATTTAAGCCTCGACTTGAAAGCTATGCTTAAAGCAGTTCAAGCTGATACAGCTTTGATTCATCTTTGTAATCCAAATAATCCTACAAGTATATGGACGGAGATTAGCTCCTTACTACAGCTTGCGGATCATTCCCCCGTTCCCCTTCTGATTTCAGAAGCCGGAGCAGATTTCATTGGGCAAACTTTGGGTGCAAAGCCCATTCATCCCAACATTATTGTCGTGCGTTCCTTTTCAAAGGCCTATGGCCTTGCAGGGCTGCGCATTGGCTACGCCGTAGCCACAGAAGATAAAATATCCATGATCAAGAGTAGCTTAGGCTCATATCGAGTCAATACACTCGCAATTGCAGCTGCAATAGCTGCTCTAAAAGATCAATGCCATCTTAACCATTCCATCGCTTACATGCTAAGGGAAAAGGCTTGGTTAATGCATGAAATGAACAATCTAGGCTTTAAAGTTGTTCCTTCTCAAGGGCAAAACTTTATCGCTAAGGTCCCTACGACGTTTCGAAATGCCAATTGTTTTTGTCAGTGTATCGAAAAACATGGCATTTCAGTCGTCAATTGTTCTTTATATGTCGGACTAGAAAAATATGTCCGTCTTACCCCTCAAAAGAGGGAAATAAATGAAATGTATATTTCAAAATTAAAAAACATTATGGAGATAAAATAAAATGATTAATAACATTCAAATTTTAAATGAAAGCCTTAATAAGCTTACTTATAATGGCAATCAGGTAGTAGTACCACAATCAGGTAAAATCAATCTTTATATGGGGATTGGCTTATGGTCTCAAAAAAATGGTCTTAGTTCAGGCCTACCTGTAGATGTCATGAACATGCTGCTTTCTGCAGCAATCCTACGGGCAAAAATTATAGGAGATAATCCAGATAAAACCATTATTAAGCCTAAAATAATTATTTTGATTGCTGATGGAATGGCTGTTCATGAAGCCCAAAAAAAAGGCATCCCCAAAGATAGTGTCAACAATGTTGTATCATTATACAAACAAAGCTTAATGCCATTATTGGACTTATTAAATCTGAAGGATTCGGCTGAAATTCTGCTTTGCTCTGAGCTCAATAATAATCCAAATTACAACGCTTGCTATGAAAACACAGTTAAGAAAATTGAAAGGATTGCTGAATATCGAGATGATATAGACCACCGTGACTATATTACGACTCAAACTGCAATTACTGAATATCTACATTCTTGTCAGGATGTGGGAATTAAAGTGGGTTGGCGTATGCCTGACATTGTTCCAAAGCCAGGTAGTCAACCCAAAAAAGAGGAAAGCAAATGGGATGAAGAAAGATTCGACAATATTTATCAATCGATATACTCCGATTCCAAACTACAGATTTTACATGCTAAAAGCGGTTTGCGAATAACAAAAGATAATACTTGTTGGTCAGAGTGCCCTTACACTGGATTCGAAGGTGATAACCGTCTAATATTACAGCACAGTACGATTATAAACATTAAAAAATGGAATAAAACTATTACAAATCATTGGAAAGATGTAGCGGAGGGTTGTTTAGCCTTACGGAAAATCGAAGCTGTGAGCAATAATATCCTACCAATCGAATGCATGCACAGGACAAAAGAAAATGTTCTCATCAGCGATAACGGCGCTATTGCAGGCCACCTAGTAAGACACCTGATATCCTACAAGAATCAGGCGATACAAACTGGAATAATTATTTCAACTGACCGAACTAAACAAGTAAATTAGAATAACAACAAATAGAATTTCAACTTTTGGAGACCAAAAATGCAAAAACAAATCGGTTCTATAATGCTAGTAGCAGGGACATGTATAGGTAGTGGAATGATTGCCCTTCCTATGGTACTCGCCAAGTTAGGCGTAATCCGATATATTACTCATGCTGGGAATATGGGTGATCATGTACTATAATTCACTGATTAGCCTAGAGCTTAATCTACAAGCTGGACGAGGGCTTTCTTTAGCCGCCTTAGGGCGGCAATTTTCCGGTAAAATTGCCGGCGGAGCAGGATTTATATTACTTAAGTTGCTTTCGTATGCCTTGCTCGCCATATTCATTTATGGCGGTTCTTCTATTTTACAAAAACTATTGGAAACAGAAGCGCTACAAGCTCAGGTGTCTTTCCTTAATATCGCCACAGGATTCGCAAGTATTGCAGCAGCAATACTGCTTTTGCCTATCAAAATTATCGACTATATTAATAGAGTTATGTTCATAGGACTTTTAGCAATAGTAGCAATATTAATTTTAGGGCTTTTTACAATGATCGATTGGACGCATATTCCTCTCTTCAGTGAACATTACGACAAATTGTCATCTTGGCAATCAGTTATTCCTGTAGTATTTATGTCATTCGGCTTCCAGGTTATTTTCCATACATTGACTAACTACTGTAATAGTGATGCCAAGATGTTAAAAAAAGCTTTCTTTTGGGGATCTTTAATTCCGGCAATCGTCTATATCATCTGGACCAGTAGCGTACTTTCAGTTATGTCAGTTCATCATCCAGAATTCTATGCGCAAATGGCGGTTGGAAATGTTGAAGTGGGAGACTTAATTCAGCAATTGACAACTGTTACTCAATGGCCGGCTGTCAACATTTAGTTTGGTGGATTTCTCTATTGGCTATCGTAACTTCAGTCATTGGAGTTGGCATTGGTCTATATGATACGATCAAAGAAATGCTTTCCAAGCTGCTGCCGGGGTGCGCATGCAACATTGCTGCGTCGATTTTGACTATACTACCGGCTTATTTAGTGGCTGTTTTAGTTCCAAATGCTTTTATAGCTGTTGCAGGGTTTGCCGGAATGATTTTGGCCGTTATTGCGATCCTATTGCCGGTTTATTTATTTTATCAAATAAAATCTAAAACACTTTTTTATCCAGGGCTCAAGTACAATTGGTTAATTTTTTTATCAATCGGAGTAGCGTTTATGGTGATCGTGTTCGAGATTTTTAATATGATCAGTTTATGACACTTAAAAAGCTTAAAAACTCATCGTTTCTACGAAAGCAAAAGGGATACTTATGCATGTATCCATATGCAATAACTTCTTTCGTTAGCGATTACCTAAATCCTTTCTTCCGCTAAAATTTAAATAAAAACTATTAGCGCCAAGTAGTTGAAATTTCCGCTTTTTCTAGACTTTAAGAAAAAGGGACGTTAAGGACTAACGACAAAGGACCAAGGGACGCAAACGACTTCAAGGACCTTAGCGACAAGCGACAAAGGACATTAGGGACAGATTCTCCTGCCTTTGTGTTGTTGAGTCCTTTGTCCTTAACGTCCTTTGTCGCTTGTCGCTAAGGTCCTTGAAGTCGTTTGCGTCCCTTGGTCCTTTGTCGCTAGTCCTTAATGTCCCTTGTCCTTAAAGTCTAGAAAAAGCGGAAATTTCAACTTTGCAGAAAAGTTAAAAATCGTAAATTTGAACTTTGCAGAAACCGGAAATTTGAACTTTGCTTTAACAAATTTAAATAAAAACTTTACCAAAAAACTCAAATTAAAATAAAATATACCATAATAAAAATCTGGACATAAAAAAAGTAAGCAGGTAAATTTCAGAAAAAACTTGAAAAAGGATTCGCTTATGTTAATGAAGAAATGTTTTTGCTTTATAGTTATGTTTTCTTTAATTGGATCATTTGGTCTTCATGCTCGCACAAATGGCAGATTTCATGGAGGAAACGGTGGTAATGGCGGCCATTCAACAACCCGAGGAGAGGACGGAGGGCATGGGGGTGATTGTGTGGGTGGCCACGGAGGAAACGGAGGCCATGGTGGATGTGGCGGGATAAGTGGAGGTAGAGGTGGACATGGAGGAAATTCAACATGCAAACGTTAAAAAAAATTCTCGTATTAACATTTTCGATCATGACTCTCATGTCTGTTAATATCTATGCAGGAAATGGAGGACATGGTGGACATGGAGGTAACTCAGCAGGAAATGGAGCGGATGGTGGTAATGGAGGAGATTCTCGAACTGGACGAGGAGGTAACGGAGGAGACGGCGGAAGTAGTCTTATCGGACATGGGGGGAATGGTGGTAATGGAGGTCATGGTGCTGAAGGAGGGGGTAGAGGTGGACGAGGTGGCTATGGCCCCAAAGGCAATGGCAGTAATGGAGCAGATGGAAGAAATATAAGATAAGGAAAAAATGAAAAATAAACTATTTAAATTAGTATTGTTCTATTCAGCGCTCTCAATTTCTTTTTCCTTAATAGCGAGTCATGGCTATAGCTCTAATGGACGAGCTCGAGACGGAAAAAATGGAATAGACAATTTTCACGAAAATGGTAACGGTCAAGATGGACAACATGGCGAAAATGGCTCAAACGGAAACGACGGAGGCCATGGAGGAAATGGAGGTCACAGTGACTCTGGCCAGGGAGGACGTGGCGGAGACGGAGGCAATGCTGATTAAGCTAGAAACGTCTAAAACTTAAAAAATGTAGATAAATGGATTATTGTTGATCCATTTATCTGCTTTCTGGTCCAGTTCACCAACATAGGTAACACTTTTTTTTACAAAAAAAGTGTTACCTAACTATGTTGGTGAACTAGAACGTACCTAGAGAAGATAATTTCTTCACATTCTTTCGAAATCAAGAGACATATTAAGTGTATTTCCTTGAGAAACCACCGCAGCCAAGTTAACATGCTCTTTTTTATTTTATTATCATATTTGCGAACAAATGTTAACAAGATCAAGGGTGTGATTAATTCTCGTACATAGGAGAATTTAAAAAAAAGTTAGCGTGATACTCTTAACAAATTTTGCAAACAAAATCGTTTCAAAGATTAGCCCCGGAGGGCCGAACACGTAATAGCCCAGTCTGAGCGTAGTCCCCAGGAGGGCTGGGCAAAAGCTGGGCTATTACGTGTTTGCGGGCCTACAATCAAAGTTTTAGGGTAACCAGGAGTTAACTCTATTTTTGTGGTCCACTGTAAATATTATAGGGATAGTTTGGACACGTGTGATATTTTGACTTTCCCATAATTTTTTGGAGAAGATCTGTCCAAGGTATTTCGCACCCTTATTGCTTCTATGTGAATTAGTTTATTATAGTAGCATAAGTCACCCGCCAAAGTAAAACCTAAGGCCTTTTTCAAGACAAAATCATTCGGGCATTACTATGATTGATTACAACAGCTACTTTGAAAATCAAATTGCTTTGCTTAAACAAGAAGGGCGTTATCGGATTTTTCGCGAAATACAGCGAAAAGCGGGACATTTCCCACAGGCTGTTTACTATAAAGGAAATCAGCAACAAGATATTATCGTTTGGTGTGGAATTGATTACTTAGGAATGGGTCAGCATCCTGTTGTTAAGTCCGCAATGGTAGATACCATTCAACAAATTGGTACAGGCTCTGGGGGATCGCGTAATATTGGGGGTAACTGCCATTTGCATGTTTTATTAGAGCAGGAACTGGCATTGCTACACAACAAAGAACGTGCATTAGTTTTCAGCTCCGGCTATATGGCTTCATCAAGCGGCCTTAACTAATCTAGGGAAAATAATTCCGAATTGCGTATTCTTCTCTGATGCATCAAATCATGCTTCTATTATTGAAGGCATACGTTATAGTCAATGTGAAAAACGTGTTTTTCATCATAATGATATGCAAAATTTAGAACGTCATCTGAAAGACTTTCCAAAAGACAGGCCCAAAATCATTGTTACGTTTGACTATGGATTCGCATGGGTGAGCGATCGCTCATCCATGCGTATACATAGTCACACTCGCTGAACAATGATTTTGGGCCTGTCTTTTGGAAAGTCTTTCAGATGACGTTCTAAATTTTGCATATCATTATGATGAAAAACACGTTTTTCACATTGACTATAACGTATGCCTTCAATAATAGAAGCATGATTTGATGCATCAGAGAAGAATACGCAATTCGGAATTATTTTCCCTAGATTAGTTAAGGCCGCTTAATATAGCTATATAGCCGGAGCTGAAAACTAATGCACGTTCTTTGTTGTGTAGCAATGCCAGTTCCTGCTCTAATAAAACATGCAAATGGCAGTTACCCCCAATATTACGCGATCCCCCAGAGCCTGTACCAATTTGTTGAATGGTATCTACCATTGCGGACTTAACAACAGGATGCTGACCCATTCCTAAGTAATCAATTCCACACCAAACGATAATATCTTGTTGCTGATTTCCTTTATAGTAAACAGCCTGTGGGAAATGTCCCGCTTTTCGCTGTATTTCGCGAAAAATCCGATAACGCCCTTCTTGTTTAAGCAAAGCAATTTGATTTTGAGAGTAGCTGTTGTAATCAATCATAGTAATGCCCGAATTATTTGTCTTGAAAAAGGCCTTAGGTTTTCATCGGCGGGTGACTTATGCTACTATAATAAACTAATTCACATAGAAGCAATAGGGTGTGAAATACCTTGTAAAATACCTTGAAAAAAATTATGGGAAGTCAAAGTATCACGCATGTTAAAATTTCCCCAGCACCTTTACAGCTTACTACAAAAATCGAGTTAACTCCTGGTTACCCTAAAACTCATTGTAGGCCGAACACGTAATAGCCCAGCCTTCGCTAAGCCCTCCGGACTACGCTCAGACTGGGCTTTTACGTGTTCGGCCCTCCGGGGCTAATCTTTGAAACGATTTTGTTTGCAAAATTTGTTAAGTTTATCACGCTAACTTTTTTTTAAATTCTCCTATGTACGAGAATTAATCACACCCTTGATCTTGTTAACATTTGTTCGCAAATATGATAATAAAATAAAAAAGAGCATGTTAACTTGGCTGCGGTGGTTTCTCAAGGAAATACACTTAATATGTCTCTTGATTTCGAAAGAATGTGAAGAAATTCTCTCTTCTAGGGGTCCAGTTCACCAACATAGTTAGGTAACACTTTTTTTGTAAAAAAAAGTGTCCTATGTTGGTGAACTGGGCCAGAAAGCAGATAAATGGATCAACAATAATCCATTTATCTACATTTTTTAAGTTTTAGACGTTTCTAGCTTAATCAGCATTGCCTCCGTCTCCCCACGTCCTCCCTGCCCAGAGTCACTGTGACCTCCATTTCCTCCATGGCCTCCGTCGTTTGTTTGAGCCATTTTCGCCATGTTGTCCATCTTGACCGTTACCATTTTCGTGAAAATTGTCTATTCCATTTTTTCCGTCTCGAGCTCTCCATTAGAGCTATAGCCATGACTCGCTATTAAGGAAAAAGAAATTGAGAGCGCTGAATAGAACAATACTAATTTAAATAGTTTATTTTTCATTTTTTCTTATCTATATTTCTATCTGCTCCATTACTCCATTGCCTTTGGGGCCATAGCCACCTCGTCCACCTCTACCCCCTCCTTGAGCACCATGACCTCCATTACCACCATTCCCCCCATGTCCGATAAGACTACTTCCGCCGTCTCTCGTTACCTCCTCGTCCAGTTCGAGAATCTCCTCCATTACCACCATCCGCTCCATTTCCTGCTGAGTGACCTCCATCTCCACCATGTCCTCCATTTCCTGCATAGATATTAACAGACATGAGAGTCATGATCGAAAATGTTAATACGAGAATTTTTTTTAACGTTTGCATGTTGAATTTCCTCCATGTCCACCTCTACTCCACTTATCCCGCCACATCCACCATGGCCTCCGTTTCCTCCGTGGCCACCCACACAATCACCCCCATGCCCTCCGGTCCCTCTCCTCGGGTTGTTGAATGGCCGCCATTGCGACCGTTTCCTCGATGAAAATCTGCCATTTGTGCGACAGTTGGAACACCAAATGATCCAATTAAAGAAAACATAACTATAAAGCAAAAACATTTCTTCGTTTTTAACATAAGCCATCCTTTTTCAAGTTTTTTCTGAAAATTTACCTGCTTACTTTTTTTATGTCCAGGATTTTTTATTATGGTATATTTTATTTTAATTTGAGTTTTTTGGTAAAGTTTTTATTTAAATTTGTTGAAAGTTCAAATTTCAGTTTCTGCAAAGTTCAAATTTACGATTTTTAACTTTTCTGCAAAGTTGAAATTTCCGCTTTTTTCTAGACTTTAAGGACAAGGGACATTAAGGACTAGCGACAAAGGACCAAGGGACGCAAACGACTTCAAGGACCTTAGCGACAAGCGACAAAGGACGTTAAGGACAAAGGACTCAACAACACAAAGGCAGGAGAATCTGTCCCTAATGTCCTTTGTTCGCTTGTCGCTAAGGTCCTTGCGTCCCTTGGTCCTTTGTCGTTAGTCCTTAATGTCCCTTTTTCTTAAAGTCTAGAAAAAGCGGAAATTTCAACTACTTGGCGCTAATAGTTTTTATTTAATTTTAGCGGAAACCTTATATAGGTAATCGCTAACGAAAGAAGTTATTGCATATGGATACATTTATTAATACCCTTTTTGCTTTCGTAGAAACGATCAGTTTTTAAACTTTTTAAGTGTCATAAACTGATCATATTAAAAATCTCGAACACGAATAGCCATAAACGCTACTCCGATTGATAAAAAAATTAACCAATTGTACTTGAGCCCTGGATAAAAAAGTGTTTTCAGATTTTTATTCAATAAATAAATAAACCGGCAATAAGATCGCAATAACGGCCAAAATCGTTCCGCAACCCTGCAACAACTATAAAAGCATTTGGAACTAAAACAGCCACTAAATAAGCCAGTAGTATAGTCAAAATCGACGCAGCAATGTTGCATGCGTACCCCGGCAGCACTTTGGAAAGCATTTCTTTGATCGTATCAGAATAGACCAATGCCAACTCCAATGACTGAAGTTACGATAGCCAATAGAGAAATCCACCAAACTAAATGTTGCACACCAGCCATCTCTTAACAGTTGCTTATTGCTGAATTCATTGCTCCCAGCTTCAAACCTATTTCCAACCGCCATTTGCGCATAGAATTCTGGATGATGAACTGACATAACTGAAAGTACATATACGGTCCAGATGATATAGACGATTGCCGGAATTAAAGATCCCCAAAAGAAAGCTTTTTTTAACATCTTGGCATCACTATTACATAGTTAGTCAATGTATGGAAAATAACCTGGAAGCCGAATGACATAAATGCTACAGGAATAACTGATTGCCAAGATGACAATTTGTTGTTGAGATGTTCACTGAAGAGGGATCAGTCCAATCAATCATTGTAAAAAGCCCTAAAATTAATATTGCTACTATTGCTAAAAGTCCTATGAACATAACTCTATTAATATAGTCGATAATTTTGATAGGCAAAAGCAGTATTGCTGCTGCAATACTTGGGAATATTGTGGCGATATTAAGGAAAGACACCTGAGCTTGTAGCGCTTCTGTTACCGATAGTTTTTGTAAAATCGAAGAACCGCCATAAATGAATATGGGCAAGCAAGGCATACGAAAGCAACTTAAGTAATATAAATCCTGCTCCGCCGGCAATTTTACCGGAAGTTTGGTAAGGCAGCTAAAGGATTAAGCTCTAGGCTAATCAGTGAATTATAGTACATGATCACCCATATTCCCAGCATGAGTAATATACTGTGTTGCTTACCCTAACTTGGCGAGTACCATAGGAAGGGCAATCATTCCACTACCTATACATGTCCCTGCTACTAGCATTATAGAACCGATTTGTTTTTGCATTTTTGGTCTCCAAAAGTTGAAATTCTATTTGTTGTTATTCTAATTTACTTGTTTAGTTCGGTCAGTTGAAATAATTATTCCATTTTGTATCGCCTGATTGTTGTAGGATATCAGGTGTCTTACTAGGTGGCCTGCAATAGCGCCGTTATCGCTGATGAGGACATTTTCTTTTGTCCTGTGCATGCATTTGGATTGGTAGGATATTATTTGTCACAGCTTCGATTTTCCGTAAGGCTTAGAAACAACCTTCACTACATCTTTCCAATGATTTGTAATAGTTTTCTCCCATTTTTTAATGTTTATAATCGTACTGTGCTGTAATATTAGACGGTTATCACCTTCAAATCCAGTGTAAGGGCACTCTGACCAACAAGTATTATCTTTTGTTATTCGCAAACCGCTTTTAGCATGTAAAATCTGTAGTTTGGAATCAGGAGTATATCAATTTGATAAATATTGTGGAATAACTTCATCCCATTTGCTTTCCTCTTTTTTGGGTTGACTACCTGGCTTTGGAACAATGTCAGGCATACGCCAACCCACTTTAATTTCCAGGCATCTAGGCTGACAATATTGAGATATTACAATAATTGCAGTTTGAGTCGTCATGTAGTTCACAATAGTGCTATATCATCTCGATATTCAGCAATCCTTTCAATTTTCTTTAACTGTCTTCTTGCATAGCAAGCGTTGTAATTTGGATTATTATTGAGCTCAGAGCAAAGCAGAATTTCAGCCGAATCCTTCAGATTTAATAAGTCCAATAATGGCATTAAGCTTTGTTTGTATAATGATACAACCATTGTTGACACTATCTTTGGGGATGCCTTTTTTTTGGGCTTCATGAACAGCCATTCCATCAGCAATCAAAATAATTATTTTAGGCTTAATAATGGTTTTATCTGGATTATCTCCTATAATTTTTACCCTTTTGAGTACTACAAAAACAGCATGTTCATGACATCTACAGGTAGGCCTGAACTAAGACCATTTTTTTGAGACCATAAGCCAATCCC
>CAWDKV010000001.1:0-32690 GCA_963803015.1 uncultured Gammaproteobacteria bacterium | reverse complement strand
ATTACTGTCCGGTAAAGATATTATAAAAAGAAAAGGGAAGTTTTTAAAGACCTCCCTTTATTGGTAGTTTTAAGTTACGACACAAAAAACACCAATGAACAAAAGTACTTTTTTTACCGGACAGCCGATATTCGCTCAGTTGTTGCAATTAATTCCCCGGGATATGATCCGTCGCATAACCACCGATCATAATTCAGACAGATATTGTAAGCGGTTTACTACTTACGAACATTTGGTGACCATGCTTTATGCTACTTTCAATCACTGTAATTCGTTACGGGAAGTGACAACAGGTATGCTTGCGACAGAGCAAAGACTTAATCATCTTGGAGTACGTTACCATCCCAGGCGCAGCACTATATCAGACGCCAATAAAAGGCGACAAGCCGATGTCTTCGGTGCTATTTATTACAAACTTTATCAAAAGTATTCGGGATTTTTGTCGGACAGCCGAAAGAAAAGCAAGGCGTCCCGGTTGTATATATTCGATTCAACCACTATATCTTTATTTCAGGAAATACTACGCACTTCTGGGCAAAACCCTGTGGGCAAACGAAAAGGAGGCATCAAAGTTCATACACTGATAAGAAGTGACCAGGACATACCTTGTATGATCCGCTTTAGTGCTGCTGCAGCCAACGATTCCCAGTTTTTAAAAGAGGTGCGCCTCCCTAAAGGTTCCATTCTTGTCTTTGACAGAGGTTATGCAGACTATATAAAGCTTAACACCTTTTCAGCATCAGGGGTAACATGGATTAGCCGAAAGCGAAGCAGATCTGTTTATGATGTCCTGGAAGAATTGGACAATCCACATAAAGAAAAAGGGGTCATAGCAGACAAACGTATCCGTCTGGGCCATAGGAGCAGCAATCGCGTTTTAGGTAGAATTATACAATATAAAAGCCCTGAAACGGGAGAGGTGTATGAATTCTTAACCAACAACATGAGAATGAGTGCCCTGACTATAACAGAGTTGTATCGTAAACGCTGGCAAATAGAAATACTGTTTAAAAGAATGAAGCAAAACTATCCGCTTAAATACTTTCTTGGTGATTCAGAGAATGCTATAAAGCTACAAATATGGTGTGCTCTAATAGCAGATCTAATATTAAAAATTATCAAGAAAAGAGTAGCCGCCAAATGGTCTTTCGCAAATCTTGCGGCAATGATAAGGTTACATCTTATGACGTATATCGATATACGCGGCTTTCTAAAATCACCCGAAAAAGCATTACAGAGCAAATTCTTGAACACCCACTTGGTAAACTCCCAACAACTGCTTTTTATTACATAGGGCCTGCTATCAACATGTTCTTATAAAACCGCCCAATTGTCAATTATTCGTACATTTAAATTGTATGCTTGCTTTTTACCGGACAGTAATGGTCTCTGACTTCGGACGATTATGCCTGTAGTTTGCAACTACACCCCTACTTTCGTAAAGCGGCTTTTGAATTTTTATAGTTGATATAAACAGAATTTTGCTTGCTGCGCTCAGTAAAATATCAGGCTTTAATAGCCCGTTTCCACGTACCGGCTATAATGGCAGGTATCCACTGTTCCGCCGGGCAGCGGCTCCAGGTACCTGTCATAAAAATCATGTCTTTTGCCTGATGATTGCGGTTGGCATCCTGCAATTTGAGCAGGAACAGGGTTGATTTAGAATAAGGGCAACCCGCCGCTGCACCATCTACCAATGCCTGGCGGTACACCACCGGCGGGGCGCTTAAACTTTGCTCAACCGCCATTTCTGGTGTCAGCGTTTTTCGCAACGACTCATCGGCATAAAAAGATCTTAAACGACCAGCAATAGCTACCAGGTTATGCGCTGCCACGGCAATTCCATGTATGGCTAACAGGTTATCGTTTGTAACAACGCCGAGCAATTTTTTAGCATCCTGTACTTTGCCGGTTAATCGCCACCATAGCATTTTTGGTAAATTTATTGAACCGGCAGCTTCGTGCAGTATAAGGGCCGCCTGCCAGCTTTCTGGTGTAGCCTTAAAATCAGCCTTAAAAAAGCGCCCTATAATTTGCTGAACCAGTACACCTGCTTCTGGTGTCCCATTTTCCTGTCGTATCCATTGAGCCAATGGTTCCAGCTCATTGGGGCCATCGGCCATAGCCGCTGCATTGGCATTAAACTGCTCCCATAAGCTATCATGATGCGCTTCGCGTATAGCATCCTCTCTGGCCGTCATGTGCGGAAAGTGCGCGCCTTTATAAGTTAGTGCACGCAGTACCCGTTTAAGTATAAACCCATTATACGGCGGCCGAAACCTAAAGTCGCGGTCAATCCGCTCATCGGCAGCCAGCGCACGGATGGTTGCCGCATCATCTACAGTAATGATATCAATAATGCCCGCAATTTTTTTGCGTTCCATAAGTATCGTTCTAAGTTAAATGTTGTAAAAGAAGATGATCTTGCTTATTTGGAAGTAACGCCGCCAAGTTTGGCAAAACCCACATCATCGGCCTCCCAAAGTTCAATTTTGTTGCCCTCAGGGTCCATTATATGCACAAAATTGCCATAGCTGGTATGTTCAACGCTATCGGCCGGCAGAATGCCGTGTTGTTTCATTTTGGCCAGCAAGGCATCCAATCCTTCAACCCGGTAATTGATCATAAATTGTTTATCTGATGGCGCGAAATATTTGGTAGTTTCTTTAAATGGTGCCCACAGCGTAAAGCCTTTTTTGGTACTGTCCATACCCTGCCGCCACTCAAAATTGGTACCGCTTGGTATCATGCGCATACCCAGGTAATCGGCATACCATTGTTTCAGCGTTTTGGGATCTTTGGCCTTAAAGAAAATGCCGCCTATGCTTGTTACGCGTGGTCCAGGTTTTTCGGGGCGGCTAATGCCACGGAAACCATACCCTAAAAGGAACGCGCCAAGCAGCGCCACTGCTAATAATATTTTTTTCATCTGCCTTAATTTTTATTAAAGATAAATGAAACAAGAGTTATTTTTAAAGAATATTTTGAGGATTTAGGGTTCAATACTTCAGCGTGAAGTGCGTTTTGAAAGGTTTTATTGTTTTATTTTTAATCGCCAAAACAAAGATTTGGTTAAGGGTGTTGGCTGATTGATATGTTTCCATTGATCGACTTATATAGTTCAAGAATAATTACTAATCTATGTCAAAAACAGTAGCAGCAAAGCTGGTAGAAATACTGGAACATGCCGGGGTAAAACATATTCACGGCGTAGTGGGCGATTCGCTCAACGGAATTACGGATGAACTGCGTAAATCCGCAAAAATTAAATGGATACATTACCGCCATGAAGAAGCTGCCGCTTTTGCGGCCGGGGCAGAGGCGCAACTAACCGGAAAATTGGCTGTATGTGCCGGCAGCTGCGGTCCGGGAAATATGCACCTTATTAACGGATTATATGATGCGCACCGTAGCAATGCCCCTGTACTTGCCATTGCCGCGCAAATTCCCAGCGAGCAAATAGGCAGCAGTTATTTCCAGGAAACCCGCCCGGAAGCATTGTTCAGGGAGTGCAGTTATTATTGTGAAACAATAGCTTCTGCACGGCAGATGCCCCGCGTATTGCAAATTGCCATTCAAAACGCCATTGGGTTAAATGGAGTGGCTGTTATCAGTTTATCGGGCGATGTAGCGATGCAAAACATCCCGGATGATGAGCTGGAACATCCTTTATTTTTAAATCGCCCCAGCATCCGCCCGTCTGATGCGGATCTGCAGCAACTGGCCGCGCTGATTAATCAGTCAAAAAAAGTAACCCTGCTTTGCGGGGCCGGTTGTGCCGGTGCGCACGATGCTTAATATTAGCCCTTGCCGCAAAAATTGCATCGCCAATGGTGCATGCGCTGAGGGGAAAAGAACATGTACAATATGATAATCCCTATGATGTGGGTATGACAGGGTTGATCGGTATGGCATCGGGCAACCATGCGGTACAAGAAAGCGATTTGCTGCTGATGCTCGGTACCGATTTTCCGTACAAGGAATGGTATCCGGCAGATTCAAAAATTGTGCAGATAGATATTCGCCCCGAACGTTTGGGACAGAAGATGTAAACTGCGACCTGGGGCTGGTGGGCGATGTAAAGGAAACCATTAACGTATTGCTGCCTTTAATAGATCAAAAAATTGATACCGCCTTTTTAGAACAGTGCCAGGAACGATATAAACAAAACAGGAAAAACCTGGATACACACGCCAAAGGAGAAACCGGCAAGCTGATTCACCCCGAATACCTTACAAAAGTGGTGAGCGACTTTGCGCAGGCCGACGCTATATTTACTGCCGATGTAGGTACGCCAACGGTTTGGGCTGCAAGGTATCTGGATATGAAAGCCGGGCGGAGATTGATAGGCTCATTTAATCACGGCTCTATGGCAAGCGCTATGCCGCAGGCTATTGGGGCGCAATTGGCATTTCCGGAGAGGCAGGTTATTTCGCTATCGGGCGATGGCGGTTTTGCAATGATGATGGGCGATATATTGACCATTTATCAATATAATTTGCCTGTGAAATTAATTGTATACAACAATGGCTCGCTTGGTTTTGTGGCGATGGAAATGAAGGTGATAGGCATGCCTCCCTTTGGCACCGATTTAAAGAACCCCAACTTTGCAAAAATGGCTGAGGCAATTGGCATTATGGGCATCCGAGTAGAAAATTCGGACGATGTACCTGCGGCGATAGAAAAAGCGCTGGCGCATAACGGCCCTGTTTTGATAGATGTGTTAACAAACCCAACAGAGCTGGCCATGCCGCCAAAAATAAACTTTGAAGAAGCAAAAGGATTTGGAATTTATATGATCAGACAAACCCTGCTTGGCGATGGCGCCGAAGTATGGGATACTCTTAAAACCAATTTTTTAGAGTAATTAGTTTAAGTAGAAAAACAACTGAAGATTCACTTTTGCTGGCGCGAAGCACGTTTTGAAAACTGGCCGGGCGAAGAGCCGAATACTTGCCTGAATGCCCTGATAAAAGCAGCATCTGAGTGGTAGCCTACAATGGCTGCCACTTCACCAATGGGTAAATCTGTTTGGCATACCAGGTAATAAGCATGTTCCATCCGCAGTTTGCATAGGTACCCGAATACGGTTGTCCCAAACATTTCCCTGAACCCCTTTTTGAGCTTAAACTCATTAATGGCAAACTGCTGAACTATGCCAGCCAGACTGAAGGTTGCCAAAAAGTTGGCTGATAAATAGTTTTTAACCGCATATAGCTTTTCTTTATCGGCAGCATTTAAAACCTGCTGTTCATTTATTGGTTTCCCGGAGGCAAGCGCCAAAATGGTTAATTCGGTAATTTTGGCCTGTAAGTAGGGTAATAAAAGCCCCCTCGGCACGGGCGACTGTACCAGCAACCCCAAATTACTGCGCAGCCATTGATTGATTTGCAGATTGCCGGCAAATAAACTGAAGGATTGTTTATCAATATCATTTTTAAACAAATGCGCATATTCATTTCCGCACGAAAGCAACAGATCCTGAAAAAAAGTCGGCTTTAGGCCGATGCAGATATATTCATACTGCTGTTGTTTGGGGAAAGTAAAAGTACTTTCGGGTTGCACACAGTTCATCACATTAAATTCTCCCTTAGCCATCGGAACATCGGCCGGGAAGCCGGAGATGCGGGCATCCGAACGGCCATTTAGCTGAAAATGCAAACTTACATGCGTGGCACTTTGAAACCGGTGAATACGGATATCATCCAAAAAGTTTGCTCTGAAATGAAGAACATCAAAGTTGCTATGTTTTAAAACGGACGAATGGCAGGCAAATTTGTTCAGCAGCTTTCCGGATGACTCGGTAGCCACAAAGGAATCCGTAAACTCCCTTCTGAATAGTTCTGCATACTCGGTTCCGTTTATGGAGTACATAATACTTATTGGTCAATTTTTAATCCGTTTGTGCATATTGCTTCAAGGCCATTAATTTCATTTTTGCGGTATGCACACCGCATTCAAAGATAAGTTAGATCTGACAACCTGGAAACGCCGGGATCATTTTAATTTCTTTAAAACTTTCCATCAGCCATTTTGGGGCATCACCACAACCATCAATTGCACACAGGCTTATGCTTATTGTAAAGCGGCCAACGTTTCCTTTTTTATGTATTATTTATACCAGTCCCTCAATGCAGCCAATAGCATCAGGGAGTTTAAATACTGCATGGAGGGTGATGATGTTTACGAATACAGATCAATATCAGGTTCCATAACCGTTTTAAGAAACGATGAAACTTTCGGGTTTGCTTATTTTGACTATAATGATGATTTCAATACATTTTCAAAAGACACCAAATTAAAACTAACAGCTGCAAAAGTAACCAGCGGACTGCGTACCGACGTTAACATCAACAATGTGATCTATTATTCCATTTTGCCCGGCATTAACTTTACCAGCATGCAGCATGCCCAGCATTTGGGCATCCAAAGCTCCGTACCAATGATTGTTTTTGGACAGTACCATCATCTAAACGGGCAAGTGTTGTTGCCTATATCTGTGCATGTGCATCATGCTTTGTGTGATGGATTACATATAGAAAAGTACATCAAACTATTTCAATCAAAAATGGAATTGAGGGGGTGAATTCGTGGGAATATCTCACCGCCCATGTTGGTGTTGTCACCAACATGACCTGGATTATAATCTTAATAAACAGGTAAATCACGTTTTGTTGGGGACAACACCACAAGTGTTCGGAAGATGGTTTTTCTTATCAATATCGAATATGGGTGTCACCCTGAGGCACTCGAAGGGTGTGCGTTGGACGTACGCCAATGTATTGCCGCTGGCGCAAAACGTGAAAACATGACGATTCTGGCCTTTGCCCGCATACTTCGAGAGCCTCAGCATGACACCTTTTTTATCTTCCTAACACCTATGGGGACAACACCAACAAACGCAAAACTTAGCTTTTTGTTTGAATATTGTTACCAAAGAAGCAAAGCTTAAGTAATATTTATATTAGTTTTTTCAGTTAAATTTACTTTACTAAATTCTTGCTTATGATCTTGATTACTGTAAACGGTCAGCATCATGATATTGATGCCGACCCAAACATGCCGCTCCTTTGGGTTCTGCGGGATATTTTAGGGTTAACCGGCACCAAATTTGGCTGCGGCGCCGCACAATGCGGGGCTTGCACAGTTCATTTAAATGGTGAGGCCGTGCGATCTTGTGTAACGAAAATAAACCGGGCTGCGGGGCAAAATATTGTTACTATTGAGGGGCTTTCGGCCAACAATAATCATCCGCTGCAATTAGCCTGGAATGAAATAAGCGTTCCGCAATGCGGGTATTGTCAATCCGGTCAGATCATGTCGGCAGCCGTACTGCTGCGCGAAAATCCAAATCCAACAGACCAAGATATTGACGATGCCATGTCTGGCAATATTTGCCGTTGCGGCACCTATCAGCGCATCCGTTCGGCCATACATAAAGCTGCGGCTATGCAGCCGGAAGGGGCTAAGTTATGAAGAAAGTGATAGCCATAAGTTTGATAGCGGTAATTGCTGGTTTAGTTACCCTATCGTTCCGGACTGAATCAATCAAAAAAACCAATTACCCCAGCTCGATAAAAGATAGTGTGGGCTCGGTTAAGGCCTTTATGTCTGTTTATAAAGTATTGATGAGTGCGCGCTGTATGAATTGCCATCCATCCGGAGATGCACCGTTGCAGGGCGATGATAACCATATCCATGCCATGAATATAAAACGCGGCACTGATGGCAAGGGCATCTATTCAGTTCGCTGCAGTAACTGCCACCAGGCCGAAAATACTGCAGGACTGCACATGCCGCCCGGAAACCCAAAATGGGGATTGCCGCCTGCTAATATGCGCATGGTGTTTCAGGGCTGCACGCCGCACCAACTGGCATTGCAGCTGCTCGACCCCAAACAGAACGGCGGCCGCACAAAAGCACAGCTGATTGACCACATGGCCAATGATGATTTGGTAGGCTGGGCCTGGCATCCCGGCGATGGCCGTACATTACCACCCATGACCCGCCCGGCTTTAGTAGCACAGGTGCGTTTATGGATAGCTAAAGGCGCCTATGCTCCTTCGGTTAAAGCAAAATAATAAGGATTAACGATTAGAGTAGCCATTATGGAAACTAACGCAATATCAAGAAGAAATTTTCTCAGGGTATCCAGCCTGGCCGGCACAGCGCTTTGCCTGGGTTTTTATTTGCCCGCCAATGCAAAAAAAGAACAACTGATGTCAGCTGCGACGGCAGATCAACTGGGGTTTGAATTTAATGCCTGGATGCGCATAGACACGGATGGCAAAGTTACGCTGACCGATCATCGCGCAGAAATGGGGCAAGGCTCTTACCAGTCGGTTCCGCAGATTATTGCCGAGGAACTGGAAGTGGACCTGAAAGATGTCAACATCATATTTGCCATAGGCGATCCTACCAAATACGGCAGCCAGATTACGGGCGGTAGTTCCACCATCAGGGGATCATACAAGCGGCTTTTAAAGCTAAGCGCCACCGCACGCGAAATGCTGATTACCGCAGCTGCTGCTAAATGGAGTGTTCCGGCCAGTGAGTGTTATGCTGAGTCGGGCAATGTTGTTCATAAACCTACCGGCAAAAAATTTCATTATGGCGAGCTGGTGACCGATGCATCCAAGCTCACCCCACCAACAGAGGTTAAGCTCAAAAATATTTCAGACTATAAACTGATCCGCAAACCACTTAACCGGATGGATACCCCAATGAAAACAAACGGCGGCGGCCATATTCGGTTTAGATAAAAAAGTACCCGGCATGGTGTATGCGGCGGTTGAGCGTAATCCAAGGCTGCGCGGAAAAATAAAAAGTTTCGACAGTTGGGCAGCACTGAAAGTACCCGGCGTTAAGCAGGTATTGAAGATACAAATGATGGTTTTTACCACCACCCGCGATGGCGTGGTGGTAATTGCTGATTCTACCTGGGCAGCTATGCAGGGCAGAAAAGCCTTGCATATTGAATGGGACGATAGTGGCTTTGATCACGTCAATACAGCTGACATTTATAAAGCTCACGAAGAATTACTTCAAAAAGAAGAAGGTCTTTCATGTTAAAAAACAAGGCGACCCGGATAGTATTTTAGCGAAGGCCGACAAAAAAATAGACGTTATCTATCAAACCCCTTATCAGGCGCATGCGGCTATGGAGCCATTGAATTGCATTGCATCGTACCAGCCCGATAAAATAGAAATATGGGGACCGATACAGGCCCCGGATTGGGTACTGGGCGATATCACCAGTAAATTTAAAATGCCCAAAGAAAAGGTGATTGTTAATATGACCTTTTTGGGCGGCGGTTTCGGCGAAAAGCTTTCCTGGATTATACTTACGAAGCTGTTGCCATATCAAAAGAAATTGGCGCACCAGTTCAAGTTGTTTGGACGCGGGAAGATGATATCAGGCAGGGGCCGTATCGTGCTGGTATATCGTACAGGGGGCAAGGATCGCTGGAGAATGGAGAGATCAGCGCATTGAAATTTAAAATGGCCGGCCAGAATATAGATCACTGGAACGGGCCTGCACGGGGACATGCAAACGGCAGCACTGCCGAAGGCTTTTTGAAGCCTTATTACGATAGTATCAAGAATATAAGTTTTGCTGATGTGCCTTATGAGATGCCGCTGCCCAATATGTGGTGGCGCTCGGTGTATGCCTCAACCAATGGTTTTGCTTATGAAAGCTTCATCAATGAGATGGCCGTTTTAGCAGGACAGGATCAGCTTGAATTTCGCCGGAAATACCTGAAAGATGAGCGATGCCAGCAGTTGATTGACAGACTTGAAGAAGTATCGGGCTGGAAAAGCCGGAAAAAGAACGAAGGATACGGCGTAGCTATAACCGAATGTTTTGACAGTACCGTTGGGCAGGTGGTAAAGGTATCCAGAAAACCTGACGGAAAAGTGAAAATAGATCAGGTTTGGGCGGTGATGGATTGCGGCTGGTATGTTAATCCCGATATCATTAAGGCGCAAGTAGAAGGTTCCATTGTGATGGCGCTGGGTGCGGCTACCATACACGAAATTACTTTTAAAGACGGATTGGTTGAACAGCATAATTTTTATGATTACCTGATGCCCCGCATGAGCGATATGCCTCCGGTTGAAGTACATATTATGGAAAATACAGCCGACGCCGGCGGTGTGGGCGAACCCGGCCTTCCACCATTCTCCCCAGCGCTAACCGATGCCATTTATGATTTGACAGGGAAACGGATCAGAAAACTGCCGTTTAATATGAATACCATTTAGCAAAGGAAACGGGCGGTTTGATATTTAAGCATGAAGGAAATTATTGACATTGTAGCGGCGTACGAGGGAGCTGTTAAATGGGGCAAAAAAACTGCTTTAGCAACTGTTGTGCTGGTTGAAGGCTCCGCCTACCGCCGTGCAGGTGCCCGCATGCTGATCACCGAAGATGGGCAATTGACTGGCGCCATAAGCGGTGGCTGCCTGGAAGGTGACGCCCTGCGTAAGGCCCGGATGGTTATTATGCAGCAGGAACCTTTGCTGGTTACTTATGACACCATGGACGATGACGACGCCAAATTGGGCGTTGGCCTGGGCTGCAATGGTATTATCCATATCCTGATAGAGCCTATAATTGATAGTCAAACAAACCCCATAACCTTATTGAAACTGGTAATTGCCTCGCGTAATTATTCGGTGTTGGTAACCTTGTTTTCCCTGGCGGATAGGAAAGCTCCGCAGCCTGGTTCCTGTTTATGCCTTAGTGATGGCAACCTACTCACAAATGGATTGGAGCTGCTGCCTTACAAAGATGAATTACTGGAAGATGCAAAAAATGCGCTCTACAATCAGCGCTCTGCTATTACCGGTTACCAGGGTTATACGGCATTTGTGGAGTGCGTTAAGCCGTTGATTTCTTTAGTTATTGTTGGTGCCGGGAATGACGCTATGCCGCTAACCAAAATAGCTTCGGTATTGGGCTGGAATATTACTGTGGTTGATGGCCGGCCAAATTATGCTATCGCCGAACGTTTTCCATCGGCAAATAAAATAATTGTCACCAAGCCCCAACAGGTTTTAAAAAATATTGAATTGAACGAATGGACAGCATTTGTGCTGATGACCCACAACTATAATTATGAGCTTTCTTTTTTGAAAGAGCTATTACCCGAGCATCCACCTTACATCGGAATTTTAGGGCCAAAGAAAAAACTCGAACGCATGCTTGATGAACTGGAAACAGGCGGAACCGTAATCACTGAAAGAAATCTGGAGGCCATTCATGGGCCGGTGGGGCTGGATATTGGTTCCGAAACTGCTGAAGAGATTGCCCTGGCTATCGTAGCCGAAATAAAAACGGTTTTCTCCAAAAGAAGCGGGCATCCTTTAAAATATAAAATGGCCGTTATTCACAGCGCCTGATGACAGCGGCTATCATACTTGCGGCAGGTGAATCGAGCCGGTTAGGGTTTCCTAAGCAAACACTTTTATACAAAGGAAAAACTTTACTGGAATGGGCGATAGAAGCCGCCGGTAAATCAAAATGCCAAACGGTAATTGTTGTGCTGGGTGCAAATGCAGCCGCCATTGAACCGGGGATAAAGGATAAGACTATTACCATCATTCATAATCAAACATGGGCCGAAGGCATGGCTTCGTCTGTCAGGGCTGGAATCGAATACATCGGAAAAATTAAAGCCATTGATAGTACTGTTATCATGCTTTGCGATCAACCTTTTGTAAACCGGGCGCTGCTTGATAGTATGATCTATAAACAACAGCAAACAGGCCAGCCCATAGTAGCCTGTTCCTACAAAAACACCGTTGGTGTCCCTGTACTGTTTAAGCGGTCTTTATTCGCAGAATTATCATCACTGCAAGGAATAGAAGGCGCCAAAAAGATAATCAACAATCATCCTGAAAATATTGCAGTGATCCCTTTTGAAAAGGGCGGGATAGATATTGATACCATAGCCGACTATGAGGAACTGATAAACAATTCTTAAATCAGTTGAAAAGGTAAATTTATTTTAGGACAGGACTCTTGCTGGCGCACGCGCAATGTCATTAAGTTAAGAGACTGTCATATTGCATCTCTTTGATTTTTAGTTACTTTAGGTCGTATTCGGGCTCTGTATTTACCGACATGTCTTTCAATAGTACGGTTATTACGTATTGGAACAGTGTGTTTAAGGAACAAGGCCTCCAGTTCTTGAAATATCTTATCAAGTGATGCCTGCCCGTAAAGCAGTTCTAATATCCTGTTTTTTAAAAAGCCATAGGATAGATTGGCATTTACTTTATAATCATACTGTTTGCCTTGGTTTTGTATGGCCAATTCATCTGCCAGATCATTTACTATAACCGACTGGAGGTTGCTGATGAAGATAGCACAGAAAAAGTCCTGCCGGATGCTTATTGGTGAATAACCTGTAAAATGCTCTACCTTAAGCTTGTTCTTTAATTCATCATAAAAAGTCTCAACACTCCACCTTAAAAAGTATAATTCCTTGAACATCTTAGCAGGATATCTTTGACTATCCAATAACGTAGTTATTAATACTTCCACCTCGCCGCCAGGTAGGTCAACCCGTAATAACCGAACCTTTAAAAAGCTGTCTTTGTGGTAATCCTTACCCTTAAATGAGTGCCTATTATTAGGTTGTATTTCTGTAATTAAAGACCTTTTACCTCCGGCAATAAAGTTCTTCGCTATAGAAAAATTTGCTGTTGTTACCCGTATCAAACAATCAACATCCCGTTTAACATGTTCATTGATAAACTCGTATGAGGGATAGCCACGGTCATAGATTATTAAATCCTTATTCTTCCACCTGCGTGCATGCCTTAATGCCAGTTCTCTTTCTCCTTTACTTAAATTATCTAATTCGGCATCCAATGCCAGGCCGTTTAAAACATCATATAATACTGATGCTCTCGCCTGTACAATATCCACGCTTGATTGGTTCTTTGTTGTTCCATAACTCTTTTTCAATTCTGCCGTATAGGGCAAAGTAAGTTTGGAACTATCAACAGCTAATATTCTTACCCCGTTCAAATACTTTAACATGTCATTCTCAGGATTATAAAAGTTGTCAATAATTACGCCTGAAAGATGACTAAAAACAGCCGGATCGATCTTTTTCCTGTTTTGAATAAAGGCACTTGTGGTAAAGTGCCGGATGCGGGCGGCAGAGAAACGGTCGTTTAAATAACGTACAAAGCCGTCAATTTCAATCGCAAGAGTTCGCCTTAATAAGTTAAACATAAACAGTAAAGTTGAGCTGAATGGCTGTTTCCTATTCCTGGTAAAGTCTTGTTCCTTCATTTTAAATTTTGCAGCCAACTCCGGGCTGAAAATTGTTTCTCTCAATTTTTCTACAATTAAAAATGAGGTTTTTTTTGCACTTTAACTAATTGATTATGAATTAAATATACGTAAAATCAAACAATAAAACAAGTTAAATTACTGACTGTCAATAACTTACCGCATTAACTTAATGACATTGGGCGCACGCGTGTCGCGTGTGCCTGAGTAGGCCTCAATTTTTTCTTAGTTCATCAAGTAAATACCGAACTTGATGTAAAATAATATTTCGTGCCCTCAAATTGGTTGACTTTTACGGCCATAGTATAAATGTCAGTAAAATTTGATCTTATGATAAAGAGATACGCAATCAGTAATTATAAGCCAACTTTATTACATGTTATTATAATATTAACCCTTCTCCAATTATTCATTGCTTTGTTTACCAATGGCTTTGCATTTTCGCAGGAAGAAGCCATGTGGCACTATATCGGGCGAAACTGGTTTAGAAATGGGCTTGCTCCTTACCAGGGTGGGGTAGATAATAAGTCGCCATTGTTTTTCGCAATCTTCGGCCTGTCCGACAAACTTTTTGGAGTTAATTATTGGTTCCCGCGGGTATTTGGCACGCTATGTCAAACTATCGGTATCTATTTTATTTATAAAATAGCAAACCGGTTAGTCGGACATCGCGCCGGACTATTGGCTATATCTTTTTATGGCTTATCAGTGCTTTGGCACGGTGTGGACGGGAGATATGTTTCTTTCACTGAAACTTACGACGTAATGTTTATCATTATCTCTTTTTATTTCTTTCTAAACTCACGTGAAAAAAATAAAGGGCTTTTTCTGAGTGGTTTCTGTGGTGGCCTTGGTGCTGCATTTCGCTTATCAGCTTTATTTGGGGTAGTAACGCTTTTTATCGTTTCATTAAAAAAATCAAAGAAGAGTGCACTCGTGTTTTCTATGGGCTTTTTATCCGGTATAGGCGTTCTATTATTAACCGCAACGCTGGTTGGTGTTAGTATTAAGGATACTTATATCTATTCTTTTGCAGATAATTTTGGTCCGGGCAGCACCACCTACCATAACCTGCTATGGAGAATGGTGCAATTTTATAATATGTTCTTTTATTCGGAAGTAATATTATTCTATCCGCTTGTTATCATCTACATCTATATTAAAAAAAGAATCGACTGGTTGCTCTTATGGCTCATTCTGGCCTTTGTTGGCATCAACATTATCGGCAATTACGCCCGGGTTGATCTGAAGGATTTATTACCAGCTTTGTCGCTTACCGGCGCATTAGCTGTTAATCATTTAATCGAAAAATATCAGCTATCTATAACTAAGATCATGATAATTATATGGGTGGTTTTTTCTCCGAAAATTGTAGAGCCGCTCCTGAATTTTACCCGGCTATTTACCGGAGAATTTCAAAAAGCCGAAAATTTTTGCCATGCGCCTTACATAGAGCCCGACGAAAGCGCCAGCAGGCAATTGGGGTGGTGGGTTAAAGCGCATACCAGCCCAACAGATAAAGTATTTGTAGCAGGATATGGCTCGCAGGTTCAGGCTTATTCGGAAAGAATGTCGCCAAGTATTTATTTTAACGTAACCCAAACAACTGTTGCCAAAAAAAGATTCCTGCTTGACATGGAAAAAAATAAACCCGAAATGATACTGGTGCCTCTTTTTGAGGAGTATAAGCTATATGTTGATCCTGATTTAAGACTGTATGTAGATAAACTGGTTGCTGCCGATTATACCTTCGATCAGTGTATGTTTAATTACGGGATTTATAGATTAAAGCCTTAACCCCTGATTTAAAACTTTACCCCTACCAAAACAGGCGCGGTTTCTTCATTCGGAGCAAAAAGAAGCAATTGGTGTTGGTTTCGGCTATCGCTATGATAGATTTGGCTAAACTTCTATGGTTTAGGCTCTGCAACTTTGTATCAATCAAAAAATACAAAGTTATGAAACTTAAAAACAGCACCATTTTAATTACCGGCGGCAATAGTGGGATCGGTTTGGAATTGGTAAAACAATTAATTGCACAGGGTGCGGCACAAATTCTGATTACTGGTCGCAACCAGGCCCGCCTGGAGCAGGTTAAACAGCAATTTCCACAGGTCCACATTTTTCAGAGTGATGTTAGCAGCCCCGGCGCTATACAGCAATTATATGAAAAGGTTACTAACCAGTTTCCGGATGTGAATATTTTGATCAACAATGCCGGTATTATGCGCAACATCAATTTGTTGGATGCCGGGTTGGAGCAAAATATCAATTCGGAGATCGATATCAATCTTTCTGGCGCCATCCAAATGGTGCAGCAATTTCTGCCGCACCTCATCACAAAACCTTCGGCAGCTATCGTCAACGTCACATCCGGACTGGCCTTTATACCTTTTCCCATTTCACCTGTTTATAGTGCTGCCAAGGTAGGCCTGCGAGCTTATACCCGGGTGCTGCGCCTGCAACTAAAAGCAACCAACATTAAAGTATTTGAACTGGCGCCCCCGAGTACCGATACTCCATTGGGCGATGCTTTTGTTGGTTTGGTAGATAGCAGCCAAAGCATGGCTACACCCAAAATGGTGAACATTGCTATAAAAGGATTGCTGAATAATAAGCTGGAGATTAAGCCGGGATTATCCAAAGTATTGAAGATAATGAGCAGGCTGATGCCCGAATTCTTCCTTAACTTTTTAGATAAAACGCTGCAAAAAGCAAGGGCTAAAAACCTACATTCGTAATATGGCCGGCACAACACCCATCAGAGGTAAAATAAATCTGGTGTGCAGCCATATTTTTGTCTTAGATCTTTTAATGCATTAGAATCAATGGAGATTTCCCATGGCTTGCTAATGCCATCTTTTGTTTTTACAATTGAACTTCTAATTTCTTTTACATTGAACGGAAATTCGACTCCTAGCTCCTCCGGAGCAATGTTTTCAGCAGGTAAAAAAACAGGAATATGAGCTCCAATGGCATTGTGAGCAATTGAAGTCAGTTGCAGCCTACCCGGAAGATCGATTGTATCCGCCAAAGAAATAAATTCATTGGAAACATCTAAATAGACAAGTCCATTGGCTTTTTTCTTCAAGATTCCTGTTTGTGGAAGGCTAAGGGCTTTTTCTAAGGCCGCAGGCTGATTTTCGATAATGAAAGCTTCTTTTGCTTCTAAGGAACTGACTGCAAGCAATATTGTAAAAAGAAAATAAAATGATTTTTTTAAAATAGTCATGATTCTCCGAAATTATTAAATATGTTTAAATATATATTGATTATATAGGAAATCTAATTATGTGTAAATCATAAATCAGGAAATAGGACATTATTAGGAATCCTTATCAAGCATTAATTGTATATGAGACCTCTGTATCTTATTTAATTCTTTAGGAAATTTCTTATCGTACTTAAATGCCATCTTCAAATTTTTATTTCGTGCTTCTGGATAGCCATGGACACCTAATAAGTAGTAGGCTAATGGAGACTTTATTCCTCGGAAAATCAAAAGCCTTGATAATCGGATAATGCGCACAATACGATTTTCAACATGTCCATGACTATGGCTATGCCCATGTGATATGTTATGCGAAAGTCTTGATAATTTAGAGGAATGACCCATGCCTTCAAGAATAGAAAGTCTTGCGATTATAGCCTGCGGAACGCACTCTCCGAACTCATCCAATAGTGACTTATAGTTTTCTTTAGCTTTAGATGTTTTTGTACATTCAATTTGAAGATCAGATATTCGCTTTAAAGAACTTTCCGCTTCTAGTCGCGCTTCTTCAAATAAATATTTTACGTAGTTATCATCATAACCAGAATATTTTATAATCGACAATATAACCTCTTTCGAAAATGGAAAAATGATCCAGTGACCTAAGTGATACAATTTAATAAATTCTCGGAGTGCGTTTAAATCTTTAGTATACAAACGAGGCTCTTTTAAAATTCTTCTTATCCCCCAAAATTTTTTATCTTCAGATAATTGCAATGGGGATCTCACATAAGCTTTTTCTTTTTCACTATCTGTCATTTTATGGATCAAATGAATAAGATCTAAAGGCGCGTTCTTTAAAACCGCAACATGTAGAGTCGTCAATGAATTTTCAGGATTCACCCACACCTCAGCGTCTGGGCGTATTTCTAAGATTTTGCGAGCTGCGATAAATTGACTAAGATTCAAGGTATTAAAGAGCTGTTGTTCAAATAAGGTTTTATTTACTGGGATAGCCATCAGAAGAGGGAGAAGCCTGTCTGTATGTTCAAATACACACGCCGAAGCACACGCCAAATCTAATGGAGTTTGGTTTTGTTTATTTTTGTGATTTGGATCGGCTCCAGATCTGACCAAAAGATTAATAACATCAAGGCGATTTTTTATCGTAGCCGGATCTGTTATATTGTCATATCCAACAGCTACATGAAGAGGTGTATTTCCGTCGCTATTTTGAAAATCAAGTTTAACTTTACGTTTTATGAGTAGTTGGATTATTTCGATCGGAGCATGATTAAATAAAGCCCAATGTAAAGTGGAATTGTTTGTATTATTGTGAGACCAATTGCAATCTATCACTTTTCTTTTTTCTAACATACGTTTTGCTAACTTAAATTCTTTAAGTTGTAGGAGATCAAGCAAACTACTTCCAAATTTAGCTTTATCATCTTTAACTTCAGAAATTGTCTCTAGCATAGTTCCCAAGCAATTAAATAATTTTTTGGTCCCAGCAAGAGATATCGGTGTCTGTTTGTCTATATTTTCAAGTGTATAATCAGCATGGGCTTTAAGGAAGAGTTCAACAACGGCTGAGTTGTCTTGCAGTACAGCTAGATGTAAAGCAGTATTTCCATCATTATTCTGAGAATTTAGATTTGTCCCCCCTCGTTTTACAACTTGGTTTACGATTAGATCCATCAAATATAAAGGAGCATCATTTAATACAGCCATATGTATAGTAGTATTCCTGGTGTCCTTATAAGAATATATACATACATTCGGTATTTTTTTTATAATAAGTTCCGCTGATTTAAATTGTTTGTATTTCATAGAGCCAAGCAAAGCACTTCCAAATCTGGCCTTATCATTTTCCAATGAAGGAACGTGTTCTATCATAGTTTCTAAACAAGTAAATCTCCCATGATATCCCACAAAAGATACGGGTGTACTCGATTCATTATTTTCAATGGTGAGATCAGCACCTTCATTAATGAAAAGAAACGAAACAGCGACTCTGTCTAACTCAATTGCTATATGCAGGGGGGTGTTCCCTTCCTTATCTTTTGCATTGACATTTGCCCCAAGCTTCAATAATTGTTTCACAATAATCTCTGGAGCGTCGTTTATACATGCCAAATGCAACAAGCTTTGGTTTTCTTTCGTTTCACGACTGAAATCTATGGAAGGATATTTATTTATGAGTTCCGACGCGATAACAAATTGCTGCCCTGCAAATAAGTGTTGAAGGGAATAACTTATCTCCGGTAGATTATTTTTGGTATTAGGGCAATCAGATATAATCGCTTTAATGCAAGTCCACCTTTGAAGTGATACTGCATAATCTAGGGCATTTAAACCTTGCAAATTTTTTTCAAAAATGCATGCTCCAATGCGTAAAAGACTGATAAACAATTTTTCTATATTTAAGGCAAGGGCAATCTGTAAAGGCGGAAGTTGCATTTTAGCGTCAATGGGGGGCAGGGAAAGTTTCATTTGCTTCAGATGAAATGGAAGTCAGCAACTGCCATTCTTTAAGTTTTTGCTGAACAATATTCTGAGCTTGTGTGATGGAATTCTTGTTTAAATCAGCAGAATTTGTATTGGAATTCAAAGACTCTATTGATTGTTTTTCTCTATCAATTGTTGTAGCGGTAGCTTGCATCCGTTTCTCCTTAGATAATTTGTAAGTACATCCGGAACACCCAAGATTATGACTTTAACACCAACATATTAAAAGTGCAAAAAATAGGTGTCGCTCACCAGGGCATAGGAAGTCAGAAATATTTTAATGGTTGTAAGTGTTTTTGCGACGTAGAGGCTTTACAGTGTTTTCATGAGTATAAAGAGACTTATTTTTTAACACAAAAGACGCAAAGGGCGCAAAGATAGGTAAAAGCTGAAGAAAGTTGTAAATCCTCTATTCGTGCAATTAAAAACCTACTTTGCGCCCTTTGCGTCTTTTTGTGTCCCTTTGCATTTAAAAAATAAGTCACTTTAAGCTCATGATAGCGTTGTAAAACCTCTACGCAGCAAAACACATTTTGTGCCTTGCCACGTTTATGTTTCTCTTATTTAAAAATTAATGCTTCAATTATACTCAAGCAAAATCACCTTAGTTTGAAGGCAACCATGAACATTTCACAAAAAAATTACATCCAAAAATTAGCAGACCTCCTGCCAACCATCGCTGAGATCACACAAACACAAAATGTTAATCAATCTAAAATTGATTCTTTAGTCGAGAAAATATTGCATAAAGACAATCAATTAATCACAGCTCAAAACACCTTAAATTTAGCTGAAAAATTGCACCTGCTTGACGAAAAAAATTCTGTAAATATATCCAAAAGGCTAGCTTCCCATGCTGAAAATTTCACGGATTCTCCCATCTTTCAATTAATAAACCAAAAAGGTTGGCAAACTCATTGGAAAAATTACCGAGAAATAGTCTGTTTAATCCCTACTGAAAATCAAAGTGAAAATCTGCTCCATTCAATTAACCAGACACTTTCTAAAGAGATCTCGCTTGAAAAGATCATGAAATTGATACATCCTTTTTTTAATAAAGAAGATAGTGAAGATATAGTTAGAATTAAACTAATTTTACATTTTTTTGTTTCCTTTTCAGAAGAAATGAAAGATCCAATCATCGAGTTTACTCGCGAAATGATTGACAACGGTATAAAATTAGAGAGAATTGTTAAAATTTTAAGATTTTTCTTTAAGGTGCCTGTGGTAGAGCAAAAAATCATCATTAAACATTCAAAAGCTCTTTTTCACCATGAATCAATGAATACTCAGGCTAAATTAGATATGCTTGAATTTGTAGAAGATCATTATGAAAAAATTGAAAGCGATATTGAAAATTGGAATCATATCTTGCAATGTACTCGAGAATTTTTCAACGCTAAAATGAATGTACCTTTTAAAGATCAAACAACATCTTGCAGAGCTTTTTTATCACTTCTCTTTTCTGTAACATTACAAGACAGGCAGGAAGCAATCCAACAAGCTAGACAGCTTTTTACCGAAACTATCGATAAGGGAGAATTCCATGTTATTTATGCTTTGTTAGTAATACAAAAAATCGATAGAGAGAATGTAATTTTACTTGCCAAAACTTTATTCAAACCAAGCTTAAGTTGTGAGAGTAGAGGATTTATTCTCAAAGGCATTGGGATTGTCTACACAAAAAATTGTTGGCTATTAGTAGAAGACTGTAGATGTCTAATGGAGAATTTAACGGGTAAAGAGATTTGTAATCTTCTTCAAATAACTAATTCATTCAATCAAGATGACAGGAAAAGCATTATTGAATATTCTCAAAAACTTTTTAATAAAACAATGGATGGAGAAGGCAAAATTGAAATCCTAAAGGCTATTAAATCTGTGCCTTTGAGTAAGCGTCAATATGCTATAGAAAGTGTAAAAGATTTTTTCCAGGAAAATTTTGAGAATACTTCAGGAAACGAAATGAGCCATATCATTTGGGCTTTTAATTCAATACCATCAATGAATAGAAATGATAGACTTCGAATCATTAATCTCGCAAACGATATCCTTTCCAAGGATACTTCAGTTTTTCTTAAGGGAGGAATAATTCAAGCGATCGGAATCATTCCTTTAGAAAATCTACCTGAAATACTAGTGTGCACAAAGAAACTATTAAACGGTTTATCTATAGAACCTTCGGCTATTATAAAAGAACTTTCAAATATACCCAAAATAAATCTCAATGAAATCGTGGAGCGTACACAACTTCTTATTTGTGGCATGAAAACCAGTTATGATATTGTATCGATCATCACCACTATCTCACAAATTAAAGTCGATTTAAACGATGTCATAAGCTATGTGGTCAAATATTTTAATGATTCAATAGGTGGTTATGATAAATCAGAGACGATAAAGGAGATAAAAAACATTCCAAAAGATGAGAGAGAAAATGTAATTAATTATACTATTCAGCTATGTTCCAATTCCACTAACTTTCCCATACAACATTCTGAAAAACGTTCCATATTGATTACTATGAATAAAATTCATCAGAGTGCTCGTCAGGATATTTTAATTCGAATTCAAAAATTACAAAAATTGGGCTTAAATATACATATATCATCTATTATGAATGAACTCAACGCCATTCGTGAAGATGAACGCGAGGATGTTATAACCCACATGCTTTGGCTAATAGATGGAAAAAAACTTTATGAATTAACCGGGCTCATACCTGCTATTAGCAAGGTTCCGATATCAAGAAGGAATGCAGTTTTAACTTTAGCCAAAAACATCAATATCGAATACTTCTCTAATAGTACCAATAATAATTTAGTTTCAATTCTTCAAGCTCTCACAGATATTAATGAAGTAGAAAATCTAATTGAATGTGCAAAAAAACTCCTTAAAAATTTATTGTCCACGACAACAAAAATTGAGATTTTGAAGGAGATCGGAAAAATTCCTAGTGATGATCGCTTTGAAATCATAATGTTCATGGAAATGCTATTAAAAAAACACTCAAACATAAGTATAGCAGAGAACTTAGCCCCTCTGCACCGTATCCCTAAAGAGGATCGACTTGAGGTCATAGACTTGACTCTTAAATTAGTAAACAGAACGGAACCTTGTTTTTCTATAAATCGAATATTTTCTACAATCCAACAAATACCTAAGTCTAAAAGAAACTATATTCTTGAATTGTCATATAAATTCATTGTCAAATTTGGTTATCTTCATAAATCAAATATTATCGCTGTTATTGCTAATATTACCAATGATGTAAAACATGCCCTTATGCATGCAGAAAAATTAATCGAAGAAAATTCAACCTATGAAACTGTATTTGGCATCATAAAACAACTAGGTAATACCCCCATTGATGATCGCCTTGATTTAGTTAGCCGCATTCAGGCACTATCCTACGGCAAGAATTTTGATAAGGTGGCTGTATTAACTGTTCTGAGAGGTATACCCTCTGAAGATCGAGACGATGTCACCTCCCATACGATTGCGTTTATAAGTGATAAAAAAAACTTTGAAGAAATATCCGATATACTTGAAGCTGTTAAAGATATACCTCAAGCAAAACGATCTCATATCCTAGCATTAGCAAAAAGGGTAAGTAGAGGAAATAATAATGAGAACGCTAAAATTATAAAAGTTCTCTCTAATATAAAAAAAGATGCTGAAGATGTGGTAAAGTATGCAGAAAAATATTTTATTACAATTGAACGTTGCACAAACAGCACAACTTCGCAATTTTTAGTAGAAACCGGTTTACTTGATCCCGAGGAGCGTCAGGATATTGCTTTGCGATTTATACAGTTAGCTACTATGGGTAATATTGGTGAGCCAAAAAACATTTTTGCTGCAATAAGAAATACCCCTGCAGATGATCGAGATGATGTTATATCACATGCGGTCGAATTGTTAAAGGAAGTCCGTAGTTTTATTAATCTGAATTGGTTGATTATTGCTATTCGAAATATTCCCAAACAACTTAGACAACAAATCTTAACTCAAGCAAATAAAATCATTACTGGAATGGACCTTAGTGGAATTGTTAAAATTATAAATATACTTAGCAAAGTCACTGATAATGTAGAAAATGTGTTTATGTATGCTGAATATCTTTTTCCTGAAATGTTAAATAATGAAACAAAAATCAGTTTACTAGAACAAATTGCAGTGATTCCAATGGATGATCGAAAAAATATCATAACTGCTGCTAAAAGATTGTGTGAAACAATAAATTCAGAATTTGTTTACGTTTTGGCATCTTTAAATGTAATTCCAGAAGAATGTAGAATACCACTCATCGAAAAGTATAAAACCTTAAACTGCTTTGTTGAATATTTAGATAGTAAATTAAGAAACAATCACAAATTTAGAATTTCCCATTCTCTATTCATGCTTTATTTACTTCCGGAAGAGTTAAGGCAAATTGATCGATTGAACGCATGCATGCATCCTATCCAAGAAGATCCTAGCTATATGCCTGCTTTAGTTAGCTCTTTAAATGATAAACTTTACCATGCCGACCTACCTATGCACATGAAACTATTTATAGCCGATTTCATTTATAAAAATACAATTGCTCTTAAATTACATGAGGACCACCCACTTACTCAAGAAGCTATAGGCCTAAAGATTCTAAATGCAATTGAAGGAGACAAAAATCCATTTACATTCTTTAAGAAATTAGAGGCTCTGGCGGCAAAATCATCAAATTTTTGTCCTCCTAAGCTGGAAGTAAGAGGAGATAGCTTTCCTTTAGGTATCAACATCAAGCAATTGCAAGGGATGAGTACTGAAATAAAAAGGATTGATTTACCTCAACACGCGTCATTGGAGGTTTTTAAAGAGTTAATTAAAACTTTAAAAATCAAAATTAAATCTTCCACAAATCAAAAACTTGCCGATGAGGCTTTGCGCAAACTAACAGCTTCTTGGAGTGAAGTCCATGACGCCAGCTTATTTCTTGAAGGAGTGATGGAATATACCCCTGTTGAATATGTTACGGATAGAGAAGCCCAGTGGAGAGCTGTTTTAAGTTGTATTTTAAGCATAGACGCCACAGAAAAGGAGAATCAGTTTTTCACTGATCGCGAAGAGGCTTTAATTTGCAACATGATGTCTATACAAAGCTGTCCGGCAGGTAAAATCTATGGTATTGCCACTCTCTATCAAAATTTAGCTTCCGCATACAGATATAAGCAATCTATGCATTTCCCTGTTTCTCCCTCAGAAGCATTTTTTTTATTAACGATTGAAAATTCACTAGTCAAAGTGAGAGCCTGCGTTGAGAAACTTATCAAAAAGGTGAGTGAAGAATCTCTTGTAGGAGAATTGCTTCTTAAAATGAATCGGAAAATGTCGAAATATTCTGCTATTATAACTCCCTTATTGCAAGATTATATTTATTGGACTAATGAAGATTGTAAAGAAATAACATTGATCGGAGCGCAAGAACTTATAGATAGAATTTATCAGGATGATGCTAAAGAGCCTCTTTTCGGATTTGTCAGCTCAGCAGTGCTGAAGTTCTTAGAAGCGCAATTTACAGAGGGCAATGCTCTATTGCGAGAGCTCGTCGGCCTAAAAGAAGGGGAAGAGATTTCACCTCAAGCAGCCCACCAAGTCCTTTATCTTAAGAATTTAATTGGTCACCACATTGGCATAAGGCAAAAACAAAAACCAATATTCGATCGTTATATAGGCAACATACCAGAGTCATTAATCCAAAAAGATCTTAATGAAGTCCTAGCCATATTTTTTAAATATGTAACGCCTCAGAGCCTTATTCAAGAGCTTGTTCGCACGGCGCAGCTATACCCTGAGGAGTATAAATCGCTTTTTAAAACTTTTTTGGGTGTGGAGAAATTGGACGAAAAGGGAGCTTTAAAGTTATTGATCATTACCAGGTTTTTACAAAGGTAAGGGAAGACAAAATAACGCTCAACATTTCAATGCATACGCATCGGGTCAAGGAATACGTTTGAGTAAAAAAGGTTGCAGGATTAGCCTTCAGCCTAAGGCCAATCCTGCAGCCTTTATTTACTCAAACGTATTCCTTGACCTGATGCGTGTACATTTCAATGTTGAGCTTCATCGAAATGTTAATCGACACTTTACTCTGCTTTTGCATTAGCTTCGATATACCTAACCACATCGCCCACTGTTTTTAGCTTCTCAGCTTCATTTTCAGCTATGTCACATGAAAAATGCTCTTCAAATGTCATAATGAGTTCTGTCAAATCTAATGAATCAGCATTAAGATCTTCTACAAATGATTTTGAAAGAGAAACATCTTCGCGATTGACTCCCAATTGCTCAACAACAATGTTAATCACTTCTTGTTCTACTGACATAATACAATCCTTTTGTTACTTATTTGGTTGATATGTTCTTTGTGTTATTTTTTCCCAAGTCTACTATTAACAGAGAAACGTCATTACATTGACATGCCGCCATCGACAGCGATGACTTCTCCAGTGATATAGTCAGACCATTTGCACGCTAAAAATAGAGCTGCATTGGCTACATCTTCACAGCCACCAAAATGACCAAGCGGGATATTGTTAAGGACTGCAGCCTTCACTGGTTCGGGCAAAGCATCTGTCATTGCTGTCACAATATAGCCAGGGGCCAAACAATTTACTTGAATATGGCGCGAGGCTAGCTCCTTTGCCAAAGCTTTAGTGAAACCTATAACTGCCGCTTTAGAAGCTGCGTAATTAACTTGCCCTAAATTGCCTGTGATCCCTACGACAGAGCTCATATTGATAATCTTACCCTTTTTAGCTCTCATCATTGGACGTACCAACGCATGGCACATATTATAACAAGATTTAACATTAACATCTAGAACAGAATCCCACTCTTCTTCAGTCATGCGCATTAAAAGTTGATCTTTTGTGATTCCTGCATTGTTAACGAGAATATCAATTGTGCTATATTTTTTTAATATCTCTGCTAAAGTATCGTGTACAGCTTGGTAATTTGAAACATCCACCTGGAAAAATTCGGCGCTTCCATCTGGATTAGCAGCTAAAATTTCACTGACGACTCCTGCGCCGCGTTCAACATGAGTGCCAAACAGAATTATTTTAGCCCCTTGAGAGGCCAATTTCAAGGCTATAGCTTTTCCGATTCCGGCTGTACCCCCAGTTACAATAGCAGTTTGACCGACTAGTAGATTTTCCATTTATGCTCCCACAAGTTGTTCAATTTCACGTAAATCTTCGACTTTTTCCAGGCTAATTGTCAATCCTTTAACACCAATTCGCTTATTAAGTGCCGATAACGTTCGTCCGCATCCGATTTCAATAAATTGCAAAATACCGTTCTTTTCCATGTTGCGCACTCCATCTTCCCAACGAACAGAATGAGTGACCTGTTTAATAAGATTGTTTTTGATCTCATCCACGCCTTCTACAAAATTGCCGGGAACATTCATCACAAATTTAGTGGAAGACTCCTTGATTGGAGCGGCCAAGACTGGATCTCTGAGTCGCTTTTCAGCAGAAACCATCAAACCGCTATGAAAGGCTCCATGAACCTGTAGCGGTAGAACTCGTTTAGCACCTTTCGCTTTAACAGCAGTGCTCCCGACTTCAATGCCTTTAGTAGTGCCTGAAAGAACAACTTGACCAGGACAATTAAAATTAGCGACCCATAAATCATTTGGCAATGCAACTTCCTTGACAATGGCAGCAACTTCAGCTCCTTCAAGTCCTAGCACCACAGCCATGGTGCCGGCCACTTCTTCGCAAGCATCATTCATATATTGGCCCCTATACTGTACAAGAGAAAGAGTATCTTTAAAGCTCAATCTTCCGGATGCACAGAGAGCAGTGTATTCTCCGAGGCTTAAGCCGGCGCAAACAGAAGGATGAATATTAGGAAACTGTTCTTGCAAAACCCTTAAAATAGCCATAGAGGCTACAAAAATACCGACTTGACTATTTTTAGTTTCAGTAAGCACATTTTCAGGCCCTTCTAAAATTAAAGTAGACAGCTTACGACCTAAAAGATCGTCTGCCTCTTCCAAAGTATGGCGTGCAACCGCAAAAGTGGAAACAAAATCTTTAGCCATTCCGGGATATTGAGCCCCTTGGCCAGGAAAAAGAAATGCGAGGGAAGGAGATTGCCTAGTCATTGTCATTCCTTATTATTCTTAAGTATTAAATCTGCTTTAAAAGGACAGCACCGTAAGTTAATCCGGCTCCAAAACCTAAAAGAAGTATATTTTGATCTAAATCAATTTTTTGTTCTTGGAGCAACTCATCCAAAGCTATCGGTATGCTTGATGCGGAAGTATTGCCATTTTGAACTGTTTTGAAAATTTTTTCAGATGGAAGATCTAAGTTTTTTGCAAGAGCATCGATGATTCGTTGATTGGCTTGATGCGGCACAAGCCAGTCGAGATTTTTTTCCTGAATTCCTGCAAGTTCTAAACATTCTTTAGCTGTGGACGTCATTAATCTCACTGCGTGCTTAAATAGCTCTTTACCGCTCATCTTAATATAGTGCTGCCGGTCATTGACCGTATCTGCACTTGTGGGCAATCTCAGAACCCCCGGCTGGAACTAAAAGAAGTTCCGCTAATCCTCCGTTAGCCCCTAAATTTGTGGATGTAATGGCTAACCCATGTCCCTTGTGCGAGACAACGACTGCAGCTGCCCCATCTCCAAATAACACACATGTATTGCGGTCTTGATAATCCACAAAAGTTGACATTTTTTTCTGAAGCTACAACCAAAATATTATGATACATGCCGGACTCAACATAAGCTTTTGCAACTGAGAGAGCATATAAGAAACCGGAACAAGCAGCTTGTAAATCAAAAGCACCGGCGTTAGTAGCTCCAATTTCATGTTGAATGAGTGCTGCTGAGCTAGAAGATTGAAAATCTGCGGACATTGTCGCAACAATGACAATATCGATTTCGACAGGTTTTAATTGAGCGTTATCCAGGGCTTTTCGCGCAGCTTGAATACCCATAGTTGAAGGAAATTCATTGGGGCCAGCAATCCTGCGCTCTTTTATTCCGGTGCGGCTAAAAATCCACTCATCGTTCGTTGCTACAAGTTGTTCTAAATCTTGATTAGATAAAATGGTTTCGGTAAATAGCTACCGGTTCCAATAATCCTAGCTTGACGCATTGCTTCAGACATCCTTACTCCATCTATGTGACCACAAAGTAATGATTATGCCTCACTAAGGATAAAAAATAAAGATGAATTATCTGAATTATCTCGACTTTATGCTCTATAAATTCTAAATTGATGATAAAGTGTTCTGACACGGTTTTAAAGATAAGGAAATTAATGAGATGATAAGAAAACTTGCTTTAGCTCTAATTCTTTTAAATGGAATTGCTCTTGCCGATGATCCAATTTCTACTCTTTCAATCAATGGATCTGCTGTCTTAAAGAAAACACCGGATCAATTTAATCTTAATATTGCCGTGATCACTGAAGCAGATAATGCTGTGTCTGCTTTACAGAGCAATAGTCAAAAAATGAGAGCAGTGATAGCGGCTCTACAGGCTAAAGAATTAACCTCCAAAGAATATGCTACAGGTCAATTCAATATAGCAGACTTATACTCCCTATCCAAAAAATCCTCCGCCGGAATGGAAGCAAAAAATCAATGGCTTTCGAGTCACAAACTCTCTTTATATACAAACTGACAAAATAGACTTAGCCGGAGAAATCATTGATGCGGTAAGCGAAGCGGGCATAAACTCGATCGACCACATTAGCTTTGGACTAAAGGATGAACGTCTATTTTTTTAAAGCCGTAAAAATGGCTACAGCAAAATGTTATGCAAGATGCAGAAGATCTAGCCATGGCAGCAAATGTACAACTTGGAGATATTCAAGCCATTTGGTTGGACAATGCCAAACCCCTTGAGCCACGCTTTAAAATGCTTGCTGCCAATTTAGATCGTTCCACTCCAATAGAACCCGGGGACGTAAGTGTTAGTGCTAACGTGACGATTGTCTATGAATTGGATTCTAATTAAAAGTTTAAAACACAGAGACACAAAAGAGGTAAAGATCCCCGTCCTTTCGTGAACGTGCCGACCCACTTGCCCCTCCCGTGTCCTTTCCGTGAGCGTGCTCGTCGACGCCAGGAACGATCGGTCACGGGCACGTTTACGAAAGGACCGGGACCTTCACTTCTCTTTGTGCCCCCTTGTGCCTTTGTGTCTTGGTGTTTAATTGCTGTTCTTACGTGCTCAAATTAACTTTATCAAATTCGTCAAAAGCGTAATGCCAGCACCACGTAGGCGCTGCTATTTTTATATGGCGAGAATGAATTTTTCCATCTTGCATTGTAATTTCGATGCAGTTGTCCGGAAGGCACCTCAAATTTCATCGCCCCTTTTAAAACTACATCACACGCGTAAAATTCTGCATTTCCATGCAAAATAATCTCCAAGATTTCATGCCGGGCAATCTCATTTTTCCAATAATTATTTTTGGCTTTCCGGTCTATGCCATTATTGATCACAGAAACATTTTTTAATTCACATTTACCATTTTGTTGGCTGTAATGAATGAATCCTTCTTGATCCCTATGACCCATAAGATCTTTAGCGATGATATGTAGAACTTTCATCTAAATTTAAATTTTCGATATTGACTTAATGTCGAGCAACAGCTCTGAACCAAATGCAAGGCTTCCTCCACGCAATTTCTGAGATCTGCCGATCAGTGACATAATACTGTACGATGATACCTTACAATCCATGATGGCCCGGACTCCATAAAATCCTCCTGAGACTGAACCTCTGGCAATATCATCTTACAATAATTGCTGAGAAGGTCATGAGCATTGTGCATTTGGTCGTAAAAACACCCTTCGGGGTCTCATTGATTGATTTACCCGGTTGAAATTTATTTTTAGTAACTGAAATGACTTTTTGCCTCTTTTCATAAGCAACGAAACAACGCATCTGATTGCTGTCTTCCAATTTTTGTGGAAATGTATCGACAATAAATTCTGAAATGCCTTGCATCATCGATTCAAGACGTCCTCCATGACTTTCCTTGAGTCTACCCTCTTGATCAAGATGAAGAAATTTACTTTTCATGTTGATGATCATACCCGGCATAGAATGTGTATTTGGGTCAAAGTCACTTGAAAAAGCTTCGTTAACTTGCTTATGAACGATTTCACTTATAGCTGCAATATCAGCAAATAAAATATTCGTATTAGCGGTAAGTCCCATAGCAGCTGCCTTCCTCTTTAGGTCCATCGACAAGGCCCTTGGCAGTAAAATCAGTATATTCGATATTCATTAAGCAATAGTTAAATTGCTTCTGAGTAGAAGTTTCCTTGATGACAAGCATTCCTTCTGCTGCACCAATCAAGCGATCACAGGAAAGAAAGCCAAATATTCGATGATCATTTTGTCCGGAGCCCACAAAGGCCCATAACGCTGAATCAGTGGAGGCGATAGGATTATTAATCTGCCTGACTAATAATTTCTTCTTCCCTAAAGAGTCAAACCACCCAAAAATATTTTTTTCAAATCGCCAACCTCCCATATTACACCATGTCCACCAGGCTTTAGGATAAGCTTTAGAGGTTCTGAAAGAGCAAAATTCCCTCCTTCTGTAATAACCGGAACCATAGGCTGCAAAAATTGGCGGAAACTTTCAGCTTTTCTACCAAAATATCTTTGATCTTCACACAAAGATTTAATATGCGAATCATTATTTCTTTCCTCCGAAGTCATCAGTGCCATGGGAATGACTAGTTGCTTTGAATAGATTTTCCAATAAAGAAATTCAATTGCCTGAAGATCTTTGACTAATCCCTCTAATAACGAAAAACCACCAAACTGCAAAAAAGCTACCGGCAAAGGTACTCCGGTCTCTTCATCCAACATATTAAATCTATCTCCAGCTCCTCCAATGGGGCAAATATGCGCTAGCAAAGGTAAGCTCTCGATACCACAACGGACAGCTCTTCGCCGTGCCTCTTCATCGGTTGAAATATCAATACCTGATGGTCTATAATATTTTTCGGCAGGTGATTTCGTAGGAACAGTCTTTTGCTTTTCATGGATCAATTTAATTACGCAATGATAATAGCCTGCAAGCCCACCCATAAAGCTATAAAACGTTTCTACTTCCAGCAATTCCTGCAACATGGAATTCAAAGTTTCAGGCATCTCTTCAATTTCATCGATGTGACCAAAAAACAGTGGTCCTTGGCCAGAGCAAGTATGGAGAATTTTGACTATAAATTCATATTCCGGTTTTAAATTCTGCAAAACAACGTTAACTGTTTTGAATTCTTTCAAAAATGCCTTCACAGATGATTGAGCATTAACAATTTCGATTTTTTCAGATAAACCTGAGCTTATCTTAATTGTTTTCACCAACATTTCTATATCTTCGAGTTTACTTTCCATAGAAACAGGCGTTAAGTGCTTATTGCGCATTGAATTCTTCCCCTTTCTCAAGCTGCAACTCTAAAAGTTAAGCAGAAATAGAAGTTTTTAATATCATCATAATTGCGACCTAAAGTATCTTCGCTATGAAAGGACCAGCTCATGCCTACAAGTATCCTAGGTGACAAGAGCAATCCTAAATCTACAGTAACATATGTTTATCCATAGGTCACTGTAGATCAAAGATTGCGTGCGTTCTCTTGTGTATTTTGTGGTTTTTTGAGCAAGCAAAACAAGATTGGTTGTTATACAAGTGTTCACCCTTTAGGCCAAAAGTCCGGCCGGCAGCCCAAAGAGGTGGTACTTTGCGAGATAACTAAAAATGTTTTGCTCTTTCTCTTGACTAAGAAATGCCAACAGGCTACAACAAAGAACTCGAAGAAAAGACGAAAATTTCACCTAATTTTTGCAGGTGGAGTCTATCAAAACTATGAAGGAGAAAATGATGCCGAAAGATCAAGAAAAAAAAACATCTGCTTTTATGAAGCCTGTTCATGTAAGTGATGCATTGGCTGCAATTGTTGGAGCAGGTCCAATGCCACGTACAGAAGTTACCAAAAAGCTTTGGGAGTATATCAAAAAACATCAACTTCAAGATCAAAAAGCTAAACGTAATATCAACCCTGATGACAAACTTGCCAAAGTTCTCGGTTCATCAGATCCTATCGACATGTTCAAAATGACAGGCAAAGTGGCTGCACATTTGTCTGACAAAGAACTTGCAAAAAATCGATAGTTTGTTAGTTTGAAGTCCTTTCATATAGGTCTTTTCACATGTCTTTGCCTCAAAATTTGCTAAAATTTTGATGCAAAGTTATGTGAAAAGATCTATACTAGAATTTCCCCATTTCCCTCAATTTCATCACATGACTCATTTATCAATAAAACCTAAGCCATTTCATTTTAGCGATTTCTTTTGGGATCTCTGGTGCGTCGTTTCCGTCGTTGGTATCTGGCCTCGTTTCATTGAACCAAGTCTAATACAGACTACCCGTATCACACTCAATCTACCTAATTGCCCTATTGATCTAAAGGGCTTAAAAATCCTTCAATTTAGTGATTTACACTTTCAAAAGGGTTTTTCTGCTAGATATTTAAATCGATTAGCTCAAAAAATTCGATACGAAAATCCAGATATCTTACTCTTTACGGGTGATTTTATCAGCAATTCAACTTTAGAAGATGACGATCA